>CBDAVT010000001.1:0-592460 GCA_965201145.1 Dehalococcoidia bacterium
TGGAAGTTCCCTACCGCGGCAACCAGAGCGGTATTCCCGGTGGGCCGGGTCTTGCCGGACCGGATCATTGACCGGGGCGCCATAAAGCGCTGGGAGCTTTCCGTTTCAACTTCAGGTACGCTTCCATCATCAGTATAAGTTTTCCGCATATAGAAGCTTTCGATGTAGAACGCATACTCGCTGTGCGGATCCAATTTCTCGATGGTTTTCGAGGTTGCGTCGGCCTCGACCGACACAGTTTTCGCTCCCGGGCCGTAGTAGCGCTGGTTAAGAGTCAGATTCCAATAGGTAATCCGGTGTCCGATAAGCTGCATGTTCTTGCTGTAATCCGTTGCCTGCTCCGGCGCGGTCCAGGACAGGGTCATGGATGTAGTGGTAGTGCCGGATATGTGCAGCCCCCGGGTCGGGCCGGCGAACTGGGGAACGCCGTCATCCCGGATTACGGCCCAATCGGAAAGGTCGGTGCGCTGGCCGTTCTTGTTCCGGAACAGTATGCGGTAACCCCAGGTCACCGGCTCCAGGTAGGGAATCGTCAGATGATGGTAACCGACTTCCTCTGCGAGGGATTTCGCTCGGGAAGTTTCGCATCTCGCCCGGCCATGGGTGTGGATGCTGCAAAGAACTTCAGAGCTGCCGGAACTGCCGATTATCGACGTCCCGATGTTATCGGCATAGATTGGCTGCGGCTGGGTGTCTTTCGCCGGGACTCCCCAACAGTCGATGTCTCCGCTTTCCTCCTCGATGCCGCAGGCCCAATGGCTGCCGGCATTAATTGCCGTGAGCTTTTCGTCCGGGGCCAGGTCATCGCTGCTGGCCTGATTATAGTTCCAGCAGATTGGCTTGTGGTCCTCTTTTTTGATGATGCAGCCGACTTACTCGCCAATGGAAACCTGCGACGCTTTATCCGTTGGCAAAAGGCTGGCCCGCTCGGTGCCGGTGCCGTGATGCCAATAGTCTTCATCGCCCCCAGCAGGAAATTACGTCCTTTTTAGCGCCGCTGGCGGGGATGCCGCAGGCGTAATGGGAGCCGACGGCGATTTTCCGCATAGTCACGTCCGGCGGGCCGGGGAGTTCGACGACCTTCGCCGCCGCGCCGCTGGTGTTTCCCCAGCAGTCGGGCTTGAGGTCGTTGGGGTTGGTGCTGTCGTCATGATGGATGATGATGCAGACCACGCTGTCGCCGGCGGAAATTTCCTTGGCCGGCTTGTCGGGAACGTCTTCGCGAACTTCAGTGTTCTTCGTCGTTGCGCCCCAGCAAGTCGGCTTGCGGTCCGAGTCCTTGATGGCGCAGGAGAAGCCATCCCCCACCTCAATGGCGGTAATGTCGTAATCCGGTGCGCCGGATACTTGTCCGTTGTCATCGGAGCCCCAGCAGATGGCCTTGCCGGCAGTGGGCAACGGGTTCGGCCGGGCTGCAGGATCGCCAGGATCCGCTACCCGGATGCCGCAGGCATGGGTAGCGCCGCTGTCAATATCGATGTAGTACCCGGTGTCCAGCCGGCCGGAGTCGGCGTGCAGTCCGGTGGTAACCTTGTCCGGCTTCAGCTCGTAATACCAGGTCCGGGCCTTATCCGTATTAGGATTGAAGCTCAGTTGGTCGAATTCATCTTTGCAGTTGTTGGACCACCACGTTTGCTCGGCGCCGGCCAGGAACAGGGGGCAGGTATAGACCCATTCATAGAGCCTTTCTCCGCTGCGGCCACTAATCTCTTTGTATCGGGTATCCCGGCTGGGATTAACCCAGGCCTCGGTGGCGTGGTCGTACCGGAGCCGTTCGATTTGCCAGTATTCATCGGCGACATAGCCGTCTTCGTCGACGCCATGCTCCCAGGATAGAGTGGTGTTCTTGGCTAATTCGGTTTGTCCATCGATTAGCTGCCAGGCATTCAGATTCGGAATCCGGTAGCCGGTATTGTTAATGGTCACGTCCCGCGAAACCCAGGTCTTGTCCGTGGACTGGGAGTTTTTGTTCTTCGCTCGGACGGAAATTCGATACTTGGTTTCGTGGGTAAGCCCGGATATCACCGACTCCATAGTGTCGTCATGGGGCGTACCCAACCAGACCTTCACCCAATAATTCTCGGTCCAGGTTTCCGTGGCGCCCTCGACATCCAGCGGGATGTACTTGATGTCCAGGTCCGTAATCGGGCTGCCGCCATCGCCTTGCTTGTTGGAGTAGTACTCATCGGAAGAAGGCATCTCGATCATCAGCTCGACGGTTCCCGAATCAATCTGGAAGGCGTAGAAGGTTTCAATAGGCTGGGGGATGTCCACGAAGATGGACTGGATGTTGCTCCACCCTTTCCATTCGCCACCCATCTTGCCGCGTATTCGGAAGTAGTACTTGTCGCCCGTGCAGGGCTATCGCATATGAAAAAATTTCAGGCTCAGAACGGAACTTTCCGATGTTTTGGCGGCGCTTTACTGGGTAATCAACATCAAAACCAACGGTTTAAGTCTTAAATTACCCAAATTTAGCAGTTAAAAACGGAGATTTACCCGTCAATTGGCCTCTTAAATTCCATATGCGATAGCCCTGGTCGCCCGTGTTCAGACCCGACAAGGTCTCGTTGTAATAGATATAACCGTTTTCGTAATACCAGCGGTTAATCGATATCTTGGAGCCATCGACGGTGTTGGAGGCGAATTTGTTTCGATCCCACTGAATCTCATACTCCGTCGCCCGTAAACCCGGGCGCACCACGTGGGTCTGCCATTCTATTTTGGCCTTGCCTTCGCCCTGGGGGTAGGTGTGCAAAATCTTGTAGGGGGCCCATGTCGAGGCCGGGTCTTCGGTCGCTTCTAACTCATCCTGAATGGACTGGGCCAGTTCCGGCGCGGCGGGGCGGTTCGTCGTCTCGATAGTCTCCAGGTTATTCTGTTGTTGATGCGCCAGCGCCGGGGCGCCGGCGGCAAGATTGACCAGCATGACTCCGACCATCAGGGCGACAATCAAACTGGCGGTCCACCAAAACATCTTTCCAGGAATCCGCTCAATACTCTTGGTCCGCATATTAGACGCTACCCCCTCCCTGACGGAAGGGGCCGTTGAGTGAGTTTCTAGAAGGGACTTGCCCATGGATTACTTAACTCCTTATAAGTAAAAAATTTGGTGACCCTTGACCGGGTTTTTAAGCTGAGGCCGGCTGTCCTCACATCGGGCGCCAGACTTGTGCCAGAACCAGGGGATCGCTTGGGCCGCAAGGCCGGCGATCCTCCGGTCCTCCCGTCAAGAATACGGAGGGATTCGGACTTTGGATTTATTGGAGTTGAACCTTTTGCAGGGCAGGCGTCGGTGGAATTCGGCAGCACAATGACGCAAGAGCATACGAAGCGCAGGCTGCCAGCGTGGAGCTAATTGGGCTTTAGTACCGACCGGGCACTACTTGTGTGATCAGGACAAGGGGTGTGGTTGAGGTCTTGAGCGTGATAGCTTTAAGCTTTATTTTGTCCGACTTGGTGGCCGCGCTGGACTTCAGCGCCCACCAACTATGCAAACTGCTGCAATTGGAATATTTCCGATCCTATCTCCGCTCGTGACGTTTGTGAGAAGTGTGGTGCCAACGGTTGGGGACTTTATCACAGACAATTTTACGAAGTCAATAGGTAAAAGGGACTAATTTCGTAAATCAAAAAGATTCGTAAAATCGGCGCAAAGACCAAGTTCGTCCATCGGTTTAGCGTCAGGCCCGACAGCTTCCACCGACCTCGCCGGCTGCCGTAATGGGGCAATTAACGTTTGACGTTAGGGGTAAAGTCAATGGGGGAACCGCCGGCAGGAGGCTTGCCGCCCCAAAAGGCCGGCTACTCTGCCGGGAGCTTTCAACGCCCAGTCCGGGCGTAACCGGGAAGTCACCCGGCGTTCGGCGCCACCGGGAAGGGAGCGGGGCAGCAGATGATTTGCGGAATTAACGGAATCGTAAACCGGGCCGGGAGTTATTCCGGAAAGGCGATTAAAGAATGAGGACGATTCTCACTCTTCGTGGATTTTGACCCCTTCGGAATCAAACTGTCTGGGCCGAATGTCAAAGACGGCTACCCCTTGAGTTTCGGCATGGCTGCGGAGCTGCGGATGCGGTCGAGGCGTGGCGACGACGGGAAATACCTGGTGTCCCGTAATTTTCGCCAGGATTGCGGCCCTTTCTATGGCTCGGGTCAGGTCATGCTGGCTGGCGGACAGAGACGCTTCGATTACCGTGTGGCGCTCGTTGCTCCCGGTCATTATTACATCGGCATCGGTAAGCTCGTCGTATTCCTCGCTGGTAATTTTTCCTTCCCTTTCGGCCTCTTGCAGCATTTGCAGAAAGAAGGGCTGTCCATTGAATTGGGTATAGGCGGCGATGGGGTTCCGAATCTGAAGCTGTTGGATACAACGATTAATCGCCGCCATAGGAATCCGCTGTTCGTATTCGCTGCCGTCAATGTTTCCCAGCCGGCCTTCGATTCGGTTTAGCCGGACGTCGATGCGGTCCACCCGGGTCTCCATCCGGGCCTGCCCGGCTTTCAGGTCCGTTACGTCAGACTTTAGCTGGCCCACGTCAGCTTCCAGTCGGGCTTGGCCGGCTTCGAGGTTCTCAAATCGCTTTTGGTATGCTTCCAACTGGGCCTGAGTCGCCTCGACGAAATTTGCAACCACCGCGGCGAGGTGATTCAACTTTTCCGGCAGTTCCAACACTTCTCGGGGCAGTACGTGCCAGCGCAGCTGCTCTAACAGCTCCGGGTTTTGAGCGAGGGCTTCCAGGATGTCTTGAAAGGTATTGATGGGTGTGGTCATTGTTTGCCTTTTTTCTTGCTTTTGATTGGTTATTGATTATAGCACTGTCGCTGCGGTTTCGTGAGTCCCGGGAAGAGCAAAACTGCATCCTTCCACTTGAAGCGCTTCCCTCACCCCCGACTTTTCTCCATCGGGAAGAGAAGGGGAGTCCGGTCTTGGCAGGTAACGATTACGCGGTCGAGGTTATCGATAGGAGTTATCCATGGGTGGGGAGTAAGTTTGCCAGGCCTTTATTCTATGATTGGTAAGGGGTGTATCCGGTGGTTCTCCGAATCATCTCCATTATCTCCCTGACGGCTTCGGGTACTTCCCGGTGTATTCTAGGCTGGTCCAGGGGCGAAGGTTCGTGGGCGTAGATTACGGTCCCGCTGAACTCGGTCAGGTATAAATGTTCTGCTCCGGGCGTCGGCTCTTCCGGCTCCATTTGCAGCTCCCGGCGAATCAGCCTGGCTATCAGGTATCGGATAAGTCCCCTGTGCTAGAATACCGGTGTTAGCGCTACACTAAAAACCAGCCGGAGATGCCGGATGTGATTCCGCTGAAGCTTGGCATTAGAAACTTCCTTTCCTATCGGGAGAATGTTCCAACGCTGGACCTAACCGGGGTGCACGTCGCCTGTCTTTGCGGCGACAACGGGCACGGCAAGTCTGCGCTGCTGGACGCCATTAGCTGGTGCCTGTGGGGGCAAGCGCGCGGGAAGACCCATGACGACCTGATTTCTTATGGGGCCGATGAAGCTCGGGTGGAGTTGGAATTTCTGGCGCGTAACAGCCGCTTCCGGGCCATTCGCAGTCGCCGCCGGGCTGGGGGCCGCCGCCGTCAGGGAGCCAGCGACTTGCAACTCCAGGCTTTGGGGGAGGCCGGCTCCGTCAGTCAGATAATAACCGGCAACTCGGTACGGGAAACCCAGGGAAAAATCGAACTCCTGGTAGGAATGGACTACGACACCTTCATCAATTCAGCCTTTCTGCTCCAGGGACGGGCCGATGAGTTCACCAACAAGACGCCGGCCGACCGCAAGGCGGTGCTTTCGGCAATCCTCGGCCTGGCCGCCTATGACCGATTTCAGACCCGGGCCCGAGAAAGAGCCGGAGAAATGCGCAGCGAGGTTGACCTACAGGCTGGCACCCTGCAGCGCATTGAGGAAGACATCAACAATATCGGAGACCCGGCGGCCGAGCTGACCGCCGTCAATCGAAAGTTGGCTGAGGTGGAAAGCCAATGGGAGCAGCAGCGGAAAGCCGTTGAAGAGCTGCGAGAAAAAGTAAGCCACCACCGGCGCATCGAGTCCCAACTGACCCAACAGCGGGCTCAAATCGAGGGGAACCAACAGGAGCTTAACCGAATCGAGGCCGACATCCGGGCAACTCAAGCCCAAATCGACCAGCTCCAAAATCTCCTCGCTAAATCCGAAGAAATCGAAAAAGGTCTCGCTGAGTTGGAACGAGCCCGACGGCAGTTCGCCGACCTGGAAGCGGCCCGCCAGCAATACAATGCCCGGCGGGAAGAGATTAGCGAGGCGACCCGCAGCATTGAGGTGGAAAAGGCTCGGCTTGACTCGGAAGTAAAGCAGTTGGGCCACAAAGTCCGAACTGAGTTGACACCCCGGGCCGAATCAAGCCCGACCATTTTGGCCGAATTGGAAGAAACGCGGCAAAAGATAGCCGAGCTGACCGGAAAGGAAAAAGGGATAGCGGCTGACCGCAGCCGACTCCAGACTCTGGCCGAACTGGTCGGCGAAGCCCAGTCAGTTGCTATCCGCTGCGAGGAGGAGGGGAAGCAAATCAAGGAAAAGCTGGACTTGCTCCACGGCGCTGCCTCCCACACCGCGTTATGTCCTCTCTGCCAAACTCCACTGAGCGAGGACGGACACCGCCGGCTGTCAGCAGCCTACCAGGAGGAAATTCAGGAGAAACGGGCGCTTTACCGCAATAATCGGGACTACCTGAAAAACCTGGAAAGGGAAAAGGGTGAACTGGAAAAGGAACTGCCCCGGCAAGAACAAGCGCTAACTCGCGCGGCTAACGAGCTAAAGGCGCATGCGATTAGGCTGGAAGAGCATTTGCGGACTTCCGAATCGGCAAGGGTCGAACTGGAGCAAGTTGAAGGTCAACGGCAAGTCCTGGTGGTTAAACTGCAAAGCGGCAGTTTTGCCGAGCCGGCCCAAGCCAAGCTAGCCGCCGCCGAAAGGGGGTTGGCCGATCTGGCCTACGACGAGGCAGCCTTTCAGGAGACCGTCCAGAGCATCCGGGAATTTGAGCCTTATAATCAGCTGAAAGCCCGGCTGGACCAGGCCGCAATCCAGTTGCCCCGGGACCAGCAGTCCATCTCACAGAACCGGGAAACGCTGGCAAGACGGCAGGAAGAGTTGGAAATTCTGCAAAGTCAGGTCCGGGAAGCGGAAACCACTCTGGCCGAGCTGCCTGGACTGGAAGCGCGATTGAGTGAAGCGTCGGCAGCCCTTTCCTTGCTGGAGCAGGACCGACAGGACCTGCTGGCCCGGCGAGGCTTTATCGAGGGCGAGGTTAATCGTCTAGGCAGCTTGCGCACGGAAGCGGCAGAACGCCGGGCCCGGCTATCGGCAACCCGGGAAGACCAGAGCATATATCAGGAATTGGCGAACGCTTTTGGCCGCCAGGGGATTCAGGCCATGCTCATCGAAACGGTAGTTCCCCGGCTGGAAGAAGAAGCCAATCAGCTGCTGGGCCGCATGACCGACAGCCGGATGCACGTCAAGCTGGAGACCCAGCGCGAGCGCCGTTCCGGCTCCGGGGAGCCGATCGAGACCCTGGAGATAAATGTCAGCGACGAAATGGGCGCCCGCAGTTACGAGATGTACAGCGGCGGTGAAGCTTTCCGGGTTAACCTGGCGCTGCGCATCGCCCTGTCCCGGGTGCTGTCCCAGCGCACGGGAGCGCCGCTGCCGACCCTGTTCATCGACGAAGGCTTCGGCACCCAGGACGCTTCGGGACGGGAGCGCATCCTGGACGTAATCAGCGCCATTGAGAACGACTTTGACAAGATAATTGTCATCACCCACCTGGATGACTTGAAGGATATGTTCCCGGTTCGCATCGAAGTACGGAAGGAAGCCAGCGGCTCCACCTTCTGGTTGAGTTGACTGGGCCGGGCTGAATTACAACAATGGGGGAGTTATGCTGGACGATAATCTCAAGAGATTTGTGGCCGAAAACCGGCGGGGGGTGCTGACTACCTTCCGGCGAGATGGCTCGGCTCAGATGAGCATCATCACCTGCGGCCCGCTGCAGGACGGAGTGGCCTTCACCACCACCGAAGACCGGGCCAAACTGAAGAATCTGCGCCGCAATTCCCGGTGTTCCTTAATGGTGGCCCGGGAAAACTGGGCGGCCTATATCGTGCTGCAGGGTTCCGCGCGGCTGCTTTCGGCCGCCAATACCGACGCCGAGGAACTGCGGCTAACTCTGCGGGATGTTTACCGCACTGCAGCCGCAACCGAACATCCTGACTGGGATGAGTACGATCAGGCCATGGCGGCGCAGGGAAGGTCGGCGATAATCGTTGTGCCGGAACACATCTACGGCGGCAACGTTTCCTGATTTTTCCGGCGGCGCGCCTTCGGACAAACCGCTTGGGATAGCGGGGAAGACCCCAGGACTCCGCTCGGGTCCGCCGCTCCGGAGCGGGTATAACTACTAGCTGACCGGCCGGCGCGGCAACGCTGCCAGCAGTCTTTCGGAAGCGGCGGCAATCTCGGCTACCGCCAGTTCGAAAGCCTCCCGGTTTACCCGGGACGGGACCCGGTAGCCGCTGATTTTCCGGACATACTGAAGCGCCGCGGCGTTGATGTCTTCCGCTGCGACCGGATCGGGCTGAGTGCGCAAATTCTTGATGCTTCGACACATCCAGGGGCTATCTCCCGTTATCGGCAAAACCGCCGGGCGGATTCACTCGGGCCACTTCCACTGGAAAGCGGCATAGTGACCGTTCTTGCCGGAGTTGTCCCAGACCATTCCGTGGTCAGTGTAGGTGCTGTTAGTACCTTCCGCCAGGGCTAACGAAGAACTGACCGGGTGTCCGGTGTTTTCCAGCCGCATGGCTTCGGCGCGACGCCCAACAACCAGCCCCTGGACGTTGAAGTCGATGATGCCGGGAATCTGTATGCTGCGCCGGTGGCCTTCGGCAGTGTAGGTTATCGAACAGTATTTGATGCCCAGGTAGTTGGTCGTCAGCCGCATCCACCGTTCGGAAGGGCCGCCGATTTCACCGGACAGAATTCGGCTCAGGGCCGCCCGCTGAAAATGGTCGGCCCGGTCGTCAATATAATTAGCCAGAGTCCAGTCGCCTTCGCCCATATTGCCCGGGGTATAGGCCACGACCAAAAAGTTCAAGTCATCCAGCGCAACACCTTTGTAGTCACCTTCCTGAATGTGAAAGGCGAAGGCTACATCGCAGTGCCCTTCGGTGGGTACTGCCGGGCCGCCCCGGACGATGCAGGGACAGAGGATTTCGCAATTACAGTTCTCAAAATAGTCTCCCCGGAGGGACCAGCGTTCTTCCCCGGTCATCTTTACTCACCCCCCTCAAGCAGCTTGGCTCAAGAAACTCACCCCTGCTACCTTTATGGGCGCAGGGGTGGTGTTCTGTGGTGCAGCCGGCCGAACCCGGCTGTTGCCGGGCCGACTTAGCTACCGGCATACGGCTGAATCAGCACCCGCAATGTGCCGTCGTTTTCCTTGCGTTGCGTAAGCAGCCTATGCCCGGCCTGCTCCGCCCAGTAAATAACGTCGTAGATGTTGAGGGCATCGTGCAGGATGGCTTCAACAAAGGAGCCCCGGTCATCGTCCATCTGCCGACTGAGCGCAGCGATAACACCGGCGCAGTTCTTGCCTCTCCCGTCAACGATGGCCCAACCGCCATTGTGCCCATTGCCATTGGCCCCGACCGGCTGACGGTGCACGTCAATCTGACCGGACTTGCGCAGGTCCAACTGCTCCTTAAAGTGGGCTACGGCTTCCCAGGCCACGGCCCGGTCTCGTTCGCCGCTGGAGCAGACTGCGCCCCGGACACCGACTATGTCGGGATTTACCCGGGCCAATTCGTCCAGATTATCCAGCTTCAGGTGGCCGGACAGGGCGGTACTCATCCCCGCCTGCTTGGCCTCCATAACCATTTCCCGCAGTCTAGCTTCGGGAATAAAGTCGAAGAGGTTCCGTCCATCCTTGGTCAGGGTATCAATCAGGAACCCGTCGCACTGCCCCTCAATAGCCAGCTTGACCATCAAGTCCGGGTCCAGACCGCCCTTGAACAGGTGGTTGTCGGCGAAGAGGGAGCCAATCAGCTTGGTATCGTAACCCTGCAAAGCTGCCCGGGCGCCCTGGAGTATTTCCACCGCCGTCGCGTAATCGGCTTCGCAGAACCCTACCTTGACCGACGTTGCGTCCAGCATACCGGCAGCGCGCACCGCCATCGCCACGGTGCCAGCCTGATTCGGGACCACGCCCAGAGTAACGCTGACGTGCTTGTGGGCGGGAATGCGCTGGCGCACTTCCTCCACCAGCTTGGGATGACCGGAACCGACCAATGCCTCCTGCAGGTTCTTGACGTCAATAATGTCCGCTCCGCCCCGGTCAGCCTCCAAAGCTTCGGCCATGTCCTGGACGCTGACCAGCAGCATCATCCCGGAATCCGAGGCTCCGCTGCCGTGACTGCCATTAAGCCATGGCGCATGAACTCGGGGCTGCGCCGGGACGGTCACAGCCGGCGGTCGGGGAATCAGAGGTGTCAATTCCCGCTTGAGTTCGGCCTTTTCCCCTTCGGTCAGCGGCATTAAGGGCGGACGGACGTGCCCACCGGCCATACCCATCAATTCCCCCCAGTACTTGCACATGGGAGCCGGCAGAGCTCCGCCGGACTTCTTGACCGTACCACCCCACCATTTGTCGGAAAGAGCCTTGATGTCCTTCAAATGCTTATTGTAAAACTCCAGGTCCAGGTCGCCCCGGCTAGCCCGATTAATGAACTGGACATAGTAATTGCACTTCGGGGTATCGAAGCGCCAGTCGGAGGTATTGGCGAACATTACCTGCTGGTGGAAACCCAGTTCTTTAGCTTTGGGATAAATCCACTCATCCGGGGTACTGATAATGGACTGCTTTCCCACCAGCAGGTGCGTCTCAATGGAAATCTGCTGGTTGAAACTGGCCTCTTTGACCCCAACCACGTTGGGAATCTGGCAGAGCCGCTTCAAGCCCTGGGGACTCATTACCATCCCGAACTGGGGAGAATTGTAGAACATTATAGCCAGGTTAGTATGATCAGCCAGGGTCTTGACGTAGTCGTAAACCACATCTTCAGTCTTGGCGACCATGTAGGGGGAGGCGACTACCAGCAAGTCAAAGCCGTCAGCCTCGGCCCGGTCGGCCAGAGCCAGCATATCGCCAACCGAGGTGTGGGTAACGTGGGCGGCAATGCCCCAGCGACCGGCGGCTTCCTCGGCCACAATGTCCATCACGCGGGTGCGCTCTTCGAAGGTCAAACTCCAGAACTCGCCCATACCCCAGGTGCAGCCGCCACCCCGGGTCCCCAGGCTGCGCATATAGCCGATGTTGCGGCGAAGGCCGGCCTCATCAACCCGATTATCCGGCGTGAACGGGGTCATAATAGTAGTCCACTGGTCTTTCAGAAACCCCCACGCCCATTCCTGTGCCTCATGCTTGCTATAATCAGCCATTAATCATCACCTTCCGAAAATAGTTAATGAACGAGAGGCTTCTAGCCAACAGTAACGGTCCGACCCGGCTAACGAGCAGGCTTTTGCGGACTCCGGTTGCAGCGCCCGGCAAGCGGGGGCGCAATTTCGCTGCCAAGTCATTAATTCCATTGTAAGCAACCTATATTCAAGCGTCAACCTTGACATTCAGAGCCGAAGGGAACATCGATACACCAGGCAAATTCATCACCGCGGCGTAAGGGCGAAGCCGGTTTTGAGTAGCAAGTTGCCCGGTACGGAATTAAATTAGCGCCTGAATCCGGGAGGTACATCGGCAATGGACGCCGGGTTTGTGTCTCGATTCGACCGGGTGCGACGGAATTCCGCCACTAGGCTGCCGGTTGGCAGGCGGGACAAAGATAGGTAGTCCGTCCCCGCACCCGGATCGAAACAATATTCGCAGCACACCGTAGGCAAGGTTCGCCTTCCTTGCGCGGGATGGTCCAGGTATGCAGAGCCGAGGGCGGGTCCGGCCACTGCTCCTCGCGGGCCCGGTCATACCGGGAAATGGCGGCCTTCAGTATCTTTACGATATTGTCCCGCAAATTGGAAACCTCTGCCAGGGACAGGCTACCCGCCCGGCGCTCCGGGTGGATGCCGGTGTAGTAAAGAGATTCGTCCACATACAGATTGCCCAGGCCAGCAACCACGGACTGCTCCAACAGCAGCGCTTTTATCGGGGCATTGCGGTTATCGAGCTTTTGCGCCAGCCTTTCGACGGTAAAGTCGGCGGACAGCGGCTCCGGCCCCAGGGCCGGCAGGGTTTCGTCGAGATTATCGGTAAGCCACAAGTGGCCGAATTTGCGCGGGTCCCGGAACCACAGAGTCCTTGCGTCATCCAGAAGGAAGGTGTGCCGCACCATCAAGTCTCGGTCCCGGGAGGCGGATTGTACGCTCAGTCCCCCAGTCATACCCAGGTGAATTATGAAAGTCTCCCCGGTATCCAGCGGCAGCAGCAGATATTTGCCCCGGCGCCCTACGTCTTCCACTCGCTTTGACGGGAGACCCAAAAGGAAGTCTTCCAGGGCGGGCTGCCTGACGGTAGCGGCCCAACCCACCTGGACATCCGTAATGGTTCGGCCCGGCAGCCCGGCGCGCAAAAGGATACGCCGGGCATTTTCTACTTCCGGGAGTTCAGGCATCGGTCAGCTAAACCTCGCCTTCGTGAAAAATGTTGCGGGAGCATAATGCGCCGGTCTGGCTACACCCGCTTGACCGCCAGAGTAACTTCCATACCTTCAATCTTCTGGGTTTCGCTGCCCTCGGCGTCCGGCAGCGGGCCGGCCACCAGTTGCTCGCTCAGCGTCTCCTGAATGATGTAATCGGCGTGGCTCTGCATTACCCGGGCCACTTCCGCCGGCCCCTGGTAGTAGGTAACTATACGGTCGGTCAGGTCAAACTGGGCGCTGCGTCTGAGCCCCTGAATACGATGCGCCAGTTCTCGCGCCAGACCTTCCTCCGCCAACTCCGGGGATACCCGGGTGTCGATCGCCACCAGGCAGCCGGGCTCCACCGAAACCCAGTAATTGTCAACCTGCTGGATGCCATGCCCCGAGAACTCTCCCTTGCCGCTGGCCTGGGTCAGATCCCGGACTGCGTCATGGTAGCTTTGCGCTTCGTCCCTGAAATCTTCCATTACGGTCAACTGCTTTATGTTCAACTCTTCCAGGATTTGCGACCGGACCTGTCTGAGCCGTTCCGCCGGGCCCCAGACCTTGACCTCGGCCAGGGGCTGCCGCACTTTAACTCCGGCGCGGGAACGGGCGGCCCGGCCCATACTGGAAACCTGCATCGCCAGCCGGGTAGCTGCCATCAAATCCCGGTCAATCAGGGCCGGGTCAGGCTGGGGATAACTGTCCAGATGGACGCTGTCCGGAGCGGAGGGATCCACCGCGCAAACCAGGTTCTGGTAGATTTCCTCGGCCATGAAGGGAGCCAGGGGCGCCATCAAGCGAGCCACCGTTACCAGGCAGCGATAGAGGGCAGCATAGGCCGAAAGCTTGTCCGTATCATTTTCGCTCTTCCAGAAACGGCGTCGGCTGCGGCGCACATACCAGTTCGAAAGCTGGTCGATAAACTGCTGGAGCCGGCGCCCCGAGTCGGTGGGGTTGTAGGCGTCCATATAGCCATCCACCTGCTCGATCAGGACGTTCAACTCGGCAAGAATCCAGCGATCCAGTTCGTTTTCCGGCTGCCAGTCTTCGGGAACCTGGTCGGGATGGAATCGGTCAATGCTGGCGTAGTTGGTGAAGAAGGAATAGACATTCCACAAGGTGAGCAGGACCCGCCGCAGGGTCTCGTTGACCAGCTTGTCCGAGAAGCGGCGCGGTTCCCCGGAATGGGAAGCGGTGTAGAGATACCAGCGCAGGGCGTCGGCGCCGTGGCTGTCCAGCACCTCACTGGGGGCAACCACATTGCCACGGCTCTTGCTCATTTTTTGGCCCCGGCTGTCCAGAATCAGGCCCAGGCAGATGACATTGCGGTAGGAAGGTTCCCCCTTCAGCAAGGTCGCCAGGGCGTGCAGGCTGTAGAACCAGCCTCGGGTTTGGTCCACCGCCTCGCAGATGTAGTCGGCGGGGAATCGACCATCTTCGGCAATTTTGGAGTTGTCGAAGGGATAGTGCCATTGGGCAAAGGGCATCGCCCCGGAATCAAACCAGGCATCCATCACCTCGGGAATGCGGTACATACTGCCAGCGCAATTTTCCCGGGGACACCGCAGGACTACTTCATCGACATAGGGACGGTGCAGGTCCAGGCTGTCCAGGTTCGAGTGGTCGCCGGAATCCGCTTTTTCCTTCAGCTCGGCCAGACTGCCAATGCAAATTCGATGGCTGCAAGCCGCGCACTGCCAGATGGGGATCGGGGTGCCCCAGTAACGTTCCCTGGAAATGGCCCAGTCCACGTTATTGCGGAGCCACTCGCCAAAGCGACCTTCCCGGATATAGTCGGGGTACCAGTTAATCGAACTGTTGCCTTCCACCAGGCGGTCCTTGTGGGCCGTAGTGCGGATATACCAGGAAGACTTGGCGTAGTAGAGCAAGGGGGTATCACAGCGCCAGCAGAAGGGGTAGGTATGCCGGTAAATGTCCCGGTGATGCAGCAGACCCCGGTCAGCCAGGTCCTGCATGATGTCCTCGTCCGCAGTCTTTACGAACTTGCCGGCGAAAGGATAATCGCCGGTTACTTCGCCGCGGAGATTCACCGACTGAACAAAGGACAGCTCCTTTTCCCGGCCCAAACCCAGGTCTTCATCACCGAAGGCGGGGGCAATGTGGACAATGCCGGTGCCGTCTGCCATGGAAACGAAATCGCCGGAAACAACCCGGGGCGAGAAATCGGCATCCGCGACCAACTCGGTAACGGCAGTTCCACTCGGGCCGGCACGCCGCACAAAACGGCGGATGTCGGCGCCGTACTCAGCGGGAGGATACAGCGGCGCATACCCGGTTCCAATCAAGGCCGAACCCTTAAAGGAGTTAACTGTCGCATACTCTTCCCGGAGGTTGGGTTCCAGAAGCTGAGTGGCGAGAATCAACCGCTCCTTCCGGCCCTCCCGAACCAGTTCCACCTGGGAATAATCGGCGTCGGCATCTACGGCCAGCGCAGTGTTGCCGGGCAGCGTCCAGGGGGTGGTAGTCCACGCCAATAAATAAGTCGGCACGTCGGCTTCGACAGCCAAACCCTGGGCCGGCTCAGTAATCCTGAATTTGACGAAAACCGAAGGGTCCGGCGTATCTTCCTGGTAGCCCAACGCTACTTCGTGGGAACTGAGGCTGGTTTCGCAGCGGGGACAATGGGGAGTGCCGCGCAATCCTTCATAAAGCAGGCCGTCGTCCCAAAGCTGCTTCAGAATCCACCAGCCGGTTTCGATGAAATCGTTGTGCAGGGTAACGTAAGGGTCATCCATATCAACCCAGAATCCGATGCGGTCGGTGAGGACTTCCCAATCCTTGACGTAACGAAAAACGCTTTCCTTGCATTTCTGGTTGAATTTCTCGATACCGTATTCTTCAATCTCCCGCTTGGAACTGAGTCCCAGTTCTTTCTCTATCTCCAGTTCCACCGGGAGGCCGTGGGTATCCCAACCGCCCTTGCGCAGGCAGCGATAGCCTTTCATGGTTCGATAGCGGCAGATTACGTCCTTGAAGACTCGGGCCAGGACGTGGTGGATTCCGGGGCTGCCGTTAGCCGTGGGCGGCCCCTCATACAGCATGAACAGAGGGGCATCGGGACGTTCCGATTCGGTGCGCCGGAACACATCCTTATCTTTCCAGTACTGGAGAATCCGGGCGTCAAGCTCCGGCACATTAACGCGGCTTGAGACGGGCGTGAACATAGTTGGCAAACCTCTGCTGGGAAGTGGATTTAAGGAGCATTATACCGCAAACCGCAGAAAGCGGGATTTGACCACTAAAGACCGGCGGAATCGGTCAGCGACTGTATTTGCTTCCATCCGTGTCAACTCCATAACCGCCAGAAATGGTGCACCGGGCCGTGCCCCTGGCCCAGGGGATAAGAATTGCGGATGGCCTCGGTAACGTATTCTTTGGCCTGATCCACGGCTTCGGGAACCGACTTTCCCTGGGCCAGGCCGGCGGCCGCCGCCGAAGCAAAGGTGCAGCCGGTGCCGTGGGTGTTGACCGTATCGAAGCGCTCCGCCGAAAACTCAACAAACTCGGACCCGTCGTAGAGCAGGTCGGTAGCTGGCCCGGCCCGGTGGCCGCCCTTGACCACCACCGCTCCGGCGCCCATGGCTAAAATACGTTCCGCCGCCGCCCGCATATCCGCATCGCTTTCGAGGGTCAGGCCGGTTAAAGTTTCCGCCTCAGGGACGTTGGGAGTCACCAGAGCCGCCAGAGGAATCAATTGCCTCCGCACCGAATCCACCGCATCCTGCCGCAGCAGCGAATCGCCGCTCTTGGCTACCATCACCGGATCTACCACCAGCCGATCAATGTCGTGGCGTCGCACCGCACCAGCGACAGCTTCCACGATGGCCGCGCTGGAAAGCATCCCGGTCTTAACCGCATCAACCCCGATGTCGGAGACCACCGCATCTATCTGGGCAACGATAATGTCAATGGGCAGCTCGTGAACCGCAGCAACCGCCACGGTATTTTGCGCGGTTATGGCAGTCAGAGTTGAAGCTCCGTAAACGCCCAGCGCCGAAAAGGTTTTAAGGTCGGCCTGTATGCCGGCGCCGCCGCCGGAATCGGAGCCGGCGATGGTCATTGCTACCGGCGTTTTTCTTGTATTCATCACGCTGCCTTCAAGTCTCCCGTCGCGGATCTGGGAGCATCAGAGTTGGTAAGTCTTTAACTTACGCCAAAGTCAGGCCCCCCAGTATCCCCACCGCCGATTCGGCTGGGGATAACGGCGCAGCCGGATTCCGGTCCGGGTTGAACAAGCTAATTCGGCTCTGGGTCGGGAATCCGCCAATCTTCACCGCCGGGTTCGGCATAAACCGCCTCTCCCTCTGCCTCATCACCACCCTGGTCGGCCGGCTGACCCAGGACGATAGCCGGCAGAGTTTCGATGTCCATCCCCACCAGACAGCTCATTTCCAGCGAAAGCCGGGCTACCGCATCGTTGTCCCGGGCGTCCGCCAGCATAACAAAGTCGTAGCGGCCCAAAACGGCGTACTGGGTCAAAATCTCGGCGCCCTCGCAATCACAAGCCCGGACCGACTCCACAATCAGGTCCGGATTCTCCCGAAGCCGTATGTGACCGTTTTCGGTAACGTTGCCCAACAAAAAATAAAGCGGCATTTTCTCCCCCGTCGCCTGTCCCGATTAATTCATACCTCTATCGTACAGTTTAGTATAGCACTGCGACAGCAAGTCGGGGGCGGGATTTGGTCTCTACAAGAGATGATTAAGCGCCCGTAACCGGAAATTCCTCGTAGCTGGGCATTGACATTAGCGCTGGGTGTTGCTACAGTATCACATCACGTTGACATTAATCCCTTGAATTCGAGGGCGAGGAATACCGTGTAATGCCTACAGTTAACCAGTTGGTTCGAAAGGGACGCAAGCCGGTGCGCAAGGGAACCAAGGCCCCGGCCCTGCACTGGGTACAAAATTCGCTGCGCAACCGCATAAAGTGGGGCGAAGGGTGTCCCCAGCGGCGCGGGGTATGTATTCAGGTGCGTACCATGACCCCCAAGAAGCCTAACTCAGCTTTGCGCAAGATTGCCCGGGTACGCCTGACCAACGGTGTTGAAGTTACCGCCTACATCGGAGGCGAAGGACACAACTTGCAGGAACACTCGGTAGTGTTGGTGCGAGGCGGCCGGGTCAAGGATTTGCCCGGAGTGCGGTACCACGTGGTAAGAAGCGCGCTGGACACTGAAGGCGTGCGAAATCGACGGAGAGGCCGAAGCAAATACGGGGCCTCGAAACCTTAGTGAACCTCCGTTGGGAATTGGGAGTGAATGGCTCCAATTCCCGGGAGTGAACCTGAATCAGCCCCTCCAAGTTCACTTTCCGGGCAGGGAAATGTCATTCCTTGCCTAAAAGTGGATTTTGTTTTGTATCTGACAAGCGCAAGGGTGCGGCAGTTATGTCAAGAAGAAGAAGAGCAGTCCCTCGGGTAATCGCTGAAGACTCACGCTATCAAAGTGTGCCATTGGCCCGGTTCATCAACCGGGTAATGACTCGCGGCAAGAAAACTACGGCGCAGCGGGTGGTTTACGGCGCCCTGGACCTGGTTCGGGATGAGTCGCGGCGGGATCCAATGGAGATTTTTGAACAGGCCCTTAAGAACGCTACGCCTTTGGTAGAAGTTAAACCCCGCCGTATCGGCGGGGCTACTTATCAAGTGCCAACCGAATTGAGATCAAACCGGAGTGAAGCCCTGGCGATGCGGTGGCTGATCCGCGGGGCCCGGTCCCGGTCCGGTATGCCCATGCGTCGGGGTCTGGCTAATGAGTTGCTGGATGCCGCCCGAGGCGAGGGTTCGGCCGTGCGCCGCCGGGAAGAGCTGCACCGGATGGCCGAAGCCAACCGGGCCTTCGTACACTACCGGAGATAATACCGAGACGCAAAGTAAACTGCCGGCAAATATGGCGGCAAAGACATGAGGTTTCCTGTTAGAAGATGGTTTCTGCTTATCCCATAGAAAATATTCGCAACATCGGGTTCATCGCCCACATCGACGCGGGCAAGACTACCGTTACGGAAAGAGTGCTCTACTTGACCGGGCGGATTCACAAGGTTGGCGGCGTTGATGAAGGCACCACCGCCATGGACTATATGCCCCAGGAAAGAGAGCGGGGCATCACAATTACGGCGGCGGCTACTACCGCCGAATGGGACGGGCACCGGGTCAACATTATCGACACCCCGGGGCACGTGGACTTTACCGCAGAAGTGGAACGCAGCCTGCGAGTGCTGGACGGCGGCATAGTTGTTCTGGATGCCGTCGCCGGAGTGCAGTCCCAGTCGGAAACGGTCTGGCGGCAGGCCGATACTTACCTGGTTCCCCGAATTTGCTTCGTAAACAAGATGGATCGGGTGGGCGCCAGCTATTCCCGTACTATTGACTCCATCAAGCGGCGGCTGAAGGCTAATCCGGTTCCGGTGCAGCTGCCCATCGGCGAGGAAGAAGGGTTTGTTGGCGTCATCGACCTGGTGGGCGGACGGGCCTCCGTGTATCCCAAGGGACGCGACAACAGCAATGGTTTGACGCCCCCGGAACAGGTGCCGGTACCCAGTGAGTACCAGGAAACCTTTGATGAATACCGTCAGGCCATGATTGAAAAGATTGTGGAGACGGACGAAAAGCTGCTGATCCGTTATCTGGAAGGGGAGGACCTGAGCGAGGCAGACCTGAGGGCGGCTTTGCGGGAAGCGACCATCCAGCGGCAGCTGGTTCCGGTGCTTTGCGGCAGCGCAATTTCCGGCAAGGGCGTGCACCCGTTGCTGGATGCCATCGTGGACTATCTCCCCTCTCCCGCCGATGTGCCGCCGGTAGAGGGAGTTGACCCCAAGACGGAAGAACCGGACCTGCGCTTCCCCGATCCCGACAGCCCGTTGTCCGCCCTGGCTTTCAAGGTAGTTACCGACCCTTATGTGGGACGGCTGGTATTCCTGAGAATATATTCCGGCTCGGTAAATGCCGGCGCCTCCGTTTTGAATGTCAGCAAAGGCCAGCGGGAACGAATGGGGCGATTGTTGCACATGCACGCCAACCATCGCGAGGAACTGGAAGCAATCCAGGCCGGGAATATCTGCGCCGCCGTCGGCCTCAAGAATACCTTTACCGGCGATACCATTTGCAATCAGGACAGCCCCCTCATACTTGAACCTCCCAAGTTCCCCGAACCCGTAGTTTCCGTAGCCATTGAACCCGCTTCCCGCGCCGACCAGGACCGACTTTCCGACGCCTTGCGCAAGCTGGCCGACGAGGACCCTACTTTCCAGGTCAGGTACAACGATGAGACGGCCCAGACCGTAATGTCCGGTATGGGCGAACTGCATCTGGAAGTGCTGGTGGACCGGATGCGCCGGGAATTCTCCGTTGAAGCCCACGTAGGCAGTCCCCGGGTTTCCTATCGGGAGACGCTGACCCGAGCGATTCGAAGCGAGGGGCGCTTTGTGCGGCAGTCCGGCGGACACGGTCAGTTCGGCCACGTTTGGCTGGAAATCGAACCCCAGGAACCGGGTACGGGCAATTCCTTTGTGAATGCCATTACCGGCGGGACAATCCCCCGGGAATACATCCCCGCCGTGGAGAACGGAGTAAAACAGGCCCTGGACAACGGCCCCCTGGGCGGGTATCCGCTGGTGGACTTGAAAGTTACCCTCTACGACGGCAGCCACCATACCGTCGATTCCTCGGAAATGGCCTTTCGCAGCGCCGGGATGTTGGCCGTCCGGGAAGGAGCGCCAAAGGCCGGCCCGGTGCTGCTGGAGCCAATGGTGCAAATGGATGTGGTTACTCCCAGCGAGTATCTCAGCGAAGTATTGGGCGACCTGGGAATGCGCCGGGCCCAGATTCGCAGCATTGAGGGTGAAGAGGAAATCCAGACGGTGCGCGCAATGATACCGCTGGGTGAGACTTTCTCCTATACCACCGCTCTTCGCTCTCTAAGCCGGGGGCGCGCTTCCTTTACTATGGAGTTCAAGTATTACGAGCAAGTGCCGGAAAATCTGGTAAGGACTTTGGTCCACGCCTAGGCGAGTGGATGCCGCCAGAAATTAAGGTCAGGATTTAGATTTTATGGTCACGCGACAGAAGGTCAGGATAATTCTCAAGTCTTTTGAACACAAAGTGCTGGACAGCTCTACCGAGCAGATCGTGGAAACGGCGGAGCGGACGGGAGCGAGAATCGCCGGCCCGGTGCCTCTGCCCACCCACATTCGGCGGTTCTGCGTGATTCGCGGCCCTCACGTGGACAAGGACTCGCGAGAACATTTCGAAATCCGAACCCACAAGCGGCTCATCGACATACTGGAGCCGACATCCAAGACCATTGATTCCCTGACTCGGCTCAATTTGCCGGCCGGGGTGGATATTTCAATCAAACTTTAGGGCAAGCTCCGGGGCGGAAACAGCCACGGAGGCGAGTGACGACAGGAGATAACCATGCTCCGGGGATTCCTAGGCAAGAAAGTTGGAATGGGTCGGGTCTTCCGGGAAGACGGGCGAGTTGTACCAGTTACCATGATTCAAGCCGGGCCTTGCTCGGTAACCCAGATTAAAACCAACGAGACCGACGGGTACGAAGCGATTCAATTGGGCTTTGACCCGGTAAAGAAACTGAACAAGCCCAGAACCGGCCACTTGAAAGGCAGCCCGCTGGCTCGCTACCTGCGGGAAGTCAAGGTGGACGACTTGGACGAGTTCCAGTTGGGCCAGCAGATTAAAGTGGACATTTTCGAGCCTGGCGAACTGGTTGACGTAATCGGCAAGTCCAAGGGCCGCGGCTTTGCCGGTACGATGAAGCGGCACGGTTTCGGCGGCGGCCCCCGGACTCACGGGCAGTCCGACCGGGCCCGGGCCCCCGGCTCCATCGGCGGCGGCACTACGCCCGGCAAAGTGTTCAAGGGCCTGAAAATGGCCGGCCACATGGGAAACGTCCGCCGGACGGTTAAGAATCTTGAAGTGGTACAGGTGGATGCGGAACGCAATCTGCTCTTTTTGAAAGGCGGAGTGCCCGGAGCGCCCAATGGACTGCTGATGATTCGCAAGACCGGAAAACGAGCTTCCGGCGCCGCCTGATTTAAGCGCGATTCTGCAGGATTTTTGGGAAGATAAGGATACTGTTATGGAAATCCCGGTTATTAATCACAGGGGCGAAACGGTAAGCCAGGTCGAGGTTGACGACTCGGTTTTTGATGTTCCGATGAATCATTCCCTGGTTCATCAGGCAGTGGTAATTTATCAAGCCAACAAGCGCCAGGGAACCCACGACACCAAGACCCGGGGAGAAGTGTCCGGCGGGGGCCGGAAACCGTGGATTCAGAAGCATACCGGCCGGGCCCGGCAAGGCAGCATCCGCTCGCCTCAATGGCGGCACGGCGGCACCGTCTTCGGCCCGCACCCCAGAGACTACCGAATGGACCTGCCCAAACGGATGCGCCGGCAAGCCCTGAAATGCGCGCTGTCCGAAAAAATTCGCCGCGGCGGCCTCATCTGTATTGACAACCTGGACAACCTGGACGGCAAAACCAGGTCTATGGTTGCCTTGCTGGAGACTTTGGGGATTACCAGTTCAAGTATGGTGGTTACGGCAGACGCGGATGCCAACGTGAGTCGGGCCGGCCGCAATTTGCAGCGGGTATGGACTCTTCCGGTAAATCAATTGAATGCCCACGAGGTTTTGCGGCGGGCAACGCTGCTGATTACGGTGGACGCCCTGAAAAAGGGAGAGGCTATGTGGTCTGCCACCCCGAACCGTCGCCCGGCTTCGGTGCGTAACGGCGCCGCCGCCGGGGAAGCGGAGGAGGCCTCTGAATGAACATTTATGAAGTTCTGCTGAAACCGACCATCACCGAGAAAAGCACCCTGCTCCAGGAGGATGGTCGTTACACCTTTGAAGTCGCCTTGAAAGCAAACAAGGGGCTGGTTAAGGAAGCCGTAGAGAAGAACTTTAACGTGACGGTGACCGATGTCAACATCACCATGCTCCGCGGCAAGCGCAAAAGGTACGGCCCCAAGATAAAGAAGCAGCCCGATACCAAGAAGGCGGTAGTAACCCTGAAAGCGGGCGATCGCATTAACTTGGTAGAAGGTCTTTAGGCCGACGGGATTCCCCGGCAAAGGAACTAGCTATGCCACTGAAGAATCTGAAACCAATAACTCCCGGCACGCGTAACGCAGTCCGCCCTTCCTTTGAGGAGATAACGCGCAGGAAACCGGAAAAATCGTTGCTGGAGCCGCTGGCCAAGCACGCCGGTCGCAATAACCGGGGGCGCATCACTACCCGCAGCCGGGGCGGCGGCAGTCGTCGGATGTATCGAGCCGTGGACTTCAAACGGAAAAAGGACGGTGTGCCCGGTCGGGTCGTCTCCATTGAGTATGACCCCAATCGCACTACCCGGATTGCCCTTATCTACTATGCCGACGGCGAAAAGAGCTACATCCTGGCTCCCATTGGCTTGGAAGTGGATCAGTGGATCGAAGCCGGGCCCAATGCTGAAATCACGCCGGGCAATGCCCTGCCTTTGCGCAACATTCCCACCGGCACGGTGATTCACAATCTGGAATTGACCCCCGGACGGGGCGGCCAACTGGTAAGGAGCGCCGGCGTAGGCGCCCAGGTGCTTTCCCGGGAAGGCGAGTACGTCCTGATACGGCTGCCTTCGGGTGAAATGCGCCGGGTACTGCTCAATTGCCGGGCCAGCGTCGGGCAGTTGTCCAACCCGGACCACAAAAATGAGAGTCTGGGTAAAGCCGGGGCCAGCCGACACCTGGGCCGAAGGCCGAAAGTTAGGGGAGTTGCCAAGAATCCGGTGGATCATCCCCACGGCGGCGGTGAAGGACGGTCTCCCATCGGAATGCCCGGGCCCAAGACGCCCACCGGGAAACCGACCCTGGGCTACAAGACTCGCAGGAAGACGAAGACCAGCAGCAAATTCGTAATACGCGGCAGGCGGCGGTAAAGTATGTCCAGATCAGTTAAGAAGGGGCCTTACGTACACCCCAAGCTAATGAAGAAAGTAAACGCAGTTCAGCGAGCCGGAGCTGCCACGGTAATCCGGACCTGGTCTCGGGCTTCCATGATTATGCCCGAAATGGTGGGACTGACCATGGGCGTTCACGACGGTCGCCGGCACATACCGGTCTTTGTAACCGAGAATATGGTGGGCCATCGGCTGGGGGAGTTTGCCCCTACCCGAACCTACCGAGGCCATGTCTCCCGCTCTGAGCGGACCAGCCGGGTGAGGTGACGCTATGCCGCCGGTAAAAGCCGTAGCCAAGCAGATTGGCGCCTCCCAGAAGCGCCTCAAGCCAATTCTGGACCTGGTGCGGGGCCAGGATGTGGACGCCGCGCTGAGTGCCTTGAGTCTCCTGCAGTCGCCCTGGGCCCGGACAGTTTACAAGGTGGTTCAGTCGGCCGCTTCCAACGCCGAGAATAATATGCTGATGAACCGGGACAACCTGCGTATCGTGCGAATTACCGCCGACCCCGCAACTTCCGTAAAGCGTTTTCGTCCTCGAGCCCGCGGGCGCATTGGACGAATTACCAAGCGTTCCAGCCATATCACCGTAGTAGTCGATGAAATAGAAGGGGAGGCCTAGCTTATGGGCCACAAGACACATCCATACGGGTTCCGGTTGGGTATAATCAAGGACTGGAAAACTCACTGGTACGCCAATAACGCCGCCAGCTATCGCGGACTGGTTCTGGAAGACCTGAAACTGCGCAACACGGTGCATAACGAGTACCGGGGGTTCTCCGACGCCGGAATTTCCCGAGTGGAGATTGACCGGGGCGCCCAGGACACGGTAATCAATATTCACTCAGCCCGGCCCGGCATCCTTATCGGCCGGGACGGCGAACGGGTGAAGAATCTGCGCAGCAAGCTGGAGGGCATTACCCGTCGCCGGGTGCAGCTCAATATCGTCGAAATTGAACAGCCGGAGCTGGACCCTTACCTGGTGGGACGCAATATAGCCGACCAGTTACAGCGCCGGGTAGCCTACCGCCGGGCTATGCGCCAGGCGGCCCAGCGGGCCATGCAGGCCGGCGCCCAGGGCATCAAGATTATCGCTAAAGGACGCATTTCCGGCGCGGAGATTGCCCGTACCGAGAAGCTGATGATGGGACAGGTTCCCCTGCATACCCTGCGGGCCGACATCGAGTATGCCCTGGCCGAAGCGGCTACCGCGATGGGGCGAATCGGAATTAAAGTCTGGATTTACCGAGGCGAGATTCTCCCGCCGCCGCCCGAGATTGTAGAGGAACTGGAAAATATTGAGGTTCGGGTCGAGTCGGGGCCCGACGATGAAGATTTGACCGAGGCCATCGCCGACGACGTTATCGACGGTGTGCCCATCAGGGGGGCTTTCGATGTTGCAACCTAAGCGAACCAAGTACCGCAAAATGGGTCGGGGCCGCCGGAAGGGTATGGCTACTACCGGCAACAGTGTCCATTTTGGGGAGTATGGCCTGAAGGCTATGGGCGCCGAGTGGATTACCGCCCGCCAGATTGAGTCGGCTCGTATCGCCATTACCCGCCACCTCCAGAGGGGCGGTCAGGTTTGGATTCGGGTATTCCCGGACAAGCCCATCAGCAAGAAACCCGCCGAAGTGCGGATGGGTGGCGGCAAGGCGGCCAACGACCACTGGGTGGCCGTGGTTAAGCCGGGGCGCATTCTGTTTGAAGTAGGCGGCGTCCCGGGGAATCAGGCCGTCGAGGCCCTCCGGCTGGCCTCCCACAAGCTGCCGATCCCGACCAAGACGGTGCAACGGGACCAGGTAGCGGCAAGTTTGGGCAGTTCCTAATTGAAGTAAAGGGCTTGGCATGGACATTCAGGAAATACGTTCTCTCACCGACCAGCAATTAACGGAAGAGCTGAGCAAAACTTATCGGGAATTGATGAATCTCCGCTTTCGGGCGGCGACCAATCAGCTCATCGATACTAATCAGCCCCGGAAAACCCGGAAGGACATCGCCCGCCTGTTGACGGTGATGCGGGAACGAAACATTACGGTGAATTAAATATGTCAAAAGAGATGCGCAAGGTGCGCACCGGCGAGGTAATCCGAACCAGTATGGACCGAACCGCAGTAGTGGAGATGGTGTGGAAACAGCGACACCGGCTGTATCGAAAGCCGGTCCGCCGAGTTACTCGATTCTACGTCCACGACCCGCAGAATCAGTGCCGCGTGGGTGATACGGTGCGAATTCAGGAGACTCGCCCGATTTCCAGAACCAAACACTGGCGCCTGCTGGAAATTTTGCAGCGCCGACAGGTGGCCGAGATACAGCCCATCGAACTGGAAACGGACCTGAATGTCGAGTTAGCCGGCGCGGCGGAAGTTGCGGACTCCCTGGAGGAGAATGACGCCGCGGGAGAGGCCGAACAATGATTCAAACATATACCCGATTAAATGTGGCCGATAACAGCGGCGCCAAGCTCATCCGGCTAATCAATATTCCGGGAGCCAGCCGGCGGAAGTATGCCAAGGTGGGAGACGTAATCGTCTGCACCGTCCGGGAAGCAGTGCCAAACTCCCCGGTGCGGAAGGGGACCGTAGTCAAAGCAGTAGTAGTCCGACAGGCACAGGCTTTGCTCCGTCCCGACGGCACCTATATCAAGTTTGACGACAATGCCGCAGTGATTATCCAGGATAACCTGATGCCCCGGGGGACTCGCATATTCGGGCCGGTAGCCCGCGAGTTGCGGGAAAAGGGATTTATGCGGATAGTTTCCCTGGCGCCGGAGGTGGTCTGATGAATATTCGCAGCGGCGACGAGGTGCTGGTTATCGCCGGGAAGGATAAGGGAAAAACCGGCCGGGTCGAGCGTCAGTTGGTTGCCGAGAACCGCATAGTGGTAGAAGGGGTCAACGTTATCACCCGCCATATCAAGCCCAGACCGGGACTGCGCCAGGCTGGCCGTATTCAGCAGGAAGCTTCCATTCATATTTCCAACGTAATGCTTATCTGCAACAAGTGCAGCGGCACGATACGACCCAAGTCGATAACCCTGGAAACCGGTCTAAGAGTTCGGGGATGCCCCAAGTGCAAGGAAGTGATCGACGATGCCCGATAACGAACAGAATGAACAGCAGGCGGCCAATTCCGGGTCGGGAAACCAGCAAGCCCCCCGACAGCAGCGTCAGTCCCGGGGCCGCCAGGGCGGCGGAGCGGCAACGGCGGAAGCGGAAGTCGCGGAGCAGTCCGGGCCGCCTTTTCCCCGACTGCTGGAAACTTACCGGAACGAAATAGTCCCCGCAATGATGACGGAATTTGGGTTCAGCAACGTTATGCGGGTGCCCCGAGTTCAGAAAATTGTGGTGAATATCGGTCTGGGCGAAGCCCTGACCAATGGGCGCGCGATGGAAGCCGCCACCCGCGACCTGACCACCATTACCGGGCAAAAGCCGATTATTACCCGGGCCCGGAAGTCTATCGCCGGCTTCAAGCTGCGAGAAGGAAATCCGGTAGGAACCTGCGTTACCTTGAGAGGGGCCAGGATGTACCATTTCCTGGACCGATTGATTAATACGGCCCTGCCTCGTATCCGGGACTTCCGCGGCATTTCCCGTCGGGGATTTGACGGACGCGGCAATTTCTCCATCGGTATCCGGGAACAGATAATTTTTCCTGAAATCGATTACAACCAGATCGACCGGTTCCGGGGCTTTCAGGTAACAATTATTACCACGGCCCAAAATGACGCCGAGTCCATGCGACTCCTGGAACTGTTCGGAATGCCCTTTATTCGACAGAATTAATTCCTGAAAATTAGTAACCGTCTGAGGAGCTGTCTTGGCAAAGAAGTCAATGATCCAAAAGTGGATGCGGGAGCCTAAATACCCGGTGCGGAAATATAACCGCTGTAATCGCTGCGGACGGCCCAGAGCTTACATCCGGTACTTTGGCATTTGCCGAATTTGCTTCCGACAGTTAGCCTTGACCGGTGACTTGCCGGGGATTCGCAAAGCCAGTTGGTAAAGCGCGACGGCGCCGGAAAGTTTCCCATCATTGTCTGAAGACCAGGAGAAAAAAGGAATATGCCGGTTAATGACCCAGTAGCAGATATGCTGACCCGGATTCGCAACGGGATTCACGCCCGCCACGAATCGGTGTTAGTGCCTCATTCCAGGCTGAAAGCATCGGTGGCTGCCATCCTGAAAGAGCAGGGTTACATTCGGGATTTTGATATGCCCCGGGGCCACCAGTTTCCCACAATGCGGGTGCATCTGGCTTACCGCACCGGGCGGGAGCCGGTTATCAGCGGTCTGAAGCGGGTCAGCAAGCCCGGGTTGCGAGTTTATGTCGGCAAGGGCGAAATTCCCCGGGTGTATGGCGGCTTGGGTCTGGCTATTCTCTCAACTTCGCAAGGGGTGATGAGCGGCCGGCAGGCCTGGCGACTCGGCATAGGAGGAGAATTGCTCTGTTATGTCTGGTAATCCGCTGCAACGAGAACAGACCGAAGGAAGGACCCTTTCCCGCATTGGCCGCAAGCCTATTCCCGTGCCGGACGGAGTCCGGGTAGAAGTAGGCTACGGCGAGATAACCGTTACCGGCCCCCGAGGGGTCCTTACCCAACGCTACCACCCGGAAGTTATTGTGCGGGTAGCGGATGGGCAGGTGCTGGTAGATCGCTTGTCGGAACGCAAGTTTCACCACGCCCTGCACGGCCTGACCCGAAGCCTGATTGCCAATGCTCTGGTGGGTGTAACGGAAGGCTACACCAAAACCCTGGAGTTAATGGGTGTAGGCTATCGGGTTCAGCAATCGGGAGACGGTATAGTCCTCAACGTAGGCTACAGTCACCCGGTGGAGATTAAACCCCGGGAAGGCGTTACTCTGGAGGTGGAAGGAAATAACCGGGTCCACGTCCGGGGCATCGACAAACAGAAGGTAGGCGAACTGGCAGCCCAGGTACGGAAAGTTCGTCCCCCCAACGCATACAAGGAAAAAGGTATCCGCTACCAGGGCGAGGTGCTTCACTTCAAGCCCGGCAAGGCGGCCGCCCGCAAAGCATAACTGACCTGACCGGATAACCATCCAACGGAGAGTAAGGCTAGAAAATGCCCAGAGACAGAGATGCCCGTAAACTCAGGAACGTGCGACACCGCCGAGTGCGTAAGAAGGTTTCCGGTACGCCGGAACAGCCCAGGCTATGCGTGTTTCGCAGTTTGCGGTCTATTTACGCCCAGATAATTGACGATACCGGGGGGACAACCCTGGTGGCCGTCTCCAGTCAGGAAACGGCTGACGCGAACAACGAAGCAATACGCCCCAAGACGGCGGTTTCTACGGCGGTAGGCGCGCTCCTGGCCCAACGCGCCCAGGAACGGGGAATTACCCGGGTAGTCTTCGACCGGGGCGGTTACAAGTATCACGGACGGGTTAAGGCTCTGGCCGAAGCGGCCCGCGAGGGAGGGTTACAGTTCTAATGGTTAACGCTGCCAGCAGACCCAGATCCAGCAGACCGCCCCGGGAAGGGGAAGAAGACCCTTCCGGGTTTACTGAGAGAGTAGTCTATACTCGCCGTATCGCCAAAGTAGTCAAAGGCGGCCGCCGACTGCGCTTTAACGCCCTGGTTGTTGTGGGCGACGGCGGCGGCAATGTGGGCGCGGGAATGGGCAAGGCCCTGGTTATTCCCGATGCGGTCAGAAAGGGGAACGCCATCGCCCGGCGCAGTATAGTTCAGGTGCCAATCAAGGGAAGCACGATTCCCCATGAAATGACCGTTAAGGTCGGCGCTTCCATCGTAGTCCTCAAGCCGGCCCCGGAAGGAACCGGGATAATCGCCGCCGGAGCGATGCGCGCCATCCTGGAACTGGCCGGCGTAAGGGACGTGGTAGGCAAGTCCCTGGGTTCCAGAAACCCTATAAATACAGTTCAAGCTACCCTGGAGGCCCTGCGTCGGCTCCGGGACCCACAGGTGGAAGTCGCCCGCCGCCTGGGTAACCAATCCGCCGGTTAAAGGCGAAATTCGACAGGTGTTTCGATGGCCCAATTGAAGATAACCTGGACCAAAAGCTTTATCGGAAAACCCCAGGACCAACGGCGAGTAGTCCGCGCCCTGGGTTTACGCCGGCTGCATCACTCGGTAACCCATGGCGATACCCCTACTATCCGGGGGATGGTCAACAAAATCTCGCACCTGGTTACCGTGGAAGAGATAGCCGAAGACTAACCGAGCATTGCCAGCGGGAGGCCGAATTTCCGGCCGCCCGAACAACTGAAGGAATATAACCCGGCGGCGCAAGTTTGATGAACTTGCGTTCCGGACTGAGTTTTCCAGGAGAAATATCCACTATGATGGAGCACAACATTGTTCCCTCGCCGGGGGCTCGCAAGGCCCGCAAGCGGGTCGGTCGAGGGGATGCCGCAGGACAGGGCAGTTACGGAGGCCGCGGGATGAAGGGGCAGAAATCTCGCTCCGGCTATCGCATCCGGCCGGGATTTGAGGGTGGACAATTGCCCCTGATCAAAGGGCTCCCGATGAAGCGGGGGTTCAATAATAAATTTAAGACCGAGTATTCGTTAGTTAAACTGCAAGACCTGGACAGCTTCGACGCGGGAGAGCGGATTACGCTCGACCTGCTCTACCAGCAAGGGTTAGTGAACAACCTGAAGCGGCCGGTGAAGGTGCTGGGAAACGGCGAACTGGGAAAAGCGTTGACTGTGGTAGCCAACGAGTTTACCGATTCGGCCCGGAGCAAGATTGAAGCGGCCGGCGGGTCAGTTGAGGAAATCTAGGCGATGATTTCCGCGGAAACACAAGGTGGCGGTCGATGGCCCCGTCTGATTCAGGCGGCGGTGGATGCCTTCAGCCTCCCGGATTTGAGATACAAAATTCTCTTTACGCTGGGTATGCTGGCAATTTACCGGTTCGTGTCCCACGTTCCCATCCCCGGCATCAATACGGCACAACTGAACGAGCTATTTGAGAATAACCCGCTGCTGGGTTTCCTGGACCTGTTCAGCGGCGGCGCCCTGAGCCGAATGAGTATCGTGGCTTTGGGCGTGTTTCCCTACATTACCGCTTCCATCGTGATGCAGCTGCTTACTCCGGTGATTCCATCGCTGCAGCAGTTGTCCCGGGAAGGGGAAGCGGGCCGGGCCAAGATTAACCGAATTGTGCACTGGCTCACTGTTCCCATTGCCCTGGCTCAGGGGTTCGGTCAGTTGATTCTGTTGCAGCAAAGCAATGTCTTGACCAATGTAGGCTTTACCGGAGATGCTCTGCTGCCCACGATGGCCGCCATAATTTCGATGACCGCGGGAACTATGTTCCTGGTCTGGCTCGGCGAGCTAATCACGGAACGGGGTATCGGAAACGGTATTTCGTTGATTATTTTCGCCGGAATCGTTGCCGGTTTCCCCGGCTTGATAACCCAGGGGTTCCTGGACCGGCAGGATGTGTTGGGGATCGGTTTCTTCGTCATTATCGGGGTGCTGATTATCGCCCTCATTGTACTGTTCAATGAGGCGCACCGCCGGATTCCGGTCCAGTACGGACGCAGTATCTTCCGGGGCGGACGTATGTACCGGCAGAGCGGTGGCACTTACATCCCGCTGCGGATAAATTCGGCGGGAATGATTCCCCTCATCTTCGCCTTCTCCATCGTGATTCTGCCGGGCACCGTGGCAACTTACTTTGCCACCAGCACCGGAACCGTCGGCGATGTAGCCAGATTCCTGGTCGATTTATTCAATCCAACGTCGGTGGTGTACTGGATTCTGGTCTTCATTCTGGTGGTGATCTTCACCTTCTTCTACACGCTGGTGGTGTTCCAGCAGCAGAACCTGGCCGAGAATTTGCAGCGAAACGGCGGGTTTGTGCTCGGCATCCGGCCGGGACGGCCCACGCAGGATTATTTGAACCGGATAATCGTCCGAATTACCACCGGCGGAGCCCTGTTTCTTGGGTTTGTAGCGATAGTGCCTTATCTGGCATCCCTGGTAACAAATGTTCAAGCTATTCAGTTGAGCAGCACCAGCCTCCTGATTATGGTGGGAGTGGGTTTGGACACGCTGCGCCAGTTGGAAGCCCAACTGCTGATGCGAAACTATGAAGGATTCCTGAGATAAACTTTGGCTGCATCGCTGAGAATGGCCCTGTTTGGGCCGCCCGGAGCCGGCAAGGGAACTCAAGCCCAATTACTTAAGGAAAAGCTGCACCTGGCCCATATAAGCTCGGGCGACTTGTTCCGGTCCCATTTGCATGAAGGCACTCCCCTGGGTCTCCGGACCGCCGAGTTTATGAACAAAGGCCACCTGGTTCCCGACGACCTGGTAATCGAGATGGTGCTGAACGCGGTTCAGGAATTAGACCCGGATTCCGGGTTTATCCTGGACGGCTTTCCCAGAACCCGGGAGCAGGCAATTGCTCTAGCCCAGGCCCTGGACGCTCAATCCAGAAACTTGGACAACGTCCTGCTGGTGGATGTACCCGAGGCTGAACTGGTCCGGCGGTTGGGCGGCCGGTTTTTGTGCCGAGGATGTCAGGCGCCCTATAACCTGTCTGAAGAGCAGTTTTCCGCTCCGCCGGCTTGTGTCCGGTGTGGCGGCGAATTGTACCAGCGCGCCGACGATAAAGCCGAAGCGGTACAGGTCCGGATTAATGTATATCAGGAACAGACCGCGCCGGTGCTGGACTTTTATCGACAGCAGGGATTACTGCGGGAAATATCCGGTGTTGGCCCGGTGGAAACTATTAACCAACTGGCCCTGACGGCCCTGGGACTGGACAGCCCGGGGAACTTGGGTTAAAATCGGGGTTTCCAACGGGCGTTAACGGGAGTAAGATAGACGGAATGAATCGCAAACGAAAAGTAGAAACCGCTTCCAATACCCCTTCCCCTTACAGCGGTGGAATAACCATAAAGTCCCAGCAGGAAATGGAGGCGATGCGCCGCGCCGGCGCCGTCGTGGGCGCTACCTTGACTCTGCTCAAGCGCTCCGTCGAGCCCGGGATAACTACCCGCGAGCTGGATAACATCGCCTATAAGGAAATTATCCGGCATGGAGCCACGCCGGCCTTCAAGGGGTACCAGGGCTTTCCCGGTTCCATTTGCGCCTCGGTTAACGATGAGATAGTTCACGGCATCCCCGGTCGTCGAGTCCTCAAGGAAGGCGAAATCATCAAGATGGACGTGGGCGCCACAATTGACGGTTTCATCGGTGATGCCGCCGTCTCGGTGGCGGTGGGAGAAGTCAGCCAGGAAGCCCTGGATTTAATGGAAGCCACTCGTCTTAGTCTGGAAGAGGGCATCAAAGCGGCTCGCCCCGGCAACCGCATCGGCGACATCGGCGCCGCCGTGCAGACCTTTGCCGAGGCTCGCGGTTACGGCGTGGTTCGGGAATATGTGGGACATGGAATAGGCCGTTTCCTCCACGAAGACCCCCAAGTGCCCAATTACGGTCAGCCGGGACGCGGCCAACTCCTGCGCGCCGGAATGTGTATCGCCATTGAACCTATGCTGAACGTGGGAGACCGGCGCACCAGGGTACTGGACGACAACTGGACCGTGGTAACCGCCGACGGTTCCTTGTCCTCCCATTTTGAGCATACTATTGGGATAGCTGAAGACGGTCCCGAAATTCTTACCAAGCATTCCTGACCGGTCAGGCAAGGTCTTTGATGCGTCGCTTCGGCGACGCGACGCCAATGCAAGGAGAGTTATGCCGAAGAAAGAGGCTATAGAGGTAGAAGCCAAAGTTACTGAAGCTCTGCCTAATGGTATGTTCCGGGTGGAACTCCCCAACGACCACCAGGTATTAGCCCATGTTTCCGGCAAGATACGGATGCACTTTATCCGGGTACTGCCCGGAGACCGGGTGCTGGTAGAACTCTCTCCCTACGATTTGAGTCGGGGACGGATTACTTACCGCTTCAAGTAAGGAAGGCTCCGACATTATCCAGGTTCCGGGAGGTTTATATGCGAGTAACGGCATCGGTCAAGCCCAGGTGCGATAAATGCCGGATAATCCGGCGCAAGCGAATAGTGCGAGTGATTTGCTCTAATGCGCGCCATGCCCAGCGGCAGGGTTAGCTGACCGAATTTCAGGAGGATTAGGTTATGGTTCGTATAGCCGGTGTTGACGTTCCCGACCGCAAGAGGGCCTATATTGCCTTGCGCAGTATCTACGGCGTCGGGCCCCTAATTGCCGCCGAGATTCTGGAGAAAGCCGGAATCGACCCGGATATGTCCCCCAGGATGAACGAATTAGACGAATTCCAGGTGGACCGGATTCGAGAAATCGTGGACCGGGAGTATTTAACCGAAGGCGACCTGCGCCGGGAAGTAAACCAGAACATTCGCCGCCTGATCGAGATTGGCTCCTACCGGGGTCTGCGCCACCGCCGGGGATTGCCCGTGAACGGGCAGCGGACTCGCACCAATGCCCGCTCCCGCAAGGGCCCCCGCCGCACCGTTGCCGGTCGGGGCCGCCGCACCGGTGGCAAGAAGTAAAGCAGCGTATTGTTGAGGGAAGTTTATGCCCAGGCCAAGAACCAGACGGCGGGAACGCCGCACAGTGCCCCAGGGGCGCGCCTACATTTATTCCACCTTTAATAATACCCTGGTAAGCATCACCGATTCGGACGGCAACGTAATTGCCTCGGCCAGCGCCGGTACGGTGGGCTTTAAGGGTTCCCGCAAGGGAACCGCCTTCGCCGCGCAACGGGCGGCGGAACAAGCCGCCCGCCGGGGTATGGATATGGGGCTGCGACAGATCGATGTATATATCAAAGGGCCCGGAGCCGGTCGGGAGGCAGCGATTCGTTCGCTGCAGGGAGCCGGTCTGCTGGTTACCAGCATCCGCGACGTGACTCCCATCCCCCACAATGGCTGCCGACCGCCAAAACGAAGAAGGGTATAGTAAAGAAATATGGGAAGATATACAGGGCCATCCTGCCGCCTCTGCCGGCGGGCAGGGGAAAAGTTATTCCTGAAAGGAGACCGGTGCTTCACCCCACGGTGCGCCGTGGAAAAGCGCCATTCTCCCCCAGGCGATCAGATGAACCGCCGGCGACGCTCTTCGGATTACGGGGTGCATCTGCGAGAGAAGCAGAAGGCCCGGCAGATTTACGGCGTTATGGAAGGCCAGTTCCGCCGCTATATGGCGGAGGCTTTCAACAACCCCGGAATCTCCGGTCTCAATCTGCTCCGAACCCTGGAACGCCGCCTGGATAACATCGTGTATTTGTTTGGTTTCGCCGATTCACGCAAGCAGGCGCGGCAGATGGTGCGCCACGGCCATTTCATGGTCGGCGGAGTCAAGACCGATATTCCGTCTTTTCTGGTCCGGGCCGGAGACGTTATTTCCTGGAAAGAGTCTTCAAAGAACAGCGACTTCTTCAAGGAAAGAACCGCCGGTATTCCCAAGCGGCCCATACCCGGTTGGCTGTCGCTGGACATCAATGAAATGGTGGGCGAAGTAGTGGCCCTGCCGGCAGATGAGGACCTGACCCAGAGTATCAATTCCCGGCTAATCGTAGAGTTCTATTCGAGGTAGTAAGTCTCATGTTAGAAACTTATATCCTCCCTTCGGGGCCGCCGGAAAGCGCCTCGGAAAATATCAGGCCCAGTATCACCGTCCTGGAATCCACTGAGGATTACGCCCGGGTGGCGCTGGAACCGTTGGTGCCCGGATTTGCCCATACCCTCGGCAATCCCCTGCGCCGCTTCCTGATTAGTTCCATCCGGGGCAGCGCCATAACCTGGGTCAAAATTGACAACGTAGTCCACGAATATACCGCTATCCCGGGAGTCAAAGAAGAGGTCATGGACCTGCTGCTCAACATCAAGCGCATCAGAATTCGCTCGCAAAGCGAACGAACCGGCAAGATGCGCCTGGACGTACAGGGGGAAGGTCGAGTCTGCGCCGGCGATATTGCTACATCCAGCGATTTTGAGATAGTGAACCCGGAACTCCATCTGGCGACTCTGGACGATACCGAATCCAACCTGTCCATCGAGTTTAACGTCGAGTCCGGTCTCGGTTACCAGTCGCAAGCGGAGGGCAACACCGGATTGCAGGTTGGGGTATTGCCGGTGGACGCTATTTTTAACCCGATCAAGAAGGTCAACTACACCCGGGAACCTACCCGAGTCGGCCAGAGAACCGATTATGAACGTCTGGTAATGGAGTTGTGGACGGACGGCACTATTACCCCTCTGGATGCCCTGGGTGAGGCGGCGAACGCGCTGGTGGATGACTTTTTCCTTTTCAAGAATCTCTCCGGAGGCGAAACTACCGTTTTCAGTCGCCCGAAACTAAGCTTGTCCCCGGAGATTTACCAGACCCCCATCGAGCGGTTGGAATTGTCACACCGAACCTTGAACTGTTTGAAACGCGCTCACATTACCCGGATGGGCGAAGTCCTGGAAATGTCCGACGAGGACTTGCTGAAGATTCGCAACTTTGGGGAGAAATCTTTGAGCGAGTTACGAGGCAAACTTGCCGAACAGGGAGTAGGCCCGGGGTCGGAGCGAGCCGGCGCCGAAGGCGGGTTCGCTATCTTACCCGGTGGCGACATCGATGTTGCGGAAGACGATGAGATGGACGGTATTGCAGTTATTCAGCCATCTCAGCCCGACAATAATTCGCTGAATGAATTTACTGGAACCTCAGCTTCGGACTACGAAGACGAAGAGGATGATTCCGATGAAGACCCTGATGATGATTACCCAGACGACGAGGAGGACTGCTAACCATGGCATCCCATCGTGTCGCCGGCCGTAATCTGAGCCGGTACAAGGATCAGCGGAAAGCCCTCCTGCGGGGCCTTACCTGCGAGCTGATTCGACATGAACGAATAACCACTACTCTGGCCAAGGCCAAGGAAACTCGTATCGTTGCGGAAAAACTGATTACCCACGGCAAGAAGGGGAATCTCCACCATCGCCGGCTGGCTTTGGCCCAGATACCCAATAAGCAGGTGGTTAAGAAAGTATTCGACGACCTAGCCCCTCGCTACGAGACCCGTCCCGGTGGGTACACCCGCATCGTCAAACTCGGCCCACGGCAGGGCGACGGCGCCCAAATGGCTGTGATCGAGCTGGTGTAACCTTGTATCGACACCGGTATGGATCGGCGCAGGGTATTTAGAGGGAATGAGCAACGCTGCGGCCGGCGGGGATCCCCCCGACACCGTCCGCAGGCTGGCGCTGACGCTGGAATATGACGGCGCTGGCTATGCCGGTTTTCAGATTCAGGCCAATGAGATTACAATTCAGGGAGCGGTAGAAGAAGCGTTAAGGAAGTTCCTGGGGCAGCATATACGGATTCGTGGGGCCAGCCGCACCGATTCGGGCGCGCACGCCTTTGGTCAGGTAATAGATTTCACTACCGACCGCAAATACGAAGCCGATATTTTCGTGAGGGCGCTCAATTACTACCTGCCCGGGGACATCAAAGTAATTAGGGCGATGGAAGTAGAGCCAGGATTTGACTCTCGCCGGAGCGCAGCCAGCCGAGTGTATCAGTACCGGCTCCTGAATCGGTCTTTGCCTTCCCCCCTGATGCGGCATTACTATCACTGGGTACGGGAACCGTTAAAAATCGAAGATATGCACCGGGCTGCCCAAGACCTGCTGGGGATTCACGATTTTCGCCCCCTGGCGCCGGGCCACCCCATAGACCGGAGCGCAGTCAGACAAGTCTTCCGCTGGGAAGTCGCCCCGGGATTGGAGTTTCCCGATACGGTGTCCATCACCTGCGAAGCCAACGGATTTATGCTGCATCAGATACGCCGAACCAATGCAGCCCTGGTCCAAATCGGCAAAGGAATCTGGCCCGGCAATGCCCTGAAAATCATCCTGGGTGAGGCAGCTGAACCAATCGGAAGCCTATCGGCAGAGTCTTTAGGTTCCCTGCCGGCCCGGGGATTGTATCTGATGGAAGTGAAGTATCCGGATTGCCGGTTACAAGTCAAGGACGATTATGAAACGAACTAGCACCTACTTTCCAAAGAGCGGGCAGGTCCCGCAAAACTGGCGCGTAATCGACGCCACCGGCCAGTCTCTCGGTCGGCTGGCCCGGGATGTGGCCGTTGCCCTCCAGGGCAAAGGCCGGCCCACCTATACGCCCCATGTCCTGACCGGGGACCACGTAGTCGTGGTCAATATGGACAAGGTTCGGATTACCGGCGACAAGCTGATGCAGAAGACCTACTATCGGCACAGCGGTTACGTCGGCAATCTCAAGTCCTTTATCCTGCGGGATATGCTGGCCTCCCACCCGGACCGGGTGTTGCAGTTGGCAGTCAAGGGTATGCTGCCCCGCAACAAGCTGGGCCGGGAAATGCTGAAACGACTCAAGGTTTATACCGGCGCCACTCACCCGCATCAGGCGCAGGTAGGTCAATTGTCGGAACAAACTGAAGGAAATTAAGGACGGATTATAGTTTTGGTGCAGGCGGAATCACAACAGCAGTATTTCTACGGTACCGGAAAACGCAAGACGGCCATCGCCCGGGTGCGCCTCTACCCGGTCGCCGACGGCGGGCCAATGCTCGTTAATGGCAAGCTGGTCGAGGACTACTTTAACTGGCTCCCCTGGCAGGTCGTTATCAACGAACCCTTCCGGGTAACCAACACCAACAATCGCTTCCAGTTGGTAGCCCAGGTAACCGGAGGCGGGGTAAACGCCCAGGCGGAAGCGATCCGGCATGGCATTGCCCGCGCTTTGATCGTTTACGACCTGAATCTCAAAGCCACCCTGCGGCGCCACGGGCTGGTTACTCGGGACTCCCGCATCAAGGAAAGCAAGAAGTACGGCTTGAAGCGGGCTCGCCGCGCCCCCCAGTACACCAAGCGTTAACCCAGGCTGTCCGGGAGTAGCAAATAGGAACGAGGACGGCAGCCAAAGGCCGTCCTCGTTTTGGCGTTTCGGGTTAAATGCTCTGACGCCTGGCTATCCCTGAAAAAGGCCGCCAATAGTCAGCCAGTAGAAGGTGATGTAGGTGCCGGCCAGCACCATCAGCCAGTATCCCAGCGGCTGAATGTATGGCAGCGCTCTCCGCAGTCCACCGACCATTGCCCCCCGAAAGAAGGCTATCCCCAAAGTCAGCACCACAATAACCAGACCCATCCCCAGGGAAAACAGGAAGAAGTCCAGCAGGATGCCGAAGAAGCTGACGTCGGAAGCGGTAAGACCCAGTACGGCCAGGAAGATGGGAAGAGTGCAGCTCAGGGAGGCCGTCCCGTAGCTAACGCCAAAGAGGAAGTAGCCTTTGATATTCACTTGACGCGGGTCGCCAATGCGGGAAGCAGCGCGGGCGGCTACTCCGGTATAGAGCTTGCCGCCGCCAATCAGCCAGGCCCCGGTAAGCGACAGCAGCAGACCAATTATCAATCCAATCCAGGGGATGTAACTGACTACAATGGAAGCTCCCAAGCCAATTACCGTACCGGCCAGTCCGAACAGGGCCACGAAACCGGCGGTAACCGCCGCGCCTACCAGCCCCGCCTGGCGCAGTTGGGCCAAAGGCCGAGCGCCGGCCTCATCGGCTGCCCCGGAACCCAGATAGAGGCCCAAATAGGCCGGCAGCATGGCAAATCCGCAGGGGTTGACCGCCGAAGCCAGACCGGCAGCGAAAGCGAAGAGGGACGAAGCTCTGACCAATCCACCCAGAAAAGAAGCGGAGTTGCCGGACAGCCGTTCCACAAACAGATTTATGAAATCCACATCGGCGCCCCGTCCGATGGTTTGGGAAGCGAGCACCGCCACTAAAATAGAGCCTGTCGCGACCACGCCGGCAATTATGTAACTGCGACCGGCGCGACTTTCCGAAATTTCAGACACAGCGTACCCCACTCAAATTTTGTGGCTGCCGCAATCTATTATACCCGGCAGGCGCAGCAGAGAGATACGCCGGGTCGAAATCAATCGCCCTGCCAAGCCAAATCAGCCGCTAAACACCCAGATATTCGGAAGCGGCGTCCAGCAAGCGATCTACCAGGGCCGGACTTTCCGCTTCGCAGTATATCCGCAGCAGGGGCTCGGTCCCGGAAAAGCGGGAGGCCAGCCAGGCCTGGTCAAAAAAGAGACGCCGACCGTCAATCTCATCGGTTCCACGAATGGGCAAACCGGCCAATTCGGTCAGGGCGGTTGATCGGAGCCGCGCCTGGATTTCGGGCCGGGCTGCCGGACTAAAGCTGACGTCGCGACGCCGGTAGTAGTGAGGGCCCACCAGCGAGAACAACTCCTCGACCAACTGGGAAGGCGTCCTGCCGGTTCGGGCCATAAATTCCAGGATATAGAGAGCGCTCAAAATTCCGTCCCGCTCCGGAATGTGTCCCCGGAAGGCGAATCCGCCGCTTTCCTCGCCCCCGATGACGCCATCAACCTGACTGAATCGCGGGCCAATATGCTTAAAGCCTACTTGCATCTCGTGGATGGCTACACCGAATCGGTCGGCCAACTTGTTGAGCATACTGGAAGATGTTACTCCCTTTACGATGGCCCCGCGCTGTCCCTTACAGTCCAGCAGGTAGAGGGCCAGCAGCGAAAATACTTCCAGGGTGCTCAGAAAATTGCCTTTTTCGTCCACTATGCCTACCCGGTCCGCATCGCCGTCCAGGGCAATCCCTACCGAGGCTCCGCTGCTCGGCACCCGTTCCATCAGCTCGGCAAGGTTGGGCGCAATTGGTTCCGGCTGGGTCATACCCGGAAAGGCCGGATTCCGGCAGCCATGCAGCTCGCTTACGGTCGCAGGCCCTCCCGACAGCAACTCCGGGATGTAACCGGCTCCTGCCCCGTACATTGCATCCACCATCACCGAGAATCCCGCCCGCCGTATCGCCGGCAAGTCCACCAGCCCGGCGATACCCTCCAGATAAGCCGGTTCAGGGTCGAACTCCACTACCAATCCCTTTTCCTTTCCTTCCGACAACGCCATGTAACCGGGAGCTTGGGAAGCCTCGATTTTCGCTTCCAGGCGGTCGGTAATTTCGTCAGTGGCGCTTCCGGCGTATTCGGGCTTGAACTTGAACCCGTTCCAGATGCCGGAATTGTGGCTGGCGGTAATGATGGCTGCCCCGGCTGACTTCTGGGCTAGGACGCTGAAGCTGACTACCGGAGTCGGGGCCGGCTGCCGGGTCAGTAATGCCCGAACCCCGTTGCCGGCGCAGACCGACGCCACTGTCTCGGCAAACTCCCGGGAAAGGAAGCGGGTATCATAGCCGACCACCAAACCTCTGTCAGCTGTTCCCTCTTCCTTCAGATACTCCACCACCCCTTGCGCGCAACGAGCCACGTTAGTAAAGGTAAACTCGTCGGCAATGATGGCCCGCCAGCCATCGGTGCCAAATTTTATCGACGTCGTCATTACACTTCCCGCCAAAACACCTAATGCCCCTCACCCCGGCTTGCGCTGACAGGCAAAGTCGAAGTGAGGGACATTGTACCGCAAAGCATTAAGTTAATTTAGCGTCAACGGGTCAGGAACCTAGATTCCCGCCTGCTGCCGCAGCGTGTCCGCCTTGTCCGTGCGCTCCCAGGGCAAGTCCATATCGTTGCGTCCGAAGTGGCCGTAGGCCGCCGTCCGGCGATAGATGGGACGGCGCAGGTTCAGGTCCTCGATAATTGCGCCGGGACGCAGGTCGAAGTTTTCCCGGACCAGCTCTTCAATGCGACCGTTGTCCAGGTGGTTGGTGTCAAAGGTTTCCACCGACACCGAAATAGGCTCGGCAACGCCGATAGCGTAGGAAACGATGACCTCCACCCGGTCGGCCAGTTTGGCGGCTACCAGATTCTTGGCGACGTACCGGGCGGCGTAGGCGCCGGACCGGTCAACCTTCGTCGGGTCTTTACCGGAGAAAGCGCCGCCGCCGTGCCGGGCAATGCCCCCGTAGGTGTCCACCAGAATCTTGCGCCCGGTCAGGCCGGTGTCCCCCTGGGGCCCGCCAACGACGAACCAGCCGCTGGGGTTCACGAAGATGTTGGTATCATCGTCCATCATCTCGCCGGCAATGGGATCAATAACGTGCTTCCTGATGTCCTTGCGCAACTGCTTGGTGAAGGCGTCCCGGTCTTGCTGGTCCTCATGCTGGGTGCTGATAACCACGGCATCTACCCGGTGTGGCCGGCCGTGGCGATACTCGACGGTTACCTGAGATTTGCCGTCGGGGCCCAGGTAGGGAAGAACGCCATCCTTGCGAACTGCGGACAGTCGCTCCACCAGACGGTGCGACAAGTCCACCGTAAGGGGCATCAACCCTTCGGTCTCGTTACAGGCGAAGCCAACCATCATACCCTGGTCGCCGGCCCCGGTAGCGCGCCGGGCGTCGGCCTCCGATTCGCCCCGATGTTCCAGCGAGGTGGTTACGCCACTGCTGATGTCCGGCGACTGTTGGCTGACGTGAGCGATTACGCCGCAGGAATTGCCGTCCAGTCCGTACTTGACGTCAACATATCCGATTTCCTGCATTACGCCGCGGGCAATCTCGTTGAAATCCAGCGGAGAGCCGGTGGTAATCTCGCCGGTCACCATCACCAGATTCTTGGTGGCAACGGTTTCGCAGGCCACCCGACTCATCCGGTCTCCGGACAGGGCAGCATCCAGGACGGCATCCGAAATCTGGTCGCAAAGCTTGTCCGGGTGGCCTTCGGTCACCGATTCGGAAGTCAGCAGATATTTAGGGGAAGTCATAAATTGTATTGGCATTGGTAAATCCTCCATTTGATATTGCGGGGAACGGGAATAGTTGCAAATTGCCAGGGACTTGAAGTGGTGTTCCGCCGCAAACAGATTTGGTGGGCCGAGGGGCGGTGCGGGAATCAGGTGCCCTCTTCCCAACTTTCCTGGTAACGCTGTTGATTCGCCGTCAAGGAGTCAATGTGGATTCCCATAGACTCCAGCTTGAGCCGGCCAACTTCCTGGTCCGTCTCAGTCGGCACCACATACACTCCCGGCTTCAGGTTCTCCTGATTCTTGACCAGATATTCCACGCTCAGGGCCTGATTGGCAAAACTCATATCCATAACCGCCGAAGGGTGGCCTTCGGCGGCGGCCAGGTTGATTAACCGGCCTTCACCCAGCAGATAGAGCCGGCGCCCGTCGGTGGTGGTGTATTCCCCCACAAAGGGCCGTACTTCCCGGTGGCTCACCGACATAGCTTCCAGGGCAGGAATGTCAATCTCTACATTGAAATGGCCGCTGTTGGAAATAATCGCCCCATCGGGCATCGCGGCCAGGTGTTCTTCACCGATAGTGTGGAAACCGCCGGTAACTGTAATGAAGACTTCTCCGACCCGGGCCGCTTCCAACCCGGGCATAACGGTAAATCCATCCATTACCGCTTCCAGGGCGCGGACGGCGTTCACTTCAGTAACGATAACGTGGGCGCCCATACCCCGGGCCCGGGAAGCTACGCCCCGGCCGCACCAGCCGTAGCCGCCAACCACCACCCGGCGGCCGGCCCAAAGAATATTGGTGGCTCGGGTGATGCCATCCAGGGTGCTTTGGCCGGTGCCGTAACGATTGTCGAAGAAATGCTTGGTCTCCGCTTCGTTGACCGCGATTATGGGGTACTTCAGGGCGTTATCGGCAGCCATAGCATTCAGGCGGATGACCCCGGTGGTAGTTTCTTCGGTGCCGCCCACCACGTTCTGGAGCAGGTCCGAGCGTTCCCGATGCAGGAGACTAACCAGGTCGGCGCCATCGTCCATCGTGTATTGGGGCCGGTGATCCAGGACGGCGCCCAGATGCCGGTAATAGGTCTCGTTGTCTTCCCCTTTGATGGAAAAAGTGGGGATACCGTATTCGCTGACCAGTGCGGCAGCCACGTCATCCTGAGTACTGAGAGGATTGCTGGCGCACAGAACCAGGTCAGCGCCACCCTCTTTCAGGGTTATCGCCAGGTTAGCCGTCTCAGTGGTTACGTGGAGACAGGCAGCCATTCGCAGGTCTTGCAGGGGCTTCTCCCGGGCAAAACGCTCGCGAATGATGCGGAGGACGCCCATCTCCCGTTCCGCCCACTGGATTCGATTTACTCCTTCTTTCGCCAGGGACAAGTCCCTGACATCTCCTTTGGTATCTTGTAAAGCCAAAAGTCAACTCCTCTTTGTTCTGTTTTGCGGTTTTTCGTTACCGCATACGCATTAGTGGTAGGCAGTGGGATGTCCTCCGGCAATCCAGGCCGGCGTACCGTCATCGATGTTATAGAGATTTTCGGTATCGTAGCCCATGGAAAAGGCTACTTCGCACGCCAGACCGCTGCGGACACCCATAGCGCAGATAAACAGCACTTTTTTATCCCGGGGCACTTCCTCTATCCGGTCGGGAAGGTCATCTATGGGGATATGAATCGCGCCGGCAATATGGCCGGTAACCCATTCGTCGTCCCGCCGGACATCAACCACGACTGTTCCGCCGGCGTCTTCATCCAGAATCGACCGGGCTTCATCGGAATCCACCCGGTAATAGGGTTCGCCAGGTGCTTGCCTGGGCATAGTACTTACCTCCTGTTTGAATAGCGGTCGCGCCGCCGCTCGATTTACTGATTCCGATAGGCTTCCCGCATTTACCAATCCGCTAACCCAGATACTTGCCTACAATGGGGGCCAATTTTTGTTTGACCTCCTCCGGCACTGCTTCGGGAGCCGTTATAATGGCGTCCTTCAGGGCGGAATTGCAGGCGCAATCCGAGGCTGTTCCCAACTGCGGAATAACCCGGCGCAGCATTTCCCGGGAATTTGACACATTCTGCAGCAGATTTTGCACCACCAGCTCAACGGTTACGGTCTCTTCCGACTCGTGCCAGCAGTCATAGTCGGTTATCCAGGCCATGGTGGCATAGCAAATTTCCGCTTCCCGCGCCAGCTTCGCTTCCGGCAGCGCAGTCATCCCGATGATGTCCGCACCCCAGGAACGGTACATAAAGGACTCGGCCCGGGTGGAAAAGGCCGGGCCTTCCATAACTACCATCGTTCCACCCGAATGGGTAGGCACTCCAACTTCATTCCCGGCCGCCGCAATAACCGCACTGGCCTGGGGACAGAAAGGGTCGGCAAAACCGATATGCGCTACAATCCCTTCGTTAAAGAAAGTATTGACTCGACTGCGGGTGCGGTCGATTAGCTGGTCCGGAACAACCAGGTCCAGCGGAGCAAATTCCTCCTTCAGGCTGCCGACGGCGCTGACCGAAACGATGCGCCGAACCCCCAAAGTTTTCAGGGCGAAAATGTTGGCCCGAGCCGGTATCCCGGTAGGGTTAATGCGATGGCCTCTGCCGTGCCGGGGCAGGAAAGCAACCCGGATTCCATCCAGCGTACCGATTACCACGTTGTCCGAGGGTTTGCCAAAGGGTGTGTCCAGGTCAACGTAATCAACATCGGTCAGCCCCTCCATTTCATAGAGACCGCTGCCGCCAATTACACCGACAGTTACTTCCTGACCAACCATATCACTCCTATAAATTGGGAACTTCACCGGCAGCGTAAAAAGTGGACCGGAAAACCCGGTTTACAACCTGCCCTTCTGCGTCGGCATAGAAATAAGGGTTAATGTATTCCCAAACAACTTCACCGGCAGCAGTTACCTGGAACATTCGGCCAAACATCCCCTCAGTTATCAGGGTGTTCCCGTTAGGGATCCGGCGCGCCCCGGAAATGTAGGGGCTGAAAAAGTTATAGGCCGGCGAATCCTGATACTGCCAAACTATTTCGTTGGTGGCCGGGTCAACTTCGATGACCCGCGAAAAGGGAAGCCCGACGTGCTTCCGGTGGGAACCGTTATCGTAGATGAGGACATTGCCGTTGGGCAGCAGGTTAGGGTCGTGCTGCTGGGCCAGTACTGTATCTCCCAGTTGCCAGGTTATGTCTCCCGACTTCTTGTCGATTATTCCCACAGTAGATATGTTTCGGAAGCTGAACATCACCCGGTCGCCATCCAGGGGAGCTACCGTATTGCCGTGGCTCCACTCATCCCTAAGGTCGTTGAAGGTAAGGATATGCTGCGCCGGGTCCAGATGTGCGGCGGCGTGCCATTCCCAGACTCGATTGCCGGACGCATCCACTTCAACTATGACATCCGCCCACATACCCTCGGCGTCGGTGCCGGGCACTCCACCCTGGACTTGGGCCGCCAGGTCCGGGTTCATCAATTCTACCGTCAGATACATCGCGCCGCCTTCCGGTGTCCGGCGAGCGTCATGGTGATGTTCCGGGTCGAAGTGTTCCCAGACTATATTGCCCTCCCAATCGACCTCCAGCACTACGCCGCCCTTGAACCGCTTCCAGGAAGGGAAGCGATCCCAGGTCTCATCCCGGGTCTTGCCGCCATAGAACAGGTTCCCGTTAGGCAGCAGGTAGCCGTACAGGCCCGGCGGATGGGGCAGTTTCCACTGGTGGACTTCCTCGCCTTGCAAATTCACCAGGTACACCTCGCCAGCACCGCTCATAGGCGCATAAAGCAAGTAACCCGGGCAAGCCTTGTCTTCCTCACATACGGTCAAACCGGTGCGGGCCATTCGGCGGCGTGTCTGCTGGTCGGTGGGCATAATATATCCTCAACAATCCCTGATTTGGGTGCGCCTGGCTGTCGATTATCCGGCTACGGCCAGCTTCAAGCCATCTACATAGGGCGGGCGAACTACTGCGTTTTCGGTAACGATTGCGCTGATATAACGATGGGGCGTAACGTCAAAGGCCGGATTCAGAGCATCCACCCCGGACGGCGCGGTGGATACACCCTGAATTTGGGTAACTTCCACGCCGGGTCGCTCTTCAATCTGAATTTCTTCGCCCGATTCCAGACTCAGGTCAACGGTGCTGGTGGGCGCGGCGATATAGAAGGGTATTCCATTCTCCCGGGCCAAGACGGCCAAAGCATAGGTGCCAATCTTGTTGGCCGTATCGCCATTGGCCGCAATACGGTCAGCGCCGGTTATGACACAGCTTATCTCACCCCGCTGCATCAGCAGCCCAGCCGCCGAATCCACAATCAGGGTAGCGGGAATACCCAACTGCTGAAACTCCCAGGAGGTCAGCCGGGCGCCCTGCAGAAAAGGCCGAGTCTCGGTATTGAAAACCTTGAACCGCCGGCCCGCTTCCCAGCCGGCTCGTATAACGCCCAGGGCAGTGCCGAAAGCCGAAGTAGCCAATGCGCCCGTATTGCAGTGGGTCAGCACCGCTCCGCCGTCAGGCATCAATGTCTTGCCAAAATCTCCCATGCGGCGGTTAATTTCCTCGTCTTCCTCCTGAATGCGCCTGGCCTCAATCAGCAGCCGTTCCCGGGCGCCTGCCGGAGTCGCTTCCGCCTCGGCCACGGCCAGCATCCGGCTCACGGCCCATTGCAGGTTAACCGCCGTAGGCCGAGCGGCGTTAATCACCGCCGCCGCTTCCCGAAGGTCGGCCAAAAAGGACTCTGCGTCATTGGCTGCCGACTCCGCCGCCGCCATAACCACGGCGTAGGCCGCCGTTACGCCAATGGCGGGAGCGCCCCGAACCTGCATACTCCGAATCGCGTCCACGGCGCCGCGGTAGTCAGCCAACTCGACGACCAGCTCCTCGGCCGGAAGCCGGGTCTGGTCCAAAAGTTTCAGAATACCGTCCGCCCACCGGATGGGACGTATTTCGTTTACGGTCAAAAACTACCTCGCTTTCCCAAGCATAAAAAAAGCTTCTCACTGAGAGAAGCACACTTTTTTCGCGGCTCCCTCATCTTTCCTCTACCCCACATACCGGGGAGAAGCCGGATTTAGCACCTTGCCCCAAGGTTCCACCACCGGGGCCGGTTGCTTGGCTTCATCGGGCCGTTCCCTCTGCCTTTCTGGATAAGGGTTCCAGATATAGTATTCTCTTTTTAAGCTATCAGGTGAGGGTTATAATAACCAATCAGGTCAAAGGCTGTCAAATCAGGATATTTCATTAGTTCGTAATATAATATGTCGTTTTTTGACTACTTCACCGACTTAATCTATCGATTACAGTTATAATTTGCTATTTTAGTAATGATTACGCTATTAACTGCCATAACTCAGGTTCTCCGGCCAATAACTGATGCTCTGGAATGCCCTCACCCCCGGCCCCTCTCCCTGAGGGAGAGTGAAGATGGTGGTTGAAGACAATGCACGCTTATCTCCTTTGAAATCCCTTTCCTCCGGGGAGAGGGCTGGGGTGAGAGCGGCTCGGAGTTTTGCGCTTCCTCTTGCCAAACAGATTACTGCCTTGCCGGAAACTCTGTGTTATACTTTTCGCCGGTAAAACTCGACATTCTATAGGGGGCGCCTTTCATGGCCGGTGCAATAGAGTTCATGGACGGTGGCACGATTACCTCGCCGCAAGGCTTTGTGGCCGGGGCTACCTTTGCCGGGCTAAAAACTTTTGCCGAAGACAAGCTGGACCTGGGCATCCTCTTTTCCGATGCCCCTTGCGCTACTGCCGGTGTTTTTACTACCAGCACCGTCAGGTCGCCCGGAGTCACGGTGGACCAGGAACGGCTGGCCCAGGGGATTCCCATGCGGGCGCTGATTGTCAACGCCGGTATCGCCAATACCTGCGTGGGAGAGCAAGGATATATTGACGCCGTCGAGATGACCGGCCTGGCCGCAGCCAAGACCGGCGTTACTCCGGAAGAGGCTCTGGTGTGCAGCACCGGCGTTATCGGGGTGGAACTGCCTATGTCCCTGATTCGCGACGGGGTGGAACAAATAGAACTGGAAAGTCAGGGCGGCCCCGCGCTGGCCCGGGCGATTATGACTACCGATACTCGTCCCAAAGAGGCAGCGGTTTCCTTCCAACTGGACGGCAAGGAAATCCGACTGGGCGGCATTGCCAAAGGTTCCGGTATGATTCACCCTAATATGGCTACTATGCTGTCCTTCCTGACCACTGATGCGGCGGTGGAACCCGGTTTCCTCCGGAAGACCCTCAGCCAGGTAGCCGACGATACCTACAATATGCTGACGGTGGATGGTGACTCCAGCACCAACGATACTGTGCTGCTGATGGCTAACGGCGCCGCCGGCAATGCGGAAATCACCGAGGGAACCCCGGAGGCAGCGACTTTTGCCGAAGCTCTGCGCCAGATCTGCACCTACCTGACTCGCGAGTTAGCCCGGGATGGCGAAGGCGCTTCACACCTGATCGTGGTGGATGTGGACGGCGCAGCCAGCGTCGCCGAGGCCCGTATGGCGGCGAGAACCATCGCCTCCTCCAGCCTGGTCAAGTCGGCGGTTTTCGGGACCGACCCTAATTGGGGACGAGTGTTAGCCGCCCTGGGACGCAGTGGCGCCGCCGCGGATGAGGACAAGATAGACCTCTTCATCAACGGGGTCTGCATCATGGAGGCCGGTAAACCCATACCCTTTCACCGGGATGCGGTAGTCGCGCTGATGAAGCGGCCCGAAGTAACTTTCCGGTTGCAGCTAAACCTGGGCGACGGCGACGCCACCGCCTGGGGCTGCGACCTGACCGAAGAATACGTAATCATCAACAGCGCCTATACTACCTAGTTCCCGACTCCGGCAGCCCGGAGCAGCATTGGCCGGCGCCAGGAACGGAATGAGGAGACCGGTTGCCGGTTCCCCGGTTAATAATCCTCCCAGCGTTGCGGCAAACACCGGTTGGGAGGATTTTTAACTTTGCTGCGGTAAACTCTAATCCAACCCGGAGGTTGGCGTGCCAGACCGGCAAGCAGTTTCACCTATAGTAGTAAAAATCGGGGGCAGCACCCTGGGCAGTAATGACACCAGCCTGATGGACCTGGTTGCATTGCAGCAGCAGGGACGGGACGTGGTAGTAGTTCACGGCGGCGGCCCGGTTATATCCCAATGGATGCAGCGACAGGGAATTGCGCCCAGATTCGTTAACGGGCTGCGGGTTACCGATGCTGATAGCCTGGACATTGTGGTCGCAGTCCTCACCGGCCTCGTCAATAAGGAGCTGGTAAGCATCCTGCACGGACTAGGCGCCCGGGCGCTGGGGATTAGCGGCATTGACGCCGGTATCCTGGAAGCCCGCATCGCCAACCCGGACCTGGGCTATGTGGGCGAAATCAGCCGGGTAAACCCGGACCCCATCTATGCCCTGCTGGAGGGCGGCTACATCCCGGTCCTGGCGCCGCTGGCTATGCAGGAACGCGACGGATCCGAACACGCCGGCCAGGCCTTGAACATTAACGGCGATACCGTAGCCGGGGAGTTGGCCCAGGCCCTGGGGGCGGCCCACCTGATTTTCCTGACCGATGTGCCCGGAGTAATGGACGGCAACGGCCGGGTCCTCCGCCGGCTGGACCGGCGGCGCGCCGGCCTGCTGCTCAATTCCGAAGTAGTGCGCGGGGGGATGATTCCCAAACTGGAGGCCTGCTTGCGCGCTCTGGAAAAATCTCCGGTGGCCGACATCGTGGACGGACGGGAATCCGGGGCGCTGCTGCAGTGCCTTGAAGGCGACGGCGGCGGTACGCGTATTCTGGGGTGAGGTAAATTTGCCGGCAGCCAATGCAGAAACCTCGCCGCCCATTAAAACAGGCGACCTGATTTTCCAGCGAGCAGCTTCCCGTGAGCCATGACCTGATTAACGATGCAGACCCGGTGGCCGGCCCGCCGCTGCCCGGCATTTCCGCTGCCGGGTTGCGGCAGGCGCGCCGTTGGCTCACGGCAGCGGCTGTAGTCATCGCTTTGCTCTTCCTGGGCCGCTGGCTGATTGGCATCTATGCTGACTGGCTGTGGTACAACCAACTGGGTTACGGCCACGTCTTTATCACCATTTTATCCGTCAAGGCAACCATCTTCGCCGTAGGCGGCCTGATGGCCGCCACCCTGGTCTCCCTGAATCTGGCGATAGTACTGCCTCTTTCCCTGGGCCCGGTCACCAGAGTACTGCCGGAGAATTTTTTAAGGCTGGTCCTGGGCGCCCTGCGGCTTCTTATCCACCTCAGCGTACTCACTACCGGCCTGGTTTTCGGCTGGGTGGCTGCGGAGCGCTGGGAATTGGGCATTATGCTGCTCTACCAAACCCCTTTTGGCATCGACGACCCCCAATTCAGCCGGGATATTATGTTCTATATAGTCAACCTGAACGTGGTTCGGGCTGGGCATTCCTGGCTTTTGGCCCTGTTTATTGTAACTATCGCCTTGTCCCTTTCCCTTTATGCGGGAATTTATTTCCTGCGCGGATCGCGCCCGGTGCTGACTCCCCGAATTATGCTGCACCTGGCAATGCTGGGCCTGCTGCTGATGCTGGTTCTGGCCCTGCACCACATTATCAGCGTCTATGAGCTAGTTCTCTCCGACCGGGGCGTAGTTGCCGGAGCGACCTACGCCGACGTGAACGCCCGTATTCCCGTTTACTGGTTTCTGGTGGGGATTGCCGTTCTGGGGGCCGTGGGATTTGCCGGCAGTATATTTTTTGCCGGGCTGCGGTTAATGGTGGGTTCCTTCTCCCTGTGGGTGATTATGTTTCTGTTGGCTGGCATAATTTACCCGATGCTGTTCCAGCGGTTTCAGGTTAACCCCGATGAGTTTGCCCGTGAACAGCCCTACATCCAGCGCAACATCGACGCTACCCGGGCTGCCTACGGGCTGGACCAAATCCAGAAAAGTATCTATCCGGTGGCTGATTCCCTGACCGAATCCACCGCCCGGGAGAACCGCAGCACTCTGGACGGTATTCGACTGTGGGATGCCGGCACCTTGCAGGGAGCGTACAATCAGCTTCAGTTTATGGAACTCTACTATAATTTTTTGAATATTGATTCCGACCGATATATGGTGGACGGGAAACAGCAGCAGGTGTTGCTCGGAGCCCGGGAGCTGGACCCGGAAAACCTGCCCGGAGATGCCCGGAACTGGGTTAACCAGCGACTCCAGTACACCCACGGTTTTGGGGTATCCATGACCCCGGCTACCGGCTATACTCCCGGTGAGGGCCGTCCCGAGTATTTCATTCAGGACATCCCGATTCGTGGCACGCTGCCCGTTACCCGCCCGGAAGTATATTACGGAGAATCCCCGGTAGAGTTCGCTATCGTAAACACCGAAATGCGGGAAGTGAATCCTGACTCTGAATCGTGGAGCTACCAGGGGGAAGGCGGCGTCCCGCTGAATTCCCTGTTCCGGCGGCTGGTTTACGCCGTGGAATTTGGCGATGTGAACATCGCTCTCAGTGACCAGGTAACTCCGAACAGCCGTATCCAGTTCCGCCGCCATATTCAGGAAAGAGTAAAGACCGTTGCCCCCTTCCTGATGCTGGATGAAGACCCATACCCGGTACTGGACGAAGCGGGTAAGCTATGGTGGTTTCAGGACGCCTATACGGTTACGGACAGCTATCCCTACTCCACCGTCAGCGAGGACGGTTTCAACTACATTCGCAACAGCGTCAAAGCCGTAGTTGACGCCTATAACGGTCAGGTTACACTGTACGTCGTGGATCGAGAAGACCCGGTGCTGCAAATATACCGCAACGCCTTCCCGACCGTGTTCCGGCATCTGTCGGAAATGCCGGCCGACTTGAGGCTACACATTCGATACCCGATAACTCTCTTTTCAGCTCAGTCCCGGATGTACCTGCGGTATCACGTTGCCGACCCGCAAGTCTTCTTTAACCAGGCGGAGCAATGGGATATTCCCCTGGAAACCCGTTTCGGCAAAGACGGAGTAAGGGTTACCCCTACTTACCTGCTAATGCGTCTGCCGGGCGAGGATGAGGATGAGTTCGTGCTGCTGATGCCCTTTTCTCCCGCCGGACAGAAGAAGAATCTGGTAGGGTGGCTGGCCGCCCGCAATGACCCGCCCAATTACGGCCAACTGCGAAGTTACCATCTGCCCGACGACCGGCAAATTGACGGCCCCAGCCAGGTAGAGGCCCGTATTGAGAACGACCAGGAGTTTTCCCAGCAGTTTACCTTGTGGGATGGCTCCGGTTCCGAGATAATTCGGGGACGCCTGCTGTCTATACCCATTGCTGATACAATAGTCTATGTCGAGCCACTGTACCTGAGGTCCTCAATGCTGGACTTTCCCGAACTGAAAAAGGTTATACTGGCAGACAACACTAACCTGGCAATGGCCGATTCCATGGCGGAGGGCATCGCCCGGTTGACGGGAGCCGAGTACGAAGACCGGCCCGATGTCGCCGCCAGCGCCGGCTCCATCAGCCCCGAGCAGCAGGCCCAACTGGACCAAATCGAGGCGAAAGTGACCGAACTGGACACCGCTCTGGAAGAACTGGAAAGCGCACTGCAAAATCTACGCAACACCTTGGGAGGTAATTCGCCATGACCACCGACAAAAGCAGCAGCGAATGGATTGCCATCGAGAACAAGTACTACGCACAAACGGTGCGCCGTCAGCCCGTCGTAATCGTCCGGGGCGAAGGCTCCCGGGTCTGGGACGCGGACGGCAAGGAATATCTGGACTTTGTGGCCGGCTGGGCCGTAGATAACCTGGGACATTCCCATCCAGCCGTTACCCAGGCCATCGTGGAGCAGGCCGGTACTCTACTTCAAACTTCCAATCAGTTTTACACCGTACCCCAACTGCTGCTGGCCGAGCTGCTGGTGGAGAACAGCTGCCTGGATCGGGTTTTCTTTGGCAACAGCGGCGCCGAGGCCAATGAAGGCGCCCTGAAGCTGGCCCGCCGCTACGGCAAGCAGAACCGGGACGGCGCCTACGAGGTAATCACCGCCTACAACTCTTTCCACGGGCGCACTATGACCACGGTAGCCGCCACCGGTCAGCCACACTACCAGGAAGCCTTCCAGCCCCTGCCGCCGGGCTTTGTCCACGTGGACTATAACGATGTGGAAGCAATTATGAACGCCACCACCGACCGAACCGCCGCCGTGATGGTGGAGCCGGTTCAGGGCGAGGGTGGGGTGAATATCCCTGACGCCGATTATTTGCAGCGCGTGCGCCAGTGGTGCGACAGCCAGGGCCTGCTCCTCATTCTCGACGAGGTACAGACCGGTATGGGTCGGTTGGGCAGCCTCTTCGGTTACCAGGAATACGGAGTCGAGCCGGACGTGATTACCCTGGCCAAGGGCCTGGGCTACGGCGTTCCTATAGGGGCCTTTATGTCGAAAGAGGCGGCTATGGCCCTGGTGCCCGGCGACCACGGTTCCACCTTTGGCGGCAATGCCCTGACCACCGCTGCCGCCTACGCCGGCTTCAAGTTCCTGATTGACAATGACATCCCGGCCTACGTCAAAGATATGGAGCCGGTACTGCTGGGTCGGCTGAACGACCTGAAGTCCCGCTTCTCCTTCATTTCCGATGTACGGGGCAAGGGTCTGCTGGCCGCCCTGGAATTTGACCAGGACATATCCGGGCGAGTCCTGGCCAATGCCAACGAATCGGGAATCCTGCTGAATGGGGTCAAACCCAACGCCGTGCGGTTTATGCCCCCCCTGAACATTACCCCGGCAGAAATTGACGAGGGCATCGGACGGCTGGAGCAGGCCTTGGAGCAGATTTAAGGTCAGGAATCCTGGTTTCGGAGGTAAATCACACCGATGGCAAATGACAAAATCGTGCTGGCCTACAGCGGCGGGCTGGATACCTCGGTAGCCGTGCCCTGGCTGAAAGAGGAGTACGGCGCCGACATCATTACCCTCACCATGGACTTGGGCATGGTGGACCTGGCGGCCATTCAGGAACGGGCGATGCAGGTAGGAGCGGCCAAGGCCCTGACGGTGGACGCCCGGGAAACGCTGGTTAACGAGTTCCTGTTTCCCGCGCTGCAAGCCGGGGCCATCTACGAAGAGCAATATCCGCTGGCTACCGCCCTGGGCCGTCCCCTGATTGCCCGATGCCTGGTGGAGGCGGCCCGGGCCGAAGGCGCCTTCGCCGTGGCCCACGGCTGCACCGGCAAGGGCAATGACCAGGTACGCATCGACGTCGGCGTCGCCGCCCTGGCCCCGGAGTTGAGGGTCATTGCCCCCATACGGGACTGGGGGATGCGCCGGGAAGATGAGATTGAGTACGCTCAGGCCCGCAACCTGCCCATCAACGCCAGCAAGAGCCGGTTTTCCGTGGACGAGAACTTGTGGGGCCGCAGCGCCGAGGCCGGAGAACTGGAAGACCCCTGGCTGGAACCGCCGGAGGACGCCTACGAATGGACTCAGCCGGTCAGCAATACCCCGGATGAACCCGTTTACGTGGAAATTAACTTCCAGGAAGGGCTACCCACCGCCCTGGACGGCGAAACTATGTCGGGAGTGGACTTAATCCGACACCTGAACACATTGGCCGGCCAGCACGGGGTAGGGAGAGTTGACCACGTTGAGAACCGATTGGTGGGCATCAAGTCCCGGGAGGTGTACGAAACCCCGGCAGCCGTCGTCCTGCACGCCGCGCATAAGGCCCTGGAAACGCTGACTTTGAGCAAAGACCAGGCCCGCACCAAAGCCCGCATCGCTCAGGAGTACGCCGATATGGTGTATAACGGCCTGTGGTTCACCCACCACCGCCTGGACCTGGATGCCTACATTCGCAGCACCCAACGCTACGTTTCCGGCGACGTAAGGGTACGGCTGCACAAAGGAACCTGCACCGTAGCCGGGCGGACTGCGCCGCAAGCCTTGTACAACTACAGCCTGGCTACCTACGACCGGGAAGACGAGTTCGACCACTCGGCCGCCGCCGGCTTCATCAACATCTACGGCCTGCCGGTGCGGACGCAAAATCAGGCGCAAAAATAAACCTGGCGGAAGCGGACAACGATATGAACGAAGTAATGACCTGGCCGGAAATAGAAGCCGCCTTTGACTCGGAATGGATTCTGGTGGACGCCACGGAGTGTACCCGGTCCCACGAAATCATCAAAGGCAGGGTTGTTTTTCATAGTCCGGATCGGAAAGAGGTCTATCGGAAGCTGAAAGAGCTGCCACGACTGCACCATGCTGTCAGGTATATTGGCAAGCATCCGAAAGACATTGTGTTTGCTCTGTGAGTGTATTTTTCGACCCGTCCGGGACATTTATACCAATCCCAGTCCAATTTTTTCGTTTAGATAAGTACGTCTCGGTCCGGTTGGCGCTGGATACCGGCGCAACCCAAACGCTTATCGGCAAAGATATAGTGGAGGCGTTGGGATATGATGTCGAGGCGGCCCCCGTGATGAGACAAATTACCACTGCCAGTGGCGTGGAAACCACGCCGGTCGTAAACATTGAACGAGTCAAGGCATTGGAACAAGAGCGTTTGGATCTGCCAGTTATTTGCTATAACCTGCCATCTGGTATCCCTTTTGACGGCCTGATTGGTTTGGATTTCTTTCGAGGCCAGCGGCTTGCCATAGACTTTCGTGAAGGACTTATAGCCCTGGACTAGACTCACCAACGACCTGTAGCAGTATCCGGAGGACTTATGACCTTAGCCGAGCGAATGAACAACCTGGGCACCGAGACCGCTTTCGAGGTATTAGCCAAGGCGCGCGCGCTGGAAGCTCAGGGAAGAGAAATCATCCATCTTGAGATTGGCGAACCGGACTTTGACACGCCCCGACACATCGTCGACGCCGGGGTTCGCGCCCTGCAAGAAGGCTATACCCATTACGGTCCAACGCCGGGTTTGCCCGAGCTGCGCGAGGCCATCGCCCGCAACAGTCGGAAAGTACGCGGTATCGACACCGACCCGGGGCAGGTAGTAGTTACACCCGGGGCCAAACCGATTATGTTCTACGTCATCCTGGCCCTGGCGGAACCCGGGGCGGAAGTGATTTACCCTAATCCCGGATTCCCGATTTATGAATCGATGATCCGCTTTTCCGGCGCCACTCCGGTTCCCATGCAGTTGCTGGAAGAAAAGAATTATCACCCGGATTTGGACGACCTGGCGAACAAGATTACCGACCGCACCCGTCTGATAATCATCAATTCCCCGGAGAATCCCTGCGGTTCAGCGCAGAGTCGGGATGAGTTGGAGACTATCGCCAACCTGGCCCGGGGCCGCAACCTTTACGTGATGGCCGACGAGATCTACAAGGACATTCTCTACACCGGCGAACACTTCAGCATCGCGGCTTTCCCGGATCTGGCCCGGCAGACGGTTATTCTGGACGGATTCTCCAAGAGCTACGCAATGACCGGATGGCGGCTGGGCTACGGCATAATGCCCGAAGAGTTGGTACCGCATATAACGCGGTTGGCGGTCAACAGCGTTTCCTGCGCCGCCTCCTTCAGCCAGCGCGCCGCTGTCGCCGCTCTGGATGGCCCCCAGGATGAGGTTCAGGCCATGATTGCCGAGTTTGCCCAGCGCCGCCGCCTCATTGCCGACGGCCTGCGCAGTATCCCCGGCATAAACTGTCCGGAACCGGAAGGCGCATTTTACGTATTCCCCAGTATTAAGGAAACGGGTATCAGCAGCAGCGAGTTCGAGAACCGGGCTTTGAACGAGGCCGGCGTAGCCCTGCTGTCCGGCTCCGCCTTTGGCGCTTACGGCGAAGGGTATGTCCGCCTGTCCTACGCCAACTCCCAGGAAAACATCGCCAAAGCACTGGAACGCCTGGCCGAGTTTGTGGGCAATCTGGTATAGGGTTGGGGATAGATGGTTAGCCAAGGAGCAATAGCGCCGACGGAACGAGTGATGGTGTTTATTGACGGCAGTAACTTTTATCATTTATTTAGCTAGAATACCCAACTTCGAACTAAAATTGGGACAACTGGTGTATCCTCCCAATCCGCCGGGGGCGACTCCTTATGAAAAGGGAGTAGATGTCAGACTCGCTACCGATATGCTGGTTCATGCTGCCCGCAACAACTATGATACTGCTATATTGGTTAGCGGCGACGCAGATTTTGCCGATATGGTTCAAGCGGTCAAGGACTGGGGCAAAAACGTGAAGATAGTTCTGTTTGGCCGAGACGGGTCCCGGGTACTTAGGGACGTAGCGGACAGAATAATTGAAGTGGACCCTTCGTTTCTCGATGACTGCTGGAGACAATGATAAGGGTTGCTCAGGCAACCCTTAACTTATCAAAAGCCCAAGTTTGGCGAGCAAACTTGGGGAGGTAAGAAACCCAGGTTTGGCGAGCAAGCCTGGGGAGGTAAGACAGGAACATCATACTATACCGGCAGTGCGAGGTCAACAACCAGATTAAGGCGATCCAGTCTTATCTATAACTGAGTCAAGGTTCTGTACGACTGGCCGGAATGCACCTCATTCCCTTTTGCGCTATACTACCGGAGCGGCTACCCCTTAAATCATAGACCATTCCTTGTTACCAGGAGTGTAGTATGGACCTGGGCTTGACCGAAATTCAACAGATGCTCAAAAACAGCGCCAGAGAGTTCCTTAATCAGGAATGTCCGCTGACCCTGGTGCGAGAGATGGAAGAAGATTCCCGGGGATACACCGACGAACTTTGGCGGCAGATTGCCGGACTGGGTTGGCCCGGCGTCGCCTTCCCGGAACGGTATGGCGGCACCGGCGGCGCTTTCCTGGATTTGGCCGTTTTGCTGGAGGAAATCGGGCGCTCCCTTACCCCCGGCCCCTTCTTTTCTACGGTGGTGCTGGGCGGCCTCACTATTCTGGATGCCGGGACTGATGCCCAGAAGCAGGACATCCTGCCCCGGATATGCAGCGGTCAACTGCTGCTGACCCTGGCCCTGACCGAATCCTCAGCCACTTATGAGGCTTGGGGGATAGAGACTACCGCCACCCGGGAAGGCGACTCCTTCCGGATTAGCGGCCGGAAACTCTTCGTACCCGATGCCCACGCTGCCGACTTAATCCTGGTGGCGGCCCGCACTGCCCAATCCGGCGAACCCGATGCAGGCATTACGCTGTTCATCATTCCCTCCGACAGTCCGGGGGTGACAATTAACCAGTTGAGCACCATATCTTCCGACCGCCAGTGTGAAATTTCCCTGGATGATGTCGCAGTCTCCGCCTCTGCTGTGGTGGGCGAAGTGGATAATGGCTGGCCGGTTATCCAGCGAACGCTGCACCGAGCCGTCGCCGGCAAGTGCATCGAAATGCTGGGCGGCGCCGATGCGGTGCTGGAAATGACGGTGGAGTACGCCAAACAGCGTACCCAGTTCGGGCGACCGGTGGGTACATTCCAGGCGGTGCAGCACCATTGCGCCAATATGGCTACCGACGTGGAGGGCTGTCGCCAGATTGCTTACCAGGCGGCCTGGAAAGTGTCGGAAGGCGAGGACGCCATCCGGGAGGTCGCTATGGCTAAAGCCTGGGTCAGCAGCGCCTACCAGCGGGTATGCAACCTGGCCCACCAGTGCCACGGCGCTATCGGATTCACTAAAGAACACGACCTGCAGCTCTACACCCGCCGGGCCAAGGTGCAGGAACTGACCTACGGGGACGTGAATTTTCACAAGGAACTGGCCATGCGGCAACTGGAGGCTTAAGCAACCGGGGGAATTTAGAATCTCTTTGTCAGCCAACTGAAAAAGTCCGGATATCCGGCCGGCCGGCAGTCCAATATCACCGGGGAGAGAGGACAGGATGACTACCAGTGAATGTATTTTTTGCGGAATGGCCCGCAACGCCACTCACGAATCGGTAATTTATCGCGACGAACGGGCCTTTGCGGTCAAGGACATTAACCCCAAGGCCGCTGTCCACCTCCTGATTATTCCCAATATGCACCTCAATTCCCTGGCCTACATTGGCCCGGGGCAGATACCGATTATGGGCCACCTTTTCGTCGTGGCCGAGGAGATGGCCCGGCGGGAAGGCGTGGCTCTGAGCGGCTACCGCCTGACCCTCAACCAGGGCCCGGACTCAGGGCAGGAGATAGCCCACTTGCATCTGCACCTGCTGGCCGGTCAGCCCCTGGGCGCTATGGGGTAGAGTCCCCGCCCGGCGTATCCCGACCTTGGCTAAGGAACCGGCACGCCTTTTCCCGCTGCGGTAGCCTGACCGGACAGGTATTTCAACTTAGCGAAAACTGGAAGGACCGGGTCTTGCGGTAAATCCCCGCTTAATTGTGGAGCTGACCGGAGAGAATGTATGCTATCTCGAACGGAAACCGATTTAGAAGCTCGCATACGCCGACGGGTAGAGTCTCTGCCGGCCGGATTGCAGGCCCATATTGCCCGGGCCCAGGAAGTGGCGCGGGATCTGGCCTCCTATCATAACGTCGATGCTGATCGGGCGGCCTTGGGAATTTTGGCCCACGACGTCGCCCGCGCGATGACCGGCCTCGAACTGCTGGAGCAGGCTAACCGATTCCAGCTGCCAATTCGGCCGGTGGAAGCGCAAATTCCCCTGCTGCTCCACGGCCCAGTAGGGGCGGAAATTCTGCGGGCCGAAGACGGTCTAGCCTCAGCCGGATGTGAAGCAGACCTGTATCAAGCCGTTTACTGGCACACTACTTTCCACCCATCCCTGGTGGATGAAATGGGCAAGGTGGTTTTCCTGGCCGACAAGCTGGACCCCAACAAGCGCAAGCGCATTCCTTACCAGCCAGAGATTATGGAGATTGCCCGACAGGACCTGGATGCGGCAATTCTGGAGTTCCTGGAGCGGCAGCTAATTGACCTGGCGGCGCAGAACAAGGCAGCCCACCCGATGATGCTGGAAGCTCGGAATGCACTGCGCTTCCGCATATCGTCCTGAAGGCCGCCCCCACCTGAACAATGCGGAAGTCTCCCCCAAAGACAGCCGGAAGCTCGGCTACAGGCCGCTATAATTCACGAAGGCGTTAAGCGCTTCCAGCGATGTATAGCTAAAGCGATATTTCAGGGTCTGCTTGACCTTGCCCGTACCCATTACAATGGAATATCGCGACCGGTTAATATGCCAGGCGCCGTCGTAGGTGTGGCCCAGCAGATGTTTCAGATTTTGCCTGGAACGTTCCACCCGCGACCGGCTTTGCCGCGGCGGCATTCTCTCCCGCCAGCCCCTATCGTTGATTGCGGTCCAGGCGTATCCCATTCGAGTAATTGGCCCCGCCAGGAAAACCGGCAAGCGGGTCAGCTTGCGGCGGGTAATGTCGGCCAGCTCATTGAAAAAAACTATTCCCTCGCCGGCTACGTTAAACAGGCCTTCGGCTTCCTGTTGAATGACATCTTCCAACACTTGCGCCAGGTCCACTTCGTGGATGAACTGAAATGTCGGATTTTCACCCACTCCCCAAAAACGGTGCGGGAACATACGCACAGCCCGTTCGTGGTCATCCGAGTACCCCAGAACGGTGCAGACTCGCAAGATTGTCACCAGCGTTTTTGCCCCGTCCGCTTCCTTTTCCCGGGTCGCCCCAAATTCCCGCATCTGCCGGTCGGCGGCCAGACAGGCTTGGCCCAGGAGGTCATCCGGTTCTCTGGGGATGGGATAAGTTTCCGCTATCGGAACAGGGCTGTCGGCAAAGGCTCCGTAAACGGTGTAAGAACTCATAAATATGATGTGCCTCACACCGGCGCTGACGCAGGACTTCCAGGTCGCATTCAGTATCTTCAGATTTTGCCGGACTGCCTCGGGCCAGTTCTGGAAAGAGTTCGTGTGGGAATAAGGACAGGCCAGGTGCACCAGGGTATCCACCTGATGCTCGCGCAGCATTCGGTCGATCGGCTCGGACACATCCGTCTGGTAGAAGGATATATTGCGGATGGGGTAGGGCAACGGCTTTTCGTCGAAAGCCACTATCTTGCTGACATTCGGATTTACCTCCAGATGCAGCAGCAGTTGAGTGCCAATGTAACCGGAAGCCCCGGTAATGGCGACTACTTTAGGCGCACCGGGCATAAGAGTCCGACCTCCGACTTCGAATGACCGCTTGCGCCGCGCGGTATCCACTGCGAACTGCCCCCTCCATTGTGGAAGGCCAGCCGGTGTTAGTCCACTCGCCGGCCAGGAAGAAGTTGGGGATTGGTGTAACCGGATCCGGGCGCAGTCGGTTAGCCCCCGGCAGACATCTGAAGGTAGCTTCCCTCTGTTTCACCACAGTTACGCTCTCAATCTGAGCTTCCCTGGCCGCTGGAAAGACCTGGGCCATTTCGTCCACAAAGGTTTGAGTCAATTCTTCCCGGGATAATCCGGCATACTCCCAGGCGGCGCTAACCGATATGGTGAGCAACTGTTTCCCCCGGTCGCGTCCCGCCCCGGAAATGGCGCTGCGGTTGAACACCCATTGCAACGGGCTGTCAACCAGGACGCAAAAGGGCTCCTGCAAAACCGGGCGGTCATACAAAATATGCAAATTGATTATGGGGGACCACTGTAAATCTCCGATACTGCTGAAAGGTGACCGCGCCAGCGTCGACGGCGGTAAGATACGCTGCAAGGCGGAGAAAGGCAAGGCGCTGACAAACTGTCCGCCGGTCACCTGCCGGCCGGAAGCCAGTTCCACGCTTTCTACCTTATCCGGAACCGAATCAGGGGAGGCCGCCAGCCTAATCCGGGAAACCGGAGATCCCAGCAGCAGGCGCACTCCCCTGGACTCCAACAGCTTTTGCGCCGGCTCTCCCAGGGATGGCAGGAGTTCCGCCGTGGCGTAGCCCAGATTAGCGTCGTTAGCTCCGGCCAGCATTCCATCCTGGACAATCATCAACCCCATAGCTGCGCTGACGTCGCGAACGTTGTCGTTCAAGGTGGGTTCCACCGCCAGATTCCAGAGATTGTTGATCCCTCGTTCCGACTGGCCCTGCTCCCGCAGCCATTGGTAGAAAGTTATCCGCTCCAGCCGGGGATTGGTTCGGTTGGTCAACCGGGCCCGCACCATTCCGGCCAGCACTCGCATCTTGTCAATAGCGCCCAAGTGGGGATAGGTCAGGAAAGAGGGGAGCAGGTGCAGCGGCGATGGTAATCGAGAGCCGGCCAGCCGACCAGCCCGCCCCCGGCGACTCAACACCGGGATGCGCAGGCGTTCCTGCAGCACCCACCGGTCCCGAGCGCCGATTCGCGTCAGAAAGTCCAGGAACTGGGTGCAGCAGCCAATAAATACGTGCTGGCCGTTATCCAGAGGCCAGCCAGCGCCCCGGTCGGTGAAGGAAAAAGCGCGGCCGCCCAGGAATCCTCTGGTCTCTATCAGCGTTACCTGACAGCCGGCATCCAGCAAATCCAGGGTGGCTGCAATGCCGGCAATTCCCCCACCCAAAACGACGACATCGCGGCTCGGGACGGCTGACACCGGGTTAAAATCGGGAGCAGACACTGACCGAGCCTAGGCCGGATCGGTTAGCCGCCGCGGCCACATACTGCCGGCCCAGGAATGAGCCATAATCCCCAGTTTCTCGGGAGTAGAGAGGCTAACCCGGTGATTAAATACGTCATAGTCGGAGGATTCGATCCGGTCCAGCAGCTTGCTGTAAATTCTCCCTAACACACTGGCGCAGGCGCGCGCCCGGGGGGTGAGGTAGGGCAGCAACTGGAAGCCGCTCTGGAAATAGTCCCGGGCCCGCTGGGTCTGGAATTGCATCAAGTCCTGGAAGGCGCCGTTGAACCGGCCGGAAAGCAGGTCTTCTTCCGAATACCCGAAACGCGCCAGCTCATCTTGCGGTAAATAGATGCGGCCAAATTCCAGGTCTTCCTTCACATCCCGCGCGATGTTGGTTAGCTGCATCGCCAGGCCCAGGTCAATGGCATGAGTTTTGGCTTGCTCACCGGTAGCCCCGACAATGTAAACGCAGATGAGGCCAACCGCCGATGCCACCTGATAGCAGTACTGGCGAAGCTCCTCAAAGTTCGGGTAACGGGTTTTGACCAAATCCGTTTCCATCCCCGACAGAATGTCCCCGAAATACTCCTGAGGGATATTGCACTGGCGGGCAACCTGGGACAGGGCCAGAAAGACGGGTTCATCCGACTGGCCCCGGTAACATCGGTCCAACATATCCCTTAATTCGGCCAGGCGCTGCAGTTTTTCCTCGACCGGAGCTTCCGAGTCCACCGCATCGTCGCAATAACGGCAAAAAGCATAGGCGACATAGAAGGCCATTCGCTGCCGGGGAGGCAGCAAGACGAAGGCATAGTAAAAATTCCTGGCCTGCCGCCGGGTAATTTCCCGGCACTCGGCGTAAGCCGCGTCCAGATTAATCACTACAACCTCGCATTTCCGCAGCAATAAATTGCAACACTGCAACTGCCTCTAGGGAAATCCGGCCTTGTCAGCAGCGCGGGGGCCCGGCAGTCGGAAGCCCAACCCCATTTTCCAGCTGAGCCAGGTGGACAGGAACAGCCCGGCCTTTTTCGCACGGGACAAAGAAGGGCGGCCGGTCAAAACATCATATCCCTGTTTGCGTATGGCCTCAAGCACTGCCACCCCGCCCCGGGTAAAAAGGGCTACATCCAGGCGGGCAACACCGTCCAGGGTTGACGCCAGAGGCGCGCCTTCGCGAAACAGGTCCATCGTCCGCTCCACCTGAAATGCCATCAACCGTCGGAAGTTGGCAGTGCAACTACCGGAGGCCAGTTCCGCCTCAGTACAGCCAAAGCGTTCCAGGTCCTCCAGCGGCAAATAGATTCGCCCCATCCGATAGTCCCGCGCTACATCTTGCCAGAAGTTAGCCAACTGAAGGGCGGTACAGGTAGCATCAGCCATCTGCTCCTGCTGCGGGTCTCGATAACCGAAAAGGTGCAGAAAAAGACGTCCTACCGGATTGGCCGAATGGTCGCAGTAGTGGAGCAAGTTCTGATAAGTAGGATAACGCTGCACCTGCTGATCCATTCGGTTGGCCTCAATCAACTTCAGGAAGGGAGCCTGGGGCAAGTCAAAGGTCTGGACCGTCTCCTGAAGCGCCACCATTACCGGGTGGGTAGGCGTTCCTGCATAGCAAGCTTCCAGGTCTTCCTGCCACAGGTCCAGCAAAGCCAGGCGATAGGCCCGGTCATCACCGTCAAAATCCTCCGGCGATGCCGCCAACCTGGTCGCGAGTATGGAAGTTGTGTCGGGCTGCAGAGTTGACGCCTGCGGTTGGAGAACCGTAGCTTCATCGCCCAGGTCGTCCACCGTGCGGCAGTAGGCATAGACAATATAGATGTGCCGCAGTTTGTCCGGGGGCATCAACCAGGAGCCAACCGTAAAATTTTCGTAGTGGCTGCGGGCCAGACGCCGGCAATATTGGGCGGCGGCCTCCCGGGTCCAGGCCTCCGGCTCGACGGCGCTCCGGTTAGTCATCTCTGGCATCCCGAAAAAGACTCATAAGTGCGGGTGAAACCTCTCCTGGAACAGTCCGGTTGGACGATACTGCACGGCCCGGTTGGTCCACATCACCGCTCCGCCGGCGTATAGCCTTGGTCAGGCCGCGTCAGAACTGTCGGTAGGCCAGAAAATCTACCAGATGCTCCGCCTCGCCCTTGACCCAATCCGGCAAGTCAACATCTTTCAGGGCGTCGAGGGCTTGTTGAGCGCTTTGCCGAGTCAGCTGCTCCGCATAGCCCGGCGCGCCCAGCTCGTCCATAATCGCCATAACCAGCTCTACGTCGGAGTTGTCCAGTTCCTCCTGGGCGTAGATTCGGTGCAGGTCGGCCCGGGCGGCGCCGGAGGCTCTTTCCAGAGCAAAAACGGCGGGAAAGGATTTCTTTCGCCGCCGAATGTCGTTGTCGGTGGACTTGCCCGTCGCGCTTTCGTCGCCCCACACGCCCAGATAATCGTCTCGTATCTGAAAAGCGCGGCCCAAATAGCTGCCAAAGTTAGCGAAGGCTCCGGTAATGGCCGCGTCGTCATTAGCCAGGACTGCGCCAATCTCGGCGGAGCTGCGGATTAGGGCGCCGGTCTTGCAGGCAATCATGTGAAGATACTCAGCGGTGGTGATGGTCAAGCGAGACTCAAACCCCAAGTCCATACACTGACCTTCAATCATCTCCAGGTAGCTTTCAGTCAATATTCGGGATACTCGGATGACGGTCTTCGGCTCCACCCCCGGCCGGACACTCTGCATCAGGGACAAGTCCCCCAGGCTGTGCATGGCGTCACCGGCCACCAAGGCCCGCGGCTGACCCCACAAGGCCCATACCGTCGGTTGGTGGCGCCGTTCCAGGTCCTGGTCCTGGATGTCGTCGTGAATCAGAGAAAAATTATGAATCAGTTCGATGGATGCAGCGGCGGGCACGGCATACCGCAAATTGCCGCCCAGAGCTTCGCACGCAAACATACAAAGGGTGGGCCGCAGAGCCTTGCCCTGGGATGCGGCGGAGGTGGCCGGATGGCCGTCCTGGTCGGTCCAGCCCAAATGGTACCGGATTGGAACATTGATGTCGTCCTGATAAGCGTCAGGAACTGCGGCAGCCAGTCCCTGCGCTACCAAGTCTTTATATCTGGCAAACATACCGGGCAACGACGGCCCGGGAGAGTCTGCGGATATGCTTTGACTCATAACTTCTTCACTCTCCCAGATAAATCAGGAGTAAAGAACTAAATTTAGCGTATCACATTTGCATTTCAGGGTATAGGGGAAAGAGTTGAGAATTCAGGGCTATCGCATATGGATTTTAAGAGGCCAATTGACGGTTAAATCTCCGTTTTTAACTGCTAAATTTGGGTAATTTAAGACTTAAACCGTTGGTTTTGATGTTGATTACCCAGTAAAGCGCCGCCAAAACATCGGAAAGTTCCGTTCTCATCCTGAAAATTTTTCATATGCGATAGCCCTGGTTGAGAATTGGCGCTTTTGCATCGAGTAAATGTTAAATTTGTCCAGCGGGGCAATTTGACCCGGAATGTAAACGGTCGCTGTCGGTTTGACAGATTCGGGAATAGCCAAACATAATAGCGCCAGATTCAGCCTTACCCGTGTCACGCTTTTTCTTGCGGAAAGCAGTATGAACCGCCAATCTTACGATACCGACCTCGCCGGCCAGGGACTGTTTACCGACCTGTACGAACTGACCATGGCTCAGACCTATTTTGGGCATGGGATGTTCGCGCCGGCCACCTTTGACCTCTTCGTTCGCAGTTATCCACCCAACCGGGGATACTTCGTTTGCGCCGGGCTGGAGGATGTCCTGGATTTCCTGGAAGACTGGAGCCTGGGCGACACCGACCGCGAATACCTCCGCAGCGCCGGGATGTTCACCGAAGACTTTCTGGAGTACCTGGGAGAATTGCGCTTCACCGGAAGTGTGCGGGCGGTTCCGGAGGGCCGAATATTCTTTGCCAATGAACCGGCCCTGGCAATCACTGCCCCACTAGTTGAGGCTCAATTGGTAGAGACGCTGGTCATTAACCGGCTGAACTGGCAAAGTTTGCAGGCCACCAAAGCGGCTCGCTGCGTGTGGGCCGCCCGGGGAAGAACGGTATCGGATTTTGGCGCGCGGCGCGCTCCCGGCGTGGACGGGGCGCTGACTATGGCCCGAGCCGGCTTTCTCGCCGGCTTCCAGTCCACCAGCAACGTTTTGGCCGCGCAGCGGTACGGCATCCCGCCGGCCGGCACTATGGCCCACTCTCTGGTTACGGCTTACCCCACCGAAATTCAAGCCTTCCGGGCCTACGCAAGGGCCTTCCCCCAGCGTACTATCCTCCTGCTGGACACCTACGATACTATTGAAGGAGCCTTTAACGCCGTCCAAGTTGCCCGGGAAATGGAGCGGAACGGACAACGCCTGGCCGCGGTCCGGCTGGATTCCGGGGACTATGCGGAACTGAGCCGCCAGGTTCGGTCCATCCTGAACGATGCGGGACTGGACTACGTGCGGATTGTTGCCAGTGGCGGCCTGGACGAGTACGAAATTGACCGCTTGGTACGAAGCGGCGCGCCCATCGACATCTTCGGGGTCGGCACCAGGGTGGGCAGTTCTGCCGACGCTCCCTATACCGATATGTCCTACAAACTGGTCTGCTATGCCGGCCAGCCAACGATGAAACTCAGCCCGGACAAGGTATGGCCGCCGGGGGCGAAACAAGTTTACCGGCTCAAAGAGACCGACGGTTCCTTTGGCCGGGACGTGGTGGCCTTGTGGGAGGAGAACCTGGCCGGCGAACCTTTGCTGGAAACGGTTATGGAATCCGGGGGCAAAACGCGGCCCGCTCCGTCATTGGCTGCAATACGAGAGCGCTTCACCGCTGACTTCGACCGTCTGGATAGTCACTTTAAGCAAATCGTTAATCCGCCCCGCTACCCGGTAAGTTTCAGCCCGGCCTTGCAGCAATTAACTAACCGGACTCAAGCCCGACTAATCGACCAGACCGGAAGAGAGGGAAGCTAACCGCCCACCCGGGTCGGATTAAGGTTCCCCGGCGTTATACCTCAAGGAGTTAAATATAATGAAGACGGCAATTTGCGCCAAATATGTGCCGGTTGTTTCCCGCATCACCTTCGACTATGCGCAAAAGACTATCGTGCGGGAGGGAGTGCCCTCGGAGGTTAATCCTTTTGACTTGCTGGGTCTGGTACGCGCCGTAGAACTAAAATCAGGGGATAACGATGAGGTGGTAGCCATCTCCATGGGACCGCCTCAGGCTCGGGAAGGGCTGGTTACCTGCCTGGCCCTGGGCGCTGACCGCAGCATTCTGCTTTCCGACCGGGCCCTGGCCGGCTCCGACACGCTGGCCACGGCCCGCGCCCTCAGTCTGGTCATGGAGCGGGAAAATCCGGACCTGATTATTTGCGGACGCAACAGCAGCGACGCGGAAACGGGACAGGTAGGCCCGGAACTGGCGGAACTCCTAAACCTGCCCCACATCAGCCAGGTTCGGAAGCTGGACTACCATCCCGAAACCAACCGCATCACCGCCGAGCGCATCACCGACGAAGGATACCAGGTAATCGAATGCTCCCTGCCGGCGCTGGTTTGCGTAACCGAAGGAGTAGCGGCGGAAACCTTCGCTAACCGACAGCAAATGGCGGCGGCTCAGGAAAAGCCCGTTGAAGAGCTCACCTGCGCCCAGTTGACCGACGATTTCACCCTGTTTGGGCTGGAAGGCTCGCCCACCTGGGTGGAGGACATTCGCCTGGTGGAACCCACCCGCCAGGGTCGGATGATCGAAGGGGAGACACCGGAAGAAGCCGCCAGCCTGGCCGCCCGTATGCTCCAGGAAGAGTTGACCGCCCTGGCAGCGCAAGTCGAAGCGGATACTGAAATTCCCATAGCGGACCGATACCCGGAGGAGAAAAGCCAGGCGGTTTGGGTCGTCGCCGAGACCGCTCAAGGCAGTATCCGCCGGGTTACCCTGGAACTCCTGGGAAAGGCGCGCCAACTCACGGCGACTACTCGCAGCCAGGTAACTGCAATTCTCATCGGCGCCGGCGGGGAAGAAACCGCGGCTACTCTGGCGGCCTACGGCGCCGACCGGGTGCTGACGTTGGACAATCAAGAACTGGGCCCGGTATGCGGTCGGGCGGTAGGCGCTGCTTTGGCCGATGCCATAGCCGCCGAAAAGCCTTACGCCGTCCTGTTCGCCGCCACCGCTGACGGACGGGATCTGGCTTCCCGCATCGCCGCCCGGCTTGGCTTGGGACTTACCGGGGATGCCATTGACCTGGAAATTGACGCAGCCGGCCGTCTGGTGCAGTTGAAGCCGGCTCTGGGAGGCAATGTCATTGCTCCCATTCTTTCCAAAACTTTGCCCAACCTGGTTACACTCCGGCCCGGACTTTTGACTCCCATCGAACCGACCCCGGAAGCGGTGGCGCCCATTGACGCCATCGCCGCTCCCGGTTTCCGGGACCGGGACATAACGGTACTGGAGACTCACTTTGAGGATGACCCGGGCGGTATCGCCCTGGCCCAGGCGCAGGTTGTTCTGGGGGCCGGGATGGGTATCGGAGGGCCGGAAAACCTGCCGGAAGTGCAGGCCCTGGCCGCGCAGATCGGGGCAACCGTGGCGACGACCCGAAACGTGGTACACGCCGGCTGGCTCCCCCATCAGGTACAGGTGGGCATTAGCGGCCGCACCATAGCCCCCAAGGTTTACCTGGCCGTAGGTATCCGGGGCGTTTTCGACCACACGTTAGGCATCCAGAAGGCTGGCGTGATAATTGCCTTGAACCGCAACCGCCGCCACCCTATTTTCAAGGCGGCGGACTTCGGCATTGTCGGCGACTGGGAAGAATATCTGCCCGCGCTGATCGCAGCCATTAAGCCGGTGCTGGATAATATCGAGTAGCCCACTCCCGCCGCCGGGCTAAACTTGAATCAGGAGCTAGCCTTTCCCCGGGGAAGGGTATTCCACGGACTTTCAGAAAACCGGCGCCAACATAAGTTGCCGGCTTGCTCCATTTGGTATAATCGGTCAAAACAGAATCGACAAAGCTCGACGCAGCGCCGCCAAGCCGAGCTATGAGGTAGCAGTATGGATTTTGCGTACACTCCGGAACAGGAAGACCTGAGAGGGCAAGTACAGACTTTCATCGCAGAAAGCGTTACTGATGACGTTCGCCAGGAAATCGAGGAGCTGGGGATCCGGCGCCGTGGGCCCAAAGTCCGGGAAATGTATCGGAAGCTCGGCGAAAAGGGTTGGGTAGGCATCAGTTGGCCCAGGGAGTACGGCGGGCAGGGCGGCAGTCGCATTGACCAGTATATAGTAGAAGAAGAGTTTGCCCGAGCCGGGATTACCGTCGGTGGAGCCGGCAGCGGCGCTCCCGCCATCCTGGCCGCCGGAACCGAGGAGCAGAAGCAGTACTTTCTCCCCGGCCTGATTAACGGCGAAATTTCCTTTGCCCTGGGTTTCACCGAACCTCAGGCCGGAGCAGACCTGGCAAGCCTCCAGTGCCGGGCGGTACGGGACGGCGATGAGTACGTTATCAACGGCCAGAAAATGTTTACTACTGCGGCCCATTACGCCAGCCACATCTACCTGATGGCCCGCACCGACCCGGATGCCCCCAAACATCGGGGTATTTCTATTTTCCTGATTGCTATGGACACCCCGGGAATCACAGTCCGCCCCCTGTGGACTATCCAGAACGACCCGCCGGCCCCGGCCGGCACCACCTACGGCGACGCCCGCACCAATGAGGTGTTTTTTGAGGACGTGCGCATCCCCGCCTCGTGCCTCCTGGGCGAAGAAAATATGGGGTGGTATGTCGGCGCTATGGGCCTCAACCTGGACCGGGTGGGGGCCAGCCGTTACCTCATATCGGTGCAGCGGGACGAGGATATTGTCAATTATGTCAAGCAGAATCAGTTCGGCGACCTGGATTTGGCCGAGGATGCTTCGGTGCGGGACCGCATCGCCGAGCTTTGGATCGAGGCTCAGGTGTGCCGCCTGATGACCATGCGCAGTATGTCGCTGGTGGAACAGGGCGGCAGTTTTACCTACGAAGGCTCCGCCGAAAAAGTCTTTGCCCCGGAACACGGAGTAAAGACCACCGAAACCATTTCCCAGATTCTGGGCCCTTACGCCCAACTGCTGAACGGCTCTGAAGATGCTGTAGAAGATGGGGTTTTCGCCCATAACCTTATGGGAGCCTTCCAGTCCGGCATCAACCACGGCAGCACCCAGGTAATGCGGGACCAGATTGCCCGCCGGGGCTTGGGGATGCCGCGAAGTTAAGCTATCGCTCCGGAGGGTCTCTTTCCGGCAGACAAACCCTTCCGACTACCAACTCTGACTATCGGGGAAATTTATGGACGTACTGCCCAACGAAGAAGAACAAATGGTAAAGAACCTGGCCCGGGAGTTTCTGGAGGCAGAATGCCCGCCGCGCCTGGCCCGGGAAATGGAAAAGGATGACCTGGGCTACCCACCGGAACTCTGGCAAAAGATGGCCGAGTTAGGTTGGCTGGGCATTTCCCTTCCCGAAGCCTATGGCGGTCAAGGGTTGCCAATGACTTACCTGGGAATCATTACCGAGGAGTTGGGACGGGCCATAGCTCCCGTTCCCTTTCATTCGACAATGGTTGCCGCTCTGACCATCGCCGAAGCCGGCAGCGCAGAACAGAAGCAAACTCTGCTGCCCCGGGTCAGCAGCGGCAACCTGACTCTGACCTGGGCATTTTCGGAAGAAACCCCCCGCTTCCGTCCGGAAACCATCCACTGCCAGGCCACGGTAGATAACGATGAACTGGAGCTGACCGGAACCAAAATGTTCGTGGACAACTTCAGCGCGGTCGAGAAGTGCCTGGTTGTCTGCCGAACTGCCCCGGCGACGGAGCAAAGCTCCGGAATTTCCCTTCTGCTGGTGGACACCAATGCGCGGGGAGTTTCTCAAGTTCCCCTCACCACCCTGGCCAAGGACAAACAGAGCAAGGTAACTTTTGACCGGGTTCGAGTGCCTAAAACCAATCTGGTAGGTGAAATCAACGAAGGTTGGCCCATAGTTCAGCGAATGTTGGACCGGGGAACGGCCTTGCTGTGCGCTCAAATGGTGGGCGCGGCCCGCAAGGATGCGGAAATGGGCATTGAATACGCCAAGAATCGGGTAGCCTTTGGCCGGCCCATCGGCGGCTTCCAGTCTATCCAGCACATTTGCGCCGATATGATTCTGTGGGTTGACGGCGGCCAGCTGCTGACCTACGAGGCTTTGTGGAAGATGGACCAGGGGCTGCCGGCGTCGGTAGAGGTATCCCAGGCCAAAGCCTTTTGCAATGACAAGTGCGAAGCCGTAGTCCGGTCTTCCCAGGTGCTGCACGGCGGCATGGGGTTTATGATGGAGTTTGATCTCCACCTTTGGTATCGCCGGGTCACCGCCTGGAGTATGCGATTAGGCACCAGCTTTGAACACCGGGCCAGAATCGCCAAAGCCCTGCTGGACCAACCCGGCCAGGTCCGGTTGGGCATGAACCTGGAAGTTCCCGTTTAGCCGAAACAAGACTCGGCCGGCCCAGCGACACCGTGAAATTAAGGAGCGAACAACTATGGCAAAAGACCCGGTTTGCGGCAAGGAGATAGACGAGGCCGAAGCGCGGGCCCAGACAGGCCAGACTATGCACGGCGCATCGGAAGTTGACCCCCAGCAGGGAACCCGCAGCTTTCACAACGGTCAATGGTACTATTTCTGCTGTATGGACTGCCGCACCAAGTTTCTGGCTACGCCGACAGCTTACCTGAACCAGTAAATCCGGGATGCGCTGCGGGAAGTTTCCACCCGACCGCTAACCCACTTTGGCATTTCGGCTCTTCAAAGTTTCTTTACATTTTGAGGGTAGTCTCTGCCATTGGAAGCCTGAACAATTAGAGAGCTTTGCCGCGGGACGAGGTGGCAATATGTTTTTCCGCAGCTGGGCAGCAATGTTGGCGGTCATCGGGAGTTTAACGGCGATTAGCCTGACCGCCTGCGGCGGGTCAACTGCCGAGGAATCCAGCGCTCCGGGCGCCGTCGCGGCGGCGGCTTTAGCCGGTGAAATCCCGGAAGCGAGCTACGCCAGCGCCGCCGAAGCAGCCCTGGCATTTATAGATACTCTTTCCATCGAACAGCGCGAGCGAGTCATCTACGAACTTGACGTCCCGGTCCGAGCCAACTGGTCCAATCTGCCCGCCAGCATGGTGAACTTTGAACGCAACGGGGTCCGCATCGGCGACCTGGACACGCAGCAGCGGCGGGCAATGCACGACTTTCTGGCAACCGCCCTCAGCCCGGCCGGGTTTGCCACCGTTTTGGGCATTGCCGGGGCCGATGGTGAAGCAGGAAGCTCGTTACTTGACCGAATGAATTTCCTGAGTTGGAGCGAAGCGGATTTTTGGCTGGCCTTCTTCGGCGAGCCTGCGGAGACCGCTCCCTGGGGGTGGCAGTTCGGCGGGCATCACCTGGCGGTGAACGTAACCTTCGCCGGAGGGAGCAGTTATATGTCCCCCACATTTCTCGGGATCGAACCGGCCAGTTATAGCAACTCCGGCGCCACTATTGAGCCCCTGTCCCCGCACACCGGGGCCGGCTTGGCTTTAGTACGCTCCCTTAGTGTAGAATTGCGGGAAGCCGCCACTGTCGCCGAGCGTCCCGGGGAGACCTATACCGGGGCCGGCAAAGACGGGGTAATCCCCAAAACGGAAGGCTCAAGAGTTGCCGACTGGCCTCCGGAGCGGCAAGCCAAACTACTGGAGCTGGTCAGTCTCTGGCCCGGTCTGCTGCCGGAACCAGACGCAAAAGCGCGACTTGCGGAAATCGAAGCAGACTTAAACGACCTCTATTTTGCCTGGCACGGCCCGACGGACGGCGCCGGAGCAATATACTACCGGATTCAGGGGCCTTCCCTGATAATTGAATTTTCTACCCAGGGCGACCTGGACCCGCAAGGTGGACACTATCATTCAGTTTACCGCGACCCAACTAACGAGTACGGAAGACGAGTGGTCGCATCCGGTTTCTAAAGTCAAAGAGAAGTGAGGCGCTGAAAATGCACGTCGGACTAGTTATGGAATGTGACTATCGTATGGGAGTAACTCAGGAAGAGGCCTTTAACGAAGCCTTTGCAATGGCCGAGACCGCCGACGAATACGGGTTGGACGGAATCTGGCTGGCCGAACGCCATTTCGCGGCGCCCCGCCGGCCCGGCGACCCTATGGGCGCCGGCATCCCGTCGGTAGTTTCGGTGCCGCTGGTCATGGCCAGCGCCATCGCCGGCCGCACCAAACAGGTTCGCATTGGCACCGGAGTCAGCGTACTGCCCCTGTGCCACCCGGTAAGGTTGGCTGAGGAAGCCGCCACCGTGGACCAGGTTAGCCGGGGAAGGCTGGAATTCGGAGTGGGCCGCAGCGGATTCCCACGCTCTTATGACGGCTACGGAATACCTTACGGCGAGAGTCGAGGCCGGTTTCAGGAAACCCTGGACGTGATTTTGAAGGCATGGGCGGAAGACCGATTTTCCCACGAAGGCGAGTTTTTCCAGTTCAATGACCTTTGCGTCCTGCCCAAGCCCTACCAGAAGCCGCATCCGCCGATCCGCATCGCGGCGACCACCCGGGATACCTTCCCGGCAGTGGGCCGCAGCGGGCACAACGTAATCTCCGGCCTGCGGGGTTTCGATGTGAACGAAGTCGAAGAGCATATGCAGATATACCACGAAGGCCGGGCCGAGGCGGGACACGAAGGCAAGGGTGAAATTTTCCTCCGGGTCCCCATCTACGTAGCCGAAACCGACGCCCAGGGCATCGCCGACCCCGAAGAAAGTACGATGCGGTCCTACCGCCGCCTCGGCGGGCTGTTCGGGGCATCCGCCAGCGCCTCGGGTACCACCATCTCCGAAGAACGCCGGGAGCGGTCGGAACGATTAGCCAACGTCACCTATGCCGACCTGCTGCAAGACCGGCTGGCCTACGGCAGCCCGGATACCGTCGTTGAAAAGCTGGTTCAGCTAAAGGAACGAATCGGCCTGGACGGGATAATTATGGAGCCGAATGTGGGCGGCGGCCTGACCGTGGCGCAGGTATTGAATTCGGTGCGGCTGTACGCTCAGGAGGTTGCGCCCCGGCTTCGCCAAGCCGCCTGAGGCCAGACCTTCAGAGCATCGAGGCTGGGCAAGGCAATATAGGGCTGGCGCAAAATTCCGGCCCACTGCTTGCCCGGATTCGGGCTTCTAACTATAATTGATAACCAGGTTGCTTTGCTATTCCAGGCCCGCGAAAAAGTCGGGGGAGACGGATTCTCCGGCCCGTACCGGCGGCCAGGCGCGGATATAGTACTCCCGACCCAGGATTTGGTTGGCGGCTTCCCGGGGCACCCGGTCGTAGGGCCAATCGGGAGCCACCTGGGTCCGGTGGCTGAGGATACAACCCATCTTTAGCTCCATTTGCTCGGAGACGTCCATTTCCAGGTTAATATCTTCCGGGGGAGCGCCGTCGTTGGCCCGGTTCGGGTCGGGCAGGGGAAAGTCAATGCCGTAAGCCCGCAAGGTCTGCGCCCATTCCAGCCGGAAACCCCGGGGACGGGCGCTGTAAAAGAGCCGTTGGGCCGTGTGCGGTTCCACTCCGTTTATCAAGTGCTGTGGGTAAGCCGCCGAGTTTGACGCCCGGTGGAAGGCTTCGGTGGCATGGCGGTAAATGGCGATGTGGTCCGGGTGGCCGTAGAGTCCGGCGGGGTCAAAAGTGAGCACTACTTGGGGTCGGAACCGCCGAATCTCCTCCACCAGCCGCTCAATCACCACCTCGGCCGGCGCATTGACAAAGGCTTGTGGGTGTTCATTGGGCGGCGTACCGGCCATCCCGGAGTCCCGGTAATGCAGGACGATATGATCGGACAGGCCCAGAATGCGTACCGCCCGCGCCAGCTCGACTCGTCTTACCGAGCCCAGCGTTTCCCGGGTAGCCGCGCCCTCCTGTCGAATTTCTCCCTCTTCTCCCAGGGTGGCGGTTATCAATCGAATCTGTACGCCACGGGCAGCGTGGGCCGCCAGCGCGCCGCCGACCGGGAAAGCCTCGTCATCGGGATGGGCAAAACAAACCAGAAGTCGCTGACCGGACATAGCAAGATTACCTCATTGAGTTGGAATGGGCGGCCAATTTAATGCCGGAACGGGAGCAGTCTATCAAAAACCTGCACCGGGAACAAAGGCGCGACATTTGCCGGCATTCCCGCCTACCGGCAACGGCACGGAGCTGCCCCGATGTACCTGCCGATTTGAGCAGAAATCCCGGCAGCATCCCCTGACGGATCTGCCGGACGCCAACTGATGACCTGCCTTCGATGTCAATAATACGCGATTTGGAGCAGGGATGATGCGTAAATCGATGGAAGACCGACTTTGGGCCCTGGCGCAGGAACGAGGGATGGACCGCCGCCGTTTTCTGGGTCTGCTGTTGGCCGGCGGCGCGGCGGCAGTTCTGGCGGCGTGCGGCGCTGACTCGCCCGGCAGCGACAGCCCGACTACCGCCACAACTTCACCTGCCGGGGATACCTCGCCCGCGGCGACAGCCGGCTGGTTCAAGGACCCGTCTCCTTTTATCGAGCACCCCGGCGGCAAGAGTCTCGAAGCGCGCCTGGAGAATATGCCGGGACTGATTACCTCGGACCGCTTCTTCTTTGTGCGGAACAATTCGGTCAGTGTTGCTGTGGATGTGGCCGATTGGCGGCTCTCCATAGAAGGAGATGCAGTCGCCAACCCGCTGACGCTTTCCTACGCTGCCATCCGGGAACTGCCCCGGCGCACACTGGTCGCCTACCTGGAGTGCGCCGGCAACCACCGGGGCATGTTTGACCGGGTGCTGGGTCAGGCGGCGGACGGCACCCAGTGGGGAACCGGCGGAATCAGCAACGGCGAGTGGAGCGGCGTCTCGCTGCGGGAAGTTCTGGAATTGGCCGGCATTCGTTCCGAAGCGGTCAGTGTCCTGTTGATTGGTATGGACGTCGGCTCTCCCGAGGAAGGCTTCCGGCGCGTCCTTCCCGTTGACCGGGCCATGCACCCGGACACCCTTCTGGCCTACTCTCTCAACGGCGAAGCCCTGCCCCGGGACCACGGCTTTCCCTTGCGCGCGCTGGTTCCCGGCTGGGTAGGTTCTTCCAGCATTAAGTGGCTGAACCGAATCCTGGTCTCCTCGGAGCAGATCTGGACGCGCAACAACACAACCTCCTATACCCTGATTGGCGACGCCTACCCGCCGGAAGGCGAATCTATGGGCCGTCCGGTCACCCGTCAAACCATCAAGAGCGCGCTGGCGCTGCCCTGGCCGGCGCAGCTGGAAGCGGGTTCCCAGCGCATCCACGGCTACGCCCAGTCCCCGGACGGGCCAATCACCCGGGTAGAGTGGAGCGACGATTCGGGCAATACCTGGCACGACGCGACGGTGCTGGAGCCGCAAGTTCAGTATTCCTGGGCCCGCTTCGAGTTCGTCTGGGAAGCAGCCGCGGGCGAACATACGATAATGACCCGCGCCACCGACCGCGCCGGCGAGACTCATCCCGACTCAATCCCCTTTAACGCCAAGGGGTATCTCTTCAACCAGCCGGCCCCCCATCCCATACAGGTACTTTAAGGAAACCCTGATCATCCCCCCTCTCCTTGTGGGAGAGGGGCCGGGGTGAGGGTGTGTGTGAGACCGGGGGTAAGGGCAAATCGATAAATTTGGTCAAAAAATGACAGCAGACACTCTTTGGCCCGCTACTCAATTACGGCTATAGTTTAGAAAAATACCGGAAGGCCACTGGCTGCCGGGCAGACAAATTTACATCGCGAGGATCTGTCATGGAAAAGTTTCCCAAATTCACCAACTTGTGGCCCCGGCTGCTGGGCATCGGGGTCCTGGCTTTAGCCCTGCTGCTCTTTTCTACTGTTGCGGTGGCAAACGTCACCCTGGCTCAGGACGGGGGCGGAACGCAGGAAGAAGAGGAGGCGCCCACCTGTCCGGTGGAGGGAGGCAGCCTGGAATGTGACCGGCAAGCCCTCATCGCCTTTTATAATGCGACCGACGGCGATAATTGATGCAACAACGAAGGGTGGAAGGACGATGAAGGCAACTTCAACCCAATCGACAAGTGGCACTGGAATACCGTTTCTTTCAACAGTCGCGACCGGGTTGACTGGATCAACATGGCGAATGGTCAAGGCTGTGATTCCAAGACCGGGAACAACCTGAACGGTACCCTGATCGACGAGTTAGGCTGGCTGAATAACGTAAAAACTTTCCACGTTTACGGCAACCCGAAGCTGACCGGCTCGCTCCCGGTAGGAATGAGCAGCATGGGCGCCATGGGGAATATGTCTCTGCAGCATAACGGTCTCAGCGGCAGCATTCCCGAGAAATGGAGTGATATGCAGTGGTTGCATGAAATCGAACTCTTTAATATGGGATTGACCGGCGCTTGGCCCTCGGAATGGGACGATCTGCATCAATTGTGGGTACTCAAAGTTCACGGGAATCAATTGACCGGCAACCCCTTCAGCGAAGACCACGTGATGGATAATCTGTTTCTAGTGCAGGTCCATGCCAACAAATTCAGCGGCGAGATGCCCAATTGGCTGGGCAAGAAAGCTGCCAACGGCGAACTTTATATGCTTCACTGGTACAGCAATGACGGCTTGTGCGCGCCCGATAACACCGACTAGCGCACCGCCCTGCTTCAACCGAAGTGGAAGATAAACGGCCCGATGTGCCCGCTGCCGGGTGTCGCCCAATCCGGCACCTCCAAGCCATCGGAAACCAAGACGGTTACCACCAAATGGCCCGACGAGACGGCTTTGGAGGTCGTTCTTTCCGTGTCCACGGACAAGAAGCCTACTTATGACCACGCCGACACCCAGACTAAAAATCCCGGCGTTACTATTACCGCGGCGCCGGAGCTTTCCGACATCGGCAAATATGGCGGAACCCGCACCCTCACCTTTTCCCGCACCGGACACAAGGACATCAAGGTTCACTGGCGCACCTCGGGAGAGTACGACACCACTGACAAGTACGGAATTTCCATTTCCATCGAAGACTTGAACCTTGCGCCGGATCCGACGCCGACGCCCACGGGTACGCCCACGCCGACAGCTACGGCCACACCGACGCCGACGGATACGCCAACGGCTACGGCTACTGCTACGCCGGCCCCGACAGACACCCCAACGCCGGCCCCAACGGATACACCCACGCCTACGGCGACCTCAACGCCGGCCCCAACGGATACGCCCACTCCCACCTCGGCGCCGAATAATCCGGCGGAGTTGATTAGCCCCTTCAGCGACATCGAGTTGTATCATGGCGCTACCAGCGACCTGGATATGACCAGCCACTTCAGCGGCGACGGTCTGTCCTACGAAGTGATGGTTACTACCACCCACCAGGGTACCGGCGCGGTGAAGACGGGACTGCTGAACCAGGTGGCCGTCACAAGGTCACCGGTACCTGGAGCGGAAGCGTCCTGACCCTGCTCGGGGGCCCGGCGGCGCTGCAGGAGTTGACCCTGAAAATCACCGCCACCGACCAGAACGGCGGCTCCGCCAGCGACTCCTTTACCCTGGCCCTGGTTGCCGAGCCAACGCCTACCCCGGCGCCGACGTCCACGCCACCGCCGACAAGCACACCGACGTCCACACCGCCGCCAACGAGCACACCGACGTCCACTCCGAGTAACCCGGTAAACTTGATTAAGGCTTTCGAAGACATCGAGCTGTCCGAGGATGACACTAGCCAACTGGATATGACCGACCACTTCAGCGGCAGCTCCCTGACCTATGAGGTGATGGTGACCACGACGCACCAGCGTACCGGGGAGGTAAGGAGCGGCCTCATCAACACGGTGGCCCGGAACAAGGTCTCCGGCAGTTGGAGCGGCCAGGTTCTGACCCTGACCGGCGGCCCGGCCGTATCCCAGAATTTGACCATCAAGATAACCGCATCCAACGCTAATGGAAACTCGGCCAGCGACGAGTTCACTATGGCCCTGGACAACGACTAACCGCGCCGAAGCGACTGCCCCCGGCGGCGCTAAACCGGAAGCCAGCATAGCCAGAAGGGTCTATCCCCGGATGTTCCGGGGATAGACCCTTTCCATTTGTCAGCACCTTGGTTGGAACTGGCGGGACCCGGGCGGCCAGACGGCCCAACCATTCCGGCATCCCTCCTTCTCTCTCAGGGAGAGGGGCCGAGGGTGAGGGCTGTACTGGGGATAGACCCTTCTACTTGTCAGCACCTTCCTTCGCAAGGTAGGAAACTGGCGGCCAGCACCCCAACCATCCCAACATCCCCCCGCTCCCCCAGGGAGAGGGGCCGGGGGTGAGGGCCAGCGGGCGACTCAACAACCATCCCAATACCTCCCCGCTCCCCCAGGGAGAGGGGCCGGGGGTGAGGGCCAGCGGGCGACTCAACAACCATCCCAATACCTCCCCGCTCCCCCAGGGAGAGGGGCCGGGGGTGAGGGCCAGCGGCCGGGCAAAAAAATACAGTCCCGCCGGGTAAGTAACCCGGCGGGACTGTCGCATTGCCGACCTTCTCTCGATTCCCCTTGCGTCAACCGGAGTTGTCCAGGGTAAATGTGAACTCGTCGCTGGCCTCCCCGCCGTACTGGTCGGTGGCGGTGATTTCGACGGTCAGCTCCTGGGAGGCTGCCGGGCCGCCAGTCAAGGTCAGGACGCTGCCATTCCACTCACCGGACACCTTGTTGCGGGCCACCGTGTTGATGAGCCCGCTCTTGACCACCCCGGTAATCTGGTGCGTCGTCGTCACCATCACCTCATAAGTCAGACCGTCGCCGCTGAAATGGGCCGCCATATCCAGGTTGACGGTCTCACCTCCCGACAGTTCAACATCGTCGAAGTCGCTGATCAGCTCCGCCGGGTTCTGCGGCGTCGGCTCCGGGGTGGGTTCCGGGGTCGGGGTCGGCGTCGCCGTCGGTTCCGGCGTCGGCATTAGCGTAGGCACTGGTGTTGGTTCCGGCGTCGGTGTGGACGTCGGTTCCGGGGTTGGCGTAATGGTCGGCTCCGGCGTCGGCATTAGCGTAGGCACTGGTGTTGGTTCCGGCGTCGGCTCCGGGGTGGGTTCCGGCGTCGCCGTCGGCTCCGGCGTCGGTGTGGACGTCGGTTCCGGGGTTGGCGTAGTGGTCGGCGTCGGTGTGGACGTCGGCTCCGGCGTCGCCGTCGGCTCCGGTGTTGGTACGGTTGTAGGTTCCGGCGTCGCCGTTGGCGTCGCCGTCGGCTCTGGCGTTGGTACGGTTGTAGGTTCCGGCGTCGCCGTTGGCGCGGTCGTCGGGGCCGGCGTTGGCGTGCTGGTGGGACCCGGCTTTGGCGTTGGCGGCGGCAGAGGCGCGGCAACCAGCGTCAGCAGGAAGGAGTCGCTGACCAGGCTCCCGGATTCGTCGGTGGCGATAATCTTCAGAGTCAGTTCCTGCAACGGAGCCGGCCCTCCCTTAAGGGTCAACGTCGCGTCATTCCAGGAACCCGTTACCTTGTTGGTAGCTATCGTATTGAGCGCGTCGGTCTTCACCTCTCCGGTTCGCTGGTGCGTCGTCGTTACTATCGCCTTGTAGGTCAGCCCGTCGCCGCTGAAATGCTCCGTCATATCCAGTTCGATAGTTTCGCCGTCATAGAGCTCAATATCGTCAAACTCGGCGATGAGTTTCAGGGTAGGCGCCTGAGGCGTGCCGACGATGGTGTTGGACCAGTCGCCGCCGGGCTGCCCCGCCGCCAGCATACGCACCCGGAAGGAGTAGGCCATGCCGTTGGTCAACCCATCAATGGAAGTTTCCATGCTTTGCACGGTCTGCGAACCGCCGTCAGCCCAGGTCTCACCTTCCACCGTGTACCCCACTTCGTAAACCGTTGGAGGCGCCGGCGCAGGAGCCGTTGGAGCCGGCGCATTATTACTGCTGGCGAAGCTACGAATGTTGGCGGCCGCACTCTTCAGGGACACCAGGCTCTTGAGGGAAGCGCCCTCGCCCTCGGCTCCGCTCTCTTCAGGCGCTTCCCAGGACAGCGTAACCTTGCCGTTGCCCGGAGCAATACCCAGCCCGGTAGGGGGCGCGCCGAAGCCGACCAGATTTGGGGAAACCGTATTAGAGCTGGCAGCCCAGTAATCCGTCCCGTCGCAGCGCGCGCCGACTTCCACGTCATAGGCGGCGCCGCTGGTCAACCCATCGATTGTGTGCGGGGAAGTGGCAGCGTCGATTGTCGTCCACGAGGACGAGCCGGATTCCCGGTAGCGCACCTTATGCTGCGCCGCGCCGCCGACATCGGTCCAGGTGACCGTCAGCTCGCCCGCATTCGAGCCCGTCGCCACGGACACGCCGGTAGGCTGCGCCGACTTGCCGGTCGTTCCCTCGATGAAGTTGGAGTACCCGGTCAAATTCTTGCCGCCAACCGAAGAGATGCCGCCAAGGATGATGAGATACTTCGTGTTAGGCGCCAGATTTGTCATGTCGTCCGGGCTGGTAGGCGAGAAATTTTGCCCGGTCTCAATCAAGCCCAGTTCGTCGATCACGTGTGCACTAATATCGGTCAGGGTCTTGCCCGCAGGATTTGTCCAGCTGACTTCGAAACCGCACGCGTAGGTGTTTGCGATCTGGATACTCTCCGGGCCTGGGGCCGGGGTGATCAAATGGCTCGCCGCCCACACGTAATACTGGCTGCCGTCTGCTGCGGTCAAGCTTGCCGAACCGATCTGCACCTGGTAGTTGGTTCCATTGATCAAGCCGGTCGCCCGGTAGTTGTCGATACTCGACGTGGTCACAATTGTCCAGGCGCCGTCTTTCGCAGTGGTGTCTATACGGTAGCGCACTGCGCTTTCAGCGAAGCCCTTGCCGGGGGTCCAGCGCGCATTGAACCGCCGTCGGTGTGGAAGAGAATCACATCCGTCGGCTTCCCGAAGGGCTTGCCGTCCACTGGTCCCTCGATCTTTGGAGACTGCCGCCCGGCGACGGAGTACACCCGCACCTCGTAATCGATGCCGTTTTCCAGATTATTGATGTACAGGTCGATTTCCGGGCTGATTTCGTATGTGATCCACTCCTGCGTGTTCTTCTTTCGATACTGAACCGTGCTGCGCAGGGTCCCGCTGCCGTGTTTGTAACTGACGTACAGACGGCCATCGCGGGGCTCGACGATTAGGCCCGTCGGCGCATTGAAGGGCGTCACCAAAATCTTGTCGGGCGTCCAGTGCGTTTCTATCGGCGGGCCGTTGTACACTGCGGCGACATCGATCCAGTACGTCGTTCCGTTGGTCAGACCGGTGATCGTATAGGTCTGCTCAGTCCCGGCAGCCGGGGCGACCGTCGCTGTACGAGGGGTGTTGGTGGGGGCGCTCTCGTGATTCCACCAGCGCACCGTGTAGGAGTTCACCGTATCCGTGCTCTCCGGACTCTGCCATTTCAGCACAATTTCGGCATCTCCCGACACGCCGCGCAGGTTTCGGGGAGATTTTGCCGTGGCTGCCGATACCGTAATAACCTCGGAGCCGCGGTGATAATCAGCCGGCGGCTCTGAGTCGGCATCTCTGAACAGAGCAAACACCCGAACTTCATGGTTCTCGTTGGGCAGCAAATCACCTATTTCGAACATCAATCGATCGGCATTGCCGGCAACCGGCTTCGCTTCTGTGCCCACTGACGTCCATGGCTCTGGGTTGTCCGGGTCATCCGCTATCTCTCGAATGATCAATTTGTAGCCATCGGCGTCATCTACCTTGTCCCAGGACACCGTAAGGTCTGCCGTCTCAGCGTCCGAAGTGGCTGCGATCAGCGACGCTGTGATTTCGGTAGGAGCCGGCGCGACCTGGAAATCAGGGCCATCGACCCAGCGCGTCGTCCCAGCGCGGACAGCGCCTACCTGCAGTTCATATTCATCGAGTACCGACAGCCCTTCCAGCTCATACGGGGTCGATCCGTAAGCTTGCCGCCATGCGCCGTTCGAGGACTTCAGGCGATACCTGATTGTATGGCTTGTGACGCCATCGCCTTTAGTCCAGCGCACGGTCAACTTGCCGTTGTCGGCTTGTGTTGTTATGTCCTCGAGCTGCACATTCGCGGGCTTCCCCAGCGGCGTCCCGATACGCGGACTTGTCCACAGGATTTCGCCGTTGAGCATAGCGCCGACTTGTACCTGATACGTGGTGCCGTTGCTCAAACCTTCGATGTAGTGCCGCCGGCTGACGTCTTCGATTCTGATGTTTTCAAAGATTCCCCCCAGAGGGCGGTATTCGAGGACGTGGGACACCAATTCACCGGGCGCATTGGTCCAATAGACCTTCAATTTGCGGTCGGCGGAGACCACATCAAGGCCGCTCGGCGGCTCGAAGGGTATCGCTTCTATCTGCTCGGACCAGTGGGTCATTGCCGGGGTGGGCGGCGACGCGCTCGTATCTTCGTCGAACACCGCGCCCACCTGCACGGCATGAGTAAGGTGATTGTCCAGGACGGACAGCGTGTCGCGGCTGCTCATCGCCTGGCCCTCCGCATTGGGCTTCCACTCAAAGGGATTTTCCGGCGCCGACTGGCGGTACCGCACCACATACGAATCGGCGTTGGTCACGGCGGTCCAGCTCACCCGCAGGCTGCCGGAGCTGTTGGGAGTAACGGTGACGCCGGTGGGAGCATTAGGCGAAAGGGGAGTGGCATAGGTCGTCCCCACAATCTCCCCGCCATTCACAAAGGCACGGACCGTTATCTTGTACGTCCGTCCGTTGACGAGAGAGGAAATAGTATGTGGCATCGTGAGGGTATCCACCGGGTTTTCCGGGAGATGGGTGACCGAGCCGTCTATCGTATCGGTATAGGTGATGCCGTAGCGGGTTTCGCTGGTCCCTTTCGGCCAGCTCCAGTTTACTTCGAGGGCAGTATCACCCGGGGTAGCGGTGACCGCGGACTGCTCCTGGGGGTGCGCCTGCCGGGACCAGGAAAGGAGCACCGTCTCCAGATGCCCGGCCAACAGCGCCGTAGGCACCATCGCAGTTGCCAGAACCGCCAGGATCAACCAGGAACGCAGCCTGTTTCTCATATCCAATATCCTCCCCAGTTACACACACGGGGGGGGGGGGGGGCAGGGCTATCGCATATGAAAAATTTTCAGGATGAGAACGGAACTTTCCGATGTTTTGGCGGCGCTTTACTGGGTAATCAACATCAAAACCAACGGTTTAAGTCTTAAATTACCCAAATTTAGCAGTTAAAAACGGAGATTTAACCGTCAATTGGCCTCTTAAAATCCATATGCGATAGCCCTGGGGGGGGGGGGGGGGGGACTAACTGCCTTTGGCAAACCCTTAATCCGGCGCTGCCGCAATTCCGATTGAGACATTGACAAACTGGCAGTTAACCCCAACCTTTGGGGCCCCCACCTCCACCGGTGCGATATATACGAGGCCGGGTTTCGCCGGGTACAGTACACCCCGGAAACCCGGAGGAAGAACAAGGCGGCTAATTGAAGGTTCGGGCTGCTCATTCGCAGGCCCGCCCGGTAAAAGCGCAGGCTGTTCATTACCCGGTAAGGCCCGAGGCAAGCTGAACCGCCCACAAGTTGAAATGTGTCAAGCTCATATATTTGAGACCATTATATATTCTCGATGAGCGTTAACCTGCCCGGTAATATGGTGGAGCTGGGGGGACTCGAACCCCCTACCTCTTCAATGCCATTGAAGCGCTCTCCCAGATGAGCTACAGCCCCACGAAAAGCGGTTGTCTAAACCAGTGCAATCAAGCATAGCAAAACCAGGCTGCCGGGGCAACCTGGTTTTATCGCCGGTTATCGCCGTTTTAGAAAAATTTTGTCTAGCTTTGGCGCACGAACTTTACCACCGTTCGGCCCTGACTCCCTTCGTAAGGTTCCACCACGTACAGGTCCTTGTGGGAGTCAACCCAAATGCCGTGGCAGGAACGGTGCGTCATTGAACCCCATTGGGTCAGCATTTCCCCCTCCAGGTTAAGGATACTCACCAGCCCGCCATTGTGTTCGGCCACATATACGGTATCCTCATCATCTACGTACATTACCGCCGGGCCAATCAGCTTAACCGGGAAATCGGTCAGATGCTCGCCGTCCTGGTCGAAAACCTGAATGCGGTCATTTTCCCGGTCGGCAATCAGCAGGCGGCCCCGGGGGTCGATCCAGGCGCCGTGGGGAAGGTTGAACTGGCCGGGGCCGGAACCGGGCCAGCCCCAGGATTTAATCAGCTCCCCTTCCGGGGTGAACTTGTGCACCCGGGCGTTGGCGTAACCGTCGGCGATAAAAATTTCTCCCGCTTCGTTAACGGCAATTCCCGCCGGGAGGTTGAAAGGCTCCGCGCCCCGCACTACGTCCGGCCAGGCATTGGAACTGAATACCGAATTGTCCACGCCCGTATCGGAACGGTAGCCCTTGGTGCCGATGGTCATCAGCAATTCACCTTCGGCGGTAAACTTCATTATTTGCCCATCGTTTCGCTCCACCAGCCAGACATTATCGTGGGAATCGATAAAGATGGCGTGGGGGAACAGGAAAATCCCGGCGCCCCAGGAATTAAGGTAGTTGCCTTCCCGGTCGAAAATCATCACCGGATGCTCCGGGTCCCGGTTGAAGCAATAGACCCGGTCCTGGGAGTCTCCATAAACGGCGGCGGCGGGCATAGCCCAACCCTCCGGCACTTTGGCCCAGTCAGTGTGCATTTCGTAAGTGTATTTCCCACTGCCGACGATGGCTCTGGTCGTCACGGCGCGCCTCCTTAAGGGTGTATTTGCATCCATTCGCTGCGGTAAAGATAGCCCGGCCCTGATTATGACAATAACCCAAGTGCAGGTCAAATGACGGTGAAACCCGGCGCTGTCCGGGTGTCCCGCTCTCACCCCCCTAGCAGGGCTATCGCATATGGATTTTAAGAGGCCAATTGACGGGTAAATCTCCGTTTTTAACTGCTAAATTTGGGTAATTTAAGACTTAAACCGTTGGTTTTGATGTTGATTACCCAGTAAAGCGCCGCCAAAACATCGGAAAGTTCCGTTCTGATCCTGAAATTTTTTCATATGCGATAGCCCTGACCCCCCTAGCCGCCGGGCTGTTGGCTGACGCTGCTTTGGGTTAAACTAACGCGGTTCAGCCCACGAAAACATCCATGCCACCGGCAAGTCAGGAGGGACATTATGGAAAGACCGCCGGACATCTCGATTGATACAGTTCTGGAAATTCTGGAGCGCCAGGCCGAAGCCCGCTGGGATGCCGCCTTCCGGGAAGAAAACCGGGAACTGCTGCAGCAAGCGGCGACCTACATCGCCAATATCGCCAACAACCTGCCGGACGCCGAAACCGAACCGGGATTTTTCCAGTAGGAACCCATACCGAAGGACGGTCCCGACCCGGACTTCCGGAGTCCCCAATTTGCCATCTACGGAGGATGCCATGGTGGAACTTCACGCCCTCAGCGCCAACGATGCCGCCGCGCAGATTCGCGACGGTAACCTCTCACCCGGCGCCTACGCCAGCGCCCTGCTGGAACGGATTGACGACTGGGAACCGGACTTGCAAGCCTGGGTAACCATCGACCGGGAAGCGGTTATGACCGACGCCCGCCAGCGGGAACGGGAAATAGCCGACGGCCAACCCTCCAGTCTAATGCCCGGGGTGCCGGTGGCCCTGAAGGACATTTTCTATACGGCGGGAATGGCAACCACGGCCTGCTCCCGGATTTACGCCGATTTCGTACCTCAATACGATGCTACCTGCGTAGCCAAACTGAAGGAAGCCGGCGCAATCGTCCTGGGCAAGGCGGTTACCACCGAGTTCGCCACCTCCGACCCGTCGCCCACCCGCAACCCCTGGAATCGGGAACACACGCCGGGCGGCTCCAGCAGCGGATCAGCGGTGGCAGTGGCATCGGGAATGGCCCCGGCGGCGCTGGGATCCCAGACCGGCGGCTCCACCTGCCGGCCCGCCGCCTACAACGGCATCGTCGGCCTGAAACCGACCTACGGCCGCATCAGCCGGTACGGGGTGGTGCCCGTCAGTTGGTCCCTGGACACGGTGGGCATTCTGGTACGCACCGTCACCGATGCCGCCTTGCTGCTGCAGGTTATGGCCGGGTACGATGCCAAGGACCCCGGTTCGGCCGACGTGCCGGCGCCGGACTTTCGCCAGGAAATGTCGCGCCACGACCGGGCGCCCCGGCTGGGGCTATTAAAGCAAGGTTACTTCTTCGACCGGGTCACGCCGGAGGTGCGTCAGCATACCGAGACGATTGCGGCCCAACTGGCCCAGGCCGGGGCAGCCATTGAAGAAGTGGCTCTCCCGGACAGCTTCGCCACCGCGCCGGACGTGCAGCGAATTATTATGAACGTGGAATGCGCCGCCTTCCACGAGCAATTCTTCCGCCACCGGGCCGACGAATACGGCCCCAGGCTCCGGGCCAACATCGAAATGGGGCTGTTGATTCCCAGTGTAACCTACTTGCAGGCGCAGCGGCTTCGCCGGGAGTTTCGGCGGGACCTGACCGAGTTGGCCGAGTCGGTGGACGCCCTGCTGATGCCGGCAACTCCGGCCCCGGCGCCTCGGGACTTGAACACTACCGGGGACGCCGCCTTTCAGGCTCCCTGGACCTCCGCCGGCCTGCCGACGCTGGTAATTCCTTCCGGTTTAAGCGAGTCGGGGCTGCCGCTGGGAATACAATTGGCCGCTCCGCCCTTTGCCGAGGGGCAACTGCTGGGAGCAGCCCGCTGGTGTGAAAGGGCCTTGGGGATAACTTTAAGTCCGCCGGGATTTTAGGCAGCCCGGCGTCTTGGACACCCTGGAGAGAGCTGCGAAACAAAGAAGAGGCGCCGGACGGTATTCCCGCCCGGCGCTGCAACAGCGCTCCGGAAACTAGGCTTACCGGCGATAGCTGTAACCTCTTGGGGTGCGTTCACAGTTCAGGCGGCGGTTCAGGTGCAGCCCATCCAGAATGAACTCGATCGCCGCTGCCTGAACTTCCGGCCGCGGGTCGTCGGTCAAGCGGGACACGGCCTCGGCCAGGCCCTCAACTTCCGCGGTCATCCGGGAATATTCCCCGGCCGGTTTTTCGCTGCCGGTCTCCGCCTGGCAGCCCAGGTCAAAAGCGGTTACCACGTCATCCAGAGACTCCACGTCAAAGTAGCGGCCAAAGACCCGCATTACGGCCCGTTTGGTCAAGTCTTCCATCACCCGGTCTTCCCGCCCTTCCTCAAAGGTCTCCAGCTCAATCTTGCCGCCAAAGGAGGCGGCGATGTAGGGCAAGTCGCTGATTCGGGGACAGGCTATCAGATCCCCGGCCCGAATGGAGCGCCGCACGGCATTGCTCAGCAAAGTCTCGTAATTGGCGATCGACACCCGCACACTGACCCCGGAACGCTGGTTGATTTCGCTGCTGCTACGCGCCTGAGCCGTAATCTCGGCCAGAATCTCCTTGATATACCCGGGAATAACCAGGTTCTCCTCGTCAAAGAACCGGGCCCGCTCCTGGTCCATAATGGTAATTTCCTCTTCAATCCGGCGCGGGTAATGGGTATGAATCTGGGAGCCGTAGCGGTCCTTCAAGGGGGTTACAATGCGGCCCCGGTTGGTATAATCCTCCGGATTGGCGGTAGCCACCACGTAAACGTCCAGGGGCAGCCGGATGCGGTAGCCTTTAATCTGCACGTCCCTTTCTTCCATCAGATTAAAGAGGCCCACCTGAATCCGCTCGGCCAGGTCGGGCAGCTCGTTGATGGAAAAGATGCCCCGATTGGTGCGGGGAACCAGCCCATAATGGATTGCCAGTTCGTCGGAGAGGTGGCGTCCTTCGGCTACCTTGATGGGGTCGATTTCGCCGATCAGGTCGGCAATGGAGATGTCCGGGGTAGCCAGCTTCTCCGAGTAGCGCTGCTCCCGGCCAATCCACTCAATCGGGGTAGCATCGCCCAGCTCGGCTACCAGATCGCGGCTGGCCTGGCTGATCGGATTGAAAGGGTCGTCGTTAATTTCGCTGCCGGCAATTATGGGAATGGCCTCGTCCAGCAGGTTGACCAGGCTGCGAATGAGCCGGGACTTGGCCTGCCCACGCTCGCCCAGCAGGATAACGTCCTGGCCGGCCAGGATGGCATTTTCCAACTGGGGGATGACCGTATCCTCGAAACCGACAATGCCGGGGAAGACCAGTTCCTCGGCCCGCATCCTGGACACCAGGTTGTTGCGCAGCTCCTCCCGCACCGGGAGGACTCGGTAGCCGGATTCGCGGAGTTCGCCGATGGTTTGCGGTCGGTTGGCAGCAGTCATCATCCCCTCAATAGTCCAGCGCAGTCAAAATAGTACGGCGGATAGTATAGCACAGCGGGGAAAGGGGGAATTGGGAAAAGCCTGGAAAGGGAACCGGATTATAAATCCCGGGTCAGATCTTGCAGCTCATCCAGGATTTCAGTGAAAACCGGGAATTGATACCGTTCCAGGGTTTCGTGAAATGTCTCTTCGCCGGTGGCCGGGTCGTAGATGCGGTGATGGTATTCTTCCCGGTCGGCATGGAGATTGTGATATTTAAGCAACAGGTGTTCGCCCGGCAAAAAAGCGACGTAGCGGTAGGTATGCACTCTGACCCGCAGGGTATTTCCAAAGTATCGAATATCGAACTCTTTGTTAACGTCCACTATGACACCCTTTTCGCAGTGAACCTGACCCTGCAAATAGAGGATACCCTCATCCTCTGATATGGTGAAGACGAGGGTATCCTGATAGTTCACTACAAAAGGATGTTCACTTAGTCGGTTTTCGTGGATGGTTCGGTAGTGGTCCCAGGAGTTCCAGTCGTGGGGATCTCGCCGCGGAGCAATCGGACTCCTTGCCAGGTGGAATACCATTTAAGTACCTCTGCCGTAGGGCGTATCGCATCCAGCTCCAGCAATTTTGCCATCTTTGCGCTGGACATTTCATAGCGGATTTCGTACTTTCGGAGCTCGGCTTGCCGTTCCTGAAGTATCTGCTCCCGCGGCACCACCCGCACCTGTACTCTCCCGGTAGTCTTGGTAGCCATAATTTCACCTCCTGACCGGACAGCCAGTTTAACAGCGCCGCCCGGAGTTTTCAACCGGGCAGCGTCCGGTTAAGTGACCAGCCGGGCGTTCCGGGGGCGCTTCTTGCCGCCGTGCACCGACGGTTCGGCGCACCATTTCTCCGCCAGCCGCCGCACTCCCAGATAGACTTCCCGGTCAAAACCCAGCAGGTCGCAAAGCACCATCCGGTCCAGCAAAGCCCGATTTGGATCGGCATCGGCCAGGTAAGCCGGCTGCAACTCCTTATCCCGGAATTCTTCAAAGATTATCTGCGCTGTTTCCAACTGCGAATCGGACAGGGTTCGGAAATCGAGGACCGGGAGGGTGTCTATCGCGCTGATGGTCGTTCTTCCTCTACCGTCTTGCTGCCGGTTGGAGTGCCACCACCAAGACAATAAACCCAATGTAGAATTACTCCATACCGTAAAGGCGTAGTCTTGCCGCCCATCAGCAAAGCTGACGTTAGGCCAAGCTGTACCACCAATGGACTTCTTTTCGGTAAAGCAGGCAGCCAGTGGCTGGGAATTGAATCGGAAATCCCGATTTACGTGAGCGCGGCTGGCCGTTTCCCAAACCTCGGCGGCTCTCGCCTCCATTCCCGGTCTGACCAACAGTTGGGAGTCCGACTCGCAGATTAGCCGAGTCTCTTGCTTGGCATCGTGGTTCCATAAACACGGATAGGTGGCGGTGGGACTGGGGGTGGACTTGGTGAAGGGGGCTGGGTGGGGCGGCCCTAATATCAGGCGGTCAACCAGACCGCGCTGGCCAATTGTTTGGAGGGCAGCTATCTGGAGCGGAAGGGGGTTGAGTTGGGTGGGCAACCAGAGTTTGGATTGGGTCAGGGCGTAAGCGGTTTGGGCTACTGCGCCGTCCCGGAAGCGCACGGCGCCCCAGGACGGCGCAAATCCCTACGGGATTTGCGCCGTCGCGATTTCGCCCATTTGTTCTAATCCAATCTGCAACGGAGTGGCGCCATAAGGACCTTCCTCAATGTTCCGTACCGATGCAGCTACCGCAGCGCTTCGAGCCAACTCTCGAGCCTGAATTCCCCCTTGCGGCCGGCTGGTCAGCGAAGTAAATCGTCCTGTAGTTGACACATTGCTCTGTCCCGGAGCGTTACGGCGCTTTCGGGCAATTACCAGACACTCCGCCATACCCGTATCTGAGGAGAAGGACATATCCTTGCCATTGGCCGCAATACTTAAAACTTCCAGGCCCTCATAGTCAGCAGCCAATAGTTGCCGGAACTTGGCCCAGGAAGTTCCGGCGGATACCGACAGGGGCAGGACAAAGGCTAACACCCCGCCGGGCTTGAGCTTGCGGTGGGCCAGAGCGGTAAAAGCCGAGGCCGTCCCGGCCTTGCCGTCGTAACAACTTTTTTGGCCCAAGTCTCGCATCCGTTTGCCCATATCATCCATATCGGCTTTGGTAGCCCCAAAAGCGGCAAAGGCCGGATTAACCACGTTGGAGTGCACACCTCCGTGGTTGGTGGCCCGAGTAAAAGGCGGGTTCATAATCACCAGGTCAAATCCTGCGTCGGGGACTTCCACCAGCACCTGGGCGGCAGTTTCCTCGCCGGCGCTGCCGGTACGCAAGGCTGGGTCGGTGGTGTTAAACAAAGTCATCGCCGCCGAGGACTGGAGCAGTTCCAGCGAGCCGATTTTGACGCTGCCGTCCTCCTGCCGGCCGTAGGGCATAGTGTAGATGTGGGATTGGCCGAAGGACTCATTAGGCTGAATGCCGGAGAGGGTAGCGGCGGTGATATGCACCGCCGAAGGCATCACGTCGCAGCCATACAGGACTTCCTCCAGCATTGCCCGGTGCAGCTTTGCCGGGTCGCCGCCGCCGGCCTGCTCGTGGCGGGCGGCAATCTGCTCATAGACCGCCGACAGCAGCGCGCCGGTACCGCAGGCAAAGTCGCCCACCCGCAGCTTTCCGATGGCTTCTTTATCGGCCCAATCCACCTCTTCCAGCTTGGCTACGGCCAGCCGGGCCAGCTGCGCCGCCGAGGCCGGCAAAGTGTAAAAGGTAGCCAGATACTTGCGGTCGGCAATCAGCCGTTGAAACACCCGTCCGGTCAAGTCGTGAGCGTTGGTTACACCTCCCTCCTCCACCGATTGAGCGGTGGCGCGCAGAACACTGAGGATCCGGGCCGCTGCGCCGGAGGGCAATTGCATCAGGATGTCTTTAGCCAGGATGAAGATCGGGTAATAGTTAATCTCGAGAATCTCGTTCCAGGCGCCGAGGATGGCAACCTGGGCCGTAGGTTCCGTCAGCCGGTGCAAAGACTTGATTTCCGGGTGCATACCGGCGATGCGCTCGTGAAAGATCAGGGCGTTGGCGATTATGGCACCAGCCATTTTGCGGGTTTGGGGAACATCGGGCATCCCCAGCAAGCTGGCAATGGCGGCCGGCACCTCGGACTCACGTTTTGCCATCTCATCCAGCACCGCGGCGGCCCGGTCTATGCCACCCTGCAAGGACTCGGCGGCCCGCTCCACTTCCCGCTGCGGCAGGGAAACCAGGCGGATAAGGTCGGACAGGTCGGCCGCGCTGCCGTGGAGCCAGCCGGCGGTGGGGAATCGGGCGCCATCCTCGTAGCAGATACAGTATTCCAGACGGGCGGCTTGCAGCGCATCAGACAGATTAGACGCTTCGGGAATTTCCGCCGGGTAGCGCAGGGCAATGGCTGCCTCGATGGGGCGGTTCTCCCCGGTTACGCTCAGCCCCAGGCGGGATTGGGCCTCCGCCTCGGCAGTGACGGCCGGCAAGTATTCCGCCTCCACCACCACTGGCGAGCGGCCCGGGGCGGTTACCAGGATGTCCGGCTGCCGACCGGCGTATCCCGCAAAGACTCGAGTACTCTCGGTGATTACTTCCGCCCGGCCCAGCATATCACCGAGCAGGGAGCCTAAAACATAGTTGGCGCTGGGTTCCGAATGGCGCGGCATAGTTCTTCACCTTCTTGCAGCAATCAACAATTCCGCCGAAGTATAACAGAAGCGCCGCCGCGGTAGGCCGGCTTGCCGTTGCTGCAACTGTACCGAGGCATCCAGATGGAGCCGCACCTAGGTTACAAATGCCGAGTACCGGCGACAAAGCGTCCACACCAATTTCAGGCTCACCCGCTTAAATGGGCAAAACCGGTTCGGTGCGTTCTTCAGGCAAGTCAATCAGGAAGGTATTGGCGTTGAAGGCCAGTAGGGCATAGTAGCCGAAAAGGGTGCACAGTTCGGTCAATCCCTGGGCGCCGAACTGGTCGAAGGCCGCCTGAAAAGTCTCCTGGCTGACCTGGCGGGTGCGGAAAAACTCCTGGCCCAGATTGACCACCGCCTGCTCATCGGCGGCCAGTTCGGGCAAGGGTTGGTTATCCCGCAGGGCGTCCACGAAAGCGTCGCTGATCCCCTGGCGGCGAGCGCCGGCGGCGTGGGCGTTCCAGATATACGGGCAGTCGTTGGCCCGGGCGGTAACAATCATCGCCAACTCCTGGATGCGCTTGGGCAGCGTCGATTCGTCCCGCAGGTAATTGACCAGCGCATTGGCCCGGCGGCGCATTTCAGGACTGTTAATCATAGCCGAGCCGGGCCCGCCGGTCACCGTGCCGCCGGTAGTGGCGGTCTCGTGGTGAAAAGCTTCGCGTAATTCCTCGGGAACATTGTCGCGGGTAAGGATGGGAGTACGCATGATGGGTGCCTCCTTGCTAATTTTGCTGCCACCTCGCCGACGGAGCGCGCCAATTCTATGTCGCCTGGATAAAAGCGCCGTTATTAGCCGGTAGCGATTACAAGGCTCGCAACTCAGCCAAGGCATCCTGAAGCTCCCGGTTATTTTTCTCGATCAAGTCAAGAATCTCCGACGGGGTCCTGGTGTCAACAATTTCCTTGCGGTTGGGGTTGACCGCCTTCAGGTCATAATTCTTTGCCTCTATTTCCTCCCGAGTGACGGTCCAACTATTTTCACTGTCTTCGCGACCAGGCAGCAGCCTAAAGAAGTCGTCAAAATGGGCTCGAGTCAGGGGATTCCCCTTGTTGACTTTCAGGTAGGAAAGGTCGTAGTACCAGACCTGCTCAGTTTTCTTGCCCTTGTTGAAGAAGAGCAAATTGGTTTTTACCCCGGCGCCGGCCTGAGTGAAAACTCCCCCGGGCAAGCTGACAATGCAGTAGAGGTCACATTCGTCCAGCAACCAACGCTTGGTCTGAACAAAAGCGTTTTCATTAGTTCTGAAAAGCAGTCCCTCGTCAACTACTATCCCGGCCCGTCCGCCGAACTTCAGGCTGTTTATTACTTCCTGCAGGAAAAGTATCTGGGTAGAGGAGGTCTTATAAGTATATTTTACCCGGGCTTCGCTCCCTTCTTTACTTCCAAAGGGCGGATTCATCATTATCACGTCGAAGATGTTAGGCGCGCCCTGGTACAATCCCCCGTAGATTTCGTTATCGGTCAGAGTGTTGCCGTGCCAAATATTGGGCCGGTTTATGCCATTCAGCATCAGATTGGCCAGAACAATGGGAGAGAGCAGGTTCTCTTTTTCCTTACCGTAGAAGGTTTCGGTAGCCAATTGTGCCAATTGCTCGCCGGTAGCGTTGAGACCCAAGCCGTCTCTCATAAAGTGATACGATTGAGCCAGGAATCCCCCGGTGCCACAGGCGGGATCGAAGACCGTCTCACCCAATCGGGGCTTGACGGTTTCTACAATTACCTTAATTACATCTCGTGGAGTGAAGAACTGCCCACCATCGTTGTTCTTCTCTCCCATCTTGAGGAGAAGCCCTTCGTAGGCGTGAGAAAGAGTGGAATTCTGGGTTATCTCTGCACCGGACAGTTTTATAGAGCTAACGGCATCCAAGACATCCAGAAATTTACGCTCAGTATCGACTTGGACCCGCTCTACAATGGACAATATTTCGCCGATAACTTTCTGCCTGACTGTAGCGTCATCCCTTTCCCTAAGGACTCGTAGCCGTGGGAGCAGTTCGTTGTTTACGAAATTGAACAATTCGCCAAGAGAGCCGGCTTCCAGTTCCTGTCGTTTCTGGCCTTCTTTCGACGCCCAGTCTTGCCAGCGGTAGGGGTATCGCAGAGAAGGACTGAAGGCGCGGCCCAGTATTTCCGATTCCTCTGCTTCCAGCGCTTCTTGCTGGTCCAGAATATTCAAAAAGAGAAGCCAGGTCAGTTCAGGAATGTACTTCATGGCCCCGGCACAGTTAGAGCGCCGCAAGATGTCGCAAATACCCTTAATCTGTGCCGCTATGGACACTGGCGCAGTTGAGGTAGTCATCAAAAATCTCCCGAAAAGGCTTGCCGCAACAATATTGACCGCAGGACTTCCAAGTCCCCAATTTGATGATGAGCCAGCATTTCAATCTCCCCAACAGTGGCCGCCTTGCGGTCCAGATTGGCTACAATACGCTGCTGCTCGGCCAGAGGTGCGAGGGGTATCATAAATGACTTTAGTTGTTTGCCGGTTATGGCATCAAATGTGCTGCCTGACCCTTTTTCTGCTATGCTATCTTCAAGGAAACGAAGAGCGACAAGCAAGAAATCCTTATCGACATCGCCACTACACTTTATCGCGGCCAGTCCTCGACCGATGCAACACTTTTCCACTGCAACGTTAGTAGGACCAACCGGCGCCCTTACAGAAATCAACACATCTCCCGGATCAGCAATTTTTTGGGGTGATATGCACCAAGCTGTGACCGTCGGATTGTATTCACCAAAGTCTGCTTTCCCTTGAAAAAATGGAAGCCCTTCCGGCTGGTTTCTGTAAGTGGAACTTGGTGGTGATTGTCCAAGAATTATTTGGCATACCTCCCCCAGCTTAACCCACTTCCAGCCCTGCGGGAGCTGCTGCCCTAAAGAGGGCAGCAGCTCCCGCGTGATCGCGCTTTTAGAGAACTAATGTTCGCAATTGCTTCTTCAGCAGCCCGTCGAGCTTTATCCACTAACGCCATTTGCTGGTCCAGCCTGGCTACAATACGCTGCTGCTCGGCCAGGGGTGGGAGGGGGATGGCTAAATTTGACATTGACCTAAAATTCAAAGTCCTGCCCTTTACAGCATGTCCTAAGACACCTTCATAGTCTATTACAGGCAATAGGTGCTTTAAGAATTCTTTGTCAGTTCGGCTTTCGTCAATCGGTATTAGACCTGCAATCGCTTCGTTGGTGTAGAGATCACAACCTGCAATAGCTGTCTTGCCGATAGTCAGCTTAAAGCTAAAGATAAGTGTTCCCTCTTCAAGTAGCCTTTGTTTGCACAGATCGGCACCTTCATCCGAGAGCATTTCTTTTGTATCTATTATGACATTGGACTTCATATCAGAAATGGTCACCCATGGGTGGTCGCCACCCCAATATTCCAATTTGTTTCTACTAGGTGTTCGCCCTATCACAATCCGACAAACATCCCCCAGCTTAACCCCACTTCCAGCCGGGAGGCAGGGGTTTGTTGGTATCGGGCAAGGTCATCGGGAGACATCCTTTGCATTAACGTTATAGTAGGAGGACGGAGGTTGTCGCGTAGTGAAATCGGAGCAGTAAAATTAGTCCGACTCACGCCAGAGATGCGGCTTTTCGGAGAGCCGTCCTATATTGGCAATCGTAATTACATCTTCCTGGACCGTAAAGATTATCCAATGAAACAAATCTCGGTAAAGCTTACCTACCAGCGGAGGCATATCAAAAGGCACAATTGCCGGATCGTCGGGAGCCAGGTAATGAGTGTCGGCTAACCAAACAATGTCATTGATAAGCTTGCTTCTGACGTTATTCGGCTGGGTATCCAAAAATTTTTTGCTAGAACTGGCAAACCGGATGTCCATCTAGCAGAGCCCATACTCTTTTTTGATTTGTTCCAGGGACCAGGTTCCCTGCTCCTCCAAGTCTCTATGATACATCCGGGACTCCGCTTCCGTCGCGCCCATTGCCGGCAAAGATTGTTCCATCTGCAGCCGGTCGTACGGTCGAGCGCCCTCGAAAGGAGCCGTTTCTTTACTCACCGCCGTGATTTCTTCCACGGAGAGCTTCCCGTACCGGTGAACGACATCGCTCAAAACCATTTGGACCCGGGCGGGCAAGGCGGGAATTGGCGTATCCGGTTCCAAGCTGAAATATCTGCTGCCATACCCACTCTTTCGCTCACTGAGCAGAGGCTCCGCCGCAGCAATGATACCATGCTTTATTGCATTAGGCCCGAAGCGATCCCAGTGATACTCAAAGCCGGTAACCGTTTCACCAAAATGCTGAAAATGGACATAGTCAACCAAATACACCAGTTTGACCAGCTGCATCGCTTGAACCTGGACACCTAGTTCCGCCATTATATTTAGAATTACATCATTGGCATTATTCATACTGCCCCCCAAGCATTGACCAAACCGGTCCCCCTGGAGTGATCCGGGGGATGTCGTATAGGATGCCCATCAATATTACCATACGAATAACCGGCGTACCTAGAACTTCAGGTAGCGGTATTTCAACCGCCGTGAGATCTCCACAAATTCCAAAATAACTTTAGGCCGGCTGTCCAGGGAGAAATTTCATCACGCCGAAAACATCCTCCGCTTGGTTTCGGTCATAGCCTCTGCCGGGTTTCCGAACTCCCACAAGGAAGCGACGCCGCCGGCTAGAGTTACCTCAGGGGTCTGGAATATTTGCGGACTTTCCAAACCTTCCGTGCCGCCCCTGGTGAACTGGGAAGTAATGGCTTGGATGACTGCTGCCGTTGCCGCCGGCAGATTATTGAGCCAATCCCGGTTCTTATAAGCAAAGGCTTCGGCTCGGGCTTCCCTGGTTTTTGCCGCCTGCCCATAGGCCAGGTCAGCCAGCACATCGAACAGGTCGCAGTCTTCCATATCGGAAAACTCCCGAATCAAGTTAGCGCCGGCCTCGGGCAGATTTTCCAGCACTTCGCGCCGCGCCGCGGGCTGGATCCAGGCAGCCCGAAACTGGTCCAACACCGGTATATCCGCCACCAGACGGGCAGCCAGCCGCTGTTTATACTCTTCCAGCGTAACCATTACCTGCTGTCCGGCAGCGTCCATTTCCGTGATATAAGCGCCGGCCGAAGATATGCGAACGTCGAACCCGTGGGCCACTACCAGAGTTTCCGGCTCACGGGGAGAAGTACCATCAGCATCGGTGTCTGAATTACCTTCGGGCCGGAAAGCCTGGATGAAGTCTTCGGCAAATAGTCGGGTAGCATTAGTGTAGTCATACACTCGGAAGGAGAGCTTGTTGATACGTTCGTCAATCCGGGTGCCTCTGCCCACCATCTGGTAAAAGGCGATGGGAGAGCTGACGTACTTAAAGAACACTATATTCACCACCGGAGGGACATCCACTCCGGTGGTCAGCAAGTCAACGGTGGTGGCAATAAAGTAGCGCTGGCTGCTGCTCTTAAAGTCGGCAATCAGACCCTGGCCCTCACTGGCCGCAGTGCACTTGAAGGCATAGCTCTCAACCCTGGTTTGACCATTGGCCTGACACCATTGGGTATATAGATTGTTCATTTCATTAGCTACGGCGTCGGCATGCTGGTCGCGGATGCAAAAGATAATGGTTTTCTGATGGGGAGTTATTTCGTCCTGCACCAAATGGTTGAACAAGTCCTGACACATAGCTTCTATACGGTCCGGGAGCATGAGCCTGGCCTCAAAGCTTTGGGCATTATAATGCTCCCTGACTACCTGCGGCTCCACCGCTTGGCCGGTAAGTTGATCCGTAAGGGCCTTATTCTCCAAATCGGCACGGTCAACGCCGGTGACACTTTCCGGGGCCGGCTGATCATCAAGAAATACATCCCGTTTGATTATTTCCATAGCCGCCAGGTAACCGTCTTCTATGCCACGGCCGATGGAGTACTCGTAAATCGGTTCACCAAAATATTTGTAGTTGTCGTTAGTTATCCGTTGGTCTTCCCTGCTCTCCGGCGTGGGTTTGACATAGTGAAAGGTTCGCGGGGTTGCCGTAAGACCGATTTGCACCGCATTGGGATTGCGGCGCAAAACATCGTGCCACTTACCCCAGGCAGAGCGGTGGCACTCGTCAATTATGATATGGCTGAAGTAATCAAAGGGATAGTTGGCGGTCAGGAATGAATCATTAGCATCATCTCGATCTACACCAAGGGTCTGGTAAGTGGCAATGATGATGCGGGCGTTCTTTTGCGGGTTGCCCGCGCTGGCCGCCGCCGCATTATTGCCAAACTCATTGCTGAAAGCGCTTAATCCCTGGGTCCGCAGCTCATCCCGGTCACACAAGAACAATGCTTTGCGAAGCTGGCCGGCGTCAGCAATCCGCTTCAGCAGGTTCACCGCAATAAAGGTCTTGCCCGAACCGGTAGCTAAACTGATTAAGGCGCGGTTTTCGCCACGAGCTATCTTTTCCAATACCGCACGAATAGCGGCATCCTGATAGTAACGGCGTGCCGTTCACCCTTGGAATAAGGTGTGACCAAGGGCTTGGCTTCAGTGGAATCCAGTTTGAACCCCCGCTTTTGTTCATAGCGAACTTGCAATTCCGAGGGGGACGGAAACTCGGACATAGGTCGAGGGTTGGTAGTCAAGCCGGTAAATTGGTCATATTCCACAAACTGGTGACCGTTAGAGGAATATACGAAAGGAGTATTCAGGCGGTCGGCGTATCCTTTTGCTTGCTCCAGACCAAATCCAGGGGGATTATCTTCAGACTTGGCCTCTACCAGAGCCACAGCCACAGGCTGCTTTCCCGCTTCAGACACAACCCGCAACGTATAGTCAACTCGTTTGTTACGGCGACGAGCTCTACCACCAACGATTTCAATCTTACCTGCAGTTTCTTCACGCTTAATCAGGTTCTCCGTCCAACCTCGCGCGTGAAGAGCAGGATCGATTAGCTTCGCTCGCGTATCTGATTCGTTAAAAGGCATATCCACGCCATTCTAGCATATATAACAGCCCCCCTACCCCACAATCTCCCTGACCGTCTTGTCCACCAGCTCTATCGGGACGTCGCGGCGGACGGTGGCTTGGCCTGTTTTTTCCAGCATTATCCAGCGGTTAGCGCCACCGGAGACCTTTTTGTCCAGGGACATAGCCCGGCGGATGTCATCTACCGGGACGCCTGGCGCGGCAGTGGGCAGGTTGAACCGGCGCAGCAAGTCATACTGGCGGTCAACCAGGTCCTGACCGTGCAGCCCCATGGCGCAGGCCATTTTGGCAGCGCCCATCATCCCGATGGACACCCCCTCGCCGTGCATAAACCGGCCATACTCGGTGGAAGCTTCCAGGGCATGGCCGATGGTATGACCGTAGTTCAGCAAAATGCGAATGTCCAGGGTTTCCCGCTCGTCCTGGCTGACCACATCGGCCTTGATAGCCATACTGCGGCGGATAACCTCGGTGGAAATTTCCGGCTCCACCTCCATTAACGCCTCAGCGTGTTCCTCGAACACATCCACCAATGCGGCGTCCAGAATGAAGCCGTGCTTGATCGCCTCGGCCCAACCTTCGGACAATTCCCGCTTGCCCAGCGTGGACAGAGCCTGCACGTCAGCCAGCACGGCCCGGGGCTGGTAGAAGGCGCCCACCAGATTCTTGCCATGGGGCAGGTTCACCGCCACCTTGCCACCGATGGAAGCGTCCACCATCGCGGCCATGCTGGTCGGCACCTGCACGAAGGGAACGCCCCGCAGAAAGGTAGCCGCCACGTAACCGGCCAGGTCGCCCACTACGCCGCCGCCGACGGCCAGGATGGCGTGGCCCCGCTCGGCGCGCAGGCTCACCAGCCATTCGTAGATAGCCTGGGCCAGGCTGTTGGTCTTGCTGGGTTCGCCGGGGGGAATGATGAAACAGTGGGCGGCGATACCGTGTCGCTGCAAGGCCCGCTGGGCCCGGCGTCCGTAACGGTTCATCAGGTTTTCGTCGGTGATGATATAAACGGGACTGCCGATACCCAGATCGGTGAGCCAGTCGCCCAGCCGGTCGATGATGCCCCAGCCAGCTACCACCGGGTAGCTGCCGCCGGAATGATAAACGGTCGCCGCCAGGTCGGGATTAGCGTTGGAGTCAAAAGCAGAGTTTGTTGCGGTGGTCATAGAAAAGCTCCCAATTTAATGCTGCCGGTCAACGCCGGCGCCGCCAGGGGACAGGACAGTTTACCGGAAATTCCAGGGGACTAATACCTCGTTGATGTTAAAAAACTCCACAGACTCCTATTCAATGGAATCATCATCCGCACAGCTACAAATATCTGTTTCAAGATCATGGACGCACATTACCAATATAAGTGACGTGAGTAAACACTATGGCCCGACGGTCTTCGGGGATCGGCGCTTCCACCGCGCCCGGAGTCCTCATCCACACGCGCTGGCCCAAGTTGGCATTGTCGAGAATCCACTGACGGGAAACTCGGTGCGGCATACCATAGTGGCTGGCCGGCAAGCGGTCGAACACTTCAACAACCTCCACAGATTCTAATTCAGGAACCCCGGCCAATAGTTCCGGGCAACCCTAGGTGTTCCCCGGACCAGAGGATAAGCCAGGGCGTAACCGCGGCTAAATCACTTTAATCGGCGGCCGTCAGTGGGCAATCATCCTCCAACTTTTCCGAGATTCAGGAAACTCAGCGCCACGTCTGCCACTTCCTCCGGTGTCCGGGTGTCGGTGTCGATGCAGTGGTGGGCCTGGGCGTAGGCGTCGGCCCGTTCCGCCAGCAGTTCCCGTATCCGGGCTAAAGGGTCGAGGCCGGTCAGCAGGGGACGGGCCGCCGCGCCCGATGCCTGGTCCGATTTCAAGCGTTGGTGAATGGTCTCAGGCTGGGCGCGGAGGCAGAACACCCGGCCGCCTTGAAGCATAGTTTGACGGTTTTGCGGGTCCACGAAGGCCCCGCCGCCGGCGGAGATGACTTGCCCCGAACCGGCGCACAATTCGGCGATTACCTCCCGTTCCAGAGCGCGAAAGGCGGACTCCCCATCCTCGGCAAATATACGGTCAATGGACTTGCCGGCCCGGGCGATTATTTCCGAATCGGCGTCCACCGGAGTCCACCCGGTACGCTGGGCCAGGACACGCCCTACATGGCTCTTGCCCGAAGCCATAAAGCCTACCAGGATGATGTTCTGCGGCGGAGTCAATGTTCCCTTCAAGTCAAGAGGATCAGATTTCCAACGTAACGTCCGGGTCCCGAAACGCCAGCGCGAACTGGTCATAATCCGCCAGCGGGTCAGTCTTGATTATCTCCAGAATTCCGAAAAGCGCGCCTTGCAACTGGAAGTCATTGCCAGTCTTCACCGCTTCGTGCAGCACAACGTAGAGCTCTTCCAGACTGGCTTTACGCTCCGCAAACTTCAACTCGTAATAGCGCAGCAGCGCTTCCTGCTCTAACCGAAACTTCTCCCGCAACGTTTCATGGTGGGCTCTAATCCATTCCCGCCGGGATTCTTCCTGCTCGTGGGATTCATACATTTGGACGATCGCTTGCAATCCCAACTTGAAAGCTTGTAATGACAACTGAGAAACTGCCATGGCAACTTGGGGATTCATACGCTATCTACTCCTCTATGATTCGCCGAGTATCTTCCGATATACCCGGCTGCTCTATCAATTCTCTGAGCGTCTTCGCAGTCAAGTATATCTGATGCGGCAGATGGAGATCGGGTTCTAAAGGTCGGTTATATTGCATAGGTTCCAGGACCGGTGCAGAAATGCCTCTAGCCTTCCCCAGCAGATCCCGCAACGCTCGATCTGTATTCTCTGTAATTTCCTGGAGTTCCTCAATTCTGAGTATAGAAGTCTGCATAGCAGTTATCTTACGAAGAAGTTTCTTCTCTAAATAAGCAAATCGTTTCAGTCTGGCGTCCACTTGTTTCTCGTAGAGCCATTCCTCAGAGATTTCACTCAATATGTATGGCAGCGACTCCACTGTGTACTGCTTGGCAACTGCATGCAGGTATATAGCGGCGTCTCCCAAGGTCTGGTTAGCCTCAACTCGGACGCTTCTTAACTGGCTTTCGGTTCTGAAAAACCAGTGTAATTCAATCCTGTATTGCTTATGAACCTTCAAAACCCCATCAAGGCGTTCATCGTGAATCCTCTTCCATTTGCGCTGATTCGAAAAACCGGGACCAAAAGGTAATATCGACATAATTTTAACCACTCCTACCGGGGCCATGCGTCCCTATGGTTTCGTCGCGATTTTTCACGCCCTTCAGCAAACAACTGACTACCCCGGCAGCTGGGTCAGGTGCATTCGGCTGCCCATGCTGGTGTCGGTGTCGAAGTAGAGGACTTGCTGGCCTACCGAGTTGGTGTTGGGAGCATCGGCGACGAATCGGAAGCCCTGGCCGCAGCAGTCGGCGATGCCGGCGTGAATGTCATCCATCACGTAGCCAACATGGTCCATAGCGTGGTTCTCGCCCAGTTCCTCCGGGTTGGCCGGCTCGATCAACTCCACCTGCACCTGCCCGAAGTTGACGAAGGCGTTGCGGCCGCCCCGCCGCGAAGCGCCGCCGCCGATATGCTCGCCATCAAACTTTTCCACGTACCAGGCGATAGCCTCGTCCAGATCGGGAACCAGGTAGCCGGCGTGGACAATTTTGGCTACCGGCACGCCGCCGCCCACTCCGGTATGGACGGCGTTTTCCGGCGCCGGCAGTTGGGTCAGGTGAATCAGGATATTGTTGGTAGTGTCGGGATGAAAATAGAGCAGCTGCTGACCCAACTGGTTAGTACGGGGAGCATCGGCGGCAAACCGGAATCCGCGGGCCCGACATTCAGCGATGGCGGCGTGGATGTCCGGCACTACGTAGGCTACGTGGTGCATCACCAGGGCGTCCCGGGGCAAATCCGCCGTATCCGCCGGCTGAATCAGCTCCACCTCCACCTGGCCGAAGCGCAGAAATGCGTTGATGCCGCCACCGGGAACCTGTACGCTGCTGGCGACGTCGCCGCCGCCGGCTCGTTCAGCGCCAAAGCCCCGGTGGTACCAGGCGATGGCAGCTTCCAGGTCTGCGGTGTAGTATCCGATATGCTGTATCCTGTCGAACATATTGCCCTCCCTCAGAGACCGATTTGGCCGATTAGTGGGGTCAGTATGGTTGACGGTGGTGAACTAACGTTGGGAACTCTGGAAGATGGCCTCTCGCAGTCCGTCCAGTAGCCCGTCCAAATGGGCCAGACGCTCCCGCATTGCCGCCAGTTCCCCGTCGTGGCTGTCCATCCTGGATTCCAGCTTGTCAAAACGCAAGTCCTGTCGCCGTTCCAGCACGGTTATCCGCTGATCCATCCTGGTTTCCAGCACGGTTCATCCGCTCATCCATTCGGGCTTCAAAAGCGTCGAAGCGCTCATCCATTCGGGCTTCAAAGGCGTCGAGGCGCTGGTCCATCCAAACTTCAAAAGCGTCGAAGCGATGGGCAGTCCGGCTTTCGGCGTTGTCAATACGCTGACCCAAACGATGGGTGGTAGTCAGCATCAGGGCCACCAACACACCGAAGGCAGTAATTCCCGCACCAAGAACTGCGATCATATCCGGCGACATACACGCTCCTCAAACTGGCAGATTGCAATTAAGTACTCGGGCCATTATGCCACAAAGTCATTGGGCCGGTATATTGGCTCCTTCGCAAATCATTGGCTGTGGCAAGGCTTTATTCGCCGGCAGCCGTGGCGCGTATCGAAGGCGCACGACCCTTCGGGTAAACATTTGCCAGAAAATGTGCCAGGTATTAAACTCATAACTGAAGTATCCTTAACGCTGGGTTGATACGCTTGATGCGGAGAGATTCAACTGTTTTGGCCGGAGTAAGCAGATTCACCTAAATCGCTTTACCACCCCAGGGCCAAAATTAAAAATCTTAGAATGATTTTGTTAGTAGCACGAAGATTATCTAGTATCGTAAAGCATCAAACACATCTTGTCAAGTTCCCCATGACTTGGGGATAGACCGCTTCGCGCTACGATTTTGGCCTGTCGTGAGCGATTTCCCCCGCATTGGCGGGGATAGAGGCCGCAGCCTGCCAGTTTTATCCGCCGGATTCCAGCTTGACCGGGTAAGAAAGGTATTGCTAAAATTACGGGATTGATCAGTTCGCAACTAAAAAGGTTCAATTAGTGGGATTTCCGGCCATAATTTCGGAAACTGTTAAGGAATGGTGGCGTTATGGTTACTGCAATTAGCGAAAATATGTTTACCGACGAGGTAATCAACGACCCCTATACCTATTACGGCCAACTGCGGGAGGAAGATCCGGTTCACTGGAACGAACTTTACGATGTCTGGGTAATAACCCGCCACGATGACCTAGTTTGGCTCACCCGCCACAATGAGCTCTTCTCCTCGGCAGTGTTCAAGAACGACCCTCGACCTCCTTATCCCACCATTTACGATACGGACCTGGGCCTGTACGAGTTCGTGCGGGAGTATCAGTCCCGGCAGTTTATTCAGCACGACCGGCCGGCGCATCTGGATATGCGCAAGGTGGTGCACGGTTACTTCACGCCCCGCTCCATGGAAGAATGGCGGCCACTGGTGCAGGAAGCCGTCAAAGACTTGCTGGACGAGGCCGAAGAACGGGGCAGTATGGACGTGATGCGCGATTTCGCTACACCCCTGCCCCTCCTGATTATCGCTCAGATGATGGGCGTACCCAAGCAGGACCGCCCCTACATCCGGGAAGTGGCGGAAAAGCTGCTCTACGTCGGTCGCGGCGAGCCCTGGCGGATGCAGAATTTTTCCGAGGGCGTTCGGGAGATGATTGAGTACGTTTCGCCGCTGGTGGAAAAGCGCATCGTTGCACCTGAGGACGATTTCATTTCAGTACTGGCCCAGGGAGAGCGGGCCGGAGTTTTCACCCGCGAGCAGGTAATTTCCAACTCCTCCCTGCTGCTTCTGGCCGGCCACGAGACTACTATCAACCTGCTGTGCAACGGGATTCTGTCCTTCCTGCGCAATCCCGACCAGTGGGAGCTGCTGCGCCGCGACCCGGAAGGGCTGAACGTTAAAGCGACCGAGGAATGTCTGCGGCACGATTCATCAGTCAAGTCAATCACCCGCATCGCTTCCGAGGACGTGGAACTGCGGGACAAGCTGATTAAAAAGGATGACCGGATTCGCTGGTTTATCTCTTCAGCCAACCGGGACCCCCGCAAGTTTGAAGACCCGGACCGATTTGACATCACCCGCTGGCCCAATCCCCACGTAGCTTTCGGAGCCGGCATTCACCACTGCCTGGGAGCTACTCTGGTGCGCGTGGAAGGGCAGGAAGCTTTCAAGGCTTTCGCCGAGCGGTTTGAGTCCCTGCACCTGGACACCGACGCGGCCCAACTGGAGTATCAGCCCAGCATCACTTTCCGGTCGCTGAAGTCGCTGCCGATTACGTGGAATTAGGGAGGAACTGCCGCAATGACCCAGGAGCGCAAGCTGAAAATTACGGTTGACCACGATGTGTGCGTCGGCAACGCCATGTGCGAGTCTTTCGCCACCAACACCTTTGCCCTCAACGAAGAGCGCCAGTCGGAAGCGGTCAACCCCCAGGGCGACCCTCTGGCCCAGATTCTGGAGGCGGCGGATAACTGCCCGGTCAGCGCTATCACGGTGGAGGATGCCGAAACCGGAGAGCGGCTGTTTCCCTGACCCTCGCCCGGTCGGCAGAATTTCGCCCCAACGATTTAGACTGATGAGGCGGGTTGAGGGACCCGCCTCACTCATTTTCCTGCCCCCTACCGCCGGGTTGCCCGGCCCCGCAGCGCCATCAGGGCCAGGCTCAGGCTTACTATCCCCAACCCCAGAGTAGCGACAACTCCATCCCGCAAGGCAGCCAGCTGCCAGCCTTCGGTGATGAGGGAACGCTCGGCGGCCAGCAGATAAGTTACCGGGTTAAAGTCGGCCGCAGTGGACAGCCAGGGGGTCATCTGCTCCTGCGGAATGAAGAGAGTAGTCATAAAGAGGAAGGGGAAGAAAAGGAGGAACGACAGGTTCACCGCCGCAACATTCCCGGTCTTGAGGGCAATGGCGTAGGGAAATCCGTTGAAAACCAGGCCCCAGAGACCGGCCAACAGCATGAAGGCCAGGATTCCCAATATCCCGGTCTCGAATTGTACGCCAACAATGAATCCCATAATTATCACAGGGACGGTCAGGGCCACTATCAGCGTGAAGTCCGCCAGCATCAGCCCCAGCAGCAAGGCCACCCGATTTACCGGCGTTATCACCAGTCGGTCAAAATACCCTGACTGAATGTCCGTCACCACGGTGATGGCGCGGGAAACGCCGGTAACGGCAAAGAGCACGGCCACCGGCAGTTGGAAAGCGCGGTAGTCCAGGCCAGGTATGTTTTCCGCAAAATCCTGGAGCGCCCCCACCGTCACGGCAAACATGAAAACGGGTATGAGCAGGGCCGGTATCACCGTTTCCAAATCCCGCAGCATCGAGCGGACGGCCCGCCGGGACACCGCATATATATCTCCGAAAAACCCGGACTTGCGGGCCTTTATGGTTGTTGTGATTGCGCTGGCTGCCACGACCGGAAAAGCCTCCCTTAATCTATCTGGCGCTTCGGTTGTTTACCCGACTAGTCGCCGGTATCTTCATCGCCCGGCCCGGAGTCATCCTGTTGCAGCCTTGACCCGGATACCTGCAAGAATACGTCATCCAGGGTTGGCGTGCGCAGGGTCAGCTCCCGTACCGAAACACCCAGTTCGTTTAGTTTGAGGGCCACTGCGCTAATCAGCGCCGCCCCGTTGCCGGTGCTGACCGTCAACTCAGAATCGTGGGCATCCACCATATCCACCGACGGCAGGGACTGGAGGGCGGCGCCATCCAGCTTGATGATAATCAGGTCGGCGCCCCGGGAGTGCTTCAACTCCTCCGGCGTTCCTTGCACCGCCAGGCGACCCCGGTTGATTATGCCTACTCGATGGGCCAGGGCATCGGCTTCTTCCAGATACTGGGTGGTCAGGAAAATTGTCATATCCAGTTCGGTGTTAATTTTTCTAACCTCATCCCAGAGGCGATTGCGGCTGATCGGGTCCAGGCCAGTGGTAGGTTCGTCCAGAAAGAGAATTTCCGGCTGATGAATCAGGGCCGCGGCCAAATCCAGCCGCCGCTTCATACCTCCGGAATAGGTTCCAATAAGCCGCCCCATGGCATCGCCAATGTCAATCAGGTCAGTCAGGTCGGCAATGCGGGAAGCAATCTCCCTGCCTATCAGCCCGTACAGTCGGCCTTGCAGGGTTAACAGTTCCTTGCCGGTCTGCTTGTCATCCAGCGCCGCATCCTGCAGCGCCGCCCCGATGCTCAGCCGTACCTGGTCCGGTTCAGTTACTGCATCGTGGCCGGCCACGACGATAGAACCGGCGGTAGGAGCCAACAAGGTAATCAGCATCCGGATTACGGTGGTCTTCCCGGCGCCGTTGGGGCCGAGGAACCCGTAAATTTCGCCGCGATGGACGGACAGGTCAACACCATCCACAGCTCGTACTGTGCCGAACTGCCGTATCAAGTCTCTGGTTACGATTGCTTCTTCAATCATCTCAATACTTGGCGTCATCGAATTTCGAAATTAATAAATTTCAATACGATTTCACTAAATAAATTGTCGTTAATTTTGTTGGTTATGATTATAACATAAGCGCAAAGCATCCGCCAGTTGTTGGCGACACTTTCAGGAAGTTTTCCGAGAAATCAGACTTTGGACCGATTCCCGGGAGGAATTTTTCGTTGACGTTTATTCCTAGCTATGCTAGTATCCTTTCGTCAAAATTGGGGCGCTTCGCAAGACTTTTATAGATTTTTATAGATTTCATGTCCAGTCTTCAGCTTAACGACCGTACCCAGTGGCTGTCCTTGCGGGAAGCGTGCGAACTTTTGCAAGTCAGCCCGGTAACTTTGCGCCAGTGGGCCGACGCCGGACACCTGCGAGTTTACCGCACTCCGGGCGGACACCGGCGCTTTTCTCAGGCAGACCTGGTGGCCTTGACCCGGAAATCCGCTGCCAACCCCGGGGCTGAAACTCAGGACAAGCTGGAAGACGCCGCCCTGCGCCGAATCCGCCGCCGCCTCAGCCACGAAGAGGTATCCCGTCAACCCTGGTACCAGAGCGTAGAGGAAGAAAGGCGGGACCGAATGCGCCTCTTTGGCCGCCGCCTGTTGTCCCTGCTGCTCCAGGGGCTGCCCCAACGCCGCGCTTCCGGACGCCGTCAGGAGATACTGTCGGAAGGGCTGATGCTGGGCCACGAATACGGGGCTGAAATGTCCGAGCGCAACGTCCCGCTCAAGGACACGGTAGAGGCTTTCATCTTCTTCCGCACCCTGGTGCTGGATTCCACCGGCCACGGCTCCCAGGGGCCGACGCTGGAAGTAGCAGACCGGGTGCTGGTGGGTGTGGTCGAGTCCTATCAGAAACGTATGGAACAGGAACTTTTGTTGTTATCCCAGACCCGGGCGGAGGACAGTCCGGCAAACTTTACCGGCCAACCCTAATCGGAGGCTAACCGATATTCTATGGACTTGACAGATCGCAAACTGCTGAACCTGATCCAGAGCAAATTCCCCATGCTGGAACGGCCTTACCTCACCCTTGCCGATGAACTGGAAATTGGCGAGGCAGATGTCATTTCCCGCCTGGAGGAACTGAAGCGGCAGAACGTCGTGCGCCAAATCAGCGCCATCTTCGATACCCGACGCCTGGGCTACAAGACTACTCTGGTAGCTATGGCCTACGAACCGGAGCAGCTGAATGACGGGGCTCTCTTTATCAACCGCCATCCCGGAGTCAGCCACAATTACGCCCGTGAGGGTTCTTACTATAACTTGTGGTTCACTCTGGCCGTGCCGCCCGACGGCGACCTGCAAAGCACGGTGGAATGGATGGCGCAGGAGACCGGGGCCCTCAGCTACCGGGTTATGCCCACGCTCCGCTTTTTCAAAATCGGCGTAAATTTCGATATGGTGCAGCAACGCAGCGCAGCCCATAACTACAATCCCGACAATATCGGCGAGCGCACTCCCGCCCCGGACTGGAACCAGGCTCAGATTGTTTCCGAGTCGGACAAAGCTGCGATCCGGGAATTGCAGGAGGATCTGCCGCTGATTCCCCGGCCCTTTGACGCTATGGCCCAGCGGCTGGGGATGGATACGGCCCAGTTGTTCGCCCTGGCAGACGAGCTTCAGGAACGCAAGCTGATGCGCCGGTTCAGCGCAGTACTGCACCATCGCCGTTCCGGTTTCCGGGCAAATGCCATGGTGGTTTGGCAGGTGCCGCCGGAACGGGCCGAGGAAGTTGGAATGACTATGGCCCAACACTCGGCAGTAACTCACTGCTACGAACGTCCGACCTTTCCCGATTGGCCCTATTCCCACTTTTCCATGATTCACGCCACCACCCAGGAAGAATGCGAGGAAATCGCCCGGGAAATCAGCGCGACCACCCAGATAACCGACAATCTGCTGCTTTACAGTACCCGGGAATACAAGAAGACCCGCGTCCGTTACTTCGTCGAGGACTATGCGGAATTTTGGGAAGCGGAGCCGGAACTGGAAGAAGCCCTTCCCGATTAGAAATAGATAGTCCCTGATTTGTCCCAATAGACTACCTTGCCATCGGTTGCATACGGAGAACTTCGAGACTGCGCCGTGGTCAGCGCCTGGAAAACAAGATACATAAAAAAACGCTCTATAGCGCCGGCACAGATTATGCGTCCAGTCTCGATTCTGTGAACCATTGGGGGATAAATAAACTGAGGAGACTCATGCCCGACTACTACCCTGTTTATCTGAACCTGGCCGGGAAACGCTGCGTAATCATCGGCGGCGGTACCATCGCCCAGGGGAAAATCGGCGGTCTGCTGCAGGCCGGCTGCCGCATTACCGTCATCAGTCCAGACGCCACGCCGGGGATTCGGCAGGCGGCCCAACGCGGCGATATTGTCTGGCTGGAACGCCGTTATGAGCCTGGCGACCTGGCCGACGCTTTTATTGGCGTAGCCGCTACCAATGTGTGGCACGTTAATCGGGAAATCTACGAGGAGGCTGAGCGTCTGGGTGTCCTGCTTAACGTAGTAGATGACCCGGACTTGTGCAGTTTCATCGCCCCTTCCATCGTCAAGCGAGAGCCGGTAACTCTGGCTATTTCCACCGGCGGTGCCAGCCCGGCGCTGGCCCGCAAGCTGCGGGAATCCCTGGCCCAGGCCGAAGCGCTAGAGTGGGCCGATCTTGCCGACGTACTCTCCCGGGCCCGTCAGCTTATCAAGGAAAGACGCTTGTCCGTTGACCCGGAACGCTGGCAATGCTGCATTTCCCGGGAATTGCTTGAAATGGTCCAGCAGGGAAGTTCCGATACGGCCCTGGAAACGCTGCTGTCCCGACTGTTGAACCCGGAGTATCCGGACCTCTGCGCCGACCCGTCCCATTGCCAGCCCGGCGCTTGCCAGGTGCGTCAGGCGGCCCGCAAAGACGGCGCCCGCCCGCGGGAGGCGATACGATGAGCCTCCTGATACTCGGCCTGAATCACCGGACTGCCCCGGTAGAACTTCGGGAAAAATTGGCCGTGGACAGCAGTCAACTGCCGGCTGCCTTGACCGCTCTAACCAATCAAGTAGCCCCCGGAGTCATTCTAGCTACCTGCAATCGGCTGGAAATTTATACCCTTATTGACGGCTCGCCGTCGTCCCCCGACCCGTTACGCCGATTGCAGCAGTTTGTCGCCGATTACTGGGGCATACCCCTAACCGACCTGGCGCCATTCTGCTATTCCTGGCAGGAAGAGGACTGTGTGCGGCATCTTTTCCGGGTAGCCAGCGGGCTGGACTCGATGGTTGTCGGGGAATGGGAAATTCTGGGTCAGGTCCGGGCAGCTTTCAGCGCCGCCAGCAGCCCCGACACCGGCTCCAGTTATGTCCGAGGCCCCCTGTCCCGGCTGTTTCACCAGGCCCTTCGGGTGGGTCGCAAGGTACACCATGAGGCGAGCCTGGGCGGAGACCGCCGCCGCTCCGTCAGCCAGGTAAGTGTCCAACTGGCCCACCACCTGTTGGGCGACCTGGCGCAGCGTCAGGTGCTCTTAATCGGCGCCGGCAGCGCCGGGCAGTTGGCCGGACGGGCGCTGGTCGCCGCCGGCGCCGGCAATGTGGTGGTAACCAACCGCACTTTCAGCCGCGCCGAAGCGCTGTCCGGGGAACTGGGCGGCGTGGCGGCTCCCTTTGAGCAGATTCCTGGCATAATGGAAGATTCCGATGCCGTTATCTGTACCACCGCTTCTCCGGATTACCTGCTGAGCCGGAAGGAAGTTAAGCAGGTAATGGCCCGGCGGAGTGGCCGACCGTTGCTGCTAATCGACATCGCCGTGCCCCGGGACGTGGAACCGGAAGTTGGGACTCTGGAAGGGGTGCGCCTCTGCGACATCGACGATTTGCGCACCGATTCGGACAGCGACAATGTGGCCCGAGCTCCGGAAGTTATCCAAGCCGAAACGCTGGCAGCCGAGGAGACGGCAAAGTTTCTTCAGTGGTGGGAGTCGCTGGACACCATTTCCGCCATCGCCGGCATCCGGGAATACGCTGAGGAAATCCGGCGCGCCGAGGTGGAAAAAACCTTGACCCGCTTGCGGAGTCGGACAGCGACGGGGCCGGAGCAAACCGATGGCCTTGACCTGGAGACGCTGGAGACCCATCTGAATGCCATGACCGCAGCGCTGGTCAAGAAACTGATGCACCATCCCACAATGTATATTCGAGAGGCTAACGACCCGGCGCGCCAACAGTTGGTGCGTGAAATGTTCAATCTGGACGAAGCCGGTGGACGGCATGGCCGCCGCTAACGCCGACAACCTCGACTCCCCCTACCCGGCGCCAGGCCCCACCGGAGCAAGGGAAGGTTCCCTTGAACCGCAAACTATCCGGGTGGGTACTCGGGCCAGCTCCCTGGCGCAACGGCAGACGGCCCAGGTTCTGGAACGATTGCATCCCATCTATCCCGACCTGGATTTCCAGGTGGTTACGGTTACCACTCAAGGGGATGCCAACGCTTCCGCCCCGTTGGCCGGCATGGGGCTAGGAGTGTTCGTAAAGGAAATCGAGCAGCAGCTTCTGGAAGGGCATTTAGATCTGGCCGTCCACAGTCTCAAGGACCTGCCCACTCTGCTGCCCCCGGGGCTGGCCCTTGGCGCCTTGCTGCCTCGGGAAGACCCCCGGGACGTTCTGGTGAATCGCTGGAGTTGTTTGTTGGAGCAGTTGCCCGAAGGGGCCCGCATCGGCACCAGCAGCCCACGCCGTCAGTCCCAATTGCTGAGCATCCGACCGGGAGTTACCGTAGTTCCGATAAGAGGCAACGTGGAAACGCGCCTGCGCAAGGCCCGGGGAGAGGAATGCGACGGAGCTATTCTGGCCGCCGCTGGACTGACTCGTTTGGGGCTGGATGACCAAATTTCCGAGCGCCTGTCCCCGCAACGCTTTGTGCCTCCCCCCGGACAAGGCATTCTGGCAGTGGAAATTCGGGCCGATGACGACCGTATGGCCGGCATTCTCAGTGCCATCGACCACGCTCCGACCCGCTACGCCGCCACCGCCGAGCGAGCTTTTCTGGAACGTCTGGGCGGCGGCTGCCAGGTGCCGGTAGGGGCTTACGCTCAATCCAGCGGTGAACTGATGAACTTGACCGTTTTCCTCGGCGCGCCCGACGGTCGGCAGACTTTCAGCGCCAAAGTGCGCGGACTAACACATTCTCCCCACCAACTTGCCGCCGATGCGCACCTGGCCCTGGTAGAGCGAGGCGGAAGCCGGCTGCTGGAATCCGGGATACAGGGCTGAGCATCTGTGGATACCGTTAAAATTAAATTTACACTCAATATATGTCAGGGAACCGTCAGATGAGCCGGGTGAAAGGAAAAGTTTTCCTGGTAGGCGCCGGCCCCGGCGATCCCGGCCTGATAACCGTCAAGGGGCTGCGCTGCTTGCAGCAAGCCAACGTCGTGGTGTATGACCGCCTCATGGACCCGACCTTGCTCCGTTCCGCCCCCCCGGAGGCCGAGCTGGTATTCGTGGGCAAGGAGAGAGGCCGGCAAGCTTTGAGCCAGGCTGAAATTAACGATTTGCTGGTGGAACGCGCGGCTAGAGGCAAGTCGGTGGTACGGCTGAAAGGCGGCGACCCTTTCGTATTCGGTCGAGGTGGGGAAGAGGCTCAAGCCCTGGCCGGAAGTGGCATACCCTTTGAGGTAGTCCCCGGAATAACTTCGGCCATTGCCGCCGCCGCCTATGCTGGCATTCCCGTTACCCAGCGGGGGCTCGCTACTTGCTTCACCGTGGTTAGCGGCAGCGAGGACCCGGCCAAGCCCGAATCCTCCATCCCCTGGGACGTATTGGCCCGGACCGGCGGCACGCTGGTGGTGCTGATGGGCTGGGCTGCCTTGCAGTCCATTTTGGAGACGCTGCAACGGGAAGGCATGGCGCCGGACACGCCGGTAGCTCTGGTGCAATGGGGCACCTGGAAAAAGCAGGAAACCGTTGCCGGCACGCTGAATGATGTGGTCGAAAAAGCTCGAGCAGCCGGATTGACACCCCCGGTAGTCGCCATAATCGGGCCGGTGGCGGGCCTGCGCCAGGAGTTGCGCTGGTTTGACCGGCAGCACCTCTTCGGAAAAAAGGTATTAATCACCCGGTCGCGTACCCAGGCCTCCCGGCTGCGCGAGTTGCTGGAAGAGCAAGGGGCCGAGCCTCTGGAATTGCCGTCCATTGAAATCGCTCCACTGGAAGACTGCACGGAATTGGACGCTTCTCTGGCTCGCTACGGATTGCTGCCGGGGGAAACTCCTTCCGGCGCCATCGGCAATTACTGGCTCATCTTCGCCAGCGTCAACGCGGTGGATGCGGTGTTTGGTCGGCTGGAGGCCCACGGGCAAGACTCCCGCGCTCTGTCCGGCGCAACCATTGGAGCCATCGGGCCCGCCACGGCTTCCGCCCTGGCGCAGCGGGGTATCCGAGCCGATTTTGTGCCGACCACCTCCGTTTCCGAAGCGGTAGTCAAGGAACTGGCGAACCGGGATTGGCACGGCATCCCGGTCTTGCTGCCCGGCGCCGACATTGGGAGGGACACGCTGGACAGGGGGCTGTCCGGGCTGGGAGCCACGGTTGAAAGAGTCACCGCCTACCGAACCGTTACTCCCGGCAATGCAGGGCAAAGCGCCCGCCATTTGTTGTCCCAGGGCATCGATGTGATAACCTTTACCAGTTCCTCCACCGTGCGCAACTTGCTGGACATTCTTGAGGGTGAAAAGTCGCTTTTGGACTCATCAGTTATTGCCTGTATCGGGCCGGTAACTGCGGGAACTGCCAGAGAGTTGGGACTGCGGGTGGACCTGGTGTCCGATGTCCACACAGTAGAGGGGTTGGCTGAGGCGCTGGTAGATTACTATCGGCAATAACAAAGTCATTTGCTGCGCTGAAGCATAACCGTCGGGAATTTATCCGGCACTTAGGTAGAGAGTCTGAACCCTGCAAGCTGATTCGAGAAACTCGGAGCAAGAAAATGACCAGCTTTCCTGAGGCGCGACTGCGGCGGGTACGGGAGTTGGAACCGGTGCGTTCGCTGGTTCGGGAAACCCGGCTGAGCGCATCCAATTTCATCTACCCACTTTTTGTTACCCATGGCTTGGGGATTAAGCAGCCCATCGAACCTATGCCCGGCAATTACCAACTTTCCCTGGATATGCTGGAGGAGGAGATTGCCGAAATTGTGGGCCTGAACATTCCGGCAGTCCTGCTGTTCGGGATTCCCGAGCAAAGGGACCCGACCGGCAGCGACGCCTACGACCCGGAAGGCATCATTCAGGAAGCGATCCGGGTTATCAAGCGAGCGGCCCCGGGATTGATGGTTGTGGGTGATGTTTGCCTTTGCGAGTACACGGATCACGGTCATTGCGGAATTATTGACGGCCACCGCATCGACAACGATCAGACTCTGGAACTGCTGGCGCGCACGGCCCTGGCCCAGGTACAAGCCGGCGTCCATATGGTGGCTCCCTCGGCAATGATGGACGGGCAGGTCCGGGTAATTCGGAAGGCGCTGGACGCTAACGGAGCGGAATCAGTCCCGATAATGGGGTACGCCGCCAAGTACGCATCCGCCTTCTACGGCCCCTTTCGGGTAGCCGCCGATTCCACCCCCCAATTTGGCGACCGGCGCAGCTATCAGATGGACCCGGCCAACCGGCGGATGGCCCTGCGCGAAATTGAAGGCGACATCGCCGAAGGCGCAGACATCGTAATGGTGAAACCAGCCCTGGCCTATCTGGACGTAATCAAGACCGCCCGGGAACGATTTGACCATCCTATGGCCGCCTACAATGTCAGCGGCGAGTTCTCCATGGTCAAAGGGGCGGCCCGGCAAGGCTGGATCGACGAGAGGTCGGTTACGCTGGAGCTGCTTACCGCCATCAAAAGAGCCGGAGCGGACATCATAATCAGCTACCACGCCAAGGATGCAGCTCGCTGGCTGCAAGAAGAAAACTAGTACAACCTGCGAACGAGTAATTGACCGGCCCCGGTGGTTTTCCGCAGCGCCCAAGACTACAAAACAGATTTCTTTCAGGATTGATATGAACCAGACCAGGTCCCAACAGCTATTTGCCCAGGCTCAACAGTACATTCCCGGCGGCGTCAACAGTCCGGTACGCTCCTTCCGTGCCGTAACCGGAATCCCACCCTTTATCGACCGGGGCAGTGGCTCCCGGGTGTGGGACGTGGACGGAAATGAGTACATCGACTACCTGGGATCCTGGGGGCCGCTGGTTCTGGGCCACGCCCACCCGGCGGTGGTGGAAGCCCTGACCCGAGCCGCTCAAGGCGGGACCAGCTTTGGCGCGCCGGTGGAACTGGAGGTGGAGCTGGCGCGTACAATCTGCGCAGCCCTGCCCTCGGTGGACAGTGTACGCCTGGTTAGTTCCGGTACTGAAGCCTGTATGAGCGCCATCCGGCTGGCCCGAGCCAGCACCGGTCGAAGCAAGATTATCAAGTTCTCCGGCTGCTATCACGGCCACGCGGACGGGCTGCTGGTCCGGGCCGGTTCGGGCGCAATGACTCACGGCATCCCTACCAGCGCCGGGGTACCCGAGTCCTATGCCGCCGAAACTCTGGTGGCGGACTACAACGACATTGCCTCGGTCGAGGCGTGCTTTGCAGCCTGGCCCGAGGCTATCGCCGGCGTCATCGTCGAGCCGGTAGCCGGCAACATGGGAGTAGTGCCGCCGGCAGAAGGATTCCTGCAATCCCTGCGGCGCTTGACTGCCGATAACGGCGCCATGCTCATATTTGACGAAGTGATAACCGGTTTCCGGATAGCCTATGGCGGAGCCCAGACTTTCTACGATGTAACTCCGGACATTACTTGTCTGGGGAAGATAATCGGCGGCGGCTTGCCGGTGGGAGCCTACGGGGGAAGGCGCGAAATTATGGAAGTGGTCGCGCCGTTGGGCCCGATGTATCAGGCCGGAACCCTTTCCGGGAATCCCCTGGCCGTTACTGCCGGGCTCACAACTTTGACCGAGCTGCAAAAGGAGGGAACTTACCAGCGTCTGGAGTCTTTAGCCGGGCGGTTGGCGGCCGGCCTTACCCAGGCATTCGCCAATGCCGAGATTCCGGCCACCCTTAACCGGGTGGGTTCAATGATGACCGGGTTCATCAACGCCGGCCCGGTGGCCGGGTTAACCCAGGTGGAACAGTCAAATACCGAAGTCTATGGCCGTTACTTCCATGCTATGCTGGAACGGGGAGTGTATCTGGCTCCTTCCCAATTCGAGGCCGGTTTCGTTTCCCTGGCGCATACCGAAGAGGATATAGATCGCACCGTAGCAATTGCGGCGGAGGCGCTGGAGAGCCTACGTTAATGCAATGTCAACCTTTGGCGGGCAGCAAATACTTGGTGGCGAGGGCCTGAAGGGAAGTCTTCGGTATAACGGCGAAATTAGAATATGTGAATCTGAAGAATCAGGATGGAGAATGGCAACCGAATTATCAAATCGACATGCCGATTTGAGCCGGCGACTGCTGGAGCAAGCCAATTACGAACTGGATCAGAAAGGGGACCGGGTTCAAGCGTCAGAGAAGGCATCCGGGGCCGTGGCCCAGGCGGTAAAGGCGATTGCTGAAGACCGGCAGTGGCGCCACAGTTCCCATGCCCTGAGGCGAACGATAGTAAATTTGCTGGTGGCTGAGTTCAATCAGCCGGGATTAGACTCGGTTCAAGCCATTGCCGACCAGTTGCATAACAACTATTATGAAGACCGGTTGTACGATTGGGAATTGCGGAGTTATTTAGACCAGATAGAGTCCGGGATTGTATTGTTCTGGGAAATTTGGGAGCGGGGGGCAAACTCCGATTTTGTTCCTTCTCCACCGCAGCAAGCTGCCATTGACCGCCTGCGAATTTCCGAAGCGGAAGCTGCCACCCAACCACTGCTGGATTATCCACCACCCATGCCGCCCTTTGTTCCACCGGAAAGATAGGCAAGGGAACGCCGATAATTTGCCAACGCGGTAAAAAAAGAGAGGCGGGCCGATTGGCCCGCCTTCCGGTTTTACGGAGCGACGGTAGGGATACTCAGACTAGGTTCCGTAGCGGGCGGCAGCGTTGGGATCGCTGTACTCTACGCCTTTAGTGGCCCAGAAAGCGGCAGCGATAGCGTCGACGGCAGCCACCAGTTCCTCACAGGCGGCCATGTCAACCGTCTGACGGCAGCGGCCGGCCAGTTTGAGGGCTGAGTTAAAAGAGCCGTGCAAGTCAAAGCCTTCGGGCATATTGGGCCAGGCGTAGTCGGCCCAGAGAATCCGCAGTTCGCGCTTGCAAACCTCAGCGTGCTCTTCCTTCACCGCGATGTAGCGGGACATCGTATTAGCGTAGGCCACGTGGTCGTCACCCTCTTCCAGAGCCTGCATCCGGAGTACCATTTTCTGAACGGTCTGGGCAGCGATTTTGGCGGCTACAGGGTCGTAGATGCCGCAGGGGATGTCGCAATGGGCTTCAGCCTCTTGAACCTTCAACCATTGGAGCGGGTTAAACATTCTTGCTCTTCCTCTGTTCAAAGTTTGGCCCATATCTATGGGCAGTCCCAAGATTACAAGAAAAGCCCCTTCAACGCAAGCCCTGGATTTGCAGACAACAGTTGTATGTACCGTACCATTTGACACCGGGCTAACTACCAGGCTTTATGAGTCTCACCTTTGTCGGATAATCTATGCTGAAATACAGCAGTTTCGGGTCATGGACAGTTGACATACGCCCCTAATCAAGTCTAACGTTAGGCAATCCGTAAAGTATGTAACGCAGCCGGCCCGACTTCAGGCCTCAAATAAGTTCTTCCGCAGGAGAAGAGAGAATGACGCCATCTATGCGACGGAAGCGAATCTTGCTGCTGGCGACTGCCGCCATAGTAGTCTTGATTCTCCTTGTCCTGTATCTACTGGGCACCGTGCTGTTGACCCTGGGAATCAGCGCAGTGCTGGCATACGTGCTGCTGCCGGTAGCCAAATTGATGGAACGGGTAATGCCCTGGCGCGAAAATCGACCGGGATTAGCCCGGGGCATATCCATCGGCATCATCTTCCTGGCCGGTATTGGCGCGATTGCCGCAGTTTTGATTGCCGTAATAACTCCCACCATCGAGCAAACCGAAAATCTCATCCGAGACTTCCCCAATCTGATTAACAACGCTCGTACCACCATCGAGGGTTGGTCCGTCCAATACGTCGACCTGGTCCCCGCCGATGTTCGCAACTGGGCCGAGAGTACGCTGGCCAGCGCCGGAGGCCTTATCGGGGATGCGGCCTGGAACGTGGCCAAGCAAACCCTGGGCATCATCACCGGTTCCCTTTCACTCATCATGGGCTTGGCGGTGGCGCCGGTTCTGGTATTTTACCTGATGAAAGACTCAGGCCCCATCCGAGACTCTTTGTACTCCCCTTTCCCGGCTGCCCTTCGACCGTATCTGCGCGATATTCTGGACATATCGGACAAGACTTTGGGCGGATATATTCGGGGGCAACTCACTTTGGGAGTGATTGTCGGCGTCATAGTAGCCGTCGGTTTGCTGCTGCTGGGCGTGCCTTTCGCCGTAATCCTGGGCCTGGTAGCCGGTCTTACGGAACTAATCCCCATCATCGGTCCCTGGATCGGGGGAGCTGCCGGCGTGGTGGTAACCCTCGCTACCGCACCGGACAAGATTCTCTGGGTAATCCTGCTTTATCTAATCGTGCAGCTGCTGGAAAATGCGCTGCTGGTGCCTCGCATCCAATCTGACACCCTGAATATGCACCCGGTAGCCGTGATTATGGTAATCACCATCGGGAGCCAGTATTTTGGCATCTGGGGAATCATTCTGGGCCCTCCCCTGGTCGCCCTGGCCAAGGATGTGGTCATTTATCTGGTACAGCAATGGAATGAAGCGCCGGCAGTGGAATCCGGCGAAGCATTGACCGCGGACCCGGATAGCGCCGATTTAATCGAGGCTCCGGCAGAAAACTGAGGCGCAAGCCTCTTGGCCCTCACCCCCGGCCCCTCTCCCTGGGGGAGAGGAGAGAGCTTGTTCCTGGGCGTGTTCGCGCATAGTCAGAAATTACATCCTCTGAAAAAGCGGGAATAGTCAGCGGCTTTCCTCTCCCAAGCAACGTGAAGAAACTACTCTCCCCTCTCCTCGCGGGAGAGGGGCTAGGGGTGAGGACTTCCCAGCACATAGGTCAGGATTCACCCTCCCCCAAGCAACGTGAAGAAACTACTCTCCCCTCTCCTCGCGGGAGAGGGGCCGGGGGTGAGGGCTTCCCCGACACATACTTGACCGCAGGGGGATAGAAAAGGTGGCGGCCCCGCAGTCTTGCGGGGCCGCCTTGGGGTCTGTCGCCCTTGCCTTCCAGCCGGGCCGCGTGGGCCGGGCTAGTTCTTCAGGGACAGGGTGAAGGAGCCACTGGCTTCCTCCCCAGCCGCGTTGCTGGCGATTATCTGGATGGTCAGATCCTGGGAGGCTGCCTTGCCACCCTCCAACGTCAGCACCGACCCGTTCCAGCTTCCCGACACCTTGTTGCGGGCAATCTCACCCAGCTTGCCGGTCTTCTGCCTCCCGGTCTTCTGGTGGGTGGTGGTTACCATCACTTCGTAGGTCAGGTTGTCGCCGCTGAAGTGATTAGCCATGTCCAGGTCGCTGGTCTCCCCCTGGCTGAGTTCGATGTCCCCGAAGGGGTTGCTCAGCGCTGGCCTTTCCGGCGCGGGTTCCGGAGTAGGTTCCGGCGTGGGCTCGGGAGTCGGCTCCGGAGTGGGTTCCGGGGTCGGCTCCGGCGTCGGTTCCGGGGTAGGTTCCGGGGTCGGCGCCGCCGTGCCGCCCACGGTCAGTTGGAAGGAGTCGCTGGCCGATTCGCCGGCGCCATCGGTGGCGATGACTTCCACCTGCAGGACGTGGTCGCCCTTAGCCCCGGCGGTCAGGGTCAGGACTTCGCCGTCCCACTCGCCCCGCACCTTGTTCCGAGCCACCTCGTTCAGGTTCCCAATCTTCACCACCCCGGTCCGCTTGTGGGTAGTAGTTACCTTCACCTGGTAGGTCAGCCCCTCGCCGCTGAAATGCTCCGCCATGTCCAGGGACTGCTCTCCGCTATTCTCCAGGGTCAGGTCGGCGAACTCCTGAATCAACTCCGTCGGTTCGGTCAGCCCGAACACCTGCCCCACCGGGTAATGGTTCAGCCGGATCGAGAATCCCCGCCGGTCGTCCCAGACCCCGTACAGGGTCTGCATCCCGTACCCTTCCCGGTAGAACATCATTTTGGCCCGATGTTCCCAGACATTGCCGCCCGTGCTGTAGGCCGCGTCCGAATGGGCGCTGATGCTGGCCGGGTCCACCGTGACCTTGCCATCGGCATAGGTCAGGGTCATCGAAACTTCCCCACCGGCCCAGTCATAACTCAAGGTCTCGGTAGTGGGCTTGTAGTCAATCTCGTAGTAGATGCCGTAGTCGGCATCGTAGTACCAGTTCAGGGTCATGCCGTTCTGACCCGGCCGGTGGAACTCCAGCGACCGCCAGTTCTCGTACCGGTCCAGCCAGCCGCTGTCGTGGTACTCTACCGTCGTTTCCGCCGCTACCGCGCTGTCGTGGGTCAGGTTGTTGTAGGTCAGCTTGTTGTCGTCGTCCAGGTGCAGGTCCACGTTGATGTGCTTCCCGTCGCTCCACTCCAGCAAGGCGCTGGTGGACGTGATGGGCGTGTCCGTCTGGGAAGTGGGCGGGTTCGGGTTCCGCTGCTCATCGCAGTACAGGCCCCAGTGGATGTTCCAGGTGCACTCGAAGAGGGCGTCCCCGTAGCCCGGCCGCTCGAACCGGATGTAGTTGAAGGTCGTCGCTCCGTTGCGGTGCACCCGGTACCGGAAGGTGGCTTCCGTGTCTTCCCCGTGGCTGATGCTCTGCGAGGCCAGCTCCGAATGCCGCATCCCATCGTGGTAGAACCGGAAGGAGAACTCCTCCCCATCGCCCCACTGGCCAGTTACCGTCTTGTTGGCATCCTGCCGCTGAATCTGGTAGTACAGTCCCGCTTCCGTGTCGTAGTACACCGTCAGGTAGATGGGTCGTAGTTCCCCTGGTCGTACTGCTTCTTCACCACGATGGTCTCGAAGGTCGAGTCCTCCATGTAGGAGAAGAACACCCACTGAATCCGCGCGCTGGTGTTCCGAATCGACTCCCGGGCCGCGTCCACGTCAATCTCCGGGTTCCCGTTCTGCTGGGACACCGGCACCACCAGCTTGGTCCCTTCCAGCCATTCCAGGTCCAGCTCAATCACCGCCGATTCCTGGGGGCCCTTCACGCCCGCCGGCGGGTCCGGGTTCCGGTAGGCCACGTAGTTCCGCTGTTCCGGGTAGCCGGCCCACCACTTGATCCACATATCGCCGAAACCGGCCCGCCGGAAGGTCATGCTCTTCTGGTCGAAATCGCAGCAGTAATCGGCGATCTTGACCGTGGTGTCTGCCCCGTGGACCAGACTGTCCGGGTCATAGGTGGGTTTGCCGTCCACCCGGGTCAGGGTCACGGAAACTTCCTCGCCGTCGCTCCACTGCAGGGCCACCGTTTCGGTGAGGTCCGATTCGGAGGCGGCGCCGATGGCGGAGTCCAGGGTCGTGGTGGTCGTGGGGGTGGCGTCGGCCCGGGCCGGGCTGGCGAAGGCCAGGCCGAAGAGGAGGGCCAAAGCGAGGAGGGCGCCGGCGATGCTGGCCGGGATGAGCCCTTTGCGGTTGAGGTGCAACATATTTTCTCTCTCTCCTGGGTTATGATGGATACATACTATCAGGTAAAGTGGGGTATGCCAACAGGATTATGCCACAAATAGATAATCAGACTTTGGAATAGGGATACAATAACATCATTGTAAGGGGGTGATAGGGCAGCGCTGAAGTGTAATGTTGATTACAGCAAGGGTGATATTACGTAATTACGTATGTGGAATATTGGTAAACAGGATATATAATTTAAGGCAGCCGTAAATCTCGGTAATGCTGCTATATTGCATAATGCAATAAAGATATGGAAACTCGCCCTGAATGCCGAATCACCCCACCGCTTACTCTAACCAATGAGCCGTGTTAAACTAGGCCCATTCCTGCAGGCGGCGCCAGACAGGTCAATGGCGCCAACCTGCAACCAAGGAAGGAGGGCAAACATGGCGCATGCCCATCACCATCACACCCCTCTTCAAGTCAGCGAGGAGCACCGGGGTTTTCGCCGGGGGGCCGGCTTTATTATTGGAGGACTTACCAGTGGGCACGGCGTGTTTCACTGGCTTACCCAGAGTTTCATTGTAGTCCTGCCCGAAGTCCGGGATGTTTTGCTGGGCGGCAGTGTGGTTGCTACCACCTCGATCCAAACCACCCGGGAAATCGCTTCCGGTGTAGTCTCCCTGCCGGGCGGCGTGTTGACCGATGCCTTGCGCCGCCATTGGGGTTGGGTCATGGCCGTCTGTATGGCTCTGTTCGGCGTCGGCTGGATTCTGATGGCCGCCGGCGGGTGGACTGTGCCGGGCAGTTCCTGGCTGACTGCCGAACAGGCTGCCGCCGGCGGTTCCTCCGGCGAACTTAACGTTCTAGGCTATATGCTGCTCCTGCTGGGCATGGCCGTCGTCGGCATGGCCGCATCTTTCTGGCATCTGCCGGCCGTAGCCGCCCTTTCTTCCCAATTCAGCCACCGCCGCGCCTCGGTACTCTCCTTTCACGGGGTCGGCGGCAACATCGGCGACGTTATCGGGCCGGTCCTGACCGGTCTCCTGCTTTCCACCCTAACCTGGCAGGGCATCATTACCATCTACGGCGCAGTACCCATCTTTCTGGCATTCCTGGTGCTGTGGGCCTTTCGAGACATCGGCCGCCGCCGGGAGGGAGAAACCGGCGACCGACCGGCCAACACGATGCGCCATCAGATTGAGGAAACCAGAATTCTGGTGCGCAACGGCAGAATGTGGGGCATAACCATGGTGGCCGGGCTACGGGGCATGGCTTATATCGGTTTTATCACCGTGCTGCCCTTGTATCTGGCCGATGAACTGGGGCTGAAGCTGATTGACGGAGAGGGGGGCTTCGAGAATCTTTTCTACCGTGGTTCCCTCATTGGCTTGCTGGTCCTGGTGGGGATATTCGCCAGCCCCATTATGGGATACCTGTCCGACCGGCTGGGCCGGAAACTGGTGCTGATACCGGGAATGGCGGTGCTGGCGACGTTGACCTTGCTGATGGCTTTCTATGGCGACACCCTGACCGGGATGACCATCCTGCTGGCCGGCCTGGGGCTTTTCCTTTACAGCGATCAGCCCATCCTGACGGCAGCGGCTATGGACATCGTGCGGGAAGGAACCGCCGCTACCACCATGGGGCTGATGTCCACTTCCCGGTTCCTCTTCAGCGCCGTTTCGCCCATCATTGCCGGCATCCTTTACGACATCAATGCCGCCAATCTGTTCTACTACACTACGGGCCTTTACCTGGCCGCCATCGTTATCCTGCTGTTCCTGAGGCTCCCCAAACCGGCGCCCGTCCAGCATAACCACGAGCACGGCCACCAGCACGCCCACGCCGCTCACGATACTCCGGAGGCGCCGCCGGAAGACCACGGCCAGGAACATGGGCACGAGCACGGACATCGGCATTAGCGACTAATTACAAGTACATTTATTCGGAAGTCGGGACGCGCAATAGCAGCTGAAACCGGCTGCCGCATTTCTGCAATCAAAAAAGCCAGCCCGACAAGGACAATAACTTCAAAAACGGGTAATATCCGGTAGGAACCGATTCGGTAAGGTGGGAAGATGTTCTGTTCAAACTGCGGCCGGGAAGTGTCCGATTCGGCCAACTTTTGTAGGAGCTGTGGCGCGGCCCAGGCCGGAGGACCGACTCCGGAGGACCGGGCCGCCGGGCAAGCAACGCCCGCAGAAGCGGGAGCAGCCTCAACCACTGAACAACCGCCGGACGCCGTAACGTTACTGCAAACCCAGCTAAATCACCTGACGGCGCGGGTTTCCGCCCTGGAAGCCCGGCCGGCAGCGCCGCCGTCAGCAGCCCCCAATGCACCGGCAGAACCCAGGGCCGCGGTCAACCCGGCAGTTGCCCCGACGCCAACGGCCGGTTCGCCCACCGCTCTTACCGGGTCGGGATCACCGCCAACCGCTCAGCCGGCGGCCGGCTCTCCGACCGGCGGATTCCCCCCGGACCAGCGAGTTCTGGTCGCCGGTTCCGGGAACTGGGAATGGCTGGTGGGCGGCAATTGGCTGGCCCGCATCGGGATACTGGCTCTAATCATCGGCATCGGCTTTTTCCTGCGGCTGGCCTTTGAGAACCAGTGGATTGGAGAAACGGGCCGGGTTATACTCGGACTGGCCGCCGGGCTGCTCCTGCTGGCCGCCGGGGATTTCTGGCGGCGTAAGTATGCCCTCTGGGCCCAGGCAACTACCGGCGGCGGAATTGCCATCCTGTATCTTTCCATATTCGCCGCCTTTTCCCTCTATGACTTGCTGCCGGCGCCGCTAGCCCTGGGATTCTCCTTTCTGGTTACCTTGACCGCCGCCGGGCTGTCGCTCCGCTACGAGTCCCGGACTATTGCCGTGCTGGGCATCCTGGGCGGGTTCGCAACGCCACTGTTACTGGCGGAAAAGCTGCCCCAGCAATGGGCGCTGCTGGGCTACGTGCTAATTCTGGACCTGGGCGTCCTGGCCCTGGCCGCTTTGCGCAACTGGCGCTGGTTTACCCTGCTGGCGCTGGGCGGCTCCCTCTTGCTGTTTCTGTTTTGGAAAGCGGAGCTGGAACCGCCGCTGGCTCTGGCACAAGTCGCCATTACCGTCATATTCCTGATTTTTGTGGGGGCTACAACTCTCTTTCATCTCATTTGGCAGCGGCCGCCCCGTGTTTTCGACCAGGCGCTGATGGTACTGAATGCGGCGGCCTACCTGATACTCAGTTACTGGCAGCTGTTTGAGGACTTCCGGGTCTGGATGGGAGGATTTACGGTGCTGCTGGCGGCCTTCTACGGCTTGCTGAGTTACGGGATTTTGCGGAGACATCGGGAGCAGGTATGCCTGAGTCTGTTCGCCATCGGTATTGCGTTAGTCCTGCTGTCAATAGCAGTTCCGGTGCAGTTGGATGGCCCGTGGATTGCTCCGGCCTGGGCCATTGAGGGAGTTGTGCTGGTCTGGCTGTCCTTTTTCCTGCGGATGCCCGAATTGCGCTGGTTTGGCCTGGCCGCCTTTGCGGCCACGCTGGGGGGACTGCTGATTGAAGATGCGGTCAGATACCTGGATATTTATTCCATATTTGACCCCGAGCGACAATCCGGTTGGCTCGGACTCAGCGCTGCTCTCCTTTCCGATGCAATCGTGATTGCCGCGGTATATGCCACCGCCTTCCTTTGGTGGCGCAATCGGGAGGAGCGCGCCTACCAATGGGACGCCATTATGCCGGCCGTGTTTCTGGTCGCGGCGAATGGCATCACCCTGTGGGCCTTGAGCCTGCTGGTAATTGATACCGTCAACCTGGCTGCCGACGGCGGCCAGCTTCCCCGGCACCTGGTAGGCAATATTGTCAGCCTGTCTCTCAGCGGGCTTTGGGGCCTTTACGCCGCCTTTCTGATCGTCCTGGGAATCATGCGACAAGCTAAATGGCTGCGGCTAGGCGGTTTGGCGCTGCTGGGGATTCCCATACTGAAGCTTTTCATTTACGATTCCTTCGAGTTGGACCAGGGATACCGGGTCGCCGCATTTATCGGCTTGGGGGCGCTCCTGGTAATCGGCGGTTTTCTCTATCAGCGACACAGCCGCGCCATCAGAGGTTTCCTGCTTGAATAACCGGGAAGATACCGCAAATTTCTACCGCCGCTTCGTTTCTCGGCATAACCGTTGGATTGTCCCGACGCTGCTGATTCTGGCATTGACCGCCGGCGCCGGGGCCTCGGCCAGCGCCGATTTCGCCCTAGCCCACTGGCAGTTCGTCAAGCCGGTGGTCTTACCCCCGTCCCTGTCCGGGGAAGGACTGGTGGAATTGCTGCTGGACCGGGAAGTGTTCCGGGAGTCCAACCCCGGTGCGACCGACCTGCGTCTGGTTAGCGATCAGGGCCAGGAAACACCCTACGCCCTGGTGGTGCAGGAAAAGAAGCTGAGCCGCAATCCCGTATCGGTCCGGCTCCGGGACCTCGGTTTCGTGCCGGGAGAATACAGCAGCTTCGTGGCCGACCTGGACCAATCTGCTTCCCGGCACAGTGAAGTAGAGCTAGACATTGAGGATCAGAATTTTCGGCGTCCGGTCCAGGTAGAGACCAGCTTTGACGCCGCTACCTGGGCCGTTGTCCACGATGCGGCCGAAATTTACGACTTCACCCCGGATGACCAGCAGTTCAAAGCCCGCAACACCCGAGTCAAGTACCCGGAAAGCGCAGCCCCTTACCTGCGAGTCAAGGTTTATAACCGGGACGAGCCGCCGCTGCAAATTGAGGGCGCAGCCGTATTCTTGACCGAAGACTTTCCTGCCCGGGAAACCGCCTACCGGCCGGAAACCGTGGCAACCCGTCAGGATGCGGAAACCGGAGACACCATACATCAACTGGACCTGGGCGCTAAAGGTACTCCGGTTAACCGCCTGTCCTTTCAGACTGACTCGGAAAACTTCCAGCGAGAGGCCGGAGTAGCGGGGAGCGCCGACGGCAAGGATTGGGTGGAGCTGGGCCGCGGCAGTATCTACGCCTTTGATACTCCCAAGTTCGTCGGCAATAGTCTCGAATTAGAGTTCGCCGAAAGCCGCTTTCGCTACTATCGGATACAGGTAGCCGATGGGGACGATGCGCCGCTACCCCTGACGGATTTCACCCTGCACGGCGTTGACCGGAAGCTGCTGTTCCAGCCCCAGCCGGGGAAAGCGTATTCTCTATATTATGGCAACCCGGTGGCGGTCGCTCCCAGCTACGACCTGGCTCAAATTGTGCCGTACCTGGAAATTGCGGACCTGCCGGTAGCCGCCCTGGGCCGGCAGGAAGCGAATGAGGCTTTTTCGGGCTTGGACCTGCCCCTTACCGAGCGGCTGCCCTGGCTGATGCCCGCCGGAGTAGCGCTGGCCGCGCTGATGGTGGCGGCCCTGCTTTACGGCGTGGTACGGCAGGCGCGGAGAGTACTGGCGCCGCCCGGTGAAGAGCCTCCACCGCAACCCGACTCTAGCGTTTGAGTCTTTGCCACGCCAGAGCCAATCCTATTGCCAGGAAAAGGACGTCCCAGACCCCAAAAAAGAAGGGGCTGAACAGCCGGCTAACCAGAAAGGTCAAGATAAGGGCGAAACAACCGATTAGCGCCAGTATAATGCTTCGCTTCCGATTGGCCGCCCGACTGATTAGATCCCCGGAGACGTAACCGAAGGGAATCGCCAACATCCCCGAGACCGACCCATAAGCGCCGAATACCAGCAGCGCCTGGTCCAGCAACAGCCAGAGCGGCGCCCCGAATATCAGCAGAATCATCGCGACGCCGATGGCGCGAGTGTAATTGGTGGGCCTGACATCATAGGTCGGCATCGGCTGTACCCGGCCGCACTCACGACAACGTATGCCCACCGGAGCCTGCACCAGGCACTGGGCACAAATTTGCTTACCGCACCGGCTGCAGGACAGGCCCGTTTCTACCTCCGGATGCCAATAGCAAGTTAGAGCAGCCGAAACGCTGTGCCCTTCCTCTCCTGATTGTCCTGGCGTCGCCAACTTTTATCCCCTTTCCGGGCCGGGCCGGTCGGGAACCCGGCCTACCCATTCGGCCCGGTCATCTACGTCCCGGTCGCGAAAAATCCGATTGAACAATACTCTCCGCATTGGCAGGTTCCCGGGAAATCTGATTGAATTCGAGAGAATCCGCTTGAGCAGCACCACGGCAACTATCATCCCGCAGTACCAGCTTATCACACCGGCGTAGCCGGCGGGGATTTCGGGAAACCCGCTTCCGCCCAGCAGCGCCAGGATCCCGGCCCAATCAACCAGCAAGTAACCGCCGGGAGCGAGGGCCAGCGCCGGCGTGATTCCTACCGCCGCCAGGGCCCACACCGCCGAACTTCGGGTGATTAGCCAACCGGCCAGATAGAGCGATATGGCGAAGGCGAACAGCAACGGAACCAGCGCTAACAAGGTCCCGCAAATCACCATCAGGCCGCGCCCGCCCTGAAAGCGGAGGAAGATGGACCAGTTATTGCCCACCAGCGCCAACAAAGGCGCCGCCACCAGGAGCAATGATTCCCGGTACAGGCCCGGCGCCGAGTCTGACAGGACATAGACTAACAGCACCGGAGACAGTCCCTTCAGCACAAACTCGATAGCCGCCAGCGGGACAAACCACCCTTTGCCCAGATTCCGGATTACGTTGGAACCGCCCACATTCCCGCTGCCGTATTTCCTTAAGTCAATACCCTTTACCAGTCTGGCGATGATCAGGGCGGTCGGGAAAGCCCCGACCAGGTAACAGTAAAGGTACAGCCCAACGACTTCCGGGTGCATCGTTCGAGAGCGGGTCGCTACCGGTTCTTTGCCAAATTCCTGGAAATCTCCGCCAGCCGTTCCACCGATTCCATGGGTGGCCCCAGCAGTCCCGGCTCCATTTCTCCGGTATTGCCCAGACCGTGGTAGTCGCTGCCGCCGCAGGGGATTAAGCCATGGCGGTTGGCAACTTCCGCAAGGTTAGCGATGGTTTCAGGATAGTATTGGGCATAATGCACTTCCATCCCGACCAGTCCCGCCTCCTTCAGCTCCGCCAACTTGGTATCCAGGTCTTCCAGATTGGCGGGATGGGCCAGGACCGCAGCCGCACCCACTTTAGCCAGCATTTCCACGCCTTCCGCCGGGGTCATCTTCTCCCGATCAGCGTAAGCCAACCCGTTTCGGCCCAGATATTCGTAAAAGGCTTCTTTCGGCTCTTTGAAATAACCGGCTTCCACCATGGCCAGCGCAATATGGGGACGCCCGACGGAACCGTCCCCGGCGATTTCCTGAACGCGATCCCAATCCACCGGCTTGCCCAGGGCGGCCAACTTTTCCACCATCATTCGGCCTCGCTCAAGACGCCCCTCCCGGAAGCGGCGCAGGATGCCCTGAAACTCCTCATCCTCATACTGCAGGAAGTAGCCCAACATATGGATTTCATCTCCGGGGATGTCGGTGCTCAACTCGATGGCCGGGATAATCTGGAGGCCGGGGTAGGCCAGGGCGGCCTTGGTCGCCTCTTTAACTCCATCGGTGGTATCGTGGTCCGAAATGGCTGCCACCTTGACCCCTTTGCTGGCGATGAGGTCAACCAACTGAGTAGGTGAAAGCCGGCCGTCAGAGGCCAGGGTATGCAAATGCAAATCAACTAATCCGTCCATAATCAGTCCACCAAACGATCTATTCTCTGAATTGATAGCGCCTTGCCGGTGTCAACGTCCACCTCTACCAGGACGGAGTTGAGCATCACCGGCCCCCGGGCTACCGAGAGACGCTGGGGCAGCCCGGTCAAGAACCTTTCCAGCACGGCGTTGGTATCGCTGCCGATTACCGAGTTCACCGGCCCGGTCATGCCAACGTCGGTCAAGTAGGCCGTGCCTTTGGGCAGAATCCGGGCATCTACCGTGCCAACGTGGGTGTGGGTTCCCAGGACGGCGCCAACCTTGCCGTCCAGATACCAACCCAACCCCTGCTTTTCCGAAGTCGCCTCAGCGTGGAAGTCCACGAGTATGACCCGGGGAGCATACTCGGCGATTGCCTCCGCCAGGAGGACGCTGGCGGTGCGAAAGGGGCAGTCCAGCGTAGGCATAAACACTCGACCCATCAAGTTAAGCACCATTACGCCGTCCTGAACCAGATACCCGCGCCCCGGCGCATCCGGGTAATTGGCCGGCCGGATTAGCGGCAGTCCCTCATCCATGTGGGGGATAATATCCTTCTGATCCCAGATGTGATTGCCTGAGGTCAGAATGTCCACCCCGCTCTCCAGCAGTTCTTCTGCGGTTTCCAGCGTGATACCAAAACCGCCGGCCACATTCTCGCCATTGGCCACTACCAGATCGACACCCAGTTCCTCCCGCAGGTCGGGCAGTACCCGGCGTATCGCCTGCCGGCCGGGCTGACCGATAATGTCTCCGATCATCAAGATTCGCAAGCTAACTTCCTTCCGGCCACAGGGCTATCGCATATGGATTTTAAGAGGCCAATTGACGGGTAAATCTCCGTTTTTAACTGCTAAATTTGGGTAATTTAAGACTTAAACCGTTGGTTTTGATGTTGATTACCCAGTAAAGCGCCGCCAAAACATCGGAAAGTTCCGTTTTGATCCTGAAAATTTTTCATATGCGATAGCCCTGCTTCCGGCCAACACCGTCGGGGCATTGGCGTCTGAGTAACCGCGCGGGAGGCTTTCATTCCCGTCCCACTGCGCCCTTGGGCTGCCGCCAAAGCAAGGAAAGCAACAGGCCCAAGCGCCCAATTACCGGCGCTCAGGCCCGACATCTGCGAAAATTCCGGCAAATCGAATATTGGCAAGTCGCGAAATGCCGATTCCAGCGGCAGCGCCACTAACGGGCGATTTCCACATTCCGGGTTTCCCGTATCACCGTAACCTTAATCTGTCCCGGGAAAACCAGGTCTTCTTCCACTTTGCGGGCAATGTCCCGCGCCAGCGAGGCCGAAGCAATATCGTCAATATCCGTGGGGTTTACCATGACTCTTACTTCGCGCCCGGCCTGAATTGCGAAAGCCCGGTCCACACCCCCAAATCCGATGGCAGTATCTTCCAGTTCCCTCAGGCGCTTAACGTACTGGCCCAGGGACTCCTTACGCGCCCCGGGACGGGCGGCGCTGATCGCATCGGCGCTGGCGACAATGAATGACTCGATAGTCGAGTGTTCATCGTCGTGATGTTCCAGGATCGACAAGTAGGAGTTATGGTTAATTCCGTACTTTTTCGCCAGCTCGGCGCCAATTTCGGCGTGAGGCCCGGCGACTTCGTGGGTCAGGGCTTTCCCCAAGTCGTGGAGCAGCCCACCTATCTTGGCTACCTGAACGTTGGCGCCGATTTCGGCGGCCAGCATTCCGGACAGCAGGCAAACCTCGATCGAGTGCTTCAGGACATTTTCGCCGTAGCTGTAACGGTACTTCAACTGACCCAGCAGCCGGATCAGCTCCGGGTCGATACCGCTTAACCCGACATCGAAGGTAGATTGTTCACCGGCTTTCCAAATGGTTTGCTCGATGTCCACCTGGGCCCGGTTTACCGTATCTTCAATACGGGCCGGCTGGATGCGGCCGTCGCTGACCAGCCTTTCCAGAGCTAATCGGGCCACTTCGCGCCTTACCGGGTCAAAGCAGGACAAAGTTACAATCTCCGGAGTATCGTCGATGACGATTTCCACTCCGGTCATGGCTTCCAGGGCTCTTATATTCCGCCCTTCGCGGCCGATGAGACGTCCTTTCATCTCATCATTTGGCAGGGATACGATGGAAGTGGTAGTTTCCGACACTACGTCGGTTGCCAGACGGTTAATCGCCAGAGTGATTATGCGGCGGGCGTTCTCCTCGGCAGTCAGCTTGTATTCGCGCTCCAGGTCATAGGTACGGCGAGCGAGTTCATGCCTGGCTTTTTCCTCGCCTTCTTTTACTACCAGCTCTCTGGCATCTTCCACCGATAACCCGGCGGTTTCTTCCAGAGCCTTAACCTGCTGCTTCTTTAGCTCCTTCGCTTCCTCATAAGCTAGATCTACCTGGGATTCCTTTTCAGTAAGAGATGTCCGCTGCTTTTCCAGGGCTTCACTCTTACGTTCTAACTGCTCTTCCCGCTGTAGATAACGTCGCTCCAGGCGAGTAAGTTCCTGCCGTTGTTCCTTGATTTCCTGCTCGCCGGAAGTGCGCAACTTCAGCACTTCTTCCTGGGTTTCCAGAAGAATTCTCCGCCTTTCATCCTCCGCCTGCGCTACAACCGTACTGGCTTCTTCTTTAGCGCTTTCTACCCGCTTACCATCGACTCGGGAACGATAGACCAGCCACGAAGCGGCCCCGGTCCCGATTGTCCCTGCAACCGCCAGGACGGCAAGGAAAATTGTCAATTCCATTGAATCTCCCTTCCCTATTCCGTCTCGGCTCTGCAACAAGAGTTAAATCCTCGCTTGATTATCCTAACTAATAGATGTTAATAGTGTCAAGGAAGGGCATATCCGGGTATTCTTAATCTGAGGTGGAAATAGCTATATAAGGGGTGCGGTGAAATGGAATGAGGGGCTGCCTTCGGTGTGGCGAGGACGGCGGCGGCTGATGCGTCGGACCAGGGGATACATCAGGAAGGGGGAAATGCCGGCGTACCCCCTGGCCCTGCTATGCTGCCAGGGATGGCCCAAAACTTAATATCAACCAACATTAACAATACCCTGCGGCAGGGCTATCGCATATGGATTTTAAGAGGCCAATTGACGGGTAAATCTCAGTTTTTAACTGCTAAATTTGGGTAATTTAAGACTTAAACCGTTGGTTTTGATGTTGATTACCCAGTAAAGCGCCGCCAAAACATCGGAAAGTTCCGTTTTGATCCTGAAAATTTTTCATATGCGATAGCCCTGTACCCTGCGGCAGGGCTATCGCATATGGAATTTAAGAGGCCAATTGACGGGTAAATCTCCGTTTTTAACTGCTAAATTTGGGTAATTTAAGACTTAAACCGTTGGTTTTGATGTTGATTACCCAGTAAAGCGCCGCCAAAACATCGGAAAGTTCCGTTCTGAGCCTGAAATTTTTTCATATGCGATAGCCCTGACCCTGCGGCAGGGCTATCGCATATGGATTTTAAGATGCCAATTGACGGTTAAATCTCCGTTTTTAACTGCTAAATTTGGGTAATTTAAGACTTAAACCGTTGGTTTTGATGTTGATTACCCAGTAAAGCGCCGCCAAAACATCGGAAAGTTCCGTTCTCATCCTGAAAATTTTTCATATGCGATAGCCCTGCCCTGCGGTCGCCTGCATTGCTAAGGTATAAGGGGGAATGGTATAGTTGACGGGCGGGGATACTTGGATTGTATCCGGGGACCGTCAAGCAAGCCCATAGTTGAAGGACGTATCCAGTGGATTTCGAGAACTACGAACTGCATCCGTCCATTTATGACGAGATGTTCCTGCCGGAGGGCGAACCGCGGCCCCACTCGATCCCACTGCATGACTTTCTTATCCAGGCATCGTCAAGCGAACTTACCGCAATCCAGGGCCGGGTAAACCGCACCTTTGCCAATGAAAGTATCTCCTTTATCGTTTACGGAGACGCCGAGGCGGAGGAACGGATTATACCCGTTGACCCCATCCCCAGACTCATCACCGCTTCCGATTGGGACCAACTGTCCCAGGGGCTGGAACAGCGAGTCCGGGCCCTCAATAATTTCCTGGACGACATCTACGGCCCGGCCCGCATCATATCCGACGGCGTGATCCCGGCGGATATGGTGCTGGAGTGTCCCCAGTTCCGGCCCGAAATGCGGGGCTTTTCCCAACCCTACGGGGTATGGGTTGCCGTCTGCGGCACCGATATAATCCGGGTTAACGACGGCTTTCGGGTACTGGAGGACAACCTGCGCGTCCCTTCCGGCGTCTCCTATATGATTGCCAACCGCAATGCCGCCAAGGCGAGCTTGCCCCGGGTTTACCGCAGCTGCCGCGTGCGGGAAGTGGAACAGTACGGCGCCGCCCTCAAGACGACCCTGCGGGAACTGGCCCCCAACGGCAAGCCTAATCCCACCCTGGCCTTGATGACTCCGGGGGTATTTAATTCGGCGTATTACGAGCATATGTTTCTGGCCCGCGAGATCGACGCTGAACTCGTCGAGGGCAGCGACCTGGTAGTCCGCGACCGCATGGTTTATATGCGCACTACCGAAGGACTGCGCCAGGTGGATGTCATCTACCGCCGTATCGATGACGATTTCCTGGACCCACGAGTTTTCCGGCCCGACTCCCTGCTGGGCGTTCCCGGGTTGATTGAGGCCGCCAAAGCCGGCAACGTAACCCTGGCTAACGCCCCCGGAACGGGCGTCGCCGACGACAAGAGTGTGTACGTATATGTGCCGGATATGATTCGCTACTATCTGGGTCAGGAGCCGCTGCTGCAAAACGTGGATACCTACCTGTGCCGCCGGCCCGAACACCTGGAATATACTCTGGACAATCTAGCCGAACTGGTGGTTAAGCGGGTGGGCGAATCCGGCGGCTACGGAATGATAATCGGCCCTCACGCCACGCCGCAGGAGCGGGACGACTACGCCAGAGAAATTAGAGCGAACCCTGCGGACTTTATCGCCCAGCCGGTGCAGTCCTTTTCCCGGGCGCCCTGCCTGATTGACGGCGCCTTTGAACCGCGCCACGTGGACCTGCGTCCCTTCATCCTGAATGGAATGGAAACGCGCATCGTGCCGGGCGCCTTTTGCCGGGTAGCCCTGCGCCGGGGCAGCCTGGTGGTAAACTCCAGCCAGGGAGGCGGCGGCAAGGACGTTTGGGTAATTTCCGACACTGACGAGGAATAGCGGCCCGCTTCCCGGCAGCGATGGACTGGCCGGCAGCAGCTTCCACTAGCGAAGAACCGGAAGGGCGCTGCAACGAAAGCCCGACGGCGTTGTCCGGTTTCCCGATGGCTGCGATTCGAGCAGGAAGCCCAGGAGGAACAAATGCTTTCCCGAAATGCGCAAAGCCTTTACTGGCTCGGTCGTTACCTGGAACGGGCCGGCAACTTGTGTCGCCTGCTGCAACTGCAATCGGAGTCCCTGGTTGACCGACCCATTCGGGAAATCCACTTTGGCTGGAGCCGAATCTATAACTACGTCCACCGGGAGCCGCCGGCCGGTGAAGTCCGGCTCTTCGGCGATGAAGAGTATGTGCTGGCCGACTCCTTTGCCCTGGCCGGCGACCTGACCTTTGAACGCTCCAATCCCTGCTCCGTTTACAGCTGCTTTGCCCTGGGTCGGGAGAACGCCCGACACACTCGCCACCGGATTAGCAAGGAAGTCTGGACCTGTCTGAATACGGCCTATCTGCGGCTGCAGCAGCAGAACATTGCGACCATCTGGCAGTATGAACCCACCGTTTTTTACCAGTCGATAGCTAACGACATCGAAACTTTTGGCGGTCTGGCGGAAACCACTATGTATCACGATGACCGCTGGAGCTTTTTGCAGTTGGGACGCTGTGTGGAGCGCGTGCAAAGCGCCACCGATCTGCTGCTGGCCCAACTGGATACCACTGCCGCCAGCGCAGCTGCGGAGTTCCACGAAGCGGACTGGATTTCCCTGCTGCGCGTGTTTTACGCCCTGGGGGTTTACAACCATACTTTCAGCGTAGCCGTGCTGCCGGACCGGGTGATGGACCTGCTGGTGAGCGACCCATTGCTGCCGGAATCCATGAGCCGTTCGATTAAGCTGATCGAATCGGAAATCAACGCGATCGGCCCCGGCCCCTATCCCCGTTCCGGTCGATCCTTGCAGCGTCTGGTGGGGCGAATGTACGCCATGGTTAACTACGAATGGCCCGACACGGAAGAACCGATCAGGCTGCTGCGGGAAATCTCCAATTTAGCCCACGAGCTGCATTGTCTAATCTCCGAATCCTACTTCGACTACCCGACCCAGTACCCGGACTGAAGCAGCCCGGCCTTAACTCGGCCGCATTGCTGGAATGCCCCGATACCAAATCCGCCGATTCCTGAGCGGACAGGAACCGGCGGATTTGGTAAGGTTCTCCGTATTAGCGATGTAAGGCGATTCCGCCTAACCGGCCGCCACCCATTCCACCACTCTCTCCCCAATCATCAGGGCCGTGGGGTGGAGGCCGCCGGAACGGGGAATATGCGGCACTACCGAGGCATCGGCGACCCACAGGTTCTCAACCCCCTTGACCCGGCAGTACTGGTCCACCACGGACATAGGATCCGAGTCCGGGCCCATCTTGCAGGTGCCGGATACGTGGCGGGCCGTTCCTACCGTCTGACGAATCCACAGGTCCAGAGCATCATCGTTGTTCAGCACTTCATCGGTAGGGCTGATGCGGTAATCAAACACGGCGCTATAGGCTTCGGATTCCAGCAGCCGGGCGCCAAAGCGGATGCCTTCCCGCACCCGCCGCATATCGTCGGGATGCTGCAAATAGCGATAGTTGAAGGTGGGCTGAACGCCGGCGTCGGCGGAAGCCAACCGGACAAACCCGGAACCTTGGGGCAGGCCCAGGGTGCAGGATACCCGGGCCGCCCGTTCCGGCGGCACGTCGTCGGTCAGGTAGCGGGTGCGCACGCCCCGGACCCGCTCCTCCCTTTCGTCCACCACCGGATTAGTGCGCAGCAGCATATCGTTCAGCTCCGCGGAACCATCGGAGGTATAGTGCAGGCTGAAATGGGGGCCGTCCAGGTTGGGTTCCATGCTTACGTCGTCTTTCACCTTGTAGTTGATATGGGCACTCAGGTGATTCCACAAACTCTGACCTACGCCCGGGGATTCTTGCAGCACGGATATGCCGAATTGCTCCAGTTGCTCCCGGGGCCCAATGCCCGACAGCATCAGCAGTTGGGGCGACCGAATTGCGCCGGCGGACAGGACTACCCGGTCGGCAAACACCCGGAAGGTTTCGCTCCCGCTAATGGCTTCCACCCCGACGGCTTTCCGGTCTTCGAACAGCACCTTCTGGACAAAGACTTCACCCCGAACCGTCAAGTTCAGGCAGTGGCGCATGGGACTGAGGTGGGCCAGGGCTGCGCTCATCCGCACTCCGCCCAGGTTGTTGGTGGGAGCGACTCCCACCCCGGCCGGGTCGGAACCGTTGGTATCCTCGATGTGGGGATAGCCTTCCGTCATACAGGCATCATAAAAGGCCTTCTGAATGGCGGAGGGTGCAGCCGACTGACGCCGGCGCACCGGTATGGGGCCTTCGGTGCCGTGGAAGTCATCCTGAATATCCAGGTCGCGCTCCATTTTCCGGTAAAAGGGCAGTACCTTGTCGTAGGCCCATTCGGAGTTGCCCCGGGCCGCCCAGGAGTCGAAATCCTCGGGCAGTCCCCGCTGCATCGCCTGGCCGTTGATGGAGGAACCGCCGCCGATGACCTTGCCCTGGGCTACGTGTATCTCTCCCTGCTCCTCGGTGATGGTGCCCCGCAGCGCCCAGTTATGCTCCGAGTCGGGAGATTCGGCATACCGGGTGCCGCCGAATTTTATCTCGTCCGGGATATTCTCCGGGTCCGGGTAGTCCTTACCGGCCTCCAGCAGCAGCACGGACATATTCGGGTCTTCGACCAACCGGCTGGCTAAAACGGAGCCGGCCGCCCCGCCGCCTACGATAATGACGTCATACTTCATAAAGCCCCCTTTCGAAATTACCCAATAATCGATAACCTGCCTTGCCGGACATTATAACGGCAATTTAAGGAACCGGGGGCGATTTGCGCTAAAGGCGGGTTTTCCCAAACCGGGCTGAATGGGTACAATAGCAGAGTAATCCCACCCGGAACCGGCTAAAGTATGAACTGCGCTTCCTGTTTGGGGGTAATCCCCGACGACAATAACTTCTGCGACTACTGCGGCGCACCGACGCAGCCGGCCGTTTCCCCGCCAGCGGCTCGGTACCGGCTCCGGCAGTACCGCCGGCCGACCATCATCGCCGGCGTAAGCCTCGCGGCCGGAAGTATTGCCGACCTGGTAGCGGTTATATTCTGGCTGGCCGCCCCGGGCAGTCCGGCGGTGGAATCGCCAACGGTCGGTTCGGCGGCAGAACTTCCAGCCTCCGTCGCCCCGGCCCCCGTCTTGCCAACTGCTGACCTGCCGTCAATGCTGGAACAGGTCAAGCTGGCCGTAGTTCGCATTGAGACAGCGGAGGGCAGCGGTTCCGGCGTGATTGTTGAGACCACCCCGCAAGGCGGCGCCCTGGTGGTTTCCAACTACCATGTGGTAGGAGACGCCGCCCGGCTGTACGTGGAAGTGCGGGATACCGATATTTTCCGGGGTGAGCTCAAAGGCTTCGACCCGGCCACTGACCTGGCGGTCATTGAAATCTGCTGCGGCGATTTCGCCACCCTGGAGTTTGGCGACGTGGCCCAGGTCCGGGCCGGCAGCGAGGTATTGGCCGTTGGCTACCCCCTGGGGCTGCCCGGGGAAGCCTCGGTTACCCGGGGCATCGTGTCGGCGGTGCGTTCCCTGAACGGCGTCGAAGTCATCCAGATGGATGCGCCCATCAACCCGGGCAGCAGTGGCGGCCCCCTGGTCTCCGAACACGGCACGATTCTGGGCATTAACACCTTCGGCATTCGGGATATGGAAAACCTGGGCTTTGCCGTGTCGGAAAAGACGGTGCAAGCGGCCCTGCCCCGGCTGAAGGCAACCGCCAACCACGGCCTGGCCCTGGCGCCGGCAGCAATGCCCGCCGTCCAGTCCACCCCCATTCCGACGCCAACGCGCGCGCCAGCATCTCTCCCCACCGCCACGCCAGCGCCAACAAATACTCCCAATCCCACACCAACACCGCTCCCTACGGCTACGCCAACTCCCCAACCCACCGCTACTCCAACGCCTACACCTACACCATTGCCACAACCGGTAAAGCTGAAAGCGATTAGCGTCGGAGGGGAGATGGGAGGATCAAAGTGCGGTCTAATGTTGGACAACACTCGTATTTGCTGGAGTTTCGTCAGCATCATAGAACAATTTAGACCTTCTCCAGATGAGAAATTCAAACAAATCAGAATGTCATCGTCTATGGCTTGTGGAATTCGTATGGATGATACCGCAGTTTGTTGGGGAGGAGTAGAAGGTAACAAAGGTAGTCTCGTACCGCAGAATGAAAAGTATATTGACATAGATTTATATGCTCGTGATGGGAAGACCGTTTGGGCGTTGCACCTGGATGGGACTGCGCAGTGTTGGAGCAGAGTTAGTTTTGGTTGCACAGGCGGCTCGCCTCCTAAAAACGAAAAATTTGTGGCAATCAGTGTAGGGTATAGCCACGTTTGCGCTCTGCGAGCGGATGACACCCCGGTTTGTTGGGGAAAAAGTCAAAATAATTCAGGCGCTGAAAGACCTCCCAAAGGAGAAAAATTCAAGGTGATTGAGAGCGATTACCGTACTACTTGCGGGATTCGGCTAGACGATACTTTGCTCTGCTGGGGGTATCCTCAATGGCTACCCCAGCTCACCGGGGAAAAATTCGTGGATTTAAGCGGCCTTTGCGCCTTGAAGCGGAATGGGACGGTCAACTGTTGGAGAAACACAAAAAATTCTCCAAGAGAGCTTCCTAATGGGGATTACGTCTCAATCAGCGGCTCATGCGCATTACGTACCGATAACGTGGCCTTTTGCTGGGGACCGGAACACTTGGCAAACGCGTGGAAAGACGGCGTCCCAGTTAGCTGGGCAAATGGCACGGCAAGCATAGTCACTGAAGACATACTGAAACCTCTTCCTTGAGGATATGCCTTAGTCGCAACCCCTTATTTACGGATAAGCCCGAAACGTAATTAACGCCGTCTGTTATTCTTGAAACGTAATTAAGGCCCAGCCCATTTGCGGTCATAGCTACAGTTATTTATAATTAGGCTCTAAACGTAAATAACCGTCAGAGCTATTTTTGTTTCGTGAATAAGGATGGACCGTGAAACGCGAATATACCGGGCGCTATGCAACGACACGGACCTTTGATGAGACCTTTCGAGCATTTATCCCGGCTCCCTTGCCCCCGGTTCCTGCCCTCGACACAGTCAGCCTGCAACCCATTATGGAAAGGGCGTATCTAGCTCTGGGGCGGCTGGACGGGCTGGCGCTGCAATTGCCGGATGCGCCCCTGTTCCTATATTCCTACGTCCGCAAGGAAGCGGTGCTGTCATCTCAAATCGAAGGCACCCAGTCGTCACTGTCCGATTTGATGCTGTTCGAGTTGGAAGAAGCTCCGGGAGTGCCCATTGATGACGTAGTAGAAGTCTCCAATTACGTGCGGGCGATGGAACACGGTTTGCGCCGGCTCCGGGAAGGGTTTCCTTTTTCTAACCGATTGATACGCGAGATTCACGCCGAGCTGCTGTCCCGGGGACGGGGCTGCGACAAACTGCCCGGGGAATTTCGCCGCTCGCAAAACTGGATTGGCGGTTCTCGCCCCGGAACTGCCTATTACGTTCCACCACCGCATACCGCCGTTCCGGACTGCATGGGCGACCTGGAGCAGTTCTTCCATGCCCGGGACACCAATCTGCCGTCGCTGTTGAAGGCCGGCATTAGCCACGCACAGTTTGAGAGTATCCATCCCTTTCTGGACGGGAACGGCCGGGTGGGACGGTTGCTGATTGTCTTGCTGCTGGTAAACGACCGGGTTATGCGTGAACCAATGCTTTACTTGAGTCTGTACTTCAAGCAGAACCGTCAGACCTACTATAACCTGTTGAACGGACTCAGGCATGATGGTGATTGGGAAGAATGGCTGCTGTTTTTTCTGGAGGGAGTAGCGCAAACCGCAGAAAGGGCCGCTTCCACCGCCAGGCAACTGCTGAACCTGTTCGACCTGGATTCCGTCAGGATTCAGCATGAAGGTCGCGCCGCCAGCTCGGCCCTTCGCGTTCACAAGGCATTGCAGGGGAGACCAATTATATCCTTGCAAGAGGCAAGAACTCAGACCGGATTAGCCTCCACCGGAGCGGCCACCGGAATGCGTCTGTTAGAACTGCTGGGTATCGCCCGCGAGATTACCGGACGGGATCGGGACCGCAGATATGCCTATCAGGAATATATCGACATCCTTTCCGAAGGCACTGACCCGCTCTAGCCGGGCAGCTTTACTCTTCGCCCCAACGGCCAGTCCAGCGCCACAAGCCCCCTTATTTACGGATAAGCCCGAAACGTAATTAACGCTGTCCGTTATTCTTGAAACGTAATTAAGGCCCAGCCCATTTGCGACCCTGGCTATGGTTATTTATAATTGGCCCCAAATCGCAAATAGCTGAGGCGCTTATGCCTAAATATACTTATGACCACATCCACCTGCGCACCAAGCAGCCCGAAGCGATGGCCGCCTGGTTTGAGCGGATTTTCGACGCCAAGGTGATTCACTCGGTTCAGTCCGACGGTTTTGTGCGGACCGACCTGGACATTGACGGCCTGATGGTGTTCATTGCGCCGGTTCCCGCCGCAGAGGAGATGGCAGCCAGCCCCCGGGACCCGCACCTGGGCCTGGACCATTTCGGCTTTGGGTGGACAACCTGGCGGAAACGGTAGCGGAACTGAAAAGCCGTGGCGCGGAAATGGCCCGGGAACCCCGCACCATCCGCCCGGGCGTCCACGTTGCCTTTGTGCGGGCGCCGGACGACGTGCGCATTGAGCTGCTGCAGCGGGACTAGCCCGGAAACCCGGCCCGTCGCAAAATCGGGAACCGGCCTATGGCTCCGCCCGCCGCAGGGTATATAAATCCGACGCCATAATGTCGGGAATCTTGGGCGTCAAGCCGGGGAAGTCGTCCAGCACGGCGTGAATCAGGCGGCCGCTGAGTCCGGCCGCGGCGTCGCCGGCCAGCCAGACGGCCAGCTCGGCGGCCCGGTCGATGGAAGCGCCCCCGCCGCCGGTTACCTCCAGTCCAAACTCGTACAACTCCGTGTCGCCAACAGCTTCGGCTCCGGCGGTAATCTCCTCCCACATTCGGGTGTGGATGGAACCGGGCCCCAGGGCGTTGACCTGAATATTTTTGTCGGCCAGCTCAAGCGAGAGAATTTCGGTCAGTCGGATTATGGCCGCCTTGGAGGAGCCGTAGGCCGACAGGTGATAGGGAGCGGAAGTTGCACCGGACCCGGAAAGGTTGATAATCCGGCCACCGCCGCCAGCCGCCATTACCGGAATCACCGCCCGGCAACACAGGTAGGTTCCCACCAGATTAACCTGAATAGTTCGCAGCCAGGCCGCAACGTCGTTGTCCTCCAGCGCGCCCACCGGCCCGATGATACCGGCGTTGTTTACCAGAATGTCGATACGGCCAAACTGAGCCGCCGCCTGATGCGCCATCGCGTCCACCGAAACCCGGTCGGTTACGTCGACGCCAATAACGCCGGCGACCGCGCCCAGTGTCCGGGCCGCCTGAGCCGTCCTTTCCAGTTCGTCCAGGCTCCGCGCCGCCAGAACCAGCCTGGCACCTTCCTGGGCGTAGGCGAGAGCAATGGCCCGACCGATACCCCGGCCGGCGCCGGTAATCAGGGCAACTTTATCCTGCAGCCGCATATCATCTCCCCAGGGGACGCCGCCACGCCGGCCTTTATCGCCGTCAGGTCAGTATCAGGTTTCCCTGACTTTGTTCCGGCGGCCAAATTACAACTTTCCGTCCCCTTTGCCACTGAATTATGTTTACCGACCGGCCGGTTTGCCGTCCGGTAGCCGGGTCAATCCTGAAACGGCCGAAAAAGGTATGAAAGTCCTGGTTTCCGGCAACTTCCCACAACCGGGCGGGTTCCGGTGTACCCGACTCCTGGAGACACTTTTGGGCGACCAGTCCCGCGGCGTAGGCCTGGGCCATCGGGTAGTCCACGGCTAATCCCCCGGCGGAAGCGCCGGCTCGCCGCAGCGTCGCCAAAGCCTGGGCCGGCGTTGGCCCAAACCAGGGCTGCGGCAATCCGGCCGCCGACTCCCGGTTCGACGGTTCCCACTGGGCCGGCCCGACAAAATTTTCTGCGGCCTTCCCCAATTCCAGACGGAAACGTTCTAGCGGCGCCGCCACTACCGCCGCCACCCGGGGCCGGCGCTGGTCGGGTGAAAGGTCGCGCCACCGGGAAGCCAGGGCGCGGGCAATGGCGATGTCGTGGCGGATACGGCCAACGGCCAGCAGCAACTCCGGCGCGGCTTCGGTCACCTCAGCCGCCAGCCGGGTAAAATCCGATTGCTCCGGCGGGAAATCCCGGCGCAAAACCTCGGTGAACCCCAGGGCCAGGGCCCGATTTTCCAGACCGGCGCTGACCTGCCGGGGGAACGCCCCCGGGGAGCAGCACAGGACTGCAAAGGAGCTGGCCGCCGGCTCTGCAGCTCGGAGCAGGGCCGGCAAGGGCGCTAAATATTCCGGCGCCCCGGTGAGAATGCCGACGACCCGCCGGTCGGATCGGTAAATAGTGTCGGCAGCGCCACCCTGATTCCAGAGCAGTTGGCCGTATTCGGCGGCTACTTCGGCAACGTTCGCCGATAGCCCGCTGGAATAGGGGCCGAAGAGCAAGTCAACCCGGTCCTCCCGAATCAGCCGGCGGGCGGCAGCGGCGGCGGTCTCGACCCGGCTGGCATCGTCGTAGTACCGCAGCTTCAGCGAAAAGCGCTGCCGGCCCAGCAGCAACCCGCCGGAATCTTCAACCCAGCGCACCCAGGATTGGAGCCCGGCCAATGCCTGATGCCCTTGAGTCCGGAACTGGCCGGTCAGCGACACCGGCATTCCAACCTTGATTGCCGGCATAAATTAAACTTGTTCTCCGGTGCGCCGGGCAGTGAACGGGACTTTACAGCCGGGGGCGGAAAATCCCGAAGGAGCTGGTGTAGCCGTGCAGGAAGGTAGTCCCGCTGACCGGGCCTATCTCTCCATTGCAGAAGAAACCGCCCAGGGGAACCGCACCCAGCTTGTCCCGGAACAGGTCGGTATCGTGGTTGGGCCGGCCGTAAAGGTACTGGCCCCGGCCCAGGCAAGAGAACAGCAGCGCGCCGTGAACCTGGTTCTCCCGATTATCTCCGGCGTAACGCTCCAGGACTGCCGCCAGGTCCTGCGCTGAGGTATCGGCATCCCGCAGATGGAACTGGACCAACTGCCCCTCTTTAAGCATCTCGCCAATAGCCAGAGAACCGCTGCGGTCATCCATCCCCATAACATTGCGAATCAGGAAGTCCCCCTGCTGGGGCGCATCCAGAAACTCATCCATCACCACTCCCAGGAAAAGGGAGTTGCGCATCAAGCCCTGGTCCCGTTCACTCAGAGTGGGATAGAGACTCCGCAGCACGTTCAAAGGAGTCTCCCCGTCCAGGGATTCCAGCAGGTTGCGGCGGCTTTGGGTAATGCGCATGGGGCTTCCAATCGGCCGGCACCCCTGGGCGACTACCGTGTCAAGGGCAATATTGCCGTGCATTGCAACTCCCACGGCGCCGGAACGATGCACCCGGCCCTCCAGAAACAGGGCGTTGCTTCCCTGCTGCTGGCCGCCGCTGGCCAGCCCGCCAATCTTGGCGGCCCCGGCAAAGGCAAAATCCATACCCAGCAGCAGGTTTTGCACCGGAAAGGTAAAGGCGTCGGCCAGCAAAATGAACTGGGGCGAGTCAACGCGGCTCACCTTCAGCAACTCTTCCCAGGAGTCGGGCCCGGCGTCCAGGTCGGGCAAGGAGTCGCCGACCAGATGGAAGGGCGTCAAGGTTACATCCGGCAGTGCAGCGGCGGTTATGGACAAGGCCGGACTCTGCTCCACTTCCTGCCCGTTGCCAATAATTCCGCCGCCGGAGCAGCCCAGAACCAGAGGCGGAGCAGATTCTGACCTCATTTCATTCCGAATTAGCTGGGGAATGGCCTCGTAATTTTGGCCGTAATGGTGCGAGGCGAAAACTACCGCCAGGTCAGCCGCCGCCTCGCCTAACTGGCGGCGCAAGCTGGCGGCGCACTCTTCGATGGCCGATTCCAGTTCCGGATGCTGGGAAATTGCCGAGGCCCATTTCATGCTGACACCTCTCCCGACTGGCTTGAAGTACGTGGCGCTAATTAACGATGCCGCCCCAGTATAACAACTTACGGGCAGATTTGCTTCCTGGCGCCCGGGCTGAAGGGAATGGATACCTTCTGCCGGCGGTCGATCTTCGGGGGACCGGAGGTTGTCGGGCTTAAAGCCGTCAACGTACCAAGTCCTTGCCCAGGTCAATAACCGGCGTGGGGGATGGGTCCAGACCTTGCAGCAGGGCAAGATAATAGCTGACGTAGTCGCCCAGCAGCACCATCGACATTAGCTGGGCCAGGGGCGAGCCGGCGATGCCAACCAGGCTTCGGTTTTGAACCTCGCCCCGGTCCAGCAGGTGGGACAGGGCCCGGTAGCGGGCATCCAGTTCCGGAGACAAGGCTGCCGGCTTCAAAACCAGGGCGAAAAGGCTGTGCCCCGCCGGAAATCCGGCGCCAAAGGACTCTACCGAATTGTGGAGACACTCGGGAACCGTGTCGTAGAAGGCCCAGGTTTTGGCATTCTCGTTGATTTGGGCCTTCCAGCGGCGGGCGGCGCCGGAGAAGATTCCGCCGCCGTACACCCCCACCAGTTTGCCCAACAGCGAGCCGGCCAGTTGCTTGGCCGGGTTCCGGGCCGTAGGTACGGATTCCGCCAGAACCGCCAATTGGTCCTCCAGCACCGCTACGGCGTTATCAACTTCCGCTTCCGCCATCTCCACTAACTCCAGGCGGTTGAGAATGCCCAACAGCAGGGCCAGGTTATAGCCTACCGCACTGCGCGGCTCACCCGGAATGTCAACCGCTACCACCGGAATTTCCTGCGCTGCCGCTTCCCGGGCCAGAGTTCCGCCGGCGGTTACGGCCAGGATGGCGGCATCGGTGGCGCAAGCATCCCGAAACATTGCCAGGGTTTCCCGGGTATTGCCCGAATGGCTGCAACTGATGAAGAGCGTATTCCGGTCGGGGTAGAAGGGCAGGTGCAGACTGCGAGCAACCAATATCGGCGCTGCGGGTTTGAGGGAGGCCAGGTCAACCACCAGGTCGCCGGAGATGGCCGAGCCGCCCATACCGCTGATTACTACCTTATCGTAGCTGCCCTGCAATCCGGGTAGCGGCGCAGTTTGGGCTTGCTGCCAGGCACTGCTGAACTGCCGGGGCAAATTGCGCAGCCGGCATCGCATACCCGAAGGGTCCAGAGCCTCGTAAATCTCCGGCCGATCCAGGTCCGTTGCCGTCGGTATTTTTCCCTTTAGCCTGCCAGAAGTCATTGCAAAGGCTTGAATATCGAAATTCGGGTGACCTTGACCCGCGCCTATTTAGAACCGGGCCGGGTCGGAAGTCGCCGGGGTTTACTGCAACCCCATTTTGCCATTGGGCGGCCAAAAGGTAAATGACCATCTCAGCCCCATTAGGGCCATTGTATCAGGCTTGACCGGCAGCTGCCCCCTCATTTAGGCGCCAGGGAAGCAGCGGTCGGCCCGAATCTTGAGTCCATTAGCCCCATTTCCCTTCCCGGCCGGCCATACTTTACCGAAGGCCGCCATTGCCAGCCCAGCCTGTCGGTCATATAATCGCCACAACTACCCACGCGCAGGGAGGCATCCATGCAAACCAACACGACCAAGGCCCGGCTGGCCGCCGGCGAGGTGGTCTTTGGGGCGATTATCACCCGCTACTCACCCGACCTGGTGGAAATTTTCGGGGCCATCGGCTACGACTTTGTAATGATTGACTGCGAGCATGGGCCAATGAATCTGGATCAGGTGGAACACATGGTGCGAGCCGGCGAGTCCTTCGGGATAACGCCGATCGCCCGCATCCCCAACCACGAGGAATCGACCATCCTGCGGTTCCTGGACCGGGGGCTGCAAGGAATCATCGTACCTCACATAAATACCGGGGAGGCCGCGGCCGGCGTAGCCCGGGCGGCCCGCTACTACCCCGACGGCCACCGGGGAATGGGTGGCGGCCGCGCCCACGACTACGGTATCGGCGCAACCCGGGACGAATCCACTTCCTGGGTCAACTCCCAATTGCTGGTAATTCCCATGGTGGAGGACATCGAGGCCGTCGGCAACCTGGATCAAATCCTCACCGTGCCGGGGGCGGACGTGCTGCACGTGGCCGCCTCGGACCTGGGACAAAGTATGGGATTCCCGCCCCAGTCCGAAGTTCGTCAGGTAATGAGCGAGGTAATCCCCCGGGTGCGCGCCGCCGGCAAGAATGTGGGAGTAGGCGGCAATAACCCGGCCGATGCCGCCGGCGTCGCCGAATTCATCAAACTCGGCGCCAATTTCGTTACCGTTTCCGCCTGGGGATTGATGCGCCTGGGCGCCGAGGATTTCCGCCGCCGGGTGGAAGAAGACCTGCAAGACGATTAACTGTTTTGGTTCTTTGCCGGCTTCGGTATGACGGCAGCCGCCGTTGTTCCGGGGAATACGGTCAATCAGCATGAAGAAATAGAGGAGGAAATTTATGCCGGACCCGATTTTGAAACTGGAAAACATCCAGGCGGCAATGCAGGCGATGATGGCCAAGGCGCAGGAGGCTCCCGATGCGCCGGTGGCGATGGCGATTGTGGACGCTACCGGCAATCTGGAAGCCTATGCCAAGATGGACAACTTGCGGATGTTCAGCCGCCGCCATGCTCTGCGTAAGGCCTACACCGCCGCCATTATGGGCACCGATACCGGCGCCAATGCCGAGCGGCTGCACGGCCAGGGCCGCAGCATCAGCGAGCTGGGCGACCCCAATTTGACCCACGGCCAGGGCGGCCTGGTGATAATGAAGGACGGGGTTATTCTGGGCGGCATCGGCGTCGGCGGCTACCCCAGCGGCCAATCCGACGAAGACCTGGCCCGGGTGGGCCTGGAAGCTCTGGGGTTGTAGCAACTCTCGACCCGGCGGGCCGTCGGAAAGCCGGCAATTGACTATTGCCGGCCGGTCGGAAGTTGCTGAAAACCGTCGCCGCAACCCCGGGCGGAGAGCGGGACTAACTTTCCCGCTCTCCTGACCCGATTATTGTTGCCGGTGGGCGCTAAGCTTGGGGTCGCTGGATAATTTCCACACTAACGTGGTCGGGCGCCTCAATAAATGCCACGGTAGAACCGGAGGGCATAGTCCAGGGTTCGCAGATGAAATGTACGCCGTTGGCCCGGAACTGGGCCGCCGCCGCAGTCATATCATCCACTTCAAATCCGAAGTGATCCAGGCCAAAGCGCGGTTCGGTGGAACCGGGTACCGGGTCTTCACCCTCGGCCTGACCGGAGATGGTCATCAGCGGCTGTCCGTTCAGTTCCAGAGTGATGGATTTAGTGGTGGACAAGGGGCGCTCGCCGGTGATGACGGCGCCAAAGTTGTCGCAATAAAACTTTGCGGCGGAATCCGGGTCTTCGCTGCGGAAATGCAGGTGGTTCTGGGTAAAATTCACGGGTGGGCCTCCTTTATCTAATAGATATATTTCAGTTAATTCTCGGGGATTCTATTTTCCTAATTGTCTAGCGAGGTCTTTTGCCGCATCTCCCCTAGGGTGACAATGTTTATGAACCAAAATACCGTTATTTAACTCCGTCTTGCCACCATCTTGGTGCTCTTTTATGTGGTGAATCTCTGCGTCTGACCATTCCACCAACCCGCCACAACTTGGGATTCCACATTTGCCCCCGTCCCTCCAGTATATGTACTGTCGCTCGAAAGGGTTAAAAGCTCTTTTGGGATCCTTTGGGTAAAGCCCTCCCAAAAACTTCACCATCCGCTGAGTGTAATATTTATGGCGAAGTTGGATGCTTGTTCCCTTGTCGGAGCTTGTTCTTGCCCACTGTCCATACTGTAACCAAGCATCATTAGGAATCCCTTGCTTACTAGAATGTGTCGCATCCATGAGCAACTTTGAAAACTCATTTTGAGCTTTGCCTAAATTTCCTTCCCAAGACTTAGTGTAGTCATCCCAAATCGAATCCAAAAAGAGAACCAAGTGAATAGCATTGTGAGCCTGCAATTTGGGTCCTTGCCAACTGCCCAATTCGTTTAAGAGTTTGTCGAGTATATTTCTAAGACGAGTGCACTCGGGTGAATCCGGGTCAAAGTCTAAATTAAGATAATAATACTCATCAATAGATGAGGCATTGATATCACTAAAATACTGTGGCCTTTCTTGTGTCTCTCAAAGAACAGAATTGCAATCTGGGCAGCTAGTTGACGGGTTTTTCCCCGGTCTTGCCCAGGTTTCATCTTCAAAACCTGTCGGAAGAAGTTATGTCCTGGATATTTTGGTATATCTGGTTTTCCACCTAAACTTAGGATGAAATCTGTAAAATGACCCGGGTAAGAATCTCGTTTTTCTTGCGCATTTAGGGGGATTCCAGACTGCAATCTCACAAAAAGATCCCTGACTTCGTTGCTATCTTCAGTCTGGATTAAGGCTACTGGAAGTTTTGTATCAAGGAGTTCTTTTTGTAGGTCCTTGGACAAATCTGCAAAATATTTGCCTCCCCAAGGACAATCGTTGTTCTTGAGAAATGCCGGAAACTTAGCTTTTTCATCGTCGACATTATAAAGTGCAAAGGCACCCTCTACGAAATAGTGGAGCGCGTCAATTCTCTGCTGACCATCTATAATTTCGTAGAGTTCTTGAGTCATTCCCGCGATGGTATGCTTGATGTAATGGAGATAGATAATCGGCAATTGGTACCCACGAAATACCGAGTCAATAAGTTTCATCCGCTGATCGGATGTCCACACCGCCCCTCTCTGATATTCTGGGTTAGGTTTCATAAAATCGCTCTTTCTAAGTTTAACCAACTCTCTAACAGTACGTAATTCTTGCTTCGATTCCTTCTGTCTCATTGCTCCTTATCACGCCTAATGTGTAGAGTGTAGGGCATTTCATAGAGTCTGCCCTACACTCATATCTTCCAATGATCACTAATATACCACTATAGCCCCCCTACCCCAAAAAGTCTTTAATCCACTGGTTGTAATTTTCCCGGCGGGTTAGCTGGTTCATCAGTTCCGGTGGGGCCAGTTGGTCGGACAAGTCGGCCGGGGCAACGCCTTCCCGCAGGGCTTTCATGGTGTCGTAGGCCGCCTTTACTGCCGCCGCAAAGGGCAGGTGTCCCTGCAAGGCGACCCGTACCCCGGCCTGACTCAGAAAGTCCAGGTCGGCCAGCTCGCCGCCGGCGCCGCCCAGCAGCAAAGGAATATTGACCTCGGCGGCCACCGCCTCTACTTCGGCCCGGGTCTGGGCGCCGGCTAGGAACATGGCATCCACCCCGGCGGCTTCGTAAGCTTTGGCCCGCTTGATCGCTTCCGCAACGCCACCGGCCCGCAGGGCGCTGGACCGGCCGGCGATGACCAGGCTGGGGTCCTGACGGCCGGACAAGGCCGCCTTCATCTTGCCTACGCCTTCTTCTACGGAGATGAGCTGGCCTTCACCAGGGCTGCCGAATCCCAGCGGCAGTTGAGTGTCCTCGATAGTCAGGCAGGACACGCCGGCGGTCTCCAGCTCCTCCACCGTGCGCCGCACATTCAGGGCATTGCCGTAGCCGTGGTCGGCGTCCACCATCAGGCTCAAGTCCCCGGCGCGGCAGATGCGGTGTATCTGCTGGGCAAACTCGGTCAGGGTAAGGACAATCAGGTCCGGCGCGCCCAATACGGTGCCCGAAGCGATGGAACCGGCGAACATCCCTATTTCAAAGCCCAGGTCTTCGGCGGCCCGGGCCGAGATGGGGTCAAACACCGAGGCGGGGTGGACACAGCGGTCTCCCGCCAGAATTGCGCGGTAGCGTTCCCGTCGTGCAGTCAAATTCATTTTTCTACTCCCAAATTTGGCTTCAAGTAACGTTCAAGACTATACTACCCTGCGGCGAGAGGGACAAGGCGGGGCTGTCATTGCTGTATCGACCGTCCGTATATAAGCCAAATGGCGCAGGGAATTATCCGGAATTATTATTGTTGGCGGGGCTACGGAATGCCGGCAGACGGAATTATGCGGATAGTGGGCGTGGACTTTAGCGGGGCCCGGGAAAACAATGCCACCTGGGTTTGCGCAGCCGACCTGGACTTGGGAAGTAACGGGCTGACGGTTAACGACTGCTACCGTCCTTCCCGGCAAAGAGAGGAAGCGCACCGGAAACTGGCTGAAATGTTGGGAGAGTTGCCGGCCGGCTCCGTCGCGGCGCTGGATTTTCCCTTTTCCGTGCCGGAACCTTTTGCCCGATTGTGGGCGCCCAACGCCACGGCCATGCCCGACCTGTGGCGCGCCGCGGCCCAGATGGATTACCCGGAGTTCGAAGAGTTACGGGACAAGTTTGCGCAGGGCAAGAAACCGGGGAGGTTGGAGCCAAAACGTTCCAGCGACCCGCCGGAAAGCCTTTCGCCTTTGAACATCCGGATGCGCAAGATGACCTTCCACGGGATGCGAATGCTGCATCTCCTTTGGGAAAGTGCCAAGTCCACCGGCCAACCTTTGTGGATCCCACCGCTGCCACCCGGCCAACCCGATAAGGAGCATCACGTTACTTTGCTGGAAGCGATGCCGGGAGCAACGCTGCGGCGACTGGGGCTGCCCTACCGGTTGTACAAGAACAGCCCGGCGCATCGGGCGGAAACGCGCCAGCTAATTCTGAAGGAACTGCCCCTGCAAGCAGCTCCGGTGCAGGTGGATTTGACGCCGGTGTACGATACCTGCCGGAAAAACGATGACGCTCTGGATGCAGTAGTCGCCGCCGTCACCGGCGCTTTATGGGTCGTAGAACCTTACCTTTTTCACGACCTCGCCAAACCGGAGCAAGCCGGCGACCCGTCGGTTATGTTGACCGGCAAAATCTATGCACCCCAGCAGCCACCCTAAAATCCGCAGGGCGTCCAGGGCTGCTGCCCGACGGCGAATATCCGGTCGGCCTGCTCCAGCGCGCCGGGCCGATGTTCGTCCACTAGACCGGCCCGGGCCAGAGTGGTAAAGCTGACCGACCCCAGATAAGCCGAGGCCAAGGCCGCTACCGCTATCACCATATCCGGCCCGGCTTCGGTGGCCTTGCAGGTTGACCCGGCAGGGGAGGCTTCCAGGTGAAATCGGGCGGCGTTCCAGGGACAGACCTCGTCCCGAACCTCGAAGACCAGGCTACCTTCCTGTAAGTACTCCCGCCGGGGCAAGGCCGCCGCTACGTCCACCAGCCGCAGCCACAGACCGTCTCGGGCGTTCCGCTGCAACCGGCGGGGGTCCGCCAGCATCCAGGGCAGCGGGTCGTCCATCGGCCTTCGCTCCGCCTCGGCCCGGGTTACCAGGTCGGTATCGAAGCAGAACCGCCACAAGGCAGCGGCGGCTTCCCGGGTAACGGCCATCAGTTCCTGGACGATAACCGTGTTCCCGTTGGTGCGATACCGGGCGTAGCCTTCCATTTGCTCGCCTTCGTAGTAGGCGGCGTAGAAGATACCGCCCGGGCCGCCCTGCCGATGTTCCGGCGCCTGAGCTTCCCGCTCCCACAGGTGGGGCGACTTTTGGAACACCCCCGGCCGGCCCACCGTGCTGCGGCGAAAGACATCGGGCAAGACTGCGCCAATTTCGGAAGGGTCAATGAAGGCAAAGCGGCCCGGGGATTCGTGCTTTCCGGCATAGTTGGTGTGGTGCCGCTCGATGCTCCATTCCTCGCGCAGGGAGCCAACCCCGTAGCCAAACCGGCCGTAAATAACGCTCTCCGAGGCGAACAGACCGGCCAAAGGCTCGCCCCGTTGGTAAACGTCCTGCAACTGGTGGTGCATCATCCGGGTCATTATGCCCTGCCGCCGGTGGGTCGGCTGCACTGCGATGTTGGCTACGCCGGCGATAACTGACGTTCCCCCGGGGATGGATATTTCCTGCCGGTGGGAGTGAGCGCCGCCAACGATATTTCCCTGGTCCAGCACCACTATGGAACGGTCCAGGTCAAAATGCGGGCGGAGGACTTCCGGGTCGGCATTGAGCCGGTTGCCGTAGGCGCGAGCCTCGACGCGTACCCATTCAACGAACTCGGCAGCGGTAACTTGCCTCAATTCCAACATCCGGTATTGCCTCCGGGAGATGGGCTGGTTTACCCCGGCCTGATATGCCGGGGCTATCACTGGAAGAATATTACATCATTTTGCGGTTCGCTACATCAGGCGCAGTATAAAGGAACCGGAAAACCGGCGCCGGCCGCCAACTTCAGGGCCGGGAAAGGCAAAAACAATCCCCAGGCAAACGCTGAGCCAAGTCCATATTTTCCTCAACCCGGCTGCCGTATGCTAAACTGGCAGTCCAATTCTTTATGGCCTGAAATATGCATGAGCCTGGAGGCTTTGCCAATGACCGAAGCGGAAACACAAACCAAACGGGGCATGGTGGTGGTTGCCCACGCCGACGACGCCGAATGGGGCTGCGCCGGCACGGTAGCCAAACTTTGCGCCGAGGGCTGGGAAATGGTCTATGTCCTTTGCACCGACGGCAGCAAGGGAATTGACGACCCGGAGATCACCGGCGCGGAGCTGGTTAGAATACGTCAGGAGGAACAGACCAACGCCGGCAAGATATTGGGACTGTACGCCGTTGAATTTTTGGGATATGAAGATGCCATGCTGGAACCCAGCCTGGCCCTGCGCCGCGACATCACCCGGCAGATTCGCCGCTATCGGCCCGACCTGCTCATCTGCCAGAATCCGGCCCGCGACCTGGTGGGCCGGGGTTATATCGGACATCCGGACCATTTCGCCGCCGGCGAAGCCAGCCTGGCGGCGGTTTACCCTACGGCCCGCGACCGGCTGACCTTCCCCCAATTGCTGGAAGAGGGGCTGGAACCGCACAAGGTTCGGGAAGTATGGATAATGGACCGCCAGAATGCCGACCAATATACGGACGTTACCGACTATATCGAGACGGCGGTAGCCGCTCTGCGGGCCCACGCCAGTCAGGTTGACCCGGAGGACGCCGACAAGTACCTGAAGGGCTGGCGCCGCGAAATCGGCGAGGAAGTAGGATTCCAGTACGCCGAAGCCTTCAAGCGATTCACGCTGGGGTAGCGAAAGCGGACAAATTTGCGCTCTAAATCACAGGGCTATCGCATATGGATTTTAAGAGGCCAATTGACGGGTAAATCTCCGTTTTTAACTGCTAAATTTGGGTAATTTAAGACTTAAACCGTTGGTTTTGATGTTGATTACCCAGTAAAGCGCCGCCAAAACATCGGAAAGTTCCGTTCTGAGCCTGAAATTTTTTCATATGCGATAGCCCTGCTCTAAATCAGGAGGCGGGTTTGCATAGCCCGCCTCCTGATTTATCCTTGCGGGAGAACGCTACCTTCACGGCAGTGATCCCGGCATTACCGGTCAGGCCGGCTTGTGGGCCACCACCTTTACGCTGGCTACATTGAGCGATTCCCCGTCCTCGCTGAACCTGATGTCCTCATCGGTGGTTTCCACGTCGACAAAGCCGGCCCGCTGCAGCCGACCCAGATATACCGCCTTGTCTTCCGCACCACCGACACAGGCCACCCACGCCTCGGCGTCGGTGATTGACGGCCCCGCGGCGCTCAACGCTACCATATCGGAGACGTGCATTCGGCCCCCGGGTGTCAATACCCGAAAGGCTTCCCGAAACACGGCGTCCTTGTCCGGCGACAGGCAAATCACGCAGTTGGAGATTACCACGTCAACGCACCGGTCGGGCAGCGGGATGTTCTCCATCTCCCCCTCAACGAACTCCACGTTAGTCAACCCGGTAGTTGCCAGGTTTTTGCGCGCCAATGCCAGCATATCGGGAGTCATGTCCAAGCCGGTAACGTAGCCGGTCTCCCCAACCTGCTGGGCCGCCAGGAAGCAGTCGATGCCGCCGCCGGAGCCCAGGTCCAAAACCCGCTCGCCCGGTTTCAAGCCGGCTAAAGCGGTGGGATTGCCGCAGCCGGCGGAGGCGGCTACGGCCTCGGCCGGCAGCCCGGCAACTTGCCCTTCATTGTATAGTTGCAGCGCCCGCTCCGTATCGGAAGGCCCGCAGCAGCCGGAATCCTCGGCGCAAGCCTCGGTTTCGGACAGTTCGATTACTCCCCGGGCCCGGGCGCCGTATCTTTCCTGCACGTATCGCTTGATTTCACTCTGGTCGGTAGCCATTACCCTCCTCCGTGCTGTAAATGTCGTATCGTGAACGACCGGGATTGTCTTTTCTAATGTATGAGTATATGGACTATGGTTGATGGCGGTCAATTCCCGGATATGGGCGTTATTAAGTTTCCAACTGCCTAAATTAGCCGGATTATGTGGTAGAATGAGCGGAAATCCAGCCGCCGGCAATTCCTGGCCGGCCCGTCTGCCCCAATCTCCCCGGAGGGTATGAGTTATGATTGACCAGGTAGAACTGATGAATATCGTCAACCGATACCGGGACAACGCCGTGGTTGTGCCGGCCATGCGCGCCAACATCGGTTGGGCCGAGGTATCCGAGAATGTTTCCCGGGATGTGCCGGCCAGCGGCGCTATGGGCAAAACCAACTCCTTTGCCCTCGGTGTGGCCTTGGCCAAGCCCGACGAAAAGGTGATAATTTTTGACGGCGACGGCAGCTTGCTGATGAACCTGGGCGCTCTGGTTACCATTGCCAACAAGTCGCCGCGCAACCTTTACCACTTCGTCATCGACAACGGCGTTTACGCCACCACCGGCGGCCAGGAAGTCCCCGGCGCCCAAACCACCGACTACGAAGCTATGGGCCGCTCCGCCGGCTACGTCCACAGCTATTCCTTTGACGACCTGGAAGACTTTGCTACTCAGGCCGAGCAGATTCTCACCGAGGACGGCCCTACCCTCATCGCCGTCAAGACCATCCCCAACATCCGCTACCCGGATGAACGGATGGGTGGCCGCAGCGGGAATAATCGCCGCACGCCTCAGGCCATTCAGGAGTTGATGGAAGATTTCGGATTGCGCTAGAGTCCGGCCCGGGCCGCGGCCCGACGCCAGATCCTCCGCCGGACCAGACCGCTGTGCGGCATGGCAGCGGCTAGTCGCCTGGCGGATTCTACAGTCAGAGGACAAACAATGAAAATAACCCGCTACAATACTCGCGTTATTCGAGTGCCGGCGGAGAACCCTCTGGTTGAAGGGATTCCCGTTGGCCCCGGCACCCGCGACTTTGTGACCCTGGAGCTGGATACCGACGCCGGCATCCAGGGTATCGGCTATTCCTTCATCCCCGGTATGGTGGGCAATCCCCTGTTCACGGCCCTCAAGGTTACCGTGGACACAATGTGCGAGATGATTATCGGCGACGACCCCATACCGGTAGAAGCGGTAGTGGACAAGCTGAAGCGCCAGACCGGGACTATCGGGCCGGGCTTGTTTAACTTCGCCCTGGCCGGCGTGGATCTGGCCCTGTGGGACATCAAGGGCAAGGCTTTCGGCCTGCCCGTCGCCACCCTTTTGGGCGGGCATCGGGACCGGGTTCCGACCTACGCCAGCGGTCAACTGGGGCGAGACCGCAACCTGGAGTTTCTGGCCGAGGTAGGCCCCCGCCTGGTTGAAAAAGGGTTCCGCCAGATGAAGACCCAGATGGGCGCTGAACCTTCCGCCGAGGCTGAGGTGGCTCGCATCCGGGTAATGCGGGAAGCCATCGGGCCGGACATTGACCTGATGTGCGACATCAACCAGCTTTGGGACGTAAATCGAGCCATCAATATCGGCAAACGGGTGGAAGAGTTCAACCTGTTCTGGCTGGAGGATATGACTGTCTATGACGATTACCAGGGTTTGGCCCGAATCGCCGATACGCTGACAACGCCCATCGCCGCCGGCGAGTACGTTTTCGGGATTGCCCCCTTCCGCCAATTGATTGAGAACCGGTCGGTGGACATCGTGATGATTGACCTGATGCGAGTGGGCGGCATAACCCAGTTCCGTAAAGTGGCCGGTATGGCTGAAGCCTTTAACCTCCCGGTGGTCAGCCACATTGCGCCCGAAGTTCAGGTGCACAACGTGGCGGCCATCCCCAACGGCCTGACGGTAGAATATATGCCCTGGTCCTTGCAGTTGTTTGAAGAAACGCCGGAGATTGTGGACGGGGAAATCGTGGTGCCGGACAAGCCTGGGCTGGGTCTGGCCTTCAGCGAAGCGTCCATCCGGCAGTACGCGGTATAGCTTCAATATCATTGAGCCGCTAAAAGGCTGCCCGGCTTAAACCGACCGCAGCGGGCGGCAGCCAGGGCCCGAAACGGAGGAGTTAAAATTATGACAGCGCAACTGAGAATTTACACCATCAACCGGGGAATGATGGATTCCTGGCTTAAAGTCTTCAACGAGCATATCCGGCCGCTGCACGCCCGGCTGGGGACTCCGGTGGTCAGCAGCTACGTCAACGCCGACCGCACCGAATTTATCTGGGTGCGCCGCTTCAACAACCCGGAGGAGATACCGGACAAGGAAGCGGCCTACTTCGCATCCCCGGAGCGCATCGCCCTGGGGGACATCCCCACCAGCCACATCGCCAAGATGGAGGTGCGGGTTATGGAAGAGGTAGCCGGGTGACGCCTGAAACCGCTTTGTGTTGGCCGGCGTAGTATCGGCTGTATCTACCTGGCAAGGAAGGACTGCGGGGCGAGATGAAAGTAATCGGCAAGGTGTGGAAGTTTTTCTCCGGGGCGGGAATCATCTTCAGCTCCCGCCCGGCCGGTAGCTACAGCCAATATCTGACCGACACTTGCAGTTACCACCATTGAGGGCCCCGGCCGTGACTCCCCGGGCGGGAGGATAAAGTCGCCGGTTCAGGAACCTTCGGTAGGTAAGTGCCGGCCCACGTGTCCAACTAGCCAACAATTTTCATCGCCGCTCCAAAGGACGTGAATCCGTAAAAGGTTATTGGCGCCGCGCCCGCCGCCCAGCTTGAAATGAGGCTGCATTTCTACCCAGTCCTCGTTGGCGCTATCCCAGAACCTGCGTTCTTTGCCATATTTGGACATAGTGATCTCAGATTCATGGGGCGCGTATTCCAGATTCTTTTTACTGAACCACGCTTGAAAGTCCGTACCTAAAGAACCTGCTGCTGCCATCTGGGTCGCACATTGGGACATCGCTAAGAAAACGTCCTTAATTTTGTCCCTATTCTCCACTAACGGTGCCTCTTTAGCCGATTTACGGACCGAATCCAGGAACCGTAATCCGTCAAGATTTGCCTCGGCCCAATCCACCACCGCCAGCACCGAGGGGAAATCCTGTAAATCATCCGGTGAGAGATCCAGTTGGTCAGGAGCGGCGTCCGAGCCGAATTGCAAGCTGTTGACTTTTTGCTGTAAGTGGAATTTCTCTCGCTTTAGACTGTCTATCTCTCGACGGAGCGCCTGAATCTCGTCATCTTTTTCCTTTTCGGCAGCAGTGAAAATTTCTTCAGTTTCCCGTTCCGTTAATTCTATGGTATGAGTCAACGCAGCCTGATGTTTGGCCTGCCGCACTTTTTCCCGCACTTCATTAAAGAGCTGGCCCTGGGTGCGCAGCGTCAAGTAGGACATGATATTCTCCCGCAGTTCCGGGAAGAAATCTCTGCCCAATTCCCGCACTTTGCTCGCCGGCCAGAAGGGATTGTGCCAAGCCCGGTCTTCCGGGGAGCACCCTGGCATATACAATCGGGCGGTTCCCGAGTAGCAAGACAATTTCGGCAATACCTGGTTCAAATGGACGATTAGCTCCTCAGGGCAAATGAACAATGAAGCTATTCCTGCCAATCGAGACTGTCGGAGCGTTTCCAATGGCAAACTATTCTCGCCGGAGACAAGCACCAAGGGCAACTGCCTTTCTGTGGAGAGTATCCTGTGCTGTGCAAAATCAGAAATATCCGACGCGGACAGGAGAGTCGAATCAGTGGCGATGGGTTCTCCCTGATAGTCGCAGGTGAATTCGTCGAACAGCTTCCGGAGAAAGCGTGGGGCCGCCCCTGGATGCTCTCATTCTCCGGGCCGTTTAATCCCAGCGTGGCAACTACTTTAGTATCTCGAGTCGCCAAATCAAAGGCCATTTCGCAGCCAGCTTTTTGGGCGGTCAGGATGAGAAAGGCAACGTTATCCATGCCTCCATAATCTATGCGCAGAGACTCCTCTTCCTCTTCCCAGGTAAAAGGAAATTCCCCCGGGGAATCCTCCAGGGCCGGATAGTTTTGCAGCGTCCACTCAAGGACAAAAGCTTTAACCTTGTCGAATAACTCCGGCCCGGAAGTCTCTTCTCCGGAAATGTTAAACTCAGCCCGGTAGATATTGCTCATATTTCCAGCCTCCAGCCTTTCTGGTTAGACCGCTCCCCTACAAATCCTTCACCATCTCTATATGCGGTATGTCCACTTCCAGGAAAGTTTCGCCTTGTTCCTGGTAGCCGTGGTTGGCGTAGAAGGATTTGACGTACTCTTGAGCATGGAGCAGGCAGCGGCGCATACCCTGGGCGCGGGCCGCAGCTTCGAGCCGGTTCAGGATTAGGCCGCCAACGCCGGCCCGGCGCCATTCCGGGGCCACGGCCATGCGGCCAATGCGGCAGACGCCGGCCGGGTCGCCAGCCACCACCAGCATCCGTCCGGTGGCGATAACTTCGTCGCCAAAGACAGCGATGGCGTGGGTGGCGGCAGCGTCGGCGGAGTCCAGTTCCTCACTGGCGGGAATGCCCTGCTCCGCTACGAATACTCGCAATCGGACTTGAAAAGCCCCTTCCCGTTCCGCCGCCGTTTCCGCCAGCTTGACGGTTATTTCATCCCTTGCGGCCATCGGCGCCGGCGCTATCGGGCCAGACCGTAGGCCGCCGCCTTGAGGCCGGGATCATCCGACTCGTTCAGCCGGGCGGCCAGGTCAGCCACCAGCTTGCCGCCGGCGGTACTGCCCCAGAACCAATGGTGCAAGGCAGTTTCGTCGGCGTCCTTGTGCTGTTCCATCCGGGCCTCGTAGTAGAAAGCCTTCAAGTCGTCCACGCAGTAACGAATAAACTGGGGCTTGGAGACAGCCTCGGGCCGCTCGGACATATCGGCGGCGGCATCTCCCTCAACAAAGGTCTCCAGAAAGCGCACCACGCCCCGGAAGCGACGCTGGGGAATTCCCGAAAGGCCGACGGCGGTCCGGCCCGAGTTGTTATCCACCCAGCGCTCGTAAAATGTCCGCAGGGCCGTAACCTCATCGGCGGCGCTACGGGTTGACTGCTCGGCATCGGCGGCCACCTGGGAAGCCTGGGGCATAATGGACGGGTCGGAATCATCCGGAAAGTCCGCCAACACCGGCCCTTCCTCCGCCGAAAGCAAGGCGAAGGCAGCTTCCAGCACTTGATGCTGGTATGCGGCGTCGTTGGGGCGGCCCAGGGCGAACCCAAAGAAGAAGGGTACGAACAGGGCGCGCGGCGGCTTGACCCGCTCGGCGTGTTCCCGAACCATGGCAATGGTAGTCGTGGCGATGTCGTGTTCCTCAAAGACCCGCGCCAGCACACTCACGGTGTGGGTGCACAGCGGTCAAGTGGGGGTCAGGAGGGCAACGTCGACCCCTTCATCCTTCAGTCGCCGCCCCACTTCCGGCCCGGTCGCCTCAATTACCTGGCTCGGGTCCCGCAAAGCGCCCATAAAGGAGTAGAAGTTAGACGCCAGACGGCCAATCTTTCCCTGTTCCGCCAGCTCTCGCAGCCGGTCAACCGGGAAGGTGACATTCAGGTCCCGGTAGATGCCCGTATGGTCGAAACCGATGGAAAAGTGGCTCTGCACCACGTCCACCGGATCGCAGTCGCTGGGAATGACCCGGTAACTGGACTCGCCGCCGGGGTCATCGCGAGTAAAGGGCTTGTCTTCCCGCAGGTGCAAGCCGGCCGAGGTTACCAGCGCAACCTTACATTCGGACAAGGGCCGGGACAAAGTTACCCAGGGAGTAGTGTCGTGCTCCAGGCAGGGGAAAAACTCCAGAGTCCGGCGCTGCACTTCGCTCAAAGTTTCCAGTCTGGGCATTTACAACCTCTCTTTTTCATACGCCGCTTCTTGGCAGCAAGTTCGCCGCTGGCGGCCGGCGCTGAATCCTGTACCTGACCATTGCTGCCGAAGGAACGCTCAGTCAAATACTATTGCTCCTCGGCCCACCTCGCCCTGATCCATATCGCCGTAGGCTTCGTTAATCTGGTCCAGCGAGTAATGCCGTACCACCAGGTCATCCAGGTTCAGCTTGCCGGACAGGTACAAATCAATCATTGTGGGCATATCGGTACGGGATCGGGCCGAGCCGTAATAGGTGCCCCGTAGCGTCTTTTCGTTGCGCACCAGGTCCACGGCGTTAATCGGAGCTTCCGCCCCCATGGGAGCGATACCCACCACCGTAACCGTGCCGCTCTTGCTGCACATATCATAGGCCGCTTTCACCGTCTCCGCCGCCCCGAAAACTTCAAAGGTGTAATCAGCGCCCCGGCCGCCGGTAAGTTCCTTTACCTGGGCCACCGGGTCCCGGTCTGAGGCATTCACCGAGTGGGTGGCGCCAAATTTCATGGCAAATTCCAGTTGGCTCTCCCGAATGTCCACCGCAATAATTTGGGATGCGTTGAGCAGGCGGGCGCCCATAATTACGTTGAGCCCTACCCCGCCGCAGCCGACGACGGCGACGGTGCTGCCGGGCTGCACCTTGGCGCTGAACATAGTCGCCCCGACGCCGGTAGGAACGCAGCAGCCAATCATGGCCGCCTTGTCCATAGGCAGGTAGGTGTTGGTGGGGATGCAGCCGGTCTCCGGCACCACGGCATATTCGGCGAAACAGGCTACCTTACCCATGTGGTGAACGTCCCGCCCGTCCTTGTGCAGACGGGTGGTTCCGTCCAGCATAAACGGCCCGGTGCTCATGTGAAGGTCGCAAAGGTTGGAGTTGCCTTCCAGACAGGATTTGCAGCGGCCGCAGGCCGGCACAAAGGACAATATGACCTGGTCGCCGGGCCTGGTGAGGGTTACCCCGGGGCCAACCTTCTCTACCGTCCCCGCGCCTTCGTGTCCCAGCACCGCCGGCAGGGCAATGGCTGCGTCTCCGTGCATAAAGTGCCGGTCGCTGCGGCAAATGCCGGCGGCCCCGATTTTGACCAGAACCTCGCCGGGGCCGGGTTCGTCCAGGTCCACATCCTCTACCACCAGCGGTTGACCATACTCGTACAAAACGGCAGCCTTCACTTGCGGGCCTCCTCAGAAAATATGCTGCTAATCATCCCTATACGGCTACAATATGTCAACTGCTGAACGCCGGCCCACTCCAAATGCCGCCAAATCCTGCCGGGTAATTATTGACACCAAAGGAATGGCGGTGATAGTCTTTTTGCCAGGCAAATGTATTCTAAGTAGCTACTGAGGGTAGGAGGAAGTTTCAAGAATTATGAGAAGGACACTAGTTGTATTTGCGGGTTTCGCTTTAATGATTCTGGCCTTGGCCGGCTGTCAGGCCGACACCTCCGCGCTGGAGAGTGAAAACGCCAACTTGAGAGCCGAAGTAGATAGCCTGAAGGCCCAAATGGAAGCTATGCCCAGCGAAGGCGGCGGGGATATGGCCGCCATGGAGAGCCAAAACGCCGAGCTTATGGCCGAAATGGAATCGATGCGGGCCGAGATGGCCTCGATGTCCAGCGGCTCGATGCCGGCGATGATGGAAGGCGGCCGGCTGGCGGCGGTAATGTCGCGGGGCCACGTCATTTGCGCCAACAATGACCAGCTGCCCGGCTTCGGCTCCCTGGATGCCAATGGTAATGCCGTTGGTTTTGACGTGGATCTCTGCCGCGCCGTGGCCGCCGCCGTACTGGGCGATGCCAACGCTGTCGAGTTCCGCCCCACCGTCGCCGCCGAACGCGGCCCCACGATGCAGTCCGGTGAAGTGGATATGATGTCCCGCAACACCACCTGGACCAGCACCCGGGACGCCACCTGGGGCAACTTTGCGCCCACTATGTTCTACGATGGTCAGGGCTTTATGGTTCCCAAGAGCCTGGGCGTCTCCACTCTGACCGAACTGGCCGGCGCCGAGGTTTGCGTCCAGCAGGGTACCACCACCGAGTTGAACCTCCAGGACTTCGACAGCCAAAATAACCTGGGGCTGACCATTACCGTGTTCCCGGATGCGGTGCAGACCCGCGAGGCTTACGCAGCCGGCCAGTGCGAGGCGATGACCACCGACCGTTCCGGTCTGGTAGCCACCCGCGTCGGCTTTGAAAACCCGGACGACCACACCATCCTGCCCGGGACCATCTCCGAAGAGCCGCTAGGCCCGGTGGTTCCCCACGGCGACGAGCAGTGGTTCGACGTAGTTTCCTCGGTAATGGGCATTCTGGTTTATGCCGAAGCCTTCGGCATCACCCAGGGCAGTGTGCCTACCGCCGCTACCGGCAGCACCGCCGTGGACCGGCTCTTCGGGCTGGAGGGCGGTTTCGGTCAGGAGAACCTGGGCCTTTCGGCGACGGTCGCCCAGGACGTGATCCGGGCCGTCGGCAACTATGGCGAGATTTATGACCGCCACCTGACCCCGCTGGGACTGGAGCGGGACGGCAGCCGCAACGCCCTCTGGAACGCGGCTCCCTGCCAGGACTGCCCCAAGGGCGGCCAGATTTACACCGCCCCATTGCGGTAAGCGGAACTCGCCCCGGCCAAAGAACCCTTTGGTATTGGGAAAAAGAGGGGGACAAGGCTCAAGTTTGTCTTATCCCCCTTGCTTTATTTTTGGTAAACTGGGCATTGCCCATCCCGAAAACTGCGGGGATTTCCGCCGGCTGTAGAGGTAGCTACCGCTTATGGCACACGATGGCACCGTACGGCGCATGCTGACCTACCAGAATGTACCTCTCTGGCGGCACGTCACCATCGTCCAGTGGGCTACCCAGATCCTCTCCGCCATCGTAGTAGTAACCCTGGTAACCTGGTTCTTCGCCAACATTGGCGCGGCCATTGACGACCGGGACATACCCTTCACATTCACCTTCTTGGGGCGCGAGTATCAAACCCCAATGGGGATCAGCTTCCTCCCCTATGACCCTTCGGACACCTTCCTTTACGCCCTGGTGGTGGCTTCGGCCAATACTGCCATCGTCGCCATCATCGGCGTCATTCTGGCGACGCTGCTGGGCATCGTAATCGGCGTTTCCCGGCTTTCCGGCAACTGGCTGGTGGCCAAGCTGGCGATGGCCTACATCGAGTTCTTCCGCAACGTACCCTTGCTGGTCCAGCTCTTATTCTGGTTTTTCACCATTTTAGCCCTACCCACCGTGCGGGAAAGCTACGTCGTCGCCGATCTGCTCTACATCAACAACTCGGGCATATCCTTTCCGGCGCCCCATCCAACCAACTTCTTTGTCGCCTTAACCTGGCTGGTTAGCGCCGCGCTGGCCGTGGTTGCCGGAGTTATTGGAAACAAGCGGCTGACCCAGCGGGAAATCGACACCGGCAAACCCTCTTACCCCTTCATAATGGGCATCGTTATTGCCCTGGGGATTATGGTCTTCTCCTGGCTCGTCTTGAGCCTTGTTTCCGGCAACCCACCCTTCGCAATTTCGGTGCCGGAACCGATGGGACGCTTTGGCCGGCTGTCCGGCGGCTACACCCTTTGGGCGGGGCTGGTCGTGCTGCTGATCGGGCTGGTAATGTACACCGCCGCCTTTATTGCCGAAATCGTGCGGGCCGGGATCCAGTCGGTGGGGCGAGGCCAGGTAGAGGCGGCCCGCGCCCTGGGTTTGCCTCCCCTGGGCGCTCTCCGCACCGTCATTTTCCCCCAGGCGCTGCGGGTAATCATCCCGCCCCTGATCAGCCAGTGTCTTAACCTGACCAAGAACAGCAGCCTGGGCGGCGCCGTTGGCTACAGCGACTTGACCAGCGTCGCGCTGACCATGACCCAAACCGCCCCGGCCATCGTTATCTTTATACTGATTATGGCCTCCTACCTGGCGATGAGCCTTACCTGGTCCTTAATCGGAAACATTTACAACCGCCGCACTGACTTTGGCAGGAGGCGCAGATGACTACTCGAAGCGGCGCCTCACCCGGTCAGCCGGCCGGGCCGGGCCAACCCGTTATCCTGCCGCCCCGAACCGAAGTGGGGATTACCGGGTGGCTGCACACCAACTTGTTCAGCACCTGGTACAACACCGGGCTGACGGTGATTTTCGGCGGCCTGCTGCTGCTGGCCCTCGGGTTCGGGCTGCGCTGGGTTTTCCTGACTGCCGACTGGTCGGTAGTGTCCGTGCTGGGCGGCCGCCTGATTATGGGGCAGTATAATACGCAAGCTGCCTGCCCCGACCAGAACTGCTTCTGGCGGCCCCAGGCGGTACTGCTGCTGGTTACCATGCTGTTGGGGATGGCCTGGGGGCTGCGGGGGAACCGGGTCGCCGCGGTGGTGGCCTGGGCCAGCGCCGGCGCGGCCGCCACCTTCGCCTTTCTGCCCTACAGCCTGGAGACTATGGGCTGGGACGTGCGCCTGCTCCTCCTGGCAAACCTGCCGGCAACGGCCCTGGGCTGGGCCTTGGCCCGCCACACGCCCCTGGGCGCAGGGATGCTGAGGATTACCCTGCTCGGGGTGGCGATCTTTTTCCTGTCCCTGGTTTTGCTGCGGGGGCTGCCGGGGGTGCCTGGTCTCCAGCCCGTATCGGTAATTTACTGGGGCGGGCTGATGCTGAACCTGCTGCTGGCGGTGGGCGGCATTACCCTCAGCCTGCCCATCGGAATCGCGCTGGCCCTGGGCCGCCGCAGCAACCTGCCAGTAGTCAAAGTTTTGTGCGTCTTCTTTATTGAGGTATTTCGCGGCGTCCCTCTGATCACCCTGCTCTTTATGTCCAAAGTACTGGTTCCGCTGGCTTTCCCGGAGGACTTTCCCCTGCCGCCCCTGTTCCGGGCCGCCGTAGTGATTACCCTGTTCAGTTCGGCCTATATGGCGGAGAACATTCGGGGCGGCTTGCAGGCCCTCCACCCCGGCCAGGCAGAGGCGGCGCGCGCCCTGGGTTTGCCCGGCTGGCAGACTACCCTGCTGATTTCCCTGCCCCAGGCGATCCGCAACGTCATCCCGGCCATCGTCGGGCAGTTTATCGGACTCTTCAAAGACACCAGCCTGGTTTACATTATCGGTATGCTGGACATTGTGCAGGTGGGCCGCGTCTTCATTCAGGGCAACATTGAGTTCCGGGGAAGCGCCCGGGAACTGTTCGTTTTCCTGGCCCTGGTCTTCTGGATCTTTACCTACGGAATGTCCTACATCAGCGGTAAGGTGGAGGAACACATGGGCGTGGGGCAGCGGTAGGGGCGCCCCTGGGCCCGGAGGAACACATGGGCGTGGGGCAAAGGTAGGCCGGAGGCTTGCCGGCGCAGCCACAAAATATAGTTGGAAAACCCGCCAACCCCTTTACAACTTCGGGAGGCTGAAATGGCTGTGGGTCGCGAATTTATGGAATCGGAAGTCGATGACATTATCGTTTGCCGGGATGTGCACAAATGGTACGGCACCTTCCACGCCCTGAAAGGCGTATCCACAACCGTCAGGAGGGGTGAAGTGGTGGTGATTCTCGGGCCCTCCGGGTCCGGCAAGTCCACCCTCATCCGCACCATCAACCGCCTGGAGCAGCACCAGCGGGGCGATATAATCGTGGACGGCATCGAACTCAGCGGCGACGTCCGCAACATTGACGCCATTCGCCGGGAAGTAGGGATGGTTTTCCAGTCCTTCAACCTCTTTCCGCACCTGTCGGTGATGCAGAACATAACCCTGGCCCCCATCAAGGTGCGGCACTGGAGCAAGTCTCAGGCGGAAGAGGCGGCCAACGAATTGCTGACCCGGGTCGGCATCCCGGAGCAGGCTTACAAGTATCCCGCCGAGCTTTCCGGTGGACAGCAGCAGCGGGTAGCCATCGCCCGCGCCCTGGCGATGCAGCCCAAGATAATGCTCTTCGACGAACCTACCTCCGCCCTGGACCCGGAGATGATTAAGGAGGTGCTGGACGTGATGCGGGAACTAGCCAGCACCGGCATGACCATGCTGACGGTGACCCACGAAATCGGCTTTGCGCGGGAGGTTGCCGACCGGGTGATTATGATGGACGAAGGGAATATCGTCGAGGAATCGGCCCCCAATGACTTTTTCAACAACCCCCAACACGAACGGGCCCAGATGTTCCTGTCCCAGATACTGTAGCCGATGTAGTTGGCGCAGCGCGGTTCTTTGCTGAATTCCGTTGGAAAATACGGGCTGGCAGCGCTGCGCCTGTGGTTGCTGTGGTTGGCGGCGCTAACCCTGTTTCTGATTGGCTGCTTCGCACCGGCGCCCAGCTCTCCGGCAGCCGGGGAACCGCAAAACGTTCCGGCGCCGACCGCACCCGCGGCATTAGCGCCCAGCCCCCCAACCCAACCGGCCCCGGCCAGGACCTTAACCGCCTGGAAAGGCCGGCTTCCGGCGGCTCAAGGCGCCAACCAAAGCTTTTACACCCTGCGCAACGCCCGCACCCTGGAGCAGCAAAAACCCGACGTCAGCCGAGCCATTCAGTCGCTGGCCTGGGTTTCTGACGGGGTAATCGCTGCAGAGCGTCCGGCAGCCGAAGCCTTAATTTACCTGGCGGCAACCAGAGAAACGCTATTCACCACGCTGATTAACCGGAGCTGGCTGGACACCCCGTACATTCGGGAAGCCGCCTCGGTAATTGTTGACCTGGAGTATATCGCCACCGCCGACGAAACTGCCGCGGGACAGTTGGCGGCAATGCCCTTCCTGAACCACATCCGACCCGCCGACACCCTGGCGGTGGAGTCCCTGGCTAACCTGGCCTACTTCGACCTTTCAGCCTTCCGGGTGGTAATGGGCCACCCCGCCGTCAGCGACGGCATCAGTGATTTCGAGAGCGGCATCGTAGCTCTCCTGCACGAAGTAAATGAAGCCAATCCATCGCTGGTGAATACCCTGCTGGACTCGAATATTACGGCTGCGGAAGAGCGGATAATCGCCTTGCCCCGGGCCGGCGAGGTTAACCTGACAATTATCCGCACCCGCCCCGGCGCTGCCCGCAGTATGGACTTGCTGGAGAACGCCGTAAGAAATATCGAAGACCTCATCGGAGAACCCTTTCCCGCCAAATACGTACCCCTTCTTTTCGCCGCTGCGGTACACGGAAGTTTTAGCGGGTCGCACCACGGCAGTCAGATGATTGTCCGGCCTGAATATGACGTTGCTGACGACAGCCACGAAGCCCGGCTGGCGGGACGGGTCATCGCCCACGAAGCAGCCCATTACTACTGGCAGCAGGCCCAGCCCTGGCTGGACGAGGGGGCAGCGGAGTTTACCGCCGCTCTGGTAGAACACCACCGCAGCGGCTATCCCCTGGAACCGGTCAATTATCCCTGCGGCACCGCAAAAACCATACGCTATCTGGAAACTAAGGACTTGACCAGGAACGATGCCGAATACCACTGCAACTACGCTGTAGGCGAGCGGCTTTTCCTGGACTTGTACCATCAACTGGGAGCCGAGAAATTCAGGGCCGGCTTCCGGTCGCTCTACCGCAGCTCCGCCAGGATTGACCCCGACTCGGCAGAACCGGCCGGTATCGCCCACATCCGCCAGGCCTTTGCCGGAGGAAGGGACACAAACTCCGCTTCCGCCGCCCCCGTCGTGGCGCGGGTTATCGATCGGTGGTACCGGGGAGCGGGGCCGGAAGCGGAACCATTCCCGGACCGGCAGCCGGTAGTGGCCGAGCTGCCCACCGTCAGCGGCTGGATTGAACGAGCCTACCTTTCCTTGACGGAATCCAGCCCGCCCGTCCGGAGTTTTGCCGCCGCGGAAGCCGGAAGGTGGGCCTGGCTGACCCTGGAGTTCTCCCATGACTACGCCGGCCTGCCGCAGGATTTAACCTTTGAGGTGGTGGAATATTACGAAGACGGGTTTCCCTACCGCCGGGATACTTTTACGATTCAGGCGGACCGCAGCCATTCGGGAGGCGTCCAGCGCCTTTCCGTGGGGCCGGGACCGAAACAAGAGTGGGCGGCAGGACAGCACTGGATTTATGTGTACCACTTGGGCCGCAAGGTTGCCCAGGTAGAATTTGAGGTAAGGCCGTGAAGGGTGAACCCGGGTTCGACCTTTTGGAGTTATCCACGCAACGTTTGATATTGCGGGAGTTCGTGGCTGACGATTGGAGCCCGGTACTGGCCTACCAACAAGACCCTCGTTATCTCCGCTTTTATCCCTGGGTAGAACGGAGCGAAGCCGACGCCAAAGCTTTTGTAGGAATGTTCCTGGACCAGCAGCGGGAAATTCCCCGGCGCCGTTTCCAGCTCGCCGTTACCCTCAAGGAAAGCGGGGTTCTAATCGGCAGCTGCGGTATCCGCCGCAAGCCCGACAATGACTGGGAGGCTGACATCGGCTACGAGCTGGCGCCAAAGCATTGGGGGTGCGGTTATGCCACGGAAGCGGCGCAATCCATAGTAAATTTTGGGTTTTCGGCAAGAAGGACGACTGCGCCGCAACGAGTACTTCAAAGGCCGCTGGTGGGATACCCTCTTGTACGGACTGCTGCGGGAAGAATGGGCCGGACCGCCGCAAGGGCGGCCCGACGTTTACTAATTCCCCAAATTGGGCAATACCTGATACCACCCGGAGCCGAAAATCAGGCCGTCCCGCTGCACCACCCAGGAATGTTTGTATTCCTGGTTTCCGGTGGTCAGGTTCTCAAAGACGTAATCCACCCATAGACCTTCTTCGGTGGCGGCCAGGATGGAATCTCCAAAGCGGTAGCCGGTAACATCCACGCCCAAGTCGCCTTTCAAGTCCTGGCCCACAAGGGACTGATTAGCATGGGCCATAATCCGGCCGTCGGCCCCAATTATGAAAACGTACCATTCGCCATCGACGCTTTCGGGAGTATTGTAATAGTCAATGGTGGCATCCTGACCTTGCCGCGCGTAACGTCGGAGAGCCTGCTGCACCAGCGATACGGTGTGGTCTATGGGATTGGACTTGGGCGGCACTTGGTGGTTGCCCTCGTACCAGCCGGAGCCAAACATCAGGCCATAGTGCTTCTTCAACCAGGTATGCTTGACTTCCTCGCGTCCGGTGGAAGGGTTCAGGAAAACGTAGCTGACCCACTGACCGGCTTCCGTAGTCTTGACCATATCCTGACCGTAGGCGTAGCCGTTGATGTCCACCCCGGTAGGGCCAGCCACCGGCTTACCCAACAGGGACTTGACCGTGGGGTGGGCAATGCGGATATTGTTCTCGTCATACATGAAGACATACCAACGGCCATCCACATTATCCGGGTCATTGTAGTAATCAATGGCAGCTTGCCGCCCATTGGCCTGATAGTAATCAATGGCCTGCTCCACCAGACTAACGGTGTAGGCCGGGAGGTCGTCCTTTCCGGGACTAGCCACCGCCGGCGGCAGAACCTGATACCAACCCGAGCCAAATATCAGCCCATCCCGCTGCACCACCCACGAATGTTTATATTCCTGATTCCCTGACCCCGGATTCAGAAACAGGTAATCTACCCACTGCCCCTGCTCCGACGTATCCAGGATTGCCTCCCCGAATCTATAACCCGTCGCATCTATCCCCAGGCCTCCCCTTAAATCCTCTCCCAGCAGCGACTGGTTGCTGTGGGCTATCACCTTACCCTCGGCATCAACAATGAAGACGTACCATTCCCCGTCCACGCTGGCCGGGGTGTTGTAGTAATTTACCGTCGCTTCCTGCCCTTCCACCTCGTAGCGCGCCAATGCCTGATTCACCAGGCTAACGGTGTAGGCCGACGGGTCGTCCTTCCCCGGTTGGGGCAACCCGGTCGGAGCCGTTTCCCGCCCCAGCGCGACGAGTAAAGTAACAATAGCAATGACCAGAGCCGCCAGGGACAAGGTTGTTGCAATTCCGGTAAGTATCCAAATATTACGCATTTTTCCTGCTCTCGGTAAAATTATTCCAGGACAAGCCCGGCACAAAACACGGGCGTCGGCCTGATTGGTTTAGAACGTTGCGATCGTCTTTCAGATAACTGATAACCCCTTCCTGGCTGGGAACCCGGCGTTCCATGGCACAGTTCCTGTCTGGATAAAGGCTAAACTGCAACTGCTAAGCCCACTATGTATAACATCTTATCACCTTAAGCCGAGGGAAAAGAACGTATCTCTCGGCAAATTACGCTGGGAAATCACCGACTGACCGGCATAGACCGCCTTCAATCCATAACCGGGCAAAGCCTCCCTCTGAAATTTGGCAAAAAGAAGACCTGATTGCTTCGGCCCTCACCCCCGGTCCCTCTCCCTGGGGGAGAGGGGAGACTTGTTCCCGGCGTGCTGACACAGGGATCAGGAAGAACCCTCTCTCCCGAACCGGCGGGGAAAGTTAGTTGCTCCCCGTTCCCGGGCAATCAAGGAAAACCTACTCTCCCCTCTCCTCGCGGGAGAGGGGCCGGGGGTGAGGGCTTCCCCGACGCATACTTGGCCGGGAGTGAGGGGAGGAAAAAGGGAACGGCCCCGCAGTCTTGCGGGGCCGCCTTGGGGTCTGTCGTCCTTGCCTTCCAGCCGGGCCGCGTAGGCTGGGCTAGTTCTTCAGGGACAGGGTGAAGGAACCGCTGGCTTCTTCTCCAGCGCTATCGCTGGCGATTATCTGGATGGTCAGGTCCTGGGACGCTGCCTTGCCGCCTTCCAACGTCAGCACCGTTCCGTTCCAGCTTCCCGACACCTTGTTGCGGGCAATCTCACCCAGCTTGCCGGTCTTCTGCCTCCCGGTCTTCTGGTGGGTGGTGGTTATCATCACTTCGTAGGTCAGGTTGTCGCCGCTGAAGTGGTTAGCCATGTCCAGGTCGCTGGTTTCGCCCTGGCTGAGTTCGATGTCCCCGAAGGAGTTGCTCAGCGCTGGCCCTTCCGGCGCAGGTTCCGGAGTAGGCTCCGGGGTAGGCTCCGGGGTAGGTTCCGGAGTAGGTTCCGGCGTGGGCTCGGGAGTCGGTTCCGGCGTAGGCTCCGGCGTAGGTTCCGGCGTCGGCTCGGGAGTCGGTTCCGGAGTGGGTTCCGGGGTCGGCGTCGGAGTGGGTTCCGGGGTCGGCGTCGGAGTGGGTTCCGGGGTCGGCGCCGCCGTGCCGCCCAAGGTCAGTTGGAAGGAGTCGCTGGCCGATTCGCCTTCAGCATCGGTGGCAATGACTTCCACCTGCAGGATGTGGTCCCCCTTGGCACCGGCGGTCAGGGTCAGGACCTCCCCGTCCCATTCGCCCTTTACCTTGTTCCGGGCCACCTCGTTGATGGGCCCAATCTTCACTACCCCGGTGCGCTTGTGGGTAGTAGTTACCTTCACCTGGTAAGTCAGCCCCTCGCCGCTGAAGTGATCCGCCATGTCCAGGGACTGCTCCCCGTTGTTCGCCAGGGTCAGGTCCGGGAATGCCGCAATCAGGGTCGCCTTCGGGTCTGCCACCGGCTCTTCCGGTTCTTCCGGCAATTCCGGCTCTTCCGGCGTTTCCTCCGGGGACTGATGGGTGGCCTGCGCCGCATAGCTCTCAGCCCGGACTTCGTGGACTATTCCCTGCTGCGGGTCCCAGCCCCAGGACAGCTTCATCCGCTTCTGGCCTTCCTGCTCAAACTCCAGCAGGCCCTTGAAGATGCCCTGCTCCAGTTCCCGGTGTCCCGCCCGCTCGAACTTCTGCTGTCCATCGGTGTAGCCCAGGTACGAGTGAACTATGTCCGACCCCACGCTGAGGCTGTCGGATTCGTAGCCGACCCGAGTCCCATCGTAGGTCAGCGTTACCGCGATGGTCTCGCCTTCCCATTCCAGGGTTACGGGCTTGCTGGCCGTCGGCTTGGCGGTTTCGTAGTGATGCCGTACTCATTGTCGTAGTACCAGCTCACCGTCAGGTATCCGTGTCCCGGCCGCTGGAAGGCCAGGTAGCTGGCGTTGGGATGCACCGCCTGGTAGGCCGCCGGGGGCGCCGTGTAGGTGGTGCTCGACCCGTGGGTCAGGTCGGAGTAGGTCATCCCATCGGCTCCACTGCGGGAAACGTTCAGGGACACCATTTCGCCATCGCCCCAGTCCACCGACACATACTTTTCGGTGGGCGGGATGTCGGTTCCCGGCGCCTCCGTCGGGTCCGGGTTCACCGAACTTTCGCAGGCAACGCCTTCCAGTTGGCTCCAGTCGCAGTCCCAAAGAATATCGCCAAAGCCGTCCCGCTGGAAGATTACGTAGTCAAAGGCGGTCCCGGCCTTGACTATCTGGGCCGTGGTGCTGGAACCGTGGCTCATTCCCGCCTCGTCCAGAACCAGCTTCGTCCCATCGTGGCTGACGCTGGCGCTGATGGATTCCCCATCGGACCTTGCTATCTGGAAGTTCGCTTCGGCCGGGAGGGTCTCCACCCGGTAGTAGATGCCGGCATTATCGTCGTAGTACCAGTGCAGTACCATCGGGCTGTAGCCGGGCCGGCTGAACTGCAAGGACATCCGCGTCGGATGGTGCCGGTTGCTTTTCACCAGGTCCCCAACCGTCGTGTCCGTCCCGTGGACGATGTCCGACTTGCTTCCCTTCAGCGCCGGATTCCCGTAGCTGACCTTTACCGGCACCGAGATGGCTTCCCCATCGCTCCAGGCCAGATCAATGTTCCCTGAGGGCTGCGCCTGCTCCACCGCCGGCGGGTTTGGCCGCCGCTCTACGTAAAATTCCGACTTCGGCCCCTTGTACCGGGTCCGCCAGGAAACTTCCATGGCTCCAAAACCGTTCCGCTCGAACACCAGGTACATGGGCTGTACCCCTTTCGAGTAGTCCGCTTCCATCATGGCGTGCCGCGAGGTATAGGTGCCCTTCACGCTGTCGAAGTCGAAGGTCAACTGCAGCGCGTTGCGACTGTTGCGGAACACGATCATCTTGAAGGACACTTCCTTCCCGTCGCTCCAGTGCAGGGTCACTTCTCGGGGGTAGGGTGGCGCAATGGTGTGGGACGCGCGGTGGGTATCCCCGCTGATCTGGGGAATGGCGCTCTCGTCCGCCCGGGCCGGGCTGGCGAAGGCCAGGCAGCACAGGAGGGCGAAGGCGATCAGGGCCCCGGCGATGCTGGCCGGGATTAGCCCTTTGCGGTTGAGGTGTAACATATTTCCTCTCTCCTCAGTTAGAATGAATACATACTATCAGGCACAACCGGATATGTCAATAGCATTATGCCATAAATAGATAATCATACTTTATAATAGCGATATATTATCGGCATTGTAAGTTCTGATAAGGCCAGCCTGGCCTGTAATACAAGTTACATCAAAGGTAATATTACGTAATTACGTATGTTAAATATATGTAAACAAGATGTATTGTTCAAAGCGGCAACAGACAGTAAGACAATAATATATTATCTAATATAATGAAGATTACGAAATAGCCCTCACCCCGAATTGTCATTCCCACCTTTACCCCTTGGGGCCGAGATACTATAATATGGGCCTATCAATACTAGGCGAGGCCAGAGGAGGCTCCCCGTGACAACCGTTACCGACGCCACCGAAACTACTACCAGGGACGCCGCTACCGTCGCCCGCATGAAGCACCGCAGCAACGACGTAACCCAGGGGGCCGAAAGAGCTCCGGCCCGGGCCATGCTGCTGGCTATGGGGCTTACTCAGGAAGATTTGGACAAGCCTTTCGTGGGCATTGCCAACCTGGCCAGCGACGTTACCCCGTGTAACGTACATCTTTCCCGGTTCGCCCAGGCCGCCAAGGAGGGCATTCGCCAAGCTGACGGCACCCCCTTCGAGTTCGGGACCATCACCGTCAGCGACGGTATTTCCATGGGCACCGAGGGGATGAAAGCATCCCTGGTCAGCCGGGAGGTGATTGCCGATTCCATCGAGGTAGTGACCTTTGGCGAGCGGATGGACGGACTGATTACGGTGGCCGGCTGCGACAAGAATATGCCCGGCTGCATGATGGCCATGGCCCGCCTCAACGTGCCGTCCCTGTTCATCTACGGCGGCACTATTATGCCCGGTCAGTATCTGGGCAACGACGTCAACATTCAGGACGTATTCGAGGCGGTGGGCGCCTATGCCAAGGGCAGCATCACCCGGGAAGAACTTACGGCCCTGGAATGCGTCGCCTGCCCCGGCGAGGGTTCCTGCGCCGGTCTTTTCACGGCGAACACTATGTCCACGGCCATTGAAATCATGGGAATGTCCCTCCCCGGCGACGCTTCCATCCCCGCTATTGACCCGCGCAAGGTGGACGAAGCGCGTCAGGCCGGCCGCACTCTGCTGCGCCTGCTGGAGGAAGATGTGCGGCCCCGGGATATTATGACCCGTCAGGCTTTTGAGAATGCCATCACCGTGGTACTGGCTATGGGCGGCTCTACCAATGCGGTGCTGCACCTGATAGCAATTGCCCGAGAGGCCGAGGTGGAACTGAGCCTGGATGACTTCGACCGCATCAGCCGCAACACTCCCTACATCTCCGATATGCGGCCCGGCGGCCGTTATGTGATGGCCGATTTACACCGCTACGGCGGCGTATCCCTGGTAGCCAAACGTCTCATCCAGGCCGGTCTGATTCACGGCGATGTTATGACCATTACCGGCAAGACTCTGGCGGAAAACGTGGCCGGCATGGAAACTGTCGACGACCAGCCGATTATCTATCAACCGGATTCTCCCCGCAGCCCCACCGGCGGCTTGGCGATATTGCGGGGCAACCTGGCCCCGGACGGAGCGGTCATCAAGGTGGCCGGTCATCAGGAAAAGGTGTATCAAGGCCCGGCCCGGGTATTTGAGCAGGAGGAACCGGCATTTCAGGCCATCCAGCGGGGCGAGATTAATCCGGGCGACATCGTAGTCATCCGGTATGAAGGGCCCAAAGGCGGGCCGGGAATGCGGGAAATGCTGGCGGTAACCGGCGCGCTAATCGGTCAGGGCCTGGGGGATTCGGTAGCCCTGATTACCGACGGACGCTTCTCCGGAGCCTCCCACGGACCGATGGTGGGCCACGTAGCGCCGGAAGCGGCGGTGGGCGGACCAATTGGCCTGCTGCGGGAAGGCGACATCATCACCCTGGACATCCCTAACCGGGAATTAAACGTCCGCCTGACCGAAGAGGAATTTACCGACCGCCGGTCCCATTGGCAGCCTATACCCCCCAAATATACCTCGGGGGTACTGGCAAAATACGCAAAGCTGGTATCCTCGGCCGCCGAAGGCGCCGTAACCGGGTAGGTTGAAACCAGCGACGGATGTCCAGGCCCAATTGCGATTTTAGTATATGAACTGCCACAACTGCGGCGCAGAACTAAGCAGCGGAGCCGTATCCTGCCGGAACTGCGGGACGCGGCTCCAGCTAAATTGTCCAACCTGCCAGCATCTCTATGCCCCAGGCAACCGCTTTTGCGGCAACTGCGGGCGGCGACTGAACGATGCGACTGCTCCTTCACCCGTTGCGGCCCCACCCGTCGCCCCGAACCTCAGCCCGGCCGGGGAACCGGAGCAGACCCCGGAGCCGCCGGAACCGCCCGCTTCACCGGAGCCGCCGATTGCCTGTTCCCGTTGCTTCCGGAACAACGATAGAGGAGCGGATTACTGCTTCGCCTGCGGTTTCCCTCTCAACGAGGCCGCTGCCTACCGACAGGCGCCGGCAATGGGCCGGCAACCGGAGTTGGCCGCCTTCGAGTTGGGAACCCCCGGCGGGTTTTTCTTACGAACCGCAGCTTACCTGATCGACTCGCTGGTCATCATCTTTCCGATGGTTATCGTGTGGTATGCTTTGGGTATGCCGGTCCCGGAGACCGAGGCTGAAATTATTGGATACCTGGAGAACCCTCCGGAAGAGTTTCAAACCTTCCTGATGGTGAATGTGATTCTGGACTTGCTTTATCGCACCATCTTCGTTGCCCTCTTTGCCACCACGCCGGGCAAACGCATCTTCAGTATGTACGTAGTGCGCGGCGACGGTTCCCGAATCAGCCATCTCCGAGTTCTAGCCCGCCAGTCGCTGGTGGCTCTCTTGCACCTAATACCCTTTGGGGTGTTCGTCTTTCTGGTAGTAGCATTCCGGCAGGACCGGCGGGGACTGCATGACCTCATCTGCGATACCGTAGTTATCCGGCGGCAGCGGCAACCGGTCAACCCGGATTCACGGCCTCGCTAGCGCTTATGGCAAGCAGCCGCAGCTTCAACCGGTCGGTTTCAAGGGAAATTGCGTTCCCGGCTGGGCAGCGATTGCCGGAGGAGCAATCGTGCTGAGCGCGGTCCTGCTGATTATCCATATCGGGGCCGGTTCGCTGGCCCTGCTGACGGCGGCTTTTGCCGTGTTCACCGCCAAGGGCCAGACCAATCACGTCCGTTCCGGCCGGGTTTACGCCATCGCCATGACCCTGGTATTCCTGACGGCGGTGCCGCTGTCCCTGCTGGGCGCCGACCTGTTTCTGCTCCTCATCGCCTTTTTCAGCTTTTACCTGGTCTTTGCCGGCTGGCGTTTTGCCCGTAACCGGCGGGGCGGTCCCCATCCGGTAGATTGGACGGCCACCGGCCTGATGACGGTTACTGGCCTCGGCATGGGCGCATACGCCCTGGTACTGGCCGCTGCCGGCGACTCCCAGTGGGTAACAATGACCATATTCGCCATTATCGCCATTGCCCTGGGCGTGGCCGACGCTTTCTACCATCGGCTGCGGCGCGCCACCGGCGGAAGGCGCATCGCCCGCCACTTGACCAATATGCTGGCCGGGACAATCGCCACAGTCACCGCAGTGCTGGTAGTAAACGTGGATACTAACCCCGCCTGGCTCGCCTGGATCCTTCCTACCGTATTGATGACGCCTTTAATTGTCTGGTGGAACATTCGACTAAGAAAACAATACCAGGCAGGCCGCTAGGCCCGGGCCGCCGGGGAAACTTACCGGCTGTATTGCCGAGGAATGAGTATGCCCGAAGTAATTCTTTACGTCGCCTCCAGTCTGGACGGGTATATTGCCCGCGCCAATGGCGATGTGGACTGGCTGGAGCAAGCCTCCGAAGAGTCGGAGGGGCCGCCCGAGGACTACGGATACCCGGAGTTCATTGCCAACGTCGGCACCGTGTTGATGGGACGAGTCACCTACGAGCAAGTCCTTTCCTTCGACGTGGACTACCCCTACGCCGGCAAGGCCGGCTACGTCTTTTCCCGGACCAGGGCCGGGGAACGGGACGAAAATACGCAATTTGTGGACGGATCAGACCTGCCCGGCCTGATTCGGGAACTGAAGTCCGGCGCCGGCGGTAATATCTGGCTGGTCGGTGGCGGTCAGTTGGTGCGGGAGTTTCTGATTCTGGACCTGATTGACCGGATTGAGCTATTCATTCAACCGATAATATTGGGGCAGGGCATTCCGCTGTTCCCGCCGCCTACGCCCCAGCTGAACCTGGTTCTGGCGGACAGTCGGGCCTATAGCAGTGGCATGGTACGGCTCACCTACCGGCGGGCTTCGGAGACCTGAACGGTCGCCGGCGCAAAACTCGAACGGAATACCCAAATCTACCGACTTTGAACAAGTTATGTCCCATAGAACCGATTTTAGGTTTATAATTGGCAAACCGTAAACGAGAACCGGTGCGTTCCAACCTCTCCCGAGCAACCGGAGAGGTAATCGCACATTTCATTCTGGTTATTTGAGGGAGTTGAGATGGACTACGGATTGGAAGCCATCAGTCGTCACCGCGCCAGCCGGGGCAAGGTAAGCATTGCCTCCAAGATGAAGGTAGAAACGATGGAGGAACTATCCATCGCCTATACCCCGGGGGTAGCCGCCGTCTGCCTTGCCATCGACAAAGACAAGTCCGAGAGCTTTGCCCTGACCAACCGGGGCAACTCCGTTGCCGTGGTAACCGACGGCTCGGCAGTATTGGGCCTGGGCAACATCGGGCCGGAAGCGGCTTTGCCGGTGATGGAAGGCAAGTCCATCCTGTTCAAGAGTTTGGCCGATGTGGACGCATTCCCCATCTGCCTGGGCACCCAGGATAACGCCTCCATAATTCAGACGGTACGAAACCTGGCCCCCTGCTTTGGCGGCGTTAATCTGGAAGACATCGCTGCTCCTCGCTGCTTTGAAATCGAGGACAGCCTCCAGGACCTGGGTATCCCGGTGTTCCACGATGACCAGCACGGCACCTCTATTGTAGTGTTGGCGTCCATCATCAACGCCTTGAATGTAGTCGGCAAATCCATTGCCGAAGCCAAGTTCGTGTTCTCCGGCGCCGGCGCCGGCGGCATCGCTTCCACCAAGCTGCTGGTGGACTACGGGGCCCGGAACATCGTCCTGGTGGACAGCCAGGGGATAATTCACCGGGGACGCACCGACCTGACGCCCATCAAGACCGCGATGCTGGAGATGACCAACCCGGACAATCAGGAGGGAGACCTGGCCGCTGCCCTGCGGGGCGCCGACGTATTCATCGGGCTGTCGGTAGGCGACACGGTCACCCAGGATATGGTCCGGGCCATGGCCCATGACGCCATCGTATTGGCCGCCGCCAATCCCACCCCGGAAATCTGGCCGGACGCCGCCGCCGCGGCCGGGGCCAGGGTGGTCGGCACCGGCCGCAGCGATTTCCCCAACCAGATAAACAACAGCCTGGCCTTCCCGGGGGTCTTCCGCGGCGCGCTGGATGCCCGCGCCTCGCGAATCACCACGCGCATGAAGCTGTCCGCCGCCGAAGCCCTGGCCGGCCTGGTGGTGGAACCTACCCCCGGAAACATTATCCCCTGGTCTCTGGACCCCGAAGTTGTGCCGGCCGTCGCCCACGCCGTTGCCCGAGCCTGGCAGTCCGAACAAGGGTAATACCAGAACCGGCTCATCTCTAACAGTCAGGCCCGGTCCCGGTTAAGGCGCGCCTATGTCTGAAGCCATATCGATCGACGTTCTGGAGCGAATCCGGCCCAATCTATACGCTCTGGTAACTGAGCGGGCCCGCCGGCTGCGCGGCTGCCGCTATTGCGACCTGCGCATCCAGATACGGGAGGAAAAGCGGGGAGCCGCCGAAAACGGTGAGGGAAAGACCAGCCGGGAAGATGTCGCCTTCGATTTTGGCGTCAGGGTAATCGTCCAGCGCAGTATGTCCGCAGCCGGCTTTTTCGGCCAGGTTCTGGGCCAGGCGGACCTGGAGCGGATCGAGTCGGTGGTCTGGGACGGCATAAATCAGGCCCACCAGCGCGCCCGGTCCAATGCCTTGAAGAAGAGCCAAACCCGGCGCCTGTATTCCGGACTGGCCGACAGCCTGGAGGACACCTATCTGGCCCGGGTGCCGGTGGCCGAAGATGCAATTCCGGCCACCTACGAAATAGACCCCCGCAGCGTTTCCCAGGAAGAGATGGTGCGCATGGCGGTAGCCGGTTGTCGGGCCGCCACCAGCCGGAACCGGAACGTGCTTTTTACCACGGCGACTACCAGCGCCTCTCTGCTGCGGGAGCTTTTTATCAACTCCGATGGCGCCAATATTGACCAGACTTTCGCCCAAACCGAAGGCTTCATACTGGTCATCTGCGGCAGCCCCAACGGCAACTATGAGCATTACGACTTTACCGGACACCAAAGGGGCTGGGAGGTACTGACCAAAGGCTACCGAAACGGCCCCATTGACCTCCCCGACTTTAACACCTTCTGTCGCCGGGTCGGCCGAGACGCATCCGACGTAGCGACGGCCCCACCTTTAAGACCGCCGGACCGTGAAGTTCCGGTAGTGACCGATCCCCATTTCAACACCCTGCTGGTTCACGAAGTAGTCGGCCACCCTTCGGAACTTGACCGGGCCCTCAAATATGAAACGGCTTACGCCGGGCGTTCCTGGTTTCTGAAAAGCCGGCACGACAACCAATTGGGCCACCGAATTGCCTCACCGCTGGTTACCGCCTTCTCCGACCCCTTGATGGAAGGCTACGGCTCCTTTCGCTACGACCACGAAGGCACCCCGGCCCGGCGGGCCTACATCATCCGGCAGGGAGTGCTTGAGGAATTTCTGAACAATCGGCAGACCGCCGCCATCCTGGGTGTAACCCCCAACGGCTCGGCCCGGGCCACCGAAGCGCACCTGGCTCCCCTGATTCGGATGACCAATACCGTATTCGCCCCAGACGAGCAAGACCCGCAGTCCATCATAGCCGAAGTGGATTCCGGTTATTATGTAGCCGGCCATCGCACCCCTTCCATCGCCGAATCCCGGGAAAACTTCCGCATTACGGCGACTAAAGTGTACGAGATTAACAATGGACAGTTAGGACGCCTTTACCGGGACGGCGGTATAACTTCGGATACCCGCAGCTACTTCCAGTCCATCGATGCGGTAGGCAATGACTTGCAGGTCAACCCCATACCCAATTGCGGCAAGGGTCAACCAATGCAGGCCAAGCGGATGAGCAACGGCGGGCCCACAATGCGCGGCATTGCCCGCCTGACCGGGCCCGGGTAAACCGGCTGGCCCGGATTAGGCTTGGCCGAGGGGGACAGCGAGAATCTCCGGTGGTTCAATTCCGGGAGAAAGCCGGGCCGGGTGAACGGGTTTGCTCATTGACTAAAAAGGAGGCGCTGTCCCGGCCGTAAACCGTGTCCAGTTCCACGTCGAAACGTTGACCGCCGAAATGCCCCAGAACCTCATACTTCCGGTCGGTTCGCACGGTGCCTTCAAAGTCGGCCCGGACAATCTTGCGCTCCTCTTCATCTTGCAGGTACATTTCGACGGCTGCCGCCATCAGTTGGCGCATATCTTCATCAGACAGGAAAACGGCGCCCCGCAGGAAAACGTAGCCCCATCTTATTCCCAAGTGTTCCAGCATCTGATTCAGGTCAACAAACCGGAGCCAACATCGGCGATGCGCAGTCCGGTTTAGTCGGCCGGCTGGGCCGTAGTGAACTGAGCCTTAAATTTGGGCATTACTTCCCGCCCAAACCACTCTAGCTGCTCCAGGATTACCTGTTGGGGTGTGCCAACTACGGAACCGACATTTATCTGGGTCAGACCGGGATACATTTCCTGGACCGCATTAACTTTCTCGGCTACCAGTTCTGGAGGGCCGCACATCCAGGAACCGGCCCGGATACCGTCGTTTATGGTGGGGAGGCCGGCGTGGCGCGCCCGGGCCGGGTCGCCCAGGGCCACTATCTGCGCTTCGGTCAGTCCCCGCACAAATCCGAGGGGCCCGAACATCTTCATATTCTCTTCGAAATATCGGCCGGCTTCGCTGACAGCCTGTTCTTCGGTATCCGCCAGGTGGATAGAAAACCCGATTATCAAGTCTCCGCCCAGCTCAGTTTCCTTGCCATGGCGCGCCAGAGTCTCCTGCCAGCCCTTGACCACTTCCATTGTTGCGCCGCCGGCCGCCGCGCCGCCGCCAATCATACCCTTTATACCGTGTTTTGCCATAAAGTCCATGGCCCGTTGGCTGGCGCTGACCAGCGGCTGATAACACTCTACCGGCAGGTTTTTGGGACGGGGAACCAGCGTAATCTCCTTCAAGTCATAGCCCCGATAGGGTACGTCCGGGGGGATATTGTAGTGCTTGCCGTGGTGGGAGAAGGAACGGTTATTGAAGGCCTTGAACATCACCTCCACCTGCTCTTCAAACAACTCCCGGTTGGCGTCCTGGTCAATTATCGGGGCGTCCAGGGTCTCGACTTCCCGACTGTGGTAGCCCCGACCGACGCCGAATACTACCCGTCCGTCGGTCAGGATGTCCGCAGTAGCGTAATCTTCCGCCATACGCAAAGGGTTCCACATCGGGGCAATGTTGAATCCGCAGCCGATTTTCAGGCTCCGGGTCAGGTGGGCCAGGTGAACCGCGAACAGCAGCAGGTTGGGGATGCACTCGTAGCCTTCCCGCTGGAAATGATGCTCAGCCATCCAGAAAGTTTCGTAGTCCAGCCGGTCCATTACCGCCGCAATGGCCTCGGCCTTGTCAAATACTCCCGCCAGCCGTTCATCGGACAGCCAGCGGTCGTTGGCCGGAGTAGCGTCCAGCCCAATATCTTCAAAGTCCACGTGCCCGGCGAACAGGCTGCCAAACTTGGTAATCATCAGGCCTCCCCCGGTTCAGTATTAGAGTATCTTTACAGGCCATTATAGCCGATTTGCCGGCATCGGTGAAATCATATTTGACTGTTTTGACTTCCCGCAAATTCCTGCAATTATAACTGCCAGCCAAGCTGGCTTGATTTCCTTTCCCCAGGTATCATCACTTCTTGAAATTTTAATCGCCAATTATTATCCAGGGCTATCGCATATGAAAAATTTTCAGGATGAGAACGGAACTTTCCGATGTTTTGGCGGCGCTTTACTGGGTAATCAACATCAAAACCAACGGTTTAAGTCTTAAATTACCCAAATTTAGCAGTTAAAAACGGAGATTTAACCGTCAATTGGCCTCTTAAAATCCATATGCGATAGCCCTGAATTATTATCAAAATACTGTTGACAAGCCCGGCTGCTGCTATTACAATTGTCGGCAATGGCCGCCATAAATACGTTTACTTGTTCTTGCGCTTGTACTTGTCCGCCCTCATAGGGAGCGGGTAAGTCATTGCGTCTCGAAGACACCCCTGCGCCCACCAAGCTTACGCCGTTTGGTGGGTTTCTTTTTTGTCCGGTTCCAGCCCGTAGAAATTTGGCAAGCCCATTCAATCAAATACGGAATGTCTGAATCAGCAGGAGGCTATAGTGGTTACGCAGACCGAACAGACCCAGGAGGAAATATACCGGGAGAGCCTGGATTTGGCCGACACCGCCGCGGGTGTAATTCCCTTTATGGAGAGCGAAGTACAGCGTTTCGAGGCGGAGTCGGCCCGCTACCAGTCGGGAGAGCAGGACAACGCTGAATTTACCCCCTTCCGCCTGCGCCAGGGAGTGTACGGTCAGCGCCAGGCCGACGTGCAAATGATTCGCGTAAAAATTCCCGGCGGTATCCTCACCGCCGACGCCCTGGAAATGCTGGGCGATATAGCCGAAAACTATGCGCCCCTGGAAAAGGGCCACCTGACCACTCGGGAGAATGTGCAATTTCACCACATCCCCCTGCCTCTCTGCCCCGACGTTCTGCGCAAGCTGGGCACAGTAGGGCTAACCAGTCGTGAAGCCTGCGGCAACACCGTCCGCAACGTAGTAGGTTCTCCTACCGCCGGCGTCGACGCCGATGAAATTTTCGACCCCACGCCTTATCTGACCGGCTATGTCAGATTCGGGGTGCGCCACCCTATCACCCAATCCTTCCCCCGCAAGTTCAAGTCCGCCTTTACCGGCATCGATGCCCGCGACACCGTGGCCGCAGCAATTCAGGACCTCACCTACGTGGCTCAGTTAAGAGTCGAAAACGGGGTGGAAAAGCGCGGTTTCAAGGTATATGTAGGCGGCGGCACTTCCATAATGCCCCGTCTGGCCAAGCCATTGTACGAGTTTCTGCCGGAAGAAGACTACTTGCGCCTGGCCCTGGCCGTCTGGACCGTGTTCGATAAGGCCGTATCCTTGCGGAAGAACCGGATGATGGCTCGCCTGAAGGTGCTTATTGACCGCATTGGACTGGAGGAATTCAGGAATCTGGTGGAAGCCGAGTTGGCTCAAATAGGCCCGATCGACCCCAGGGAATACATCGCTGACGAGGAAATCTACCGGGAGAATCCACCCGTGCCGGTGGCCCTGGCCGTAAATGGTTCCGGGAACGGCAGCGGTGGTTACAATTACTGGCTGGAAACCAACGTTGTGGCCCAGAAACAGGCCGGCTACAACGTGGTGTACGTTAAACCGGTCCGAGGCGACTTGACACCGACCCAGTTCCGGGGGTTGGCAGAGATCGTGCGCCGCTACACCGGCGGGCGCGCCAATACCACCCAGGAACAGAACCTGGCATTGCGCTGGGTGCCCGACAGCTATCTGCACCGGGTTTGGGAAGCCCTGGGCGCTATCGGATTGAACGAACCCGGCGCCAATACAATCAATAATGTAGTGTCCTGCCCCGGAACCGACAGCTGCAAGCTGGGCATCACCGCCTCCATGGGCCTGGCCAAGGCCCTCGGCGAGGAATTGAACACCTGGAACGGACTGCTGGAAGACGAAGGTGTCCGCCAAATTCGCATCAAGATGAGCGGCTGCCCCAACGGCTGTGGACTGCACCACATCGCCAACATCGGTTTCCACGGCGCCGCCATCAAGGGCCCGGACGGGAGTCAAGTGCCGGCCTACGAGCTGTTTCTGGGGGGCAACTACGGCGACAACCGGGTGGAAGACTCCCGCATCGGCACTCGCATCCCCAAGGTAAAGGTTCCGGCCAAGCTGGTACCCGGTCTGGTACGCCACATCACCACCTACTATCGAGACAATCGGGAAGCCGGGGAAAGCTTTAATGCTTTCCTCGACCGGGTGGGCGTTGCGGAGTTGACCGCCGTGGCCGCCGCCGCCCAGGAATCCGCCGCCGGCAAGGAAGTGGGCGGCGACCTGTACATGGACTGGGAAAGAACCAACCGATACGTCCTGGAGCGGGGCGAGGGCGAGTGCGCCGTTTAGCAAATTCTCCCCGCAACTTTAAGGAAGGCGAAGACCGTCAGGGTTTTTCTCCCCCGGCCCTGGCGGCTCTTCCCTCCCCGGCGCAGTTTATTCGTCATTAGGTGACCGGAAGTTGGCTTCTTTGAACGGCAGAACCATCGCCTTTGTCGAGGCTCGGATGACTTCCGAGTTGGCCGGCCTGGTGGAACGGCACGGCGGGGTACCCTATCCGGCCCCGGTCCTGCAAGAGATCTATCTGAAAGACAGCCCCGAGGTACAGCAGTTGGTGCTGGATGTCTGCGCCGGACATCTGGACGCGATGGTACTGCTTACCGGAGTAGGCGCCCAGGCCCTGGTATCCACCGCCGCCGCCATGGGTCGGGAGCAGGAGTTCATCAGCGCCCTGGACGATATGGTTGTCATCGCCCGCAGTCCCAAGCCGGCTCGGGCCCTCCGCCAGCACAAAATTCACATAGACCTGATGCCGCCGGAACCCTACAGCACCGCAGATTTGATTAGCGCTCTGGCCGATTGGAACCTGGGCGGCCAGGTGATTGGCCTCCAGCACTACGGCAGCCCGAACCGACCCCTGGTACAATATTTGACCGGAGAAGGAGCAGATGTACGCGAAGTTACTCTCTATACCTGGGGGCTGCCGGAGGACGAAACTCCGGTATTGGCGCTGATTGACGACCTGGCAAGGGGGGCCATCGATGCCGTCGCGTTCACCAGCCAACCGCAAGTGGGCAATCTGCTCTCCATTGCGGCCAATGCCGGCAAAGAAGCGAATTTGCGCGCCGCTCTGGGGCCGGAAATCCTGGAAAACGGTAAAAATGAACGTACCGGCGCGGTGGTGGCTTCCGTGGGCCCGGTTTGCAGCCGACGGCTGCGGGAAGCCGGGATCCCCGTTCACATGGAGCCGGCCCATCCGCACATGGGCAGCATGATTCTGGCTTTGGCCGACTATTTCGGGTAGCTGCGTCCCGGGGCCGGGACGCAGCTTTTTCTTCCTTGCCCATGCCGGCCAATTATCCTTTAGATAATTGCGGAGCTTACCGGATCAGGTCATTCCGGAGCCGGTCCGGTCAAATAAAAGAACGCTTCAGCCCGACACCTGCACGATGCCGAAGTGAACGCCCTGCAAGTCGGTCAGCAGAGCGAAGCGCACTCCGCCTTCCGCCATCACCGGTACTATCACCGAGGCTCCCAATTCCTGGGCCTGCTGCAAACTCGCATCCACGTCGCTGACGCGGAAATAGACCGTCCAGTTAGGCGGTACTTCGCCCCATTCCGGCTGAATCTGCATCATTCCGGCGACGCCTTCATCATTCAGTTGGAATTCGTGATATTCCTGATTTTCGGGCCCGACGGGGTGGATGTTCCGGGTCCAACCGAAGACGCTGGAGTAGAAGCTGAAGGCGGCCTCGACGTCGGTAGTGCTGAGTTCAGTCCAGCCCAGGGAACCTACCTCGTGGATTAGCTGGGCGCCGATATGCTGATTGGGCTGCCAAACGGCGAAGGTGGCCCCGGTAGGGTCTGCCGCCAATAACATCCGCCCGAGTTCAAAAACGTCAAAGGGGCCGCTGATTACGGCGCCGCCGGCTTCGGCTATCCGGGCGCTGGCAGCCTCCACATCATCGGTGGAGATATAGCAGGCCCAGTGGGGCGGGATTCCTTGCTCAACCATCTGGGTGTGCATCTGGAACAACCCGCCGACGAAGTTGCCGTCCCTCTGCAATATGGTATAGAGCATTTCGTCGCTCACGGGTTCATCACTCCAGGTCCAACCCAGCAATTGGGAGTAAAAAGTCTTGGCGGATTCTGGGTTGGAGGTTGCCAGTTCAACCCAACAAAAGGTTCCGGGAGTATGGCTCGTTACTTGGGGCATAAGTAATTATTCCTCCTTCAATGCAGCGATAGATAAAAGAAAACGGCAAGAAGCGATAACCGGGGCAAGTGGACTACACCTGACAATAAGCAGAGTACCGGGAAAAGCAACGGGATTATACCACCTGGTTTGCGGCTGTTATTGCTTTCCCGGAACCGGTTAGGCCCAAAATGAGCGCCTAACCGAACCGGCCGGTTATGTAAGCTTCGGTTCGCTCATCCTTTGGCGTAGTGAAAATTTGCCGGGTTTCCCCAAACTCGATTAGCTCGCTGACCTTGTCTTCCTGGGGAGTCAGGAAGGCCGTGTAGTCCGAGACCCGGGCCGCCTGCTGCATATTGTGGGTTACGATGACAATGGAGTAATCCCGGGACAACTCCCGCATCAGCTCCTCAATTGCCAGGGTTGAAATAGGGTCCAGGGCGGAGCAAGGCTCATCCATCAAAATTATCTGCGGTTCTACGGCCAGGGCCCGGGCAATGCACAGACGCTGCTGCTGGCCGCCGGAGAGGGACAGCGCGCTTTCCCGCAGACGGTCCTTAACCTCGTCCCACAGCGCGGCGCGAAGAATGGACTGTTCCACCAACTCGAACAGGTCGCCCCTAAAGCCGTTGACTCGCGGGCCAAAAGCTACGTTGTCAAAAATCGACTTGGGGAAAGGATTGGGCCGCTGGAAAACCATTCCTATCTGGTAGCGAATTTCGGTGGGATCGACACCGGGGGCATAAATATCATGGCCGGAAAACAGCACCTTGCCCAGCATACGGAAGGAAGGGATCAGGTCATTCATCCGGTTAATGCACCGCAGCAGGGTGCTCTTGCCCGACCCGGAGGGGCCGATAATGGCGGTTATCTTGTTGGCATCCATGTCCATAGAAACGCCGCTGATGACCTGGGTGGAGCCATAGAAGACGTTGAGGTCGGTAGTTCGAATTATGGGCATACCTTCTTGCACCTGGCTTACCCCTCCATCCGCCTTTGGAATTTGTTGCGCAACAGAACGGCCAAAGCGTTCATGGACAGCAAGACAACCAGCAGCACGATTATGCCGGCGGCGGCGGCTTCGTGAAAGCCCTCCTGGGGCCGGGAAACCCAGTTAAATATCTGAATCGGAAGCACGGTAAACCGGCTGAGCGGGCCGTCGGGGGTGAAAGGCACAAAGGTCAAGGCCCCCATCACAATAAGGGGCGCCGTTTCGCCGATGGCCCGGCTAACCGCCAGAATTACGCCGGTGAGAATCCCCGGAAAAGCCTGCGGCAGTACCAAACGCCAAATGGTCTGCCACCGGGTAGCCCCCAGCGCGTATCCGCCCTCCCGGATGGAAGGCGGGACGGCCCGTATGGCTTCTTCCGAGGCGATGATTACTATCGGCAGCACCAACAGGGCCAGCGTAAATCCACCGGCTAAAACGCTCTTGCCCAGGGCGAGAAAGCGGACGAATATTTCCAGACCCAATATACCGTAAACGATGGACGGCACCCCGGCCAGGTTGGCAATGTTGATTTGAATAATTCGGGCGAACCAGTTTTTGGCGGCGTATTCCTCCAGATATATCGCCGCCGCCACGCCCAGGGTAAAGGCCAGAAGGCCGGCTACTATGATGACATAGATGCTGCCAAACAGGGCGGCCCGAATGCCGGCGGCTTCCGGGTGCCGGGAAGGAAAGCTGGTCAGGAAGGACCAGTTAACTCGCTGCCAGCCGTCGGCGATGATGTTAATCAGCAGGACGGCCAACATACTGAGCCCGATGAGAACACCGACCAGACACAAGGCATGGAAGATATGCCCTTTGATTCGGCGCCGCTTCAGGCGCCGCTGAAAGTCTCCCTGGGCGATATTTGCCATTACTCGTACACCTCCCGGAAACGCCGGACAATCAATTGACTCAGCAGGTTCATCGCCAGGGTAATCACAAACAAGCTCAGACCCACCGCAAATATGGTCTTGAATTCCAGCGTGCCGGTAGGAGTATCCCCCAGACTGACCTGAACTATGTACGCCGTCATCGTTTCAATCGGTACGAAGGGATTGAAGGTGAAGTTGGGGTTTTGACCGGCGGCCACGGTAACGATCATCGTTTCGCCAATGGCCCGGGACATTGACAGAATGAAGGCGGCCACGATTCCGGAAAGGGCCGCCGGAATGACCACCCGGGTGGAAACTTCCAGCTTGGTGCTGCCCAGAGCGTAGGCTCCCTCGCGCAGCGAGCGGGGCACCGACCGCATCGCGTCCTCGCTGAGGCTGGACACCATTGGCAGTATCATAATCCCCATCACTATCGAAGCGCTCAGGCCGTTGAATACTGAAATATCGTCGGAAATACTCCGCAGGATGGGGGTTACGAAGAGCAGGGAAAAGTAACCGTACACTACCGTCGGGATACCTGCCAAAATTTCGAGAACCGGCTTCAACACTTGCCGCACCCGATCGGGAGCATATTCGCTCAAATAGATAGCGCTGAGCAGCCCCAGGGGCAGGGCTACAATCATCGCCCCGATGGAAGTGAGCATCGTGCCGGCTACCAGAGGCCAAATCCCGAAGTGTTTGGAGGCAAACAAGGGGGTCCATTTGGTGCCGGTCAGGAACTCAAAGATGGACACTTCCTGAAAAAAAAGCGCCGCCTCAAATACGAGTACGGACACGATCCCGACAGTGGTGAAAATAGAGACTATACTGCAAAAAAACAGCAAGCTCTTGATGATTCGTTCCGGCAGGTATTTCTTCCAGCGGCCGGAGCCATTAGCTCGGGAGAAATAACCGAAGGAAGAACTGCCTGTTGTTACGTCGGGTCCGGCCAAGCCGATTTCCCCCTTAGCCTGAGAATGGAGCGCAGCCAGCCGGAAGCGGCATCGACCTGCTTAAAGTATCAGCGCATTCAAGGGCTGAAACTCGGTCTAAAGCTGCCCGCAGTCAACCGTGCTACAGAATAATTCAGCCTAACGGAGATTAACAACCGATTTTTAGTTAATGAATGTTTAATTTTGTTAAACATTCTTTGTGGGCTGTGGGGAGGTGGGGCTTTACCTCGGGCCACCGGCCAAATGAGATGCGCCTTGTTTGGGTAAAGCCTCACCGCCCCGGGGTGGGGCAGCGCCGTCGGACATTCGCTAATGAGAGGCCGTCCTTTTAACCGGCCACCGGCTATTTGTGGTACTGTGGCGGCGGCCCTCACCCCCGGCCCCTCTCCCTGGGGGAGAGGGGAGAGTATGTTTGGTGCAGTGGGCCGGCTTATCGTCACAAGTCCCCTCTCTCCTCACGGCGGCCCTCACCCCCGGCCCCTCTCCCTGGGGGAGAGGGGGGAGGTTTACTTGATGCAGTGGGCCGATTTATCGACACAAGTCCCCCCTCCTCGCGGGAGAGGGGTTAGGGGTGAGGGCTTTCGGGGCAGCCATCCCTGATTCCGGGTGGCCCCGGCGCCTGTTATAATTTGGCTGGCCGGCAGCAGGGGGTGAAAATATGCCCTCGGCCCGCCCGGGCGGCGGCAGGTGAGCCCAACCCAAAGGGCCGTCTAAATTCAGGAGCAGACCTTGAACCGAAAATTGACTTTGAGCGTTGTGGACCAGTCGCCGGTACGGGCCGGCGGCGGGGCTGGCGATGCCTTACGGGAAACCATAGCTTTGGCCGTGGCGGTAGAAAAGCTGGGCTACCACCGCTACTGGCTGGCGGAACACCATAATCTACCCAACTTCGCCGGCACCAGCCCGGAAGTGCTGGTGGGCCAGGTGGCCGCCCACACCAGTACCATCCGGGTGGGCAGCGGCGGGGTGATGCTGTCCCACTACAGCGCGCTGAAGGTGGCGGAAAATTTTCGGATGCTGGATTCCCTCTATCCCGGCCGCATCGACCTGGGCGTGGGCCGGGCTCCGGGCAGCGACCATCTCACCGCCGCCGCCTTGTCCTACCCCGGCAGCCCCAAGGACATCCAGCATTACCCCCGCCAAGTGGTGGACCTGGTGGGCTACCTGAACGGCGGGCTGGAACCGGAGCATCCCTTTGCCCAGGTTCAAGCCGGGCCCGACCGCCCGGCAACGGCACCGGAGGTGTGGCTGCTGGGTTCCCGGTACGAAAGCGCCTACATGGCCGCCCGGCTGGGTTTGCCCTTCGCCTACGCCCACTTCTTCGGGCTGGGCGTTGAGGAAGGGCCGGCCATTGTAGAAGGCTATCGCAAGCAGTTTGAGCCTTCCCGCTTCCTGGCCCAACCCAAGATCAACATCGGCGTGCAAACCCTGTGCGCCGAAACGGAAGCGGAAGCCCGGCGCATCGCCGCCAGCCGGAACCTGGGCCGGCTCTATTCGGTAACCAACCGGGCCAAGGGGATACCCACCGTGGCCGAGGCGCTGAACTACCCCTACCAAATGAACGAGCTGGCCTTTGTCCGGCAGTACAGTCAGGTCTGCGTCGACGGCGACCCGGAACAGGTGCGGGAAAAGCTGGAACAATTAGCGGAACTTTACCAGACCGACGACCTGAGCGTGGTAACCATCTGCCACGACTTCGCCGACCGGGTCCGGTCTTACGAGCTGGTAGCGGCGGCCTGCGGGCTGGAGCCGGCCGGCGATTCCGGGCCGACGGCAGCTTGACCGGCCCTCAACCTGAAGCGGCCGGTACACCGGGCCGGCCTATTTCTTTCGTAAAGCTGCGGCTGCCCTCCGGCGGACGCACTTTTAACCGGCAAAAGTCTCGATGACCCGCCGGTAGGACTCCTTGGGCCGATCCACGGTAAAGGGAGCGACTACCGGGAGACTCAGGCCCAGTTGACGTCGCTGCTCAATTGCAGCGCGGCATTCCTCCGGGCTGCCTACAACCGCTACCTGCTCCTGCATTTCCCGACTGATGGACTCGGCGGCTGCCGACAGGTCGCCCCGCTGGATTGCGGCGGCCGCGGCGGTCATTTCCGCGTCAAAGCCCATGTCCCGGAAAAAGTTGGAGTAGAAGGGATTGCTGGCGTAGCGGGCTATCTGCCTTTGCAGGCTGGCCCGGGCCTCGGTCAGGTCATCGGACACGGCGACGCGAACGTAGCCGGCAACGTCAATCTCCGCCGGGTCCCGTCCCGCCTTCGCGGCGCCCCGGCACAGATGCTCAATGGCCGATTCCAGGTATCGGGCGGCCGTCCAGTTCAGCAGTACCCCGTCGGCCAGTTCTCCGGTTAATTCCAGCATTTGCGGCCCCAGCGCCGCCACGTAAATTGGCACTCGCTGTTGGGGCGCCGCGCCGCCCAGGGCCGCGCCGGTTACGTTGAATACCCGGCCGGCCTGGGCCACCTGCTCCCCGTCCAGCAGGCGGCGCGCCAGGGTGAGCGTCTCCCGCATCCGGGTCAACGGACGGCGGAAACTGACCCCGTGGGTTCCTTCCACCGAAGGTTGATGCCCGACGCCCAGACCCAGGATAAACCGCCCCTGAGAGATGGCCCCCAGGCCGGCGGCGGACATGGCGGTCAGCATGGGGGTACGGTAGTAGATCGGCAAAATTCCGGTAGCCAGTTTCACTCTTTCGGTCCGGGCCGCCAGGAAGGTAAGCTGGGTCAGGGAGTCCCGCCCGGAACCCTCCGGCACCCAGACCATCTCGTAGTTGCGGCTCTCGGCCAGGGTTGCCAATTCCAGCGAATCGGCCGGCGTCAATTGGGGGTCGTTCTCTAACCGCACTGCAATACGGGGCATAAGACGGCTCCTGAACCTGAATTTGGGAATTGCCTGTACCAGCCGGGAACCGAGCCCACCCCAACGGGAACGGCCGGCAGATCATTGGTCAATGCCAGCCGGGACTCGGCCTTTTGCCGCCTACACTCCCAACTGCCGGGCCAGGTCGGTAAAGTCGGTGGCAACCACGTCAAAGGAAGGGTCAGGCGTAGGATCGGGGGTTACATCCGGCCCGTGTTCCATGGGCCGCGGCACAAACCCGGATTTCAGCCCCACTCCCTGGGCCGCCAGCAAATCGCCCTGATGGGCCGCCGTCATCATCACCTGTTCCGGGCGCAAACCCAGGAGTTCCACCGTGGTAAGATAGCTTTCCGGGTCCGGCTTGTAGTGCCGGGACACCTCGGCCCCCAGGATTGCGTCCCAGGGCAGCCCGCCATTTTTCGCCATATTGGTCATCAAGGCAATGTTGCCATTGGACATCGTGGCGATGATGTAACGCTGTTTCAAGCGATACAAACCCGGAACCGAGTCGGCCCAGGGCCGCAGGTTGTGCCAGAAAAAGTTTACTCCCCGCTTTTCCGCCTCGGCCAACCCGTCGATTTGGAACTCGGCCAGGACCTCCTCCAGAGCCATCCGGTGCAAGGCATCCAGGTTAGTCCAGGGCAGTTCGCCGGTGCGGACCTTGTCCATAAAGGGCCGGTATTTGCCCCGCCAGGCGTCGGCGAAGGCTCCCCAGTCCCGTTCGATTCCCCGGGCCGCGCCAAAGGCGGCGCACTGCTCGATAATACTGCCGCGCCAGTCAACCACCGTCCCGAACACATCAAAAATCAGCGCTTTAACGTCGGGTGCTGCCATGCTGCCTCCTGTAGCTAATATTCCGGCGGTTCGGGCCGCCCCTTCCGATTTACAAGTCCAGGGCCAAACCCTGCTGCCGCGCCCGGGCCAGACATTCGGGGCAGCACTTGTCTTCGGTCATATCGGTAACCGCCCAAAGGTTCTCGCTCTCCAGGCCGCAGAGGAAGACGGGCACCGTTTCTTCGATACCCACGTCAACAATGTAGTGGACGTGACCGCTCCTGGCTTCCGTTGACCACCACCACAGGGGCATCCCCTCGGCCATTTCGTGGTAGCGAACCTTGTCGTCGTCCAGCCAACCCTCCTCCGGCAACTCCACCATCCAGGTTCGGTCGCGGGGGCCGCCCTCCCGGGTCGCCCGCAACCGGCCTTCCCGGATGTAGCGGCGTATCTCCGCCTGGGAGAGATTCAGTCGATAGGACGCTTCCTGAATCGTTACTCGCTCCAACGCTGCCCTCCATTACCTCCATCAATGAACGGCTGTTTCCCATAGAATACAGGATTTCCCAATGTATTGAAACCGGAACCGGAGCCGCCGGCAGGGCTATCGCATATGAAAAATTTTCAGGATCAAAACGGAACTTTCCGATGTTTTGGCGGCGCTTTACTGGGTAATCAACATCAAAACCAACGGTTTAAGTCTTAAATTACCCAAATTTAGCAGTTAAAAACGGAGATTTACCCGTCAATTGGCCTCTTAAATTCCATATGCGATAGCCCTGGAGCCGCCGGCAAAGCAATAATCTGAGCGGCTCCGGCCAGCCCGGTTGGAAATCGGGGCTGAATCGGAAAACCTTCTCCCCGGCCCCGGAATAAAGTTTTGCCCTACCGGGATGGAGATTCGAAATGAGCCAGGGCCTCTCTTGGCTGAAATGGACAAATTAATGGGTAACCCACGCTGGATACCTTTCAGGCAGCGCTGCAATTGGGGCGCTACAAGGGAGCTTATACTTCGACTACCTGATACGGAACACTACCAAGAGGCAGCGTGAAGGCAGTTGGTTAACCGGACGGTATCGTATCGGGCGCAAAAGTTGAGGCCAGCAGTAAGTAAACTGCTGGCCTCGGTTAGTCGGGTCGGTAACCGACCGGGGTTGCCGGCTAGATGTAGTCGGCGTCCTCGTCCATCATGCCCAGGTTGTCGCTGGCCTGGAACAGGGACTTGATAATCCCTTCCTTCAGTTCCTGGAGCATATCGTCGGAGACATCGCCGCCGGTAGCCACAGCCTTCTCTTTGAAGACGTCGAAGGCGTGCTCTTCGGTGCTACCGTGGGGCATATTGAAGAACCCGGCATCGAAGACCGGCATTTCGCCGGGGCCGAAGTACCCCTTCCCTTCCAGAGTGTAGCCTTCCAGGTCGTGGGTTCCCTTGCCCAGCACCTGACCGGTCTCGGCATAGTGGTCCATAACGTTCTTCAAGCCGTACTTCTGAATGGGGCAGACCTTCATGCAGATGCCGCAGCCCAGGTAGCGGGCCATGACCGGGCGGCAGCGCTTGAAGTAGAGCTTGTTCTTCTCAATTCCGCGCCACCAGATCTTGTCGCGCATGAGGGCGCGGCCGGGGCAGCGGTTTACGCAGACCTGGCAAACCTGGCAAAAAGCGTGGATGCCATAGTCCACCGGCTGGTCATAGGACACATTGGCGTCGGTGGTCAGCCCGACCAGGCGGCAGCGGGAGCCGACATGGGGGGTCAGCAGGTAGCCACAAGCGCCCAACTGGCCGGTGCCAGCCGCCACGTGCATGGGGATGTACGGGCCGGCCGAATCGCCGGAACCCATCACCTGGGCACGATAGCCAAGGCTGCGGATATAGTTGCCCAGTTCCAATGCAGCGGCGCCTTCCGTCCGATAGGTGCTGGAGTGGACAATCTCGGCGTCAACGCTGGGGATGGTCTGGGTCGGCTCGAAGTCCTGTTCGTAAGCCAGGGCCACAAAATGCGGGTAATAGGTCGTGCTGCCCTTCTTGCTCTGGAAGGTGTAGCGAGTGTCAAAGGCAGTGATGCCAACTTCGACGAAGCCCAGTTCCCGAGCCTTGTTCTTAATCAGCTCGCTGACATCCTCGCCGGTAGGTTCGGCGGTTGGCTCCAGATCGGCCGTCATCCGGCAGGCCATAATCAGTGGCCGGTTGAGCTTTTCGTGTTCCTTGCGGATTTCGCGCATCTCGGCGTGCTGGTCGCGGAGGGAGTTGGCCCAGTCGCGGGAAGCGCGCTCGGTAATGTTGATGGATTCCAGGGGATACTCCCGGGCGTACCAGTCAACTTCGCGCTGCGTCATCGGGATACCGGGGACGGTCTCCAACTCTTCCGGGATGGGAATAGTAACTTCAGATTCGCCCAGAGTCTTGCCAGGACGGACTACCTCGTGTCCAATCTTAAGCATAATCCTCCTCCTCAAAATATTTAGCTGAATCTACGATAGTTCCACACGTCTTTGGATACGTTAATCGCTAATCAAACAATTGTCAACAAAATTTGTCCGGTAAATTCCGCTTTAAGAAAAAAAGAAGCTAAATCGTCAGATTAGTTGATAAAATGGGAGTAAATTGACGAATTTCGAAATCGGCGTTATTGACTTTCCCGGCGAGGAGATTCTTCACTTTCCTCGCGGCGCACGGAGGCCGGGCTGCGGTCAAGGTGGTCTTTGCCGGATTCCGGCCGGCTCTCGAATCGGGGCGCTGCGCCGCCGAATTGACCCGGCGGATAACCTTCGGCAAATCTGAGGGTGCGCATCGGGTAATTGATTTCGATGTTCTCTTCCCGAAATCTCTGATGCACCATACGGATAAGCTCCGACTGCACCTCAAAACTAGCCAGCCGGTCGCGGGCCTGGATAAAAAGGTAAAACATAACGTTGGAATCATCAAAGGACTCGAAGGCAAAATAACTGCCGTACTCCTTGACCGCCCGGGGGTCGGTATCCAGCAGCCGCTGCATTTCCTCCTTGCAGACCCGCTCCACCAGGGCCAGGTCGCTGTTGTAGCTGACGCCGCAAGTCAGATAAATGTTCACGGCGGGAATCGGCCCCTGGTAATTGGTAATGATGGTCTCCGCAAATCGGGAATTAGGCACCACAACCAGATTGTTGGTCCAGGTGCGCAGCCTGGTGCTGCGCCAGCCCACGTCAATCACATACCCGGCCAGTCCGTTCTCCAATTCAATATAGTCGCCATGAGTAACCATACCCTCAGTCATCACGTAGGTGCCGGCAAACAGGTTGGACAGCGTGGGCTGCAAGGCCAACGCCACCGCCAAGCCGCTCAGACCGAGGCCGGCAATCAGCGGACTGATGTTCACGTTAAGCAGGTCCAGCACCAGCATCGCCCCCAGCGCGAATACCATCGTGATGGCAAACCGGCGCAGCATGGGTACAATGCGGTCGTCGAGCGCGGAAGGGGTGATGGGAGCAATTTCTTCGTAGTACCAGTCAAAAACACTGGAAATTACTCCTTTGGCCGCAAATATCCCTAAAGTCAGGGCCAGAATCCCGGCAGTAACATCCGTAATTTGACGCGCCAGCGGGTTCAGGTTAAGCGGGATAATCAGGGACAAGTAGATGCCAACCACCAAAATCATCAGGGTCAAGGGGCGGCGCAGACCTTCCAGCAGGCGTCGGTCCAGGTTGGTAGCGGTGAAGTTAACGAGTCTCAGAAGGAGTGGATATACGCCCTTGTTAAACACAAAGGCCAGCAGCAGCGCGGTTAACGCCATCGGCAGCGAGGCCAGCGGCAGCCAGGCTTGGGAGGAAAACCCCAGTTCCATCAGCCAGGTTTCAAGCAAACTCATTTGGGCTCTTCCAGCTCCCGGTGTCCGGAGATTTTTTCGGGCAAATTGCCGTCGTTTCCGGCAGATTGGCAGGAAAAATTATATCACTCCGGGGAATACCGGATTAATGCGCCATCGGGTTATCCCGGTCAACTTCGCTGGGGTGTGATTCGGACACGACAGCTCCGTTGGAGACCTTCAGGTAACTGGCGTTGCTGCCGAAAAACCGGCGCAGCGGTTCCGGATCAGTGGTGGTAATGAGCGCCTGACCGTAGGCGGCAATCTTCTCCAGCACCCGGCCCCGCCGAGTGTGGTCCATCTCCGAAAGCACGTCGTCCAGCAGGACCAGCGGCTCATCCTGGCGCACCCGGGCCAGATAGGAAGCCTCGGCCAGGCGCAGGGTAAGGGCCAGAGTCCGGGCCTGACCGCGCGATGCAAAGGTCCCCATATCCACGCCGTTCACTTGCAGCCTGAAGTCGTCCCGGTGCGGCCCCACCGCAGTAGCGCCGGTAGCCAGTTCCCGCGACCTTTGGGCGGTAATCGCCTCCCGCAAGCGCGCTTCGTTGACCTCGGCGCTCTCCTCCCAGGCCACGCTGGGAATCGGTTCGATGGCTAACTCCTCATTCGGGCTGCCGAGACTGCGGTGATGTTCTGCGCCTAACTCGGCCAGCAGGGTGACCGCTTGAGACCGATGCCAGCCTAGCCATGCCCCTTCTTGCACCAGGCGGTCGTCCCAAAACTCCAGCTCGGAACTTCGGGCCCGGCCTTCCCGAAGCATTCGGAGAAGACGATTACGCTGTCGGATTACCTGGTTGTAGCGCTGGAGGACTTTAAGGTAGAGGGGATTGCCTTGCGACAGCAGAATGTCCAGGTAACGGCGGCGCAGCGCCGGCGGCCCCTGGACCAACTCGATGTCCTCGGCATTGAAGAGGACGGAACCCAGGACGCCCACCAGCTCGGCGGAGGTGCGGCGGATCCGATTGACCCTAATCTCCTTGCGCACCGCGTAACCCAGGCGGTCCCGGCTGGAAGCGCTTTGGACGGAGGCCGGCGGAAGGGGATTGCAGGAAAACCCTACATATACCGCGGCGCGCTCCCCGCCTTTCTCCACTACGCCGCCCACCAGGGCAGCCTCCCCGTTCCGGGCGGCACCGAAATTGACCACCTCCCGGTCATTTTCGGCGCGAAAGGAACGAGCTATCGCCAGGAGATGCACCGCCTCCAGCAAAGTCGTCTTGCCCTGGGCATTGGCGCCGTACAGCACCACCACGCCGGGAGGCAGCTCCAGCTCCAGGTCCACAAAATTTCTGAAGTTGGTCAGTATCAGACGTGACAGGTGGGCCAACTGCGGACTAACCTCCACCCGGGGATGGGCAATTGGCTGTAGAGAAGACGCAGCGCCGTTTCAGCCGCCGCCCGGAGCGACCGCCGGTAGCTTGCGAGAACTCCCCAGTTAAAAGGTCGGTTGGCCGGCTAACTTCGCTGGCAAATTTAGCGATAGGTATGCCTCAGGTGAAAGGTGGAAAGGCCGGCCGGAATTACTGCTACCGGGCCGAACCCCGGTTTATCCGGTTTGGGCCGGCCGACAACCGGAGCACCAGCCGTAGAAGTCCACCCGATGGGAGGAAATTTGGAAGTCGGCATCCTGACTGATTATATCGGTCAGCTCGGCCACCGTTTCCTGCCCCACGTCGGCATCCACCACCAGGCCGCAGCCGACGCAGACCAGATTGGCGTGAGGGGACAAGTTGGCGTCATAGCGGGACAGCCGCTGGAAGGGCAGCTCCCGGACGATGCCCGCCTCCTCCAGGACATCCAGGGTGGAATACACGGTAGCGATGGTAACGTAGGGGAAGAAGGCGATGACCCGCTGGTGTATGTCTCGCACCGATGGATGGTCTGCCGAGTTTACTACCACCTCGGCTATTGCCAGTCGCTGCGGGGTCAAACGCAACCCTAATGGCCTTAACCGGGCAACCAATTCTTCCTGGGTAGTCAATGCTATTGCTCCAACCGCGCCGAGATAACCGGCCTTCAAGTGCGGCAACCTGTTTCCAGCCTTGCCAAAACTATGATAACACGGAACGCAACAGTTTCCGAACACCGCCCCGGACCAGCTTCCCGACACTCATTACAAGGAAACGGGGCCGGGATTAAGCCACCCGGCCCCAAGGTCTGCGATTATCCATCCCGACGACCACTACCTAGAGGCGGCCTCCAAAGAAAACCGGCAATTGCCGGCGGTAAACCTGGATTCGGGACCGGGCCGACTCGACCACGAAAACATTGTCGGCGTCGTCCACCGCTACCGCCACCGGGCCCCAGAACTGCTTCTCCCGTTCCAGCCCCTGGGCGATGTCCCGTTCCTGCCACATTTCCGAGTTGGCGTCCAGCTTCTCCTTTCCCCATTTGGAGATGACGCCGTCGCCGGTAGTTTGGGTCACGTATTCCCCCTCGGCGGTGAATACTTGCAGCCGGTCGTTACCCCAGTCGGCCACATAAATATAGCCGTCCCGGTCCACCGCCACGCCTGTAGGACGGTTCAATTCTCCCTCGCCGGCGCCGCGAGAGCCGAACTGCATCAGGAACTGTCCGGACGCGGCGAATTTCTGGATTCGGTCGTTGCGCCAGTCGGCGACATAGATATTCCCGTCCCGGTCCAGGGTGATTCCCCAAGGCATATTGAACTCGCCAGCGCCGGTTCCCTTGCTGCCGAACTGGGAAATATACTGGCCGTCCCGGGTAAATTTCTGAACCCGATGATTGTCGCAATCCACCAACAGGACATTGTCATCCCGGTCAATCGCCAGCCCGGCCGGGCTGCTAATCTCCCCAGCGCCGGAGCCGGGAACGCCCCATTTCCGCAGGTAAGCGCCGTCCGCGGCGAAAACGGAGATGCGGTTCAGCCATTCATCGGCCACAAATACGTTGCCTTCCCGGTCTAAAGCGATGGCCGTAGGCCAAATCAGGGAACCGTCTTCCGAAGAAGCTTCGCCCTCGCCGGCGGTGGTTACGCCCCGGGCGAACTCGCCAATGTAGTCTTCGTCGATGGTGCAAATAGTTATCCGCTTGCCGTCGGGCCGGTACTCGTAGGAGCGGCTCACTACGTAGATTAGGTCGTCCTCACCCCGGGCCATAGCTACGGGATTTCGGAAACCGGGGCCGGAGAACTCAGCCCGGCCAATGGTATGACTGGGCTGAAGCGTAATTCCCAGGACTTTTGTAGTCATTTTGACCTCCCTGTCAGGCGTTGTCTGGGCCGGGGCAGACCTTTGCGCTGCCCTGGTCGGAATCGGTTACGTGGCATAGCTGCCGCACTTACGCCGGGCCGGCTAGATGAAGTCGAATTTCTCGAATCCGCCATTAACTAAAGGTTGAGCGTCCAGGCCCATCCAGTTTTCCAGCAGGGTGGTGTAAATGCTGCGGAAGTCATTGTTGAAGTGCAGGTCGCCTTCCAGCAGCTTGTCCGCCTCCAGCGATGGATATTCGCCATAGAGGCCGCCTTTAACATTATCGCCGATAACAAAAGCCATTCCGCCGGAACCGTGGTCGGTGCCGGAACCGTTGTCATGCACCCGCCGGCCAAACTCGGTAAAGACCAGCAAGGTTACGTTGTCGCTGGCATCGTGTTCCCTCAGGTCGTCCATAAAGTCGCCGATTGCCTGGGAGGTCTCGGACCACAGTTTGGCGTGGGCCGCCAGTTCGCCGGCGTGAGTATCAAAACTGTTGTAGGGGGCCGTGGTGTACAGTACCCGGGTGCCAAAGCCGGCCAAGTGGGTTTGAGCGATATTCCGCATATATTGGCCCACCACGTCGGAGCCGTACTCCACCGAGGAAGCGTATATCCCCGGCGCAGCGCTTAAAATGTCGGCGCCTTTAAGCGCGTCCATTCCGGTGCGGGAGAGGTAATCCACCACGCCGCCGCGGCCCATGGCCGGGGAATAGATTCGCGAAAATACGTCCAGCGCATCCCCGCGCTGGTCTTCGTCCTCGATGCCGGTCAGGACGCCGTAGGAAGCCAGATTACCCACCGAAGCTACCGGTACCCCCGGCATTGCCAGAGCGCGAGGCAAACCCCGCCCGAAGTTCACGCCGGTCAGTACGTTCTCGGCGTTGGGATCCATCTCCTTGATGGCCCTCCCCAGCCAGCCCTCGGTTCCCACCTTGTCGGGCTCGCAGGTGTGCCAAATGTCCATGGAGCGGAAATGGGACCGGTTGGGATTGGGATAGCCCACCCCCTGGATGATAGCCATCCGCCCCTCGTCGTAAAGCTGCTTCATTGGCCCCATATTAGGGTTCAGGCCAATGTAGTCGTTAATCTTCAAAACCTGGTCCTCCGGAACCCGCACCGAAGGGCGGTTGTCGGCATAAAGCGGGTCGCCATAGGGAACCACCGTATTGAGTGCGTCATTGCCCCCGGACAGTTGCAGGACAACCAGCACCGGGTCTTTCTGTGTCGAAGTCATTTCTTCTCCTCCCGATAACAATTGGAGCCGAGATGCGCTTGCCGGGGAAATCAGGCAAACTGGTACTCCTGGGTGGAAACAACCAGTTGCAGCGTCTGCCCTACCCGCTGGGAGAAGTCCGGCGAGCCTGGGAGCAGGTCGCCGTCCCGGGCAACGTAGTCAATTAACTGGGAGCGGGTCCCCTCCGCCAGTTGGTAGGCGCCCAGGAGTTCCAGGCAGCGGTCAACCAATTCTTCCGCCGTGACTGCTCCAGCGCCGGCGCCCACCCGGTCAACCATTTCCCGCACTCCCGGTAGCTCCAGGTTGCCTACCTGGTCGGCGGCAAAGTTGATGCGCTCTACCAGTGTGCCGCTGTCAATCCACTCGCCGCCGGTGTGCCAGCCCTCCACCGTCGGGGGATTCATCAAGTCCTGGCCCATATAGCGGATGTTCATCGCCAGGTTGTGCAGGCCCGGCTTAGGCGTGGTAAAGTCCTTTACCACCCGCATCGTGCCGATTACGGCCTCGGCCGGGCTTTTTACCTTGGCAAACCGGGCTTCCTTGAAGCAGTCCGAGTTGAACAGTACCCGCAGCATAGAACCGATGTTATAGCCGGAGCGGAAATACTCTTCTTCCAGCATCTGGATGGCTGCCGCATCCCGCGGCGGCGTGTTTTGCCAGGCCGGAACCTGCACATCATCGGCCACGAAGAAGTTGTAAAGGTGCCGGGAAATGAACCTGGCCGTGGCCGGCTGCTTAACAATCAGGTCGATTACGTCCGCGCCGTTCCAGTTGCCGGTTTCCCCCAGAAAGGTCTTCGAGTCATTGTCGTGGTCGGCAGAATTGTAGATGAACCCGGCTTCGTACCGGCCATAGGGATAGCGCGGGATTGCGTTGGTGATGGTCCAGCCGGTGAAGGCCCGGGCGCACTCCTTAACATCATCCTCGGAGTAGTTAGCCTCGCCGTCCATGCCGACGCCCATCGAAAAGAGCTCCAGCAATTCCCGGCCCCAGTTCTCATTAATCGCATCCTTATGGCTCATGCAGTTGTCCAGGTAAAAGACCATGGACGGGTCGGTGGACAGGCCCAGCAGCAGGTCTCGGAAGCTGCCCAGGCCCATTTCCCGAAACATATCGATCTGCAGCTTAATCTGCCGGCCGTGCTCGCACTTGGAGTTGCCGGTGCAGAAAATGCCGTGCCAGAAAAGGGCGATTTTTTCCTCCAGCGGCCGCTGGGTATTAATCATGGCATAGGTCCAATAGGCCTGATTAACTTCCAGAGCGTTCATCTCCTTCCAGTCAACGAAGCGCCGCTCCAAAATATCCAGATCCAGGCTGGGCTGGTTTTGCGGATTGAGCAGGTCCTCCACGGTAGCTTCGTAACCGGCGGCGGCCCTTCTCTCCAGTTCTTCGTAGGATGCGCCAAAGCCGGCGCGGCGCATCAGATGAGCCATTAACGCAATGTCATTGCTTGCCATGCCTGTCCCTCCTTCTTACGTTTCGAGTTAGCCGCTTACGGGAAGTGGTTTGCGCGGAAAGATACTTTTGCCATTGGAAAGATTGCCAGGTTGCTAAATGTTATTCTCGGTGCGCTTTAGTGTCAAGTAAATTCGAAAACGTCTGATACAAGGCCATTTATCAACGAATTAAGGTGATTTCAAGGCAAAAAACAGCCGATAGGAGTACCGGATTTCCGCCCCCGGAAAGACGAACAACCGGGCGGCCAGGATTCAGGAAAAGCGCTCCGGCCGCCGGAACCAGGTTTTATCCGGCGGCCGGCTCGGGGTCCATATTTACGGTCAGGCCAGTCTGTTGCCCGGGACTAGCTGCCGCCGAACCGGCGGCGATGCTGGCGCAGGGTTCAATCATTCATTATCACCGGGATACCCGCCGCTTCAGCCCGGGCGGCCGCTTCCTCGTTGATGACTCCATCCTGCATCCAGATATACTTGGCGCCCACCGCAATAGCCTCATCCACCACCGGCCCGACCAACTCGGAGCGACGGAAAATGTCCACCATATCAATGGGTTCCGGCACCGACTTCAAGTCCGTGTAGCTTTTCTCGCCCAGAGCCTCCTCAATCGTAGGGTTAACCGGAATTATGCGGTAGCCCTGGGCCTGCATATAACGAGATACGCCGTAGCTGGGTCGGTCCGGGTTGTCGGACAGTCCCACCACGGCAATCGTCCTGCTGTTGCGGAGCTGCTCATCCACCAAGTCCATGTTGCCTGACCTCCTTTCAAGAATCGGCGACAAAGTACGTTTTAGCTTTCCCGCCGGCCGGGATGTCCGATTTTCGCACGCCGGGCCGGTTTTCGGCTACCGGCTCCTGACATATACTAACCTGGAATCTGTGGAATACGGGAGGGACAATATGGCTGCCGGCGATGCCGTTTTGTGGGCTTTGGAACGCAACTGGAATATGGTGGATGCCGCAGTGGCGGGGCTGGATGCGGAAATTCTGGCCCGCCAACCCGCTCCGGAATGCAACTCGATGGCCTGGCTGCTGTGGCACATGAACCGGGTGATTGACACCTTTATTAACCAAAGGCTCCAGGGACTACCCTCCTTCTGGATTAGCCAGGGGTGGAGCGAAAATTTGGTATGACGCCCGACGTGCGCGGCATGGGATGGACCCCGGAGGACCTGGCCGGCTGGTCGGCGCCGGACCTGGCGGTACTGCTGGGCTACCAGGCAGAGGTTCGTCAGGCAGCTCGAGACTACATCGGCTCCCTCACCTTCGCAGATATGGAGCGCAGCGTTACCTTCCCTCCCGAGGCCGAAACCCGCGGCCACACCATTGCCACCGCATTGGGGAAACTGGTTTGGGACAACGTCGCTCACGGCGGCCAAATAGCCTATCTGCGGGGATTTTTCCAGGGTATGGGCTGGCACCGGTAAGCGACACGCACCTTCACCCCAACCCTCTCCCTGGGGGAGAGGGAGAAACTAAACTCCCCTCTCCTCGCGGGAGAGGGGCCGGGGGTGAGGGCAGGAGATGGCAACAGCGAGTTTGCCCTTCCATAGCCGTCAGTTGCCGGTTGACAGTTGATAAAAGGAACCTGGACCCACTATAATTCGGGCGGAACCCAGCATACCGGAATCCCGCATTTCGCAATGTGGAGGAAATTATGCCCAGAATCAAGCATATCGCTATTCGCACCCCGGACCCGGAAAAGACCGCCCAGTTCTACGTCAACGTATTTGGGCTGGAAGAGGTCGGCAAGGCGGCCTCAGGACTTTACCTTTCCGACGGCTATATCAATCTGGCTATCCTGAAGTCTATTGACCAGGGCGGCGAGGAGAGTCCCCGGGACGTAGCCGGCTACGCCGGTATCGACCATCTCGGCTTCATGGTCGAGGATATGGACGAGATCAAGGAAAAGCTGGAAACGGAAGGCGCTCAAGCCTTGAATATGCGCATCGAGTTGGGCGGGGGACACAATCCGGCGGGACGCGGCTACTATGAGGAAAAGTACCGTGGCCCGGATAATCAGGTGATTGACGTTTCCGGCTCCGGCTGGATCGGAACCTAGCCAGAGCCAGCCAGCCCCGGCGGTCCGGAATCCTTTCCTGAAAATGTAATATCGGTCGAGGAGCGTCGCTGGCGCTCCTCAAGTTTCTGCTTGAGACGAAGGAACCTGGATTATGCGGGATTAGCGCATCCTTGGCATAATCAGGAATCACCTCGCTTCCCGCTGATACGCTGAAGTTTCAAGCCATTGCGTTTGCGCGAAGCTTGAAGGCGGCTGATTTCTTTTTTCTTTGAGTTATATCCGGTTTGTTGTCAAACGATTCACAACGTATTATAGTTGAGCCAGAAGTTTTCGAACCTTTCCTGGACGCCCCGGAATCAATCCGGGCCAGAAAAGCAGATCAAAGCGCCAAGTTTTTAGGAGGCTAGGCCATGAATATAGAATCTCGCCGTGAAGGAACCAGTCTGGTGCTGAAGGCTGACGGTCGGGTGGATGGCACCAACGCCAGCGAATTCCAGGCTGCAATGAAGACTGAGATTGACGCAGGAGACAAAGCTGTGGTCCTCGACCTGGAAAATATGACCTACATCAGCAGCGCCGGCCTGAGAGTAGTTTTGCTGATTGCCAAAGACTTGCAGCGGCAGGGCGCTAAAATGGTGGCCTGCGCCTTGTCCGAATCGGTCAAGGAAGTCTTTGTAATTAGCGGATTCGACAAGATAATTCCAATTCACGATTCCCAGGATGCGGCTATTGGCTCTATTGGATAGCCGAGCCGTCGCCCCATGAAGTGCCGGTTAGGCCGGCCGGGAAATTTTGCCCTGACTGCTTGGCTGGCTTCGGCTGCCTGGCTGATGGGTAGAAAGCGGAGCGCATTGAAGTGACCGAACTTATGTCTAAACCATTTAAGATTCTGGTAGTGGATGATGAGCCGGACCTGGAGCCTTTAGTCCTGCAGCGGATGCGGCGGCGGATTCGTTCCGGGCAATTCAACTTTGTCTTTGCCAACAACGGAGTCGAGGCCCTGGAGGTACTCCGACGGGAAGAAGACGTTGACATGGTGATTTCCGATATTAATATGCCCCAAATGGATGGCCTCACCCTTTTGGAGCAAATACCCAAGGTGGACCCCAACGTGCGCTCCATAATCATATCCGCCTATGGGGATATGCAGAACATCCGCACCGCTATGAATCGTGGCGCCTTCGATTTCGTTACCAAGCCCCTGGACTTTGAAGACCTCCTGATAACCATAGACCGGACTATGGCCCACCTGATTGAATGGCGCGCGGCCTTGTCTTCCCGCGATAGACTGGTGAGTCTGGAAAACGAACTGAATGTCGCCAGCAGTATCCAGAAGTCAATACTGCCGACCAGCTTCCCGGTGGGGGACGACTACAGCGTTTATGCCAGTATGGAACCGGCGCGGGAGGTAGGCGGGGATTTTTACGACGTAATCAACCTGGACCGGGATCGCATTGGAATCGCCATCGCCGACGTTTCCGACAAAGGCGTACCCGCCGCCTTGTTCATGATGTCCAGTCGGACGCTGCTCAAGGGTTCGGCACTCGGCACCTTTCAGCCCGGCGATGTGTTGAAGGAGGTTAATAATCTGCTCTGCGACGGTAACGAAGCGATGATGTTCGTTACCCTCCTGTACGCAATCTACAACACCAACACGGGAATGTTGACCTACGCTAACGGAGGGCATACCGCTCCCTACGTCCGGCGCCAGGATGGAAGCATTCTTCCCCTGCCCTTTACCGGCGGCATCGCCGCCGGGGTGATGGAAGATATGGAATATGACCAGCAATCCTTCCAAATCCTGCCCGGAGATGCGGTTTTCTTCTATTCAGACGGAGTATCCGAGGCTATGAATGCCAATGGTGAAGAATTTGGCGTCGACCGGATGGCGGAGGTATTGGTTAATACCCCTTCGCAAGACCCCCGCGAAATAAATGAGGCCATTTTCGAAAGCGTGCGCACCTTTGCCGGCAGCACCCCCCAATCCGATGACATTACCTGCCTCACCCTTTGCCGATGGGAGACAGACTGATGGTCGCAAAGCTGGATTTGAAAGTCGAGACCCGCGTTGAAGAACTGGAGCGTATCTTTGCCTCGGTAGAACAACTGGCGAGCGAGGAAGATTGGCCGCCAGGTCTCACTTTCAAGACTAATTTAGTCCTTGAAGAATTTGGCTTGAATATTATAAGCTACGGCTACGGTGAAGGTATTCACACTTTTGACATTTGTCTTACCTCAAATTCGGATTTTATTACCATAGAATTCATCGATGATGGTATGCCTTTCAATCCTCTGGAAGACCGAAAAGACGCGGTTACCGACGGCGCTATTGAAGAGCGTCCCGTCGGCGGCTTGGGTTTGCATCTGGTGATGGAAATGACCGACGATTTCCAGTATCGCCGCGAGGACTCGAAAAATCATTCGGTCATGGTAATCAACAAGTCCGACCAGTAAAGGTTCGGCGCGGGTTGCAATGAAGGAATCATCTTTGCAATTACGAATCTGTGTGCTCACGATTGCCTTGTTCTTGCTCTTCGTCCCCATTGCCTGTGGCGGTGGAAACGGCGAGAATGACCTCCCCCCTGAAAGCGAAGCAACTCCCCCACCCACTAACAGCCAGTACGGCCAGGATGACGAAACGCGGTACCAGCGAAACGGCGTAACCGATGACTCGGTGCTGTTTGGGCAGTCTGCCGCCTTTAGCGGCCCGGCCTGGGAGCTGGGCACGAATATGCAGCTGGGCATTCAAATTGCCTTCGACGAAGTAAACCAGGCCGGCGGTGTTCACGGACGGGAACTGAAGCTGGAGTCCCTGGACGATAGGTACGAGCCCGAAGAGGCGATCGACAACACCTTTGAACTTATCGATGAGAACAAAGTTTTCGGCTTGATTGGGGCGGTGGGAACTCCCACCTCCCGTTCCGCAGTGCCAATAGCCGCCGATACCAATGTACCCTATATCGCGCCCTTTTCCGGCGCCGATTTCCTGCGCGAAGCCAAGTGGCGCAACGTGGTGAATATGCGGGCTTCCTACAGTCAGGAAACTGAGGAAGTCGTAGCTCGGCTGACCGAGGACCTGAGGATTAATCGGATTGGCGTTTTATACCAGGACGATTCCTTTGGTCGCGCCGGCCTGCTGGCTATAACCCGGGCCCTGGAAAAACGCAGTATGCAAACCGTTTCCGTAGGCTTTTATCCCAGAAACACCCTGGCAGTCAAGAAAGCGCTGCTGGACCTGCGCCGGGGCAATCCGGAAGCCATCATAATGGTGGGCACCTACCAGCCGGTCGCTACCCTGGTCGTTTGGGCCCGGCGCACCGGAATGGACCCGGTCTTCGTTACCACCTCTTTCACTGGCAGCAATGCCCTGGCCCAATTTCTGGGGCCGGATGGCCGGGATGTCATCGTATCCCAGGTGGTTCCCTTTCCCACCGATTCGTCAATCCCGATTGTAAATTCTTACTTGAACGCCTTGCGCGAGTTCAAGCCGGATGCAACCCCGGGCTGGATTTCACTGGAAGGCTACATCGCCGGCCGTTTAGCTCAGCACGGGCTGGAAAAGTGTGGCCGCGACCTGACTCGGGAATGCTTCCTGGACACCCTGCGCGAGGCCGAAACCATCGAATTGGAAGGATTTAACCTGCACTACGGGTTCGCCGATAACCAGGGGTCAGACAGTGTTTTCCTTACTGTTATCGGCCCTGATGGCCAGCACCGGCCAATAGAAAACTTGCAGGAAGTGTTTCCGTGATTGATGCGCTTAAAAGAGATATTCAGGCCGCAAAGCATTTCCAGTATGGCGAAGCCAGAAGGAAAGTTTTCGCCGAATTCAAGAAACGAATTCGCAAGCCCTTTTCCGCGGAAGACCGGGAGTTTCTGGTAACTTTGTGGCCTCGCCTGATGCAAAGCCGCCGGAAGATTTCCACGCAGCTTTATATCGCATTTGCCATCATCGTATCCCTCACTCTTTCCGCCAGCGTGGTAAGTGTTGCATCCTTTGACCGGGTAACCCGAGCCCAGGCCAATGTCAACAACGAAAGCATTCCGGAGATGGTCGCTGCCTTTGAAGTGGCCCAACACAGCAGCAGCCTGGTTGCTGCCGCTCCCCAAATAGTCACCGCCCAGTCAGTGGAAGACCTGGAAAAGATTTATGAACCTCTGGACGAAGATTTGAACAGTTTGGAATCGTCGTTGCAGGCGTTGAACCTGGAAGGGGATGACAATCGCTTCCAGGGAATCCGGAATGGGGCTGATTTCCTTAATACCAATATCAGAACCATCCGGAATCAGCAAACGGAAATTCTCGTGCAGGAAGAAAAGCGGGAAAACCTGCGGGATGATTTGGCCGCCGTTAGAAGCGACCTCGACGGTACACTGCTTACCGCGCTGGACGACCAACTGTTTTATACGATGACCGGATACCGGGAAATCGGAGACCCGCCGGACCCGCTGGATGTCCATTTCTCGCAAAGCGAGTTTAACCGCCACCGTCTGTTGTCCGAACTATACGGCGATGCGAATATCGCGACCGAATTGATGGGGAATGCCTTCGCCGTCCGGCAATCGGCAGCCCTGGAGCCCTTAAAGGAAGAGTTTGAAGCTGCAATTGGCCGAATCAACCTCAACCTGGATTCTCTAAGTGGCACCGCAATTCACGAAGACATCGCCCCTATTTTCGAGCGACTTTCTATTTTGGGACTGGCCGAAGGCACCGGCTTCAATTTGCTTTATCAGGAGTTACGCTTGGCCGAGCGTCAGGAAAGACTGCTGACCAGCAACCAGGATGTCGCATCTACTATGGTTTCAGAAGTGGACGGTCTGGTTACGGCAGCCCGCAGCAACGCCCAACTAGCCAGTGAAGCCTCCAACCAGGCCATTGCGACCGGTATCACCGTGCTATTGGTAATCAGCTTGATCAGCATAATCGTGGCAGCGCTGGTAGGCTGGCTGGTAGTCGGCCGGGTCCTGCTGCGACGCATTGGAATGATTTCCGTAGGGATGCGCCGCATGGCCGGCGGCGACCTGGAGACGGAGCTGGAAGTGGGCGGCCACGACGAAATCACCGATATGGCTGCCGCGGTGGAAGTTTTCCGGCGCCACGCTTTGGAAGTGCAGCGGCTCAACCTGGTGGAATTGCTGGCTAACGACTTGCAGGAAAAGAACGGCGAGCTTGAGACCGCCCTGGGAGATTTGCGCCGCGCCCAGGACCAGATTATTACCCAGCAAAAGCTGGCGAGTTTGGGTGAGTTGACCGCGGGCGTAGCCCACGAAATCAGAAACCCCCTCAATTTCATTAAGAACTTCTCCGAATCCTCGGCGGAGCTGCTGGATGAACTTCAGGAAGTCCTGGGCGAGGTATCCGAAGACATCGGCGATGAGCAGCAGAAATATATCCAGGAAATCTCCGACGACCTGAACGACAACATGGATCGAATTCGCAATCACGGCGAACGAGCCAACCGCATCGTTCACGATATGCTGATGATGAGCCGGGATGCCGGTGAGTTCCAGATGACCGACGTTAACCGCCTGGTGGATGAACATTCCAGACTGGCGTATCACAGCGCGCGGGCTACGGACCAGGACTTCCAACTGGACCTGCTCTTTAATCTCGACCCGGAGCTGGGTGAAATGGAGGTCATTCCCCAGGACTTGGGGCGAGTCTTCCTTAACATGGTCAGCAATGCCTGTTACGCTACCAACGAGAGACGCCGGACTGCCCTGGAAAAGGGCGAGTCCTATGTGCCTACCCTGCAACTCAGCACGCGTCGCCTGGAAGACACGGTAGAAATAAGCATTCGGGACAACGGCGTCGGCATACCTCCCGACGTAGTAGAGAAGATGTTCAACCCCTTCTTTACCACCAAGCCCACGGATCAAGGCACCGGTCTCGGCCTGGCTATCTCCAGCGATATAGTACGCGAGCACGGCGGATTTATTCACGTTAACTCTGAGCCGGGCGAGTTTACCGAGATGCTTATCGAGCTTCCTTTGGCCCGTCCGTCCCTGGAGGAAGAAGCGGATGTAGATGTAGATGTAGAGGAAGGCGCCGCCGTGTAAAGTCCAACCCCGAAGGTTATACGCAGCTCTTGATGGCTCGCCTTTTAATCTCTGCCGGAGTAGGCAGATAAAAGGCGAGCCATAACTTTGGAAACCCTGGGATTAGCCGACTGCCGGGCCTTAACCGCCGCAATGCCGGACGGTCCAGCCGAATGAAACCGCGCCATAACGCGAAGAAGGGGTGTCCCTGGCTTGCCCGCGGCAGGTTAAAACCTTGCGCTGGGAAGGGCCGGCCGGTTCTGTTCCAATTGCAGTAAACGCGCCTTGACCGTCAATCCGCCGGCGCCGTAGCCGTGCAGGTCGCCATCGCTTCCGATAACCCGATGACACGGTATCACCAGGGCCAGGGGATTGCGGGCCATAGCTTGACCGGCGGCCCGGGCCGCCCGGGGACGGCCGGCTTCCGCCGCCAGCCAGGCATAACTGCGCGTCTCGCCGGCGGGAATTCGGCGGCACGCTTCCCAGGCAGCGCCAAAAAAGGGAGGCGCCGCGCTAAGGTCCAAATCTATCTCATTAAGCGCTTCAGTCTCGCCCTGAAAGTACCGCTCCAGGCATTGACGGGCTGGCGCGAAGGCCGCCTCATCCGGTTCCGAGCCGGCCAGGGCTTCCCCCAAGTCTTCCAGGACCGCTTCGGGCGTCGGCTTCATACTCAGGCGAATGAGGCCATCCCGGCTGCCCACCATACCAATCCACCCGTGCGGGCCGGGATAGATGCAGTGGTTGAATGTTTTCATGCTGTCTGCGCTCCTTCCGTCTTTTCCGCGCGGCGGCGCAGCAGATGGAACAGCAAAGGCATCCGGATTCCCAGCCAGGCTTCCATCAAGCGTGACGCTTCCGCTTCCGAAGTATCTTTACGGCCATACAGATGGCTGACGTAACTAGCTACAATTACCGATAGCTGCTGCCGGTGGTCCGGCATTTCGTCGTGCAGTCGTTCCAGGTATTGGAAAGGTGTCTGGTAACGGGCCGGGCCCAGGGCATTCAGCCGGCCCAACCAGGTCAGACGCCGGAACATTACCTCCGGGTTCGGGGAAGCGGACAGGAAGCGGCGCCAGAAAATCCACACCAGGGCCGCAAGCAAAGCCAGGACGCCTAATATTCCGCCCACCCAGGGCAAGTATCGCTGCAACAATTCTATTGCCAGCGGCGTCTGTTCCAGCGTAGGCAAGTTGTCCGAAAGAAAGTCCTCTTCGCAGTCCTCCTCGTCCTCAAACTCGCAAATCGGTACTTCCGAAACTACTGAGGGCAGATCGCTCGAGTCGGGCCGTTCTGCCGCTACCGGCTGAACCGCCAATGGTATCACCGCGCCCGGAGTTGGTTCGAAGCTGATCCAGCCATAGCGGGGGAAGAAAACCTCCACCCAGCCGTGGCTGTGACTGTCGGTAACCACGTAGATGTCATGGTCCGGCACTTGGTCCCCTACCGTGTAGCCGGTAACCATTCGGGCCGGAATCCCTTGAGTGCGCAGCAGCACCGTCATCGCCGAGGCAAAATACTCGCTGTAGCCCCGCTTCTGCTCAAACAGAAAATAGTCCACCCCATCGGCATTGTACGGGGGCGGTTCGATGGACAGGGAGTATGGGTAGGCGCTCTTCAGATAAGACTCAATGGCTTTGGCTTTATCGTAGGGCGTTTCCGCATTAACGGTCAGTTCGCGGCCCAAATTCCGGACCCGCTGCGGCACCTCCGGCGGCAGGGCAGTGTATTTAGCCAGGGCCCAGGTCGGATAATCCAGCCCGGCCAGGCGCAAGTCTTCGGCGTCGGCCAGGGAAACGGAGGAGGTAACCTCGTAGGTTTCACCCTGCTTGAAGGCTTTGTCCGCGGTTCGCAGGGACAGCGTATCGGGATGTTCGGGCAGCAGTTCCGCCAGGGCTACCTGCTGCACCTGGTCTCCCGACCGGACCACGTCAACCAGTTGGAACCCGGGCGGCACCGCCTGAGCCAGTTGAGAACGTCCCGCCGCCGGCCCGGCCTGACGCAAAGCCCGGTCCAGATTTACCGTAGCAATTTCCAGCTTCGGGTAGGTCTGCCCCAACTGCAACGGGCCGCTCAAGTCAACGTTATATATAGGAGAATCGTAGGTTTCGATGCGAACGTCCCGGTTTGCCGAGATAATCTGTCCTCCGGCGAACAGGTTGCGAGTCCGGTAATTTGGCGTGAGATTGTGGGTAACCTCGAATCGCTTCTCGTAAGGCTGGGGCGCCGAATGGCTGGGCGTCCAGTCCGTTGGCTCAAACCGAGTGTTATCCGAAATCCAGCCTTTGGGGGTATAAGTGCCGTAGCTGCGGGCCTTCCAGTACATTGCCACCGGCGATTCCACCTGGAGCACCGGGGTGGTGGTGGGGTTAATCGTACCCTGGAAGGCCATCACGTCGCCCCAGATTCGGTAGGGCAGCGGTTTCCGGGCCGGCAGACCGGCAAACAGACGGTTGAAATCCTCCTCGAATCGAACCAGGGGAGAACGCATATATTCGTACACGTCGTGGGCTGGCTGCCAAAAGCGGCCGGTAGGCAGCATCAGGAAAGCAAAAAGCAGAACAAAGAAGGTAACGATCAGGCTGTCCGAAAGGGACAAAATACCCAGATGGCTGTCGGCCTGAAATCCCCGGCGGCGCCAGTCCTGCAAACGGCGCACGGCCTGCACCCGGGCTACCAGCAGCAAGGCAGTCAACAGGTAGATGCCCAGGTAAATACTGCCCTCTTGCGGCAGAAAAGTAAGGTTGGAAAGCAGACCCGCGCCGCCCAGGACAAACACGCCCCAAAAGTTGCGGTGGCGGAAAAATACCCAGGCGGCAAAGTATCCGGCCATCCAGGTCAGCGACATCAAGGCGAAGGCAAAAGGTTCCCGGTCGATGTTAATGCTGCCGGTGCGAGCGGCCACTACCCAAAGGTTCAGTCGATCAAACAACTCTCCGGCATTAGCCAGCTCCATGCCTTCCGCCTGGAAGGAGGTAATCTGCGCCACCACCACCCAGAATCCGATAACCAACCCCAGGGGCAGCAGCAGCAGGCCCCATATCGGGATGCGCGACAGTACCAGGCCGGTGAGCATCGCCAGCATAATCAAGCTCACCAGGTTTGGGGTAGGCACCCAGTCAGCCTGCTCTACCGACCAGACCACGACCATCAAGTTGAGGGCCAGCAAAAACACTGTAGCCCACCCGTCGGCGGGACGGGCGTAGTTGAGCAGCGTCAATACTCGGCCCATCAACTGCTCCGGGTTTGGGCTCCTTGCGGTTACGGCGGCTCCGCCCTGACTGACCCCAATCATTCCCCGGCCTCCGAACTTCCCGGCCCGGTAGATCCACCAAAAGTGAATTGGGCCGGGGCTGGCGTTCCCAAGCCTCCGTTTTCAGACATACCTTCCCCTTCACCCGGGCCGGCGCGGCCCGAGGGAGGCGGCGCCGGATAAGGATGAGCGTACAGTGGCATCTGTAACGCTTCGTTCAATGGCTGCCCCCGTCTAACGTGATAGACCGGTATATCGTTGGAATACAAGAAGTCCAGCGGCGACTGCGCTTCCGAAGGAGCCCCGAAATCCGATGGATCGATGTAAACTACGGCCACATTTACCCCATCCCGACGCAGACTTGCCAGCGCCGGAATCCACTCGGTTCGGCGGGAAGGGGTAACGACGGTCAAAGTATTGAACCGACTCACATGTCCTTGCAGGTCGTAAATAAACCGTTCCAGGGTTACGCTGCCCTGCGCGCGCGCACCTGCCAACGCCTCCATCAAATTGCCTATGTGTTCCGGCCCGGAGCCGGGGCGCAGCATCCAGGTGCGGTCGCCGTTGGTCGCCACCCCTACCGGCATGGAAAATTCGTTCAACTGACTCAGCAAGGACGCCGCAACAGTTACGGACAATTCCTCGGTGTTATCCACCAGGTCATCGCCGGCATGGGAACTGCGCTGCAAATCCAGCACTACCCAGGCTTCCGCCGACAACCCCATATCAAACTCTTTGACCATCAGGTTGTTCATTCGGGCGGTATAGGGCCAGTGAATTTGCCGAAAGCTGTCGCCATAGACGTATTCGCGAACCCCTGAGGATTCCGGCGTAATGTGGTCGGAGCGACGGGTTACCCGCCGGTCACTGGGTAAATAGGCAAAACGCGGGTCCAGGTCGGGAAGCGGTTCGGTGGCCGGAAACACCACGTACTGCTGGGGGTCAAGGAAGCGACGGTTAAGTCGAAACAGGCCGAAAGGGTCCTGACTGGTTACCTCGATTTGACCGGTCCTGAATACCCCGCGGCGAGCCAGGTATGTCTCAATGCGCCAACTGCGGGACTGGTCCCGGACCATGGCGATGCCCCGTCCGGTGGTGTAACCGGGAATGTCGGAAACCTCCTTGACTTCCAGCCAGGACTTGGGGAAGCGGAAGCGGTTTACCACCTGCACCTGTCCCTCCAGGAAGCTGCCGACCTGGCCCCGGTGGGACAAGCGGGTAAGCCGAACTTCCAGTCCTTGCAAGTTAAGCCAGGCCCATAGCAGGCCAAAGCCCATCACCAGCACGATGACGTAAAGGAACCGATAAAAGAAGGGAAAGCCGGTGCCCAGGGTATAAAAGGCTACCACGGCCAGCAAAATCAGGATGCCGATAGTCCGCTTGCTCAAAACGAAATCTCTGGTGGAACAATAATCAACTAAAGGTTGCCGTCAAGAAATGCGGCGAACTTGCGCCCGGAACGCATCATTAAACCTGAGCCATCCCTGGCACGCTAATCTGGTTTAGCAAATCATTGATCAACTCGTCGCTGCGGATGCCTCGCATCCGGGCCGACGGCGACAGCACCAATCGGTGCGCCAACACCGAGCTGGCCAGCAGCTTAACGTCATCGGGGATTACGTAGTCCCGGTCATTGACCAACGCCATCGCCCGGGCAACCCGGAACAAACCCAGGGTGGCTCGCGGCGAGGCTCCCAATGCCACATCCCGGTGGTTCCGGGTGGACTCGGTCAGCGATACGATATACTGACGCACCAGCCGGTCCACGTACACCAGCTTGGCAGCATCCTGCAGGGCGATAACCTCTTCCGGCGTTGCCACCGGCTCCAGGAAATCTATAGGATGAGTCTGCTCCTGCCGTTCGATAATCGCCATTTCCTCCGAAAAATCCGGGTACCCCAGGCTCAACCGCATCAGGAACCGGTCCAGCTCAGCCTCCGGCAGCGGAAAAGTTCCTTCGTATTCAATCGGATTCTGAGTCGCCACCACCATAAACGGCGGAGTCAGGATATGGGAAACACCGTCCACGGTCACCTGCAACTCTTCCATCGCCTCCAGCAGGGCCGCCTGGGTTTTGGGAGTAGCCCGGTTTATTTCGTCGGCCAGCACCACCTGGGACATAATCGGGCCCGGCCGAAAATTGAAATCCCCACTCTGCTGATTGTAAATGGAGATTCCCGTCACGTCGCTGGGCAAGAGATCCGGGGTGAACTGAATGCGCTGGAAGGAACACCCGACCGAAATCGCCAAAGCCTTGGACAAGGTGGTCTTGCCTACCCCGGGGACATCTTCAACCAAGATATGGCCCTGGGCAATGAGAGTAGCCATGGCCTGCTGGATGGCCCCCGTCTTGCCCACGATGACCTTCCCCACATTCTCGACTATGCGGTGGCCCACTGCCGCCAGCGAAGTTGTTTCCTGCAAACCGGCCTCCCTGCAACTAGCTGCCAAGAAAATGAACGATAACTATTGCCGATAAACCTGTTAAGTTTACCACAAGCGCAAAGGCAAGGCACCCCGTCGCCAGTCAATCGGCAGGAACCCGCTTCTTCCTGGCGGCGGGACGACCAGATTTAATTGGCGCAGATAACTTGCCGGAACCGACAGCTATCCGGTTCCGGCAAGTTATCTGCGCCGGGACGGAAGTTGTCGCCAATGATAACCAGAATCCCAAGCCGTTGCTGAATCTTTAGGTCAGTCGGGACATAACTCTGCCCCGCCGGGGCGGCGCGGCCCAGAGAATCACCAGCGCAACCGCTCCGGCCAGGGAAGCAAATACCATCAGGGCGATGTCATAGCTGCCGGTCAGGTCAAAGATAATGCCCGCCGCTACCGTTCCGATGGCCTGCTCCAGGCTGGTGAACGGTTCCGTAACACCCCGGATGGCGCCCAGAGACCGGCGGCCATAGTAATCGGCATAAGCCACCGGCGGAACCGAGAGCATCCCGCCGACTCCAAAGCCAAACATGGCGGAAAATGCCAATCCTTCCATTGCGGTATCCGCCGTAAGGAACAGGAGGGACGGCAAGGCCACCGCCGCCGCCACCCCGGCCAGTACGTACCGGGCCGGGAACCGCTCGGCAATCCAACCCCAAGCCAAGCTCCCGGCGCCCATAAAGGCTGCCGACAGACTTAGACCCACACCGGACAGAAAGACGCTGAGACCTTCATCGCGCAACAGGGCCGCCAAATGGGTGTTGACTCCCGCCTGCACCAGGAACAGGGTTCCAACACCGGCCGCCAGAATCCAGAGCGCCGGGGTTTTCATCGCCTCCCGCAGGGTCCAGGCCGGTTCCTCCGCCGGCGCCGCAGCGCTTCCCGAGGCAGTTCCGCCTGCCTCGGGAGGAAAGGTCTTCTCCGGGTCGCCGTCGGGGAGCAGTCCCAGGTCTTCCGGCTGCTGGACGATGAAGAAAGTTACCGGAACCAGGGCAATGATCCAGACCATGGCGCCCAGCGCAATCCAGGCCATCCGCCAGCCGCTGCCGGCGATAACCGCCGATGCGATGAGGGGAAAGATTACCAGACCAATGGAATGAGAGGCGAACAGCATTCCGTTGGCCCGCCCCCGCATCCGTACAAACCACCGGGACACCACCACCGAGGCTCCGATGGGAATGGGACTGGCAAAAATTACCCGACTTATTCCGTAGAAGATGTAGAAAAATATGGGTATAGTGGCCCAGGCGAGAGATATGGTGGCTAACCCCATCACGAAAACACTGGACGCCAGGATCAACCGAGCTCCATACCGGTCAATCAGCCATCCCACCAGGGGCGAAAAGGCCGAGGCCGCCAGCCCGCCGACGCTGGCCGCTCCGGAAATCAAAGTCCGGCTCCAGCTCAATTCCGGATCGGCGGCCAGCGGGTAGATGAACACGGCCAGGGTCAAGCTGGCGGAGGCATTCCGCACCACCTGAGTAGTGCTGGCGGAAAACAGAATCACCCACCCGTAGTAAAAGGGCAGTCGCCGGGCTAATTGCTGCAAAGAACCGTTCATACCCGGCTACCCGGCAACGACTTACCGCCGCAGGGCGATTCGGCGTTGGTCAGCTCCATTTGCCGGCCGGCGAGGACATAGCGCGATGTCAAGTATCACCCCGGTTTAGGCGGCGCCCGAAAGGGAACGGACGCCGGGATTACGTCGGTAAAAGCGGAAATTCAGCCCGGTTCCGAGTGTCAGATACTTTACCATAAGCGGCAGGGTATGGGTTGGCTAATGTCGGGCATTTGCGCGGTTTGCCGACAATAAGCGCTATTGCCAGCGGCTTCATTCCCTTGCCAAGCGGTTCATTCCGTATATCATTATGCCGGGAGCAAAGTCTCTATATCTCTTCAGGAGCAAGTCGTGACCAGTAATTCGCAAAATATGGCAGCATCCCCTTCCAACGCAACGGCTCCGGACGTAATCATCATTGGCGGCGGCATTGCCGGCTGTCTTACCGCATATCTGCTGGCCCGTGCCGGCGCTACCGTTACCATCCTTGAAGCCGATGCGGTCGGCAGCCACGCCTCCGGTTTCGCCTTTGGCGGACTTGGCCCTCTGGAGGGCGCCGGCATTCCAGACCCGCTGCTGGACTTCAGCGTCTGGTGCTTCAACCGTCATGCCACCATTTACGAGGAACTGCAGGAGGAAACCGGCATCGACACCCAGTTTCGCCGGCGGGACCGCTTGAACCTGGCTTTCACCGACAAAGAGGCGGACGCGCTCAAGGCCGACTTGCGGTGGCAGGCCAAAGTTCCGGGATTCCAGGTGGAATGGCTGGAACCGGCCGATGCGGTAAAATTGGAATCCCGGACTAATCCGGAGTGTGCGGGGGCGGTTTATGCTCGAGGGACCGGGGCGGTGGAGGCTTACCGCTACAACCTGGCCGCCGCTCAGGTCGCTGAGAAGTACGGGGCAACTATTCTGCAGCGGCGAGCAATCGGGCTGCTGGGCGAGTCGGGGACGTGCCACGGGGTGAAGCTGGAGTCCGGCGAACTCGCCGGCGGGTCGGTAGTCCTGGCTGCCGGGCCCTGGGTCGGCGGTATGTCCCAATGGTGCGGGGTAAAAATCCCGGTAAGCCCCCTCAAAGGTCAGATAATCCGGCTACAGCTTTCGGAAAATCCCATGACCGCGTCGTTGAACTATCGGGGCAGTTACGCCGCATCCAAGCCCGACGGCCTGATCTGGGCCGGCACCACTGAAGAGGAGGCCGGTTTTGACGAGGAGATTACCAGCAGCGCCCGGGATAAGGTGATGGGCGACCTGCTCCGGATGGCCCCTTCCCTGGCCGAAGCGGAACTGGTGCAGCAGACGGCGTGTCTCCGTCCCTTGTCCGCTGACGGTATGCCCATCGTCGGCGCCGTTCCGGGCTGGGACAACCTTTACCTGTCCACCGGCGGCGGGAGAAAGGGCATCCTCTGGAGCACCGGTATGGCCCACGGCCTGGCTGAAGTCATCCTTGAAGGCCGCAGCCAGGTCCCGGGTCTGGAGGCCCTCGCGCTAACCCGGTTCAAGCTGTAAATGGGCTAAAGAACCGCCGGGACTTTTTCAAGCCGCAAATAAGCGCAAACTTCACTGACCAGTCTCTATTCTGATAAGCCCGGTGCGCTTGTTCGCAGTCATTCCTGATTCCTTCCCGGCGGTTCCGGGTGCGCCTTCGCCGCTGCCGGGAGTTAATCGCCCGATGCCGGGCGGTGCACCCGGGCCACCGGTCGCCCGTTCTCTCGACTGACCTTCATTGCAAAGGGGTATTTACTAAACTGGAGCGCCAGCTCCACGTCCTGAGGATGATACTGGGGTTGGCGGTCATCGAAGAATTTCTGGGTGGCGCCGCCGGTCATTATCAGGCTTCGCACCGCCTCAGTATCCGGGCGGCGTCCTTCCAGCAAGTTCCGCAAATAGATGGCGCACTGTTCATCTTCGTCGGCCCGCACAACTCCCTGATCACCCATAGCCAGAATCGTGACCAGAGCCGGCCCATCCTGCAAGACCGCCTTGACCGTCGCCTCGGCCACGGCAAAGGACCCCAGGTAGATGGCGTCGGTATCCGGGGATTCGAAGGCGGCAGCCACTCCCACCGTGCCGGCCCGGGTGGACTGAACCAGCGACTTGCCGGTCAGGGCCACCCCGGAGATTTCGTATGGGGAATTGCCGTAGTCAAAGCCTTCGGGCCGCTTGCCGTCCACCTCGCCCATCAGCAGGTCGCCTACGCCGCTGCGATGCAATGTCAGGGCATCTGCCGCTTCAGCCACCAGGGTAATATCCGTCGCGCCATTGTCAAAAGCGATGGCGGCGGTGGTAAAAGCCCGAAAAACGTCAATCACGATAACCGTGCCGGCGGCTTCCCGGGCGTCCCGCACCAAACTGCCTAACCGTATTTCCATTAGAACACCTTATGCTCATTAGGTTATCCGCTACTTCTTGACCAGCTTCTGCAAAGTGCGCGGGTTATCCGGGGGATTGGAGTAGCTGCGAGTGTGCGTCCAGGATACCTCACCCACATAAATGTCGCCCCGAGAATCGATGCAGATGCCGTGCGGAGCTACAAACCGGCCCGGAGTCCAACCCTCAGTCTCCCGTCCCAGCCGCGCTATAAGATTGCCTTTGGTATCGTAGATGGAAACTCGGGGCCCCAGGTCGGTAGCCTCAAAGTTGGGCCCGATGGGGACGCCCAACTCACCGATATAGGTCCGTTCCGCCACCTGGTCGATATACAAGCCGCAAGGGCGAGCCATGTTTACCCACTGGGTTTCAAACTTGCCGTTGGAGTCAAAGACCTGCACCCGATGGGTTTCCCGGTCGGCCACGAAAACCCAGCCGTCTTTGTCAGTGCAGACATTGTGGGCAATATTGAAACAGCCGGGGTCGGTGCCCGACTCTCCCCAAGAGAACAAATGCTGGCCGTCGGGAGAATACTTATGCACGCGGGCGTTGCCGTAGCCGTCGGAGACATAAAAGTCGCCGTTGCGGGGATCAATCGCCACATGAGTGCAGCGGTTGAAAGGGTCGCCACTCATAAAAGGCGCCGGCTGTCCACTGCGGCCCAGCGTAAAGAGAACCTGACCGTCCAGGGTGCATTTGCGGACGGTGTGATCGCCGTCGTCGGTGCAGAAAATCGTATCATCCGGCGACATAGTTATGCCGTGGGCCCGCGGAAAAATGCCCTCGCCCCAGGAGCGGAGAAAATTGCCGTCCCGGTCGAACACTATCATCGGATGCTCGCCCCGGTTGAAGGCATACACATTGTTATTGGCGTCCACACCCACCGCCGCCACTTCCTTGAAAGACCAGCCGTCAGGCAGTTGTCCCCAGCCCTCGGCTACCTCATAGATGTAATCGCCCGAACCCAGTTCCACCATAACATTAACCTCGTTTCGGCATATTTGGTCAGCCCGGCCCGCTGCCGGGCCGGGGAGATTGTAACACTTTATCCGGCCGGCACAAAAACGATACGGCATATTTCCCCTGCTTAAAGGATAAGGGAGAGTTGCCGGAACTTTGCCGGAGCTGCCGTTGTTAAACCGCCGCCCCGTTGCTATCATCTATATCAATGCTAACCAGAATAGACCGGAGATGATTCAGATGACGCAGGAAGAGGCGCGGGATTTCGTAAAGTATTCCTTCTACAAGGTGTCCCCGGAGTGGCGAAGGCTGTCCGGCGCTGACCGGGAACGGAGCAAAGATGAGTTTGCCGCCACATTGGCCGAATTTACGGACCGGGTGGCTATGTCCAGTTACAGCCTGGTGGGAACCCGGGGCGACGTGGACTTTTTGCTGTGGAAAATCAGCCCCACCCTGGAGGCCATAGATGAGTTGACGGCTCAACTAAACCGCACCGAGTTGGCGCGCTATTTGCATACGCCCCACTCATACCTGGCAATGACGCGCCGCTCCCCTTACGTGGACAGCCACCGGCACGAAGGTCAGGAGGGCGTCTCCACCACTATGCGCATTGTGGGTCGCAAGTACCTGTTCGTCTATCCTTTCGTTAAGACTCACGAATGGTACCAATGCTCCAAAGAGGAACGGCAGCGCCTGATGAACGAGCATTTCGTCATCGGACACCGCTACCCGGAAGTGAAAATCAGCACGTCCTATTCCTTTGGGCTGGACGACCAGGAGTTTGTTCTGGGTTTTGAAACCGATGACCCCGGCGCATTTCTGGACCTGGTGATGGCATTGCGGGAATCGGAGGCCCGTCCCTATACGCTGCGTGACACACCCATATTCACCTGCCTGAGCAAACCAATCCGACAGTGCCTGAATGACCTGGGGTAGGGGATGACATACTTTCCCTTCGGCAAATACGCGTGGTTACGGATTAACCATCCTCCAGGACTAACAAGTTACGTGGATTACGGAGTTCATACCTTGAGCCGGAACGATAAATATCCCCGCCCAGGCTGATTGAGCGGTGCTCTTGAAATGCCTCGATCACCGTGTCGTAAACTGACTGGTCGAATTCTACCTGAATTCGGATAAGACGCTTGTCCCACTCAGACAAAATAACCGCCCTTCCGTCAAACTCCTGAGGTTCCCTTTCCAGTTGGACAACTTGCGCCACTATCTGTTCATCGTAGGAAGGTTGATTACGCCGGAAGGCATTAGCTGCCTCAGCTAAAACATCTGATGATTTGCTCGAAAACGGGAAATGAGAATGCGGGAGATTGGAAGGACGCGCATCGGCCCAGGCCAGGTCGATTTCAATTCCGTGGCCCTCCTTTGCCAACTCCCCTACGGCATCACAAAAGTTGGCGCTAACACCGAATTGGACCGCCCGCTCAAAGGGAACCAGTGTATCCCCGAATATGGCCTCATCGATAGCCTTGCCGGTATAGTCCAGGGCTTGAGCCAACTTGTGCATAGTACGGCGCGGGAAGGGCGCTTGAAAATCGTCCCCAAAGTCTTGTTGCCCAATTTCCGCCGGCACCGGCGAATGAAGGGTCAGTGCATATCCTTGGTGCTGTCCGATAAACGGACGCACGGTATTCAGATATTCCGCCACTTCTGCACTCGGCTTTCCACGATAGGCAGCCCGAGGTTTTTCCACAGATCGGGCAACAGCGGCCAGCAAATCATAAGCATTGCCCAGGAAGTCGGCGTTTTGACGCAGGGAAAGATGTTCCAAAGCCAGGTCATTAGCGGAGCGTATCTGAATCACGTCAGCGCCGGCAGCCGCCAAATCGTAAAAGACATCAAGCTGGGAGCGTTCCTCGATTTCCGCCAAAGTCTTGATGATACCGGCTACGCTCTCTGCGTAATCAATCAAGGTATCCCTCAGCGGAACGAGAATCTCCCAACTCCGCCCCGCCTGTTCCTTCACATAGATATACGCCGGGCGTTGTCCCCAACGCCCGGTGCTTTGCCATTCTCGAGATGTAAGATACGCACGGATATTGACCAGGGATAGAGATTCCAGGGCTTTCAAATCTCGAATTTGTACTAACATAGCGACTCCCCCAAACCGGCCTTATACATAAGGTCAGTCAGTTGGTCAACGCTAAAAATATTGGCCTCCGGTATCTGGATGGTTACGCTGGATGTATTGTCAGAAACCGGCATTCCTTCCAAGGAAAGCCAGTAAGCACAATGATGCAGGCAAAGTTCTGTACTGGATTGAACGGCCCATCGAGTATCGTCTTCCGGCATTAAAAGGACGATCAAAATCAGCGGATTACTGCTATCGGCACGCAGGTCATTATAGTTCTTGATCGGCAGCGGAAAGCGGATGACACCGTTCTGCAAGATTTCCTGTGCCGTCGCTTTGGCTTGAAAGCCTATTTGAGGACGTCGATTAAAATCGGATAGTAAATATCCATCAATGCCCAAATCTACTTCCGGTCGGGAAACCTGAAAACCGGCCTGCGCGGCTACTGCCCGGATGTAGGTCAGGGACAATTGCTCCATTCGTATGTTTGGAGTCATCAATCCCCCAGATCCCATGCAAATTCCTGTCGGGAACTACCACCACAGAATTATTGTAGCGACCAAACTTCACCGCCCCTGCCCCACCGGCCGGGGGCCGGTGTAAACTATGGCGCGGCCGTTCCCAGCCTGAATCGGCCGATGGTTGAATCCATTGTGCAATTCTGCGATACGATTTACTTGTTCCTGGGAGACCGTCCTGATTTCCCGAAACACGTACCATTTCACATCCTCGGAGCAAGGCGGCGTGGTCAATGACCCTTCGTAATGGTAGTAGCCCAAGTCGGCCGGAACGAAGCCCGCTGCGTTCAGGGAGAATCCCGAATGTCCGGTTTGACCGGCCTCCGGATAGGCGTCAATTAGCGCCTGTACTACCGGGTCCGGATTGCCCAGGCTAAAGACTTGCCCCACCACGGCCAGTCCGCCGTCCGGCCGGCGATGAACCAGGTGCATTTCCGCCGGGAACAGTTGACCGTCTATCTGGTGCTCAGCGTGGACGTGAATGTGAACCGAGGTCAATTGGCAGGTTTGGCCGCCCACGGTCAGCGTATTGCCCACCTCATATTCCACGTGGGCTATCTTCCCATTATGAGCTATCTCCCTGGCGTTACCCTCATACCTGAAAATCAGCCCCGGAACGGTTGGGTCCGTTTCGTAACCGGTCAGGTCGATGGGGGACTGGCGAATCCCGACAGCACAGAGGGCGAATTCCGGCGCCAGGGAACCCCAATTATTCGGCGCTCCTGCGCCCCAATAACCCCAGTCGATGTCCTTCCCCGCGGCTGCCCCGGCTTGGGGAGGCGAATTATGGAGACCGCACGTCGGCAGCGCCGGAAGCAGATAAACCAGGCGCAGGGTACGGGAAATTGTCCCCGACATCGGAAGGTAGAATTTTCGATTCAACGTTGCTGGCTCCCAAATCTTGCTCTAAAGCGGCGGCTTGTGGACTTGAAGCACGCCCCCGGGCTGCCGACAGCTACTCTTGCGGCAATCTGAGTTGTACCCCCGCCTTCTCTTCCTGCAATTTGGACACGGCGTCCGAATCTTCAGGCCCCCAACCACGGAACAGAGCCTCGACGTGGCGTTGGTCAACCAGGTTGGCCAAGTCCATAGGGATACCGTATTCCCGCGCCAGGTCAGTACCCAAACGCACATCCTTGGCCGCCAGAGCGGTGGCAAAGCCCGGCTCGAAGTTGCCCTGGAAGAGGTAGCGGGGGAATTTTTCCGTGAGCCGCCGGTTGCCGCCGGAGCTGTTGGCGATGACATCGGCCAGCACTGCCAGGTCCACCCCTGCTTTTACTCCCAGCGTCAGCACTTCGGTCATCAACACGCCGATGCCCATACCCAGCGTATTGTTGCAAATCTTGCAGACCATTCCGTTGCCGATAGAGCCGCAATAGACGACGTGGCTGCCGATAGCGTCGAGGGTTGGCTTCATCCGGTCGAAAATGGCCTGGTCGCCGCCCACCATTACCGCCAGGGTGGCCGCCGATGCGCCATAAACGCCGCCGCTGACCGGAGCATCCAGAACGTTAACGCCCTTTTCCGCGCAAATGTCGTGGATTCGGCGGATAACCGTAGGCGAGTTGGTGGACAGGTCCATGTACACGTCGCCGGCAGAGGCTCCTTCCAGGATTCCGTTCTCGCCCAGCACCACGGCTTCCACGTCCCGCGGCACCGGCAGGGAGGTAAGAACCAGGTCGTTTCCCGGAACGCATTCTTTCGGGGTATCCGCCCATTCAGCGCCCATTTCCAGCAGGTTGGTGGCGGACTCCCGCCGCAAGTCATGGACGGTAAGTTGGTGGCCCGCCTTCACCAGATTAGTCGCCATGGGATTTCCCATGTTGCCCAGACCGATAAATCCTACTTTCATCGTAATTGCTCCTTGGGTGGGTAGTAGTTGGTATGATTCAGGATTAACCGCAGCGCCGCCGGTTATTTTTAACTGCGGCGTCTCAATTCTTCCTCCAATTCCAGCAGTCTTGCTTCCGCCTGCTGCCGGGCCCGCCGTTCCGCCCTGAGGGCAGTCTCAGTTTCCGTATAATTCATCAGGTAGTTCCCGGTCTGGGGATTGTAGAAGGTCAGCCGGCCCTCTTGCCAGCAGAGGCTTATTCCCAGCAGCCGGCTGTAGGCTTTGAGCACTCCGTCCGGTGCATAGGTTGTATCCAGCCGTTGGTAGGAACCGCCAACCAATTCCAACCCAAGCAGCGGCTCGCCATACAGGTCCCCGCCCGTAGGGTCGAACAGCCAGTATTCCCCTACCCCAATTTGGGCATAGATGTCCCGTTTCCTTCCCGTGTCCTCACCGGCGGTGCTTTCCGAACCCACTTCCAGCGCCAGATCCGGCGGTTTACCCACTTCCCAGGGCAGATACAGCCGGCGTTGCGTTATCGTTGCCGCATCCACCCCAAAGGCTACATAGAAATCGGGACTTACCCGAACGTTCAGGTTGGACCGGTCGTAGCAGATAAAGCTGCTGCCGCCGCGGAAAATCTCTTCCGGCGGGCCCATCGTATTCAGATGGGCGTCCAGTACGTGAAACATCTCTACAAATATGGGAAATTGAAGCATTCTATCGGGCAGCAACTCCACGGCGTCGGGATCAAATTCCAGGGCTTCGTAGTCAATGTCCGTAAGCCAGTTATAAGCTAATTTCGTAATCATGCCGGCCCTCCGGTCCTCGATATTGCCGGGCCATTCCGCTAACTCTGGCAAGGATTATAGCACCCGTCAGGAAACATTGACACGGCTCCAGTCAGGCGGCAGCCCGGTAGATAAGCGTTAATCGACCACGCGATTACCTTTGGCTGAAACGGCAACAGTGAAGAGCAGGACGCCGCGCAGACCCCATAAATATCCGGCCAGGCGCAAAATGATTTGGCCTGGCCGGTACTCACTGTTTAGCTTGCTGCAAGGGGCTACTTGGTTACTACCTTGATATAGGGCCGCGTCCGCAGGTTCCACTTGTCGTTGGCTGCGTCATAGGTAGAGTTGACGAATACCCGCCAGTTCTCATCATCCAGGTTGGGGTAATCGGCCCGGTAGTAGTAGCCGGGCCAGCGAGTTTCCTGCCGGTAGAGCAGGTGCCGCATATGCGCCTCGCCAACCCAGGTGCGATGCACCACCTCCCAGCAGCGCAGCAGTTCGTGGCGATTGCGCGCGCCCAACTGTTTCAGGTCTTCCCGCAGCATCTGGATGAGGGCGATGCCCCTTTCCAGCGTCGGGCCATTGGTAGTGTACCAGGCGGAAGCGCCGCCGGCGTACTCGTCCATAATCTTCTGCAGTCGTACCAGGGCGTGGGATGGGGTAATGTAATTGGGGTTAACCTCTGCCGCAGTGGAAGCGCCCCGGTGTTGGTCAAAGGTTTCCAGCGGCGCCCAGATGGTCTGGTGCAACTGGCGAACCTGCTCGTCGCTGACGGTGGGGGAGTCGCCGTTATCCCGCAGGAAATTCACGGCAGCTTTCGCCGCCAACCGTCCTTCGGTGAAGGAGCCGGAGGAAAACTTGTGGGGCGCCGCGCCGACACCGTCGCCGGCCGCGAACAACCCGCGAATGGTGGTCATCTTGTTGTAACCCCAGAAATAATCGGAGGGGGACAAATCTTCCGGCCCACTGACCCAGGCGCCAGCCTCGCCGGAATGGGAACCCATAATGTAAGGCTCGGCCAGGTTGACCTCGGAAGGCGTAACTTCAGGCTCAATGTTCTGGGAAGCCCAGGTAAGGGCCTGAGCAATGGTCATATCCAGGAAGTCTTCCCAAGCCTCTTCCCGCACCTTGTCCATCTTGGCCGGGTCGCCCTCGGCCAACTTCTGCATGGCCTCCTCGGTGCGCATATACATCGGGCCTTTGCCGGCCTGAATGTCCAGGAACATCTGGTGATTGCGCAGTGGAGTGGGCGTAGGAATGGCGCGGCCGTAGGGAGGATACTTATCCAGCTCGTCGTCCCGGGTAACGGTGTAGTCCTCGCCCAGAGCATTGGTAACCCGGGCGTGGAAATACTGAAACCACATACCTACCGGCCCATAGCCGTCCTTAAAGCGGGTAGGCACGAACCGGTGCTCCATCTGGGTCATTTCGGCGCCCGTGGGAATCATCAAGCCGTAGGCGGAACCCGTAGCGAATACCGAATACCAGGTACGGCCTATCCCCTCATTTACGGAACGGGGACGGAAAACGTTGGAGGCGCCGCCGGTGGTGATGATGACCGCTTTGGCCTTGAAAACGTAGAGCTTGTCTTCCCGAACCCCGAAGCCCACGGCGCCGGCAATACGGTTAGGGTCATTGGCGTCGGTCAGCAAGTGAGTTACGGAAACCCGCTCGTAGATGTTCTCCGGCCCCACGGCCTTGCGGGCCGGCTCGGCGGTAACGGGCTTGATGGATTCGCCGTGGATGGGAATCTGCCAGCGGCCGATGCGCTCATAAGTGCCGTCATCCCGCTTCCAGACGGGGAGTCCCCATTCCTCCAGCAGATGCACCGAAGAATCCACGTGACGGCCCACGTCATATACCAGGTCTTCCCGGGCCAGGCCCATCATATCGTTGACCACGTAATTTACGAAGTCTTCCGGGGTATTCCAGCCGTAACGCTGACCCATGTAGCAGTTGATGGCGGACAAGCCTTCGCCGGTGGCGCCGCTGCGTTCGATGACCGCCTTTTCAGCGATTACCACCCGCAGGTCGCTGCCCCAGAACTTGGACTCAAAGGCGGCTCCACAACCCGACATACCGCCGCCAATAATTAAGATGTCGCACTCGATAGTTTCTACAGTTGGCGCTGCCATTTTGCTCGAGGCCTCCTTTAATTGCTGGCCGACAGAGTGGGCAGCTCGTCCACTCCCAGCCACAGAGATTCACCGGCCAAACCTTGCCCCTTCAAGTCTCCTACCGGGTCTTCAGCGAAGTTCTTGTAGGGTTCGCTGGAGCCGGCCGGGGTGCTGCGGGAAGGGTAAGTAAATTCCAGCACCTTGCCGTTGCGGAAGGTTACGGTCCAGGTCAGCCCGTTATCCACCCGCCGGGGCTGCACCGAAGCGCCCAGGGGAATGAAGTCGGAATAGCCCCGAACGTGGATCGCTTCCTGGGGACAAAGCTTGACGCAGGCGTAGCATTCGGAGCACAACTCAGGTTCCTGGTTAAAGCCCTTGTTGGCGTCCAAATCCAGCGCCATCAAGTCATTGGGACAGATGTAAACGCACAGTGGCCCAAGATGCTCGCCGGCGCAGGCGTTACAGGTATTGGGGTTAACGAAGGTGGGCATGGGTTCCTCCTGTTTTTATGTGTATCAACAAAATATACCCCCGGCCCGCTATGCCGGGGGTATTAGTGAATTGTCACGTCTCGCGGGTACAGGAACAGTCAGCTTCCAGCGCGGGCATGGACATCACCGGAGTGCGATTCTGCAAATAGTTGTCCTCAACAAAGGGCGACCCAAAGCCGTATTTCTCGGCGCACTCCCGGACTACGGCCAGCACTTCGGCCCGCAAGGTGGTGGGCGCCGGCTGCTCGCCACCCTGAATTATACGGCGAATCAGGGTGCCGGCCAGGTCCTGTTTCGCCTCCCGGTGTCCGCACAATCCCTCGTAGGCCACGCTACCGCACACTGGACAGTACCACCATTCCAGCGTCAGAACCGATTTTATCCCCAGATCCGGCAGGTCATCAAAGATGCGATGGGCGGCATAAGTATCGTAGTAAGAACCGACGCCGGCGTGGTCCCGTCCGAACATATGGTGGGTGCACCCCAGGTTCTTCCTGACCAGCGCATGGAACACCGCTTCCCGAGGGCCGGCGTACCGCATATCCCACATCAGGGTAGAAGTAAGGTGAGTATCCTGGCGGAAAAATCCGGCCTGCCCCAGCAAGGCATGGGTTAGCACTATGGCCTCGTCGATGTAGTCACCCGGCTTCTTTTCACCGATAACTGCGCTGACCAGAACGCCATCGGCCTCGGCAGCCAGCCAGGCGCCCTTCATCAACCACTCGTGGCCGGCGTGGGGTACGTTGCGACTCTGGTGAGCTACCACCCGGCTCCAGCCCTTCTCCTCCAGGGTCTGGCGAAGCTGCCGCGGCGTCTGCCAGAACCGATCGAAGGGCGGGTTTATCGTTGGCGGGTTGACCAGAGTAACCCGGCCTGAAACGAACCGGCCCTGGTAAGCGTAAGTGCGCTGAACGCCGGGGTGGGCCGCGTCGGTCGTGCCGTAAACCTGCCGGACGAGAAACTCCCGGTCATAGGAGTAAATTTCAGCCACTTCCAGGGTTGCCAGAGGTTGACCCTGATAGGTCAACAAGGCGGTGTCGCCCGTCTTCAGGCCCAAGTCGGCTACTTCAGCCTCAGACAAGTCGAAAACTATGGGGATGCTCCAGATGTAGCCGCTTTCCAGGGTCATTCGCCGCGCCACCGAGTCCAGGTCGGCCGAACCCATAAAGCCTTCCAAAGGCGAAAAGAAGCCATAGGCCAGGTTGACACATTCCCGGGCTATCTGATCCCGAACCGGAATACGGGGAAGGCGTAAAATGCTGTCCCGGTTGGCCGATTCCAAAGGAGCCACCCGTTCTACCAGGACTCCGCCGTGGGGGGATAGGCTGTTATCTACCAATTGTTTCCAACGCCTGCTTGTGAGCGCCCGGCGATTTGACTAAAGCCGCAGCGCATACTGGTGGCCGTTAAGATTTTCAACAGTCAAATATTATGCCACGATTAAGGCAGTTTTGCCACACCCAACAGCCGGCGCATCTCGGCTGCTCCCACTCTAAGGGCCTCCTTCTTCAGTTACCTTTACGGGCCCGACCGGTTCACCGGAGCGGATACCCAAGCCGACTTCGCCGGTTGCCAGAGGACGCGTTGGGGCTTATAGTTAATTCCAGCCCGGAGGGATGGCAGAGCGGACGATTGCGCCGGTCTTGAAAACCGGAATACCTTATTGGTATCGTGGGTTCGAATCCCACTCCCTCCGCCAATCAATTTATTGACCGCGCCGTTTCCGCCTCACCCGCCGGCTTGAACAAATTTTTTCTACCACAAGGGCGTTCCGCGCTTCCCCGGCAAGTTTAGCCGGCTGGCCGATTCAACACGGCGGAGTCTATTTTACGGGGTATCACCGGCCAGCCTCAGGAGAACCAGGCAGTTGACCACCATCTACCATCACTTTGCCCCCAAGCATTACTGTAGTCAGCCAGACTTCAATCTCCCACCCATCCCAGGGGCTGTAGTCTCGAAGATGCCGGTCATCCATCGTGAGAGTTGGCGGCGTTGCAATTCAGGTGGTTTAAGTCAGGGCATAGCATTCATTCCAGTACCGCCGGGGCAACCAAAAAGGTTGCCCCTATGCCGCAACCACATAATAGGGAACGCTGCCCGCTTCGCGGTGGGTGTTGATTGGCCGGCCGGTGGTTGTTACAATGCGAACCAACTAATGTACCGGCTTCCCCCGGTGGGCCTGTAGCTCAGGCGTCAAGCTTGCCGACCACCTTATCCCGATGGCTCCTATCTACCCGGCTCTACCCTCTGCCCGGAAATCGGGAAGACCGGGCCAATCAATAATAATCAACCCGGCGGAGATGTCCTATCCGTTACTTATGGCTGCTCATTCTGATTCCCGCTTTGGCCGCGGCGGCGTTGGTTCCCGGCGGAGCCGCCGCGCAGAGTCCACCGGACGCTACCACCAAACCCACTGAGGTAGTCATCGAGGTCCTGGAAAACGGGGACTTGCTGATTTCGGATACGCGACTTTGTGTGGTTGAAAATAGCAACAATCCGATAGGCAGTTCCAGGTACGAGATTCCTTTAGTTAACGTGGACAGCATCGATTCCGTAGCCCTCACGAAAAACGACCTTAAGCACCCCTTCACCCCCGAGCACATCGCCAGCGGCGATGCACTGAGGATTCGATGGGGTGTGGACGGTGGAATCGAGAGATTCAACTTGTGGTATCGTATTCGAGGCGGCCTGCGGCTGGATGAGAACGGCGACCGGGCCGTCTGGGGCGCGCGCTTCACGCCTTCGCCACGGTGCCGGGATAGCAAAGCGGGCCGGGCAACTATGATATTGCCCGATTCCCTGGCCGGGCAGATGAGCGACTTCCGGGTGTCCGGCAAAGTTGACTCCGATTCGGTAACGATAAACCTGATTGACCCGCGTACCGTCACCGCCGATTTTAATTTTTCAGACGACCCCCAGGAAATAACCGTTCAGGGCGCATTCCCTCACGGCCTGCTGGACGTGCCTACCCCCTACTGGCAGCAGTCCTGGGTGCAGCGGCGCACCCGGGATTTTTTGCGGCAGACACCGTCAGAACACGTCGCGTGGATTTTGCGTTTCCTGTGGGTTATCGTCCCCCTTGCCCTGCTGCCGGTAATTCGCCGGAAAATAAACCGGAGCTGGCCGATGTTCGAGTATCCGAACATAGCCGGTCGGGTAACCGGGCCGCCCAGCGACTTGCCGGCGCCAGCGGTATCACTGCTGGTGGAATCCGGCAAGGTCAGCGACCGGACGCTGCTGACCCTGTTGGTCGATATGGCGAACAAGGGTATCCTGGAGGTCTCGGCCCACTATGGACGGCCAAGCAGTGACCAAGCCGGTAATTACACTTACCGCTTTGTCTCCCGCAGCAACCCCCAAATAAGTAACCGGTTTAATTGGGAAAATCTGGCGATCCGGGCTGTCCAATCCAATAGTCACACCCTGCTGGAATACCGGAAAAAGGATCTGCAAAACAGCAAGGAGAATATCGCCATTGCCCTGGGCGAGCATCTGGAGTCTGCCGGGCTGTTCGACCGGAATCCGGTGCAAGTACGATTAGATACTCGCCCGCAATTTTGGGGCCTGGTACTGGGGGCCGTTCTGTCCGGCGTTGGATTTATAGTTTTGTCCGACTTGTTTTTGCCCCTGCTGCTGAGTATTCCCGCCGGTATCGGCTTCGCTTTTTGCTACTATAAGTTGTCTTCAGCCTCCCGTATCGGCAAGTTAGCTCCTACCGAGGCCGGGTTGCGGGAGATTTCCCAGTGGCTTGATTTCGGAGAACGCGTGTCGAAGCCGCTTCAGTCAAGAAACCCGGACGATCCTACCCCGATTCTGCCTTATGCGGTTGCCTTCGACGCCGCGGAACCGTGGCTAACCGGGACGCCTACGCCCTCCTGGTTTGTCCTCGATGGCGCGACCGGCAACCGGGGCCTGGCTTATCTCGGTTTCCTGTCAGCGATGGACTGGGAACTGGACGGAGGAAGTGAATTTACCTACGAAGCCGTAATGCGTCGGGATACGCAACGATGAATACCTATCACTTTGCGGGCAGCGCTGCAATTTGGGTGACTAAAATCTCAGAGATTCAGGAGTCTGAAGGTGCCGGTCACTATCTACCTAACTTCCTTCGAGCCTGCTGGCGACTTGGCAGCATTTCCCCGTTTATCCCTACTCCCGGTTGAGCCGGCTGCCCCGGCATCGGAACTTCCGGCGTCGCTTCAGGCCCAATTACCAAATCCCTCTGGCCGCTGATATGTCGCTCCTTTCCCGGGATTCCGCTTTGGCCGACCGCCTGGCCGCCTTTTTCGTCGGAAATTCGTCAGCAACTATCGCAATTGTCCTGGCGGTTACGGCCCTGCTGCTCCTGCCCACCTTCTTGATGCAGCCAACGGAGCAGGCTTCCCAGGAGCCGGGCGGCGCAGTTTTTGAGATGAGAGACCGGGTGAATGACCGATTCCCGGCCCGGGTACACATCGCCAGCTACATCGTTGAAGCGGAAAGCGGGGACATTCTGCGTCAGTCCCCGCTCCGGGAGCTGTACCAAAACGAACAAACCCTGCGAGAGTCGGATTTGGGGTACCTCCTGTTCAGCGGTTATGACGTGGACACGGAACGACGGCTGGAAGGAATCTATACCCTCGCCGACGCAGTCAACGCTGCGCTGAGCGCTAATCCTGAAACCGCCGCCGGGCTGGAATCGGCGACGGATGAGCAGGTGAAGGAGGCCGTTTCCCGGGTGCTGGACGGGCCCAACGGGGAGATGCTGCGGGAAAGCCTGTCCAAGGACGCCACCGCCCAAGCCATAACCGTTGACGGTCGGCAAAGGAACATCTGGCGGGCCCAGGCCCTGTCTATTTTCGTGGCGGCGGACAATTCCCAGCTTGGCGGCGGGCCGCAAGCCATAGTCCTGTCCAACGACGAATCCGTACTGGACAAGGAACGGCTGAACCGAAGAATGCTGGCTATCCTCCGCGGTGACCAGGAACATTACCGGCTGTGGGGTCTGGCGCTGGACGTTAACCTGACCTCCCGGGAGCAGGGGGAGACGGCGATTCCCTACATCGCCGCCACCGTAATTCTGGTGCTGCTGGTAGTGGGCGTTACCCTCCGGTCGGCGCCGGCGGTGGTACTGGGATTCTTTGGCCTCCTGATTCTTCTGGTGTGGCTGAAGGGATTTTCCAATCTAATCGGGCTGAATTCTTCATTAACCCTCGACTTGATCGTGCCTATCGCCATGATTTCCCTGGGCGCCGACTTCCTGATTCACGCCGTAGCCCGCTACAACGAGGAAAAGGCCCGGTTTACCCAGGCAGCCCACGCCTTGCGGGCTGCGCTGGCCGGCGTGCTGGGCGCTCTGGCGCTGGCGTCCATCTCCGACGGCATCGCCTTCCTGGCTAACATCACCTCGGGCATTGAGTCCATAATCGGTTTCGGCGTCGCCGCCGGCATCGCCGTGTTGTCCAACTTCGTTATCATGGGCATACTCGTTCCTCTCCTGATTATGCGGCTGGACCGACGCAAAGACCCGGTTAACAAATTTCATCCGGATGCTATGCCCCCGGGAAACGTCCGGCTTCCGACCGGCGCTTCCCGGCTGGGCATAACCCGATTGATTGTGATGCTCTCCCGGATTCCGTGGGCCGTGCTGCCCCTGGTCGCTCTGGGAACGGCGGCCACAACCTACCTGGCTTTCCAGTTGGAACCCAGGTTCGACATCAAGGACTTCCTGGACCAGGACAGCGAGTTTGTGGTCGGGCTGGACAAATTGGACCGACACACTGCGCCATCCCTGTCCGGCGAGCCGGCCATCATTTATATCCGGGGCGACCTGACCGCCCCGGAATCTCTGACGGGAATGCAAGCCTTGCTGGAAGGGCTGGGGGACAATGAGTACGTGAGCCGGGCCCAGGACGGGAGCGTGTTCCTTTACAGCCGCACTATCTTTCAACTGCTGGGGCGCACCGTCGGTTCGGGGACAGCGCGACAGGCCGCGCAATCGGCTGCCGGAGTAGAAATTACCGACAACAACCGGGACGGCTTGCCTGACTCCCCAGAACAGATCAGGGCCGCCTACCAATATATGCTGGAACACGGAGTGCCGCTGGGCGAAAACGCCCTGGCTTACGACATTCCCCAAGTCCGGGAGATTCTGGATCAGGAAGGAGCGGAACAGTCAACCGTCATCACCCTGGGCATCCTGGGAGCCCGCGAGCAGGCCAACCTGTCCGCCGCGCGCCAATCCCTGGAACGGGACCTGGCGCGGCTACGAGCCATCCCAACCATTTCCGAGGTTGGCTTAACCGGGTCGCCCTTCACCCGCGAGGCTACTCTGATTGCCACCACCCGGGCCCTGACCATCTCACTGCCGGTAGCCGCCGTCGCCTGTTTCCTGCTGCTGGCCCTCTGGATGCGGTCGGTGAGTTTCGCCTTCGTAACCACCATCCCGGTGGGACTGGTGGTTTCCTGGCTGTATGCCTTTATGTACCTAACCGGCTACAGCCTGAACTTCGTAACCGCCACCATCGCCGCGGTGTCGATCGGCGTGGGTATCGACTACTCAATCCACATGACCCAGCGCTTCCGGCAGGAGCTGCCCCGGCACCCCGACGCGGCCCAAGCGCTCCACGCCGCCGCTTCGGGAACCGGGACGGCGCTGGCCGGGTCCGCCGCCTCCAGCATCATCGGGTTTGCGGTAATGGGCTTTGCGCCTATGCCCCTCTTCTCCACCTACGGAATAATTTCGGCGGTGATGGTGCTGCTGGCCGCCGTGGCATCCCTGCTGGTTCTGCCGTCTCTACTGCTGCTGGCAGCCCGGTGGAGCCGGCGGCCGGGCCTACCTAGCCCAACTCCGCGACAGCCTCAATCTCCACGTCCAGACCGGCCTCGGCCAGGGCGGTAATTTCCACCAGGGTATTAGCCGGGTATTCCCCTTGAAAGAACTCGGCAAACAGGGCTTCCTGCCCCTCCCGGGCGGCTCGCCACTGGGGAATGCTGGTAACGAAGGTGGTAATTTTCACGATGTCCCCGGGGACTCCACCCTCGGCAGCAACAATGCGAGTAATCCGATCCAGAGTAACCCGCAACTGTTCCAGCATCGGTTGTCCCTGAGCCGCAGTACCCCGGGCGGTGCAGCCCGCAATGAACAGCATATTGCCGACGCGAACGCCCCGGCTGAAGGTAGGGCCGGAAGGAGCGATGTCAGGATAGTTTTTCCGAATCTTTTCCACAGCAATTCCTCCGGGAGAATCAAATTACACGGGCCGCTCGCAGCAGCCCCAGTTCCCGCAGCGACAGTCCCAGTTCTCCGGTGAAAATCTCAACGTTATGCTCGCCCAACCGGGGCGCGGGACGGGCGGCGGCCATGGCGTTTCCCCCGTCAATGAAGAACCCGGAACCCGGGTATTGCAGACGGCCTGCTTCCCGGTGCTCCAGTTCCACGAAAAATCCCCGTTCTTCCAGGTGCGGCGACTCTACCACCTGCTGCGGGGTCTGAACCAGTCCAATCACCAGACCCCGGGCCATAGTTTCCCGCATCAGGTCCAGGTTGTTCCACTGCGCCAGCCGGGGCGCTACCAGCTCGTGCAGTTCCTCCCAATGCTCCATCCGGCCGGCGCGGGTGGCAAACTTGAGATCCAGCAGACCCGGCTCTCCCAGAAACTCGGCCCAGGCTTGCATGGGACGACCGCCGGTGCCAGCGGTGGTCAGGGTCACCTCCCCATCCCGGGTTGGCAGGTGCATCCCGTCCATTACGTTGCCGTCGCTGCCGCCCCGGTGCGGGCTGCGCCCGGTGTAAGTGTAAGGGTGGATCAAGCCGGAAGGCGTGCTGACGGCAGCTTCCATCACCGAAACGTCGATCTGATCGCCCCGGTTGGTCCGGTCTCGCCGCAAAAGGGCGGACATTACGGCCACGGCGCCATTGCGGGCGGCGGTAATCTCCATCTGCTGCAAGGCGGTACCCATCGGAGGCTTGCTGGCGGAGCCGGTAACTGCATAGAGATAACCGCCCATGGCCTGGGCCACCAGGTCATCCCCCTGGTAATCGGCGTAAGGGCCGTCCTGCCCAAAGTAGGTTATGGAAACCAGAATCAGGCCCGGGTTGTTGACCGACAGCGCGCCGTAGTCCAGTCCCAATTCCACCATTCGGCCCGGCGGATAACTCTCAATGACAATGTCGGCAGTTTCGGCCAGCCGCCGGAACAGGTCCCGACCGTCGGGCTGGGCCACGTCCAGAGAGACGCCCCGCTTGTTGGTATTAAAGGCCAGAAAGGAAGAGGAACGGTCCGGATGCGGTTCGTCGTCGATGAAGGGCGGCTCGTGGCGGGCCTGATCTCCCCAACCGGGCGGCTCCACCTTGATTGCATCCGCGCCCTGGTCCGCCAACAGCTTGGCGCAAAAGGCTCCGGAAGGAAGGTGAGTCAGTTCCAGAACTCGTAGTTCAGAAAGTACCCCGGGCATCGGCTCCTCCGTTGGTAAAGGCTTCACCGGGCGTAACTTCAGGCTGTAGGCTACGGCCTCGGTTCATCGGGACGGGGGGCGTCGTAAATTACGCCGGCGGCGGCCAGATCCCGGACTTCGGCGGGAGACAAATGCGCCAATTCGGTTAATATCGCCTCATTGTCCTGCCCGAGACCGGCCACCCGCTGGATACCTATGGGATTTTCCCGGTCTTTGAAAGGACGCCCGGCAAAGATGCGCGGCCCGACTTCGGGAGCTTGGGGATTGGCAAATTCCCAAAGGTAGTTCCGGCTTTGCAGGTGCGGGTCATTTACCAGGTCCCGGGCCGTCATGGCCGCGCCGGCGGCGATGCCCTGTCCCTGAAGTTCGGCGGCCAACTCCAGATCATCGCGCTGGCTGGTCCATTCCCCGACCAGCTCGTCCAGTTCGTGTCGGTTGTGCCAGCGGGACAAGGCCGTGTCAAAGCGGGCGGCCTCGGCCCAGGCGGGAGAACCCATGGCCCGTTTCAGCGATTCCCATTCGGCAGCGGAAGAAACTACGATAACAATCCAGCGGTCATCCCCCCGGGCCGGATAAACGTTGTGGGGCGCCTTCCACCAGTGAGCGCAGCCCAGACGTTCCCGGGTCAGCCCCCGCTGGGCTTCCAGGATGGCCGGGCCTACCGCCGACACCCCGGTCTCCAGCATCGTCAAATCAATCCGCATACCCTGGCCCGTTTTGCTGCGCCGGTACAGGGCCAGCAGCAAAGCATAGGCCACGTTATTGCCCACCGAATGGTCCATATAGTTATTGCTGGCGCGCATGGAGGGGCCGCCTTCATAGCCGGTGAGGTAGGAAAGCCCGCAAGCGGCATCCACGGTGCGAGCACGGGAACCGGCCCGGCGCCAGGGCCCGGTGTACCCGTAGGCGGTGCTGCTGAGGGTGATTATACGGGGATTTACCTGGCACAAGCTTTCGTGGTCAAAGCCGAACCGCTGCATAGTGCCCGGCCGGAAGTTGTCGGTTACGATATCCGCTTGCGCCACCAACTTAAGAAACACTTCCTTGCCCCGGGGGTTGGTAACATCCATGCAAAGGCTGCGCTTGTTGCGCGTACCGTAATAAACCAGATTGCCGCCCTCGTTCCACCATACCTCGCCAGGTTTACCGTCGGGGAAGGGCCCGGCCTTGCGGTCCTGGAGGTGGTCGGGACTTTCCACCCGGATAACGTCGGCGCCCAGATCAGCCAGAAACCCGGTGCCCCAGGGCAGGGCGTGCACCTGTTCCAGGGTCAGGACTCTCACACCGTCAAGGATTCCCGGCTCCTCCATTGCCTTGCACCTCCGTCTCAAAGCCGCCGGACAGCCCTTAGTCGCCAAGTATCCGACAAGGCGACTCCAAGTGTCCGACAAGCCAATAATAGACCACCCATCCAGCCAAGTCCACTTGCCGGCGTGGAGCAGGGAAACCGCAAAATTTCCGGCTTGCCATATTGGGCTTACCCGCGCCTTCAGGCCGAATAAGCGATATATGCCACGAGGTCATAGCTTTTCGTAATCGCTGGATAATTCCGGAGCCAAAAAGTCTTGTCACTGTAAACGCTGCCATTTATAATCACTGCGCTTGAAATCGTGCCGATTAAATATCCGAGGTGAAATCGATGGGTTACCGGCTGCCAACAAAGCTTGGAGCAAGTTTGAGTTATATCAAAGGGCACACTGGACGCATCTTTCTGGTGGCTTTATTCGCGCTGTTCGCCGGGACTGCGGGATTCCTCCTGCTGAGCCCGTCAGCATCCGCCGAGGTTCCGAGCCAGCCCACGCGGCTGGCCTACAAGGTATCGCACAATGACCTGCTGCTGCGGTGGCTGGGCCCGGTCGATAACGGCGGCGCGCCGATTGAGGTTACCGGGTATGAGGTGCAGCGTAAGCTGTCCAGCGAATCCGACAGTAGCTATGCCGCCGTCAGCTACACCAAGATACCCGATGCGGCGCCGGAATATTACCGCGGGTTCGCATCAGCGGCCTGACTGCCGCTACGGGATATGATTTCCGGGTGCGCGCCAGTAACAGCGACGGCGCTGGCTCCTGGTCCGACACTCTGACTGTTACTACCCAGCCGGTCCCGGCTTCGAACAGTCTGCCGGGGCAGCCGACTAATCTGGAAGGTACGGCCTCGCCGGCCCGGGTGGAACTGCGATTTATGACACCGGCGGCCGGCTCCTCGCCCATTACCGTTTATGAGGCGCAGTACCGGCAGTCCGGCGAAACGACCTGGACTTCCCTCGACTACACCGAAAAGCCGCATCCGTCCTTGAGTTACAAGTCATTGGACTCTATCGATCTGCGGCCGGACACAACCTATACCTTCCGAGTGCGCGCCGTTAGCGATGATGGCTCCGGCTCCTGGTCCGACACTTTCACCACCACAACTATGGATGCGTCGTCGCCGGGAACGGTATCGGTCATCATTGCGGATTATCAGTCTCCATTGACCTACCGCCTCTCCTGGGCCAATCCGCCATCCCAACTATCAGTTAAGAGCTATGACCTGGAATACCGAATCAGAACAGAACCCAACTGGGATAATGCGACTCAGGTTAATGTGCCGATAAATGAGCAGGGCTACGGTTCTTACGATGTCACCGGTCTGGAATCGGGCGTTGGCTACAAAGTTCGGGTACGCGGTCGCAGCCTGGCCGGCGCCGGCGAGTGGTCACACATCGATATGAATGTGCCCCAAGAAACTACGCCGGAGCCAACTCCGGAGCCAACACCCGCGCCTACCCCGGAGCCAACGCCGGAACCCACCCCGGAGCCGACGCCAGAACCAACGCCAGCGCCTACTCCGGAGCCAACGCCAGCGCCTACTCCGGAACCGACGCCGGAACCGGAGACTCCGGCAGAGCTGGTTAGTCCCTTCGACGACATCGAACTGTCCGAGGGCGCAACTGCCGCCCTCGACATGGCAGCTCACTTCAGCGGCGATGGTCTGACCTACGAAGCGACGGTTACCACGACGCACCAGCGCACCGGCAAGACCAAAACCGGGAAACTCAACGCTGTGGCCGTAAATAAGGTCACCGGTTCCTGGGATGACGCGGTACTCACGCTGACCGGCGGGTCGGCCGCGGCGCAGGAGTTGACGCTTACCCTTACCGCCACGGACCAGTACGGCGGCAGCGCCAGCGATTCCTTCACCTTGGCCCTGGTGGATACGCCAACGGCTACCCCGGCCCCCACGCCGGAACCGACGCCAGCGCCAACGGCTACCCCGGCCCCCACGCCGGAACCGACGCCAGCGCCAACGGCTACCCCGGCCCCCACGCCGGAACCGACGCCAGCGCCGACAGCTACTCCGGCTCCCACGCCGGAACCAACCCCGGAGCCGGCCCCGGAGAACCCGGCGACGCTGATTGGGGAATTCGACGACATCGAGATGTCGGAAGGCGACACGGTTAGCCTTGATATGACCGACCACTTCAGTGGCGACGGGCTGACCTACGCGGTCTTGGTGACTACAACGCACCAGACCACCGGCGCAGTAAAGACGAAGCCCCTGAACACGGTGGCTGTCAATAAGGTTACCGGTTCCTGGAACGGCGCCGTCCTTACGCTGACCGGCGGCCGGGCCGCATCCCAGGAGCTAACGCTGGGCATTACCGCCACCGACCAGTATGGCGGTGAAGCCAGCGACTCCTTCACCATGACACTGAGTAACTAATCGCCCGTTACCGCCAAATTATGCTGAACTCGTCCGCTGCCTCACTGGAAGTTGAGGCAGCGGCTCCCGGCCAGGAGGGATAATGCTGGGAACAACCATTTCGTGGAAATTGCTGCTCGCCGCGCTGTCGGTCGCCGCAGTTATGGCGACGGCTGCCGCCTTGGTGGCGGTGCCGGATGCCTTCAGCCATACCAAAGGAAATCACGGCCAGCAGTCGCACCAGCACCCGAACCCGCCCACGGGCAGCAATCCTGGCACGATGGCAATCGGCAACAAAGAGGTTGCGCTGTCCTGGGCGGAACCGGCCAGCAATATGTGTACTATCTACGACTACCTGCTGGAGGTGGTTGGCGCAGAGCATAACAATCAGGTCTATAGCGTCTTTACTCCGGATACTACCCACACGGTGACGCAGAATCTGGAGCCCAACACCTGGTACAAGGCTCTCGTGTATTCTTACAGCAGCTTTAATTCGTGCAACGACTATTCCGCGAACCCGCTGCTGCTGATGTTCAGAACCAACGCCAGCAACGGCGCCAATGACCCGGTGGCGCCGCCGGGCCAGAAGCTGCCGGGCCCCAACCCGCCGACGAACCTTACCAAGTCGGTAAGCGGGAATCAGGTAACCTTAAATTGGGCCCACGCCACGAACACCGGTCGCTGTCAGCATACCTATTACCGCTATACGCTGCACAATGTCACCGATGACACGACCAACTTCGTGAAGCTACCCGACACGCCCATGGCTACCAGCCTGACGCTGACGGTGGAATCCGTCAAGCAGTACGCTCTCTATTTGTACAGTTACTCCAACCACGAGGACTGCAACGAGTCCTCCGATGATGTGTCCGTGGCGGCGCTTATCTGGTTCTAGTTCCGCCGCCAATATCGGTAAGTTAACCAGTACCCTGCCGGGCGCGGCAGAAACCGGACAGTGAATACCAGCAAGGAGCGCTAAATATGCAAAGGATAGTAGATTCATGGAGGCCGGCGCTGGCGGCGCTGGCAATCGTCGCCGTTATGGTATTTGTGGCTGTGCCCGATGCGGCCGGCCAGACAACCCTGCCGGGCAAGCCCACCGGCACCAACCCCAACGCTATGAGTATCGGCGATACGGAAGTTAAATTGGCCTGGACAGCGCCCGGCACCGGCGCCTGCGCGGCTACGGAATACTTCGTGCGCGTGGATAAAAAGAATACTTACCCGGGGACTGTGTTCCAGTCTTTCACCGCACGCACCGATTACACCATAACCCAGAACCTGGAGGCCAGCACCGAGTATAATGCGGAAGTGTGGTCTTACGGCTCTTCCTGCGACGATTATTCCGAGCTGCCTTTGTATCTCGCTTTCACTACCGCCGCCACCAGCAGCAGCAGCGACCCCACTCCGCCGTCAGGTCAGGAAAAGCCGGCCCCCAATGCGCCGGTGAACCTTAGCGGGAGCGTTAGCGGAACGACGGCCACTTTTAACTGGAGCCACGCCACGAACACCAATCGCTGTCAACACACCTTCTACCGCTATGCTTTCCAAAATAACACCGACGACACTTACGTTTACGCTGACATTCTGGACTCAAATGGCGAAGCCGACCCGATGGCCGACAGTCTGGAGCTAACGGTGGTGTCCGGTAAGGAGTACACCCTCTATTTGTTCAGCTACTCCCACAACGAGACTTGCAACATGGAATCTCATGCGGCGCTGGCAATGGTGTCTTCCTAGCCGAGACGTTGCATTAGTGGATTTCGCCCATTTGTACCGCACACCTCCGGTTGCGCCGGCGCAGCCGGAGGTGGTTTTCCCTCGGCAGCGCCACCCGATTTAAGCTATCGCACTTTCACCCTGACCTCCCTGCTCCTGGACTGAGTGCAAGAAGTTAGTCTCCCCTCTCCTGGGGGAGAGGGGTCGGGGGGTGAGGGGGTACTCCTGGCGCAATGGAACAGAGCCGGCTTGCGCCTACCTTAACGCTAAAAAGCTTATAGCATATTCCCGAAAGTAATAGTATAATTTATAATTATCTGGACCCAGTTTGCCGGAAACCGGTTTCGGTATTAAGGGCAAACTACAGGCAAAGACCCGGGCCAACGGGGCGCCGTCAGGTCCTTTCAATAGGACCGGGGCAACAAAGGCAGCCTCCGGCCAGGGTCTTTTACGCCTGAATGAGACGAGGAAGAAGATGCACCCGGTAAAAATTGACGAGAAAACTATTAGCTGGCTGCCCGAAGACCAGATCGAACCCTCCGCCCGGGAGCAGGTTAGCAACCTGGCCGGACTGCCATTCATCTTTAAGCACGTTGCGGTAATGCCCGACTGCCACTACGGGCTGGGGGCCACCGTCGGTTCCTGCATTCCCACCCGAGGCGCCATCATTCCGGCGGCGGTGGGAGTGGACATCGGCTGCGGGATGATTGCGGTGCGCACCCCCTTTACCAAATCCGACCTGCCCGAGGACCTGGCGGAAATTAGGAAGGCTATCGAGCATCAGATTCCCCTTTCGGCCGGGCGCTATAACAATTCGGTCAAGAAAACGGCCAAGCCTCGCATCGAGCAGTTGGAGGCCAAGGCGGCGGAAACCGGCCGTCTGGAGTTTTACAATCAGCGAGCCAGGAACTGGCGCAAGCAGTTGGGTACGCTGGGTTCCGGCAACCACTTCATCGAGCTGACCCTGGACGAAGCGGATCGGGTATGGACCTTCCTGCACTCCGGGTCCCGGGGCATCGGCAACCGCCTGGCCGAGTGGCACATCAAGGCCGCCAAAAAGCTGATGGAAAAGTGGTTTATCCAACTACCTGACCCGGACCTGGCTTACCTGGTTCAGGATACGGAGGAGTTCCGCAATTACCTGACGGACCTGGAATGGGCCCAGGAGTTTGCGCTCCTGAACCGGGCCGAGATGACCGAGCGCATCCTCCGCCTCCTGGCCCACCGCCTGGGCGAATTTGAGGAGCAGGAACGGATCGAATGTCATCACAACTTCACCCAGTGGGAGAATCACTTTGGCGTCAACATCCTGGTATCGCGCAAGGGGGCCATTGAAGCGCGGGAAGGGCAATTGGGCCTGATTCCGGGTTCCATGGGTACGGCCAGCTACGTGGTGCGGGGCAAGGGCAACCAGTCGTCCTTCAATACGGCGCCCCACGGGGCCGGCCGCCGGTTGAGTCGGGGCGGCGCCCGCCGGGCCTTCACTATGGAAGACTTCGACCGGGATATGCAGGGCATCGAAGTGCGCCGGTCCGAAGCCTTTCTGGACGAACTGCCCGGAGCCTACAAGGACATTGACCTGTTGATGGAGCAGTCCGGCGACCTGGTGGAAATCCTCCATACTTTCCGGCAGATAGTCAACGTCAAGGGCGATTAACCGGAGCCAGCCGGGCTCAGCCCGCAAAATGCGAAGGCGCAGCTTTTTTCGGCCTCTCCCCTTTGGTGGCGAGGCCGAAAATTTTTGGCGCGCCAGTCGCCGCGGTTATGGTAAAATTGCCGGCGGAAATTCGCAGATTTACATTCGGGGCAGGTGAATAATGGCTAACCTGGGTTTTATCGGGCTGGGAACTATGGGCGGCAAGATGGTACGGCGACTGCTGAACGCCGGGCATACCGTTACCGGCTACAACCGGACCAAGTCCCGGGCCGACTGGCTGATTGAACTGGGAATGCAATGGGGCAACTCACCGCGGGAGGTGGCCGAGGCTGCCGACGTAACCTTCAGTATGGTCGCCAACACCCAGGCCCTGACCGCCGTAACCGAAGGCCCGGAGGGCGCTCTGGCCGCCCTGAAGCCGGGGAAGGTCTATATTGATATGAGCACCGTCAGTCCGGCGGCCAGCCGCGCCCTGTCGGTGCGGGTCAAGGAACAAGGGGCGCAAATGCTGGACGCTCCCGTCTCCGGCAGCGCCGTTACCCTGGACGCCGGGCAGCTTTCGGTAATGGTGGGCGGGGACTACGAGGTTTATGAAGCAATGAAACCCATCCTCCAGGACATTGGCCCCACCGTAGATTATGTGGGCGAGAACGGGCTGGCGGCCACGATGAAGGTGGCGGTAAACTTGAGCCTGCCCATCCAGATACTCTCCTTCTGCGAGAGCCTGCTCCTGGCGGAAAAGAGCGGTATCCCCCGGGATGCGGCGATGACGGCTCTGCTGAACAGCGTGGTAGCCTCGCCGGCCCTGAAATACCGCTTCCCGCTGGCCCTCGATCCGCCGGAAGAACCGCTGTTTGACGTTACCATGATTCAGAAGGACCTGATGCTGGCCCTGGATATGGGCCGGGAGCTGGAAGTGCCAATGCCCACCAGCGCCGCCACCAACGAATACCTGAACGCCGCCCGGGCCCTGGGCTTCTCCGACCAGGACTTCGCCGTCCTCTACACCATAATGCGGAAAATGGCGGGAATGGGGGAGTAGGGGCAGGGGCTACTCCCCTTACCGTCAGTCCTCCTCGGGGAGGTCGTACAGGGAGGGATGCCAGCGCCAGATGGCAGGGCTATCGCATATGGATTTTAAGAGGCCAATTGACGGGTAAATCTCAGTTTTTAACTGCTAAATTTGGGTAATTTAAGACTTAAACCGTTGGTTTTGATGTTGATTACCCAGTAAAGCGCCGCCAAAACATCGGAAAGTTCCGTTTTGATCCTGAAAATTTTTCATATGCGATAGCCCTGCGCCAGATGGTAAAGTCTCTATACTTGGTCTTGTCGCCCTCCTCGTAATATTGTCCATAGCCTCGGCGGTCAGAAACTGCCAGGGCTATCCGGTCCGGGTTGGGAACATCGCCCAGAGTGAAGCTTATATTTCCCTGGAAACGGTCATTAACGTAGAACCAACCGACTTCTCCGATAACAATTAGCCGCAGGTGATTCTCGCCGCCTTCGGAAACGTCCAGGCCAGGAATATCTTCCGGGGCACTGTTTCCATAGGCATTCTCGTCTGACCCGTCTCTCCGACCATGAATGAACCCCCATCTGGAGTTAACTTCAAGCAAATGGAATGTGTTTGGTCTGGCGCTGTCGAAAAAGATTCCATAATTCCAGTGAGATTCATTAGGCGCGTAAGGATTCTCAAAGGTAACTTCGATCATCACGTCGCCACTCTGCACGAAACCGTCGCTGACTTCCAGAAATCCATCTTCGGGTTCGTGAATAATGAAACCACTCACCGGACCATAAACTGGAATTGCCGGATTCTCCGGGATTTCCGGAGTGGGTGTGGGAATATCGACAACCTCCGGTAACTGCCGAGCCAGGGAGTCATCCCACTTCCAGACGGTGAAATCTTCAAACCCGGTTTCGCCGGCCGCTTCATCATCCACAAAAGCATATATGCCGCCGCCTTCGGTAATGGCGCTAAAGTCCAGGTGGGCCTGGTACTTACCGTTGATGTAGAGCCAGCCATTAACGCCGGTCATCACTACCCGCAAACTGTTTTTGCCGCCCAGAGACGTATTAATGTCGCTCGAATGCTCGCTCCTGTATCCCAAAGCGCCCCGTTCGCCAAGGCGATAAAAATACTGCCATTCCCCACTACTCTCAATACTGACCCAATGGAAATAATTAGCTTCCTCGCCGTCGCGCAGTAAAAATCCGTGCTCCCAGCTCACATCTCCCCTCGGATAAGGGTTGTAGAAGGTTGCTCCCACGACCGCATCTTCGCTGGTCAAGACTGCCGAGAATACCTCCAGGTATCCGTCAATATGCTCGTGCTCGATTGCCCCACTCTCCGGGCCAAAAAGCACCAGTGAACGGTCATATTCCAGCGGCGGCAAGGGAGTGGGTGTCGGGGTAGGCGTTCTTGTCGGCCGCGGCGTGGGTCTAGCGGTTGGCCGGGGCGTAGGAGTTACGGTAGGCGTGGCGGTAGGATAAGGCGTATTCGTCGGATAGGGAGTATAAGTAGGCAAGGGCGTGTACGTCGGCGCCGGGGTAGGTGCAGGCGTGTTTGTTGGAATCACGGTGGCCGTAGGTATCGCCGCCACCGTCGCGCTTAAACCGGCGGCTACAGTTGCCTCAATATCAGGTGTAGCGGTTGGTGTTGGAGTAGGAGCCGGTGTAGCGGTTGGCACTTCGGCTAATGCCGCCACCGTCGCCGGGATGTCCGGCGTTGCGGTCACCACTTTTATACTTAGAGTAGGTGGAATCTGAGGCGTCGCTGGCGCCGCCGGCTGGCAGCCCAGAGTCAATGCGATAAGACCAATACACAGAAAGACACTCCCGCTAATCTTCAAATTACTGCTCCCCTGAATCAATTGTTTGACGCCCCTGATTCCTGAACCCCTACTACCCACCCAGCAGCGTGGCTACGGCCTGTTTTACCAGGTTGTTCGCCATTACTACCTTGTAGCCGTTGTCGGTCATGGGGCGGGCGTCGGGAATACTCAGGCTGCCGGCGTAGGCCGGGTCCACATCGGCTGCGGCCCGGCCGGTCAGATACTCTTCCACTTCACGCGCCCGGTAGGGAACCGGGGCTACGCCGCCCAGGGCCACCGCCGCCCGTTGGACTACCCCATCAGCCACCGCCAGTCGGGCGGCCACGCTGACCAGGGCAAAGTCGCCGGCTTCCCGTTCCCGCGCCTTCAGGTAAAGGCTGCGGGGCGGCTGACCGTTAGCGCCCAGGGTGGCAGACGCCGGCAGGGTTACCCGGGTAACTACCTCACCCGGTTCCAGCACAGTTTCCCGGCTTACATCCACGCCGGGGCCGGCAAAGAAATCGCCAAGGGGCAGCGTGCGGCGGCCCGTACCGCCGGCAATTTCAACCGTCGCGTCAAATACCGACAGGGCTACCGCCGTATCCGACGGGTGGACGATGTAGCAGCGGTCGCCGCCGGTTACGCATAAATACTTGGTATTGCCGGCCAGGGCATAGCAGCGGTCGCCGCCCTTCTTCAGGCAGGGAATCAGCGGATGACGATAGTACCAGCACCGGGGACGCTGGTTCAGATTGCCGCCCAGAGTGCCGACATTGCGAATTTGAGGCGTCGCCAGGCCGGCCGCCGCCTCGGTCAAAGCAGCATAGTTGGCTTGCAGCCCCGGATGCGCGGCAATGGCGGCGATGGTGGTCATTGCGCCGATGCCAACTCCGGCGTCGCTCTCCGCAATGCCCGCCAGGTCGGGAATGGCGGCCAGGCTGACGACTCGGCCCGGCGCGATAATCCCTTCCTTGACCTCATCCAGCAGGTCGGAGCCACCGGCAATGATGCAGGCGCCGGACTCGGCATTCTCCGTCAGCAGAGCCGTAGCTTCGGCCAGGGATTGGGGTTCAGCGTATTGAAAGGGAAGCATGGGACCTCCGGTACATATTGCGTTTGAAGCGGGAAAATTTTTGTAAGCAGACCCTCTAAAGGCTTATACCTTTCAAGGCTAGGGGGACAAATTTTTAACTCCCCGTCAAAGCCCGGATTACCCGGTCCGGGGTTATGGGCAGTTCAGTCAGGCGGAGGCCGACGGCGTCATAGACGGCGTTGGCGATGGCCGGCGCTACCCCAGGGCAAGGAACCTCCCCCAAGCCTTTGGCCCCCATCGGCCCTACCGGGTCCACGATGTCGGCGAAAATCACCTGCAAATCGGGATAATCCATAATCGTCGGGCTTTTATGCTCCAGGTAACTGGCGTTCAACGTAACCCCGGTTGGCCCGTCGGTCACCAATTCTTCGGACAGGGCAAACCCCAGCATCTGGGATATGGCACCTTCCACCTGATTCAAGGCCATTCGGGGGTTCATAATCCGGCCCGAATCCTGGGCCGCCACGTAGCGCACTACCCTTACCCGACCCGTGTCGGTGTCCACTTCCACTTCACAGAAATGAGCGCCGAAGGAATTGACGATATAGTCGGCGCTGCCCGGCACGGGAATGGTAACCTCCTCGGTAATCGACTCCCCGTCCATACGGGCCGCCACATCGGTAAGCGCCATACTGCGGGACGGGTCAGAGGTTACATATATCCGTCCCTCCCGAATATCCAGTTCCAGCACCGGCGCTTCCAGCCCGTCGGAAGCCAGGTCCAGCAGTTGGCGGCGGACTTCGGCGGCCGCCTGTACCAGCGCGCTGCCGGTGGAAAAGGTGGCCGTGGAGCCGGCGGTAATAGGCGCTTCCGGGGTGGTAGCCGAATCGCCAAAGACCGTGATGACGTCTTCGGTGCTGACACCCAGAATTTCGGCGGTCATCTGAGGCAGCACCGTGGTTGCCCCCTCGCCCACATCCATCAGCCCGCTGAGCAGGGAAATCTCCCCGGACTTGGCAACGCTGACGGTAGCAGCCGAGACCGAGCCGGGCCCGCCCCGGTAAATCATCATACTCATCCCCTTGCCCCGGCGCCTGGCGGGATTGGCCGGCTGCTCCAGGGGCTGATCCCAGCCGAAGGCGGCGGCGCCCCGGGTCAGGCACTCCTCCAAACCGTTGCTGGAAAAGGGAATGCCACCTTCGATCGGCTGGCTGTCGATGATTTGTTCCGGCGGCGACAAGCGGGGCCCCGGCTGTCCTTCCGCCGGCACCCGGTTCTTTAAGCGGAACTCCAGCGGGTCCAGGCCCAGTTCTTCGGCAATGCGGTCCATTAATGACTCCAAAGCAAAGTGTCCCTGGGGTGCGCCCAAAGCCCGGTAGGAGCCGGCGGAAGGACAGTTGGTGTAAGCCAGGTAGGATTCATACCGCACGTTGGGGCAATGGTAAAGGTAAATGATGCCCTGCCCGGCGCGGCGGGCCACCCCCGGCCCGGAAGCGGCATAGGCGCCAGTATTCAGGGTGGAGGTTCCGTGAATCGCGGTGATGGTTCCGTCCCGCTTGACGCCCACCTTGAGCTGAATCCGACCGGCATGGCGGGTACGGCCGGCAACAAATTCATCCTCCCGGGAAAATTCGATACGCACCGGCTTGCCGGCCTGCCGGGACAGCAGCGCAGCGATGGCGGCCAGCCGCGATTCATCCTTGTTGCCGAAGCCGCCACCCAGAAAGGGGCCAATCAGCTGCACATTTTCCACCGGAATATCCAGCGCCAGGGCCAGGGCTGCCTGGTCCACGTGGACGCCGCGGGTGGACTTCCACACAGTTACCGAGTCGCCTTCCCAACTAGCCAGAGCCGCCCGAGGTTCCATGGGCGTGGCCGAGTGGCAAGCAATGTTATAGGTCTCTTCCAGCACCAGGTCAGCCTCGGCAAAGCCTTGCTGGACGTCACCCCGGCCGATGGACAAGGGCGGGTTAATTGCCAGATTACCGCCCGGATGGATGGCGACGGCATCGGGAGCCAGGGCCGAATCCGGGTCGGTATAGAAGGGCAGCAGCTCGTATTCCACCTTAATCCGGGAAAGGGCATAGCGGGCGGCGTCATCGTCCACCGCCGCCACCGCCGCTACCTCATCCCCGACAAACCTGACCCGCGTGTCCAGGATACTGGTATCCAGGGCAATCGGAGCCACCGCCCGGCGGGGCGAGTTAAAGGGCGTGACAATCGCCAAGACCCCCGGCGCTTGCTCCGCTTCGCTGGTGTCAATGCTGACAATGTTGGCGTGGGGGTGGGGGCTGCGCAGGATCTGGCCGTAAACCATCCCCGGCAATTTAAGGTCGGCGGAGTATCTGGCATCGCCGACCAGCTTCTCGGGGAAATCCCGGCGAGGAACATTCTGGCCTACTACTGACAGAGTAGTCATTGGTGGCTCCTTTAGCAGTCAGGTTTAGACAATAGAGCGCCAGCGCTGAATCGAACGCTGGAAAATATGGTTTCCCGGTCAGGAAACCGGGGCGGCCCATCGGCCGGCGACCGGCGGGGCGGGTTTTAAGCAGTTACAAAACCTGCCCCGCTTGCCTCTGAATTTGGCAATGTCGGGATGTTTACCACCAGCGCTACAAAACGTGGTACATCAGCCGGTGGTCCCGCAGCACGTCGGCGGCAAAGTCGTTCTCCACGTCGCGCCAAACGGAGTGAATGTGGTTGGCTCCGTCCTGAATATTGTCGAACTCTATGAGGAAGGTGCCGCCGTGAATCCGGTAGTAATGGTCCCGGCTGCGATCGGTGGCGCCAGCCCAGACCAGCCGGAAGTGGTCCAGGCCGTTCTTGTTGATTTCAGCCAGCCTTTCCCGGGCCACGTCGGTGCGGACCTGGTTCACGTACTCGGTAATCAACGCCAAAAGGACTTCCTTCTGCTCCCCGGTCATTTCGGCGGCGGACAGACCTTCGCCTTCGTGCACCGGAGCCTTGGTCGTGTTGTAGGTCAAAATATCCCAGGGAGCCTTGTCGTGGATAATCGCCTTGGCCCGCTGCTCCTCGGACATGGAAGCCATCAAGTCAATCGCCAGGTCCTCCCGCTGCCCCAGAATTCGCAGACCCTGCTTGGGCCCGTGGGGAACCTCGGCCGGGTTGGCGCCAAAGAAGAAGGGGGTTACGGCAGTTACCTCGTCGCCCCAAACGCTGAAGTGCAGGGATACGTGATGCCCCTCGGCGCGCCAGCCCCAGGGTTCCTCGCCGCCGGGTTCGCCGAATACCGTCCAGTAGTAAAGCAGCGGGTCGCGCACAAAGGTTACGATATTCCGCTCCTCTTCCAGGGGCCCCAGTATCAGTTCGTGTTCAACAATCGCCCGGGCCTGCTCGTAAGCCTGGGCGTCGAGAGAGCTTTCCATGATGCCAAAGGCCAGCTCCCGCTGTTCGTCGGTCATATCCCGCAAGGGCAGGCCGTGGCGGTTAAGCGGCGGGTAGTACCAAAACTGTCGCTCTCCGTCCAGATAATGATAGGTAGCCTTGTCCTTCTGCTCCGGGGAGAGGCTTTCCAGCCACTTCCGGCAGGCAGCGGCCATATCCGCCGTAGCCTGCCCGTGTTCGTGGTAGTGAGCGTGCCTTATACCGTGATTGTGTTCCGATGTCGCCGTCATTTGATGCTCCTTGCGGTTATATAATTGCCAACAGAAGAGATTTAGAGTTGAGTTTAGTATTGGGGTAATAAGGTGTCAACCAAACCGAATCCTCTAACCCGCTTGACACCCCGGCTATACGGGTTATGATTGGGACTACCGACCTATTGCACAACGGAGGGTTTCATTATGGCTTCACATTCCCTGGGTTTAACTCTGCACCAGGCAGCGCGACAGAAGGGCGTCCCCTTTACCCGGGAGAGTGAGCCTATTGACCGCACGGTTCAGGTTAACGGGATGACCTTCCACTACCTGGAATGGGGCCAGCCCGGCAGCCCGCTGATTGTGATGCTGCACGGCGGCTCCCAGCAGGCCCACAGCTGGGACTTCGTCAGCCTGCCCCTGTCGGAACACTACCGGATTATCGCCCTGGACCAGCGGGGCCACGGCGACAGCGACTGGGCCTCCGACGGGGACTACACGATTGAAGCCCACCAGCAGGACATCGACGGTTTCGTTGCGATTCTGGGTCTTAACGATTTCCACTTAGTCGGCCACTCTATGGGCGGACGCAACAGCTACGTCTGGGCCTCGCGACATCCGGAAGCGCTCAAGTCGCTGGTAATCGTGGATACCGGGCCGGTAGCCCAGTCCCGGGGCCGCAACCGCATTCAAAACTTCCGGGAGCTGCCCGACGAACTAGGTTCTTTTGAGGAATTTGCCGACCGGGTACAGGAATACACTGGCCGCACCCGGGAGCAGACTCTGGGAGCCTTGAAATACAGCATCCGGCAGCGCTCCGATGGCATCTGGACCTGGAAGTACGACAAGCTGCTCCGCACCCCGGGCCGCCAAAGCCCGGCCTGGTCGGCGGAACAGCTTTGGGAAGCAGTGTCCCGGATTACCTGCCCCACCCTGGTAGTGCGCGGCGGCAACAGCGACATATTCGCCGACGCGACGATGCAGGAAATGCAGCAGGTCATCCCCAACTGCGCCACTGTTACCGTGCCTGACGCCGGCCACCTGGTTGCCGGGGACAATCCGGTGGACTTTCTGACCGCCCTCCACAGCTTCTATAACCAGCTGTCCTAACGGGGCGTCGCCGGAAACCGGCCGGCCCGGACTGAAGGGCGGGCGGCCTTTTTTGCTTGCCATCGGCCCGTTCAGATGAACAGACGAGGCACCATGTCGCCCAATGCGAAACCGAGGGCGGCGGATACGACGCCAATTACCAGTATCTCCAACCCTTGCAGCAAGGGAGACTTGCGGACCAGCCGGCCCTTGCCCATTCCCAGCACGAACAGGGCCACCAGCGCCCCGGTTATAGACACTGCTATCGCCGTCGCGCCGGACAGGAACAGGTAGGGCGCGATCGGAACTATAGCGGCAGCCACAAAGGAGACTCCCATCACCAGGGCGTCTTTGATGGGATTGGCGGTCTCTTCAGCGCTGATTCCCAGTTCCTTTTCCACCAGAGTTCGCAGCCAGGCCTCCTTGTCCTGGGCGATTTCCGTAGCCAGGGCGTGTGCTTCCTCAAAATCTCGGCCCTCGCGTTGCAGTATCACTACCAACTCGGCAAACTCTTCAGCCGGGTTCTCCTCCAGCTCCCGAGCTTCCCGGGCAATTTCCGACTGCCGGACATCCTGTTCCGCCCGGGAACCCAGATAGGCGCCGGTAGCCATGGAAATCATGCCGGCTAGGGCGGCCGCCAGACCCGCCACCAGTATGGTGGCCCCGTCGCCGATGGCGACGGCTACCGATGTTACCAGGGCCACGGTGCTGAGAATGCCATCCTGGGCGCCGAAGACCACTTCGCGCAGCCGGCCCAGGTTGGCGACCCGGAATCGCTCCTTGTCCACTTCAATCGTGGCGGCAACGTAAGTGTTCAGGTCAATGCTGGATTCTCCTTCGCCGACGGTCTGGGTCGGGCCGATGGGCGCCGGTTCCGGCGTCCCGACATCGACTGCCGGCCCCGCGTCATTTGATTCATTTGCGGTGGCGAAAATCGCTGCCTGACCGGAGGCCGCAACCTGACCGGCTCCGGTCAGACTTTGACGCGCCTCCAGACCTTCCAGGGTTCGGGCAAATATCAGCTGGTGGTGGCGTTCCCGCTCCAAAGCCAGGGCAAAGGAATCGGCAGCGTCCTGTCGTCCCTCAGTCTGAGCCTCTTGAATCATCCGCGGGTACATCACGCTGAATTCCCGGGATTCACCCTCAATGACCGTCCGCAAGTTTGCGAGCGTGTCGTTGACTGCCCCGGCCACGCGCAAATGATTCAGGCCGTGGATGGTTTCGGCCCCGGCCACTTCCTGGAAAACCTGGGCAACTTCCGGATAGCCCTCCGCCAACGCTTTATGCGCGTAGGCGTTGTATTTCAAGTAGGCCAGGGCTTCGCCAACTATCGCGCTCCATAGATTGCGCTCGGTACGCGTCAATTCATCCGCCGACAAATCCATAAAGGTCTCCTGCTCCGGCTTGGCAACATTCAGGGTGCGTAATCTTGAAAGTGTAAACCATTTGTGGCGCCAGCAAAACCTCACCGTGTCCCGCCATGAAATAACCCATTCACCGACCCTTCGGTTTCCTATCGCTCCGGGAACCTCGCCGGGAAATCTTGTCCCCGACCGGTCAAACCTTGCGGCTGCCGGAATGCTGCCGGATAATGAGGCAGCTTTAGGGACGCCGCAAATACGAGACAAATTTCGAACTAAAGGAGGCCGGGATGAAAGTCGGATTTATCGGTTTAGGCACTATGGGTGGCAGTATGGCCTACAATTGTCTGCAAGGAGGCAGCGAAATGGTGGTTCACGACCTGCGCCGGGAATCGGCAACGCCCCATCTGGAAGCCGGCGCAGTATGGGCCGACACTCCCCGGGAAGTAGCGGAAAGCGCCGAGGTAGTGTTCACTTCCCTGCCCGGGCCGGTGGAAGTGGAGGCGGTGGCCCTGGGAGAAGACGGTCTGCTGGAAGGGATGAGCGCCGGAAAGGTCTATTTCGATTTAAGCACCAACTCCCCCACCGTAATCCGAAGGATACACCAAATTTATGCCGAACAGGGCATCGCCATGCTGGATGCGCCGGTCAGCGGCGGGCCTCGAGGCGCGCGCACTCGCAACCTGGCGATCTGGGTAGGCGGCGACCGGGAGCTTTTTGACCGATACAAGTCGGTGCTGGACTCTATCGGCGACAAAGCCTATTACGTCGGCCCCATCGGCTGTGGCTCGGTAGCCAAATTAGTCCACAACTGTTCCGGCTACATTATCCAGTGCGCTCTGGCCGAGACCTTCACCATGGGCGTCAAAGCCGGCGTTGAGCCGCTGGCCCTCTGGCAGGCGGTAAGGCGCGGCGCGCAGGGAAGGCGCGGCCCCTTTGAAGGACTGGCGGAGCATTTGCTGACCGGCAACTTTGATCCGCCCGACTTTGCCCTGCAACTGGCCCGAAAGGACGTGGACCTGGCCGTTGGGGTGGGACGAGAGTTCAACGTTCCCATGCGGCTGGCCAATATGGCCCTGGCCGAACTTACCGAGGCCATCAACCGGGGTTGGGGACACCGGGACTCCCGAGTGGCGATGCTGCTTCAGGAAGAGCGGGCGGACGTTGAGATCCGGGTGGAAGAGGAGGTCCTGCGCCGCACGCTGGCAGAGGAACGGGGCGGGTAATCCCCCTTTCAGCCTCGATTAGTCGGCTTGGACAAAACTCTGGATAGCCGGGAATAATCGGGGTAAAATGTGAATTGGAATTCGGGGTTTTGCCACGGCAAATGCTGGGCGCCCAAAGATTCCAAATTACTCCGGTCAAGTTAGCCCGGAACCCAAATTACGGAGGTGCAGCATGGCTATTGAACTGAACCATACCATCGTTCCCTCACGTGACAAAGAGGCCGGCGCCCGGTTTTTCGCCCGAATTTTCGGGTTGACCTATTCGGGTCCTCACGGTCATTTCGCGCCGGTTAAGGTTAATGCAGCGTTGACTCTGGATTTTGACGATCGTGAGGAGTTTGAGCACCATCACTACGCCTTTCGCGTGAGTGAAGCTGACTTTGACGCCATTTTTGACCGCATCAAGGCGGAAGGCATCCCCTACGGCAGAGGCCCCCGCAGCTCGGAAGATATGGACATCAACCACCGGAACGGCGGCCGGGGCGTGTATTTCCAGGACCTCGACGGACACCTACTGGAGCTTTTGACCCAGGACTAGCCCTGGCTGCTACTGTATCGGGCAAAACCCGGCAACGGGGTGAACCAGTTGTGGTTCACCCCGTTGCCGGTCATAAATTCGCTTGCAGAGTCACGGATCCTTTACCGCCGCAACCCCAGCCGCGGCGCAGGGTTGAGTCTAACCGAGATTCCCGGATTGCTATATTTTCCCCGGAGCGACTGTCCCCTCGGTTGAATTATCTCCTGTTTGCGCCCGGGAAGCCGAAAGAATCGCCGGAGTTGGTTTTCTCGGTCATAATCCGGCGAATCATATCTACCGTGTCCAGGATTCGAGGTTCCAGCGCGAATCGCCGTTCCCGACGGCCCAGCTCCTCCGTAAGCGTACCCCCCGGTCGCCGCACGTCCTGATACTCCAGCAATAGACGCTTCAGGCTGGCTGCCTGTTCCAGGGCCCGGTCCAGTTCCGAGAGTTCAGTCAGGTTCTGCGCGCTCCAGAAGGAAGTATCCTGTTCCAGAAACTCCAGGTCCGCCGCAAATTCCTGGGCAATTTCCTTGTGGACCGATTCCAGGCCGGCCCGGCGTTCTCGCTGAGACGCCTTGATGGACTTGATACTGTTCACCGATTCCTGAAATTCAGGAATCACTTCGTTCCAGTTCAAGTCCTCAGGGCTAAGCGAGTTCAAATATTCGATACATTGAGTCAGGATGGAGGGGCTGACACGGTCGACAGGTTTGGCGACGCCGGGCTGCGCCTGAACCGGCGCCGGTTCAGCAATCTCTTCCGGCTTGGCTGCCGGCTCGATTTCGACGGGACCCTGCTTGTACCTCGCAGTGGAAACCTCGAAAATAGGCTCGTCATCGGCTTCGGGGGCCGGGGGGACATCATCAATCAATATTGTCCGGCCGGACACATAGCAGAGCATCAGGGCAATATCTTCCTCGCTCCAGACTTCAGACATATCGATAATCCAATCCATTTCCTTTTGCCAGCTATTTTCATCCCAGAACCCGCGAAACCTGCTGTTCACAAAGTCCGGGTACTCTGCCGGCAGACCTTCGGATTGAAGGTGGCCGGATACCAACTGTTCCAGTTCATCCAGGGACTCGGCCCAAACGCGCAGCGTGGCGGTGGCTAGTTTTTCCGACTTGCCAATCACGCTGCTTACCGGTTCCAGCAGGGCGGAGGAAATAGCCAGCGCCGGATTGGAGTATCCCACCATCCGTATGCTGCCCCGAATGGCCGAGTCCAGCGAGCGACCGGCGTCGGTAGAAACGTGATCTCGGGCTCGCAGCGCCCGGATTACAATCGAGTCCCGGTACTCTGGACTTAGCGCCTCAAACATAGCGGTAAAATCCAGCATGGCTCTCTTGGAGCTGTCATCAATTAATTTTCTGGTCATCGTAAAACCTCCCGTAACAAAGGCGGCCTCGGTTATCGGCTGCCGGCGTCTGACGCTTTGAATGTCCGATTCGTCAGGCGTAATCATCTGTTTACGCCACAGGCTTATTTTAGCACGGCCAACGACCCAACTCCTTACAAGTTGAATCCATAGCCAGGGCTATCGCATATGAAAAATTTTCAGGATGAGAACGGAACTTTCCGATGTTTTGGCGGCGCTTTACTGGGTAATCAACATCAAAACCAACGGTTTAAGTCTTAAATTACCCAAATTTAGCAGTTAAAAACGGAGATTTAACCGTCAATTGGCCTCTTAAAATCCATATGCGATAGCCCTGAATCCATAGCAAAGCTGCCGCAATCCAAACGGATTGCGAAATATGGGCTGCGTTTGTGAAATTCATAATTATTTTACCACCAATAGTCGTTTCTAAACAGACCGCCTTAGCTTTGCTCTCGGCGCAAAGTTCGGAGTCGGCGAGCTGTAACAAATCGTCTGCCCGGGGTTGGCGTCTATATGGGGCTGGGGAGGTTATCGAGCCGAGGGCCGACGGCAAGGCGAGACAGCGGAACACCGGCCCAGCTTTGGCCCGGTTGTCCCGCAAGGAGAGGGTCATCCGAAGTAAAAAATTTGACGCTGCGGAAGTTTCGCCGGAGATTCAAGACCCGCTCGTTTTGACCGACTGACCGTTTCAATTAGCGGCTTTCCGAAGCCGGGCCGTCTTCCCCGGAATCGCCTTCGCTATCGGCAGTTGCTTCGAAAGGACCTGGCAAGGGCCGTGATTCACCGGGCGCTTCTTTCGGCGCCGGCCGGAAGGGGGCAGAGTCGGCCGCAGCGCTGCGGCCCGAGAAGAAGGGAACGACCGGCGACGTTGGGAGTTCCTCCTCCCACATCTGCCCGACGGTAACCATTCCCAGAACTACGAAGCCGGCGTTGCAGAAAATCCAGACAACTTCACCCACCGTGGCGAAGGAGCCCCGGCCTCCGCTCAATATAATCGCCAAGTAAGCAAAGAACCAAAGCGCCAGAAAAATTGCGGCAAAAAACGACAGGTTTGAAAACAAATACGAGAAAGTGACCGAGTCGCTTCGGTTCTGCCGGTCAAAATACCGCTTCTGGCGAATCTGGCAAACCAGAACGATCAAAAATCCCAGCCCAATTAGCCAGTTCAGGTAACCTCCCGGGCTGACGGCCCCGGAGGAATCTCCGCCGTAAATTGCAGCGGCCACTAATTGGACAGCCGCGATAATGGAAATGAAAGCAAGCCCGGCGGCCAGCATCTTTTTCAACACACCCATTCTGTCTCCTATGGCCGCGTTGGGCCGGCGTTGCCGGCGGCCGGCGCCGAACTGCGCCACAATCTTACGCCCGTCAACCCTACCAGGATTAACAGCAATGGATTCAGGATATACCACAGGACTTGAGTCGCCGTAGTCTGGTCTCCGATGGGATTGGATGCCAGCAGGTCAAACCAGTTTCGGAAGAACCATAAAGCGACGATTAAGGACAGGTAGAACATTACGTTGGCTTCCAGGCGTTCCCGACTTATGGTTTCACCCCGGGAGCGATCCGCCGCCCGCTTGCGTTGCAGTTGAAACAACAGGGTGATTGAAATGGAAACCGCCATCAGCATATTCAGGTAATACCAAACCACCAGTTCCGCCTGCCCGAAGTCGGCGTAAAGGGGCCCCAGCACAAACTGTAACGCTACGACAATGGCGCAGAAGATAAGCACCAAGCTGATCAACATTCTCAATATGTCCATCCGGTTTCCTCTTGCCTGATTTTGGGTAGTTATCTTAACATTCCACTGCCAACTCTTTCCTTCGGTCAACTAACCGATTGACCCGAATTTCAGACGTCGGCGTCCCGATTGCTCCGGCGAAGGTTGAAACCGGGCAGACAATCTACCAGGCTCAAATTGACACTGTTCCGGCCGGGCCAATATAATTTCAGACATTCCGGCACAATCCGGCAGCGCCGGCCTCCGGCTTTCCATTGCCGGGATTGCACATCGTATATAACCCGGGCAGGGTAATTATGTCTATTCGAGAAAGACTGGAAAACGACATACGGGCTGCCATGCGCAGCCGGGACCAACAGCGCCTGGATGCGCTGCGTTTCCTCAAGAGCGCAATTAACCGGGTGGAAATTGACCGTCGCGTCACTTTAGACGACTCCGGCATCACTGAAGTAGTGGTTCGCCAGGTTAAAGACCGCCGCGACAGTATCCGAATGTTCGAGCAGGGGAACCGGGGAGACCTGGTAGCCAAGGAAGCTGCCGACCTGACGATACTGGAAGAGTATATGCCGCCCCAGCTGGGTGAAGATGAAATAGTCGAGCTGGCGGCGGAGATTGTCCGGCAAGTAGGCGCGGAATCCATCCGGGACAAGGGCAAAGTTATGGGACGCCTGATGCCCCAAATTCAGGGCAAGGCCGACGGCCAGTTGGTTAATGCCGTAGTTACCCGCCTTCTGGAATCGAGCTCAACAGATTAGGACCTTTCCGCCCGGTCAGCCAAGCCGGGGGCTTTCAGTCCACCACCAGGCCTTGATAATGCGTTTCGGTATTGTAGTTTTCCCCGGCACCTGGAGCGATACGGATTGTAACTACCAGGTTAAGGACATCCTGCGGCAGGAAGCGGAATACGTTTGGCACCGGCAGGAGAGCCTCGACGGGTTTGACTGCATAATCCTGCCCGGCGGCTTTTCTTACGGTGATTACCTGAGGGCCGGGGCCATCGCCCGCTTTTCTCCGGTGATGGCCGCCTTGCCGGAGTTTGCCGCCGCGGGCAAGCCGGTTATCGGGATTTGCAACGGATTCCAGGTCTTGTGCGAGGCCGGTCTTTTGCCGGGAGTCCTGACCCGCAACCGGCATCTGGAATACCGGTGCCAATGGACTAACTTGCGCACCGAACGCGCTGATACTCCCTTTACTACCCGCTGCCAGCCGGGACAGATTTTGCAAATCCCGGTCTCCCACGGCGAAGGCAACTATTACGCTGACCCGGCTACCCTGGACCGGCTGGAGGCGCAAGGGCAAGTGTTGTTTCGCTACTGCAGCGAGTCGGGCGCCGTAACCGAAGAATCCAATCCCAACGGGTCCTCCCGCAACATCGCCGGCATCATCAATGAGGCCGGCAACGTCCTGGGGATGATGCCTCACCCGGAAAGAAGCTGCGAGCAATTACTGGGCAGCGAGGACGGCAATCTCCTGTTCTTGTCCCTTATCGACCGTTTGGGCAGCGCTTAGGCCCCGGCCAACTGCTCCGCCCTTCCGAAGCTGCCGAGACACGCTTTTCTTTTATCTGATTGGGAACTATTGCAGCGGACAGTATTGAGGGTTTCCCTCATTGCGCCGCCAACCGGAGAGGGATTAAACTTGTGCCGTTAATTCACTATCAACGGTGCTACCGTAGCGATATTCATCGAGGCTGAATATGCTTCCCAAAGTTTTTATCGATGGGCATACCGGAACCACCGGCCTCCGAATCCATCAATGGATGGCCGAAAGGGACGACCTACAGTTGCTGACCCTTCCGGAAGAATTGCGACGTGACCCGGAAGAACGGCGGGGACAAATCATGGCGGCGGATATTGCGGTCCTGTGTCTTCCCGATGAGGCGGCGGCGGAAGTGGCCGGGTGGGTTGCCGAATCCGACACCCGCTTGATTGATGCCAGCACCGCGCACCGGGTTGCCGACGGCTGGGCTTACGGACTGCCCGAGCTGGAACCGGGACAGAAGGAAACCATCCAGGCGGCCAGGCTGGTGTCCAACCCCGGCTGCTACCCTACCGGGTTTATTCTGCTGGCGCGGCCCCTGATTGACGCCGGATTGCTGCCGCCGGATGCGCCTATTTCCATCAATGCGCTGTCGGGTTACTCCGGCGGCGGAAATTCGTTAATCAGCAAGTGGGAAAACCGGGACAACTGCCTGGATACCCTGCCCTACGAAGCGCCCTACGCCCTTTTCCAACGGCATAAACACATACCCGAGATGATACAGTATGCGCAATTGACGGTGGAACCCCAGTTCGTTCCGGCCGTCGGGCCCTTCCGCTGCGGAATGCGGGTCCAGGTTCCCCTGCACGCATCCATGCTGAACCCGGGGACTACCGGGGAACGGGTCTGGGAAGCGCTTTACGAGCGCTACCAGGGAGAGCGGTTTGTAACCGTCAGCCACTTGCCCGACCCCGGCGCTTTGAACGAACGCAGTTTCAATCCCGAGAGCTGCAATGACAGCAACCGGATTGAACTGCACGTGGCGCCCCATCCTTCCGGCCACATCCTGCTGATTGCCTTGCTGGACAATCTGGGCAAAGGAGCTTGCGGCGCCGCAATACAAAACTTGAACCTGATGCTGAATTTGGACGAAGGGGCCGGATTGCCGGAGGCGACTTAGATGCCCGTTACGCGGGAAATCCTCGACGAAATAGCGATCAGCCAGGCCGAATACGACTTGATTGTTGACCGGCTGGACCGGGAACCTAACCCGGTCGAACTGGGAATGTTCGGGGCCTTGTGGAGTGAGCATTGCGGCTACAAGCACTCCCGGCCCTTGCTCCGGTTCTTCCCCAGCCGTTCCCCCCGAGTGTTGTCCCGGCCCGGCGCGGAAAACGCCGGGGCCGTGGACATTGGCGATGGGCTGGCCGTCGTATTCAAGGTGGAATCCCACAACCACCCTTCGGCGGTAGAACCTCGGCAGGGGGCCGCTACCGGGGTAGGCGGTATCGTCCGGGACATCCTGGCCATGGGCGCCCGTCCCATCGCATTGCTGAACTCCCTGCGGTTCGGGCCGCTGGACTCCGCCCACAACCGGCACTTGTTCAATGGCGTAGTGGAAGGTATCTCCTGGTACGGCAATTGTATCGGCGTCCCCGATGTGGCCGGGGAAATATACTTTGACGAATCCTATTCCCAGAATCCTCTGGTAAACGCTATGTGCGTCGGCCTGGCGCCCGCCGGGAACCTGGCTACCGCTTCCGCCAGCCAGCCGGGCAGCGTCCTGCTGTTGGTAGGGGCGGACACCGGCCGGGACGGCATTCACGGCGCTTCGGGGCTGGCTTCTCGAACCTTCGAGGAGGAACAGGAACTGCGGCCCACGGTCCAGGTCGGCAACCCTTTTCTGGAAAAAACGCTGATTGAAGCCTGCTTGGAAGCGCTGGATACCGGCGGTGTCAGCGGTATCCAGGACCTGGGGGCCGCCGGTTTGACCAGCGCCGCCATCGAATCGGCCTATCGGGGCGGCCGGGGCATCGTTTTGGACATTTCCCAAGTACACCGCCGGGAAGCCGGCATGACCGGATATGAGGTGATGCTCTCCGAGTCCCAGGAGCGGATGCTGCTGATCGCCCCTCCGGAGCGCGTGGAACAGGTGCGTCAGGTCTTCCAAAAGTGGGACGTGCTTTGCCGGGAGATTGGGCAGGTTATCCGGGAGCCGGCGGCCCACATCGTGGACGGCGATAAGAGCATTGCCCGGCTCCCGATAAAATGCCTGGCGGAAGCGCCCCGGTATCGACTAAAAGGAGTTCAGTCCCGCGAGCAGTTGGCGCGACAGAACCTTTCCCTCAAAGACGTTGCTCTTCCCGAAAGCCCTGCGGAAACTCTGTTGACCCTGCTGGCCGCACCCAACATCGCCAGCAAGAGTCCGGTTTATCGGCGCTATGACCACCAGGTACAGACCAATACGGTAGCCGGCCCCGGCAGTGATGCGGCGGTGCTGCGAATCAAGGGAACCTCAAAAGCCATCGCCCTGTGTATTGACGGCAACGGCCGGTACTGCTACCTGGATCCCTACCGGGGCGGACAAATAACCGTAGCGGAAGTCTGTCGCAACTTGTCCTGCGCCGGCGCCGCGCCGTTGGCCCTCACCGACTGCCTGAATTTTGGCAACCCGGAACGCCCCGAAATTTACCATCAATTGGAGTGGTGCGTGCGGGGCATGGCTCGGGCCTGCCGCATACTGGGCGTTCCGGTAATCAGCGGAAATGTCAGTCTCTACAACGAATCTCAGGGACAAGCGATATTCCCTACGCCCATTGTAGGCGGCCTGGGATTGCTGGAAGACGTTGCCCAGCGCGCCGGCTCCGCCTTTCCCGATGCGGGGTTGGCGGTGTTCCTGCTGGGACCGGACAGCCTGCGTCCCCGAACCGCGGACCTGGCCGGCAGCGAGTATCTGCAAGTCCTTCACGGCCGCATCGCCGGTCGTCCGGCCATTGACCTGTCGCTGGAACTGCGGGTGCAAGCGCTTTGCCGCCGGGCCATTGCCGAAGGCGTCATCCGGTCGGCCCACGACTGCTCCGACGGCGGCCTGGCGGTAGCCCTGGCTGAATGCGCTGTTCCTGAAGCGGTAGGGTTCCGGGCGGAAGGGCCTTTACGCCGTCTGACAACCCGCTGGGACTGTTCATTGTTTGGCGAGCGTCAGTCCCGGATCCTGGTTTCCCTCCAGCCCGAAAAAATTCCGGCCCTGCTGCGGCTGGCCGCGGCAGCCGGGGTTCCGGCGCTGAAAATTGGCGCTACCGGCGGTTCCAGATTCCAGTTTGGCCGATCGTTGGACTTGGCAGTCTCAGAAGTAGCCGCTGCCTGGCAGGGAGGGCTGGAGCGAGCCTTGCTGGACTAGAAAAAGGCACACATCCCCAAGACGATACGCTTGAAGACGGATACCGGTCTGGGCCGGTTCACCGACGGTAAACTTGCCCAATCCGGCCACTTTCCCCGTTACCGGACCGGTTGAGCAGCAAGCGAGGCGGGCGTCAATTTCAGGCCACCCGCCTCGGACTCAATCGCTCTGGAGAACCACATATCTGCCCGCAGGTAATCCACCGGACTAGGGCAAAACCTCCAGATACCCGGCTTCCAGTTCCGTAACTTCACCGGCAGAGTGACTATGCGCATCCCCAGCGCCGTGTTGGTGGCCGGCGTCTTCCACCCCGGTAGCCTCGGGTGCCGTACCGCTGGCGTGGTCGGAAGAGCCGTTGCTATGACTGCTGCCGTGGTCATGGCTGTGGGCCGTATCCGCTGCCACTGCTTCGGCCTCTGACTCCTGCTGCACCCGCACCGTTGCTTTTACCGCCTGCCCGTTATAGTGATAGGGCTTGCCTTCATTATTCAGCAGGGCGACCGTAAAGGTCTGCATTCCTTCACCCTGGGCCGGAACCTGAAGCCAGGGAACGTAGAGCCGGTTATGAGTCTCGCCATTTACGGTAAGCAGAGCGTAGCCCTTTCCCGGTTCGTGCGTCTGATCCGGCGTCCGGGAAAACTCAAACCCTTCCGGGATAATTTCCAGGTTATAGCCACCGAGGGCGTCCGGGTGCGGCGTAATTTGCAGCGACATGGGAGCTTCGGAAGTCACCGGCTCCAGATCAGGGCTTCCCTGATTATCCATCGGAGCATCCACTTGGGGAATAGTTACCAGGGCCGTCGCTTCCAAAGACTCTCCCTGCCAGGTCAGGGCATTATGCTGATTGTCATTCAGGATTACCTTGACTTCGTGCGCACCCGGTGCCAGGGATGGCAGGTAGTGGTAAGGGCCGTAAACCCGACTCACCTTTTCCCCGTCCACATATATGTGAGCGTGGCCGGCTCCGTCGGTATTCGGGCCGTTTACTTCCTCCGGCGCCCAATGCCACCCTTCGGTTGTTATGTTAACGTAAACTCCGCCATCGGCTGCTACGGCGGCAGCCATCTCCATGCTGACCGGCGCCGCCGATTCCACAACTGTGTCGTGGGCATGATGTCCCCCGGCGCCGGCAGAGTCCATTGAGGACTCGGACGTTTCGGTCGCCGCCGGGCCGTGGAAATTAATCAGGAACCTGCCGGTAGCGTTGGCAACGAACTGAAATTCGGTCACCGCTCCGGGCGCTGCCGGCTGTTCCAGGTCGTAGCCGTGAATGTGAAAAGCGCCGGCCTGATCGGTTTCCAGGCGCAAGGTTACCGCATCGTCCTGGCTGACCCGGATTGTTTCCGGGGAGAGTTCCTCGTCGGTGAAACTGGCCTCAATCAGGACCTCCTGAGTATCGCTGTCGGCAACTTCCGCCGAGCCGGAGGAGTCTTCCGGCGCAGCGGGCGCGCCGCAGGCTATCGCCAGCAGCAACGCGGGAATCAGAACCGCCAAGAGCAAAGAAACCTTGCCGGCATTGAAATAACGCATATTAACTCCTGAACAAATTGCGAATTTAGCCGGGCGCGAGTGCCGCTTACATCCGGAAGCAATGCAAGCGGCGCTATCGCCGGCGAAGAGCAAGGGTTGGAACTGACTGGGCGCAGGACTTGGCGTCAGGCGTTATGCCGGGGGCGGCTTACGGGGCGGCGCAGTAGTAGCGCCGGGCGGCAGCAACTCGTCGCCGGCAAAAGACGCCAGCAGTAAGCCGTCGCCGGGGTCGGGGAAGCACATCGATTCCCCAAACAGGCTGTTAGTGGAGTAAATCGGCCCGGCCCCGGCGCTATCGTAGCTGGTAAAGTAGGCTACGCCATCGGGAAAACCGGGCGTCTCGGCCGAGTCGGTTAAGGGAGTATGCGAATGGCTGCCACCGGTCTCGTAAACGTGCAGGTGGAAACCTGAGGCGGCGCCGAGCCAGCCGTCATAAAAGCCGTGGTCGTGGTTATGCTGCCATTCCGCATAGTGATGGTCCAGCAGCGGGCCCACCACCGGCAGCAGCAAGGCATACAAGGCAATTATTATCCCGGGACGAACAAGCTGGCGCATCGGCCTAACCGCCGGTCAAATTTGGTGAACTGCCGGGTGAATTACTAAGAAGCCCTGGCCCCCTTTGCATTTCGCCGCCGCAAACCTGCCTTGATTCGGTCGTAAGTCCAGATAGCTACAGCAATCACCGCAACCACAATTGCCGCAACCAGAATCAAGTTAATGGGACGGCCCTCGCGAACATCCATAGGAACCTGAATCGCTGCTTCACCCAGGTCAGTATTTACGCTGATGCTGACCTGCCAGATTCCAGGCACATCAAATGGCAAGGTAGTCTCAAAAAACTGGGGCAGGACGGCGTTATCCGCGACAATCGGCCCGAAGTCGGTAGCCGTATCCGGGCCAACGGCAGATATGCTGACCGCAGCCTGGGTCAGAATCTCCTCCGATTCCACGGCGATTATCCGCAGGCTCAGGTGAGTATTGTTTACGATAGCCCGGCCGGGCAGGATGGACACTTCAAATCGGTACGGGCCTTGCTCCTGGGTTGAAATCAGGGTTGCTCGCCCATTCGCCCATACCGAGTTACCATCCGTGGCGCTAACGGTAAGCAATCCTGCCGCCAGGAAAACTACCAACAGAACTGCCAATCTGAAACTATGGGTATGCAGGAACAAATCAGAATTCCAAATATTACATTACTAATACTATCGTATCACTTGCCCGGGCCGATAACAATGGCGCGACTAGGTAGGCAGGGTTCCAATTTAGGTGGCCCAGGCATAAGGACAACCCTTGGGGTACCCAGCAGCGCCGGAACGAAGCTATACCTTGACTTAAACCACCTAAATTGCAACGCTGCTACGGGGTTATCGCATACGGACCATTTCGGCGCTGCATTTCCAATTTTATGGTGGTGACCGCGCCGAAATCTGCGGTTCTACTGTGGAAATCAAGAGGATGGTATGCTCTGACCTTCTGCTTTCACCGGAGAAATAATTCCTGGTTGCAATCCGATAGCCCTCGACCTTCCCGAACAAAGCTTCGAGGGGATTGGAGCGCTGATGTGAAATGCTCCAATCCCCTCTCTGTCTCCGTGAAGAAGAACCGGTTCCTTTCAGGCGCTAAAAAGCGAAGCTGTCCATCAACTCGTCCACGGAACGCTGGGGGGCCTTGCCCCGAACCTCTTCCAGCCGCTGCTGCAAAGAAGGTCGGGATTCATCCTTGTAGATGATACCCACCGGCAGTCCCCGCTGCTGCACCAGATTAAATGCCGCCCCCCGGTTGGTAACATCGTGGTCTTCCGGGACGTCGTACATCAGCGGCTCGATCCCCTTGCGCGGGTTGCCCTTCATTAACTCGTAAGTGTCGTTGTAAGTGGTGCAGGGAGACTGGACGTGCACCATGGCAAATCCTTCGTGGTCCATACCCTGGTTAATCAGCTTGGCTAACTCCCGAGGCTGGCCGGAAAAGCCGGAAGCGACGAAACTGGCGCCCAGGGTCAGGTACAGTTCCAGGGGGTCTGCTTCCGCTTCGATCTTGCCGTAGGGGGTGGAACTGGTAACCTTGCCGAGCTCGGTAGTGGGGGAACTCTGGCCCTTGGTGAGCCCGTAAACCCCGTTGTCCATAACTACGGCGCAGATGTTCAGGTTGCGGGCTGCCTGGGGGCCGATATGCTCGCCGCCAATGCTCAGGAAGTCGCCATCGCCGGCCACCACCACCACGTTCAGCTCCGGGCGGGCCATCTTTACCCCCATAGCTACCGGCAGGGTTCGGCCATGAATTCCGTGGAAGCCGTAAGGCTGCTGGCCTTCCAGCAGGTGGACCAGATTGCCGGAGCAACCGATACCGGCCACCACCACGTTGTTTTCCATAGGCAGGCCGGTCTCTTCCAGCCGGTTAATCATGGCAAATTCCAGAGCTCGGCGCACTCCGAAGTCGCCGCAACCGGGGCACCATTTGAAATCGTATTCGGGATTCTTCTTACTCATGCTCGGACCGTCTCCTTGCGATGGGAATTGTTCATTTCAGTGATACGCTCGACCAGGTCGCGCACCTTGAAGGGCAGACCGGTGTACTGGGTAATGGACTCAGCTTTGACGCCCTGAGACCGCAGAATGCCGGAAAATTGCCCTTGATAATTAAGCTCGGGAACTATGACCAGTTCCTTCTGCCGCAGTTCCTCCAGCAGGGCCGGCGGCAGCGGGTTAAGCAGCATAGTATAGTACCAACCCACCGGAACGCCCTGCTCCCGCAGTTGGTTGTAAGCTTCCAGGGCCGGCCCCTTGGAACCGCCCCAGGGCATTACGACTACCGGCGCATCGGTATTGTCGGCTTCGTATTCGTTCTCTTCCAGAAGCTTCAATTTACTGAACCGGCGTTCGGTCATCTGGATGTGGCGGCTGGGCAGGTGAGTAGTGTCGCCCATTTCGTCGTGCTCGCTGCCGTTGGCTACGTAAGCTCCGGGGCCGCCGGGCAGGGGCATAGGAGAAAGCTCATAGCCCTGGTATCGATTGTAACCATTGTTGCCGTCGTACACCAACCGTCTTTCCGGTACAACCTTGGAGAGGTCCGGGCGGTGAATGTTCTGCACCCGCTCGGCCAGAGCCATTTCCGTCATCAGGATTACCGGCCCCTGGTAGCGCTCCGCCCAGTTGAGGGCTTTCACCGTGCCATAGAAGCACTCTTCCACCGTGCCAACCGCAATGACCGGAAGCCTTACATCGCCATGGGCCGGGTACATACAGGCCAGCAGGTCTGACTGTTCGGTCTTGGTAGGGAGGCCGGTAGCCGGCCCGCCCCGCTGCACGTCAACCACCACCAGGGGGATTTCAGCCATCCAGCCCAGCCCCAGTCCCTCGCTCATCAGCGAGAATCCAGGCCCGGCGGTAGCGGTCATCGCCTTCTTTCCGGCGTAACCGGCGCCCAGAATTGCCGTGATGGACTCGATTTCGGAACTGACCTGGTAGGCAAATTTATCTTCACCAACCAGGTTGCGCTCCATAAATAGCAGGATGGTGGTAGCGGGAGATATGGGGTAGCCGACATAAAAATCGAGGCCGGCGGCCAGGGCGCCCAGAGACACGGCCTCGTTGCCCTTGAGCATCACCTGGGGATATTCGGGCATCTCCGGGGGAGTCAAGTCTCCCAGCGTGAAGCCGCTGGTGGAAGTTTCATCTCGACCCAACTTCAGGGCAAGGTTGTTGGAGTCGATGATTTCGTCGTCATTGGAACGGCCCCGGCGGAAACGGGCCTCCACAAACTGCTCCAGGTAAGCTTGCGGCATATTAACCAGGTGGGCCAGCGCGCCCATGATAACCATATTGGCCGCCCGGTTGTTGCCGGTGGAGCGCGCCAGGTCGTCCACGGGCAGACCATAGCTGCGGGCGTCGCCTTCCAGGTCAAAGTCGTTGGAGTTATAAATTACCAGGCCGCCTTCCCGCACCTCTTCCCGGTGGGTATCGTAGGCTTCCCGATTAAAGGCAACCAGCACATCCACATAGTCGCCGGCGCTCAGAATGGGGTCCACCGAAATACGAGCCTGAGTCCAGGTAGGCCCGCCCAAAATTTGGGAAGGGAAAGTAGCGTAGGTAAGGGCATGGTAGCCCACCTGAGTGGAAGCCTGGGCCAAGCCTTCCGCCGACGTTACTACGCCTTGCCCGCCTTCGCCGGCGAAGCGGACAACAAAATCGCGCATTTGCATCGCCTGTCTCCTCCTGATCCGATTGCTCAGGACAATAGCTTTTTCGTTTTAGATTCCGGCCTGACTAGTCTTTATCATGTTGAATGTCAGGCATAGCTTACCGATTCGACGCGGGCCTGCCGCCGGCCTTTTGCCGTTCACCGATGGAAGGACCCATACCAAAAACAAAAGGGAAATCTGAAAGAAAACCAGAACCCCGCAGGCTGGGGCGTGAGGATTTGCCGGTGGCTGTCATTTTCGATAGCGGAACTTTCTCTGGGTCTGCGTTGCAGTATCGGGCCCGGTCAGGATTCTCGGGGCCACGGGCGGGATTCGGCGCTGTCCCTTGCAGCATCGTACCGGATAACACCCCGGGCAGATTGGAAACCCATCGGGCCAATTCGAAGGAGTTTATCATTTGCCCGTATTTGTTGTCAACGAAAAACGACGTGGGCAACGCTCTCTTTTCCACGAAAGCCCTCACCCTTATTCCCTGAAATCCCTCACCCCTAACCCCTCTCCCGCAAGGAGAGGGGGACTTTGGTTGGTTCACCAAGTAAAGACTCTCCCCCCTCTCCCCCAGGGAGAGGGACCGGGGGTGAGGGCTTCGGGGAGAGGGCCCAGCCCGGCCCAGACAAGTCAGAATGAACTTATCGGTTATGCCGCTCCATTTATCAGAGGTCTTTGGGGGACTTGCCCCCCACCGAACCTAAACTTGACCGCCCGTTACGATAATGCCAGAATTGGGCGTATCAACCCCAATTTGCAAAGTGCGTTGACGGAGGAAATTACTATGAAGTGGTGCAGGTTCCAGACGGAGGACGGGCCTTCCTACGGCATCATCGAGGACGATAACGTTGTTCAGGTCTCCGGCGACCCCATTCGCGGCGAGTACGAGAGGACGAGCAAGGTTCAGCCGCTGAGCGAAGTCAAGCTGCTGGTTCCGGTGATTCCCCCAACTTTCTACGCCGCCGGCATCAATTTCCGGGAACACGTGGCGGAGATGGCCGCCAAACGGGGCGAAGAACCCCAGTTCCCGGACGCCGCCGACGTGGGCTACCGGGCCAACAACGCGCTGGTGGCCGAAGGCGAGGCCATCGTGGTCCCCGGCGACGCCCACGAACTGCTCCAGTACGAGGGAGAGTTGGTAGTAGTCATCGGCAAGCAGTGCAAGAACGTATCCGAAGAAGATGCGCTGGACTGTATTTTCGGCTACACCATCGGCAACGATGTCAGTGAGCGGGTTTGGCAGCGAGGCGACCGGACTATGTGGCGCGGCAAGAATACGGATACCTTCAAGCCTATGGGCCCCTGGATTGTTACCGACGGCGTGGACCCGGAAGACTGTGAAGTTCGGATTGTGCTGAACGGCAATTTCATCAGCAAGTACAATATGTCCGGCGCCATATTCAGCGTGCGCCAGTACATCAGCCGTATGAGCAAGTATCTGACCCTCTACCCGGGAGACGTTATCTGGATGGGCACCGACGGAGCCCCGGAGAATATGAAGAACGGCGACGTCATCAACATTGAAATAGACGGCATCGGCACTCTCAGCAACCCGGTGGTGTGGGAAAAGTAACCGCCGGCGATGACCCGGTATCGGGCCTATAGCCAGGACGCTGCCAGTTAAATCCACCCCATTCCCGGCCGGCAAATTAGGTCGGCTGGGAATGGGGCGCATGGCGCCGGCTAGGCTGATTCAGATTGAGGGATAGCCAGGAAATATTGGTGATTCCGGCCGGGCAGTCGCAGTTACTGGACTCATACTCCCCTCTCCCTGAGGGAGAGGGGCTGGGGGTGAGGGCGTATCCCTGAATCAGCCGACATCTCTATTCCCTTATCACCTGGCCGTAGGGGGGCTTGCTGGCGAGGCCGGTTCCGTCGGTAAAGATTTGCTTGACCTCCAGAAAGTCCTCCAGACCGTAGTAGCCCAATTCACGGCCAATGCCGCTTTGCTTGTAGCCGCCCCAGATACCTTCCACCGGCTGGGCGTAATTGTCCCAAATCCAGACGGTGCCGGCTCGAATATTGCGGGCCACCCGCATGGCGCGGGGATAATCCGCGCTCCAGACTCCGGCTACCAGTCCGAAGTCCACAGCGTTGGCCAAGGCTACCGCTTCAGCTTCATCCCGGAAGCTGGTCGCGGCCACCACCGGGCCAAATATTTCCTCCTGCCCCAGGCGGGAGGCGTTGTCCACACCGTCGAAAATGGTGGGTTCCACGTAGTAGCCCCGGTCGTAGTCGGCGCCCTGTAGTTTGCCGCCGCCGGTTACCAGGTCAAAACCGGCATCCAGCCCAAACTGGATAAATTCCTGCACCACCCGTTCCTGGTTGGCGGAGATTAGCGGCCCCATATCGGTGTCCGAGGCTGCGGGATTACCTACTTTAATGCTGCGGGTTAGCCGGACGACCCGATCCAGAATCCGGTCGTGGATACCTTCCTGCAGCAGCAGGCGGGTGGTGGCGCCGCAGGCTTGACCGGCGTTGCGGAACATACCAAATACGGCGGCTCGGGAGGCGGCTTCGACATCGGCGTCATCAAAAATAACGTAAGGAGCCTTGCCGCCCAGTTCCAGACTGACCCGCTTCACTTCGGCGGCAGCCTGGGCCGCAATCATCTTGCCGGTGCCCGTTTCCCCGGTAAAGGAAAGCTTGTCCACATCCCGGCTGGTTACCAGTTCCGAACCGACCACGGCCCCCGGGCCGGGAGGCAAGTCGGTCCGGTGCAGCAGCTTGACCAACTCGTAGGCCGCCGCCGGGGTATAACTTGCCGGCTTAAGGACGATGGTACAGCCGGCGGCCAGGGCCGGAGCCACCTTGCGGGCAGTCTGGGTCAGCGGAAAGTTCCAGGGAGTAATCATTCCCACCACCCCCACCGGTTCCTTGACCAGGTTAATCATGGAACCAGTGGGCAAGGTAAAGCACTCTCCGTAAATCTTGCCGGCCAACCCGGCGTAGAAGTCGAAAATATCGGCGGCGGCGGCAACGTGGGGGACGGCCTGCCGCATTGGCATCCCCACTTCCAGGCTGACTACCTAGGCCAGTCGGTCGGCGTTTTCCCGCATCAACTGGGCGGTGCGGAACAATACCTGCTCGCGCAGCTTGTAATTGTTCCGCCAGTTGCCGACGTTGCGGTCGTAAGCGCGGCGGGCCGCCTCTATTCCGGCGCGGGCATCGCCTTGAGTACCCTGGGCGGCCAGGGTAGCCACCTGTTCGGTGTTGGCCGGGTTCTCCCGTTGAAACTCGCCGCCGCCGGTGGCCGGCCCTGCTTCGCCGTTGATTAACAGGGGACAGGACAGGGGCAGTGTAATGGAATACTGGCCCTCGGCGCGTGCAGCAGTCATCGGCAACCTCAAATCCGGCAATAGGTTTGCTGGAGAATCGGGATTTACCTACCTGTTTGTGGTCAGTTCAGGATTGGGCATTAGTCGGTATCCGGCGCTGATTCAGCCCCTTCGACTGATTTATAATCGCCACATATTAGGGCCTCTGTTCGGGCAAAACTCGGCCACCCTGGCCCGCAAATATTTCACATCCTGCCGATTAGAATTGCGTTAAGACGGCGCTACTTCAAGACTTTCCGGTTCGCCAACCCTGGACTCGGTTCGGGGCAGGGCGGCCGGCTTTAGACATTCCCGCGCTGCCAGCTCTTCGGCAATCTGAATGGAGTTGAGGGCGGCGCCTTTGCGCAGATTGTCGGACACTACCCACAGAGCGATGCCATTGCGAGCCGAGGCGTCTTGCCGGATGCGCCCGACGAAAACGTCGTCCTTGCCGGCTGCGTCCCAGGGAAGGGGATATTTACCCGCGGCCGGGTCATCCAGCAAGGTCACTCCGGGCATATCCCGCAGGAGAGCCGCAACGTCGCCGACATCCATCGCCCGTTCCAGCTCGATATGCGCCGCCGCACAGTGGGAGACCAGCACCGGCACCCGGACACAGGTGGCGGAGACGCTAATTTCCGGGGCGTGCATAACCTTGCGACTCTCATCAATCATTTTCTGCTCTTCCCGGGTGTAGCCGCTGGGCAGGAAGCTGTCAATCTGGGGAATAACGTTGAAGCCAATCTGCTTGGGCTGATGCTGCGGCGTAACCGACTCTCCCTTAAGCAGGGCGGCGGATTGTTCCCGTAACTCCTGAACTGCGGCGCCGCCGGCCCCGGAAACGGACTGGTAAGTATCGGCGATTATCCGCCGGATGGGATTTACCTGGTGGACGGGATGGGCCACCATCACCAGGGGCGTGGTGGAACAGTTGGGAATGGCAATGATTCCCTGGTGCCAGGCAACGTCAGCGCCGTTCACTTCCGGAACCACCAGCGGCACGTCCTCCTGCATCCGAAAGGCGGAACTGTCGTCGATGACCACGGCGCCGGCCGCTACGGCGAGGGGAGCCCAATGGCGACTGGCTTCGGTGCTGGCGGAAATAAAGGCGATGTCCACCCCTCGGAAGGAGTCTGCGGTAGTTTCTGCCACCACATACTCGCGTCCATTAACCGTCAGCCTGGCGCCAGCGGAACGGCTGGAAGCCAGCAGCTTCAGGTTATGCAATCCCGGATGGCGCTGCTCGATAATCTTCAGGAACTCGGCGCCCACCGCCCCGGTAGCGCCCACAACGGCAATGGTAAGGTCTTTCAGGTCAGGCAGCATTTCGAAAACTCTTTCCTGGCAAATAAATTTGGGAGTCGCCGGCAACCCGCCCCAGCAGCGCTGCGCCAATTCCGGCGACGGCTTCCCGCCTAGTCCCCGGCGCGCTAATCCGGGTGGTCCAGACCAGCCTATTCCGGGCAAAAAGCCGGAATCCAGCTACAAACCCAATATGTTTTCCAAGCCTACCACAAGGCCCGGCTGCTTAACAACTTCGCGGATACATCGGACTACTCCGGGCATATAACAGTCCCGGGTCAAGGTATCGTGGCGCAGGGAAACCGTCTGGCCGGCGGCGCCGAAGATTACCTCGTGATGGGCGCTGCGGCCGGGCATCCGGATGCTGTGGATCCCAACACCGTTATACTCGCCGCCGCGAGTCCCGGGCAGCGTCTCCTTTTCCGGGTAGTTGCGGTCAAACTGCTTTTCGTCGCCGAGGGCCTGGGCCAGGGCGATGGCAAAACCGGAAGGTGAATCTATCTTGGCTTCGTGGTGCGCCTCTACAATATCCACGTAATCGAAGAAGGGCGCCGCCTGTTCGACCAGCTTTTTCAGAACCACCGCGCCTAAGGCAAAATTGGGGGCGACAATAATGCCAATATTCCGGTCGTTAGCCAGGGCGTCCAACTGCCGCAGGTCATCGTCCAGCAGGCCGCTGACGCCCACAACCAAATTGCAGGAATGGGCGGCGACTATCCCCGCCGAATCCCGGCACACCGCCGCATTGGTAAAATCCACCACAACGTTGGGCCCGGTTTCGGCCAGAATTTTCTCCAGGCTGGTGGACAGCGGGACCTGCTCGCCGGTAGGCAGATTCAGAAAGTCTCCCCGTTCCAGACGGCAAACAGCGCCCACCAGGGCAAGGTCCGCTTCACGGCAGACCGCAGCCACCGTTTCCGTACCCATCCGGCCGGTCGCCCCGTTAATAACCACCTTTATTGGCGCCATAGCAACCTCCCCGCTGCTGGCTGGATTAAATTGCGGTATATATTACCACCGATTGAACCGCATTTTGCGGATGGGATCAGGGAAGCGCAAAAGTTCATTCGCCGTCTCCCTCGGGGAAGAGGGATGAAGACGATACGCCTGGCATAATCGCACCCTCCCGGCTACCCGATTCAGCCTCGCAGTAAAAATTCATGCCCCCGGCAGCCCCTACCCCCCGTAAACCGTCTTGCCGCCTACTATGGTTTGCAGTACCGGGATGTCTTTGATGGTAAAGGGGTCAACCTGGGTGGGGTCGGCGCCCAGCACCACCAGGTCGGCCAGTTTGCCCGGCTCGATGGAACCCTTGATGTTCTCCTCAAAGCCGGCGTAGGCCCCGTGCAAAGTGTAGATGCGCAGGGCTTCCTCTACCGTTACCTTCTGATTTTCACCCCACGTCCGGCCCTCGCTGTCGGTGCGGGTAACGCAACTCTGAATGCCCATCAACGGTTCGTAGGGACCTGGCGGATAATCGGTAGCGCCGGTAGCAATTATCCCGTAATCCAGGAAGGAGCGCTGGGCAAACATCCAGCGCAGCCGGTCTTCGCCGTAAAAGGGCATCTTCTCCCCGTGGTAGTAAACGTAGGTGCAGAAGGGAGTAGCCACGCAGCCCAATGCCTGCATCCGGGTCAGCAAGTCCGGGTTTACCAGGGTGCAATGTTCGATCCGGTGGCGCGGGTCCGGTCGGGGATAAACCGCCTGGGCTCGTTCGTAGGCCGACAGCACCAGGTCAATAGCGCTGTCCCCATTGGCGTGAATCCCGATCTGGAATCCGGCGCGGTGCATCTCCAGCACCCGGTCGTTGATTTCGTCGGCTTCCATCGCCAAGATACCGTGGTCGCAGCAGCTTCCTTCGTAGGGCGCTGACAGGTAGGCGGTGCGGGCGGCGATCGCGCCATCAGCCACCATCTTGATACCGCCGATACGCAGCCGGTGGTCGCCCAAGCCGGCGATTATTCCGGCGTCCCGCAGCGCCGGAAAGTAGGGATAATACAACAGACAATAGACGCGCAGGGACAGGTCGTCTTCCTTCCGCCCTTCCTGATAAGTAGTAAATTCCTCGGCGGTTACCCGGGCGTCGTGGACGCTGGTCAACCCCGCCCGGTTAAGCATTCGGCAGATAGTGCGAAGACCCTCCCGCCGTATGTCCGGAGTTTCCACCGGAATCAGCCCAAACCGCACCGGCTCAATGGCCCGCTCATAGACTACGCCGTCCAGCTCGCCGGTGTCTGGGTCGCGGCCCAGCCGACCGCCCGAAGGGTCGGGAGTATCTCGGGTAAAACCGGCCAGCTCCAAACCTTTGCTGTTCAGGTAATAGACGTGGCCGGCCCGATGGGCCACCAGGATGGGATGTTCCAGGCTGACGGCGTCCAGGTCGGCCCGATCAAGGAAACGGTTTTCCGTCGTCTTGGTATCATCGAATTTGAAACCTTGAACCCATTGACCGGCGGGAGTTGTCGCCACTCGCTGGCGCAGTTCCTCCTGAATGGCGGCAATGGAAGGTTGGGCGCAATCGGCGGCCATAACGTGGCGAATACCGCTGTTCAAGACGTGAATGTGGGCGTCGATAAAGCCGGGCAGAACCGTCTGGCCGGCCAGGTCCAGCACCCGGGTATCCGGCCCTACCCAGTCAGCTACGGCGTCCGGGCCGCCCACCGCGGCAATCCGGCCGTGCAGAATCGCCAGGGCGTCGGCCCGGGGCTGACGGCGGTCGATGGTAATGACATTGGCGTTGCGGATAACGGTGTCGGCGTAAATGGAGGGCATATACGGACCTCCCGGGGACAAGATTGAGTATAGGCAGGACCGACCGGGGGCGAACCGCACCGGGCCCGGCCTTCCAGTCTGCCGGCGCGGGAACGTTCGCCGGAGAAAGCTCTCCGCTACAATGGCATCCCGGCCACGCAAAAGAGATTACACCGGGCCGGCGTCAGGGGCAACACCGGGCGGAAAAGGCAGCTTTGCAATTCAGATGGTTTAAGTCAGGGCATAGCATTCGTTTCCGGTACTGCCGGGGCAATCTTTGTAGTTTGCCCCTATACCTCAACCACCTAAATTGGAACGCTGCCCTTCGGTGGGTGGCAAGTTCACCAAAGACCTCTGATAGATGGAGCGGCATAACCGATAAGTTCACTCTGACTTGTCTGGGCCGGGCTGGGCCCTCATCCCGAAGCCCTCACCCCCGGCCCCTCTCCCTGGGGGAGAGGGGAGAGTGCTTGCTTGGTGCGTCAGTTCACCGGCCAAAGTCCCCCTCGCCTCGCGGGAGAGGAGTTAGGGGTGCGGACTTTCGTGGAAAAGAGTGCGTTGCCCTTCTCTAAATGCCTATAGACAATTGCCCCGGTTTTTTAATATAATCATACAAAGCTTCAAGCGGCAGTGGCTCAGTGGTAGAGCATCTCCTTGCCAAGGAGAGGGTCGTGGGTTCGAATCCCATCTGCCGCTCCATTCTTTTTCCGGCCCTTCCCGACTCTTACCCCTGACTTGGCGATTCCTCCACCGGCATATCCTGATTCATCCATTCCAGGTAGGAACCGTCGAACAGGCGCACGGCGTAGCCCAGCTGTTGTAATGCCAGGTAGCCCACCGACGCCCGAATCCCGCTGCGACAGTAGGCAATGACCGGGGTTTCGGGAACAACCCCTTTGGCCTGGAGCAGTTGACTCAAGCTGTCCGGCGGCTTCAGGTAACCCTCGTTCCCGTCCACCAGCTCCTGCCAGACCAGGTTCACCGCCCCGGGGATATGGCCGGGGCGAGAGTCCAGGTCGGGCATACCATCAAACTCCGCTTGGCTGCGCAGGTCCAGCAGGGTCGCTCCACCAGCCCCGGGAGAGCCGGCAGCGATGGCCTGGGACACGTCCTCCAATGTCGCCCGCACTTGGGGAGTGAGCCGGGGTTCAAACCGGTTGGCGGTAGGGCGCACCGGCCGATACAGCTTTTCCCGTCCCTGGGCGGCCCAGGTCTCGAAGAAGGTATCCATAATGCGCAGATTAGTATGTCCCAGATACTCCAGCGTCCAGGCGACCAGAGCGGCGTTTCGGCCATCGCCGCCGTCATAGAGGGTTACGGGAGTTTCATCGCCTACTCCTACCGAGCCGAAGAACTCGGCCAATTCGTAAACGGACAGGAGCTTGCCCTCCCGGTCAAACAGCCGCGCCGCCGGCAAGTTTACGGCCCCCCGCAAGTGGCCCTGCGTATAGCGCATGGGGCCGCGAGGGTCCAGCAGCAGAAAATCCGGCGAACCCAGGCGGGCCGCAACCCAGTCGGCGGAAACAAACTCAACCATATTGTTATTGCTCCTGTAAACGCAGTCAGCGCAAGATATGAGGACGCAGAGCGTCCCCGACGGTTTAATGTGAAATTCAGAATTGCGCCGCCGGAGGGCCGCGCCGCTCGATCCGGTCGGCAAGGACGCCCCGTATCATAACACAGTCAGAATCGGGGGCAGCCGAGGGCAAGACCGCTGCGCCCCCGGCGGCGGTTGTCAATCCAACCTTGCCGGGGTAACATCCTTATTATTCAAATTTGGCGTGGCGGCAGGGATTCTTTCTTGCTAACGCCGAAGCCGGGGACAAAATGGCACAAGGAGGCAGGATGGTACAGGCAGCGATTGACGGTTTTTTCTCCACCAACGGCATCCGGCTGCACTATCGGGATTGGGGCGGCAGCGGCAAGTCGGTGATTCTGCTGCACGGCCTGGCGTCCACCTGCCACATCTGGGACCTGGTGGCGCCCCAGTTGGCCGAAGACTTTGCCGTAATCGCCGTGGACCAGCGGGGCCATGGCCTGAGCGACAAGCCCGAGTCCGGGTACGATTTTGCCAGCGTAGCCAAAGATTTGCGGGGAGTAATTGCGGCTCGAAATCTGGAGCGGCCCGTTATCGTCGGCCATTCCTGGGGCGCTGACGTGGCCCTGGAGTTTTCCGTAGCTTACCCGGAGGTGGCCGGCGGCATCTGCTTTGTGGACGGGGGAATGATCGAACCATCAGCCCGTCCGGGTATGACCCTGGAAAAAGCCCTGGAAGAAATGGCCCCGCCCGTCTTCGCCGGTATGACCCTCAATGCCTTGAAAGAGCGTTTCCGCTCCCGGGTGCGCCCTTTTCCTCTGCCGCCCGAATTTGACCAGATACTGCTGCACAACTTTGAGGCGCTGGAGGACGGGACGATTCGCACCCGTCTCAGCCGCGAAAACCATCTCCGAATAATCGAGGCCCTGTGGGAACATCACCCGTCGCAGCTTTACCCGCAAACCGCAGCGCCGACGCTGATGCTGCCGGCCCGAATGGCTAACGACGATTCGGTGGCGGAGCGTACCTTCCGCCGTCAGGAATCGGTGGCCCTGGCCCGGAAACTGCTGCCCCGGGTGAAGGTGATATGGCTGGAGGACAGCATCCACGACGTCCCGGTGCAGCGACCGGACCTGGTGGCCGGGCTGATTCGGGACCACATCCGGTCCGGGTTTCTGGGGTGATTTGCCGCAATAGTCTCGCTACCCCGGTGTCTGTCCGGTTTGACACCGGGTAGGGTCGCCTTTACACTTTCGCCACAACCGGAATTTGCCAACGACTTCATTTTCTTGAGGGGGTAGCAGCAGAATGACTACTGCCGGAACCGGTAATTACACTTATGAACTGATTCAGGATTGGCCTAAACTGCCCGAGGGAGAATCTCTGGGCATCGTCAGCGCCGTAGCCACCGACTCCCAGGATCGGGTCTATGTATTCCAACGGCAGGACCCTCCGGTAATGGTTTTCGATTCCGAAGGCAATTATCTGAACTGCTGGGGAATCGGCGCTATTGCCGACCCTCACGGCATTACCATCGTGGACGACATCGTTTATATTACCGACCGTTCCGACCAGGTGGCGGTCAAGTTTACGCTGGACGGCAAGCCTTTGCAGGTTATCGGGGAGCGGGGCGTCTATTCCGACACCGGCTGCGAAAGGCCGGGAGACCTGGTTCCCCGGGCCGCCGGACCCTTTAACTACCCCACCGAAATGGTTCCCAGCCCTTCCGGGGACATCTACATTTCCGACGGCTACCGCAACGCTCGGGTGCACCGCTTTACCGGCGACGGCCAGTTGATTGCCTCCTGGGGCCAGCCGGGGAAGACCGAGCCGGGCCATTTCCACCTTCCCCACAGCTGCCTGGTGGACCCGGAAGGCAAGGTGTATGTGTGCGACCGGGCCAACCGCCGGGTGCAAGTCTTCTCCCCGGACGGCGAGTACCTCACCGAGTGGACCAGCGGCATGGGCGGACCCGACGACATTTCCCGGGACCGCGACGGTATCTTCTACATTGCCGAACAGGAAGTGGACGGCGGCCCGCCTCACGTCAGCATTTGGGAGCCGGACGGCACCCTGATAACCCGTTGGGAAATTCGCCACGCCCACGGTCTTTGGGTGGATTCCAAAGGCAACATCTACCTGGGTTTGACCACCAACCACAGCGTGGATAAATGGGTGCGGCAGCGGTAACCCGACGGCAGCGGTGCAAACGTTGGTTGGGGCGGACGGCAAATCGGCCCTTAACCGCCATTCCGGTTGGGTAGGCCAAATAATTCAGGGAGGTTGGCGATAATGACCCTGATCAATACCGACAAGCATGATTACGAACTGATTCAGGACTGGGCGCGGCTGCCCGAAGGGTGGACTTTCGGCGTCGTCAGCTCGGTAGCCACCGACTCTCAGGACCGGGTTTACGTTTACCAGCGCAAGGACCCGCCCATTGTCGTGTTCGACAGCGAGGGCAACTACCTCCATTCCTGGGGTATCGGCGCCTTTAACTTGCCTCACGGTTTCTGCATCGTGGACGATGTGATTTACCTCACCGACCGGGAGGATTCGGTCTGCCTGAAATATACCCTGGAGGGCAAGCCGCTGCTGGTAATCGGGGAACGGGGCGTCCATTCCGATACCGGCTGCGAAGAGGCCGGCGCTCTGGTACCCCGGGCCGCCGGGCCTTTCAACTTCCCGTCGGAGATGTACCCTTCCCCTACGGGAGACCTGTACGTTTCCGACGGTTACCGCAACAGCCGGGTGCATCGCTTCAGCGGCGACGGACGGCTGATTGCTTCCTGGGGCGCGCCGGGCAAGGGCGGCCCCGGCGAGTTTCACCTGCCCCACAGCCTGTTGATTGATGCGGAAGGGCTAATCTACGTCTGCGACCGGGAGAACAGTCGGGTGCAGGTTTTCACCGGAGATGGCGAGTTTCTGAATATGTGGACCGACATGACCCGCCCCAACGATATTTCCCAGTCCCCCAATGGCGATTTCTACATCGCCGAGTCTTCCCTGGAAGGTTCCACCCCCGGCGTCAGCGTTCGGGACCAGAACGGGCGCACCCTGGCTCGTTGGGATTCCCGCTCGGCCCACGGCCTTTGGGTCGATCGGCAGGACAACGTTTACCTGGCCCTGACCGGAGCCATGAGTGTGGACAAGTACGTGAAGCGGTAAGGGACGAAAGATGTACGCCGCAAGGGAAAGGGGATTTCCATCCGGAACTCCCCCTTTCTTTTTCGGCCCGCAATCGCTTGCTTGACGACAACCGGGCAGTGTTTCAGCTTCCGGTTGCCGCGGTAAATGCGTATCTCCATAGACGCAGATGTCAGCAATGGAAGCCATGGGGCTGCCTCCGACCATCGAATCTCCGCCACTGCCTTCACCTGACTCCTGGTCCGACAATAGGACGGTACGCCTAGAGACAATCCCTTCCCTGTTGTATATACTGTAGCGGTATCAGGGGGAGCGCCAATGGAAATTTCGGTCAGATTCTTTGCGCTTTATCGGGAAAGGGCCGGTTGCCGCGAGGCCAACGTAACTTTACCGGGCGAGGCGGCCACCGTCGCCGACCTGCTACTTTCCGTGCGCGAGAAATTTCCCCGGTTGGCGCCGCCGGAAGTGCGTATAGTAGTGGCCGTCAATGAAGAATATGCCGAGCCCGATACTACCCTGCAAGCCGGCGATGAAGTTTGCCTGATTCCCCCGGTCAGCGGCGGCTCGGCCCGCAAAAGCGCCTTAGACCGTTATACCGTTTCCCCAGTGGAGCAGCCTCGATGAACGAAATGATTGTCATTACGGAGCAACCCTTGAACCCGGCGGAATTTACCAACCGGGTGTGTCGCAACTCCAACGGCGCGGTGGTTACTTTTCTGGGAACTACCAGAGACTCTTTCGAGGGCAAGCGGGTTATCCACCTGGAGTATGAAGCCTACGAAGAGATGGCTTATAAAAAGTTGGAGGAAATCCGCCAGGAACTGCGAGCGGAGTTCGGGGTGGAAGACATTGCTATCGCCCATCGCATCGGCCCGGTGGCTATCGGGCAAATCAGCCTGGTGGTTGCCGTCGCTTCCCCCCACCGGAAAGAGGCCTTTTTTGCCTGCCATGAAGCCGTGAACCGGCTGAAGCAAATCGTACCTATCTGGAAAAAGGAAGTGTACGAGGGCGGCGAGCATTGGGTAGCCTGCGAAGACCACGAATTTCACCCTGAAGCAGAAGTTGCGCCGGATTAGTGGCCGCGACGTTCCCGGACACGCCTTCCCCTTGAATTTCCGTCGCTTTTCCACCGGATTTGCGCCGGCGGCTGTCGTTTTTCTGGCCTCCTTGCCGCTCTTGGCTCTGGCGCAGGCCCAACCGCTGACCGAGCCTCCGGTGTTGCAAGTCTGTCGCGCCGCAGTGTTTCCCTGTCAGCAGGAGCTACACCTGACAGTGGGCGACGAGACGGCCCTCGACCTGCGCCTGGTGGCGGCCAAATCGGGATCTGCCGGCGCCCGCTAGCAGATTTTTGCCTGGTATGCCCGGCTCCGGCTGTCAAATACCGCTATCGTAGAGCCGGTCAAGGAAGACCTCCCGGTGCAGGAAGTCGGAACCACGGACCTGATTCTGGATGACCTGCTCCGCCTGAAGAGCAGAGGCAGCACTCTGACCGCGGACGCTCCCCGATACTTCAGGTACAGCAACCGGTACGACTCCGGCGCAGGTTTGCTGGAGTATGGAATTAGTCTGGTTGAGTTCATCCCGCTGTCCGGGCTTACCCTTGCCCCGAATCGCGAATTGACCCTGGGCCGAATAAATATTCGCGGCGTCCGGGCCGGACAAACCGAATTGGCGGCGGATTTGACCGATCCGGATTCCCTTGAAATCGTAACCATGGATGACTCCGGCAGTCTGACGACTATCCCGTTGGATACCTACTATTCCCCGCTGGTGATAAATGTGCGACCTGAAGGAGAGAGAGTTTATCTGGAAGGACGGATATGGCCGTCCCGGTCGGTTCAAGCGGATGATGATTACCTGCCGTTAGCGGATTTTACCCTGGAAATTTGGGCGGCACGGAACGGGGCCGATTCCGGTTATGAAATTGATGCGCCGCTGGCTCGGTTCACTAATCTGAAAACGGATAAGAAAAGACTGTTTACCATAAGGGACTTGCCGGAGCAAATCTCCGGGGGAGTCTATGACTTGAGGCTTCACAGCGACGAATTCCTGACGGGAATTGCTTCAAATGTGGAGATTGACCTCGCTGATTCCGCGTCCGGCGTCATCCGGTTTCCCGGCCGACTGAAGGTCGAATTTGGCCCGCTCATTTCAGGCGACCTCAGTGGAGACGACCGGATAGATGACGCCGACCTTGCCATCGTCGAGTCCCATTTTGGAGAGTTGACGGAGCCTGATGCCGACCCGGCCAGCTCCGACCTGAATGGAGACGGAGTAACCGACGGTCAGGATTTCTCCCTGCTGGCCGTCAATTACGACGCGGCTGCAAGGTAGCCGGGCGTCACTCCCGAAAAGCGATAACTGCCGTGGCCTCGCCGACCCGTTCCCCCTTCTGATTCTCGATAAGAACCAGACATTCCACCAGCGCCAGTTCCCCGACCCGGCGTTTGTCCACTACTTGCCCCGACAGGCTGATGGTGTCTTCCGCTTGCACTGGCGCCAGCGTCCGCAGGGTCAGACTGCTGCCGGCGGACAAAATGGTCGGCAGGAGAAACCCCTTTTCCAGCAGCTCGATTACGTAGGCGACCAGAGCTTGGGGCGGGACCGGGCCGGTAAATTCGTCGCTGACAGCGGCATCGGCAGCAGGTTGAGGCGTCGCTGCTACCGGCGTCTCGCGGCTCAATCCTTCGGCAAAGCCGGCCAGTTCCGTGAAGCGAGCAATCGTGGCTGCCGTTTCCCACTTGACGAGAATCGGCAACTGGTCGCCGCAGCTTAGCGACTCAAAGGTAGTAGTTCGGGCCCAAAGTCTCGCCAAAACCGGCTCTCTCAACAACAAGAATTGCGTTACCGGGATGCCGACGGCAACGAATCAGCCAACGAAAAGGCGCTGGAGCAACTTACCGTTATGCTGCCGGGACACCGCGATGCCCCGGCGCCGTTTACCCCAAATTCCGCGAGTCGCCTCCCGGCGCAAGGTCTAGGCGAAAAGGCCCAAAGGATTCAGCGACCGAGGCACATCCGTAACGTCCATTTGCTCCTTGCGCTTCATGTAGCTCACTACCGCGTAGGTAAGGGGAGTGGCCGCCGTTTCGTAGGCTACCTTGGCAACCCACTGCGCTATGGCTGCGCCCAGCAACTGATTGCCGCTCCAGTCTCCGAAAATACCAAAGGCGATGAAGATGAAGATGAAGGAGTCCAACCCCTGTCCCACTATGGTGGAGCCGATGGTTCGGACAAACAACAAACGGCCCTGCATTTTGTATTTCAGCAAGGCCAGCACCGTGGAATTGGAGAACTCACCAACCAGGTAGGCAATGAAGGAGGCAATCAGGATACCGGGAAGCTGGCCCAGGATTCGAGCGTAGGCATCCTGGTCCGCTGCACTCCAGAAATCGCCACCAGCGCCCGGTATTATTGTGGTAATCGATAGGGCACTGACTACCAGCAGGTTGGCGGCAAAGCCCAGCCAGATGACGCTCCGGGCAATTCGGAATCCGTAAACCTCGGTCAATACGTCCCCGACAATATAGCTTATAGGAAAGATTACGATGGCGCCGGTGAACACCACTTGGGTGCCGCCCAGAAACTCAAAAGGCAGGGCGAACGCTTGGATCGGCTTCACCACAATAATGTTGGAGGTAATCAGTACGGTGATGAACAGGACCACAACTACAACAAAAGTTCCGGTGAATCGCATAGTTGTCTCCTGACGGCAAATTTGTGCGCCTGGGTTTGGCGCAACCGGCGACTTTGACTAAGGTTGATTATCAGGACTGGGGTAGGCCACCGACACTTCGGTGTGAATTCCGCCTCTAACTTCGTAGTCCAGGGTCACCTTCATTCGCCGGGGCCGGCAGCAGTCCACCAGGTCATGCCGGATACGGTTGACTGCGTGTTCCTGCACTATACCCACGTCCCGAAAAGACCGGAGGTAATATTTAAGGGATTTGAGTTCAATGCAACTGACCTGTCAAAGTATCGTAGGGATGTTTCCTACCGGTGTCAAATCCGGCCTTGCCGCAGGGCTATCGCATATGAAAAAATTTCAGGCTCAGAACGGAACTTTCCGATGTTTTGGCGGCGCTTTACTGGGTAATCAACATCAAAACCAACGGTTTAAGTCTTAAATTACCCAAATTTAGCAGTTAAAAACGGAGATTTACCCGTCAATTGGCCTCTTAAAATCCATATGCGATAGCCCTGGGCCTTGCCGGCAAATGATTTCAGGCCAGTAAGATGGCGCTGCCGCGGCGGGCAGTCCCGGGTTGATTTAACCGAATGGCCGGGATTTTCCATGGGCAGCGTTCCGCTTTAGGTGGTCCAAGCATAGGGGCAACCCTGCGGTTCCCCGGCAGTACCGGAACGAATGCTATGCCTTGGCTTAAACCACCTAAATTGCAACACTGCCTCCAATGAAGCATTCTCAACCGGGGATAAACCGGACGCCGGGGACAATATTGTCCCCGGCGTCTTTTAATCCTGACGGGTGTTGGCCGGCGCTGTTTCCGGTTTACCCCTCCGGCGTGGAAATGTCCCGGTCTTAGTTGTTCAGGGTATAGGTAAATTCGCTGTCGGCCTCGCCGGCGGAGTTGGTGGCGGTAATCTCGATGGTCAGCGTCTGCGACACGGCGCCGCCGCCGGTGAGGGTCAGCACCATTCCGTCCCAGGTTCCGGAGACCTTGTTGCGCGCTATCTGGTTGAGCTGCCCCGTTTTTGACGCTCCGGTGTCCTGGTGGGTGGTGGTGAGTATTACTGCGTAAGTCAGTTCCGCGCCGCTGAAGTGCTTCGCCATATCCAGCTGGGCCGTCTCTCCGCTGGAAAGGGTCAGATTCTCAAATTCGGCAACCACCTGTGGAGCCGTGGTGGACTCGGGTGGTGCAGGAAATTCGGGCGGCGCAGGAGATTCGGGCGGCGCGGACTCGGCGCAGTCCTCGCCAATCCAGTAATCCATGCCGTCCAGGAAGGCCTGAAATTCGTCGGTTTGCGGGAAGCAGAGACCGTCGTTTCCCTGAACGCGCAGCCAGTCCAGGCCGGACATATTGACCATCTGACTGGGCAGCGGTTCGGACAGCCGGTTGTCAAACAACTGGAGCCGCCGGAGAGCAGTGAGGCTGCCGATTTCCGTCGGGAGGCCTCCGGTAAAGTTGTTGGTATGGAAGTACAGGCGGTCCAGTTGCTCCAGATTACCGATTTCGGCCGGGATGGAGCCGGACAGCTTATTGGTTCCCATATAGATGTTGGTGAGTTCCGTAAGGCTGCCGATGGCGCCAGGCAGTTCTCCATCGAGGTTGTTTTGGGCCAGCCAAAGCTCCTTGACGCGACAGTTTTGGTCGGTTTTGACGCCGTGCCAGTCGCTCAGCAGCTTGTCGGACTTCCAGTTTTCATTCTGGACCCAGTTGTCGCCCTGCAGAGCGTCGTAAATGGCCTCCAGGTGCAGTCGGTCTGTGAGGAAAGCGCCGTCCCAATCTTCGCCCAGCGCATCCTGGAGGGAGCGCGCGCTGCTGGTATCTTGCGCGCAAAGACGGTCATTATCGTTGAATCTCAATTTGGTTAGCGACGTCATCGACGCTACCGAATCCGGGAATACGCCGGACAGGTAGTTGCCCTGGAGCTGCAACTGCTCCAGATTGGGCAGCTCGCTAAGTTCCGACGGGACCGGTCCCACCAGCTCGTTGTTTTGGAGGTACAGCTCCCACAAATTGGACATCCCGGCGAGTTCGGGAGGGATGATTTGCGAAATTTTGTTATTTTGGAGACGCAGACGCTCCAGCTTCGACAGCTCGCCGAATTCGTAGGGAATGGGCCCGAACAGTTCGTTGCTGTTGAGATACAAAGCATACAGATTGGACAGGTTGCCGAACTCGGGAGGAATGTCGCCGGTCAGATTGTTCCGATAGAGAAACAAATGGGTCAGATTAGTCAGGTTGCCGAGTTGGAAGGGAATGCGACCGGACAGGTCGTTCATGTGGAGGCGCAGATCCACCAAACTGGACAGGTTGCCGAGTTCCGCCGGGATGGAGCCGGTCAGGTTATTCTCCTGGAGATACAAAATAGTCAGTTCGGTCAGGCTGCCGAGTTCGGCGGGAATAGAGCCGGTCAGATTGTTTTTGTGGAGGCGCAGCTCTTCCAGCCGGGTCAGGTTGCCGAATTCGGCGGGAATGGGGCCGGACAGGCTGTTTTTGTTAAAGCTCAAATGCGTCAGCCGGGTCAGGCTGCCGAGTTCGGCGGGGATGCTGCCATTCAGGTTGTTACCGGTGAGGTTCAACTCCCACAGCTTAGTCATATCGCCAAATTCGGCGGGGATGCTGCCGCTCAGGTCGTTATTGCTGAGGTTAAGCCAAACCATAAAGGTGAGCTTGCCGAATTCGGCGGGGATACTGCCGCTCAGGTCATTATTCTGAAGGTTCAAATCGGTCAGATAGGCGATGTCGCCGAATTCGGAAGGGATGCTGCCGTTCAGTTTGTTATGTTGGAGATATAACTTCGTCAAAGCGTCCATCTGGCCGAATTCGGCGGGGATACTGCCGCTTAGTTTGTTATTGTTGAGGTACAACGTCGTTACCCGGGACAGTCCCAGTCCGATTTCGATGGGGATACTGCCGGTCAGCCGGTTATTGTCTAGGTGTAAATCAGTCACATAACCCAGGGTGCCCAGCTCGGAGGGGATGCTGCCGGTCAGCTGGTTATTGGAGAGGATTAATTCCTGCATCGGAATCATTCCACCGAGTTCGGAAGGGATTTGGCCGCTTAGTTTGTTATTGTAGAGGTGCAGATGGGTCAGCTTGGACAAGGTATTGAGTTCGGCCGGAATTTGGCCGGTCAGGTTGTTATTGCCTAGTTCCAGCCTGGTTACCTTTCCTTCGCTGTCGGTGGTTACGCCGTGCCATTGATTCAGCGGCTCACCACTGCCCCAGTTGGTGTTAATCGTCCAGTTATTCCCGTTGGTGGAGTTGTAGAGGACCATCAGCGCTTCTCGGTCGGTGTTGGCGGTTTGGGCGTGGGCCTGGCCGGACGGGGATCCCAGAGTTATGGCCGCCAGGGCTATGCCCAGCACAACCGCTAAGGCAAGAGCAAATCGAAGGAGGGGCGGTCTCGTTAGCCTCGGCTCACCCCGGACGGGTGAGCTAATGTGTGCCAGCGTAATCAAGGTAAAGCGCTCCATCTGACAATAAATTTTGGACATCCGGATGTTCCTACGTCCCTTTGGGGCTGTTGGATTTTTTTGAATTTCCGGGGTCGACGGGCCGGTGGCGGGAAGGCGATTGCCGGTAGGCCCGAAGGTCTGCTGGAGGTTGCGGGGACTATCCCCGGCGCGGGAATGATGGTCTGAGTCGAGGCTGACCGGGCTGCCCTGGATTGCCAGCCCATCTTTGGGAATACCAATGAAGCGATCCGGTAAATACTTGGCTAGGTTTTCGAGTGTCTTGCCCAAGGGTAAAGTAACTCCTTATAAGTAAAAAATTTGGTGACCCTTGACCGGGTTTTTAAGCTGAGGCCGGCTGTCCTCACATCGGGCGCCAGACTTGTGCCAGAACCAGGGGATCGCTTGGGCCGCAAGGCCGGCGATCCTCCGGTCCTCCCGTCAAGAATACAGAGGGATTCGGACTTTGGATTTATTGGAGTTGAACCTTTTGCAGGGCAGGCGTCGGTGGAATTCGGCAGCACAATGACGCAAGAGCATACGAAGCGCAGGCTGCCAGCGTGGAGCTAATTGGGCTTTAGTACCGACCGGGCACTACTTGTGTGATCAGGACAAGGGGTGTGGTTGAGGTCTTGAGCGTGATAGCTTTAAGCTTTATTTTGTCCGACTTGGTGGCCGCGCTGGACTTCAGCGCCCACCAACTATGCAAACTACTGCAATTGGAATATTTCCGATCCTATCTCCGCTCGTGACGTTTATGAGAAGTGTGGTGCCAACGGTTGGGGACTTTATCACAGGTAATTTTACGAAGTCAATAGGTGAAATGAACTAATTTCGTAAATCAAAAACCTCAGACATTACTGCAACAAAGGCGCAGAAGCCCGCTAATCATCTGCTACAATTACTGCCTTGCGGGAATCCGCTCAATTCTGCGTCGGGGAAGCGAATGCGACTGCTGCGGCCAATGGCGGCGCTGGTCTGGAAAGACCTGCTGCTGGAACTCCGGTCCCGGGAAATAGTAGCCTCGGCGCTGGTATTCGGCTTTCTGGTAGTGGTGGTTTTCAACTTCGCCCTGAAGATTACCCCGGAACGGATGGCCGAGCTTTCCCCGGGCATTCTGTGGGTCGCCTTCTCCTTCGCCGGAACTCTGGCGATGAGTCGCACCTTCGTTCGGGAGCGGGAGCAGGGCGGATTGGAGGGACTGCTGCTGACTCCGGTTAGCCGGGACGCCATCTTCCTGGGCAAGGCGTTGGTCAGCTTCCTGTTTATGCTGGGAATCGAAGCAGCCCTGCTGCCCGCCTTCGTAGTGCTGCTGGGCTTCCCGGCGGTCACCCTCACCCTGGCCGCGACCATCCTGTTGGCTACTCTGGGCTTTGCCACGGTGGGAACCCTCTTTGCCGCCATTGCGGTACAGACCCGCTCCCGGGAGGTGATGCTCCCTCTCCTCTTCTTCCCGATTATCCTGCCGGTGCTGCTGGGCGCAGTAGAGATTACCGGGGCAACCGTGGGCGGCGTCCGGGAATCCGGCGTTGTCGCCAGATGGCTGCCCCTGCTGGCGGTATTCGACGCCCTTTTTCTGGTAATATGTCCGTGGCTGTTTTCGATTATCGTTGAGGAGTGAGCGGCTTTGGCTTCGGTTCAGAAAATTTCAACTTCCAAACCGGTCGGTTTTCCCGGCCTGTCCGGTATCCTGCTGGTGGGAACGGCTGCTTTGATGTTGCTGAATATGTACCTGATTTTTTTGGTAGCGCCCACCGACCTGGTGCTGGGCCACGTACAGCGCGTCTTCTACCTCCATGTACCCATAGCCATCGTCTCTTTTGTCGCCTTTTTCGTTGTCTTTGTCGCCAGCATCGGCTATCTGATAACCCGTAAGAGCCGGTGGGATAGCGTAGCCTATGCCGCCGCCGAAATTGGCGTAGTCTTCGTCAGCCTGGCCCTGCTAACCGGCATCGTCTGGGCCAAGCCGGTCTGGGGCGTCTGGTGGACCTGGGAGCCGCGGCTGACCACCACCCTGATTCTGTGGCTGATTTACGTGGCCTACCTGATGCTCCGGTCTTACTTGCCCAATAAGTCCCAGGGCGCCCGGTATGGCGCGGTGCTGGGCATCATCGGCTTTGTGGACGTGCCGATCGTTTATTTCTCGGTACAGTGGTGGCGGTCCATCCACCCATCGGCGGTAGTGGGCCCCCTGGCCGATTCCGGGGCGCTGGAACCGATAATGCAGTGGATTCTGCTCTATTCCCTGGTCGTGTTCCTGCTGTTGTTCCTGTATCTGGTTCTGGAGCGAACTTACCTGAGGAACATTGAGGACCGGCTGGCAGCTTTGCGGTTCTCCCGGCGCCGGCGGGAGGCCAACAACTGACCGGCTGGCCGGCGTCACTGGCCGGCCGGAATCCCCGGCCCGGGATGACCGGACTGCCGAACCGGGCCGTTTCCCCGGTTCGGTCAAGGCGCTGACGCTGGAGTCCGGCGCTCGAATGTGCAACACCTATTACTGGAGAAATCCCCAATGCCCTTAATTCTGCTGCAAACCCAACCACCAACCAACCTGGCTTTTCTGTTTACCGCCTTTGCGATAACCTGGCTGGTCTTCTTCGGCTATGCCTTTTTCGTCTCCCGCCGCCGTCAGGAGCTGGAGCGGGAAGTGAAAGAGCTCCAGGAGTCCACCGAGAAGGAGGAGGGAGACTTGACCGCGGGGGGATAGGGAACCTACGGTACGGGGCCTATCTCAAAGCGTCGTTCCCATCCTCCTCGGATGTAGCTTACCTGGCAGGGAAATCACACGCTGTCTTAACAAGAGCTTTTAGAATCACTTTCAGTGAGGTCAGTTTTTGGATTTCATAATTGAGAATATAAGACTGAGGGAACTCGTCTTAATTGTTGAGGAAAACCGCTTATTCTTTGATGATTTCTGTCAATTTCTATTGGCAAAAGGCTATATGGATTTGCACGAATTTGTAAATGAAGATGACCCAGACAGAGCGCTGGAGACAATAGCTGCGTATTTGAACGCTGACTCCGGGGTTCGGCTATTTAATGGCATGGGAGAGGCATATAGAAACAGTCAAGCTAGATGGATGTTCCTATCGTGGATGTTCAGAGACGCTCCAGCTCAAAGGCTTGCACCATTAGTCCGAACTATGCCGGGATCTTCAATACTGGAACGGAGAGCCCATCTGCTGAATAGACTGCGGGAGGATGTACGAGCTTTATTTCCAGACCCAGATAGTTGGAAGTGGCCCGCTCTTTCAGAGGTGCTAATAGCTAGATTAGAGGGCAGTAGAAGATCACTGAGAGGAACCCTTTTTGAGTCAATTGTACGAAGATGCCTTTCAGACCTATTTGAGCGATCTCATATTGATCTCAAGATAGGCGACGGTCAAGTTAGGATATTCGAGGAGACGTATGACGTAGCAGTGTATGGGGTAAACGAAACTGTCCTGCTGCCTGTCAAGACTAGGGAAACTACGGGTGGTGGTCATGCGGTGCTGTTTACTAGAGACATCGAAAAGGCGATTACAGTAGCAGAGGACGCTGGATATAGGTGTTTACCTATCGTTGTAGCTGAATCTTGGGGAGGAAATCTTGAAGCACTGGCGTCAAGACACTTTATATACTTGCAAATAAACCCTAATCAAATTTCCAGGGTAGTACCGATGCTGACAGAGAAATTAGAAGGGCTTATCGATTTCTTTAGAGAAGTCTCATAAGAGTGATCTTTGCGGGATTTCCGTGATTCTAGAATTAGCCATATTACAGTATTCCTCCAAATAGTCTATCCCAATGAAGTGTCTGCCCAATTTCTTGGCTACTAGTGCTGTAGTGCCACTACCCATGAACGGGTCAAGCACTATTCCACCTGCATTGCTACTTGCCAATATACAAGTTTCCACCAGTTTTTCTGGAAAAACAGCGAAGTGATAGTCTTTGAACTTTGACAAAGGAATCTCCCAAACCGTTCTCTTGTTTCTCCCGTCGGGGTGAAACGCCTTATCCCAAGAACCGCTATGCAGATTCTGTTTGCCTCGGTTCTTACCATTTTCGGGCGTGGAACCATTACTAAGAAAATGCCCCCTTCCTCCTTTCATTTTGGAATCATCCGTAAAAGTGACGTGAGGTTCCCTAATGGCGTTAGCATCGTAGTAGTAATGATTGGACTTGGAAAACAGGAAAATATACTCATGGTCAGTCGTAGGTCTGTTCTTGACAGAAGAAGGCATAGCATTGGGTTTATGCCAAATCACATCAGACCTCAAATTCCAACTGGTTTCATCCTGCATCCGGATGGCAGTACGCCAAGGCAGTCCTAGTAACCTTCCAGATTCATACTTGTCACCCATATTGAGCCAAAAGGTCCCGCTGTTCTTCAAAACACGTTTGCATTCCAAAAACACTGCCAATAAGTTGTCAACATATTCTTTAGAAGTCTTTTCGTTTCCTATTTGTCCCCTTTTACCATAGTTGCGTTGGCGGAAATATGGAGGGCTGGTAACTATCACATCTACACATTCAGAGGGAAACTTTTTTAGTTCGGTGAGGGCATCTCCTAAAACAAACTGATCCATCAATTCGCTCAATTGGTGTGTGTCTTGTAATATCACTCGGTTCTCCCTTAGAAATCTTGATAGGAAGTATAAGTGCGAGTGAGTCTGCTCTTGCTGACTGAGATCTGAGTGAATCGAGGGTCGAAAATCAGGAAGCTACCGGCGGTGGCGCCGGGTCATAGGAGTTGTAGTCCGCCGGCGGTTCTCCTTCCTGGGACTGGTACTTGGAAGGACACTTGACCAGAATATTGTCCGCCTCAAACACTTGACCGGAACTGTAGCTGCCTTCCAGGATAATTTCCGAGTGGGGATTGAAAAACAGGTCCGGCATTACGCCAACGTAGGACGCATCCAGCGTAGCGTCCGGCGTACCGGATTCCTGGTCCACTAACCGGAAATGGGCGCGTACCCCGCCATCCTCCCGCTGGAAAGAGTCGGGAACCAGTTTCCCGGAAACTCGCAGTACCCTGCCGTCCTGATACTCGGCGCCTTCCACAAACTCGCTGACCGTCACGAAATATAGGGCGTTGCCCGGAAAGGCGGAGTACCCCATATAGGCTACCGCCAGGGCAACCACCACGCCCAGGATAATCAGACGATTACGAGTTCGGTTTCCGGAATTTTCCTCTTCCGGTTCTTCTTCCGGCACAAGCCCTGCCGGCACGGGGTGGTCTTCTGCCAACGGTTGCCTCACTGCTTCAATTTGCTGCCGCTGCCAGCCTTCCGGCCGGCCAGTGAATATGATACCACCGGTCAATCGCCAATGCACTATCCCGCCGGGCAGTTAGAACTCTTCTCGCCTTCCTCCTCGGTCATAGCAGAACCGGGAAAACGATTCGCCCAAAGTTGACATCATACTTGCCAGGGCTATAATCAAGCTAACTCATAGCTGACCGGATTGGCCGGCAAAGGCAGGTAAAAGGATGACGCAACACGCGGAAGGTCAACTCAGTCCCGAACTGGTCATGGCCGAAATGAAGAAAAACGGAGTTACCCACGTGGTATGGCTGCCCGACAGCGAGACCAACTGGCTGTATCTGTTGATGGAAGCCGACCCGGAGCTGGACCTGATTCCGGTCAGTCGGGAAGGACAGGCCTTCTCCACCGCCGCCGGCCTCACCGTCGGCGGGAAGAAACCGATAATCCTCATCCAGAACACGGGGATGATGGAGTCGGGCGATTCGCTGCGCGGCTGGGGGTTGAGCCTGAACATTCCGGTGGTGATGATGGTAGGCTATCGGGGTTGGACCCGCCACGGCGTCAACACTGATACTGCCGCCACCTACACCGAACGGTTCCTGAACGCCTTTGGCATAAATTACTATCTGGTGGAAGCCGGCGAGGATGCGCCCCGCATCTCCATAGCTTTCGAAGAAGCGTCCCGTACCCGCCGTCCGGTGGCGGTGCTGGTAGGTGATGAATACCACGGCTTTAATCGTTAGGGCGGCCGGGCCGGCGACATCTTCACCGTTTCAGCCAAAGCCCAGAGAAATTGGCAGCATAACCAGGCTTAATCTGCTTCCCGTCGCCCGGAAAGGGCGAAATCGCGAAGCGCTATGACTACGGGAGAATCGATATGATGCAGACTTCGGATATGCTCAAGGTTTTTGCCCCCTACCGGGGCAGCGCAATAGTCATTCCCGGACGCGGCGGACGCCATTGGGTTCAGCTTAGCGACCAGCCCAATCGGGACCTGCCCGTAGGCGACCCGGCTATGGGCGGGCACGCTTCCTTTGCCCTGGGGGTGGCCTTGTCCCTGCCCGAGGAACGGGTAATCCTCTTCGACTCCGAGGGCGACGTGCTGATGAACCTGGGAGCGCTACCCACCATTGCGGAAAAGGCGCCAGAAAATCTGTACCACTTTATGCTGGACAATGAGTGCTATGCCACCACCGGCGGCCAGCCCGTGCCCAACGCCAAGAACATTGCCTATGATGTAATCGCCAAAGGCTCGGGGTATCCGGCCACCTACACCTTCGACAACCTGGAAGACTTCGCCAACAATATCGAGGAAATCCTGGGGCAGCCGGGCCCGGTCTTCGTAGCCTTGAAAGTGGAACCGGAAATTGAAAATGAGCCCATCGGCAGCCGGGTGCGCTGGCAAACCCGCTCCCGCACCCAGGTAATTGACGATCTGAAAGGAGAGCTGGGTATAGAAGGCCCTTAAAGGCCAGGCTTTAGAGTATCGGGATTCTCAAGAGGCGAGGTTTAATGAGCGTAAACTCGCAACAAATCGTCCCGGCCCATATAAAGCTCTTTATTGATGGCGGCAATCTCTACCGCTCTCCGGGCAGCGTTCCATATCAGGTGGCTAGGCATAGGGGCAACCCCTTTGGTTGCCCCGGCAGTACTGGAATGAATGCTGTGTCCTGACTTAAACCACCTAAATCGCAATGCTGCCCGCAGCCTTCGCTCCAGGCTATCCCATTTTGTCAGAGCAGGGACCCGAGGGCCGGCGGGGCCGCGGCAAATCAGCCCTTGCCGCAGCAAAGCCTTTCCGGAAGTTTACTCATCCGGCGGCCCACTCTGTCGCCAAAAAACGCGAGCCAGACGCAGTTCAGCGTAGCTGACTTCCCCACCCAGGTGCTCCCACACCGGTTTCAGGAATTCGTCGCCGCAAATAGCGAAAGCTGACCGAATTTGGTTCCATCGATTCCAGTCCGGCAACAGGTGTTCCAGGTTCAACTCTTCACCCTGAGCCGCCAGCCTTTCGATATGCCCGATTATTGTCGCTTCACGCCGATCCAGGGTCTGTGCAATTTCAGATATATTAAGCCCGTTAGCCAGTAATTGGACAACTTGCTGGTAGGTCTGGCCTCGGGACGGCGGCTTCCGGTCGCCATCCTGCTTTACGCCGCTGGCCGGAGTTTCCCTGGCAGGTTCCGGCGGGCCCTTGACCCGGTCGGGCAAACCCCGCGGTTCGGCATAGTCCCGAATGACCGCTACGAACTCCCTGCCATACCGCTCCAGCTTGGCCGAACCGACGCCGGGGATGTGAGCAAAGGTCGCCAGGCTTTGCGGTAGGGAACCAGCCATACTGCGCAACGAAACATCCCCGAAAACTACGAAAGCCGGCACCTCCTGAGCATCGGCCAGCCGTTTCCGCAAGGCGCGCAGCGCCTCGAACAGCTCCCGGTCGTACTCATCCGCGCCGCCAGGCGGTCTCCGGTCCGGCGACTTTCGGGCCGGGAGGCTGGAAGTATTGTCATTTTCGGCGGAAGCCTTTAGGCGGGGGAGGAACAATTTCTGCCGCTGTCGTAAAAAGTCCCGGCCTTCCGGGGTGACGGCAAGGGAGGCGTACTCTCCCTCATTTCTGACCAGCAGCCCTCGAGCCTGCAGCAGCCCGAAAATCTCCCTCAATTCGGCATAGTTCAAGTCCTGGGCGATCCCGTACACACTCAGCCGGTCGTGGCCCAACTCCCGCAGCCGTTTTTCCTGGCTGCCCCGGAGAACCCTGGATACGTGGAGCGCGCCAAACCGCTCTCCGGTGCGAATAATCGCGGACATTATTTTCTGGGCGACTTCTGTCGCATCAAAGGTTTCGCCGGAGGTCAGGCAGATGTCGCAGCCATCGCAATTTTCCGCATCCCACTCCTCGCCGAAGTAACCCAGCAGGGTTCGGCGGCGGCACACCGGAATTTCGGCGAAATCCACCATCTGGGCCAGCTTGCGGCGGGCATTCAGCTTTTCAGTCCGGTCTTCGATCTGGTTGATGAAATGCTCCTGCTTAATCTTGTCGGCATGGGAATAAAAAAGGACACAATCGCTGGGGATCCCGTCTCGACCGGCGCGGCCCGTTTCCTGATAGTAGCCCTCCAGGGATTTAGGCAGACTGTGGTGCACCACCAGACGAATGTCCGGCTTGTCGATGCCCATACCAAAGGCAATAGTCGCCACAATCACCGGCGCTCGGTCCCGAATAAAGTCTTCCTGGGTTCGGCGGCGAATTTCCGGAGTCAGGCCGGCGTGGTACGGACGGGCGGTCAAGCCGCGGGCATTCAAGTCTTCGGCTAGTTCCTCAGTTTCCCGGCGGGAAAAGCAGTAGATTATTGCCGACTCTCCCCGGTGTTCCTGCAGCAGGGTCAGCAACTTCCCCCAATAACCATCCTTGGTCTGCACCGAGTAGGTGAGATTGGCCCGATTAAAGCTGGACCGGAACACCTTGCCCCGTTGCAACTCCAACTGGTCAATTATGTCTCGCCGAACCTGCTCGGTAGCCGTAGCCGTGAGGGCAACTACCGGGACTTGAGGAAAGTCCCGGCGCAATTGCTTCAGATTGCGGTAATCGGGCCGAAACTCATGGCCCCACTCGGAAATGCAGTGCGCTTCGTCTATGGCAATCAGGCTGAAGTTTACATTGCGCAAGAAGCGCTGAAATCCCGGCTGGGCCAAACGCTCCGGGGCCACGTAGAGCAGCTTCACCTCTCCTCGAATGGCCTGAGCCTGGACTAGTTCAATCTCGGAAACCGGCAGAGTGCTGTTAATGAACCGGGCCGCTATGCCGTTGGCGTTGAGCGCATCCACCTGGTCTTTCATCAAGGCAATCAGCGGAGACACCACCAGCGTCAACCCCGGTAAGCACAGGGCTGGCAACTGGTAACAGAGAGACTTGCCACCGCCGGTCGGCATCAGCGCCAGAGCATCCCCGCCGGACAACAGATGATCAATAATTTCCTGCTGCAAGGGCCGGAAACGGTCGTAGCCGAAATTAGACTTGAGGATTGCCAGGGGCGAGGCAGCGCTGGTCATGTATAGAATATTCCTTCACCCGGGTAATCCGGGCTGGAGGCGCAGTTTCAGCATACGGTGAATATGGTAATAGTAACCCTTGCAGCGGGGTAAGGAAAAGCACTTATACGTCAGAATCAGAGCAGCTTGGCGGCTCCTTTGCTGCCAGTAACGGATGCTGCTCATTTCCATCATTCCACATCCTCCGGGACCGGAAATTTTTCAGTTGCCGGTCATTTTACCTGTTTTCATCTCATATCAGGGAATGAGCCGGCCCGATTCCGCCAACCTTTTCCGGGTCGCGGCCCGGCTTGATAAGGAATCCGGCGGCTGTTAGACTGACCGCAGATATTAGAGCTGAATTCCGAGGCTCCGGGGAGGAAGATTATGACCACTACCCAGCAGCAGACTACTTATCCCATTACCGACGACAATCGGTTTACCGCCGTTTTCGGCGCTCCGGACCCCAATGGTCGCGCCAAAAGCAAGGTCGTAAATTATATGACCGACTTCGTTCAGGAGTTCATCCGACATTCACCTTTTGTGGTGATGGCTACCAGCGACGCCGCCGGGAATTGCGACGCATCGCCCAAAGGCGGCCAGCCCGGGTTTGTCAAGGTTCTGGATGACCGGCACCTGGTACTGCCGGACGTGGCCGGCAACCGCCTCTTCCAGTCCTATCTGAATATGGACGCCAACCCCCATGTGGGCCTTATCTTTATGATTCCCGGCGTAAATGATACGGTGCGCGTTAATGGCACGGTGTCCATAGTGAACCAGGCGGAACTGAACCGGAAGGACGTGGAAGTGTCCCTGTACGAACCCGACGAGCGGGGCTACCACCTGCAAGGCATTATCATCGAGGTGGATGAGGCTTACGGCCACTGCCCCCGGGCTTTGCACTTCTCCCGGTTCTGGGACGTGGAAACCATCGAGAACCATCGGGCAAACCGTCCGATTCCCATTCGATAGCCACCTTCACCCACAACTCGGAAAACTCAACCGGGGCAAGCACCGGCGCTTACCCCGGTATTTTTGTCCCCCGACTACCCGGTAGGTTACGGTGTCCGTCCGGTTCCGTCAGGGATACGTTAGTCCATCACGTCCTTGTAGCCGGTGTCGTTGGGATCGAATCCCTGGGGGAAAAGAGTTGATTCGTCATATTTAGCCATATTCAGGTCAGACCGATGCAGGCTGGCCTTGTTAAAGTTGGCGCCCCGCATATCGGCCATTATCCACAGCGAATCCCGGATTTTAGCCAGGGTAAAGTCGGCTCCGGCCATCACCGCGCGGCTCAAGTCAGCGCCGTTCATATTAGCGCCCTGGAAACCGGCCCCGGTCAAATTGGCGCTGCGCAAGTCGGCCTCAATCATAGTGGCCTGGCTGAAATCGGCGGTGGTCAAGTCGGCGCTCAAAAAGGAAGTCCGCATCAGGTGGGAAGCTCGCAAAACGGCGCCCTGTAAATTCGACTGCTTGGCATCGGCCCAGAACATATTCACATTGGACAGGTTAGCCCCGGCCAGGCAAGAACCGGTGAGACCGGCCCGGCCCAGGTCGGCGCCGGTCAGGTCGGCGCCGGTCAGGTTAGCTCCCGGCATACTGGCGCGAGTCAGTTTGCAGTCACACAACCTGGCTCCTTCCAGATTGACCCCGCGCATTCTGAGGCCGGAAAGATTCAAGCCGGACAGGTCGGCCCCGGACAGGTCCAGAGGAGTATCGGGATGGTCCTGCAGCCACTGGGCCAAAGCACTTCGACCGGCGCGAGCCGCTGCCAGGTGTTCGGTATTAGCCAAAATTTACTCTCCAATTATGCGCCATCGGCTGGCGCAGGGTTGGCCGGACAAACCGGCAATTGCCGCCAGCCCGTCCGGCGCCGGAATCCAAAAAGAAGCAGCCCTGGACTAGGTAGCCGGGGCTGCTTCCAGCCGTCCCAGTTCCGCCGGGCTCGCCCCCGGCTCGGGTGGAAACTAGGCGTTGGCTACGGCCTCATCTACTTGAAAAATCTTCTCGTCGATGTCCATCTTCAACTCGTTAGCCCGGCTGAGATTAGGGTAAACCCCGTCCTCATCCATCCGGTCGAAGATTTTGTCGCCATCCAGGTAAACCTCCAGCCGTCCCTTGTCCGCCGGGGTCAACTTGATGGCGATGTCGCCCGGGTTCTGAAATTTAAGAAACTCTGTCGCCAGCCACATGGCAACTGCGTGATACCCTCAAGGCACACAGTAAACTATCTCTACCTCGACCTTACCGAACTCCGCTCCTGGCATAGTTTCCCCTTCCTTGCGAAGATTGCCTCCCTGCCCGGCCGGACAGGTGAATTAGTGGTCAGTTTAGCGCAACTAATGGCCGACTTCAAGGCTGACTGCACTCGCCGCCGGGTTCCTTCCCGGATGGTCTGCGGCAACAAGCCGGTCTTTATCCCGGAGCATTGGCGGTACGCGGTGCTACGGCGCAGCGCCCGGGGCCCAGTTATAAATCCTGGACAGGGAACCGCCCATCAGCAGGGCGCGCTCTGCATCGGACAGTTGGTCGGTTATGCGGAACGCCGCCACGCCCTGTTCGTAAGTCAGCAGTTTGGTGGCCCGGGTCCAGTCGGTACCCCAGAGGCACCGCTCCAGACCGTAGGCGTCGAATATTTGCCGCAAAGGTTCCCAGATATCGGGGTAGGGAAAGGGCTGGTGGGAAAGAGTGCAAGCCCCCGAAATCTTGATGGCTACATTGTCCAGCTCCGCCAGGGCCAACACATTGGGCAAATCGGCAAAAGGCTCCGAAGGCGGCGGCGGCTCGGGGGGCTGGGCGATTCCCAGGTGATCAATTACCAGTTGAGTGTTGGGGTATCGTTTAGCCAGTTCGCCGAACAGCGGCAGCCTGGTCGAGCACATGACATTTACCGGAACTCCGGCTGTCGCCGCGGCGGCCATGATTTGGTTAAGTCCGGGGTGGTCAGCTTCAAAAGGCTCGGCAGTCAGCATAATGCGCGCCCCCACTACGCCGGGCCGGGCCGTCCATTCCGCCATATCCTCCGGGATGGAATCGGAATGGGGGTCGAAAGGCCGGATCAGGCCAAAGCGGTCCGGGTGCCTGGCATAGACTTCCAGGGCATAGCTGGCGTCATAGCGATACATGGAAAAGGGCGAAATCAGCAGAGCCCCGTCCACCCCCAGCGAATCCATCTCCGCCACCATATTGTCGCCGGTTACTTCGTCGGGGCCTTGCAGATAACCTACCCAGGGGCGTTCCGGCCGGTTCCGCTCGTAACAGTGCACTTGACAGTCGATTGTGGGATTGGTTGTCGTCATCGGTTTCCTCCTGAATGCGATTTACCGAGACCAGATGCAAGACGGTGCGTCTCAACGGTATAAGTATGCCATAAACTTGGCATTTAGGCAGGTTTTTCCCAAAATCGGCTCTAGCCAATCCCTACACGCCGCGGCGCAGGGTTTGCCGGGCCGCTAATCTGTCTATCCGGCAGGACAATGCCCGATACCGCCGGATAGCCGGCGGAGGTTGGCCCAGGCCAGCGGTACTGCAAGGCATTCATTGGTCAAACTGCGCCTCTTCAAGGAAAGGCGGATGTTCCCGATACCCCGTTAGAGGGAAAATAGGCGTCCTTTGGTTTCCTTTCGACCAAGTCAGTGCTATTATTAGTGGGTCAAGACAAAAGGAACTCGATACAACTCTTTACGGCCGACGCAACTTTGGGCGGAAAAAGCGGCAAACCGGTTGCGCCCGGTTGCCAGGGAGAGATTTACAAGTATGTCAACCGAGTCAATTAACCTGGAATTGGAACCCAGAACGGTATTGGGAAAGAAGGTGAAGCAACTGCGGCGCGAGGGAACCATACCCGTCCATCTGTACGGGCCCGGGATTGAACCCCGTCCCTTGCAGTGTGAGCAGAAGCTGCTGCTGCGGGCCCTGGCCCGGGCCGGCAGCACCAACCCGGTAAATCTGTCGGTACAGGGGGAACGGGGAGAGAGCCTCGCCTTCGCTCGGGAAATTCAGTGGAGTCCGGTGCGCGACCAATTGCTGCACGTGGACTTTCTGGCGGTTTCGGTGACCGAAAAAGTGACGGATCAGGTGCCCATCAACCTGACCGGTGAATCACCGGCAGCCCGGGAAACCGGCGGCGGTGTGGCCCAGACCCTGTATTATCTGGACGTTGAAGCGCTGCCCCTGGAGATTCCCGGTGAGGTTGTCATCGACCTGTCGCAGCTGGTGGATACCGGCTCGACGGTACGCGCCGGAGAGGTGCAACTGGACGAAAACGTTACCCTGCTGACCGACCCGGAAGCGATGATTGTCCGGGTGGACGCCGGTCGGCTGGCGCCGACTCGGGAAGAAGAAACGCCGGCCGAGCCGGAAGAGGAAGAAAGCGAAGCCTAGACCGCACCGGCCCCAGCATCTGTGGTTGTGCGTTGGCGCTCTTATCATTAGCAATCCGACAAGAGGAACAGTACCCGACTTCTCTGGAGGCAGCGGAATGTATCTGGTTTATCTGGGTGAATCGGGAAATACCGGCGAAAGCCTTAACGACCCTAATCAGCAGCAGCAGGTTTTCGCGGGACTGATTATCCACGAAAGCCAGTACGTCGCAATCAACGGCGAGTTCAACGCTCTGTGCCGGCGGCACTTCGGCAGTCCGCTGGGCGCGGCCGGTGAAGTCCCGGCCCAGTTGAAACCGGCTGAAGTTTACCAGGGGAAGAAGCTCTTCCGCTCCTGGCCGCCGGCCAAGCGAGCCGAATTGATACAAGACTGCTTGAACATCCTGATTCGGCGGGAGACGCCGGTAATCGTTACCTACGTGAACAAGTCCCAGTTGTCCCAGGCCCGCCAGAATGGGAACCCGGCGGTTTCCGATTGGGCCACCTATCCGGAAGCCATCATCAGCAAGTTCCTCTTCGCCTTGAATATGTATATGGATGAGGCCGCCATTGCCGACATTCCGCCGGATCACATAATGGACGCTACCGGGCCAATCAAAGACTATGCGCTGGTGGTGGCGGAAACCGGCAAATCAGTCCAGCCGGAGTATATAGGGCGGTTTCTCAATTCGGAAGTGGAAATACCGACGCCCATAGTTATGGAGAGTTTCTGCTATACCGGGGCCGCCGAGTCCGTTTGCACCCAGCTTGCCAACATTTGCGCCTATTTCGTCCGGCGTTGGCTGCAGAACCCGCAAGGCTCGCACGGCTACTTCGAAGCCCTGCGGGACGGCCGGGTTATCCAGGTAGTATATCCGGTTCAGTTCTAACCTACTCACCTCCGCTCTTTCTCCCTTGGGGAGGGGGAACCTGGGCCTTGCCAGCGTATAGACGCTGCCTGTCGAGGCCCTCCCTCAGGGAAGGGTGAGACTGACTTCTTCTGCTGATTCGGACTTTCCCCTTGCCGTCACTCAAGATATAATCTCTTCGTATGTCCACCCAATCTACCGATATTCTCGCCGGTTTGAATGAGGCCCAATTGGAAGCGGTGATGTGCACCGACGGGCCGTTGCTGATTGTTGCCGGCCCCGGCAGCGGCAAGACCCGGGTAGTCACCCACCGCATTGCCTGGTTGGTAAAGGAACACGCTGTACCTTCTTACCGAATCGCCGCCGTCACCTTCACCAACAAGGCGGCCCGGGAAATGCGCGACCGAATTCAGGGCTTGGCAGTCCCGGCGGCGGACTCGGTGTTTGCCGGCACCTTCCACGCCTTTTGCGCCCGAATGCTGCGCCGCCACGGCGAAGGGGTGGGGCTGGATTCCAATTTTACGATTTACGACTCGGACGACCAATTGGGACTCATCAAGCAGGCGATGGAGCTGGCCGACGTCGATTCCAGGCAAACCAGCCCCCGCGCAATCCAGGGCATCATTTCCGGGGCCAAGAGCGTCTTGATGGATTCGGTGGCGCTGACCCGCCAGGCGCAGTTGGAAGACAGCTATCCCCGGGAAATAGCCGCCCGAGTGTATCACTACTATGAGGAACTGCTGACCCGCAGCAACGCCGTGGACTTTGACGATCTGCTGATGCGGGCCGTAGAACTGCTCCGGGATAATGAAATTGTCCGGGAGGAGTATCACCGCCGTTATCGGTATCTGATGGTGGACGAATTTCAGGATACCAATATCGCTCAATACAGCCTGGCGCGGCTGCTCACCGGGCCGGAAGAGAACATTTGCGTAGTGGGCGACCCGGACCAGTCCATTTATTCCTGGCGCAATGCCGACATTCGGAATATCCTAAATTTTCAGCGGGACTACCCGGAAGCTCGCACTATAACCCTGGAGCAAAATTACCGGTCAACCGCCACTATCCTGGAAGCTGCCAGTTCCCTGATTGCAAACAATGGGATGCGGGTCCCCAAGGAATTACGGACCGACCGGGAGTCCGGCCCGGACGTAATGTTCCACGAAGCTTACACCCAAAACGAAGAGGCTGAATTTGTGGCGCGGCAGGTGCTGGAACTAGCGCGACGGAATCGAACCCGGCCGGGCAGCTGCGCTGTGATGTATCGAATCAATGCTCAATCCCGGGCCCTGGAAGAGGCCTGTCTGCGGCAGGGCATCAAGTACCGGATTATCGGCGGCGTTCAGTTTTACCGGCGGCGGGAAATCAAGGACTTGATGGCTTATCTGTGCCTGCTGCATAACCCCCAGGATGACGTCAATCTCTCCAGAGCCATCAATACCCCGCCGCGCGGCATCGGCGACAAGACCATCCAGGACCTTACCCGGTGGGCCTTGAGTCAGCGAATCGCGGTTCACGACGCCATCCTGGAAATTGCCCGCGCCAAAGCCTCCGGGATGCCCTGCCCGGCGCCTTTCGCCGCACGGGCCTACACTGCCGTGGCCCGGTTCGGAGACCTGCTGACCCGACTTCAAGACCTTAAAGGAAAGCTGCCCATAAGAGACTTCATCCAACTGGTGGTCAGCGAGGCCGGCCTGGAGGCCCACATCCGCAAGAACGACGCTAACCCGGAAGAGCGTATGGAGAATATCCAGGAGTTCATCGCGCTGGCCGGGGAGTACGAGACGGAATCCCCGGAAGACAGTCTGGCTGCCCTGCTGGAACGCGCTTCCCTGGTTTCCGACGTGGACAGCTACGAGGAGTCGGAAGACACCCTGACCTTGATTACCCTGCACCAGGCAAAGGGACTGGAGTTTCCGGTAGTATTCATTGTAGGGCTGGAGGAGGGCCTGCTGCCCCACAGCCGTTCGCTGGACAGCGCGGCAGACCTGGAGGAAGAACGGCGGCTGTGCTACGTGGGTATCACCCGGGCCAGGGAACGGCTTTTCCTGCTGCGGGCCTTTCAGCGGTCCACTTGGGGCCAGTCTGCGTCAACTTTACCCTCCCGATTCCTGGAGGAGATACCCCCGGAACTGGTCGCTTACGCCCGTACCCCCGGCGCCGCCACCGTTGCCCGCACCGGCCCGAACCGAGGGGCCCCGGCCCGCCGCCAGCTTGCCAACTGGGAGGCTCCGGCAGCAGCGTCGGAAGATAAATCTCCCCCCACCAATTACATCCCCGCGCCCGGGGACAAGGTGAAACACACCACTTTCGGCGAGGGCTTGGTGGTCAAGTGCGAGGAATGGGGAAACGACTACGAAGTATCCGTCTGCTTTGACGGAGGCGAACTGCGCCGTCTGCTGCTGAGCTTCGCCAAGCTGGAAAAGGCAGAGAGTTAGCCGGCCGGCTATCCGCCCGGATTTTCCTGAGCCAACGGTTCCGTTTGATTGCAGCACTAAATCCGGGTTAGATTGCTCCCCAACATCCAATAGAGAGATGGCTTTGCTCCAGGCGAGCTTTCCACCTATAATCCAACCAGCGCTTAAAGATTGGTGAAAGATATGGCAACTCCTTTACCCCCGCCATCGGATTTACAACGTCCCGATGAGCATATGCAAATCAGCCGTCGGTTTATCGAACACGCCAGAGAAGAAATTGCGAAAGGGGAACGATTACAAGCCTCAGAAAAGGTGTGGGGTATAGTCAATCACGCAACAGCCGCCATAGGTAAAGAACGCGGTTGGATTACCGAAGACTACGCCAATAAGAAAGGCATAGCGAATGTCTTGGCGAATGAGCGTAACGATGTCAGCATAAGCGAGATATTCTACATGGCGAGACTTTTTCACGAAAACTTTTACCAGAATAGAGCGTCAGAGGCTGACGTGGAAATGGGTATCGTCAGTGCCGAGAGATTCGTAGAAAAGATAGAGGAAGCCAGGCTGGAAGGTCCGCAGCCGCTTACTCTTAAAGACAAGAAAGATGTCGAGTTCTTCAGGCAAGCGACGGGTAGAATATACGCAGAAGGTCACACATTTCCCGATGGTTATGTCGATGAAAGGCGGCTGGCCCGGTATATTACTCGATGGGATAGAGAAGTAAATTCGCCCACCGAGTACTAATCAGACTATGCTGATGAAACCCCGGATAGTGACTCCACCCCACCGGATAGTGGTATTCAAGATGATGATGACCCGCCGCCCATCGGTGTAATACGTCCACCAAGCCCAGACAGCCCATTGACACCAAGCGGGGATGCTGTTGATCTAATATCCGACTCACAGCCGTCCAGTGCGAGCCTCCGCAGTAAATTGTCGCAGGAACGGCTAGAGCCAGACCTGAGTGTTCACCTCCTGCGAACCAAAACCTGAATATTGGATTGAGTGTAGGGGACGCTAAAGAGAAAAAACTCATTGGCTTTTGATAAGCCGGTCAAGGTAAAAAAACCAAACCGGCCAAACCAGACATCCCTAAAAAGGTGAAGAACAAGACCGCCAAACCTGGCAAAGTCATACCGAAAATCAAACTGAGGAGTCGCCGATAGTTCTTGCAGTCGTTCGACAGATGCGCCGAGATGTGCCAATCTTTGGCCGTCTTAACGGAAGGGAGCCAACTCCGTAAAAATCCGGCGCCACTCGGCATCGTCGCCTTGCCCCATACCTTCCCGATAGATGATTGTCCCCTGAGAATCAAAGGCGATCTTGGTGGACTGGATGGTAACGCCCAATTCAGCCATTACCTGAGGGTCGGCGGTGGTTACCGGCCAGGGATGGCCTTGCTCCCGTCGGTAGGCTTCCAGCACGGTAATGTCCTCTACTATTCCGGGGTGAACTCCGATGGCGTAAAAGTCCACCGCCTCGGCGTAGTCCGGGTAGATGTCCTGCATCCGCCGCAACTCGGCGGTACAGACCGGTCAAACCGTGGCCCAGAAGAACAGGAACGTGGGGCGTCCTGACGCCACCAGGCTGGCCGAGGTTACTGCGCTGCCGTCGGCCAGCTCCAGGGTAAAGTCGGGCACCCGGTGTCCGACCCGGTTGCCAACGTCCGAATTTTCGGGAAAGTCGGCAGCGGTAAGAGTGTAATTCGACTCTTCCCCGCTATTCCTCTGCGAAGAAACTTCGATGGGCCCTCCGGTGATGGAAAAATAAATCGAAGCGGCAAATCCCACCGCCGGAATCAGAACCACCAGCGCCCAAATAATTTTGTCCAGCCACCCGTTTCGCTCCATTCACTCCCCCATTGGTCGCGGTACAGTGGGATAATAATTACTGACAATCCGGAGCCGCGGCCCTCGATGTTATCTTACCCCGGTCGGAAGACTTTGCAGTATCAGCGCCGACCGGGGCAAGCGTTTTCCGGAAACCATCCCAGGCATTGAGACTACTGGCTCGCCAACTCCCGGAACACCTGCCGCCAAACGTCGGGATCGCCCTGGCCGAAACCGTCCCGATAAGTTATCACCCCCCGGGAGTCGAAGGCTATCTTGGTAGATTGACTGGAGACATTCAGGTTTGCCAGGACACCCCGCTCGTCAACCGGGTTCGCCACCGGCCAGGGATGCTCGTTCCTTTGGCGATACCTTTCCAGTTTATTCAAGTCTTCTACGGCTTTCGTATAAGTACCTACGGCATAAAAGTTTACCTGGTCGGCAAATTCGGGGTAAACGTCTTTCATACGCCGCAACTCGGCGCTGCAAACCCCTCAAATAGTGGCGAAGAAAAAGAGAAAGCCCGGCTTGCCCTGCTCCGCCAGTTGAGCCGTGGAAATCGTAGAGCCATCCACCAGTTCCAGGGTTACGTCCGGGATTCGATTGCCGACCCGGTTCCCGAATTCGGGCAAAGGTTCCGCTACCGATTCCGGTGCTGCCTCGGTGGGAACCACTTCAGGCGCCGGAACCGGCGTCGGCGCGACCGGCTCCGGGGGCGACGACACCGCCGCAGTTTCCGTCGCCGCTTCCGTTGGCTCCGCGGCAGGCTGGGGTTCCGCCAAAACCGGAGCAGCCGTCGCCGCCGGAACCGGCGCCACCGCGACGGCCTCCGGCCGGGGAATCGGAGAGTCCGCCGGCGTCGTTTCAGTTACTGTTTCAGCCACCTCTGCCGCGGTCGGCGCAGCAACCGGAGGGACTGCCTGAGCCGCAGTCGGTCCGGCGGTGACCGCCGGCCGGGGCTGTGGTGAGGGTTGAGCGCCGCTATTAACAACGGCTGCCGCTGCTTCCGGCGCCGGCGCGCTTTCGCTGCCGGCCGAAGCCGGCGTATTCTGCGCCGGCGCCGGGGGCGGCGCGGCGGACTCGGTTGATGCAACCGGCCCATCCTGGGAGGCCGGCGGCACAGTTTCCGGGGGCGGCGCGGCGGAACCACAAGCCAGCGCCAGACCCAGCAGCAATACAAGTAGCACCAATCCCAACCGTCTTACCCCGCGATTCGTCTTCCAATTACCGTACCGGGTATCAATTCTCATATAAATACTCCTGAACTGGTTTCTCTACTTTCCGACTGAACGCCGGAGGCTGCTTTAATATTCGCAAAAAACAGTGGTTTGGATTCATACCGGAGCGTTGGCAAGTCGCCTCCGGGGCGTCCGGCCAACGCCCGAGGGGAAGGCCGCCCGGCGGAGTCACAAACCGGAACCGGGCCGTGCGAAACAATCTCGGTCTGCATATTTCAGCCGCCCCGACCGCCTTGCAGCCACGCCCGGCCGTCGCCGGCAATAAACCGGTCCGCTTCCACCGGGCCCCAACTGCCCAGGGAATAGTAGTAAGGCCGGGGCGCATCGGGACGGTTCAAGCCGTCAATAACCGGGTCAACGATACTCCAGGCCTGCTCAATTTCATCGGCTCGGGTAAAGAGAGAGGCATCCCCGTTCAGCGCATCCAGCAGCAGCCTTTCGTAGGCGTCAGGAATGGTCTGGCCGCTAAAGGCCGAGTGATAGTGGAACTCCAGCTCTACCTTGCGCATCTGCAAGCCGGCTTCGGGAGTCTTGGTTTGAAATTCCAGGTGAAACCCCTCATCCGGCTGCACAAATATTGCCAGGGTATTGGCCGGAATATCCTCATCTTCGGCCAGCGGAAAGAGCATATGCGGCGGGCTGCGAAACTGGATGATAATTTCGGTGGATTTGCTGCGCAGGGCCTTCCCGGAACGCAAATAAAAAGGGACTCCCTGCCAGCGCCAGTTGTCAATGTACAGCCGCAGTGCGGCATAAGTAGAAGTGTCGGATTGAGGGGACACCCCCGGTTCATCCCGGTAAGTACGGTACTGGCCCGGAACGGCGTGACTGGCTACATCCTCGGCATGAATGCGGCGAATGGCATTCAACAACTTCACTTTTTCGTTGCGGAGAGCCTCGGCCTCGAAAGCGTGGGGCGGCTCCATGGCTACCAGGGTCAGCAGCTGCAGCAGGTGGTTCTGGAACATATCCCGCAGCACGCCGGTCTCATCGTAGTACTCACCGCGCTCATCTATCTTCAAGGTTTCGGCCACGGTAATCTGGACGTGGTCGATGTAATTGCGATTCCAGACCGGCTCGAAGATGGCATTGGCAAACCGGAAGACCAGCAGGTTCTGCACCGTTTCCTTGCCCAGATAGTGGTCAATGCGGAACACCTGGTCTTCCCGGAAAACCGAGTGGGCAATGTCGTTCAGTTCCCGCGCCGAGGCCAAATCCGTCCCGAAGGGCTTCTCCACCACCAGCCGGCGCCAGCCGCTGGTATCGTCCACCATGCCCGCCTGTCCCAGTCCGGTAATGGCGGCCCGGTAGAGAAAAGGAGCCAGGGACAGGTAGTAGAGGCGGTTGCTGTTTTGGTTGTTGCCCTCCAGGTCAGTCAGTTTCCGCCGGACGGCGACCAGGTCGTCCGGGTTGGCAATGTCGCCGTGCAGATAGTGAATGCGCGCCGATATGTCGGCCCACTGTTCGGGGGTAGGCCTTTCCATACCTTCACTGCCCAGGAACCCTGCCAGCAGCTCCCGGAACTGAAAATCATCCAGGTCGCTGCGGGCTACCCCCAGAATTTGCAGGGTGTCCGGCAGTCTGCCTTTGCAGTGCAGGCTGACCAGGGCCGGCATCAGCTTGCGCCGGGTCAGGTCGCCGCTGGCGCCAAAAATTACCAGGCTGATTGGCCCAGCAGAATCAGGGAGCGATTCCGGCATCGTCACGACTTGTCCTCCTGATTGAGTGGCCCCCGAACTGGTTACGCAGGGCGGCCAGCAGCTTGGCGCCGAAGGGCTGGGCCTGGCGCGACCGGAACCGCTGCTGCAGCGACAGGGTAATTACCGGCGTCGGCACGGCTAAATCCACCGATTCCTGAACCGTCCAGCGCCCTTCGCCGGAATCATCCACATAGGCTTCCAGGTCGGAAAGGCTGGGGTCATCCTCCAAAGCGGAAACCACCAGGTCCAGCAGCCAGGAGCGCACCACGCTGCCGTATCGCCAGGTATTGGCAATCTGGACCAGGTCCAGGTCAAACTCCTCTTTCGCCTCCAGCAGCTCAAAGCCTTCGGCATAGGCCTCCATCAAGGCATACTCGACGCCGTTGTGGACCATCTTCACGAAATGCCCGGCCCCTACCGGCCCGACGTGGCTGCAGCCTCGGTCGGGCCCCGGAGCCAGGGTATGGAATATCGGTTCAAGCCGGTGAAACAGCTCTTTTTTGCCCCCCACCATCAGGGTATAACCTTCGGAGAGTCCCCAAATTCCACCGCTGATGCCCACGTCCAACATTTCCAGCCCGGCCGCGGCGAGCATATCGGCTCGGCGCAGCGTGTCCTTGTAGTTGGCGTTTCCACCGTCCAGAATGACATCCCCCGGACTGAGCCGGGCCGCCAACTGCCGGATACTGTCCTCGGTGGGCTGGCCCTGGGGCAGCATCAGCCAAACCGGACGGGGCGGGGACAGTTGGGCCACCAGGTCGGTCAGGGAACCGGAGCCGTGGGCCCCCAGGGCAGCGCTGGCAGCTACGGCTTCCGGGTTCGTATCATAGACCACTACCCGATGTCCCGCCGCCAGCAGCCGCTGCACCATATTGCCGCCCATACGACCCAACCCGATCATTCCCAGTTCCACGAATTACCTCCTGCTATTCCGGTATGGTTGCCAATTTTGCGCCAGTTCCATGATTCGGTCCGCCGGGGCCGCGCCCAGGTCAATGGCCGCGGTGCGGCGTCCCAGCGCTTGCAGCATTTGCATATCGCCGACGGCTTGAGCTTGGGCTAAAACGCTGAAGGAGCAGCGCCGGCGTGGAATGGGAACATCCGCACTCGGGTCAGCCGTCAGCAGTAGGAAAATTCCGGAACCGGGCCCGCCTTTGTGCAGTTGTCCGGTGGAGTGCAGGTAGCGCGGCCCATAGCCGGCCGTGGTGGGGATTCCGTACCTTTCCGTTATATTCCGGCGCAGGCGGTTGATTCCAGCCTCTATTTGCGGGGTGTCGGGAAGGTAGGCCAGAATGGACAGGTAATCGCCGGCGCGGGAATTTTCCAGCAGTTCCGCCGGAGACTCCCCAGTCTCCAGATCGGCCAGAGCGCCGTGGGCCGCATACACTTCCAATACCCGGTCGGTCATATCCTTGGCGCCCTGAACATCCGGTTGATTAAAAGGGTGGACGGCGAGAATGTGTCCGGCAACTGCGGTGGCAAATTCCCATCGATAAAATTCCCGGCCCAGTTCATACCGGTCTATTAGAGGGATACGCACAATTGGGTGGTTAGCCTTCAGACTCTCGACCAGGGCGTCAGTTTCCCGGTTGTCGTCTTCAAGCAGCTGCAAATACACTATTAGACGGTCGGAACCGTAAGCGTCGGGAGCAAGGGCCGGCTCCCCGGCCACCGGGATAATACCCTGACCGTCCTTGCCCAGGCTTTCGGCCAGCAGCTGCTCCACCCACAGGCCAAAACCGGCCAGGGCCGGCGAGGTTATCAAGGTGAGCTTATCCCGCCCGGCCTGAGCCAGGGAAGCTGCCACCGCGCCCAGGCGCGCTCCGGGGTTGCGGTCGGCATCGGGCCGGGCGCAGAGTCGGCCCATTGCAGCGGCCCGGCCCAGCAGTTCTTCCAGATTCACCCCGATCAGCGCGGCGGGAACCAGGCCAAAAAAGGAAAGGACGGAGTAGCGGCCCCCGATGTCCGGCGGGTTCCGAAAGATTCGCCGGAAAGACTGGCGATTACCCAGTTCTTCCAGGGAAGTCCCGGCATCGGTTATCGCAACGAAATTGGCCCCGGCCTGATCCTCCCCCAGGGCGTCGGCCACCCGTTGGCGGTAGTAGGAATACAGGACATTGGGTTCGATGGTGGAACCGGACTTGGAAGACACCAGAAACAGGGCGCTGGCGGGTTCGATTATGTCATCAACGGCGCGAATCCAGGCCGGCAAGGTGGAATCCAGCACCAGCAGTTCCGGGTAACCGTCCCGGCGACCAAAAGTGCGCCGGAGCACTTCCGGGCCCAGACTGCTCCCGCCCATACCCAGCAGCACCACGTGGCGAAATCCGGCGGCGCGTATTTCTTCGGCAAAAGCGGTCAGCGCAGATATTTCTCGTCCCATATCATCCGGCAGAGTCAACCAGCCCAGCCGGTCGGAAATCTCCGTATGGTCATCACTCCAGACCCGGTAATCGCCTTCCAGGATACGGGCGATTATTCGCCCGGAGTTCAGGCGGCGCCGGGCGAGTTCCGCCACCGACTCGAACTTTCCCAGGATTTCCACGGATTCGTCAGCTTCAGCCACAGCATTCCTCCCCAACCAGGCGAGCCGGACCGCCGGTTCATTTCGCCGGGCAACGGATACACGATAACATACCGATTTCAGCCCGCCAAGCCGAAGCCTACTTATCGCTGCTACTCGAGCCGGCCTCCGGTGCTATAATCCCCTGAAACGGTGCCAACAAAAAATTTCAGGAGGCTGCGCCTTGGCTAACTCCGGTCAGCTTGCAAATTCCCCGTCGGAACACTGGGCCCGAATTGGCGACCTGGACCTTCGCTATCTGGAATGGCGGGCAAAGGACCCGGCCCGGCCAACTACGATTGTAGCCCTGCACGGGCTGGCTTCCTCCGCTAACTGGTACGAACGGCTGGCCCGGCGGCTGGGCCAAAATTACCGGGTGTTGGCGCCGGACCAGCGGGGGCATGGCCAGACCACTCAGGCGTCCACCGGCTACGACTGGCAGACCCTGGCCGCCGACATCGCCGGCTTTATGGACTACCTGGAGCTAACTTCGGCGGCAGTGCTGGGACATTCCTGGGGTGGCAACGTAGCCATCAACGTGGCGGCCAAATTTCCGGAGCGCGTCAGCAAACTGGTAATGATTGACGGCGGTTTCCTGGACGGACACCTGCTGCCCGACGCCTCCTGGGATCTGTTCCGGGCCCGATTTGCGCCGCGGAACGTTTCCGGCACTCGGCGGGAGTACCTGACCCGCGTCAGCGAACAGTTGGCCGACTGCTGGGGTGAAGACCTGGAACGAATCGTGCAAACAATGGTTTACGAGGATGAATCGGGGCAGATCCAGGACATACTCCGACCGGCCCACCACGCGCAGGTGCTGGAGGCGATGTGGGGCGAGCCGCCGGCGGTAACCCTGCCGCAAATTCAGTGTCCCACCTTAATCGTACCGGCCGGCCCCCGCCCGGACCGGGCCCGCGGCGAGTTCAGCCGAACTAAAGAAGCAATGGTGGCCGCCGCCGCCCAAGCCGTCCCCCGAAACCGGGTTCACTGGATCCACGGGACCATTCACGACATCGGCTATCACAAGCCCGACGAGTTGGCGGCGGTGATAACCGAGTTTCTGGAGGAGTAAGGCCGGACGATTAGCCGGCAGACCGGAAACCGGGGCCGGGCAGAGCGCCGGCTCCGGTTTCCGGTCTGCATCAGGCGGTTTGGTCAGCGGAGACTAATCATTGTCCGCCGGCGCCGGGAAGAGGGAGCCGGCCCCGGTTTCCGGTTCCCGTCCGTTGTCGTGGGACAAGCCGTAGTTAATTGCATACAGACGGGCATAGACCCCGTTGCGCAGCAGCAGTTCTTCGTGGTGACCCACCTCAACGATACGCCCCTGATCCAGCACCACAATCTTGTCGGCGCTGCGGATAGTGGAGAGCCGGTGGGCGATAACGATGGAGGTGCGCCCTTGCAGAACGTGGCTCAAGGCTTCCTGAATCAGGATTTCGGTGTGGGTGTCGATATTGGCGGTGGCTTCGTCCAGGATGATGATGCGGGGATCGCCAACAATGGCCCGGGCAAAGCTGATTAATTGTCGCTGACCCACGCTGAGGTTTACGCCCCGTTCCGCCAGCACCGTATCGTAACCATCCTCCAGCGCCATAATGAAATCATGGGCCCCTACCGCCTTGGCCGCGGCGATAACGTCATCGTCCGTCGCATCGTCATAGCAGTAACGGATGTTCTCCTTTACGTTGCCGGAGAAGAGGTACGGCTCCTGCAGCACCATGCTCGTCTGACTCACCATGGACTCTCGTTTGACATCCCTCAGGTCATAGCCGTCAATGGTAATTTTGCCCTGAGTTACGTCGGCAAAGCGATGCACCAAAGTTACCATAGTGCTTTTGCCGGCGCCGGTGGAGCCCACCAGGGCCACGTTTTCGCCCGGTCGGATGTGCAGGTTGATGTCTTGCAGTACCTCAACCCCTTCTACGTAGTGGAAACTGACATTCTCGAACCTGATTTCTCCCCGGATGGGCGGGATGTCGATGGCATCCGCCTTGTCATTGACCTCCGGCTCCAGGTCCATTAGTTCAAATATGCGAACTCCGGCAGCCATGGAACGCTGGAATACGCCATACTGCATGGTCAAGTGGCGAATCGGCTCAAAGAAGCGTTGAATCCAAACCGCAAAGGCCACCAGAACGCCCCATTCCAGGTCGCCGCCCTTGGCCAGCAGCCCTCCCGCCAGCACCACACCAAAGCCCATACCTATGCCGATGAGAAACTCGACCATCGGCTGCAAGCCTCCGGAGAACCGGCTGGCTTGCAGGTTGGCGTTCAGATGCTCCCGGTTCAACTCTTCGAAGTGCCGCAGGTTTTCATCCTGTCGGTTCAAGCTCTGCACCACCCGGACGCCGGTAATGTTCTGGTTGTATTCGCCGTTAACCATAGCGATGGCGCGGCGAATCCGCATAAATGAGCGCCGGGCGAATCGCTGCCAGTAGCCCAGGATGAAAAAGAGCACCGGCACGATGCTAAGGCTGACCAGCGCCAACTGCCAGTCCACCACCAGCATAAAGATGATGATGAAGGCCAAAGTCAGCACATCGGCCAGGGCCAGCACCAGCATTTCAAAGGTTTCCTGCAGCTGCAGAACGTCGCTTTGGCTACGGGACATTATCCGCCCTACCGCAGTCCGGTGGTAGAAGGAGGGGGACAGATTCTGCAAGTGGCTGAACATCTGCGTGCGCAGGGAATAGAGGATGCTCTGTCCCACCCTTGCCATAAATACAAACTGAAGGTAGTTTGCGCCAAAATGGGCCAGGGTAACCAACAAGAAGGCCAGGCCAACCAGGTGCAGGGGATGGAGGCTCCAGAATTCGCCGGAGCTGATGCCCTGGTTGATACCCAGCAAAATCAGCATGGGTATGCTGGCATTGGCAATGGTGTAGGTTAACACTGCCAGCAGACTCTTGATTACGTCCGACTTGTACGGGCCCATGTAGGAGATGAGACGCAATACAACCTTGTTGTTGTAAACCGCCCCGATGGCGTTGTCGTCGCTGAGATTGTCCAGGGTCGGGGTATGGATGCCCCCGGATTGGAGGCCGCGCATACCGCCCATCATTCCACCGAAACCGCCTCCCATTCCGCGCATCAGTTATCACCTCCGTCGCCGCCGGCTATGGAAGCGTCCAGCAGGACCTCTTCTTGGGGCCGCAGTTGCAGTTCGTAAATATCCCGGTAGATACCCTGCCGGGTCATAAGCTCGTGATGGTTGCCCTGCTCCACCACCCGGCCGTCCTTCAGCACCAGAATTTGGTCGGCCTCGCGGACGGTGCTTAACCGATGGGCGATAACAAAAGTCGTCCGCCCCTTCATTACGTTGACCATCGCCTGGTGAATCTGCCGCTCCGTCTCCACGTCAACGCTGGAGGTGGAATCGTCCAGAATCAGGACCGGGGGATTTACCAGCACGGTGCGGGCGATGGAGAGGCGCTGGCGCTGGCCGCCGGAGAGGGTGCTGCCCCGCTCGCCAACCCAGGTATCGTAGCCGTGGGCGAAGGACATTATCTGGTCATGCAGTTGGGCTATTTTGGCGGCGTTGATAATGTCTTCTTCGGTGGCGCTGGAAACGCCGTAAGCGATGTTATCCCGGATGGTGGCATCGAACAGGAAAATGTCCTGCTGCACGATGCCCACGTTACGGCGCAGCGACTCCAGCGTAAAGTCCCGAATGTCCTCGCCGTCGATAGTTACCCGGCCGCCGGTTACGTCATAAAAGCGGGGAATCAGGTTAACTACGGTGCTTTTGCCGCTGCCGGGCGCGCCCAGAATTGCCGTAACCTTGCCCGGCTCCGCATCGATATTCACCTGGTCCAGGGTGGCGGCGCGGGCTTCGTAGGCAAAGGAGGCATCCTCAAAGCGAACGTGGCCCTGAGCGCGGCTCATTACCCTGGCCGTGGCTTTTTCTTCCACCGGAGAACTGGTATCCAGCACGTCGAAAATTCGGCGACCGGAAGAAATAGCCCGGGAGAAGCTGTTAATAATCTGGGCCGAGGCGCGAATCGGGAAAGTCAACTGATTGAGATACAGCACGAACTTGGCTAGTTCACCCGGGTTCAGGTCGCCCCGAATAATCTCCCAGCCGCCGTACCAGACAATCAGACACAAGGCGAAGGTGAAGTAGAGACTCATCCAGGCGCTGTTGGTGCCCTGGAGTCGCTCCGACTGGTAATATTCCACCCGCAGCTCCTGAGCCTTTTTATCGTACTTGCGCCGCTCGAAATTTTCCGAGCCAAAGGCCTTTACTACGTGGATGCCTACCAGGTTTTCCTGGAGGACGGTAACCAGTTCGCCGTTGACCTCCTGCACGTGGAGCCACATCCGGCGCAGCTTGCCAATTACCAACGTTGACCGAAGCACCAGGAAGGGGACAAATACCAGGCTGATTAGGGCCAGTTCCCAGTTAATCCAAATCAGGATTCCGGTAACGGCGACGGTGCGAACCACTACCTCCAAAGAACGCACCAACCCCATATTTACGAATCGGCGGATGGCTTCGACATCGGCGGTAGCCTTGGACATCAAGTTGCCGGTGTGTTCCTTGTCGTGGTAGGCGAAGCTGACGTGCTGCAGCTTGTTGTAGATTTGATTGCGGAAGTCGTAGCTGACCAGTTGGGACAGAGAGTCGGTGGTATAGGTTCGGGCGAAGTCAAAGAAGCCCCGCATCAGGCTTGCCCAGAGCAGCAGACTAGCCAGCACAAAGAGCAGCTGCCAGGTGAGGTCCGGATTGGGGATGAGCCGTCCGCCGGCCTCCAGGTCTCCTTCCCGTATCACCAGGCGGTCAATAGATTCACCGAAAAGCCAGGGCACCAGCAGGGAGAAACCGATGGCAATGAAGAAAGAGAGATAAGCCAGAATCAGCCGCGTCCGGTAGCGATAGGCCATAGCGGTGATTCGCATCAATATTTTCATTTAACCGTTCCTGGGGACGCCGGATGACGGAAAATGGCCGCTGGAAGGCCAAGCCCGGCCACGGGTGGTTATCGAAAAACGGCCTGGTCCGCTGCGCTTTTCCGGTAAATAACGTTGGTTTGCGGGGAAACAATGGGGAAACTTGCGCGCCGGTAGAATTTAACTCCCCTTTAATTCCGACATAATAATCATAATAGGCAAATAATTCAAGCCAAATTTAATTGACAATCACAATAATTTAATAATTTACCTCGGGAAGAAGTGGAAAGTTTGCTGCGGTTGCCCAATGCCCGTATCGGAAACTGGCGGAAACCGGGGCCGACGCGGGGATTATTATTTCGGTGCCGGCAGTGTATCCGGCGTGGGACAAGCTGGCCCGAAGTCCGGCTACCGCCTCATTCTCACCTGAGGGCGTTGACGGGAGCCACTGCCACCGGGCGGCGGCCCACCGGCGCCGTAGTTGCCGGCGGCCGTAGGGAAAAGCGGAAAAACTGAAAAGCTGCCCGGGAGGACGCCCCCGAGTCCGTCGGGCGACGCAGGCAGCGGCGGCTACATCCGTTCCGGAGCGCTCATCCCCATCAGTTCCAGAGTACGGCGGAAGACTATCTGGGCCGACTCTACCAGCTTGAGGCGCGCCAGGGTGACCTCGTTGTCTGCCGGATTGGCGGAAATGACCCGGCAATTCTCGTAAAACCAGTGGAAGGCGGTAGCCAGTTCCATGGCGTAATGGGGCAAATGATGCGGCTCCAGCGCCCGCGCCATCTGGTCAACCAACTCCGGCAGCCGAATCATAGTGCGTATCAGATTCAGTTCGTTGGGGTCGGTCAACAAGGACACGTCGCCCCGGCTCCAGTCGATGTCCCGGCTCCGGGCCAGATTCAGGATGCTGACGTTCCGGGCGTGGGCATACTGGATGTAATAGACCGGGTTCTCCGCGGACTCCTTTTTGGCTAGTTCCAGGTCAAACTCCATCTGGGTTGACGGAGACCGGGCCAGGAAAAAGTAACGGCAAGCGTCAGCCCCCACCTCTTCGGCCAATTCACGCAGCGTGACAAAGTCTCCGGTGCGCTTGGAGGCCCGTACCACCTCGGCGCCGCGTTTCAAGGTAACCATCTGGGAAATCAGAACCGTCAGCCCTTCCGGATTGATGCCCATAGCTTCGACGGCGGCCTTCATCCGGGGCACATGGCCCTGGTGGTCGGCGCCCCAAATGTCGATGACGCGCTCAAACTGCCGCTTCACGAATTTGTTGTAGTGGTAGGCGATGTCGGAAGCGAAGTAGGTAGGCTCTCCGGAAGACCGGACTACTACGTTGTCCTTGTCGTCGCCCAGCATAGTGGAGTTGAACCAGAGGGCGTTGTCCCGCTCGGACAGAAAGTTTCGCTCCCGCAGTAAATTCATTGCCTGTTCATATTCCTGGTTGCCGTAGAGGGAACGCTCACTGAACCAGTTATCGAAAGTTACGCCGATACCCTCCAGGTCGGCCCGGATTAACGCTACCATCTGCTCCCGGGCGAGGTCGCCGATTTCCCGAATTGCGTCGGCCTCCGGCATTTCCAGGAAACGGTCGCCTTCACTGGCGGCAATTTCCCGACCCAGATCGAAGATATACTCCCCGGCGTAACCGTTGGCAGGAAAGTCGGCTTCGCGCCCCAACGCTTCCCGATAACGGGCATAGACCGACCGGTAAAAGGCGTCCATCTGGGCGCCGGCATCGTTGACGTAATATTCGCGGGTTACCGCAAACCCGGCGGCGCGCAAGGTATTAGCCAGGGCGCTGCCCAGAACTGCGCCCCGAGTATGGCCAACGTGCACCGGGCCGGTAGGATTTACGCTGACGTATTCCACCATCACTGGCCGCCCTTTGCCTGAGTCCACATTGCCGAACCCGCTCCCCGCTTGACGCACCTCCTCCACCTGATGCTGAACCCAGTTATCGTTGAGGTAGAAGTTAATGAATCCCGGCGGGGCCGCCTGGACTTTTTCCAACTCTTCGGCGCCGGCCATACAGCTGACCAGAGCTTCCGCCAGCTGCATGGGGTTGATTCGGGTAGCCCGGGCCAGCCGCAGGGGCAGGCTGGTGGCAAAGTCGCCGTGTTCCGGATTTCCGGGGCGCTCTACCTGGATTTCGGGCATTGACTCAAGTTGAATTGTCCCGACCTCCCGCGCCCGGTTAATCGCCGCTGCCACCATTTCCTGAATCCGGTCTCGAACCAGCCCCGTTGCCATTATGACTCGCCTTTCCAATGTAGAATTAAGAAACCGATACCTGTTTTCGGCGCCGGTCTCAAATGAAACCGGGGCATTTCGCCAAATCCGTCGGAAGTGGTGGATGCCCGTTCCTTATACTAGCATATATGCTCAACTCTTAAAATAATACCGGCGGCCAATGTTATCGCATTTGAAAAATTTTTTAGGCTCAGAGCGGAACTTTCCAAGGTTTGGGCAGTGATTTACCCGTCAATCGGTCCCTTAAAATCCAAATTCGATAGACTTGGCCCTCATTACAGGGCTATCGCATATGGATTTTAAGAGGCCAATTGACGGGTAAATCTCCGTTTTTAACTGCTAAATTTGGGTAATTTAAGACTTAAACCGTTGGTTTTGATGTTGATTACCCAGTAAAGCGCCGCCAAAACATCGGAAAGTTCCGTTTTGATCCTGAAAATTTTTCATATGCGATAGCCCTGCCCTCATTAGAAAATTCCTTGACGCGCCGTTATATCCGTAATAGAATAGCCGCACTGGTACTCCGTTCCAGGTTAACAATTGAATCACGCCTGAAGGTGGCCCCGGTGGTCCGGGGCTGAAAAGGGAAGCCGGTGAAAATCCGGCGTGGTCGCGCCACTGTAACTGGCGAGAACTGTTCCGGCCAACAAAAAATGGCAGCCACTGGTCCTGAACCGGGACTGGGAAGGTGGAAAAGTTCGACAGCAGCCAGAAGCCAGGAGACCTGCCCTCAGGTGAGCCGACAGTACGCTTCGCGGAAAGGTGTATGGGTAATTACAAAAAGCCTGACCTCGTAGTCAGGTTTTTTTGATTTTTGCCCCTTGTTTCCCCCCGCGCCGTGAGCTGTTACTCCCCGGCGCGTCAGCGCCGGTAGGGTAGCCCGGCGGACGACTGGATGGTTTTCATGCGGCCTTGCAGGTCCTCCTCCCCTCTGGGCCAGGCGACGCAGTTGACTGTGTCCCGGAAAACCATCCAGTGGTCTGGATCGTGGTTATGGCGCAAATGAGAGACCGATCGGTAGCATTATAACCGATAAAACTGCATAATGGCTTTAGATTGATACCCTGGCACAGGGCTATCGCATATGGATTTTAAGAGGCCAATTGACGGGTAAATCTCCGTTTTTAACTGCTAAATTTGGGTAATTTAAGACTTAAACCGTTGGTTTTGATGTTGATTACCCAGTAAAGCGCCGCCAAAACATCGGAAAGTTCCGTTCTGAGCCTGAAATTTTTTCATATGCGATAGCCCTGTACCCTGGCAGACGACCAACCGCCGGAGCCTCACCGGACGGTTACCCGGTCTGCCTAGTGGAGGTGCTGATGTTACGCCAGATTCTTGAGGAATGTCAGCAAGGTTTTGAGCAGGTGGGCTTCAACGAAGTGGTCCTGATGTTGTCCAATACTGCCGCTACTTCCGAAGTTTACATGATGCTGGACGATGTGCGCTTCTCGACAGAGGGGGACATCGTTACCTTTATGGCCGAAGGCGGCTCCCATTTGCATCTGTACCTGAACCAGATTCGGGAAGTGCGATTCATTCATCGGATGAATGACGAAGGGCTGCCCAGTTACTCCGTGTGGTTTCTGGACGAAAACCGGGAGCCTGCGCTGCGGATTTACCTGCGCAAATCCGAGCTAGAGGAAACCAATCAGCCGCGCCACGACCTGTTTATGGCCCTGCTTGAGAAGTACGGCAGTTCCCTGAAAATAGCTTGAGGCCCGGCGATGTCCAGCAATCACCCTTGCCTCAAAAGGATGTCAATTGGCGACGGCCGGCCCACAAGCTTCCGGCCACAGGACAGGATAGATGACCAAAGCAGTAGTAATTGCCGGGGTCCGCAGCGGGGTAGGTAAGACTACCATCGCCACCGGCATTATGGGGGCGCTTACCCGGCGGGGCTACCGGGTGCAGCCCTTCAAGGCCGGCCCGGATTACATCGACCCTTCATACCACCGACTGGCTTGCGGGATACCCTCGCGCAATCTGGATACGTGGCTGCTGGACCGTCCGGCGGTCACCGAATTGTTTCAGCGGGCGGGAGCGGACAGCCTTTGCGTCGTCGAGGGTGTGATGGGCGTGTACGACGGCCATTCCGGTCTCACTGAGGAGGGTTCCACCGCCCAGTTAGCCAAACTCCTGGATGCGCCGGTTATCCTGGTGGCCGATGCCGCCAAAGTGGCCCGCAGCGTCGCCGCCGAGGTGCTGGGCTACCAGCAATTTGACCCGTCCCTGCATATTGCGGGAGTCATCCTCAACGGGGTCGGCGGCCCGCGCCACCTGGAGTTTTGCCAGCCCCAGATTGAGGCTACTACCGGGCTGCCGGTGTTGGGATACTTGCCACGGCGAGAGGAATTGGTTCAACCGGAACGGCACCTAGGTCTGATTCCTACCGTGGAAGGCACCGTGGTTCGGGAATGGTACGACACCCTGGTGGCCCAGGTGGAACAGACGATTGACCTGGAAGGCGTTTTGCGCCTGGCGGAGACGGCCAGTCCCCCGCAAAGTTCGCCGGTGGTGTATCCGGCCCAGCCGCAGCCCAAACGGGCCCGCATCGCCATCGCCCAGGACCAGGCCTTCAGTTTTTACTACCAGGACTCTCTGGACTTGCTGGAAGCCTGGGGTGCGGAACTGGCGCCCTTCAGCCCGTTGACCGACCGGGCCATTCCCCCTGATGTTGGCGGGGTTTACATTGGCGGCGGTTTCCCCGAAATGTTTGCCCGGGAATTATCCGAAAATCGCCCGATGCTGGACTCCCTGCGCCGCGCCCTGGAGTCGGAAATTCCGGTTTACGCCGAATGTGGCGGCCTGATGTATCTGGGCCAAAGCCTTTCGGATTTGCAGGGAACCGATTTTCCGATGGTAGGTGCGCTTCCGGTAGTATCTTCTATGACCAACCGCCGCCTGACTCTGGGCTATCGGGAGGTGGCGGCCTGCGCCGCTACGCCCTTGCTGGAACAGGGGCAGCGGGTGCGCGGCCACGAATTTCACTGGTCGGTTCTGGAAAAGCAGCCCAGCCCGGAACAGGCGGTCTATCACGTAGTTGACCAGGACAACCGGCCCGAAGGGTTCCGGGTGGGCAGCGTATGGGCATCCTACATTCACATACACCTGGGCAGCGCCCCGGGGCTGGCGCGCCGGTTTGTGGATACCTGCGTGGTAAAATAGTCGGGAAGGGTCGTGAAACAGCGTAAGTCCGGCCCAAAATATTCGCGAGGTCGAAGACAGTATGAGTTCCGCAGAAGCGCAACGGGAAGGCCCCCAGTCAGTAAAAGGCCCCCGAATTAACAAAGGTCTGGTTATCGTCAACACGGGAAACGGCAAGGGCAAAACCACCGCCGCCATGGGCGTCCTGTTCCGCGCCTGGGGCCGGGATATGCGGGTGATAATGCTCCAGTTCATCAAGCATACCACCGCCAACTTTGGCGAGCAGCGCGCCGCCCAAAAAATAGGGGTGTCCATGCGGGCTATGGGCGACGGGTTCACCTGGCGTTCCCGGGACCTGGAGCAGAGCGCCGACCTGGCCCGCGCCCTCTGGGAGGATGCCAAGGAGGTGCTCGCTTCCGAGGAGCACGACCTGGTAGTTCTGGACGAGTTTACTTATCCCCTGCACTACGGCTGGATTCCTACCGAAGAGGTTATCGAGGCGCTGGAGTCCCGCCCGGAAATGCTGCACGTCATAATTACCGGACGCAACGCCCCGCAGCAGCTAATCGACTACGCCGACCTGGTTACCGAGATGAACGTGGTGAAACACCCCTACCAAAGCGGGATCAAGGCCCAGCCGGGGATCGAGTTTTAGAGTTTGCGGACAGCCATTGCTCCGGTTCGGCCCGAATCTAACGAACAAATTGGAGGCCGGATATGACCATATCTCCCCTGGTTGATCTGACTGTTGAGAACATTGCCCCGCTGGATGCGGCGGCCATGGCGGCCGCCAGGGCGCGGCAGGACATTCTGACCAAGCCTCAGGGCAGTCTGGGACGGCTGGAAGAGTTGTCCATTACCCTGGCCGGGATGTTCGGAGAGCTGGTTCCCCGGATTCGGCGCAAATCCGTCATCCTGGCGGCCGGCGATCATGGGGTAGTGGCGGAAGGGGTCAGCGCTTATCCCCAGGAAGTTACCCCGCAAATGGTCTATAACTTCCTGCGCGGGGGCGCCGGGATCAATGTCCTGGCGCGCCAGGCCGGGGCAGAGATTGTAATCCTTGATGCCGGAGTAGCCGCCGACCTGGAGCCGCATCCCCTGCTGCGGGCCGTCAAGGTGGCCCACGGCACCGCAAATATGGCGGTCGGCCCGGCTATGACTCGGGAACAGGCGGTCCGCTGCCTGGAAATTGGCATCGATGCGGCCCGGGAACAAATCGGTGAAGGCGCGGACCTGATTGCCTGCGGCGATATGGGCATTGGCAATACCACCGCCTCCAGCGCAATTACCGCCGTAGTTACCGGCGCCGACCCGGCGGTAACCACCGGGCGCGGCACCGGCTTGGACGACCCCGGACTGGCTCACAAGGTGGAAGTGGTGCGCCGGGCCATTGCGGTTAACCGCCCGGACTCCGGGGATGGACTGGATGTGTTGACCAAGGTAGGGGGTCTGGAAATCGGGGTGCTTGCCGGCGCCATGCTGGGGACCGCCGCCAGCCATCGGCCCGTGCTGGTGGACGGGTTCATATCCGGCGCCGCCGCGCTGATTGCCTGGCTCATTTCGCCGGCGGCCCGAAACTATTTCATCGCGGCGCACCAGTCCGTGGAGCCGGGACACCGGGTTGGGCTGGAAGCTATGGACCTGACCCCTTTGCTGAATCTGGAGATGCGTCTGGGCGAGGGAACTGGGGCGGCGCTGGCCATGCACCTGATTGAAGCCGCGGCCTTGTGCCTGGCCGAAATGGCTACTTTCACCGAGGCCGGCGTTTCCGAGCGGAACGAAGACCCGGCATAGCCGGCCCAAGCCGCTGCTTCGGTGATTCCGGAAAGCCGGGCTGCCCTGATTGCCGGCCACGCCGTTTGCCGTAAATTCAGCAGCCCTGAGGTAGGAGCTTTTGGCCTCTTTTTTGGCAGCTTTCGGCTTTCTGACCATTCTCCCGGTCGGCATCGGGATAGATTCCAGTCAACAAGCCATTAGCAATTCCCGGGCCTGGTTCCCCCTGGTGGGTTTGCTGCTGGGTCTGGCTCTGGCCGGCCTTGCCTGGGGCCTGGCCTTCGTGTTTCCCGATTACCTTACCGCCGCCCTGCTGGTCGTCTTTCTGCTCGTGGTTACCCGGGCCTTGCACCTGGACGGCCTGATGGACACCTGCGACGGTCTTTTCGGCGGGCATACGCCGGAGCGCCGCCGGGAAATTATGCGGGACTCTCACGTCGGCGCCTTTGCCGTGGCCGGCGCCGTCGGGGTACTGCTCCTGAAGTACGCCGCCATCTATGCGCTGCTGGCCGCCGACTCGCCGGGCAAGGAGTGGGGGCTGATTCTGTTTCCGGTCTTTTCCCGCTATGCCATGGCCTTGCAGCTAATGCTGTTTCCCTACGCCCGTTCCGCCGGTTTGGGTTCCGCCTTCCAAAGCGGCCCGGGCCGAGGGGCGACGGGGATGGCGGCGTTAATTTCGGTGGCCGCCGCCCTTCTTCTGGGCGGAATCGGTGGTATGCTGATTCTGGCCCTGGTTTCCCTGACCGCCGCCCTTCTGGGAAGGGGAATTACGGCCCTGGCCGGCGGTATGACCGGCGATACTTACGGAGCAACCAACGAATTGACGGAGGTGTTGGCCCTGTTGGCGGCGGTGGTTAGCCTGCCCTACGGACTGCTGGGGCCGATTGCCGGTCAGTTGTCCGGTTATCTGTAAGCCAGTAGAGCGGCGGAACCGCGTAAAAATCCCTGAGTGCCATGCTTCAGTTGTTGTCTTACATCCAAATGGTTCCACTGGATGCAGGAGTCCTGCTCCTGGCGGCGGGGCTGGACCTGGTGGGCCGGGAATTTCCGGCCCGGATTCACCCCACCGTCTGGATTGGCCGGACGGTGAGTTGGCTGGAAGCGGTGGCGCCCCGGTCCCGGATTGCCGGGCTGGCGGCCGGAGGGTTGATTACCCTGCTGATTCCCGCTTTCTGGGCCGGCGCCGCTTGGCTAACTGCCTGGGGACTGCGGGAAGCCCATCCTCTGGCCTATTTGATCGGGGGAGCCCTGCTGTTGAAGTCCGCCTTTGCCGTAGGAATGCTGCACCGGGTCGCCGCCGCCACCCGGCTGCTGGTGGTGAACGACGATATTGCCGCTCTGCGCGAGAATATGCGGTCGCTGGTCAGCCGGGACGTATCTGCTATGACTCCGGTTCAAGCCATCGCCGCTACCGTGGAATCGGTTTCGGAGAATACCACGGACAGCTTTATCGGCCCCTGGCTGGCCTTTGCCCTGTTCGGCCTGCCCGGAGCCTTCGCTTACCGGGCCATCAATACTCTGGACAGTATGATTGGCTATCGCGGCGAGTACGAATATCTGGGCAAGGCAGCGGCCCGGCTGGACGACCTGGTTAATCTGATCCCCGCCCGGCTCACGGCCCTGCTGCTGGCTTTGGGCAGCGCAGTTCTGCCGGGGCAGCGGCCCGGGACGGCCTGGCGCATAATGTGGCGGGACCACGCCCGCACCGCCAGTCCCAACGCCGGCTGGACGATGAGCGGAATGGCCGGCGCTTTGGGTGTAGAATTGCAAAAGGAAGGCCACTACCGATTGGGGGATGCTGCCCGACCGCTGGAACCGGCGGATATTTCCCGGGCCGTTCAATCCATGTATCTGGTAGCGGCCCTGGGGCTGCTGATTGCCCTGGGCATTATTCTGTTGCGGGATGGTATATTCGGTTAGATGGAAAAGGGCCACTACCGGGGACACGCAGCAACTCGCGCCTTGCACGGCGGGATTCGACCGGCCCAGCTGCGGGCTTTAGGGCTGGACCCGGCCGATGCGCTGGACTTCAGCGCCAGCGTCAGCCCCTTAGGGCCGCCCCAAGGGTTGTGGGAAGCGCTGCAGCGGGTGGACCTGGCGGCCTACCCGGACCCGGACTGTCTGGAACTGCGGGAGGCGCTGGCCGGTCATCACGGGATTGAGATTGACCGCATTCTGGTGGGCAACGGTTCTACCGAGTTAATTCACCTGCTGGCGCAAGTTTTCCTGTCGCCGCCGTCGGGGAATTGCGCCAACACCGCTCTGCTGCTGACGCCTACTTATGGCGAATACGCCGGAGCCTGCGCCCTGGCCGGCGCCACAACCATTGCGGTTGAATCCCGGCGGGAATCGGGCTTTAGCTGGGACCTGGACGCAGCCGAGGAAATTATCCTGGCCCAACGACCGGCCCTGATTTTTCTCTGCAATCCCAACAATCCCACCGGAGTTTACCTGGGGCGGGAAGATGTAAAGAAACTGGCCGGCGCCGCCCGCGCCGTCGGCAGCTTGCTGGCGCTGGACGAGGCTTATCTGAATTTCGTCGAGGAAAGGTGGGATTCCGGCGAGTTGCTCGACGGTCAGTACGGGGACAGCGTGGTTATCCTGCGTTCCATGACCAAGGACTACGCCCTGACCAGCTTGAGATTAGGCTACTCCCTGTCCGGCGCTGCGGTCCGGGCTCGGCTGGCCGCCCGGCAGCCGGACTGGAGCGTCAACGGCTTCGCCCAGGCCGCCGGCCTCGTGGCCCTCGCCGACGCGGACTATCTGCCGGCCGCCCGTCAGGCGACCGAGGAGTCTAAAGCATACCTGACCGAGGAACTCAATGCACTGGGCTTGCGCGTTCTTCCCGCGGCGGCCAATTTTCTGCTGGTGGAAGTGGGGGACGCCGCCCGGTGGAGCGAAGGGTTAAGGCATCGGGGAATCTTTGTCCGGGACTGCGCCTCCTTCGACCTGCCGGACTGCGTCCGAATCGGGGTGCGGGCTATGCCGGACTGCCAACGGTTGGTAGCTGCGGTCAAGGAGCAGCGGGGAATCTAAGCTGCGACCCGGCCAGGGAGAGCTTGCGCCTTGCACCCGCTTTCACCGGAAAGAGGCTGAACGATTATAAAACCAAAGCGAGAGGGTTAGGCCAATGGGCATCATCTATATCGTGCGGCACGGCGAGACTAAATGGAACGCCGAAGGACGGATCCAGGGTCATACTGACATTGAACTTACCGAGTCGGGACGCGCGCAGGCCCGGGACATAGCGCGCCGTCTGGCGGAAACCAAACTTGACGCCGCCTACTCCAGCGATATGAAACGTACCCGGAACACCGCCCAAATTATTCTTGGCGAGCGGGATACTCCATTGCATTCCATCCCCGAATTGAGGGAATATAATAAGGGCGTTTTCGAAGGGCTAACCGTGGCCGAATATCGGGAGCAGTACCCGGACTTGTACCAGGCTTCCCTGGTCAACGACCTGGATTTTGCGCCGCCCGGCGGTGAAACCATCCGTCAGTGCCAGGCCCGCCTGTCGAGTTTCATGCGTAAGGTCCGGGAGGCCCACCCGGACGATTCTGTGTTGATAGTTGGGCACGGCGGGTCTTTACGGAGCGGAATCGTGGCTCTGCTGGACCTGCCCCTTGAAGCCAACTGGAAGTTTGTGATGCACAACTGCGCCCTATCGATAATTCATACCTATCCTGACAACGCAGTCCTGCATTTATACAATGATACTTCCCACCTGGCAGCGATGCGTTAAGACAATTTGTGGTTTGGTTGGGTCTCCGGCTCACTGCTTACCGATGGCGAAAAGCCGGCCCAAGTCTTCAGTATAAGGAACGGTTTGTGAATAGTTACTCCCCCAATCCCCTCGGCAAAGTCTTGATGATTCAGGGAACGGCCTCCCACGTGGGGAAGAGCGTCCTCGTTTCGGCGCTGTGCCGCATTTTCCGCCAGGACGGGTTTCGAGTCGCCCCCTTCAAGGCCCAGAATATGTCCAATAACTCCTACGTTACCCGGGACGGCGGTGAAATTGGTCGGGCCCAGGCAGTGCAGGCGGAAGCCGCCGGCGTGGATGCCCGGGTGGAGATGAACCCGGTACTGCTCAAGCCCGAGGCCGACCACATCGCCCAGGTGGTGCGCATGGGCCGGCCGCTGGTTTCCGCCAGGGTCAGGGACTACTTCGGCCTCAAGAATCAGCTTTGGGAGTCGGTGCACACCTCCCTGGATACTCTGCGCCGCCAGTACGACATCGTAGTCATCGAAGGGGCCGGCAGTCCGGCGGAGATTAACCTGAAAGCCACCGAAATCGTGAATATGCGGGTAGCCCGCTACGCCAACGCCCCGGTGCTGCTGTGCGGAGACATTGACCGGGGCGGCGTTTTCGCTGCTTTGGTAGGCACCCTGGAACTGCTGGAGCCGGAAGAACGGGAAACCATCAAGGGATTTATCATCAACAAGTTCCGCGGCGACGCCAGCCTGCTGACCGACGGTCTGACCATGCTGACGGAACGCACCGGCGTACCGGTTACCGGAGTAGTCCATCACTTCCGGGATATTCACATTCCCGAAGAGGACTCGGTGGCTCTCGATCTTCCCGACTATTCCAGCTACCCCGGCGCCGATGCCCTACTGGATATTGCCGTGGTGCAGCTGCCGCACATATCCAATTTTGACGATTTTGACCCGTTGGCCCGGGAGCCTGGGGTTAGCCTGCGTTACGTCGCGGCGGCTGCCGACCTGGGGCAGCCCGACCTGATAATCCTGCCCGGAAGCAAGACCACTATTCCGGACCTGGCCTGGCTTAATGGTCAAGGTTTGGAGAGCGCCATTCGGCAGCGGCATCAATCCGGCGCCGCCATAGTCGGTATCTGCGGCGGCTACCAGATGCTGGGCAAGGGCCTGTATGACCCGGATGGCGTCGAATCCACCTTGCCGGAGATGGCCGGTTTGGGTCTGCTGCCCATGACCACGGTATTCGAGGGCCACAAGGAAACGCATCGGATTCAGGGCGAGGTTGCGGAGAATATCGGTTTATTACAGCGAGCCAGGGATGTTACCCTGTCGGGCTACGAAATTCACATGGGCCGAACTTCCGGCGAAGATGTCGCAGTTCCCTTCCGAATCAATGACCGCACCGATGTGCCGGTTACTCCGTCCACCGCATTTGACGGCGCTATGGATGAGTCCGGGCAAGTTCTGGGAACGTATATTCACGGCTTGTTCCATAACCGCCGCCTGCGCCGGGCCCTGCTGGAAGAACTGGCCGGCCGTAAGGGAGTTCAACTGCCGGAATCTGCCCCGGTCGAGGCTATGGACGCCGAGTTTGACAAGCTGGCCGACTGGGTGCGAAACAGCCTGGACATGGAGCTGATTTACGCCATCGCCGGCCTGGACCGTAATTTTGAATGAGCCGGCGCATAACCCCGCCGGGGCCGGACTGACCCTGGTATTGGGCGGGGTGCGTTCCGGGAAAAGCGCCTGCGCCGAAAGTCTGGCGGCGGCGGAAGGCGGCCCGGCCCTCTATCTGGCGACGGGGCAGGCCGGCGACGCCGAGATGGCCGAGCGCATCCGACGCCACCGGGAACGGCGTCCGGCGCACTGGCAAACGGTGGAAGAACCGCTGCAACCGGCGTCCGTCCTGTCCCGGATTTTGTCCCAACCGGCTTATCCCAAAGTCCTGATCCTGGATTCGCTGGACGTTTGGGTAGCCAACCTGCTCCTCGCCCACGAAGCTGAGGAGTTTTCCGACGTAGAAGCGCTGGCGTTGACCGAAACGCAGCTATTGATTGCCCGATGTCAGGATTCCGGAGTCCGGTCAGTGCTGGTCAGCAGCGAAGTCGGGTTGAGCCCAGTGTCCCCCAACCGCCTGGGCCGCCGGTTTCAGGATTTGCTGGGAACGGTGAATCAGTGGACGGCAGCGGCGGCGGATACCGTATATCTGGTAGTGGCAGGGATTCCGGTGCGCCTTAAACCGGCTTGACCGCAAACCGGCTCGACCGCAGGGATGAGTTCAGCCAAATCGGGTATAATCAAGCGCCAATTGGATGCCGCCTTGAACGAACCACAAACTCCCCGGCCGGATAATGCCAGCGCTGCTCCACCACCGGATTCGTTAGTGGGGGCAGCTGTGGAGCGCGCCCCGGGAGTATGCGGCGAGTTGGTCCAGGGCATACTGGGCGACTCCTATTTTTTGGTAACCTGTCCGGTGGATTTCTTTGCCCGGGTGCGGGTAGAGCTTTACCCCGGCGGTTCGGGCGGATGTGACGGTTCGGCTGAGCCGATGGTGTTTGCGCCGCCAAACTGCTCCAAGACTGCCGCCGCCGTCGCCGCTGCGCTGAAGCATTTAGCCCGAACCGACTTGGCGGCCCGGGTCTCGGTCAGTAATCCCATCCCCCGCAGCAAGGGCTTCGGCAGCAGCAGCGCCGACCTGGCTGCCGCCATTGCCGCCACGGCGGCGGCGCTGGGCCAGGAACTTTCACCCCACCGGATTGGCCGGTTAGCTTTGAGCATTGAGCCAACCGACGGGGTAATGTTTCCGGGCATCGCCCTCTTTGACCATCGGAAAGGTACCTTAATGGAAACGCTGGGGCCGCCGCCGCCGCTGGAAATAGTGGCGCTGGATTTCGGCGGCGAAGTCAGCACCCTGGAATTTAACCGCACGGACCGCCGCGCCCAGTGGCAGGCAATTCAGCACGAATCCGACCGGGCCCTGGCGCTGGTAAGGGAAGGAATCAGGCGCCGGGATGTCCGGGTATTGGGGCAGGGAGCTTCCCGCAGCGCCGTTGCCGCCCAGCAGATATTGTTCAAACCGCGGCTGGCCGAAGTTCAGGCCTTCGCCGAAGATGTGGGCGCAGTGGGCGTAAATATCGCTCACAGCGGCACGGTCATCGGCGTACTGCTGGATTCCGTGGCGCGCCGGGGAAAATCGGTCTTCCGTCAGGCCCAAAATGCCTTCCCGGAAGCTGAAGCCATCCACCACCTGCGGCTGATGAGCGGCGGCGTGCATCCGATTTGACCGGCCAAATACCTTTATCTACCGGGAAATGAAAGGGGCTATGGGCTATAATTGGGTGGCAACCGCGAAATTCAATTGACAACCAGTGAATCATAACAGGAGCTGACTCAATGGCAGAGCATAACTTGGCGATTATCGGCGGCGACGGCATCGGCCCGGAGGTGGTGGCCGAAGGCAAGAAAGTCCTGGACTACCTGACCACGGCGATTCCCGACCTCAGCTTTAACTATACCGAGTTTTCCTGGGGGTCGGTCTATTACCGGGAAACCGGCCGGATGATGCCCGAGGACGGGCTGGAGCAGCTCGCCGCCAACGAAGCCATCCTGTTCGGCGCAGTGGGCGACCCGGACATACCCGACCATATCACTCTTCAGGGGCTGCTGCTGCCCATGCGCCGGGCCTACGACCAGGGGGTTTGCATCCGGCCCGCCTACCTGCATCCGGGGGTTGCGTCGCCACTGGCCGGCAAAAGCGCCGGTGAAATCGACCTGGTTATCTTCCGGGAAAATACCGAGGGCGAATACGCTCCGGTGGGCGGGCGTCTCTATCCCGGCACCCCGCACGAAACGGTAATGCAAACCAATGTCTTCACCCGCCGGGGCACGGAGCGGATAATCCGGGCCGCCTTTGAATACTGCGTGCGGCGCAATCGGCGGATGAAGGTAACGTCGGTTACCAAGTCCAACGCCCAGGCTTTCGGGATGGTCTTCTGGGACGAAGTATTCCAGGCCGTAGCCGCCGAATATCCCCAGGTGGAAACCGAGTCCCTGCTGGTGGACCGGGTGGCCATGGACCTGGTGCGCTGGCCCGAAGACTTTGACGTGATGGTGGCCTCCAACCTGTTTGCCGACATCATATCCGACATTGCGGCAGTGGTTACCGGCAGCATGGGACTGGCGCCCAGCGCCAACGTTAACCCGGAGCGGATCTATCCTTCCATGTTTGAGCCGGTGCACGGCGCCGCCTTTGACATTACCGAGCGGGGCATCGCCAATCCGCTGGCAACCATATCGGCCGTAGCAATGATGCTGGACCATCTGGGCGAACCGGAGGCGGCCCGGCGGGTGGATGCCGCCGTAGTGCGCAGCTTGGAGGAACGCCAGGTGATGACCCCGGACCTGGGCGGCACGGCCACCACCGCCCAGGTAGGCGATGCGGTAATCAGGCTGCTGGGAGAGTAGAGTCTTTCAACTTCCGGGAACTACGCCGGGAAGGACTTCTGAAGGGAAAGGACCAGACCGGGCATCGTCGTCAACCCAGTGTCCCCCCTCTCCCTGAGGGAGAGGGGCCGGGGGTGAGGCAAACGGGCCACCCGGACGTATCCGGGTGGCCCGAATTAACCTGGAATAGTCAGGTCAGGCGCGACTATTCGCCGCCGGGTACTCCCTGGGTTTGGCCCGAGAAGCCGGCATCGTTGTAGTGATTCGGGTCAATCCACATATGCGCCCAGCGAAGGTGGCTGGCTGTGGGGGTTGGGAAATGGGAGTAACCCCGCACCTCCGGCCAGAAGGAGACGGCTTCCTGTTCCCAGAAGGCGGGGAAGTTCCAGTATTGGCCCATCAGATGGAGTTGTATCTCCTGTCCCAACTCCTTTCGCGCCGCCGGTTCCACCAGGCGGCTCAGTTCGTCGAACATCGCCTCGGCGGTGGGGTCGCAGTCGGTGCCGGGGGTTTGGAAATTGAACAGACTCTCGCACCGGTGGTAGTGACCCAGCCCCAGGAAGGGGTCGTCCACGCCGGCCACGCCGCCAGTGGAGCCCATAAAGTCGCCCCAGTCGCCGGCTTGGCGGGTCTTGCGGTAGGCAACCGTCTCCACGGTATCAAAGTCGGTCTTGATACCCAGGAGACGCAATTGTTCCTGCATATAGGTGGCGCGTACCACTCGCTGGTTATCGCTTTCCACCGTCAGCACGTAGGTCTTGTCAAAGTCGAAACCTTCCTCATTTAGAATTTGGATGGCCTCGGCTCGCTGCGCTTCCATATCGTCGGGTTGGCACCAGCCGGGTACGCTGCAAGCCTGCTCTTCGGTCAAGGCCCAGAAACTTCCCGGGGGCATCAGACCTAACCCCGCCGAGCCATACCCGGACAGGGTTACCTTGATTCCGGTCTCCTTGTCGAACCCCATGGCAATCGCCTGGCGAACCCGAACATTGTCAAAGGGGGCATTGCGGGTGTTAATCCACAGGTTCTCGCTGCTGCGGGTGGACCGAATAACTGTCTGAATCTGGTCGTGGTTCACGTACTGGTCGTACTGCCCAAAGTTGCGAACCCAGTGCCAGTCGGTCTGGTGGGCCAGCATGGCAGCCTGCTGCGCCGACTCATCCAGGATTCCGAAGATGACCAGGTCCTCCACGTAAGGCAGCCCTTCGACATGGTAGTTGGGGTTCCGGACGAAGTTCTGCTCATCTACACCGACAGACTGGCCCTCGGCCCACATAAAGGGGCCGGTGCCTACCGAAACGTCCTGGAACATGACATTTTCGCCGCCGGCCTGGAACCAGGCCTTGTTAAAAATCATGGCCGCCGGGTTGCCAAAGTTCAACAGAGGCACCGCTGATGGGGCGGTGAAGCGGAACTTAAGCACCCAGTCGTCGGAACATTCCAGGGCGTTCAGGTCAACCTCGGAAAGACGGTTCTTCATATAGGAGCCGGTAATGCCCTCTTCGGTAATCATAATTTCGTAGCTGTAGCGGGCATCTTCACAGGTCATCGGCTCCCCGTTATGCCAGACGACGTTGTCTTTCAGGTAGAAGGACACCCCTTTCAAGTCCTCGTCCACGGTCCACCCGTGCGCCAGACCGGGAATAAAGGGGGCGGAAGCGTCATAGGGGTTATCCTGGATCAGGCCGTCGTGGGTGGGCATCCGGTAGCGCATTGCGGCGCCGGTGCGCGCTCCCCAGGCGTTGGCGTGTTCCAACGGGTCCTCATAATTGATTCGGAGGGTGCCGCCATAGACCGGGTCCCCGTAGAACTCGGTGGCTGGCTGCCAGTAAGCGCCGAAATCCGGGGCCTCCTTGGGCCCCATAATCTCCTCCGCCACCGGAGCGACCGCAGCCTGCGCCACGGTAGTTGGGGTGGGGAGCGGCTGCTGGGCCGGTTCCACGGCCGGCGCGGCCGGGGCCGACGGCACCGCGGAGGAACCCGCCGCGCCGGAGCCGGATTGCTGCTGCGACGCGGCCGGGGCGGCCGGCTGGGCCGGCGCGGCTTGCTGCTGGCTGGCGGCAGGAGCGACGGGGGCAGGTTCTGCCGGGGCCTGCGGCTCGGTCTCAGTGGCCGCTCCACAGCCGACGATGAACATCGCGGTTACCAGCGCGCCAGCCGAAAAGAGTCGCCATAGTTTCCATTTTCTGTAATTGCGCATCATTAGTCCTCCCAAATGGTGGTTCCCTTGGTACTGAATTCCCGGGTACTAGTCCCATTGGCTAGAGGGGCCTTGGGTGAGCGCTAAGGTAGTTCGGTTTGCAATTTTTGCCCGAGATACCGCCTGGTGTTTGGCAAACAGAAGTGGGGTAGATGGGATCCAGGAGTCAGAGATTTAGAATCTCTTCCAGTTGTCCTTTGCTTAGGTTTCACCTCCTTATTGTATTGAATGGGCTGGACTGAATTTTCGTCTTTTTATGTGGATTAAGTACGATGTTACTTAACCAATAGAAATAAAATTGCTGAATACGACAGAAAACTGATGATTGTATATCAGAGATTATCGTGCATTATATTGGCAGTATTAAAACTATGTCAAATATGTTTTCCAGTTTACATAGGCAAATCGTAGATATTCAAGTTTAATCAGACGTTTAGAGCCAATAAATTTCGGTTAAGAAAACGAAATTCCCTGCCCTTCCGGTCAGGGAAAGATACGGATACGGAAATATTCAATACCGCCTCGTTTTAGCGAATTTCGCAAATTTACAGCCAATACCGCCGGTGATACTATTATGAATCGATTGCAGCAAATAAAGTCGGAACTGACCCGGCAAATGGCCGGGAAAGCCATAATTTTGCGCTGCGGTTCAGGGTGAGACTAGCTGCACCAATACGGCATCCTGAAATTAACCTGGGATGCTGCCGGCGCGCCTGCGGATTGATTGCAGTATGCTGTTGGCCCAACCAATACCGGAAGAAGTGAGTCAGGAAATTCCCAATGGCTGAACTGGGCGAAATTTCACTTTGGCTGGGCCTGGCCCTGTCCGGCTATGCCTTTTTCGGGTCGGTAGCCGGCAAAGTGCGCGGAATACCGGCCCTGGTGGACAGCGCGCGGCGGTCGGTCTATGTCCTGACGCTGGTAATGCTGGTCGCCACCTTCAGCCTGATTGGTTCCTTCATCAACCGGGACTACGAAGTGGCCTACGTGGCGGCCCACAGCAATAACGCCATGCCGGACATCTACACCTGGGTAGCCTTTTATGCCGGCAATGAAGGCTCCCTGCTCTACATCGCCTTTATTCTGTCGGTAATGGCCGCCATCGCTATCCGGTGGGCGCCGCTTCGGGTAACCGACACTCTCCCTTACACTACGGCGGCGCTGATGGTGGTGCAAACCTTTTTTATCGCCGTAATGGCATTTATGGCTAACCCCTTTGACAAGCTTCCCTTCGTACCCCCGGATGGAGAGGGTATCAACCCGCTGCTGACCCATTTCGGAATGTTTTTTCACCCCCCAGCGCTGATGGCCGGCCTAATTGCAATCAGCGTACCCATCGCCTTTGCCCTGGGCGCGCTGGTGGGCGGGAAATCTCGAGACGAATGGGCCGATTCGGGTCGGTTATGGGGCATAATCGCCTGGGCCCTTTTAGCCAGCGGCCTGCTGCTGGGCTCCTGGTGGGCTTACACCATCCTGGGCTGGGGCGGCTTCTGGTTCTGGGACCCGGTGGAAAACGCCGCCTTTATGCCCTGGCTGGCGCTGACCGCCTTTGTCCACTCCATAATGGTGCAGAAGCGGCGGGGAATGTTTCGGATGTGGAACATCGTCCTGATTAACGCAGCCTTCGGCCTGGCCCTGTACGGTATGTTTATGAATCGGGGCGGACCGGTGCCCTCAGTTCACTCCTTTGGCGCCTCTACCCTGGGCTGGGTCTTCCTGCTCTTTCTGGCGGTAGGGGTGTTGGTTCCCTTTGCCATATTCTTCTGGCGGTTCAATTTGGTGAAGAGCGCCCAAAATCTGGACTCCATGCTCTCCCGGGAAGCAGCTTTTCTAGTCAATAACCTGCTGCTGCTGGGAATCGCCTTCGTTACCTTGTGGGGGACGGTCTATCCCCTGTTTGTCCGGCTGGGCGGCGGCGGAGAGATTACCATCGCCCGCCCCTTTTACGACCAGGTGAACGGGCCTTTGCTGCTTGCCTTGGTGCTCCTGATGGGAGTCGGCCCATTGCTGCCCTGGCGGCGCGCCAACTGGGCCAGCTTACGGCGAGCGCTGCTGCTGCCGGGTTTGGCGGCATTAGCAACCGTAATCGTTCTGGCCGTACTGGTTACACGCCAGCCCTTTGCCTTGACCGGCTTTGGCCTGTGCAGCCTGGTGGCGACCGGCGTATTTCTGGAATGGTGGCGGGGAATGCGAGCTCGGCACCGCAACTCCGGGGAATTCTACCCGATGGCCCTGCTCCGGTTGATTGGCGCCAATCGGCCCCGCTACGGCGGATACATCGTGCACCTGTCGGTGGTGATGGTGGCATTGGGCGTCCTGGGCGGATCTCTGTTTGAAATTCAACGGGACGTGGTACTTGTCCCCGGGGATACCTACGAGATTGCCGGCTATGAACTGCGCTACCTGAATACTGCGGCGGCGGTTAAGGCGGATCGCACTGAGTACGTTTCTACGCTGGAACTGTACCGGGACGGCGAGCTGCTGGAGGAAATGCAGGCCCGGCGGAGCTTCTATCCTTCCTTCAATATGGCGTCCACCCTGGCGGCAATCCGGTCAACGCCGGTGGAGGACTTTTACGTGGTTCCCAGCGAAAACCTGCCCGATGGAGCGGTCGGATTTCGTATCCTGGTGAACCCGCTGGTCTGGTGGATGTGGGTAGCCGGCCCGGTGCTGATTCTGGGAACCGTCGTCTCGCTTTGGCCGGAAAGGGCTCGGGAACCGGCTCGAGTCGCTCGGCCGGCCGGTCTCCCGGCCAATCCATTAGAGACCCGGCCGGACGCAGTATGAGCGGCAACATTTTTTACCGGCCGGACCGGACCCTTCCCGTAACCGGGGGCGTATGGCGTTAACTATCGGGGCAATCCTGGCATTGCTGGCATTAGCAGTAGCGACGTACCCCTTCTTCGGGGGACGAATTTTCGGCAAAGCCACGCCCGCCGAACCTGAATCTGAGGCCGCTCCACCGGCGGACAGGCCGAATGTGGCGCTGGATGAACTGGATAGTATCTACCAGGCGATCGGCACGTTGCAGTTGGAGCGAGAATTGGGCAATGTACCGGAGGGTTTGTATCGGGAGCAGCTCAACGCCTATCGCTGGCAAGGGGCACTGTTACTGCGGCGCTGGGAACAGGCCCATGCCGGCAGCGAAGACCGGAGCCTGGAGGAAGAAATCGGCATTGCCCGGGCGGGTTTGTATCGTTCCCTGTCCCTGAGTTTGTCCTGCTCCAACTGCGGGCGGAACGTTCCGGACGGGGCCTCCGACTGCCCGGAGTGCGGCGTAGCGATTCCGTCCCGCCCCGGGGAGGGCGACTCCCCGGGCCGCTCCGGCGACGGCGCCTGAAGTATGCTGTTCCAGCGCTTGCTCCGCCCCGGCATCGCCGGTGTTCTGGCCCTGCTTGCGGCATTTTGCGCCTTGTTGGGCGGGCCGGATTTATTGCTGGCCCAACCGTCGGATACTATTAGTCTGGAAGGCCGAGTAGTCAATGGCACTTCCGGCGGAGAAATACCGGTCAACCTGCCCGTCACCCTGCACGTCGTGGATGGGGATGCCGGAAGTGTAGCCACCTTTCAGGACACCGCTGACGAACCGGGCCGGTTTGTTTTTGCCGACGTCCCGGTTCAGGATTCGGCCAGCTACGTCCTAGTGGCCGACTACGCCGGGATGCGTTACAACGAGCTGCTGGAACCGGCCCAGCTGAACCGGCCGGCGGAACTAACCGTGTACGAGGTTACCCGGGACATTGCGGTGATTAACGTAGAACGACAGGCAATGCTGATTACCGACATCAATGAGGCCGACCGGGAGATTCACGTTCTGGAGGTGTTAAGCATCAACAATACCTCCGACACGACCCTGTTGCCGGAGCTTACCAACATCACCAATCCGGCAGCCATAAACTTTCTGCGGTTTTCCTTGCCGACCGGGGCCGGCGAGCTTGATGTGCAATCCAACCTGGCAGGCGGAGACATCATACCGATCGGCACGGGATTTGCCATCACTGCGCCCGTTCTGCCCGGAGCGCATCAGATTGCCTATACCTATAAGTTTCCTTATGCCGGCGACTCTGTAACCTTCAACCAGCGTCTGATTCAGGGAGCGCTGCTGTACCAGATTCTGGCTCCGACGGCTTTGGCCCAAATTCAGATAACGCCGCTGGAGGTTAGGCCGCGGATAGATTTAGAGGGTACTACCTATCTGGTTTGGGAAGCCCGGGATGTACCCCCGCGCCAGGGGATTACGTTGCAGTTTGCCAACTTGCCCCAACCTGGCCTGACGGCGCGAATTGGACAAGCCGCGCTGTCTGCCGAGTTGTGGCTGACCGCGATTCCGGTTCTGCTGGCGGCCTCCCTGGGGGTATTGCTGCTGTACGCCTGGTTCCGGGGGCAACGGGAGGTGGCGGTCGGCGACGCTGCCACCGCGGATTCGGAGCGCCGGCAAACCCTGGTCCAAACGATAGCCGTCCTCGACGAGAGCTTTGCGCGAGGCGAGATCCCAGAGAAAGAATATCGGGCTAACCGGGAGGCCCTGCTGCGGCAGCTGCGGCGGCGAGCTTCCTCCGCCGATACCGGGGAACCGGCCCAGTGAGCAAGCGTGAATGGATTCTGCTGGCTGCCGGCTTGCCGGTTCTGGCCTTTCTTGGAATTCTGGTTTGGGCTTCCCTGGCAACGGAAGGAAGGCCGGGTGGTCTGGGGGTGAACACCGACTTTGGGGTGGCTGAAGTAGCCACCGAGCCGGCCCGGGACTTTACGCTGGAACTGCACGGCGGCGGTTCGGTAACGTTGGCCGAATTGCGCGGCAAGGTGGTGCTGGTAGATTTTTGGGCTTCCTGGTGCGCGCCTTGCCGTCATGAGGCGCCGGTTCTGGAACGTACCTATCAGGAATACGCCGGCCGCGGCGTGGAATTTGTCGGGGTGAATATCTGGGATTCATCGACCAGCGCCGCAGATTACCTGGAGGAATTCGGGATCGGCTATCCTAACGGAACCGATGCCAACGGGCAAATTGCCGTAGACTACGGGGTAAAGGGCATTCCTGAGAAGTTCTTTATCGACAAAGAGGGCTTGATTCAGCAGAAATTTGTTGGCCCCATTCGCGCCGACAAGCTGCAGCAAACCCTGGATGACCTGCTGGCGAAGTAGCTGGAAATTTTCCTTCAACCGCAATCCGGCGGTTCTTACCAATAATCTGAACGGTTAAAGTAGATCTCTAACCCAGGAACCATTGCCGAATACCCCCCACGGGGCAGGTTGCCGCCCGCCGAGATAATTGCAGCCAAAAAGCCCAGGGAAAGGAGCACAAATGTCCCAGGAAACTGAGGTAGCGCTGGCGATGGACTGGGGAGGCACCTGGTGTCGGGTTGGAGTAGTTGACCGGGATGGGGCAATACTCTGGCAGAACCGGGTAAGGAATTTCCCCGGAGCCGACGAGTCCCGGCTGCTGGCTGACGGTTTGACGCTGATGGCGCAAGCCCGGGAGTGGTGCGGCGCAGCGCGCCCAGTAGCCGGCCTCGGCATCGCCGTCGCCGGGCCGATAGATTCAGACACCGGAACACTAATGGAGCCGCCAAACTTGCCGGCCCTGGACGGCGTTTCCCTCAAATCCGCCTGGGAACCCCGGCTGGGCTTTCCTGTGCAGGTCGGCAACGATGCCACCCTGGCCGCTCTGGGTGAGTTCGAGTACGGAGCCGGGCGGGAGGAGCGTACCGCCGGGCGGGACGTCAACTGTCTGGTTTACGTTACGGTCAGCACCGGTATCGGGGGCGGCATTGTGGAGCGGGGGCGCCTGTTGCTGGGCGCCCGAGGACTGGCTGCCGAGGTAGGGCACATGGTCATCGATGGCAGCCCGGATGCGCCCCTTTGCCAGTGCGGCCGCCGGGGCTGCTTTGAAGCCCTGGCCTCGGGTACTGCCATCGCCCGGATTGCCCGGGACTTCTTGTCCCGTTGGGAGGGTGAAAAAGGCGCCCTGGGACGGCTGGAGGCGGATCAGATTACTGCGGAGAGGGTGTTTGACGCCGCCGGCCGGGGGGATTACCCGGCCTCCAAAATTCTTGAAGGTATCCTGGAAAATTTATCCGCCGGCCTGACCAATTTGCTGCATCTCTACAATCCCGACCTGCTGACGCTGGGCGGAGGCGTAACCTTTGGCCTGGAGAGTATGGGTTTACTGCCGGACATCTACAACCGGATGCAGCAAAGGGCGATGAGCCGGGGACACCAAGATTTCCGGCTGGTCGCCAGCCGTCTGGGCGACAACTCGGGGCTGCTGGGCGCGGCCAGTCTGGTCTGGTCAAATCGCCACTAATGGGAGTGGGAATCGGAACTACCCCGGTTTCACTGCCGCCGGGGCAAGTGTCGGTGATACCTATCTTTCGCCAACCCTCTTGCCCCGATTCGATCTTCCCCGAAATTAAACTATATAACGGCCGCCCATCACGTTAATTCGGTCGCCGGTGATGTAGCTGGACTCGTCGGAAGCGAAGAACAGACACGCCTCCGCAATGTCATGCACCGTACCCTGCCGCCGCATCGGAATGCTGGACAGGTGATTTTGCGAACCTCGCTCCACCTCCTGAAATTCAGGATACCACTCCGGATGAGCGCGGGCAGTGTCCGTAGAGCCAGGATTAACCATATTGGCGCGAATGTTGTAGGGCGCCATCTCGGCAGCCACGGCCCGAATCAACCCCAACAGTCCGGTCTTGGCCGTCGTGACCAGGGCCGTGTCCGGTCTTCCGGTGATGGCCGACTGCCCGCCCAGGGCGATAATGCTGCCGCTGCGCCGTTCCATCATCCCGGGCAGAGCCGCCTTGATGAGGTAAAAGGCCGGGAACAGGTTAATCTCCATTACCTGGCGCCATTCCTCGTTGGAAATCTCCAGAATAGGCTTATGGGGCCGAATTGCCACGTTGCTCACCAGGATGTCCACTTTACCCAGGGCCGCAATTCCGTCGGCGACAATCCCGGCGGCGGTATCCGGGTCGGAAACGTCCCCCGGGACCAGGTGAGTGTTAACCCCCATTTCCCGGCACTGGGCGGCCACCTCCTCCAGTTCCTTCAGACTCTGGCGGGTATTCAACGCCAGGTCAGCGCCCTCGCGGGCAAAGGTAAGGGCAATTTGACGCCCGATGTTTCGGCTGGCGCCGGTAATCAGGGCGGTCTTTCCGGCCAGTCGCATACTTCCTCCCCGGCGACGCTAGGCGCTTGCCATCCTGGGCAGCGTCGGGTCGCCACGTAAAAATCCCCTGGAAATTAACACAGACCCGGGCCGGGCGCAAATACACGGAGGCGCTCTCCCGTTGGAGCCGGCATGGCTGGGTCGAAGTCAACCGCTTTCCGCAACGGAAAAGTTGGGCCGTCTCGACAAAACCGGGCTGTCCCGAAGTTCCGGCCTCATTCTCCGGGCAACTTCAGACCCCGGAACTAGTGAGACATTGCCGTTATCCCGCCAAGCCAAAGCTCTCCACGGCCAGGTTCACCAGGTACTCGCCGATTGCCAGCGAGGAGGTGGCCCCGGGCGATGGAGCGTTCAGTACGTGAATCGCCTGACGGCCCCGAAGTATCGAAAAATCATCCAGCAGGGCTCCGTCCGCAGCTATAGCCTGGGCGCGGACACCGGCGCCCCCGGGCGCCAGGTCCCCGTCCTTAATTTCCGGTATCAGTTTTTGCAGGTCGTGGACGAATACCTGCTTGCTGTAAGACCGGTGCATCTCCGACATTCCGGTACGCCAGTGTTTGGCGGCCATCTTCCAGAAGCCGGGGTAAGTAAATGTTCCCAGAGATTCGGCTACGTCCACGCTGCTCTTGCGGTAGCCTTCCCGGGCAAAAGCCAGTACGGCATTCGGCCCGGCCTCCACATACCCGTGAATGTTGCGGGTGTAATGGACGCCCAGGAAAGGGAAACGGGGGTCGGGCACCGGATAAATGAGGCCCTTTACCAGATGCTGGCTTTCGGGTCTCAGGGTGTAGTACTCGCCCCGGAAGGGGACAATCCGCACCCCGGTTCGCTCGCCCATCATTTCGGCAATGCGGTCAGCGTAAAGACCGGCGCAGTTGATAACGTGGGCGGCCCGAATCGAGCCCCGATCGGTGTCGATAATCATGGCGCCGGAAGCGCCGCCGATGGTTCGCACCCCGGCGTCGGTGTAGATGTCTCCCCCATACTCCTGGAAACGGGAGGCGTAGGCGGCGGTTACTTTAACGTAGTCAATAATCCCGGTTGCCGGCGACCACAAGGCCCGCAGCCCGTAAGTGTGGGGTTCGATTTCCCGCAGCTGCTCCGGCCCGATCAGCTCCAGCCCGGGAACCCCGTTGGAGATTCCCCGTTGGTAGAGGTTATCCAACCGGGGCAGTTCGGCGGCATCGGTAGCGACGATAGTCTTGCCGCACTGTTCATACTCGATTTCGTTCTCGTCGCAAAACCGCATTAAAGCCTGGGCACCGCCGACGCAGAACTGGGCCTTTTGCGAACCGGGACGATAATAGATGCCGGAGTGGATTACACCGCTGTTGTGGCCGGTCTGGTGGGTAGCCAGCTCCCGTTCCTTCTCCAGCACGGCCACTTTTTTGCTCCCGGAAAATCTGCGGGCCAACTGCATACCGGCGGAAAGCCCAATAATCCCTCCCCCGATTATTGCAATGTCATATTCCCTGGAGTTCATGCTGTACCTCCCGCAAAAAGGCCGTTTGATTCGGCTAATGGGCCGCGCTTTACGGCAGATTTTGATACTGTACTCTAATGGTGTGGCAAGCGCATTTCAACCGCCCGGTAAAGACGGTTATCCCCGGTCGGCAGCCGTATCCGGGGAATTGTCGGTTTCAGTGGCTTCGTTTCGACCAGTCATTTTCAGCGACCGGTCCAGGGCGGTCAGGTAAGGCTCCAGTTCCGTATCCGAAGGTTCCACAGCTTCTGCCGCCCCACTCCCGGAAGCCCTCGACTCCTTACCGGTCATAGCCCGCAGCACCAGAAAACCGGCAATCAGCGCCGCAATTATACCGGCAATGGGCAGCGTCCAGGCCAACAGGTTAAACCCCGTTTTGGGCGGCGCGGCCAACACACTCTCGCCGTAGCGGAGGGCGAAATAGTCCAGGATTTCCTGGCGGCTGGCCCCTTGCGCCAGCATTTCCCGAACCCGCTGGCGCATTTGCCGGGCCAGCGGCACCTGCGCCTGGTCAATGGACTCCGCCGGACATACCGGACACATCAAGGCCCGGTCGATGGACTGGGCTTCGGCCTCGTCATAACTGCCTCCCGGAGCCTGGGCGTAAGCTGCTTCGACCAGGAAAGCAGCCGTCAGCGCAATGGTCAGCAGGAGCGCGCCCAGAAGTGCATTTCCCGAATAACAAGGAAAGGGCAGGCGCTTGGCCTGCCCCCGTTTGCTTAACTTTTTTGCGTTCATCGTCTTTCGTGGAACGGGATCGGCACCCCCGCTATCCCGATCGTCCCCAGCGGGGTTCCCGTGGGCATTGCTTGCCGTTTGATCTAGCAGCCCTGCGGGTCGCCTCCCTGCAAGCAGTCCACCACGTAGCGCGCCACGGCGTCAATCTGCTCCGGGGTCAACAGTTGGGAGAAACTGGGCATCACGGTCAGACCGCCGGTCATAATGCTGGTGACCCCGGCGGTATCTTTGGCAATCATCAAGGGGTCATCCAGGGCGGTCAAATCCGCAGGAACGGTAGGCGTGTACCCGTAATTATCAATCATGGTCAACAGTACCGGCCCGTCGCCCTTGCCCTGTACCCCGTGACACATCGAGCAGTTGATGTCATACAATTCCGCTCCGTCGTGGTTGGAAACCTGTACCGGGTAGAAGGGGACGGCGCTGGCCGGCACAGTCAGCCGGGGCGGTTCGTGAGACTTGTAATAGGGCTGGTAGTGCATCTCGTAAAAGACATCTATCGGATAGGAACCCTGGGAACAGCCCAGCGCCAGAATACCCACTAACGCAGCCAGCCCACCCAGATAGGCTTTAACCCAGAACCGGCGTCCTTTTGCTTTCAAGTTCATCAGCTTTTCAGGAAATTTACTCATAATTGGCTGCCTGCCGCCGGCTTAACCGGCATCCGGCAATTCTTGTATCGGTCCTTTAGATTCGGTACGGGCAGCGTCTTCACTGCCGCTTAACGTCCACGGCGCCGGCCTGACCAAAGACGTTTTCCACCTGGCCGTGCTGGGTTTCTTCGGTATTTACCAGAACCCCGATATAACCTTCGGTAATTCGGGTGTCATACAGCCCGGCCTTCAACTTGGGCAAGCGGGACTCAAAGATGATTCCCAGGACGGTGAACAGGATTGCGCCCAGCATCGTCCCTTCGTAACAAACTACGGCCATGGGCGGAATGGACAGGATCGGCTTGCCGCCGGTAACCAGCGGGTAGGCCACCTGGGTCATCGACGTCAGCAGGATGCCGGAGGTCAGCCCCAGCAGCGCCCCGATGAAGGGGAAAATGTAGAGTCGATGCGGCTCCTCGCGCTCGCCGAAAGCTCCCTCCGGGTAGGGAGTATCGGTCAGGAAGTCCACGTCGGTTTCAGGAATACCGGACCGACGCAGGCCGTCGCCCGCGTCAGCGGCGGAATTGGCGTTGTCGAACAACCCCAATATAGGACGTCTCGCCATAATTTATAACCTCTCTGCCATTGCCTGATGTCCCCGCAAAAGCGCCGGGGACTAATCTTCCCTGAACGTTGCCGGCACCGTGCGGCGGCCAATCTTCATCTCAGTCTTCAGCACGTCCCCTTCCTTCACATCGTACAGAGGTACCAACGGGAACACCCGGCTGAAGAGCAGCATCAGCATTGTAACCAAGGCAAAAGTAGATGCCACGATTACAACCTCAAAGATGCTGGGGGAGTAATCGGCCCAGGTAAAGGTGAACAATTGCTTGTTCACCAGGCCGGGCACGATAATCAGGAACCGCTCCAGCCACATACCGATGTTAACCGAAATACAAGCTATGGACATTATCCACAGGTTGCGCCGCCAGGCCCGACTGAGCCACAGGATAACGGGTATGAAATAGGTGGTAATTACGAACACAATGAACCAGAAATTGTAAGGCCAGTAGGTGAACTGGGTCTGGCGCACCATCAGCTCGTCGGACTCCCGGCCATACATTCCGAACATCAGCTCCATTACCAGGAAGTAGAACCAGCCGGTAGCCACTACAATCAGCAATCGCCCCAGAGCGTCAATATGTTCGTGGCGAATGTAGTCCTGCCAGCCGTAGCACCAGCGAAGCAGAATCAGCACGAAGGCTACCGCTGACACGCCGGAGTGAACCGCGCCCACCACGAAGTAGGGGGCAAATACGGTGGAGTGCCACGACTTGACCGCTACCGCCATCCCGAAGTCCCAGGACACGATGCTGTGCACCGAAACGAACACGGGCAGAATCAGGGCGGACAGCAGCACCCCGGCTACAATCTGGAGTTTCCACTGCCGGGCGTTGCCTTCCCAACCCATCGCCAGCACACTGTAAACCCGATGGGCAATGCCGGTGGTATGGTCCCGCAGCACCGCAAAGTCGGGAATCAGGGCGATCATTACGAACAGGGTGCTGGAAGTCAGGTAGGTCATAATTGCGCTGGGATCCCAGACCAGCGGGGTTCGGATGTTGGGCCAGATACCCCGGGCAAAGTCGTAAGGGAAGGCCCAGTAAAGGATACGCCAGGGCCGTCCGGTGTGGACGATAGGCATCAGCATCGCCGTCATCAAGGAGAAAAGGGTCAGCACCTCGGCGGCGCGGGTGGCGGGACGGCGCCACTCCGCCTTGGCCAACCGCAAAATAGCGGACAGCATCACTCCGGCGTGGCTGATACCAATCCAGAACACGAAGTTGGTAATGAAAAACCCCCAGGCTACCGGACGATTGAGGCCGGTCACACCCAAGCCCCGGTTTACCATAATGCCGATGGCAATGGCGGCAATCAACAGGACCAATCCCAGCAGACCCACTACCGGCCAGAACCACCGGGGGGTATCCAGGATTGAACGGAGCAAGTCCCGGTTTATCTCTCTTGTACTTAGGGTTCTGCCTTCCTGCATGGAAGCTCCTGCGTTTCCTTCCTTTGCTGGTTTGCCGGGCCGCTTTACCGGCGCCGGTTCGGGATAATTTCGTTAGACTACTTTTGTCTGATTCCGATTTGGCTGGCTACTCCGGTTTGCCCAGTACCAGGTATTCGCCGCGCACCAGGGTATCCATTCTTTGGTAGAGGGTTCCTTCCTTCACTTCCCAGATGGATATGATGGGGAATATCTTGGCGGCCAGCAGATATACCAGGGCCGCAATCCCCAAGCCGCCCAGGATGATACAAACGTCCCAAATATCGGGCCAAACCGCAGCCGCGATGTGGGTCAAACCAAATTCGTAATGGTTCTCGACATTAAATGCCGCGGCGAAGGTCCGCAGGTTGAACAGCAATGAACCTACCAGGGCCGACAAACCGGCCAATGACGGCCCCCAGTCGCTGCGGCGCAGCGGGTTCCAGATTAGCATCAGGAAGGGGGTCAGGAAGCTGAACAGCATATTCCCCAAGAACACCAGCAGATAAGGCTGGGTGAACACATACTTGAGGATATTCTGCTCCACCTCCAGGCGTCCGTACCAGTAAGTAATGAAGAAGGCGAACAGGTGGTAAGTCCACAGCAGGGTCAAGCCCAGCAGAATCTTGCTGGCCGACCAGAAGGGAGCCTTGCCCAGGTAATTCTCGTAGCCGCCCCAACGGCGCATAACAAACAGGATAATCAGAATCAGGCTCAGGGAAGTCTGGAATCCCATAACGGTGTACATGGGAGGCAATACCGAGTCCTTCCATCCCGGAACCATGCTCATTGCGAAGTCAGTAACGAAGATAAACTGGACGAAAACCAGCAACATAAAGTAGAAGGCGCCCAACAGGGCCAGGCCGGCCTTCTGATGGTTCCATTGGCGCTTGCTGCCGTACCAGAAACCGGCCAGGGCGCTGTAGAAGCTCCGCCGGAAGCCCGTTGCGGTGGCCCGGGCCTGAGCCATATCCGGCGCCGCCGACAGCCATAAAATTGCCAGACTGCACAGAGCCAGCCCCACAAAACACAGCAAGTCCCACAGGTAGGGAGCGCCAAAGGGAACTTCAAACCACAGAGTTCGCCGTACTTCCAGGTCATGCCCCTGAACGTCCTGATTCTTGATCGGCGGCAGTACCAGCATTAGCGGGATGAAGAGAACGATATTTACCAGCCCGACAACGGCGAACAGTTCCGCCACCCGGGACAGCGGGCGGCGCCAGTGGCTCTTGGTAAACCGGAAGGCCGCCGCCACCAGTGGCGCGGCGCCGGTTACCATGAATACAAAGGAAAACGTGGCGGCGTAATAACCCCAGGGGCCGGGACTGCCAAAGCCGTCGCCGGTGAGTCGCATAATGAATCCGACCAATCCCAGGGCCGAGAGGACAAAAGCTATGCCCAAAGCCAGCTTGTATTTGGAAGGCATCGCAAAGGTCTTGCCGGATACGTCGGAAGCAATCTCCGCAGCTTTGGGAAAAACCCACATTCCGGCGTGATGCCCATGCCCGCCACTGTGCTGATGTTCAGCGTTACTAGCCATGATGCCCGCCGTCTGCATGGTTGGGGTCAATCTTCTTCAAATAAATCAGGTTGGGCTTGGTGTTCACTTCTTCCAGCAATCGGTAGCCGCGCGTCTTTCGCTCATCCTCGTGATGAATATCGTACCGATTAACGTCCTCGAAGTAGGGTTTTATGGGACTGTCGTTGTCGTTCTGGTCGCCGAACATCAGGGCGTTGGTCGGACAAGCCTGAACGCAGGCCGGCATGTGGTTGCCCGACTTGAGAGTACCGTCATTCAGCAGTCCGCCGTTCCGCCGCTCCACCTGCAATTCTCCCCGCCGCAGTCGCTGGATGCAGAAGGTGCACTTCTCGGTGATTCCGCGCGTCCGCACCGTTACATCGGGGTTGAGCTGGTTCTGCAGCCGCTCCGGCCAGTTCGGGTGCCAGTAGTTAAAGAACCGGACCTGATACGGGCAGTTGTTAATGCAGTACCGGGTGCCGACGCAGCGGTTGTAAAGCTGGACATTCAACCCTTCGTCGCTGTGGTACGTGGCAAAGACCGGGCAAACCGGCTCGCAAGGGGCGTTTTCGCAATGCTGACACAATACCGGAATGAACCGGGCCTTGATGTTCGGGTAGTCGCCCTCCCAGTACCGCTCAATACGAATCCACTCGTAAGCGCGGTTTTGGAGAAAGGCATTTTTGTCGTTGATGGGCAGATTGTTTTCCACCTGGCACGCCACTACACAGGCTTGACAGCCATTGCAGCGGTCCAGGTCAACGACCATCCCCCATTTATGGTTCACTCGGGAAGTAACCATTCTTCTCCCTGTAACGGCAAGTTCAGCCGGTTCGTTTCTTCGCCATACCGGGCCCGCTGCCCGATTCCGATAATTAGCCGGATTCCACGAGCAGCCCCGGATTCAGGCTATCGGCTGCTGACTAAACCGCCGCTGTCCTGCTCCTTAATGGTTGATAACCTTGATAATTTCCTCGGCGGAGGTTTGACCAATTTCCCGAGCCGGGAAAATACCCTCGAACTTGGAAATCTTCAAACTTTGGCCGGTGGGTCTAACCCGGGCCCGATGGCCGGCCCAGGCCAGCGCACCGTTTTCGGCGCGATGGTCTGCCGACAACAAGTCTAAAGCGTTGGAGCTTTCCCGCGGGTCGCCGCCGGTAGCGTAATCCGAACCGGCGCTGCGTCCCTGCCCCAAAGGAACCGCCACCACGTTGGGCGGAAGGGCCGGATTGGGATACAGCAACCCGGTAATGCTGCCGATGTCGGTCTCCACCCGGACTACATCGCCTTCGCGTATTCCCAGTTGCGCGGCGGTTTGGCTGCTCAATTCTACCCACGTCTGCCAGGTGACTGTGGTGATGGGATCCGGCACGCCCTGCATCCAGGGGATGTGCGCGTTACGCCCGTCCAGCAGCGAGTTATGGGCAAAGGGCAACAGATAAAAATCGCCGCTGCCGGCGTACTCGGGTGTGTGCGCCGCACCGGCAATTCGGTTATACAAGTCGGTATGGGCGCCGGGTGTCGGACCCGTGTTTTGTTCACTCCACCAGCCGCCCTGCTGCAGCATCCGGTTCCACAGGGCGTCGGCGGAATCCACCTTTTGGGAAGTCCCCCGGTTCAGGGCATACAACTCTTCGACGCTGCTCTTCAGGGCGGCCTCCATACTGTCCGGCAAGCCATCGCTTTGGCCCAGTCCCTGGGCGGCACTGAGCAACAGGTCGTAGAAACTGCGCGGGTCCAGGTCGCTCAAGGGGTTTACCACCGGCTGTTGAATCCCGATAACCTGGTAGCCCGGCCCCGATTCCGGTATATCCGACCCCCAATCCTCCAGATAAACCCGGTCGGGCAGAATCAGGTCGGCCAGCGCCGTAGTCTCGTCCATAAATGGGGAGAAGCTTACGATAAACAGGTCATCCCGATTCAGGGCGCTTTCAAAACCGAGCGAAGCCGGCAAGCCGTGAACCGGGTTGGCGTTATGAATCAAGACCAGGCGAGTTGAGCCGTTCCGGATTCTCCCGGCGGCGTCGGCCCAGTCGGTTAAGGTCCCGGTTTTGGCGGTGGCTGGCAGATCGGGCAGCGGGCTGGCCGGGTTAAACCGGATACCGCCGGGCTGTCCCACACTGCCTACCAGGTAGTTCAGAGCGTAAATGGCCTGGAGGTTAAACCGGCCATTGCTGTGCGCCCCGGCGCTGTCGCCACCCAGAGCGATGCTGGGGCGATGGCTGGCGAACTCGTGGGCCAGTTCCCGAATGAAGTCGGCTGCGGAATGACCCTCGTGCAATCCTCCAGGTATCTCCAGCATTGGGCCGACGGTTTCCGGGCTGAACCGCTCCAGTACGCTGATGCCCTGATGATTGGTCAAAGCGTTGGGGTCAACTCCCGGCGCCTGCAAGCCTTCGTTGATTATCACGTAAGCCAAACTCAAGGCCAGGTAGCCCTCCAGTCCCGGCTTGATTGGCACCCACTTGTCGGCGTTGGCGGCGGTCATGGAAAAGCGCGGCTCCACATGGGTCAGCGTACCCCGATGCTCACGTCCGTGTCCCTGGCGAAACTCGCCGTAGCCGGCAGCCATTCGGGTGGAAGCTCCCCAAGTGGAGAGAAAATCAGCGCCAAAGGAAAGAACGTAATTGGCGTGGGCCAGGTCAAAGTCGGGCAGCCGTTCCAGACCGAAAACGTCGCTGATGGCAGCCCGGTAGGTTGTATTGTCCAGGGCTTCAAATCCCAGGTGCTGACCGGCCATATTTGCGGCGAACTTTTCGGCAATCATACCCGGGTGTCCCCGCAGCGGCTCGGTAATCAGCAGCATCCCTTGCTGGCGGGCGCGCAACTCCCGCTGCAGAATGTCCAGGGCCTCGGGTTCCCATGATATGGAGCGGAACTGGTTGGAACCCCGGGGGCCCGTCCGCAGCATCGGCCCGGCAATCCGGTCCGGATGGTACAAGGCTTGCAAACCGGCCTCGGAGCGCACACTCTGCTTGCCGTGGTTGACCGGGTACTTGGGGTTGCCCTGAATTTTCTTGGCGCGCCCCTCGATTACCCGGACAATCACCCCGTCACCGTCGGTGTCCTGACGACCCAGGGTGGCGTACCAGTTATCCCGGCCCTTAACCACGTCCTCGGGCAGCGACCGGGGGCTTTGCAGGCTCAGTTCCTCGTCCTGGATGAAGTCGCAAGCTACCGCCCCTATTGCGGAGAGGCCGGCCCAGGCCAGGAAATTGCGCCGTGTAAGTTTCATACGTTGATGCCTTCGCTCAGATTAGCTCGCGCCGCTTACTTATGACAAATGGTACAGTCGGTCGCCACGTTGAGTTCCCGGTGGCAGTCCACGCAGGTTCCCATCTTCAGGGACTGCCCGGCCTGGGGCTGCACTTCCGTCATACTGGCTACATCGCCGTGGCACACGGAACAAGCCTGCTGGGTTGTTAAGGGCAGTTGCTGCGGCTGTCCGTCGCCAATGGGCATAGCTATCGTCCGAGTCTCTCCCTCGGTCAGGAACCGGATGTGAGCCTCGTGAACAAATCTTACGTGGTCGGGTACCCGGTGCACCCGCTCCCAGTTAATCGGGTCGCCGTCGTCAAAGGTGTCCAGCACCATTTGCATCTGTTCCTGGTCGTTCCGGTCCCGGCGGGACAAGCCGGCGCTGACGGAGGCGAGCAGGTTTTCCGGGTTAATCTGCTGGTGGCAGAAAACGCACTGCTCCACGGCCGGCACCGTTGCCGCCGCCCCTTCGGTCACGTTGCGGTGGCAAAACTCGCAGGCAATCCCGGCGCCGCCGTCTTCCGGAGCGCCGGCGTGAACCGTATGGGGAAAGGCGATGGGCTGGGCCGGGGCATTGCCGAGACCGAAAGGCGGGTTGGAAAACCAGGAAATGAAGATAATTGCGGTCAGGAACCCAACGATGCCGGTGACGACCAATCCGACAATAGCCAGTGGGATTATATTTGCGCTTGGCCTCATCGGCGCCAAAACCTGCCTATTTATAAATATCCGGCCGGAACCTTTCCGGCGACTTCCCGGCGCAGCCGGGAGTCAGCTTCCGTCCAATGGAGCAACCCGACTGGGCGGAAAGCCTGGTAGCAGCTAAACCAGGAACCTGTCGTAAATATTGCCCAGCATATCCGGGCTAAGCAGCATAACCGAAATCCAGAAAAACCAGGCTACGGCCCACACGATTACCGCGAAGATGGTCAACGGCCAGCGGAGGTTGTTAAGCCACGCCGGATAATCGCCGGTCCGTACCCCCGAAGGAATAAATCCGTGGGCAATCATCAGGGTAAATGCGGTGATGATAACCAGAGGAAAGGCAATCCAGTACATGGTAAGCCAAGTGCTGATGTTAGCCCAGTCTATGGCGGTAAGCGCATTTGGATCGCCCATCGGTCCTGCCTTGAAAATACCTTGATGTAGATTTCGGGGCCGTCCGTGCAGCCCCTGGTGGCAAACCTAGTGAAAATTATCACAGTCTTTAGGGGGTGTCAAGGGTATTGGGTAGCGGAATCAGGGCTATCGCATATGGATTTTAAGAGGCCAATTGACGGTTAAATCTCCGTTTTTAACTGCTAAATTTGGGTAATTTAAGACTTAAACCGTTGGTTTTGATGTTGATTACCCAGTAAAGCGCCGCCAAAACATCGGAAAGTTCCGTTCTCATCCTGAAAATTTTTCATATGCGATAGCCCTGGTAGCGGAATTGGGCCGGGTAGCTGGCCCGTTAAAGGTTTACCCGCTACATACGGCGGATTCATCAGTTTGTTCGGGTGGTATTAGTTCTTTAGTATGGATAGCTTGCCCGTTAAATGTTTGTCCCCTCAGACTCGCCGCAGGGGCTGACCCCGACGGTAGGTAGCAACGCGCCACAGCCACTCGGCAGGCCCAAAGCGAAAGCGGTTCAGCCAGGCTTGCGACCACCAGAGCTGAAGGGCCCACACCGCCAGCACAAAGAGCAATATGCCGCTGCGGTTCACGTTAACCTCCGACAAAACCACCGTCAGGATCAGCACCCCCAGAATGCTCTGGGTCAGGTAATTGGTCAGGGCCATGCGTCCGACAGCGATTAGTCGCTGCTTAATCCGGCTTTGCCCCCGTTGGCTCCACCGGATAATCAGGCTCAGATAGCCCAGGGTGGCGGGTATCGTACCCAGGCTGTTGGGGATATTGCCGGTAAAGGCGACTGCCCGGGAAAAGTCATTCAACACTACATAGAGGACTCCCAGGGCGGCCAGGGGCAGGCCGACGCCTAATCCGACCGCCGCCGTGAGCCGGTAAGCGCCGGGAGAAAATTGGCCTTGTATAAAGCCCAGACGATACAGGCCGGCCCCCAGCAGAATCAGGCCCAAGCCGCGCATAAAGTATCCGAAGACGTAGGCCAGTCCGACAGGCTCCCGGGGTTCCGCCCCGGGGTCAATCCAAAGGCCGACCAAACTGAAACTGTAAGTATTGACTATGTACTGAGCCAGCAGGTCGGTGGCGACGGGCGCAAGGAAAATGATTACTCCCAGCGCAATCAAGGCTTTGGGCGAAAGCCGGCGCAGAATAATCAGGAATACGGATGCAATGGCGTAAACCATCAATACATCCCCTTCCCAAAGCAGAAAGTGGATAATCCCGATTCCCAGGAGCAGAGCGTTGCGCCAAAGGTTCAACCGGATGGGATGTCGCTCGCGCGCGGCCGCCCGGTCGATAAACAGCATTACGCCGGCGCCGAACAGGAGGGAGAACAACCCCATAAACTTCTGATCGACAAATATCTCGCCGAATATTCCTACCGTCCAGTCCAGCCAGGTTTCCATGCCTCCGGCGCTGAGGTTGTGGTAGGGAACCAGGCCCAACTTGAAGTGGACCGCGTTCATCAGCAGGATACCCAGGACCGCTATGCCCCGGATCAGGTCCAAGCTGGTAATGCGGGCCGACTCTTCGACCGGGCCGGCTGAAGTCAAAGCGGGGTCAATCTGCATCGGCAGCGGTTCCTTCGGCTAATGAATTAAGCCGGCATCTTGCCGACAGTCTAGTCAGCCCGAAGGGAGGGGGCAAGGGTTGGCAGTAAGCTGCATTAACCCCGGTCTTCCCGGCTCATTATCCGATAAACTTTCCGGCCTGATGTCGCCACCGCCAAACAGAAAGCCATTTTTAATGAAACATAGTGGGAAACGTCCGGAACCGGGTTTTCAATTTTCTCTCGGATGTATCGAGGCAGATGTAATCTTCCCGTTCCTCTCCCCGGTTTGCCCGCCTGTAGCCCGGCATATATAATCTTTGCCAACGCAGTTTCTTGCCGCAGCAACCGACATACAATCCCGTTAAACTCTACCCAATGCCGGTTTACTTGCCGGAGGATGCCATGACACAACTATCCAGCCAGACCGAGGGAATGTCCCAGGCCGACGGCAAGGCAGCCGACGCCTTTCGACCCTTGCCCCAGGGTATCACCCCGGAGGACCTGATTGACTATTACCGCAGGATGATATTAGTGCGCACCATTGATGAGCGTATCTGGATTATGAACCGGCAAGGCAAAGTCCCTATCGCCGCCTCCGGGCAGGGCCATGAGGCGGCTCAGCTGGGCAGTTTGCTGGCCGCGGAAAAGGATGGAAACTGCTTCCTGTTCCCCTACTATCGGGACCTCGCCATCAAGATGGGGGTGGGACTGACGCCTACCCAGGTAATGCTTTCCTTTATGGGCAAAGAGGGAGACCCGTACAGTAATGCCCGTCAGTTCCCGCTGCAGGGGGCCGACCTGCCGCACAACATTATCCAGTTGTCCAACGTTGTCGCCGCCGGGCTTACCCAGTCGGTAGGCTATGCCCTGGGCTGCAAGATGCAGGGCGATGGCCGGGTTACCCTGGTCTATTTCGGCGACGGCGCCGCCAGCCAGGGCGAAACTCACGAGGCTATGAACTTCGCCGGCGTACACAAACTGCCGGTGGTCTTCATTTGCGAGAACAACGGTTACGCCATTTCGGTGCCGTTACGGATGCAGATGGCTATCGGCGATGTATCCAACCGGGCCGAAGGTTACGGGTTCCCGGGTATTATCGTGGACGGGCTGGACTTGCTGGCCGCTTACGAAGCCACCCGGGAAGCAATCCTCCACGCGCGCCGGGAAGGACCGGTTATGCTGGAAATGAAGCTGGAACGGCTGATGCCCCACACGACCGATGATGACGATACCCGCTATCGCCCTAAAGAGGAAATCGAGGCCGTCCGGCAGAGAGACACGGTGGCCGCCTTCGGAAATTTCATGCTGGAAACCGGCTATCTGACCGAAGCGCAGCAAGCGGAGATTAAAAGCGAGGCCCGGCGGGCCGTCAATGAGGCTACCGATGCCGCGGACGCCGCGGCGCCGCCCGACCCGTCCAGCCTGCACCAGCACGTTTACGCACCGTAGGCCCTCACCCACGGCTCCTCTCCCACGGGGAGAGGGGAGTAATCTTGGCGGAGCATTCTTGCGGTTAAAACGGGAGCCGGCCGGTCTGCCTGAACCTTGGTGGCAGAATTAAGTTAGGGGATAACCGATGACAAACATTCCACCCTGGCCGGATCCGGATATTAGGCACAGCCCGGAAAACCGGCGGGCGATGAGCCAACGGTTCATCGCCGAAGCGCGCCTGGAATTGGCGGCCGGCAACCGGATCCAGGCCGGGGAGAAAGCCTGGGGCGCTCTGGTCCAGTACTACAAGCTGATTGGCGACCGCCGCGGCTGGAACCATACTTCCAGTCGTGAAATCGAAAGTATCGGACGCCATTTACTCGCCGAGTTTCCCGACTATGCGACTCCGGCCTTCATCGATGCTCTCTCGGATGCTTACCACCGGGGACACATGAATTTTTACGAGAACCGGCTTTACGACGACGAGATTCTGGATTTAGTCGAAGGCGTGGAACAGGCCCTTCCCATTCTGGACCGGATAGCTCTGGAGCCGCCCCGTCATTTTAGAATTGACTCCGGAAGCCAGTTGCGGCGGTTGAGAATGGTTACCGGGAACCGGGATTTGCAAGTAGGCGATGAGTCGGCGGCCGGCTTTTCCCTGACCGCCGCCTCGCCTGCAAGTGATCCGGACCCGGATTAGTGAACTTTGGCGTCCCCTGGTGGGAGCATCCGGTGGAAGTGTCCGGGCGTCAAGGAATATTCGCAGCCCTTCGTGGCTAAAACAGCCTGGTGAACTTACGTGGACAAATAAGTAAAAGGAAAAAGCCAATGGCCGTCAAAAGCGTGATCGAAGCAGTACGGGAAGCTATGTGGGAGGAGATGCACCGGGACGAACGCATCTTCGTTATGGGCGAAGACGTGGGCTGGCGCGGCGGCGTCTTCCTGGCGACCCAGGGCTTCATTGAGGAATTTGGCCCCGACCGGGTTATTGACACTCCCCTGGCCGAGGCGTCCATTATGGGCATTGCCCTGGGCGCCGCTTTCCGGGGAATGCGCCCGATCCCGGAGGTGGAGTTCGCCGACTTTCTCTGGCCGGCGGTGAACCAGCTCATCGGCGAGGCGGCCCGGGCCTGCTACGGCACCGACGGCAATCTGAGCGCTCCGGTTACCATCCGAATCCCCTACGGCGGCGGCATTCGGGGCGGGCTGTACCACTCCCAGAATGTGGAAGCCTACTTCTTCCACACCCCGGGTCTGAAGGTAATCGCCCCGGCCACCCCTTACGACGCCAAGGGCTTGCTGAAGGCGTCTATACGCGACAATAACCCGGTGGTTTTCCTGGAACACAAGAAGACTTACCGTCTGGTGCGGGGCGATGTGCCGGAAGAGGACTATACGCTGCCCATTGGCCGGGCGGAGGTCAAGCGACCCGGCCGGAACATAACCGTGGTCAGCTACGGCTTGATGCTGCACTACTGCCTGGCGGCGGCGGAAATGCTGGCAGCCGAGGGGGCGGCCGAGGTTGAGGTGGTGGACCTGCGCACCCTGAAGCCGCTGGACACCGAGACGGTGCTGGAGTCGGTCCGCAAGACGGGCAAGCTGTTAATTGTCCACGAGGACAACATTACCGGCGGCGTTGGCTCTGAAATCGCCGCCCTGGCCGCGGACCAGGCCTTTGACTACCTGGATGCTCCCATCGGGCGGGTATGCGGCCCCGACGTGCCTACCATGCCCTTCGCCCAAACTCTGGAAGATGCCTATATGCCCAACACCGACCGAATTGCTGAAGCCTTGCGCAAGCTGGCTGTTTACTGACCCAAAATTTTAGAGTGAGCAGGAGTGAGAATATGATACCTAGCCCCCCCCCCCCCCCCCCCCCGAACCCCGAAACTTAACTGCCCCCTTGGCGGTGATGGTGGTGGTTGCGGAGTTATTGATTCTGATAGGGATGTTTCTGGATCATGGACTATATTCCGACGGGTCGGTTTTCAATTGGGAAGCTCATTTTATTTCCTATACTATACTTGTTCCACTGATGGTCTTCGCGGCGATCGCGTGTAATGCGGGCTTGTTCAAGCTCATGGTTCAAGAAAATGGGACACCGGCATCGCTAATGGTTCTTATAGCTGGTGGCATATTTCTCCTAGTTGCAGTTATCATTCTTCTTTTGGCTTATCTCTATTCAGGCACCGTTATCCAACCTATGGAAGAGGCGTGTTACGAGCACGAGTACGAGTACGATGACCCAGGGCTATCGCATATGAAAAATTTTCAGGATGAGAACGGAACTTTCCGATGTTTTGGCGGCGCTTTACTGGGTAATCAACATCAAAACCAACGGTTTAAGTCTTAAATTACCCAAATTTAGCAGTTAAAAACGGAGATTTACCCGTCAATTGGCCTCTTAAAATCCATATGCGATAGCCCTGTACGATGACCCTATCTGTATGCCACTGAGAGAACGAATTGTTGTCCGATCTGATATATGCTCATATACCTCTAGAGGATGGGCTTGCAAGATTCTTGGAGAATCAGGGGAACCGTATTATATCCGGGCTGAGAGTTGTAGTTATCCTGTTGAAGGAAGTAATGATTTTGTTTGTGAGGTAATTGGAGACCAACCGGTAGAACCATATGTAGTAGGGCAGTTAGTATCCGTTGGCGTTGGGTTGATATTAATGTTAGTTGGCGGGGTTGTTACCACTCTCACAGGTTTTTTGGGGTATATGAATTCGAGAGATTTGGCCAAAAGCCGAGCTGAATTCGAAAGAAGACGTACCGAGCGACGGCGCCCTGGTGGTTGAACTCCGATGATTGGATGGCATTGCACTATGGTTGGAGAATCAGGGGAACGATATAGTATCAATCCTGAGGGGTGTCATTCCGAAAGTGGTCGGGTTACTGATTATGTTTGTGAGGTAAGGGGAGAGCCAGAACCCTTTGTAGTAGGGTCTTTAGTATCTATTGGCGCCGGGTGGTATTTGCTGTTAATGGGCGGGGTTGGCACTACTCTGGCGGGATTCGTTGGTTATCTCACTTCCCGGCCCAAAAGAGAAGAACCGGCTTAATGGCCGAACCAATGCGCTTCTATTAATGCGTAATGGAACCGGGAGTTAAATTCTGTCAGCAGTGGTGTTGGGCAGCTCAAGTTAAAGGGAACCTGATGGAGGTTCAAGGATGATGCAGCGCCGTACCCTGGTCCAGCCAGTAAAGCCTGCCTGGACCGAGTTTGAAATAGACCCCGATCCGGTAGAGGACGGTATGCAGCAAGCCGACCATATCATCGACCTGGCTGTGGTCCTCCGAGAACATTTCAGAAATCAGGCCGACGTGTTCGTTTCCGCTGGCGGCTTTATATTCTACGACCCCGACAACAAAAACCGCCGGGTCGCGCCGGACTGTTATATTGCGCTGGGAGTGGATGTGGAATACATCAGGACCATGCCCAACTACCTGGTATGGGAAGTGGGCAAGCCCCCGGACTTCGTAATAGAAGTGGCCTCGGCCAGCACGGCGCAGAATGACCTGGGCGGTAAAAGAGATCTCTATGCCCGCCTGGGCATCACCGAGTACTGGCGGTTTGACCCTACCGGAGGCGAGCTTTACGGTCAACCCCTGACCGGGGAAGGTTTGGTGGCGGGCGTCTATCAACCTTTTCAGTTGCAAACCGACGCGGCCGGCTTGGAATGGGCTCATAGCCGGGTGCTGAATCTGGACTTTTACTGGTATCCGGACCAGCAAGACCAACAATTCAGAATCAGGGATTCCCGAACCGGGGAGTGGCTGCATACCCTGAGTTGGGAAAAAGAAGCCCGGCAAGCGGCTGAAGCGCGACAGTTGGCGGCAGAGGAACGGGGAAGAATCTCTGCGGCTGAAGTGCTGCGGTTAAAAGCTATCCTGGAAGAGCAGGGGATCCGGTACGAATAGGTTTTTAAGGAAGGAGCGCGGCTCAATTGCCGGTTAGCCTGAATGAGAACGCTGCCTCTGGCTAAAAGTTGGCTGCCTACTAATCCAATATTTAGGAGCGCTAATATGATTACCCCCCCTCGAAATTTAACTTGACTGGTTACCTGGCGACAGTAGTGGTAATTTCATTGATACTGAGTCTGATTGCAGTATTTCTGGATTTTGGACTATATAGCGATGGGTCGGTTTTCAAGTGGTACGATTCAGGTCTTTTCTGGTTTCTTTATATGCCGCTGTTCCTGGCGGGAGCAGGCAGTATGGTAGCCATCTACAAGCTGTGTGCTGATGAGCTGGATGAACAAATTACTGCGGTACGGCAGTGGGTATTGGTATGCGGAACCGGCGGCGCGCTTCTCATTGCCGCAATAATCAGCCTGCTTCAGGTTGATGCCTACGCCGGAGATGCTGTAGAGGCATGTTACAGCTGTAAAGGTCCCGGAGTCGGTCACGAAAGTTACTACGGGCCGGAAGGCTCCTATTCTGTTTATTACAGTTACGATTCTGAAACGGGAGACCGCATCCCCATTAATGCAGCTACCAGTGACAAGTGTTACATCGACGATTCCAGTACCTACTGTGAGATCGATTCCTACAGGATAGGGTCTTTAGTATCCATTGGCGCCGGGTGGTATTTGCTGTTAATGGGCGGGGTTGGCACTACTCTGGCGGGATTCGTTGGTTATCTCACTTCCCGGCCCAAAAGAGAAGAACCGGCTTAATGGCCGAACCAATGCGCTTCTATTAATGCGTAATGGAACCGGGAGTTAAATTCTGTCAGCAGTGGTGGTTGGGCAGCTCAAGTTAAAGGGAACCTGATGGAGGTTCAAGGATGATGCAGCGCCGTACCCTGGTCCAGCCAGTAAAGCCTGCCTGGACCGAGTTTGAAATAGACCCCGATCCGGTAGAGGACGGTATGCAGCAAGCCGACCATATCATCGACCTGGCCGTGGTCCTCCGAGAACATTTCAGAAATCAGGCCGACGTATTCGTTTCCGCTGGCGGCTTTGTATTCTACGACCCCGCCAACAAAAACCGCCGGGTCGCGCCGGACTGTTATATTGCGCTGGGAGTGGATGTGGAATACATCAGGACCATGCCCAACTACCTGGTATGGGAAGTGGGCAAGCCCCCGGACTTCGTAATAGAAGTGGCCTCGGCCAGCACGGCGCAGAATGACCTGGGCGGTAAAAGAGACCTCTATGCCCGCCTGGGCATCACCGAGTACTGGCGATTTGACCCCACCGGAGGCGAGCTTTACGGTCAACCCCTGACCGGGGAAGGTTTGGTGGCGGGCGTCTATCAACCTTTTCAGTTGCAAACCGACGCGGCCGGCTTGGAATGGGCTCATAGCCGGGTGCTGAATCTGGACTTTTACTGGTATCCGGACCAGCAAGACCAGCAATTCAGAGTCAGGGATTCCCGAACCGGGGAATGGCTGCATACCCTGAGTGGGGAGCGAGAAGCACGGCAAGCGGCTGAGGAACGGGGAAGAATTTCCGAGGCAGCGCGAGCAGAGGCTGAGGAACGGGGAAGAATTTCCGAAGCGGAAGTGCTGCGGTTAAAAGCTATCCTGGAAGAGCAGGGGATCCGGTACGAATAGGTTTTTAAGGAAGGAGCGCGGCTCAATTGCCGGTTAGCCTGAATGAGAACGCTGCCTCTGGCTAAAATCCGATATAATTACTGCCAGTCGCCTCTTCTCCGCCTGACCCGGTTACTAGCTTGTCAGCAGTGGTGACGGTGGTGGGCAGCTCAAGTTAAAGGGAACCTGATGGAGGTTCAAGTATGATGCAGCGCCGTACCCTGGTCCAGCCAGTAAAGCCTGCCTGGAAAGAGTTTGAGATGGACCCCGATCCGGTAGAGGACGGTATGCAGCAAGCCGACCATATCATCGACCTGGCCGTGGTCCTCCGAGAACATTTCAGAAATCAGGCCGATGTGTTCGTTTCCGCTGGCGGCTTTATTTTCTACGACCCCGACAACAAAAACCGCCGGGTCGCGCCGGACTGTTATATTGCGCTGGGAGTGGATGTGGAATACATCAGGACCATGCCCAACTACCTGGTATGGGAAGTGGGCAAGCCCCCGGACTTCGTAATAGAAGTGGCCTCGGCCAGCACGGCGCAGAATGACCTGGGCGGTAAAAGAGATCTCTATGCCCGCCTGGGCATCACCGAATACTGGCGGTTTGACCCTACCGGAGGCGAGCTTTACGGTCAACCCCTGACCGGGGAAGGTTTGGTGGCGGGCGTCTATCAACCTTTTCAGTTGCAAACCGACGCGGCCGGCTTGGAATGGGCTCATAGCCGGGTGCTGAATCTGGACTTTTACTGGTATCCGGACCAGCAAGACCAACAATTCAGAATCAGGGATTCCCGAACCGGGGAGTGGCTGCATACCCTGAGTTGGGAAAAAGAAGCCCGGCAAGCGGCTGAAGCGCGACAGTTGGCGGCTGAGGAAAGGGGGAGAGTTTCCGAAGCAGAGCGAGCGGCGGCTGAGGAACGGGGAAGAATTTCCGAAGCGGAGCGAGCAGCCGCTGAGGAACGGGGAAGAATCTCTGCGGCTGAAGTGCTGCGGTTAAAAGCTATCCTGGAAGAGCAGGGGATACGGTACGAATAGGTTCAGAGAAGGGTCGCAGCTCAATATGGAGGTTCAAGGATGATGCAGCGCCGTACCCTGGTCCAGCCAGTAAAGCCTGCCTGGAAAGAGTTTGAGATGGACCCCGATCCGGTAGAGGACGGTATGCAGCAAGCCGACCATATCATCGACTTGGCCGTGGTCCTCCGGGAACATTTCAGGAATCAGGCCGACGTATTCGTTTCCGCTGGCGGCTTTGTATTCTACGACCCCGACAACAAAAACCGCCGGGTCGCGCCGGACTGTTATATTGCGCTGGGAGTGGATGTGGAATACATCAGGACCATGCCCAACTACCTGGTATGGGAAGTGGGCAAGCCCCCGGACTTCGTAATAGAAGTGGCCTCGGCCAGCACGGCGCAGAATGACCTGGGCGGTAAAAGAGACCTCTATGCCCGCCTGGGCATCACCGAGTACTGGCGGTTTGACCCTACCGGAGGCGAGCTTTACGGTCAACCCCTGACCGGGGAAGGTTTGGTGGCGGGCGTCTATCAACCTTTTCAGTTGCAAACCGACGCGGCCGGCTTGGAATGGGCTCATAGTCGGGTGCTGAATCTGGACTTTTACTGGTATCCGGACCAGCAAGACCAACAATTCAGAATCAGGGATTCCCGAACCGGGGAATGGCTGCATACCCTGAATTGGGAAAAAGAAGCCCGGCAAGCGGCTGAAGCGCGACAGTTGGAGGCTGAGGAACGGGGAAGAATTTCCGAATCGGAGCGAGCAGAGGCTGAGGAACGGGGAAGAATCTCTGCGGCTGAAGTGCTGCGGTTAAAAGCTATCCTGGAAGAGCAGGGGATACGGTACGAATAGGTTTTTAAGGAAGGAGCGCGGCTCAATTGCCGGTTAGCCTGAATGAGAACGCTGCCCCGGTCTGAAATACGATATAATTTCTGCTGATAGCAGAACGGGGTCCCGGACGGATTACCTCATATTCACTTAATAAAAAGGTGAGGAGTGATACCTTGGCCCAAACCATAGAACTTCCCCAAGTCGGCGAGTCGGTCGTTGAAGGCACTATCGGCAGGTGGCTGAAGCAACCGGGCGACCGGGTGGAACGCTATGAGCCGCTGGTCGAAGTTGTAACCGACAAGGTAACCATGGAGCTTCCCTCGCCGGTGGACGGCTCGCTGGTCCGGATTCTGGCGGCGGAAGGGGAGACAGTGCCGATGGGCGCCCCGATTGCCGAGGTGGAAACCGCCGACAGCCCCGCTGCCGGCTCAGACCAGGCCGCCCCTAATGAGTCTGGAGCAGAGACGGTGGCGTCGGCGCCCGTCGCTCCGACTGAACCGACAACAGCGCCAAGTCTGCCTTCGGCCAGCCGTATCGGTTACTTGAATACTGCCGCTACTATGGTCGGGCCCACCGGAGGCGGCGCCGGCGACGCTAACCCGCCGGCCCCACCCCCGGATACGGCCCCAACCGAACCGGCGGCTTCTACCGTCCCGACGGAAGCCGGGTCAACTGCTCCCGTCGCGCCCGACTTGGGCGGCTCCCGGCGACTGTCTCCGGCAGTACGTCGTCTGGCCCGAGAGCACAGCGTTGACCTGTCCCAGGTAAGTGGCACCGGGCTGGGCGGACGCATTACCCGGGATGACGTTCTGGGGCATCTGGACGCCCGGGAAGCAAGGCCGGCCGCCACCCTACCGGCGACGGTGGGGCCGGTGGATACGGCGGCGGTACCCGACGAGGAACACGTACCCTTGACCCCGGTGCGCCGGATGATTGCCGAAGCAATGTCCCGCAGCGTTTCCCAGATTCCCCACGCCTGGAGCATGGTAGAGGTGGACGTAACCGGTTTGGTGTCGGCTCGGGCGTCCCTGCGGGAGGCTTTCCGACATCGGGAGGGCGTGGATTTAACTTATCTGCCCTTCATAATTCAGGCTCTGGTGGCAACTATACGGGAAAATCCCACCTTCAACGCTGCCTGGGGCGGAGACCGGATAATTCTGAGAAAACGGCTGAACATTGGCCTGGCGGTGGCCGCTCCCGCCGGACTGGTGGTTCCGGTGATTCACGACGCCGACCGGATCAGCCTCTCCGGTCTGGCCCACGCCGCGGCCGACCTGACCCAGCGCGCTCGCCGGAACAAGCTGACTATCGATGACGTGCAGGGCGGCACCTTTACTCTGAATAATACCGGGGCGTTGGGTTCCGTAGTCTCCCAGCCCATCATCAACTATCCCCAAGCGGCCATAATGACTACCGAGGCAGTCCAGAAGCGGCCGGTGGTCATTAACGACGCCATTGCGATCCGGTCGATGATGAACCTGTGCCTGTCCTTTGACCACCGCATCAACGACGGCGCCGAGTCCAGCGCATTCATGCAATCTATGAAACGGCGGCTGGAGGCAATCGAGCCTGATGGCGCAAATTGACCGGCGTTCAATTGATATGAATCGGGGTGGGAAGCAGGGTTGTCCGAGTCCTTGCGGCCGGTCTCTTGTACTGCCCCGGCTATCCGGGTAATCCGTGTCTGGAGACGACAGCCCAGCGGCCCCGGCCGCATTGCCCCGATGCCGGGTGACTGCTCTTGGCGTCGTGGAATACCGGCCGGCCTGGCAGCTGCAAATCGACCTGGCGCAGGCGGTCCACGACGGCCGGCAGCCCGATACCCTGCTTCTGTTGGAACATCCCCACGTTTACACCCGGGGACGTTTGGCCAAGCCCGAACACATCCTCCTGACTCCCGGTCAGCTCAAGTCCCAGGGTATCGATGTGGTAGAGACGGACCGGGGCGGGCAAGTAACTTACCATGGCCCGGGCCAACTGGTAGCCTACCCCATCGTGAACCTGCGGGACTGGGGCGGTCCCCTGAAATACGTCCGCACTTTGGAACGGATTATCATCAATGCGCTGGCCGACTTCGACATCGCCGCCGGCGTCGAACCGGGCTTGACCGGAGTTTGGGTCGACGGCTCCAAAATCGCTGCCATCGGAGTGAAAATCAGCCGCGGCGTCGCTCACCACGGCTTCGCAATTAACGTGAACCCCGACCTGGCTTACTTCAACCGGATAGTCCCCTGCGGGATAACGGACCGCCCGGTGACTTCCATAGCCCGGGAGCTGCCGACCGGATCCGGTCTGGTTCCGGGAATGAGCGAGGTGCAGGGCCGGGTGGTCAAACGTTTTGGTGAGGGAATGGGGTTAAGGATGGAATGGGAAGCCGATGGAAAATCGGAAAGCGGATAACGTCCCACAATATATTGATACAGGTTAAGGACGAATGACCGAAAGAAAGATTCGAGGAACCAGGAAACACGGCGCGACGGCAGTCCGTAGAATTGATCTGGATTTGCCGGTGAATCGGACGATTACTCTGGATAGCGCAAAGAATCCGGCAGAACCTCCCAAGGGAAACAAGTGGGCTCAGCGGAACCGGTCTGAGACGGACGGCAAGAAAGATGCAGAAACCGGGAGAGAAACTCCCGGGAACTAATGAAGCAACCGTAACTACTCTGCCCCGCCGCACGGTTCAGCCCTCCGGGGCCGCCGTGCGGCCCCGGAGGGCTATAGTTGCATAATCCGGAGTTGAACCCAATCCAAAGCAGCAACATTAGCTACTGTCACTGTAGGAACTGCAACAGCAGCTAATGCGCTTTAATGAATGAAGGCTAGGGCACTCCCTACGCCACCGGCCGGTTGACCACTTCCGGGTTTACCTTGCGGCGCAGGAAGCGGCCGCTGTTGTGGCCGGTGCGCAGCCGGCCATCTTCCACCGCTATCATCCCGCGCAGGATGGTCATCACCGGCCAGCCGGCCGCCTCGAACCCTTCCCAGATGCTGTAGTCGGAGATGTGGAAATCGTTCATAGTCAGGGGCCGCCGGATGGTGGGGTCAATCAGCACAAGGTCCGCATCGCTGCCCGGCGCAATGACTCCCTTTCGGGGATAGAGTCCCATAATCTTGGCGGCGTTGGCCGAGGTTACTTCGACAAACCGCTGCAGCGACATTCCCTGCCGGGATACTCCCTCGCTGTAGGTAACGCCCATACGGGTTTCGGCGCCGTTATGGCCGCCGGTTACGTCGGTTACCTGCCGTCCGGCAATCTTTACGTGCCAGGACGTACAGTATTCGTCGGTAGCCATAGTGCTCAGGCCGCCCTGGACGATGCCCTTCCACAGGGCAACCCGGTCCTCCTCCGACTTGAGGGACGGGTAGGTATGGTACTTCATCCCGTTTTCTTCCCGATAATTCTCGGCGTTGAAGCAGCAATAGTTGTGCAGGGTTTCGCCATATACCGGACGGCCATTGGCCCGGGCTTCCTGGACGGCGGCCAGACCCTCCCGCGCGCTGACGTGGACGAAATAGACCGGCGAACCCGTCCATTCCGCTACCCGCAGGACGCGCCGGAAGGAAACGTCCTCGGATTCGTTGCTGTGGACCAGGTGCATATTCCACCATTCGGTCTGCTCCCGCTCCGTCAGCTTGCGGTACATATGCTGCACCATATCGTCATCCTCGGCGTGAACCATCAGCATGGCGCCATTTCGCTGCACCTGCTCCATCAGGTCGTGCAGATGCCCCATACGCACCATCCGCGGCTCGCCGGCCATACTGGGCGGGCGGATGTTGGTGGTGAAAATCTTGATGCTGGCAAATCCGTCCTGGATATGATCGTTCAGTTGGCCCAGCACATTGTCGGAGATGTCGCCCAGCAGCATCAGGTGGTGGGCGTAGTCGGCGTAGGAGTTCCCGTGCCAGACGGCGGTTCTTTCCTGGATGGCCTGGCTGAGGTCAATGCCCGGATACTGGATCGCAAAGTCGAGGATGGTTGTTGTCCCGCCGAACAGGGCGGCCCGGCTGACCTCCTCCGGGGGAGCGGTTTTAAGGTCGCCCTGGCCCATAATCGGGGCGTAAACGTGGGCGTGCGGCTCAATGCCGCCGGGCACTACTATCTTGCCGGTGGCGTCAATCACCCGGGTTGACTCCTCGGTAAGGGAATGGTTGGCGGCAACGGCCACAATCTTTTCTCCCTGCACGGCAATATCCCAGTCGCCGACGCCCCAGGGTGTAACCACCTGGCCGTTGCGGATGATCAGGTCAAACATGATTGTCTCCTCCTTGTGTGTTGTCTTGCCGGGATTCTAAATCGGGAGCAGTCTCCTTACCGATGCCTCCACCTCCCGTCCTTCTCGGCTTTCCCGCAGCCAGCGGCGCAGTTCTCGCCGGACGATGTTGAAGCTGACCTTGGCGCCCCGTTCCGCCCGCAGCTGCGCCAGTTGCTGCGCCGCCCCGGCCGCCGCCCGTTCCCCGGCCCGGGCAATGTCGGTGTGGCGCTTTTCACTGGAATCGAACTCCGGTATGGGCAGTTTCCACAGGTGAGTATGTACGTGCCGCGCTCCAAACTGGCCTTTGGGCATTAGCGGTTGCAAGGCGTGGTACAAAGTGTCGCTATTAATGATTGCCAGCAGATAATTTGCTTCCCCTGATTTACGGCAGGATATCCAGAATAGGACGTTTTCAACTAATGCTGCATTGTCATTGATAACGGCGGCTGTTGGTCGTCCGGAAGAAGTATATGCAATACGAACTGGACGGGCATCAGGTCTTTGCTGCCAATCCAACTGGCTTGACAGTTTGTGCATATAATCGAGCTGCTCTGACAAGCTCTTCCGCTCGGTCTGCTTCTTGTTCGCATCCCACAAACGACTTACAGTTTGCCACCGCTGTCGCATCCGCTGTTCCAGCCCGCCCAAGCGGATACCACCGATGCCGTCTTCGTCCTTGGGAAGGGCGGCATCGCCCTGTTGCAGCGGCAGCAGGGCCTTGAGCGGTTCCAGGGTAACGTAGGGAGCGACGGTTTCCCCCAGGTGCACGTCGAACAGGTGGGCCCTTTCTACAGTCTGGCCGGTGAGGGCAGTCAGGTCCAGGTCCCGCCACGGCGGCTTGTCATGGCGGCCCCGGCGGGGGGTGACGGTAACAGTCTGGCCTAGCTGAACGAGGGCCGTGTTTTCTGTTTCGTTGACGAAGAATAACACTCGGGGAAAGATTGTTGCTCCATTACGGGCATAGTCATAATAGAAAGACTCGCCTCTGACGGAAGTGTCGGTAATGAGCCGGGATTCCCGGGTGACGTCGGGGGAACCGGTCGCTCCCCGCCAGATTTCCACATTTCCGGCCAGGGGCTGAGCAACCCCACTGTTGCCAGTGCTGCAGGCAAAGACTACACAGGAGGCCATGGGGAAGAAGGTGTTGGGCTCCAGTTGTTCCAGGTCCCACGCCGTCTTGTGGCTGAAATCCGCCGACAGGGTATAGGCCGGCATCCGGTTCCGGCCCCGGCCCTGAGGCGGAGAATCCCACTTGCCGGTGCGCCAGGGGGAATGCTGCCCGCTTTGCAAAGCGCTGTGGGGCATCACAAATCCAATCACCCCCCGCTGCTCCAGATAGAGGTCAACGCAGCGGGTAAAGAAGAGACCGGATACGTCCTGGTTGCTGGCGTAGTGTCCACCGGCCCAGATGCCGTAGCGATTCCGGCAAAGGTTCTGCAGTTCCTCTCGCAGCACATCGGCGGTCTGGTTGTAGTTAATCCAGGGCGGGTTGCCAATCACCACGTCCACCTTGCGCCGGGCCAGGGCCACCGGGCGCACCATGTTGCGGGTATAGTAGGCCCAGATGTGGTCCCGGCCGGTGGCGTGAAGCTGCTGCATGGCGGCGATGGTGGCAGTCAAGGTCTCCCGTTCCGCGGCGTCGGTAACGTGGTTGTCATCCAGGGCCAGGAAAGGGTCGCTGCCTTCCTCAACAGCGCGGGCGATGTCAACCATCAGGGAATCGAAATTCTCCGGCCGGTCCACCAGGCTTACCGGAAAGACCAACTCGGTCTTGGCGTCGTCCAGGGCCTGAATGGTGATTTCCTTTTCGGCGAAGAGGTCGCCGGTGCGAAACCGCAGTTGCAGCGAATCACCCAGGTAAACCGGGATCGACAGGGAGTCCCGGAACCCGGCTGCGGCGGCAATGTTAATGGCCGGGCGAGCGGCCAGCACCCAGGCGGTACGGGCTAAATGCACTGCTACCGGGTGCACGTCGATGCCGGTAACCAGGTCCTGCAACCGCAGCAAAAGGTCCCTGGGATGAAGTCGGGACGTTTCCCCGTCGGGCATGGCGGCTGCCAGAAAATGGGAGACGGCCTCGGCAATGAAGGTGCCGGACCCGCAGGCCGGGTCCAGCACCCGCTGGTTTAGCGGGTCGGTGATCAATTCCCGAACCATGGCCTGGGCCAGCCATTGCGGCGTGTAGTACTCCCCCAACCGCCGCCGCTCCTCCTGGGGAATTATGGCTTCGTAGAGAATGACCCCGACATCCGCCGGAGATTCCTGCCAATTGAACTTGGCTACACGGCGAGCCAGAGTTTGCAGCCAGGGTTTGCCGCCGGCCTCTGCCGGCCAGGCAAAGAAGTCCGACTCCACGATTCCGCTGAGCCCGGTGTCGTTGCGGAAGCGGCATCCGTTCAGCAAGTCCTCCGGTTCGGTCTCGGCCAGTTGCCGCAGGTCAATGCCAAAGGAGGCTTGAACCACCATGCCGATAACGGCGCTCAAGTAGGTGTGCCGGATAAAAAGGTCATCCAGCATTGCATCGCTTTGGACAATTTCTCCCAGGGAAGTACGCAGCAGTTCCTGCCATAGCTGCCGTTTAACCCGGATCGTTTCATAGTTCCGGGCCTGCTGGTAAAGGTCGGAAAGGGCGCTGATGTCGCGTCCGTAGTTGGGACTGCTGAGGCTGAAATGTTGGGCGATGCTCGCCCGGTCGGCGGGCGCCTGCTCCATGACCTCCAGCGCATAGTCCCGCAGCCATTCATACAGTCGCACCCAATCCAGCCGGGCCGAGGATTCCAGAGTCATAAACCAGGGACGAGTCAGCTTTACTGCGCCAGCCCCGGGCCAGCGCAGCAGCCAGTACTTGCCGTCGGTCAGGACGCCCATCCGCACTCGCCCTTCCTGCGCCGATAGCTCCAGGTACTGGTCCAGTTGCTCTACGTTCCGGGGATCGGGAATGCCTGGGCCAGACGTGCCAATTCGCACCTTCATCTCGACAAAGGTATCCAGCGCAGTCAGGTCAACGGCCTGGCGATATACCAGGGCCGGGTGCGACTCTTCCCGGATTTCATCCCTCCGGGCCAGCCCGGTCAGGATCAGGAAGTCCCGTACTGCGCTGGTGACATCGGCCTCCGCATTGGGGTGGTCGTAAACCCACAGGATTCGCTTCGCCGCCTCGCGGTACCTGGGGTCGGTTATGTCTAGGCGTTCCGATGCAGCCATCAGTCCAATCCTCTACGGTGTCCACTGCAATTATCCACCTGGATTACGCAGCAATCCACCCCCCTAATCCCCGCTGGCGCCGGCCCGCTCCGGTCGGGGGGCGCTGCGGAACTCGTCCGGCAAGGTTTCTTCCCAGTCGGGCAGCTGATGGCGGCCGGTGTTGGGCAGCAGAACTATCGAGATTACGCCCAGGCTGCTGAACAGCAGCGAAGCGACGATGGTGGCGGTGAAATCGCCGGAAGCGACGAAGGCCGGCCAGGTGAACCCTTCGGTAAAGTCGCGCAGCAGGCCGCCGATGGCCGCGCCCGACGCCATCCCGAAGCCGGCTCCCATCATCTGGAACCCATAGGTAGTTCCGATGGGCGCATTGCCGTAGTACTGCCGGTTGATGATGGGGAAGGCGGTCATCTCGCCGCCAAACCCGATGCCGAACAGAACGGCGAACAGGTAAAACATCCAGGCGGTATCGGCAAAGAACAGCAGGAATACCGGCGCTACTTGCAGGAAGAAGCATACCCCCATTACTCCCTTGCTGCCCAGGTGGTCGGCCAGGATCGGGACGGCAAATCGGGTCAAGGTGCTGCTTACCGTCAGGACAATGAATGTACCGGCCGCCAATCCCGGAGCTACCCCCGCCGCCTCGGCCATGGCCACAATGTAAACCATCACGATGGCGTGCCCGGCGCAGCCCCAGTAGTGAATGCCAATCAGGTTCCAGAAAGCCGACGTCGGCAGCACCTGCCGCAAGAATACCTTTGACCGGACCTTGGCCGCATCCCCGGACTGCAACTGCCGGACCGGTTCCGCTTCGGACATACCCAAAGGACGCAGCCCAATGGTGGCCGGCTCGTTGTAAAACAGGCGGACCAGGGCCAGCAGGAAGAGACCGCCAAGTATGCCCGGAATCCAGAAGGCGGCTCTTAGTCCCTTTTCTTCATCACCGAACAGCCCCGGAAGGCCGGGGATCCAGGCCAGCCAACCGGCGGGTTCGCCGCTGAAAATGGCTATAACGACCAGGATTACCGGCACCGCTACCAGCGGGCCCAGCCCCTGGGACGCCTGTAATACGCCCATGCCCACGCCCAATCGCCGGTGGAACCATTGGGTAACCCCGGCAGTTAACGGCACCTGGAATATGCCCATGGCGGCGCTGAGTATGATTCCGAAGTAGAGATAAAATTCCCAGATGTGGGTTACGGTGGCGGTCAGCACCATCCCGATGATGAACAGGCTGGCGCCCACCACCATAGTTACGCGAACCCCGTACCGGTCGCCCAGCCATCCCGCCGGCGTCCCGAACATCCCGGAAATCACCCATTGCAGCGAGAAGGCCAGCCCTACCATCCCGTAACTCCAGCCAAAAGTTTCCACCAGACGGGGAATGAGGATGCTGGAGGAGGTTCGGAAGCTGGAGGAGCCCAGCCGCATCAGCGCGGCGGTGGCTACAATCACCCAGGCGTAATGTATCTGACGATTTCCGAAAGCCAGTTGGGAAGGATTCAGGTTTATTTTTAACAAGGGCGGGGCCTCTGGATAGAGTTCAATGGAATATGCTTTATACTGCTTTCAAACGGGTAATCTGTCAAGGTTATAGCTAGAGATGATGATCTAAATACCTGTTCCCGCCGACCCCGGGGTGTATTTTGGGCCGGGCTTGATTGAGCGCCGGTTGCGATTAACCCGTTTAACCGATGTGCAATTTTGCGCCACTTCAGTTACAATTTCTAAGAGAGGATTGTTGCGTCCTTACCCGGAGCCGGGCGGCGGCGGGCGATTCTGCCCCGTCCCTGCGGTTTGAGATTCAGGCAAACCATCCGATAATTTATGGCGTACCATTAACGGTAATCAATCGGTACGCATCCGCTGCAGGTGGTGACTCACTATGGTTACGTTGCTTAGAAAAATAATCGGCGATCCTGGCGAAAAGGCTATCGAAAAGCTTTCCCAGACCGTGGTGCCTCGAATCAACGGTCTGGAATCCCGGATGCAAGCCCTTACTGACGAACAGATTTATGACTTGACCCGGCAGTTCCGGGACCGGCTGGCCTGCAGGGAAACTTTGGATGACCTGCTGCCCGAGGCTTTTGCGGCGGTTCGGGAAACGGCCCGGCGCCATCTGGGGCAGCGGCATTACGATGTCCAGCTCATCGGCGGCGTGGCGCTGCACCGGGGGCAGATTGCCGAGATGAAGACCGGCGAGGGCAAGACGCTGGTGGCTACCCTGCCGGTGTATCTCAACGCCCTGACCGGGCTTGGCGTCCACGTGGTGACGGTCAACGATTACCTGGCTCGCCGCGACCCGGTGTGGATGGGGCCAATCTACCACAATCTGGGACTTACCGTTGGCTGCCTGCAGCACGATGCGGCTTTCCGGTATGACCCGGAGGTTACCGGCGGCCCCAGCGGTATGAAGTTCCTCCGCCCGGTAACCCGGCAGGAAGCTTATCAGTCCGACGTGCTTTATGGCACCAACAATGAGTTCGGATTTGATTACCTGCGGGACAATATGGTTCTGGAGACGGAGTATCGGGTGCAGCGGGAGCGGCACTACGCCATCGTTGATGAGGTGGACAACATTCTGATTGACGAGGCGCGCACCCCCCTGATTATCAGCGGGCCGGCCGAGGAACCGGTGCAGCACTACTATACTTTTGCCCGTCTGGTGCCCCGGATGGACCCGGCCGCCGATTACACTATCGACGAACGGACTCAAGCCATCTCCCTCTCTCAGGAGGGTATCGAAAAGATGGAAAAGTGGACCAAGGTTAACAACCTTTACGACCCGGATAACTATCATCTGGTCCACTACATCGAGAACGCCCTTACCGCCCAGGTTCAGAAGACTCGGGACAAGGACTATGTAATCCGGGATGGAGAGATAGTCATAGTTGACGAGTTTACCGGACGCCTTCAGTTCGGACGCCGCTGGTCCGATGGGCTGCACCAGGCGGTGGAAGCAAAAGAGGGTCTGAAAATCCAGCGGGAGAGTGTAACCTACGCTACCATTACCCTGCAGAACTACTTCCGGATGTACGACAAGCTGGCCGGCATGACCGGTACGGCGGCTACCGAGGCCGACGAGTTTTACAAGATTTACGGTCTCGAGGTGGCAGTCATTCCCACCAACCTGCCCATGGTCCGGTCGGATGAGGCGGACTTGATTTTCCAGGGCGCCGAATCAAAGTGGCAGGCCGTGGTGGAGGAAATTGTTACGACTCACGAAACCGGGCGCCCTATTCTGGTTGGCACCACTTCCATCGAGGCCTCCGAAGCTCTGAGTGAACGTCTCAAGCGGCGCGGTGTTCCCCATCAGGTTTTGAATGCCAAGAATCACGAACAGGAGGCCGGGATAGTGGATCAGGCCGGCAGTCTGGGCGCCGTGACCGTATCGACCAATATGGCCGGCCGCGGCACCGATATTGTTCTGGGCGGCAGCGACTTCGATAACCCCGGTTGGGCGGCGGAGCACGAAAAGGTTATTGATTTGGGCGGCCTCCACGTTATCGGTACGGAACATCACGACGCCCGCCGCATCGACAACCAGCTGCGGGGACGCTCCGGGCGTCAGGGGGACCCCGGCAGTTCCCAGTTCTACGTGGCCCTGGAGGACGAGTTGATGCAGCGCTTTGGCGGCGATCGCATCAAGTCGGTTATGGGCTGGACCGGAGTCGACGCGGATTCGCCCATCGAGAACAAGCTGATAACCAAGTCCATCAGCGGCGCTCAGATAAAGGTTGAAGGCTATCACTTCGACGTGCGCAAGCACCTGCTGAATTTCGATGATGTGCTGAACACCCAGCGGGAGGTAATTTACACCGACCGGGAACGGATTCTGCAGGGCGATAATCTGAAGGAGAAGATTCTCGAAATGCTGCGGCAGGAGTTTGCCGACCTGGTTCGCAAACATCTGCCCGGCCCTCATCCCGACAACTGGGATGCCACCGGGTTCCTATCCGACCTGGCGCTGATTTGCCCGCCGCCGCCGGAGCTTTCCGATGAAGACGACATCTGCCGGCTTAAATCCCAGGACATTGGCAGCATTCTTTCGGATTACGCCGAAACGGTCTATGCCGCTCGGAAGGCGGATTTAGGTTCCGAGCAGATGCGAATCCTGGAACGCCTGCTGCTGCTGCGGGCCATCGACCTGCACTGGGTCAACCACCTGACCACCATGGAGAATCTGCGGACCGGCATCGGGCTGCACGCCTACGGCCAGCGGGACCCTCTGGTAATGTACCGTACCGAGGGACACAAGACCTTCCAGGAGCTGCTCCACCGGATGCAGCAGGACGTGGTTAATTCCCTGTTCCACGTAACCGTTAATCAACCGGCCACGCCGGCTCCGGCACGGCGTCCGGCCAGCTCGGCCCGGACCAGCCCCATGCAGGCGGTGGTAGGCAGCGGGCGTCAGGCGGTGGCAGCGGGCGCCAAAATAGGCCGCAACGCCAAATGTCCCTGCAACAGCGGCAAGAAGTACAAGCGCTGCTGCGGCGCCAGCATCTAGCGATTAGACCCATTCCGGAAGCGCCGGAGCGGTGGCGGGAAGTCGCCCGACCATTCCCGGTGAACGGTGATGGGGCGCCGGTTTACCGGTGCAGCGTCAGGAAGGAGCTATTGTCGTGACCAATCTATCTCTCTCCGGGCATCTGGCAGATAAAGTTGCCCAAATACTGTCAATTAACAATGCGAACCGGTTTCGACAATATTGGGCGATGTATGAGCAAACGGCTGAAATAACCGGTATTCAAGGCCTGATAGTTACATCAGAAGAGAACACGGGTTACTTCAACGTAGCAATAATTGGGGACGGTAGAATTGTAGATGTTGAAGGAAACGATAGTGAGGGATCCGGCTCTTTAAGCATTTACCCAATAAAATCAGTCAGTGAGGTAACCCTGCATCAGGGCTCGATTCCTTCACTGAGCCATTCGCAAGGGGCATCGTTAGTATTGCTTCTTGGCCTGGTTGGTCAGGATGAATCAGGCCCTTACTGGACTGCAAAGCCTCCGGGCGATGCAGAGCAATTACTCAAATTTGCGCGGACTCTGGTGAACCTGGTTTCCGAGAGACAAGGTATCCAATAATGTCCCAAACCACTAAGTCATTCCGGAGAAGCAAAGGCCATCGCTTCGAAGGATTTGCTCCGTCCGTTCCTCGCAATCGGATGGACGGCTTTCTTTATTTTCCGCCAGAGACTCGTTGGGCGCTGAATTCCTTTCGCAAGCAGGCGCTCACTTACATTTATCGTACTGCGCTTGAACTAGCGGCAGGAAAGTTGGTGTCTGCCGAAGTTTCTCTGGTGCACTCAATTGATGAGGTTTCTTCCTACCTGGACTTAACCCTTAGCGTAAATGCCGACTGGAATATTGCCCAGCGACTGGCCAATGAAATCTCGGACAAAATAAGCGAATGGGCCGTGGCATGGTCTGAGCAAGAGCGAGAGGAATATGGCCGCTGGATTTACTTCGGCATAATCCCGATGGAACTGTGAAACCGATCGATTTCTACCAGTTGGGACTTGCCGAAGTCCCGAACTCATTCTCGGAAGCGCGACAACGCATGGTAGTCGGACGCGTTTACTATGGACTTCATCACGAAGCTTGTTGTCGGTGCTTTCGCAAAAATCCCGTCTCAATTCCCTTGCCCCAGCAGAACCGACATTTTACCCTCTGTCAGCGTTATAACTCCCTGACTGACGCAGCGGCCAGGAGGGTAGGGAATCTGCTCAACGATTTACGTTTGCTTCGGGTACAAGCGGACTACGAGTTAGGAGAAATCAGGTACCGCGGCCGAATATTAAACCCCGACCAATGCTTGAACATTGCAATCAGCTTGGGACAGGAAATTCTAACGCAGTTAGAGCTATATTCTCCGGGTGAAGCTCCGGATGGTTGCTACTGTCCTACGCATTAACCCCCCGCCTGCCGCAGCCGGAGGGAGTTGCTGATTACGGTTACTGAGCTGAAAGCCATGGCCAACGCCGCCAGCGCCGGGTTCAGGAAGCCGCGGTCGCCAAAGAAAAGCTCCAGGCCGGTCGGGACGCCTCCCAGCGCTCCAAATACGGGGTACAAAGCTCCGGCGGCCACCGGAATTAGCAGCACGTTGTAGAAAAATGCCCAAAACAGGTTCTGCTTGATGGCCCGCATAGTTTGGCGGCTCAGCTGCAGGGCGGTAATGGCGCTGGCGGTGTCGCTGCGCATCAGGGTAATATCCGCCGATTCCATGGCGACATCGGCGCCGGCGCCCATAGCCATTCCTACATCGGCCTGAGCCAGGGCCGGCGCATCGTTAATGCCGTCGCCCACCATTGCTACCACCCGGCCCTCTCCTTGCAGCCGCTTGATTACTTCCACCTTGTCTCCCGGCAGAGTCTCCGCCTCAACCCGGGCAATGTTCAGACTGTCGGCCACGCGGCGCGCCGTTTGCCGGTTGTCGCCGGTCAGCATCACCACCTCGATTCCCATTTGCTGCAACCGACTGACCGACTCCCGGGAATCCGGCTTGGGAGCGTCGGCTAAACCAATAGCGCCCAGGGCCACTCCATCCCGCGCCACCAGGACCGGTGTATTGCCCCGGGAATAAAGGCTTTCCAGCGCCTCGTCCAGATTAGTTAATGGTATGCCCCGAGACTGGATCCAGGCGGGGCTGCCCAGGAGCGCTTGACTTTCCCCGACCCGAGCCGTTACCCCCTGACCGGGCAAGGCGGCAAAGTCGGATACCGCCACCAGGTCAATCCCCCGCTGTCGGGCTTCAGCGACTAGGGCCAGAGCCAGTGGATGCTCTGAGCCGTATTCGACGCTGGCGGCCAGCTGCAAAAGATCCACGGCCGCGGCGCCGTCCTCCGGCCCGCCGCCCGCTTCGGCGGCGACGCAAATGTCAGTAACTGCCGGTCGGCCTTCGGTAAGGGTGCCGGTCTTGTCCAGGACCACGGTATCTACCCGGTGCGCCCTTTCCAGGGCCTGAGCACTGCGAATCAGGATGCCTCGTTCCGCCCCTTTGCCCGTACCCACGATTATGGCGGTGGGAGTAGCCAGGCCCAGGGCGCAGGGGCAGGCGATAATCAGTACGGCTACCAGGGTTAGCACGGCGTAGGTCAATGACGGGGCCGGGCCGAGCAGCAGCCAGAACAGGAAAGCGGCCAGGGCAACTCCGCCGACGGCCGGGACAAAAACTGCCGCTACCCGGTCCGCCAGTCTCTGGATGGGAGCCTTGGAACCTTGCGCTTCCTCCACCAATCGGATTATCTGGGCCAGGGTAGTTTCCGATCCCACCCGAGAGACCTGGAAGTGGAAGTAGCCGGTACGGTTCAGGGTAGCCCCATAAACCGGCTGACCGGGCGACTTGTCCACCGGCATACTTTCGCCGGTGAGCATGGACTCGTCCACCGCGGAGGCTCCCTCCGTTACCACCCCGTCCGTAGGTATCCGCTCGCCGGGGCGTACTACTGCCAGGTCGCCCACTACCAGGTCCGCCGCCGGCACTTCAACCTCCTGTCCGTGGCGCAGCACCCGGGCGGTGTTCGGCTGGAGGCCGATCAAGCGGCGGATGGCCTGGGAAGTCCGACCCCGGGCCCGGGCTTCCAGAAAGCGACCCAGGAGAATGAGTCCGATTATCAGGACCGCCGTATCAAAATACATACCGCCGCCGATGCCCCGGTCGGCCAGCCACTGGGGCGCCAGGGTGGTGAGGACGGTAAGGGCTGCGCTGTACCCGTAGGCCACTGTAGAACCCAGGGCTACCAGGGTGTGCATATTGGCCGTTCCGTGCCGCAGCGCCGCAAAGCCGGAAGTGTAAAAAGACCATCCAGCCCAGAACTGCACCGGCGTCGCCAGGGCCCACAACACCCAGGGCCATACCGGCCAGGAACCAATCTGCCAATGCTGCAGGTAGCCCACCCAGGGCAGGAGGTGGAAAGAGCCCAGCAGCAGCGTAATCCCTACCGCGATTGCAAAGGCGCACCGGGTACGGTAATAGCTTATTTCGGTAGCGCGGGCGAGTCGTTCCAGCTCGGCCGCCGAGTCCCGGGCGTCCCCGACTACGCCATCCAGTCGATACCCGCTGTCTTCCAGGGCGGCGCGAAATTCGGCGATGCCGGCCAGTCCCGGCACGTGGTTGACTCGGGCCCGTTCCGTAGCCAGGTTAACCGAGGCGCCGGTAACGCCCGGAATATCCCGCAGGGCATGTTCCACGTGGCTGACGCAGGCGGTACAGGTCATTCCGCCGACATCAAGGGTTGTGGCGGTGGTGTCGATGTCGTAGCCGGCATCGGTCAAGGCGCTTTGCAATTGCTTCAGGGGCAGGGTGCCTGCTTCCACGACCACCACAGCCTTTTCCGTAGCCAGGTTTACCGTGGCGGCCAGTACGCCGGGCGTATTCCGCAGGGCCTGTTCCACGTGGGTTACGCAGGCGACGCAGGTCATCCCCTGGATTGGCAGGGAAATGTCCCGGCCTTTGTCGGTTTCATTGGTCACATTGAGCCTCGTCAGCGTGTTGAATGAGCAGACCGCCGGGGCGCTTGGCTTAATGACGGCATACTACTGCTATTATAGAACAGTTGGCGGGTCAAGAGCCGGTATGGGCCGACCGAAAAAAATTTCGGTTTCCGGCGCCTCCGTTAAGCGTAATGGCGCAAAAAAAGAACACCCCCGGCGATTCCGGGGGGTTCCTGAATGCGGGGTACGACGCCGGGAGAACCGGCGGCAATTAGTCGTAGCTGAAGTACCGCACTCCCGCAAAGGGCATCGAGAACTTCCAGGCCGGGGCTACGGGGGTGGGTTCCTCGATTGGCTCCTCGGCCAGCTCGGCGGCTTCCGTGATTTCTGCCACCTGCCGGGCTATCTCGTTATCCTGCATTTGCTTGATTGCCGCAACTTCCTGACGTACTTCCAAGGTCACCATGGCGTCGCCTCCTTTTCAACGAACAAACGAAGAAGATTGGGTTTGGTTACGATGTAAGATATATTACACATTGACACGCTTAATGTCAAGGGTTTTTATTCCAATTAAACTAAAATCTTTGTTTCGATTACGCTCATTAGTGAAGTATTTCACTATACTAGCCCTGACATTTTACCTGACCCTTTGACCGCGCCGTCGAATCTGGGGACGAAACCGGCTCAACTAAAAAAGTCCCCGGCCAAAGGCCGGGGACCGAGGGGGCGTCCGAAATCCGGGGCTGCTGCAACCGGCTAGATTACGATGCTGGTGCTTTCCAGTTCCTTCTCCATGAGCCGGGATTTGACCAACTCGTTCTGGATGCGCTGCTGCTCGCTCAGGGCCGGCCCGGAAACCCAGGCGTAGGCGATGGCGATGCTCTGGGCGATCCGCTCCAGGGCGCTGCCGGCAACGGTTTCTTTAGCAATAGTTTCCTGATTCTTCAATTCGGTATTTCTCCTTTACTGATTATTGACTATCTGTCGAACTTCCGGCCAATTCAGGCTAGAAGGACATGGCGCTGCTGTCGTGCTTCTGATTGCGAACTTCAGCCATCACCCGTTCCTGGCGTTCCTGTTCCGTCATCGCTGGCCCACTCAGCCAGTCCACGGCGGAGCCCAATTCTCGGGCCACGCGGCCGAGGACTCCGGGGTGATTGTGGTCGATATGCAGGGCGAAATGTACGTGCATACTGCACCTCCTTTAACTGGGATTATGTAATACTGTAATTCATTTACTATTTGATAATATGATATACAGTTATTAGTATATTGTCAATAGATAAAACAAGTAGTTTATTATACTTTTATAAAATACTATTAAGGTGTCGGAAAACACCATCAGGAGATGGAAAAGGACTTGATAGGCTATGGTAGTGGCGCGAAAAAGAGGGTAAGTCAATCTATTTGAGTCGGAAAACGATTGCCAGATGAGCGAAAACGGGAAAGAGGCGAGTGAAGACTCGCCTCAGGGCGTTGACCGCCAACGTTGTGCCCTTTTGGCTAAGCTCCGGGCGCAGAACCAGGCCAGTCTCCCAAGTCGGTCAGAGCGTCCCGGAAGCAGGCGATGGCGTCAATGTGCTGTTCCACCCCAGCCAGGCCGCCGCGCCGGGCCTCTACGGTAATGCTGACCGCGCCCAGTTCCTGCCAGCCCCAGGCCTCGTCAATCCAGTCTTCGGGCTGCTTGCCGTCCATGCGAATTCGGCCCTCAATACCTACGGACGCCGGGTCCCGGCCGGCGGCGCTGATGTATTCCCGAAGCTTTGCAATGGCTTCCCGGCCCGGCGCATCGGGCGGGAAATTGGGAAACCAGCCGTCGGATATAGTGGCGATGCGGTGCAGGACTGCTGCCGGCGGCAAAGGGCTGGCGCTGCTGCCAGCGCCCAGCCAGATATGTATGGGCCGCTGCACCGGCAAGGGATTGAGGCCGGCGTTATCGACCCGGTGCCAGCGTCCGCGAAAGTCAATTACGTCCTCAGTCCATAATGCCCGCAGCAGGGCAATTTGTTCTTCGCTGCGTCGGCCCCGATCCCGGAAGCTGCGGTTCAGGGCCTCGTATTCCACGTGGTTCCAGCCCACGCCGATTCCCAATCGCAGCCGGCCGCCGCTGAGCACGTCCACCTCTGCCGCCTGTTTCGCCACCAGGACGGTAGCTCGTTGGGGCAGAATGAGAATCCCGGTGGTTAACCCGATGTGTTCGGTTACTGCAGCCAGGTATCCCATAGTGGTGAATGACTCGTGGATAACGCTGCGGTGGGTGTAATATCCGTCGGCCACGTGGGAATGGTGGTCGGAACTGGCCCCCAATACGTGGTCGGCAACAAACAGGTGGGAGTAGCCCAGACTCTCGGCAGCCTGGGCGTATTCCCGGATGGCTCCCGGGTCAGAGCCGATTTCAGTTTGGGGAAATATGGCGCCTATCTGCATTTTACTCCTGCGACATCCCGGGGGCTGTCTCATTTCTTGCGCCCCCGGCGCGGTTGAAGGTAGTGCAATAACCGATTGTCCGCCCCTGTGTCTTACCGGCGCCGGTATTCATCGCCGCAGTCTCCGATGTAGGCCAGCAGGTCCTGCCCCTGGTCGGTAACTGCGGCGACCGCGTCGGTGTCCGCCGGGTCCAGAGAAAATTGAAAGACTTGGGCGTTGTTTGCCCGGTGGTCGCTCAGTCCCAGTCGGGCGCCGACTATTACCCCGGCCACCGCTGGCCGGTCCAGGATGAATCGGGAAGCCACATTGGCGATGCTTACGCCGTGCTTGTCGGCTGCCGACTTGAGGACGGTCAGCAGCTCCTGGAACAAGGCCCAGCCACCCCAGGCGTTAATCATTTGCTTGTATTTGTTCAGGCTGGCGGTGTTCAGCGCCGCGCCGGCCGGTTCGGACTGGCCCAGGTACTTTTCGGACAGCAGACCGCCACAAAAGGCGCCGTAAGCCAGCAAATGAATTCCGTTGGCCTGGCAGTAGGACGCCATCAATTGGGAAGGCCGCAAGTCAACCAGGGAATACTGCACCTGGTTGGATACGATTTTGATTCCATGGTCAACTACAACCTTCAGATGTTGGGTGTCGAAGTTGGTCAGGGCCAGGTGGCGAATTTTCCCGGCGGCTTGCAGGGCGGACAAGTGGCCCAGAGCCTCCAGATACCGGTCGTCGCCGTAGTCCCACCAATGAAATTGCAGCAGGTCCAGGCAATCCACATTCATGCGGCGGAGGGAGATGTCGATATTGTTTTCGACGATTTCCCGCGTCATCGGCCCCGGCCGGGGCACCCATTTGGTGAAGGCCTGAACGGAAGCCAAAGCCGCCGCCCCTCGTTCGTTGGCTAACTGCCGGCGAAACTCGCCGATAAAATCCTCGGCCGGCCCGTAATGATCAGCCAGGTCCCAGGTAGTAAACCCGGCGTCGTGATACTCGAACATACTGCGCAGGGCCGCCGTCGGGTCAATGCGGCCGTGGGCGCCGGAGACCTGCCAAAGGCCGTTAAGCAGGCGGCAAATGCGCAGGTCATCGGCGAAGGCAAAGCCCCCTCCAAAAGTTTCCATATTCGCTAACCTCCCTTTGCCTTTGCAGCGCAATGTTCCGGAAATTATATACCAGGAGGTCGGGGTCGGGAGCAACGGTCTATGACGGCTGGCAATGGAGCTGCATTTGGCGCGGTATGATCGCAGCCCTCCCGATACCCCAGGCATTGGGAGGGCTGCGGGCACGGATTCCTAGCCTCGGCGCCGGTAAGTTGCCCAGTAGGCGATGCCGCCGACAATTATCACGATAATTCCCACTAGCAGCAGCAGACAGACCCACCAGTCGGCGCTTAAGCCAAACAAACGGCATACGGCGCAAATGGAATCGAACCGGTCGCATTGGTCAGACTCCGGCGCAGGCGGAGCGGCCTCCGGTTCCGGAGTGGGCAGCGGGGCTGGCGGACTGGTCGGCGTCGGAGTTGGGGGTGGCGTCGCCGTTACCGTTGGCGATGCCGCCGGGACTGCCCCGCCAATCGAAACTATGACCGGGCGCGACGTTGCCGTCGGAATGTGGGTCTCCGTCGGCAGTGGCGCCGGGGTGGCCGGGGTTACCGCAGCTGCCAGGACCGGCGTGGGCGTCGGCGTCGGCGCCGAAACAGCCTCGGCGGCGGGCGCCGTTGTTGCCGTGGGGAGCGGAGCGAAGGTTGCCATTGGGGCCGGGGTGGCCGTCGGCGCTATAGTGGGCGCTGCCGTGGGCGGCTGCGGTGTTACCGTGGGCGCCATTGTAGGCGTGGGAGTAGGCAGCGGCGTGACCGTCGGCAACGGCGCCGGCGTGGGCGTGGCCGCGAGTATCGGCAGCGCCGCAACGGTCGGCGTCGGCGTCCGGGTGGGCGTCGGCGTTGAATAATCCCGGTCACGGTCACGATCCCGGTCTCGTGGCCGGCGTGTCGGAGTCGGAATCGGAGTTGCCGTCGGCGTCGCGGTTGGCCCCAGCGTCGCGGTTGGCGTCGGTGTCGAGGTTGGCGTCGACGTCGGGGTTCCCGGGCCCGCGACAGCATTGTGCCGCGCTTCCACCCAGGTATTGTCGGAACCTTGCCGAGCCTGTACCTGAACCAGGTAGTGCATGGCGACGTCAAAGTCGGGTATCTGGAACTGACAGAGGCCGTCGGTATCGCAGTCGCTTTCCGGGACTAGCTCGTGCCGTTCATCCTCCGGGGATTCGGTCAAATCCGATTCCTGCGGTGGGGTAGAACCGAAGGCCCAGCGCACAGCGTACTGCTGCCCCGGAACCGCGACCGCCGATTTATTCCAGGTTACCAACCCGGCGCTTGATATGGCTACGTTGGTCGGCGGAGCGCCCTGGTCAACGGGCGTGTGGGTGACGCTAAACCAGCTCTGGTTAGAGCCTTTGGTGGCCTGCGCCTGAACTAGGTAGTGCATGGTGTCATCAAAGTCGGGTATCTGGAACTGACAGAGGCCGTCGGTATCGCAGTCCGTTTCCGGGACTAGCTCATGCCGTTCATCCTCCGGGGATTCGGTCAAATCCGATTCCTGCGGTGGGGTAGAACCGAAGGCCCAGCGCACAGCGTACTGCTGCTCCGCAACGACTTCTTCGGATTTATTCCAGGTTACCAGTCCGGCGCTGGAGACCGCCAGGTCGCTCAACGGGATTATTGGCGTATGGCGAGCTTCCAGCCAGGTCTGGTCAGAGCCTTTAGTAGCCTGAACTTGAACCAGATAGTGCATCGTGGCGTCAAAGTTGGGTAGCTGGAACTGGCAACTTCCCTTGGTATCGCAGTCGCTTTCCGGGACCAATTCGTGCCGGTCGTCCTCCGGGAATTCGGTCAGGTCCGATTCTTCCGGCGGAGTAGAACCGGAGGCCCAGCGCACGGCAAACTGCTGATTCGGGATATTGACGTTCTCCGCTTTGTTCCAGGTGACCAGTCCAGTGTCCGACAGGGCTACTTTGCTCGGCGGTGCCGGCGGCGCATAGCGAGCCTGGATCCAATACTGGTTGGGGCCTTCGGTGGCCCGCGCCTGAACCAGGTAGTGCATTAAAGGGTCAAAGTCGGGCAGCTGAAACTCGCAGACCGCATTGACGCAGTCGGTTATCGGGACATACTGGTACTGGTCGCTTTCCGGGAATTCGGGCAGGTCCAATTCCTCGGGCGGAACATCGCCGAAAGCCCAGCGTACGGCGTACTGCTGGACGGTATTATCGGACTTTACGGCGGCGGTCATCCCGCCCGGCACAACGTCCGCGATAACCCAGGTTACCAGCCCGGTATTGGATACGGCCAACAGGAGTGGCGGGTTCATCACGGTATAGCGAACTTCCACCCAGGACATATCGGAGCCTGCGGTGGCCTGCACCTGGATTAAATAGTGCCTGGCGGTATCAAAGTCGGGTAGCTGGAACTGACACCTTCCCTCCGTATTGCAGTCGGTTTCCGGAACCAACTCATGCCGGTCATCGTCCGGGGATTCGGTGAGGTCCGATTCCTCCGGCGGCAGGTCGCCGGAAGCCCAGCGCACGGGGTACTGCTGATTGGCAACAACCTCCTCCGACTTATCCCAGGAAACCACGCCGGTGTTCGATACGGTCAGGTTGCCCGGCGCGTCGGTCGGTGCAACAGCAGCCAGTTCGCCGTTAATATTGGAACGGTCCGCAGCCTTCCCGGATATAGTTTCCCCCGAGACTTGGCTCGACATTAGCAGAACAACGGCGAGAAAAGTTACCAGAATCAGGGAAGCCGCACCCCCGGTCGCAGCCGAAGTAAGGCGTGCCGTGTATGTTAAGTGAGCGGGTTTATAATATGCGGTAGCGGAATTTTCCAAAAGGCAGTTTGGGTGCGAGTTTCAAAGGGTTTAGCCTGGCTTTCCGGCTGCTCCGCCCGCTCTCCGGGCCAGGAAAGACGGGCGGAATAACCACCACTCCGGCAGTTACGGCAGGATGATGCGTCCCCCGGCATACGCCCAGCCTGCCGGCTGAGCGGACAGCGCGGCAAATATTCGATTAGCCGCCAGATGGTCGAAAGCGGGTAAAGATGAGGAACCGCGCCTGGAATCTTGAATTAAGACATCAGGAGGTAACTTGCGATGACAACAGCTTCAGGAAAGATTCGCCTGGGCATTATCGGGGCCAACATTCATTTAGGCTGGGCGCCCCGCTCGCACCTGCCGGCAGTGGCGGCCAGTCCGGAATTTGAGCTGACCGCCGTTTGTACCACCCGCATGGAAAGCGCGGCAGAGTCGGCCCGCGCCTTTGGCGCCAGGTTGGCCTTCGATAACTACCAGGACCTGCTGGCCCACCCGGACATCGACGCCGTGTCGGTAGTGCTGCGGGTGCCATCGCACTACGAGCCGACGATGGCCGCCCTGCAGGCCGGCAAGCACGTTTATACCGAGTGGCCCCTGGGACAGACTACGGCCCAGGCCCGGGAAATGGCCGACCTGGCCCGGGAGAAGGGAGTGCGTAATCTGGTAGGGCTCCAGGCCCGGGAAGCGCCAACCATCAAGTATATGCAAGAGTTGGTGGCAGAGGGCTACGTAGGCGACGTACTGTCCTGTCATTTAAGCCTGGTTCGGGGCGGCTCGCAGGAACGTCCTTCCCACCGTACCTGGCAGCGGGATAATGACCTGGGCGCCCATACCCTCACCATTGCCTGCGGCCACAGCATCGACGCCCTGAGCTACGTCGTAGGCGACTTCAGCCACGTTTCCGCCGTGGTTTCCACCCAGACCAAAGAATGGTTCGAAACCGACACCGGGCAGCATCTGCCGGTAACTTCGCCGGATAACATCCTGATTAGCGGTCGGCTGAAAGACGGCGGCGTTGCATCGGTTCACGTAGCCAGCAACCCCTGGGCCGGCAGCGGCTTGCGAATGGAAGTTTACGGCAGCAAGGGTACATTGGCGGCAACTTCGGTGGACTCGCCCCAGTTGCGGAAAATGGAGTTGCGCGGGGTGCAGGGGCCCGGAGAATTGCAGCCGATGGAGACGCCGGCGCGTCTGGTCAATGTTCTGGAAAGTATGCCCCGGGGAGAAGCCTTTAACGTCGGGCAGATGTATTACCAGTTTGGGCAGTCCATCCGCTCCGGCCAGGACTGCCAGCCCGACTTTGCGGCGGCGGTGGAGCTGCATCGCCTGGTGGACGCCATCCGGCAGGCCTCGGAGGAAGGCCGGGAGGTTTCATTGGGGTAGCGTAAAAGGGAGTAACGCAAAAGCCGGGCTGACCGTGGTACGGCAATTCACCGGCGGCCCGGCTGATTATTGACCGGCCGCCAGCGCTGCGGGAATTTCCGAAACATCAAAAACGATGGCATCTACCGCCTTGTGCATTATATCGGGGGCGTCCCCGTCATGCCAAAGCAGGACGGTGCGCTTGCCGGCGCCAATGCCGTAGCCCAACTCCAGGTGCGCGGACCGGCCACAGGGCAGGACGCAAACAACGGCGTCGCTTTCAACCAGCGCTTTCATGTCGTTGCGGAAAATCGAATCTACCCGGGGGTGCTGCAGGAACTTGAAGAGTTCGCCGGAAGTTATCTCTGCCGGATTCCAGTCCGCTCCGCCCTGATTCCGAAAGTCGTAAACGTCGTGCCCGGCGTGGCGGAGCGCCTCCAGCACCGCCGGGTAGATTTTATTGCGCCAGGAACTGGCTACGTAAACCTTCATTTGCCTCAGTCCACTTAGCAGCTTATCAGCTTCGGCGCTATTATAAGGGAATCGTATCAGTTTGTCTTTCTCTGACCCGCTTCCGGCAGCTAAGTAACCGGGAAACTGCAGCAACTATCTTCGCGTAATTTCAGTTTGGGAACAGCATAATTTTCCTTGGTCGAAAAGGCGAAACTCCCCAATACTACCGGAGTTTCATTTGCGGTGGTTTGCAGGGATATTCCTCGAAATTTGTTCTCCCGTAGAAACTCGGGAGGGTATTTTAGCAGACACGGCTATGGGTCGAAGTGCCGTGGGAAACATCTCAAATTGAATAGGGCGGGCCGGCTAATCAGCCTTTGGCCCGCCCGGGCGTTGGTCGGTCGGGGTAAGTTTAGGAGACGATAGCGGTACCCTGGCCTACGGCCGTAGTATCGCCGTTCTGGTTCTGGCATTGCACCAGAACCGTTACTTGAGTGCCGTTATCCACCGGTTCTTGCTGGATTACCGAACCGGATACGGTGATAGTGTCGCCGTGCTTGACCGGACGCAGAAATTTGAGGTTCACGCTGCCGGTGTGGTTAAACACCTCCGGGCCAAAAAACTTGCGCAGGGCCTCAGAAGCGAAGGTGATGGACATCCGACCGGAAGCCAGCGTATAGGTAGTGCCCAGCCGCTGGGTAGCCAGCTCGGTGTTGTTATGGATATTCTGCCGGTCCAGGATGCCACAGGACTCGAACTGGTCAATGCTTTCCTGAGTTATGGACTTGGTCAACGTTGGGATAGTTGCGTTGTCTAAGATTGGGGATGCCATTTCTTACCCACCTCGTCTGGTTTTTTCATCTGATAAGTGCGCAGCTTTTCCAGCATACGGCCATCTTCATCCACGGCGGTCGCCTCGATGACCATGTAGGGTTTGTCCCGTCGCAGATACTTGTCATGAATTCTGCCGGTAACAATGACCCGCTTGCCGGGAATGGGGGGATTGAAGAACTCCACCTCATTGCCGGCATTCACGCCACCGGTCTGATCATCATAGACCATATTGAAGGCGGTGGCGTCATGCTTCACGGCCAGGGTAGGGAAGCAGGCATCCGGGTCCTGCACCGAAGCGCGGAAACTGTCCAGCATCTCCTGAGTCAGTACGTATTCGTAAGAACCCAACTCCTCGCCAATTTGGATGGCGTCATAGTTGAAGGGTTTCAATTGCTCTTGCGCCATAAACTGGACTCCTCATCTAGTTGCGTAGCAAACATTATAGCGGGAAACCCGGCAGGGTCAAGGCGAACCGATATACGGTAGGGAAGGATAAGTCCCTTCGTCCGCAACCCAAGGCTTGCCCAGCCGGTTCCCATACCCCAAACCTTATCCATGCGGGAGACCAACGGCAAGCGGACGACTATTGTCCTCATTCCGGCATCTCCCCTCTCTCTTCGGGAGAGGGGCTGGGGGTGAGGGAGTTGGCAGGGCTGAGTTCACCTTCGGGCCGGCGCCGGCCCGTCATTTTTCAAACTCGTAAATTCCACGGTATTCCGGGGGTAATTGGAAAGCGATGCGCTGCATAATCATTTCCAGCACTGCCGTCGCCGCCACGCGGGTTGGTCCCCCGGCCAGTACCGGCGGCGTGAATGGCGCGCCAATATTGACCTGAAATCGGCAGAAAGGGAAAGGCATTCGCTGGTGCGGGAATTTTTCGGTTCCGGTGATACCGATGGGCAGTACCGGAGCCTGGGACCGGATAGCCAGATAGGCGGCCCCGGCCATTCCCTCAATCAGTTTGCCGGTGGGACTGCGCCGACCCTCCGGGAAGATGACGACCGCCCGGTCCTGGGCCAGCAGAGCCAAAGCCGTTCGCAGCGCGCTGGCGCCAAAAGTCCGGTCCACCGGATGCACTCGCATCGAACGGAACAGCCAGCCTTTGGGCGCCGGTACGAACAGTTCTTCCTTGCCCAGAAATGTAAGCGGGCGCGGCAAGGCGGCGGCCAGGGAGGGAGGATCATTGTAGGAGATGTGGTTAGCCACCACAATCAAGGGGCCAAAGGGTGGCACGTTTTCCCGTCCGGTTACCTCCAGCCGGCCAAAAACGTTAAAACAAAACCGGGCCAGCGACCGTCCCGGGTTGTACAAGACCGTCATGGGGCTGACTTTCCGGTTCCGGCATCTAGCAGCTCCAGCAGCTTATCCACTACCTGCTCCACCGTCAGGTCGCTGCTGTCAATCAGGAAAGCGTCCGGGTTCCGGGCCAGGGGAGCGTCGGCCCTTTGGGAATCTATCTCATCCCGACCGGTCACGTTAGCCAGCGCCTGGGAGTAGTCGGACGGCTGCCCCTGATCGGTGAGCTCGGAGTAGCGGCGCCGGGCCCGAACCTCGGGAGAGGCAACCATAAATACCTTGAGGGACGCATCGGGCAGAACTACGGCGCCGATGTCGCGTCCTACCATCACGATTCCACCGGAGCCGGCGGCGATTTCCCGCTGCTGGCGCACCAGTTCCCGCCGCACGCCGGATACCCTGGCTACCAGGGATACGTGCCGGTCAACTTCCACCGCGCGCAGTTCCAAATTTATTTCTACGTTGTCCAGGAGGATGGAGCGGCCTTCCCAGTCATTCAATTGTAAACTGGCCTCCCGCGCCAACTCGGTCAAGCCTTCCTCATCCTCCATTGGTATGCAATGCCGGAGGGCCAGCCAGGTAATCGCCCGGTACATTATGCCTGTGTCCAAAAAGGGAACACCCAGACGGCGGGCCAATTCCCGACCGACCACCGTCTTGCCGGCGGCAGCCTGCCCGTCTATGGCAACAGCTATAGCTGGGTCCATCAAATCTCCTGCCCCGGCAGTTGCAGCCTATTTCAAGCGCGCCCGGGATGGGGTCCGGTTCACTTGCCCCTCGGAAGTATAGCACAGGGAACTGCCTGACCGTGTTGTCGGAAAATTGACGGGGCAGGGCTATCGCATATGAAAAAATTTCAGGCTCAGAACGGAACTTTCCGATGTTTTGGCGGCGCTTTACTGGGTAATCAACATCAAAACCAAAGGTTTAAGTCTTAAATTACCCAAATTTAGCAGTTAAAAACGGAGATTTACCCGTCAATTGGCCTCTTAAATTCCATATGCGATAGCCCTGATTGACGGGGCAGGGTAACTTCCTGTTACACTTGTCCCGGATTATCCTGCTCTTGCGACGTAATTCCTTGACGACCCAGCGACAACGGAAAGCTGTTCATCATCTTGGTTCCTCTCAGGACATCCTGATACTTGGGTTAGTCCTGATTACGGTCGTCGCCTTTATCCTGGCCTGGGCGCTGCCGGTCTGGCCGGGGGACGCGGCCTGGCTGGCAGCCTTGCAAGACTGGCAAAATCCGGTGTTAACCCGGATTTTTCGGACGTTGACTTATCTGGGATGGTATCCGGTAGCAACGGCTCTGACGTTGGTTGTCCTGGCTGGGCTGCTGTGGCAAAGGCGTCGGGTAGATGCCCTTCTGCTAACCGTTGTCGTTCTGTTCACCTTCACTGTCCTGGCGCTGAAGCCAATAGTCGGCCGTCCTCGCCCGGACTATGCCATTATCGAACCCGTTCCGCCGGGGCTGGGTTTTCCCAGCGGCCATGCCACCTTCGCCATCTTGCTGGGCGGAATTCTGATTTGGCTAACGTGGCAGTACGTTGAAGAACCCTGGGTAAGGCGCGGATTGGCCGCCCTGCTGGCAGTTTTAATTCTGGGGGTAGGCATCTCGCGGGTCTATTTGGGAGTTCATTGGCCCAGCGACGTTCTTGGAGGATACCTGTACGGCTTGACTGGGCTGTTGATTGCGGTCAGAACCAGAGACCTTGTAGTTCTGCACCGTCAGGGCAAGGTTACATAAGGACGCCGCTCCCCGGAAAATTAGTATATAATGTTAATTCAGACGTAGCATCCATCCCGGTTCCCCAACTTTGCACGCTTGGCCTATGCCAAACCTGGTGAGGTGAAGGTGGCAGGACAGGACCAAACCGCGACGGATACTGGTGGCCCAAGCCGGAATGTCCACGCTCCGGAAGCGGTAGTGGACCGTGTGTTAAGTTCGCCGGTGCTGGTACTTAATCTTAACTACGTGCCGATTAATATATCTACGGTGCGGCGGGCGATTATCCTGCTGAGCAAGGGTAAAGCGGAGCTTCTGGAAAACCACCGAGGCGAGGTCCACACTGTAACCGCCACCGTTGATGCCCCTTCCATTATCCGTCTGGTATATCTGGTCAAGCGACCGTTTGTCCCCCGAAAGCTTTCCAAGAAGGAAATATTCCTGCGCGACCAATACACTTGCCAATACTGCGGCAATAAAAATCAGGAATTGACCCTGGACCACGTGGTTCCCAGACGGCAAAAGGGCACTCATACTTGGGAGAACGTGGTGGCAGCGTGCAGCCGGTGCAACTTGCGCAAGGCCGGCCGGACCCCTGAAGAAGCCAATATGCGACTGAAGACCCTGCCTCGAGCGCCTCAACCCAACCCTTATCGCATTCTGCAAAACCGTGCAATCCTGGATGAGTGGCGACCTTACCTGCCCTGGACGGAAGACAAGGACTGACCGGGGAAGCAAAAACTCGGCCGCTTCAGGAGGCGTGTCGCAGGCTAACCTTTCCGATTTGGCAGGAGCCGGGGTAGGGAAGAGCTGTCCTTACCCCTATGTTCGGTATATTTAACGGTCCTCGTCAGCCCCATTGTCGAGCTTGGGCGGCGGCGGAGCGTCTTCAGGCAGTTCGTCGCGTACCCGCTCATACCATTCCATCCAGGCCTGTTGCCGTTCGGATTGGCCCTGTTCCAATCCCTGTTCAAGACCTTGCTCCAATCCCTCTTCCAGTCCCTGCTCCCGACTTTTAAGAGCTGCTTGCTCTACCTGATGGCGGTTAGCCCGCAGGGTGAAAATCATAAATACAACCTCCGCGGTTAACCCGGCATAATGATAAGGAAAGAGCCGTTCTTAAAGCTGCCGGCTAAATGCCTTTATGTCCATTACCGTTATCGAGTTTGGGCGGTGGCGGAGCGTCTTCAGGCAGTTCGTCGCGTACCCGCTCATACCATTCCATCCAAGCCTGTTGCCGTTCGGATTGGCCCTGTTCCAATCCCTGCTCCAATCCTTGTTCAAGACCTTGCTCCAATCCCTGTTCAAGACCTTGCTCCAATCCCTGTTCAAGACCTTGCTCCAATCCCTCTTCCAGTCCCTGCTCCCGACTTTTAAGAGCTGCTTGCTCTACCTGATGGCGGTTAGCCCGCAGGGTAAAAATCATAAATACAACCTCCGCAGTAAGCTGAATTGCAATAATGGCCCAGGTAAAAACCCCGATAGTGTTTCCGCCTACCCCGTACCATAGGTCAAACCACCAGGGCTGATCGAGCACCGTCAAATGGCGAATATACGGCGCGGCGGCGGTCAACCCCCAGAAGGCTGCCCATGCCGCCACTATCACCGGTTTGGGCAGAACGGGTACCCAGAACCACCACGTTGTATTATTGTCTCTCATTCACCATACATTCTATACCTCTAAACCTCTGCTGGGAAAGGCCGCATCTACGTATCGCTAAGTTCGACTGGAAGGCTATAATGCCGGCAGTCCCAGCATCAGCGTTTCCAGGGTGAGACGAGGATTGGCGTTAGCGTCCAGAGATTCCAGCGTTCGATTGAGCCGCTTTATAAAGGCTACTACCTCGCCCGTAGTAAGGTAGGCCGCTTGAAGGCGCAGAGGAGCGATCCGGTCGGAATTGTGCAGATACGCATCTCCTCCCTCCTTAATCAGCAATAAATCACGCCACCAGCGCAGCCAGAGATACAGCAGATCTTTGGTCGCCTCCCGATCTCGGCTGAAGCGAGTCGCCAACTCAGCGGCATAGTCGAACCGCACATCTAACCCGCTTTCGCAGACTTCTTGCAGCCGCTCCAGATCTGCGTTCCGTTGTTCCAGAATTTGTTCGTTCCGCAGGGCACTGACCGCCTGACCGAAACATCCCCGGGATATTCGCGCCAGGTGTTCGGCCAGTTCCCGGTCGGCGCCGTAGTCTGCGGTCAGCTGATTCTCCAGAGCAGACTTGGCCCCCGGCTTCAGGTATAACGTACTGCAGCGGGAGCGGATAGTGGGCAGCAGGGCATCTTCGTTGGCGGTCAGCAGTAATAACATAGTATTCGTCGGTGGCTCTTCCAGCGTCTTCAACAGGGCGTTGGCCGCCGCCGTATTCATCAACTCCGCGCCGTCAACGATAATCACTTTGCACGTTCCCTCGTAGGGCGTCAGATTGAGGAAAGACTCGATTTCCCGTATCTGTTCAATGCGGATGTCCCGGCGGGAAGGCCCATCTTCATCGCCGTCGCCAACGCCGACTATCCGCACGTCGGGATGGAGCCCATCAGCGATGCGCTGGCATTGGGAACATTGCCCACAGGGCGGGGATTCCGCTCGCCCCGGCTCTATTTCCCCGAAGCTCTCCTGCTCAAAGCCGCCCATGAGAGATGGCGAGGGTGTATCCGGGAAAGTATCCGCCGCATCGAAGAGACCGGCAGTCGGGCCCGGTTGGGGTGAGAGTTGCGCTGCCCGGTCGGGTTGGCGGTACGCCGGCCGGCCCCCGGCGGCACAGTTGACTGCCTGAGCTATGCCGATGGACAAAGCCATCTTGCCCACGTGGGGTGGCCCGGCTAACAGGTAAGCATGGGACAACCGGTCCGCTTTGAGGGCGGCATCCAATTGTAAAATGATGTGGTCTTGCCCGTAAATCTGCCACATAATCGGCTATTGCCTTGCCAACTGACCGGCAGCCGTCAAGAAAGGCTTACCGTCTCCCTTACCGGATTAAGCAACCTGGAGCCGGAGGGCCAGGCTAAACATCACACAACATCAGGTCAGCATAGCTTTCCCGGCGGCGAATCAGTCGGCTCTCGCCGTTATTAACCAGCACCATGGGCGGGCGCGGGTTCAAGTTGTAATTGCTGGACATAGAAGGGCAGTAGGCCCCCGCAGCGGGAATGGCAATGATGTCCCCCGGCTCCGGGGTGGGCAGCATAATGTCCGCGGCCAGTACGTCTCCCGACTCGCAGTATTTGCCGGCGATGGTAACTTTTTCAACCTCGGCAACATTGATCTTGCCAGCCGACAGCACCTCGTATTCGGCCTGGTACAGGGCGGGGCGGATGTTGTCGCCCATGCCGCCATCCACGCTGACGTACTTGCGTACTCCGGGAATGTCCTTGATGGCCCCGATACGGTACAGGGCTACTCCCGCCGGCCCGACGATGGAGCGTCCCGGCTCAATCAGGAGGGTCGGGAGGGTCAAGCCCAGTTCGTCGCACGCAGCCTTGAGGGTAGCGACGATGGTTTCGGCGTAATCGGCGATGGTTGGCGGTTCCTGATTCCGGGTGTAGGCGATGGCGAAACCGCCGCCGGGGCTGAATTCCTGCAAGTTGAGACCTTCCTCCCGGAAGCCGGCAGCGAACCGCAGTACCAGGTCCGTAGCGGCGGCGTAAGGCTCCAGCTCAAATATGGGAGACCCTAAATGAAAATGGAGTCCCCGCAAATTCAGGTTAGAGGCGGCCAAGGCCTTGCGGACAGCGTCGGCAGCGTGGCTCGTTTGGATGGAAAAGCCGAATTTTGAGTCGATGATGCCGGTAGTAGTGTAGGCGTGGGTATGGGGGTCAATCCCCGGCGATACCCGGATGAGGATATCCTGCGTCTTTCCGGCGGCGGCAGCGATGCCGTTGAGCAGGTCAAGTTCATGGAAACTATCCACCACTACTCGCCCAATTCCCTGGGCCACGGCGTAGGCCAGTTCGTCGGGTGTCTTGTTGTTGCCGTGAAAATAGACCCGCTCCAGCGGGAATTGCGCGGCCACGGCCACGGCCAGCTCACCGCCGGACACGACGTCCAGTCCCAGCCCTTCTTCGTGAAAAATTTGGGCCAGGGCCGGGTTGATGTAAGCCTTTGAGGCGTAAAGCGTCTCGGCGCCCGGGCAACGGCTTTCAAACTCCGCCCGGTAGCTGCGGCAGCGGTTGCGCAGAGTGGCTTCGTCCAGCACGTAAACGGGGGTGCCGTACTCCTCCGCCAGGTCCAGGGTGGAACAGCCGCCGATAACCAGTCGGCCTTGACTGTCAATTGCGGCGGTATCGGGAAAAACGTTCTGAGGAAACATTGATGACCTCGATTTGAGGATTGTTGGGTAAGGAATATGATATGGCGGAAGGGGCGAGGACGCAACCGATGAATAGATAGCCTCCTAAATGATGCCCTTATCTCATTTCTCGACCGGGAGAGGGCTACCGCACGACCTTATCCCGTAAGGCCAATTTTCCCAAAGTGGTATCTGACTCCGCCAGGCTAAAATCCACGCCAATAACCTTCGTCGTCTTTTCGGCTTAATCTGCCGATTTCACGACTTTTCACGCCCGCCGTCGATACAGTAACCATCAATACTCCAGCAGAATCCGCTGGATTTCCGCCGGGTTGGCGGTTTTGGTCAAGGCCAGCATCAGCAGGATGCGCGCCTTTTTGGGCGCCAAATTGTCGGCGGCAATATAGCCGTCTTCCACGAAACGGCGGCTGCGGACTACCCGCCCGTTGCCCGTCTGGGTGGCGATGACCACCGGCAAGCCTCGCTCCCGCGCTTCCCGCAGCGCCGACATAAATTCCGGCGGTGAGCCGCCACCACCCAGACCGGCAGCTACAATGCCGGCCGCTCCGCCGGTCGCCAGGGCGTTGACCACCAAACCGTCGGCCCCGGCGTAGGCATAGGCAATGTCCACTCGGGGCAGTTCGGCCAAGTCGGTGATGTCGAATTCGCTGTCGGCGGTATGCCGGCGAGTCGGGGAACGATAAAACACTACCGCTTCATCCGAGTCGGCATACCCCAGGCAGCCCAGCTCGCCGGAGCGGAAGGTCTCGAGCCGGTAGCTATTGCTTTTGGTTACATCCCGGGCCCCCTGGATTTCGTTATTCAGCACCGTCAAAGTTCCCCGGCCGGCAGACTGGGGCGCGGCAGCTACCCGGATACAGTCCAGCAGGTTGAGGTCGGCGTCGGTTCCCATGCCGGTGGGCGGTCGCATCGCCCCGGTAACCACTACCGGACGTAGGTCCCGGACCGTCAGGTTCAGGAAATAGGCCGTCTCCTCCAGCGTAGCGGTGCCATGGGTGATGGCGATTCCGGCAGCCAGCGGGTCTTGAGCGAAGATTTCGTTGGCCCGCCGGGCCAGTTGCAGCCAGTGGCCGGGCAGGATATTAGCGCTGCCCACGTTGACTAACTGCTCCGGCAGCACCTCGGCAAATTCCAGTGCTTCGGGCACTCGCTCCAGCATCTGGGCGATAGTCAGGTGCCGATTGCGGTAGCTGTAATTAACGTAGTCGGTACGGTAGTCGCCGATGAAGGAGATGGAACCGCCGGTGCCGATGAGATAGACCCGCGGCCTGGCTTGACTTGCCATGAAAGACGCTCCTTTTGGTGGTATGCTTAACCCGTGTTGCTATTGAGTCCTGGCTATTCTTGACCGCACCACCGGGCCCGGTGGTAAACCAACATTTCCACCTCCTTGGTGTACCCATCGACTTCCTCAACCGCCGCCGTCCAGATCCACCAATCTTCAGTATCAGCTGCCGCCAAGTATATAGCTATTTCACTTTAGGTTAAGAATGCCGACCCTGGTGATTGCGAAATTGGTCCGTCGCCTTGGCTAGTCAAACAGAATTACGCTGCGGGCTACATTGCCGCCTTTCATATCGGCAAAGGCTTCGTTGATTTGCTCCAGCTTCAGATGCTGGCTGACCAGTTCATCCAGCTTCAACCGGCCTTGCAGGTAGAACTCCACGTAGCGGGGCATATCGGTGCGGAACCGGTTGGAACCCATGCTGCTGCCCTGAAGTTTGCGTTCCCGCCGCAGGAAGCCGCCGGCGTCAATTTCGATCATGGTGCCTTCCGGAATCATCCCGATAACGGTAGCGGTCCCGCCGGGGCGGAGCATCTGGTAACACTGCTCGGCAGTCGCTTTCAGCCCGATGGCCTCAAAGGAGTAATCCACCCCGTCGTCAGTAAGGTCTCGAATTCTTTCCACCACGTCGCCGCTGGAGGCGTCGATAACGTCGGTGGCGCCAAACTCCCGGGCCAGGGTCAGTTTGGTTTCCACGGTGTCCACGGCGATAATGCGCAGGGCGCCGGCCAGAGCCGCTCCCTGAATGCAGTTGAGGCCCACGCCGCCGCAGCCAACCACGGCCACCGTGCTGCCCGGTTCCACCCGGGCCGTGTTCAGCACGGCGCCCAGGCCGGTGGTAGCCCCGCAGCCAATCAATGCCAGCCGGTCCATGGGCACGTCATCCCGTACCTTGACGCAGGCGTTCTCGTGAACCAGCATTTGCTCGGCGTAGGAACCTAATTGGGCCATCTGGGTAAGGGCCTGTCCATCCTGCCGCAGGCGGGGCGGCTGTCCCGGCCCGCGCACGACGTCGGTTCGAGTGCACAGCACCGGCTGACCCCGCAGGCAAAATTCGCAGTGGCCGCAGAATACGGAAAGGCAGGTTATCACCGTGTCCCCCGGCTTGAGATAGCTGACCTGCTCCCCGACAGCCTCCACCGTGCCGGCGGCCTCGTGTCCCAGGATAGCCGGCATCGAGATGGTGTAACTTCCTTCAACGAAATGCAGGTCGCTGTGGCAGACGCCGCTGGCTCCGGTGCGCAGCAGCGCCTCCCGCGGGCCCGGGGCGTCAACCTGCACCTCTTCCACTGTCAAGGGTACGTTCACCTCGCGTAGAACGGCAGCCTTCATCGCCGCACCTCCATAATTATGTTGTGTGATTGCCCACCAAGGGTTATGGGGAAGCCCTCACCCCCAGCCGGTCTTTCCGGTTTTGCCCGTCCGGCGCTTCCTGATGGCTTGACATAGTTACGGCATAGGCCCTAAACTGAATTCACGGCGCACATTCAGGCGTCCGGCAGTCAAGAGGCCCGGTGGTGTAGTTGGTTAACATACCGCCCTGTCAAGGCGGAGATCGGCGGTTCGAGTCCGCTCCGGGTCGCCAACTAACAAAATTCCTGATTCGAGTCAGCCCGGGAGGAAGTTCGCCCGGGCTTCAGCGTGTATTGGGGAAAGTGAACCGGGGAGCGGCCCAAGTCTCGCTCCCCGGTTTTTGCGTCGGGGTCGGTGCAAACTAACCCTGCTTTGCGTACTTGTCCACGCCGACGCCGTCGGGAACGCCGACGTAAATGTCGCCGTTGGGGGCAATCCAACTGCCGTGGCCGCCGCGGATAATCCAGCGAGCCAGTAGTTCCCCGGCGGCGTTCATCAGGCTGATGCGGGAGTCGGTATCCTCGGTCCAGCCCTGCCGGGCATCCCGGCCGCCCTCGCTGATGCAGAAAACGCCATTATCGTCCTGGGAAATGTCCATGGGACGGAGCAGGTCGGTCCACATACCCTGGTATTCGCCGTCGGCGTTGAAAATCTGGACCCGGTTATTCTCCCGGTCGCAGACGTAGAGCAGGCCATCGGCGCCCACCATCATACTGTGCACCAGGTGAAATTCGTTGGGCGCATCCTTGCCCGGTTCGCCCCAGGAGGACTTGAGCTGCCCGTCAGCGGCAAAGCGATGCACCCGAGCGTTGCGGTAACCGTCGGCGACGTACATATCGCCTTCGGCGCCGGGCACCAACTCCGCCGGATAGTTAAAGGGGCCGGCGGAACGGGGACACAGGGTACCCGGCACTTCGCAGCCGGTGTCGGAGTGGACGCCGCGCTCGCCGATTACCTGCAGCGGTTTGCCGTCCAGCGTATAGCGCAGGCATACCGAGTCTTCCCGGTCGGTAATGTAAACGATGTCGTCCTTGATGAAAATGCCGTGAGGGTTGCTGATGGCGTTCAGGCCCCAGGAACCGACAAAGTTGCCGTCAGTGTCGAAAATAACAATAGGCGGCTCTTTGCGCTGGAAGGCGTAAACCTGGCCCTGGGAATCGGTGGCAACGGCGCTGACCATGCCAAAGGTCTCCCCCTCGGGCAGCCTGGCCCAGCTCTCGATAAGTTCGTAAGTATATTCGCCGCTTCCTACGGTAGTCATAGGACGTTTACCTCCACAAAAGTTTGCCGCCCTGGGTTGGGCAACGCCCAAAGTATGGATACTGGAAAGCGGTGCGTCAATAGGGCCACCGACACTCGCCATAATTTAGCCGCCGCCGGGTTCGCTGCCGCTTCTCCGGTCAACGCCTGTGCTTCCCGCGGCGGCGCACACCGCGGCGGCGCGTTTGAGGCGAATATCCCGGCGCCGGCTGTGGTTATTGGCGAGGGGTATGCTAGAATGTATGGGTCTTGAAGTGGGGGTGTAGCTCAGAGGGAGAGCACCTGCTTTGCACGCAGGGGGTCAGGGGTTCGAATCCCCTCACCTCCACCAGCTTCTACAACCTTAGCCCCGTGCCTTTAAGCCCTCACCCTTAATCCCTCTCCCTGAGGGAGAAGGAGACTTATTGCTGATTGCTCCCCGCCCTCTCCTCGCGGGAGAAAGGTCAGGGGTGAGGGATTCCCCCTCACCCCTTAGAACGGACTAAACCGCCGGCCCCCTTCCCTCCCCTCTCCTCGCGGCAGAGGGGCCGGGGATGAGGGCCGTCCCCTCCCTACAGGTCGGGGAACTTGTAAGTGCTTGTGTTGGGGTTTACCGCCTGGCACACGCCGTAGTCGGCGCCGCTTTGCGGGATGTCAAAGTACTTGACGATGTCCGGCACGTCGTTGTCCGCCTCGTCGGGAACGCAGAGCAGGTACTGGGTATTCTGATCGTTCCTGATGCGGATCAGCGTTGCCCATTCATTGCCGGCTGCTGACCGGGAGGTCTCGACCGTGTAGAAGAAGGGGCCGCCTTCGCCCAGCGCAACCTTGTCCTGATTGAAGGTCATCGCAGCATCCCAGTCGATGGTCGCCGTTACCATGGAGACGGTCACATCATAGTTGGTATGAGTGATCGTCTGGCCGTCATCATTGTATTCCTTGCAGATTCCCTGATGTGGCGCCGGGTAGTACTCCTTACAAGTGGGGTGTACATATTCGGTCCACTGGGACAAGAACCGCTGGTCGGCCCGGCTGAGCGCGCTGGTGGGCAGGGCCCAACTGGTGACCTCGTCGCCGACGCCTTCAACATAGACCTGCAGCCCGGCTTTGAGGTCGTCGTCGGAGATCCAGCCAATCCGGCCGGCGGCGCCGAGGGAGGCGCGCGCTGGCACGGCGAAGTCGTGCTCGGGGGAGTTTTCGCTGCCCCGCGTCCCCAGATCTTGTAGGCGAGCCCTTGATAGTCGCTGTCAGGAAGCGTGAACGTGAGATGGTCCTGATTGTTTCCGACGGTCCCCGCATCGACAACTGCGGCGCCGCTGGCGTCCTGCTTATAGCGCACGATGTCGCCGCTGCTGATGCCGGCAACGGTTACCTTGTTGCCGCCGCGATAATTCACCAAGATATGGCCAAAGTGATTCGTGCCATCGTTGGGATTGGGTTGCCATTCGTACCAAACCGTTTGGCCAGCTCGTGTCACACCGATCCGCACCCGGCAAGCTCCGTCTGCGAGATGCTGTACAAATTTTCCGTAATAATTGTCGCCTGAAAAGGAGGATGAGAGGGTGGTGGGAAGGGTAGATACGAGGTTGACCCATCGAGGGTTAACCAAATTCGGCGGGTTACATTCCTGTGTTTGCCCCGTAGATTCCTGCAATTGAGCGACTATACGGTCGCCTGCCTTGACCCCGTGAATCCGGGCCTCTACCGTAGCGAACCCCTTGACCCTTGGACTGACGAACACGTCAAGCAACGGCTCTTTGCCGATGTCTGCCGTTGTGAGCACTCTCTTGGACCCGCTTTTGGACTCGAAGTTGCCGTCGCCGTCGGTATCGGCTTCGACGAAAAGAATGTAGTTTGCGCCCGACGTGAGTCCGTTGATGATGGCGTAGCCGGGCCACTCTGCGTCGTCATCGCTGATTGGGTGTACGCGGACCGTCGTTGAAGTTCCGCCGGCTTCGCGATAATTGACCCGGGTTCGGGAGATGAGAAAGTCGTTGTCCAGGTCGGCGTGGTCTTTGACCTGAACGGTGATCTGGTACTCGCGAGCAATAAACCGGAAGGCGTCGTCGCTGATTGGCGATCTTTGGGTTCGCAGGGACTTCACGCCATTGGAATCAGTCCGGTCGCCCAGCCATACATCCTTAGTGCAGGTTCCGTGCACATCGTCCTCGTCGCAGCCGGGTACGCTGTTGTTGTACGCGCCGGACCAGGCATCGGTCTCAATGACGACGTAGTAATTCTGGTGGGGCTTCAGATCGACCCCCACCTTGTAGGTGCTCAACAGCTTGGTGAGGGGATCGACGGTGCCCGCGCGCGACGATTGGGCGTCCACCACCATGGGATCTGACAGGTGACCGCGGATGGTGCTGATATAGAATGTCGCTCCGTCCTTCAGGCCCGATACCGAGATCTCGGTCTCGGTGACGGTGTCCAGCTGCGGGTTCATGCCCGTCGGCACATCGGTGTCGCCGGGGGCGCGCTTGAAGCCGAAACCGGTGTACTTACAGGCATCGCCCCACTCGACCTGGCAGGGGTCGGGGTTGGAGCCCGTGGAGTCGGGGTAGGTGGAGCAGTCCCGGAAGTCGTCAGGATCGGGATCCGGGGCGTTGCCGTTGCTGTCCACGCCAAAGGTGGCGCGATAGACCATGTAGATCTCGCCGGCGGAGATGTCCTGAAGCGTCACCCGGTAACGGTCGTCGTCCTGACTGACAGTGCCGGCGCCCTCGTACCTTTCGCCGCTCATCGCCGTCGCCGTGTAGTAGGTGAAGGGAGGAGCGCCACCGCCGGGCTCGCAGGTCTCCGTGTTATTGTTGAGCCACGCCAGGTCCGTAGGATTGAAGCTGCTGCCGTAGAGCGAGTCGTAGAAGGTCACCTGTTCCGTTGTCCCGTCTCCGTCGGGGTCGATGTCGTAAGTCTTGTGCTCCAGTCCCGGCGTCGGCGAAGGCCAGGTGTACTCATAGGGCCGCACACTGTAAGGCCCAAAATCTACGACCCGGTAGCCGAGTTGCTCGTTCGCGTCCGGAGCCCGAATCGGCCAGATGTGGCCGTTCTGATGATACTCGCGCTTGATGTAGGCAATGGCATCGTCGTGCCGCAGGTTTTCCACCTTAAGTTCCGCGCCGTCCCGGTAGTAGCGCATGGGGCCGTCGCTGCTGCTCGCCGCGGCGAACTGCTGCGAACCCGATGCCTCCTCAGAAGAGCCGCTGGCCGGCCGGGTGGAACCGCCGGTTCGCTCCGGCGCACGGCCCGGATTGGCGGAGGACCTTTTAGTCGGGGCGGTCTGCGCCGGGGCCGGACTGAAGGACTGGCCCGAAATGTCCTCCTCTTCTGCCGGCGAGTTGGAACTATCGGAGCCGGAATCCTCCGGCGGGGTCGGAATGGCCGCCGGAGTTGCGAACCCGGCAACGGTCGGCAGGCCCGAGCCCCAGGCGTTGTAGGCCGTTACCGTCACTCCCAGGCCGTTGGCCCCGGTGGCCACGCCTTGAATCACATACTGGGAGACGCTGCCCACGTCCACCGAGCCCAGCTCAACGGTTACATCGTCATTGATTTTTTCGTACCACGAGACGATGTAACCCTGGGTATCGGCCCGCGGCTCCCAGCTGACATCCAACAACCCCAAACGCTTTACCGCCGTCGCGCCGGAAACCTGGCCCGGCACGTCGGTGGTCCCATCTCCAGGCAGCAACGTCGGCGCCGCGGTTGGCGTGGGGGTAGGCTCTGGAGTAACCGTTGGCGCGGGTGTAGGTTCCGGAGTAGTCGTCGGCACCGGAGTAGGCTCCGGGGTTGGAATGGGCGTCGGCTCCGGAGTTGGTTCTTGAGTAGGTTCCGGGGTGGGAGCCGGCGTCGGTTCCGGAGTTGGCTCCGGCGTGGGAACCGGAGTAGGTTCCGGAGTAGGCTCCGGGGTTGGAATGGGCGTCGGTTCCGGAGTTGGCTCCGGCGTGGGAACCGGAGTAGGTTCCGGGGTGGGAGCCGGAGTAGGCTCCGGGGTTGGAATGGGCGTCGGTTCCGGAGTTGGCTCCGGCGTGGGAACCGGAGTAGGTTCCGGGGTGGGAGCCGGAGTAGGTTCGGGAGTTGGCTCCGGCGTGGAGAGTTCGTCCACCAGCGACATTACGAATTCATCGCTGGCCGAATTCCCAGCCCCATCGGAAGCCGTTATCCCGATGGTCAGGTCTTGCGCTGCGGCGTGGCCGCCGGTCAGGGTCAATACTTCCCCCGACCACTCGCACTTTACCTTGTTCCTCGCCACCGTGTTACACGCCGCAGTACGGACCTTACCGGTGCGTTGATGCGTCGTGGTTACCACCACTTCATAGGTAAGATTCGTCCCACTGAAATGGGCCGTCATGTCCAGGTCTTTGGTCATGCCCTCCGTCAATTCAATATCGTCGAAGGCCTTGGTCAACTCAACGGGAGCATTGCCCGACTGGGCCAGGGCGGAATCCGTATCCCTCCCGACAATCACGACAACTCCCAGCAGCATTACGGCTACCAGGCTTAACATCCACCAAAACTCCACCCCTGCCGCTGCCTGGTATGGCAGCTGCCCGGTACTCGGCCCGGGCCGGGTGGAGACGACGGGTATTTATTGACATGGTCACTCATTTCTGCCACTCCTTTCAAGTTTACGTAGGTGCGGGGGGGGGGGGGGGGGGGTATTAAATCTTTGTTCAGACAACTTTAGACCTCCTGAAAAAATCTGGGCCGGCGTGGGAAGCCCTCACCCCTAGCCCCTCTCCCGCGAGGAGCGGGGAGCCAGCGGTTTAGGGCCGGGCCCTCATTCTGATTTCGGCAGTAATTTAGCATTAATCAAGAAAACTTGCCAAGCTAGGGGCCGGGAAAATTTTCCGGATTTTTAGGGAAGCCTTCACCCTTAATCCCTCTCCCTGGGGGATTAAGGGTGAAGGCTTTGGTGCGGCCTTGACCTTGCCTAAATTCCCTTCAATTTCATTGACAGCCTTTAACCGGCTGTGGTAATGTCTTGCATTAGTGAAATTTTGCACATACCAAGCGTTCACCCAGGCGGCGCAGCAGAAAAGGGAGTTGGCAAATGGGGCTTTTGCCCTTCCGAGGCACAGATTCTCCGACCGGTACGGCGGGGAATAACAAAGACAATACCACCGATAAGTCCAGGCGGCGATCCAGCACCGGCAAACATCTTCTGCTATTCGGGTTTATAGCCATTGCTTTTCTGGTAATGGCCTGCGCCCCGGATGCCAAGCAATCCACCTTCGGGACGGCCGGCCCGGTGGCCGAAAAGCAGCTTCTGCTCTTCAACGTTCTCCTCTGGGTAATGGTCGTCGTGTTTGTCCTGGTCGAGGGGGTACTGCTTTATGCCATCATCAAGTTTCGCCGCCGGCCCGGGCAGGATGAGCTGCCGCCCCAAACCCACGGGCATACCGTTCTGGAAATCACCTGGACCGTAATCCCTACCATCCTGATTCTCGCCCTCGGCATCTGGTCGGTTTTCACCCTGTTCGAACTGGACCAGCCGCCGCCCGGCGCGGATACCCTCGAAGTTACCGCCATCGGTCACCAATGGTGGTGGGAGTTTGAGTATCCGGATTCGGGAGTTCTGGACCAGGACGGCAACCCCAAGCGCATTACCACCGCCAACGAAATGCGGATTCCCGTGGACCGGGCGATTCGGGTGAATCTGCGCAGCGACGACATCATTCACAGTTTCTGGGTGCCCAAGCTGGCCGGCAAGGTTGACGTGGTGCCGACCCGGGAAAATTATATGTGGTTCCAGGCCGACGAGGTTGGCACCTACTACGGCCAGTGCGCCGAATTTTGCGGTACGGCCCATGCCCAGATGAAGTTCCTGGTCCACGCCGTGCCTCAGGAAGAGTATCTGGCGTGGGCGGAAGGCTTTGGGCAGCCGCCCACCCTGTCGGCGGAGGCCCAGGCCGGCCAGGCCGTATTTAACGGAACCGGCGGCTGTGTGGTCTGCCACACGGCTAACGGGTCGGATTCACTCGAAGTCGTTGCCAGCCGGGTGCAGGCCTTTATGACCAGCGACACGGGCATCGCCCCCGGCCCCAATCTTACCGACCTGGCCGCCCGGGAACGGTTCGGCGCCGGGCTGGTGGAGTTGAACCGCCAAAACCTGCGGCAGTGGGTCCGCAACCCGGAAGAAATTAAGCCGGGCAACTACATGGCCTCAAGGGCTGCCGTCTATCAGACCGCCGACGGTCGGGCCAACCTGAGTGAGAAGGAAATTTCCTCATTGTTGGAATACTTGCTCAGCTTGAAGTAAACTGGACTTGACCCATATTTTCCAGGGGGAAAGGGAGCGCGGAGGCGCAAAATGGCCGCAATAACTGATGTAATTCCCCGGCCGGTAAGTCAATCAGGACTGTGGGGCTGGATTACTACAGTTGACCACAAACGAATCGGAGTTCTTTACGGGACTACCGCTTTTATTTTCCTGCTGCTGGGCGGACTTGAAGCGGGGATAATCCGCTTGCAGTTGGCGGTGCCGGACAACTCTATGGTAAGTCCGGATACCTTCAACCAGATGTTCACTATGCACGGAACCACCATGATTTTCCTGGTGGTTATGCCCTTGAGCGCCAGCTTCTTTAACTTCGTCATCCCGCTGGCGATCGGAGCGCGGGATGTGGCCTTCCCCCGGCTGAATGCCTTCAGCTACTGGGTGTTCCTCTTCGGCGGCCTGCTGCTGAACGCCAGCTTCCTGACCAATCAGGCCCCCGATGCCGGCTGGTTCTCCTACGCCAACCTGACCGAAAAGCCTTTCAGCCCCAACCAGGGACTGGATTACTGGGCGCTGGGCTTGCAAGTGCTGGGGGTATCCTCCCTGGCGGCGGCCTTCAACTTCATTGTAACGATAGTCAATATGCGAGCGCCGGGCATGAGCCTGATGCGGATGCCCCTGTTCGTATGGATGACGCTGGTTACGTCGATACTGCTGGTATTGGCCTTCCCCGTAATCACGGTGGGGCTGATCGAGCTGACCTTTGACCGCAATTTCGGCACCAACTTCTTCGTTCCCGAAGGTGGCGGCGACCCGATATTGTGGCAGCACCTGTTCTGGGTGTTCGGCCACCCTGAAGTTTACATCTTGATTCTGCCGGCCATGGGCATAGTATCCGAGGTACTACCTACCTTTTCCCGGAAGCCTCTGTTCGGCTACCCGGTGGTGGTCTTCTCCGGCATCGTTATCGGAATTATGGGCTGGGCCGTGTGGAGTCACCATATGTTCACGGTGGGTTTGGGGCCGATCGCCGTATCGGTGTTCACCATTACCACGATGCTGATTGCCGTGCCTACCGGAGTGAAAATCTTTAACTGGATTGGCACGCTGTGGGGCGGTTCCATCGACTTGAAGAGCGCCATGCTGTTCTCCCTGGGGTTCGTGGCATTGTTCATCGTGGGCGGACTGAGCGGCGTTTCCCACGCCGTAGCCCCCTCGGACAACCAGCAGCAGGATACCTACTATATCGTGGCGCACATCCATTACGTACTCTTTGGCGGCGCTCTCTTCGGCATCTTTGCCGGGGTCTATTACTGGTTCCCCAAACTGACCGGCAAGTTGCTGCACGAAGGATTCGGCAAGCTCCATTTCTGGCTCTATTTCATCGGTATGAATATCACCTTCTTCCCGATGCACTACCTGGGCCTGAACGGTATGCCGCGGCGCATTTACACCTACGCCAGCGAGTTCGGTTGGGACAGCCTGAACCTGGTGGCCTCGCTGGGCTATCTGGTGTTGCTGCTGGGAACTCTGGTGTTCATTGTTAATATAATGATAACCCTGCGCAAGCAGCCCGATGCGGGCCACGACCCCTGGGATGCGCCGGGGCTGGAGTGGAGCATTTCCTCACCGCCGCCGGCCTACAACTTTGCGCAAATTCCCCAAGTCGAAGGTATCGACCATTACTGGATTGTCAAGCGGCGAGCGGCGGCGGAAGGTCGGCCAATTACCGAGCCGGAAGCGCCGGTGGACCCCAGCACAATCCATATGCCCAGCCCCTCTTACTGGCCGCTGGTTACCGCAATCGGGGTGCTGATTATGGGCGCCGGGATGCTGGTTGATGTCGGTTGGGACTATATCCGCTTCCCCATTCCCTTTATAGGTGGAATCATCAGCTTCATTGGCATTATCGGTTGGTCCAATGAACCGGCCGCCGCCGAGCATCACGGTGGCGACCATACAGCCTACGGCGGCGACCATCATACGGCAGCGACAGCGGTAGCCGAGCGCGCGGCGCCGGTTCAGGCTGTTACGTCGGCTCGGCCTGCCACCGGACATACGATTCGCTTGTTGTGTTCTAACTGTGGCAACCAATTGTCAACTGCGTTCCGATTCTGTCCCTACTGCGGCGGAGCGGTAGAGAATCCCGCGGAACCACGGCAGGAGGGTTAGAGTTGGCCCACCAATCGGACATCAGACCTCACGCCCCGGCGGCGGAACACGCTGAGGAGCATACCACTACCGGCATTAATCACCGGAAACTGTTAATGTGGGTGTTCCTCTCCTCGGACTGCCTGTTTTTCGGCTCGCTGATTGCCACCTACATGGTTTACCGGGGGCAAAGCTTGGTGGGGCCGTACCCGGTGGACATTATCGACGTGCCGATTACCACCATCAGCACCTTCGTCCTGCTGTGCAGCAGCTTCGCGATGGTGCGGGCGCTGGCCGCCACCAATGAGGACCGGCAGGGCGCGATTATGTTCTGGCTGCTGACCACCGCCGTTCTCGGCGCAATTTTCATCGGTTTCCAGGTTTACGAGTTTAACCTCTTCCGATCCGAAGGCTTGCGTATTGATACCAACCTGTTCGGTTCGACTTTCTTTACGCTTACCGGCTTTCACGGCGCGCACGTAACCCTGGGCATCGTCTGGCTGCTGGGCCTGGCCTGGATTGCTCGCAAGGGCCGTTTGGGGCCGCGCACCGCCCTGGATGTGGAGTTGGCCGGCCTGTACTGGCACTTCGTTGATATAGTATGGATTGTGATTTTCACGTTGGTTTATTTGATTGGCGGTTTCGACACCGGCCCCGTCGGGGACCCGTCCCTCGTACCGCATTCGATTACGAGCTTTCTCGGATTGAGCTAAGGAGAATCGGCGCATGAGCAGCGACCCCGGGGTTCACGAATCCCGCCACCCAACGCTTAAACAGTATGTGGGCATCGCCATATTTCTGTTTGTCGTTACGATTATCGAGTTCGTAATCATTCTGCCCGAGGACTTCCGGGGAGCCGGGTGGACTATTGCGCCGCTGTCCATCCTGTCCGCCATCAAGTTTGCCGCCGTTATCTTCTTTTATATGCATCTCAAGTTCGATAACCGGATGCTGACCTGGATATTCCTGGGCGGGCTTGCTTTGGGTTTTGCCGTTGTTTTTGCGCTGATCGGGCTGTTCGGCACCTTTACACCCTCGCCCCGGCCCTGGGCCGAAGCCCACGCCAAGCCCTGCACCCTCGACCACGAATTTGGCGGCTGTCTGGAGGACCGGCCAGCCTCAGCGCCGGTGGCGAGTCCTACCGAAGAGCCGGACCCGCACGACTCCAACGGAGAGACAGACCAGGATGACCCCGACTATCACGAAGACGATCAGGACCACCAGGAACCAACTTCAGGTTCGACCACCGAAGGTCAGGCGCTGTTTAGTGGACGGGGCATTTGTACTACCTGCCACGTCATTGAGGGACTGCCGGGCGCGGTCGGAGTTCTTGGCCCTGATTTGACCCACGTCGCCACCACTGCCGAAACCCGACAAGCCGGTGTGTCGGCCCGGGACTACCTGGTTCAGTCCATTAAGGAACCGGACGCTTACCTGGTAGAAGGCTATCCAGCCGGCTTGATGAACGCTACCGTAGCCGGCCTGAATCTGACGGACGCCGAGGTTGATGCCCTGGTAGCTTTCCTGTTGGAACAGCAGTAAGGACCGTTGCTTCCGCTAGGGAAACTTCCCGAGCTCCCGCAGCCGGCTGCATCAGCCCGCCATCGCCCACCCTTAAGCCCAACCTGGCCGGTTCTTTTCCAGGCAGCCGTGGCGCCGGAAAGCAGGCGCAGTTCACCCGGGGATACTCCGTAGTATCCTCAATCCCGGAACCGGCTCGGCGCTTTCCTCTTGTCCCGGTTTCAGACCGGACTGCCAATCCCCGGCTTAACCCGGAGCCCGCAATTCCGAGGATGTTAATGACACTGATTCTGCACCTGATTTCGGAAGCTGACTGGGCTTTGGCCCGCGCCGCCGGAGAATGGCGGCCCCCCAGCCTGGAAGCTGAAGGGTTCATCCACTGCTCCAAAGATGAAGACCAGATGCTGCGGGTGGCCCAGCGGCTTTATGCCGGGCGCGCTGACCTGTTGGCGCTGGAAGTTGATGCGGAACTGGTAAAGTCTTCAGTAATTTACGAACCCAGCCGCTCCGGCGAAATCTACCCCCACATCTACGGCCCATTGCCAACCGAGACGGTAGTTAATGTACTGCGGCTGGAGCCGGACGACAAAGGGAATTTTTTCGTGGCGCGCCAATAGACCTGCCTCAATTCTACGCCAGCGCCACCGCCGACTGACTTTTCCCGGCAAGGCAAAATGTACAGCGCTAAAGAACTGGAGCAACTGCGAGCTGCGATTTCCGTTACGCATCGTCTGATCCCGGAACAAGTCCGGCAACCGGAAGCGGCGACCGCAGCAATGGATTTGCCGCCCCATCTGGCGCCTTTTGGGGAGTTGGCGGGCCGAGATTCGGCCTTGTTCGCCAAAATCGCCGCAGATTCGCTGCTGGCAGCTTACGGCTGGTATGCGCTGTTTCCCGACGTCTATGACCGCATCTATGGTCAAGGCCAGCGGCCGGAAATCAGCTTTGGCGGTCGAACCCGGGGGAAACTAGCCATTTTCCGGTTCGACGATGGCGCCGGCCTGGTGGTCAAACCGGCGCAAAGCCGTCGGGAGCCGATTATCGCTACGGTTGCCGGGGACATCGCCGCCGGCCCGGCGCAAGGGCCAGCGCTGGAAGGCTTCCTGATGGAAGAATGGGTTGCCGGCCGGTTCTTTACCGAGATTCACGCAAGGGAGCTGATCGAAGACGGCGCTTACCGGATTGGGCGACAGTTGGGGGAAATTCTGGCCTCCCTCCATTCCCGGGAAATTTGCTACAACGATGCTACAATTTCCGACCCGGAGGGCCGATCCCATCTGATAGTCGAGCCGACCACCGAACCACCAGCCGGCGACGGGCCGGGCTGCCGCCTCATCGACTTCGGTATTTCGGTGTCACTGGACAATTTCCCCAACCTGGAACCGGAGGAAGTGTATAACCTGGTCCGGGTTACACCGGAATTCCGGCTGCTGTCGCGGATGGGGCTGGCCGGGTCGGAATTGCGCCAATTTCTGGTTAAGTACCGCAGCACACTGGCAAGTCGGGACAAAGAAGAAATTCTAACCAGAGACTTGAGGTTTACCCAGGAAGGGATACGCCAGGCGGCGCGCCGGCTGGGAACGGACTTTGTCGCCGTCTTCAGCGAAGGCTTTGCCAAAGGCTACGGAGAAGGCCGGCTTGGTCAATCCCCCTCCCGGATGTTAGGATAAGTCCGGTAAACACTGGCAAGGAGCAGCGCTAATGAAGGGTGAACAACACGAAGGCCGGAGTCTCAGATTCCTGACCGTTACCCCGGACGATTACGACCCGGCGGTCAACTATCCCCTGGTGATAATGCTGCACGGGTTCGGGGCGCACATGGGTGATTTGGCGGGCCTGGCGCCGGCTATCGAAGACCGGGGCTATGTGTACGCCTGCCCCAATGCGCCGTTGGGCTTCGACTTCGGCGGCGGCCACGTCGGCTACGGCTGGATGCCCCGACAGAATGTGGCTTCCCCGGAAGAGGTCGAGGCGGCCCGGGAGAACTCGGAGGCTTTGCTGACCGATTGCTTTGCGGAGATTTTTGAGCAGCTGAACACTGCGCCGGGCCAGGTCGCCCTGCTGGGCTTTTCCCAGGGCGGAACCATGACCTACCGGTGCGGCTTGGGGCAGCCGGAGGTCTTTGCCGGACTGGTGGCCTTGAGCGCCGCCGTTTTCGACCCGGAAATTCTGCGCCCCAAGCTGCCTCAGGAACGCAGCCAGCCCATATTCGTGGCGCACGGCACCCGGGACCGGCAAATTGATGTGGATACGGCCCGCGCCACCCACGCTTTTCTGGAACAAGAGGGTTATCAGCCCCTTTACCGGGAATACAACATGGGACATGAGATACCGATGGAAGTTCTCCAGGACCTGATACCCTGGCTAACTGCCGTACTGCCGCCCTTGCGGGATTAGCTGCCGACCGAAAATGGTGCTGCCGTCAGGAAGGCGGACGGGAATATGGAGCAAAGGCCACCGGGATTTCAGCCCCTAAAGTATGCTATTTTCCAAAGGCTGCGGTACCGGCCAGTCTGAAAACGGCTTGAAAAGCAGTCCGGGGCGTCCCGGATTTTAGCCGGGGACGTTCAGTAGATGGCTTCTTCCGTTTCCAGTCGGCGGATGTCCGAAGGCGACAGTCCCAGCAATTCCCGGAAAACCGCATCGTTGTACTGGCCCAGAAGCGGGGCCGGAGTGCGGAGGCTACCGGGCGTGTCGCTCAACAGCCGGGGCATTCCGTACAACCACTCGATGCCGGCGTGAGGATGCTCAATCTCCAGGTAGGCTTGCCGCTCCTGCAAGTGGGCATCCAGGAATTGGTCCTCAATGTTCATCACCGGCATCGCCGCCACTCCGTACCGCTGCAAGGTTTCCGTAATTTCCTGCGCCGTGCGCTGGCGGGTCCAGGCAGAAATATGGGCGTCCAGGGCATCAACGCATTCCTGGCGGCCGGCGGAGTGGGCGTAGCGGGCATCTTCGGCCCAGGCCGGGTTTCCCAGGGCGGCGCAAAGGGCATCCCATTCGGCGTCGCTGCCCACCGCAATCGCCACCCAGCGGTCCGGGTCGGCGCAAGGGTAATTGTTGTGGGGTGCGTAGGCGGCGTCCCGGTTTCCCTGAGGCCGGGGAACCTGACCCGTCATCTGGTATTCCAGGAAAGCCTCGCCCAGCATGGAGGTGGTCGCTTCCAGTTGAGCCACTTCGATGAACTGACCCTGGCCGGTGTGGTTGCGGTGCCGCAGCGCCGCCATCGCGGCCAAAGCGGCGTGAATCGCCGCCACCACATCACTCCAGGGGGCCTGCAACTCGCCGACCAACGGCTCATCTTCCGAGTAGCCCACCAGACTCATCAGCCCGGACAGGGCCTGAATTATTGGCGCATAAGCGAGCACATCCCGCCGAGGGCCGGTCTGCCCTAAAGCCGGCATAGAGACCAGGATGATGTCGGGGCGCAGCTTGCGCAGCTCCGGGTAATCCAAACCCAGACGCTCCAGCACGCCCGGAGAGTAGTTGTTCAGGGCAACGTCGCTTTGGGCCAGCAACTGCCGTACCAGGGCCCGCCCTTCACCCGTTTTCAGGTTGAGGGTTACGCCGAGCTTGTTGCGGTTTATCCCGTGAAACACCGGCTGCAGCTCAGGCCAGAGGCCCCGGTCGCCGCCGGCAATATCATCGCCGGCAATTGGGCGACCCAGGCGAAGTCCGTCCAGCCGGGCCCGGCTTTCCACTTTGATGACCTGCGCGCCCAGGTCGGCCAGCAGTTGGGCCGCCATCGGACCGGCCCAGGCGGTACCAAAGTCCACCACCCGGTATCGGGACAAGGGCAGCGGATTTCCCGGTTCAGCAATAACCGTCTCGGTTGACATCCTTCCCTCACGATTGAGTTTGCGGCCCGGCGGCGGTTCTAGATCGTTCCGGAGTTACGCAGCGCCGCCAGCTCCGCTTCAGACAAGCCCAACTCGCCGCAATATACTTCCCGATTATGTTGACCCAGGGTGGGAGCCGGGCGAATCAACCGGGCGCCGGTGCGGGAAAGACGGTAAGGCGGCCCCGGATAGCGAAACTCGCCGGCTTCGGGATGGCTGACTTCCTGAAAAAACTCTCTGGCCTTCAACTGAGGGTCGGCCAGCGCCTCGTCAAAGGTCTGCACCGGTACGCAGGGGATACGATGCTCCAGGCAGGCGGCCAGAATCTCCTGCTTGGTACGCTCCATAAACCAGGGGGAAATCAGCGACTCCGCTTCTTCCGGGTATTGGTCGCTCATGGCGCGGCGATCGCGATAGCGGGGATTGTCCATCCACTCCTGGTCGCCCAGCAAATCCAGAAACCGGCGGAACTGCTCCATTTGCGGGGCGTCGATGCAAATATACCCGTCCCGGCAGGGCAGAACGCAATTGGGAAACAACCCTAACCGCATCCGGTTGCCGGAGCGCCAGCCGGCCACGCCCCGGTAGATATAAGTAGGCAAGTGGTAGCCGGTAAGCAGTGTCCCGATTACCTGAGCCTCGGCCACATCCACCGCCTGGCCCCGTCCGGTCAGGTCGCGTCCCAGCAGCGCCGCCAGACTGGCGAAAGCTGCGCCAATGCCGGCCAGGTAGCTGGCCTGGCGCAAAGGAGTGGTTAAAGGTTCCCGATGGGGATGGCCGGTGCCAAAACTGAGTCCGCTCATGGCATTGGCGGTCAAATCCGTGCCCCGGTAGGTCCGGTAGGGGCCGGAACGTCCGTAGGGAGAAATCGAAGTTACAATGAGCTGGGGGCAGCTTTCCCGCAGCGATGGGTAGTCCAGCCCAAGCCCCTCTATCTGCTCAAGGGGCTGGTTTTCCAGAAAAATGTCCGCTGATTCCAGCAGCCGTCCCAACAGCCGGCGTCCATCGGCTGCCGTCGGGTCCAGAGTGACGGCGCGCTTGTTCAGGTTGGCGAAAAGAAACAGTCCGCTCCGTTCCGGATGGGTGATTTGGTCGGGATATGGCCCGCGGTAGCGCCCGGCCTCTCCCGTCCCCGGCGGCTCCAGCTTGATGACATCTGCGCCTAGTTCCCCCAAGGCCTTGCCGCAAAAGGGGGCCGATACCAGGGTTCCCCACTCGATTACCCTTACCCCGGACAGGGCGCCCCGGAGTGACGGTGGTACGGACCGGTCAGGTTCCAAAGTCGTGCTCATTCTTGCGGAAGCCTTAAGAGTGGGTATCGCCCGGCCAGTCGGGCAGAAGCTGCCAGAGCGAAGGCAAACTCGGAGGCCGCGTCATCCAGCGCCGTCCAACCTGCCGTTAAACATAACGCCGTCGCCAGGTTCTGCCGATTATATAACCCTGATCACTGCCGGACACGCCGGCAGTTCGTTAAGTGCTTCAACAGCCCGGCTGGGAAGAATTTCCGCAACAACTGCGGAAGTAGCGACATCTAATATAGTAGTTCTTGACAAAGCTGATCAGGACCTTCGGCCAAGGCATCCCGGAGTGGAATAAGTTATGGTTATGACGCTCCGTACGCGATTTATTATCATCCCGGTACTGGCCTTCGTCTTTCTCCGGATCAGGCCCATGATGGTGGTCGCCACCGCCCTCAGGGTGATGGTGATGGTGATGGTGATGGTGATGGTGATGGTGATGGTGATGGCGGTGCCGGGGGGGGGGGGGGGGGGGGCAGGGCTATCGCATATGGAATTTAAGAGGCCAATTGACGGGTAAATCTCCGTTTTTAACTGCTAAATTTGGGTAATTTAAGACTTAAACCGTTGGTTTTGATGTTGATTACCCAGTAAAGCGCCGCCAAAACATCGGAAAGTTCCGTTCTGAGCCTGAAATTTTTTCATATGCGATAGCCCTGGGGGGGGGGGGGGGGGGGGGCTTGACATGGCTCATCTCCAATTTAGGTGAATCTTCTCAGTCCTTTCCGGCCACCCTGGTCGGTTACCGGATATGTCGGTCTAACCAGTCCAGAGTGCGGGCCAGATACTCTTCCCGCAGGCTGGGGTGCCCCTGACGGGGGAAGGAGTGGGAACAGTCGGGAAACCGAACCATTTCTACCTCCTTGCCCAGCCGCTTCAACTGCACAAAATAGGCTTCGCTTTGGGCAATGGGACAACGAACATCCGATTCTCCATGCAGCAGCAGAACCGGAGTTTCCACCTGTGCGGCGTAGGTCAGGGGAGAATGCTCTACCAACTTTTGGAATGAATCGGTCGGTGTCCCACCCCATTGGACCTCGCCGAAGCTGACGCCGATGTCTGAGGTGCCGTACATCCCCACCAGGTCAGTACAGGGAGCGCCGACTACCGCCGCCCGGAATCGCCGGGTGTGGCCGACAATCCAGCTGGTCATAAAGCCACCGTAACTATAACCGTGAACCCCCAATCGGGTTTCGTCCACGTAAGGCCGGGCGGTCACTGCATCCACCGCTGCCAGCAAGTCCAGGTAGTCTTCGCCGCCCCAGTCATCAAGTACCGCCGTCATAAAGGCGTCGCCATAAGTTGAGGACCCGCGGGGATTCACCGCCAGGGTCAGGTAGCCATTGGCAGCCAGCAACTGCTGCAAGGGTACAAAGGAATCGTAGAAGGCGCCATTAGGCCCGCCGTGGATTTCCAGAACCAGCGGGTATTGCCGGGCCGGGTCAAAGTCCGGCGGAAAGTAAAGGCGGCACTCAATCTCCAGCCCTTCCCGCTGGATGACGAATTTTTCCTGACGGGCCGGAGGGTGTTTCCGCAGGTATTCCCGGTTGTAGCCGGTCAATTGGGAACGTGAAGCGGTGGCCAGGTCGATAACGTGCAAGTCCGACGGAGAATCTGGAGCATTCACAGCCAGGACGGCGGTCCGGCCGTCCTGGGCCAGGGTCAAGGCCGAAGCCTGGAACCCGCCGCCGGCCAATCGCCGCGCTGCTCCCTCCTGGACAGAAACCTCCATCAAATACGATTGGCCCCGGGTTTCGCCCAGGAAAATGATCTGGTCTTCCTGGCGCCAGCGCATTTCCGGCGTGGGGCTGATGGCCGGTATGCCCAGGCAGGGGCGCACGCTGTCGTCGGTGAGGCGCAGCGGCTCTTTACCGGGGTCCAGCGCGTAAAGCCAGCTTTGCCAAAGCCCCAGCCCATTAGTCGCCGGTGAAGCGGCGGCAGCCAAACGGCGGCCGTCGGGCGACCAGGCCAGCGAGCCGACTGTCTCCAGCGCTCCCGACCACTTCTCCGGCTGGCTGGCATTGGAACCTTCAGCATCAATCACGTAGGCTTCCGAGCGGTTGTGGAAATCTCGCTGCTCCCGCCTTCCGGAAATAAAGGCGATACGGGCGCCATCGGGCGACCACACCGGCAGCACGTCGTCCCAATCGCCGCCGGTCAACTGCCGGACAGTCCCGTCGCTCAGGTCGCTGATAAAGAGATGAAAATGGCTGTCGCCCCGCCAGCCCAACCCGTCATAACGATACTTGATCCGCCGGGCCACTCGAACCCGGGGCAAGTTGGGGCCGGCCGGCTCCGACTCCGGTCGGTCGGGGTCAACATCACTGCAGAAAGCCAGCCGGTGGGAGTCGGGCGACCAGGCCAGGTCAATTACGTTGCCGGCGGAGCGGGTCAACTGCCGGGCTTCGCCGCCGCCGACCGGTATCAGCCAGATTTGCCGGATACCTATTTCATCCGGGCGCAGGAAGGCCAGGGTCTGGCCGTCCGGGGAAAACCGGGGCGAACTGTCCCGTTGGCCCCGGGTAAAATCCACTGCCGCGGTGTCCGCATCCGCCGCCAGAGTCAGCATCCGGATTCGGGAACGGCTTTCCAGCGTCTCCGGGTCCACCCAGGAATAGGTGAAGGCGGCCCGACTGCCGTCCGGGGAAAGCGCAGGGTCGGATACAGCTTTCAGGTGGCGTACCATGTCGGGGGAGAGAAGGCTGCTCATCCTGTAGCCTCCGGCGTTGCGGCGGTACGACGTCTGAAACCAAAAGAATAGTGGACCCATGGGCCCTCTCTATTTGCTTTAACTATTCTTTTGACCCGTAGGAAAATGGCAGGAGCGGGAGGATTCGAACCCCCGACCACTGGTTTTGGAGACCAGCGCTCTGACCAGACTGAGCTACGCTCCTGCGCGAACTTGTGGTACCCCTGGAGGGACTCGAACCCCCGACGCGCGACTTAGGACGCCGCCGCTCTATCCTCTGAGCTACAGGGGCAGATTGGTGGAGATAGGGGGGCTCGAACCCCCAACCTCGGCATTGCGAACGCCGCGCTCTCCCAGTTGAGCTATATCCCCAGGCAAGATCCCTACGGCCTTCAACAGCATCTGCATTTGTACGCCGGCGGGACGCCACAATAAAGGGGGACAATCCCCGGTACCAATACAAATGTTAAAACTACGTCTTGCGCCTGTCAAGTGCGTTTAAGCGACGTTCCAGGGCAATCGAGTATAAATCATTTCGGCGTTGTCCCTCCCGTAAAATTAGAAATGTATCGCCGAAATCTGCTTTGTCATTGTGGAAATCAAGCAGGTTATATGCTCGGGCCTTCAGCCGCATACTGGTATCTAGTGCGTTGCGCCGCCCATCGAAAAAAGCAGCGCCGACCTCAAGGGGAAAAGCCTTAAGCCAAATCCGAGGGAGCCACTAAATCCGACCGCCAGCAGTCGGCGCAGGGATTATGCCGACAAAGTCTGTCCTGACCGGCTTCCCAGCTTCGCCCCAATATTCGAGACATCTTGCCCAGCCGCTCCCAGATGTCCGAACTCCGCTCCCAGTCCAAATCCCGCCCCTTATCGGGCAAGGATTCCAACTGTCGCAGCCGAGCGCCCTGCATTAGCGCCCAAGCCCGGTCCTCGATTAAAAAGCCGTACCAGGGGTCCGGCTCACAGAAGGGCGCTGCCAGCAGTTCATTGAGTCCGGTCACCAAAGTCGGCAGCTCCGGGCCAAAGGCTTCCTCCGGGCAGACATACTGCTGCAGAAACCCCAAGACCTTTTCCTCGGACCAGCCATACCGCAATCGGGGCATACCGCACCTCTCCTCAGGACAATAAGGACCACGCCCAGGAACAATACATTAACATCGCTAACCCTAACCGGAGGATAATCAAATCCTAACAGAGAAGCAATGCTCTACTGGCCCGCCATAATCCTGACCAAGGGCCGCATAATTTCCACCGCCACCACCGAAAGGACTATCCCCGTGGCTGCGGGGAACCTGCCCCGGTCTGTCCCCCGGTCTGTCCCCGCGGGTGCGGGGGAACCGACCTGACCGACACCGATACCCTGATGCGGATGGGTCTATCCCCGCGGGTGCGGGGGAACCACGGCGCAGGCGAAGCAAGCCTTTAATGGTGTTCCCCTGCAGCTATTTCCCGGTGCGCTGCTCGAGGATCATCGGAAACTCGCCCTTGACCGAACGGTTGAAGAAGTGGGAAGCCTTCGGCTGGAATCCATCAGGCATCCGCATTCTCCAGCGCCTCCCCAGCGTCGCCAGGGAGAGAGTCATTACCAGCATGGCGTAATGGTCCGCCGGGCAGCCCACAGGCGCATTGGACAAGAAACCCATAAAAGTGTAGGGCATCGGCGATTTCTGGGAGCCGTCGGTCCACCGCTCCGGCTTGAACTCTTCCGCCTCATCCCACCACCGTGGGTCGCGGTTCACCTGCAATACCGGGATAATAATCTGCGCCCCTTTAGGCACATCGTATCCGGCGATGTTGATTTCTCGGTTCGTTATCTTGGTGGTGACGTAGAAGGCCGGGGAGAGACGGAGGGACTCCAGGACAAACTGGCGGGTGGCTTTAAGTTTCCAAAAGTCCTCCAGCGTGGGAAGACGGTCACCGAGCACCGCGTCAATTTCCGCATATACCTTGTCGGCAGCCTCTGGATAAATGGCCATAGAATGCCAGGCCCACATCATGGTAATGCCCAATATATGGTGCGCGGTGAGCATGGAAACGAAAAATTCAGACCGGACCTCAGCTTCGGTGAGTTGGTCCCCTGTTTTTGGGTCGTAGCCCGCCAGCAGCAGTGACAGCATCCCCTTCTTTTCCCCGCGGTCTTCAGCAGCCCGGTAATCAGCGAATAAGTCCGCATAGATGCTTCTGAAATCCCTAATCGCCCGTCGGGTGCGGTTAGTGAGCGGCGTTGGCACTTTATACATAAAGTTAGCCATCCAGGGGGGCATCAGGGCGCGTGGCGAGTGGATATAGGCGCTGGCGGCGGCGACCATCGGGTGGAATACCGAGTCGTCCTTCAAGTCGGGGCCGAACATACTCCTGACAACCATTCTCAGCCCGATGTCTTCCATGGTTTCTTTCAGGTCAATCGTCACGCCCTCGACCCACTGGGCCTGAATTGTGTCGGCCAAATGGGTCATTGCCGGGGCCAGTCCCTCCACGACCTCATGATGGAATGCCGGCTCCATTGAATCCCGCAGCTGCCGATGCCGCTCCCCATCCGAGGTCAGGAGGGTTAAACCCGCCAGATGAACCACCGGGAATCCCAGGGAGCCGCGGACGACGGCGTCCCAATAATCTTCCAACACCTCCCGCAGCAGTTCCGGGTTATAGACGGCATAAGTCAGCAGAGGCCGAATTATACAAATGGATATATCGCCATACTCCCGCGCCGCGTTCAGCGTACCCGGCACATCCAGGATTCGCTTGATTAGCGCAATCGGATTCTTCGGTTCCGGCAAGCCTGGAGGCAGCGTATAACCTTTATAGACTCGTGGTTTGACTTGCGACATAAATTATCCTCCCTGGAGTCTCTCAGATGATTATACACTACCCTTTCACTTTGGAACCCCGGCCGGGTAACGCCTGATTATGGCTAAAGCTGACGCCGGGGTTGCTGCCGGAAAATCGGCGATGCCGCCTGATTCGCTAATCCGGCAAGCGCGATTTCCCGGGGAGTCGTAGCCGTCTATCTTCCACTCACCCCGTCCGACTCCAGCAGTTGCCGCGCCGCCGCCTCGACCTCTTCCCGAGTCAAGGCTGCGACTAACTCACCGTTTTCGTCGGCCCGAAATGCCGATTCCTGGTGTAGCCTAACAACCAGGGCTGCTACTGCCTCTTTCCGGCGGGTCTCGTCGAGGGCTGTTTCGCCGGTGGATTGGAGCAACTGCAACGCCGTCAGGTGGGTTTCCACCGCGGCGGTGAGCAATTCCAGTTCCACGGCGTGCCGTTGTATCTGACCGACGCTTTGCAGGTGGCGGCCCAGGTAGCAGCCGCCAAATTGCAGCACTTCGCAGGAACGGCCTTCGTGATCCAGTTCGTAGCGGTAGCGCGGCTCCAGCTCGTGGTCGGCCAGATAGTTGCGAACATCCTGGTCTTCGGAGTCGGGAAGCTCCGGGTCGAAAATCAACTGCACCGTGTACATAAAGAACCCGGCCGGCTCAACTTTGATGAACATAGGGACGCCTCTCTATATTTAGTCGCGACGGGCCCAGGGCTATCGCATATGAAAAACTTTTCAGGGTCAGAGTGGAAATTTCTGCGTTTTGGTGTGTTTTGCTGGGAAGTGAACATGGAAATCAACGGTTAAAGTCCTAAATAACCCCAATTTAGCAGTTAAAACCGGAGATTTACCCGTCAATTGCTCTCTTAAAATCCATATGCGATAGCCCTGGCGACGGGCCAAATCCTTGTTGACAAATTTTTCAAAGGTTGCTAACCTAGACGAGTACCCTGTCTGTCGCTTCGGCCGCAGACCGCGAGGCCGCCTACGGGCGGCTTCAGCTTTTTAAGGGCTGAACTTTGCGAGCTAATGTTTACATAGACGGTTTTAATCTTTACTACGGTTGTTTGAAAGGTACCCCATATCGCTGGTTGGATTTGGCTAAACTATCCAGTTTGTTGCTGCCCAGAGAGCAAATCAACCGTATCAGATATTTCACTTCGCTGGTTAGCACCAGAAACTACGACCCGGCTCAGCCGCAACGCCAACAAGTGTACCTGCGCGCTTTGAGGACTATACCTGACCTATCAATTCACCTCGGCAATTTTTTGGCCCATTCTGTAAGAATGCCTTTAGCGCATCCTACGTCAACCGGTCATCGAACTGTAGAGGTGTTGAAAACTGAAGAAAAAGGCACCGACGTTAACTTGGCGACAAATCTTCTAATTGACTCCTTCAACCGGGATTGCGAAATGGTAGTCCTTGTATCCAATGACTCCGACTTCGAGGCTCCTTTAGAATATATCCGCAGTCAATTGGGAATACGAGTTGGAATTTTCAATCCACATAGGAATCGAAGCTGGCCTTTGTATAACGTAGCCGACTTTTATCGCCCCATCCGCAAGGGGCCATTAGGCGCCAGCCAGTTTCCTGACCAACTGACCGACGCCCAGGGCATTATTACCAAACCACGTTCCTGGTAACGGCGGCGCCCAGATTCGTCCCCTCGATTCGGCAGCCGGTCGGGACTGATTCCGATTAATACCCTATGGCCTGCATTATCCGTTCGACGTTGGCCGGGTCCGGCTTCAGGGAACCGTCGTCGATGCCGTGCATGGCGTCCACGATGGCGTCATGATAAGGAGTGGGGATACCCTGTTCCCGACCCTTACTGCAGATGAGGCCGTTCATGAAGTCAACTTCGGAATGGCGGCCTTTGTGCACGTCCTGGGCCATGGACGCCAGCCAGTTGACTCTCCCGCCCCGTCCGGTCATTATTCCGTCCAGCTCCTCGAATACATCGCCCTTGTCGGCGTCGGCCCAGGTCCGGGCGTCGATGCCGTTAATATCCACTACATTCAGTCCCTGGGCCAGTCCTACCTGCGCGCCTTCCTTGGCCAGTTGAATACGGATTCGGCGACAGCGGGCATCATCAGCCATATCCTGGGAACCCAGGGTAGTCATGGCGGAGATGGCGTTGCCCATACCATTCTGACACAGCTTGGCCCACCGCTCGCCCCATAGGTTATCGGTGGCGTAGGCGGCGTCAATGTTGTCCAGCTTCCGGGCTACGCTCTCACTGCGCGGGGTGATTTGGCCTGTCTGCTCTCCGACGCGGAAAACTACGTGGCCGTGGTCGCGGCCCGGAGCGCCACCCCGCAATACGTGGCCCGGCTCCCACAGGGCTACTTCGATATGGGAGGCAATGCAGCCCATCTCCCGTTCTACCCCGACTATTTCGCCGATTAGGGGGTCATTCCAGCAGTTTTGCAGGGAGATGAAGTAACCTTCGGGTTTGACGTACCGCTTAATGAAATAAGTCGCCCATTCGGTATCGTAAGATTTCATCGCGATGAAGGCAAAGTCAAAGGGCTCGGTAATGCCCTGGGCATCGGTCAGGTGCATGGCCTTTACCGGCACGGTAAAGTCGCCTTGACTACCGCTGGCCCGCAGCCCCTGGGCGCGCATGGTTTCCACATGCTCCGGCCACATATCGATGAAAGTAACGTCTTCGCCGGCCTGGGTCAGATACGCGCCGACATAGCTGCCCAGGGCTCCGGCGCCCATAATCGCAATTTTTTCCGCCATAACGCTCTTCTCCTGTATTTTGAACCTTTGGCCGGCTTAGTCCGGCGGCTATAGAATACCATAACCCGGTCAGGGTTGAGCAGATTTTAGCCCGGCGCAGGGCTATCGCATATGGATTTTAAGAGGCCAATTGACGGGTAAATCTCCGTTTTTAACTGCTAAATTTGGGTAATTTAAGACTTAAACCGTTGGTTTTGATGTTGATTACCCAGTAAAGCGCCGCCAAAACATCGGAAAGTTCCGTTCTGAGCCTGAAATTTTTTCATATGCGATAGCCCTGAGCCCGGCGCGGGTATGCACTAATATTTGAGGCGTTATGCTAAAATGGATACTCCAATCCTCAAGGCCGGTTGTGAGGAAGGCTTAATGACTACTCAACCCCTTAAACCTACGCAATGGGAGATGGTTCAACACGGGCCTCTGCCCGAAAGGCTGCCTACCCCGGATATGACTACCTACAACCATCTGCTGGTTCTCGGCCTCCACACCGCCCTGATCAATCATCTCGGCCACCGGGAGACTACCATCGTTATTTGCGAGGTTGCCGCCTGTCTGCGTCCCAATCCCCAGTTCGAGAACATCCTTTACCCAGACTTGCTGGTGGCGACCAATGCCAATGTAGCTATGTACGGCGAGCATTCCGGCTACATCATCTCCTTGCAGGGGAAGCCGCCGGACCTGGTAATGGAGATTAGCTCTCCCAGCACCTACGAAAGGGATGAAGGACTCAAGCGGCGCACCTACGAAGAATGGGGAGTGGGCGAGTACTGGCGTTACGACCCACACCTTGAGCCCTTCTACCGAAGTCATCTGGCTGGCGACCGGCTGGTGGATGGCCGGTACGAACCGATAGCCGTCCACCGCACGGCGGCGGGGCTGCTGCGGGGCTACAGCCCGGCCCTGGGACTGGAGTTGCACTGGGAGGCCGGCCAGCTTCGCTTCTTCAACCCGGCAACTGACCGCTATCTGCTGACCGACCGGGAACGGGAGGAGGCTTATCGTCAAGAACGGGCGGAGCGATTAGCTTCCGACGCCAGGGCCGTGGCCGCTGAGTCTCGGGCCGAGGCTGCCGAAGCCGAGTTGGCCCGGCTGCGCCAGTCTCTGGCCCAGGGGAACGACTCTCCGCCAAGCTAACCATTGATTTAGGACCGTGGACTGTTCCCCGCTGTGCTAAAATGGATACTCCAATCCTCAAGGCCGGTCGCGAGGAAGGCTTAATGACTACTCAACCCCTTAAACCTACGCAATGGGAGATGGTTCAACACGGGCCTCTGCCCGAAAGGTTGCCTACCCCGGATATGACTACCTACAACCATCTGCTGGTTCTCGGACTACACACCGCCCTGATCAATCATCTGGGCCACCGGGAGACTACCATCGTTATTTGCGAGGTTGCTGCCTGTCTGCGGCCCAATCCCCAGTTCGAGAATATCCTTTACCCAGACCTGCTGGTGGCGACCAATGCCAATGTAGCTATGTACGGCGAGCATTCCGGCTACATCATCTCCTTGCAGGGGAAGCCGCCGGACCTGGTAATGGAGATTAGCTCTCCCAGCACTTACGAAAGGGATGAAGGACTCAAGCGGCGCACCTACGAAGAATGGGGAGTGGGCGAGTACTGGCGTTACGACCCACACCTTGAGCCCTTCTACCGGAGTCATCTGGCTGGCGACCGGCTGGTGGATGGCCGGTACGAACCGATAGCCATCCACCGCACGGCGGCGGGACTGCTGCGGGGCTACAGCCCGGCCCTGGGGCTGGAGTTGCACTGGGAGGCCGGCCATCTGCGCTTCTTCGACCCGGCAACTGACCGCTATCTGCTGACCGACCGGGAACGGGAGGAGGCTTATCGTCAAGAGCAGGCCGCACACCAAGCCGCCCTGGCCCGGGCCGAGGCCGCCGAAGCCGAGCTGGCCCGGCTGCGTCAGTCGCTGGCCCAGGGGAACGATTCTCCGCCAAGCTAACCATTCAGGGCTATCGCATATGGATTTTAAGAGGCCAATTGACGGTTAAATCTCCGTTTTTAACTGCTAAATTTGGGTAATTTAAGACTTAAACCGTTGGTTTTGATGTTGATTTACCCAGTAAAGCGCCGCCAAAACATCGGAAAGTTCCGTTCTCATCCTGAAAATTTTTCATATGCGATAGCCCTGGCTAACCATCAGGGCTATCGCATATGGATTTTAAGAGGCCAATTGACGGGTAAATCTCCGTTTTTAACTGCTAAATTTGGGTAATTTAAGACTTAAACCGTTGGTTTTGATGTTGATTACCCAGTAAAGCGCCGCCAAAACATCGGAAAGTTCCGTTCTGAGCCTGAAATTTTTTCATATGCGATAGCCCTGGGCTAACCATTGATTTAGGACCGTGGACTGTTCCCATCTGTGCTAAAATGGATACCCCAATCCTCAAGGCCGGTTGTGAGGAAGGCTTAATGACTACTCAACCCCTTAAACCTACGCAATGGGAGATGGTTCAACACGGGCCTCTGCCCGAAAGGCTGCCTACCCCGGATATGACTACCTACAACCATCTGCTGGTTCTCGGCCTCCACACCGCCCTGATCAATCATCTCGGCCACCGGGAGACTACCATCGTTATTTGCGAGGTTGCCGCCTGTCTGCGTCCCAACCCCCAGTTCGAGAACATCCTTTACCCAGACCTGCTGGTGGCGACCAATGCCAATGTAGCCCTGTACGGCGAGCATTCCGGCTACATCATCTCCTTGCAGGGGAAGCCGCCGGACCTGGTAATGGAGATTAGCTCTCCCAGCACTTACGAAAGGGATGAAGGACTCAAGCGGCGCACCTACGAAGAATGGGGAGTGGGCGAGTACTGGCGTTATGACCCACACCTTGAGCCCTTCTACCGGAGCCATCTGGCTGGCGACCGGCTGGTGGATGGCCGGTACGAACCGATGGACATCCAGCGCACGGATGCGGGACTGCTGCGGGGCTACAGCCCGGCCCTGGGCTTGGAGCTGCACTGGGCCGCCGGGCAGCTTCGCTTCTTCAACCCGGCAACTGACCGCTATCTGCTGACCGACCGGGAACGGGAGGAGGCTTATCAAGATGCCTTGGCCCGGTCCGAGGCAGCCGAGGCCGAGTTGGCCCGGCTGCGCCAGTCGCTGGCCTAGGGGGACGACTCTCCCCAAGACTAATCCCAAGCCCGGCCAGCGGCGCCGGCAACGAGGGAATCGGGAAGCTCGCCAGCCAACCCCTACAGCTTTACCAACCGGGCGTCCTGAATGTGGGGCAGGGCCCGGATTTCCTCCAGCACGTGCGACGGCATCGGGTCGTCCAAGCCCAGAACCATCATTGCCTGGCCCCGCAGGCTCAGTCGGCCCACTTCCATAAAGCTGATGTTGATGTTGTGCCGGCCGGCGATGGTTCCCACCGCGCCAATGGAGCCGGGTTGGTCCCGGTTGTCCACGAACAGCATATAGGGAACCGACGGGGCCAAGTCCAGCCAGTAGTCGTTGACCTTGACGATGTGAGGTTCGTTGCGCAGGGTGGTGCCGGCCAGGGTAAACTCGCCGCCGCTGGTGGTCAAGGTAACGGTAATCAGGCTGGTGTATTCCGGCGCTTGCGAATAGCTGTGTTCGGTTACTTTCAGTCCCCGCCGCTGCGCCAGCACCGGAGCGTTAATCAGGTTCACTTGTTCCGAGGTAACCGGCGTTAGCACTCCGGCCAGCACCGCCGACTTGAGCATAGTGGTGTCATGCTGCGCGATTTCGCCTTCGTAGGTAATGGTTACTCCCACAAACTGACTCTGGGCCATGTGGGTCAGCAGCTTGCCCACCAGGGTAGCTACGGGGATAAAAGGCGACAGCAGTTCGTGAGTCTCCTGGGCCATAAAAGGAGCATTCACCGTGTTGCGGGCCGGCTGACCTTCCAGCACCGCCAGCACCTGTTCCGCCGCCTCGATCGCCACCTCCCGCTGGGCCTCCCGGGTGGAAGCGCCCAGATGGGGCGTAGCCGCCACCCGGGGATGAGTTACCAGTGCCTGGTTCTGGGGCGGTTCCTGGACAAATACGTCCAGGGCTGCGCCGGCCAACTGTTCGGCATTCAGCGCTTCCAGCAGCGCATCCTCGTCGATTAGCTCCCCGCGGGCCACGTTAATCAAATAGGCGCCGGGCTTCAGCAGCGCCAGTTCGCGGGCGCCCAACAGATTGGCGGTAGCCGGCGTTAGCGGGGTATGCAGGGTAACGAAGTCGGCCCGAGCCAGCAGCTCATCCAGGGGCAGCAGCTCCACCCCCAGCCGACGGGCATAATCGGCGCCAACGAAAGGGTCGTACCCCAGCAGGTGCATTCCGAAACTGGCGGCCCGCCGAGCCACTTCCGACCCGACCCGACCCATGCCGACGATACCCAGGTATTTGTTGCGTACCTCGATACCCATAAAGGCGCTTCTCCGCCACTCTCCCTGCTTCAGGGAATGGCACGCCTGGGGTATATTTCGGGCCAGGGCCAGCATCAGGGCCAGGGAATGTTCGGCGGCGGCTACCGTGTTGCCAATCGGGGCGTTGACCACCGCAATACCGGCGCTGGTGGCCGCGGCCAGGTCGATGTTATCCACCCCGATGCCGGCTCGGGCGATGACCTTCAGATTTTGTCCCGCCGCGATTGTCTGGGGCGTAACACGAGTTTCGCTGCGCACCACCAGAGCATCGTATTCCCCGATAGCCTGGACCAACTCTTCCGGTTTCAGTCCCGTCTTCACCTTCACGTCGGTCTTGGCGCTTAACAGTTCGACCCCGGCCGGGGCGATGGGGTCGGCAATTAGAACTTTAGCCATAATTCAATAACTCAATCCGATAATTCGGCGCTCCTGTAATAGTATCGTTCGGTTCTGCGGGCATCCCCGGAACCGCTTCTTACATCATACACCATCCGGGGCCGGGCCGAGTCAGGCGCAGGCGGCGCGGCGCTAACCGGCCGGGATGGATGCCTGGCCGGGCCAGATCAACCGTCCACTGTCGTTGAGAAAGGCGGAGCGTTGATTCGGACTTAGTCCGGGTAATTTTCGGGGGGCAGTTCCGGGACAGCCACTTGACGGGCCGTGCCTGGACGCGGCCCGTCAAGCATTTTCCGGTCAGCGAATTTGATCGTCCTCCGGCTTGCTGGCGCGGCCCCAGCCCCGGCGCAGCCAGTCGGCGCTGAAATTCAGAACCACCAGCGTCAGAAAGGCGGCCAGCCCCGGGGAGAAGAACATCATAGGCGCAGCAGTAATAAATGGGAATGAGTCAGCAACCATTGCCCCCCAGTCCGGAGTAGGCGGCGCAACGCCAACGCCCAGGAAGGATAATATTAGCTGCGCCAGGATTACCATTCCAGTCAGAGCTGCCGCTGACCCCAGGAGGGGAGCCAGCGCCAGTCCGGTCCGGCCATCGCTTGCGCGGGTAAAGGCTTCGTCCCGAATTAACCGGACGCTGTAGGGGAGGGCCCAGATCAGCAAGGCCAGAATGAGAACTGGATACGAGTTATCTAACACCGATACAATCAGCGCTGCCGTTACAATTGGCGGCGCCTCGATGTCGGCCAGAAACATAACTACGTTTTCCAGCCGCCCGCCGGTCCGGACGGCCAGCAGCGCCAGCAAGAAACCGGGCAGGAGGGCCAGCAGCAGAATCGGAAAGAGGACAATCAGCATCGGTAAAACGCTGTGGAGCAGGCGGCTGAATATATCCCGCCCGAGAGCGTCCGTACCCAGAATGTAGCCCGCTTCGCCCGGCCCGACGAACCTGTCGGCTAAATTCTGCCTCAGGGGATCGTGCGGCGCGATTACCGGCGCGGTTGCCGCTATAATTATCCCTACCAGGACCAGGGCCCCCAGCAGCAGCGCCGGCGCTCGGGGAATGGCCGGACGGACGGATATGGAACCACTTTCGGGCCGTATCGCGGGAGGCTCCGAACTGTCCGCTCCCAGGGAAGCTTTCCGCCGCTGCGTCAGCAGGATTAGGCAGCCGTAGAGGGACTCTATGATAAAGACAAGCCCCACATACAGTAAGGAAAGATTCAGGATGACGCCCCCGATTACCGGGTAGTCCCTGGCATTGATGGAGCTGACTAGCAAACGTCCGATACCGGGCCAGACAAACAGAACTTCAATAACTGCCCAGGCGGTAAACAGAATGCCGAAACTGACTCCGGCGGCCGAGGCGCTGGGCGGGTAACGTTCGCCGCCGGACGAACTCTTTTGGGCCAGCAGGACTGAGGCGGTCATTCGGGCCACGGCCACGGCAAATATCGGAGCCAGCGCCGCCACCGGCAGCGCCAGCGCCTGGATTCCCAATCCAAAGCCCCTGTTTGGGGATAGACCCAGGGTTAGAGCGAATACTAATAGCAGCAAGGCTGCCCAGAAGACCGGCGTGGACTCCACAATGACGGCCGCAATCCGGACTGCGCCGCCGCCTATTTGGGACAAGGTATCTCGTTCCCGGCTCCGGGCGGCGAGCCATCCCAGGGGAAGCCCAACGACCGCGGCCGCGACCAGTGATGCCAACCCCAGGTAGAGAGTGATCGGAAGCCGCGCCGCAATCATTTCAGCCACCGGCCTACTATCTCGCAGCGAATGGCTGGAAAACATGGAAACGTCTTCCCCGATGGCTGTTGTCCCGTCAAAGCGTTCAACCTTGCCCCGGTTCAGGATAGTGGAGAACCAACAAATCAGTTATCGGTTATACGCAAACATATACATCTATATATGTATGCCTATAGCGATTTGCTGGTTAGCAGCTATAGTGGAGTAGCGGCGGTTCTCTTTGAGTTTGGATAAGGAGCAGGGATGGCGGCAGCGCCAATTCCGGCGCAACGGGCCAGGCCACGCTCTGTGGCACGGGCTAAAGCTAACGCTTCGTCAAATAATCCTGTCTGAAGACGGGGGGGGGGGGGGGGGGGGGGAGTAAAGGCTGCGAGAGGGGCAAAAGAAGGGTTGATGACCCTGAAGTCTATATGCTCATTGTTGCTAGACCGAAGGAACGTTGGACTGTCAATTGTTGCCAACACTGCGTTGGATTCATTTCGTTTGGACATTTAGATTATCCCGTTTCAGCTTGGCTACACTATAGCAGGCATATAATTTTAAGTCAAACGAAGCCTGCGCCGAGCAGGGCTATCGCATATGGATTTTAAGAGGCCAATTGACGGGTAAATCTCCGTTTTTAACTGCTAAATTTGGGTAATTTAAGACTTAAACCGTTGGTTTTGATGTTGATTACCCAGTAAAGCGCCGCCAAAACATCGGAAAGTTCCGTTCTGAGCCTGAAATTTTTTCATATGCGATAGCCCTGTGCGCCGAGGCTCCCGCCTTGACCCACGGCCTGGCTGCGGGTAGGATTGTGCTACCAATTAAGGGAGCTTGGAGGCTGCTGAACTATGCCCGCAAACTTTACTGAAGAATTTGTCGAGGTTGCCGGTGCAAAGGTGCAATTACTGAAGGGCGGCGCCGGAGACCCGCTGCTGGTGCTGCACGGGGCCGGCGGCAGCGGCGGCTGGCTGCGCTATCTGGACGCTTTGGCCGAGCGTTTTACCGTTTACCTGCCCTCCCATCCCGGGTTTGACCAATCGGAGCGGCCCGAGTGGATGGAGACTATGCACGATTTGGCGTGTTTCTATAACTGGTTCGTGGAAAGCCAGGGCATCCAGGGCTGCCGGGCCATCGGCTTTTCCCTGGGGGGTTGGCTGGCCGCAGAGATGACAGCGGCGGCCGGCCCCGTCTTCAGCAAGCTGCTGCTGGTGGGGCCGGTAGGCATCAAGCCCAACGAAGGGGAGATTGCCGATGTGTTCATCATCACCCCGGCCCAGGTGGTGGATTTGCTGTTCCACGACCCCGGCCAAGCCCCGGAGTACGACCAGATATTCGGTCAGACTCCCACCCCGGAACAGTTAGCCATCCTGGAACGCAACCGGGAAATGTCGGTACGCATCTGCTGGAAACCTTATATGCACCACCCCAGCCTGTCGGCCCGGCTGGGCCGGGTCAATATCCCGACCCGTATCCTGTGGGGCCGGGAAGACCGCCTGGTTCCCGTAGAATGTGGACAGCTGTATCAGGCGGCGATTCCCGGTTCCGACCTGGTAATCATCGACAATTGCGGCCACCTGCCCCAAATGGAGAAAACCGACGAATTTCTGCAGGCGGCCAATGAGTTTTTGTAGGTCCGGCGACGGCCCTCACCCCCAACCCCTCTCCCACGAGGAGAGGGGAGCGGACAGTGAAGGTCTCCTGAATCATATTGATAAGAGGTGGTTGTTTTGCTGCCACGATTTCGCGTTAATCTGGACGAAGCGATTAATGTTTCCGGCGACGACCTGAAAACGGTGGTCGCCGCGATATTTGAGAAGGTGGGAGTGCCGCCGGAAGACGCCGAGCTGGGCGCTGACGTGCTGGTGCTGGCCGATTTGCGGGGCGTCGACAGTCACGGCGTGTCCAATATGCTGCGCAGCTATCTGGGCGGCTACCAGCGGGAAGAAATCAACCCCCGTCCCAACATCAGTATCGTCCGGGAGACGGCCAGCACCGCCAGCCTGGACTCGGACCGGGGCCTGGGCACCATCGTAACCCCCAAGGCGATGGACATTGCAATTCGCAAAGCTCGGGCGTCGGGCGTCGGTATGGTTACCGTCGGCAATTCCCGACATCTGGGTATGGCTTCCTACCACGCGATGCTGGCCCTGGAGCACGATATGATTGGCGTCTGCATGACCAGCGCGCCGCCCCGGATGGTGCCTACCTTTGGCGCTGAACCACGCCTGGGAACTAATCCCATTGCCATCGCGGTGCCGGCCCGCAATGAGCCGCCCTTCGTCTTCGACGCCGCCACCAGTTCGGTGGCCCAGAACAAGATCGAGATTGCCCGCCGCCTGGGCGCCGACCTGGAGCCGGGCTGGCTGGCTGACGCCGAGGGGAACCCGATTATGGAGGAAGTGCCGGTGCCGGAAACCTATCACCTGCTGCCCGTGGGCGCGACCCGGGAACTGGGTTCGCACAAAGGCTACGGCCTGGCCTGCGTGGTGGACATTTTCGCCGGAGTGCTGACCGGTTTTGGCTATGGCGCCGTCCCCGGCCGTCCCAACTTCGGCCATTACGTCGCCGCCTATAACGTCGCCGGCTTTGACGACCCGGACCATTTCAAGGATGAGATGGACGGGTGGCTCCAGATGATGAAAAGCACCAAACCGGCGCCGGGCCACGATCGGGTGCTGGTGGCCGGCCAGCCCGAGGCGGAGATGGAAGCCATCCGCCGTCAAGAGGGCATCCCCCTCCACCCGGAAGTAGCCCAATGGATTCGGGACACCAGCGCCGAACTGGGAGTGCGCTGCCTGTTTTAGGGGGGAGGGTAGCACAGGTCATAGAGAGCAATGCTGGTGAGAATATTTCCAGGGGGGTAGTTTGATAACGCCGGAGAGAGACCAAAATATTAAGGAAAACCTGAAGGAATTTGCTAATGTCACCGGCAAAGCCGTGTTGGTCTTAAACGCCGACGTTAATAATGACAGCTTTCAAGCTGTGAGCAACGAGCTTGCCAAACTCAATGGCAAACAGGATATTTTGCTGGTATTGCAATCGCCGGGTGGTTTTATAGAATTCGCTTTCTGGATTGCCAAAGTGATTCGGGGAAAGTGTAAAGACTTGGATGTACTAGTGCCAGAATTGGCCAAGAGTGCGGCAACTCTCATTGCGCTGGCAGCCGACAAAATTTCCTTAAGCCCACTCGGAGAGCTTGGACCTTTGGACCCACAGATGCCCGACCCTAGCGGCACCGGGCCTCGTTCCCCACTGCAGACAGTGAAAGGCCTTGAATTCTTGCGAAATTATTACTTGGAAACATTTGATGTGACGATGTTCTTCTTGCTGGAAAGAGCAGGTATGGACGTGGCACGTGCCATGGATCGTGCTACAGAGCTTTTGGCGCCTATAGCGGATCCTTTATATCGCTCGATTAACCATCGAGAGTTGGGAGAGGCATCTCGAAATTTGGCCGTCAGCGAAGTCTATGCTAACGAAGTCATGCGCCGCTGGAGTCCATTAAATGCTGACATCGCGGCGCAAGTAGTTCACCAGGGCTATCGCATATGGATTTTAAGAGGCCAATTGACGGGTAAATCTCCGTTTTTAACTGCTAAATTTGGGTAATTTAAGACTTAAACCGTTGGTTTTGATGTTGATTACCCAGTAAAGCGCCGCCAAAACATCGGAAAGTTCCGTTCTGAGCCTGAAATTTTTTCATATGCGATAGCCCTGAGTAGTTCACCAACTTGTGTGGGAATATCCCGATCACGGTCATATAATAGATGTAGAAGAGGCAAATAAAATCGGTTTGTCCAATGTCGAGTATATGTCTCCCCAAATGGAGGACCTGTGCATCGTGGCCTTGAGTGAACCGCCACCTTTCGTTATGGCCGTGGCGCCAGAGAATACATCAGATTCGAGCAGTGAGCGCAACTCACTGGAAGAAGGCGATGACTATGAATACGAAGCAGGGAATTCCTGCGACCAATAACTATAGAGGGGTCAGAGTCAACAGTTCCGTTAAACACAAACGACCTAATCGAGTGACCCGGGAAATGGTCTCCGCGGCACGCACCGCTGTCCGTAAAGCTAACCAAGAGGCGCTAAAAGCTCGACTCCGGCGCAGTCGGAATCGCTTGTAGGCGTGGCATTGTACTTGTACCGTTCAGAGTCCGATATATGGTTACTCTGAATTGCCCCTGTCCGGGTATCACGATTTGCTAATGAGAATTAGGTGGTTTGCTCACCCCACTCGCAGCGCCGTGATTATGTAGTTGGCAAAGGCGGGTACATCCGCTTCCAGGGTAGCCGCCGAGCCGGCCGGCAAAGGGCCACCGACACCTACCTGGCAAGAGCGCGGTAGCCATCCGAATATCGACTCCCGGCGGACTGGGAAGCAATTGGAATGCAAGGCCGAACGGAAGGCCGGGAAATCAGCTCATTCCCCCTTGTCGGGTCTATCGTTAGGTAGGGGTAACTGTGACAAGCTGCACCATCCAATGCCACAAGGGGAATTCCCGTGTTTAAGCATCTTCCGGATATGCCCCTGGTCAGTTGCCCATGAAAATTAGCCGGGAAGTCAGCTTTGGGTCAGTTCCTGAATCGGCTCTACGCCGTGTTGACGAAGCTGCGCTTCCAGTTCGCGAATGCGTGATTCCGCCAGATTGGCGCGTTCGGCATAGTCTCTGGCGGTAAGTATGTATCGTTGATTTTCCGGGTCATACCAGCGCAGTTGGCCTTGTTCCCAGCGCAGGCACAAGTTCAGGGCTATGCTGCGGCCCTCCAGATGACCCGCGTCCAGCCCAGTTATGGGAACCGGCTCGTACCTCCCCCGCACCAGGCGGTCGTCGGCCAGCTTGACTACGTTGTCGGAATCCTCCGGGTCAAATCGCCAATACTCGACTACGCCGAGCCGGGCGTAGTCCTCCCGCTTTTGACCGGCATCTTCGGCCCGGGTGCTGGGCGAGCCAACTTCCAGAATGAAGTCCGGGGGCTTGCCCTGCTCCGAGATTACGTAGGCGTTGCTGCGCCGGTAGAGTTCCGGGTTGGCATTGAAGGCAATCAACAGGTCGGGACGGCGCAGTTCCGCGGGGTGGACCCGAAGTTTTTCCGCCAGGTACTTGTCGCCCAGAAAGATGGCATTGGCCGGTTCGCCAAAGTGCAGGAACAAGTCGCGCACACTGCCGGTAAAGGTCAGATGATCGAAGCCGGTCAGATCCTCCCGCTCGCTTTCCGGCGGGTCCGGAAAGGCGAACACTGCCGGCCCTCCCGATACCCTGGCGGAGCTGCGACTCGTGGTCATCCGATGCCTCCTGATGCCGGGGCGGGATACCCGGTCGCATCCCCTCCGGCGACGGTTTGGTATGTCCGGTAGATTATAACATTAGCCGGGCGATGCCGGCTTTGCCCATTTAACCCCGGCGAACCCGGTTTCGGAGGCCGCTTTGGTACATCCCCGGATTTGGTGCTAGAATAGCCGGGCTTTAGCTTGTATTAACGGAGGTTTACCGATGAAGTTTATCCGACTGTACACCGGCGACGATGGGCATACCCATATTGAGGAACTGGACTGGGAATCTCGCCCCGACTTTACCAATCTGCACGATGCGAAGGGAGTCGTGTTCCGGGCCGCTGCAGTGGGCCGGTTCAGCGATTGGCACGTCGCCCCCCGCCGCCAGTACGTAATTACCCTGTCCGGGGAAGGGGAAATCGGCCTGCGGGACGGCACCAAGTATCGCCTGGGCCCCGGCGACGTTAATCTGGCCGAGGACACTACCGGCGACGGCCACACCACCGCCGTGGTCAGCGACGTCCCCCGGGTAACGGTTACCATCCACCTGGAAGAGTAACTCGCCAATTATCCACCAATAACGCTATGGTTTAGAGTCTAATGCGGATGCTTCGCAAACTGAGGCTGACCGGGGCCTTGATGACTATCGCCTTATCGCCGGGGCTGTCTTTATTGGCATCAGCCTGGCCCAACCGCAGGGACGATTCGCACCCATCGAGGCCCCGAAGCGTGAAGACTCAACAGTTGTCGCAATAGTGAATGGTAAGGAGCTCACTCTCGACGACGTGAGGAAACCCGCCGAAAAACATCGCGTTATGGAATCCAGGTTGATCCAGGCCGAATCTCGGCGAAGGGTCATCGGGTTTCTGGTAGAAGAGCTGGTCGTCCTATCGGAAGTGGAACGTCTGAACTTGATCCCCACCGACGCAGAGACGACCGCCTACATCCAACCGCAGCGAGACATCTGCCAAGGGGCCGGACAAAGCCAGTGCCGCCAAATCATCCAGGATTTCGGCTATGACAACGCCGAAGATTACTGGAAGGATAACCTCGACGTGTACCGGATGATGCTGGGGCAGGAAAGGCTTATCCAGTCCAAATTAGAGGAACGGTGCTTCGCCAGGGACAGCACCAACGAAGGGTTCTACCAGGCAAGGATTGCGTACATTCGCAACCTGCGCCGGGCGGCCAGGATTATCTGGCAGGACGAAGAACTTAAGCGGATGTACTAGGCGGTGGATAGAACCAGATAAGCGGCTAAACTGTTACCGATTTACCAGTTTGGATTATAAGGATGGGGGAGAGTGCCGGCATTTACCGATATGCCGGCGCGCAGCACGGCCCGGGCAACTGAATCTGTTTAATGTGGACGGGCGTGGGGAGAAAAGATGACCCAGCGAACATCCGGCAAACATCCCGCAGTGTTGAGCCTGATTGCCCTGGGCTTGCTTGCTCTGGCGGCGGTCACCGTATTTATCGTGGGGACTCGCATCTATGCCGCTACCCAGATTGCCGAATGGCCCTCCTTTACTACGCAGTATGAAGAAACCGGGGCGTTTTACTCCTCTGGCGACGGCCCTCCTGAGAGCCAGACCCTAAAAACGGAGCTTCAATACCGGAGAAAGAACGATTGGCGTACCGAGATCATTGAGGCCCCAACCATCCACAGCAGCTCGGGCGACTTCAGCTTCTTTGGTTCCTACACCGAGGTACGGAACGGCCAGGTAACTGAGTATGATTCTACCGGAGGAGGCACCCGTACCTATCGGTTGGAAGATGATGTGTGGTTTATGCCCATGGGCCGGTTTATACCGATTCCCTTCGCAGTGATGAAACGCCATTTCGGCCACACGCTGCAGGAAAAACCCACTTCCGTAACTCTTTGTTTCAAGGATGTGTGCGAAGCGAACGCCCGGGGTTGGGTCTTCTCAGACCAGGGGCTGGAGTATGTGTTCGCCGACGATACCCGGGGAATTCCGCTGGGTTTGCCGGGCGTGAACATTACCGAGGTGCGGGTCGCCGGGGAGCAACTTCCCGTGCCGCGCTGACTTGCCCGGCACAAATCCGGAGCTGACGGACCGACCCGGAACTTAAGCTAGTCCCGGGCCCGATTCTTTCAGCGTCCCAAGCCGGTATCCGGCGCACCTGGGCAAATGTCCCGTGGGCCTGAGACATTTCCGGCTTCAGCGATATTCTCCCTGAAGAGGGCGATGTCAATGCCGCGGGGCTGAGGGCAACTCCGAATAATCCCGGCCCGTCCGGCCCGGCGATTAACCCGGTGCACCTTCGCCGGCAGCGCGCTCGCCTATTCCGAGCGGGCAGCCTTTACCGATTCTATAATCCGGCCGTAGGCGTTGCACCGGCATAGATTGCCCGAGAGGGCCTGACGGATTTCCCCATCGCCGGGGTTAGGGTTGTGGTTCAGCAGGGCACGGGTGGACATTACAAATCCGGGAGTGCAGAAACCGCATTGGCCGCCGTCATTCTCCAGGAAGGCCCGCTGCACCGGGTCCATACCCTCCGGGTTGGGTGTGCCGTCGCCCAGCCCCTCGATAGTGACTACGGGACGGCCGCCTACCTGCATCGCCAGAACCTGGCAGGCATAGACCGGCTGCCCGTCCAGCAGCACGGTGCAGGAACCGCACTCGCCCCGGTCGCACCCCTTCTTGGAGCCGGTCAGGTCCAACTGCTCGCGGATAACGTCCAGCAAAGTCCAGTGGTGGCGGATGGTTACCGCGCGGGGCTGCCCGTTTACGTTCAAGGTCAGGTCTGCGCTGTGGAACCGGCCGTTGGCGCCGTCGCTGGCTGGCATAGCGGCTTTCTCCTGGAGGAAAATTTCTCCGCTATCCTACCCCATACAACGAAGCGGGGCAAGTTTTCCTTTCTCCCGGTAAGGGCTATCGCATCTGGATTATAGTGAATTGGACGAGGACGTTAATCAGGAAATTGTCGTCCCAACCGGTCCGCTTCAGCTTTCCTCGTATGGAACCTTTGCCGGTTCCAGCCGAGCCAGGTTCAAAGCCGGTTTCCGCAAGAAGGACAAATTCTCCGCTTATATGCGATTGCCCCGCCTGGGGCGCAGGGCTATCGCATATGGATTTTAAGAGGCCAATTGACGGGTAAATCTCCGTTTTTAACTGCTAAATTTGGGTAATTTAAGACTTAAACCGTTGGTTTTGATGTTGATTACCCAGTAAAGCGCCGCCAAAACATCGGAAAGTTCCGTTTTGATCCTGAAAATTTTTCATATGCGATAGCCCTGGCCTGGGGCGGTATTTGCCTTGACCAGTGGCAGCGGGCATTTTACAATTTAATCAGGTTTTAAGTTAAAACCTGGCTCGGACCGCCGCCCACAAGTCAGGCACTACGGAGGGATTAATGAATTCCAGCTTCATCGGAAAAATCGACAAGGCCAAGAAGTATTCCGAAGAACGGGAGCGGGTCAGCATTGACAGCTTCCATGCGACCTTTGCTGGCAACCACAACACTTACCAGGTCAAGTTTGAGTCCGGCAACTGGAACTGCGAATGCCTGTTCTTTACCACTCGGGGCGTTTGCAGCCATACTATGGCTTTGCAGCGAATTCTCGATGATGTTCTGGCCCACGAGGAAAAGCCCACCGAAGTCGCCTAGCCTTTCCCCAAGGCTGCGACTACCCCGCCTCACGGCGAGAGGCAAGCAGATAGGCCAAAGCCGGGAGTTTTCGCTCCCGGCTTTGTTTGGGCCGGTATAACCCCGGGTTCCCACCCGGCGCCGGCCGCCTAATCATACTTCTGGAACACCAGACAAGCGTTCTGGCCGCCAAATCCGAAGGCATTGGACAGAACCACATTGACATCCTGCTGCCTGGCCCGGTTGGGCACATAGTCCAAATCACAGGCCGGGTCCGGCTTTGCATAGTTGATGGTGGGATGGATTGCGCCGGACCGGATGGCGCTGATGCAGGCGGCCGCCTCCAAAGCCCCGGAAGCGCCCAGGGAATGACCAATCATAGACTTGGTGGAACTGACGGGGATACGGTAGGCCCGCTCACCGAAGAGCCGCTTGATGGCCGCCGTCTCCACGGCATCGTTCAAAGGCGTGGAAGTTCCGTGGGCGTTGATATAATCCACTTCCTCCAACCCCACGTTGGCGTCCTCCAGCGCCAGGCGCATGGCCTCCGCTGCGTTAATTCCGGTCTCTTCGGGCTGGACCAGATGTCCGGCATCGGAGGTGCAGCCAAACCCGGTCAATTCGGCCAGAATCCGGGCGTCGCGCTTGACGGCGTGTTCCAGCGACTCCAGCGCCAGAATGGCCGCTCCCTCAGCCGGAACGAACCCGTCCCGGTCGGCATCAAAGGGGCGACTCGCCTGCTCCGGGGCCTCATTGCGGGTGCTCAAGGCGCGCATCACCGCAAAGCCGGCCAGTCCCAATTGACTGATGCCTGCTTCGGAACCGCCGGCAAACACAATGTCGGCCTCATCGTGCCGAATCAGCCTCAGGGCCTCGCCGATGGCCTGGTTGGAGGCGGCGCAGGCGGTAACGGCGGTGGAGTTATAACCTTTGGCGGCCAGGTAGTGGCTGACATTTGCCGCCGCCATATTGGGCAGAACCATCGGGAAGAAGAAGGGCGACATCCTCATTCCGCCCCGGGCCGCCAGGATACGGCAGTTTTCCTCCAGAGTGGGGAAACCGCCGTTGCCATTGCCAATGATTATCCCTACCCGGTAGGGGTCGGCCCAGTCCGCGACCAGGTTGGCGGCTTCCCGGGCCTGGAGGCCGGCGGCCACCGCCAATTGGGAAAACCGGGCCATCCGCCGGGCTTCCCGGGACGGGATGTAAGCTGAGGGGTCAAAGTCGGCAACTTCGCCGGCAATGCGGCAGGGATAATCGGTAGGATCGCACAGGGTCATCGGGCCGATACCGGATTTGCCGGCAAGCAGATTGGCCCAAAAGGATTCGACCGATTGGCCCAGAGGCGTAATCGCCCCGATGCCCGTTATTACAACTCGTTTCCTGTCCATACTCAATCCAGAAGTGCTGTCAAGGACAGATCAGCGGCCTGACGTCGGCTGCCGCAGGTCCGGCGGCAGCAGGTCCGGGTACACTTCCGGCTCAATGCCCAGAACCGCCTCTCTCAATTCAGCGGCCACGAACAGGGAACCGGTCCCCAGAATCAGGTCCGCCGCCGCCGCCGCTTGCCGGGCCAGGTGCAGAGCCTCGCTGACCGATGCCGTTTGCCAGACCTGGCTGATACCGCTGCGGCGCATTTGTTCCGCCAAAGCCGCCGGCGACAGCGAGCGGGGGTGGCGAGACCGGGTGGCGATGGCTATATCGGTTTTGGCCGCCAGAGCTTCCACCATCCCGGCTACGCTCTTGTCCCGGGAGAACCCGGCGATGGCGATTAACTTGCCGTAGCTGAAATACTCCCGCAGCGTATCCAGCATAGTCGCCATGGAATAGACGTTGTGGGCGCCGTCGGCAACTATGGCCGGTTCCCGTTCCAGCGTTTCCAGACGGCAGGGCCAGCTTACCGCAACAAAGCCTTCCCGAATCTCATTTTCGCTCAGGTCTGCCCCCGATTCCATCAGACATTCCAGCGCCCCGACGGCGGCGGCCGCATTCTCCAGTTGGTGGCGACCCAACAGGGGGATAGTTAATTCATACCGGCCCAGCCGTCCCTGAACTATAAACCTTTGTCCCGCCGGGTCAACGTCAAGAGGCTGCCAGGTCAGGTCAACTCCCACCTGAACCAGGGAGGCGCCCCGCTCCCGGCACACCGCCCGGATAACGTCCCCGGCTTCGGCGCATTGCGGAGCCGCCACCACCGGCGCGCCTTCCTTGATTATGCCGGCCTTGTCGGCGGCGATTTCAGCGATGGTATCTCCCAGAATTGCCATGTGGTCCAGGCTGATTGAGGTAATGACGCAAACCCGGGGACGGACTACGTTGGTAGCGTCCAGCCGCCCCCCCAAGCCCACCTCAATGGTCTGGAAGTCCACCGATTCCTGAGCGAAACACTGAAAGGCCATCCCGGTCATAAACTCGAATAAAGTTACCGCCCCCAAGTCGGTTTCCGCCCGGAGCCGGTCGGCGACGGGCGCCAGCCGACTAACCAGTCCGGCAAACTGCGACTCGTCAATGGGAACGGTGTCGCGTCGGATGCGCTCCCGGAAGGTGTGCATGTGGGGCGACGAGTAAAACCCGGTACGACAGCCGGCCGCATTCAACGCCGCATCAATCAGGGCTGCCGTGCTGCCTTTGCCTTTGGTCCCGGCCACGTGCACCGTTGGCGCGGCCAGGTGCGGGTTGTCCAGAAGCGCCAGAAATTCGGCCATCCGGCGCAAATCGTAGATTCGCTTCTGGCGCGGCGCCGCCGGCAGCTGCCTTTCGTGGTCCACCAGACCCAGCAAGTAGTTTATTGATTCCCGATAATTCATCGCCGGTTCCGCCGGTATTCCAGGCTAATGGTCCCGGATGCGGGAAGGCATTGCCCCGAGATTGATTTTCAAAGCGTCGCCCCAGGTGATGGTATTGACAAAATCAATGCCCTCTTCCAGGCCGGTCGGAGTAAACCCGAAGGTTTGCTCCACCGTGTCCACTTCAGCCACGTTGCGGACTCGCAGCATTTTGAGCATTTCCGAGTTTATCGGAGGCCGCGACATGAATAAATCCATTATCGCTACATTTATCCGCATAAGCCATGTTGGAATGTGCAGGCGCATACGCCGCTTTCCCATGACCCTGGAGATGATGGTCACTATTTCATTGTAACTGAGCTGCTCCGGGCCGCCGAGTTCCAGCGTGTGCCTTTGCAGGTCGTGGCGACTCAGGGACAGGGCGATACATTGAGCCACGTCATCAACCCAGATGGGCTGCAACCGGTTGCGCCCGGTGGAAATCACGGGAACCAGCGGAAATAGGCGCACCAGAGCCGCCAGAGCATTCAGAAATTCGTCTCCCTCGCCGAAAATAATCGCCGGCCGGATTATGGTGTAAGTCAAGCCGCTCTCAATTACCGCGCGCTCTCCCTGCCATTTGCTCTGCAAGTAGGAAAATTCCGGGTTGTTGCCGGCGCCCAGGGCGCTGACGTGGACGAAATGCTGCACTCCGCCGGCGGCCCGGGCCGCTGCCACCACCTTTTCGACCCCGCCCCGGTTCACTGCGTCATAGGTAACGGCGCCTTGCTCCCGTATCACCGCGACCAGATGTATTATCTGTTCCACGCCCTGACAGGCGCTCAACAAGGCCTCCGGATCGTTGATGCTGCCGTAATAGACATCCACCGAATCCTGGGATAAAATCCTCTCCCTGCCGGGGGTTCGCACCAGACAGCGCACCTGGTAATTATGGTCCAGCAGCTTCTGCACCACCCGGCGTCCCAGGAATCCGGTAGCCCCGGTAACCAGAACTGTCATCAGATTCCTCCCTGACGAGTCGGAGCCGCCGGGCGCTGCCAGGCTCAACTGTTTCGGCCGCCAGTAATATTGTAATATAAACTGCGCCGTGGTGCCGGCGGATTCCGTACTTTCCGGAAATAATTAAAAAGACCGAGGCGTTAAAGCTGCCGCTTGATTCACCCTTCCAATCCCCGACCCGTCAGTCTGCCGCCACCGAGCCGGGGCGACTGAAAAGAGTCGGGGCCGGACAGTATTTGGACCGGGACGCGACCGCCGGACATTTTCGACGACTTAATTTTCAATGGGCAGGAATAGAATATGACCCACCCCGAACTTCATTTTGGCGTCAGCGCCGTGTTAGGCGCAGCGGAAATTGCCGCCGAGGCGCGATGGCTGGAAGAACTGGGTTTCGAGTATATCTCCGTTGGGGAACACTTTATGCGGGGCAATCCACCGGGCCCAACCCACGCCGCGCTGCCCCTGCTGGGAGCGGCGGCCGGGGCCACGGAGAAAATTCGTCTGCTCTCATCCATCCTGCTGGTCCCCTTCTATCATCCCCTGGTTCTGGCCCGGATGACCGCAACCCTGGACATTGCCAGCGGCGGGCGACTCACCCTGGGCGTGGGCGTCGGCGGCGAGTTCCCGATGGAATTTGAGGCGGCCGGCCTGGAAGTGCGGCAGCGGGGCCGCCGCACCAACGAATGTCTGGCGGCGCTGCGCCAACTCTGGACCGACACCGATGTTTCTTTCCAGGGGCGCCATTACCGGTTCGACTCCGCAGCAATCAACCCGCCGCCGACGCAAAAACCGCATCCCCCGGTATGGGTGGCCGGGCGGCGCGAGGCGGCCATGCGCCGGGCCGTCCGCCACGGCGACGGCTGGTTTCCCTACTTCTACAGCCCGGAGCGTTACCGGGACAGCGTAACGCAAATAAACGAGGTTGCCGCTGCCGAAAATCGGGACCTGTCGGGCTTCCAGTGGGCCTTCTTCCCTTACATCGCCATCTACCCTACCGAACCGGAAGCCGCTGAGGCCGCCGCCACCGCGCTGGGCGGCCGTTACCAGTATGGCGGCGACTTTCTGAATATTGTCCGAAATTACTGCCTGCTGGGAACTCCCGAAATGTGCGTCGCCCGGTTGCAGCAATATATCGACGCTGGAGCCCGCCATATCGTTTTCAGCGTAGCCTGCCCTCGGGAGGAGCGGGTGCGGCACATCGAAACCATTGCCGCCGAAATTATCCCCCGGTTCCGGTAGGGACTGGCATCTAAGGTACGGGCCCCGGGGTTTAACAAGCAAATATCTCTCCGGTAAAACGGCTCAAACCCGCCCCGATTACGCGGGCTTTCCGGAGCCATCGACTTCCGGAGCGCCGGCTCAGTATCCCAGGTCCGGCCAAATAAACATAACTTGCCCGGCGCAGCAGGGCTATCGCATATGAAAAATTTTCAGGATGAGAACGGAACTTTCCGATGTTTTGGCGGCGCTTTACTGGGTAATCAACATCAAAACCAACGGTTTAAGTCTTAAATTACCCAAATTTAGCAGTTAAAAACGGAGATTTAACCGTCAATTGGCCTCTTAAAATCCATATGCGATAGCCCTGCCCGGCGCAGGATGTTGAATTGACGTATGAAATAGTTTAATATCATTTGCTGAAATAACCTTATTAAGCAAATGCCCGCCGACTGGGGCGATCCAAACAAGGTGAGGATATGGTTACAACAACTTCCAGGATTAAGCGAGTTCTCCTGATACAGCCGGCGTCGGCAGGCGGCAACTTCGAGTATATGGCTATTCCCCGGCAGGGAATGCTGTTTCTTTCCACCGCCCTCGGCCAGTGGGAAGATGGCCCCTTCTTTTACGAACGGGAAATCTGGTTCGAAGACCGCAGCGGCCTGCTGGACCCGGACCGGGACCTGTACGGGGTCGATGTTCTGCTGATTACGGCGCTGATTAATGAGGCGCCCCGAGCCTATCAGCTGGCCCGGCTTGCCAAGCTGTACCACCCTGAGTTGATTACCATCGGCGGCGGGCCTCAGATGAGTCCCCTGCCCGAAGAGGCTTTCGCCCTGGGCAACTTTGACGTCATTGTCCAGCGCGAGGGGGAGGATATAATCGCTCCGCTTTGCGACTTGATGTTGAGCCATCCCGCCGGCGACCGGGAAGCGTACCTGGAGAAGATACCGGGCATCAGCTATCGCAAGGATGGGCAGGTTATTCAGACCCGGCGGCAAGGGCTGGTGGACCCGGCCTTCGCCGAACTGCCCGACTTCCGCTCCATTAAAGACCTGACTCCCCAGCACCCGCTGCCCGGCGGCGTGATTGAGACGGTGCGCGGCTGTACCGAAAAGTGCACTTACTGCCAGGTTATCCAGCAGTTTCTGGGCTACCGGCTGATTACCCGGGAAACCGAAATCAAGCGCCTGCACCAGTTGCAGGAACTGGCCGACGAGGGTCTGCTGCACACCTCCCGCGCCGGCAAGTTTAACGTTTTCATTTCCGACGACCTGCACACCCCGCCTTTGCGGGCCACCAAGTTCCGCAACGAGCGGCTGGAGCGGTTGAAGAACTGGAAGGGCCACACCGACAATATGTATATGATTTGTCAGGCCCGGGCCGAAATCGGACAGGACCCGGAGTTAGCCTCCGCTCTGGCTGAAGCTAACATCAAGATGCTTTACCTGGGGGTGGAGTCCAACAACGCCGAAAACCTGCTGGCGGTCAACAAACGCCAGGAGCCGGGGCAGATGGAAAAAGACCTGCGCACTCTGAACGCGATGGACTTTTCGGTGGTGGCAATGACCATCATCGGCCTGCCCTACGACCGGGAAGAGGATATTATGAACCTGGCCGAGTGGGTTACCCAGTACAGCCGCTACCAGACGGCCAACCTGCTGACCCCGTTGCCGGCTACCTCTAACTGGGACTCCCTGCAGCCGCTGAACGAACACGGCGAACTGCTGCAGGAAGGGGAAATGCGCCCCTACCACCTTTACACCGGGCGACAGTTCGTCCATTACGACAAGCGGTGGACAATGCAGGAGAGCCGCGAACTGTTCGACCGCTACTCGGCCAAGCTGACCTCCATTGACGATTTGTACGGTCGGATTTTCCGTATCCTGCGCTCCTACAAGTTGCGGGTAGCCACCGCCGGCAATGAATTGGGCGATTCAATCAACTCCCAGATAGCCCAGGCTACCGAGAGTCTGCGTGCCTGGTCCGACCCGGTTTCGATGGCCGGCAAGGAGTTTGGGCAGAACATTTCCCAGCGGGTGGACGAATTGGCGGAGAACTTGCGCAGTGTCTCCCAGCCATTAGCCAATGCCCGCCGGGACCTGACCGACAATATTAACACCAAGGTAAATGAACTCACCGATGCGCTCAAGAGCGCCGACCGGGTGGGTTTTGGCAACAAGGACTGGGCGGACAACGTTTCCGCCCGGATTACCGAAATATCCGATATGGTAAATCGGGTGCTGCACGAATCTTCCAGCCGGAGACGAACAGTTAAAGAGTAACTAAATAGCTGATTACAGCTTCTCCGGTTAGTCTCGACAGGCTTGGGAGTCTCAAATTGCTGCGACATCCCGGCCTGTCGGTTGTTATCCACCGCCAGCGGTATAAACAACGGCTAATCAGGAAGCCTCGCTTGGATTTTGTACCCGCCGGAGCAGCCGGACTTCCTTTGACCGATACAGCTTGGCGAACAATTTTTAGCGGCCCCGGGCTTGGAGCAAAATGACCGATAACTCCCATCGCGTATTCATAACCGGCTTGGGAATCATTAGTCCTCTTGGCCTTGACGTCCCAACTACCTGGTCGGCCCTGGTCAAGGGAAAGTCAGGAATTGACTACATCACCGCATTTGATACCGAGGGATTCGACACTACCTTTGCCGCCGAAGTAAAGGGTTTCAACCCCGAGGACTATCTGGAACGCAAGGAAAGCCGGCGAATGGACCGGTTCGCCCAGTTCGCCGCCGTGGCGGCCCAGGAAGCTTGCCGGCAAGCTAACCTGGACCTGTCCGCCGAAGACCCCTTCCGGGTAGGAGCCATCATCGGCAGCGGAATCGGCGGCATCCTTACCCTCTCCCAACAGTACGAAGTCCTCCGCACCCGGGGGCCCCGTCGGGTAACGCCTTTCCTGATTCCCATGATGCTGGGCGATATGGCCTCGGCCCAGGTATCCATGGTTACCGGGTCTATGGGAGCCAACTACTGCGTGGTCTCCTCCTGTTCCAGTGGCGCCGACGCTCTGGGGCAGGGGTGGGAAATGATTCGCCGGGGCCAGGCCGATGTGGTGCTGGCCGGCGGCAGCGAGGCCCCTATCGTCCCGGTGGCGGTAGCCGGGTTCAACTCCCTGCGAGCCTTGTCCCGATTCAACGATGACCCGCCCCGGGCCAGCAAGCCCTTCAGTCGCAATCGGGACGGCTTCGTTATGGGCGAAGGCTCCGCCGTCCTGGTGCTGGAAAGCGAATCCCACCTGCAGCAACGGGGAGTCGCCGCCCTGGCGGAACTGCGGGGTTACGGCGCTACTTCGGACGCCCACCACCTGACCGAACCGAATCCCACCGGCCAAAGCGCCGCTAATGCCATCCGATTAGCCCTGGAAGCCGCCGGGGTGGACGCTGCCGAACTTGACTACCTCAATGCCCACGGGACCTCCACGCCGCTCAATGACTGGCAGGAAACCAAAGCTATCAAGCTGGCCCTGGGCGAAGCGGCGTACCAGGTTCCCATCAGTTCCAGCAAGTCTATGACCGGCCACTTGCTGGGCGCCGGCGGCGCGCTGGAGGCGGCCATCTGCGTTCAGGCCATCCGGGACGACATCGTTCCGCCCACCACAAATCTGGTTGACCCCGACCCGGAATGCGACCTGGATTACACTCCCCTGACCGCTCGGCAAAGAAATGTAAGCGTAACGATGAGCAACTCCTTTGGCTTCGGCGGCCACAATTCGGTCCTGGTAATTACCGACCCTTCCTGGGCGAATTAGAGAGGCTGAAGGCTAATGTTCCGCCGCCCCAGACCGGATGAAATAGAGGAACGGCCCGTCTTCACCAAGGGAGAACGGGTGGGAAGCGCCATCGCCCACGGCGCGCCCATGGTAGTAGGGATTCCGCTGGTACTGATAACGCCGCTGGTGGGCGGCAGCCTGTTTATGGCCCTGACACCCTGTCCCATCGTCGCCTACGTCATTTCCCGCTCCTTCCGCCGCCGCCAGTCTTCCTGGGGCGCTTTTCAGGCTATGCAGGCCACGCTGGCGCATCTGATTCTGCTGGTCCTGGTCTTCACGTCGGTGCTGTTGGGCGGCAGCGCCAGCACCCCGGGCAACGTCGACACCTTTGCTTTTGTGTTCACCTTCCTGCTGTTCCTCTACACTGTTTGGGGAGCGTGGGATACAGCTTGGGGCTACGACTTTCGCTACATTCTCATCAGCAATCTGGTGGACCGGATAACTACCGCTAATCTGCGGCGTCAGGAGGCGCGGCGGCAGCGCCTGGAAGCCCGCGACCGCAGCGGCGATCCCCCAGACCCGCTAGGCCCCAGACTGCGCTGACCCGGGTGGTAGCCCTCACCCCCGGCCTCTCTCCCTGAGGGAGCGGGGAGTTTGAGAGTGTTTCACACTTCCCGACACTGACAGTTGCCTCTTGCTTGTGTCCCTTCAGGCGTATAACCTCACCCCGACTCACCCGACCACCGCGCCAATCCTGCATCCGCCTGGCGCACCCTGGTCGCCGGCGAGGTCAAATTGGCGCTGACCTGAGGGCAGCTCCCATTTTCGGCGATCCATCCCCGGCATGTTCCCAAATTATGCAGCAATGGCGCCTGAAACATCTGCCCCAGCCTGAACCGGAGCCTTCCCTTTTCCCAAGACGGCATCCGGCAATGGCGCAGGTACTGCAAGCTCGGGGTATCCCGGATGAACCGGCGTTGCAACTCTTCCTGCACCCGCCCCACCGACTGCCCTACTGCCCTCTGCGCCTGGACGGAATGGAGCCGGCCCTGCAAAGGCTGCACCGGGCCCTGGAGCAAGGCGAAACGCCCGGCGGCAAGCCTGAAACTGTGGGAATTGTCGGCGACTTCGATGTAGATGGAATCACCGGCGCCGCCGTTCTGGTAGAAGGTCTGTCCGACTTTGGTTTGACCACCATCCCTTATCTGCCCGACCGGATAGCCGAGGGGCACGGCCTTTCCACTACGGCCGTAAACTATCTGGCGGAACGGGGCGCCACCCTGATAATTACCGTGGACTGCGGCGTCAGTTCCGGCGCCGAGGCGGACTTGGCCCAGTCGCTGGGGATGGACGTAATTATCACCGACCACCACGCTCCGCCGCCGGAAATACCCAAAGCAGTCGCCATCATCAATCCCCGCATACCCGGCAGCGAATACCCCTTCCCCCATCTCTGTGGCGCCGGGTTGGCATTCAAGCTGATGCAAGGACTTTATCAGCGTCGGGGCCAACCGGTTCCCCGCCGCCTGCTGGAACTGGCCGCCCTGGGAACCATAGCCGATGTAGTCCCACTGCAGGACGAAAACCGCTGGCTGGTGCGGGAAGGATTGACTGAATTGACCCAAACCGGTCGTCCGGGTTTGCAGCAGATGTATCGGATTTGCGGTCTTTCGGATCAGACGGTCAACGCTGAAGCGGTGGCCTTTCAGATAGCGCCCCGGCTCAACTCGGCCGGTCGCATGGGGCACGCCGCCGACAGCCTGAAACTGTTAATCACTCAAGATTCGGAGGAGGCTGACCGGCTGGCCCGGCAGTTGGAATCGCAGAACCGGCAGCGGCAGCTTCTCACTCGCCAGGTCTTTGCCGCCGCTTGCCGTCAGGTTGAGGCAATGGAAGAAACGACTCCCTTTATCTTCATCGAAGACCCGGCGCTGACTCCCGGTATTGCCGGGCTGGCCGCCGGCCGGCTGGCCGAACTGTTCCGGCGTCCGGCGGTTGCTTTGGCCGCCCTGGACAAAGACCGCTGCATCGCCAGCGGACGCAGCATCCCGGCCTTCAATCTGATTGAGGCCTTTCACTCCTGCGCCGACCTCTTTATTCGCTATGGCGGGCACGCCCAGGCCGCCGGGTTCACCATCCAGCGAGAGAATGTGCCGGCCTTGACCGACCGTCTTTCCCGCATCGTCCTGGACCGCCTGGACGGTGCGGATTTGGAACCAACCCTGGAAATTGATGCTGAAATTAACCTGTCCACCATATCCGGAGAATTCATAGAACAACTGGAGGAACTTGAACCCTTTGGCGAGGGGCATCGGAAGCCAATTTTCCTGACCCGGGGCCTGACGGTGAAACGGTCCCGGCGTATGGGCGGCGCCGGTCAACATCTGAAGCTGCTGGTGGCTGACAGCAAACGGACTATGCCGGCGCTGGCCTTTAACCGCGCTGCCGACTGGCCGGAGGACACCCTCGAAGTGGACCTGGTCTATACCCTGACCCGCGATTGCTGGCGCGGGCGAGAGGAAATTAAATTGGTCGTGGAGGACCTGAAGCCCTACCGCCGGCGGTGAAGGTTAGTCCCCGCCGTTCCGTGTTCGGGCCGGCCTTTATGCGCCGGGAAGCTCCCAGGGGAATTCCTGCCACACCGAGTCGGTCAGATAGTAAGGTTCGGCGGCCAGGAATAGTCCGCCCGGAACTTGGTAGTGTGCCGAGTGTACAGGACGGCGTAACGAACATCCAGGTGAGCGTAGGTGGGGCTGCCAAATACCTCATCCCGGATTCGCCGGAGCGCGCTGCCGGAGTCATTGATTTCGTCAACCACCAGAACATTCCGGCGCCGGGCCGGACAATTCAGCAGCCGGTCGTTGTAGATGAAATAGAGTGGGCAGTCAAAGAAATGGCAGAGGTGGGTTGCCGGCACCAGCCCGCCCTGTACTACGGCGACAATGGCATCTGGTCTCCACCCGTCCGGCGAAGACCAGATCAAATCGCACAGCAGATCTATGCCCTGACAAATTTCGGCGTAACTTACCTTGCGCACACTGCGACGGCGTGGGCTGGCAAGCGCCTCGGTGCCATCCTTACCCTCGCTTTCCACCTTCAGCGCGACTCCTCATCTGCCGTCCTTGCCCTGCGGGTGCCGGCTGGCCGGCCCGCTGCGGCCCGGCGGACAAAGTGAGCTTTGAAAACCAGCAGCGGCACCGCAATAAAGATTACAATCAAGGCCACTATCTGCGCCTCGTTCAGCGCGCCGCCGAAATAGGTATTGGCCTCCACCCGCAGGAAGCTGATAAAGAACCGGCAAATTGAGTAAAGGGCGCCGTACAGCACAAAGAGCATCCCGTGGGGACGCAGCCGGTTCCGCAGCGGCCAGATTACCGCCAAAATTACCAGGTCGATTATCAGCTCATAGGCTACGGCCGGGTGGCTGGCCGCCCGGTAAGCGCCCGGACTGTCGATGTGGGAGTACACCACCCCCCAGGGGAGGTCGGTAAATTTGGCCCAGTGCTCCCCGTTAATTATGTCGCCCAGGCGTCCGATGGCCATGGCGATTAGCAGGGCGGGAGCGGCTACGTCGGCCAGACGGCCAATGGAAGGCAGCGGCGCCTTTTCCGGCTCCCCGGCAAAGCGGAAAAATTTGCCCCAAAAGCTCAAAAACCAGTTGGAGTTGCGGATCAAAATGTAGGCAGACCCGGCAATAAATCCACCGATGATGGCGCCATAAATAGCGATGCCGCCCTGCCAAATCCAGATTATTCGTATCGGATTGGCCGAGTAAATTTCCCAAAAGTCGATTACGTGCAGCAGCCGGGCGCCGATTATGCCGCCAATGATGCACCACACCGATACGGACAGGATGGCGTCGCCGTCCAGCCCTTCTTTCCGTCCCCAGCGCACGGTCAGGATAACCGCAGTCGCCACGGCCACAAAGGTAAAGAAACCGTGCCAGGACAAGAGGAATGGTCCAAAATCCAGAATATTGGGATTGAAAGGTATGTTGATTGCGCCCAAAATGCTCATCGAATTGTTCTCACCAAAGGGTCAGGATACTGATACGATTCTAGTTCTCGCTAAAAGGGAAGGGGGTCCGTTGGCCGGCCCGACCCAGAGTGCGTACAAAATACGCCCTGGCAAGGCTCGGTGGCAAGGCCCCTGACACCCGGCGGCATTCTTCCTCGTTGGATGGCATCAGGAACAAGGCCGGCCCCGCGCCGGTCAAATGGGGACGCCGGCCGGCAGAGGCGGCAACCAGATGATAAATCTCGCGCAGCGACGGAAATTCCGATAAGGCCACCACTTCAAACACATTGCTGAAAAGCTCGTCGGCGTATTGTCCCGTCATAATGTTCTGCAGCAGCAGCCGGGTAACCCCGCCATCGCTGTAGTGGCCCGGGGTCAAGCGGCTGTAGAGACGGGCCGTCTTGTTTTCCAGGGTACTTTGGGGACACACCAGGGTTACGCCGACTCCGGGCCGGGAAGGCAAGGGTTCCACCAATTCACCCCGGCCAGTGGACAGGGCGGCCCCGCCCCAAAGGAAGTAGGGAACGTCGGAACCCAGGCCGGCGGCGATTTCAGCCAGGCTTGCCAGGGGGAGTTTCAACTCCCAGAACTCGTTCAGGGCCAGCAGGACCGCCGCTGCATCGCTGCTACCGCCACCCAGCCCCATTCCGACCGGGATGCGCTTGCTGACGGTAATTTCCGCCGCCGGCGCTTTCCCGCCGCAAGCAGCCAAGTCCCGGGCCGCCCGCCAGACCAAATTGCGCTCTCCTTCCAGGTCAGGACAGTCGCAGCTGACCGTCAGTTCGGGAGCCGGCCTGATTTCGATCCGGTCGGCCAAATCCACCGCTTGCATGACGCTGCGGATTTCGTGAAAACCGTCGCTCCGCCGGCCTAAAACTTCAAGGGATAAATTCAGCTTGGCAAAGGCGGATACTAGCAAACCTTAACCTCGCTGCGGACCAACCCCGGAGATTCCGGACAACCGGCCCATTCCCGGTAAACTGCGCCCCATTCCGCCAGACTCAAGGTTTCGGCGCGCCGGCGTCCATCTACCTCCGCCCGGAGCAGAATGTCGGCTGCCCTTGCCGCCGCAAGCCCCAATCCGTGGCTCAGGGAGTTGCGGAGTTGTTTGCGGGGAGCGGAAAAGCCGGCCCGCACCAGGTCAAAGAAGCAACCGGTATCCGGAACGGCCACCGCCGGACGGGGCCGGCGTTCCAGCCGCACTACGGCGGAGGTAACTTTGGGAGCCGGGCGGAAGGCGGCCGGCGCTACCGAACAAATCAACTCGGCCCTGGCGTAAAACTGGGTCGCAACGGCAAGCAGCGACATTTTCCCCGGTCGGGCCGTCATGCTTTCCGCTACCTCCCGCTGCACCATAACCACCAACAGCGCCGGCGGATTCTCACATTCCAGCAAATGTCGAACAATCGGGTTTGCCGCATAATAGGGCAGGTTAGCGACAACCTTATAGGGAGAGTCAGTCGGCGCTGCCCCGGACAAATCCAGAGTTCGAGCGTCAGCCTGGACCACGGACAGGTTGGCGGGGTGGTTCAACGTTGCCGCCAGGTTCGTCGCCAGGGTTTCATCCAGCTCTACCGCTACTACCCGGGACACCCGGGCCAGCAGACCACGGGTTAGCGCGCCGCGCCCGGGCCCGATTTCTACCACGGTATCAGCCGGGGTCAGCCGGGCGGCGGCCAGGATTCGACTGCCAATGCGATTATCGACAAGAAAGTGCTGCCCGAGTGATTTGCGGGGCTTGGCCGGCGGCAATTGTAGCGAGGCAGAAAAGGCAGTCACGGCAAAAGAAAGAAAAAAGAATGAGAGACCGCACACCCCCCGTCGACGAAAACCTTTTGGCCTTTTCCGTAGTCGCAGCTCAGGTCAGGCGTTCCCACGGCACCCGCAGGGACCTGTTTACCGTTGCTTCCTCTCGGACCTGGCGGGGTTCACAAGCCTGCGCCGCGTGGGACCCGGCCATCAACACTGCTGACTTCCGGCAGCGGACCAACCGGTCTGGCCTAGGGGAGGAATTACACCCCGCTATAGCGGATTGCGGGTTCAGGGCACCGCTAGCTCCCCGTCTAGCACGGTCTCACTACAAATGTTAGGGTAGTACCGCTACCCTGTCAAATGCTGAAGGTCAGGAAACGCAAAATTCCCTCACCCCAGGGAGAGGGGAGACTGGTTCTCACGCTTGTTCGGGAGTGGGGAGGTCAGTTTCTCCGGCCCGAACAGAAATATGATGCTGCCCGATAGCAACCGGCCAGCGTGGGTGCTAGAATTGATTATCCGCCGCGCTGGCAACGAAGGTAAAAAGATGCAGGCAAGAAAAGCAGTTATTCCCGCAGCCGGCCTGGGCACCCGGTTCCTGCCCATCACCAAGTCAGTACCCAAGGAACTGCTGCCCATCCTTGACCGGCCCATGCTGCAATACGTGGTTGAGGAGGCCGCCGAAGCGGGAATAGATGAGGTCATTATCGTAACGGCCCGAGGCAAGGAGTCCATCGCCGCTTATTTTCAGGCGCGGCCGGATCTGGAAACTCATCTGGCGGAAGCCGGCGCCGCACACCTGGCGGAAATGGTCAAGTACGTCTCCGGGTTGGCCCGGGTATCCTTTGTCATTCAGGAAGAACCGCTGGGATTGGGCCATGCCGTACTGACCGCCCGGGAAGCGGTGGGAAACGAACCCTTCGCCGTAATCCTGCCCGACGACATTATCGCCCACAGTCCGGGCGTCCTCTCCCAAATGCTGGCGGTATCCCGCAAATATGCCGGCGGGGTAATCGCGGTGGAGCCAGTGACCTGGGATGTAATCCAAAATTACGGGGTGGTGGACGCCGACCGGAGAGATTCGCAAGTCCATTATGTAAAACGACTGGTGGAAAAGCCGGCCCGGGCCGAAGCTCCTTCCAACCTGAGCATCGTTGGCCGCTACCTTCTCCCTCCCGAAATATTCGACTGCCTGGAACGGACACCTCCCGGAGCCAAAGGGGAAATCCAGCTTACCGACGGCATCCAACTGCTTTTGGAGAGCCAGGACGTTTACGCTTATGAGTTTCGCGGCGTTCGCTACGATGGCGGCACGCCCCTGGGCCTGCTGCGCGCTTCCCTGGAGTTCGGCCTGGCCCGGGAGGACACGGCAGCGGCGGTGCGCCAACTGATTCTTTCCTGCGCCGCATCCCTTAGCCCATGAAGACTGCAAACCATTCCGCACAACGGCAAACTGGAATCATATCCCCACGGGGATTGGAAATCATCGCCGCCGCCCTGCTGCTGCTGTATGTTCTGGCCGTCGTGGTTTCAATCTTCGCCCGACTGTCGGTAACCGAAGACGTGACCGGGACAACGACCGTTACCGACGCTTACGGCGGAAGAACTCAGGTGACAACCTGGGGGCTGAATCCTGAAGGGGCTATTGCCGGACAGGCGGCGGCGCTGGTGGGCGCATTCATTCTGACTGCGGCAGCGGCGGCGACCGTCCGCCTCTTTGCGCCCGGCGATTCCCTGCTGGCCCAAGCCGGAGCATTTATGCTTTTGGGCGCCGCTTTCTTTACCGGGGTATCCGCAATGATTGGGTGGATTCTTTTCCGGGAGTATATGGTTTCCCTGGATGTGCCCGGCCCGCTTACTTCCCTGGAAGGACTGAATCTGCTGCGAACCCATTTTGAGCCGTTGCGCGCCCTGTTGGGCAAGGTATCCTTCACCTTTGCCGGGTTGGGAATAATGGCTTACGGCGGCTTGATTGCCGGCAGCGGCGTCCTGCCCCGCTGGCTGGGTTGGCTGGGACTGGCCGCCGGTTTGTCCATGTTTTTCATCTGGTTTGAAAACACCGGGCCGCTGCACCGAGCCGGCGGCGGCGCCTATCTGCTGTGTCTGACCTTGTGGGCCGGCCGGTTATTGATTAAGGGAACCCGCCCAACCGAACCGACTTACTCCCACTCCGAGGAGACCACTAATGCTTGAGCTTCTGTTGACCTTGCACATATTTTCCGCCGTCTGGCTGATGAGCCACCTGATTAGTTCGGCTTTCTGGAAAGCGCGGGCCGACCGTTCCGGCAGCCCCGAGCACGTCGCCACCACTACCCGCGCTCTGGTGCGGTCGGATTTAACCTTTACCGCGCCGGGAATTATCGGTTTGCTGGTTACCGGAATCGGGATGGGAGGAATTACGGGCTGGGAGCGGTTTCAGGAACCGTGGCTGGCCGTATCTTTCCTGCTCACCCTGCTGATTGCCGCCCTCTGGCTGGCAATTTTAATGCCGCAGCAGCGCCGCATGGCCCGGCTGGCCCAGGAAGCTCTTGCCGGCAGCCATCAGGAAAGCGCTTACCAGCAGGCCAGCAAGATTTGGAACATCACCGGCGGAATAGTAACCCTGATTCCGATAGTTGTCCTGTTCCTGATGGTTTTCAAGCCCTGATTCCCCTATTCTGAAGTACAATGTTGGCAATAAGCGTCCGCGCAGCCACCTGCGCCGCTCGCTAACCGGAGGCAGATATGACCAGCGCCAGAGAGCAGCACCTGGACAATGTAAGGGAAATCCGCGCCGAGTTGTTCACCATTCTGGACGGTATGGCCGATTCGCTGGATTGGCGGCCCGACCCGGAGTCCTGGTCAGCCCGGGAAGTAATCACGCACATGCTCTATACGCCGCCCGGGGGCGTACCGGCAATCTTGAAGGGTATGCTGGCCGGATCGGTTCAGGAATACGACTTGTGGGCCGACCAGAAGTACCTGACCGCGACATCGGAAACGTGGACTCTGGAGCAGGTAAAGGAGCAATTCACCGATTACTTCGGCGCGCTGGAGCGGGAACTGGAAAGGGTTACTGACGAAGTTTTGGCGGAGACGTCGGTGATAGTCCACCAGCGCAACCGGCATTGGGATGAGCCGCGGGCCGCCCAACGGCTGGTCGAGCGGCTGTTTGCCGGCCACTAGCGGGAGCATCTGGTTCAGCTTAAAGACCTTAAGGATACCGTCGCCGGTCAGGGGTAAGGAGAGAACATCGCCCGGCGGGCGTCAGTTCTCTCCGCCGATACCCAGCAGACTCAGGAAGGCTTCCTGGGGCACCTCGACCCGTCCAACGCTCTTCATGCGCTTCTTGCCTTCCTTCTGCTTTTCCAGCAACTTGCGCTTGCGGGTAATATCGCCGCCGTAGCATTTCGCCAGCACGTCCTTGCGCAAGGCCCGCACCGTCTCCCGGGCAATTACCCGGCTGCCGATGGCCGCCTGAATCGGCACCTCGAACAGCTGCCTGGGGATAGTGGTTTTCAGCTTTTCCACCATTGCCCGGCCGTGGAGCACCGCCGTGTCCCGGTGCACTATCATCGACAGCGCTTCCACCTGCTGGTGGTTGATTAAGATGTCAACCCGGGTCAGGGGCGACACCCGGTATCCCTCAAAGGTGTAGTCCAGGGAGGCATAGCCCTGGGTGCGGGACTTGAGCTGGTTGTAAAAATCGGCCAGCATCTCCGACAGGGGCATCGTGTATTCCATTACCACCCTGGTTTGTTCTTCCTTAGCCTCGGAGCCGTCCCGCGCCGCTATGCTTTGGATGTATTCCATCCGCTTGAACTCGGAACGGCGGGCGTGCATCAATTCCATAATCGGCCCCACGTGCCGGTTGGGGGCGACGATGGTCAAGCCCAGAACCGGTTCCTGAATTTGGCTGATTTCGTGGGGTTGGGGCAGCCGAGAAGGGTTGTCCACCCGGATAGTATCGCCGTTCTGGAGCACCACCTGATAAGCCACGCTGGGCGCGGTAACAATCAGGTCCAGGTCATACTCCCGCTCCAGCCTTTCCTGAATAATCTCCAGGTGCATCAGGCCCAGGAAGCCGCACCGGAAGCCGAAGCCCAGCGCACCGCTGTTCTCCGGCTCCATAGTCAGGGAAGCGTCATTCAGCCGCAGCTTTTCCAGCGCCGCGCGCAGGCTGTTATACTCCTCCCCGTCGGAAGGGTATAAACCGGCGAACACCATCGACTTCAGCTCGACATAGCCGGGCAAGGGGTCGATGGCCGGGCGATTGTTGTTGGTCAAGGTATCGCCGACGCTGCACTCCTGAACATCCTTGAACCCGGTAGCGATATAACCCACCTGCCCGGTGTGCAGGGACGCGACCGGCTTGGGAAAGGGCGAAAAGACCCCTACCTCCATTATTTCGGCCACCCGGCCCGAGGACATCACCATTATCTTGTCGTTCCGGGAGACCTGCCCGTCCTCCACCCGGACGTGGGCGATAATGCCCTTGTAGGTGTTGTAAACCGAGTCAAATACCAGGGCGCGCAACGGAGCTTCGGTATCGCCGGCCGGCGGCTGGAAGCGCTCGACCACGGCATCGAGAATATCCTGGGCCCCGGTTCCCTCCTTGGCCGAAACGTAGAGGATTTCATCCTCCCGGAAGCCGAAAACCTGCTGCAGCTCGCCGGCTACCCGCTCCGGCTCGGCCTGGGGCAAATCCACTTTGTTGACCACCGGAATGAGTTCCAGGTCATATTCCATCGCCAGCAGCGTGTTGGCGATGGTCTGGGCTTCAATGCCCTGGCTGGCATCCACCACCAGGAGGGCGCCTTCGCAAGCTGCCAGAGCGCGGGATACCTCATAGCTGAAGTCCACATGCCCCGGAGTGTCGATCAGGTTCAGCTGATATTCCCGGCCGTCCCGGGCCTGGTGCAGCATGGCCACGGCTTTACCCTTGATGGTAATGCCCCGTTCCCGCTCCAGTTCCATCTGGTCCATGAACTGGGCTTTCATTTCCTGGGGCCGCACCGTTCCCGTGATTTCGAGAAAACGGTCCGCCAGGGTGGACTTGCCGTGGTCAATATGGGCGATAATGCAAAAGTTTCGTATCAATTCAGGTTTCATAACCCATTCATAGTAGCACGCAGAAACGCGACTAACAATAACGGCAGCCCGCCGAAGCAGGGCTATCGCATATGGATTTTAAGAGGCCAATTGACGGTTAAATCTCCGTTTTTAACTGCTAAATTTGGGTAATTTAAGACTTAAACCGTTGGTTTTGATGTTGATTACCCAGTAAAGCGCCGCCAAAACATCGGAAAGTTCCGTTCTCATCCTGAAAATTTTTCATATGCGATAGCCCTGCCCGCCGAAGCGAACAAATACTTGAGGATTGGGAAAAACGGATCCCGGGGAAGCGGTTATCGGCAGCCTCCCAGTTGCGCCGGCTGTGCCAGACTGCCGGAGCCGGCACAGTCCAGGCCGACCGGCCCGCCGGTTTCACCCAGGCTGTGCCGGGGCGACGCTGTAGATATTGAAAGGCCGACCTTCCGGTCGGCCTTCGCCTGGTTTAATCGGTTAATTGAAGCCCCGGCTTCCGGCTAATATTGGCCGTAGCCCGGACTCCGAATGCAGGCAGCCCAGTGGTTCGGTTCCACCTCGCGAAGTTCCGGAGTAACCGCAACGCAATCGTCAACGGCGACGGGGCAACGGGGGTGGAAAACGCAGCCGCTGGGCGGATTCAAGGGACTGGGCACTTCGCCGCTGAGCAGGATGCGCTCGCGCTGGGCGTCAATAACCGGGTCCGGGATGGGCACCGCAGACAGCAGAGCGCGCGTGTAAGGATGCAGCGGGTTTTGGTAGATTTCGTTCCGGTCGGCAATCTCCACGATATGGCCCAGATACATCACTGCCACCCGATTGCTGATGTGCCGCACCACCGAAAGGTCATGGGCAATGAACAGGTACGTCAAATCGTACTGTTCCTGCAAGTCCTCCAGCAGGTTGACAATCTGCGCCTGAATGGAAACGTCCAAAGCGGAGACCGGCTCGTCGCAGACTATGAAGGACGGGTCAACCGACAGGGCGCGGGCTACCCCGATGCGCTGCCGCTGACCGCCGCTGAACTCGTGGGGGAACCGGTCGGCCATATAGGGGTTCAGGCCCACGTTCTGCAGCAACTCAGCGACTCTCTCCCGGTATTCTACCTTGCTGTCTACCAGGCCGTGGACAATCAGGGGTTCGCCGATGATATTGCCGGCGGTCATACGGGGGTTAAGAGAACTGTAAGGGTCCTGGAAGATAACCTGCATCTGGCGGCGCATAATCCGCATTTGACGGGTGGACATCCCGGTCAGCTCCTGACCGTCAAAGATTACCTGCCCGCCGGTCGGCTTGTACAGCTGCAAAATGCAACGTCCGGTCGTAGTCTTGCCGCAGCCGCTTTCGCCCACCAAGCCCAGAGTCTCACCCCGGCGGACGAAGAAGCTGACATCATCTACCGCCTTGATTTGGGCCACGGCCCGCTGGAATATAATGCCGGCAGTGACCGGGAAGTGCATTTGGAGGTTCCTGACCTCGACCAGGATGTCGTTTTCGGCGCCGGCTCCATTGCCGCTTCGGTCTGCTTCAGTCATTGTGGTCATATTGTTCCACTCTCCAAAGGCTATTTAATTCAGTTGGCCTGCTTCGGCGTCTGAACTACCGTTGGAGGGACCGTCGAGTCCGTCCGGGTCAGCCAGAAAGTCTAGCGCCGAAGGTCCCAGCTCATCGGACCGCCAGCAGGCCGACCAGTGCCCTTCATTGACCAGCATCAAGGGAGGGATTTCGGTCGCGCACTTGTCCACCGCCCAACGGCATCGGTCCCGGAAAGCGCAGCCCTGGGGCAGGTTAATCAAGTCCGGGGGCTGACCTTCAATGGGGTCCAGCTTGGCGCGCCGGGGCAGGTCCAGGCGCGGCACCGACTTCAGCAACCCTACGGTATAAGGGTGTCGGGGGTTGCTATATACTTCCCGCGCCGTGCCTCGCTCGATAATCTTGCCAGCGTACATAATATTCATTCGGTCGGCATAGCGGGCTACCACCCCCAGGTTGTGGGTGATGATTATCAGGGAGACGCCAAACTCGTTGGTCAATGACTTCATCAACTCCAGAATCTGGGCCTGAATCGTAACGTCCAGCGCGGTTGTGGGCTCGTCGGCAATAATCAGCCGCGGATTGCAGCTGAGCGCCATGGCAATCATTACCCGCTGCCGCATACCGCCGCTGAACTGGTGGGGATACTGTCGGACCCGCCGTTCGGCGTCGGGTATGCCGACCCGGGCCAGCAAGTCAACCGACTCGTGCCTGGCTTCCTCGCGGCTCATCCCCCGGTGCAGTTGCAGGGTCTCGCTGAGCTGCCGCTCCAGCGTAAGCACCGGGTTAAGGGAGGTCATCGGCTCCTGAAATACCATGGACATTTTAGCGCCGCGAATGCGCCGCATATCGTCCATGTCAATATTCAGGATATCCTCACCTTCAAAGAGGAGCTCGCCGGCAACTATCTTGCCCGGCGGGTCTGGAATCAAGCGCATCAGGGAAAGAGCGCTGACACTCTTCCCGCAGCCGCTTTCCCCCACCAGACCCAGGGTCTCGCCTTCTTCAACCTCGTAAGAAACGCCGTCCACTGCCCTAACGACGCCTTCGAAGGTGAAGAAATGGGTCCTCAGGTCTTTTACTTCCAGTAGCGTAGCCAACAGGCCTCCCTCCCGGCAACAATATTGGTTATGTCGCAAGCAGATTGCGCCGGCTTATCTGTTTTTTCGGCTAGATTCAGCCATACCTCAGGTTCACAGATGGTGGGGAAGGGGAGACTCGAACTCCCACGCCTTGCAGCACATGATCCTAAGTCATGCTCGTCTTCCAATTCCGACACTCCCCCAGTCTATCAGACCTTGCCCTTTTACGATAACGAAAGATGGTGACCCGCCTCGGGGTCGAACCGAGAACCTACGGATTAAGAGTCCGTTGCTCTGCCAGTTGAGCTAGCGGGCCAGCTTTATATGAAAACGAATCGTTAGTATTTTCAAGTTGCAAAAGACTATCAACAGTTTCCCGTTCTTGTCAATAGACTGACGGCGGCGGGTTCATTGACGCACAATTGCCGAGATAGCTATAATCGGCTCAATACCACGAGAAAGGCTTGATACATTATGATAAGGACCGGTCAAAGATACGTTAGCCCCGGCGGCGCGGAAATGGTAGTAACCAAGGGCGGCGACGGGGAATTTTCCGACGGGGAAACTCTTTTACAGTTGAAAGGTGCGGAGGCTGCATTTGAAGGGGTAGCAGTTTCGCCCGATGCCATCGATCTGGCTCTGGGCAAGCGGTTTAACTCCACCGACGGCTCGGTTTCGGTGCTGGTCACCAAGGCCGGCCGCTGCGACCTGCGTTACAACGGCGAGCCTATGGAATTGCAGCAGCCCAAGGAACTCCCTTCTTCCGACTAATTTCACCCGAAGCCGCATAATACGCTGCGCCCCTTCCCTGAATTGTGAAATTGTCCGGGAAGGGGTCGCCTTTCTCTGCCCGAAATCAAACCGGGCGTACCGGTCTAACGTATAATTTCCTGAAATACCGGACCGGGAGGCCCGATGCGATTTCCCTGGGCCAATGTTGCCATTCTCTTCCTGGGTGGCGCGGAGTTGGTCACCGGCTACCTGGCGCTTACCCACGGCGCTCCCGAATGGGCAGCGGCGCTCCACCTCCACCGAATCCTCGGATTCGGGATTATGGCCCTGCTTTTCTGGAAAGGCCGGAATATTCTCTCCCGCCTGGCGATTTGGCGACTTTGGCGGAAAGACTGGCCGATGTATGCCGCATCCCTGCTGCTGTTGACCTTGCTGCTGGCGGCGCTGGCGCTGGGCGTAATCTGGAGTCACGCCGGGCCTTTCTACTTTGCGGGAATAAGCGGGGTCAGTTGGCACATTTACCTGTCGCTGGGACTAACCCCGTTCCTGCTTTGGCACACCCTGCGCCGCCTCTGGAATCTTCGCCCTCGTTTCTGGGCTGACCGGCGCATGGTCCTCCGGCTGGGAGGATTGAGTCTGGCCGGCCTCGCCCTGTGGCAGGTCGGGGAATTGGCGAACCGCCTGGCCGGCCTGCCCGGGGCCGACCGGCGGTTTACCGGCTCCTACGAAAGCGGCAGCGATACGGGCAACGGTTTTCCCGCCACTTCCTGGCTGAATGATGCCCCGGCGCCGGTGGAACTGTCCGCCTGGCGCCTAGCAATAACCGGTTTGGTGGCGCGACCAACGGAGCTTTCCTACGGGGAATTGGGCCGTCTGGCCGGAGGGCCGGCAACGGTAAGGGCCACCCTGGACTGTACCGGAGGCTGGCATACCACCCAGGACTGGACGGGCATTCCCTTACGGCGACTGCTGGATCTGGCGGAAGTACGGCCCCAGGCGGCCAGCATCACGGTGCGTTCCTTTACCGGATACTTCAGAAAATTCTCCCTGGAGGAGATTGACGATTACGTGCTTGCCACCGGCGCCGGAACCGAATCACTTTCCCACAGGCACGGTTTCCCCCTGCGGTTGGTGGCGCCCGGTAAAAGAGGGTTTGAATGGGTCAAGTGGGTAACCGCCATTGAAGTGAACGATACCAGCAAATGGTGGCAGCCCCCATTGCCGCTAACCTGAACCGGGATTACCCGCGCCGGCGTAGTTGCCGTTCCTTCCTTGAGGGCAATGGCTATAAAGTGTAAGAACGGGCGGGGGTATCCCGCCCGTTGCCGCATCTGACCTGAGGAAAACCGGAGCCCTTTACGGCACCAGCATAGCCCGCGTTATTTCGGTGCTGCGTTGGTCCCACTCCGCCTGAACAAAGGCTTCATTCACCTCGGCCAGGGGGAACTTGTGGGACACCACCTTGTGGAAAGGCAGTCGGTTCCGGTTGCGCACCAGGAAGGCGAGCAAGGTAGGCAGCAGGTCGGGACGATACATACGCGAACCCAGGATATTTTTCCCGGAAAGCAGCTTGGAAGGGTCTATCGAGACCTCGCGACCGCGCACAATGTCGCCGATTTCCACGAAGCTGCCCCCGTTACTCAGCATATCAATGCCTTCGGCCAGCAAATCCGCCCGGCCCACCAGTTCCATAACCACGTCGGCGCCTCTGCCGCTGGTCAACTCCCAGACCCGGCGGACCCGGGTTTCCGGAGTGTTGAACTCTTCAATATTGATGGTGTAATCGGCCCCGAATTCCTCGGCCAGCTCCAGCCGGTTCTCCAACCGGTCCAGAACGATAACCCGGTCGGCCCCCATATCCTTGGCCATGGCGGTGGCGTTAAGCCCCAATCCGCCGGCGCCCTGGATGACTACAGATTGTCCTTCGTGAGCGCCGGCCCGCATCAGGCCGGTAGTAACCGTACCCATGGCGCAGTTGACCGGGCCCAGCAAGTCGTCGGGCAGCTCGTCGGGAACCCGGAAGAAGGGATGGCGGGGCGGCAAATAGAGAAAGTCGGCGTAGGTGCCGGTGAAATAGGGATAAACTCCGGCGGTGGGATAGGCCCGATTGGCGCACCAGTTGGTGTCCCCCCGGAGGCACAGGTGGCAGCGGTAACAGGGAAAAACCGCCGAATAAACCACCCGGTCGCCGGCTTCAATAGGCGTTCCCAGCGTGTCGGTCGCAACGCCTTCACCCAGGACTTCAACCACTCCCGTCCCTTCGTGGCCCATCACCCGACCGATGGGCGGCAGCGGCATATATTCCTGAGTCTGGTCCCCGCGCCAGGTATGCAGGTCAGAGCCGCAGACCCCGGCCTGGGTCATCCGCAACAAGACTGCGCAGGATTCAGGTTCCGGAACGTCGTACTCCTCGATTTCAAAGGGCTTGCCATACTCCTTAACGACTACAATTCGACCTTTCATTTCAAACCTCGCTGACCGGATATTATCGGGTAGCCAAGGGCCGCAATGAACATTCAGACGGCTGCCGGAGCCGGAGTGCGGGCCTCGGTCACGCCAATCATACTGTCCCGGGTAACCAGTTCCGCCAGTTCCGCCTCACTCAGGGTTTCGGTTCCCGCCGGCTGGCGGGGCAGCACCATATAACGCAGGTCGGCGGTGCTGTCCAGCACCCGCACTTCCATTGTATCGGAGAGTTCCAGCCCGAACTCCCGAATCACGCCCCGGGGGTACACCACCGACCGGGAGCGGTAGGCCAAGCTTTTGTACCAGTCCGGGGGCCGGCCCAGCAAAGCGCGAGGGTAGCAGGAACAGAGGGTGCAGACTACCAGGTGATGGATGGTTTCCGTATTTTCCACCACCGCCAGTTTGGGGGTGGTCTCCGGCAGTTGGTAGCCCAGCTCGGCCAGGGCCGCTTCCGGGTCGGAAAGGAGCCGGGTCTTGAACGCCGAGTCGCTCCAGGCTCGGGCCACCACCCGAGCGCCGTCCGCCGGCGAGCGCGCCTCAATCCGGTCCACCATCCCCTGGATTTCATCGGGAGAGCAAATACCCTTTTCTACCAGCAAGTGTTCCATAGCCCGGGCTCGGAGCGCATAGTAGCCGAATTCCTCGTCGTGGGCCATCCCCGGGTGTTCGGAGTGATTATGGGCTTCGGGGCCGTTGTGTCGGTCGGCATGGTTTGAGTCAGGCATAATTTTCTCCTCCAGAGCAGCTAACTTTCCGGCGGCGCAGGTTCCAGCCAGTGTTGGTAGATGTCCACATAGATTTTGTCGGTCTCCGGCCCGGAGTAATCGGGCCAGACTTCAGCTTGAGGAAATTCGACCCGGTACAGCGGCTGGGCCGGCTGGCCGCTGCCTCCAAAGGCCAAAGATTCGGGATTGGGGAAAACTCCGCAGAGGGCGCTGATGCGGCCCCGGTGTCCCTGGATGTAGATTGGGGTACGGAAATGTCCGCCGGGGTCGTCAACCCGCACCGTAACCGTATCCCCGGGCTGAAAGCGGACGGATTCATCGTTTTGCTGCCGGGCTGTCTCAGTCATAGCCGGTTCTGCTCCTGCACTTCAGCGAACTTCCGGTCCAGCTCTTCCCGGGTAATTATACCCTTTTCCAGCAAGAGAATTTCCAGGGCGGCAGTCCACCGCTCATAGTAGGAGCAGGACTCGTAAGTTTCCGGGGCCAGACTTTCAATAGCCCGGCGCATTTCGTCGGTGCGGCGGAGGCCCTTTTCGCTCAAGACGTTGTGCATGGCATCCACCCGGCGTTCCCAATCAGCCAGCGAATGTTCCGCCAAGTCTATAGGTTCGTCGGTGGGCCAACCGCCCCGGTCGTGCACTTTTGGCATGGCTTCCTCCATTCAAGCTGCTGGCGCAAGATACTCCATACCTATGATAATGATGCGCATTGTAAGTTACAAGGATAGTAATACTGCCAGCTAGAATCTCCGTTGCCACAAAAATTTGGCTTTGTCCAAGAATTGATAGTGGCCTTTGTCCAGAATAGTCCTGAAGCTATCCGTGACGTTTACTACACTCAAAGCGGCCAAGTTCATCCACCCAAGAGTTTCCAGAATTTCATCGTATCGCTGGTTCAAATCTAGCCAATGCTCAATGGGCTCGTAATGGAACACCCGGTTACGTAGATTTCTGGTACGGTCCAAGCGCGGAAAAATTCGTTTACTGGTTAATTGACTTCTTGGTGCATTAGGGAATATTTCAGGCAATAGCGCTCCAAAATGTAATTTCTGCTCATATCGGCTACGAAATAAGCTGACCCAAAATCCAAAGCTGAGACTGGAAATGATGGTATCAGAACTTGCCCCGGGTCTCAGACGGCGTTGGGTTGCTGCAAAAATTTCCCTTTCTGTATTTTCCAGCAACCCAAGTTCCCAAACTTCATCTCCGAGAATATTCAGCGTAGCGTGATGTATGTTGTTTCTCAGGGTGACTTCGAATGTACCGAGCAGGGCTATCGCATATGGATTTTAAGAGGCCAATTGACGGGTAAATCTCAGTTTTTAACTGCTAAATTTGGGTAATTTAAGACTTAAACCGTTGGTTTTGATGTTGATTACCCAGTAAAGCGCCGCCAAAACATCGGAAAGTTCCGTTTTGATCCTGAAAATTTTTCATATGCGATAGCCCTGATGTACCGAGGCATGGGTATAGACTTTCACAAAGATGAGTGTTCCACAGATAGCGAGCTAAACCTTCAACATCCAACGTGCCGGGTTCATACTTGTACCTCGAGATTCGTGAGTTGGAAACGGAGTCTATGAAGAGGTCTGCAAAATCTATTGACTTGTTCAATGCTTTCCCGTATTATATCAGAGTAGGCCCCGGACTATCCTCTTGTCGTTGCAAACGATAATGATGCCGGGGTATTGATTTGATCAGTCTTAGCCCCACAGCTCCGCTACTTCAATTACCCGTTTGAACTCCACGTTGGGATAACTGCGGATATAGTTAATCAGGCGTTCCAGCATCAGCAGACGACCAGGCCGACCAATGTACTGGGGGTGCATAGTCAGGTTGAAGGCCCGACCGTAGCGGTACAGTCCCTCAAATTCCGCCGCCCAGGCTCCGAAGACTTCCTCCGGGTTCCGCACGGGGCCCAGCCGGTTGGCGGCGGGGGCGTAAACAAAGTTGGGCGCATCATCCAGCAACCAATGAACGGGAACTTCTACCAGGCGCCGGGCGGGATCGTCCGGGTTGAGGATGTAAGGGGCATCGTCTCCCATCAGACTGCTATCGTAGGTAAAGCCGTGGGCTGCCAGCAGTTCCACGGACACTTCGCTCAACTCCCAACTGGGGGAACGGTAGCCCCGGGGCGCCGCTCCAGTTATACCGGCCAGGATATCTATCCCCTTCTCCAGTATCTCCCTTTCCTGCTCCGGGGTCAGGTAACCCGGCGGTTCGTGCATATAGCCGTGGTGCCCCACCTCATGCCCGCGCTGGGCAATTTCCGCCACCAGATCGACGTGGGTTTCGGCCACGTAGCCGGGGACGTAAAAGCTGGCCTTGATGTCGTGGCGGTCCAGCAGGTCCAGGATTCGGGGCGCGGCTACCGCCGGGCCATACTCGGCCATGGACATCAGACTGGGGAATCGGGCAAAATCGGGGTCGCGCCACAGCCAGGAAGAAACGCCGTCCACATCAAAGGTAAGCATTGCCACACACTGGGTATCGCCGGGCCAAATACCGGACATCGCGCTACCTCCGGGGAATAGTCTGCGGGCCTAGTCTAACTTGCGGCGGCCCATCCGGTAAATCGCCTGGAATCAAGCTTCAAGCGCTGCGGCAGTTTGCCGGATACCTTGTAAGGCGCCGCTGTTATCCGCATTTGACTTTACCGGACCGGAAAAGGCTAACTGCCGGGAGCGGGTATGACCTCGAACCCGGTGTAGGGACGCAGCGCCTCCGGTATGACCACCGAGCCGTCCGGCTGCTGGTTGTTTTCCAGAATGGCGATAATGACTCGAGGCAAGGCCAGCCCGGAGCCGTTAAGGGTATGGACGAATTCGGGGCGAGCGCCGGCGGCCGGCCGGTATCGGATATTGGCCCGGCGGGCCTGAAAGTCGGTGCAGTTGGAACACGAACTGGCCTCCAGCCACTCCTGACAGCCGGCAGACCAAATCTCGAGGTCAAAGGTCTTGGCCGAGGGGAAGGAAATATCCCCGGTGCACAGTTGCAGCACCCGGTAGGGGAGGTTCAGCCGCTGGCACACATCCTCGGCGTCGGCCAGCAGCCGGTCTAGCTCGGCGTCGGAGGTCTCCGGGGCCACGAACTTGTACATCTCCACCTTGTTGAACTGGTGAACTCGCTTGATGCCCCGGGTATCCCGGCCGGCCGCCGCCTTCTCCCGCCGGAAGCAGGGGGTTTGGGCAACGTAATAACGGGGCAGCGAGTCCGGCGGCAGAATTTCATCCCGGTAGAGGTTGGTTATCGGCACTTCCGCCGTGGGAATCAGCCACAAGTCGTCTTCGTCGTCCCGGTAGAGGTTGTCGGCGAACTTGGGCAGGTTCCCCGACCCTTCCATAATTTCCCGGCGCACCAGGATGGGCAGCATCAGTTCGGTATAGCCATGCTCCCGGCTGTGCAAGTCCAGCATCCAACTGATGGCCGCCCGCTCCAGCTTGGCTCCGTAGCTCGCCATCGTGTAGAAACGACTGCCGGACAGCTTGACGCCCCGCTGGAAATCGATAATTCCCAGGTCCTCAGCTAAATCCCAGTGGGGCTTGGCCGGAAAGTCCAGGCTTTGGGCCTCGCCCCACTGCCGGACTACAATGTTTTCCGCCTCGCTCAGGCCAAGGGGCACGTCGGGACGCGGCAGATTGGGCAGCTCCAGCAGGATGGCGTGAGTCTGTTCTTCCAGAGTTTTAACTTCCTGCTCCAGGGCGTCAATCTGCTGGCCGACTTCCCGCATTTCCTGAACGACGTCGGACGGCGCATCTTGCCCCTGGGAACGGAGCTGCCCAATGGCGCGGCTGACCTGGTTGCGCCGGGCCCGCAGCTCGTCGCCCCGGCTGATGGCCTGACGGCATTGGGTGTCCAAAGCCAGCAGTTCCTCCAACGGCCCCTCCTCCCCGCGGGAGGCCAGGGCCTGGCGGACAAATTCAGGGTCGCGACGGATTAGTTCGATAGATAGCATGGTAATTATCTCGATAAACCAAGTTCTTGCAGGTAGGGTGAAATCACGGTTTCTTTGCTAACGGACACATTGGCCGCATCGGTGAAAGTAGCTTTACATCCCGGATAGTTAGCTGCTCCGGATTTTCGCTTCCTTTCAGATACTACGCCCGCCCCCGCACCTCTTTGGCCCGGTTGATGATGCCTTCGGCGGCGGCTCGGGTCTTTTCAACATAGTCCGGGTAGCTGGTAAGCTCCGGGCGGGACCTGCGATTATACGCCAGGTCTCCGGCATACTCGTCGTAAACCTCCGGCGGGATGGCTAACCTGAAGTCGCGCAGGGCAGGGTCGCAGCGGCGGATATTTCCCAAAAGTTCACCCAGGTTATGCACCCGGCGATAGGGCGCGCCGTGGGCCTCCAGCAAGGCTTTCATCCCGTGCTCCAGAGTAGATTGGGCGCTGCGTCCGATGAACATATCGTGAAAGTCTTGCTCGGCCATGCGAAGGAACCCGTCCAAGTTCAGCTCGGCGTGGCGCAGACGTTGATCGTACGTTGTCCAGCCGTACTCATACTCGGTTTCCGCATCTTCGTAATCCGAAGAATCGCATTGTCCCGGGCTTCGGGGCATAATTACTCCCTGGCGCACGGCCTGAGTCTCAATACTGTTAATATAACGTCGGTTGTGTCGGAACTCCTCGAGGGTGCGCCAGATTAGCTGCACCGGAATGTCCCGACCGTAGATGTGCAGCGTGTCCAGTTGCGCTTCCCGCACCGCAGCGCTGGCCTGGGCCGGCGTCGGTTCCCGGGCCTGTACCATCAATATGTCAATATCGGATTGCAGCTCGTCATGGTCGCCGCGGGCCCGGGAGCCGAACAGGATGGCAAGTTCGGGCTGCTCGCGCTGCTGCACTCTTTGGGCCACCCGCAAGGCTTTGTCATCCGACTGGACCATCGTCATTCCCCTGGTCTGACCCGCATTTGCGAAAATAGTGCTACTTCTTCCCCTACTGACTGGAAGGCTACGCCCGCCCCCGCACCTCTTTGGCCCGGTTGATGATGCCTTCGGCGGCGGCTCGGGTCTTTCAACATAGTCCGGGTAGCTGGTAAGCTCCGGGCGGGCTCTGCGATTATACGCCAGGTCTCCGGCATACTCGTCGTAAACCTCCAGCGGGATGGCTAACCTGAAGTCGCGCAACTCCGGGTCGCAGCGGCGGATATTTCCCAAAAGTTCACCCAGGTTATGCACCCGGCGATAGGGCGCGCCGTGGGCCTCCAGCAAGGCTTTCATCCCGTGCTCCAGAGTAGATTGGGCGTGGCGGCCAATGAACATATCGTGGCGGCCCCGCTCCGCCGTATCGAGGAATTCTTGCAGATACAGCTCGGCGTGGCGCAGACGTTGATCGTACGTTGTCCAGCCGTACTCATACTCGGTTTCCGCATCTTCGTAATCCGAAGAATCGCATTGTCCCGGGCTTCGGGGCATAATTACTCCCTGGCGCACGGCCTGAGTCTCAATACTGTTAATATAACGTCGGTTGTGTCGGAACTCCTCGAGGGTGCGCCAGATTAGCTGCACCGGAATGTCCCGACCGTAGATGTGCAGCGTGTCCAGTTGCGCTTCCCGCACCGCAGCGCTGGCCTGGGCCGGCGTCGGTTCCCGGGCCTGTACCATCAATATGTCAATATCGGATTGCAGCTCGTCATGGTCGCCGCGGGCCCGGGAGCCGAACAAGATGGCAAGTTCGGGCTGCTCGCGCTGCTGCACTCTTTGGGCCACCCGCAAGGCTTTGTCATCCGACTGGACCATCGTCATTCCCCTGGTCTGACCCGCATCTGGGGGAAGAGCATCACGTCCCGAATGGTGGATTGGCCGGTGAGCAGCATTACCAGCCGGTCGATACCTACCCCCAGGCCGCCGGTGGGAGGCATACCGTATTCCAGGGCGGTCAGGAAATCCTCGTCCAGCCGGTCCACTTCCTCATCTTTGTAGCGCTCCCGGATGGATTCCTGATCCTCGAAGCGTTCTCGCTGGATGGCCGGGTCGTTCAACTCGGTGTAGGAATTGGCGATTTCCATCCCGGCGGCAAAGGCTTCAAACCGCTCCACGTAGCCCGGCATTCCCGGCTTGGCTTTAGCCAGGGGCGACATATCCTCCGGGTAGTCCAACAGGAAGGTGGGCTGGATTAAAGCAGGCTCAACGAAAGCGGAGACCAGCTTGTCGATCAGCCGGCCCCGGCTCTCCCGGATGCCTACCTCAATACCAAGCTGGCCGACCCGGCGAACCAGAGAGGCGTCGTCAGGATAGGCGTCAATATCCACTCCGCTGCGGCGGTGCACCTCCTCCTTTAGGGAAAGCCGCGGCCAGGGGGGAGTAAAGTCGATAACGTCCTCGCCGTAGGGGATGGACAGGGTTCCCCGGGCATCCAGGGCAGCGGTAGAAATCATCGACTCTACCATCTCCATCACGTGGGTATAGTCGGAGTAAGCTTCGTAGCTTTCCAGCAGAGTAAATTCCGGGTTGTGGTTCTGGTCAATGCCTTCGTTGCGAAAGACCCGACCAATCTCGTAAACCCGGTCAAATCCGCCGACGATGAGGCGTTTCAGGTAAAGCTCAGTGGCGATACGTAGATAAAGGCGCTGGTCCAGGGCGTTATGGTGCGTGTCGAAGGGTCGGGCGTGGGCGCCGGCGGCTACCGGCACCAGAATCGGCGTGTCCACTTCCAGGAACCCGCGTCCGTCCAGGAAACGCCGCAGACTGTTAATAACCCGGCTTCGCTGCGTAAAGGCGGTCATTACCTCCGGGTCGGCAATCAGGTCCAGATAACGCTGCCGGTATCTGATTTCCACATCCCGCAGCCCGTGAAATTTCTCCGGCAATGGGCGCATTCCTTTAGCCAGGACCACTACCTCCCGGGCTTCGATGGTAATTTCGCCGGTGCGGGTGCGGAGCATCGGGCCGGCTACGCCGATGAAGTCGCCCAAATCCAGGTCCCGCAAGAGGTCATAGGCCTCCCCCAGCACATTTTGGCGAAACATGGCCTGCACTGCGCCCGAGCCGTCGCGCAAGTCCAGAAAGGCAGCCCGGCCCATCACCCGCATGGAAACGATGCGGCCGGCCAGTGAATGTTCCGGGGCTGGCGGCGACGCTTCGGGTGAACCTTCTCCCGTCGCCGCTTCCCAGGCTTCAAACTCGGCCACGGCGGTGGCGGCATCAGCGCTGCGCCGGCAGCGGGGCGGGTAAGGGTCGATACCTTTTTCCCGGAGGCGATTGAGCTTGGCAATTCTACTGCTGAGCAGCGTTTCTTCTCTATCCTGCATAGCCAATAGTTTACAACCTGCGCTGCCAGAATTGAAGCCTTGCCCGTTCCCGTATCCGGGTTATCCCGGTTGTCCGCGCCCGGCGGACGCTGTATTGGCGTAGCCAGCGCATTAACGGCCACGACAAATTCAGGGAAATGCGGTTGTTACAGTTTCGTTGCATAACTCCCGATTTCGGCGGCTTAATTTAACCGGACGGAAACAGGATGTTTACAAGCAGGCAATAAGCGGACGTCCGGCGGGGAATAAAATGCGGTTAGCAAACTTGAAAGGAGGCTTTGTAAAGCAAAATGGTTTCTAAAGAGAGTTATTCACTACTGAGTGCGCCGAGGTTAAGACGTTTTCTGCCGTATGTGCTGGCCGGTCTGCTGGCGGCGGCAATTATGGTGGGTTGGAATGTAGCTTTCGCTCAAGACGCCGCTCCCACCTTGCAAGAAGTGGAGGACCCGGCCACCCACCTGGGCAATTTGACCACCATGGTCGCAGCCTTTCTGGTGTTCTTTATGCAGGCCGGGTTCGCCTTCCTGGGCGCGGGCCTGATTCGTTCCAAGAGCACCGTCAACTACATGACCAAGAGCTTCATGGATTTCGCCATCGCATCCCTGTCCTTCTGGGCCTTCGGTTTCGCCATTATGATGGGAGCTTCATTCGCGGGGATTGCCGGCACGGACAACTTCTTCCTGCTCGACGGAGCTAACGACTGGCAGGTCTATGTGGACTGGATGTTTCAGATGGTGTTCGCTGGCACCGCCGCTACCATCGTAGCCGGCGCAGTGGCGGAGCGCACCAAGACCCAGACCTACTTCGCCTACAGCTTTCTCATCGGGGCGATAATTTACCCCCTCTACGGCCACTGGGTCTGGAACGAAGACGGCTGGCTGGCGGCGCTGGGCGCGGCGGACTATGCCGGGTCCGGAGTGGTGCACGCGGTAGGCGGATTTGTGGCCCTGGCCGGCGCGGTGGTAGTGGGGCCGCGCACCGGCAAGTTCAATGCCGACGGATCGGCCAACCAGCTCTTCGGCCACAATGTGCCTTACGTGATAATCGGCACCTTCATCCTCTTCTTCGGGTGGTTCGGGTTCAACATCAACAGCGGCGCCTCGATCGGGCTGAACGCCATCAATACCCTGCTGGCCGGCGCCACCGGCGCGGTGGTAGCCGTCTATATCCAGTTAATCCGCACCGGCAAGACCGACATTATGCTGGGCTGCAACGGCGCGCTGGCCGGTCTGGTGGGTATCACCGCGCCGGTAGCCTTTGTTGACCCCTGGGCGGCGGTGGTGATTGGGGCCCTGGCGGCGCCCATAATGATAATCTCCGTGTCCGTCATCGAAAACGTCCTGAAAATTGACGATCCGGTGGGAGCCGTTTCGGTGCATGGTGTCTGCGGACTGTGGGGACTGCTGGCGGTGGCAATCTTTGCCAGCGGCAACAATGACATAACCGGCTTGGTGGGCGGCAGCTCGGCGCTGCTGGTCCCGCAGCTAATCAGCATGGGGGTTGTTCTGGCCTGGGCTTTGGGAACCGGCTTCCTGATGTTCCTGGCCCTCAAGTTCACCATGGGCGTCCGGGTATCGGAAGCTGAAGAGCTGGAAGGTGTGGACACTGCGGAACACGGAGTGGCAGCCTACCAACTGGTTTAAGCATCATCCTGACGCAACCCAGCCTTGAGCCGTAAGACGGAGAGCCGGGAAGCCGGGGAGTTGTCCTCCCCGGCTTTCTTATTGGCCCGGCGCCGAAATCAGGAGGAGCAACGGACTTTAAGGTGTCCGAGGAACTGTCGCCCGCAAGCCGTTCTTCCTCTGACCGGCCCATTAGTTTACACAAAGTTTACATTTACGATATTTCCCGGTAACAATTGTCCGCCAGAATACTGGCATAGACTAAATCGCAGGAGAAAGTAACGATGGAAGCCATTCTAGCCGGCGCCGCCTTTATTGGTCTGTTCAGTCTCTGGGTCATAGTTCCCAAAATGCTGATTAAGAAGTAGCACACCCTTTTACCAGCCGGCAGCGTCCGGCGCCCGGTTTTCCCGGCTTGAATCCGCGACAGCCTCAATTCACTGGGTAAGCCGGATGAGCTTAGCGAGATTGGCAAGAGGGTCAGGGACAGCAACCAGAGTGTTGTCCCTGACCCTCTTTTTGCGCAGTTGTTCCATCGCTGAATTTCTGCGCCCCGGGACGGGTGAATCCCGGCTCCTGACCGGGCGAAGGCATCTGCAACTCGACTCGGGAGATCGGCCCCTGCCGGCTTTCCCTTTGCCACGGCTGAAAATGGCGGCGCCCTACGGGGAGTTGCAGCTTGCAGCCCCGGCTTGTAACAAAATGTTTACATTTTGGCAAATAGTTGGAAACATACCGTCGCCAAAATCCGAGGCATAAATCCGAGGGGCGACCCGGCAGGGAGATTACCGGCGCAGGTCTGCCGCTCAAATTGCTTTTGAGTGCGTATTTGCGCTCTTCAGCTTTCAGTCGCGCACCCGAAAATTCCGCTGCCGGGAACGCTTAAATTGCCAAAGGGGGAAATAGGGGATGAATACCGGAGATACCGCCTGGATCTTGGCTTGCTCTGCCCTGGTTTTGTTAATGACCCCCGGACTTGCCTTCTTTTACGGTGGACTGGTACGGCGCAAGAACGCCACGGCTACCATTATGAACAGCTTGACCTGTATGGGTATCTGCGGTGTGGTATGGGTCTTGTGGGGTTACAGTCTGGCCTTTAACGATGTATCCGTGGTCGGACTATTCGGCAGCCTGGGCTGGTTTGGGCTGGCCGGGGTCAGCACCACCGAGCCGGGCCCTTACGCCGCCACCATCCCGCATCAGGCCTTTATGATTTTCCAGGGTATGTTCGCCATCATCACGCCGGCCCTGATTACCGGCGCCTTTGCCGAGCGGATGAAGTTCAGCGCCTTTGTTATCTTTACCGTAGTATGGGTTACGGTTGTTTACGCTCCGGTGGCCCACTGGGTCTGGAGCGACGAGGGCTGGCTGGGAAATCTGAGCCTGGGAAATCTGAGCTCTGACAGAAGGGTACTGGACTTTGCCGGCGGCACGGTGGTACACATCAATTCGGGTATCGCCGCCCTGGCCGCCGCGATAATTGTCGGCCGGCGCATCGGCTTCGGCGAACAGCCAATGGCGCCCCATAATGTACCAATGGTGGTATTGGGCGCTGGGCTGCTCTGGTTCGGCTGGTTCGGTTTCAACGCCGGCAGCGCCCTGGCCGCCGACGGGACAGCAGTTAACGCCTTTGTGGTAACCAATACGGCAGGGGCGGCCGGCATCCTTTCCTGGGTGGCGATGTCCTGGTTCTTCGGCAAGCGGCCCAGCATAATCGGCGCCGCCTCCGGCGCGGTGGCCGGGCTGGTGGCGATTACGCCGGCAGCCGGTTTCGTCGGCGCAATGCCCGCCATTATAATTGGCTTGGTGGCCGGCGCCATCTGTTACGGAGCCATCGAGCTGCTGCTCAAGTTGAAGGTGGACGATGCCCTGGCCGTTTGGGGCGTCCACGGAATGGGCGGTGTCTGGGGGGCCCTGGCTACCGGCCTCTTTGTGGGCATCGGATACAGCGCCCTGCCCGACGGCGTGGGCCGACTCGAGCAGATGGGGGTGCAGATTATCGGCATCGTGGCAACGGTGGTATGGTCATTTATCGCCACCAGCGCCATTTTGCTGGCCCTCAAATTCACCATCGGGCTGCGGGTTGAGGAAAACAACGAACAGGTGGGCCTGGACCTGACGGAACACGGCGAAGGCGCTTACACGGTGTAAAAATCCCCGGTTGGCCGGGCGCTGATTTAAGGATTGCGAAAATCCTTAAATCAGCATAAAGTTTTAGTTGATTTATTCAGTTGCGAATTACTGAACATTCGCAAAGTGAGGTTAGAAGAATGTATAAGGCAGAATATATCTGGATTGACGGGCAGGAGCCGACGGCCAAGCTGCGCTCCAAGGGCAAGATTGTACCGGACGGGGAAGATCCCCCTCTCTGGGGTTTCGACGGTTCCAGCACCAGTCAGGCTCCCGGCGAGGCCTCCGACTGTGTGCTGCGGCCGGTGCTGGTGGTGCCCGACCCGATTCGCGGCGGCAACAACAAGCTGGTAATGTGCGAAGTATTGCTGACCGATATGACTCCCCATCCCTCCAACACCCGGGCGAACTGCGCCGCGGCGGCGGAAAAATATGCTTCGCTGGACTTCTGGTTCGGCATCGAACAGGAGTACACCTTCTTTGACGGCATCAAGCCCCTGGGCTGGCCGGACAACGGTTTCCCGGCGCCCCAGGGCGGGTACTACTGCGGCGTAGGCTCCGATGAGGTCTTCGGCCGCCCGGTGGTGGAACAGCACATGGACGCCTGCCTGTATTCCGGGTTGGCTATCTCCGGCATCAACGGCGAAGTAATGCCGGCCCAGTGGGAGTTTCAGATTGGGCCCATCGGCGCCCCGGATGTGGGCGACCACCTTTGGCTGGCGCGCTGGCTGCTTTATCGCATTGGTGAAGACGTGGAGACGGTGGATGGCCGCCGGGGCATCAGCGCTACCCTGGACCCCAAGCCGGTAAAGGGCGACTGGAACGGCGCCGGCGCTCACTGCAACTTTTCTTCCAACCAGATGCGGGAGAGCTACCAGGCTTGTATCGATGCGGCGGAAGCGCTGAAGGGACGCCACGACCTGCACATCGCCAACTACGGCCACCGGATTGAAGAACGTTTGACCGGTCTCCACGAGACCTGCTCCTACCGGGAGTTCCGCTACGGCGTATCCGACCGGGGCGCTTCAGTACGGATTCCCTGGCAGGTGGCCCGGGACGGCAAGGGCTACATTGAAGACCGCCGGCCCAACTCCAATTCCGATCCCTATGTCGTGTCCCGCCTGATTATTGAAACCGTGGGCGCCGCCGCTACGGGAAGCTAGTCGGCTCAGTCTGCCGCATTATAAAACGCCGTCCCGGTTGGGACGGCGTTTTCGTTAATCTTTAGCGCCAACCGGATTCAGCTTGCAATTAGTAGCCCCGGCAACGCATAATTCGGCACCGGCCCGGGCCTTTGGCCTTAACCGGGCCGGCCGGGGTATAACCGGAACGGAGAGCAGGAAATGAGGGACCGCCAAACTTCCGAGCAGGATTACGTGCTGCGAACCGCCCGGGACAACGATGTAAAATTCGTTCGTCTCTGGTTTACCGACATCCTGGGCAACTTGAAGGGATTTGCCATCAATGTGGACGACCTGGAGGAAGCCATTGAACAGGGAGTCGGCTTTGACGGTTCGGCTATTGAGGGCTTTGCCCGAGCCACCGAAGGTTCCTATCGCATTGACGAGAGCGATATGCGCGCCTATCCCGATGCCACCACTTTTGCGGTGCTGCCCTGGCGACCGAGGCAGAACGCAGTGGCCCGGATGTTCTGCGACATCTACTCCCCCACCGGCGACCCATTCACGGGAGACCCCCGCCTGGCCTTGAAGCGCAACCTGGAGCGGCTGGCGCAGATGGGCTATACCTACTACGTCGGCCCGGAACTGGAGTTCTTCTATCTGGAGAAGCCGGAGCGGGACAGCTTCGACAAGCTCAAGATGCCCCGAACTCTGGACCAGGACGGCTATTTCGACCAGCTTTCCAGCAACCCTACCGCCGACCTGCGGCGAGACACGGTGCTGAATTTGTCCGATATGGGCATTCCGGTAAAGTATTCCCACCACGAAGGCGCCCACAGCCAGCACGAAATAGACTTGCAATATACCGACGCCCTGACTATGGCCGACAATATCATTACGGCCAAGCTGGCTATCAAGGAATTAGCCCAGCTGCGCGGCTTTCACGCCTCCTTTATGCCCAAGCCCTTTACCGGCGTCAACGGGTCGGGTATGCACACCCACCAATCACTGTTCCGGGGCGACGTCAACGTCTTTTATGATGCCGATGACGAATACAAGCTGTCCACCATCGCCCGCCGGTTTGTCGCCGGATTGATTCGCCATGCGCCGGAGATTACTCTGGTTACCAACCAGTGGATTAACTCCTACAAACGGCTGGTGCCCGGGTATGAGGCTCCGGTCTATATTTCGTGGGCCCACAACCGCTCCGATCTGGTGCGGGTGCCGTCCTATAAGCCCGGCTATGAAACTTCAGTGCGTATCGAGTACCGGGCCCCGGACCCGGCCTGCAATCCCTATCTGGCTTTCAGCGTTATGCTGGCGGCCGGGATGAAGGGTATCGCCGAGGAGTACCCGGACGTGCCGCCGGTGGAAGGCAACGTTTTCGCCATGACCCAAGAGCAATTCGCCGCCCAGGGCATCAAGGTGCTGCCCGGCAGTCTGGGCGAAGCGATTGCCCTGGCGGAAGACAGCGCCCTGCTGCGGGATGCCCTGGGCGACCACATTCTGGAGAGCTTTATCCGCAACAAGCGGTTGGAGTGGCAGCGATACCGGGAAACGGTTACCGACTACGAGATTGAGCGCTACCTGACTACCTTGTAGCGATAGAATTAACACCTTCACCCCCGACTCTTCTCCTGGGGAGAAGGGAGACAGAAAACTTCGTGTCCTTTGTGGATAACCCATCGCCCGGGGAGGTGCACCGGATGGACCGGAGCATGGGTTGTGGCACGGAGCTTTGTGCTTCGCTAAAGCATCAAGGCCCGATTGACGTATCTGGATATAAGGGTTATATTTTCCCAAGGTCAAGTCTGATTCTTGGCCTGAATAGAGGCAACCGGAATTGCCAATCATCGAAGGAGGTTATGATTAATGGCAGAGCAGGAACCTACTGAACAAGTACCCGAACAGACCCCCACCCAAACCCCGGCTCAACCTACCCCCCCCCCCCCCCCCCCCAACCGGCTAACTCTCCACTGAAGTCTAAACTTCCCCTTATAATCGGCGGCGCCATTGCCGGTGTTGCCCTGATTGCCATCGTCGCATTCGTTGTTTTCAGTGGTGTCTTAGGTGGTGGCGGAGGTAGCGTCGGCGGGGTGGCGGATCTCCTTCCGGACGATGTCGACGGCGTGTTTAGTATCGACCTTGCACAGTTACGCCAAGCTTCCGGTTTGGACGATGATTCTGATTGGATGATCGGATTTGCTGCCGACATTTAGTCAATAGGGCTGGATTTTGACGACGTTGTATCAATATCCCTGGTCGAGAGCGAGACGGGTGGTGACGAGATGACCTTCCTTAAAATTTCCGGCGAGGTCGAAGATTTATTCCGGGACGTCAGAGATGCTTTGGAAGATGTTAATGCCTCCGAGGAAGACTATCGAGGTTTTGAGGTTTGGGAAGGTTCCCAAACTTTTGCCCTTTTGGAAGACGATGCCTATATCGTCTATGGGAATGAAGACCGGGTGGTTGATGTCTTGAGGTTGCTGGAGCGGGGCACAGGTTCCATGGCGGACGCGGAAGACAACGCTCTGTATGACATCTGGAACAAACTGCCCAGTTCCGGAATTATCGTGGTATCTTCGTCCTGCCCCATCAGGCGCTGCGAAGGCTACGGTTTCGGCATTACCGAAACCGACGAAAGCCTGGAAGAAGGAAAAGGTACGGCTACCCTGCTCTTCTCCAGCGAGCAGGCTGCCGGGAATGCGGCGGATGAATACGAAGAGATAGCCAACTTCCTGGAGACGACCCTGACTTTTAACACTAGTACCTACGTGTTAGCGACATCAGGCGACGGCTTATTTGTCCTGAGCGATTTTACGTTTGAATAGTAGCATCCAACCAGCTCGTAAGTCGCGGTAATCGACCGGTCACGGCGGGGTCTCCCGTAGTTCCGACCAAAGATGCAGTAAGGCGTGCTTCTTGCCACCATCAGCAGTTGTTGCCTCACCGGGAATAACTATCGGGAGCAGCAATTCTGGATAAAAGCCGGGAATGTTGTCCGCGGTGCGGCCCAATGTGAACTAAATTCTCCGGCCCTTTCCTCTGGAAAGGGCCGGTCAGCTAATTATCCTCTTCCTCCAGGATCAGCCGATAGTCGGTTTCCACCCGGGTGACCGGCGCAATGGCGGTAATCGCTACTACCGTCCGTTCCAGGCCGGGGTAAGGTTCGACGGTCAGTTCGCCTTCCCAATTTCCTGATTCGGAAAAGGTCAGGGGCAGCCGAGTTACCCGGTTCGCTGCGCCCTTCTGGAGCACCTGTACCAGAAACTCCTGAGGAACCCGGTTATCCGTCTTAACAAATCCGTCGGCAGTCCAGCCCCCGTCGTCGGGCCGGACATTGGCCGCGGCGATGGTCAGTTCCCGCAGGCACAACCCGATGTCGTTCAAAGCGTCGTCGGTTACGTATTGGAAGCGTACCAATATCCGCTGTCCGGCGTACCGGCTCAAATCCACTGCTTCCTCAATCCAGCCCCGACTGTGGCCGGTATAACCCGGCCCGAAAGCGGCCCCGACGGGATTGGCCGAAGAGGTATGGGGAGTTTCCAGAATATCCCAGTTGGCGCCGCCATTCTCCGACACTTGCAAGTAAGTGTAGTCCCACTCCTCCTCGATACTGAACCATAGGGCATAAGTGAGCGTCGCCTGAGTAACGGCGGTCAAATCCACTTCCCGGGTCAGCGTGGCGGCGATTGAGTCGCCGGCGTTGCTCCACCAACAGCCCGATGCAGGCACAGCCGCGGGAAGCAGGCGAGTATTCCCCGGCCCTTCAAAGCGTAAATCGGTTGCCCCCTCGCGCAGTCGGGTTCCCAACTCAACGTAATGGGTGGCGTACTGGGCAATATTACGCTCCACCCGGTCCGACCGGCTGATGGTTCTGCTGGGCGACGCCAGCACTTCCATTGCGGCATACCCCAGGGGGCCGGAGTCCTCATCCAGAAAATTGGCCGCCACCCAGTCCGCCAGTACCGCGTGGAAATCTTGACGGTAGCCAGCCTGCTTTAGATAAGCGTCGATTCCCGCAATGTTGTCCTCCGGTGTTGCCATCAGGCGGCGCAGGCCGACGCCATCGGCCGGCGGGTAGTGTTCGTTGAGATAGTGCATGAACAGGGACGCCCCACCGTAGTGCGCGCTAACCAGCCGTCCATCCAGCGGCCAATGCACCAGGGGGATATGCGGGGCTCGCAGAAAGCTGGAAATGCTGTCGGGCGGGTAGCCAGCCACCGTCACCGCCAGTTCGGCCAATCCTTCGTTAACCCAGGTATCCTCGGAAGGGTCAAAGTTCCACATCACGGCGTGATTCAGCTCGTGGGCCAGGACCAGCAAATGAGTATCGGAGCCAAACCGGATGTAGGAAATATTAATGTAAAACATTTCCCGATGATTGCTGTAGGGGCGAATGGCTACCGGATATTCATCGCTGGAACTGTAATACCCGCCAGCGCCCCGGATGTCGCCGTGCAAGATAGTCAAGCGAGGGTCATTATCCACTCCGGGAGTCCACTCGGTACCGAAATAGCCGGTTACTCGTGGATAGATGATTTCCTCAAACTCGGCGGCAGCCTTTTCAATGTCCTCCTGGGAGACCCTGAACCCTTCCTCGATGTACCAGTAGGCGTGGGGGCTTACCAGCCGTAATTCGAAGGTGGCGCGATATTTCTCCAGGTTATCCAGATCCACCAAATAGAATTGGTCAATTCTGCCGGCCGAGTAACTGACCGGCTGGGAGTTGACTACCTGCTCTACCTCCGGGTGGCCCGGCGGCAGCAGCAGTTGATAGGCCAGTTGAAACAGGTCCCGGTCCGGCGCGGCGGGAAGATTTGCCGCGGCAAAACGCCTGGCATCGCCCAAAGGCTCCACCGCCGGTAGGGTAGTTGGCTGCGCCGAAGTAAGGGTGGGCGGCGGCACCGTCGGCTCCGGCGTGGTCGGAGCTGCGGGGTTCAGCGGCGCAGCGAAGTTGGGCAGTTGCGGTTTGGGAGTGGCGCCGGAGGTCGGGGTGGACCCGTTAACCAGAGTTGCGGGAACTGTCGGCTCAATCTCAGGGTTGGGGAGCGCGACCGGCGCATCCGGCTGGGAGCAGGCCAGCAGCAAAGTTATAACCAAACCGGCCAGCAGCCACCGGCCCCGAAGCCATACAGTCATACCGGACTTGCCATTCCCCGGAACAGCGGCGCCGGCGGCAGTGCTAACTCGAAACTGGAATGAGGAATACATCAGGGGAAGACCGCAGCAACAATGGAGCCGGTGAAGGGAGTCGAACCCTTGACCTGCGGTTTACGAAACCGCTGCTCTGCCACTGAGCTACACCGGCAAACGATTAAATGCGAACCTAGCCTACAGTATAACATTATTTGCCAGAGTTGGGAGTAGGGTTTAGCGACTTGGCAGGGCTATCGCATATGAAAAAATTTCAGGCTCAGAACGGAACTTTCCGATGTTTTGGCGGCGCTTTACTGGGTAATCAACATCAAAACCAACGGTTTAAGTCTTAAATTACCCAAATTTAGCAGTTAAAAACGGAGATTTACCCGTCAATTGGCCTCTTAAATTCCATATGCGATAGCCCTGAGCGACTTGGGCAGGGCTATCGCATATGAAAAATTTTCAGGATCAAAACGGAACTTTCCGATGTTTTGGCGGCGCTTTACTGGGTAATCAACATCAAAACCAACGGTTTAAGTCTTAAATTACCCAAATTTAGCAGTTAAAAACTGAGATTTACCCGTCAATTGGCCTCTTAAAATCCATATGCGATAGCCCTGGCGACTTGGGGAAGCGCAAAATTGCAGCTACCGTCCTCACCCCGTCCTCTCTCCCGCGGGGAGAGGAGGGTACGATACGCTTCTTCGATAGTCGGGAAAAGGAGCCTGCTTCGGAGCTAAACTGTAGGCGCGCCCAAGCCGCCGAATTTGGCCGGCTGAGCTTCTGCCGCACCGGGCCAGGGAGGAATGGTAACGCACAGGAACCGCAAGGCAGTTTCAACGTCGGCGCTGAACTGGAAACTCCAGCCGGTAGGTATTACCAAAGCGTCGCCGGGGTTGACGGACACGGCAGGAGCTGCGGAGGCAGAATCAGCGTCGGGAGGGCAGCGCCAAACCTGACCGGAGCCTTCCAGGATGTACCAGATTTCTTCAACACTGCGGTGGTACACCGGTCTGGATACCTGTCCGGCCGGCAGCGTTACTTCCACCATGCTGGCGGCCCCGGCCCGGTGCCGCGCGTCAATCAGCAGCCGGATTTCCGAACCGTCCGGGGCGGTAACATCCGGCTGGGTCGCACGATGTCCCAGCAACAGGGGTGTAGTATCCGGCGATGGGGGCATAACATTGACTCGAAGTTGTGCTATACCGATGGCAGCAGTCCCCGGGTAGTCCTCTCCCGGCCTTGAGCCGGTGCTGGCCCCGGGGTTTTTATTTTGGAGCAAAGGCTCCCGGCCTTCCGTAAATCGGTTCTGGGCCGGGAGCGGTGACCGATATGACCTGGGCTTCAGGAGACTTGCGGTTTTCGTCCTTTCCGGTCCAGAAATTCCTTAAAGCCTTCCTCTACCGTCAATCCCCGGAACCGGCCCTGACGGGAATTGACCTCGTTCCAGAACTGCTCTTCCATAGGACGGCCGGTGTGTTCAAAGAGCATCCGCTTGATGTTAGCCACGCCTTCCGCCCGGTTTTTGGCGATGCCCGCGGCAACTTCCACCGCCTTGTCGATTAGCTGTTCCTTAGGCACCAGATGGTTCAGCAGCCCGATCCGGTAGGCTTCCTCGGCAAATACCTCTCGTCCGCTGTAGAGCAATTCCTTGGCCCGGGGCCAGCCAATCAGGTTGGGCAGGCTCCAGGTGGCGTTCATCTGACCGTAGTTGACGGCCAGGAACCGGAAGCTGGACTTGTCGCAGCCAATCAGGAAGTCCATAGAGGTAGCCATTACCGTGCCGCCGCCGTAGCAAAGGCCATTAATGGCCCCGATAATCGGCTTGGCGCTGCTGGCCATGTGCCAGGTATATTCGGCCCGCTCCGCCGCGGCCTCGTCGCGTTCTTCCTGGGTCTTTTCCCGGTTCTCGTGGATGTCGGCGCCGGCGGAAAAGGCCCGCTCGCCGGCGCCGGTTACGACGATGGCGCCAACGTCCTCATCCGCCTCCATGTTGGTAATGGCTTCGTCCAGCTCCCGTACCAACTGAATATTCAGCGCATTCAAGACTTCCGGCCGGTTCAAGGTAATAATTGCGACCCGCTGCACCTGTTCTATATTAATTGCCTCGTAGCTCATAATCAGCTCAACTCCTGTCTCTCCTGCCCTTTCCCGACATTCGATCGGTAGGCTGGGGTTTACTGCGGTAATAATAAGGCATACACCAGGGTTTAAGCAAAGGTAGGGGGAACAGAGCGCTAAGACCGGCATCCGGGGCAAGACTTGATTGTTATGTATATAAAATGTGAAACTGTAATCACAGCATCCCGCTATGCTTTTCGTAAGAGCCGGCCAACGGGGATAACTGAAAATGACCGAACTTAGAGATTACCAGCAGGATTTGCTGGACCAAGTATCGTATGATCTCCAAGACAACCAGGGGGAAACTAGACCTCGCCTAATGCTGCAACTGCCCACCGGCGGGGGTAAAACCCACATTGCTGCCGCGCTGTTGCAAGATTGGCTTCAGGATGGACGCAAGGCCGTATGGCTGACCCACCGTCGCGAGTTGGCATCCCAGACTGCGGAAATGCTTAGTGACAGTGGGGTTTCAGCAATCTGCAACATTCGATGGACTCCGGGCGATAAGGCTCCGTTTATCACCAACGGAGTGGTCATTTTAATGGCCCAAACAGTAAGCCGCCGTACTGGTCGGACTGCTCGGACTGACGTGTGGCAGCACTATAATCGGAACGACTTGTTGATTGTTGACGAGGCTCACCATGCCACTGCGCGGGGCTGGGCGCGAGCTATTTGGAAATGGCCGGGGCCAGTTTTAGGTATGACTGCCACCCCTTGGCGACTCTCCATGCGAGAGGGATTTGATTGCTTGTTCAATGACCTCTACTGCGGACCTCAGGTGGCTGAACTGCAAGCGGAAAAGTGGCTGTGCAAAGCTTGGGTTTTATCTCCGCCCGAGAGTGATTTGATCCAGGGCGGCGTACTAAACAGTCTTGGTGAATACAGCAAAGCGGGAATTGAGGCGGCCAACCAGGATCGAGATATTTTGACCGCCGGAGTCTTGAAGTTTTGGCAGAGATATGGAGAGGGCCGCCAAAGCGTAATCTATGCCGTATCGGTACAGCACGCCGAGAATCTGGCTGCCTTGTTTAACGAAGCCGGTCTTACTGCCGGAGTTCTGGTTAACGGTACTCCTGGTCCGGAGCGAGACAAACTAATTAACGGGTTTAAGCAAGGTCGGGTTACGGCGTTGATTAACGTAACCGTCGCCACTGAAGGTTTTGACCTGCCCGACGCTGCCTGCGTCGTCCTTTGTCGTCCCACTATGAGCCTGTCTCTGTACCTGCAAATGGTGGGCCGGGGCTTGCGCCCGAAACCTGATGACGGTAACTGCCTGATTATTGACTTGGCCGGCAACAGCCGGCGCCACGGCCTTCCGGAAGAAAATAGAAATTGGTCTCTGAAACCCCGGGGACCACTGCTGGCAGAGGGCAATATGCCTTTGACGCAATGTCCTCATTGCGCCACCTTGTCTCCGGCGGCCAGCCACCATTGTCAGTATTGCAGCGAGCCCTTTGGAAGGGATTGTGGTCGTTGCGGTGCATGGCGGGCCAGATCAAGCTGGAGTTTGGAAAATGTCTGTGGTCCAGCCCATGACCCGGTTTGCGACCGATGCCACTACGACGCCCATATTCAAGCCAACCTGCCGGTTTTTGCGGAGTTGAAGGAATTGACTGATATAGACCAACCAGAATTTCAGGATATAGATTTGCACCCAGACCGGGACCATTTCCTAAGAAATATGCTGTTGGAAGAACTCCGGCGTGTCGGTGGTTCAGCTATAGAGCGCAGGGAAGACTTAAGCTTTTTCATTGAGGTTAGAGAGCTTGAACTGGCTGACGAAAATGAGCTGGAACGATTATTCAATGAATACCTAAACGAGATACCTCAGTCGGAGCAGCCGAAAAACCGCATCCAGGAAAACCGACGTTATTATCAATGGGAAGAAGGTCTTAAAAAAGAGTTGTCGGATTGGCGAGATGAACTAGCGAGTCTGGAAAATCTGGAAGTTGACGGGGATCAGGTTTACCACACTGTCAGGGAATACCTGCTGCACACTTTGGAGGCAGAAGCGCGGGAATTGGAGCTGATTAAGGCGGCAACGCCAGGAAACACCGGATCATACCAGCATGGACGGTCTCAATCGGGTCAGTGGATGGATTTTGTGCAGCTGACCCAATGGGGAGAAAAGTCTCGAAAAAGTCGCGAGCGAACTACTTTCAAGCCAGTGTTGTTTCAAGACCCGCAAGGCAGGGAAGTACCGATTAGAAGTTGGGCACATCTACTAGCAGAAACTATAGAATGGCTAATCCGTGCCGGGATCCCACCTGAAGGACTGAGCGCATTCAACACTGGCAGGATGCATCGTCGGTATTTGCTCCATGACGAGCCACCCCACCCCAATGGCCGAGAATTCAAGAGCGCAAGACAGCTATCCAACGGCCTCTACGTGGAATTACAATGGAGTTCAAATCAGATTCCCCGGCTTTGCCCCTTGCTGGTCGAAAAATTCGACTACAGCCCAGCGCAGTTCCACGTCTTGCTGCGGTAGGGAGCCACTACTATGTCCAATCCTTACGAAACCACCATCCCCAACCTTACCGCCTTCGCTACCCAATCCTCTGACTTGGAAACCTTACCGCCGTCAGTTGTAGAAATTTCTAAAGAAATCATCGTCAATGCCGCGGCGGTGGGGCTGGCCGGTGCCGCCCAGCAGGAAGGACAGGTCATTACCCGGTTCGTCCAGGAAATGGGCGGCAATGGACGCTGCACCATCATTGGCAAAGGATTGCGCACCTCGCCGGTTTACGCTGCATTGGCCAACGGCCTGATGATTCGCCTGCTGGATTTCGATGACGAGATAATCCCCACCGCCAGTCATCAGGGAAGCGCCATTTTTCCGGTGGTGATGGCATTGGGAGAAATGCACGGTATTCCGGGCCGGGACGTCTTGTCCGCCTTCATTCTGGGCTGCGAGATTACCGCCAAACTTGACCGGACTTTGGCGGCTGCGGGTGAATCGCCGGGAATGGCCGCCACCGTTGGCGCCGCCGCCGCGGCCGGAAGACTTCTGAATCTGACCGGTGAGCAGTTGACTCAAGCCCTGCTATTGGCCGGACAATCCCCGACGGGGCGCGCCGACCTGGAAGCCGGACCCGCCGCGGCTTATCGGCAGGGACAGTCGGCTATGCACGGGCTGCTGGCGGCAATGTTGGCCGGACAAGGTCTAGCCGCCAGCCCCGGCAGCGGGCGGGATTGGGCCGATCCCGGCAGGAGGGATTCTCCGGACAGACCCAACGCCGCGGCCGCAGAGTTGGCTGACTGCCTGGGCAATCCTTACGATGTGATAAGTCCCGGCGTATCCCTCAAGCTCTACCCCTGCGCCTCCCCGTCCCACCCGGTAATTGACGCTGTCTTGCAGCTGCTCCAGCAATATCGGGTTGCCGCCGAACAAATGACTGATGTAGCGGTGGGGGTGACTCCCGCAGCATTGGCGGCTATGCCCTTTCCCACCCCGACCAACGGCTGGGAAGCAAGGAACTGCCTGAGTTTCGTTGTGGCCTCAGCCCTGGCCTACGGACACCCGCTAATCGACAACTTTACCGACACAGCGGTATCCGACCCTCGGGTGCGGGAGCTAATGGACCGAATTAGTGTAACCGCCGGTGAAACTCCTTCTCAGGCCATACCCTACCCGGCCTCGGTAACGATTACCCTTCTTGACGGCCGGCAGTTGCGGCATCGGGTCGAGTTTGCCCGGGGGCAGCCCGAACTCCCTCTTTCCCCGGAGGAACTGGATGCCAAGTTCCTTTACTGCTCCCGGTACATCTTGCCCCCGGACCACATTGAAGAGTCGATAACCCGGCTCCGCGACCTGGAAAATATCGACAACACCACCGGAATATTCTCCGTTCTGGGCGGTTAAGGGAAAGCGGAATTAACCAGGTACAGCCGGCAGACATGGTAAACTGCGGTGCGCTCTGAAGCCCTTTGCAACCTTTAGTGCGCCGGCGGGTGGAAAAACCAGTTGATATAATGTGATTCGTCGGAGTGGCCGGACTCTTTCCCGTTTTGCAGCAGCAAAACGCAAAACTCAGCCCGTTAAGGATGACCTACTTTACATCGAGAATACACGTATGACCTCAGATACCAAACCGCACCCGGACTGCGCAGCCCGTAACGACCCTTGCCCGCCAGTAGAATTACCGACGCCAAAACATGAACATACTCCGGCGGAACATCGACAAATGAGTCGCCAACTTTTGGAGCAATCCAAATGCGAATTGGTGAAAGGGGACCGACTTCAAGCCTCAGAAAAGCTATGGGGCGCTTCTGCCCACGCCGTTAAAGCTATTGCCATTGAGCGGGGCTGGGAACACGAAAGGCACGCCTCTATCATCGGCGCCGCACGTCTGCTGAGAACGGAATATAATAACCCGGCACTAGGGCATATCAGCCTAGCCAACTACCATCACCAAAATTATTACAAGAATGTAGTGACCAATGATGAGATACAGGACGATTTGCAAGACATAGAATCTTTTTTGGATGAGCTGGACAAGGTAAGCAAGCTGCCCCAGAATCCGATTGAAGCCCGGATAGACCCTAAGGCTGCCAATCCTCGCTTGCCACTAGAGCATATCTCCAGTGTGATGGGTATTAGATCTCGGGAAGTTCATGAAGATGATGTTTTGCAGGAAGGCGGATTGTATCGGGATGGTAAATTGCATCATCCTGTACCCCATGTACCCAGAAGAGATGATAACGGGAAGCAAGACAACGGCGACGGGCCTTCCATTGCCTAGGGCGGGGCCGAACTAAGGTTGTCCCCGAATAAGCCGGATAGGCGCCTTTGCATTGGATAACATTCCGCTTATAATCTGGCTGGAAAGTAAGTAAGGATACAAGCGATGACTACTCCGCTACCACCGGAATCCGAGTTTCAGACCCCTGACGAACATATGCAAATCAGCCGCCGCGTTATCGAACACGCCAGGGATGAATTGGAAAAAGGCGATCGGTTGCAGGCATCCGAAAAAATTTGGGGCGCCGTCAATCATGCCCTGGCGTCTATTGGCAAGGAACGGGGCTGGATTACAGAAAAATATGAGAACAAAAAAGGCGTAGCGAATGTTCTGGCCCGGGAGCGTGATGACCCGTTTCTATCTGCTATATATGCGATGGCAGAGCTGCATCACCAAAACTTTTACCAGAATAGTCATAGCAGTGAAATAATTGCAACGGATATTCACAATGCTGAAGTATTCGTTGATAAAATAGAACAGACGCGGGGAGAAGCGCCACAGGACTGGACGCCGGAGAAGATTGACCTGCATTGGCTGTTACAGGCGACGGGCCGGAATTATCTCGCCGGAGAACCCTCCACCAACGGTTTTGTCGATGCCAGTCGGTTAGAGCGATACCGCCGCCGGTGGGATAATATAAAGGCAATCGGATAGCGGCGATGACAAACCGGCAACGATAGCGGTAGTGAGGGTGACGGCGACACCGGACGCTCCGTCCTTAATCCGGCATTGGCCCAGCATTAGGCATCCCATTGGTCTAAATTGCCCGGCGCAAGTCAGTGTTTGACGGCTTGCGGATGTGGATTACCGGATAAATACCCGGGTTTGCACAGCTCATAGTCTGTCGCCGGCCGGTGATGGAGTAGATCACACCGGCGAGTTTCAGTCAGCCAGGCTATTCCAATAAAGTTGCGCTTGTCTTATACTACCCCTTGTCCAGGTAATTTTTTAGGACCATTGGCACAATGTCCGGTGAAATCGCAGTTATAATCGCTATTATCGGTGTGGGAGTAGGACTCGCCACTTTAATTCTGGCCGTAGCCCGAATGCAAAACCGGCGGAGCGATGATTTAGAAGCGCGGATGACCCAGGGCTTTGCTGCGTCCAGTCAGAGGATCGATGATTTAGAGGCTAGGACGGATCAGCGGGTCGATGGTTTAGAGGCCCGGATGGATCAGCGAATCGATGATTTAGAGGCCCGGATGGATCAGCGAATCGATGGTTTAGAGGCCCGAATGGATCAGCGAATCGATGATTTAGAGGCTAGGACGGATCAGCGGATCGATGGTTTAGAAGCCCGGATGGATCAGCGAATCGATGGTTTAGAGGCCCGGATGGATCAGCGGATCGATGGTTTAGAAGTCCGGATGGATCAGCGAATCGATGATTTAGAGGCCCGAATGGATCAGCGAATCGATGGTTTAGAAGTCCGGATGGATCAGAGGGTCGATGACTTGGAAGCTAGGATGACCCAGGGCTTTGATGCGGTCAATCAGCGCATTGATGACCTGGAAGCTAGGATGACCGAGGGCTTTGCCGCGGTTAATCAGCGCATCGGGGACATAAACTCGCGGTTTGACGATGTAAATCAACGTATTGACCTAACGAACCGCCGTATTGACGCCTTACTGGTCCGGGTTGACGAAATTTCCCGGGAAGTGTCGGAGCTAAAAGGGACGCTAACCGTCATCCGGGAAGCGCTGCCGCTCCGGGTTGGCGAATAGGCTGACACCCACCTGAATTTCTGCCATATTAGGGCTAAAACCCTCACCCCTCTCCCACGAGGAGAGGGGAATTTGGTTTTTCGGCCTCTCCACTCAGGGAGAGGGCGAACTTACCGGCATAACCTCCGTTATCCCGACTGCGGCTCCAACCGGATACCCCGGGACGGTTTCAGCAATGGCAAACGGGCCCACTGCGATACGGAATAGCATTAAGGCCTGCCCCGGTCCCGGCGGCGAAGCTAATCCGGATTAATCAGAACCACCTCCCGCTGTACCGGCGAGGAAGCGTAGGGCCCGGTTTCAGACATATAGGCATCAATCTCCGAGCGAACTCCGAAATCGGGCAGGTAAATGCCCGGCTCGATGGAGAAGCCGATTCCGGGGATAATTCTGCGGTTATCGTGGGTCTCAAAACCGTCCAGGTTTACCGCCTCACCGTGAACCTCGTAGCTAATGCTGTGGCCCAGCCGGTGGGTAAAAAATTCGCCGTAACCCCGCTCCTCAATGTAGCTGCGGGCTATTGCATCCGCCTGCCAACCCTGTACCGGCTCGCCTTTTTGGAAGGAATCCACCAGAAACTGCAAGGCCGAATCCCGGGCGCCGATTACGATGTCAAATATCCGCTGCTGCCGCTCGGGGACCGAGTCGCCCACCCAGGCTGTCCAGGTGATGTCGGCGTAAACGCTGGCGGGAGTGGCTTCCCGGGCCCAAAGGTCAATCAAAACCCAGTCCCCGGCCCGGATGTAGCTGCTTCCTTCGGCTTCCGGCTCGTAGTGCGGGTCGGAGCAGTGGGAGTTAACCGAGACTATGGGCCCATCGGCAGCCTCAAGACCTTCCTCCCGGAAACGACCCCAGATGAACTCCGCAATCTCAAATTCGGTAACCCCCTCCGACAGGCGCTGACCAATTCGCTTAAAAGCCTCGTTCACGATGACGCCCAGCTTTTCCGCCGCCCGCAAGTGTCCGGCCAACTGGGCCGGAGACCATCGCTGGGTGGCGTACTGCATCACGTCGGCGGAAGAGACCACCGCCGGCCCCAGGCTGCGGACCAGCTCCACAGTGCCGGCATCCACCCGGGATACCCGCGGCAGTTCATTATTGGGAGAGTACTCCATCGCCACCCGGTCGGCGCCTTCCAGCGTGCGGCTCAACCCCTCTAGCAGGGACTTTCGGCTGCTATAGACCAGCAGCTTCAACCCAGCGCTGGCGTTGCCGGACTCGGAGATTTCCGAGAATTTCCCGGCATCTACGTGATGGGTCAACAAAGTCGGGCTTCCATCAGCCGGTATGTAGAGGTAGCAGGGCCGAGTTACGTGGCCCGAGGCGGTAATCACCTGGGGGAAAATGGGATTGGAGTTGCGATAGTCATAAATCAACCAACCCGACAAATGTTCCTGACACAGGAACTGCTGCGCTGCACCGATTATTTGACCAAACGCGCCGGTTTGTGGCATATCTCGCTCCTGAAAAGTCTGCTGCCGGGTGCATTATCTCCCGATGAGGTACAGAGATTGGAGAGCGTAGAGCCGGCCTACCGGCCTAACCGCTCTGTCCGCCATCGACGGAGATGGAGGCGCCGGTAAGATACCCGGCCCGGTCTGAGGACAGAAAGGCCACCATATCGCCGATTTCTTCAGGCTTGCCCAAGCGCTTCATGGGAACCCGCTTGGCCGTTTGCCGGGATAAGTCGGAAAGTTTGGAGTTTTCCGTTTCGGCGCGGGACTTTAGCAATTCTTTGAACTCCTCGGTGTCCAGAATACCGGACAGCAGGCTGTTCACCGTGATATTGAAGGGGGCTAATTCCTGGGCCAGCGCCTTAAAGTAGCCGATAAGGTAGAGTTGTCTTGCCGCCGACCCGTTCAGGCCCTCGGCTGACTCCTGGCTGTTGGGAATCTCCAGGTTGATAATTCTACCCCAATGCTCCTGCTTCATATAAGGAATCACTTCCCGCGCGAGCCGAATGGCGCTGAGCAAGTGTTTTTCCAGGTCTTCCGCCACCTTGCCGTCTTCCAGTTCTTCCGCAGACAACTGGAAGGACTGGCTCGACCGGGCAACTAAAATGTCAATTTGCCCGAACCGGTTCAGCGTATCCCGGACCACCCGGCGGATGTCTCGGGGTTCCGACAGGTCGGCGGGCATGGCCAGCACGTTATGCTGGGTGCCAACCCGGGCCACTTCCATCTCGGTGCGGCGCAGCCCTTCTTCATCATGGCTGCAGATAGCTACTTTTGCTCCTTCGCTGGCCAATGCCACCGCAACATATTTGCCAATCTCGGCGCCGGCTCCGCTGACTATGGCTACGCGGTCAACTAAACCAAGGTCCATTTCCTTCTTTACCCCTCCTCCCGCGACTTGAGAATAATTGGCGCAGGTCAGGAAAATCAAAACGTATTCTATGGCGGCTGAATTACCGCAGTATTACTATTATGTTAAGTCAGAGCTTCAATTTGGTAAATCATTTGTTTGCCCACTTTCACCGGCCTGCGGTGGGCCGCAAACCGGCGAATCGGTCGTTTCCCGGGATTTTACCGCCAAGGATACCACGAATCCTTTTTCCCGACTCATTCCCCGCGGCAGACCGGGAAACGCCAAAAATCGCCGGTCGGCATTCCTCACTGCATATCTTTAATTTCGCGATACCGAAAGCAATGGGTGAGATGGTCGTTGACCAGGCCGGCCGCCTGCATGAAAGCGTAGCAGATGACCGGGCCGACGAACCGGAAACCCCGACGGCGCAGTTCCCGGCTCATTGCCTCGGACTCGGGCGAGGCCGCCGGAATCTCCTCGTGCGCGGACCGGCCCCGGTCCAGGGGAGTTCCACCGACGAAAGACCAAATGAAGACGGCAAAGCTTCCTTCCCTTTCCTGAACTTCCAGGAAGGCTTGAGCGTTGCCGATGGCGGACACTATCTTTTGCCGGTTGCGGACGATAGCCGTATCGGCTAACAGCCTGGATACATCCGCCGCGCCGTATCGGGCAATCTTTTGCGGGTCAAAATCGTCAAAAGCCTGACGGTAGCCTTCCCGTTTGCGCAGGATCGTCTGCCAGCTCAACCCCGCCTGCGCGCCGTCCAGCAAAAGGTACTCAAACAGCTTGCGGTCATCCCACAGCGGCGTTCCCCACTCGGTATCGTGATACTCAACCATCAGTGGGTCAGCGCCGGGCCAGGGACAGCGTACCGGTGTATATTCTTCCGTCGGCATTGTCAATCTCTGAAAACCTACCCCCCAGGGCTATCGCATATGAAAAATTTTCAGGATGAGAACGGAACTTTCCGATGTTTTGGCGGCGCTTTACTGGGTAATCAACATCAAAACCAACGGTTTAAGTCTTAAATTACCCAAATTTAGCAGTTAAAAACGGAGATTTAACCGTCAATTGGCCTCTTAAAATCCATATGCGATAGCCCTGACCTACCCCCCAGGATTGCCGGATAAAAGCGCCGGACCGCAACCTATACCGCAGCCAACATCGGAATGGAATCAGATTACCGACCGGGCCGCCATCTCCTTAATTTCCGCTTCGGTGTAACCCAGACTTGCCAGGATTGATTCATTGTGTTCGCCCAGCAATGGCGGGTGCCGGTCCAGGCTGCCCGGAGTTCGGGAGAATTTGATGGGCAGTCCGGTCTGTTTGACGGAGCCCAGAACGGGATGCGGCATTTCCCGGAACATCTCCCGATACAATACCTGGGGGTCGGAAAAGACGTCGGCCAGGTCGTTGATGGGGCCGGCGGGGACGTTGTTGGCCTGAAGGTCCGCCACCCATTCGTCGGCTGGGCGGGTCAGGAAGTATTCCTGGAGCAAGGGAGCCAGCTCGGCGCGGTTTTCCACCCGCACCCCGTTATTGGCATAGCTGGGATGGTCTTTCAGGTCTTCCCGCTTTACGGCCTGGCAGAAACGTTCCCAGAGGCGGTCCGAACCCACCGCCACGTTGAAGTATTTGCCATCCTGACCCATAAAGGCCTGGTAAGGCACCAAAGTAAGGTGAGCCTTGCCCAATCGCTGGGGCGGCCGGTCATAGGCGAAGTAGTAACCGGCCTGATAAGTAAGCCAGGCCACCTGGGCGTCCAGCATGGAAATGTCGATGTACTGGCCGGCGTCATCCTGCTCGCGCCGGTAAAGCGCCGACATCACCGCGAAGGCGGCCCACATACCGGCCCCGATGTCGGTTACGGCCACGCCAATCTTTTCGGGTTCACCCTGGGGATCGCCGGTGATGCTCATCAACCCGCTGATACCCTGCATAATCTGGTCGTAAGCCGGGCGGCTCTGGTAGGGCCCATCCTGTCCAAAGCCGGAAATGGAGCAGTAGATTATTCTGGGGTTGACCTGCTGCACCGCCGCGTATTCCAGGCCGAAACGGGCCATGACGCCGGGGGTGAAATTCTCCACCACCACGTCGGACTGCTCAACCAGCTTCAGGAATATTTCCCGGGCCTGTTCCTCCTTGAAATTCAGGGTCAGGCTGCGCTTGTTACGGTTGATGGACAGGAAATAGGCGCTTTCCTCGCCGATGAAGGGCGGCCCCCAACGGCGCGTGTCGTCGCCGGCGCCGGGCAGTTCAATCTTTATGACGTCAGCGCCATAGTCGCCCAACATCAGCGTACAGAAAGGGCCGGCCAGGGCCCGGGTCAAATCCAGTACCTTTATCCCTTGCAGCGCCTTCATTCCAGTGCTACCTCCTGTTCTCGGAAAACTGCTTCTGCGGCCCATATTAACACAGGGAACCGGCGATTTTCTTAACTCTGGCGGTGATATAGCCCTCAAACTGTCAACCAGGGTAGTTTCTAGGGTGTAGCCCACTTGGGTGCTTATCAATCAACTCACCACGGGTATCCTTGGCACTGATGACTCCTTGCAACTGGGATAATGCCAAGGTAATTGATAGAGGGACTTCGGCAGTGAGGCTTCCCTCTCGCATTACAGTTTTGCCGAAGACAGTCTGGGGGAACGGGTCCGGGTTAATATAAATAGAAGTTACTTTTCCTCCAGTATCTCCAATCCAGGATGCCACTGACTGAGAGTAGTCATGCTCTGTAGCTACCCTAAAAGACAGCATTGTTTCCGGGTAGGGTGGCAGGGATTCCAGGATGGCTTCCCGTTCTGCCGGGTCCTGGGTTGCCGCGGCTTGATTCCTCAGTTTGGCCCGGTGGGCTGCGTGCTTCATAATCCCGAAATGGGCCTCACGTTCTGACAGGAATTTTTCTGCATCAGCTCCTGCGATGATGCCGTATTCCAAACATTTCTGAGCAATTAGTTCTCCTTTCAGATCACCCACATTGGAATATTCAGGAATCGGAGTCCTGGGAACATCAATGGGCGGTGGTGGGGAATATTCTCCGTCGGGCAGTACTATGCCGGGTCCGGGGTTGGGCTTGCGACGGGGTTCGGTCCAGTAGTCACAATGCACCGGATTGAAGGCAGGAGTAGGAGTGGGAATTTCGGTAGGCTTCGGTTGGTCCGTTGGCTCTGCCTCCTGGGGCAACCCGGACATAACCTGGGCCGGTAGGTTGCTTGGCTCCTCCTGGGGCGCGGCGGTCCCGCAGCCCAGCAGGATTAGGCCAACTCCCAGCGTGGTTAGAATCAGGGCAGATTGGCGTCCAAGTTTCCGCCCACGGACGGCTCCGGCCCCAATTGGTTACTTCCGGGATGACCTGCAGGGAATTGATTTCAGAATTTTCCGGTCTCATGGAACCTGAACTTAGGCGGTGGCGCTCATTCTTCCTGGTCCCGGATGCGGACGCCCTCCGGACCGTATTGTTTGGCTCGAATGTCGAATACGGTAATGCCCTGGGATTCGGCCAGGGCGACAAAAGCGGGATGGGGTTGGGGGGTAGCGACGACGGCCGTCACGGTGGCTCCGGTGGCTCGTTGGAGGATGTCGGCTCGATCCCGGGCTCGCTGCAGGTCCTCCTGGTTGGGGCCCAGGGATGCTTCGATGACGGCGTGATGCCCCTGTCGGCTGGTGATGATAATGTCAGTCCGGTTGAGCCGGGCGTACTCCTGCAGGGTGATCTGGCCGGCGTCAATGGCGTCTTCCATTATTTCGGCGAAGAAGTTCTCCCGGCCCCGTTGGGATTTGGCGATGCGGGGACGGCGGATGTGGAGAATCTCGCTGGCGCGGCTGAGGGCAGTGTCGATGGCGTCGGTTTCGTACTGGTGGCCCATGATGTTGCTGATATTTCCGTCCATGCGATTCATCCGGGTTGCCATGTCGTCCATCCGGGTTTCCACCCCGGTCATTCGGGTTTCCAGGCGGTCCTGGCCGGCTTTCAGTTCCTTGACGTCGCTCTTCAGTTCGGCCAGGTCGTTTTCAACCTTGATCAGCCGGGCTGGCAGTTGGAGCAGTTCTTCGGTGAGGATGTGGGAACGGAGCTGGTCCCGTAGGTCAGGTCGGGTTTCCAGCAGGCGCAGCAGATCCTCGAAGGTGTTCATCAGGGTCATGGGGGTTACCTCCGGAGCTGATTATAGCCGGTTACCCGTGGGAATGGTAGCGGCAGGGGGCGCGGAGACAGGGCTATCGCATATGAAAAGAGCAGGAATTGGGTAAGATATTGGTTGTAGTTGAGTGGGAAGGGAGGACGGCATGTCCGAGCTAGAGGATCTGTTCGCTGACCTGGAGGATCCCCGCGCTGGCAACGCCCGCCGGCATTCCTTGCACGATATTCTGGTCATTGCCTTGTGCGCCATCATCTGCGGCGGCCAGACCTGCACCGATATGGAACTCTTTGGCCGGGCCAAACGGGAGCTGCTGCAATCTTTCCTGAAGCTGGAAAACGGCATTCCCAGCCACGACACCTTCTCCCGGGTGCTGGGAATGCTGGACCCGGAGGCTTTCCAAGGGTGGTTTATCGAGTTCATGGCCGAGTTTGCCCAAGGTGTTGAGGGAGTGGTGGCGGTGGACGGCAAGACTTTGCGCCGCTCCTATGACCGGGCGGGGGCACGCTCGCCACTGCATCTGGTCAGCGCCTGGGCGGAGGAGCAGCGGCTGTCGTTGGGGCAAGTGGCCGTTGCCGGCAAATCCAATGAGATTAAGGCTTTGCCCAAACTGCTGGAGTTGTTGAACTTGCGCGGGAAAGTGGTTACCGCCGACGCCATGCACTGCCAGCGTCAAGTGGCACAGCAGGTGGTAGCCCAGAAAGGGGATTATGCCTTGGCGCTGAAAGGCAACCAGGGCCGGCTGCGGGACGATGTGCAGTTGTTTCTGGAGGACCCGGACACCCCAGCGACCCAAGCCAGCGAGGTCAGCAAGGGGCACGGGCGGGTGGAGCGGCGGCAGGCCCGGGTCAGCGGGGACATTGACTGGCTGCAGGAACGATATGCCTGGCCCGGCTTGAAGGCGGTGGGCAAAGTAACGGCCACCCGGCAGTTGGCGGCGGCGGAACCGGCTCCGGGAGAACTGCACGAGGAAACCCGGTACTATCTGCTGAGCCGGGACTGGTCGCCGGAGCGGTTCAATGCCATTGTGCGGGGCCATTGGGGAATTGAGAACCGGCTGCATTGGGTACTGGACGTAACCTGCAATGAAGACCAGGCCCGCAACCGGAAAGGACACGGGGCGGAGAATCTGGCCTTGCTGCGGAAACTGGCTTTGAACCTGGCTCGGCTGGAACCGGGCAAAGGCTCCATGCGCGGCAAGCTGAAACGGGCCGGTTGGGACGACAATTTCCTGATTAACATCCTGGCCCAATTCACTAAATTCCATATGCGATAGCCCTGACCATTTACGCAGGGCTATCGCATATGAAAAAATTTCAGGCTCAGAACGGAACTTTCCGATGTTTTGGCGGCGCTTTACTGGGTAATCAACATCAAAACCAACGGTTTAAGTCTTAAATTACCCAAATTTAGCAGTTAAAAACGGAGATTTAACCGTCAATTGGCCTCTTAAATTCCATATGCGATAGCCCTGACCATTTACGCCGTAAGTGTTGACAATCTGGAACAGGCTGCCGAGGTGGCCGGCCAGGGGTTGACTTTCCCGGTGGCTTACGGCGCAACGCAGGAGGACTGCGACAAAATCGGCGCCTGGTGGACAGTAGATAATCACGGCGGGTATATCCAGCCTTCCGAGTTTCTGCTGGGCCGCGGCGGAGTGGTTTTAGGCGCGATGTACGCCTCCGGCCCGGTGGGACGGATGGGCGCCGACGAAGCGGTGCGCGCCATTACCAACCGGGAGCGCCGGCGGCGGGAACAGGAACAACAGCAGGGCTAGTTAAGTTCTCCGGGTCCGAATCCGGGTAAAAAATACCGAACAAATCCCGGAAATCTGCTGACCGCAGGCAGGGGCAATCCCCGACGCCCAGGATTAAAATAATGAGCGGAAAGTTTTCCGCTCATTATTTATTTTTAGGAGTAATCTATGGCTGCCGTATCGCCTGTTCCCCAGGGATTTCACTCAGTAACGCCCCATTTGACCATCAAAAACGCCGGCGAGGCGATGGACTTTTATGTCCGGGCCTTTGGCGCTACCGAAATTTCCCGGTTCGTGCTGCCCGGAATGAACCTTCTGGCCCACGGCCTGCTGCAAATCGGCGACTCTTTCGTTATGGTAGCCGACGAGTTCCCGCCGGATTTTGGCTGCCCGGATTCCCTTTCACCCACCACCGCAAAGGGCACCACCGTTGCCCTGCATATTTACACCGACGACGTGGACGCCCTCTACCAGTGTGCCTTGAAGGCCGGCTGCGATACGGTTTGGGAACCGATGGACGCCTTCTGGGGAGACCGTTACGGTATGGTCCGCGACCCCTACGGCCACCATTGGGCGCTGGCGGCCCACATCAAGGATCTGAGCCCGGACGAAATTGCCGAAGCCGCCGCCCGGGAGTTTGCCCCCGCGCCGGCAGATTAATCGGCGAAATAGACGTGCAGCAGCGGACTGATGGGAGTTTGACCCCGCGCCGGCGGATTAAGACTTACCGGGCCCGCCGTTTTCAGCCAATTCGCCGCAGACACCACCAGCGGCAGGGCTCGGATATTTCGGATTTGACCACAGTTTTACTACGCAAGGAGGCCAGGTATGAACCTTCTGTCCACCAACAAACTGGGAGCCTTGTCCCTGGTGGTCGGGCCGGTTCTGGCGTTGGTTATGTTCGCCATCCAACCCGGCGGTATCCTGATCAACACCGTACCAGGCTCCGACGCCGCCGGCCTCATCGGGGTGTGGCAAGCCAATGAAATCTTCGTCAAACTCACCTCCGGCCTGATAATGGTGGGGCTGATGCTGATGACCTTTGGCATTTACGAGGTCCACGTAGCGCATCGGGGCAGTCCGGGCGACGGACTCAATATGGCAGGGCTGGGCGCGCTGTCCCTGGGTGTCGTGAGCTGGATGATGACCCAATCCCTGACCGTTACCTTAGCCAGCAGCTTAGTTCCCCAGGAAGCGTGGATTCCCACCTACGTTATACGCACTTCCTTGCTGCTGTCCGGCGGCGTAATGGTAAGCTTGGGCATTCTGCTGTTTGCCGTCAGCGTTTTAATCGACTCCCGGGGAACGGTGTTCACCGTTCTGACCTGGCTGGCGGCCCTGGCCGGCCTGGTAGGTATGCTTGCCTGGCTTACCGCTATCTTCGTATCAAACTCACTGGACTCGGCCACCGCCTTAGCCCGTGGTATGTACATTATCTACGTTGCGTGGCTGATTACCCTCGGCATACGCTTGGGGAAAGAAGAAGGTTAGCCGCCGACGGCCAGAGTTCGTCAGGACCCGGTTCGGCGCAATGCTTTCAGCAGCGCCTCGGCCGCTTCGGTCTCCGATAAACCCACCAGGTCAACGTAGCTGACCTCCGGCAGCACCGCCCCAACGTCGCAGTCCCGTACCCGGATGGGGTACAGGATGCCCAGGTTGCCCCCGGGGTCCAGGGCGTAGGCGGCGGCCCATTCGGGGCGGGTCAGGTTGTCTGCCAGAAAGTCCGGGGACAGTACGGCAATGGTGGCATCGGCAATGGCGCTGACGGCAAACATTTCCAGAATCATGCTGGAGCGGGCCCAGTAGTCCCAAGACTGCAACTCTACCGAGCAACCGGCTTCCCGCAGCTGTGCCCCAATCCACTCAGCCCATTGCTGGTCGGCGGCGTGATAGGCAACGAAGAAGTCCAAGTCCGGGTTACTCCGCCGCCTCCACCCGCACCGCGCAGACCTTGTACTCCGGAATCATGGTGCTGGGGTCAAAGGCCGAGTTGGTCAGGAAGTTGGCCGCCGATTCGGACAGTTTCACGAAGGGGATGAAAATCTCCCCGGCCCGCATCCGGTCGGTGAACCGGGCTTTGCCGGTCAGCGCGCCCCGTCGGGAGGCGACGCGAATTGTCTGGCCGTCGGCAAGGCCGTACTTCGCGCCGTCGACGGGATTTATGGAAACTTCCAGTTCCGGCGCGCGAGTCAGCAGCCCTGGCACCCGGCGGGTGATGGTTCCGCCGTGCCAGTGGTAGAGAACCCGGCCCGTGTTCAAAATCAGCGGGTAACGCCGGCTGGGACGTTCGTCGGCTACCGGCCCCTGTTCGTGGGCGATAAATCGGGCGCGGGGGCCCCGGGGAAAGGAGTCGGCGTACAGATACGGTGTACCGGGGTGGGACGGAGTAGGACAGGGCCACTGGATGCCGCCTTCCCGCTCCAATCGGTCGTAACTGATGCCGGAGAGAATGGGGGTCAAGCGAGCCATTTCGTCAAAAATCTCCGCCGGGTGGCAGTAGGTGAACTGGTCTTCCAGCGGCAGCCCCAATTTGCGGCACAGCCGTCGCCCCAGGTCGCAGATTATCTCCCAGTCGGGGCGGCTTTGGCCGCGCGGTTCCACGACTTTGCGAACCCGCTGGACACGGCGCTCACTGTTGGTGAAGGTGCCTTCTTTTTCGGCGAAACTGGTGGCCGGCAGCACCACGTCGGCAATCTGGGCCGTCTCGTGCATAAAGATGTCCTGCACCACCAAAAACTCCAGGCGCTTGAACTGCTCGGCAGCTTCGTTCAAGTTCGGTTCACTCAGCAACGGGTTCTCGCCAGTGACGTACATCGCCTTGATGCCGTTGGCCTCGCCCATGGACTGGACAATCTGGGTAATGACCAGCCCCCGGTTTTCCGGCAAGGGATGGCCGCCCCACGCCGCGGTGAACCGGGCCAGGGCTTCAGCGCCGTAACCCTGGTAACCGGGCAGATTGTCGGGAATACAGCCGGCGTCGCCGCACCCCTGCACATTGTTCTGTCCCCGAAGGGGAGACACGCCGCTGCCGGGGCGGCCCAACTGTCCGGCAGCCAGGGCCAGGTTCAGCAGACCGTGGGCGTTGGGCGTACCGTTGGTGTGCTGGGTAATACCCATTCCCCAGATAAGGCAAGAGCCGGCATAAGGTTTGCCGTCGGCAGCTACCGCCAATTCCGCCGCGCCGGCCGGCGCAAAGGGTAATCGGGAAGGCAGCGGCGGTCGGGCGTACAGCCGGGCGGCGTGGCGCAGGTCCCGGGCGGAAACGCCGGTAATCTCTTCCACCCGTTCCGCCGGGTAGCGGTCAACCACCTGCGCCCATTCCTCAAACCCTTCCGTCCGGTTAGCCACGAACTCCCGGTCCAGGAGCCCTTCGTCCAGTATTACTTTAGCCAGGCCGTTTAACAGGGCTACATCAGTACCCGGGTAAGGGCGCAGCCACAAGTCGGCGTAGTCGCACATATCGATGCGGCGGGGGTTGACGACAATCAGTTTAGCGCCCCGCTCCACCACGGCCCGGCGCATTCGCGAGGCCGCTACCGGATGATTGGAGGTAGGGTCGCAGCCGATGACCACCAGACAGCCGGCGTCCTCGTAGTCAGTATAAGAGTTGCTGGTGGCGCCGCTGCCCAGGGTAGCCAGCATCGCCTCCACTGACGGCGAATGGCACAGCCGGGTGCAGTGGTCGATGTTGTTGGTTTGCAGCAGCAAGCGGGCAAATTTCTGCTGGATATAGCCGTCTTCGTTGGTGGCCTTGGCCGAACAAAGGGTGCCAAAACTTCCGTCCCGGTAATTGACCAGCCGGGTGGCAATCAGGTCTAGGGCCTCATCCCAACCGGCTTCCCGGAACTCGCCATTCTCCTTAATCAGGGGCGTAGTCAATCGGTCCGGGTGATGCACAAAAGATGCGCCAAACCGGCCCTTGACGCACAGCATACCGACGCTGGAGCGATTGTCCGGGTCGTCCTCTACTGCCGCAATCGTATCGGCGTCGCTGACTTGCGCCCGGATGCCGCAGCCGACGCCGCAGTAAGGGCAGGTGGTAGCAACGCTCTTCCTGACTTGCAGGTCGGCTTTCCCGGCCGGGAGCGCCGCCGGGTTGAGCAAGCTAGTTTCAACCGGCTGGGTTTGGAATACCGGGGCCTTGGCCTGAATGGCCCCGGTAGGACAAACGGAAAGGCACTGGCCGCAGGTGGTACAGATGGACTCGGCCAGCGGCTGGTCCATAAATGTCCCGATACGGCTGCCGCCGCCGGCTCCCAGAAAGTCTATCGCCCCGATGAACTGGTGTTCTTCCTGGCAGGCATTGACACATCGGGCGCAAAGGATACAGGACTCCATACCGATATTGAAAACCGGATTGCTGGCGTCGGTCTCCCCCCGCTGACGGGGCTGCCAGCGGGAATGGCTGATGCCGTAGCGCTGGGACGCCTGGGTTAGCTGCCCATACTCGCCCTCCCCCCGGATGGCCGACGCCACAACCGGTTGGACGGGAGCTTCCGAGGGCAGCATCGCCAGAGTAAGTTCCAGAACTCCGGTCCGGATTCGTTCCACTTCGGGGGTATCGGTGCGGATTACCATGCCGTCCTGCGCCGGAACCGAGCAGGCCGCCGGGAAACCGCGCATACCCTCGATCTGCACCAGGCAGGTACGGCAGGCCCCGACAGCCTTCATATCCGGGTCCTTGCACAGTTGGGAAAGGTAGGTCCGGGAGGCATTTACGGCGTCCAGCGCCGAAGCTCCACCGGCAACTTCTAACTTCCGGTCATTGACGGTAACGGAGATAGTCATAGCTGCATTAACCCTGTATAGTCGGATAAGACCCGTTGGAATGGTGGTAGGGACACGGATACACTGCGAAAGCCGGCTGACCGACCCGGTTGCGGCGGAATCCTGACACCGCTGACAACCACTGCGGCCGGGTCGCTCCAGGCCGGCTTGGGCCGTTCCGGGGAATCGGAACGCTGGCAGTCGCCGCTCATTTCCGGCAGTCAGCGCCGGCCCAGGCATTCCAAAGCGCCGGAAAGAGTGTATTTCTGCCCGGTTCCTTGGCATCAAACCGGCAAATTATCCGTTATTGTATCATCCAGAATAGGGGAGTAAACAGGAGCGGCGGCGTTGCAATTTAGGTGGTTTGGTTAATGAGGCCCCTAATCTGGAGCAGCGCCAGCAGGTTGTGGGGGGTCCAGACGGTCCCCATCCTTTCCCGCCGCCGGTACTCCCGGTTCTGCCGTTCCAACCTTGAGGTGATCTTGAGCCTGGCCTCTCCCGTATCCGAATGTCACAGCCCCGCCCCCAGCGCTTTCCGACACCAGTACTCCCCATCTCCCTCGGTCAGCTCCACTATCTGAGCCGCATACCCCCCAGCTTCCCGCCAACCGGTCCAGCCCAGATTACGTCGATACTCCCGCAGCAGATGGAACTGACACAATTGGTGGGGCGCCTGCCGCCCATAGACCAGAGCAATGGCAGATTCAATGGCCCGGTCGCCATCACTTACCAGGTGCAACGGTTCTGCTACCCCCTGCTGCCGCGCCAGGTCAATCACCTGCTCCCAACGCTCAGCCGCAGCCAGCGCCACCCCGTTTTCATCTCGCACTACCTTGATTTCGGTACGCCCGGACCGGGTACGCGTCCACAATCCATCCATTTCCAGCCGCCGCCCCCGTAACTGGGGCTGCCGCAAGGGGGTTCGCCTCAGCCACCGGCACAAACTGCTTTTCACACTGCCTACCCAGCCACTGGCCGCCGCATAACTCAACCCTAACGCCGCCAGTTTCAAGGCTAATTCGATAGTTTTTTTGAGTACCGGCGGTAATGTTCCGCTTCCCCCAGCAAGTCCATCCCACTGGACATCTGCCGGCATTGGCCGCAGCGGAATACCGGTATCTGCAACTGCAATTCGCCATAGCCGGTCATGATGGAGCGGGGGTAACGGTGGTGGCGGTGCATGGCGGACTGGCAGGCAGGACACTGGGCCCGATAAGTGTCACGGGCCTCCTGTAATGACTGCTGCAGCCGGGCGGGAATCTCTTGCTCCATTTGCATTTCCAGATCATATAACAGCCCCATCTGCGCCACCTCTTCGAACCGGATTCGTAACCTTGCCATGCCTATCCTACCGCCAAGCCACCTAAATTGGAACGCTGCCGGAATTTAACCTTTATTGGGCTAGAGCCAATGCTGACTATATCAACACCAAGAAACCCAAGTCCCCGGCAAATCTAGCTTTACAAATTGACCACATGAATAAGTTGTCTGCCAGGCTGCAAAAATAAATATACCTGCCGTTGTATATACACAGGCTGGTTCTTGGTTATCATCTGCGATTGTTCCCGAGGGAACGGTTATAGACTCTACTTTGTATTGGTTTGCAGTCGAGGATGATCAGGAATTGCACTATTTGGCCGCAGTGTTCAATGCTCCTGCATTAGCTAATTTCTTTCACGAAGCTGGAAGAGCTTCAGACCGCCATTTTCACACTGGCCCAGTAACCACTCTCCCCATACCCGAATTTGACCCGAGCAACCGACATCATACTGATCTTTCCCATCAATCGCAGTTGGCTCACAATCGTGTAGAGTTTTTGGTGCCGGAAAGTCAGGCGGTCAAAAAAACCCTTTGCCCGCAAATATGTTTTGCAGGATACCTCGATGCGACCCATCCTGCAAAACATAGACTCCTCGGTGCGTCAAATATTGCCAGACTATTGTTCCTGAGTTCTCGACTGTCGCATCGGCGGAGCGTACTGATTAGGATACGCTTCCATTTCTCTTCTATTAGAGGGAGAGGGGTTAAGGGTGCGGGCCCTTCGTGTGTTAAACTCTCCCCAACACACCCTTGGCCCTTTCCCCCAATCCCACCATTCAGGAGCGGATGTTATGACCAGCGCAAGCAAGGACCCGGTTCTGGTTTGTGGCACGGTAGTTGTCGGTTCACCGGCCATAGCGCCCAACCTTACAGTGAATTACCAGGCCGAACAGCCAGCCTCGGGCGTTGGCTGCTTCTTTCAGGGCGTGGGCTTTGCGTCTCACTTGACCGCGGCTTAGGCCGGTAAAGTCGATGAGGGCGTGTTCGGGAAAGGATTGGGGAGAGTCATAAACGGGGAGGTCCTGGCTGCGGCACTCTGCTACGGTGACGGCGGTAACTCCACCGGAGTTAAAGCCCAGGGTGTCGGTGAAATGGCGCCATGAGTTTTCCGGTGAGATTTGATCGCCATCATAGACCGAAAGCTGGCCTTCGTCCTTGCGGGTAGGTATGAAGGCCAGGGCGTGAACTGTGTCGTCGATTATCCAGACGGGGTTGATCTGCCGATAGAGCAGAGTGGCATCGTTCATACCTCGTCGTCGGCCTTATTCCGGATTTCCGCGAAAAGCCATTTCCAATCGGCGGCCAAGTCCAGGTTCAGCTCCCGTTCCTGTTCAAGGTCGGCAGCCCGGTCAAACCAGAGCCATTCGGCAAGATGAGTATCCAGGTCAATTTCCAGGATAAAGACATCCTTTCGCTGGGCCCATTCCATCCAAATGCCCCCCTCGGCGGTAGGGGCGGTGGTGGGCAAAGGAATGTCCGGCGGGCAATGATGAGTGAACGTCGCGGCCAACCAGTCTAAACCGGCGAGGGAAGGCGCTATCCCAGATCCCTCCAACCAACCGTCCTCCATACTCCGGAACGCCGACAGTTGGGCCGGCACGTCCCGGGGCGTCAATAACTTAATCTGTTCCCGGTTCATTATGTTTTCCCCGGCCACGCAATTTTTCCGACGCAACTAATTCTCTCGGTATTATAGCTTTGTTTTTCGGGTGGGTGCAACGCTATTGTCAACCTTACTGGCGTTAGTTTGGGATGCCCGCGAATGTTCCCAATATAGGCTGACAAGGGCCGTGTTACCTCCAGGTAATTGAGCAATTAGCGTACCTTCGTGGTTAAATCGCCCCCGTGTGTTAAACTCTCCCCAACACACCCTTGGCCCTTTCCCCCAATCCCGCCTTTCAGGAGTGGATGTTATGACCAGTGTAAGCAAGGACCCGGTTCTGGTTATTTTGCAGCTTACCGGCGGCAACGACTATCTGAATACGGTCGTGCCTTACGGAGACCCGCTATATTACGACCAGCGGCCGGCCGTCAACATTTCGCCGGAGCAAGTACTGCCTCTGGATGACCGGGTGGGGTTCAACTCAGCTCTGGCTCCAGTCAAGGAGTTGTATGACCGGGGCGATGTAGCGGTGGTGCACGGGGTGGGGTACGCCAACCCTAACCGATCCCACTTCCGGTCGATGGACATCTGGCACACCTGCGAACCCGACAAGATAGGCACCGAAGGCTGGCTGGGTAAGGTTATCCGCGACTTGGATCCTGGCGCCGAGAACGTCCTGACCGGTGTCAACTTTGGCCGGGGCCTGCCCCGGGCCATGGCCCTGCCCGGGGTTCCCGTCGCCTCGGTAGCCGTACTGGAAAACTACGGGCTGCTTACCGCAATACCCCAGGCCGAGGCTCGGGCCCGCGCTCTGGACGTGTTTGCCCGGATGTACACGCCGGCCCTGGGAACCGGCCCGACTATGGATTACCTGGGCCGGACCGGGCTGGATGCGCTGCAGGGGGCCGACATTCTCCGCACGGCTCCGGAGCAGTACCAATCCACCGTGGAATACGGCGACAACGCCATTGCCCGAAATTTGCGCGCCATTGCCCAGGTGCTGCTGGCCGACCTGGGAACGCGGGTCTTTTATACCCAGCACGGCGGTTACGACACCCACGCTGCCGAGCTGACGGTGCATACCCAACTATGGACCGAACTGGCCGCCGCTATTGCCTGTTTTTTCGCCGACCTGCGGGAACACCAGGCGGAAGACCGGGTAGCAATGCTGGTTTTCACCGAATTTGGCCGGCGGGTGCAGGACAACGGCTCCGGTACGGACCACGGCTCCGGCGGGCTGGCCCTGGTCATCGGCGCGCCGGTGCGGGGCGGCCAATACAACGAAATGCCGTCGCTGCGGGAAGCCGACCTGCTGGAGGGCGACCTGCACTTCAACTACGACTACCGGGGCCTCTACGCCACCCTGGTGGAAGGCTGGCTGGGCCTGGACGCCACCCCCATAGTAGGCGGCAACTACGAAAAGCTGGGAGTGGTATAGGGGGGAATCTCCGGATTAGCCCAGCAAGGTTTTTCCAACAGCCGGTCACTCAGCAACAAACTTAAATCAACCAGACAATATTATGCCTGCTGTGAATCCAGACATATTGATTTGGGCTCGGGAAACCGCCGCGCTCACTCAGCAAGAAACAGCCCATAAATTAGGCTTCCGAGACAGTGGCAGATCGTCGGCGGTCGAGAAACTTGCCGCCCTGGAAAGCGGCGCTAATGAACCCACCAGGGTACAGCTATCCAAAATGGCTCAGATGTACCATCGCCCTCTAGCCGCCTTTTACCTTTCTGAACCTCCCCGGAAAGTGGAACGTGGCGTCGATTTTCGCACCTTACCGTCTGACTATTCATCGAGAGATGAGGCCGTCTTGGCTGCCTTAATCAGGGACATCTGGGCGCGCCAGAGTATGCTGAAAGTTGTGTTGGAAGACGACGAAGATACGGAATCGCTGGACTTCATAGGTTCTCACGCTATAGAGGATGGAAAAGCCAAAGTCTTGGAGGCATTGCAGGGATTATTGTATATGGATCTGGCTACGTTTCGCGCAAAGACGAATGCAGCCGGCGCATTTGACCTTTTGCGAGAAAGTGTAGAGATGTCGGGAGTGTTCGTACTCCTTAAAGGGGACTTGGGTAATTACCACAGCCGCATCGATGTCAGTGTTTTCCGTGGTTTTTCCATAGCTGACGAGATAGCTCCCTTCATTGTAATTAACGACCAGGACGCGAAACCTGCCTGGTCATTCACAATATTGCACGAGATGGTGCACCTTTTGTTAGGACAAACCAGCATTAGCGGGGAATATGGGGACAGCGAGGTTGAACGTTTCTGCGATGATATTGCCAGTGAATTTCTGTTGCCTGCCAGCGATTTGAGCGCTCTTTCCCTCAAAGAACCCAGCAACCTGGATACGGTGGCAGCGAGAATTAGCGATTTCGCTAACGAGCGAAACGTAAGCCGCAGCCTGGTTGCATTGAGAGCCAACCGGGCTGGTCTAATCAGCCAAGAAATTTATCGCAATCTCATTTCTGGTTATAGGCAACGATGGCAAGAGGAGCAGGAAAGATTGAAAGAAAGTGGCAAATTGAAAGGGTCGGGACCGAGTTACTATGTTGTGCGCAGGCACCGACTGGGGCGGCGGATTAGAGATGTAGTTGAGCGCTTGCTGGATAACAACGAACTGTCCCTGTCGAGGGCAGCCCGTATCCTTGGGGTAAAGCCTTTACAGGTTCAGCCTCTGCTGAGTTCCGGCTCTTCGCATTAGCGCTATATAATGTACGTCTTTAAGAGACTCACCATTCCGGTGGTTTGTTTATTGTGCCTTGAGCATTGATAGATGCTCCTGAAAAACAGAGACCGCTCAAATGAGCGGTCTCACCCCTACCGCCGAATCAGTAGGGGTGTATGTGGCTAGTATGTATCAATAACTGATTTGGGCAAGGGTGAGTATCGGAATCTCCCCCCTAAAACCCTACGGCGCAGCCGTCTTTTCTTGGTTCTGAACCGGCCCATAGCGCCCCGGTTTCCGGGATGCGGCGGATTATTTGGCCGCCGCCCATGCCTACCCGGGAGTGCCCTTGCACCATTCGCAATTGGTGGCCCAAAAATTGCAATCCGCCAATTACTTCCGAGGTCAGCCCCTCTTCAATCAGCACGTTGTCGCCGATAACCTGGAACCGCAGCGCATTCAGGGCCGCCTGGGGGTCCATATCAAAGTCCACCATATTGCACATCACCTGCAAATGACCCTGCGGCTGCATAAACCCGCCCATCACTCCGTAGCAAAGGTACAACTCTCCGTCCACCGTAGCCATGGCCGGGATGATGGTATGGTAAGGGCGCTTTCCCGGCGCCAGCGCGTTGGGATGTTCCGGTTCCAGCGAGAACAGGGCCGCCCGGTTCTGCAGCACGATCCCCGTATCCGGCACCACCAGCCCACTGCCAAAGTTGATGTAAATACTGTTAATGAAGGAACAGGCGTTGCCCTGCCCGTCCACTACGCTGATATACACCGTATCGCCTCCGGCGCCCAGGCCGGTCAAGTCTCCGTAAGGGGCGTGGGGCATGGCTCGATACGGGTCAATCAACTCCCGACGACGGGCCGCATACTCCTTGTCCGTCAGCTCCCGAATCGGCACCGCGGCGGCCCGCGGGTCGGCCACATACTGGTAAGCGTCGGCAAAAGCCAGCCGCATAGCTTCGATCAAATGGTGGTAAGTAGCCGGCGTTTGGGAGCCCATACTGCGGATGTCGAACCCTTCTACGATATTCAGCGCTTCCAAAGCTGCGATTCCCTGACCGTTGGGGGGACATTCCCAGCAAGTTACTCCCCGGTAGTCGGTAGCGATGGGATCATCCCAATCCGAATGGTGCGCCGCCAGGTCCGCGGTAGTAATCCAGCCTCCCTGCTGCTGCACGAAATCGGCAATTTTCTCGGCAATCTCCCCATGATAAAAGGCTTCCGAGCCGCCTTCGGCTACCGCCCGCAAGGTCTTGCCCAGCGTCGGCAGGCGCATCACCTCGCCCTGGCGCGGTGGTCGTCCGTCCAGCAGCATCTCTTGTCCCGACGGCAGGGCCGCAAGGCGGGCGCCCTGTCCCGACCACTGATAGGCGATATAGTCGCTGACCGGGAATCCCTCCTCGGCGTAGCGGATGGCCGGTTGCAGCGTCTCGGCCAGGGACATAGTGCCGTGGGCGTTGAGGATTGTTTCCCAGCCGTGGACGGTGCCGGGAATCGACACGGAGAAAGTTCCATCCTGCGGCATCCGGTCATGGCCGGCGGCCTGCAATTGGTCGATGGACGCCGCCGCCGGCGCGCGGCCGCTGCCGTTTAATGCCCGTACCTGCTTTTCGTCGTTGCGCCAAATCAGGGCGAACATATCCCCGCCGACGCCGGTGGACTCGGGTTCCACCACATTGAGGACGGCGGCGGCGGCTACGGCGGCATCTACCGCATTACCTCCCTGAATCAGCACTTGCAGCCCCGCCTGGGCGGCCAGCGGCTGACTGGTAGCCACCATACCGTTCAGGGCGAGTACGGGAGACCGGCGTGAGTCAAAAAACATCTCTTTCTCCTTCCATCAACGACCGGAGGGAAGCATACGGCGTTGAAAGCTCTCTTCCCGGTCCGGTCTCTTGCTGTCGATGCACACGTCGAAGCGCCGTAAAGAACTTGCTGCCCGGTATTCTACCACTATGGCCGATTGCGTGTGAGTATTCGCGGTCGGGAATTGTGTTAATATAAGCGCCGACTCTATGGATATTCAGGAGGTTTTCTTATGGCGGCAGAAGTTGGGCAGGCAGCCCCCGAGTTTTCCTTGTACGACACCGACCGGAACTTGCGCACGTTGACCGAGTTCCGGGGCAAGACTTTAATCATGGCCTTTTTCCCGGGCGCCTTTACCGGCGTCTGCACCACCGAGGCTTGCGCCCTGCGCGACTCTCTGGAAGATTTTAACGGCATGAATGCCGAAGTGGTGGGCATCAGCGTGGATGGGGCCTTTGCGCAAAAGGCCTGGGCCGAAGGCAACAATGTCAACTATCCCTTCCTGAGCGACTTTAATCGGGAAGCGGTGAACGCCTACGGAGTAGCCTTGAATAACCTGGCCGGTATGGAGGGCTACGTGGCCGCCAACCGGTCCGTATTCGTCGTCGACGGCGATGGCATCGTCCGCTATCGCTGGGACGCCCCGGCGCCGGCTAACGAGCCTGATTACGCCGAGATTCGCGCCGCCGTCCAGGCTCTGTCGGCCTAATCTCCGATGTTGGAGGGTGGCAGTTCGGGCTGCCGGGCGCCGACGGCGTCCGGCAGCCGGTTAATGAGTCCCGCAGTTCCGGGCTGCCGCCGGCGTCGGAAATGAGCGTCAACAGTCACTCCGCAGCGGGAGGGGAATTATCGCCGCGCATAGCTGAGAGCAAATCGGCCAGGGCGTAGGCCAGCTTGCGGGGTAGCTCGGCATACTCCGGGGTAGGATACCATTCGTAGTCGAAGCTGCGCAGTACCTCGCCATCCACACTGCACCGCAGACTGGATACGATGACTTTGAATCCTACCGCATAGGTAGCCAGTTCGGCCAACTGCTCCAGCACCACGTCAGGACATTCGTAAATGACCAGGAAGCCGCCCTGTCGCTGCCCGTCGGTAACCCGGACGCGGAATACCGGCCCCAGTTGGTCCAGGTCAACGATGGTAAAGGACTGTTCGGGGCGGCCGTAATCGGGCCAGCCGATGTTGATGCAGTCGCCCACTTGTCGGTTGCGCATTCGGTTCTCACCCTTTCCGAGTTTCGCCGGCTTTCCGGGGACGTATCCGGCGCTTCGGCCCGGTCGTACCGGATTATCCTACCCGCATCGCCGCCGGTGGGCAATAGCACAATGTCGGGACAAGTCGGTTGGATTGTCGCCGGAACTGAGACACTGTTGGGGCATCGGGCAGGTAATCGGCTTTGAGACGGGCGACTGCCGGGTTCCTGAAAATAGACGGGAATATTTCTGCAAGGAAATTCCGAAGCCATTGCCCCGCCGGGACGAGTCAACCGGCTTGGGCCGGAAACGGGTAAAGTGCTAGAATGTGCCAACTGATTGCGGACTGCTTGCCAGCGTCCGGTGAAAGGAGTTTTCAGGTTGACCACCAGCCCAGCGGAGCCGTATCTCAAGTACGCCCTGTTTTGCCGCGACACCGAAACGGATTCCGACGACTTGACCTTCAAGGGAATAATTGACCTGGTAGAGCTGCCGGCGCCGGCAGCTGCGCCCGGGCCGGAGACGCCAATTCTGGCCCAGGTAGATGTTAATCTGGCCTTCTGCATCGCCGGAGCCACCCCGGGCGCGCACCATCTGATGGTGGCGATCAAGGCCCCGGGGATTCCCCTGGATACGCCGCCGCCCCAGTCTATTGATTGGGAAGAAGGCATCCTGTTCCAGCGGTGGATTAAATCTTTCCGTATTCCGGTACAGCGAGCCGGCACTCACGTGGCTGCCATTCTGCTGGACGGGACGCCCCTGGGCGAGGCCAGCTTTATGGTTCGCTTCAAGGGGCAGGAATAGCGTCGGTACGCACGGTAGCCAGTGTGATTATTCCCGTCGGCATAACGCTGATTATACTGTTTGCGGGCAGCTACTTTAGCGCGCGCCAGTTGGCGATGCGCAAAAACTACTCGCCCGATTTCGTTATTCTGGTGGGACTGCTGCTGGGAATAGTCGCCTTCGGGATTATTTGGGTAATCAGCACCGTATTTGGCGGCGCCTACGCCCGGTGGGCGGCTATCGGGGTGTTTGCGGTAATGCCGGCAGCCTTGGCCCTGGTTCTACCAACCAGGAACTAATTTCGCCAGCCGATAATCCGGCTCGAGGCTGTCTGCTATTGCGCCAAACCGGGCCGGTAGGCCGGTAATGGCAGCCCCGACGGAGCGGTAGGCCCTGATCTAATGCTAATACTCTAAACCATAACGCAGCCAGAGCGGGAGAGAAATTTGAAAGCGATGGTAATTCACGGGTTCGGTGAACCCGAGGTTATGCAATGGGAGGAAGCCCCTACTCCCAAACCCGGCCCGGGGGAGGCGCTGGTTAAAGTTCATTCGGTATCAGTCAACCGAACTCTGGACTTGCAAGTTCGACAGGATGGCGGCGGTTATGGAGCGGTGCTGCCGCTGGTGCTGGGCAACGATCCGGCCGGTCAAGTGGTGGCGACCGGGGATGGGGTGGAATCTCCGCGCCCGGGCGACCGGGTCGCCATTTCCCAGGGTATCCACTGCAAATCCTGCGACCGGTGCGCCGCCGGGGAGCATTACCAATGCATCAACCGGATGATGCTGGGCATTCATCTGTGGGGCGGGTATGCCGAGTATGTGAAGGTTCCGGCTTCCAACTGCGTCCGGATTCCGGATGGGCTGTCCTTCGGCGAGGCTACCGTAGTTGCCCGGCACTTTCCTCTAGCCATCGCCCAGACCCGCCTGACCAACCTGGAGGCCGGCGATTGGGCCCTGGTGATGGGCGCTGCCGGCGGATTGGGCAGCTGCATCGTTCAGGTGGCCCGAAACCTCGGCGCCAATATTATCGCCGGCGCGGGAGCCGATGCCCGCGTCGAGGTGGGCAAGTCCCTTGGCGCCCAGTATGGCGTAAACTATCGCCGGGATGACCTGGAAGCGGAAGTAATGCGAATCACCGACGGACGGGGTGTGGACGCAGTATTTGAGAATATCGGCGACCCAATCCAATGGGACCGGGCCTTCAACAGCATGGCCCGGGGTGGCCGACTGGTTACGGTAGGCGCCCACGGCGGCGGGATGGTATCCCTGGATTTGAAGAAACTGTACCAGCGGCGCCTGCAAGTGATGAGCGGTCTGGGCGCCGAAGGCCGGGCCGAGTTGGAGCAATCTTTGGAACAGACGGCCCAGGGCGATTTCCAGGTACTGATTGACCGCACCATGCCCCTTTCCCAGGCGGTAGAAGCCCATCGGCTGGTGGACCGCAACGAACCTTTGGGGAAGGTAATCCTGGACCCGACGCTGGACTGAGGGCCATTGCGAATCAGGAATCGGGTCAAGCCGGTTTGGTTCGCGATTCGGCGCACGGTAATGCCGCGGCGCGGGTCCGGGCAGGTATCCAACGGAAACGCAAGTCGGTAGCTTGAGGAGAGGGATGCACCGGAACCATGCGCTCTGGCTGGGGCTGCCGTTGCTGGCGATTATCGCTTTTGCGCTAGTCCAGGCCTGGCTGCCGGTAAAGCTCTCCGGAGCCGTGGTATTGGTGGCGCTGGTGATTGCCCTGGTGGTCATATTCACGCTGCGGTTCCGGAAGACTTTTCAGGACTAAACGGGGAGTTCACCCCAACGGTTCAACGAGCGCCGGACGACCCGGAGGTAGGGTCTGGGCGGTCAGTCGGGTTCCTTTCCGAAGCGCAGCTTACCCATAGACGAGGCGGAATTGAGCCACCGGCCCAGGATAAGACGCAAGCGGTGGCCGCGCCCAGAAGCAAGGAGGAGTTGTAATATGCCTGATCTAACTTCGGTATCCGAATCGGTGGGAGCTTTGTTGAAGGAAACCGGAGACTCCCTGGCCGTTTCCGAGTCCAGTTGCGGCGGCCTGATTTCGGCGGCGCTGGTAGCCGTTCCCGGCGCCTCGGCTTACTACGTCGGCGGCTCGGTGGTCTATACCCGCACGGCGCAGCAGGGGCTGTTGGACGTGCCGGAATCCGCAATGGCCGGAATCCGGGCCAGCAGCGAACCCTACGCCCAGTTAAATGCCAGAACCGTCCGGGAAAAACTGGGCACCACTTGGGCGGTAAGTGAAACGGGCGCCAGCGGGCCTACCGGCAACCGCTACGGGGACTCGGCCGGCCACGCCTGCATCGCCGTATCCGGGCCGGTGGAAAAAGTCATTACCGTGGAGACCGGCGATTCGGACCGGGAAGCCAATATGTGGGTCTTTGCCAAGGCGGCGCTGGACCTGCTGGAAGAATGTGTCCGAGAGGCGCAAGGGTAAGTCAGCCTGGGCCCGTACCTGGTTCACCGCTCCGGTTAGACCGGCTTGGCGAATCACATCCCAGTTATTCGCCTCCAGTCGGGAATTATCCTGAAGACGGGCAGTATATTCCCGCCGGTTCTTGAGCATTTCTCGCTGGCGGACGAGAGGCGATGACTCCTGCCGGCGTCTTCGGGGATGCTCCGGGAAGCTGTAGGCAGTTCCCGCGCGCGCCGGGCCGAATCCAATAATCGTAATCGCCCAAAAGGGCCGGCTCTGCGCCGGCCCCTTTAATATTTTTCCCAATGCGCAGCAGCTCGAGCTAGTCGGCGGTTACCGCTTCCAGTTCCAGCGGTTTGGCGACGCCGCCGTTCTGGTGCAACCACTCCTTGGCCTCGTCGTGCAGCATATCGGCAAAGACTTCAATCCGGTTGCCGTCGGGGTCGAAGAAGTAGATGCTCTGGCTCATCACGTGGTCCATGGTGCCGTCAATTTCCACGTTATTGGACTTCAGGTGCTGGTAGTAGTCCCGCAATTCCTGCTCGCCGCCCTCAATCTCCAGGGCGATGTGGTTGAGACCCAGGTGATTCTTTTCCAGCCGATCGGCCGGCTCCCGGAAGGGGAAGAGGGCGATGTCGTGATGCTCCTTGCCAAAGGAAAGGAAGGCCATATTCCGTTCCGGGCTGTGGCTGACTATCTCCATCCCCAGGACGTTGGTGTAAAATTCTACGGAAGCTCCAACGTCGCGGCAGTTCAGAACTATGTGCTGCAGGCGGTTAATCCGTGCCATAGCGGCTACCTCCATCGGTATATTTGATAAATAATAGCAGAATGCAAGCGTCTGTTCAATTCGCCGAAGCTAGTCGGCTGACAACGGCAACTCCGGGCTCTGGTCTTAATCAACGTAAAATTAAGTCGAGACGGTCAGTTTGACTATGTCCATCTGCGAGGCCGCGTTTCTCTCCGCGCTTCAGCTCCTTTTCCCTACTCGAAAGCTGCCCGACTGTTGACCTTTCAGCCAAGCTAACGCTAATTGGTAGCCAACTGCCGCAGCCTGGGGTCCAGACTGTCCCGCAGCCAGTCCCCAAACAAGTTCAGCGACATCACGGTTAGCAGGATAGCCAATCCGGGCATCGTGGAAATCCACCAGGCCCCGGCCAGGAAGTCTCGCCCCTCGGCGACCATAGAACCCCAGGCCGGCGTCGGCGGCGGCACGCCGGCGCCCAGGAAGCTGAGGGTAGATTCCACCAGAATAACGAACCCTACCTGCAGCGTAGCCAGCACAATCAATGTGTTGATGACGCCGGGGAAGATGTGCCGGAACAAAATCCTGGGGGTGGAGGCGCCGGCTACCTTGGCTAACGCCACGTAATCCAGGGTCTTGAGCTGCAGCACTTCGCCGCGAATCAGGCGGGCAAAGCGTACCCAGAAGAAGCCGGCTAACACCAGAATGATGAGGCCCGTCTGTCCGCCCAACTCCGACGGGAAAGACTGCCCCACCGCAACCACCATAACCAGGGCCACCAGCACTAAAGGTACGGCCAGGGCAATATCGACGATGCGCATTATGATTTCGTCAATCCACTTGCCGTACCAGCCGGCCAGCAAGCCTAATACGGTGCCGGTGGTGCCGCCCAGTCCCAGAGTAACCGCAGCCACTACCAGGGAAATCCGCGCTCCGTAAACGATACGGCTTAATATGTCCCGCCCCAGGTGGTCGGTGCCCAATATATGCTCGGTGGTCCCGCCTTCCAGCCAAACCGGCGGCGCCATCCGGGCCCGCAGATTGCCTTTGCGGGGATCGTCCGGCGCCAGCCACGGCGCCATTACGCCGGAAACTACCACCAGCAGCAGCAGGAACAAGGGTATTAGCGGCCAACGCTTGACAGTTCTCCAGATTTTAGGCAGCCGGACCCGTGCCGGAGCGGGAGCCAGCACTGCCTGGGGGGTATTTTCAGCCATCATACCTCCAAAGACCACCGACCGCGTCGGTGTCGGAGTTAAAAGCGTCAGGAGAACCGGATGCGCGGGTCCACATAGGCGTAGAATACATCAACCAGGAAAGCAGTTGCCAGATACGCCGCCGCAAAGGAAATTACCACCCCTTGCAGCAGCGGGTAATCCGAGTCGCGCACCGCCAGGAAGGCCAGTTGGCCCAACCCGGGCCAGGCAAACACCGTCTCCGCCACCAGCGAGCCGGTAATCAGCCCGCCCAGGGTGATACCGGCAAAGGTTAGTGGCGGAATCAGAGCGTTGCGCAGGGCGTGTTTCCAGACTATTAGAGTGCTGGACACTCCCTTGGCGCGAGCCAGCTTGATGTATTCCGTATCCATCACGTCGAGCATGGCAGAACGCATCAGGCGCAAGTTGGCGGCTACGTTGAACCAGCCCAGAGTAATGGCCGGCAGGATGATGCTGCTGGCCTCCTCGCGCCCGGAAGGGGCTACCCACCCCAGCCGCACCGCAAAAAAGAACATCAGCATAATGCCAATCCAGAAAGGCGGCGCCGACTGCCCGACCAACGCAACAATCTTGCCAATCTGGTCCATGACACTCCCGCGTTTCAGTGATGACAGCACTCCCAGGGGAATGCCCACAATCAGCGAGAAGGCGAAGGCCGTCAGCCCTAAATAGATGGTGGCCGGCAGCCGCTGTATAATCAGGGAACCCACCGGCTGCTTCTGCACGATGGACGTTCCGAAATCCCCCCGGACGGCGTTCTTCAGAAAAATCCAGTACTGTTCCGGGTAAGACTTGTCCAGCCCCAGAGAGGCTCGCAGTTCTTCCAGCGTATTGGCGCTGGCGTAGTCGTCAATCAACAGGGTGGTCGGGTCTCCGGAAATTCGGGCCATAAAGAATATCAGCACGGAGACCAGCCACAGGGTAATTACCGTCAGCAGCAGCCGGCGCAGTAAGAATCTTTGCAAAACTCATTACCTCCGGTGCGGCGCGTACTCCAGATCGAAGAGAACGCGGGCATCGCAGCAGGCCATATCCCAAGTATCCACGTTGGGGCCCAGCGGGAAAATCCAGTTTACCTTGTACATCGGTAAAATTACCACGTTGTCGAAGACCCATTGGGCCACTTCACGCTGCAGCTCAAACCGCTCCTCATCATCAAAAGTGGACATTGCCTGATCCAGCTTGGCGTCCAGCCAGGGATGCTCAATACCGTAGTTAATTACGCCGGCACTGACCATGGAAGAGGAATAGGTTACCAAAGGCTCCGGCAGCGGCCCGACGCCGTGGGTATTAACGCCCTCGTGGGAACGGTCAACGAACTTGGGGCGGAAGGCGGACATCTGGCTCCGTTCCTGGGCGCAGCGGATACCAATCTCTTCCCACATCAGACAGGCAATCTCGCCCATCTGCACCGTGCCGGGGAAGGGGCGGGTGGTCAAAGCCATAATGATGTCAAACCCGTCGCCGTAACCGGCCTCCTCCAGCAGTTGCCGGGCTCTTTCGGGGTTGTATTCATACACCAGGGAGTCCTGCAATTCGTTCAGCCGGGCCTCGTGTCCCATCCAGCCAAAGACGTGGTTCACCTCACCGGCGCCACCGAGAAGCTCCTCGACAATCAGTTCCCGATCGATGGCGATGGACATAGCTTCCCGCACCTTGCGCGCCCGTTCCCACTCCGGGGAATTGACATCCGGGTTTTCGGAGATCCAGGGCAGTCCGGATTTGCGCGGGGTGGGCAGGTCTTCCCGATCGATGTACATCTGCCCGTGGATGTTGATGTGGGTCTGGCCGCCGCCGGGCAGTCTCAGGAACTTTACGTCCGGCACCTGTTCCAAAACCGGCAGCGATTCCAGGCTCATGTGGATACTGTCCATTTTGCCGGCCTGAAAGTTTGCGATGCGGGTAGATTCTTCGGCAATTTCCCAGATGTTGAGCTCGGCAAAGTTGGGAGTCTTGCGCCAGTGGTCCGGCACCGCTTCCAGTTTCCAGACTTCCGAAGTCTTATGCTCAACGTGCTGCCAGGGGCCGGTTCCGATGGGGTCTTCCACGCCGGCCCGCTCTTCACCCAGGGCTTCTACGTGGGCCTTGTTCATTACCGGCAGCGCGCCGGTGAGCAGCGCCGAGGTGGAGTACCAGGTCAGGTCAAATCTGGGTCCGTTAGCCGTTGTGTCCACTTGCAGGGTGTGGTCGTCAATGGCGGTCATACCGCCCCCTTCGGCGTAGAAGATGGTTTGTCGCTGGGCCAGACGCCCGGAACCGTCCCCTCGGAAACAATGTTGTCCATGGACCAGATCATATCCTGCGCGGTCATTTCCCCCTTGCCTTTGTGAAACTGGACCCCTTCCTCCAGGTGCAGCGTCCAGACGTTGCCGTCATCGGAAACTTCCCACTGCTTGACCAGCCGGGGAATTACATTACCTTGCGGGTCGCTGTGCCACATAGACTCCCAGACGGCGGAGATGTTGATCGATGTCTGCGGGGAACCGCTGATCTTCGGGATAAATTTTGGCGGCCCCAACTGGGAATAGGCGATGTTCAAGATGCCCACCGCCGACTGTTCCATAGCCGGCTCAACCACCGGCGCCGGGGTGGGCGTAGGCACCAGGGTTGACCGGCCGGCCGGTCTGGAGGCCGCGGTCGTGACCGGTTCATTCTGGCCGCCGGCCGGCGGCATCGCATCGGTGGCCGCCGCAGCCGGCGCTGAGCTGGTGGGGGCGACCGAGTCCTGGGCGGGAGCCGCCGGCTGGGCCGCCGTCTGAGGTTGACCGGAACCGGCCGGCTCCGGTTCAGTAGCCGGCGCTTCCGAAGCTCCACAGGCTGCGACTAGTAAAAGGGCCAGAGCAGCGACGCCGGGCAACAGGTATCTCCTGAATAACTTGGCTGCCATAGAAACCTCCTGATTCCGGCAAAGTCTGAGCGGGTTCCTTCGGGCCAAGGGTAGGCGAGACCGTTTAGCTGATGCGCCGGGGCGTCGCCCGGGACCGGGCGACGCCCTAACGGTGAATTTCAATTATTGGCGGTGGGGGATGTATTCCACGTTTGAAGGGACGCGGGTCACGCAGCACACCAATTCCCACTCGTCGATTCTGGGCCCTACCGGCCACACCTGGAATACGCTGACCGTAGGGATAATGACGGCGTGGTCAAAAAGGAACTGGGCCATTTGCCGGCTAATTTCATATCGCTCTTCTTCGTCAATGGTGGCAACACCCTGGTCGTACAGTTCGGTCATTATGGGGTGTTCCAGACCGTAGTTGACCACGCTGGTAGGCCGGAAGCTGTTGTACCTGGAGACCGGTTCCGGCCCCGGGGAAGTGCCGTGGCTGTTTACGCCAACCCAGGAACGCTCCGGGAACAGGGCCCGGAAAGAGGACATCGGCTGCCGACTCTGGACGGTCCTGATTCCAATTTCTTCCCACATAGTTGCCACGGCTTCAGCAGTCTCGATGGTTCCGGGGTAAGGACGGTTGGTCAGCGCCAGGTTGATTTCAAAGCCGTCCGCGTAGCCGGCCTCCGCCAAAAGCTGCCGGGCCAGGTCCGGGTTGTATTCGTACTTCAAATCCGCCAGGTAGCCCAGACGCGGTTCGTGTCCCAGCCAGCCAAAGAGGTGCAGGGGAGCGCCGAGGCCCTGGAGCAGGGTTTCCACCAGAAGTTCGCGGTCAATGGCGTGGTTCATAGCCTGGCGCACCTTGCGTGCCCGGTCCCATTCCGGGGAGTTTATGTCCGGGCTGGTCGATACCCAGGGAAGGTCTTCCCGGCGCGGCGTGGGCAAATCATCACGGTCAACGTACATCTGGCCGTGAATGTTGATGAACAGTTCACCGCCGATGGAGGTCATAAATTTGCACTCGCCGCAGGAACTTTCCAGAACGGTAATGGATTCCAGGTTAAACTTGGCCGTATCCAGTTGACCGGCCTGGAAATTTGCCAGACGGGTTGACTCCTCCTGAATCTCCACATAGTCCAATTCGGCAAAATTGGGGGTCTTGCGCCAATGGTTTTCCACCGCCTCAAACTTCCAGGTGCCGATGGTTTCGTGGTTTACGCTGCGCCAGGGACCGGTACCTACGGCCTGGGCGGTGCCGGCCTGGTCCGGCCCGACAGCATCAAAATAGGCCTTGCTGAAAATAGCTTTGCCCATTTGGGTGGCTGAGGCCAAGGTAATCTGCCAGGTGAAGTCAGGAGCCGGTTCCACCGTATTTACCAGAACGGTATGGTCATCCACCAACTCCATCCCGCCGCCCTCGGCAAAGAACTGCCGACGGTAATTCTCCGCCTGGCCTTCGGTGGTGCCCTCGATTACCGAATTTTCCATCGTCCAAATGAAGTCGGCGCCGGTAAATTCCCCGTAGTCATAGTGGAAGGGGATACCGGACCTGAAGTTCAACGTCCACTGGGTGCCATCTTCGGAAATTTCCCACGAATCCAGCAGCACTCCTTCAGAGAGCCGTCGGGAGCCTTGGCCCAGATGGATTCGCCGAAGGTGGTATTGTTGATACTGTTCTGGGGCGCGCCTTGCAGCGAGGGAATCCACCGCGGCGGGCCGATTTCGTCCAGGGCGATGCGCAGCGTGCCGCTGGGGGCATCGGACTGGGGCGCCGATGCCGGCGCTTCCCCGACTGCGGCGGGCTCTGCCGTCGGAGCCGGAGCCGGGTCCGCCATCTGACCGGAGCTTTGCGATGCCATCCCCGATTGAGCCGGAGCCGAATCTGACGGCGAGCTTGGGGCTGCGTCCGCCGCTGCTGCCGGCTGCGTCGGCTGGGCGCCGGCGGACGGTTCAGCCGGTGATTCGGCAGAAGAACCGCAAGCTACCGTAAAGAACAGGGAAATGACGGTTACTAAAACGATAAGAGTACTTGGTTTTGCATTAAAGGGATTATTCATATACACATCTTGCACTTACAAAGCCGATTTGGGCAACGTTACTGTATAAAGCTGTATGTGTCAATCCATCCTTTAGCTGAGGCAGGGCTATCGCATATGGAATTTAAGAGGCCAATTGACGGGTAAATCTCCGTTTTTAACTGCTAAATTTGGGTAATTTAAGACTTAAACCGTTGGTTTTGATGTTGATTACCCAGTAAAGCGCCGCCAAAACATCGGAAAGTTCCGTTCTGAGCCTGAAATTTTTTCATATGCGATAGCCCTGTAGCTGAGGGTAGCGTTGCAATTTAGGTGGTTTAAGTCAGGGCCTGTCATTCGTTCCAGTAATGCCGGGGCAATCCCTGTGTTTGCCCCTACACCTCGACCACCTAATACGGAACGATGTCTCTTTATTTTGTTAATCTTGGTGGTGCTATAGCTTCTAACCTGTCAAACTAGGTTGTTTCTACGGTGCAACCCACTTGGGAGGCTCATCAATCAATTCATTACGAGTATCCTTGGCATAGATGACTCCTTCCAACTGGGACATTGCCAAGGCAATGGACGGCGGGACCTCCGCAGTGATGGTTCCTTCTCGCATCACGGTTCTTCCGAATACTGTCTGGGGAAATGGTTCTGGATTCACATAGACAGAGGTTACTTTTCCCCGTTATCTTCAATCCAGGAGACTACCAGCTGATAGTAGCCTTGCTCTGTGGCTAATCTGAAAGGCAGCATCGGGTCCGGGTAAGGTGGCAGGGATTCCAGGATAGCTTCCCGTTCCGTCGGGTTCTGGGCTGCCGCGGCCTGATCCCGTAAATTGGCCCGATGGGCTGCGTGCTTCAGAATTCCGAAACGGTCTTCTCTATCTGACAAAAATTTTTCTGCGGCGGCCCCAGTGATTATGCCGTACTCAAGACAGCCTTGGGCAATTAGCTCTACTTTTAATGCTCCCACCTTGGAGTATTCGGGTATTGGAGTAATGGGAATATCGATGGGCGGAGGTGGAGAATATTCTCCGTCGGGCAACACGATGCTGGGGCCGGGATTGGGCTTGCGTCGGGGCTGGGTCAAGTAGTCGCAATGCACCGGATTGAAGGCAGGTGTAGGGGTGGGAGTTTGGGTAGGCGCCGGGGTGGCTGTTGGCGCTTCTTCCTGGGGCAGCCCGGACATAACCTGGGCCGGCAGGTTGCCCGGCTCCTCCTGGGGCGCGGCGGTGCCGCAGGCCAGAAAGATTAAGCCCACTCCCAGAGCGGCCATAATCAGGGCAACTTGGTAGCTCCATTGCCGCCAGAAACGAATACTGCTCATTTCCATCATCCCGTATCCTCCGGGCCGGAAATTTTCAGTTGCCGGGTATTATACGCACCCCTACCCGGGGCAAGGGCTGGTCTGCCAGGGACATCGTGGTCCAAGCCCGGGAGCAGGGAATGGAGCCGGATCTGCTGCCGCCGCGGTGCCGGAATGAACCCCGGCATTGGGACAAAGCTTGGTATAAACCAGGGCATCCGGTGGAGAATGCCTTTCTGGAATTCAAACAATGGCAGGGAGTAGCCACCGGATACGCCAAAAAGGAAGCGTAATTCCTGGTAATTTGCCAAATCAGGGCCCTGATGATTTGGCCCAAGTTATATTGACGACACCCCCCGGGAATGACCGGAAGCGCCGGTCGGCCCATCGGCTATGGTATTCTGGTAGCGTATTGTTGGTATAATTTGCGCTTTAATATGGCAGATTATTCGGCGCTCTCCATCCCGTCAATCGGGATTGAAGGGAAGACGTTAAAAAGGCGATGAGAAAGTGCGAGCATTAATTGTTTCCGACATACATTCAAACCTGGCCGCCCTGGAAGCGGTCATCGCCGATGCCCAGAAGCGGGGCGGTTTTGATGCCATCTGGTGCCTGGGCGACACGGTAGGCTATGGGCCCGACCCGGGTGCCTGTCTGTCGTTGCTGCAACAGTATCCGCTAGTAGCGGTGGCCGGCAACCACGACCGGGCGGCGCAGAATGTCAAGGAAAGCGCTGATTTCAATAATGCCGCCGCGGTGGCCGCCCACTGGACGGCGGAGCAGCTTTCTCCCGGGGAACGGTCTTTCCTGGCCGGGCTGCCGGAAGTGGCAATTGAACAGGAATTTACCCTGGTTCATGGCAGCCTGAGAGCGCCCCTCAGGGAATATCTGCTGAATGCCGAGGCCGCTGCTGCAACCTTCAGTCGCCTCACTACCACTAATTGTCTGGTGGGCCACTCTCATTTACCTTTCCTCTGTCAGGAAAACCGGACTGGGCCACAATTCTTAAATTTCTCCGAAGACGAGACCTTCGGACTGGATACGCGGCGCTGGATCGCCAATCCGGGCAGCGTCGGCCAGCCCAGAGACTACGATCCCAGACCCAGCTATGCCATATTTAACCGGGAAGGGCCTGATTCCCGGGGAGCGCTAGAGCGCCATCGCGTCGAATATGACCGGGCTGCTACCCAGGAAAAAATGCGTAAGGCCGGCTTGCCCCGGAGCCTGATTGACCGCCTGGACCACGGAGTCTGAAGCAGCCAACCAACGAGACAATGTCAGCGGAGACTCACCGCTTTTTCGCGGAAGGCCAAGCAGGATAAGTAATGTCGGACTACCGGGGCCCCGGTCGGAGTAGCAACCAGGGCTATCGCATATGGAATTTAGTGAATTGGGCCAGGATGTTAATCAGGAAATTGTCGTCCCAGCCGGCCCGTTTCAGCTTGCCGCGCATGGAGCCTTTGCCCGGTTCCAGCCGAGCCAGGTTCAAAGCCAGTTTCCGCAGCAAGGCCAGATTCTCCGCCCCGTGTCCTTTCCGGTTGCGGGCCTGGTCTTCATTGCAGGTTACGTCCAGTACCCAATGCAGCCGGTTCTCAATTCCCCGATGGCCCCGCACAATGGCATTGAACCGCTCCGGCGACCAGTCCCGGCTCAGCAGATAGTACCGGGTTTCCTCGTGCAGTTCTCCCGGAGCCGGTTCCGCCGCCGCCAACTGCCGGGTGGCCGTTACTTTGCCCACCGCCTTCAAGCCGGGCCAGGCATATCGTTCCTGCAGCCAGTCAATGTCCCCGCTGACCCGGGCCTGCCGCCGCTCCACCCGCCCGTGCCCCTTGCTGACCTTGCTGGCTTGGGTCGCTGGGGTGTCCGGGTCCTCCAGAAACAACTGCACATCGTCCCGCAGCCGGCCCTGGTTGCCTTTCAGCGCCAAGGCATAATCCCCTTTCTGGGCTACCACCTGCTGTGCCACTTGACGCTGGCAGTGCATGGCGTCGGCGGTAACCACTTTCCCGCGCAAGTTCAACAACTCCAGCAGTTTGGGCAAAGCCTTAATCTCATTGGATTTGCCGGCAACGGCCACTTGCCCCAACGACAGCCGCTGCTCCTCCGCCCAGGCGCTGACCAGATGCAGTGGCGAGCGTGCCCCCGCCCGGTCATAGGAGCGGCGCAAAGTCTTGCCGTCCACCGCCACCACTCCCTCAACACCTTGGGCAAACTCGGCCATGAACTCGATAAACCACCCTTGGAAAGCCTCCGGGTCCAGCATTCCCAGCACCCGGGAGAAGGTGTCGTGGCTGGGAATGCCGTTTTCCAGCTTCAGGAAAGATTGCAGCAGCTCCCGTTTGGCCCGGCCAAAGAGTTCCATATCGGTGTAGGTCTGGCCGCCGCAGATGATGGCGCACAAGGCAATGACCAGAATATCGTGCAAGGAATGCCGGCGGGCGTTGCCAGCGCGGGGATCCTCCAGGTCAGCGAACAGATCCTCTAGCTCGGACATGCCGTCCTCCCTTCCCACTCAACTACAACCAATATCTTACCCAATTCCTGCTCTTTTCATATGCGATAGCCCTGGAGGGGAGGGCAGCGTTCCAATTTAGGTGGTCGAAGCGTAGGGGTAACCTCTGTGGTTGCTTCGGCAGTACCGGAACAAATCATAGGCCCTGACTTAAACCACCTAAATTGCGACGCTACCCTCTACGCCGAAGCCACCATCCCGAAATTCTGAATTGTGAACCTGGTTGAGGACTGTATTGAGGCTTTTACCGAACCTGCGGCTAACGGTTATCTCCGGCATACCGTTTACCGGCGCGGCCGGAACACCCCAATCCCTGCTCTGCCTGGTCGGGTCTTTGCGGTGGCAGGCTTGCTGCCGCCGGTTCCGGTGGCGGTTCGGGACGGGGGAGAGGAGACTGCGCCGGAAGGTTAAGGTCCACTCCGGCACAGCGCAGCGCTCCCCCGAACATTACCGCCCTCGGCTCGCCAGGATTTCGGCGTAATTCTCCCGCCGCCAGCGGTAGGGTGAGGCCACTATCTGCCCCGGTTCGGCCGCCGTCGCCAGCACTTCCAGGGCATCTTCCAGCACCACCCGCTGCTGCTGCGGGCTGCCCGGAGCGCCGAAGGGTCGGCCAAAGGGGAAGCGCAGGATCAGACCCCGCGGCACCGACATGGTAGCCGCCTTTTGCCGGTCCACCATCACCACCACAGTCGATACCCCGGCAGCTTCGATGGCCCGGGCGATCAGTCCACCGGACTGATGGCAGCGGGGTCAAGTAGTTCCGATAACGGCGCCGTCCACTCCTTCCGCTTTCAACCGCTGGGCCACTTCCGGCGCCGTGACTTCGATTAGGCCGGCCACATCGTAGATGTAGCCCATAAAGCTGAAAGTCGGACTGTGAGCCTCGCCGACGATTCCTTCTGCCGCCAGTTCCTGCAAGCGGTGAATGGCAAAGACGGTGTCCACGTCCTCAGCGACCCCGTTAGTGTCATAATGGGTGTGGGCCACCCGAAAGTCCTCCAGGGGCGTGTCCAGGGGAATCTCCCGATAGCTCCAGTCGCCGTCCACGTTGAACGGCTCCTGGTGCGCCAGGTGAATTCCGCCGGTGGTCAGGACGGCGATGCGCGCCTGGTGCAGGGGCTTGGCGAAGGGCGTCCAGGGGGCCGAATCGAAGGCCAGGGGCAGCTCCAGCCGGTCTGACAGGATTTCCTCCCACCGAATCAGAAACTGCTCCACCGGCTGCCAGTCGTTCCCCTCTTTAGCCAGGGCGGACAAGTTGAACAGTTCGTTCATAAACCGGGTAACGTCCTCCTCCGACTGGCGCACCAGGTACTTGAGCCGGGAAAAGGGCGTCGTTTCCGGGTTCTTAACCAGGTCTCTCAGGTCTATAGGCATAAGACACCTCCGGGTTTACGGGTTCTGTGTGGGTGGGTTGCTGCGGGGCTGATACTCGCCGCAAACCGTGTGAGGATACACCGTCGGAAACTCCCACTTGACACCGGCCAGCCTCCACAGACCAAATAGTACAATGAAACCTCCCCTCGGTATCCTTCCGGCGGGTAACGGTGGCAGCGCCAATAACCGTCATTGATGATGTCCTTGGCGCCGAACCTGCACATTTCGCATCGCGACCCTTTGTTTTCCGAGCTCATAAAGCGCCCCTAAACAGTTTAAGATTCCAACCCTTTCCGATTAACCCGCCGGGCTTGGCACCGGGCCTTGCAACCCCCGGGCATTGCCTTCCGCCCGGATTCACCGGGCGGCGGGCAAAAATTTTTGCCCGGTTAAATATCGTGGCCGGCGGCGGCGGTCAGCAACATTCCTACAATTTCGTAGCTGGCAATGGAGCCCAGGAAAACGCCGGTGCCGGGTTCCAGCACCGGCAAAACGGTTACTGAATTGTCCAGCATCTGCTGGAGGGCATCCTCCACCTGCGCCTCGGGATTCGTCTCCAGGGTGTCTTGCCGCAGCACTTCCTGGAGCGTGGTATTGCGCCATTGGTGGTGGGGCAGGTAGCGCAGCAGGCTCAGCGACACGATACCGGCCAACTGTCCCTCATGCACCACCACGTAATCATGCTGTTCCGGAATCGCCCAGTGGTCCACAAAATTTCTCACCGTAGTCGTCGTGTCCGGGTGTATGCGGGTCCGGTCCAGCACATCCCTGACGTGAACATCCACCAGCAGCAGCCGCCCAATCAAATGAGGCAGTCGGCCCATTCGGATTGCCTCGTCATTCGGCTCGACTCTCCTGACGGCAAAGCTGATTCCCAGGGGTGTCAGCAGAATATAACCGAACATTATCAGGACCATCAGGGAGAACACTTCCTCACTGATTACTTTGCCGTGCAGCATAACCAGGAGCAGGGCGATTTCGGCCACGCCTTTGGCCATCAGTCCCGAGGCTACGGCAAAGGGGGCCTGGAGCCGTGTAATGTAAGCGCTGATGAAGGCGCCGGCGAATTTTCCGGCCAGGGGTACAAAGAGCAGGGCCAGGATGGTTGCCGGCGGTAGCTGCAGGAAGGACAGGTTCAGACTCAGGCCGGCCGAGGCGAAGAAGAGGGGGACGAACAGGCCCTCGGCGGTGCTCCGCATACCGGGCATGGAATCGTGGCGAAGCTGGTAGGGCAGGGAGGCCAGGGCCGCGCCGAAGAGCAGGGCGCCCAGGGAACCGTGCAGTCCGATTCTTTCCGATGCCACGACAATCAGAAAGAGTCCGCCCAACAGCAGACCGTAGGAAAGCTGCGGCACCTGGAGTACGCGATGCAGAATGACCAGCAAGCGGGGAACCAGCTTGTTGCAGACGAACCAGGTTACGATGGCAAAGGCGACCAACTGCCCCAGCAGGACGCCGACGCTGACGGCGGTTCCCAGACTTTCTTCGTCGCCCAGGATGATGTGATGCTCGCTGATCGCCAGGCCGATGATGAACAGTATCAGGATTTCCGCAATGACCACCGCCGTGAAAATCTGGATTCCCACCGGGTCCTTGAGCCGGTCTTCATCGACCAGCACCTTGGCGACTATACCCAGGCTGGACAGGGACAACACCCCGGCCACGGCCATGGCGTTGTTAAATCCGAGGTTCAGCCCCAGGTCAAACAGAATGTCGGTGGTAACCAGCAGGGAGGCCACCATAGAGATTGCCACGGACAGCACCGCCGCCACGAATATCCGCCCCCGGATGGCCGACATAAAACCCGAGACGTCAATTTCGTCGATGCCTACCAGGAAAAAGAAGATGAAAATACCGATATTCAGCAGAATCTGGATGTCGCTTTCGGGGTCGACGATGCCGGTAAGCGGGCCGAGAATGACCCCGGCGGTAGCGTAGGCGAAGATCGAACTGATTCCGAATCGTTTGAAGAGACCTTCCAGCAGTTTGGCTGCCACCAGTAGCAGCCCGACCGACAACAGAGCTTCGGAAATTTCCATACGCCATCCATTCCGTTGACCATTGGCCGCGACGGAGTCCAGTTTGAGAGAAAAGGCTCGGCGCCTTACCGAATCAACTTTAATAGTGGGGTAGATAAACGGCGAGTGTCAAGAGCAAGCCGGGAATATTCGGGAGCTCGTCGTCCTCACCCCCGGTCCCGAGGATTGCCCTCACCCCCAGCCCCGCTCCCGCGAGGAGAGGGGAGGCTTTTGTCCCGAGCTTCGCCCTAACCTCTAGCCCCGCTCCCGCGAGGAGATGGGAGACTTTCGGGATTTTCGCTGCCTATTGCTTTGCAAACTCCGCTTTTGCGGGGAGGGAAGAGCCGGATTTCTCCCTCTCCCTCAGGGAGAGGGCTGGAGTGAGGGCATACCGAAGGGGGGAAGGCGTACCGAGACCAACCACCGATTGCCCATTGCCTATCTTTCCGGCTATACTGCCCCCAATCTGCGGACAACCCCAACCTTTTGACGAGATGAGGGCTGACATGGTTTACCCGGACTTTTCCGCCGGCGTTAAGGAAGTTGACCTGGGGCCGGAAGATACCTTTAGCGAGTTTCCCGCCGAAATCGAGGTTGAAGGCTACGATTTTTACCTGGCCAAGGGCAAAGATGGAACCCTGCGGCTCCTGTCTTCCCTGTGTCCCCATAGTTGGGGCACCGTTTATCTGGAGGACACCTGCTTTATGTGCCCTTCCCACGGCTGGCGGTTCGAGTACTTCACCGGCAACTGCATCAACGGGCCGATAGCCCAGATGTACACCTTTGAGGTAACGACCCGCAACGGGCGCCTTTATGCCGCCTTGCCGGAAAAGAAGTAAGCCAAGCCCGACCCTAGTCCTGGGGTTGATTAGCCAGGGCCTGCACCGCGGCTTCGAAATCCAGCGCCGGATAAATGACGCTGGAGTTCCAGACGGCCAGGCCCAGGTCAATCAGGGCGGCATCCACGGCGTGCGCGCCGGGAGCGTCCAGGGTCAGAAAGGTCAGGTGAGCGGTGGGGCTAACCCAGCCGCCTTGCCAGGTGCAGCCGTGGGATTGCAGCACCCGGTCCCGGTCCTGGGACATTCGCAGTACCCGATCCCGTATGTCGGTGGCGACTCCGGGGCAGCGTTCCGGCGCGTGTCGCAGCTCGATTACAAAAAGCATTAGTCCTCCGGCCCTTCACGGATGAGGCAAAGTAGTTTATTGGCCCGCTCCCGGGGGCCTAAATCCCCGGTTGCTCCCACACCGGCGCCGCCTGGCGGAACACGCCTGGCGGGGACAGACCGGCGAACCGCTCCGGGTGCAGCGCCTCCGCCAACCCTTCCAGTACGTCCAGCGTCCGCGGCCCGTGCCGGCTGGGGATCAACCCGTCGAACAGATAAACCCGGCCTTGCTGCACCGCATTCAAGGAAGGCCAGGTCGGGTGGGAGTAGAGATGTTCCCGGGCCTCCCTTTCGGTGCGGGCCAGGTCAAAGGCACAGGGCATAACCATCAGGTAATCGGGCTGGTAGTCGGATACCTCGTCCCATTCGATTGCCCGGGATTTGCCCCATTTTTCCGCCAGTCCTTCCGCGCCGCCGGCCAGTTCCACCAACTCCGGCGTCCACTGGCCGGTGTTGCGCAGGGGCTGCAGCCAGTCGATGCAGAAGACTTTGGGACGCTCCGTTACCGGCCCGAGACCGTCAACCACTCTTTGGGCCCGACCCCGCAGCTGCGCTACCAAAGCTGTCGCCCGCGCCGCAACTCCGGCGGCCGCGCCGATTCGGTGGATATTGTGGTAAATTTCCTCCAGCCCCACCGGTCTGGTGACGATGATTTCCGGCGTATAATCCAGAAACCGGGCCGCCGTGGCATAGACCGAACCCTGGTCAATGGCGCAGATTTCGCAAATTTCCTGGGTAATAATCAAGTCCGGGCGCAGTTCCCGGAGCAGCTCCCCATCAATCCAGTGCACCGGGTTGTTACGCTCCCGGGCCTGCCGGATGATAGCGTCAATTTCCCGGCTGTCCAGGTGGGACACGCTGCGGACGCTGCGGCTGACCACCGGCTTGGTCCGGGCCTCCGCCGGGTAATCACAGGTGTGGGATACTCCCACCAGTTGGTCGCCCAGCCCCAGGGCATAGACAATTTCCGTGGCGCTGGGCAGCAGGGAACAGATACGCATCAGCCTTCCTCCGGGCCCGCCCGGACGGGGTATATCTTTGTTGCCAACGGGTATAACAGTATAACCTTAATCGCGGCCAGGTAAAGCGTTGGGTTATAATGTAATACAGGCGCCCGACTCCCCAAGACTGATTTGAGCCGGGGAGCCGGCGGCGAACCAGAACTGGAGCAAGCAGGTTAAGGGAGGGCCAATATGAAATTCCCCGGAACCGGGTTCTTCAACCGCATTGCGCTGGTAACGGCTATCATCGCGCATCTGCTGGCCTGGGCGGCGTTTCTGTGGCTGGCCTTTTGGCCGCACGCTTATCAAGGCGTTTCGACAACGCCGGTTAACGTTAATGCGACGGGACAAATGGAAAGCCAGGTGGTCCGCCGCTCCGCTTCCTTCACTGAGGTCAACGGAATTTGGGTTTTAATTCCCCTGTTCATCCCCGTACCGTTGACGGGTCAAGTCCTGGTCATGACTTTGACCGGAAACAGCTGGGGCATTGGAAGCAAGCTGCTGCTGTGGGGTCTGGCAACTGCCCTGCTGTTATTTTGCGGATTAGGCGCTCTTTCCTTCGGCATTTTATACTTGCCGGCGGCCTTGGCCCTGCTGATCGCCGCCATTTTCCAGAGTATTAGCCGCCGTCCACCCCCGCTACCGGAAAGCTGATGGGAGGACCCTTCCGGCAAGGCGTTGGCCCAGTTCCCGCTTCTCTTCCCGAGCGCAGGGGATGCTGGACGTAACCTGCAATGAAGACCAGGCCCGCAATCGGAAAGGGTATGGCGCGGAGAATCCGGCCTTGCTGCGGAAACCGGCTTTGAACCTGGCTCGGCTGGAACCGGGCAAAGGCTCCATGCGGGGCAAGCTGAAACGGGCCGGCTGGGACGAAGTTTTTCTGATTAACATCCTCTCCCAATTAACTATAATCCATATACGATTGCCCGGGGCTGGCCCGGCCCAAAACTTGACGCTTTTAGCGGCTTATTCTACACTCTCAACCAACTGCTCAAGGTTGTCTTCCCCGCCACCCCGGTAACGGGATGGTTGTCTATTTTATGCAGTAACCGAGTTAGTTTTTTATGAATCTCAAGGACTATATTCGCGATATTCCGGATTTTCCCCAGCCAGGCATCCTGTTTCGCGACATTACCCCGCTCCTGCGCGATGCCGCCGCTTTCAACTACACCATTGACCAACTGGCCCAGCAGTATCAGGCCGCTAATTTGGACGGGATCGCAGCCATCGAGTCCCGCGGTTTTCTTTTCGGCGCTCCGCTGGCCTGCCGGATGGGCAAGCCCTTTATCCCGGTACGCAAACAGGGCAAGCTGCCCGGCGAGACCATCTCCGTGGAGTATTCGCTGGAATATGGCTCCAACGTGATGGAAGTGCACCGGGCCGACGTCGGCCCGGGAAACCGGATGCTGATTGTGGATGATGTGCTGGCTACCGGCGGCACCCTGGCCGCCGCCGCCCAACTGGTAGAGAAGGCCGGAGGAGCGGTCGCCGGTATTGCGCTGGTAATGGAACTGGAGGCGCTGGAAGGACGCAAGGCGCTGGAAGGTTACAACATATTTTCGCTTATCCAATACTAGGGAAGCGCGCCCCGGACTGCGGTCAGGGCCGGGGCCTTTTGCCGACGGGTTGCACTACTGAACTGAACATACCTAAAATTTGGTCTAATCCAAGACGGGAGGAAAATTCATGGCAGACAAAGCTACAGTAGGCAGTTACGAGATAACCGCCGTTATAGATATGGTGCCGCCGCCGCGGCCAACTTCCGCAATGTTCCCCGACGTCCCCGAAAACGCCTGGGCCGACTATCCGGACGTGCTGGAGAACGGGCAGCTGCAGCTCTACTACGGCGTGTTTGTGGTACGTTCCGAAAACCATACCGTACTGGTGGATACGGGTATGGGCCCCGGCCCGCACCCTTCCCGCGGCAACGTCGTCGGCAATCTGTATGAGGAACTGCGTCCCGTGATGCTGCCGCCCAACGTGGACATCCATAATACCAACGTGTCCCCTTCGGACCAGGTTAACTTTGTCATTCACACCCACCTCCACGCCGACCACGTCGGGTGGAACCTGCGCTATTCCGGCGGTATGCCGGCGCCCAACTTCCGGCGCGCCCGCTACATCATCCCCAAGGACGATTACGACTACTACACCCAGCCGGATATTCTGGAGCAGAATCCCCACGTGCAGCAGCAGATAATGCCCCTGCGCCGTCTGCGCCTGCAACAAATTGTTGAAGGCGAATATGAAGTGACCGACGGAATTTCCACAATGCCCGCTGTGGGCCATACCCCGGGGCACCAGGTAGTGCTGGTCAACTCCGGCGGGGAGAAGGCGATGCTGGTCGGCGACCTGCTCCACTGCATCGCCCAGGTCTCCGAGCCAAGTTGGTGCGCTTCGGTGGACTACGACAAGGCCGCCAGCCAGTCCAACCGGGAAATGATTCTGGACAAAGCCGAAAGCGAGGGCTGGCTCATCGCAGCCGGCCACTTCCCGCCGGGCCAGCAGATTGGTCGGGTGGTGACGGAAGGCGGCAAGCGCCGCTGGCAATCGCTGTAACCTCCAGCGTACTTCAGTGCGTTAAAGGCCGAGGCCCACGGTTCTGTTCCGTGGGCCTCGGCGACCTGATTGGCCGGTGTGCTGAGGTAGCGTTCCAATTTAGGTGGTTTAAGTCAGGACCTATCATTCGTTCCAGTAGCGCCGGGACAATCCCGGTGTTTGCCCCTACACCTCGACCACCTAAATTGCAACGCTGCCCAGTCAGTCATCAATATTGCAAACCTGCCGGGCTATGCTATAATTTTTGGTGAGTTCCCGCGATGCTGTATTGTCGGTTGCGGGATTCGGGCCGAAGGCGGCCCGGGGATTTAAGAAGCGCTATTTCAGAGGAGCAAAAAGAGAATGACCTACATAATTACCGAGCCCTGTGTTGGTGTAAAGGACGCTGCCTGCGTGGATGTCTGCCCAGTTGATTGCATTTACACCACCGATGATGACGATATGTACTACATCAGCCCAGACGAGTGCATCGACTGCGCCGCTTGCGAGCCGGTTTGTCCGGTAACCGCCATCTTCGCCGAAGATGCCGTCCCCGGTGAGTGGGAAAGCTATATCGCCAAGAACTATGATTACTTCAAGAACACGGATCCGGATGCCCTGAAGCGTAAGTAGTTCAGCTTCCGATTCCCCGGATAAACCTCCTCTGCTATGCCCAGGAAACTGTTGGGCAGTCCGAGGAGGTTTTTGTTCGTGAATTGCCTCTTTCCCCAGTGAAGCATACGGGAGCCTCCGGCCGGCGCGGACAACATTGCAGCGGGGACGCAGCATACCTAAAACGGCGCCAGCAGCTTACGGTTCCGCTGCTGCCGCTAACTGGATGATGGCGCCCCGAGCGATGACCGGAATGTCATGCCAGGAATGGCGGCGGTGTTGCTGGCGCGGGTCCTCCAGGTCAGCAAACAGAGCATCCAGCTCGGACATAGTGTCCTCCCTTCCCACTCAACTACGCCAATATCTTATCCGATTTCTACTCTTTTTATATGCGATTGCCCGGAACGCTGCCAACGCCACTTCCTTGTTTGCTTTCCCCGGCAGCCTTTGCTACACTCTGGCTGTCCACCTACCTTTCCCGAATGAGGGTTCTTATGACCGCTTTGTCCCCGGACTGGACTGAAGAAATTGTGCCGATGGCCGGCGTCGAGCTTCACCTCAGGAAAGGCGGCTCCGGCGCACCTCTCCTTATCCTGGATAACGAAATCGGTCATATTGGCCGCCTGCGCTACCAGCAGGAGTTAGCCCGCGACTACACCGTCTATATTCCGGCCCATCCCGGCTTTGGCGCTACACCGCGGTTGGACTGGATTATGAATATGCGCGACCTGGCCGGCTGGTATCTGATGGCCCTGGACGAGCTGGGGCTGGATTCGGTAAACGCCGTCGGGTTCTCCCTGGGTGGCTGGCTGGCCGCCGAAATTGCCACCATGAACCCGGAAAAGTTCAACCGGCTGACCCTGGTGGGCCCCATGGGGATATTGCCTCCGGAAGGGTATATCTACGATATTTTCCTGTCCGTAGCCCGGGAGTGCATTGCCGCCGGTGTTTTTGACCCGGACGGCGTTCCCGAGTTCCCGGACATTTGCCCCGACCAACCAACGCCGGAACAGGTCCAGGCCTGGGAAATTGCCCGGGAAGAGGCTTGCCGCCTCGGCTGGAAGCCCTATATGTACTATCCGGGTTTGCCCAATTTGCTGGCCCGGCTCAAGGATTTGCCTACGCTGATTGTGTGGGGGTGTGAAGACGGGCTAGTGCCGCTCAGCGCCGGAATGGCTTACCACCAGGCCATACCCGGTTCCAAACTGGAAATTCTGGATAACTGCGGTCACATGCCGCAGTTGGAAAAGACCGAGGAATTCCTGGCGCTGGTCCGCCGGTTCTTTGCCTGACCGACGGATTTTGTACGTTGCCACACCACCCGGGCCGGGATGAATTTCCGTCCCAAGCAAGGAGGTAGAAGGGTATGTTTATTGGCTACTTTACGGAGCGACCTTACCAGGATTCCCGTTCCGGCTATTTTGGCGCCACCGGCAAACCCATAATGGACTTGACGGTCAGCAATGAAATTTACGACGCCAAGCTGGGGGCCGAACTTTACAACCGCTACCTCGACGAAAAAATGTATGCGGAAGAGGTAGGGTTTGACGGGCTGATGCTCAATGAACACCACGGGACGCCTTTTTGCATGGGCGGGGCAATGAACGTGGAAGCCTCCATTCTGGCTCGAATGACCAACCGGGCCAAAATCGTGCTGCTGGGCAACATCCTTCCCATTTGGGATGACCCGCTGTGGCTGGTAGAACAGCTTTCCATGATTGATATGATTTCCCGAGGCCGGCTGGTTTCCGGCTGGGTTCGGGGCACCGGGCGGGAGAGCGTGGCCCATAACTCGCCGCCGCCCTACAACTGGGAGCGGTTTCAGGAAGCCCACGAATTTATCGTGAAGGCCTGGACTACCCCCGGCCCCTTCCGCTGGGAGGGCAAGCATTTCCAGTATCGCCACGTGAACCCGTGGGTTCGCCCGTACCAGGAACCGCACCCGCCCATCTGGCTGCCGGGTGTGGTGAGCCGGGATTCCCTGATGTGGGCCGCCGAAAAACGCATACCCTACATTATGCTGGCTACCGAACTGGAGCCGACCAAGCGGGCCTTCCAGCTTTACCACGATACCGCCGCCGAACACGGTTACGAGTCCGGCTCGCAGAACATCGGCTACTTGTGGAAGGTGCACGTGGATGAAACCGAGGAACTGGCAGAGCAGACTGCCCGCAAGTACGTCCAGGGGCCCAGCAATCCTTTCCTGGCCGGTAACGAAGGCACGGTCAACCCGGCCCTGGTAAATCTGCCCGGCCTTACCTCCCGCACTCGTGTTCTGCCCACCCAGGCGGTGGCGACGGCGGCCCGGGGCGGTGGCGGCGGAGTCGCCGGCGTACTGGGGCGGCCTTACGAACAGCAGATCGAAGACTACACCATCATCACCGGTACGCCCAAGACGGTGATTCCCCGAATCCGCCACGTTCTGGAGTACATCCGACCGGGCAGTATCTTCTTCTGGGACGGCGACGGCGCCATGACCCACGATGACGCCATGCGCAGCCTGCGGCTGATGGGGCAGGAAGTTATCCCGGCCATCAAGGAAATAGCCGAAGAACTGGAACTGCCCGGCCCCTTCGAGGTCGATCCGGCCACCGGCAAGAAGCTGCCCCAGGCGGCGGAGGCCGCAGCTCAACCCGTCGCCGGCGGCGATTAGAGTATTCTGTCGGAACTGGCGCGGTTTACGCACCGGAGCGGGTTGCATCCCCGCCTTTGCCAGTTCAACGCGCAAGCCGAAGGAAACCCGGGAAGAGTCAGGGAAATGAATCGGAACGCAGCCGCCGACATCGTCGTAATCGGCGGTGGGCCGGCCGGCAGCGCCGCCGCTGCGATGCTGGCTCGCCAGGGTTGGCGGGTCCTGTTGCTGGAGCGAGAAAACTTCCCTCGCGACCACGTGGGCGAGTCCCTCCTGCCAGCCAGTATTCCCATCCTGGAAGAGTTGGGCGTCCTGCCGGCGGTAGAGGCGCAGGGTTTCCTGAAAAAATACGGCGCCACTATGGTTTGGGGCCGCGACCGGGAACCCTGGAGCTGGTTCTTTGGTGAAACCAACCGGAGCTACCCTCACGCCTACCAGGTATGGCGACCCACTTTTGACCACCTGTTGCTGGACAACGCCGCCGCCAACGGGGTGGAGGTGCGTCAGGGCTGGCAGGCAGCTCAGGTCAGCTTTGAATCCACCGGAGACGGTAAGGGCCGGACCGTGGCGGTTAGTTGCCTCACTGGCGCCGGGGAAACGGAACTGTTGTCCGCCTCCTTTGTGGTGGATGCCAGCGGGCAGAACGGGTTGCTGGGCCGCCAGATGGGATTGCGTCGTTGGGATGAATCCTTCCGCAACCTGGCCGTGTATGCCTATTATACCGGCGTCCAAAGGCTGCCGCCGCCGGCCGACACCAACATATTCATCGAGTCCTACGCCCACGGCTGGCTCTGGACGATTCCCCTGCATACCGGCCAGGCCAGTGTGGGCGCGGTGGTGGACCAGCAAGCGGGCGACCGGCGGATACGGGAACGGGGCCTGCAGCCCTTTCTGGACGAGCAATTGAGCCAGGCCCCCCACACTGCCGCCCTGCTGGCCTCGGCTCGGCAAGTTTCCGGCCCCTTTATCGTCAAGGACTGGTCTTACGCCTGTACTGACCTGGCCGGCGGCGGCTACGTGCTGGCCGGGGATGCGGCCTGTTTTATTGACCCCCTCTTTTCCTCCGGAGTCCACCTGGCCCTGATGTCCGGGGTGCTGGGCGCCGCCTACGTAACCACTGCGCTGCGAAACCCGGAAATGGCCGCGGCCGCGGCCCAGGTTTACCAGGAACTCTACCTGAAGGAGTATCATCACTTTCGGGAGATGGTGCGTCTTTTCTATTCCAGCAACCGCACCGTAGAGTCCTACTTCTGGGAAGCAAGGCGCATTCTTGAGGACAGCGTCGGCCGGGATTCCGACCTTTCGCCCCGGGAATCTTTCATTCAGGCGGTAGCCGGCCAGCCGCCGCAAGGCTACGAACGGATGGTGCTGGAACGGGGCGCCGCGCCGACTCAATTCGCCCGGAGTGTTCGGGAAGTTGAGCGGGAGCGAGCGCGGCGCGCGGCCGAGTTTGCGCAGTATCTGGAGCTGCGCAATGGCCCGCCGCCGGCCATCCTGAACGCCATCCCCCGGCTGCGGCCCGGGGTGCAGGTGATAAGCAAGCCGGTGGTGGGCGACGGGGCCTTTGATTGGGGCTGCGTGCTGGTTACCGCCGGCCACCCGGAAGGACTGCCTTGCAGCAATCTGGTGGCGCGGCTGGTAAATATGTTGGATGGCCGGACGAGTACCGCCGGTCTGCTGCAAGCTCTGGCGGCCGAAGTTGACCCGTCCCGGAAAGAACAACTGCTGTCCAGCATTATTTCTACCCTGCAAATCCTGTACGTGGACGGCGCCATTGAGGAGCTAATATCCTGAGTTCAGCCGTTACCGGACAGCGTGAGTCGGGGCCGGCCGGGACAACCACCGGTGGAAGGCCGGCCGGTCGAGGGACACACCACACCCTATAATGATATTCGCATAAGTTCTTCCGAAAAGACTATCTCCCCATCGTAGAGTCGGCTGATGTCGCCGATGCCCTGCTCCATCGGGCCGTGGCCGGCCAGGTGCGGCCCCACGTGCACCAGCACCAACTTCTTCACGCCGCCGGCCTGGGCCATACGGGCCGCCCCGGTAGTGCCGCACTGGCCGTTGTATTCGCCGTTAGCGTCCATCACGGCCTGGTCGTCCCAGCACATACAGAGCATCATATCGGCGCCCCGGGCCAGCTCGGTTACCGTGTCGCAAGGCTGGGTGTCGCCGGTAAAAATTACGCTGCCTTCCGCCGAATCTACCCGGTAGGCGAGGGAGTCGAGCCAGGGCTGGACGTGCTCCGCCGGAGCGGCGGTTACCTCCCAATCGGGCCCGCGGTAAATTTTACCGGGGCCCACGTCCCGGGCCGCCACCGACGGAGCCGGGCGCGGCAGTGTTCCGCCGCGGTTGACGAAAACCTGCTGGCTGAGCGGGTGATTGACCCGCGTTTTCCAGTCGTGCGCGAACAGGCCGTTTTCGCCGAGAATCCCCTCGGTTATCTGCTCCGTCAAGTCGGGGCCGAAAACCTGAAGCTGATTCTCCCGGCCAATGCTCTGGTCCCAGCGGCAAAGCAGGAAACAGGGGGTAATCAATGTCGTGATCAAAGTGGTGATGGGTGAAGAAAAGATAGTCAATCTGGGTCGGGAATAACCCGGCCTTGACCAATTTATGGGTAGTCGCCGGCCCGCAGTCGAACATCAAAAGCTGATTGCCCAGCTGCAGCACGTGGGAGCTTCCGAATCGGGTAGGCGTCGGCGTCCCGGCGCCCAGAGTATAAATTTCGGCCATTGCTGTTCTCCCGAATTGCCAGTTCCAAAAGCTGTCTTCAGCATACTACTAACTTGACCGTTTGGGGAACCTCACGGCTGGATAGGCCCTCACCCCCGGCCCTTCTCCCCCAGGGAGAGGGGAGAGTTTGCCCACAGTCCCCTCGCCCCGTGGGAGCGGGGTTAGGGGTGAGGGCATTACCTCAGTGGATTGACAATGGGCCGGTATTAAGTATAGTGGTGTCATAGCTTAAGCAGGAGACGAAACAATGGTAACTGCTACGGATGATTTGTCGGAACGAATGACGGCGGTGGAGACGGGGCTGGTGGAGTTGCGCGGGGAGATGCAGGCCAACCATCGGGAAACCAACGCTCGGATGACGGCAGTGGAGACGGCGGTGTCCGAGCTGCGGGAGTACCAGCGGGCGACGAATGCCCTGATAATCTCCCTGCAGCAGAGTATGATCGATGGGGTGACCGCCCGGATCGATGCCTTGCAGCAGAGTATGGACACTCGGATAGATTTGGTGACCGCCCGGATTGATACCTTGCAGCAGAGTGTTAATTCCCGAATTGACCGGCTCTTCTATGCCATCGTTGGCGGCTCGGCGGCTATGATGATTGCAACGGTTAGCGCCCTGCTGACCCTGGTTCTTACTTTGGACTAGCCCCTACCCCCTTCCCTTAAAGCCCGGCCCCGGCTGGATAAGCCCTTACCCCCGGCCCCTCTCCCCCAGGGAGAGGGGAGTTTGTGTTTGGGGCAGCGGTCGGCATATCCGCCAAAGTCCCCCCTCGCCTCGAGGGAGAGAGGGTGAGGGCCTTCCCCGAACCAGGGCTTGCCAACCCCCAATTTTTGCTCTAACATTATTTATGCTGCGCTTGATAGAATCGCTGAAGTTGCGTTTCCGGGCGCAGCGCGTACCTATACCGAGTACCCACACCAACAAAATTCAGGAGGTGCCCCCAATGGCTCGTACTGTTCGGAAAATCCTCCCCAGGCTTAGCCCGCGCCGGCGGGGGGGGGGGGGGGGGGGGGGGGTAAGATGTTTGCCCTTTACCGTACCAGTAAAAAATTTACCCGTCCGAAGTTTACCATTTATCACCGCCCTGTTCCTGGCGGCGGTGGTGGGGTTGACGGCCTTAGCCCTGGCCGCGCCCACGCAGCAGGCTGAGGCACGCGACGCCAGTGTGAGCAATCACACGATCAACAATGTCAAAGGGTGTAGGGAGCCCATGACCAAGGGCGGCACAACCCGGACTTTCGTGTGCTTCGACCGAGAGACCCAGAACGATAGCGCCAACCCAACGACGATGGACTTCAACATGCCCGAAGGGAAGCAGATTATCCAGTTGGACTATGTCTATCTGTGGAACGACGGCGACGATGGCGTTGTCTATATCGGCTTTGACACCGATTGGGCTTTAGACAACATCGGTATCCCCCAAGCTGGCTCGGACCGCACTTCGGAAAAGCTGGTGCCCAGCCTTGACCCGCCCAATGGCGGCGCCGGGCTGACGGTCGTAATCAAGTACAACGACAAAAACACCGGCGCTCTCCGTGACGAGGTGCTGATCCAGTACGGCGTAACGCCCTCCGAGGACTCCTTCTTCCGCGACGGGCACTTTACTTCAACTGATCCCAACTATGTTGACACTGATGAGGACTACTACGGAATCGGCAAGAAGTTCACCCTGAAGAACCGCAATCTGAATTTGCTTGAATCAGGCATGAACATGCAAGTCTCCGTCTATTACAAAGACCTGACCAAGGACGATGACCAGGTGGTGGTCTGCGGCTGGGACATACCCTTAGCCGCGCCCGATGTGCCCCCCGATGCGACCTATGTCGGGTACAAATACCAGTACATGGGCGAGAACCTGCCGCCCGGCTGGTACATTTCCGCCAACCCGCATGATACTGGGGATAAAGACCACAGAACCCCAGGGAAACAGACCTTCTATCACGAGTATCACCTGAAAAACTCCTACGGAGTAACGGTGCCGGGGCACGACGATATTGACCTTGCCGATGTGCCGGGCGGTCAAGACCAAGGACTGAACTCCCGCGGCCGCCCGCCGGCCGGCTCGAAGGACCACTACGCCAACTGCCTGATGCAGCTGCCGCCGCCGGCGGTGAACCCGGACTACCTGGGCTTTGACGCCTAGCTTTCGTCCGTGGAACCGTATCCGGAAAACGGCAAGCGGGATTACACCATCAGTTGGCAGTTCGACAACCCGCCGACCCTCAAGCACATCAAGGGCATTCTGCTTGAGATCAACTACGCCGACGCCAACGGCAGCTTCGACAACACCTGGGATGACCGGCTCTACTGGGAGCATACCGCCAACCGCTACTGGGGGCCGTGCACCTGGATGGAGAACATCGACACCAGGAACGAGCCGGTAGCGCACTCCCATACCTGTCCGCAAGCCGGAACAATCCACAAAGGCATCAACTACCTTTCGATGAGCATGGACGAGGATAAAATCCATAATCGGGACAAGAAGTTCAGGATAACGGTGGTCCTGGGATGGCCGGACGACACCTACGGATTGGTCTCGACGGCCATTGCTCCCCAGTACTGGTCGGACTGGGACGGGGACGGCCAGGCCACTGCCGACAAGGACGACGGCTACGGCGACTGGCACGGCCGCAGCAAGGAGATATTCTGGGCGAAGTGGGAAGGCTACACCTATAAGACGAGCTTCGGCCTCTGGGATACGGGCCGGCTGCCCAAAGGGCCGGCTGTGTACCGCCACCAGTGGCCCGGCAGCGACGAGTGGGTGGAGTTCACGCTGGCGGTGGCGCGGAAGGACGGCCAGAGCTATCCCGCCATCCTGCCCGGCTCGCTGCACACCTCCAGCAACCAGGTGTCCTGCATCGACAACATGTCCTACCACGGCGTTGCGTCGGATAGCAAATTCATCTCCTGCCGGGACGACCAGGGCACCTCCAGCGAGTCCGACGATACCTTCCGGCACTATGCTCTCTGGAAGTTCGACAACGGCGGCATGACCACCGTGATCCCGCTGGCCGAGCGCGGGCCGGATCTGGGCGATGTCGCCATCAGCGCCGGCGACCGGCACACCTGCCTGCTGAAAGCCGACGGCGCCATGTCCTGCACCGGCCAGACCTCCCATAACAAGGCGACGGTTCCGGTCCTGCCCAGCGGGAAGAAGTGGACGGCGGTCTCGGCCGGAGAGGACGCCACCTGCGGTCTCGACAGCGACAAGAAACTGCGCTGCTTCGGCCGGGGCGAATTTGGACATGGCTACACCAACGGCGCCGTGCTGAACCTCGGCTCCGGCGTCGGCACGGACCACAAGGCGGTGGATCTCAGCTACGGTATGCACGGCTGCATCATCCGCGAGTCCAAGCCCTACCTGGTCTGTTTCGACGATGACCATGACGACCACACGGGGCTGTCCCTTCCCTCCAGCGCCCCGATGCCGTCCAAGGTGGCGGTGGACAGCGACGGGAAGATGACCTGCGTGATCCTGGCTGGCACCAGCGACATGGCCGCCGACCAGATCCTCTGCTCCGGCTACGACGGAAAAACCCGGGCGCCGATTGCGCGAACCGGAATGAAAATCACGCCGGGCGATACCTTCACGGCGCCGTCCGACGCCGGGCTCCTGCTCGACAAGGACAGCCTGATCGATCCGAAGGTGCTGGCGGTCGAGGACAATGTCGTCTGCACAATCAACGCGACCAATCGCGGGCTAATGTGCTTCGAGTACCGGCAGGATCGCAACAATGAAAACCGCCTCACGGCAAAGGCGCTCTGGATCCATGACTATAACCCCAGCGAGCCGCCGGAAGGGGTGTACACGTCCATCGGCTCCGGGGCCGGCGGGTTCTGCGCCACCCGTGCGGATGGCGAAGCGGTCTGCTGGGACGCCGAGGACGGGATAACCACGAAACTGCGGCAGCAGGGCAGCAACTGGAATTCGCGGGATTTCCATTGGAGCGACGGCGACCCGAATCCCCTCAAAGTGCAATGGAACAGCTCAACGACGCTGGATCGCGGGCGGACTGAGCTGAGCGAAGCGGACCGTTTCTGGACCCGCCGTACGCCTCGCACCATTGGCAACACGCAATACGGCTACGCCATCTTTGAAAAGGTAGGCACTTCGCCGATTGAGGTGTACTTCAAGTGGCGCGGGATTTTCCAGTACAGCATACCTGATGTTAACCTGCCGGTGGGCGACAAGTTCGTGCGGGTTGCCGTGGGCGACGAACACGCCTGCGCCGTCAGCGACAAGGGCAAAGCCTACTGCTGGGGCGACAACACCCACGGGCAGACGATTGCGCCCCAGGGACACGAAGTCATCAAGCCCGAAATCCCGGACAGCAAGATAACGCCCATCGGCGAGCAGGTCGAGGACCTGACCGCCGCCAGCGGCGCCGACGGAACCTCGCTGTCCATCGGCTGGACCGCGTTTGACGGCGCCAATTCCCATGGCATCCGCTGGGCCGAGGTTACCGTAACCGAGGTCAACGGCGTCAAGGTGCATGAGATTGGCACCTACACGGCCCGGGTGGCGACGGACTCCGCCAATGCTCACAGCATCAGCGGCCTCACCACCGACCAGATGTACAGCGTCGATGTTGTAGCCCTGGATGCCGACGGCGACATCCTCGCCACCGGCACGGTAGAGGGGACGCCGAGTACCCTTGCGGCGCCGGACCCGAACCTGCAGCCGGCCCCCACGCCGGAGCCGACTCCAGAGCCAACGCCGGAACCCACGCCAGGGCCGGATGCGACGTTGATTGCCGCTTTCGACGACCTGGACATCTGGAACGGCGGCGAGCAGGCTCTCGACATGGCCGACCACTTCAGCGGGAACGGGCTGAGCTATGAGGTGATGGTTACCACCACCCACCAGGGCACCGGAGCGCAGAAGACCGGCGAACTCAACCAGATTGCCAAGAACAAGGTAACGGGTTCCTGGGACGGCAACGTCCTGACCTTGACTGGCGGGCCGGCGGCCTTGCAGTCGCTGACCATCGCCATCACGGCTACCGACGCCGACAGCGGCACGGCCAGCGACGATTTCACCCTGACGCTGGTTGCGGTCCCACCGGCTACTCCGGAACCTACCCCGGAGCCAACGCCCGAGCCCACTCCGGAACCTACCCCGGAGCCAACGCCCGAGCCCACTCCGGAACCTACCCCGGAGCCAACGCCTGCGCCTACTCCGGAACCTACCCCGGAGCCAACGCCCGAGCCCACTCCGGAACCTACCCCGGAGCCAACGCCTGCGCCTACTCCGGAACCTACCCCGGAGCCAACGCCCGAGCCCACTCCGGAACCTACCCCGGAGCCAACGCCTGCGCCTACTCCGGAACCTACCCCGGAGCCAACGCCCGAGCCCACTCCGGAACCTACCCCGGAGCCAACGCCCGAGCCTACTCCGGAACCTACCCCGGAGCCAACGCCCGAGCCCACTCCGGAACCTACCCCGGAGCCGGATAACCCGGCAACGCTGATTGATGAGTTCGACGACGTTGAGTTGTCGGAAGGCGAAACCAGCGCGCTGGATATGACCAGCCACTTCAGCGGCGACGGCCTGACCTACGCAGTTGAGGTGACCACCACCCACCAGCGCACCGGAGCGGTCAAAACCGGGAAGCTGAACGAGATTGCCCGGAACAAGGTAACGGGTTCCTGGTCGGGCAGCACGCTAACGCTGACCGCCGGAGGAGCCGCCTCCCAGGAGTTGACTATCAAGATAACGGCCACGGACTCCAACGGAGGCACGGCCAGCGATGAGTTCACCTACACCCTGGACAACGGCTAGTTGCGGCCGGCCGGCCAACGGCCGGCATCCCTGATTGGCAAACCGAAAAAGGTCCGGTTGGAAGATTTCTTCCAACCGGGCCTGGTTTTGCTCTCACACCTGGCTTCTCTCCCCGGCGGCCCTCACCCCCGGCCCCTCTCCCTGGCGGAGAGGGGGATTAGCTTCTCCCTCAGGGAGAGGGCTGGGGTGAGGGCCAAAGAGAGTCCGGGGTGAGGGCTGATTTTTGAGGGCAAAAACCGGCAACACTATTGCCCCCAACCACCGCATCTTATAAAATAATTGCCCTAAACCGGGGCTGTTACTCGGTGCCGGTTGGCGGCCCCAATCGGGTTAATTGCCTTAGCTTAAACTGAACGCCTTGAGGAGACGTTATGTCTTATAGGACTAAAATTACCCCCCCCCCCCCCCCATCCGTAACCGGCTGAAGCGACCCCGCTTCTGGGCCCTCCCTGTTGTCGCGCTGGCGCTGCTGGCGCTCTTTCTATCCAGCTCGAACGATGCGTTTGCAGCTACCTCTAAACCCAAGGACGCCTATATCCACGGCACGGTAGCCCATTCACCACACAGCATCAGTATCCGGGTGTACACCTGGAAACATCCGTCCCATAACTGGGTCGAATATCAGTGGAGAGAAGTCGGCTCCACCGGCGGCTGGGCATCAAATAGCTACTATTTTACTTACGACGCTGGTTACTCTAAACGGAGTATTTTCAATGGCATTAAGGCAAACAAGACCTACGACATTCGAGTGCGTCATTGGGAGGGAAATTATTACAACCCTAACCCCAATGCGGCCAGTGCCTGGATCGAACTGCAGGCTACGACCGGGGACTGTTGTATTCCTGATGCGCCCAATATGGTTTCCGCGAGCAAGGATCCGGTGTCGGGTACCGAGGCAACCGTCTCCTGGAGCGAGCCCAAGAACCACGGGCACGAGATTACCCATTACAAAATAGTGTGGTGGCATTGGGATGATCCGCTTTGGTATGGCCGGGGTTCGGGTAGCAAGGAAGTCGCGGCCAGCGCCGGCGCCAGCGCCACCATCACCGGCCTTGACCCTAACCGGCACTACGCATTTTATGTGCGGGCAAAGAACGGCGTCGGCTGGAGCTGGTGGTACGGCAACAGTATGAATACCCTGCCGGCCGGCAATCCGCCCGGCGCGCCCACCGGCCTGGTAGCGTCTCAAAACGGGAAGTACGCCGCCAACTTGACCTGGACTGCCCCGGCTAATACTGGTGACAGCGCCATCATAAAGTACCGTGCTTATGTCAGGTGGATCTACGGTGGCGGACATCCCGGCGGATGGTTCAGCGATTTCCACTACCAGGACTTCCCCGCTTCAGCAACCGAGGGTGTCTATCAAGGGTTGTGGCCGGGTCAGAAGTACGAATTCAAAATAGTGGCCTTGAACCACAGCGGTTCCGGTTTTGGCGCGGCATCGGGCGTTGCTACGATGCAAACGGCGTCCGGGTCGCAGACCGCTCCCGGGAACGTCAAGACCGACAGCATCAAGACCGAGACGGAAAACCTCGAACTGAAGATCTCCTGGGATCCGCCGCCGGAAACTCCTGAAGGCGATGGAGCGGCCGGCAGCGACAGCCTGAACGCCTTTAGCGCCAGCCTGCTGGCGTCGGAAACGCCCGCGCCCACGGAAACTCCTGCGGCGGTGGAATACGAAGTTGCTTACGTGGAAGCCGGCCAGGAATGAGCGGAGGGCTCAACCCTGACTACCCAGGAAACCGAGGCAAGCATCACGGGGCTTACCGATGGTGTCAAGTACACCCTGCGCGTGCGTGCGGTCGATCCAGCCAAGCCGGACGACTGGTCGGAACCGATCCAGGCGGTGCCTAGCGCCAAGGCGTTGCTGCTCACCGAGTTCAACGACATCAGCCTGGAAGAGGGCGGCAGCATCACCCTGGATATGACAGACCATTTCACCGGTCCGCAGTTGACCTACGTGGCGAAGGTGCTGGTCAGCCAGACGAATTCCAACTCCAAGAAAATTGGCAATCTGAACGAGTTTGCCGCGGACCGGGTGACCGGAGCGTGGCAGGGCGGCCAACTGACGCTGACTGGCGGGACAGCGGAAGGGCCAGCTATTGAAGTAAAGATTGAGGCGAGCAGCGCCAGCACCAGCACCACGGCCAGCGACACCTTCGCCCTGGCGCTGACTTCACCGCAGGCCACCCCCACGCCCACGCCTGAGCCGACCCCAACTCCCACACCCGAGCCAACGCCGGAACCGCGACAGCTACGCCCAATCCGACGGCCACTCCTGCACCGACGCCCGAGCCGACAGTCACCCCAACACCTAGTCCCACGCCGGCTCCAACAGCTACGCCCGCGCCGCAGAATCCGGCAACGCTGATTAGCGAGTTCGACGACATCGAGCTGGCGGACGGCGTCAGCCTGGCCCTGGACATGGTAGATCACTTCAGCGGCGATGGATTGACTTACGCAGTGCTGGTCACTACCACTCACCAGCGCACCGGGGCCGTGAAGACCGGCGCGCTCAACACGATAGCCGTCAACAAGGTTACGGGTTCCTGGAATAGCAGCGTGCTGACGTTAATCGGCGGGCCGGCAAAGCCGCAGGACTTGACGCTGGAAATCACGGCCACTGACGAAAACGAAGGTACGGCCAGCGATGATTTCACGCTGTCCCTGGTGGCAGAACTTTCGACGCCTACTCCGACTCCGGAACCGACGCCCAGCCCGACAGCGACGCCAACTCCGGAACCGACGCCCGAGCCGACTCCGGAGCCTACACCCGCGCCTATCCCGGAACCTACCCCGGAACCTACCCCGGAACCTACCCCGGAGCCAACGCCCGAGCCTACTCCGGAACCTACCCCGGAGCCTACACCCGCGCCTATCCCGGAACCTACCCCGGAGCCGGATAACCCGGCAACGCTGATTGACGAGTTCGACGACGTTGAGTTGTCGGAAGGCGAAACCAGCGCGCTGGATATGACCAGCCACTTCAGCGGCGACGGGCTGACCTACGCAGTTGAGGTGACCACCACCCATCAGCGCACCGGGGCGGTGAAGACGGGCGCGCTAAATTCAATCGCCCGTAACAAAGTCTCCGGTTCCTGGAACGGCAGCGTCTTGACCCTGACCGGCGGAGCGGCGGCGTCCCAGGAACTGACCATCAAAATCACCGCCACCGACGAATACGGAGGCACGGCCAGCGATGAGTTCACCTACACCCTGGACAACGGCTGAGGCCGGGAGATGCCCTCACCCCCGCCCCTCTCCGTAAGGAAAGATGAGGCTAATTTCTCCCCTCTCTCGCAAGGAGAGGGGAGAAAGTTTTTTCCAATGAGGTATGCACCGGAAGCCCTCATCTCCAGCCCAGTCAGGATACCCATAAACCCGTAAATCCGAATCAGAAAAACAGGTGTAATCATATTGTCAACGCCTTGCGCAACTTGTAAAATGCACGGCTGTTGCGGTTGATCCGTTGCATTGGAGCGATTAACCGCCCGAACCCGGCTAGTTGCCACAGGTAAATTTATATGCCTCGAGGTGTCCTATTGCCACACTTGTCTGGAACTCCCAATTTTTTACGTAACATCAGGAGAAGGAGAAATGGAGTGATGCGGCCTTCCTGTCCAAGGCGTTGCTGGGCATCCTTGGGCTGGGATTGGCGCTGCTAACGCCGGCGCTGCTGCTGGCCTGGGGACAAGCGCCGTCGGCCAGCGCTCAAACCCCGGCGTCTTCGGCAGCCACCGACAAGGCGGCGCTGCTGGCCCTGTACAACGCTACCGGCGGAGCCAACTGGACAAATAACTTCAACTGGAATAGTTCCAAGCCCCTGTATATGTGGTATGGAGTATATACCGACTTCCACACCGGGCGTGTAATCGAACTGGAACTCTACAACAACAACCTGAACGGCCACCTGCCGCCGGAATTGGGCAATCTGTCCGAGTTGCAGAACCTGTGGATTATCTCCAACCAGCACTTGACCGGGGACATCCCCGCCGAACTGGGGAACCTGTCCAATCTGGAAGAACTCAGCCTCCCCTCCAACAACTTGACCGGAGACATCCCTCCAGAATTAGGAAACTTGTCCAATCTGAAGGATCTTAATCTCTACGCCAACGACCTGTACGCGGACATCCCTCTTGAACTGAAGAACCTGTCCAACCTGGACTATCTGAACCTCGGGTATAACGATATTATCCTGGGTATTCCCGCCGAACTGGGAAGTCTGTCTAATCTGGAATACCTCTTTCTCAACGGAGCCAGTTTAGAGGGCAGCATCCCGTCCCAACTGGGGAACCTGTCCAAACTGAAAACTCTAAGCATCAGCGGCAACGATCTGTCGGGCAGTCTTCCCAACGAAGTGGGCAATCTCTCTAATCTGACCGAATTGTACATCGACAACAACGATCTCACCGGCGAGCTCCCGTCCAAAGTGGCCGGGCTGGGCAAGCTGAAGCAGATAAATTTCCATGGCAATAACGGCCTTTGCGCGCCGGACACTACCACTTTCCGTGGGTTGGAAACCCAAGTCAAGGGACATGGGTACTGGAACTGGAAAGGCAATTTCTGCGCCCCGGAACCAACGCCTACACCCACCCCGGAACCAACACCGGAGCCTACCCCGGAACCGACGTCTGAACCGACCCCGGAGCCAACGGCCACGCCACTACCCACCCCGACTCCGGGTCCGACCGAGGAACCGCCAACCACGCCACTGCCCACCCCGACGCCGGGCCCAACTGAGGAACCGCCGGCCACGCCACTGCCTACCCCGACACCGGGCCCAACTGAGGCACCACCGGCCACGCCACTGCCCACGCCAACGCCGGAGCCGACTCAGGAACCACCGGCCACGCCACTGCCCACGCCAACGCCGGAGCCGACTCAGGAACCGCCGGCCACGCCACTACCCACGCCAACGCCGGAGCCGACTCAGGAGCCACCGGCCACGCCACTGCCCACGCCAACGCCGGAGCCGACTCAGGAGCCACCGGCCACGCCACTGCCCACGCCAACGCCGGAGCCGACTCAGGAACAGCCGAGCACCCCGGAGCCGCCGCCCGGCACACCCACGCCGGGGCCGACTCCGGAGCCGCCGCCCAGCACCCCAACGCCGGGGAATCCGGCGCAGTTGATCAACAACTTCGACGACATCGATCTGTCCGGTCGCGAGAGTACCGACCTGGATATGACCCAGCATTTCAGCGGCGCCGGATTGACCTACGCGGTGACGGTTACCACCACTCACCAACGCACCGGCCAGCAGAAGACCGGGGATCTCAACGCGATAGCTCGCAACAAGGTAACCGGGGCCTGGAATGGCAGCGTACTGACGTTGACCGGAGGGGCCGCCGCGGCGCAGAATCTGACTATTGGAATTACGGCCAGGGACGAAAACGATGGTACGGCCAGCGACTCCTTCACGCTGGCGCTGGTTGGGTCAACGCCGGAGCCTACCCCGGTGCCGACGCCGGAGCCGCTACCGGCTACCCCGACGCCGACGCCTACTCCTGTACCGACACCGGTACCCACGCCGGAGCCACCCCCGGCTACACCAACGCCTGCGCCGACTCCTGCACCAACGCCGGAACCAACGCCCGTGCCGACTCCTGCGCCCACGCCGGAGCCGACGCCCGAGCCGACTCCTGTACCGCCGCCGGCTACGCCGGAGCCGACTCCGGAGCCGACTCCGGATCCCACGCCAGCGCCAACGCCGGAACCGACGCCAGCGCCGACTCCCGAACTGCCACCGGCCACACCGGAGCCAGCGCCGGAGAATCCGGCAGACCTGATTAGCGAGTTCGACGACATCGAGCTGTCGGAGGACGAGACTACCGACCTGGATATGGCCGAGCATTTCAGCGGCGACGGTCTGACCTACGAGGTGCTGTTAACGACTACCCACCAGCGTACCGGAGCAACAAAGACCGGAGATCTCAATTCCATGGCCCGCAACAAGGTAACGGGTTCCTGGAACGGCAGCGTCCTGACGCTGACCGGTGGGCCGGCGGCGTCCCAGGTACTGACCATCAAAATTACCGCCACCGACCAGTACGGCGGCACAGCCAGCGATGAGTTCACCTATACCCTGGACAACTCCGACTGAGGCCGGGAGACCCTCACGCCCGGCCCTTCTCCTTCAGGGAGAGGCGGCATAGTTTCTTCCCTCTCTTGCCAGGAGAGGGAAGAAGTTTTTTGTTATCCCGGGCCAGGGGTGAAGGCTGCCTTTTCCTCCCGTTTTGGCGAAGGTTCACCCTGCCCCCTAATCCGGCACGTCAGGAACAATCAGCCCTCTCCCCGGGGAGAGGGGCCGGAGTGAGGGCTGATTGTTTGAAGGTGTGGTAGTATATGTTCCTCCCGAGTCTCAAGCCAAGTTGCAAGGATTCTTATGTACTTCTGGATTCTCCGCGCCTTCCTTTCCGTCATGCTGAGCCTGGCAGTGTTTTTGGCCCTGGCCCTGTTCGTAGCCGTTTCCGCCATCAACGGCCTGTTTGACGCAAAGGTTTACGTTGAAGCCCTGGAGGAAATCAACATCTACGAACGCTTTTACTCGGAAGGGCTCACGCCTGAGGCTATGGAGGAAATTCAAGCAACTTTCCTGGGCGAGGCAGATGTCATTCCCGAAGGGAAAGTCCTGGAACTTATCCAGACCGCAGCCCCGCCGGAGTACCTGAAAGCGCAGATTGAAGGGAACCTGGCTGCCCTGGAGGGCTTCTACTCCGGAGACGCGGAACACTTGAGCCTCTACTGGAACCTGGAAGAGCCGTTGGAACGTCTGGCGACGGCAGCCCCGCCGCTGGTTGCGGACATCGTTGAAGCGAAGCTGGAAGAGGCTGCCGATTTGCCGGCCCTGCAGCCAGACCGCATTGCCGGCGAAGCGGAAAAGCTGGTAGGAGAAGAACGGGCGGAGGATATTGCCGCGGCGGTGGAGTCTTTGCTGGCCGGAGAAACCTTTGCCCACTCGGTTGCCGACCTGTCGGGGCTGGAGGAATCCGAGATACTGGCGGTTTACGACCAGTCGGTGACCAAGATACTGGACAACCCGGACATCGACCGGCGTCACCGGGAGGTTATTGAGGAGGCGTCTGCGGAACTGAAGGAGACCTTTACCACCGGAAATGTACAAGGCTTTCTCACCCAGGCCGCGGAGAAGGCCACCGGCACGGCGCTGGAATTGGCCCTGGCTGAAATCCGAACCGAGCTTGACGAACAGGGACGGCTGGACTTGACGCCGATTCTGGCCGAAGCGGTCTTCGCCGTTGAATATAATCAATTTCAGGCTACCGCAGTGGAGCGGCGGGACCGGGTGCGCTCCTATATTTTCCGGTTGCGGCTGGCCGCCTTTGCCATTGGAATCGCGGCGATGATTTTGGCCGCCTTTGTCTATTGGCGCCGGGTTGACGCCTTTATCCTCTGGCTCTATTTAACCTTGTTCCTGACCGGCGCGGCGACCCTCGCGCTGCTGCTGGCGGCCTACTCCATCGCGCCTTCAGCCATAGAAGACCTGGCTTACCGGCTGCCGGAGGAGGGACCGCAGGTATTTACCGGCTTGTATGAATTGGGGCTGGAAGCCGGCGCCGCAGTGGTGTCCAGTCAACTGGCCGGCCTGATCTGGATTCCGACGATGCCCATGCTGGCCGGAATTGCTCTGGGGCTGGCAACCCTGGCATTCAACAAGTGGTGGCGAACCTCAGTTAGCGACGGGCCGGAGCCGCAGCTAGTTGCCGATTCCGAGCCGGCTCAACTGGTGGATAACTGAGAGTGGCGGGCTGTCCTGCCACTGCCTGGACTTTTCCAATACCCGTCCGGGTTTCCCCCCGGCAAGCCGAACCCTTGAATACCCGGGAACGAGCCAGTCGGCCCTGAATCCCGGTTTTCGGGAACCGTTAAAGCCGGCTGCCCGGAAATTGAGGGTATCCCCGCAGGAATTCGGCGGCGGTAGTGGCCCGACGGCCTTCCAGTTGAACCTGTTTCAACCCCAGCACGCCCTGTCCCGTGCCAATGCCCAGGGGAATCTCTCGGGAAGGCAGGCTGATTACCTCTCCCGGCGCGGCGGGGACCGTAACTCCCGCAGCCTCCGGTTGGGCCGGGGGAACCACTTCTACCAGGCGCAGCAGCTTTCCCTGCCAATATGTGGACAGACCGGGCCAGGGAGTGAAGGCTCGCTGCCGGCGCGCCAACTCCAGGGCGCTCAAGCTCCAGTCGGCCAGCCCATCGGCGCGTTCCAGCTTGCGGGTAACCGTGGCCTGAGAGTCATCCTGCGCCACTGCCTCCAGCCGGCCGGCGGTCCAGGCCGGCAGGTTTTCCACCAGTAATTCGGTTCCGACCCGGAAAAGCGCTTCCGTCAGCGAAGCGGCGGTCTCGGCGCCGTCAAGGCGGTACTCCCGCTGCGCCAGAATCGGGCCGGTATCCATACCCGCATTCAGCAGCATTAAGGTAACTCCGGTGGCGGCAACGCCATCCAGAATGGCGGTGGCAACCGGCGACGGCCCCCGGTATTTGGGCAGCAAGGATGGGTGGATGTTCAGGCAGCCGTACCGGGGCAAGGCCAAAACCGCCGGGGGCAGTAGTTTGCCGTAGGCGGCCACTACCGCCACGTCGGGTTCCAGAGCGGCCAGTTCCCGTTGCGCCGCCGCCGAGCGCAGGGAATCCGGCTGCCAGACCGGCAGGCTCAATGCCTGGGCTGCCGCTTTGACCGGGGATGATTCCACGGCCCGTCCCCTTCCCCGGGGCCGGTCGGGAGGGGTATATACGCCAACGACTTCAATGTCGGGCTGTGCCAGGAGCGCCTCAAGGGTTAATACTGAGTAAATGGGGGTCCCCATAAAAACGATACGCATTTTACCTCGGCCGGCTGCTCAGGTTGATTACGGACAGATCCGCGTCTTTGTCATAATAAATATTCATTTTTCTCTCCTGAGGACGCTGCGGCCCCGGTCACACCCTGATTCCCTTCTCGCCGCGCGCAATGCCGGAAACGCCGGTGCGCACGGTTTCCAGTATCAGATCAGTGTTCAGGGCCTGCAGGAAGGCATCCAGCTTGGCGCCGTTGCCGGTAACCTCAATCGTATAGGAATTTTCATTCACATCAATGATGCGACCGCGGAAAATGTCACTCAAACGCTTCAATTCTTCCCGCGAGGCCGCGGCAGCCTTCACTTTCACCAGCATCAGCTCCCTTTCGATGTGTTCACTCTCGTTCAAATCCACCACTTTTATCACATCTACCAGCCTGTTCAGATGCTTTTTGATCTGTTCGATGATCGCATCGGAACCGGACGTGACTATGGTCATGCGCGACACAGTCGGGTCTTCCGTTGGCGCAACGGTAAGCGATTCGATATTGAAACCGCGCGCGGAAAACAGGCCGGAAATCCTCGACAACGCCCCGGCTTCGTTCTCAACCAGCAGCGACAGAATATGACGCATCAGGCCAGCTCCCGCTCTGCCGACCCGGGCGCCAGATGCATCTCGTGCTGCCCCTTGCCGGCGGCTATCATCGGATACACGTTCTCGGTCTGGTCAGTGATGAAATCCATCAGCACCAGCCGGTCTTTCATCGCCAAAGCCTCTTTCAGTGCCGGCTCCACATCCGCAGCCTGTTCAATGCGCATCCCGACATGACCAAAACTCTCGGCCAGTTTGACGAAATCCGGCAAGGCCTCCATGTAGGAGTGTGAATACCGCTTCTCGTAGAAGAACTCCTGCCACTGCCTGACCATGCCCATATAGCGGTTGTTCAGGTTGATAATCTTGATCGGCGTGTCGTATTGCAGGCAGGTCGAAAGCTCCTGTATGCACATGACCAGACTGGCTTCGCCGGTGACGCACAGAACCGTTTCATCCGGGTAGGCGAGCTTGGCGCCCATCGCCGCCGGCAAGCCAAAACCCATGGTGCCCAGACCGCCCGAATTGAGCCAGCGACGCGGCTTGTCGAACTTGTAGAACTGCGCTGCCCACATCTGGTGCTGACCGACATCCGAAGAGATATACGCCTCGCCATTGGTCAGTTCGTACGACAGCTCGATAACCCGTTGCGGTTTGATCAGGCTGGAATTTCTGTCGAAATGCAGGCAATCCATGGCCTGCCAGTCCCGGATCTGTTGCCACCAGGCGTCTGTGTCGGGCCGCTCGCTGAGCGCTTTCAAACCGGTGTTGAGCTCCTGCAACACGTGCTTCACGTCGCCGACGATGGGGACATCCACCGGCACGTTCTTGGCGATCGAAGACGGGTCAACATCAATATGTATGATCCTTGCATTGGGGCAGAATTTCTCCAAGTCCCCGGTGACCCGATCATCAAAGCGCGCGCCGATGGCGATCAACACATCACACTGGTGCATCGCCATGTTCGCCTCGTAGGTGCCATGCATACCCAGCATGCCGATAAATTGCGAGTCCGTGGCCGGGTATGCGCCCAGCCCCATCAGGGTAATGGTGATCGGGAAACCCAGCAGCCGGGTGAACTCGGTCAGTTCCGCGCTGGCATTCGACAGCACCACGCCGCCGCCGGTGTAGATCACGGGTTTACGCGCCCGCAACATGAGGTCCAGCGCGCGCCGGATCTGCCCCGGATGCCCTTTAACAGTGGGCTTGTAGGAGCGCATATCGACCATGTCCGGGTATTCATACGCGCAGGAGTCAGCCGTCACGTCCTTGGGAATATCCACGAGAATGGGGCCCGGACGTCCGCTGCAAGCGATGAAAAACGCCTTTTTGATGATCGTGGCCAGATCCTTGACATCATGCACCAGGAAATTATGTTTGACGCAGGGCCGGGTGATGCCGGTGGCATCCACTTCCTGAAAGGCGTCATTGCCAATCACAGAGGTGGGCACCTGGCCGCTGAAAACAACCAGCGGGATGGAATCCATATACGCCGTGGCAATGCCGGTAATGGCGTTGGTTATGCCCGGCCCGGAGGTGACCAGAATCACGCCGGGACGGCCGGTCGCCCGGGCATAGCCGTCTGCCGCGTGCGCGGCGCCCTGCTCGTGGCGAACGAGGATATGCTCCACCTCGGTCTGCTTGTACAACTCGTCGTAAATATGCAATACGGCGCCGCCGGGGTAGCCGAAAACATGTTTCACCCCTTCATCTTTCAGAGCCCGAACAAATATTTCGGCCCCGCGCAGTATCGGTCTGGTTTTTTTCACCGGGAAATCCTGTAGGTTGCCCAACAATAAAACAGTGTAACTTACTGATATTCTAAAGAAGCGTCAAGTTGCGCGCTTGAATCAGGACCATCACAAAGTCAAAGCAAGGCATTGTAACTCAGTTTGGTTACTAACGGCAGATTTTTGCCAAGTGGCTGTTGCGCATCTCGTTCCCACGCTCCTGCGTGGGAATGCATACATTACGCTGACCATTGCTTGTTCCCACGCGGGAGCATGGGAACAAGGAGAAACAAATCTCTCCCCCCTTGAGGGGGAGAAGGCGCGGCAAGGGCGCAGCCCGCAGTAGCGCCGGAGGGGGGGGGGTCAACAGCGCCAGGGTGATTGATGTTGCAGGAGTTATTTCTCGTTCCCACGCTCCTGCGTGGAAATGCATACATTACGCTGACCGTTTCTTGTTCCCACGCCGGAGCATGGGAACAAGGAGAAGCAAATCTCTCCTTTTTATCGCTTTTTGTGACATTTCTCACATCACCAGAGAATCAGGACGGCTAAAATTTCCTCAACGTCAGGGAAACGGGGCAACAGCAAACCTGCTCCGGGGCAAACTGCCGAAAAGGAGTTCATGCGCTTCCCCCCAAATCCTGATAACGGAATCCTCCTTGCCTGAAGGCGGCTCGATAGTCTGCGTCGGGCCACGGATCAGGGACAGCCTACGGGCGCCAGGGGGGGTGGCAACCGGCATTTTGCCGCGCGCCTCCCCCCTCTGGCAGGGGGATTACAACGAGGATTATGACCATTGCCTGACAAAAAAATGTTTCCACGAATAAACCACTGGCCTGAAATACTCTGGTACCAGAAAAGATGAGATCAACCATGAAAACTTCTCTGCTGCTGGTCGCCCTGATCACTTTAATCCCCGTCCCCTCAATCATCAACGCAGAAGAATGCCAGACTGAATTTGACAAAAACGTCCGGGCAGAAACATGCCAGGGCGACAGCGGTCATTTTTCCACCAACGACCAGTTGATAATTCTCTGGCCGCATGATGACGGCTACGGCCTGATCAAACGTTATCCGCCGAAAGTGGATGCCGACAGCGACGGCAACGCTGATGACACCAAAGACAACCTCATATACAGAATCTGGCTGAAAGACAAATGGGAAACCGAAAAAGGCGAAGGCAGTGGATTTCCTCTGAACCTGAAAACCGAAGAACGCTTTAATGAATTTGTCAATCACCTGACAACCAGCGATTACGGCGGCCGGTGTATCTTCGATGCCAACGGCTGTAAAAACACGGATGGCACGCTCAGTGTGGACTCAGACATCCCCGCAGACAAACAATGTGATGCAAGTTTCTATATAACCACGTGCGCGAGCGACAGCAAGGACGACAAAACCGGACCTGCCTGCACCGGAAATGTTTCAGAGGACTGGGACATCGGCGAGTGGACGCCTGCGGCATCAGAGGTTTGTACGAGCGTAAGGCGCCCCAGACAAACCCGCACGATGACCCCGAAATGCGAAGGGCACGGTCGCGCCCGAAAGCCTGCCGAAACCCGCGTTATAACAGGCGGCACAAAAAACTGTCGCGAATGCAGGCGCTGGGAGCAAGGCTACCAACCCAGACCGTACCAATACTGCGCGAGCGAAACATTCACCATGGTGGATACCATCACGGCCAAACCCGAGGGCTGCGATGTCGCCAGCTTCAACGACCCCAAACCCGCCAAAAGAGCCGACCGCACAGGCGTTCGCGGCAGAAAAACCAGTGGCGCCAGCATCACAGGAACCGAATGCAAAAGAACATGCAGTTCGACAAGCTGGTCGCCAGGCACAAGTTCAAAATGCAGCGGGGTCAAATTTACACAAAGAAGAAAACTGGCTGACTGCTCTACAAAAACCAGAACCGCCTACGGAACAAAATACTGTCCGCCGAACGAGGGCCGCCATCCTCCCGATGACAATAATAATAATAACAACGACAACAACAATGGAAATAATAGAAATGACGACCGCAACAACGGGAATAATGGCAACGACGACGACAACGGAAATAATGGAAATGACGAAGGCAACGAAGACGAAGAAACCCGGACTGCTCCATCCTGCGAAGAGCTTGGAAATTGCCCGCCTGATGATGTATGCACAACATGTGGCTGTCCTGGCGTGACGTGTACCTGCGAAGAGCTCGGAAATTGCCCGCCCCCGGAACCCGAACCACCACTTGAAGAAAATTGTTATAATATATCAGCCTGTTGTGTAATCTGTTATCCATCAGGCAGACAAATATGTGACTACGGAGAAAACCCCAAACCCTGTTTAGGCTGGTAAATTTGGTAAATCAATCGAGGTGAGCGATATGTCAGACACTGACATCTTTCGCGAGGAGCGCCTGTTCAGCCGCTCATGAGGCGATTGAGTCAATCCAGGCCATGCCCCGGCTTTACCGGAGACTTTATCTGTTGATCTACCTTACGATATCCAAGAAGTGTGATGTCATCTGATGTAAACGACGCTGGCATGTTTAGTCTCCAAATTTGGCATTCAGTCAAAGTTTCCTGTTTTTACGTTTAATATCGTTTTGCCTGCGCTTGCGTTCATGCTGTAATTATAACCCCTGTACACCAGAAAATCTCCCGTATCCAGCAGTGTCGTAATGTCCGCCATCCGTTCATAAACACGGATAAAGCGCCTGCCAAACCTGCGTACACCAGCCAGAGGCAAACTGGGTTACAATAGTCGCCATCATGCGAACCACAGAAACCCTGTTAGCCACCCTGCGCGAAGCCCCGGCGGATGCCGAGGTAATCAGCCATCAGTTGTTGCTGCGCGCCGGGATGATTCGAAAAACCGCGGCGGGCATATACAACTGGCTGCCACTGGGGCTGAGAGTCCTGCGCAAGGTGGAAGCCGTGGTGCGCGAGGAAATGGACGCTTCCGGCGCCCAGGAAGTGCTGCTGTCCGGCGTACAACCGGCCGAGTTATGGCGCGAATCCCGCCGCTGGGAGGAATATGGCCCTGAGCTGCTGCGTTTTAAGGACCGCCACAAACGGGACTTCTGTCTGGGGCCCACCCATGAAGAAGTCATCACCGACCTGATCAGAAACGAGGTGCGCAGCTACAAGCAGCTGCCAGCCAATTTTTACCAGATCCAGACCAAATTCCGCGACGAAATTCGCCCCCGCTTCGGCATCATGCGGGCGCGCGAATTCATCATGAAGGACGCGTACTCGTTTCATCTCAATCAGGAATCCCTGGAACAGACCTACGAGGTCATGTACCAGACCTATTCACGCATCTTCAGCCGTCTGGGACTGGACTTCCGCGCCGTGGTCGCCGACAGCGGCAATATCGGCGGCAAGGTGTCGCATGAATTTCACGTGCTGGCCGACTCAGGCGAAGACAGCATCGCGTTCTCCGAGGGTTCGGAATTTGCCACCAACGTTGAACTCATCGCCGCGTCCGCGCCCGCAAAGGCAAGGCCGGAACCGCTTGAAACCCTGACAAAGACCGCCACGCCAGACCAGCACACCATCGCCGACATCTGCGACTTTTTCGATGTGACCCCCGACCGTTGCCTGAAAACGCTGATCGTCAGGGGCAACGATGAGGACCTCGTGGCGCTGGTGTTGCGCGGCGATCATGACCTGAACCGCCTGAAAGCCGAACAACTGCCGCAGGTGGCAACGCCGCTGAGCTTCGCAACACCTGAGGCAATCTCAAAACAACTGGGCTGCGACATCGGCTCGCTGGGCCCGGCAGGGCTGAAGCTGCCCGCCATCGCCGATAATGACGCGCTGGCCATGGCGGATTTTATCTGTGGCGCCAACGAGAACGGCTACCACCTCACGGGGGTGAATTGGCAGCGAGATCTGGCAGAACCGGCTGCCGCCGACTTGCGCAACGTGGTGGATGGCGACCCGTCACCCGACGCCTCCGGGGCGCTCAGGATCGCGCGGGGCATCGAGGTGGGCCATATCTTTCAGCTGGGAACCAAATACAGCGCGGCGATGAACGCCAACTGCCTGAATGAAACCGGAGAAGCCGTGACCTTGCATACGGGTTGTTACGGCATAGGCGTTTCACGCATCGTTGCCGCCGCCATCGAACAGAACCACGATGCGCGCGGCATCATCTGGCCCGGCGCGCTGGCCCCGTACCGGCTTGCCCTGATACCCATTAACGCGCACAAGTCACAGCGCCTGCGCGCGGCTGTCGATGAACTGTATCAGCGCCTGCTTGACAACGGCACGGAGGTGTTGCTGGACGACAGAAAAGAACGGCCCGGAGTCATGTTCGCCGATATGGAACTGATCGGCATACCGCATCGCCTGGTGTTCAGCGAACGCGGGCTGGATAACAGGACTCTGGAATATAAGAGCAGATGCGATGCCGAGAGCATTGACATTCCACTGGCGCGCGTCATCGAGTTCATCAACGAGAAATTGTAATGCGACACATTATGAATCTGTGCTTGTATGAGGCTTATGCCGGAGTTTGAAAAATGACCATAACGATATATCACAACCCGCGTTGCAGTAAATCCAGGCAGACGCTGGAATTGCTGCGCGGCAAGGGGCTGGAGCCGCAGATCATTGAATATCTGAAAAACCCGCCCGACAAAAACGCAATGACCGAAATACTGGCGTTGCTGGGGCTGACCCCCGGAGAACTGATGCGCAAAAAAGAAGCGCCATACAAGGAGAATAATCTGGATTCCCCGGAACTGTCCGATGCACAGTTGCTCGAGGCGCTGCTCAAACACCCGGTGCTCATCGAACGGCCCATCGTGCTGGCCAACGGCAAGGCCGCGCTGGGACGCCCGCCGGAGAACGTGCTGGACATCATCTGACCCATGGCAGAGATACTCGTTCTCTATTACAGCCGCTACGGCAATGTCGCGGAAATGGCGCGGTATATCGCGCGCGGCGTGGAGTCGGTTAAACCGTGTCGGGCGCGCATCCGCACTGTCCCGCCCGTATCCGCGGTGTGCGAGGCCGTAGCCAGTGACATCCCCGACCAGGGGCCGCCGTTCGCCAGCAAGGACGACCTGCTGAGCTGCTCCGGCATTGCTCTGGGCAGCCCCACCCGGTTCGGCAACATGGCCGCGCCACTGAAGTATTTTCTCGACAGCACGGCTGATCTCTGGCTGTCCAACAGTCTGGCGGGCAAGCCCGCCACCGTGTTTACCTCCACCAGCAGCCTGCACGGCGGCCAGGAGAGCACGCTGCTGTCCATGATGCTGCCGTTGCTGCACCACGGGATGATCATCATGGGCGTGCCTTACACGGAACCGGCCCTGATCTCCACCCGCTCTGGCGGCACCCCTTACGGCGCGAGTCACGTCGCTGGCACAGAGAGCAAGCTCAAGGTCACAGACGAGGAAAAACAGATCTGCATAACCCAGGGCGCCAGACTCGCAGAGCTGTCTCTGAAATTGTCAGCACATTAATCACCCTCCCCCTGGGGGAGGGTCGGCGGGGTCAAGCCGCAGGCGCAGACACCGGCGGGGAGGGGTATCTGGCTTTGCGATTAGCGCCTTCAGTCTGGCCTTGTTGATCCCCCCTCTGGCGCGTCTGCGGGCTGCGCCCTTGTCGCGCCTTCTCCCCCCCAAGGGAGGAGAGATTTGCTGGCGGGCAGGAGTTCTATAACACCCCCTACAGGACCTGCTTCACAAACTCCACCGTCAATTTTCTCTGCGCATCCATACTGTGCCGATCCAGCCGGTCCAGCCACAGAAACAGATTGCGGGTATCACGCTGAACCCGTTTCATCAGGTATTCGACCACCGGGTCGCTCAGCTCAAGCCCGCGCTCCTGCGCGCGCAACTTCAGCGCAGTGATGTTGTCATCATCAGTCAACGGTTGCAGGTGATAGCAAAGCCCCCAGGACAGCCTTGATTTCAGGTCCGGCAGGCGCATCCGGCTGCCTTTGAGGCTGCATCCCGCGCTCATCACCAGCGGCGTTTGCTTGTCCTTCAGGCGATTGAACAGGTTAAACAGAGCCAGTTCCCATTCGTCCCTGCCGCTCAGTTCATCCACATCGTCCAGGCACACCAGACTGAGCTCTTCCAGAGACGAAAACAACTCCGGCGTGAAATCGTCTATCTGCCTTAACGGGATACAGGCGCTGGCGCGTCCGCAACGCGCGGCCAGGTTGCACACGGCCTGAAGCAAATGGGTCTTGCCCGCGCCCTGGCCAGCCCAGAGATAGATATTGTCGCTGCCTGAGCCCTGCGCCAACTGCTGCAAGGCATCCCGCGCCTGCCGGTTGGGCCCCGGAATATAACTGGCAAAAGTATAAGTGTCGTAGCGTTTGAACCCCAGCGGGAGCTGCGAGCGCGGCGTCCCGGATTCACCATCACCGAGCGACCGAAACTCGTGTCCCTGATAAAATTCCAGCGCGCGCTGGTGTTCGTGAACCGATTTTGTCATGCCGGTCTGTCGCTCTGCCATTCAGGGGTTCAACAGGTAGTGATGCCCGGCGGAACCTTCAATCGGCTCCAGGGTTTTCCCCAGCTTGATGGTGCGCAGCACGACCTGTTCGCCGCCATGGGCCGATAGCGCCAGCGCCACCTCCCCGCTGCGCACCTCTTTCACATTGATACTGCTGACCGAACTCAGGGATTCCAGATAGTCAAGCAGGCGCGCGTATTGTTCAACGGTATTGACGGCGCTCACCGTGATCTCGATTTCGCCCACCAGAGTATGGCTGCCACTGCGAACAAACTCGTATGCCAGGGTATCGACAAACACGTCAAACCCTTCTTCCAGCGCAAAATCCAGCCGGTCGGCCTCAGTTCGCCATTCGTGCCCGGCGCTATCGCCCCCGTAACTTCTCCATCTGCTCTCCCAAATCCCCGGCGCCGGGGAACTTATGCTTGCCGTCAGGACAACATCAGCCCTGTATCTGGCGGAAGCGGCAATAATCTGTTCCTGGAAACCCAGCCATACATCACCAGGCTGAATGTGCGTCTGATCGTCGAGATCATGCAATGGAAACAGGACGGAAACACCCCGCCGTTGCGCCGCCTCAGTCACTGTCTCAAGCAGTTCGGAAGCATTCAGGTCATGTGCGAATAATCTGCGATTTGACTGCTCCAGCGCTATCCAGAACAATATCGACGGCCGTTCCTTGTCCCACACCGGTATCCCCAGCGCGCGCAGCGAATTGTTCAGGTTCTCCTCGTCGAATTTGACGACCATGCGCCACTTCGGCGCGCCAGCCTGAGCGGTGCTGAGTTCCTGATAATGATACTGTTGAACAAATTTTTCCGCCTGCTCCAGAATCGGCTCCAACGCCGCTTCTCCCGATACCTGCCGCACCCCGGTCAACTTCACCAAAGCCGCGCCCAGGCAGACCCGAAGCGCCGCCAGTCTGCTATCATTCGACTGGCTGCTTACGATCGTTTCCGCCTCATACAGGCCAGACACCTTGATCGCCAGCGCAGATAACGGAGACAGGCACCACAAACAGCAGATTATGCACAATATTTTTTTCATATACTCAAGCCGAACCCATTGTGAAACTGCGCCCGACGTCTGGAAAGTGAAAAACCTTCACATTATAGTATCCTACTTTATGACATTATTATCGTATCAATGAAGCACACCGACTATGAAGCTGCCGGAGTCAGTATTGACCGGGGCAATGAACTGGTGGTCAATATCAAATCCCTGGCGCGCGCGGCGCAACGCCCCGAAGTATTGGGGGAGTTGGGCGGTTTCGGGGCCTTGTTTGACCTGTCTGCAACAAAATACCGTCAGCCGGTGCTGGTTTCGGGGACCGATGGCGCGGGCACCAAGATAAAACTCGCTATCGAACTGGACCGGCACGACACCATCGGCATTGATCTGGTCGCCATGTGCGTCAACGATATTCTGGTATCAGGCGCCGAACCCCTGTTTTTCCTTGATTATTTCGCCTGTTCAAGACTGGAAGTCAACACCGCAACAGCAGTTGTGAAGGGCATTGCCCGGGGTTGTGAACTGTCCGGCTGCGCGTTGATCGGTGGCGAGAGCGCGGAAATGCCGGGAATGTACCAACCCGGTGAATACGACCTGGCAGGCTTCTGTGTTGGAGTCGTGGAAAAACAGGAGATTATCACCGGGGAACATACCAGAGAGGGAGACGCGCTGATCGCCCTCCCCTCCAGCGGTCCGCATGCGAACGGATACTCGCTGATCCGCAAAATTCTTGCCGACTCCGGTACTGCGCTGAGCGACACGCTGGATGGTGTCGCGTTTTCTGAATTGTTGCTGGAACCGACGCGTATCTACCGAAACGCCATCGCTGCATTGTTACCGGAGGTCACTGTCAAGGCCATCGCCCATATCACCGGCGGCGGCCTGACTGAAAACATCCCCCGGGTCATCCCCGACGGACTGGGCGCCGACCTCGATCAGAGCAGCTGGAACTGGCCAGCCATATTTCACTGGTTGCAGAAAACCGGCAATGTGGCGACTCAGGAGATGTATCGAACCTTCAACTGCGGCGTCGGGCTGGTCCTGGCAGTCTCCCCCGAAGAGGAAGAAAAAACGCTCCAATTACTGACAACAGTCGGCGAACAGGCATGGCGCATCGGCACGATCCGAAACAATGACAGAAACAACCCCAGGATGCTACTGACTACGGACAATAAGATTGCCTATCTTGAGAATGACAGCGCCCAGTGTAAGAATGAGGCCGCCCAGCGCTATGCTGGCGGTCGCGATGGCGATGACTTCCATTGATATAGATTCCATTGATATGGACCTCCGTTAATATATTCTGTCTGCGTGAAACAAGTCCTTACGGCTTCCTGAAAGATACAGTACAACAGGGCAAGGGGGGCGTCAATGTCCTGGTTCACTACTTATGAGACTCACAGGCGGTCTGCGTGAGTTGTTGATAATACGCCATTGGGGTCAGTTTCTCGTTCCCACGCTCCTGCGTGGGAATGCATACATTACGCTGACCGTTCCTGTTCCCACGCGGGAGCATGGGAACAAGGAGAAAAACGCCTGCAAGCCCCCTCTTACGCTACTGCCAGTCCAGTCAAGACCCAGCTTGCGCTCTACCGACCCGTCACCATAACGCATCCCCGGATACGGCCTGAGCAACCCGCCAGACAGCCCGCAAGGCTTACTAATACTGGGGTTAATTTCAGGATACTATCATTTCTCGTTCCCACGCTCCTGCGTGGGAATGCATACATTACGCTGACCGTTCCTGTCCCCACGCGGGAGCATGGGAACAAGGAGAAAAACGCCTGCAAGCCCCCTCTTACGCTACTGCCAGTCCAGTCAAGACCCAGCTTGCGCTCTACCGACCCGTCACCATAACGCATCCCCGGATACGGCCTGAGCAACCCGCCAGACAGCCCGCAAGGCTTACTAATACTGGGGTTAATTTCAGGATACTATCATTTCTCGTTCCCACGCTCCTGCGTGGGAATGCATACATTACGCTGACCGTTCCTGTTCCCACGCGGGAGCATGGGAACAAGGAGAAAAACGCCTGCAAGCCCCCTCTTACGCTACTGCCAGTCCAGTCAAGACCCAGCTTGCGCTCTACCGACCCGTCACCATAACGCATCCCCGGATTACGGCCTGAGCAACCCGCCAGACAGCCCGCAAGGCTTACTAATACTGGGGTTAATTTCAGGATACTATCATTTCTCGTTCCCACGCTCCTGCGTGGGAATGCATACATTACGCTGACCGTTCCTGTTCCCACGCGGAAGCATGGGAACAAGGAGAAAAACGCCTGCAAGCCCCCTCTTACGCTACTGCCAGTCCAGTCAAGACCCAGCTTGCGCTCTACCGACCCGTCACCATAACGCATCCCCGGATTTACGGCCTGAGCAACCCGCCAGACAGCCCGCAAGGCTTACTAATACTGGGGTTAATTTCAGGATACTATCATTTCTCGTTCCCACGCTCCTGCGTGGGAATGCATACATTACGCTGACCGTTCCTGTTCCCACGCGGAAGCATGGGAACAAGGAGAAAAACGCCTGCAAGCCCCCTCTTACGCTACTGCCAGTCCAGTCAAGACCCAGCTTGCGCTCTACCGACCCGTCACCATAACGCATCCCCGGATACGGCCTGAGCAACCCGCCAGACAGCCCGCAAGGCTTACTAATACTGGGGTTAATTTCAGGATACTATCATTTCTCGTTCCCACGCTCCTGCGTGGGAATGCATACATTACGCTGACCGTTCCTGTTCCCACGCGGAAGCATGGGAACAAGGAGAAAAACGCCTGCAAGCCCCCTCTTACGCTACTGCCAGTCCAGTCAAGACCCAGCTTGCGCTCTACCGACCCGTCACCATAACGCATCCCCGGATACGGCCTGAGCAACCCGCCAGACAGCCCGCAAGGCTTACTAATACTGGGGTTAATTTCAGGATACTATCATATTTAGCTTTAAGATACTACTATAAACGAATAAAAATTCAAAACTATATTTTTGTGCATTACCGCCAGCGCCCCCACAGCGCCTGACCTTGCCCCGCGCCAGATGCCATGTGATCATCATCCATAACGCACTCGGCACATCCGAATAACACCGCTGTACATGGCAACCCGTTTCACCATCATTTTGCTATTGGAAAACGCTGCCATGAAAAAAATAATGTGATAGCACATCTGAACCCGGGTATGCGTAATTTTGTGATTATCAGGATGTTGTTGTGGCGGCAGTTACCGTTGCCTGACCCGGTCATGCAACGGCGCAAACTCCATCTTGTCGGGGCCGGTATAATTGGCGCCGGGACGTATTATCTTGCCGTCCTGGCGCTGTTCGATGATGTGCGCCGCCCAGCCCGTTACCCGCGCCATCACGAATATGGGCGTGAACATGGCTGTGGGAATGCCCATCATGTTGTAGGCGACGGCCGAGAACCAGTCCAGATTGGGAAACATCTTTTTGGCGTCCCACATGACCGTTTCCAGCCGTTCGGCGATATCGAACAGCCTCAGGTCGCCGTTATCATCGGAAAGGCATCTGGCCACGCGCCTGATTACCTCGTTGCGGGGGTCCGAGATGGTATAAACGGGGTGCCCGAAGCCGATTACTATCTCCTTGCGGGCGAGTCGTTCCCGAATGTCCGCCTCGGCCTCGTCCGGGCCTGAATAGCGTTGCTGTATCTCCATGGCGACCTCATTGGCGCCGCCGTGTCTGGGGCCGCGCAATGCGCCGATGGCGCCGGTTACAGCCGAATACATATCCGAACCGGTGCCGGCGACCACCCTGCCGGTGAAGGTTGAAGCGTTGAACTCGTGTTCCGCATACAGGATCAGCGAGGTGTGCATGGCGCGCACCCATAATTCTGACGGGGGTCTGCCGTGCAACATATTCAGAAAGTGGCCGCCGATGGAATCATCTGCGGTTTGCTCGTTAATGCGCTTGCCGTGATGACTGAAATGGAACCAGTAAGCCAGCATGGACGGGAATGACGCCAGCAGGCGGTCGGCGATGTCGCGGGCCTCGGCAACCGTCTGTTCATCGGCTTCCGGCGCCAGCGCGCCCAGCAGCGAGCAACCGGTTCTGAGCACATCCATGGGCGCGACATCGGCGGGCAACAGTTCCAGCCCGGCTTTTACCGGGGCAGGCAGGCTGCGAAACGTGGCCAGTTTTGTCTTGTACCTGTGCAGTTCCGTCCTGTCGGGCAGCCGCTCATGCAACAACAGGTGCGCGATCTCTTCAAATTCACAGGTCTCGGCGATATCCAGAATGTCGTAGCCGCGATAGGACAGATCATTGCCGGTGCGCCCCACGGTGCATAACGCGGTGTTGCCGGCAACCACACCGGATAACGCGACTGACTTTTTGGGCCTGATACTGCCCATGTTGCCAGGCTGACTCATTGCGACACACCCCCGCAACAGGCGCCGCTCGGCTGTTGCAAGAGCATGCCAAGCCAGATCGGGCGCGCGCTGACCTCAGCGTGGGCAAGCTGTTTGCGTTGCGCGAGAATCTCAGCGGACGTCGTCATCAAGATACAACTCATCCAGTTTGCGTTCGTAGTCGTGGTAATCCAGCAGTTCATACATTTCCTCCCGCGTCTGCATGGAAGCAATAACATCACGCTGATGGCCGTCCGCCAGCACAGCTTGGTAAAATGTCATGGCGGCCTTGTTCATCGCCCGGTAGGCCCCACAGCAGTAAAGTACGATATCAATGCCCGCGGCGCCCAGCTCCTGAGTGGAAAACAACGGCGTTTTGCCGAACTCGGTAATGTTTGCCAGCAGCGGCGCCTGGATCTGCGCGCGCAGGGTGCGATACTGCTCCAGAGTCGTCACCGCTTCCGGAAAGATCATGTCAGCGCCGGCTTCGATACAGGCGTTGGCTCGCTCTGTAACGGCGTCCATGCCCTCAACAGCCAGCGCGTCGGTGCGCGCCATGATCACGAAACCGGCATCGCTGCGGGCATCGACCGCGGCCTTGATGCGATCAACCATCTCGGCTTTGGCAACGATGGCCTTGTTGGGCCGGTGTCCGCAACGCTTTGCCAATACCTGATCTTCGATGTGCATACCCGCGGCGCCGGCCTTGATCAGGCTGCGCGTAGTCCTGGCGATATTGAACGCGCCACCGAAACCGGTGTCCGCATCCACCAGCAGCGGCAACTCACAGGCATCGGTAATACGCCGTATGTCGATCAGCAAATCCTCCAGAGTGCTGATACCCAGATCGGGAACCCCCAGAGAATTGGCGGCCAACCCGCCGCCGGACAGGTAAATCGCGTTGTGTCCGGCCCGCTGCGCCATACGCGCGGCCAGCGCAGTGATCACGCCGACCACCTGCAAGGGCCTGTTTTCCGACACGGCCTGACGCAAGCGGTTGCCAGGAGATAGTTTGCTCATGGCTTTTTTCAGAATAATTCCAGTTTCGTTTTTAGGTTCTGTTCAAAAGTATCACGCCTGACCGTCTCGGCCGCGAGCAGTTTGTTGGTTGAAGCCTCAAGGGTAAGCGCCTCCCAATGTCCGGCGCTGAGTTGGTAACGTCCATCCGTTTGACGCTTGAGTTCTGGAATCAGCCAGATAACATCGCCATCATTAAGATCGCGGCTATAGTCTGAAGCAACGCCTCCCAATGAATCAAAAAATGGTCCATCTACGGCTACCGCCAGTTTTGAGCCCCAGCGTCGCAAGGTCGGAACCTTGATTTGTAATTGGGGCATCAATCGTTTCGCGCTTGAAGAGCGCCAATCCGGACGACGAATTGCATCAGGGAAAGGTGGCAGCGCCCGAGCACAGTCTCTCTGGTTCTCAAATTCAGATGTCATGCCCGGGCCAGAGAAGTAAACAGCCTGAATTTCCAGACCGTACCATTTCAGTTCATCTTTGCTGGCGCTGCTGGCGACGACCATATCTATTTTTCCGGCCGCCTTCCCCGTTTCTGTACCGTGCATAAATGGGATTTCGCGAGCAAGCATCGCATCTTTGCGGGAGAAACCGACAATTTCAGCAAGCCAGACCACTAGTAGCTGCTGTTCCTCAAATCTGGACGGACACACGATGACAGGGGCGCCTTCCGGCAAACCGAGTTGTCCGTCAGCGCTTTTGCGGTAGCGTTGGAGAGAGCATACACCACCGCGTTTTCGACAGGGTCGGAGGTTCTTTTGAAATGGACAGGGTGGCGCTGGCCCGTTCGTCAAGGCAATTTCAGCCAGATGCTGGCGCTCTGTGCGGGAGAGTCCTGTAAGAGAGCGTCCATACCACTCTGCAATGCCATAGCGCGCGCTCACTGGGTGAATACCGGCTGTGGTGAAATGACCAACTCCGGCACCCTGGCGTGGTGTGTATTCTGCATCATCACCTGTACCGCGTGAAAACCATGGCGACGGACCAGAGTTTCTATTTCAGGAGCATGATCATACGTCATCAAAAAATTGGCGTCAGTATCCGACAATACCGCAAACAATTGGGAATGATCTATCCGGTTATGGGTATAAAGCCGTTTGCCGGCCCGCTTACCGCCCGCAGTATATGGAGGGTCAATAAAAACCGCCACTTTATCTCTCCGTCCTTGCAACAAGGTGTCCAACAAGGCCATACTGTCCGCCTCTGCGAAGTCGATGCGGTCCGCATGTCGTGTGATATCACAAAGACGCCTGATCAGGGTTTCCGGATACCAGCGGGATGCGACTCCCTTTCCATTTTCACCAGATCGGGATAATGACGCGCCCGAAGCCAGGATGCCGCCGCGGCGGGTTCGATTCATCACAAGCGTTCGGAAACCATGTTCAACTACCCCACTGCCATTTTTATGCGATAACTCAAGCACTGTTTCTCGCGTTGGCCGGAAGTTCCTGACTTTATCGCATAACTGCGGCCCATAACGTAAACAAGCCTGCCAGAAAGCCGCCACGTCAGGATCCAGTTCGATCATCAGGCATCGATCCACCAGACCTTCCATCACGGCAGTCAATGAAACAATTCCCCCGCCGGCAAAAGGTTCAATCAGCAGTTCCGGTGCAGGCTGTATTTTTCCAAGCCAGTGTCGTATATGCGGCACAAGCCAAGTCTTGCCTCCGGGATATCGTAGCGGACTGCGTTGTGGCACCATAGCAACATTGGCCGCGGGCAATGGTGAGGTTGGCATCAGACCGGGAAAAGTCAGCGCCAACTGTCCGGCGCCAGCCTCAGGGAGTACAGTCCGTGTTTCGACTGCTGGCTGAATCGTTCGTCTCCTGTTATCTGTATTCAGATCATAGTATAACATACCAGATTTCCCAATGGATTCGGAAATTCCGACTGTCTCCTTGTTCCCATGCTCCCGCGTGGGAACAAGAACGTTCAGCGTAATGTATGCATTCCCACGCAGGAGCGTGGGAACGAGATAATACCGGATGCCCTGAAGGATTCAGAAATTCTGACACTCCCGAATTATCCCCTGCAATCAGGCATTCCCGAAACAGTTAAGTATTATACCCCCAGACTTCCCCCTGTATCGCGGGAAACTCTGCTAAAATTAGCGTTTTACGACGCATTACCGAGGCAGATATGGCGGCAAATCATTTGGGAAATTACCCTGCAATACGAATGCGGCGTATGCGCGAGCATGATTTTACCCGGCGCATGATGCGGGAGACCTCGCTCAGCCCCGCTGACCTGATCTGGCCCGTCTTCATCATGGAGGGTAAAAATCAGCGCGTGCCGGTTCCGGCCATGCCGGGTGTCGAACGCCTGAGTATTGATCTGCTGGCTGAAGAAGCGCGCGTCTGCGCGGAACTGGGGATTCCGGCGTTGGCGCTGTTTCCCGTTACCCCGGAACGGAAAAAGAGCGCTGACGGCAGCGAGGCGTGGAACCCGGAGGGCCTGGTGCAGTCCGCGGCAAGGGAACTGAAGGCCGCGATCCCGGAACTGGGCATTATCGCCGATGTGGCGCTGGACCCGTTCACTACCCACGGCCACGACGGCCTGTTGGACAAGAGCGGCTATGTTGTCAACGATGCCACTGTAGAAGTTCTGGCACAACAGGCCTTGTCCCAGGCCGAAGCAGGTATCGATATCGTTGCTCCATCCGATATGATGGACGGTCGTATCGGCGCTATCCGCACAGCCCTGGACGGCGCCGGCTATATCAATACCCGCATCCTCGCCTATTCGGCAAAATACGCGTCCGGGTTTTACGGCCCGTTCCGGGATGCCGTTGGCTCGTCGGCAAACCTCGGCAAGGGAGGCAAACAGACCTACCAGATGGACCCGGCCAATTCCGACGAGGCGCTGCGTGAAGTGGCGCTGGATATCAGTGAAGGCGCGGACCTGATTATGGTCAAGCCCGGCCTGCCGTATCTGGACATCATCCGGCGGGTCAAATCCGAATTCCGCATGCCTACCTTTGTATATAACGTCAGTGGAGAATATTCCATGATCAAGGCCGCAGCGCAGCGCAGCTGGTTGGATGAAAAAACCGCGGTGCTGGAAACCCTGACGGCTTTCAAGCGGGCGGGAGCAGACGGAATCCTGACGTATTTTGCCCGGCAGGCTGGCAGGTATCTGAAGGAGCCCTGATTGAAGCAAAACTTCCTTGGGATTGATCAGGGTCACAGCGCAGCGCGGCTGGTTGGATGAAAAAACCGCGGTGCTGGAAACCCTGACGGCTTTCAAGCGGGCGGGAGCAGACGGAATCCTGACGTATTTTGCCCGGCAGGCTGGCAGGTATCTGAAGGAGCCCTGATTGAAGCAAAGCTTCCTTGGGATTGATCAGGGTCACAGCGCTATGCTCCCATAAGAGGCCGGAAATCCCTTCACGCCCGGCGCCGGCAGGCTCCCTCCGACCTTTCACGGAAGAGAAACAGAACAACATACGATACAAATTTAGATTAAAAGACGCTGAATTTTCCTTTATATTCACTGAATTTTAGTATGTAAGTCCAGATACCTTATCAGGGGGATTGAGAATTTCCGGGGCGGTTCAGTACAGACTGCTTGGCGGCGCGTGATCGAAGGCCACAAAAACGGAACACGGCTTCGACATCGGTGAGTCGGGTATGGTTGTGGCAGAGGGCGGGGACATCCGGGGCAATGCGGTGGGTGCGCAGGCAGTACACGCCGGGTTGTGTGGCTGGCGAGTGTTCCACGGGCTGTGGACGCCCGCGCAAGACCACGTCCCGGTCCATCACCACCCCGCTTGAGATTGGAGCGTCGTCCCGGAATCAAAATGGTATAATTTTATAATATTATACCATCATGATGCTGGAAGTTAAGGAAACGCTTACAAGTCTGCCCTGGGCACAAAAAACAAAAATGCGCAGAACAGCCTTATCCCGAAGGGGGCTGCGGAGAGTCGCCGCGCTACAGCAGACGTTGGATTGTCCATGTCGGATGGGTGCGCCGGTGAACCGAGCGGATTTCACCCCCCCCCCCCCCCCCCCCAGTTTGGTCAAACTGGGCGGTGGGGCCGCCTGAAGATGGCAACCTGGAAACGCTGGCTGCTGCTGGTCACCGTCGCTCTCGCCCCGCTCGCCAGCCAACCCGCGCTGGCCCAGAGCACCCCGATCATCATCCTCAAACCCGCCAACACCCAGAGCGAACCCACCACCATCACCGAGGGTGAGCAGATCAAGTTCTCGTTCCATGCCTATCACCCCCAGGGCGACGCCTTCTCGATCGATGTGCAGATTGACATCGAAGCCCCCGATGGGCATGTCGCCACGGACAAGCGCGAGCTCAGTGTGTCGGTTTCCGCCCAGGCGAATCAGGAAGTCATCACGCCGATCAGCTTTCCCACCCTGAACCTCGCCGGGGCTGCAGATCGTGCCAATGGTCAGGTCACGATTCGTTTGCGCAGCAGTTCGGAGTACTCTCTGGAGGCGGCTTCGCAGTGGCGCGAACGCACCTTCACGGTACGCCCGGACGAAACCCTCGCCGGGCCGCCCGCCGATCTGGAGGCCGAGTCCGGCACCGGCACCGTGACGCTCAACTGGAGCCCGCCAGCCGACCTCGGCAAGGTGAATGGCAAGGCGGCAACCGTCACCCGGTGGGAGTTGCGCTGGGGAACAGCGAACGACATCGCGAACGCGCCTTGGACGCAGTGGTTGGGCAGCACCAAAAATTATGGAATCAGCGGCCTGAGCGCACACCGACGCTGGCACTTCCAGGTTCGTGCAGTGACAGCCGCCGGCGTCGGCGCCATCGCATCCACCTCCGTCGTGCAGCTCAACAACGCGCCCACCGTGACCTTGAACGCCATCGCCGCGACCACTCACTCCGCGAAGAGTCTCAGCCTTGACGCGACTGGCGCCGATGCCGACGCGAACGACACCCTGCGCTACACTTGGACGACCGGTCCGCCCAACACGGGAACCTTCAGCAACAACCGCATCGCCAATCCCACCTGGACCGCGCCCCGGGTGCGCATCCCCACCGAGGTGACCCTTCAGGTGGAGGTGAGCGACCGCAGTCAGCAGGCCAGCGCCAGCCACAAGATCACCGTCCACCCGGCGCTGGTGGAATTGACGCCCTCGTCGCAGAGCGTCTCCGAGGGGGGCGCGGGCACGCACCGGATTGATCTGACTCTGGGCTACGCCGGAACCGGCGTGTCTTTCCCGCAGGCAACCACGGCTCGGCTGCGCGTGACCGCCCCGCATGTCGAACTGGTGAACCCGCCCACCTCGGTCACCATCCCTGCCAACCAGTCGAGCGTCGCCTTCTCGGTGCAGTATCGCGGCAACCTCGTGGACAACCCCGACCGCCAGGTTACGGTGACCCTGCGGCCAAACGACTGGTACACGCCGTCTCCGGACAAATCGACCGCCACCATCACGATTACCGACGACGATGACCCGCCGACCTCGGCGCCGAGCGGGCTCACGGCTTCCGCCGGCTATCGGCAGGTGACCCTGTCCTGGACCGCGCCGACGCAGACGGGCCTGCTGAACGGCGCCGCGGCGCCGATTACCGGTTACGAGTATCGCGTGGCGGCCACCACCGCGGCGCTGACGTCGGCTGCCTGGGTTGCCATCCCCGACAGCGCCACAGCCACCAGCCATATCGTGCCGGAGCTCTCGCTGGAGACGGACTACGCCTTTGATGTGCGCGTCCGCACCGCCGTGGGTGCGGGTCCGGCGAGCGCTGCGGCCACCGCCACCACCCGCGGGTTGCCGAAGGTGTCGGTCACCAGCGCCACGGACTCGACCAGTGTGACCGAAGGCGGCGCGATTGAATTCAACCTGAACGTCACCACGGGTGCGCTCGACAGGAACGGGCACCTGCGCACCTACTTCCAGGTAGTGGATCCGGACGGGAGGCTGAGCAGCTCCACGCCGCCGACCGAGATCACGATTCCCGGGGAGGCGAGTAGCTACAGCTTCCGGCTTGCCACCAAAACGAACAATCTGGTGGACGGCGACTCGTCCATCAATATCACTATGCGCTCCGGCGCCGGCTATACCGTCGATACCGATGCCCCCAGTGTTCAGTTCACGGTCGAGGACGACGATGACTATCCGGGCGCGCCCACCGCGCTGAGCAGCGAGGCGGGCTATCAGCAGGTCGCCTTGAGCTGGACGCCGCCGACAAACACCGGGCAGTTGAACGGGGCGGCCATCGCGCTCACCGGCTACGAATATCGGGTGTCCAGGGATGCGACCAGGCTGGGCCTGGCCACCTGGCAGTCCATTGCCAACAGCGCCAGCGCCACCAGCCACACGATCACCGGCCTCGACATGAATCAGGCCTACAGCTTCCAGTTGCGCGCCCGCAACTCGCTCGGCCTTGGCGCGCGCAGCGAGGTGCACAGCGTAACCACCCTCACCGACCTGACGGTCTCGTTGACTGCCGATGCCCCCACCACCGTCGTCGAGGGAGCCACCCTCAATGCGCGGCTGCGCGCGACCCCGGGCGCACCCGATGCGGATCTCGAGGTGAACATCGAGCTGGTGGATGCGGGCGGGCGCACACTGGAGACGGGGCCATTGACCGCCACCATCACCGGCGGCTCCCGAGAAGTCGTCCGAGCTATCCGGACCAACAATGACCGGATCATCAATAACGAGAATGGGGTGACCCTGCGCCTGCTGCCCGGCGCCGGCTACGCGCTGGACACGGACGACTCGGAGGTCGAGTTCACGGTCACCGACAACGAGACCGCGCCGGGAGCGCCGGCGAGCCTGACCCTGACGCCCGGTTACAACCGCATCCATCTGGACTGGTCGGCGCCCGCGAATACCGGCACGCTGAACGGCGCCGATACCCCCATCACGAGCTATGAGTACCGCATCGCGCCATCGGACGAATCCATTGATGATGCCCGCTGGGTGTGGGTGGCGGGCAGCCCCGAGACCACCAGCGGGTTCGCCACCGGCCTTGATCAGGGCACGGCCTACGCTGTTGAGGTTCGCGCCGGCAACGCTCGTTCCCAACAGGAAGCGACGTTCGGTCCGGGCACCGCGACGATGACCGCGACCACCAGGACGCTGGTGGCCTCCATCAGGCAGTCCGGCGCCAGCACCGTCACCGAAGGGCAGCAGAGCCTTCCCGAGACCAACCAGAATCGCCCCGCGTATTCCATCGAGGTGAGCCCCCTGCCGGTCGAGGAGGATTTAGCCTTCAATCTCACGGTCACCGACCCGGACGGCCTGGTGACCGGGCGCATCGGCTCCACGGCGACTGTGGCGAAAGGCGAGACCTCCATGACCTGGGAGTTCCTCACCACTCAGAATCAGGCGGTCAATACGGCGGAGAAGGTGGCGATTGCGCTCGCATCCGGGGACGAATACCAGATCGACGCGCAGGCGGCCAGCATCGAGTTCACCGTCAATGACGATGACGCGACGCCCGGCCAGGTGGTGGGCCTCGCCGTGGCAAGCACCATCAACACGCTCACCTACACCTGGCAACCACCAGCATCTTCCGGTCAGCAGGATGGTCAGGCGGTGCCGGTGCTGCGCTACGAGGTACGTCACACCGCGAATGGCGGCGAGCTGGGGAGTCAGACCTACGCGACGGTAGATGGCGGCGCCGGAGCGCGGAGCTTCCAGTTGACCGGCCTCGCCGACAACCAGGAGGTGGATCTGGAAATCCGCGCGGTCAACAGCATCGGCCCGGGGCCATCGCTCAGTATCAACGCCAATTCGGTGCTCAACACCGCCCCGACAGTGGACAAGTTGACCGCTTCATTCGGGGGGTTGGTGATGAGCGGACAGGCGGAGGTCCAAATCAAGGCTAAGGGCGGCGATTCGGATGCGGGCGATGTGATCACCTATGAACTGAGTGGCGAAAATGTGACGCCGGATGATCCGGGCACCCTGCAGGCTGGCGAGAGACTGTGGCTCTGGACCGCACCCATCGTTCAAGAGGACACCGATGTCGTGCTCACCGTCACGGTGCGTGACCAGCGTGGCCTGAGCGCGTCGGACACCGTGACGGTGAAGGTGCTGGCGCCGGTGGTTTCGATCCGCGCCCTGGCGTCCGAGGGGCCGGAAGGTGGAGCGGGCGCCACCGGCACGGCCAGATTCGAGGTCAGCGCCTCGGCTTCGACCACGCCGCGCTTCAACAGCCTGAAAGATGTCAATGTGCGCATCGCGGAAGTTCCGCAAAGTGATCTGGCGGTGACGGACCGGACGGCGCGCACCGTGAAATTGGACCACTTGGGCCAGAAAAAGACCGTCGCCTACAACTTCACCGGCAACGACACGGACAACTCGGACCTGCTGCTTGAGGTCACCCTGCTGCCGGGCACGGGCTACGCGCTCGAGGAGGGGGCGAGCAACGCCACCTATACGGTGAAGGACGACGATGTCCTGCCCGGCGCGCCGCGGAACCTTGAAGCCACCGTCTCCAGAGAGCGGTTGCAACTGTCCTGGGCCGCGCCCGCCGAAACCGGCGAACTCAACGGCGGCGCCGCCTCGGTCACCGGCTACGAGTACCAGCTCGTGTCGTCCACCGCCGATTCCCTGCCCAGTGGAGAGTCGCTGAACACCTGGAAGACGGTGCCCGGCGGCGCCTCCGCCACCAGCCACTCTCTGACCGGCTTTGAGAACGGAAAGACCTATGTGATTCAGGTGCGAGCGCGCACCGCAGTCGGCGCCGGGCCCGCGACGAACAGCGTTTCGGCCACGCCGTCCGATTCGAAGCCGACCATCACCCTGTCCGGTGCGACGACGGTCACCACCGGCGGCAGCGTAGAGTTGATCGCCACGCTCATGGATCGAGATCCGCTCAGGACCGTGGACGTTGGTGCTGGTCCCAATGAATTGCCGCTGCTGGCCGAGTGGAGCATCGCGCGGGTGTCCCCGCAGCAAGAATCCTCTCCCTTCCCTTTCCTCGTTGACGGCAATGTTCCGAAACTCGTTCCCTGCAAGGTCCCGATGGAGAACCAATGCTTCAACACCACCTCTGGCCAGGCCGTCACCTGGACCCCTCCGCTCCTTTCCGAGGATGCCACCTACACCATCACGGTGCGCGCCGATGACGGCAGCACGGATCTGGCTCACTACGGCGAGGCCACGCACACCATCAGGGTGAAGGTGCCGGAGGTGTCGCTGATTTTTCTGGGGTTCCAGGAGCGCTCCCGGGTGCCTGGTCGGCCGCTGGCCACATACGAGAACCCGATAAGCACGGACGCACAGCTCACCTATCAGAATCCGGTCGCCGCGAATGTCGTTCTCACCACGGGCGAGGGGGCGACGGCGGCGAATCCGGCCGGTCGCAGGGGGGTGGTGCCGGTCATCGACACCGTAGTTCACTTCGAGTTCGACGATCCGGACGGCTGGCTGAACGGCAGGCGCGTCCTCGAGAACAAGGCCGAGATCCTCAAGAAGCCGGGCAGGCCTGCCTTCGTAATTGACAATTACGAGAATACGTACGGAAAAAACCCCGATTCTACTGTTACCAAGTCCATGGACATATTGGCCGGCGAGACGCGAAGCGGAGTCAAGGATGGGCTCCCGTTCACTGACTTCAGGAAGAACCAGGCGCGCACCCATGGATTCCAAATTCGGGGGGACATCTGGTACAACCGGGACGCGGTGGTGGGCGTGAGCCTGAAGCCGATGCCGGGCTACAAGGTGAACGAGCAGCAGAAGTCCTTTCGCTTCACGGTTGTGAACGACGACTGGCCGCCGACCACGCCCACGGACCTTGTGGTGAGCTACGGCCGTTCGCGGGCGGATGTCAGTTGGGGGCCGTCAAGTTTTCCGGGCAGGATTGACGGATATGAAAGGACGGTTGCCTTCCGCTACGAGACCCGCTACGCGCTGGCCAGCGCGGACATCGACGATGTGGCCTGGGCCCACACCTGCGGAGACGACTTCAGAACTGCCAACGAGGGAACCACAACTTGCGGCTCCGACAAGCATCGGAAGCAGGCGCTGGAGAATCTGGAGGAAGGCAAGCAGTATCGTTTTCAGGTGCGCGCCGCGCACGTGGCCGACAACAGTGCGCCGGCGGAGGTGTTGTTCACGGTGGCCAGACCCGAGATCAGGGTGACGACGGAGGGCGGTTCCAGCGCCGCGGAGGGGTCGGCGAGCGCTGGGCCGGACATCAACTTCAAGGTGGAGGTGATTGCTCCGGAGGACTACGCCTCGCAAATGCCGCAGCAGGACTTGCCGGTGACGCTGACCTTGAGCGATGGCAGCGTCTCGCCCGCCGCCACACGCGCGCAAACCGTGACGATTCCCGCCGGAAAATCCGAGGGGAGCACGGAGATCGACATCATCGGCAACGACGCGGACAACCCTGACTACGAATATACGGCCACGATCCAGGCAGACGATGCCTACCGGTTCACCACGGAGAACAGCCGCGCAGTGTTTACGGTGCGGGACGACGAGGACCCGCCCGGTGCGCCTGCGCTGACGGCGACAGCCGAGGGCCGCAGCGTGACCCTGTCCTGGACTCCCCCCACCGACCCGGGCCAATTGAACGGCTCCCCGACCGCCATCACCGGCTATGAAGTCCGCTGGGCGGCTGCGGGCGCCGACATCGACACCGTCTCCTGGACAACGGTCGCCGGCGGCGCCGACATGCGCGAATACACCGCCACCGGCCTGACCAGCGGCGCCGTCCATCGCTTCGAGGTGCGCGCGTTGAATGTGGTGGGAGCGGGCGCGCCGAGCCAGGCCGAGGCCACGCCCACCAACGCCGGGCCAAAGGTGGAAGCCGGCGAAGACGCCACCGTGACCTCGGGCGGCGCGCTCACGCTCGCGGGCGAGGCCAGCGACCCGGACACGGGCAATGCCCCGACCCTGGCGTGGTCATCCAGCCAGGGCAGCTTCTCCGACGCCACCTTGGCGAACGCGGTCTGGACCGCCCCCGAGGTCTCGACCAGCACCGATGTCACACTGACCCTGACGGCCACGGACGGCAACGGCGCTACCGCGAGCGACACCCTGACGGTGACGGTGCGTCCGCCGGTGGTCTCCCTCTACCGCGTCATTGACTCTGACCTGACCGACACCAAGGAAGGCGGCGACGGCGAAGGCGAAGAAGGTCAACTCACCGCCTGGATCACCACCCATGTGGAGGTCCCGACCACCACCACCGACGGCGGCACCGTCTCTGTCGGTGGCGGCAAGGCTGGCGTATCGCCCGTGGTGAATCTGGCAGTCAACCTTCAGGTCCAGGGTTCGGAGGGATTGACGCTGGTCAGCCCGCCGACGAGTGCCACCATCGTGGCCGGCGGCGACGACCGCATCTCCTTCGCAATCAAGTTCCAGGGCGACGATGACCTGAACGACGACCACACCGTCACCGTGACCCTGGCGGCGGGGACAGGCTATGCCATCGATGGGACACGCAACCGCGTCAGCTTCACCATTCAAAACGACGACACGGTGCCCAATGCGCCCACCGACCTGGCGGCCAGCTACTCGGACACAAGCGCCGACCTGACCTGGAAGGCGCCGCTGATCACCGGCTTCGTGAACGACGAACGCGCACCGCTCACCGGCTATGAAGTCCGCCATGCCGCGAGCTCGGATGCCCTGCCGGACACCTGGACGACGATCGCCAACAGCGGTCCGACCACGGTGAGCCACACGGTGACCGGCCTCACCGAAGGGACTGCCTACACCTTCGAGGTGCGCGCGAAGAACGCCGTGGGTGCGGGCGCCGCCGCCAGCACCACCGCCACGCCGGCGACCTTCAGCGGTGACCTCGCCGGTGCGGTCACCGAAGCGGGCCATGCCGCGGACGGCACGGCGCTCGCCGGCACACCCTCCGCCACCGGCACGGTGACGGTGAGCGACAGCGACAGTAACGATGCCGACACGGTGCAGGCGCAGACCGATGTGGCAGGCGACTACGGCAGCTTCGGCATCACGACGGCCGGTGTCTGGACCTACACGCTCGACAACGACAAGGACGAGACTGACACCCTGACCGGAGGCCAGGAAGAGACTGACGAGTTCACGATTCAAGCCGCTGATGGCACCGAGGCCAAGGTGGTCATCACGGTCACCGGCACGAACGATGCCGCCACCATCGGCGGTGACCTGACCGGCGCCGTCACCGAGGATGACGAGGACAAGGACGAGGCCAGCGGCACGGTGAGCGTGAGCGACAGTGATGGAGACGACACCGTCAAGGAACAGAGCGATGTCGCCGGCACGTACGGCACCTTCAGCATCAAGACCAACGGCGAGTGGGAGTACGAGCTCGACAACACCGACGACGACACCAACGCCCTGGCCGCGGGTGCCACCGCCGAGGACGCGTTTGCGATTGCCGCCGCGGATGGCACCGCAGGCACCGTGACCGTCACGGTGACCGGTGCCAACGATGCACCCACCGCCAACGCCGGGGCGGATGCGACGGTCGCCGAGGGTGCCTCGGTGACGCTGGACGGCACCGGCAGCAGCGACCCGGATGCGAGCACCACGCTCACCTACTCCTGGGCGCGCAAGGCCGGCGAGACCGACAATGCGGTGACGCTCACCAATGCCGACAAGGCGAGTGCGAGCTTCACCGCCCCCGACGACATCGCTGCGGATGCCACGCTCACCTTCGTGCTCACCGTCTCGGATGGCACGGCCAGCGCGACGGACGAGGTGGTCATCACCGTCACCGGCGCCAACGCCGCGGCGACCTTCGGCGGCGACCTGACGGGCGCGGTCACCGAGGACGACGAGGACAAGGACGAAGCGAAGGGCACGGTGACCGTCACCGACAGCGACGGTGCCGACACCGTGCAGGCGCAGACCGACGAGGCCGGGACTTACGGGACGTTCAGCATCAAGACCAACGGCGAGTGGAAGTACGCGCTCGACAACGAAGACGACGACACCAACGCCCTGGCCGCCGGCGCCACCGCCGAGGACGCGTTTGCGATTGCCGCTGCGGACGGCACCGCAGGCACCGTGACCGTCACGGTGACCGGTGCCAACGATGCACCCACCGCCAACGCCGGGGCGGATGCGACGGTCGCCGAGGGTGCCTCGGTGACGCTGGACGGCACCGGCAGCAGCGACCCGGACGCGAGCACCACGCTCACCTACTCCTGGGCGCGCAAGTCGGGCGAGACGGACAATGCGGTGACGCTCACCAATGCCGACAAGGCGAGCGCCAGCTTCACCGCCCCCGACGACATCGCTGCGGACGCGACGCTCACCTTCGTGCTCACGGTCTCGGACGGCACGGCCAGCGCCACTGACGAGGTGGTCATCACCGTGACCGGCGCCAACGCCGCCGCCACCTTCGGCGGCACACTCACCGGCGCGGTCACCGAGGATGACGACACCAAGGACGAAGCCACCGGCACGGTGACCGTCACCGACAGCGACGGGGCCAACACGGTGCAGGCACAGACAGAGCAAGGCCGGGACTTACGGCACCTTCAGCATCAAGACCAACGGCGAGTGGGAGTACGAGCTCGACAACACCGACGACGACACCAATGCTCTGGCGGCCGCTGCGACCGCGACTGACGAGTTTGCGATTGCCGCCGCGGATGGCACCGCAGGCACGGTGACCATCACGGTGACCGGTGCCAACGACACGCCGACGGCGGACGCGGGGGAGGACAGGACGGTCGCCGAAGCCGCCTCGGTGACCCTGGATGGCACCGGCAGCAGCGACCCGGATGCGAGTACCACGCTCACCTACGCCTGGGCGCGCAAGGCCGGCGAGACCGACAATGCGGTGACGCTCACCAATGCCGACAAGGCCAGCGCCAGCTTCACCGCCCCCGACGACATCGCTGCGGATGCGACGCTCACCTTCGTGCTCACCGTCTCGGACGGCACGGCCAGCGCCACCGACGAGGTGGTCATCACCGTCACCGGCGCCAACGCCGCCGCCACCATCGGCGGCGACACTCACCGGCGCGGTCACCGAAGATGGCACTGCCGCGGACGGCAAAGCAATCGCTGGCACACCCTCCGCCGGCGGCACGGTGACCGTGACCGACAGCGACGGCGCCGACACGGTGCAGGCGCAGACCGACGAGGCCGGGACTTACGGCACCTTCAGTATCAAGACCAATGGCGAGTGGGACCTACGACGCTCGACAACGACCGACGACGACACCAACGCCCTGGCGGCCGGCTGCCACCGCCGACTGACGCGTTTGCGATTGCCGCTGCCGACGGCACCGCGGGCACCGTGACCATTACCGTCACCGGCGCCAACGATGCACGCCGACGGCGGATGCCGGGCGCGGATGCGACTGTCGCCGAGGGCGCCTCGGTGACGCTCGACGGCACCGGCAGCAGCGATGCGGAGACGGCGAAGGGGAGCCTCACCTACAGTTGGGCGCGCAAGTCGGGCGAGACCGACAACGCGGTGACGCTCACCAATGCCGACGAGGCCAGCGCCAGCTTCACCGCCCCCGACGACATTGCCGCGGATGCGACGCTCACCTTCGTGCTCACCGTCTCGGACGGCACGGCGAGCGCCACGGACGAGGTGGTCATCACCGTGGCCGGCGCCAACGCCGCGGCGACCATCGGCGGTGACCTGACGGGGACCGTCACCGAGGATGATGAGGACAAGGACGAGGCCGCCGGCACGGTGACGGTGAGCGACAGCGATGGGGCCGACACGGTGCAGGCACAGACCAACAAGGCCGGGACTTACGGCACCTTCAGCATCAAGACCAACGGCGAGTGGACCTACACGCTGGATAACAGCAAGACCGCGACCAACGCCCTGGCGGCCGGCGCCACCGCCGAGGATGAGTTTGCGATTGCCGCCGCCGACGGCACCGCAGGCACGGTGACCATTACCGTCACCGGTGCCAACGATGCGCCCACGGCCAACGCCGGGGCGAACAAGACGGTTGCCGAAGGCGCCTCGGTGACGCTTGACGGCACGGGCAGTAGCGACCCGGACACGGGTCACACGCTCACCTATTCCTGGGCGCGCAAGTCGGGCGAGACCGACAACGCGGTGACGCTCACCAATGCCGACAAGGCCAGCGCCAGCTTCACCGCGCCGAATGACATTGCTGCGGATGCGACGCTCACCTTCGTGCTCACCGTCTCGGACGGCACGGCGAGCGCCACGGACGAGGTGGTCATCACCGTCACCGGTGCCAACGCCGCGGCCACCATCGGCGGCACACTCACCGGCGCGGTCACCGAGGATGATGAGGACAAGAACGAGGCCAGCGGCACGGTGACCGTCACCGACAGCGACGGGGCCAACACGGTGCAGGCACAGACCGACAAGGCCGGGACTTACGGCACCTTCAGCATCAAGACCAACGGCGAGTGGAAGTACGCGCTCGACAACGAAGATGACGACACCAACGCCCTGGCGGCCGGCGCCACCGCCGAGGATGAGTTTGCGATTGCCGCTGCCGACGGCACGGCGGGCACGGTGACCATTACCGTGACCGGTGCCAACGATGCACCGACAGCCAACGCCGGGGCGGATGCGACCGTCGCCGAGGGCGCCTCAGTGACCCTGGACGGCACCGGCAGCAGCGATGCGGAGACGGCGAAGGGGAGCCTCACCTACAGTTGGGCGCGCAAGTCGGGCGAGACCGACAACGCGGTGACGCTCACCAATGCCGACGAGGCCAGCGCCAGCTTCACCGCCCCCGACGACATTGCTGCGGATGCGACGCTCACCTTCGTGCTCACGGTCTCGGACGGCACGGCCAGCGCGACGGACGAGGTGATTATCACGGTGACCGGCGCCAACGCCGCCGCCACCATCGGCGGCGACCTGACCGGCGCGGTCGCCGAAGCTGGCACTGCCGCGGACGGCACGGCAATCGCTGGCACACCCTCCGCCGGCGGCACGGTGACCGTGACCGACAGCGATGGGGCCGACACGGTGCAGGCGCAGACCGACGAGGCGGGGACTTACGGCACGTTCAGCATCAAGACCAACGGCGAGTGGGAGTACGAGCTCGATAACGAAGACGACGACACCAATGCTCTGGCGGCCGCTGCGACCGCGACTGACGAGTTTGCGATTGCCGCTGCCGACGGCACCGCGGGCACGGTGACCATTACCGTGACCGGTGCCAACGATGCACCGACAGCCAACGCCGGGGCGGATGCGACCGTCGCCGAGGGCGCCTCAGTGACCCTGGACGGCACCGGCAGCAGCGATGCGGAGACGGCGAAGGGGAGCCTCACCTACAGTTGGGCGCGCAAGTCGGGCGAGACCGACAACGCGGTGACGCTCACCAACGCCGACAAGGCCAGCGCCGGCTTCACCGCCCCGAATGACATTGCCGCGGATGCGACGCTCACCTTCGTGCTCACCGTCTCGGACGGCACGGCCAGCCACACCGACGAAGTCATCATCACCGTGACGGGCGCCAACGCCGCGGCGACCATCGGCGGTGACCTGACGGGGACCGTCACCGAGGATGATGAGGACAAGGACGAGGCCGCCGGCACGGTGACGGTGAGCGACAGCGATGGGGCCGACACGGTGCAGGCGCAGACTGACAAGGCCGGCACCTACGGCACCTTCAGCATCAAGACCAACGGCGAGTGGACCTACACGCTGGATAACAGCAAGACCGCGACCAACGCCCTGGCGGCCGGCGCCACCGCCGAGGACGCGTTTGCGATTGCCGCTGCCGACGGCACGGCGGGCACGGTGACCATTACCGTCACCGGTGCCAACGATGCGCCGACAGCCAACGCCGGGGCGAACAAGACGGTTGCCGAAGGCGCCTCGGTGACGCTTGACGGCACGGGCAGTAGCGACCCGGACACGGGTCACACGCTCACCTATTCCTGGGCGCGCAAGGCCGGCGAGACCGACAATGCGGTGACGCTCACCAATGCCGACGAGGCCAGCGCCAGCTTCACCGCCCCTGACGACATCGCTGCGGATGCGACGCTCACCTTCGTGCTGACGGTCTCGGACGGCACGGCGAGTGATACCGATGAGGTGGTCATCACCGTCACCGGCGCCAACGCCGCGGCGACCTTCGGCGGTGACCTGACGGGGACCGTCACCGAGGATGACGACACCAAGGACGAAGCGAAGGGCACGGTGACCGTGAGCGACAGCGATGGCGCCGACACGGTGCAGGCACAGACCGACGAGGCGGGGACTTACGGGACGTTCAGCATCAAGACCAATGGCGAGTGGGAGTACGAGCTCGACAACACGGACGACGACACCAATGCCCTGGCGGCCGGCGCCACCGCCGAGGACGCGTTTGCGATTGCCGCCGCGGACGGCACCGCGGGCACCGTGACCATCACCGTCACCGGCGCCAACGACGCACCCACGGCCAACGCCGGGGCGGATGCGACCGTTGCGGAAGGCGCCACGGTGACCCTGGACGGCACCGGCAGCAGCGACCCGGACACGGGTCACACGCTCACCTATTCCTGGGCGCGCAAGGCCGGCGAGACTGACAACGCGGTGACGCTCACCAATGCCGACAAGGCCAGCGCCAGCTTCACCGCCCCCGACGACATTGCTGCGGATGCGACACTCACCTTCGTGCTCACCGTCTCGGACGGCACGGCGAGCCACACCGACGAGGTGGTCATCACCGTCACCGGCGCCAATGCCGCCGCCACCATCGGCGGCACACTCACCGGCGCGGTCACCGAGGATGATGAGGACAAGAACGAGGCCAGCGGCACGGTGACCGTCACCGACAGCGATGGCGCCGACACGGTGCAGGCACAGACCGACGAGGCGGGGACTTACGGCACGTTCAGCATCAAGACCAATGGCGAGTGGGAGTACGAGCTCGACAACACGGACGACGACACCAATGCCCTGGCGGCCGGCGCCACCGCCGAGGACGCGTTTGCGATTGCCGCCGCGGACGGCACCGCGGGCACCGTGACCATCACCGTCACCGGCGCCAACGATGCACCCACCGCCAACGCGGGCATGGATGCGACGGTCGCCGAGGGCGCCTCGGTGACGCTGGACGGCACGGGCAGTAGCGACCCGGATGCGAGTACCACGCTCACCTATTCCTGGGCGCGCAAGTCGGGCGAGACTGACAACGCGGTGACGCTCACCAATGCCGACAAGGCCAGCGCCAGCTTCACCGCCCCCGACGACATCACCGCGGACGCGACGCTCACCTTCGTGCTCACCGTCTCGGACGGCACGGCCAGCGCCACCGACGAGGTGGTCATCACCGTCACCGGCGCCAACGCCGCCGCCACCATCGGCGGCACACTCACCGGCGCGGTCACCGAAGATGATGACACCAAAGACGAGGCCACCGGCACGGTGACCGTGACCGACAGCGACGGCGCCGACACGGTGCAGGCGCAGACCGACGAGGCCGGGACTTACGGCACCTTCAGTATCAAGACCAATGGCGAGTGGACCTACACGCTCGACAACACCGACGACGACACCAACGCCCTGGCGGCCGGCGCCACCGCCGAGGACGCGTTTGCGATTGCCGCTGCCGACGGCACCGCGGGCACCGTGACCATTACCGTCACCGGCGCCAACGACACGCCGACGGCGGATGCGGGCGCGGATGCGACTGTCGCCGAGGGCGCCTCGGTGACGCTCGACGGCACGGGCAGCACCGATCCGGACGCGAGCACCACGCTCACCTATTCCTGGGCGCGCAAGTCCGGCGAGACTGACAACGCGGTGACGCTCACCAATGCCGACAAGGCCAGCGCCAGCTTCACCGCGCCGAATGACATCGCTGCGGATGCCACACTCACCTTCGTGCTCACGGTCTCGGACGGCACGGCCAGCGCCACCGACGAGGTGGTCATCACCGTCACCGGCGCCAACGCCGCCGCCACCATCGGCGGCGACCTGACCGGCGCGGTCACCGAGGATGATGACACCAAGGACGAGGCCACCGGCACGGTGACGGTCACCGACAGCGACGGCGCCAACACCGTGCAGGCGCAGACCGACAAGGCCGGGACTTACGGCACCTTCAGCATCAAGACCAATGGCGAGTGGGAGTACGAGCTCGACAACGAAGACGACGACACCAACGCCCTGGCGGCCGGCGCCACCGCCGAGGATGAGTTTGCGATTGCCGCCGCCGACGGCACCGCAGGCACGGTGACCATTACCGTCACCGGTGCCAACGATGCGCCCACGGCCAACGCCGGGGCGAACAAGACGGTTGCCGAAGGCGCCTCGGTGACGCTTGACGGCACGGGCAGTAGCGACCCGGACACGGGTCACACGCTCACCTATTCCTGGGCGCGCAAGTCGGGCGAGACCGACAACGCGGTGACGCTCACCAATGCCGACAAGGCCAGCGCCAGCTTCACCGCGCCGAATGACATTGCTGCGGATGCGACGCTCACCTTCGTGCTCACCGTCTCGGACGGCACGGCGAGCGCCACGGACGAGGTGGTCATCACCGTCACCGGTGCCAACGCCGCGGCCACCATCGGCGGCACACTCACCGGCGCGGTCACCGAGGATGATGAGGACAAGAACGAGGCCAGCGGCACGGTGACCGTCACCGACAGCGACGGGGCCAACACGGTGCAGGCACAGACCGACAAGGCCGGGACTTACGGCACCTTCAGCATCAAGACCAACGGCGAGTGGAAGTACGCGCTCGACAACGAAGATGACGACACCAACGC
>CBDAVT010000002.1:0-1495000 GCA_965201145.1 Dehalococcoidia bacterium
GGCCGGGTACCCACCGGCGTCCAAACCCGCAGCGGCTGGTCGTCATCGCTGACCGTAACCACCGGCGCCGAGCCGGAACTGATTGAGATTAACACCCACCAGAAGCTGAACGCCATGCGCTACGATCAGGACGGCAACGGCAGAGCCGACCGGAGTGCCGATAACGCCAAGTACACGGCGGCTTTCGGGAAGTCGAATGCCTGCCCCGCCGGGAAAACCTGCGTCGGCTACAAACTTGCCGAGCCTATCAACCTTGCAAGCTACACCAACTGGAGTCCCATTTCCTATAATGCCGTCTTTGACGGGCAAGGCCACACCATCAGCAATCTGACAGTCAATCGTTCGCAGGCTGGCCTGTTTGGGAAGATTTCCACCAGAGGAATAATCAAAAACGTGTACCTCCGCGACGCTGAAATACACAGCTACGACGATGGCGGAGCAATTGCCGCAAATAACGACGGTCTCATCTACGGCTCCTCCGCGACGAAGACAACGGTGCGCTGTCGGCGCGAGTGCGGCGGACTGGTGGGCGTTCACGCCGGGGATTACCGGAATAACGCCGCATTGGTTAGCAGCTTCTTCGTCGGCTCGGTCTTCAACACCTCCACCAGTCTCAGCAACCGCGGCGGTCTGGTGGACTATCTCAATTACGGAGAGATTTACCGCAGCTATGCCGTAGCCAATCTGGACGTTACCGGAGCCGGCCGCAAGGGCCGCCGGGGCGGTCTGGTCAGCAACGGCGATGGCTATATCGTTACCAGCTACTCCCTGGGCTCCAACAACAAAGGGATTGTCGGCAACGCGCCCACGGAAAAGTTCGTGCGCGCAGTTGAAAGCTACTGGGACTCCACCAGCAGCGGCCATACCAGCGACGCCTCCCCGGGTGAAGCCAAAACCGGCACGCAACTGAAAGATCCCCAAGCCTATACTGGCATCTACGGTTACTGGCGTAGAGGTGGTAGCACCAGTATTATTGCCAATACCATCTCTCCGGTGCTGGACCCTGATGTTGTACCTGACCCGTGGGACTTCGGAACCAACAACGAATACCCGGCGCTGAACGGCCTGTCACAGATGACTCCCGCCAAGCAGCGCGGCTTCTACGCCATCGGCACCGGCAACAGCCCGATAATGGTGAAGGGCTTCGGCGCCCAGGGATTGAGCCTGGATAAGGGTGAATCGGCTTCCATCAACTTGGGCGACCGCTTCACCGGGGATGACGTGTCCTACTCGGTGGAACTGGTCGAGAACGAGGACGGCAGCGAGGCCCAGCCCTCCGGGATGGCCTTCTCCCGAGCTTTCGCTTCCAGCGATGAAGGGGATGAGGCGGCAGACCCGGTAAAGATCAGCCTCAGCGGCAGCACCCTCAAGGTGGAATCCACCGGGGAAGCCGGCGCGGCCACGGTGGAGGTTACCGCCACCGATGGCGAGAGCAAGCTCACCATCGCCCTGCCGGTAAGGGTGGGTTTGCCGGAACCGACGCCAACACCTACCGCGACGCCGGAGCCGGAGAACCCGGCAGAGTTGATTAGTGATTTCGACGACATCGAGCTGGCAGAGGGCGTCAGCCTGGCCCTGGATATGGCTGACCACTTCAGCGGCGGCGGATTGACCTATGCAGTGATGGTTACGACCACCCACCAGAGGACCGGCGCCGAAAAGACCGGCCTGCTCAACACCATAGCCGTCAACAAGGTGACCGGTTCCTGGGAAGGAACGGTATTGACGCTGACCGGCGGGCCGGCCAAGCCGCAGGATTTGACGCTGGAGATCACCGCCACCGACGCCAACGGCGGCACGGCCAGCGATTCCTTCGTCCTGTCCCTGGTGGCAGAACTTTCGACACCAACACCGACGCCGGAACCGACGCCTAGTCCGACGCCGGCGCCCACGGCCACGCCGGAGCCCACCCCGGAACCGACGCCAGAACCAACCCCGGAGCCGACGCCGGAACCCACCCCGGAACCGACGCCAGAACCAACCCCGGAGCCGACGCCGGAACCCACCCCGGAACCGACGCCAGAACCAACCCCGGAGCCAACGCCGGAGAACCCGGCGGACCTGATTAGCGAGTTTGATGACGTTGAGCTGTCCGAAGGTGAGACCGTTGACCTGGATATGGTCGACCACTTCAGCGGCGACGGGCTGACCTATGCGGTGACGGTGACCACGACCCACCAGCGCACCGGGGCGGTAAAGACGGGCGCGCTCAATTCAGTAGCCCGCAACAAGGTCTCCGGCGCCTGGAATGGCAGCGTGCTGACCCTGACCGGCGGTCACGCCGCATCCCAGGAACTAACCATCAAAATCACCGCCACTGACGCCAACGGCGGCGAGGCCAGCGATGAGTTCACCTACACCCTGAACAACTCCGGGTGAGGCCGGTTAGCCCTCACCCCTGACCCCTCTCCCGCGAGGAGGGGGGCTTAATTTCTCCCCTCTCCTTGCAAAGAGAGGGGAGAATTAGTTTTTTCTCCCTCTCCCCCAAGGAGAGGGGCCGGGGGTGAGGCAGGGCTATCGCATATGGAATTTAGTGAATTGGGCCAGGATGTTAATCAGGAAATTGTCGTCCCAGCCGGCCCGTTTCAGCTTGCCGCGCATGGAGCCTTTGCCCGGTTCCAGCCGAGCCAGGTTCAAAGCCAGTTTCCGCAGCAAGGCCAGATTCTCCGCCCCGTGTCCTTTCCGGTTGCGGGCCTGGTCTTCATTGCAGGTTACGTCCAGTACCCAATGCAGCCGGTTCTCAATTCCCCAATGGCCCCGCACAATGGCATTGAACCGCTCCGGCGACCAGTCCCGGCTCAGCAGATAGTACCGGGTTTCCTCGTGCAGTTCTCCCGGAGCCGGTTCCGCCGCCGCCAACTGCCGGGTGGCCGTTACTTTGCCCACCGCCTTCAAGCCGGGCCAGGCATATCGTTCCTGCAGCCAGTCAATGTCCCCGCTGACCCGGGCCTGCCGCCGCTCCACCCGCCCGTGCCCCTTGCTGACCTCGCTGGCTTGGGTCGCTGGGGTGTCCGGGTCCTCCAGAAACAACTGCACATCGTCCCGCAGCCGGCCCTGGTTGCCTTTCAGCGCCAAGGCATAATCCCCTTTCTGGGCTACCACCTGCTGTGCCACTTGACGCTGGCAGTGCATGGCGTCGGCGGTAACCACTTTCCCGCGCAAGTTCAACAACTCCAGCAGTTTGGGCAAAGCCTTAATCTCATTGGATTTGCCGGCAACGGCCACTTGCCCCAACGACAGCCGCTGCTCCTCCGCCCAGGCGCTGACCAGATGCAGTGGCGAGCGTGCCCCCGCCCGGTCATAGGAGCGGCGCAAAGTCTTGCCGTCCACCGCCACCACTCCCTCAACACCTTGGGCAAACTCGGCCATGAACTCGATAAACCACCCTTGGAAAGCCTCCGGGTCCAGCATTCCCAGCACCCGGGAGAAGGTGTCGTGGCTGGGAATGCCGTTTTCCAGCTTCAGGAAAGATTGCAGCAGCTCCCGTTTGGCCCGGCCAAAGAGTTCCATATCGGTGCAGGTCTGGCCGCCGCAGATGATGGCGCACAAGGCAATGACCAGAATATCGTGCAAGGAATGCCGGCGGGCGTTGCCAGCGCGCGGGTCCTCCAGGTCAGCGAACAGATCCTCTAGCTCGGACATGCCGTCCTCCCTTCCCACTCAACTACAACCAATATCTTACCCAATTCCTGCTCTTTTCATATGCGATAGCCCTGGGGGTGAGGCAGGGCTATCGCATATGAAAAAATTTCAGGCTCAGAACGGAACTTTCCGATGTTTTGGCGGCGCTTTACTGGGTAATCAACATCAAAACCAACGGTTTAAGTCTTAAATTACCCAAATTTAGCAGTTAAAAACGGAGATTTACCCGTCAATTGGCCTCTTAAATTCCATATGCGATAGCCCTGGGGGATGAGGGCTGCAATATCCCGACGCCCCGGAAATCCTGCTATAATAGTTTCACGATACACAACCGGGGCAGATTTGAAAATGAACCGACCAATCAACATCTTCCAGGACGTAATTCAGGCGTTGGCCGCCCACCCGGAACTCCGGGAACAGTTGCGCCAGCATCTCCTGCCCCAGGAGATTTTGGAACTGCCCGAAAAGATGAGTCAGTTGACCAACACCGTTCAGCAGCTTTCCGAAGCCCTGGCTGACCTGACTGCCGCGGTAAGCCGTTTAAGCCAGGAACAGGCACAAATGCGGGTGGAGTTAAATCAGGTTAAGGAAGACATCGTCGTAATCAAGCAGGACATCGTTGATATTAAGGGAGACATTGTTGTAATCAAGCAGGACATCGTTGAAATCAGGGGGGAAATAGGCACTATGGGTGGCCGTATATCCCATCTCTACGGCACCGAATACGAAAATCGAGTGGTCCAGTCGGCTGGCCGAGTGCTTCGGTGCGAACTGGGGCTGGCTCGGGTCGAGAACCCCCACGAGTCCACCCAGAAAGCGCGCCACGCCTTGCGAATCCTGGCTGACGGAGCCTGCCAAGATAACTTGATTACCGATCTTGAGGCGGACGAAATGGAGAGAGCCGACTTATTCCTGATTGGCACTAATCACCAAGGGCAAAGCGTGGGTATCCTGGCTGAAATCTCGGTAACCGTACAACAGTATGATATTGATCGGGCGGTTCAGCGCGCTGACCTGATGACCAAGGCGGCCCAAATGCCCACTTTGCCGGTGGTTATCGGAGACTCGCTGGCTGCCGACGCTGTTCGCATCGACTCGGTTCCCTTCATATATATCCCGGCCCCGTAATCACCGCACCATCATTTCCCACCACATTAACTGCTGCCCGCACGTAGCCAGCGGCGGCGAGGCCAGCGATGAGTTCACCGGCACCTTGAACAACTCCGGGTGAGGCCCTCACCCCCGGCCCCTCTCCCGCGAGGAGATGGGGGCTTAATTTCTCCCCCCTAACCGCCCACTCCCAGATAGTCTCCGGCCTGGTCAAAGACCAGACTGCCGTTGGTCAAGGTAGCCGTCCGGCTGCCCCAGGCCAGTCCCAAAGCTGCGTTGTGGGTAGTCATCACCACGGAGCGGCCCGAGGCGGTCCACTCTCCCAACAGGTCCGCCAGCGCCGCCACCGACTCCCGGTCCAAACCGGACTCGGGCTCGTCCAGCAGCAGCAGGGCCGGTTGATGCACGATGGCCCGGGCGATAGCCAGCCGTTTCTGCATCCCGTGGGAAAGATTGCGTACCCGCCGGGCCGCCCGGTGGGACAGCCCGACTCGCTCCAGAACCTCGGCGACCCGGGACTCCAGGTTGGGCACGGCGTAAAGTCGCCCGTAGAAAACCAGATTCTCGCGGCAAGTTAAGTCGTCGTACAGGAAACCGTGGTGGGCTACCACGCCTACCTGACGGCGCGCGGCGGCTGGCCGGCTTCGGATGTCGTGCCCGGCGATTCGCACCGTACCGCCATCGGGACGCGCCTGACCGCCCAATATTCGCAGCAGGGTAGTCTTGCCGGAGCCGTTGGCCCCGAACAGGGTCAGGAACTCGCCCCAGCCCAGCGAAAAATGCAAATCCCAAAGCACCGGCATATCGCCGAATCCCTTTTGCAGCCCCGCAACCTCGATGGCGTATGCGGGGGAATCGCTGATTCGGCCGGGTTCTTTGGATTGGGAAATCGCCAATGATGACCTCCCTGGAAAGTTCCGGCGCCCTTGGCCGGAGCAGGGCTAAAGGGAAACCAGATTACAAAAAGAGTCCGGGTGTATCGACATTGAGCAGTTCAGCCACCGGGACTATTTGGGGCGCTCCGGACAGGGAACGCTGCCGTCAATGCCTTCCTTGACTATTATAGTGTTTTCAGTTAAGGTTAGGCATATACAACGCGCTCCACTCTAGGCCTCACCAGATATACCGGCTGCCAATGCCGGTTGCATAACCACTTTCCGGTCAGTTGCCTTTAGGATAAAGGATTCAGGCCGGGCATCTGATTCTCCGGAGCCAGCGTCATGTACAACTACAGCCACATCAAGTATCGCAATATGTTCGTCCAGCCCTTGCTGGTAATCGTTACCCTGGGGATTTACGGCATTTACTGGTTTCACGTTATCCTGGGGGAACTGCACCGGGCCAACAACCGGGTGGCGGCTCCGCGCTGGAAGTGGACCGTCCTGTTCTGCATACCCTTGCTGGACTTCTTTAGCTTCTGGCACTTTGCGGGAGAATACACCGAGTTTGTTCGGGACAAATACCCCCGCATAGTGATATTCATCCTGTGGATTGTGTTCTTGCCTGCGGTTTGGTTCCTGGTCCAGGCGGACTTGAACCGGGCTGCCCGTTACCACTGGTAGCTGGGCAAACATCAAATCGTCAGCCGACACATTCCGGCTAATACCTTACCCACTTTAATTATACCCGCCGGATAGTTTTCCCCGACGCAGCTGAAGTCTGACGGGATGCTCCGGTTAGGGTATCAAAATCTCTATTTATAGAGGAGGATACTATGGCTTATCACGGTGACATTCCCCCACTACGAGTTCCCAACTACCTGGTGCAGGCTATTCTGGTTACCCTTTGCTGCTGCTTGCCCTTTGCATAGTTGCCATTGTTAAGGCGGCGCAGGTCAACGGTCTGCTGGCGTCGGGAAATTATGCCGCGGCAGTAGATAAATCCGAAGACGCGAAGAAGTGGTGCTGGATTTCCTTTGGCGTAGGCATACCGGTTCAGATTATCTCCCTTTGGTTCTGGTCAACTAACGCTCCGATGTACTACTGATGGGGACGGTTCAGTAATGGATAGAGAAATCTCGCCGACGTACTCCTTCCCACTGGTCTGGGTAGAGCGACTGCTCCTCTGGCGGTGGCGGTACGTCGGGCTGGGATTGGCCCTGCTCCCCTGCCTGGCGCTGGTGTACGTCCGCAACCCGGCGGAGCCGGGCCTCTATCCGCCCTGCGTCTTCTATGCTCTCACCGGTCTGCACTGTCCCGGCTGTGGCACTCTCCGCTGCCTGCATCAATTGCTGCACGGTAACCTGATTACGGCCGTTGGCTACAATCCCCTGACCTTGCTGGTCCTGCCGGTCATGGGCTACGCCTTCCTCGCGGCGCTGCTGGACACAGTCTGGGGCAAGCGACTGCCGACGGTTTTCCTGAAACCGGCGTTAATCTGGGGCTTGCTGGTCGTCGTGATAACTTTTTGGGGGCTGCGCAACCTGCCGGTGTACCCCTTTACGATATTGGCGCCCTAGCCGGCAGAACAGTTTCTCGATACCGGCAACAATGCCGTAGCTGGCCCGGTCTGTTTCCGGGCAGCTTGAACCGAATCGGCGCTGGAGGCATTAATGGCTTATATTTATGACGACCCGGAACCGGTTATCTGCAATACCTGCGGCAGCGAAGTTGACCAGGACGCCCGCTTTTGCGAGAACTGCGGCGCGGTCCTGGACTCCTTGAGCGCCGGCCCCACTTATACGCCGGGGGTGCCGTTGCCCAGTGGCCCGAGCTACGGCGCGATGGGCAATGTTCCCAACTACCTGGTGCAGGCTATTCTGGTTACCGTATTCGGGGCCCTCTGCTCCTGTTTCGGACTCATTCCGGGTATCGTAGCCATAGTATTTGCGGCGCAGGTTAATAGCAAACTGGCCGCCGGCGACTACGATGGCGCCCTTCGAAGTTCAAGCAACGCCAAGACCTGGTGCTGGATAGCCCTCGCCGTAACTATTGTCCTGTTCATAATCGCCCTTGTGGTTCGAGCCATGGGAATCTTGGCTGGATTGACCGGATTCTAGCCGAACTTTCCTGCCTACTGCGCAAACACCGGTAACCTGGAAAGTCAGCCTGACAACACAGGGCGGCTAGGCAGCGTCAATATGAGCCGAACCGGATTAGATTCTAAAGGTCTTTAGAAGAAGGGCTTTCTGCCGATAACGTAAGTTTGCTCAAATTCTTCGTCGGACATAATCAGGTAGAGGATGCCTTCAATGAGGGCGATGGGGCCGGTAACAAACCCGGCCAGTCCGCAAGTGCAGACGGTTAGAAGCAGGAACAGTAAAGCCGGCCCGGTATAGCCCAAATAGAATTTGTGCGCCCCAAAACCGCCCAGTAATATTGCCAGTATGCCCGCCACCGTCTTTTCTTTGGGCCGGCGGTATCCGGGCGGCTGCGGCGGTGGCCCTCCCCGCAGCTGAGCCGCGGCCGGGGGTGGGGGAGTCTCCTCGCCGTCCATCGGATTAATGGCGACGCCGCAGTTGCGGCAAAAGTCGGCTGCCGGGTTAACTTCCTGGCCGCAGGATTTGCAGTAGGTACGGTTATCCTCATCATTGGTCTGGGTCATTAACGCCTCCCGGGCCAACCCAATTCCGACGGACTCGGCCAGGGCTATCGCATATGAAAAATTTTCAGGATCAAAACGGAACTTTCCGATGTTTTGGCGGCGCTTTACTGGGTAATCAACATCAAAACCAACGGTTTAAGTCTTAAATTACCCAAATTTAGCAGTTAAAAACTGAGATTTACCCGTCAATTGGCCTCTTAAAATCCATATGCGATAGCCCTGCGGACTCGGCGGAATCGGTATTGGCAGCCTGATTCGCAATGGTACAATATACCCCGAAATTCCGGTAGTCAAATTATCCAACGGGAAGATAGCCCATGCCTACTACCTTTGGCTGCTCCCTGCCCAGCCGGGGGCCGCTGGCCGGGCCCCAGGCGCTGCGCTCCCTGGCCCAGCGGGCCGAGGAACTGGGTTTCGACTCGGCCTGGGTCAGCGACCATATCATCCTGCCCCGGCAGGTGGATTCTTTCTACCCCTATTCTCCCGACGGGACGCCGGTATTCAGCCCCGACCAACCTTACTATGATCCACTGTCCACGCTGAACTTCCTGGCTGGCTGCACCCAGCGTCTCCGCCTGGGCACCCACGTGCTGATTATCCCTTACCGGAACCCGGTGCTGACCGCCAAGATGATTGCGACCCTGGACACCTTGTCCGAAGGGCGCGTTACCTTGGGGATTGGCGTGGGCTGGATGGAGGAAGAGTTCCGGGCGCTGGGTCTGGAGACCTTTGCGGACCGGGGCGAAGTTACCAACGAATATCTGCGCCTGTTCAAAGAGTTGTGGACTCAGGAGAACCCGGAATTCGACGGCCGCTTCGTGCAGACTTCCGGCGCCGGATTTCTACCCAAGCCGGTGCAGCAGCCGCATCCACCCATCTGGGTCGGTGGACACACCGGCCCGGCAATCCGGCGGGCTGCCGAGTTGGGCGACGGTTGGATGCCCATCGGCCTGCGCCCGCCGGCGGTCCTGGAGCCGGAGGAACTGGCCGCCAAAATCGCCCAATTGCGGCGCCTGACCGTCCGCGCCGGCCGACCGGAGGATGCGGTAACGCCCTGCTTCAGTACCGACATCGCCTTTGACCGCAGCGCCGGCCCGGGCCGCCGGATGATGCGCGGTCTGCCGGAGCAGATAGCTGCCGACCTGCGCCAGTACCAGGACCTGGGGGTGCGGAACTTTATCCTGGGCTTCCCGGCCGACAGCGTGACAGGGCAGCGGGAGGCCATGGAGCAGTTCTCCCGGGAGGTGATGCCGCTAATGCCGCAGGATTAGGCGAGATGTCCGAGTGAACCGGAGCGCCGGTTACCCTTGAGGGCTGTACCGGCGCTCCAGTTCGTAAACTTCGTCCAGCCCCAGGAGGGCGGCCACGTCCCAGCGGGTGCCGAGCCGCTCCGGGTTTACCCGTCCGGTGGCCTTCAGTTCCTCGAAAGCGTCCTTTAACTGCTGGTAGATGAGCCAGATAGTGCTGCCGCAAATCATCACCTTGTAGCCCAGAGCCGCCACATCCTGAGTGGATGTCAGGTCGCCGTTGTACATCCGGGGCATATCGGGCAGATCCCGGGCGTAAAGTTCCAGGTCTTCCACCGACTTGATGCCGTCCACGAATACCAGGTCGGCCCCGGCCTCCCGGTAGGCCCGGCAGCGGCGCACGGTATCCTCCCACCCGGTAACGGCGTAGGCGTCGCAGCGGGCGATGATGACGAAATCCGGGTCCCGGCGAGCATCCAGGGCGGCGCGGATTTTCTGCACGTGCTCTTCCAGTGGAATTACCTGCTTGCCCTCAAAGAAGCCGCACTTCTTGGGGAATACCTGGTCTTCGATATGGATGCCGGCCACTCCGGCGGCCTCGTACTCCCGCACCGTGCGCTGCACATTGAGGGCATTGCCGTAGCCGGTGTCGGCATCGCAGATGACCGGGATGTCCACCGCGTTGGCGATGTATTTGGCATTGGTCACCATTTCCGTCATGGTCAGCATCCCCACATCGGGGAATCCCTTTTCGGCGGAAGTGCCGGCGCCGGTCATATAGACGGCGTCGAAGCCCACCGACTCGGCGATACGGGCGTGGAGGGCGTTCAAAATGAAGGGTGCGACAATCAGACCGTCGGCGGCCAGCAATTCGCGCAATCGGGCGGTGGGTTTGGTTGCAAGTCGGGCCGTGGAATCAGTTATGGCGGTCATTGGTCAATCCTCCCAAGAGTTTGAGTCATACCCGTCGGGTTGTATGGATCAGGGAAGCCTTCTACTATTACGGTTCCGGCGAGAGGGCGGTTAACGGGTAGGAGTTTCTGATTTGCCAGCGAAGGTCAGCGGCCCAACTGCCGTTATTCCAGTCATCGCCGGCCGCCTCCGACTCATACCGGAACAGAGCCAGTTCGGAAAGTCCGGCGTGGCGGGATAACCCTACTCCTTCCAGGACACCTTTGGCAAAAAGAGTAGCGCTCCGGAACACCGGCTCCGACAGATCGGCGTATTGCAGCAAGGCAAAGCGCAAATCATCGGTTTCGTTATTCCCCCTCAGATTATGCCGACGCAAGATTGCGGCTATCTCATCCCGCAACGGGTCGATAGCCTGGCTTTGGGAAGCTAAATCCGGCCGGTGACGAGAAGATGAGCTTACATCCTCGACCGGCGCCATCAAGCTGCCGGCCTCGGCAAATTCGACGTAAATGTGGCCCCGATTTTCAGCCTGGGCCACCACGCTCTGCCGAGCAAGAAAAACTTGCGGGTTCCGACTCCGAAAATCAGCCGCTATGCCTTCCAACCCGGCCTCGAGGCCGGGAACCGCTGCCTCAGGGCAAGGGAAATAATCGGTCAAGGGCAGGTGCACCGAGTGCATTTCCGCGGCCCAGCGACCGTATTGGCTGCAAATGACCTGGCGGGCCCGGTGCAAGCCGGCGGTGCCGGCAGGTTCCAGAATCAGGGATATACCGTATCTGATGGTCATAGAGCCGCTCCGGGGTGTTTATTGCCTGAATTCTAGGGTCAGAGGCCGGCAGTGTCAACGAACTTCTCGCCCTCACCCCCGGTCCTTCTCCCCCAGGGAGAGGGGAGAGACTGATTACTGCGTAGCCAGGCGCTTTTCCAATAACTAATAAAATCTTGTGCCATCGGTTAAATGTGTTATAATAGTCAAACGCCGACGGGCCGAGGTGGTGGAATTGGTAGACACGCGGTCTTGAGGGGGCCGTGGGCGTAAGCTCGTGTGGGTTCAAGTCCCGCCCTCGGCACCATATCGGTCTCAGGAAGCGGCAGATATGCAGTGGCGCCAAACGAGGCGACGTAGCCAAGTGGTTAAGGCGGAGGTCTGCAAAACCTCTATCGGCGGTTCGAATCCGCCCGTCGCCTCCATCCATTTGCGGTGGAATTTCCGGAGCCGTTTACCTTAAAGTCGGTTGCAGTCCTTCCCTTGTCGGGGCGGCGCCCCCAGCCTGCCCTTCCTCGTTTAGCCGGGGTGGCGGAATGGTAGACGCGGCGGACTTAAAATCCGCTATCTTCACGATGTGTGGGTTCGAGTCCCTCCTCCGGCACCAACTCTTCTCTTCCCGGATAAAGCTTACCCGATTTTTCCACCGGTTTGAAATGAATCGGCTCACGGAGCAATCCGTGAGCCGAATTTTTGTGTCAATCCGAGGCAAGGGGTACTATAATCTTTCCGGCGCCTGCTCCGATTCGGCGGCTTCCTCTAGGTAAACTGATATTCCTGGGTAGAAACTATCAGTTGCAGTACTTGGCCTACCTGATGCTCAAAGCCTTCGGCGGCGGTGGAGATTTCCTGGTCCCGGCCCAGGTGGTTCAGGAACAAATTGCGGGTCTCGTCCATCAACTGGTAACCACCCAGCATCTCCAGGCACCCTTCCAGCAGGTCGTCGGCAGAGATGGTCGGGCCGGCGTCGCTGATTCGCTGCACCACGGCCTGAATACCCGGGGCATCCACGCGACCCATCTCGCTGGCGGCATAGTTGACCCGCTCTACCAGGGTGCCGCTGTCAATCCATTCCTTGCCGGTATGCCAGCCTTCCACCGTCGGCGGGTTCATCAGGTCCTGCCCCATATAGCGGATTTCCAGGGCCAGGTCGTACATTCGGGGCTTGGGCGTGGTAAAGTCGCCCATAAAGCGCAAGGTACTGCACACCAGTTCCGCCGGACTCTTCACCTTGGAAAACCGGGCTTCCTTAAAGAAGTCGGAGTTGAACAGCAGCCGCAGCATAGACCGGATTTCGTAGCCGGAGCGGAAATATTCCTCTTCCAACTGCTTGATTGCCGCGGCGTCCCGGGGCGGCGTATCCTGCCAGGCCGGAACCTGGGGTTCATCGGCCACGAAAAAGTTATACAGGTGGCGTGAGATGAAGCGGGCGGTGGCCGGTTGCCGCGCGATTATGCGAATAATGTCGTGGCCGTTGAAATTCCCGGTCTCGCCCAGGAAGGTTTTATCACCTTCAATATGATCCAGGCGATTGTAAAGGAACTGGTTGAAGTAGCGTCCGTAGGGATAGCGGGGCATACCATTGCCCACCGTCCAGCCGGTAAAGGCCTGGGCGCAGGCTTTCACGTCCTCTTCGGTGTAGTTGGGTTGGCCGTCCATCCCGACTCCCATGGAAAACAGCTCCAACAATTCCCGTCCCCAGTTCTCATTGACCGCATCCCGGTGGCTTAGCTGATTGTCCAGGTAGTACAGCATGGCCGGGTTGGTAGCCATTTTCAGCAGCAAGTTGTCGAAACAGCCCAAGCCGTGCTCGCGGAACTGCTCCAACTGTTCCAGGATATTGTGCGGGGCCATAATCTTGGAATCGCCAACGCAAAAAATGCTGTGCCAGAAGAGACAGAGTTTTTCCTGCAACTGGCGCGGCGAGTTAATCATCCGATAGGTCCAATAGCCCTGGTTGGCGGCCAGGTAGCCCATATCCCGCCAGCCCATATAGCGCTGCATAACGTCAATATCCAGGTCCGGCTGGTCTTCCGGGTAAAGCAGTTCTTCCACCGTAGCTTCGTAGCCTTTAGCGGCCCGCGCTTCCAGTTCGGTATAGGAGGCGCTGAATCCGGCCCGTCGCATCAGGTGAGCCATTAACAAGACATCATTGTCCGCCATTACACTCCTCCTGAGTATATGTTTCCGAGGATTCTCGCCTATTTTACTCTATTTTGCCGGCAAATGTCTTAAAGAACAGCGGAAGTTCGACAGAGGGAGGCCCGCTATGGGCCAGGCTATCCGCGCCAGAAGAAGGGCTTGGAGCGGGTGATGGGAATCGAACCCACGTAGCTAGCTTGGAAGGCTAGAGCTCTACCACTGAGCTACACCCGCTCGGCAAGAGGTTACAGGAACACATTATAAACTCGTTGGCCCATTACTGCCAGCTTTCTGTGCTCTCATCTTACATCTGGATTTCAGCGAAAGCTGGATGGAACGACGGTTGTAAATCTGTAATGACGGTTGTAATGAGGTCGTCTTAGTTGGATGCCTGGCGGTAGAGAGTTCCCATGTAAAGGCCGCCGAGCTGGTTAAAGGCCGGCCCCAGCGTTTCAATCAGCACCGCCTCCATCAGCGCAGTTACTATTTGCGGAGAGGCAGATTCGGTAGCGCTGATCAACTCTCCCGCTTCACTAACGCGACGGATTCCGAACCAGGAAAAACGTTCCCATTTAGCGGACCAAACGTGCTTTCGGTGATGCTCGCCTAAACGTTGGAAAAGCCCGCGCTCCCTAGCGGAAGTCTTGCCGACATAGACTACCGCTTGCCAGTTATGCAGCAGGTAAACGCCCTGCTGGTCAGCGAAATTGATGGCCTGATTCGGGTCAATGTCATAGCCCAGGATACTCCCGGCGTTCCAGTTTACTTTACTCCGTTCCCAGTGCAGGCCGTAGGCGGCTATCGATAAGTTCTGGGCCGCATCAACGGCGTCCAAATCCTCATCCGGCGTATCCGAGATTGGCGCTGCGACCGTTTTAGTATCCTGCAGCCGGTAATAGCCGGGGGCCGCTTTTACGATGTTTGTTCCGCTGGAACGCAGCTTGGAAATCTCGCCGGCTACTGTGAAGTTAGGCGTCTTGCCGACAGTGGTCTTTAGCCCCCGCGCTAGAATCCGCTCAGCGATTTCATTGTAATGCAACGGCTCTTCGGCCTCGCGCAAGACTAGCAGAGTCGCCTGCTCCCAAGTCATTTCAGGCATCCCGGGCCAATCCTCCTGAAAGAGAGATTTACATAACCTTCAGGCGACATCGCCAATACCTCGATATTCAATCGGAGATATTGGCAAGGTCAATCTATAAGCTTGCTTCAGAGACAAAGGCAGGCGGGTTCAATGCACCTTTTAATTTTGGGTGGGGGTGGTCCCCACTACTCACACTTGTTCCAGCCGCAGGACATACATTTCAGACAGCCTTCCTGGTAGATGACCGGGGTATTGCATTCGGGGCATTTACGGGCGGTGGGAGCGGCGGCGCTGCCGTTCTGGTACATTGGCTCCGGTACGAACTGCAGCTGCACGGCCGTGGACTCTGCAGCGTGTCCCGGTACCCCGTCGCCCTCGACATAGCGTTGCAGGGCCAGGGCCACGGCATCGGGGCCGGACCTGACCAGAGTGCCATCGTCCCAGAAGGGGCAGCAGGTTATCCCTTTGAGTTGTTCTACCACGTCGCCGACACTGACCCCGGACCGCAGGGCCAAAGAGGCCAGGCGAGAGATGGCTTCTAACTGCGCCGAATCGCAGCCTCCGGCCTTGCCCAAGGTACTGAACACCTCAAAAGGCTTGCCCTCTTCCTCAAAGTTAATGGTTACGTACATATTGCCGTGGCCGGTGTGTACCCGCTCGGTGATGCCGCTGATTTGGCGCGGGCGGCTTCGGGGCTGGCGAACCTGAGGCGCTTCTTCCTCCGGTTTTCCCGATTCCTGGGTTTGAGAGCCGGTATCCCCGGTGCTGAGCACCTGTCCTTCCTTGCTGCCGTCTCGATAGACGGTGATACCCTTGCAGCCGGTCTCATAAGCCAGCCGGTAAGCCTCGGCCACATCGGCCACGGTAGCGCTGTTGGGGAAGTTGATGGTCTTGGAGACTGAGTTATCCGTATATTCCTGGAAGGCCGCCTGCATCCGCACGTGCCATTCGGGAGTAATGTCGTGGGAAGTTCGGAAGACATCCTTTACCCATTGGGGCACGTCCAGGTCGTGGAGGCTGCCCTTTTGGGCCAACTGTTCCATCAATTCCTGAGAATAGAAGCCCTCGTGCCGGGCCACGGCCTCAAAGTAAGGGTTGCCTTCCACCAGTCGGGTGTTGTCCATCACGTTTCGGACGTAGGAAAGGGCGAAGAGCGGCTCAATGCCGCTGGAAGCGCCGGAGATAATGCTGATGGTGCCGGTAGGGGCGATGGTAACCGGCGCCGAATTGCGCATCCAGTGTACGTTGTTGGCCTGGCTGTAAATGCTTCCTTCCCAAGCCGGGAAAGGCCCGCGCATTTCGGCCAGTTCCATGGACGCCTTGTAGGTTTCTTCCTGGATTCTGCGCATAACCAGGCCGCCCAGTTCCAGCGCTTCCTCCGAGTCGTAGCGGATGCCCAACTGCACCAGCAGATCGGAAAAGCCCATGATGCCCATGCCGATGCGCCGGGTCTTCTTGCTCATATCCTCGATTTCCGGGAGCGGATAGTTGTTCATATCTATAACGTTGTCCAGCATCCGGACGCCGATACGTACCGCCTCGGCCAGTCGCTCCCAGTCAATTTCCACATCATCATTACCGTATTTGACCATGCGGGCCACGTTGAGGGACCCAAGATTGCAGGACTCAAAGGGAAGGAGGGGCTGTTCGCCGCACGGATTAGTGCTTTCAATCCGGCCCAACTGGGGATTGGGGTTGTCCCGGTTGATGCGATCCAGGAAAACTATGCCCGGGTCTCCCGTTTGCCAGGCCATCCGAACCAGTTGCTCGAACACCTCGCGGGCGTTCAGTTGGCCGGTTACTTCCCCAGTGCGGGGATTCAGCAGGTCATAGGATTGGTTTCGTTCCACTCGCTGCATGAAGTTTTCGGTGACCGCCACCGAAATGTTGAAGTTAATCAGATGCTCCCCGTCTTCTTTGGCGTGAATAAACCGGAGGATGTCAGGATGGTCGACGTTCAGGATGCCCATATTGGCGCCGCGACGAGTTCCACCCTGTTTGACCACATCAGTAGCGGCGTCAAAGGCGTTAATGAAGCTGACCGGGCCGGAGGCTACCCCGCCGGTGGAGCCGACCACGTCCCCCTCGGGACGCAGGCGGGAAAAGGAAAAGCCGGTGCCGCCGCCGCTCTTGTGGATGAGGGCCGTTTCCTTCACCCGTTCAAATATGGAGTCCAGGGAGTCATCTACCGGCAGGACGAAGCAGGCAGAAAGCTGCTGCAATTCCCGGCCGGCGTTCATCAGCGTTGGCGAGTTGGGCATAAACTCCAACCGGCGCATCACGTCATAAAACTCCTGTTCGATGGCCTGCCGCTGTTCTTCCGTAACCGGCGGATAATTGAGTTCGGCCAGAGACAGGTTGTGGGCAACCCGGCGGAACAAGCCCTCCGGGTCTTCCAGAACGTTGCCTTCCCGGTCTTTGGACAAGTACCGCCGTCGGAGCACCACCTGGGAGTTTTCAGTCAACTCGGTAGAGCGGTTATTAATCCTTTCCGCGATACCGGCGGCTGTCATCGCTTGTTGGATGCGCCTGCGCACCGCATCCGATGTATTCAATAAACTTACTTGAGCCGTTGTCATCCTCCGCCTCCGCATTGTTTGAAGCGCCGTTTCAGGCCCAATTGTGGGCCTTTTGGCATTCTGTTTCTTCGTATAATTGGGGCGACGTTTCCTTAATTAGGGCTGGAAACCTGCTTTAACTTCCCGGCCAGCGCCAAATCAAAAGTGATACCCCAGTGAAAATACAATTCGGGTACCAGGCGTGCCGGGCCGGAGAATCGCGTCGCCAATCGCCCCAGCAGGCCGGTCAATAGGGGCCGGGCCAGGGAGCAGCGCTCCATAGCCGCAATGCCGTGTCTGGCGGCCATCGCCACCGGCCCCAGCACCGTTCGATGAACTATGCCGGACTTTAGTTGAGAGCCTCGGCGGGACAGGCACTGCTGTACCCAGTCGGCCAGGTCCTTCAACGCTCCATAGGCCAGCCGATGGCCGGCGTCCACCTCGATTTTCAGCCAGTCTTGATCGGTCCAGCAGCGCTTCACCGGGAATCTTTCCGCCAGTTCAGCGGTTAGTTGGTTTTCCTGCCCCCGGGGCAGCGGCTGACACTGGATTTGAACCAGATATTTCGTCTGTTCGCCCATCTGTTTATCAGACTCCAGTTTCAAATAGTTGTGGTTGGCGCGCCGGTCGGCAAAGCGGCGACTGGCCGGCCCGGGTAAGACTTTCCTGTCTTCTCACCCTCTGTTTTAACACAAAAGTTCCAAATTTTCACCGGCCAATTGTCAGTAAAGAGGCTGGAGCCGCCGTTGGCATCTCAAATCATTCGCACAATTATCGGACATAGCGACTCTGCCTTTCCAGCGCAGCGATACGTTCCTTTATGCAGTCTGGCGCTTCGACTCCGGCCTTGTTCGGGACTCGGTGGCCGGAGTTGTCCGGGCCCTGAGCTGTTCCCGGTCTGGAAAATGTTGGTTAGATTGAAGGATTCCCGGACGGCGCAGATTTGGCCTCGGCCAGTCGGGACTACCTGTAGTCCAAATCATCCAGTTCCATGGGCATGGCGAACCAGCAGGCTACCAGGCTGGCCCGGACTTCCCGATCCAAGTCATCCTGCAAGTCGGCGATTGGGTTGGAATACCAGCCGTCAGCGATTGCCTGAAGCGGGACATCGGCCCGAATTTCGTCTTCCGGCAGCGGCAGCCGGAGCAGCAAGTCCTCAAGTTCGTGGGTCCGGGTGTTATGGCTCAAGAGTCGGGTTAGGGCAGAGTATTGAGCTTGGGTAGCCATTGCTAAACTCCTTAACTGTTCCGGTCCTGCTGTCGCAGGCGGGTTGGTGGGTGGATTTACGGATTATTTATCGTGCCGGGTTCCCGCCAACTGTCCACTGGCCTTAGCAATCACTATCGGATTGCTCGCTCGGGTCGGCGGCGGCTTCCGTCGGGCTGTCGGTATCCGGTTCAGCCGTCTGGGTCGCTTCCGCATCGGGTTCGGAAGAATCTCCTGCGCCGGGTTGTTCCTTCCGTTCCCTGGCTTGCCAGTGTCTTTCCGGGGCGCCCGGAGCTATGTGCGAAAAGGTAAGCTGGGTACCGCCTCCCTCACGCAAGTCCTTGACCGCCTGTTCGAAACTGTCGATGTCCTGGAAATCCCGGTAAACGCTGGCGTAACGGATGTAAGCCACCCGGTCCAGGCTTCTCAACTGTTCCATCACCGCCTCACCAATCTGGTTAGCGGCCACCTCACCCTGCCCCTGAAATTCGTCTTCAATTGCCTCCACTAGTTTTTCGATGGTGTTAGCCGATACGGAACGCTTGGCGCAAGCTTTGCGAATGCCGCTGGCTAGTTTCTCCCGGTCGAATTCTTCGCGCCGCGTATCTCGCTTGGTTACCATGAGCGAAGTGGCGCGGACCTGCTCGTAAGTGGTAAACCGGCGGTGGCAGTCGAGACATTCCCTACGCCGCCGGATGCCGCCTTGCGCGCTGCGTGAGTCCGTAACCCTGGATTCGAGAGAGCCGCAGTAAGGGCACCGCATTACCCTTTTCCGATTTCTAAAATAATTTTAAGAATTTTTTAAGAAATACGCTATCTTGTATCTTGCGACTTATGTAATACTATAGATTGTATCCCAAGCGCTCCCTTTTGGTAGTGCGGATTCTATCCCTTAGCCGGACGCCAAGTCAAGGCATTTTCCGGTGTCCAAAAGTCGTTATCGGGTAATTACCCGATATTTTCACCAATATGACGGGATGATACGGAAGGCAGGTGCGACTGCCGGCTGCCGGAAATACGAGCATCCCGCGGCAATTGGGGCATTCGGACGGCTGGAGGCAGATTTGGTCGGACTGGCCGATGTTCGCCGTTGCCGGCTGATGAGAAGTAGGTCCGGTGGAAAAGAACGAGCGCGCGGGGTTGAGGGCAGCCGGGCGTAAAGTGAAACGGTTAATGATGGTCGGTCTGAAAGTAAGAAGGCCGCCCCGGTTATTACCAGGACGGCCTCATTCAGGTTCTCGGCGCTCAGATAATCAGCGATACTGAAGAAAATGTACTACTGCTACAAGCCTCCGAGAATATTCCTCTATTTGGAAACTAACCAGAGATTATCACGTTCCGATTTGGGGAAGCAAGGGGAAATCCTGACGTTTTTCCCCTTTTTTGCCGATTTTCTCTATTTTCCCCTCTTCCAAAATCTGGTCCACAGCTTGGGCCTGTTTTCCCGCCGGCGGGACAATTGCTCCAGGTCCCGGGTATGACCTACCGAGTGGCCGGCGGCATTCTCTTCGCCGGCCTCCGGGTTATCGAAAAAATCCGCGGCGGCTCCCGCCGGACTGACGGCGCAGAAAGCTGGGGACATCCAGTTCGTCCAGGCTGCCCTGGGGCAAATCCTGCAGCAACTGCTGCAGTTCGGCTTCCCGCTGCTTCTGATTGTCCTGGAGTACCGGGAAGGCCGCGGCCACCATAGTCATCTTCACCTCGTCCTCCAGACGCGGGTCGCGGCTGGTGCCAAAGATGATGTTTGCCTCCGGGTCGGCCATTTCTTCCAGCACTGCGGCGGCATCCTGCACTTCCTGCAAGGACAGGTTGCTGCCCCCGGTGATGACGAAGAGGATGCGCTTGGCACCGTCCATGGCAATGTCCAGCAGCGGACTGCGAGTAGCCATCTTGGCCGCTTCCACCGCCCGCTTTTCGCCCTTGCCCCGGCCAATGGCCAGCCAGGCCGGGCCGGCGTTGGCGAGGATAGTCTTCACGTCGGCAAAGTCAACGTTAATTTCGCCGGGTACAGTCACCACCTCGGCGATGGCCTGAACCCCCTGGTGCAGCACCGAGTCGGCCATTTTGAGGGCGTCTTCCCAAGTGAAAGCCTGGTCCTTCTCGTGATTCAACTCCAGCAGGCGGTCATTGGGGATGACGATGACGGTGTCGGCGTGGTCCTTGAGACGTTCAATGCCTTCGTCGGCATTCTTGCGGCGAGCGGCGGCCTCAAAGGAGAAGGGCCGGCTGACCACGGCTACCGTGAGGGCGCCCGATTCTTTGGCAATCTGGCAGACCACCGGAGCCGCGCCGGTGCCGGTGCCGCCACCCATACCGACGGCGACGAATACCATATCGGCGCCTTCCACCGCCTTTTCAATCTCGGCCCGGGACTCCTCTGCCGCTTGCCGTCCCAGCTCGGGCTGAGCGCCGGAACCCAGGCCGCGGGTGAGAGTCTGGCCCAGGGCGATGCGATGGGAAACGTCGCACCGGAAAAGGTGTTGGGCGTCGGTATTCAGAGCGTAATACTCCACTACCGGCAATTTATCCTTGTACATTCGGCTGACTGCGTTGCTGCCGCCGCCGCCGACACCCAGGACCTTGATCAAAGGCACGCCGCGCGCAATTTCCGGAATGGAATTGTAGCTGTCGCTGCTATCTCTACCGGGTTCCCAGGACGCCGAGCTTCCAAATACCATAATGTATTCCTCCGCATACCAAATAGTCTAAAAATTTTACTGCTGTAATTTCCTTGCGGTGTCCCGGCGGCTTTCCGTCGCCGTTGCGGCGAAATCAGCCGGGCCGGGCCGGTCGGAACTTTGCCGGCTCAACCGCTGCTTATCGGGCAGCTTTCTCCCGGCTGCGCCGGAAGATGTTGAGCAGGGCTTTGTATCCCTTGACTGAGTCCTGGGGCCCACGGTAAGAGCGTTTCTCTCCCTGGTGCTTGATACCCCACAGCAGGGTTCCCACCACTGCGGAAAAGCCGGGTTTGCGCAATTGGCTCGGCAGGCCGGCCACTCCCGTGGGGCTGGCAACCCGCGCCGGGCCGCCCAGCGCCTTCTCCGTCAACTCCACCAGACCCGCGATGTCGGCGCTGCCGCCGGTAAAGACTATGCCTCCGTCGGGCAGACGGTTGAGGCCCGCCTGTGTCATTCTCTGAACTATCATTTGAAGTATTTCGTACATTCGGGCGCTTAAGGGTTCGCACAGGCGCTGCCGCTGCACCAGCTTTTGGGTCTGTCCCTGACCCCCGGTCAGGATTACTTCCTCATCTTCCGCCACCAACTCGGGCAAAACATTCCCGCGTTTCACTTTGGCCTCTTCCGCTACGTAGAAGGGGATGCGCTCCGCCACCGCCAGGTCCCGGGTTAACTGACTGCCGCCCACCGGCAGCACCGTGGAATACCAGGGCCAGCCGTACTGGAACACGGTTATGTCGGTGGTGCCGCTGCCGATGTCCACCAGTATCGTTCCCAGTTCCCGCTCGTCCGCCGTAAGAGTGGCTTCCGCCGCGGCCAGGGACTGGAGCACCAGGCTGTTCACCGGCATCCGGTTGGACTCTACGGCATTCACCGTGTTCTTCAGAACTATGGCGTCGCCCAGGGCTACATGGGCGTCCAGCTCAACCTGACTGGCGTGCAGGCCGATGGGATTCCTGACCCCGGACAGGCCATCCACCGAGTACCCGGTGGGGATGATGTGCAATATTTCCTGACCGTCGGCCAACTCCGGGAATGAAGACTGGATAAACCGGTGCATATCGTCGGGTGTAATGCTCCCGAGGTCGGTAGAATGTTCCATTACGCGCTTGATGTTGCCGCTGTGAATGTGGGCGCCGCTTACCACCACGTAAGCGCCGGGGTTGTAGCCCTTGCCCACGTATCTTTGGGCCTCTGCTATGGAGTTATGGACCGCCTCCTTCACCTCGTCAATATTTTCTATGCAGCCTTTCTGCATTCCCTGGGAAGGGGCAATGCCGGTCCCCAGCACCTTCAGTTCGCCCTCGCTGCCCACCCGGGCAACAACGGTGGCTACCTTGCCGGTGCCAATGTCCACTGCTGTATAGAAAGTTTCTCTCGCCAAAATGCTCCATCCTTCTTTCGATAGCAGAGTGTTGCCCGCAATTACCAGCACTGCTCTGAATACGGCTAGTCCCCGGACCGGGTACTGGCCGAGCCGCCTTCACTTTCCGCATCCGCCAGACGCTGGGCCACCCGCAGGCGCGCGCTTCGGCTTCTAGGATTGGCGGACACCTCGGCGGCGCTGGGCCGGATAATCCGCCGGTTGACCAAAGTTAGCCTTGGTTGATGCCGACAGACACATACGGGCAAGTCCGGCGGACACAGGCACCGGGCCGATTCCCGGGCCATAAAGCTTTTCACTACCCGGTCTTCCAGGCTGTGATAGCTGATAACTGCCAATCGACCTGCCGGGGCCAGTAATTTCACTGACTGGGTCAGGCCCTTCTCCAGGGTATTCAGTTCGTCATTCACCGCGATACGCAGGGCCTGAAATGTACGTGTTGCCGGATGAATCCGGGTAGTCCTTCGTCCGCTTCTGGATCTGTTGCCTCGATTTCTGGCCGAAGCTGTCCCCGTCGCCGTCGCTACTATTTCGGCCAGTTGAACGGTGGAGTGAATTGGGCGTTCCCGGATAATGGCTCGAGTTATGGCCGCCGCCCGGGGTTCCTCGCCGTAGTTCCTTATGGTGGCGAGCAACTCCCGCTCAGGCCAGGTATTTACGATGTCTGCCGCCGTAAGGTCTCCGGTCTCCGGGTTGAAGCGCATATCCAGGGGTTCCTGCCGCCGGAAACTGAAGCCGAAGCCGGCGCCGTCCACCTGCCGGGAAACAATGCCAAGGTCCAGGAGAATCCCATCAACCCGTACTGCACCGCCTCGTTTCTCCTGGACCAGGGTGACCATGTCGGCATAGCTGCCCAGCAACGGGACGAATCTGGCTCCATAGGGAGTCAGCCGTCTTTCAGCGCGAACCAGAGAACGAGGGTCCAAGTCTATTCCCCACACACACACCGAGGGAGCGGCAACCCGGAGGAGGGCCAACGCGTGGCCTCCATCCCCCACAGTACCATCCACATACACGCCATCCGGGCGCACTCCCCAATGACTCAGAACCTCTGATTGCAACACGGGCAGGTGAAAAGGAATTATTGCCTCTTCTCCGGGGTCTGCCATGCTTGACCTACCGGGCGCCGAGCCGGCGGCATACTATTGGAAAGCGCTGCCGGGCCGGAATGCCTATAGTTTGTGCTGCTTTGAGATGTTCCTGAGTCTCCCGCAGGAACGCCTCGCGCTCAGTCCGGTTGCCGGGGCAGAATCATTAGGAACGGGGAGCCGAATCTCACGGCACATTGTGCCGCCGCAATAACCAGGGAAATAGATGCGGAAACCCGGCTCGGTTTTCTTGAAAAAATCCTAACCTAACCATGCCCCAGGCCGACTATTGATTGACTTCTCTCCGGGCTCTGGGAGTCCCGGTAAGAGTCTTCAGAGACCGATGCGAGGCTCTGCAGCAGCCTCGAACGGCGGTAATGTAGAGTAGCCGATGTGATCCTCATCCCACACCCAGCATTACCATCACAGGTAAAACGCTACCAACCGAGCAAAAAAGTGTCAACGGAAATTTTAGACCTTTTTAGATAATTTTCAGAAAATTTCATTTTTAGGCTATTTATCAGAAATTAATTATCATTTGTCTTGGAATGATGCGAGCAGTTAAAACGCTGCCGGGAAGGTTTCGGCTACCGAAGGGTCAATTCTCAGGATACCGATTGAGGGCGAAGACCGTCCGGTTTCACCGGAAAAAGCCGGCTTGCCGGGAATGGCATGGCCTCCGCCGGCGCTAATGAGGGTCGGCGCTTGATGCGCTATTGCCCCGAAACCGGGGCCGCCGGCCGTTAAGCCTTTTGGTGGAATCGGTGTTATACTGAACGCTAACTTGATGCAGGTGTCGAATATGACGAATGAACTCGACCCTCGGCAGCGGAAGCCAATCTTCTACGGATGGTACATAGTCGCCACCTGCATTTTCGTGGCCTTTGTAACCAACGGAGCCCGCAACAGCTTCAGCATTTTTGTCCTGCCGATGAGCGAGGATTTCGAGTGGAGTCGGGGGACCATTTCCTTCGCCGCCGCGCTGGGCTTCCTGGTAAATGGTCTTACCCAACCCTTTATGGGCCGGCTGCTGGACCGGTTCGGAGGCCGGAAAGTTATCATTTCCAGCCTGATTCTGTTCGGGTTGGCTACCGTGGCCCTCAGCCTCACCTTCCACTACCTTTTCTTTGTCTTCATGTTCGGGTTTGTTTCCTCCGTTGCCTTGAGTGGAATGTCCCTGAACAATACCGGCTCCCTGCTGTCCCGCTGGTTCCGGCAGCGCCGGGCTACCGTGGTGGGTCTTAACGCCGCCGGACTTTCCGCCGGCGGCTTGCTGCTGGTTCCCCTGGGTATGTACTTGCTGCAGTCCACCGACAGTTGGCGGCTAACCTGGATTGCCTTTGGCGTAGCGGTTCTGGTTTTATCGGTGCCGCTGGCCTTCCTTTTCATCAGGGACGACCCGGGAGACATGGGACTGCGCCCGGACGGCGATGACGCTTCCGGGGACGCGGCGGCCAACTCCGGCTCCCGGCGGGCTGTCGGCATTCTGGACACGGACCGCTGGGCCCAATCCTTCCGCTCAATGCCAATCTGGCAGATGACCATCGCCTACTTTGCCTGTGGGTACACTACCGCGGTGCTGTCCGTCCACTTCGTACCCTTTGCCGATTCTCTGAATATTGGCCCGCAGACGGCGGCCTTCATATTTGCGTTGATGATGGGGTTAAACGTAGTGGGCAGCATTGGCGCCGGTATCCTGTCCGACAAGTTCAGCCGGAAGAATATGCTGGGGCTGGTTTACTTTGTCCGGGGTTCCGCTTATATGCTGATGCTGGCCGGAGTAGAGCTATTTGGTTTGGGGACGCCGGCCCTGCTGGTGTTCGCCATCGTAGCCGGTATTTCCTGGATTGCTACGGCGCCCTTGACCACTGCGCTGATTGCCGACGTGTACGGGGTGCGGGCGTTGGGTACGATTTCCGGTATGGCCTTCCTGGTCCACGCCGTCGGCAGCGGGATCAGCATCTGGCTGGCCGGGGCGCTTTTCGACCTGACCGGCTCCTATACCATCCCCTTCACAATTGCCGGGCTGATGCTGTTCCCGGCATCATTGTTCGCCTTCTCGATTAAAGAACGCCGGTACTCCTCCCGCTACCGGCAGGTGGAGCCGGCGGCGGCGCCGGCCGGCGGCGACTAATCGGGCCGAATCAACCGGGCGCTTGACGGGCGATTAGAATGTTTGACGCAGGCGATGAGTATGTTAGGTTTGGAGTGGTGGCTGCCAATCCGATGGACGGCCGGCGAATTGTCCGGGTTGTTGCTGCGGCTGACCGCACACCACGACGACATCGTTGACCCGGACTTTCTGCTGTGGCTCAAGGCCCGGCTGGACCACCTGATTACTCTGGACTCGTGGGTGATGGTAGTAATCCTGGGCCTGGTGGTGCTGATTATTCCGGCGGCGATTGTCGGTTTTTATCTGTATCAGCAGTGGCGGCTTAAATTTTCCTGACCGCGGGCCCGGTCGTCGTTAATTCCACCAGAAAATCAGGGACGGATGCTGTACCCGTCCCCGATTTCAGTCGCTCAACTTGCTGCTGGAGATTTACCGCTAGCCGGGATTGTGCTTGTCCACCAGGGGGCCGACCCGCTGGTCAACATTGCCGATGGGCTGGCCGGCATCTACCCGGGCTACCGCCAGGTGGGCGTCCCGCTGAATTTCCTCCCAGTCCGGCTCCAACTCGTATTCGTCTCGCAACTCGTCAAACAGAGCGGTTAATGACTTTTGATCAAACATAACGCTTAACCTTGATACCTCCTCCCTAGTATCGTCTTAAACGCATCCTAGTCTAGCCATTTTTGGTTGGGCTGGCAACCCTTATCGTCAAGTCGCTGCCAATTTCCGGTTCAGCCCTCTCCCCGGAAGCCCGCACCCCTAACCCCTCTCCCACGAGGCGAGGGGGACTTAAGCCGGTGAACGGACGCACCAAGCAGAGCTTCTCCCCTCTCCCTCAGGGAGAGGGGCCGGGGGTGAGGGCCGCCGGGGAGAGGAGCCAGGGCAGAGGGCAAAACCAGGCCCGGTTGGAAGATTTCTTCCAACCGGGCCTTTTCCCGTTTGCCGTTTAGATACGCCGGCCGTTGGCCGGCTGCAACTAGCCGTTGTCCAGGATGAACTTGAACTGGCCGCTAGCCGTGCCTCCGTTGGAGTCCGTGGCCGTTATCTTGATGGTCAACTCCTGGGAGGCGGCTCCTCCGGCGGTCAGCGTTAGCGTGCTGCCCGACCAGGAACCCGTTACCTTGTTCCGGGCGATCTCGTTCAGCTTCCCGGTTTTGACCGCTCCGGTGCGCTGGTGGGTGGTGGTCACCTCAACTGCGTAGGTCAGGCCGTCGCCGCTGAAGTGGCTGGTCATATCCAGCGCGCTGGTCTCGCCCTCGGACAACTCAACGTCGTCGAAGTCGTCAATCAGCGTTGCCGGGTTATCCGGAGTGGGCTCGGGCGTAGGCTCCGGGGTCGGTTCCGGAGTAGGCTCCGGGGTCGGTTCCGGAGTAGGCTCCGGGGTCGGTTCCGGAGTGGGTTCCGGAGTAGGCTCGGGCGTCGGTTCCGGAGTAGGCTCGGGCGTCGGTTCCGGAGTAGGCTCGGGCGTTGGCTCCGGAGTAGGCTCGGGCGTTGGCTCCGGAGTAGGCTCGGGCGTCGGCTCCGGGGTGGGTTCCGGAGTGGGCGCAGCCGTCGGTTCCGGCGTGGCCGGGGGAACCGCAACCAGCGTCAGCGTGAAGTCGTCGCTGGCCGTGCCGCCGTTCGCGTCAGTAGCCGTGATTGCTATCGTCAGCGACTGCAAGGCCGCCGGGCCGCCGGTCAGGGTCAGCACGCTGCCGTCCCACGCGCCGGTTACCTTGTTGACCGCAATCGTGTTGAGTTCGCCGGTCTTCTGGTTGCCGGTGCGCTGGTTGGTGGTGGTAACCATCACCTGGTAGGTGAGGCGGCCCCGCTGAAGTGGTCGTCCATATCAAGGGCCTGCTCGCCGCCGTTCCAGATGTCCAGGTCATCGAAAGCGGCAATCAACGTCGCATCCGGCCCTGGCGTGGGTTCCGGGGTTGGTTCCGGCGTGGGCTCTGGAGTCGGTTCCGGCGTCGGCTCCGAAGTTGGTTCCGGCGTCGGTTCCGGAGTCGGCTCAGGTGTAGGCGCTGCCGTCGGCTCCGGCGTGGGATCCGGCGTCGGCGCTGGCACTGCCGTTGCCGTGGGCACTGGCGTGGCCGTGGCGGTCGGTCCCGGCGCGGTTGTGGGCGCCGGCGTCGTCGCCTCGGTCGTCAGGCCGCTCACTTCCACCGTAAAGTCGCCGGCGGTGGAGCTGTAGAACGTCGTCGCTTCGATCGTGTAGGTCCCGGCGGACAGCGTTCTGGTTATCCGTGAGTTGGTATAAACGCCGCCGTCATCGTTTTCCTCGATTACGCTCCCGTTCGTACCCTCACCCGAAAGCAGGTACATATATGCGTCCCGTCCGATTATAAAGTCGCCCGGTGTGGTTGGATCCGGGACATCGGCCGGAACGATGAGGTCGATCTGAACTTCAGACTCCTCGCTGAGGGTGAAGCTGTAGTACTTGGCGTAAGCGCCCGGGGGACGATTGGCGGAACCGCAAGAGCTGTCCCAGGTACCCTCCACCGTAACGCTGTCCGAGGACTGGTCCAGGGCCTCTACCACACAGCCTGGCATGGGCGTTGGCGTCGGCTCAGGCGTGGGCTCGGGCGTCGGTTCCGGCGTGGGGGTTGGTGTCGGCGTCGGTGGAAGCTCAGGCGTCCCCTCTACCGTGCCGATGGCGAGAACGTTGTCGTCCGAGTCCAGGGCCACAACTTCAACGCTGTAGAGCTGATCCGCCGTCAGGCCGCTGATGGCGTGGGCATTGGCGGAATCGGTGGCAACGCGGGCGCTGTATGGGCCGATCACCTTCTGCGCGACGCCGTTGTTCTCGATGTCATTGACCGCGCCTCAGCGGATGCTGTGGGCGGCGGCGCCGCTGAACGCAGTCCAGCTGATGGAGAGCGATGTTCCGTCGCCGCCGTCGGTGGCCGTCAGGCCATCAATCTGCGGGACGATGGGGGTTACCCCGCTGTCGGGCGGCCCGCCAATCGGCGCGGTACTCATCGGCTTGCCGGTTATCAGACCCGATGGGACACTGGTCTGGCCGTGGTTGTTGTTGCCCCAGCAGCGCGTCTTGCCCGTGCTGGTGATTGCGCAGGCGTGCTCCTTGCCGACGTCCACGCGCACGAACCGCTCGCCGGACGGCGGATCCATCGATATCTTTTTCTGATAGACGCCATCGGATTTGAAGTACAGATAGAGCGGCATCGAATCGACCCGCTCGAACCGGGCGTAGCCGTAGTGCGTGCCGTCGAGGTTGTAGCCCGACGAGCGCTCGAACCAGAAGTCCGTTTCGTCCAGGTCAGTCTCCCCGCGATTCAGTCTGCGGCCACTCCACCACTTCACCGTGAATGGCTCATCGGAGCCGGTCCAAGTGAAGTCATGGCTTCGGTTGCTGCTGCTGCCGCCAACTTTCCTTCTTGCTTCGCCGATGGCATTTGCGGCGTTCCAGCAGCGGATGTGTCCTTCCAGTCGGGTGGCGCAGATGCCGCCCGGGCCCATGCCGACGGAGGTGTATGCGCCGTTGGGCATAAAGTTGCCGCGGTCGTGGGGGTAGTCTCTGCCGGACACGGCGCCGTCGCCGAAGGCGAAGCAGTCCAGCCCGAGGTCGTCGGCAAGGAGACACATGGTCCGGTCTGCGACATCCAGAACTGTCGTGTGGTATCTCTCCTTTTGTTTTATGGACGGACCTCCCTCCACCTCGACTCGATCGGAATCGAACGCAATGGAAACGCGCTCGTCCCCGCTGCCATCACTGCTGGGCGCGTCGGCGCAGCGTGCCGCTCTGACGGCGGTAGATCCCTCAGATGTTGCCACCAAGCCGCAGGTGAAATCGCCCCAGTTATCGACGGCGAGGTTGACCAGTGGCTCGGTCTCGGTGACTTCGTGCGGGAAGTCGCCCTGCTTGGGGTGCTGTCCTTGAAGCAGACCGGCTGATCGCTGCCCTCTTGTACCAGACAGGCGTGGCGGCCGCCGACGGCAACGTCCTTCACGTTCGCGTAGGGAGCGCCGCTGCTGTCGTTTATGACGGTGCCGATGTTGTGGCCGAGGGTGCTTCGGGAGTATCCCTTGCCCCAGCAGACCGCGTTCTTGCCGTCGGTAACGCCGCAGGCTATGCCGTCCCCGGCGGAGACTGCGTCCCAGTGGTACTTCGTGCCGGTGAGGTCGATGGGTACGTTCGTTTCGCCGTCGCTGTTCTTGCCCCAGCATTGCACCGCGCCGTTGCCGTGGTTCAGCGCGCAGGTGTGGTAGTAGCCGGCGCTGATGTCAACGTCGCCCTGCATGATCGCATTGCGCGGGGTATTATAATCTACGAAATCTTTGATCCTGTGCACTGTCGGGTAATGGCTTTCGTAACCTTCCAGATATACCAGGAAGTAATTTATCTTGTCAGGGTTGGTCTCTAATGTTCTGTTGTTCCTGCACCGGATGATGATGTTGTCGCGGCCGACCATCTCCGTGATGTTCATGGCTTCCTCAGAACCGAAGCAGGTTGCCTTGTCCGATGTTTTCACCGAGCCGGGCAAGATAGCCGCGTGCCGCGTTGCGCCCTTCTCCGCCACGGCGGGCTGGATCTTGACGTACTGACCATCAGGCCATTTGTACATGTACTCTGGGGCGTTCAGCCGGAAGCGGTAGCCGCCCCAAGCCGGCCATTCCATCTCATCGACGCCGTGCCAGTCGCCAGAGTTGCCGTCGTAGTTCCAGTCGGACCAGTACTGCGGGGCAACGACGTAGCTTAACAAGCCCTTGTTCCCGTAATTGTCCCAGCCGCTGCCGTCCCCGTCGCTCATGATCAGCTGGATCCGGATCCGCTTGTCGCGGTTCTGGACCATATCCTCGGACATGCTCATGCGCAGGTTGTTGACGCCGTCGTTCATATAGCCGGGGCCGATGGGGCAGCCCTTGACGTATCTGTTGTTGGGGTTGGGGTCGATAAGGCTCCGCACTACCGGCTCGCGGCGCGTTTCGTCATAGACTATCGTGTCCTGGTGGCAAGGCCCCGTAATGAGACGGGTGGGGCCCGGGTTGTCCGGCGGATCATCCGGGTCGTACTTCGGCACCTGCGGGTGGTGCTCCCAGTAGTCCCGCTGATCCCAGGCGCTGTCAAAGTTGCCGTTGGAGTTGGCGTACTTGATCTGGACGTAGATGCCTTTGGTGTAGCGGGCGGGCGGCGGATTGTCGAACTTCCAGCTGATGGTGAAGCCGCGCTTGCCGTTTTCCGGCTCGATGTCAACGTAGCTGAGCCAGGCGTCAAAGCCCATGGGATCTGGGTTCGCCATGGCCGGCTCTGTATTGAACAGGCAGCTGGCGTGCGGAGAAGTCGTCGCAGGCGTTGAGTTCAGCCCTCCGCCGCGCGTACCCGGCACATTGGCAGTGGGGATCTCATCGTGGTCGGGGACAGTTACCCCGATGGAGTTTTTCAGGTGATACTCGTGGAACCAGTACTGGTTGCCCGGTATCTGCTTGTCTATGTCGCCCCCGGCGGTATCCTCATTGGCGGAGATGTACCAGCCCTTGGGCAGGTTCGAGCCCAGGTACTGATACTGGTACCCCACATAGTCCGCCGTGTCCAGAGGTTCGGTGATATTCCAGCCGCAGACGACCACCGGGTCGGTGTCGGTGGTGATGTCCTTGTAATAGACGGTGACCTCCATGTCCAGGTCGGCGTTGGCGCCATTATTGGTGATGCTGGACGGCAGGTTCAGCGTGCGGTCCTTCAGCGTGAACTTTGTGCCGACGCCGTAGTAGTCCTCGTCGTTGTAGTTGGGCGCTGTAGAAGTGTGGCGTCCGTCGCGGAAGAAGGTGTCTTCCTGCAGGGACGGCGTGGCGCCGTATTGCACCAGCACTTCGTCCAGGACAACGTGGTTATTGCTGTCGCTGGTGTCGGTCAGCTTGATGACGATCGTCAGCCCGCCGGCGCCGCCATTGGGCGGGTCGAGGCTGGGCACCAGCTTTTCCGTAGTGTTGTCAGTGGTAGGTCGGGGGATGAAGTTGCTGTCTTCGTACCAATCGGTGTCAAAGCCCAGCTGGACAATGCCGTCGTTGCCGTCGTTATACAGATAGACGTTGTCCAACTGGATAATTTGCGGCCCTTCGGGCATGTTGAAGTCCATCGACGATGGGTTGGTGCTATCGCCCTGTGTCGCCCGGTCGAAGCAGATGAAATCCACCGCGGTGCCGCCGCGGGTCATGGGTTCGCTGCACCCCTTGACGTTCTCTATGGTGTCGTGGTTGCTGGAACCGGCGGTGCGTGCTTCAGCGTGCTGCGTGGGTGCGGTCAGGGCTAAGGCCGTCAACCCCACCACCGCCGCCAGGAACAAGGCGGTAATAAACGGTAAACTTCGGACGGGTAGATTTTTACTGGTACGGTAAAGGGCAAACATCTTACCCCCCCCCCCCCCCCCCCCCCCCCCCGCCGGCGCGGGCTAAGCCGGGGGAGGATTTTCCGCATAGTACGAGCCATTGGGGGCACCTCCTGAAATTTTGTTGGTATGGGTATGGATATTGGTACGTTCTGTGCTCAGAAACGCAACTCTGACGATTGTATCAAGTAATCGCAACATAAATAATGTTAGAGCAAAAATTGGGGAAGGCAAGCCCTGGTTCGGGGAAAGCCCTCACCCCCTAACCCCCTCTCCCGCGAGGAGAGGGGCCGGGAATGAGGGCTTTCCGGGGTACTTGAAGCATCGATGAAATGCACGTATAGTCACTCCAGATGTCGGTACACACAACGGGAAGGTCAAGGGGCTATGAAGCAAAAACTCACCATCACGGTGGACGCTGATCTACTCCCGGCGGTCAAGGAGTACGCCCACTCCCGGGGGATTTCGCTGTCGGCGTTGATTGAGCAGTCCCTAAGGGAAGTGGTGGCAGAGCATACGGAGCATACGCCATCCTTTGCCACGCAATGGCGCGGCCGGTTTCGGGCCGCGGAACGCCAGGACCCGCGCTATGCTGCTCTGTCCAGGAAATACTTTCAATGATTCTGCTGGACACGGATGTGCTCATCGACATCGCTCTGGACCGACAGCCCTTCTCCGGTCCGGCAGCGGAACTTCTGGACTGCATTGAGCGTGGTTCCGAACGTGCGTACATCGCCTGCACTCATTGTAGAATCTATATTACATTGTAGTCCCAGTCCGTGGCGGGGTGAACACCCGAGACTTCATTATCCATCTGACTCGTTTTGTGGAGGTGGCAATTACCGATACCGAAGCGCTTCGCTAATCCGCCGGACTTTCGATGCCGGATTTTGAAGATGCCATGCAAGTTGCCGCGGCCCGTGCCTGCGGCGCACGGCACATCGTAACCAGGAACGTCAGAGACTACGCCTACTCTCCAATTCGCGCCGTCAGCCGGCAGGACGCTCTGAGTAATCTGTTCTGCTGAGGATACGGCCCTCCCCTAACCCTGCCCACTGCCCCAAACACAAACTCCCCTCTCCCTCAGGGAGAGGGGCCGGGGGTGAGGGCTTTTGGGGAGGAAGAGGGTAGGGGCTAGTCCAAAGTAAGAACCAGGGTCAGCAGGGCGCTAACCGTTGCAATCACCATAGCCGCCGAGCCGCCAACGATGGCATAGAAGAGCCGGTCAATTCGGGAATTAACACTCTGCTGCAGGGCATCAATCCGGGCGGTCACGCCATCAATCCGGGCGTCCATGCTCTGCTGCAAGGAGACTATCAGACCATTCGTCGCCCGCTGGTCCTCCCGCAGTTCGGACACCGCCGTCTCCACCGCCGTCAGCCGAGCATTGGTTTCCTGCAAATCACCCCGCACCTCCAACACCGAGTGTTCCACCGCCGTCAACCGGGCATTGGTTTCCCGCTGGTTGGCCTGCATCTCCCCGCGTAACTCCACCAGGCCCGTCTCCACCGCAGTCATCCGTTCCGACAAGTCATCCGTAGTAGTTACCATTGTTTCCTTTCCTCCGTAAGTTCTGCCAACCACTATACCTGATACCAGCCCATTGTCAATCCACCGGGGTACCCGGCCCTCACCCCTCTCCCGCGAGGCGAGGGGGAACTTTGGCGGATAAGCCGGCTACTGCCTCAAACATAAACTCCCCTCTCCCCCAGGGAGAGGGGCCGGGGGTGAGGGCTTTTCGGACGGGGCCGGGCTTTCGAGAGGAAAGGGGGATAGGAGCTAGTCCAAAGTAAGAACCAGGGTCAGCAGGGCGCTAACCGTCGCAATCACCATAGCCGCCGAGCCGCCGACGATGGCATAAAAGAGCCGGTCAATTCGGGAATTAACACTCTGTTGCAGGGAATCAATCCGGGCAGCCATCTCGCTCTGCAGGGAGATTATCAGACCATTCGTCGCCCGCTGGTCCTCCCGCAGCTCGGACACCGCCGTCTCCACTGCCGTCAGCCGGGCATTGGTTTCCCGCAAGTCCCCCCGCACCTCCAATACCGAGTGTTCCACCGCCGTCAACCGAGCGTTGGTTTCCCGATGGTTGGCCTGCATCTCCCCGCGCAGCTCCACCAGGCCCGTCTCCACCGTCGTCATTCGTTCCGACAAGTCATCCGTAGTAGTTACCATAGTTTCCTTTCCTCCGTAAGTTCTGCCAACCACTATACTTGATACCAGCCCATTGTCAATCCACCGGGGTACCCGGCCAGGGCTATCGCATATGGATTTTAAGAGGCCAATTGACGGGTAAATCTCAGTTTTTAACTGCTAAATTTGGGTAATTTAAGACTTAAACCGTTGGTTTTGATGTTGATTACCCAGTAAAGCGCCGCCAAAACATCGGAAAGTTCCGTTTTGATCCTGAAAATTTTTCATATGCGATAGCCCTGGGTACCCGGCCCTCACCCCTAGCCCCTCTCCCGCGAGGCGAGGGGCCGGGGGTGAGGGCGCATCAACTGCTTGAAATTGGCACAATCCGGCGTTGCCTGAATTCAAGGGGCGCAGGGTATAATTACCGGAAGCAATGCTTGAAATAGCCCGGCAAGTCCAAACCGCAGCGCCGGAGTTGCCAAAGTCAGTTGCTCAGATTACTCCTGAAGAGTGAAGGAGACGGATATGCAAATTGGAGCGCACGTTTCATCCGCCGGGGGCATCAGCAAGTCCATTGACCGGGGCCTGGAAATCGGCTGTGAGGCCATCCAGATATTTGGCTCCTCCGCCCGCAGTTGGGCCTTCAAGCATCCTGCCGAAAAGGAAATTGCGGCCTTCAAGGAACGCCGGGCGGAAACAGGTATGGGCGCCGTCTTTTTTCACGCCATCTACCTCATCAACCTGGGCAGCCCCAACCCGGAACTGGTGGATAAGGGCGTTCAGTCGCTGATTAACTATATGACTCTGGCTGCCGCCATAGATGCCGAAGGGGTGATATTCCATCCGGGCAGTCACAAGGGACAAGGCTACGAGCAGGTTTTTGACCAGGCGGTAAGCGCCATCCATCGGGTGCTGGACAACACGCCCGAGGGCCCCTATCTGTGTCTGGAGAACATGGCCGGCATGGGCCAGCACATCGGGGCCAAGTTTGAGGAACTGGGCGGTATTCTCCAGGCGGTGGACAGCCCGCGCCTGCGCATTTGTCTGGACACCCAGCACAGCTTTGCCGCCGGCTACGACTTGACTTCGCCTCAAGGTGTGGAGGCTATGATTGCCCAGTTCGATGCGGCTATCGGAGTGGATAATCTGGCGGCAGTCCACGCCAACGATTCCAAGCAATTGTGCGGCTCCGGCGTAGATCGCCACGACAATATCGGCGAGGGGTATATCGGCGAGCAGGGATTCGCCGCCATAATGAGCAACCCCACCTTTCACGATGTCCCCTTCTTCCTGGAAGTCCCCGGCTTTGAAGGCGACGGCCCCGACCAGCGTAACATCGACATCCTGAAGAATATCCGCCAGCAATCGGTAGTTTAGGAATCCGATTCCGTGAAAAAGCGTGGTGCAGGCGGTAATCCTTTGGTCAATTGGTGTCGGAGGTTCATGATGGACAATTCCCCGGATGGGCAATAATCTATTCCGGGAGCGGCAGTGCAGCTTGGTTGAAATGAGCTACCCGGAATTTGTCCGCCTGGTGCGGCAGGCTTACCGCCGGCTGCCCCCGCAAGTCCTGGCCGCCCTGGAAAACGTGGACATAACGGTGGAAGAGTGGCCCGGGCCCAATGAAGCAGAGTTGCTGGAGGAAGGCGGAACCCTGTTTGGCTTGTTCTACGGTGTTCCGCTAACCGGCCGGGAGGGAGGCGTGCCGGTCCTGCCCGACCGGATCACCATTTACCGGCAGCCCATCCTGGAAACCTGCCCGACCCGGGCCGACGTAGTACGGGAGATTCGGATAACCCTGTGGCACGAAGTTGGGCACTATTTGGGTTTGGACGAGGACGGCCTGCACCGCCTGGGTTACGGTTAACGAGGTTCACCGGCGGCGACGACGATTGGCGTACTACAACTGTTTTGTCCAAATCTGTCCAGAATCACCAATGGCGCATCGAATGACTAACTCTGCCTGTTTCCCGATTTGGTAAGCGAAAGTTGCCCTTCCTGAATCTGATTGGCAAAACGATTGGGCTGGGATTCGGCTCTGGCCTTTCTCCCCTCGCCCCCGGCACTGCCGGCAGCCTGGCGGCAGTCACCTTTTATTATTTCGCATCACTCATTGCAGATGACTTGTCCGGGTGCGTCCTGGCGGGTTTAATTCTCGGCGGTTCGGCCATCGGCGTCTGGGCTACCGGCCTGTTGGTTACCGTCAAGGAGCCGGACCCCGGCCGGGCCGTTTGGGATGAATTTGTGGGGATGTGGCTCACCTGTCTGCTGCTGCCGCCGACACTGCTCTGGCTGGGAGCGGCCTTCGTCTGTTTCCGTATATTTGATGTGCTTAAACCCTGGCCGGCGCGCCGCCTGGAGCGTCTCCCCGGTGGCTGGGGCATCATGGCCGACGACATAGCCGCCGGAATCTATGGGGCAGTTCTGCTTAACACGGTCAGGTTGGCATTGGAGGCGTGGCGGTAACGGTATCGGGAAGCCGCGTTGTCCAGCCTCGATAATACCCCGGGTTTACTCCCCCTAACTGCCTTCTCTCGTAGCCTCTGGTGATTAACGAAACCTGTCCGCGCTCGTATATAGTAATGGAATGTAAACTAGCATTGCGCGACGCCCTGCCCTAAATTCTGTACAATCTCAGGGCAGGGGCAAGACCGTATCGGTCTGGCCGAAATTGCCGGCTACCAGGGCCAGGTCGTAGATGGTTACCTTGCCGTCCCCGTTGGCGTCCCCGAAAGTGAGGGTAATTTCAGGGATGGTGAGGGTCTGGCCGGCCGCTACGGTTACATTGCGGATAGTTACCATAGTGTAGCCGGGGGCCTGAACCCGGAGGGTAAAAGGCTCCTGGGGAACTTCAAACTCAAAAGCTCCCTCCCGACCGGCGAAGAATACATTGGTCCCGACCTCGATGTAAGCGCCGCGGCTGTCGTGTCGGCCTTGCAGCGTAACTTTTCCCTGGACGAAGGATTTTTCCAGCGGGTTTTCCATAGCCGTCTTCCCGGCCTGAAAGGTAGCTGGTCCTGGGCTTACGAAAACCACGGACAAGGCGGTCGGCTGGGTGCTTACCTGGGGCGGCAATCCGGCGGCGTCGAGTTTGGCCTGGGCTCCGACGGGGTGAACGGCGGTAAGGGGAACGGGCGCGGTATCCAGACCCGAGTGGGCAAGATTGCTGGACGTTTTAGCCGGCACACCGACGCCGTGGACAGCGGTAAGGGGAACGGGCGCGGTATCCAAACCAGATTGGGCAAGGCCGGTGGTCGTCTTGGCCGGCACGCCGACGGGGTGGACGGAGGTAAGGGGAACGGGCGCGGCATTCAGACCTAAATTGGCAAGGCCGCTGGCAGTCCTGGCCGGCACGCCGACGGGGTGAACGGTAGTGAGGGGAAGGGGCGCGGTATTCATACCCGTACTGGCAAGGCTGCTTGTTGTCCTGGCCTGGACCGCACTGGCGGGAGCATGGACCGTGTTCAGGGGAACCGCCGCCGTAGCAATGCCCAGCGCTTTGAGTGCGCCGGCGGCCCCGGCCGGGGAGGAGATGACATAAACTTCGTCTGCCGAGTCGCTGCGGGTATCGATGGAAGGGGCCAACAATCCCCTCTTTTGCTGTGCGGGGGCATAATCAACCCGAATCCGGGTGTAGGGGGTTGAGCCGGTATCGATGACCGGGGCCAGCAGGGTGCCGCCGGATTTTGCCGCGGTCCGGCTGCTGAAAAGCCGGCGCAGCCGGTACTGGGCTGTAGCAACGGTCGGAGCCGACAAGGACTGCTGGGCGGCGGGAATGATTCGCAAGGGGTCAATGTGGGCCAGGGGCAAACCTTCAGTCCCGACAGTTGGCCGGTGCAGCGGTTTCTTGACGCGGGACTGGACCTTCCCCAGGAAAACCTCTTCCCGAGGGTTGATTACGGTGTCCACTTGGGGGTTGGTCAGGGAATGTCCACCGGCTCCGTCAATTTTGCTGCGGAATATACCGGACATAGCCTGGGGAGTGGTTGCGACCTGGGGTTTAGCGGAAGTGAAGGTGGATTTAGCGTCCACCGCTTCCACCACAAGAATATTGGTCAAAGCGACTGCGGCGGTGGCAACGGAAGGGTTTGCCAGGGTCAGGTCTTGACCCAGGCTGGCCTGAGGCACGGCCTGGCTTTCGGGGAAGGTAATCTTCGGGGTAGATTTCTCGATAATCCAGATACCTGGGGAGTAGGTCATTGAATCGTTGGCGCTGTTGGAATCGTCGGTCAAGACAACGGTAGCGGTAATGGGATGAATGGTGTCGGCGTCCGGCGGGCCGGGCGGTGGCGGGCCGCCGGAAGCGTCGGAGGTATCCCACTCCATACTGACGGTATCGGAGCCGCCGGCGGCCAGGGTAACATTAGTGGAGCCGATATTGACGTTGTCGGTGTCATCGTGGAGCTTGAGCTGGAAGGCGGCGCTGCCGGTGCCGTTGTTTTTCACCCCGACTTGAAAGGTAACTATGTCTCCCTGGTAAACGGCGGGCGCCCCGACGGGACTGATGGAACTCACGGCCACATCAATTACCGCCGCCTGGGTGATGAAGGGAGCGGAGAAGGGCTGGTCGGGCCAGGTATGGGATAAAGACCCGGAAAGGAGGTACAGAAAGAGAAGGGGCAGGAGGGCTACGATGGGAAAGGCCCGGTTCAAATCGAGAGCCTGACCAAGGTAGGGGCGAAGCCTGGAAGTGTTCATTAAAGGGCCGTGCCGGGATTGGGGAGAAGGTTGATTCCACTCAAAACTCGTATCCGCCGGTAGTTGACATTGAATTGAATTGCCACCCCTTGTACCACGTTGTCCCGGCAACGTCAAGTTTTGGCGTTTAAGGGCGGCGGTCCGAATGGACGCCGGCGGGCTAATAGGCTTGAAACAGAAGATTTCCTGGCCCCGGCCAACCACAAGACTGGGCTGGCCGGATTGCCAGGATAGCAAGTCACGAACGAGGCGGGACGGGCACCTAGCAAATGGCCGGGCGCCGGTCAGCCCAGGGCCTGGCCTCTTCAAAGGCGGCGCAGGCTTGCAGCACCTTCGCCTCGGCTCCACGAGGGCCAATCAGGTGCAAGCCGATGGGCATTCCCGCGCTGGCCGGGTCTGCCGAGAAGCCACAGGGAATGCTGGCCGCAGTTTGGCCGGTCATATTGATGGGGAAGGTGAAGGGCAGGTAGCCCCAGAAAGGCTCGACTTCCTTGCTGCCGATGACAGTGGGGCGCTCTTCAACCGGGAAGGCCGGCACGGCCATAGTAGGAGTTACCAGCAGGTCAAAGTGGTCAAAGAAATCTTCCATCTGGCGGCGTAATTGATCCACCCGCAAGAGGGCTCTGGATAAATCAGCCCCGGTAACTTCAGCGCCGTGGTCAAAGGCCCGCAAACCATAATCGGTAAAGTCCTCCCGATGCTCCGCCAACAAATGGCCGTAGGAAGTATAGGAGGCCGTGGCAAACACATCCCAAAAGGCCTGGAAAGGGTCGGCAATGGTCAAATTTCCCGGCTCTACCACCGCTCCCAGTTCCTCGAAAACCCGGACTGCCCCTTCCGTAACCCGGACAACCTCCGGGTCAACGCCGGCGTATCCTAGGTCGGGACTCCACGCAATGCGCCAGTTGGCTACCCCCTCGGCCAGACCGGCGGAGAAGTTTGGCGGTGTCTCTCTCAGGGAAACCGGGTCCCGGGGATCCGGGCCGGCCAATACCTGCAAGAGCAAGGCGGTATCGGCTACCGTGCGGGACATCGGCCCGGACTGAGAAAAGTGGTTGGCTGACGGGTAGCCGTACCCGCCGTAGCGGGGCACCCGGCCCTGGGTCGGTTTGATTCCGAAGACACCGCTGAAGCTGGCCGGGATTCTTATCGAGCCGCCCCCGTCGCTGCCCGTCGCCAGGGTGCAGAGTCCGGCAGCCAGGGCCGCCGCCGCGCCGCCGCTGGACCTGCCCGGGGTACGGGTAGGGTCCCACGGGTTCCGGCAGGCATCGCCTAACTTGTTCTCGGTAGTGCCGGAAAGTCCAAATTCCGGGGTGTTGGTTTTCCCCAGGATGATTGCCCCGGCCGCTTTAACCCGCTCTACCACTACCGAATCCAGATCCGGGGTTCGGCCTCGAAAAATGGCTGAGCCCAGGGTTGTCGGAACGCCCCGGGTCATTTCCAGGTCCTTGATTGACACCGGAATGCCGTGCAGCGGCCCCAGGTTTTCTCCTTTCTGGATGGCATCCTGAGCTTGGCCGGCGGCGGCCAGCGCCTCGTCGTGGCAAAGGGCCAGGTAAGCGTTTAATTGAGGGTTAAGCTCCTCAATGCGCTTAAAGAACAGCTCGGTAACTTCGGTGCAGGAAACCTGTCCGGCCAGGAGCAGCCGGCGCAATTCGATAGCCGACGTGAAAGCTAATTCTTGCTCTGTCATCGTATCCCCCTAGACATAGTTAAGCTATGGATATGGATTTTGGTCAATTTCCGAATCATTTTCCAATTGACGTTTACATAATTATCTCTCTAAAATCCGGGTTATTATAGCAAAGCAGGAACGAGGACTGTGAGTTTGCCCCTGCCGTGGGAAAGGAAACACTTTTGACCAAAGTCGGCATTATCGCCAATCCGGCCGCCAGTAAGGACATCCGCCGGCTGGTAGCCCAGGGCAGAGTCATCCCGGACTGGGAGAAAGTTAACATTGTCAGAAGGGCTCTGCTCGGATTACAGGCAGTTGGAATCGGTGATGTTGTAGCGATGCCCGACAGTTCCCATCTGTGTGAACGGGCCCGAGACGATGCCCAGGTGAACCTGACCCTTACCCTGCTGAATATGCCGGCTTACTACACCGAAGGCGACACGATCCGCGCCGCCGCGCTGATGGAGCAAGAGGGTGTAAGGTGCCTGATTACCCTCGGCGGCGACGGAACCAATCGGGCCGTGGCTCGCGGCTCTACCGTCATTCCCGTCGTTCCAATCTCCACTGGAACCAACAATGTTTTTCCACAGATGGTAGAAGGAACTCTGGCCGGCCTGGCCGCCGGCCTGGTAGCGACGAATAAGCTTGAACCTGATTGGGTGTCAATTTACAGCAAGACCCTGGCGGTATTTGTGGATGGTGAATTTCGCGATATGGCTCTGGTTGACGTAGCCTTTTCCCGAGAGCGGTACGTAGCGACCCGGGCCATCTGGGACCTCAATACTTTGTATGAGGTATTCCTGACTCGCGCCGAACCGGCGAGCATTGGCCTGTCCTCGGTAGGCGCCAGATTACAGGCGCTGTCGAGCAACGATTCCGGAGGTCTCTGCTACGCGCTGGCGGAACGGATGCAGAGCAGCCAGTGGGCAGTTGAGGATTCGGACGTAGCCGAGGCCCTGCCCGCTTATCCCGCCGGAACGGACTGGCTGCTGGCTCCCATAGCGCCAGGCATGGTCGCCGAGGTCCCCATCGCCAGTTGGGAGAGGCTAACGGAGGGACGGAAAGTAGCGGTAGAACCGAGACACAGCGCCGTAGCCCTGGATGGGGAACGCGCCTTTACGGTAACGCCGGAACAACTGGTCGAAGTTTCAGTGCAGCGCAACGGGCCTCCAGTAGTACAGGTGGAACGGGCAATGCAAATAGCTGCCGAGATTGGTGCATTCAAAGTGCAATAAGAACCGGGACTCAGGATATTCTGGGAGAGGAAGGGTGGTGAGGATTAAATGGCAATGTTAGCGGAACGGGTCGAGGGACTACAGACACTGGAAAACAGGAGGCTTTGTGATTGTCCACCGAACCATATCAACTGTCTGACCGCCAAAGAGTGGATTAAGTCGCAACTGGGAGTATGGCAATTCTACTATGAGTCCAGGGACATCCGGGATAAGAACGCGCACCCGGCGACTTATCCCATCTCCCTGGCAAGTCGCTGCATTTCCCTGTTCAGCCACGAGGGCGAGCTGGTGCTGGACCCTTTCGTGGGCAGTGGGACAACCCTGGTAGCCGCCCGAGACTTGAACCGAAACGCGGTGGGATTTGACCTGAAGCGGGAATACGTAGAACTAAGCCAAGAAAGGCTGGACGGGCCGGCCCGGCCGGCGGAAACTTCCCAATTAGCAGTCTGGGCTGACGCCAGGGACATCGAGGACTATCTGGACCCGGAGTCGGTAAGTCTGATAATGACTTCGCCGCCTTACGCCAATCTGTTGAATCGGCCCCGACAGAACAAAAGTCGGCGAGGGCTGGAGCGGAAAAACGACCAGTATCTGAAAACTGAGCAGTACAGTCAGGACCCTAACGATCTGGGAACCTTGAGCCTCGAATGTTATCAGGAAGCTATAGCGGATATATACGGTCGGCTGTTTCCCCTGCTGCGGCCAAAAGGCCACTGCGTCATTGACGTGCCGGATATGTGGCTTGATAATCGGCGAATCACCATACATACCGCAGTCGTTGATGCCCTCCGCTCGGTAGGCTACGAACTGCGCAACACGATAATTTGGGACCGTACCAATATAGTCAATCGAGTTGGCATTTTCGGGTGGCCCTCCAACTACATCACTATGGGAACCACCTTCGAGTATCTGCTGGACTTTTGGAAGCCCTAGGCAGGTTGCCGGAGGAGATGGCGGGCCTTAATCGACCGTCCGGATTTGCCCTTGCCACCATCGGGAGGAAGGATTGCTTGCCGGGCTAGAGCTGCTGATTGCCCTGTTGGCCGTCGCGGTGGGGGCTACCATAATGGGCACGGTCAGTTTCGGCATGGGACTGATGGTGGCGCCGGTTCTGCTCCTGTTCCTGGCTCCCAAATCGGCCATAGTTACCGTCAACGCCCTGATTCCGATCCTGCTGTTCTTTGTCCTCCTTTCAACCTGGCGGCACTTGCAGCTGAGACGTCTGTGGGGGATGGCCCTGGGGGGAATACTGGCCGTACCCCTGGGGGTGCTGGTTCTGGAATCTGCCAATCCCACGGCGCTGCGGATTACCATTGGCGCCGCCATATTATTTCTGGGGATTCTTAACCTGCTGAACCTTCGCCTCCCCATGGCCAACCGCCGCGGGTCCGGGATTCTGGTAGGTTTCCTGACTTCGCTGTCCATCACAACATTGAGCATTGGCGGGCCATTGGCGGCCAGCTATATTATTGCCCAGCAGTGGCATCGGGAGCAGATGCGTGCGGCGTTGGCCTTCTACTTCATTTGCGCCTATGTTGTCGCTTTTGCGCTGTATTTCGCGATTGGACTGGTGGACCAGGATACCCTGACCAACATCGCCCTGCTGCTGCCTTCCCTGGCTCTGGGATTTGGCGCGGGCGCATTCCTGGCTCGCCGTATGAACGAAAAGGTCTTTCGCTACGTGGCAATCGGGGTAATCATCACGGGCAGTCTGGTGCTTCTGAGTCAGGAAATAGCCCGGGTTATGGCCGGTTGATCCGGCGCAGACTGGGCCACAAAGGCAGGGTGAGCTTTGGCCCACCCCGCCGCAAAGTTAGACTTGGATTGAGCCCAATGGCGATGTTCAGGCACTGAGGTCGTGATAAGCGGCCAGGGCGGCGGTAATGCCATCGCCCACCGCAGCGCCCAACTGACGGGTGGAGTCGGCCCGGGCGTCGCCGCAGGCATAAACGCCCGGGGCCTTGGTGCGCATATGAATGTCGGTATAAATATGCCCCAAAGCGTCCATATCCAATATGCCGCGCAGGTACTCCGTGTTCGGGTGAAATCCCACATAAATAAAAGCGGCAGCAGTGGGGTAATCGTAAGTTTCGCCCGTCTTCAGATCCGTTACTCGCGCATATTCCAGGGCCTCGTTGCCGGTGAACTCCTCCACGACGTGGCTCCATAGCCACTTGTACTTGGGGCTGGCAAAGGCGCGCTCCTGCAGCACTTTAGTCGCTCGCAGCTCATCCCGCCGGTGGACGATAGTAACTGAGTTAACGATGCCGCTGAGGTAGTAGCTTTCGTCCATTGCGGCGTCGCCGCCGCCAACCACCACTACATCCTGACCCCGGAAAAAGTTGCCGTCGCAAACGGCACAGTACGACACGCCGCGGCCGGAGAAGTCATCCTCGCCGGTTACGCCCAGCTTGTTGTGCGACCCGCCCGTGGCGACAATCACGGACTTGGCGGTATAGTCTTTATCGTAGGTGCGAATCACCTTAACCGGCTGATCCAGGTCTTCGACAGCTTCTACCTCGGCGTACTCAATGGCAGCGCCAAACCGGGTGGTTTGCTCTTCCATCATTTTAGCCAACTCCTGGCCCTTCACGCCTTTGGGGAATCCCGGGTAATTCTCGATCTCGTCGGTAATGAGCAGTTGTCCCCCCGGCCCCAGCGACTCCAGAATAAGGGTTTTCATCATAGCGCGCGTGGTATAGAGTCCGGCGGACAAGCCGGCAGCGCCGGCCCCGAGAATTATGGCATCGTACTCTGCTTCCATGTATCCAGCTCCTTCGCTTGCGGTTAGCTTCGTTTGCAAAATCGGCGGCCCGGTTCACCGGCGCCGGGCTAGGCGATGCGCCGGTGCGGGCTTGCTTCGCCTCGATAATATTCTACCGTTTTCCGCAGTCCCTCTTCCAGGCTGGTGGCCGGCGCCCAACCGAGGTGTTCCCGGGCCGCAGTGTAGTCAAGAAAAATTTTATGCACCTCACCGTGGCGCCGGGGGCGGTGTTCCGGCTCCACGTAGGAACCCAGAATTTCCCGGATAGTGTTGAACAGCAGGTTAACGCTGGTGCCTTCTCCCGTGCCGATGTTCAAGGTGCGATTATTCCCCCGGTCGATGGCCCGCATATTGGCTTCAACCACATCATCGACGTAAACAAAGTCTCTTTCCTGCGTTCCGTCGCCGAAAATCCTGGGCTGCTTGCCTTCCAGCATCGCCTGGGCGAAGATGGCGATTACTCCGGCTTCACCGTAAAGGTCCTGGCGAGGACCGTAAACGTTGCCGTAGCGTAAATTGGTAAAGTTCAACCGATAGAGCCGATGAAAGAAGTCAATGTACTGCTCGGCCAGGAGTTTGGAGATACCGTAGGGGGAAAGCGGCTCGGCCGGCGCAGCTTCGCTGCAAGGGTTATCTTCAGGGTCGCCATAGATTGCGCCTCCGGTGGAAGAAAATATGAATTTCTCCAATCCGCAGTGGCGCGCCGCCTCCAGGAGACGCAGGGTGCCCAATATGTTGGCTTCCGCAGTGCCTACCGGGTCCCGGGCCGAATGAGTAACGCTGACCTGGGCGGCCATGTGGAAAACTATGTCCGGCTGTTCGCGGCTGAAAACCTCATCTACGGCACTTTCCGTTACGCCGGAATGGTAGAAGGTGGCTGCCGGGTTCAGATTGGTTAACCGCCCTGAGGTCAGGTTATCCATAATAGAAACCTTAAACCCATCGGCCAACAGGCGGTCAACCAGATGGGAACCGATGAAGCCGGCTCCGCCGGTAACTAGAACCTTGCGAGATTCGACCATGCGCTCCTCTCACCGTTATTTTCGGCCATTATCATACTCCCTTGCTCATTCCGGTACAATGGGGAATGGTCACTGGCGGACACTTTCCCGAAATTTTTGTTGGCGGCAACAAACCGAATCTGAAAATTCAGAAAGACTCGGAGTCGGGAATACCCGGAAAATTTAACGCTTCAGTCTTTGCCTTACTCCGGAGATTAACCGGAAAAGCCTCGGACCGGACCGATCAGCGGAATTATATGAAACGGCCCCCTGCGCTTGCAGCGGGCCGCTCCGGTTATCCGGTTGTATGGGAATATAGGTGTCAGGCTCCGGACAACTTTGGGGACTTGCTGCCGCTCCGCCGCTTCGCCAGGATGCGCCACAGTCGATAGGACTCAAGCACTCCCAACAGACCGAACAGAATCTGACCGATTCCAAATTCCGGCTCCACCAATGTCCAGTGTACCAGTACCAGCATTGCCGCAATGTAAGTTCCCCGTTGCAGCATCTTCCAGCGCTTTCCTCCCATAACTCGCATCATAGCTCGGTTGGATGTAACCGCCAGGGGAATGAAGATGAACAGGGCCAACCAGCCGGCCAGCAGACTGGGAGACCGGAAACCGCCCAGGACCTCCCCGAGAGAATCCACGCTGATGAAATAGAAGAGTCCGTGTACCACTGCGTAGCAGAAGGAAGCTGCGCCGAGGTAACGGCGACGGCGCATGAGCCACCTTATAGCCCGGTTCCGGGGCAGCAGCATTAGCAAAGGACTCAACGCCAGGGTGATAATCAGGAGGAACGCGGCGAAGGTTCCGGAAAACCCCAGGGCTCCTTCAGTGGCCGAATCCACCGTCCCTCCCTGACTAAGTGTCAAGAGATACAAAATCATCGGTATGGAAGGCGCGGCCAACAGCGCCCATAAGAAGCGGCAGGAACCAAGTAATTTCTTTATGGCAGCCATTTTCCAACCTCGCGTCGAAAGTTCAACTGTGTAAATCGACTGATAACAGCATAGCCCGGAAGTTTTAAGAAATATTGAAGGCTGCCTATGCTGACAGGACCGTGGCGAGACACATTACCGGGAGGCTTCCCATGCCTTTGGCTTTCCGGCAGAGCTTTCCCAGGTCAGGGAAAAAATGCCCGTCCGATAGTGGTTCTGGCAGCCGGTATGATGGTGTGGTACAGTGGCCCTTATTAGCAGAGCCTCCGCCGGGCGGAGGTAACCGTATTCAGGGGGAATCAATATGCCTGAGCAGATCGGATTTGTTGGATTGGGAATAATGGGCAAACCAATGGCCCGTAATTTGATGACCGCCGGCTATGAACTGACGGTCTATGACATCGTTGGGGAGCCAGTGGAGGAGTTGGCAACGGAAGGGGCGCACCCAGCTTCCAGCAGCCGAGAGGTAGCTGAAGTTACCGACAAAATTATAACTATGCTGCCCGACTCCGCCGACTCGGAACGAGCCATTCTCGGGCCCAACGGGGTGCTGGAAGGAGCGAAACCCGGCTCCATCATTATCGACATGAGCTCAATTTCACCCATTATGTCCCAGAAAATTGCGGCGGAATGTGCCTTAAAAGACGTCGAAATGCTGGATGCGCCGGTCAGCGGCGGCGAGCCGGGGGCGATTAACGGGACTCTGGCGATTATGGTGGGCGGCAAGCAGGAAATTTTCGACCAGTGCCAGGACTTGTTTAACATAATAGGCGGCAGCGTAAATCTGACCGGGGACGTCGGCGCCGGCAATACCACCAAGTTAGCCAACCAGATAATCGTTGCCCTGAACATTGAAGCGCTCAGCGAGGCTCTGGTTCTGGCCCAGAAAGCCGGCGTTGACCCGGAAAAGGTCTTCCACGCCATTCGGGGCGGATTGGCCGGCAGCGCCGTGATGGAAGCCAAAGCCCCGATGATGCTGGACCGCAACTTCCAGGCCGGTTTCCGAATTCGCCTGCATCAGAAGGACTTGCGCAACGTCCTGCAGGCCGCCCAGGAACTGAATGTGCCACTGCCGGTCACGGCCCTGGTGCAGCAGATGCTGGGTACGCTGGTAAACGATGGCGACCAGGAACTGGACCATTCGGCGATTCTGCACCACATAGAAAAGCTTTCCCATACCGAGGTTAAGCGCGGCGGCTAACCCGGTTGACCCGGTAAGGTGAGTTTAGCGGCGGAACGCAGAGCCGGCCCATTAGGCCGGCTCTGCGACTTCCGAGACGCACTCGACTATCACCGATATGTTGCCGGGAAGGGCAGCCATACCGGGAGCCGACCGGCTGTGCCGGCCCGCTTCGCCAAACAGGGCTATGAACAGGTCCGAGGCGCCGTCCAGCACCCGGGCCTGTCCCTCAAATGTGGGAGCGCTGTTGATGAAGCCTACCACCTTCACGATGCCGGCCACCCGGTCCAGGTCTCCCAGTTCTGCTTTCATTCTTGAGAGCAGATTTAGCGCACACCATCGCGCAGCTTCGTAGCCTTGTTCTTCCGTCAGGTCGGCGCCCAGTTTGCCGGCAATCCGGGAACCGTCGGCCATCCGGGAGCCTACGCCAGCTAGCCACAAAGTATTGCCGCTGCGTTTGGCGGGAAGATAGTTGCCGGCCGGTTCCGGCGGCGGTGGCAAAGAATAACCCAACTCGGTCAATCGCGCTTCAATTACGGACATCAGATTCCCTCAACTCGGAGATTCGATAACTATATCCCAAGCCGCCGGCAGAGTAAATTCGGTTCCCGGGGCAGGTCAGGGCAAAACTGCATAGTTCCACTGATATTGCCGCCCTCACCCCCGGCCCCTCTCCCGCGGGGAGAGGGGGGATGGAGCTGCCGAAGGTGTGATTATCGCCTGGCCCGGTATCTCTTTCTCAAGTGGTGGGCGGCCTGATTTCTGCCGTTTGCTCGGGATGAGGTTGGGTGAGAGGACGAAGGAGTGGAATAGGGACTGCAACGGAGATTTTTGCTTTTCCCGGACAAATCCTTTCTCGTGCGTACGGAATTGATAGATGGTGGTATAATCCACCCGGTAAATCTGGAATGAAGGTAACGTGGAATCTCTGCCGGACCCTTTCCGGCCTTCCGGAAAGGTCAGGGGTTCCCGTTAATATCCTCCGGCTTGGGCAGTTGCATTGTTGGAAACCGAGTTTGACCTCAATCGAGCGCTTTTCCTGACCTACGTGGGCGTTGGCGCCGCTTTTCTGGTTTTAGGTTCGCTGGTTGTCTTTACCAGTCTGATCGGCTGGTGGGGTCGCTGGCGGTTGCGGCGGAATCAGGCGCGGGAAGCCGAGTCGGTTCAAGAGGTCTGGCCGGTCACTGCCCCGCTCCCTACGGCGGTAGAGACCGCAGCGAACGAATCTCCGCTGGCGGCGGCCATCGGCGTCGCCGTAGCGTTGGCGTTGGAAGAGCGCCGTCGGGAAACGGCCGCCGAGGAAAGCCGCAGCCCGGCTCCGTCCACCGACAGCAACGCCGGCTGGCGGGAGCAGGGCAGGATGGTTGCCCTTGAATCCCGGAGAATCCGGGAAAGAGACCGTTAGACCTCTGCTCCGGTGGGCAGCTATTCAGGCATCAAGATTTTGACTGCAAGGGAAAATGGAATTTCTCCTGGAATCCGGGTTCGCTAATCTAAGTTGGGGTAACGCTCTCCTGTTTTTGTTGGGGGGAGCGTTTATGCTGCTGGCTATTGGCAAGGGCATGGAGCCATACGTCCTGCTCCCCATCGGGCTCGGAATCATTCTGGGCAACTTGCCCGGAACCGGGTTGGTGGATTTTGATCCCTCGGGAGAGCTTCAGTCCTCGGGCATATTTGGCCTCATTTTTCACTTCACCCTGTCGTCGTGGAACATCCTTCCGCCGCTGATATTTCTGGGGTTAGGGGCGTTGACCGACTTCGGCCCGATTATCGCCAATCCCAAGACCCTGCTGTTGGGCGCAGCGGCGCAACTGGGTATATTTGTCGCCTTTTGGCTGGCTTTGGGCCTGGGCGCCTTCACCTCGCCGGACTTGTTCACCCTGGAAGAGGCCGGGGCTATCGGAATTATCGGCGGGGCTGACGGGCCGACAACAATCTTTGCCTCGGCAAAACTGGCCCCCGACTTGCTGGGAGTCACGGCGGTAGTTGCCTATTCTTACATGGCCAGCGTGGTTTTTGTGCAGCCACCCCTGATGCGTCTATTGACCACGGCGCGGGAGCGGCGTATTGAGATGAAAACGCCGCGTCAGGTTTCGCGAACCGAAAAGCTGCTGTTTCCCACCGGCGCCATGCTGATAATCATATTGTTCGTTCCCGAGTCGGCTCCCCTGATTGCCATGTTTATGGTTGGCAACATCTTCAGAGAAAGCGGAGTGGTGCCCCGGCTCAGCAACGCCGCCTCCAATGAAATCCTGAACATCGCCACCATATTTCTGATGATTACCATTGGAGCCGAATTAACGGCTGAAAGGGTCTTCGACCTCAAGACGCTGGCGATTCTGGCCCTGGGCATAGTAGCCTTTTCCTGCGGCACTGTCGGTGGCCTGCTGTTTGCCAAGCTGATGAATCTGGTGGTCAAGGACAAGGTGAACCCGTTAATCGGTTCGGCGGGGGTTTCGGCGGTGCCAATGGCGGCCCGGACGGCGCATACCCTGGGGCAGCAGGCCAATCCGGGAAATTATCTGCTGCCCCACGCGATGGGGCCTAATGTGGCCGGGGTTATCGGCTCGGCGGTGGTAGCCGGGGTGTTCATATCCATTTTGGGATAATGGCATCCATCAAGGACGGGCAGGGCGAGACTGACCGGGCTACCCCAGTTCCCTGAAACGGGAATCCCGCCAGTCCAGGGCGGCCCGCAGACCGCGCTCCTGCCGGATGGCGTTAAACTCCTCCTGCTCCGGCGTTACGCTGGTATCAAAGTGGGTCATCAGCTCCAGATTGTGCTGAATAGATGAAAGAAAACCCATTCCCTCCAGCGCCCGGTTGACCGCAATCTTGGTCATTTTTACGCCCACCGCGGAAATCAGGGTAATTTTCCGCGCAATCCGTTCACATTCGGGCATCAGCTCATCGTGAGGAACTACCCGGCTGACCAGACCAACCCGGGCCGCTTCGTAAGCGTCAATTGTATCCCCGGTCAGCAGCAGTTCCTTGGCGGTTGCCAGGTTCACACTGAAGGGTGTTATCAGCAATGGCGGGCCGACTCCGGCGCGGATTTCCGGTTCGCCCATAATGGCCCGGTCAGAGGCTATTTTAATGTCGCAGACCTGCACCAGTTCGCAGGCGCCGGCCAGGGCATACCCGTTGACTGCGGCGATTACCGGCTTACTCAAATTCCACACCCGCATAAAGGTGTCGATGTGGCTTTTCAGGTGGCCCCGCCACTGGTCGGGCTGCAGATCCTGCGGGTCCGAGTCTCCGGCTTCCCGGGTGATGTCAAAGCCGGCGGAAAAGGCTCGACCGGCGCCAGTGAGGATCACCACCCGAATATCCGGATCGTCTTCCACCGCGTCCAACGCTTCCCGGAATTCCGCCAGGAGCCCGGCGCTAAGGGCATTCAATCGTTCCGGGCGGTTAAGGGTCAGGTAACCGATAGCGTCCCGCTTCTCGTAGTTGATGAACTGAAAAGCCAAAACCTTCTCCCCGGTCAGCTCAGTTTTTTCCGTTAGCCGTTTTCCTTGATTTCGATGTGCTGGATTACAACCTCTTCCAGAGGCCGGTCAGTGCGGTCGCGGCGGGCGTTGGCGATGGCATCCACCACCTCTTGTCCGGAGGTTACCCGGCCAAAGATAGTGTGGTTGCCGGTCAAATGGGGCGTGGGCGCAACGGTAATGAAAAACTGACTGCCGTTGGTGTTGGGGCCGCTGTTGGCCATCGCCAGAATCCCGGCGCTGTCAAACACCAGGGACGGGACAACTTCGTCCTGGAACCGATAGCCCGGCCCGCCGGTGCCGGTGCCGGTGGGGTCTCCGCCCTGAATCATAAATCCGGGAATGACCCGGTGGAAGACGCCGCTGTCATAGAAACCCTGCTGGGCCAGGAAGGCAAAGTTGTTCACCGTGATGGGCGCATCTTCGGCAAACAGTTCAACCGTGATGGTGCCCTGGTTGGTTTGGATGTCCGCCGAGTAGTTTCCTTCCGGGTCAATAGCCATTGCCGGCGGCCCGGTGTACTGCTTGATGACCCTGCCGCCGGAGGTGGTCATGGACTGCGGCGTCGGAGTGCCAATCACCGGCGGCGTCGGAGTATCGGCGATGCGGGGCGTAGGAATTACGTCCGGGATCGGCGTTGGAGTAGCCTCCTCCTGCGGGAGTTCACAGGCCAGCAAGGAGAATATCAGGACCATCAGGCCCGTGAGAAGTATCGCTTTCATCTGTTACCAGACCCCCGATGCGGCGACTGATTGGATTGAGTTGGGCTTGGAGTTTCCTGCTATTGAACAAGGGGGCTTTGCCCGGGAACCCCTCTTATCCGGTTGCGTTACCCGGGACCCGGATCCGACGAAACCATCGCCGGCCCGGGTTCCCTTGCTCACTGCTGCGACAGAGCGCTAATAAGGTCGGGTAATCTTTGCCACTTCCTTCAGCTTCTCCAGAGTAAAATCTTCGGATTGGCACAGGCTGATGGTTTGCAGTTCGTAGTCGGCGATGGTTTGCACCATCTCGGGAATCTTCTCGGCAATCTCGAAAGGGATATTGGTAACCCCGTGTTTATCGCCGTGCAGCAGGTCGCCGGTTTTAACCGTCAATCCGCCGATGGTTACCGGGATGCCGATTTCCACCAGGTGCACATAGGCGTGGGAGGCCGAGATTTCCCTGGCAAAAAACTGAAATCCCAAGGCTTCAACTTCGTCAATGTCCCGGACGGTGCCGTCGGTAGCGACGCCAACCGCCCCGAGAGCCTTGTGGATGTTGCCCTGAACTTCTCCCCAGTAAGCGCCCAGGGGAGGATTATCGATGTCGTGCAGCACAATGAACCTGGGTTCGGGCACCGATACAATCAGGTCCCACCAGTCTTCGCGGGACACATTTCGGCCTTCGGGCTGAACTGCGCTGATTACACCGGTAACGGCGTACCCTACCGCCGGCGGCAGGCTGCGGAAAACGCCCTTAATTTCGGGCAGCATGAACCCATCGTTCTTGGGCCGGACATTAAATCCTTCAATGGCATTGCAAATGCTGGGAGTGTCTATCTGTCCCAGAGCCGCCATAGTTTCCTGACTTATGGTTTGATACACGGAAAAACCTCCTGAATTAGTTGCCGTAATTCCTTTACGCCGCGGCGCTAAAACCCCGATGCCGGGAATAGAAACCGGGGCCGTTCGGACTCCTGGTACACCGCGCGGCCAACTCCCAATACGGAATTTTGCGCCGGTCTCACCGCTGCTGGAGAATGTTGGCTCCCATTACTCTAACCTTTTACCTGCGGACTGGCAAGAATTCGGGAACTCGGACCCAACGGCCTTTACCGACAAAGCCCGTAATTGTTGTTCCACTCGATATAGTACCAGATTTCTCGGCGCCCTCCGAAATTCTCCTAATTCGCACTGCCAGCGCAAGGCGTGATTTTACGTAATCTTGATAAAGTTTCTCCATCCCCGGGAGAACCGGGGACAACATACTAGCCCTTCGGTGCGACCGGGACTGGCGATATTGGCGCGCCGGCATGGGTTATAGATACAGGGGGCAAGACTAATGGAAAAGGCTATCGAGGAATTCTTGCAGCACTTGGTAGTGGAAAGGGGGTTTTCACAAAACACGCTGGATGCCTACCGCAACGATCTGGGACAATTTACCGAGTTCTTGAAGGATCGGCTGCCGGCCGGCGGCAGCGGCTATGACCTTTGGCGACAGGTTGACCTGGACCTGCTGAACGATTACTTGTCCGACCTCAGGGATAGGAGGGGTTACCGGGACACGACGACGGCTCGGAAGATTGCCGCCATTAAATCCTTTTTTACTTTCCTGGCCCAAAACGGCGTGATTGAGGAGGTTCCCACCGAGTCTTTAGGCTCCCTCCGGGTGGGGCGTTCCCTGCCCAAGTACCTTACCGAAGACGAGGTGGACCGGCTGCTCCAGGAAGCTGACAAGTCCGACAGCGCGGAAGGTCAAAGGGACGCCACTATTCTGGAACTATTGTACGCCACCGGGCTGAGAGTAAGCGAATTGGTTTCGCTAAACATCCAGGATGTCGATTTCGAGGAATCCTACATCCGCTGTTGGGGTAAAGGGTCAAAGGAACGCATTGTTTACGCTCACGGCAAGGCATTGGACGGACTTCAGGACTACGTTTCCACCAGTCGCAAGTCGATGCTGGGGTCAAAAAAGGAGGAGACAGCCCTGTTCGTCAACCATCGCGGGGAAAGATTGACCCGTCAGTGGGTCTGGAATATCCTCAAGATTTACCGGAAGCGAGCCGGGATCAGCCGGAAAATTACCCCGCATACTCTCCGGCACAGTTTCGCAACCCATTTGCTGCAAAAAGGGGCCTCGCTCCGCCACGTTCAGGAGCTGTTGGGCCACTCGAGCATCTCCACAACCCAGGTTTATACACATTTAACTGATACTCATCTGCGCGATGAGTACGAAAAGAGTCATCCCAGAGCCTAGTACCGCAGTATTTTTGTTTTCATTAAGGGGCGTCGAAGCATTATTATCTCGGCGCCCCATTTGCGTAGGTCGGGCAGTTGCGTCATAATGTTAAGCATTCTGCGGAATCCCGTAATTTCGCCGTAATTGGTAAAATATGGAACGCTTGAACCGGGCGCCGACATTGATTTGCGACGGCCCGGTCAGTTAAGCATACTAATAACAGGAGGTACGTCACCATGCCAGCGAAAGGTAAAAGGGTGGCGTCGCGACAGGCCCAACTTAATCGCCGGAAAAGGCGGCAGACCAGAGCCGCCGGAGATGACGCCGCCGGAATGGCCTCGTCCACCGAGGCCGCACCCACTTCGGCGGTTATCGCTCCTCCCAATGCCGCCTCTGCTGCCGGCGCGACGGCCCGCGAAACCGGGAATTCTAGTGGTTCCCCGGCCCGGGCCACCATCTCGCGGAGCGCTGCCCGGGGACAGACCCAGAATCGCGCCGGACAGGAAATTGCTTACCGAAGCCTTGCCCCGGAGTTGAGGCGAATCCTCATCCTTGCCGGCATTCTGACGGTAGTTCTGATCGCAGTTTCCTTTGTAGTTTAGCTCGGCAGCCGGTTAACCTTTGCCGGCTCCCTGCCGTGCAATACCAGCAGCTATTCGGTTCGCGGGTAACGGGAATGGCCCAGTCGCTATTTGAACATCGCCTCAGAGTTACTCCCGAAAGACCGGGCGTCTATTTGATGAAAGATGCCCGGAACGACGTCTTGTATGTGGGCAAGGCCAGCATCCTGCGGAACCGGCTTCGTTCTTACTTTGGCTCCCTCAGCGGCCAGCCCCCCAAGATACGCCGTATGATGTCCCAGGTGACCGACTTCGAGTTCATCGTTACCGATACCGAAGCCGAGGCGCTCATCCTGGAAAATACTCTAATCAAGCGGTATAAGCCGCATTTCAACGCTCGCCTCAAGGACGACAAAACATACCCGTATCTGAAGATAGACCTGACGGAAGATTTTCCCCGAGTTTACATTACCCGGCAGGTTGCCCAGGACGGGGCGCGCTACTTTGGCCCCTTCGCTACTGCCAGCAGCGTCCGCAAGACCATGGACCTGATCAAGAAGCTGTTCCCTTACCGTTCGTGCACCAAGACGATAACCGGCAAGGACCCGCGTCCCTGCCTGGAATATTACATCCATCGCTGCATAGCCCCCTGTTCCGGACTGGCTGACACCGAGGAGTATGCCCAGGTGATCCAGCAGGTGATAATGTTCATGGAGGGTAATACGGAAGCCGTTACCCGCGAATTGCGCAAAAAGATGGATGCTGCCGCCGAGGAACTGGAATTTGAAAGGGCGGCAGTGCTGCGGGACCAGATTCGGGGTATTGACCAGGTAGCCGAAGAACAGCGGGTAAAGGTGGAAACCAACTCCGGCAGCGACATGGATTTCATCGCTCTGGCCCAGGGAACCAACGAGACTTGGGTAGAGGTCTTCTTTGTGCGGCGGGGCAAACTGATCGGGCGGGACCATTTCTTTATGGAAGGCACTCAGGATGAAGCCCCGGAACTGATAACCGGCCAGTTTCTGCGCCAGTTCTACCAGACGGCGCTGACTATTCCCCCGTCCGTATATGTCCAGCACCCTCCCGAAGACCGGGAGCTGATACTGGGCTGGCTGAAAAGCCGCCGGGGAAGCAGGGTACGTCTGGTCTGTCCCCAGCGCGGTCAGCACAAGAAGCTGATGGACGTGGTCAGCGAAAATGCCGTTCAAGGTTTGGCCCAGCACCGGGTTAAGTGGCTGACCAATTCGGATGTCATCCAGCAGGCCATGTCCGAACTGGAGGAGGAATTGAGCCTCCCGGCGCCGCCCCTGCGGATGGAGTGCTACGATATTTCCCACGTACAAGGTACGAACCTGGTGGGCAGTATGGTAGTTTTCCAGGATGGGCGTCCCAAAACGGCCCACTACCGTCGCTTTCAGATTAAGTCGGTAGCCGGGGTGGACGATTACGCCAGTATGCAGGAAATGCTGCGCCGCCGCTTCAAGAGATTGGCGGATGCACGCCGGGAACGTCAAAACGCCACCGGACCCGAGGCATTGGAAGAAGGCCGGGATGGAACGGCATGGGGCATTGAACCCGACCTGGTAATCATTGACGGCGGCAAGGGACACCTTTCCGCGGCGTTGGAGGTTCTGCTGGAGCTGGGTTTGGATGATATTCCCCTGTCCGCTCTGGCCAAGGAGAACGAGCTGCTGTTCGTTCCCCATTCCTCCGAGCCGATCGAGTTGCCGCGCAATTCCCAGGGGCTTTACCTGGTCCAGCGAATCCGGGATGAGGCCCACCGGTTCGCCGTTACCTACCACCGCAATTTGCGCAGCAAATCCAGCCTCAAGTCTTCCATCGACCTGGTTACCGGAATTGGCCCCAAGCGCAAGCGGATGCTGCTGCGCCGGTTCGGTTCCATCCAGGGTATCAAGGATGCGGCGGTAGATGATATAGCCGCAGTGCCGGGCTTGACCCGCTCCCTGGCCGTCCGGCTCAAGCAAACACTGTAGCCGCCGGGCTGGAAAGCCGGCGGTCATAGAACCGGCGTCGGTCGCGCCGTCTGCAAGAGGCGAAAACGAATACCCTGACCAGGGCTATCGCATATGAAAAAATTTCAGGCTCAGAACGGAACTTTCCGATGTTTTGGCGGCGCTTTACTGGGTAATCAACATCAAAACCAACGGTTTAAGTCTTAAATTACCCAAATTTAGCAGTTAAAAACGGAGATTTACCCGTCAATTGGCCTCTTAAATTCCATATGCGATAGCCCTGATACCCTGACTTCCTTGTCTTGATTAGCCCCGAACCGGGTAGTAGCATAAGCTGTAAGGGTTGAATCAGCCATTCCACAATCGCCTATGCTTAAACTTTCCATTACATTGCCCAACAACGCCCAAATTAACCTGGAATCTGAGGATGCCGCCGTCATCGACAAGATTCTGGGTACAGTATTGGAAAATGTTACCCGAGCTTTGCTGTCGGATCTGTCGGTTCCCGCCCAGACCGCGGTGACCGGAGCCGCGGCAGAACCGAGGGTGTCGCTTGACCCCGTCGTTGCCGCAGTCTTGCGGGAAGATAAAGAGGCCGAGGCGGAACTCGACGCTTCAGCCTTTCCGGGCGATTATTCACCGCCGCCACAATCGGAACCTGAGCCGGCCCGGAATCAGGAAGCGGAACCGGAACCCGCTCCTTTATTTTCCATCTCTGCGGCCACAAACGTCCCCGGGCCGCCTGAAACGGATTATGGAACCGAGGTGGAGTACCAGGAGAAACCGCCTGAAGAACGGGCCGTTCCCCAGTGGCAGCCGACAGACCGATTTGGCGACCCGGCGCCCCAGACCAACGGCTTTCCGCCGGCTGCCGGAAACCTGGCCGCCGCGCCGAATTTGGCGCCGGCAGTGTCGGAACAGGCATTCGTGGACTTTTGCCGGGCGGCCAATCCTCTGGGCGATATGCGGAGAGTAGTGGTGGCTGCCGAGGGAGCCAGCCGTTACCTGAACCGGGAAGGAGTGGACGCCGAGTCCCTGGGACAATTATTTGACATAGTGGGCTGGCCCCGGGCCCACAACTTTGTGCAAACCTTGCGCAATGCGGCCCGCAGCAAGTTCGGCTGGCTGGAACGAATCCCGGGCCGGGCCGGCCATTACGCCGTTACCGACTTGGGCCGGGCCACTGCCCTGGGGAAGTAGCTCAGACCGCCCGGAGCGATTAACCGAACCGTACCTACGGGAGTAGCTTCGCTCTTCCAAGTCTTGGTTGAAGTAATGTGCTAATATAGGGCCAACCAGTCAATGGTGTGGCAACTCCTTGAATCCTTCCGGGAGATGATTCCAACAACAGGAGAAATCAGTATGCGAATGTACATAAATGGGAACTGGGTTGACAAGGCCGAGACCATGCCGGTCTATAATCCCTTTGACCAGACCGTAATCGACACCGTGCCTCGAGGAAACGCCGAAGACGTGGCCGCCGCAATCAGCAGTGCGGCGCGCGGCGCTGAAGTGATGGCAAAAATGCCGGCCTTCGAGCGATACTCCATCCTGCGGCGCACCGCCGACATTATGGCCGAGCGGGTTGAAGAGCTGGGACGGATTATCACTATGGAGGAAGGGAAGGTAATCGCCGAGGGACGTGGGGAAGTCCTCCGAGCCGTTCAGACAATTACCTTGTCCGCTGAGGAAGCCAAACGGCTGCACGGGGAAACGGTGCCCCTGGACGCCGCCCCCGGCGCGACTACCCAATTTGGCTTTACCATTCGGGTTCCCGTGGGCGTGGTTGCCGCCATTGCTCCCTTCAACTTTCCCTTGAACCTGGTTTGTCACAAGGTTGGCCCGGCCCTGGCCGCCGGCAATGCCGTTGTGCTGAAGCCGGCCGGCGATACTCCCCTGTCGGGATTGAAGCTGGTGGAAATTCTGCTGGAGGCTGGGCTGCCGGCTGAAGCGATCCAGTGTGTTACCGGTTCGGGCGCGGAAATTGGCGACGTAATTACTAGCGACCCGCGGGTACGCAAGATAACCTTTACCGGCAGTATGGAAGTTGGCGACCGAATTTGCCGCACCGCCGGCATCAAGAAAGTTACTATGGAATTGGGTTCCAACAGTCCGCTGATAATAATGTCCGATGCCGACATCGAGAAAGTGGCGGCGGCAACGGTTGCCAGCGGCTTCGCCAATGCCGGTCAGGTGTGCATTTCTACCCAGCGGGTGCTGGCCGACCGGCGCATCTATGCTGATTTTCTGGATGCAATCAAAGTGCCAACCGAGACCTTTGCCACCGGCAATCCGCTGGATGAATCCATTAAAATGGGCCCCATGATTCGCGAGTCTGACGCATCTCGGGTGAGCCGCTGGATTGGCGAGGCGGTGGAACAGGGCGCGCGGGTGGTGGCCGGCGGCGATCAGGAGGGAACGATCCACGCCCCCACGGTGGTAGCCGACGTGAAGCCGGACATGAGAATTTCCCGGGAAGAACTGTTCGGACCGGCGGTAGCCGTCAGCGCCTTTGAAGACATTGACGAAGCCATTGCCATGGCCAACGACACCCGGTTCGGACTCTCCGCCGGCATATTTACCCAAAACGTTGATTGGGCCATGCGTTTCGCCCGGGAAGTGCAATCCGGCAACTTGCACATCAACTCTCACCCCCAGTGGCGCGCCGACCTGATGCCCTATGGCGGCCTCAAGGACAGCGGAATGGGCAAGGAAGGCCCCGGGTACGCTATTGAGGAAATGACGGAACTGAAAATGGTGGTATTTCACCTCTAGGCCGGCAGCCTAGCGACCGCTGGCAAGGGAAGCAAGCATATTTGGGAAGGAAGGGCCTTGGCTGTTGGGAATTGAGATAATTACCGAACCACCGCGCCGCGCCATGGTGGTCACACCTCATCCGGACGATGCGGAAGGCGGCTGCGGCGCCACCATGGCAAAGTGGATTCAGGAAGCAGGCACCGAAGTAGTTGTAGTGATGTGCACCAACGGGGACAAGGGCACCGGAGACCGGGAAATGTCCCCGACCCGGTTGGCAGAAATTCGGGAAGTGGAACAGCGGGATGCCTCGGCCTATCTGGGCGTAAAGGACGTGGTGTTCCTGGCGCACCCGGACGGCGCCCTTGAAGACAGTATGAAGTTTCGGGGTGAGGTCGTGCGACAAATTCGCCGGTATCGACCGGAAATCATTTTTTGTATCGACCCCTTCCGGGTAGCCAGCCACACTCACCGGGACCACCGAATGAGCGGTCAGGTGGCCCTGGACGCTGCCTATACCTACGCCTGGAGCTATCTGCACTTTCCGGAGCAAATAACGGAGGAAGGTCTAAAACCGCACCTGGTTCAGGAAGCCTTCCTGTGGGGAACGGAAGCGGCTGACGTGTACATCGACGTGCAGGGCTATTTGGAAATGAAAGCCGAGTCCCTCAGCCGTCACGCCAGCCAGATGCGGCAGCGAAGCCCGGCGGATCGGCTGGAACGGATTCAACGGGGCTGCGCCCGGCAAGGAGAAGCGGCCGGCTTGGACTACGCCGAGGGTTTTCGCCGGGTGAAGTTCGACTTGGGCTCGCTTGACTGGAAACTGCTGAATTCCTGAGGACCGCCAACCCTCAGGTTTTGGGCCGCCCAAACCGGCTTCCTGGGCCGGCGGCTAGTAGCCTCGTAAATTTACTTATTGGGGAGAATTGCTATGCCATTCACCAGACTTTACACCGGGAGCGACGGTCAATCCCACATCGAGGAAATGGATCCGGCGACCCATCCCACTTTGCAGGAACTTGAGGCGGCTACCGGGATTTCTTTCAGCGTAGCCGAACCGGGCCGGTTCAGCGACTGGCACACTGCCCCGCGCCGGCAATACGTGATAACCCTTTCCGGCGAAGGCGAAATTGGCTTGGCAGACGGCTCCGTCCACAAGTTTGGGCCGGGGCACGTCAGCTTGGTGGAAGACTTGACCGGGCAAGGCCACACTACCCGAGTTTCCAGCGACGTTCCGCGAGTAACAGCCACCGTCCGGCTGGAAAACCAGGAGCCGGCCAGCTAACCGACGTATTTAATTCACCCGGCCGGCGGTACAAACCGGCCGCCGGCCCGGTAAACTTTCCCGGGATTCCCCCCAATTCAATCGCTCCGGGCCGAAAACCGGGGGAAGCTGGCGCCTTCTTCGGTGAACAGAACGCCCTGGGCCCGCATCATGGCCGTGGAGTCGCTGCGAGCGATAGCCCGCAGGACGTTGGACATAATTCCCGAATTCTTGCGCACATCTTTGCGTGGGGCCGGGACTACCACCTCTGGCGTTTCGTCCAGCAGCCCCCATTGGGGCGGTATTTGCTTCCCGGGAAGCAAACCGTTGGGGGCCATAATGTAGTGAAAGTCGGCGATTGCCAGGAAATTCGGATCGTGAAACTTGATGCTGAAGGTGGATAGCCGGTCCTGGAAGGCTTGCTCTTCGCGGCGCAGTCGTTCATAGTCGGCCAGGGCTAACCGGTAGGAAGGGTCCGACATCCAGTCATCCTCTCCGGTTGCCTGGGCAAATTTAGTGGCCTGGGTCAGAGTACGGCGGGCCAATTGGCCCCGGCGCAGCAGCGGTTCTCTTAACTTTTTCAGAGATTCCAGGTCGGCCTGGGTATGGTTATCCCGGGCAAAGTCGGCGCGGGAAGACTTTACCTCCACTGCGTATATGACATTGCCGGGCCCCACGGCCGCCACGTCAATAATCCGGCCGGCCGGGCCTTCCAGTCTGACCTCAAACCCGATACACCGGCACTGGGCGATGGTGTAAAGCCACTCCCAGGCGGCCCACTTCAGCGAGTAGGTTAAGCGAGATTCGCTGCCCAGCTTGAAAACCTGGTCGCCGTTCCGGTTACTTTTCCTGGTCCCCCTTTCCCCTGCCACTGCAACCTGCTCTATTCCTCACGGGGCAGCTTCCCGGCCCTTCCGGAGAGGCAACCTGAGTCTGGTCGCCCTTGCCGGCGGAGGCGGAAATTATTCCGGCCAATGTTGGAAAAAGCTCGCCTTGAGCGAGATGGTTTCAAGGTGCGGTACTTTCAGTATGACCCAATGGAGGCCGGCAGCCGACCGGCTACCGACTCCCGTCCTGAAGCGTCCCGATTATCCGGCGCAACTGCGGCTCATCGGCCGGCCCGGCAGTAGCGACCGTCAACCCTACCGCGTCAACCAGTCCTCCGTAACGTTCCAGAACTTGGGGAGCAATTTCGTCGTACTCGCCGATTACCGCAAAGGCGTCCAGAATATCGTCGCTAATCACCTTGCCCATTTCGTCCCATTGTCCCTCCAGGGACATCCGGAATAACCTTTGGCCGATTTCCTGGAAGCCGTGACATTCCAGAACCGGCATATAGGTTCGGGTAGAGGAGTAAAAGGCGATTCGCCGTCGAGCGTCAGCGACGGCCTGCCTGACGGCGGCCCGATTGGGGCCGGTGACGATAAAGCCGCCGCCACTGATTTTGATTTCGCCGTGGGCCCGCCCGGCCTTCTCGGCCCCCAGCGCAACGCTCGGCAAAACCACTTTTCGGACATACTCCGGCGTGGTAAAGGTATGGAGCGCCAATCCGTCGCTGACCTCTCCCGCTACCCGGCAGTTGTAGGCATTGACCCCGGCGTTCCACACCTGCGGCGGCGGGTAATCTCCTGGACCGGGGCTGAAGAAAGGGGTCATCAGGGAAAAGCGGTAGAACCTGCCGGCAAAGTCCAGAGCCTCGCCGGTATCCCAGGCTTTCCAGATGCTCCGTAGAGCCTGGATATATTCTCTCAGCTTCGGCCCCGGGGATTCCCACACGGTAGAAAATCGCCGCTCGATATGACCTTTGACCTGGGTTCCCAGTCCCAGGCGGAAACGTCCTTGGGACAAGTCTTGCAAGTCCCGGGCGGTGTAGGCCGTTACCATGGGGGAACGGGGAAAGGCAATGGTGACATGGGTTTCCAGCGAGACCCGGGAAGTAGCCGTCGCCGCCAGGGTCAAGGCGACAAACGGGTCGTGGGCCGTCTCGTTGGCGGCCACCCCGTCATACCCCATCGTCTCGGCCCACGCCGCCTCGGCGGCTATTCCCCGCAAGTCTCGGGAATTTAGATGGTATATTACCTGCATCGTCTTTCCGGTACGGCAGTTACGCTGGCGAGTTATTCGGCTTCGCCGGCGAGTTCCCGGTAAAGCCGGTCGGTTTTAGCCGCCATTATAAAATCGTTTCGGTGCAAATTGTGAATCTTGTGAGTCCACCAGGTGACGCCGACCCGTCCCCATTCCGTAATAATTTTGGGGTGATGACCTTCGGCCTCGGCCAGGCTGCCTACCGAATTGGTGAAGTCCAGCGCCTGCTGGAAATTTGAGAAACGAAACACCCGGTCCAGCTTGGGAATGCCGGCGTCCTCCAGCAGTTCCCACTCGACTACGGTGGGGTGCAGTTCGTTGATTTCGTCGGTGGTGACGGAGGGAGAATCCCGGCGACAAGCCACGCACTTTTCCTGGTAAAGCTGGGTCATTTCGGCCTCCTTTAAGCGCCTCGCCTGATTCATAAAGGTCGTTAGAGTAATTGTAGCACAGCATAGAGGGCCGCTTTTCCCGATGTAACGAAGTTATATGGATTTTTCCCCCAATCCGCAATCGGCTGTTTACCATTCCGGCGCGCCGGCAGCGCTAAACCGGACAATCCGCCTTGAGCATTCGCTACAAATTCGGTTATAGTTTCCCCAAAAGCACGAATCGGCGGAGGTGAGCCCCCATGATTTTTGGAGCAATCACAAATTCGTGGCGCAACCAATTGCTGGAGCAGGATTTGGCCGACCTGATTGGCGAAGCCCAATCCCGCGGCGCCCGACATATCGAATTACGGCAGACCTGCCTGGGCCGCTGCGAAAGTGGACAAGGGGAGGATTGGCGGCCTGACCTGACCGGCCTTCAGGCCATCGCCGACCAATTTTCGGACCTGCAATTTGACCTGGCTATGGCTCTGCCTTGCTTGACTCAGGATGTTGACCCGGCCGGCGAACAATTCCAGATGGCCTTGGCCGGCGCCAAGGTTGTTGGCCGGGAGAATCCGCATCTGCGGTTGGTTGACCCCAACCCCTTTGACTCGCCCTGGCGGTCGGAAGCGGATATTCCCGAACCGGCATTCAACCTGGCAAATCTGGCTCGGGAGGCGGCCAGTCAGGGAGTTATTCTGTCAATGGAAAACTCGGGCCAGCCTATCGGAAGCCTGGCTCTGCTGGTGCAGGAGTGTCGCCAGCGCCTAACCGAGCAGGAGGGCGTTTTCCTGGGCCTCTGCCCGGACCCGGCCAACCAGTTGCGGCGCTTTCCCGACACCGACCCCCTGGGCGACCTGAATGCGCTGCCTCTGGATATGCTGAAAATTGTCCATTTCAAGCAGAATCGGAACGGGGACCCCTACCCTACAGTGGATATTGGCGACCTGGACTGCCGGGAGATGCTGCGGCTGCTGGAAGCCAAAGATTACCAGGGGCCGGCCATTATGGAAATTCCACCCCATCCGGATGTATTTGATAATCTGACTGCCAGCTACGATTTCCTGAACGCCGCTTCCGGCTGACCGGAAGAATCAGGGAACCCGCAGCGCTATACCGGGGCCGGCCCGGGCCGACTCCTTGCGGACAGTTCAATATGGGAGGGCAGGTAAACCGCGGTGACCGATTACAGCAGCTATACCGTATCCATCCACTACGACCGACGTCTGTACCGACAGGACATCGCCGGCTCGATCGCTCACGCCCGGATGCTGGCGCAGCAAAACATCATACCGGCCGAGGACGCGGAAACGATTGTCGCCGGACTCAAGCGAGTTGAAGGAGAAATCGAGAGCGGCGACTTCCCCTGGGACCCGTCCCTTGAGGACTTGCACATGAACATCGAGCGCCGGCTCACCCAGTTGGTTGGGCCGGTGGGCGGCCGGCTGCACACGGCGCGTTCCCGAAACGATCAGATAGCCGTTGACCTGCGCCTGTACGCCAAAGAAGTCATTGGGGAAACTGTCCGGGAGATTCGGGGTTTGCAGCTGGTCCTGGTTAGCCAGGCGGAAAAATATCGGGATGCCTTGATGCCGGGCTATACCCATCTGCAGCGGGCGCAGCCGGTACGGTTCGCCCACCACCTGCTCGCCTACTTTCAGATGCTGGAACGGGATGTCAGCCGCTTTCAGGACTGCCGCCGGCGCACTGACGTGATGCCTCTGGGCAGCGGCGCCCTGGCCGGCGTACCCTACCCTACCGACCGAAACTTGCTGGCCGAGGAACTCGGTTTCGGGGCCATTTCGGAAAACAGTATGGATGCGGTTTCAGACCGGGACTTTCTGGTGGAGTATCAGGCTACCGCCGCAATGTGTATGATGCATCTTTCCCGCCTGGCGGAAGAGATTGTTATCTGGTGCAGCCGGGAGTTCGACTTTGTAACCCTTTCGGACGAATTTACCACCGGCAGCAGCATAATGCCGCAAAAGCGCAACCCGGACTTTGCTGAACTGGCCCGGGGCAAGACCGGGCGAGTATATGGACATCTGACGGCCCTGCTTACCCTGCTGAAAGGTCTGCCTCTGACCTATAACCGGGACCTGCAGGAAGACAAGGAAGGGTTCTTTGACACGGTGGACACCTTGTTGACAACCTTGAGGGTTTTTCAGGGTATGCTGACGGGCCTGACGCTGAATGTGGAACGGGTGGGACAACTTGCCGGTGAGAGTTATATGCTGGCAACCGACCTGGCCGACTACCTGGTCGGCAAAGGAATGCCCTTCCGGGAAGCTCACGGCGTTATGCGGCAACTGTGCGCCTACTGCGCCGCCGAAAAGAAGGAACTGCAAGACCTTCCCCTGGAGGATTATCGGCATTTTTCCGATTATTTTGACGCCGGGGTTTACCGGATTACCGCTTTAGCATCGGTCGCAGCGCGAGACAACCCCGGGGGAACCGCCCCTAACCGGGTGGATGACGCCCTGCGGCAAGCCAGACAACTGTTGGAGGCAGCGGAAAATGGCATCTGACGTCAGGCCGTTGCTTGCGCCTTCCATTCTGGCTGCCGACTTTGCCCAGCTGGGGCGTCAGGTGGAAGAAGCTACCGCAGCTGGCGCCGACCTGATTCATGTGGATGTCATGGACGGCCGGTTTGTGCCTAATATTTCCTTTGGGGAAGTGGTAATCGATGCGGTCAGGCGACATACCAGTCTGCCGCTTAATATTCACTTGATGGTTCAAGAACCCGGTAACTTGATGTCCTCCTTCCATAAGGACGCAACCGACCAGGTAATAATCCACGCCGAAGCCTGCACCCATTTGCACCGCACCGTGTTTCAAGTAAAAGAACGCGGCAGTCAAGTTGGGGTAGCAATAAATCCGGGTACGCCAATTGCAGCGATAGAGGAAGTGCTGCCCTATCTGGATCTAGTTCTGGTTATGTCGGTTAATCCCGGCTTTGGCGGCCAGAGTTTCATTCCCGAGACGGTGGACAAGATAAAGCGCCTGCGCCGTCTGATTCAGGCTGGGGGCTATGCCGCCCAAGTGGAAGTTGACGGCGGTATCAAGGCCGACTGGACGGCAACGGAGTCGGTGAAAGCCGGGGCGACCATCCTGGTAGCCGGTACGGCCATCTTTAATCAGGACGAGCCGGTATCAAAGGGCTTGAGTAAACTGCGTTCCTGCGTTTGCGGTCTGGGATTCAGCAAATAGTTGGGCTTGGGCGCGATATTGCCAAAAAACCTGAAGCCCAGTAAATTTACTGGGCTTCACCTTTGCTGAAGGATGCTGCCGGACAGTTGACGTCTAGACTGCCGCTGCCTTGCCGCGTTGCCGGGGAGGCTTGTGCAGAGTCCGCAAACAACGGCTGCAGATCTTGACGCGCTGCACCTTCCCGTTCAACGAAATCGTCTGCTTATGGACGTTGGCCTTAAACCGCGTTTTGGTGTGGCGGTTGGAATGGCTGACGTTGTTGCCGGTCATGCCGGCTTTCTTGCATATCTGACACTGCATAATTAAAACTTCATCCTTAATGGTGATGGCTAGATTAACATACCTTAACCGGATATACAAGCTCCCCGGACGCCCGGGCGGCGGTGGTCGCTGCATTGTTGCGAAGGGGACTCGCCATCGGGCATAATGCCCGGCAATCAGCGCAGAAAAAGCATACCAACCGCCTGGAGGTGAGGACTATGCCGAGTCAGATTCCCGCTGAAGCGGAAGTGCTCAGCTATTTCGACAAGTTTTCCAATTGGGGACGTTGGGGCGATGATGATGAGTTGGGCACCCCTAATTTAATCACGCCGGAAAAGACCAGACGAGCTTTGGCAACGGTGCAGGAAGGCGTAACTGTATCCCTGGCCCGCACCGTGATGTTTGAACCCAGCCTGGACGCTCCCGCTCCGCCGGTGCATTTCATGGTGGAGAGCGGCGAAGGGTGGAACAGCGGCGAAAAGGTAAGCAGCCGGCCCAACGCGGCAGCCATCGACTACTTTGGGATGATTTTCCACGGTTATACCGTTACTCATGTGGACAGCCTGGCCCACTTTTTCTGGGAGGGCAAAACTTATAACGGGAAGCCGGCCCACCTGGTTTCCACCAGCATGGGCGCCACCGTTTGCTCGGTAGAGGCTGCCCGGAACGGCTTTATAACCCGTGGAGTTCTGGTGGACGTGCCGATGATTCGGGGCGTCAACTGGGTAGAACGGGGCGAAGGGGTGATGCCGGAAGATATTCTGGCCGCGGAAGAAAGGTGCGGGTTCAAGGTGGAAGAGGGCGATATTTTACTGGTGCGCACCGGACAACTTTACCGGCGCGGAGTGGAAGGCCCGGTGGAGCGGTCGGCGGGTTCCACCGCTTGCCAGGCTGCCTGCCTCCCCCTGTTCCACGAGAGGGGAATCGCGGTCCTGGGCTCGGATACCGGCAATGATGTTAGCCCGGCTCAATATTCCCGGGTATTGCAGCCCATTCACCAGGTAGGTATTACGGCAATGGGTCTCTGGATTCTGGACAACGCCAACCTGGAGGACGTCGCCGCGGCCTGCCGGCAGCGCAACCGCTGGGAGTTCATGGTATCGATTGGCCCCTTGCGCCTGCATAATACTACCGGCTCGCCCGTGAATCCTATCGCCGTGTTCTAGGGGATGTCGGAAACGTTGGGGGAGAACCCCGGGCTTCAGCAGGATATACCGCCTCCGGCCACTAATCGACGGAGGCGGTATAAGGGCCAAAGAATCACTGATTGGCTGCGTTTCTCCAGGCGTGGCATCCGGTTATCCCCAGAACGATGGGTAGAATCGTATCCACCGCTGCCCAGATTAGCCACGCCTGATGGTTGCCGTCGTGGGGCGCGCCCAGCGGGACTCCGGACAACAGGGAAAACCAGTTGTGGAGGAACAGAATGGTTACGCCGGCAGTAACGAAAAAGGCGGTGTTCGCCTCAAAGTAGGCGCGGCTCAAACCCTGGCCGGCATCTTTGTCAACTGCCAGCTTCCGGGAGTAGTTGTAGATTAGTCCCACTACCAGCCCGATAAGCATCAGCACATCGAAGACTAGCCAAATATCTTCTACACTATCGGCGCCGATGCTGTTGACCAGAAAGGGATTAACGGCGAAGTAAATTGCCACCACCACCGCTATAATTACCAAATATGCCCCGGCTGCCCGCTTCAGTCCACTCATAAAGCCACCTACTCCCGTTCAGAGTTTGCCGAATAACCAGGGGCTCCCTTTGACTCGCTGCTTGAGCAACCGTCCTGAATCCAGTGTAGCATACCATCCCTTCTGCCCCGATTCCCTCTGAATTGCAATTATCATTAAGTCAGTATATGGCTCTGATGATTGGTCGGGTCTTTGAGCGTCAGAAAACCGTATCTTCAAACTGCACGCCCAGTCCCTTGCGCAGTCCCCGGCGCAAGTCTAAACTGTCAGCTAACGTCCGGAGCCAAAACAAACTGCCAAATTTTTGGGGCCGGGGAGAAGGATTATGACCACGACAGGCATTGACCACACGCCGGGCAGTCAGGGGACGTACTCCCATCGGCCGATCGTATGGGGTACCCGTGGAATGGTCGGCGGCGGCACCCAGCTAACCGCCCAATCCGGGATGCGCATCCTGTGGCAAGGTGGCAACGCCGTAGATGCGGCGGTGGCGTCGGCCCTGGCCGCCGGCGTTATGGAGCCTACCGCCCATTACACCCTGGGCGGTGAGGTGGCGTTTCTCTACTACAATCGGGCCAGCAAAACTGTCCATTCCGTAGTAGGCCAAGGTTGGGCGCCGCAGAAAGCTACTATTGACTGCTACCTGGCCCGCTGGGGTGAAATTCCTGCCGGCGTCTTGAGCACTACCGTCCCCGGCGTTATCTCGGCGTTGCTGACCGTGCTTTCAGATTACGGAACTATGTCTTTCGGACAAGTTGCGGAGAGCGCCCTGCATTTCGCCGGCCGGGGATTTCCGGCCTATCAGCTTTTTGTGCGGGCTATGGCTACCGCCGAGCGGATGGCTAACCTCCGCAAATACCCGGACTCGGCCCGGATATTCCTGCCCAATGACCGGCCGCCGGAAATAGGCGCCCTGTTTGTGCAGCGAGATTTAGCTAACACCCTTGCGCTGATGCTGCGGGCTGAGGAGCAGGCTTTGGCCCGGGGAGAATCCCGGGAAGCCGGCATCCGGGCGGCGCGGGACGTTTACTATCAGGGCGACGTGGCCCGACGCATGGTTAAGGCGTTGCAAGACCTGGGCGGCCTGTACGAATACGAGGACTTTGCCGAGTACGAATCACCGTTGGAGGAACCAATATCCGTCGCTTACCGGGGCTACCAGGTGTTCACCAATCGCTCGTGGACTCAGGGAATCAGCTTGCTTCAAGCCCTGTCCATCCTGGAGGGGTTCGATTTGGCGGCGCTGGGCCATAACTCCCCGGCGGCTCTGCATTTGCAGGTGGAGGCTTTGAAACTGGCCTTCGCCGACCGGGAACGTTACGTGGGCGACCCGGCATTTGTGGACGTTCCTTTCGACGGGCTGTTGTCCCCCGAATACGCCGCCCTGCGCCGCGGGCTGCTGAATCCCGATGCAACCCAGGCAAGTTACCCGCCCGGAGATCCGCGGAATATGCTGGCGGTGGACCCGACCTACGCGGCCCGGACCCGGGCGCAGACACCCTTGGCCGTTGGCGGCGACGGTGACGGAACCACTTACCTGGCAACGGCGGACTCGGCCGGCAATCTGGTTTCGGCCACTCCCAGCAGCTTCGGCGCCCTGGCTCAGGGAATGGTGCTGAGTGATACCGGCATTTTGATGAACTGCCGCGGCTGTTACTTCTGGCTGGACGAGGACAACCCTAACGGCCTTGCGCCCCGCAAGCGGCCCCGCACTACGCCCTGCACTTTCATAATTCTGAAAAATGGGGAACCCTTTATGACCCTGGGGACGCCGGGCGGAGACAGCCAGCCCCAGAGCAACCTGCAAACATTATGCAACGTCATCGACTTTGGCCTGAACGTGCAGGAAGCGGTGGAAGCCCCCAGATTCTGCGGCTACAGCTTCCCCCAGTCCCCCTGGCCGCACGAAGAATATCCCAACTTGCTGGAGATTGAAGGCCGAGTGTCCCAGTCGGTAGTGGATTCCCTCATCGACCGGGGCCACCGGGTCAAGGTCATTGGCCCCTGGGGTGTGAGCAACGGCTTCACCCCGATACTGGTTGACCCGGCAAGCGGGGTGTATCGCGGCGGCGCAGACCCCCGTAAAGAGTCGGTAATGCTGGGCTGGTAGGAAGGCATTGCCCGTTTTCAATCTAACCCGTCGCAGCAGGTTTGGCCGCAAGCGACCGTAGGACAAAGGGACAAAGGAGAGAGCAGATGGCAACTCTGGTAACCGGCGGCGCCGGATTCGTCGGCTCCAACATAGTCAAGGAGTTGGCCTCCCGCGGTCACGATGTGGTAAGCCTTGATGTCAGTCCGGCAGACTCCCTGAACCGGCAGTATTTGGGCGATTTGGCCGCCCGGGTGAATTTCCTTACCGGCAGTATCCTGGAGCCAACCGACCTGACCGCCTTGAGTAGCTCCTTTCCTATCGAGACTATAGTCCATGCCGCGGTGTTCACGGTGAATCGCCCTGAACTGGAGACCGCTAGAAGTCGGGACATCGTTGAAATAAACGTTACCGGCACCGCAAATGTGCTGGAACTGGCCCGCTCTGTCCCGCCACGCCGTTTCGTGTACATCAGCTCCGGCTCTATGTACGGCATGACCCGGGCGCCGGACCAGTTCTTTAACGAAGACGACCCCTCCCGCGCCGATACTCTTTACGGTATAACTAAAGCCGCCAGCGAAGCCGTCACCCAGCGTTACGGGGAGCTGCACGGGTTCCCTACCGTCAGCCTGCGGCTCAGCACTCCCTACGGCCCGATGGAACGGGTTACCGGGCATCGGGACAATATGTCGCTTCCCTACCAGTGGACGGGCCAGGCGCTCCGCGGTGAGCCGATTGCCGTTGACCATTCCAATTTTGGCCGAGACTATACCTATGTTCTGGATATTGCCGCGGCCATTGGCACGGTGGTGGATGCCCCGGAACTGCCCCACGACCGCTACAATGTTACCAACGGCGTATGGGTAACCGGGGGCGAAATCCAGCGCCGGCTGGCGGAAATATTCCCGGAGACTCAATTGGTAGCTGAATCTCCCGCCGGGGGCGCGGCGGCGGCCGGCCCCACGCGCGGCCCGCTGTCCGGATACCGACTCTGGCGGGACTTGGGCTGGACTCCCCGGTACGATCTGACGGAGGGGCTGACCCATTACATCCAGTGGCGGCGGGAATCCGGTTTTATGGATTAGCCAGCTCATTTCCGGGCCGGTTGGTAAGGCCGGTAACTAATCGTCCGGCCAATCGGCGCAATCTCACTTCAGGAGTTCTGCACTATGGCCCTGCCTCCGTACCGCATAGATTACTTGCCTATCGTTGACCGGCCGGCTATCAAATGGCCCGGCAATGCGAGAGTTGCCCTTTGGATTTCTCCCAACGTAGAGCATTATTAGTACCAGCCGGTCAACGAGGGAGTCCGCAATCCCTGGCCCCGGACTCCGTATCCCGACGTGCAGCAATACACTTATCGCGACTACGGGAATCGCATCGGTTTCTGGCGAATGTTGGAGCCGCTGGATAAACACGGCATTCGCTGCTGTGTTTCCCTGAACCTGGCCGTGCTGGAACATTTCCCGGAAATTGCCGAGGCTATGCAGGAGCGGAACTACGACTATATGAGCCACGGTATTTACAACACCCGCTACCTGTACACCTGCACTGAAGACGAAGAGCGGGAGTTTTACCGGGATTGTATTGAGACTCTAAAGCGGCACACTGGCAAGCAGTTGAAGGGTATGCTGGGTCCGGCTATTTCCGGCAGTGTCAATACTCCGGACCTGATGGCCGAAGCCGGGCTGATTTACCATACTGACTGGTTTCACGATGACCAGCCGACGCCCATCAAGGTGAAGGCCGGCAAGTTGATTTCAGTGCCTTACTCGATTGAGTTGAACGACTCTTCGGTGCTTCGCGACAACCATTACAGCGCCGGATATTTTGCCGACATCTGCAAGGCCCAGTTCGACAAACTCTACGAAGAAGGGGCGGAAAGCGGCCGGGTGATGTGCATTGCCCTCCATCCCTTCCTGATTGGTCAGCCGCACCGGGTCAAGCACCTGGACGACATCCTGGGTTACATAATGGCCCACGATGGAGTGTGGCAAACCACCGCCGATGAAATTGCCGACTACTATATCGCCAACTACTACGATCAAGCGGTGGCCCACGCTCGACAGTTGGCAGGTTTATCGCCGGAGTAAGCCCGGACCCGGTTAGAACTAATTTTACCGCCAGAATCAAACGGGAGCCGATGTTATGCCCGCTCAACGCACCTTTGGAATGGATCACCCGCACCACCAATGGTCGCCCATCATCAGTCGTCCGACGCTGCGCTGGCCCGGAGCCGCCCCGGTGGCCTTGTGCGTCATTATCCCCCTGGAACAGATGGAATGGCAGGCTCCGCCGGGCAGTTTCCAGGTGGCTCGCCTGGCCGGAGGTTCGGCGCCCCGGGAGTTTCCCGACTACGCCCGGCTGTCGCACCGGGAATACGGCCACCGGGTAGGCATTTTCCGCCTGCTGGACGTGCTGGAGAAACACGGAGTCAAGGCTACCATCGCGATGGACGCTCTAACCGCTGAGCATTACCCTTACCTGGTTCGTCATTGCCTGGATCGGGGATGTGAAATCATCGGACACGGTATATCCGTCAGCCGGATGATAACCGGCAATATGTCCGAATCGGAAGAACGGGAGTATATCCAGACATCTCTCGATATGCTGAATCAGGCCACCGGAACCGCGCCGCAAGGGTGGTTTGGGCCGGAATACGGCGAGTCCGACCGCACTCCGCAACTGTTGGCCGAGGCCGGGGTTAGCTACGTTTGCGACTGGGCCAACAACGAGCAGCCTTATCCCATGACTACGGGCGGCAATCCCTTATTTGCCTTGCCCCTGCTCTACGAACTGGATGATGTAGTTGCTGTCGCCCAGAAGTTAATGCCCATATTCGACTATGAGCGGATGCTGGGCGAAAGTTTCGACGTCCTGCGCGAAGACGGTTCCAGCACCGGCCGGCTGATGGCGCTCAACTGGCACCCCTGGCTGGTAGGGCAGCCCTTCCGTATTGGCTCCATTGACCGGGCCCTGTTCCGCATAATGGCCTCGGGAAATGTCTGGGCTGCCACCGGCTCGGAAATTATTGACTGGTACCGACGGCAGTCGGAGTGACGGAGGGAACCTATGGCATCGTCATTGATTCGCGGCAGACACCTGCTCACTCCCGCCGGAGTATCATCCGCCGGCGCCGGAGTTACGGTCCTCTACGATGCGGCGGTGTACCAGGAAGAGGGGGAAATCAAGGAAGTCGGCCCGTACCCCCGGCTTCGGGCCAAATACCAATCGGATGAGGAAATCGGCGGTCTGGACTACGCCATAATCCCCGGCCTGATTAACACTCATCACCACGGCCGGGGCGTCACCACCCTCCAAATGGGAACTTGCGATGACTGCCTGGAGTTATGGATTCTGGACGGGTGGGGCCGCCTCCCCTATGACCATTATCTGATGACCCTCTACACCGGCTTGAATATGCTGGAATCAGGCACTACCACCGTAATGTACAACCATCCCCAGACTGCCACCGCCACTCTGCGGGAAGACGTGTATGCAGTGTTACAGGGATTTCTGGATGCCGGCATCCGGGTAGCCTTCTCTTCCTATTTCCGCAACCAGAATCGGGTAGTTTACGCCGCCGACCGGGATTTTCTGGCCGGCCTGCCGGCAGACCTGGCCGCCGGAGTCGAGAGGCATCTAGCGGCTACGGATATGACCGACGCTGAGTATTTCGCCTTTTTCGGTGAGACTTACGACCGCTATAACTCCCATCCTGGTGGCAAAGTCCGGGTTCTGCTCAGTCCCAGCAACGTGCAGTGGAACAGCGATGAATTTCTGCAGCGCACCCGGGAAACCGCCCTCAGCTACCGTACCCCCATCCACATGCACCTGGTGGAAAGCAGCTATCAGAAAGCCTACGGACTGCGAACCTGGGGTCGGACGCCGGTGGAGCATGTGCAAGACCTGGAGTTCCTCGGGCCGGACCTGTCCTGCGCCCATGCGGTCTGGTTAACTGAGTGGGACATTGACTTGCTGGCTGGCGCCGGCAGCTCCGTTTGTCATAACGCAAGCTCCAACCTGCGTCTGAAGAACGGGATTGCGCCGGTAAATCCGATGCTGGCCCGGGGTGTGAATGTGGCTATCGGTACCGACAGCACCGCCCTTAACGATGATGATGATGACCTGCTGCAGGAGATGCGGTTGGTGAGCAAACTGCACCGGCAACCCGGTATCGGGCTGCCGGCGATAACGGCGGAGCAGGTGCTGACTACGGCTACGGCCAATGCCGCCGCTCCCACCGGGTTCGCCGGGGAAATCGGCGTGCTGGAACCGGGCCACCGCGCCGACCTGGCCCTAATCCGGCTGACCGCTCTGGAAGACCCTTACCTGGAACCGGATTTGCTGCCCCTGGAGGCCATTCTGGGGCGAGCCAAGTCGAGCGATATTGCCGCCGTGATAGTTGACGGCGAAACGCTGACCCGGAACGGCGTCCATAAGCGGGTCAACAAGGATGAAATCCGCCAGGCGCTGCGGGAGCAGTTGGCCCGCCCGCTGGAGCCGCAAACCCTTGAAACTCGGCGGCTGGCGGCCCGACTGCGACCCTATGCCGAGCAGTTTTACCGAAGCTGGGAGACTACTGCCGGCCAGCCACCCGTCGGGACGCCCCATTACCTTTACAACAGCCGTACCTGACCGGCGACTGGCGCCGGTCAGGGAAACTGAATCAGCTCAACCGCCCGGCTCCCGGGGACTGCCCACCGGCGGCGTTGATTACTCCCACGTGGCGAAACCCATGGCGCAGCCGGTGCCGGCCGGCGAGCGGTAACAGGGTACATAATCTACCACCGTCATATCCAGGTCCTCGGTGGCGCCGGTTACTACAATCCAGTTGCGTATTTCGGAACTCCCGGAGTTAATCTTCTCCCGGGGCAGAGCCATCAACTGCGCCACACTTTTGGCCTGCATCCCGGCCAGGGCTGCCTGGTCCAGTTCTTCGTCCACCACAAAGTGGCTGAGGCCGCCCGAAGCCAGGATTCCGATGCGGGCATCTCCGGGCCACGCCTGGATGGCTTGCTTCAGAGCTTGCCCCAGGTTGTAGCACCTTTTGGGCGTGGGCTGGTTGGGGGGATAGTAGGTGTTGAGCATTATGGGAACTGTAGGTATAGTTCCATTGGTCATCAATCGATTGTAAACGTAGCCGAAGGCGTGGCCGATACCGCCCCGGGCGCGTCCCCCTCTTTTGGGGTCCAGGAAACTGGAACGTCCCACATCAAACTCGGCTTCCACCAAATACTCGATAATGTGCCGTCCCAGGGCAGAATCCGTGGGAACGTGCCGGTCTTCCGTGGCGTAGTCGATGAGGAGCTGCCCGCCGGTGGAAGGGCCGGCTTCGTGGCCGGCAATCTTTATCTGGTCGCCCCAATATACGCAAAAGGCCGGCATATTGTCGTCCAGCAGATATTCTTGCTGGTCGTCGCCCACCATTACCAGCACATCCAGCCGGGCGTCGTACAGTTTCTGCGCCAAGTGGGAGATAGCTGCCTGGTTCTGTTGGTGCCGCTGTTCAAATTTTCCCGGAGTAATTTCCCGAGCAATCCGGGCGGCATCGCAACGGGCCAGCAAATCCTCGTAGCCGGAGGTTACGCCGTCGACGCCAATCAGTTCAATGTGACCCTTGTCCCGCTCGCCCCGAGCCGCCCAGCCTTCCGGCGGCGTGCTGAGTTGAGGACTATGAGAGGATGCCAGGCCCACAATACCAAATCTGCCATTTTTCCACTCCTTTAGCGATGTTACGATATATGCCGATACTCGCTGGTCGCCAAATCAGCCTGCATTAAGAATACTGCTGGATTTATACTAAATCTGAGCTGGACGAACCAGCCTATCCTTTGACGGATATAGCGGTTTGCCGGTCAGTTATAGTGTAAACTGAGGTTAATCTGGCCGCAGCCGCAAAACTTCAAATACTCTCTGCCGTGAAGAGGGATGAACAATGCCCGGAGTAAATACTTTATAGCGGTCATTGCCCGAAAGTATAGACGAACCGATTATAATCTTCCAAGACGATATAGAATCTGCCCCCGGGCTCCGACGTCAAGTAGAAGGGCGTGGAATAAGATATGATTGTTGTTGGGCAGTAAACCCGGAGCAGCGATAATGCGCCAGGAGGAATGCTTTAGATGAGATCCTTGAGTATCCGCCAGCCCTGGGCCTGGCTGGTGGTTAACGGGTACAAGGATATTGAAAACCGGACCTGGAACACTTCTTTTCGGGGCCGAATGTACGTTCATGCCGGCCGACGAATACTTCCCGACGACTTCCCCGGGCAGCGAGAGCATATCCGCGCTTCCGGCATTGTTATACCTTCCGAATTGCCCCGGGGCGCTATATTGGGCGAGGTTACCGTTGCTGACTGTGTTCGAGAATCCGACAGCCCCTGGTTTTGCGGGCCTTATGGATTTATCCTGACGGAGCCGATTGCTTACGCCCGACCGATAACTTGCCGGGGCCAACTGGGTTTCTTCACGCCGGAGCAACAAGATAGTTTCCCGGAGCGAGTCCTACCCGGTAGATGAGAATCCGGTTAAGGAGTAGAATAGGCCCATCAGTGATTCCTGGCGCCGGAGACGAAAATGCAGCACAGCCAAGTCCCCCAGACCAAACCGATGCTGACGATACAGGAATCGGTCAAGACGTGCCTGAGAAAATACGCTGATTTCAGCGGCCGGGCCACCCGGGCCGAGTACTGGTGGTGGGTGCTGGCAACCTTTCTGGTAAGCCTGGCTATAGGCTCCGTGGAAACTGCCTTTGGGGCCGTGTTAAGCGCGATTGGACTTATTGCCTTCACCCCTTTTTCGACCCTGTTTTCATTAGCTATTGTGCTGCCTAATTTGGCCGTTACCGCCCGCCGACTGCACGATATTGGCAAGAGCGGCTGGTGGCAGCTGGTATGGATAGTGATTTCCGGGGCCGCCTGGGTTGTATTTGCCATTGGATTGGTAATTTCCCTGTTTCTGGTTTTTGCCGGTGGCGATTGGGGCCGGCGCGGAATGGAACATTTCAGGGACGCTTTGGACTTTGGCGATTTAGCGCCGGCAATAATAACCTTTGCGTTCGCAATGCTGGTGAGCCTGGGGGTAGTAATCTGGTTGTTGGTCTGGATGGTTCGGCAAGGGGAGACCGGCCCCAACCGTTACGGCCTTGACCCCCGCGCCCCGGACGATGTGGAGCCGATGGTTCCCGATGCAATTTAGCGCCACCGTTGAACTATTAGTGGGAGACATAGAATGCCTAAAGTAATCCCGGTTTCCGATGAACTGAGTCAACCCTTTTGGGACGCAATTAACGAAAGTCGCCTGGTCTTGCAGAACTGCGCCGCTTGCAACAAGCTGCAATACCCCCCTCAGGCGTCATGCCAGGTTTGCGGTACATCCGACGCTCTGGAATGGAAAGAGGTGGAAGGCAAGGGCCATGTCGCTACCTTCATTGTCATTGAGGATGGGCGGCTGATCCGGCGGATGCCGGATCAACCCTACAACCTGGCTTTGGTAACGCTGGACGCTGATACTTCGGTCAACTTCTACTCCAACCTGCCGGGGACTCCACCCTACCAGGTTCCCGTAGGCGCTGCCGTCGAGGTGGTGTTTGAGGAAGTCGCCCCCGGCCAGCTAATCCACGAGTGGCGAGTGGTTGAATGACCTCAGCCGGCCGGCGGCTCAACTCTGATTAGCGTTGTGGCGGCGGCGGCAAAGCCACTCCTTAACCCAAATCCCTTTATTATCGAAAGGACTAGGAATGACAAGCAGCAACAACTTTCAGTGGCGCAGAGACCGGGACGGTCTGGGAGTCTGGGAGCATCGGGGCAAGGTGGCAATTGCCGGCTACGGCCACTCCCCGGTGGACCGGCGCTGGGACGGCGTGTCTCTGGACCAAAGTCTGGGGGCCTACACTATTCTAGCCTGCGAGAAGGCTATGGCGCAGGCCGGGGTTACGATAGACCAGGTGGACGGGATAGTTTGCTGCGACAGCCATATCGCCGGCGGCAGCGGCGGGTCAGCCTCCCGGTGGTCGCCCCGGCCCTACTTCGACCCGCCCTACGACTCGGAATACGGGCTTACCCTGATTAACGCGCAATGGCTCATCGACACTATGGGCTTTAAGAATGTTCGGTTCGCTCCTACCGGTGTGCCGACCATCGGCGAAATGGTCGGGATGGCTTCCCAGGCGGTAGGTGACGGACTGTGCCACACTTGCCTGGTCATTTACCCTACCGGCAATCTGGAAGGTCGCTACCGGCGCGGCGGGGAAAACGCCGACGACTACGCCCGGGGCGCTCGCCAGTGGACTGTACCCTGGGGCAATCACGGCGGCAATGACTTCATCAATATATTTCCCCATAACCAGTATTGTCTCAAGTACGGCGGGGAACACGACGACCTGGCTCCTTTCGTTATCAATCAGCACAAGAACGGGATGCTGACTCCCTGGGGATTCAACTACAATCACGGCATCGAGCCGATTAGCGTAGAAGATTACCGGAGCTCCCGCTACATCCTGAATCCGCTGCGAATCTGGGACTGCGACCGCCCGGTCAACGCTTCGGCAGCGTATCTCTTTACCACTGCCGAGCGGGCGCAGGACATGAAATCGCAGCCGGTCTATGTGTTGAATCACTCCCAGCACAACTTCCGTTTCCGCACCACCCAGCCGGACCTGGACGAGGTGGAGATGTGGACCGACCGGCAGGCCGCTCGAATGTATGAAGGAGCCGGCTTGGAGCCGGCGGACGTGGACATTTTCAATCCCTACGACGGCTACTCGATAATGACCCAATTCTTCCTGGAGGGCTTCCAGTGGCACGGGGTGAAGCGGGGCGATGCCTTCGCCTTTTACGCCGGGGACATCAGCGTGAAAGGCCCCCATCCCTTCAGCTCCAGCGGGGGCAACCTGGGCAATGGCCGGACCCGAACCGCCATGTACACCGACAGCATCGAGCAGCTGCGCGGGACCGCCGGCGACCGTCAGGTGACGGTCAAAGCCGAAACTGCCCTGTGCGCCTTCACCACTCCCAGCAGCGGCGGTTGGCTGATGTTAGGTAAATATCCGTCTTAGCCTCCGACCAGAGATTAGGGAAAAATCGGCCCGTGGATGTTGGCTACGGGAAAACAGCGATGATTTGGAGAGTATGACCTTTGGCAAAATTAATCAGTTTTGACATAGACGGCACTCTGGAGGTGGGCGACCCGCCGGGGTGCATCACTCTGGATATGGTGCGGGCGGCCAAGGCCAGCGGCTGCATCATCGGCAGCTGCTCCGACCGCACCGTGAGCAACCAGCAGCGTATCTGGCAGGATAACGACGTAGAAATGGAGTTCACGGTCCTGAAGCACCAACTGGATGGCGTTAAGGCGCAATTTGAGGCGGAAGATTATTACCACATCGGCGATACCGATATGGACCGCCACTACGCCGAGCGAAACGGCTTCCAGTTCCTGTTGCCCGATGTGGCAGTGTCCCGGATCTGGGAGGCGGAGGATTAGCGGAAAAGCGCCCGAACGGTCTTTGGTAGAACGGTTCCGCCGCGCCCGCCGCGACGATTCTCTCGTTGTCCTGGAAGGCTTTCACTCCCTGAAGCACGCCCTGCGCTTTGGCGCCACTATCCTGGAGACGGTCAGTCCAAACCCGGCCGGACTTTCTGAACTGGCCCGTTCCCTGGCCCCGGAGCTGGTCTATCCCATTACGGAGCTAGTTACCGAAGCGCCGGAGGCCGTCTTTCGGCAGCTCTCTCCCGTGCCGCCGGCAACCGGCGTGATTTCGCTGGCCCGACGCCCTCATCCCGAAATTTCCACGCTGACAAAATCGGCGCCTCTGGTACTGCTGGAGACCCCCCGGGGCCACGGCAATGTGGGCGCAGCGGTTCGGGTGGCGGCCGCGGCCGGGGCCGCCGGCGTCATCACTACCGGGGAACACGACCCCTGGCATCCCTCCGCCCTGGCCGGTTCCGCCGGGCTGCATTTCGCTCTCCCCGTCTTTTGGGCCCGGACACTGAACTTCGGGTCAGGAGCCGGGCAGATGCAGCTTCCGGTCAATCGGCCTTTGGTGGCGGTGCACCCGGACGGAGAGACGCTGGAGCCGGCGCTAATTCCGAGTCAGGCAATACTGGCCTTCGGCTCGGAAAGGGATGGGTTGAGTCCCGGACTGCTGGCCGTCGCCAGCAGCCGCATTGCCATTCCAATGGAACCCGGCGTATCCAGCTTGAATCTGGCGACTGCGGTGGCCGTAGTCCTCTACGCCTGGCGACTGCGGGATTAGCGCCAGTCTCTCACTCTTAATTGTCGGAGGGCCGGGCGGTTAAACTATCCTGACTTTCTCCAACGCCGGCCAGTCAAACTCGACTCCATGCCCGGGGTCTTCCCGGGGAGTAAACCTGCCTTCCCGAGGCAGGACGGGATTGAGGATGTAACCCGTATTGTTCAGGTTTAGAGTGGGCAAGTGTTCCACCAGGTAGCCGTTGGACGCCCCGCAGCACAGGTGCATGGAAATTTCCTCTACCAGGTGCGGCGCCATGGGCAGGTGGTACGCCTCGGCCAGTCGTGCGATACGCATCCAGGGAGTGACGCCGCCAACCCGACAGACATCCGCCTGCACAAACTGAATAGCGCCGCGCTGAAAGAGGTCCAGGAACTGCTCCGGCTGCCATTCTCCTTCACCGGCGGCCAGGGCCACGTTGACCGTGCGGCTGAGCCGCTGGTAGCCGGCGTGGTCTTCGGCCAGCACCGGCTCTTCCAACCAGAAGAGGTTAACCTCGTCCATAGCCCGGGCGCGGGTAATGGCTTCCCCCACTGACCAACGCTGGTTGGCGTCCACCATCAAGGGAGTATAAGGGCCGATGGCCTGCCGGACCGCATGGAGGCGTTCCATATCCTCCTCCAGCCTTTCCCGTCCAACCTTTATCTTGACGCCCCAGTAGTCCTGATTGACAAAGTTGGTTACTTCATCCAGCAAATCTTCCGTGGAATAGGCCAGGTCCAGTCCACTTCCGTAGGCTGGAACGCTATCGCGATAGCCGCCCAGCAGCCGGAACAAGGGCTTGCCGGCAGCCTTGCCGGCCAGGTCCCACAGGGCGATGTCCAGGGGGGCCAATGCTACCGTAGTCAGGCCGGACATGGTGATGTTGGGAAAAACGCTGTGCCACATTCGGTCATAGAGCAGTTCGACGTAAGCCGGGTCTTCGCCGATTAGTCGAGGCGCCAACAGGGTATCAATGGCTTCCTTCATACCCCGTCCGCTGGTGCCGTGGCTGTAAGTCCACCCGATACCCTCCAGGCCGGCGTCAGTGTGAATTTTAGCCATCAGCAGGCTGGTGGCATCAATCTGGGACGTGGAGTTGGACAAGCCCGGCTGTCGTGGAATACGGTAAAGAGCGGTTTCTATCTTTTCGATAAGCAAGCTTTGTCTCCCATTGAACCTGAGGCTGCATTACTTGAAAACCGGACAGTCTCTGTGCCGGTGTGAAGGGAAACCGGGTGGGGCCAGGCTGAACCCGGCCCGAAATGCTGCAGATCCCAACGATTCCCTAAGCCGGGGCGGCGGCCAGCGCTAGACAGCGAGCAACGAAAGCCTTAATCATCCCGATGGCCCGGTCCGACTCCGGGCCGGGCATATTGCCAAACCCGTGGGGCATATCGGTAAAGTACTCTACCTGAATGTCGCCGCCGGCGGTCCGGAAAGCGGTCTCGAATCGCTGGGGAATGGCAAGGGGCACGTTATCGTCCCGGGTACCCTGAATTATCAGAGTCGGTGGCAGCAGGACATTTTCTCCCCGTTCCAGGATGTGCTGGGGGCTGCCTTCCTGCATAGTTTCCTGATCGAGGAAATAGGCTTCACTGGAAGCGGCCAGCCGCTCGTTGTTAGACTCCCGGGCGTAAAGGTAACGAGCGTAGGGGTCTAAAACCGGCCAGCAGCAAACGGTGTAAGCCAGGGTTGCATCGTGGCCGGCGGCTTCGGGCAAGTCCAGCGCAGCGTATCGCGAGTCGTTGGGCCGCATGGCGCTGAGCATCAATGTATGCCCGCCGCTGGAAGAACCCAGTCCGCCTACGGTCTGCGGTTCGGCGTTGAACTCGGCGGCGTGAGCCTTGAGCCAGCGGGTGGCGAAATTTACGTCCTGGACCTGAGCGGGATAGGGATGTGCCGGGGCCAGCCGAAAGTCCACCGCCGCCACCACGATGCCGCTGGCGGCCAAAGCTCGATCCATCACTTCATCGTTGGTGCGGTCGCCGCGACCCCAGGCGCCGCCGTGAACGTCCAGCAGGGCCGGGAAGGGACCGTTGCCCTGGGGCTGATAGACCCTTACGGTCCACGACTCATTGGGGGCGCTGCGGTACTCCTGCTCGTGAACGTTCACCTCAAACTTCTGTGCCGGGTTGTAAGTCACCATTTTTTTACTCCCTTTCTACTTTCTTAATCAGCGGCCGGTTAAGCCGGGTTCCGGCCCGGGCCGGAACTAGCTTAAATCAACGCTTCCGGTGTGAAAATCCCCTCCAGATCCTCCGCGGTGGCCCGATTTACCGGGGCAACGCCCAGTTCGGTTTCCATAAACCAGTAAACCTGCTTCAGATGATGGGTGCTGTGGCTGAGGATGATGTTGAGCAGCTCGACGACGGTAACCTCTCCGCCGTAATGGGCTGGCACCACCAGGTCAAAGGCATCAGTGTCGTCGCTGTTCAGGAAATCCACTATGTTCTGGATGACACCTTCGGCATAGTCGGCAATTTCCTGGGAAGAATTAACGTCGGCTAAACGTTCCCGGCAGGCTTGCATATCATCGGTGGTCATACTCCCGGTCCGGTGACTTTGCCAGGCCAACTCCGGGAAGGACATTATATGGACGATGGTATCGCGCAGGGTTTCCGGTCGCCAGGCTACTTCCCGCCCCAGCTGCTCCGGGTTCAGCTGCCGGGTAGCCCGAATGGCGGCGTGGAGAATCTTGTCGTATTTTTCCGCCAGCCAACCGGTCCGCCCGGCCAGGTCAACTTGAGCGTCCAGCTTGAGGGTGGCAATCAATTTCCGCGGGAAATAGCCAATGATAATTTCATCGTCAATAAGCGTCACCGGGGCGGATTTAACCCCGCGGCTTTCCAGAAACTCCCGGGCTTCGGGTTCGCTGGCAATATCGTGGTGCTCATACTGAACACCGTTGGACGTCAGAAACTCTTCCAGCGTCCGGCAACTGAATCAACCAGGGTTGGTGTAAACGTGGACACTTGGCATAATTTTTCTCCGGCCATTTATGGCTGTTTACTGGAGTACCGAAGGCTGCTTTAAGCCGACCCCGCCGGCGCACGTTCTTGTTGCTGCCAGAATAGCGGAAACAACCGGGCATATCAAGCACGGGGGTTCGGGATATACTTATCCGAATTGTCGCGCTGTTACTTGAAACGTCGGCTTTGCCGATGTTGTATAATTGGTGCAAATACCCATTTTCCCGCGGCCGCATCCAGACATAACTTGCGGTTCGGGACGGCTTTACCCGAACCGCTCGCTCAGGAGTTGCCAAGTATGGCTCGTGAACTCTTGATACTCGACGAAAACCCCAGGGCCCGCTTCCTGATTGCGGGCTGGCGTCGGCAGTGGTCTGACGGGGGCAGTATTTCCAGCGGTCTGCCTCAATACTTGATTGACCAGTTTGGCGCCCGGAAAATCGGACGTATGAGTCGGGAGATAGAATCCCTGTGCTACCCTTTCCAGGTAGCCGGAACTCACGACAATTACCGTCCGGCCTGCGCTTTCCTCGACGGCCTGCCCAGTGTACCGATGCACTGGGACAACGACTTCTACGATGCCGGCAGCGGTCTGATTATTTTCATGGGCGAGGAGCCCTGGTTTGAGATGGACCGGTACGGCGAAGCCTTTTTCCAGGCGGTCGAGAAATTGGGCGTAGAGCAGACGGTTATCGTGGAGGGGTATAACGGCCCGGCGCCGCCAGACCTGGAACGCCGGGTAGGCTGCGTTTACAGCCGGGCGGATATGAAGGCGGAACTGGAAAAGTTCGGGATACAGTTTTCCAGTTACGGCAGCGGCAGCCGTCAGGGGCCAACTGTGGGCATGGCTCTGGTTACCACGGCCCATTTCCGGCACCCCGACCTCAAGGTCTTTCGCCTGGGGGCTATCGCGCCGATGTATCCTTTTACCACCCAGGGCAATCGGCAGGTAGGCATAGTTACCGACTACCGCTCGTTCTATGATATTATGCGTAGAATCAAGGCGATGTTCGGTCTGGACATCGACCTGACGGACCTGGAGGCCCGGGGCAATGTAGAGTCGCAGCGACTTCAGGAAACTCTGGAGCGAATCGGCAATACCAATCCCAAGGCCAAGGAGATTATAGAAAGAGTCCGGGCCGATTACCGCTATGAACCTTTCCGGAACCCGGTGGAGCTGGACCCGGGCTTGAACCGCGCTCTGGATGACATTCTGCAAAATTCTACGGACTCGCCGGAAGATTCGTCTGGAACGCCGTGAACCTGGACCGGGTTTCAGACGGCCCCGGTCCGCATTAAAGTCCTTTAACTTAAACTTGCAACTTGTGTTGGACAATAAGGGAGATGACCATTGCGCCTAGAAGGAAAAACCGCACTGATAACCGGCGCCAGTCGCAATATTGGCCGCGAGACGGCGCTGACCTTTGCCCGTGAAGGCGCAAGTTTGGCCCTCTGTTCCCGGCAAAGTCCGCAGGAACTGGAAGAAGTGGCCGCCGAATGCCGGGAATGGGGTGTAGATACTTATACGACCACGGTGGATATTGCCGATGGCGACCAGTGTCGCCGGCTGGTGGCCGATTCGCTGGAGACCCTGGGCAAAATTGATGTGCTGGTCAGCAACGCCGCCATCCGTCCGCATCACCCCCTGCTTTCGGTAACCGACGCAGACTGGCATCGGGTGTTTGCTATTAACCTGCACTCCACCTTTTACCTGGCCAAGGCGGTGCTGCCGGGAATGATGGAGCGCCAGACCGGCAGCATTATCGGAATCGGGGGCATGGCTGCCATCACTGGCCGGCCGGACACCTCCACCGTTACCGCCGCCAAGACCGGTTTGTGGGGATTCATTCGCGCGGTGGCCGCCGAATTTGCTCCTTACAACATTCGGGCCAACATGGTAAATCCCGGCACTATCGACACCAGCCGCCGGAATCCGGAATGGTTTGCCCGGGAATCCCGGCGACCCACCGGCTCCGACGCGCAGTTGCACCGGATACCCCTCGGTCGCCAGGGAACTATCTACGACATCGCCAATGCCTGTCTCTTTCTGGCCTCCGACGAGTCATCGTACATAACCGGCGACCAGCTTAACGTGGTAGGCGGCAGATATATGGTAGCGGCGGCTACCGATTAGTCGGATTAGCCACGTCTTCTTTGACCAAAATTCCCTTGCGTGGTGAGGTAGTCCATGAGCGGAACCCAGCGGCAAGTTGTAAACACCAATGACGCCCCCCAGCCCTTGGGGGCCTATTCCCAGGCCATCAAGGTCAGGGCTGGCGAGTTACTTTACATCGCCGGCCAGGTTGGGGTTGATCAGGACGGAAATCTGGCCGGCGACGGCAGCCTGGTGGCGCAAACCAGGCAGGTGTACGCAAACCTGGGCGCGATTCTGAATGCTGTCGGCGCCACCTTCAGCGACGTGGTGGAATTCACCACCTATGTGGTCGGGAGGGAATCAGTGGGGCCCTTCATGGCGGCCCGGTCCGAGGTTTTCCCCGACCTGTACCCCGACGGCGACTACCCGCCCAACACCTTGCTGGTGATTGAAGGGCTGGTGCGCGAGGAATTTCTGGTAGAAATTAAGGCGGTGGCGGCGCTGCCCTAGACGGGACGCAGCGGCGACGCCGGTTACGGGAGTCTCTAATGGGGTAAATACCGACAAAGAGAATCCGGAAAACAACGGGCCGGCGACTTTGGCCGAGATACACGAGTTATTTCAGGCGGCGGTGGCCGATAACCCGTCCCTTTCCCTGCTCAAAGGCTTCAAGGTGGATTTTTCCGGCAACCGGGATTTTCACAAAATCTATCTCGCCGTTCGTTGCCAATGCGGGACTGCCGGGCTGCTCAGCGTAGAAGTTGCCATGGATAAATCGTTGCCTGATGTCGAGCGAGCGATGCCCAGTCTGCTGGGAAACCTGGAGACCAAAGTCGCCATGTTCAACAATATGTCCTGCGAAATGCACACTCGGATGAGACAGGGCGGTCTATCCGGGTAAACGGGTTATATAATTCAGGCGTATCACCATCCCGGGCGGCACAGTATCAAGGAGATGAATATATTGCAGCGTAAATTGACATTGGATCAGGCATTGAAGGGCGCCAAGTCCTTCTCCGAAAAGTATGTAGAGCGTGGGCCCTACGAATTTTTCCCCGAACCGGAAGTTGTGGAGGTAGTGCAGCAGGGGCTGGCCGAGAATCAAGTTAAATATGGCTATCGCTACTGCCCTTGAATGCCCCTCAGTGGCGATCCCGTCGAAGATCGCAAAAAAATCTGTCCCTGCGACCGGCACCACGAAGACATTAAGCGCGACGGTTTTTGCATTTGAATGTTTTTCGTCAGCGAAGAGTTTCTTCGCAAGTATGAATCCGGGGAAGATTTCGTTCAAACAATTGACGAGGCGGTAAAGCCCGGCGAGGGTCTGTTCGACCAGGACTACCAGTCCAAGGCCGACTTCAAGAACTCCCAGCCGGCAGATTAGCCTGAGTCCTGCAGTTCGGAAAATTCCGCAAAGGAGCAAGCATTATGGATATTACCGTATATACTTCCGCCGGTTGAGGGCCCTGCCACATGGTGAAAGTGTATCTTTCACGCAAAGGTCTGGAATTTACCGAAAGGAATGTATCCGAGGATGATGCGGCCCGGGACGCTCTGCTGGCTATGGGGCTGCGCAGCACCCCGGTAACCGTCATCGGCGACCAGAACGTGGTCGGCTACAGTCCGCCCAAACTCGAAGCTGCGCTGCGGGCCGCCAGCGCCTAGCTCACCCTTCAGTAATAGTCCTGTCGCTGGAAGTGATCGACTACCGGCTGCATTATCTGCCCGTAGAGCCGCTGCCGGTCCTTCCAGCGAAAGAACAGCCAGCGCAGAATAAAAGGGGCGCCTCTTGATTGCGCTTGCGGCTCCCAGGTTATAGTCCAGGTTGTGCCGTCGCCGGAAGCTTCAAAAACATCGGTACGATTGGACCAGTTGGAGTCCAGGGCTTGGGCGTGCCGGCTGAAGGGCGGGTCGAAGGTATAGAGCCAACGATTAGCAGCCGCGCCGGTTTCCCGGAAAGTGTAGGTCGTCAGGTTCTCCTGACTCTCCAGATACCCGTACTTGGCTTCCAGCAGCCGATTATCCGGTGTCCCCTGGGCCGGAAAGGCAGTAACGTGGGTATATACGGCGGCCGGGCTTGCCGGCACGTAGGCTGAGATGCTTATACGGGGCATGGTATCCTCAAGGGCGCGCTTCTAAAAATCCCCCGACTTTCCGGGCCTGGCGGCTGCGGCTAACTGCGGAAGTAGGGGATAACCTCCCGGGCCATAGTTTCCATCTGGCGGTACAGCCCGGCCGGGTCCGGGGACAGAAAGCCGAATATGAAGTCCCGCGCGCCGGCCTCGATACGTTCTTCAATACCCCGAATACAGTCCTGGGGTGTACCGGTAAGGCACAGGGCCTGGGCAATATCCTCGGCGCTCCGCTCCGGTGTTACGTACCTCTGGCCGACGTGAACCACGGCAACGGCCAGGGCCTCGTCCCGGCTGGACGCAATGGCGGTAGGCTGGTTTACCCCCCAATGAAAGCCGGTCAGGTCCCGGCCTGCCTCTTCAGCAATCTGACGCACCGTGTCATTAACCCTCTTTAGCCGGCGAACGGTGAACAGGTAAGGATACCAGCCGTTGCCCTGGATGGCCGCGCGGCGCATGGCCGGTTCGCTGCGTCCCGCCACCCAGATTGGCGGATAGGGCTGCTGGTAAGGCTGCGGCAGCAGCGTAACATCCTCAAAGTCGAAAAACCGCCCGTGGTGCGTCACATGCTCCTCGGTCCAGAGCCGCTGCATCACCTCCAGCATCTCATCCGTCCGGCGGCCCCGAGTATTGACCGCAATTCCCAAAGAGTCAAATTCGATGCGGGTTCCCCGCTGTCCGCTAATGCCAATGCCAAAGTCCAGGCGACCTTTAGACACGATGTCCAGCGAGGTGACCAGCTTGGCCAGCATTACCGGATGGTAAAGCGGGGCGATGACAATACCGGTCATTACTTGCAGGGTTTTGGTGGCTCCCGCCGCCGCCGCCATCACGGGAATGTTCAGCAGAGTTGGTCGGGGCGGGTTGCCGTCCATCAGGTGTTCTCCGGTGGTTATCCGGTCAAACCCTAACTCTTCCGCTTTTTGGGCAAATTCGACCACATCCCAATAGTTCTCGACGGTAAAATTGCACCCAAAAGTGATTTGCGGCGTACTCATTTCAACTCCTGCAACGGGTATTAGGCGATGGCAATCAGTCAACGGGTGGTAACTGACAATATTGTAGGGGCAAGGCCATTAAGCTGGCAAATGGCCGGCAGCTTTCGACGTCCCCCGGCTTGCGAAGGGTGTTTTGGCTTTGACCGCAACTCTATTTGGAAGTTGACCAACGTTTGCCTCGTGCAAAAGGAATTCAATCAGTAATTCGGGTTGTGGTACCCCTACACCATCTACAACAGAGGTTGCCAGAGTTCCCGTACATAGTCCGAAAAATCGTGCCGCCGGTGCGCCGCCGCCATGTCCACTGCGCCTTATACTCACGCCCTGCACCCCGGCTGCCGGTATATTACCATTTTGAAGACAATACCCAGAAGCCGGCTTAACCGTTATCTCTAGGGCGCAGTTTCACTAACCACCTTGGTATCGGGCCGGAAGGCGGCCCAGGCAAACCAGAAATGGTTGGCGTGGACTACCGGGGTTAACTGCTTGCCGGCGTAAGGGCCTTCCAATGCCCGCCCAAAGATGTCCCAGCGAGTGCCGGTTTCCTGGTCGATGAAGTCTTCGCCGTCGGGCTGAAACGTGAGAGTTTGGCCGGCCACTTCCCGGAGGAAAATGCCGGTTGCGCCGGCCTCCCGGGAATCGGCGATTGAGCGTCGGTCCAGCGCCGAGCGAGCGCCGGCCCGAAAGAATACGACCAACTCCCGGCCGGTTCCGGAGTAGTGCGCCACGCCCACCGACTTCAGGAAGGCGAAGGGGAAGGCCAGGGATTCGCCGTCAAAGTCCAGGGCGGCAACCCGCTCCATGGGCAGCAGGCGTGCATCCTCCTTGCCAAAAAAGAGGAAGGGAGACTGCCCTACTTCATCGTATCCCGCGTAGGGGTTGCTGCCGTAGTTCCGGCGATGGCCCGTATCCCGGGATAACACCAGCCCCTCCGGGTAGGCGCCCCGGAAATCCTGCCAGGCTGCGATGACGGCTGGCAGAATCCGCAGTTGTTTGCCGGTCAACTGGCCGACGATGGCTTCCCCGGTCAGTTGCTGCCACCAGGACTGAGTTTGCCGGTCCCACATAATCAAATCGCTGTTGCGCAGGTTGCCCGACACTCCGAAGTCATATACTTCTCCATCCAGCCGTCGGTCAAAGACCAGGGCAGAGTTGCACAGGGGACAAAAGGTTACGGCCACCGGCGTCCCGGCCACCCGGTCATTGACGATTTCGTGGTACGTAAGGATTTGCAGCGGATACGCTCTGGCTTCTCCCTCTAGCTCAAAAGCGATAACGGGTTCCTTTTCCTCCAGCCAGGCATCGGCAGCTGCAACGGTAACAAACCTGGGGTCATCAATGGGCGGGATACCGTCTCGGGGTACGCCGCCGGAGAAGATTTCGTTGTACGGAACCGCGTGCTTGCTGAAGTCGGTTTCCCAGATGCCGGTATGGAGTCCGGCTTCACGCAGTTCCCGGGCCCAATCGGGTTCGGTCCCCACCACCGTATCGGCAGGAACCGGAGTTGCCCCGTTACCCGGAGTTGCGGTTTCGGGCGGCAGGGATGGCGGAGGAGACGTAGCGGCTTTGGCGGGAGAATCGCCGCCCTCTCTGGTGAAATTGGGTGTCAGTTCCGGGGACGGCAGCGCTGGCCTGGCTGTATTCTCGGTGACGGTTGCCGCTGGCGGAACCGCGGTTTGACTGCTTGCCGCCGGCGCCGGTTGAGTCGCCGGCGGCGATTCTTCAACCGAAGCGGCGGAACCGCAACCCACCAGCAGGGCGATAATTAACAGCGCCGGAATCAGCCGATGGTTTAACTCCCCGGATCCTTCTCTTTTCATTTCTATACTCCGGTTAGCGGCTTGAAAGGTTGAGCGGAGACATTCTTTGATTACCTACGAATCGCCGGCCCGGTCGGATTATCGGGCCTTTCCAGAGGCAGCGGCGACGCCCCGACCCTCGGCTTGCCGTCTCGTTCGACCGGGTAGAGTATATCAAGCGCCGCAGATTCGGGTTAGAATAGAGTATGAAATTTGCCCGCGTGGTTGGCGTCCGGCGCGCCGGCATCCAGAGGCGGACAGCGTATTGGAGATGTTTATGACCACAGAAAACCGTCAATTGGTACAAATCGACGAGGCGGCAATCCAGCGCACGATAGCAGGACTCAAGGCTCGCAACGTGGCTGCGGTAGTGGCGGAAAACGGCGATGCGGCCCGGGAAATCTTGATTGCCATGATTCCCGACGGCGCCGAGGTGTTCAAGAGTACCTCGGAAACCCTGGACACTATCGGCTACTCCGACTATATCCGTCAGACCGACCGATACAAAAATCTCTATGCTGAAATCTCGGCGGAACCGGATCGGGACCGGCAGCGGGAATTGCGTCGGCTTGCCAGCGTCGCCGAGTACTATGTGGGCAGCGTCCATGCCATCGCCGAAACGGGCGAGGTGGTAGTAGCCAGCGGCTCCGGCAGCCAGTTGGGGGCCTACGTATTCGGGGCCAAAAAGGTAATTTGGGTGGCCGGCGTCCAGAAGATTTGCCCCACACTAACCGAGGCCCTGGCTCGCGTGCGGGGCTTCTCGGTAGAGCGACACCACGAATGGGCCGAAGCTCAGGGTCGCACCGCCGGGCCAATGGGCAAGCTTACCATCTTTGAGAATGAGCAGAACCCGGACCGGATCAAGCTGGTTTTAATCAAGGAATCGGTAGGCTGGTAACGCTATCGGCGCAGAATAAACCACACCGGGATTTGACCGATATTTACGATTCTATTACCATTGTGCCAACCGGCGTCAGCGCTAATCCATTCACCTTAAAATAAGGAGTTGCAGATGGCTACTACTCAGGAACAGCTTTATGATGTTGGCGGAGTAACGATGTCCCGTCCTTTCAAAATCCGTCGGCTGGGCCACTTCGGTTTCAATGTTTACGATATGGCAGCCGGGCTCCGGTTCTACAAGGACTTGCTGGGCTTCAAGGTTTCGGACCACCTGAACTTCAAAGGCAACCCACAGCGGGCGGAAATCCTGAAGGACATTGCGGATGAGGATTGCCAGGGAGCCTTCATGCACCACGGCAGCGACCACCACTCTTTCGTGCTTTTTCCCAAGAAAGCTCTGGATGTGCTGGGCCGGGGCAGCGGACACGAAGGCGACGGCGACGTGACCATCAACCAGATAACCTGGCAGACGGGATCGCTGGCCGAGGTGGTCAACGGGCAGGAATACTTTAACGAAAAGGAAATCCCCATTCGCCGCACCGGTCGGGATATGCCCGGCAGCAACTGGCATACCTACGTCTGGGACCCGGACGAAAACATAAATGAGCTTTACTACGGCATTGAGCAAATCGGCTGGCTGGGTCGCAGCAAGCCCCGCCCGATGCACTACCGGGGTTTTGCCGAAGCTCCCACCCTGCCCCAGATGTCGGAAGAAGCTGAAGTGGAAGAAGCTCTGGAAAAGGGTATCGAAATCTTCTCCGGTACGCGGGACACCGAAAATATGCCGTCCGTCTATGACGTGGAGGGTATCCTGTTGCCCCGGCCCTTCAAGATTACCAAGATCGGGCCGGTCAATTTGTTTGTCCGCGACCTGGATGCCGCGATGGAGTTCTACGCCGACCGCCTCGGTTTCGTTTTTACCGAAGAAGTGAACTTTAACGGACACCGGGCCGTTTTCATGCGCAACGGCAATGAGCACCACAGCCTGGGCCTGTTCCCCAAGTCCCTGAGGTCCGAACTGGGATGCAGCTCCCACACCTCTTGTAGGTCCTTCGGAGTCGAAGTGGGCAGCTACCGGCAGTTGAAGAACGCCGTAGCTTTCCTCAAAGATTACGGAGTCAACTTTAAGGAAATGCCGGCGGAACTGCACCCGGGTATCGACTACGCCGCCTACGCACAAGACCCGGACGGACACCTGATAATGCTTTATTACTATATGGAGCAGTTGGGTTGGGAAGGGCAGCCGCGTCCCCGGGAACTGCGCCGTTCCGTAGGCAGTATCGATAATTGGCCGGAAACCCTGGAAGCCCTTTCCGACACCTACGTTGACCAGGTATTTCAGGGGCCGCTGGGCTAGTACGCCCGTTAAGGTTCCCCCGGAATGCGCGCTTGAATCGCCCGGTGGAACCAGGACGGTGCAACCATTGAGTTGCCCCTAATGTCATTCACGAGAAGGATATTGCGCAAGGGAGGCAGGCAATGCGGCAACTAACCGGCAACGTTTACGTGGAAACCGAAGTGCGGGGCTGCAACCACGGATTTGTTACCACCTCCGAAGGGGTGGTGATGATTGACAGTCCCCACAAGCCTACTGATGCCCTGAAGTTGAAGGCGAAAATCGCCAGACACGGCCAGTTGCGGTACATCATTAATACAGAGCCGCACGGCGACCACTGGACCGGCAACGCCTTCTTTGACGCTCCGGTAATCGCTCACGAAGGCGTCAGGACCCGAATCCTGGAAACTAACCTGGAAGAGCATATTGAACGGGTAGCCAACTTCGGCCCGGAGGAAGGGCCGTTAATGCAAGGCTACCAGCCTAACGTCCCGATTATCACCTTCAAGAACGGCATGACCCTGCAGGTGGGCGACCATACCTTCCGGATGATTCATATGCCGGGGCACACTCTGTACCAGGCGGCGATTATCATTGAAGAGGAGGGGGTGGTTTTCACCAGTGACAACATCTTCCATAAAGTCCAGACCTGGCTCCACGAAGCCAACCCGGACCTGTGGCTTACCGCCCTGGAGTCGCTGCGCAGCCTGAACGAGGACATTTTCGTCCCCGGCCACGGCGACCTGTGCGACAAGAGCTACCTGGACGAGCAGGGTTCCTTCATTATGGAGTGGCGGGACTACGTCAAGGACGCCATCGACCGAGGAATGACCCGGGACGAAGCGGCGCTGAACCTGAACAAGTTCATTGACCGCTACCCGATGGATGTAGGGCAGGCGGCCCTGGCGCCGATGGTAATGCGCATCAGCGCGGCCAACCTGTACGACTACTTGACCGGAGGCTGGGAGCCGCCCAAGCCGGCCAGCCTGGCCCTGCGGCCCCGGGGAATGTAGTCGGCCAATTCTGCCTTACTTCAGGACAACAGCCGGAAAGTTAAAGGGGGCGGGTCTGAAGACTCGCCCCCTTGCTTTGCCTCAGGCGCTGGTTTGGGCCGGTTAAGTCGCTGCCACTTCTTCCTTTTTTGCCATGTAATGGGGCATTACCTCGGTGGCGAACAGTTCTATGGAGCGCATGGCCTGTTCGTGGGTCAGGTCGCCCCACTGGAAGGAGCAAACGAAATAATTGGCTCCGGTCGCCACGTATTCGTCCATATACTCGCGGATGGTGTCCGGTGAGCCGGCGATGGCGCCAAACCCGGCGCCGGCCCCGGAATGGCCGTCGCCCAGGCCGCCACGCAGGTTAGCGCGGCGTTGTTGTCGTTCTAGGTCTTCCAGGGATGCGTCCAGGTCCCGCCGCTCTTCCCGGGGTATCTCCCGGGGCGGAGCCGCGGCTGGCCGGGGATTCATGCCGGAGCCGTAGAACTGGGTCAGACCGCGCCGTTCCGCCTCCAGCCGGCGGGGAGTTCCCAGGTTCCAGCGGTAGGACTCCCAGGCCGGTTGAGCTTCCCGCTGGGCCTGCTCGTCGGTCTCGGCCAGGAGCATATGGTTAACCAGGCCAATCTTGGGCTCGGTGCCTTGCACGGTCAAAGCTCCCTTGCCCTGATGCTTTTCCCATTCTTCCCGGTACCGCTTCACGTTGGCTTCGAAGCCGTCCAGCGAGCCAACGATAATGGTGTTCATTCCGTCAATGGCGGCGGTTTCCACATTCCGCATATACCAGAAAGGCGGGAAGGGCGCTTGCTGGGGCCGCAGACGCATGGGCAGTTCCTCAAAGTTATAGAACTCGCCGCGGAAGGTTAGCTCGTCTTGGCTTAATCCTTCCTGGATACACCGCAGGGTTTCCTCGTAACGGGCCGCATTGACCTCGACGTCGGAGTCCTGACCCCAGAAGAAGGCCTCAAAGATGCCGCCGCGTCCGACGCCCAGCTCCAGGCGACCGTTGCTGAGATGGTCCAGCATACTGATTTCTTCAATCAGCCGGATAGGGTGGTGCAGGGGCAAGACATAGACGCAGGGGCCAAAGCGCAGGGTCTTGGTACGCTGGGAAAGGGCGGCCAGAAAAACGTTCTGGGAAGGAGCCAGACTGTGCACTGCCGGGGTGTGGTGCTCGGCCAGATGGTAGGAATAGAACCCGGCCGATTCCAGACGCTCCAACTGAATCAGCCGCAGGTCGTAAATTTCCTGCAAGGTCATGCCGGGGCACGGCTCTATGTGGTCAAAGACTCCAAATTCTAGCGGCATTCGATACTCCTTAAACGGGATGAAGTTAGCTTGCGCTCATTTTACTACCGGGGGAAAGGCATAACAACTTGCCGGAAGCCGGGTCAGCGTCTTTAGGTTTGGATTCAGCCTGGTGGCAGCTCCGCATTAATTAATTCGACCGCCCTTTCGGCAATCATTATGGTAGTGGCATTGGTGTTGGCTCTGGTGATCTCCGGCATAATAGAAGCGTCGATAACCCGCAGCCCCTGTAATCCGTGGACGCGGCAGTACTGGTCCACTACGGCCATCGGGTCCGCAGCCGGGCCCATCTTGCAGGTAACCGAGGTGTGGCCGGCAATGCCGGCGTTTTGCTCCAGCCAGGCATCCAGCGCCGAGTCGTCCGACAACTCCTCATCCCGGGGCGCAATCCGCTCTCCCAAAAGCCCATCGAAAGCGGAGTGTCGAAAAATATCGGCGCAGCGGCGTACCGCTGCGCGCAGGCGGGCCCGGTCTTGCGGGTCGGTCAAAAAACGATAATCCAGTTTCGGCTGAATCGCAATGTCGGTGGAAGTCAAGGTTAGTTCTCCCCGGCTCAGGGGCAGCTCCAGTCGGCAGCCGATACGAATGTCCGGGGCATCTGAACTTTCCGGGTAGGAGGTTGTGGGCTGCACCTGAATATCATTCCGGTATTCCGAGCCGGCGGCGGTGAACCGAAGCCCAACCTGATTGCGCGGCGCGTCGGCAGCGGGACGATTCCCCTCCAGCAGCCGAAAACGGAGGGAGACGGAAGGATGGTTCTTCATATTTTGTCCCACCCCGGGCAGTTCGTGTCTCGGCTCAATTCCCAAGTCCCGTAAGGGTTGAGCCGGGCCTACGCCGGACAGCATCAGCAGTTGGGGCGAGGCGATGGCCCCACCGCTGAGGATAATCTCCTTCCCCTCAACAACGAACACTTCGCCGTCGCTTTCCACCGCCACCGCCACGGCCCGATTACCCTCAAATAGCACCCGCCGGACCCGCACCCCGGCCCGGATGGTCAAGTTCAGGCGGTGTCGGCAGGAATTGAGGTAGGTAAGGGCGGTGCTCATCCGGACACCGCCGGGATTATTCAAGGTGAAAGCCCCTACACCGGCAGCCTCCGGATGATTCATATCCGGGTCTTCCGGAAACCCCAGGTCCACACAGGCTTGGTAGAAGGCGGCCTGGAGGGGTAGCCAGCTCTCCCGGGGGTGCCGCCTAAGGGGAATCGGGCCGTCGGTTCCGTGAAAATCGTCGCTCAAGTCGGCGTCGGCTTCCAGACGCCGGAAGCAGGGTAAAACATTAAGGTAGCTCCAACGGTCATTGCCGGCGGTGGCCCAGGCATCGAAGTCTTCGGGAAGGCCCCGGAGAAAGATTTGGTGGTTGATTGCGCTGGTCCCTCCGGTAACCCGGCCCCGGGGCACCGGAATCTGCTCCCGTCGCTGGGGCGTGGAATGGCCGGCAAAAGACCAGTTATGGGGAGCGTCCTTTTCTGAAGCCGCCTGGTTCAGGTCGTACTTCAGCTCGTCGGGCAGGCGCTCCCAGTCCGGGTAATCCGGCCCGACTTCCAGCAACAAAACCGAGCGTTCGGGGTTTTCGCTGAGTCGGTTCGCCAGGACACAGCCGGCGGAACCGGCTCCTACGATAATGAAGTCGTACTGCATAACCTTTCCTTTTCAACTGTTATTATGCGGTCGAGGGCTGGCGTAAGTTAGTTCCGGTGGAAATTAGTTGGGCAGCCCCCGTTGTTCGCCGCGTTCGATACTCACTACGGCCTCGCAGCCGGCCGACGCGTCGCTGCCTTCACTGCCGTTGCACTCGTCCTCGTCGCCTTCGCCGCCGTCCAGGAAATCATCGCCGTAGTGGCCGATAAGCGAATCGTTGCCTTCCAATCCCTGAAGAATGTCATGGCCGCCAAAGGCCAGCAGAGCATCATTGCCTCTCGCTCCAATCAAGACATCATTGCCGGTGCTGCCCAGGATGACGTCGCGGCGATAGAAACCGTACAAGATAGCCAGCAAGTCATCCTCTTCTGGCACCAGGTCGCCGCCCAGCAGGATGTTGTTTCCTTCGTTGCCGGACAGGAAATCGCCTCCCTGCTGCCCGATTAAAAGGTCGTCGGAGTCATCGCCCCGCAGAAAGTCGTCGCCGGTGCCGCCAATCAGTTGGTCAACCCCTTCGCCGCCCAGGAGATAGTCGTTTCCCGGCCCTCCGATTATGAGATTGTCGCCGGAACCGCCGCACAGGATGTCGTCGCCGCCTTTCCCGTTTATCTGGTCGTCCCCCGCCCGACCCAGGATAACGTCCGGGCCGTCGGTGCCAACCAGAATGTCATCCCCGGGCCCGCCGACGATGGTAGCCAGAGCGCCCAGGCAATAAACGTGATCTTGTTCGTCCACCTCATCCTGGGGTGCGGCAGTTTCCGGCCCGGTATCGTCGTCCTGCCAGTATTTGGCCGTCGCTTCCCAGGTAACGGATGTCTTCCCGGTCGGTGGCAGCGCGCCGGCTCTGATTTCTCCGGTTTCCCAAAGGAGTACCGAAACCAGCAGAAAGGCAAAGATAATCGCCAGGGCGATTAACCGCCCGTATGATAATGGAAAAAGAGTTAATTGCTTCATCAAACCGCAGTGGAGATACAAAAATTCAGCGCCATAGTTAAGTGGTATTATATCCACAAACGGGCAAAGTCGGATAGCCGGGGAATCAAATCCGATCTATCGGCAAAATGCGGAAAGCCTTAACACTCGGCGCAAGGGGAAAGTTATGGTCGATTTGAAAATTGAAAATGGCGAAATTATCGACGGCAGCGGCAGCCCCGGCTTCAAGGGAGCCGTGCTGGTGGAAGGAGAGGAGGTGAGCATATTCCGGGGAGATGCCGGCGACATTGAAGCTAACCGGGTTATTGACGCTGCCGGCCACGTCGTTTGCCCCGGTTTTATCGACCTTCATTCCCATGCCGGGCTGACCATCCTGGGGGAACCCCACCACGATCCCAAAGTGCGGCAGGGAGTTACCACTGAATTGGTGGGCATTGACGGAATTTCCCACGCCCCCTTCAAGACTCAAGAGGAACTGCACCGCTATATCTGGCTGGATTCCGGGCTTAATGGCTACCCGCCTATGCCGGCCGATTGGCTGACCGTGGCGGAGCTGCTTTCCAGGTACGATAATTCGGTAGCGATTAACATTGCTTACATCCTGGGCAACGCCCCGGTCCGAATTTGGGGCGTGGGCTGGAACGACCGCCCGGCGACTCAGGCCGAGCTGGAGGATATGAAGGCGGTCATTAGAGAAGCTATGGCAGAGGGAGCCTGGGGCCTTTCCACCGGGTTGGATTACCCCCCAGGTTCCTATGCCGATACCGCCGAATTGGCCGAGTTGTCGGCGGTGACGGCATCCCTGGGCGGTTTTTACCATACCCACACCCGGGCCAGCCTGCGCACCCAGGGCCTGTTGGCCCCCTGGGAAGAAGCTCTGGAAATTGGCCGGCGCAGCGGCTGCCCCATTCACCTGACCCACTACCGGCAAAGCGCCCAGGGGTCGGGAAGCCATCTGGATTATCTGGGCCTGGTGGAGCGAGGCCGGGACGAAGGTTTGGACGTTACCTTTGACTGCTATACCTACCCCTACTCCGGTACGACCGTAACCATCGGTCTGCCCCACTGGGCCAAAGACGGTGGCCCGGAGCGTTTAATGGCGGCCCTGCAGGACGCCGACGACCGGGCGCGAATGAAGCGGGAAATACTGCCGGAGCGGTTGGAAAACAACTGGTTGACCAACTTTACCCAACCCCACAACCGGCAATATGAAGGTCGCTTGATTACCGACATCGGCGAAATGCGGGGGCAGGACCCAACCGAGGCCCTGTTTGACTTGCTGGTGGAAGAAAATCTGGGCATATCCACGGTGGGATTAGGCACCAACCCCCAAACTCTGCCAGCCTTTGTATCCCATCCCTACGGGATGATTGCCAGCGACGCCATTCTCTTTGGCGAGTACCCCAATCCCCGAACTTACGGCTGCTTCCCAATCGTCCTGGCCGAGTTTGTCCGGGCTGAAAAACACCTCAGACTGCCCGAGGCCATCCGGAAGATGACTTCCTTCCCGGCCCAGCGTTTAGGATTAGCCAACCGGGGCCTGCTGCGGGACGGGTTCAAGGCGGACATCGTGATTTTTAATCCAAACACGGTGAAGACCTACGCCACCCGCGAAGACCCCAAACATTATCCGGTAGGAATAGAGTACGTCATAGTCAACGGACGGGTAGTCATTGACCGGGGTGAGAATACCGGGGTTCTGCCGGGGCGCGCCCTGCGGCGGGGAAGAAGAGATTGATCGCGTCGGTTCAATGCGTAGTCAACTATGTTAATCGGTCAAAGCCGCTTCAGGGATTGGGTGGTTGCTGGATGGCTCTGGTTCTGGCAATTTTTGCGGCCGCCGGCTGCGGCGGAATGGAGCAGCCGGCCGCCTCTACTCCGCCCGCTGCGACGCCCGGTTCCCCGGCGGCGCCAACCGGGGAAATCACGGTGTCCGCTTACGCCGCGGGAGAAGCCCTGTTTCAGGGTAATTGCGCCCAGTGCCACGGCGAGAAGGCGGCCGGCTCCGATTTGGGCCCGCCGCTGGTCCACCAGGTCTATTATCCCGACCATCACCCGGACTTCTCCTTCCAGGCTGCGGTTAAGAAGGGCGTCAGAAGTCATCACTGGTATTTTGGCGATATGCCGCCGGTGCCGAACCTGACGGAAGAACAGGTTGTAAACATAATCTGCTACGTAAGGACTTTGCAACAGAACAGCGGTATGCCCTTCGCAGTCTCCTGCTGATGGCTGCCGCCGGTCGGGCCGCTAGTGCGCCGGTCCCGGCGGCAGACGTACCGGAAAGGGTACATCCGGGTATCGTTCAACCAGCCTTCGCCACACCGCATGACCTATCTGCTCCCCCCGACGCAGAACGTCGGCTTCGTCGATGGTCAGAACTTTGCCATCGCGTATCAGCCAGCGCCCGTTTACCATCACCGCTGCAATATCGGCTGGCTGACCGTTATGCACGAATCCGGAAACAATCCGCAGTGTTGGCACGAGATGAGGCTTGAAGGTATCCACCACAAACAGGTCGGCCAACATCCCAACTTCCAGGGAGCCAACCCGGTCCGACAGGCCCAGGATTTTCGCCCCGCCGCCAGTTGCCCACTCCAGGACATCCTCAGGTTGGGGCCACATTTCATCATTGCGGCGGACCCTTTCGTGAAAAAGGCCGGCGCGCATTACTTCCACCATATCCTCGGCCATATTGTCGGAGCCCATACCGATGGAACAGCCGGCGGCCTGCAACTCCCGGACGGGCGCCGCCGCGCCCCGACGGGCGGCGATAGCGGCATTGTTGGCTACTCCCGCTCCGGCGTGGCCCAGCAAGGCGATTTCCGACGGCATGACGTAACGGCAGTGAGCCGCTACCAGGCGAGGCCCCAGAAAGTCACTGGCAAAGAGATAATGCGTAGGGGCCACGCCCCGGATACGTTGCACCGCTTCTATTTCAATCCGGCTTTGGGACAGATGGATGGTATAACCGACATCTCTGGCGTCGGCCATATTCCGTACTTGGCGCAGTAACTCGGGAGAGCAAGTCTCCGACGCATGGGGAGCCAGCAGGCAAGTTATCCGGCCATCATCGTAGTTGTTCCATCCTTCGATCAGGTCAGCGCTTCTCTGGAGACCGGCTTCCCGTCGGTGAGAATCAAACTCATAAATTCCGTCCCGCAGCCGGTCCGGGTCAACATCGTTAATGTTGTCTGCCAGGGCCAGCCGCAGTCCCGAATCCGCTAAAGCCGGGGCAAACTCGCCGACCCGGTCCGCAATCTCCAACAGAGTTGTAGTGCCGCTGCGCAGCGCTTCCAGAGCGCCCAGGGTGGCAATTACCTGCCGTTCCTCGGTGGTGAGCAGTTGCCGGGTAGTGGCAGGAAAACGCAGCGTGGTAGGAAATCCGAAATCCTCCAGAATACCCCGGTCGGCGGTAGCCAGCAGGTGGGTATGGCAGTTAATCAGGCCGGGAAAGATCGCCTTGCCCCGTCCCGCCACGACTTCGGCGCCGGGAAAGCGGGGTAGAATATCCGCCGATGGCCCGATAGCCGCAATGACCGAGTCCCGGACGGCAATGGCTGAATCGTAGAGGATGGTACGGGCTGCGTCTCCGGTTACTATGGTTGAATTAACGATAACCGTTTCCATATTCTTTACCCTCGCTGAACCACCGCCGGCTGGAGCGCCGTCCGGCAACCTTTCCGGGCAGAAGGCTGAGCTGATGCCGTCCAATATCACTCGGTCGAACAACTTGCCCCGGCTGACATTGCCGCAGTGTTGGTGTAGGATTTGGGCATCTATTCCAGCGCGCTGGTGGTTCATTGTGAAAAGTGCCCTTATCATACGCCATTCCGCCGCAGAAACCTTAGGCGCTAATTTTACTTCCCTGCTGGAAGAGGCCGGATTCCGGTTGCAGCCCCTGAATCTGTTCGAATTAGCGCCAACTTTTGGCCCATTCCCCAAGCCGGAACTGGCAGAAGTAGATCTCATCGTAACTCTGGGCGGCCCCTTGTCAGCTAATGACGACTTTCCCGCCCTGCGTCAGGAGGAGGAACTGCTGCGGCACGCCGCGGTTAACGCCGTGCCAATCTTTGCCGTGTGCCTGGGAGCCCAGTTGCTGGCCAAGTCCCTCGGCGGGTACGTGGAACCGACCGGAGGCTATCAGTTCGGGCTGCGGAAAATAGCCGTAACTGAGGCCGGCGATATTGACCCGGTGTTCGGGGAAATTCGGGTCCCCCTGGTTCCTACCCTGCATGGCGAGTGTTTCTCCATACCGAAAGGCGCGGTCAAGCTGTCGGAAGGTGAAATTCTGTTGCGCAATGGGAGCTACCGCAGAATCAATATGGCTTTCCGCGCCGGCGATTGCTACGGCTTTCAGTTCGAACCGCAGTTGACTTTCGATGAGCTGGTAATTTGGAACCGGGAACTTTACGCCGACTACTTGCTCATGGGTGACCGCTTTAACCCGGCAGAAGAGGCTTCCCGTAATCTGAGGGAATTCGCTAAATTCGCGCTGATCCACGAATTCCAAATGGCGAGGCTGCTGCGCGCTTTCCTGTCCAACGCCGGCCTGACCTCGACTGAGGACGAGGTGAATTCCCCATTGGGAGGAAACCGGCCATGACCATTATGACCGGCGCCCGAGCTTTTCTCGAAATACTTCGGGCCGAAGGAGTAAGGCACATTTTCGGCAATCCGGGAACCAGCGAAAGCGCTATTATGGCCCTGCTCCCGGAGTACCCGGACATCAGTTACTTGCTGGCAACTCAGGAAGGTACGGCGGTGGGCATGGCCGACGGTTATGCTCTGGCCGGGAACCGACCGGCGGTGGTAAACCTGCACATTGAAACCGGCCTGGCTAATGGTATCAGTCTGCTGCACCATGCCATGGATGGCGGAGCGCCGCTGATTCTTACCGCCGGGAACAAGGATGTGCGAAAGCTGGCGGAAGGCCGCAGCGATTTGGCGGCCATGGTGCAGCAGTTTACCAAGTGGAGCATCGAAGTCACCCACCCGGAACAGGCGCCGGGAGTCATGCGGCACGCCTTTCAGGAAGCAAGGAACTGCCCAACCGGCCCGGTGTTTGTGGGTTTCGCCGCCAATGCCCTGGACGATACGGCCGACATTGAGATAACTCCTGCTGGCCCGGCGGCCTTGTTTCCGCCGCCCAATCCAGCAGCGGTGGAGTCGGCGGCCCGCTTGTTGGGCAGAGCCTCCAATCCGGCGCTGGTAGTGGGAGACCGGCTGGCCCAGTCAGGCGGCATGGCGGCGGCGGTGAACCTGGCGGAACAGTTGGGCGCCGCGGTGTATGCCGCCGCCGTTGCTCGAACCAACTTTCCCACCGGCCACCCGCAATTCCTGGGTCGCATAAATCCGACCTTGCCGGCTGGCCGACAGGCGCTGGCCGGGTACGACGTAGTTCTCGCCGTCGGAACCAATGTATTTTCCGGCTTCTTCTACGTTCCCGGCCGGAGCCTGGCTCCCCGGACTCGGCTCATTCACCTGGACTCAGCCTACCGGGAAATAGGCAAAACGGAACCGACGGAAGTGGCGCTGTTTGGTGATCCCAAAGCCGGCCTGGAATTGCTGGGACAGTTGTTATCCGAGGCCGGAACGGGGCCGGCTTCGGAGGAGGTCGCCGCCCGGAAGGAACACAGTCGCCGGCTGAAGATACAGCGGCGAGCTGACTGGAACCGGCGACTTCAGGAATCGTGGGATTCGCGTCCTATGTCCCCGGAACGGATGATGCACGAAATCTCCCAGGTTCTGCCGCCCGACGCCATCGTGATAGATGACTCGTTAAGTTCCAAGGATGCGTTGCACGGCGCCATTGAATTCAACACCCCGGACAGCGTTTACGGCGAACGAATTGGCGCAATTGGCTGGGGTATGGGCGCCGGCTTGGGAGTAAAGCTGGCGCAGCCCGCTGCTCCGGTAATTGCCATCGTTGGCGATGGCAGCGCCATGATGACCGTGCAAGCCCTGTGGACGGCGGCGAATTACAACATCCCTACGGTTTACCTGGTCTGCAACAACCGCTCGTACCGGATCCTGAAGCTGAATATGAACATCCACCAACGAGATATACTCGGGAAAGAGATTGGGGACGACTTTGAAGGTTACATTGGTATGGACTTTCCCTTGCCCCTGAACCTTGCCGGGATTGCTGAGGCTATAGGAGTTTATGGGCGGACGCTAATCGACCCGGAGGACATTGGCCCGGAAATCAGGAAGGCTCTGGAATCCGGGAAACCGGCGGTGCTGGACGTGATAATTGACGGCAGCATTTGACCAAAAGTGGTAACGAAAATGTTGCCGGTTATTCCCTCGGGAAAAACTTCCCCCGCAGCCGTATCCTGATTCCACCGGGACTTGTCCAACCCCATCAGCTGATGCCGACGCCATCCGGACGTCAACTAGAACTCGTCAGCTTGGGGCCGGCCGGCGCTCTCGGTAAATCGGGGATGCTTTTGGCCTCCGGCCCAGACTGGGCTATAATGGGCAGTATCCGGGGAATTAACCGGCTTTGGAGTTTCCCATGAACGACATCTATTTAGACTATAACGCCACCACGCCCATCGACCCGCAAGTGGCGGAAGCTATGCTTCCTTACCTGAGTGGATTATTCGGCAATCCTTCCAGCGGTCACTCCTTTGGCCGGGCTGCTCGGGAAGGGGTTGAACGGGCTCGGGCGCAGGTTGCCGGATTGTTGGGGTGTGCTACCGACGACCTGATTTTTACCAGCGGCGGCACGGAAGCAAACAACCATGCCATCAAGGGAGTGGCTTACGCTTACCGGAGCCGGGGCAACCACATTATAACCTCGGCCATCGAACATCCGGCGGTTACAGAAGTCTGCGCCTACCTGGAGCGTCAGGGTTTCCGGGTAACCTACCTGCCGGTTGACAGTTACGGACTGGTGGACCTGGAACAACTGGAGCAGGCGCTTACCGGCGAGACGATTCTGGTTACCATAATGCGCGCCAACAACGAGGTGGGGACGATTGAGCCGGTCGCCGAGATTGCCCGGTTGGCCCACCGATTCGGGGCGCTGGTGCACGCCGACTGCGCCCAATCCGTAGGGAAAATCCCGGTTAAGGTGGCCGAACTGGGCGTAGATTTACTCTCCATTGCCGGGCATAAACTTTACGCTCCCAAAGGCATTGGCGCTCTTTACATCCGCCCCGGCGTCCGGCTGGAGAAACTGATGCACGGCGCCAATCACGAGCTGAACCGGCGGGCCGGAACGGAAAATGTGATTGAAATGGCCGGCCTGGGAATGGCCTGTGAATTGATCGAGCAAAACCAGGCAAGTTACGGCAGCCATTTGAGCGATATGCGCGACCGGCTGGAGGGCGGCCTGCGGGAGTCGGGCGCAGATTTGCGAATCAACGGCCACCCGGATTTGCGGCTGCCCAACACTGCCAGCGTCAGTTTTCGCGGATTAGAGGCGGACCGAATCCTGGCGAATCTCCCCACCGTAGCGGCCTCGGCCGGGGCGGCCTGCCACAGCGACCAGGTGGAAGTATCCCACGTATTAACGGCCATGAAAGTACCCACCGAATATGCTATGGGAACCATTCGATTTTCGGTGGGACGCTATACTACTGCCGCGGAGATTGACCGGGCAGTATCAGAGGTCAGCGCGGTGACAGGTTCCCTGACGGCCAACGCTGTTCCCTGACACCAGGACGCTGCCCAATCACCGCCAATTCCACCTTTGCTTAAATTATGGCCCGGAAGACAAGACAGGAGGTAACCATGACCAATCAGAGCAATCCGGGGTTTCTGGATTCCGCAACGCTGGCCGGCTTTCAGCGGGCCTTCCGGTCCCAACCCGGTCATCAATTGATGCAGAACGTAGTTACCCAGCACGATGTAAACGATGTTGCTCTCAATCGAACCATCGTGGCTGAGGCGACGCATACCTTTTCTACCGTTTTGGATGAATGGGGCGTAACCAACCAGGCTCGGTCCGGACGCTGCTGGATGTTTGCCGGACTCAATCTGTTTCGGGCCGAAACCCGAAACCTGCTGAACGTCAAGGAATTCGAGTTCAGCCAGAGTTACATGATGTTTTGGGACAAAATGGAGCGCGCCAACTATATCCTGGAAGCCGTAATCGAGACGGCAGACCGGCCCGTTGATGACCGGTTGGTGGCCTGGCTGCTGCACCAGCCTCTGGGCGACGGCGGCCAGTGGGATATGTTCGTCAGCCTGGTGCGGAAGCACGGAGTTGTGCCCAAGACGGTAATGCCGGAAACGGAAAGTTCGGGCAACTCCATGCGGATGAACGCCGGTCTGAACTACCAGGTCCGGCAGGGAGCGCGGGACATTCGCCGCATTTATGCCGCCGAAGGCGGACTCGACGCTATGCGTGAAGCCAAGCAGAAGACCCTCCAGGCCGTTTACCAAATCCTGTGCATCCACCTGGGCAATCCGCCGGCCGATTTCGACTGGCAGTGGAAGGACAAAAACGGCGAGTTCCACCGGGACGGCTCCATGACTCCGCTGGAGTTTGCCGAAAAGTATATCGCCACCCCCATGGAAGAATACGTCTGTCTGGTTCACGACCCGCGACCGGCCAACTCGCCCGGGCGCACTTACACCGTTCAGTACCTGGGCAACGTGGTGGACGGCACCCGAATCAAGTACCTGAACGTGGACATCGAACTGATGAAGGACATCGCTATGCGGATGCTCCAGGACGGCAAGCCGGTGTGGATGGGCTGTGATACGGGCAAGCAGATGCACCGGGACAAGGGCCTCTGGGATGCGGAGCTTTTTGACTATGCCAGCGTCTATAACGCTGAATTTGACATGGACAAGGCGGAGCGGTTGGAATACCACCAGACGGCCATGACCCACGCCATGTTGTTTACCGGAGTGGATGTGGTGGACGGCAAGCCCCGGCGCTGGCGGGTGGAAAACAGTTGGGATGACAAGGTGGGCGATAAGGGCTTTTTCCTGATGAACGATTCCTGGTTCGCCGAGTATATGTTTGAAATCGCCGCCCCGGTCAGCTACCTGCCCGAGGACCTGCGGGAAGCCCTGGCCCTGGAGCCAATAGTCCTGCCCCCCTGGGACCCCATGGGAAGCCTGGCGGGGTGAGGGGGGCTATCCTTGGGAAGTGCAATACTGCATAATTCCACTTCGGAGTACGCCCTCACCCCGGACCCTATCAATTAGGGAGAGAGGTTCCCGATTTCTCCCGCTAACTGGGATAGGGTGGGATAAAGGACGGAAGAATGTAATATGGATTACGGCAATGAGTTTTGCACTTCCCTTACCATCGGTAGTGTTGCAATTTAGGTGGTTTAAGTAGTGTCGATTTGGGTCAGATTGCTCTATCTGATCGGATTCACAAGGCCTTGATCGAAGAAGGTATTGCAGACAAGATTGACCAACGTGTACGTAAAATAGTTCCCAAGCAGGCTCAAGAAACCTATCCAAAGGGGACCCACCCCTGGATAAGAAGTGGCTTGACCCTTCCGGTAGAGGCATAGTCAACACCCCCGGCCGCTTGGCCGGGGGTGAGTTTTTTAGTGTTCCTATCCCGGGAAAGTTGGGGTGAATTAATCGTCGTCGGCTACGCCGGCCAGCTCGCGGGCGCCGGCTCGCAGGTGGGTATTGTAGAAGCGCAGGACCTGCTGCCAGCCGTCCACCGCCGCTTCCTGGCGATAGCTGGGCCGGTCAACGGCAAAGAAGCCGTGGCCGGCATTGTCATACCGGAAGAACTCATAGTCCTTGCCGTTCTGCTTCAGGGCCTCCTCCAGGTCGTTGACATCCTGGGGCGACGGGCGGGCGTCCTCATTGCCAAACAGCCCCAACAGCGGACAGTTCAGGTTGGCCGTGTAGTCCACCGGCGCCACGGGCTGGCGGGAACGCTCCAGCTCGCCGTCGGGTACGGTGGTTACGCCGCCGCCCCAGCAATTCACCGCCGCATCGATACCGTCCAGGCGGCAGGCTACCAGATAGGTCTGCCGTCCACCGGAGCAGAAGCCGATAACGCCCACCTTGTCGTTATGGTAAGCCAGGGTGCGCAGGTAATCCCGCGCTCCGGCTACGTCGCCCAGGGTACGGTCATCGGGCATCCCGCCGGCCTCGCGGACGCTGGCGCTGTTGGCGGTCGGGTCGCCTTGACCTTCCCGGAAATGCAGGTTGGGGGAAATGCAGACAAACCCGTTGTGGGCCAGCTTGCGGGCCATCTCTTTGGTGGCCTCGTCCCACCCGGGCATATGGTGAATCATCACCACTCCGGGGAAAGGCCCGGAACCTAACGGCCGCGCCAGATAAGCGTCAATCAAGTCGCCGTTGTGTCCGCGAATGTTGACCGTCTCCGCAATCAAACCTTCATACGGCATAAAGTCGCCTCCAAAATAAAAGTCGGGGTCTCGATTCCTGCGCCCAGTCTCGGCTGTTCGGCCCTACCGGGCGGTCAAATAGCAGATTACTACGGGGCGGTTAAGGTGTCAAATGGGGTTATGTAAAGGGATGGGATTAGTATGGAAAAGGCACCGTAGAACGGAGGCGTCCTTCGTTCTTGGGTTCTGGCAAAACGAAACCATTGGTCCAGGGCTATCGCATATGGATTTTAAGAGGCCAATTGACGGGTAAATCTCAGTTTTTAACTGCTAAATTTGGGTAATTTAAGACTTAAACCGTTGGTTTTGATGTTGATTACCCAGTAAAGCGCCGCCAAAACATCGGAAAGTTCCGTTTTGATCCTGAAAATTTTTCATATGCGATAGCCCTGCCATTGGTCATCAAATTGTTGACAAGCCCCTTTCCTTTGTGCTAGTTTTCACTGACTAAAGGCTTTGATGGAGACGAGTAGGCAGGGGGCCGGCGCGCAGCGAGCCTGGTATGGTGAGAGCAGGTACGCCGACCTTGCTGAAAATCCCTCCGGAGCTGCCAGCCGAACCGCAAGGGTTTTAACATCAATATCCCCTTGCCAGTAAGCCGGGCCGAGGTTCGTCGCTCGTTATCCCTGACGGGGCATGTTAGTGCCTGCTAAGAGAGGTCCGGCTCGCCGGATAAATAGGGTGGTACCGCGGGAATAAATGTATCCCGTCCCTATGTAGTGGGGACGGGCTTTTTTATTGGCCCCCGGGCGGCTTTCCCGATACCTTTCTCGGCGGGAGAAGGCTTTAGTATTGGAGGCTGCTGTGAAACTTAAAGGTTCGGAAATCATCTGTGAAAGTCTGCTCCGCGAAGGAGTGGATGTGCTTTTCGGTCATCCTGGCGGAGCCATTCTTCCCTTTTACGATGCCCTGTGGGGCTATCCGCAGCTGCGGCACGTCCTGGTGCGCCACGAGCAGTCGGCTTCCCACGCCGCTGACGGTTACGCCCGGGTGACCGGCAAAGTCGGTGTCTGCGTGGCGACCTCCGGGCCCGGCGCAACCAATCTGGTAACCGGGTTAATGGGAGCCAAGTCCGACTCGGTCCCCATCGTTGCCATCACCGGACAGGTGGCGCGGACGGCGCTGGGTTCGGAGGCTTTCCAGGAATGCGACATCTGTTCGATAGCTTCCGTGTGTACCAAGCGAACGTATCTGGTAATGTCCGCCGCCGATTTGCCCTATACCATCCGGGAAGCCTTCAAGGTAGCCCAGGAAGGCCGGCCCGGGCCGGTGCTCATCGACGTGCCCCGGGACGTACAGTTGGAGTTGGCCGAATTTGAATATCCTGAAGTGACGGAACCGGACCGGGAGCCGCTCTCCGACGAAACCAGGGGTAAGCTGGAGCAGGCGGCCCGACTGATTAACGAGGCGGAGCGTCCGGTGCTGATTGCCGGACACGGCGTCCTGGCCTCCCGCGCCTGGGATGAGTTGGCCGAATTGGCCGAGGCCACCGGAATTCCCGTCATCAACACGCTGCTGGGCTTGAGCAGCTTCCCGAGAAACCATCCCCTCAGCCTGGGAATGTTGGGAATGCACGGGATGTACTGGTCCAACATAGTAGTGGACCAGGCCGACCTGGTGGTGGGTTTGGGTATGCGGTTCGACGACCGGGTAACCGGCAAGGCTTCCACCTTTGCGCCCCACGCCCGCATAATCCACCTGGACATTGAACCCAGCCAGGTAGGGCGCAACGTTCCCGTCGAGGTGCCGCTGGTGGGTGATGCCAAGACGGTTCTGCAGGCCCTGATGCCTCTGGTAAAGCGGGTGGAGCGGCCCCGCTGGATGAACTATATTGAAGAACTCAAGCGGGATCATCCTTCTCTGGCGATCCCCAATACTGATACCTTGCTGGTGCAGCACGTGATGTCGGAAATGAACGAGCTGCTGCAGGAGAACCCGGATACAGTAGTAGTAACCGGGGTGGGGCAGCATCAGATGTGGGCGGCCCAGTTCCTGTTCTTTAACGGCTACAATACCTTCGTCTCCTCCGGCGGGCTGGGAGCGATGGGATTCGAGCTGCCGGCCGCCATGGGCGCCCAAGTGGGTATGCCCAACGCCCCGGTGTGGAGCATTGCCGGCGATGGCGGTATCCAGATGACGTCCCAGGAACTGGCTACCGTCGCCCACGAAAATATGCCGGTCAAGATTGCGCTGATTAACAACGGCTATCTGGGTATGGTCCGGCAGTGGCAGGAGATGTTCTTTGAGAACCATCTCAAGGAAGTTCCCATCCCCGGCCCGGAGTTCGTAAAACTGGCCCAAGCCTACGGGATTCAGGCGGTGCGGGTTACCCATCAGGAAGATGTAATGCCGGCCTTGCGCCAGGCCCAGGCCCACGACGGCCCCTTCCTGGTCGAGTTTGTCGTGGACCCGTCGGTGAATCTCTATCCGATGGTGCCGCCGGGCGGCTCGCTGGGAGAAACTATGGAGGACCCGTTGACCGCCAGCGTCGGTCGCAGCTAACCTGACAAACCGGAAATTGATCCGGGGCAAACTCCCTGATAGCGGAAGGTAGTTTTGGAAGAAGTAACAATACAAGAAGCATCGCGACGACTTAATGTTTCCCAGGACGTTATCCGGCGCTACATTCGGGAGGGCCGGTTGAACGCCCGGCGCCAGGTTGGCGATGAAGGGCGCGCTTGGGTTGTTGAGTTGCCCGATACCGGCTGGCAGGACGACGACAAAGACCATATCAATCACCTGGCGCAACAGTTGACGCCCTGGTGGTGGCCCAATCCCTATCAGCGGGGCGAGGTTCACTATGTGGACAGCCTGGGTATTGAAGAGGTGGAACCGGTGTACCTGTGCGGTCTGACCTCGGAAGATTTCTGGCCGGCGGTGGGCCATCCCGTGGAACGGCGGTGTCCCATCTGTGTGGCCGAGGTAAAGCACCGGGGCCTGCCAATGGAAACCCGGGAATAGGGCAATTGCTTCTGAAGGCTATCGGGGCCGCTTCCTGCCCAATGACAACTCTATGGGCGAGAGGTGGCCCCGATTTTTTTGATTTCTCAGTTTGCCGGAAGCCGGTTAGCTGACCTGAAAGACCCAGACCTGGTGCAACACTTCCGGTTCTCCCTTGGGCAGCGGCTGGTAGGTGTCGGTTGCCTCCACCAGTTCCCAGAGTTTGGCCGACTCCAAAGCGTCCATCTTTTCCTTAAAGCCGTTTTCCAGATAGGTATCCGGCCGCAGGCTGAAGACGATGTGTCCCCCGGACTTGACCACCCGCACCAATTCATCCAAAGAACTCGCCGGGGCGTGGCCCATAGTAAAGACCCCGACAACCACTGAAGCGTCGAACTGGTCGGTGGCGTAACCCAGCGTTTCCCCCATAGTCATCTGGTCCAGGGACTGGTAAATGTTCTTGTTGCGGGCTACTTCCAGCATTCCCAGGGACAGGTCCATGGCAGTCAGGTTGTGAAAGCCCAGCTCGTGCAGGCACTCGCCAACCAGTCCGGTGCCGGCGCCGGCGTCCAGTACGGAGGCTTCCTTTGCGGCATACTTGGCGAGGACTTCGGAAGCGCGCCGGGGCGAAATCCAGCCGAAATCGGTTTCCAGGTCGGCGTCGTAATCTTCCGCCCACTGGTCGTAACGCTCTTCCAGTTCCTGTTCATTCTGGGAGGAATATACCCATTGAACGCGGTTTTGCTGTGTCATAGTTATCCTCGAATCCTGGTTGCGCTAATTGCAGCGGCAAGATTCGCTCCAATCTGTTTACTTGCGGCAGACGAACATTGCCCAGCCCAGTTCCTTCTTGTCCACGGCGGCGGCGGTTTCCCGATAAGCCTCGGCCAGGTAAGCGAAACGCTCCCGGTGCTCCTCATTGCCTCTGGCGGCGGCATCACTCAGCATCAGGTAACTGGTTCTCAGGTGCGGTGAAATGTCATCCGCCACCAGTACCTCAAAACCAACGGCCTTGAGGGCCTCCTGATAGGAGCTGAAACTGAAATCCGTGTCATAAAGCAGTCGCTCATAGACGAACTTGCGCGCCTGCTCGCTGATATTGGGCTGCGGCTTGATCAGGTCGTCAAAGACGAAAATACCGCCGGGTTGCAACACCCGGTAAACCTCTTCCAGCACCTTTTCCTTGTCCGGCACGTGGTAAATGGTCGCCTGACTCCAGGCGTGGGTAAAAGTCTCAGCCTCAATCGGCAGATCCGTGGCGGAACCCTTCTTGAAACTGACCTTCTCCTGGACAAATTCCGGTTCCTGGTCCAGGGAGTCAAGAGCGTTGGCAATCCGGACGCCGCTCAGGTCGACGCCGGTTATCCGGCAGCCGTAAGACTTGCAAAGGGCTACGGCGGTGGTGCCGCTGCCGCACCCGACGTCGATGACTACCGAGTCGGCGGACAAGCCGCCTCGCTGGGCCATAACCCGGTTGAGGTTGGCGCCGGCTTCCAGGAAGGTCATGTTGGCTCCGGCTTCGAACAACCCCCAGTGAACGCTGCCGTCCTTGTCCCATAGAGCGCGATAAACGGCGTCTTCATGGTCGTAATATTGCTCGGTTTCGGCCTCGCTAAACTGCAACTGCATTTTCAATCTCCGTCAGGTAATAGGCAAATTCGTTGGTTTCGGTTACCAAAATGGCCTTGGGACTGACCGGTTCGTCGGTAACTTCGAAGGCCATGATGATGACCTTGTGCCCGGGGTTAGTCAGCTTGGCCGCCGCTCCCTGCACGGAAACGATGCCGCTGCCGCGTTCCCCGGAGATGGCATAGGTCTCGAACCGGGAACCGTTGTCCACGTCGCACACCAGCACCTTTTCGTACTCCCAGATATCCGACCTGTCCATCAAATTCTGGTCAATCACGATGCTGCCGATATAGTCTTCATCGCAATTGGTCACCGTCGCCCGGTGAATCTTGGACCGCATCAGTTGTCGCATTTACTTTCCTCCTAATTTATAAAATCGTCTTGGGGGTGAGCCAAAAAAACGCACAAGTCTCTATAGCCTGGGCTCAAAGAGCTACCGGCAAAGAGCCGATCCCATCACACAGATACGCGCGCCAGAATTTTAGCGACTAAGTATCAGTTACAACCTACCCAACACTGACTCTTCTATGTTGGCGGCTGAAGAAGCTAAGGCTCGCAGGGGAGTTGGCGGCTGGGGAGAGAGGCGGTATTTCCGAAATAAGCGAGAAGCAGCGCCGACGAATTGTTAGACCGGAACGCGCTGCCATTTTTGCAACGCCCATCAGGCCGACTAGAGTCGGATTCAACCGGGCGCTTTCGTGATAAACTTACACGCATCCTTGGCTACCCCCTTACATTTTAGGGTGCGTTGTAGTCGCATAATACTGGTATTGAGTGGGATTGTCAAATATTATGCTTCCATTACCCGAAGTGTATGTTCGGGAATCAGCTCTCCAAATCACACCGGATTGACCGCGACAGATTTGGCCGGCACCGGCCGGCCAAACCATTCACCGAGCAAGAGTTCTTGCTCGCAAAACAGTTGAGAGGGACAGCAATGATTGACCTGCTGATTAAGCAAGGCCGGATAATCGACGGCACCGGCCAGACCTGGTTTCGGGGAAGCGTCGGCATCAATGGGGACACCATTTCAGTGCTGAGAGGCGATACCTCTGCCGTAGCGGCGCACCGAATAATAGATGCTCAGGACAAGGTCATTTGCCCGGGCTTTATTGATATGCACTCCCATTCGGACTTGATGCTGCTGAGTAATCCGGCTAATGAGGCGAAGCTGCGTCAGGGAGTCACTACCGACGCTCTGGGCATGGATGGCCTTTCCTATGCGCCCACTTCGCCGGCGCGCCTGGAGGAACTGTTGACCTATCTGGCCGCCATCAATGGGCTGCCTCCCGCCGAAGTGCGCTGGGGGCGGGTGAGCGAATTTCTTGATTTGCTGGACGGACGGATTGCCTGCAATGTAGTTTATTTTGTGCCCCACGCCGCCATCCGGGTTGAGGCTATGGGCTGGGCGGACCGGACACCCACCGGCGCTGAGTTGACGCGAATGCAGGAACTAGCCCGGCAGGGTATGCGGGACGGCGCCTTTGGCTTTGCTACCGGTCTGACTTACCCACCCGGCGCCTACAGCGACACCGACGAACTGGTGGCAATCTGCGCGGCAATCCGGGATCAGGGCGGGTTTTACATGACCCACGCCCGTTACAGTCTGGGCGACCGTCTGCTGGACCCTTTCCGGGAAGCGATAAATGTGGGGCAGCAGAGCGGCGTTCCGGTCCATATATCCCACTACCACAGCCCGGTGGCCGGTCTGGGCGAGCGGATGGTAGCGCTGGTGGATCGAGGCCGCGACGCCGGCATCGACGTTACCTTCGACCAGTATCCTTATCCTGCCGCCAGTACCGTGCTCCATTCCCTGCTGCCCTACTGGGTTCACGATGGAGGTCCAAACATGCTGCTTCGCCGGATTCACCAGCAGAGCATTCGGGACGAAATTGGCGACACCATAGAACCGAAATGGGGGCTCAGTCTGGAACACTACATATTCAGTCACATTGGCTCGGAAAAGAACAGGGAGTGGGAGGGACGCTCTCTGGTTGACCTGGCCCAGCATCAAGGGAAGCGGATGGTCGACGCGGTATGTAATCTGCTGATCGAAGAAAACCTGGAAGTGGCCTTCGTAGCTCGCACCGGCAATCCGGAAAACATCCGCACTATCGCCAAGCATCCCGCGCAGATGGTAGGTTCAGACGGGCTGCTGACCGGCGACTATCCCAACCCGCGTACTTACGGCACCTTTCCCTACGTGCTGGGGAATTTAGTCCGGGAGGAGGGCCTGTTCCCGCTGGAAGAGGGGGTCAGAAAGATGACCTCTTACCCGGCGCAAAGGTTGGGGCTGAAGGACCGAGGCATCATTCGCGACGGAATGAAGGCGGACATCGTGGTGTTTGACCCGGAGGAGGTGGAAGCAAAAGCCACCTTTGAGAACCCGAAGCAGTACCCGGTAGGCATAGACTACGTGATTGTCAACGGACGAGTAGTGATTGAAAGGGGAGTTCACACCGGGGCTTTGCCCGGCAAGGCCCTGCGGTCGCAGTAATTGAGGGATGCAGGGAGGGACAGACTACCGCGACGAAGCGGCGCCCCTGCGGTTGCTTTTTCGTCCCTCCCGACAAGAGTTTTGGTTAACGGCCCTGCCAGACGGGCGCCCGCTTTTCAGCGAAGGCCCGCACTCCTTCCTTGGCATCCTCCGTCTCCAGAACCTCGTCCCGCTTCATTTGCGCGAAGGCGACCCGCTCTTCCATCCCCATTTCCGAGCCTTTGATGGAAGCCTCCTTGATTGCCGCCAGAGACAGCGGGGCGTTGGCTGTGATCATTCGGGCCATTTCTTCGGCCCGGGGAATCACTTCCTCGGGCTGAACTACATAGTTCACCAGCCTGAGGTCAAGCGCGCGCTGGGCATCCACAAATTCGCCGGTAAACAGGAACTCAAAGGCGATGTTGCGCGGCACCACCTGCGAGAGCAGGGCCGGGCCGCTGACGGAGGAAATCCCCCGTTTGGCTTGCGGCCACCCGAACCTGGCCTCGGTGGAGGCGATACGGATGTCGCTGCCCAGGGCAATGCCGCAGCCCTGAGCCAGGCAGATGCCGTTAATGGCCGAGATAATCGGTTTATAAATCTTCGACTGCTCGACGTACAGGTCCCCGGTGGTTACCCCTTCGTTAGCCTGGTCATTGGCCATAGCCACCAGGTCGTGGCCCGTGGAGAAGGCTCGGCCCCGGCCGGTGACGATGGCGCAGCGAACTTCTGGGTTAGTCTTGACATCCTGAAAAGCTTCCCAGAGCAGTTGCCGCATCGCTGGATCGATGGCGTTCAGCTTTTCCGGGCGGTTCATCGTGATAAAGGCAATGCCGTCCTTGATTTCGTAAATGGCTTCCGGTTCGGTTTGAGTGGTCAAAGTGATTCCTCCTTAGTTGGCCGGGCCGGTATCTTCCGTCGATTACAGTCCCCGGCCGGGTCGGTCTCCTGATAATATTCCGCTAGATAATCCGCGACCCGGTGGGCGTGGTTCCAATAACACCCTCTTCGGCCAAGCCGTCTATTTCCGGTTCCGTCAACCCCAACAACTCCCGGTAAATCTGCCGGTTATGCTGTCCCAGGGTGGGCGAAGGCCAATGAACCTGCCCCGGAGTCCGGGACATACGCCAGGCGAAACCCTGATACCACTTTGGCCCGACCCGGGGATGGTCAACGTGGTTGAAGGTGCCTCGGGCGACATAATGGGGATTTTCCAGCAGGTCCGGCCCGCGCAGCACGGGCCCGGAGGGAACTCCCCGCTCCTGGAGCAGTTGGGTTAGTGCCCACAGATCCCGTTCTTTTACCCACTGGCCGATTAGCTGGTCCAGGTCGCGACGATGCTGCAATCGATTTTCGTTAGTCGCAAAACGCTCGTCATCCACCAGTTCCGGTTGGCCCATAGCCTCGGCCAACCGGCGCCACTGCCCGTCGTTGATTACGGCAATGGTAATCCATCGGTCGGCGCCAGCGCAGGGATAGGCGTTCTGGGGAGCGAACCAGGGCGAGTGGTTGCCCATACGTTCCGGCTCCTGGCCGGAAATCTGGTAGGCTACCACTTCCCCGCCAATCAGGGCCACCGCCGATTCCTGCTGGGATACGTCCACAAACATTCCCTTGCCGGTGCGCTTGCGGTAGCGCAAGGCGGCCAGCAAGACCCCGGCAGCGTGGGAGCCGGTAATGGGGTCGCCATGGTTGATCCCGGACTTCATCGGGCCGTCATTCACATAGCCGGTCATGTGGGCCATGCCGGAAAGCTGCTCTTGCCCGATGCCGTAGGCCACATAGTTCTGCCAGGGGCCGCTATTGCCAAAGGCCGGCATGGAAGCATAAATGATGTCGGGCCGAATATTGCGTAAGGTATCATAGGTGTAACCCAACCGAGCCAGGCTTCCCTGCCGGAAATTTTCAATCACGACATCGCTGATTGAGACCAGCCGCTCAAACACCTGCCGCCCCTTTTCCTCGGTCAGTTCTAGGGTTATGCCGTACTTGCTCAGGTGCAGGCAGTTGAACCAGCCATTGCGATTCCAGGGTTCCTCGCCCGGGTCCGAGTCCGGGTAGGCCGCAATGCCCGGGGCCGGGTTGACCGGTCCCCGGTGGGAGTCATAGACCCGGAGGGATTCCATCTTGATGACCTCGGCCCCCATATCGGCCAGCAGCTTGGTGCAGTAAGGGCCGGCCCAAATGCGGGAAAGGTCCAGGATACGGTAGTTCCTGAGTGGCTGGGCCGCGCTCATCTAAATGACTCCTTCGGCAAAGAGGTTTTCCACATCCTGGCTGGAGTAACCCAACTGCCCCAGCACCTCGAGGCAGTGTTCGGCCAGCAAGGGCGCCCGGCGGTAAACCCAGGGCTGGGTTACTGCCGGATCCGGGCTGATGGGCGGTCCGGGATAGCGGAAAGAACCGGCGACAGGGTGTTCCAACTCCACAAAGTAATCCCGATGCACCAGTTGTTCCATTTCCAGAATATCCTGCATTCCCGCCACGAAGGAGAAACCCAGACCGTGTTCCTGCCCGGCCTTGAAAATGTCCACCTTGTCGTGCTCCAGCAGCCAGGGAAGCATCAGGGCATCTACTTCGTCGGCGTGCAGCAACCGGCCCTGCCGCGAGGCGAAACGAGGGTCGGCCAGCTCCTCCGACTCCATAATGTTGGCGACTTCGGGCCAGTTCTGGTCCGGCCCGGCGATGATGCCCACAAACCCGTCCTGACAAGGATAAATGCCCCAGGCAGCCCGGCCGTAACCGCGGTTGCCTACCCGGGTGAATTCCACGCCGGAGTAGCTGAACTGCATCAAGGCGTTCTCCAGCACATTGGTGCCATATTCGGCGATGGACAGGTCGATATGCTGCCCTTCGCCGGTATCTTCAGCATGGAAGAGGGCCGTCATAACCGCGACAAAGGCGTTTTGCCCGGCCCCCAATTGGGCCAGGGGCGCGCCTTCCTTCAAAGGCGGTTGATCCGGTTCGCCGGTGATGTTCATCAAGCCGCCGGTGGCGTAAAGGTTAATCTCCGCCGCCTTCCAATCTCGATAGGGGCCCGTTTGCCCGTAATTGGAAATGGAGGCCATCACCAGGGCAGGGTTAATTTCAATCAGGGATTCAAAGTCCAACCCCAATCGTTCCATTACCGAGGGGGAAAAGTTTTCGACCACGATGTCGGCGGTACGCACCAGCTCCCGGACAATAGCCTTACCCTGATCGGATTTGAGATTCAGGGTAACGCTCTTTTTGGAGGTATTCAAATACAGGAACCAGGCGCCGCTTTCGCCCGGGAGCCGCCGGTTGGCAAAGGGCGGTCTGGCCCGGACCGGGTCGCCGCTGCCGGGCCGTTCAATCTTGACCACTTCGGCGCCCAGGGTAGCCAACAGCTTGGTACAATAGGGGCCGGCGAAGTGGTGGGTAAAATCTACTACTTTGACGCCTTCCAGTAATCCGGGCATTGGGCAGGTCTCCTGACTATCCGGCGATTTTCCTGTAATTATCGGTGAACCGCGCCTTACGGCCCACCGTAAAGCGGCCAAAGATCAGACTGCATTGTTGCATTGGGTCGCCGGAAATGCAAGAGCGGGTGCACGAAGCTGATCCCACTGCCTCCGATTATATTGCCCGGTTACTCCGGCAGACCGGAACTCGGCCACTGCGGTCTGAGTTGCCGCGCTGGCCGGAATATAGTATTCAGAGAGGTTTACCTCTACTGAAAACATCGCAGGGACTACGCCCGGGCGCTGGTATGTGCTATTCTCCTTGGGTTAATTATCAGATGGAAGGATATGAGGATGGAGCGTCCAATATTTCAGCCCATCGGCACCCCGGAAGAGGAGCTGGATACCCCGGCTCTAGTGGTGGACCTGGGAGTCTTGAGGGAGAATATCTCAACTTTCCATAACGCTTTCCGCAGCCAGGGGGATGGGGCCGAATCTGCCAAGACCACAGCCGGGATTCGGCCGCACGTTTCCGGCCACGGCTGCCCCGAAATTGCCCGGATTCAACTGGCCGCAGCTGGGGACTCCGGTTCCGCCGGGCCGATCGATGTGAATGGTATTGCGGTCAACACTTTGGGCGAAGCCGAGGTTTTTGCCGGCGCCGGGTTCAGCAACATTGCCATCACCCAGCGGGTAGTAACCGCGGCAAAGCTGCGGCGGCTGGCGGCCCTGGCCCACCGGGTCAGCTTGTCGGTGGCGGTGGATGACGCCGGCAATGTTCAAAGATTGTCCGAAGCGGCGACCGCCGCCGGCTCCCATTTGGACCTCCTGGTGGACATCGATGCCGGCTACGGATTCGGCGGGGTGGCTCCCGGTCAGGAAGCGGTTACTCTGGCTCAGGCAATCGCCGCAGCGCCGGGCCTGTCCTGCGCGGGCATAATGACCTACGAGGGGCCGGTGGCAATAACCGACCCGGTGGAACGAGCCGCAGAAACCGGACGCCGGCTCCAACCGGCGCTGGAGACCCTCCGATTGCTGGAAAGGGCCGGTATCGCAGTTGCGGTGGTCAGCGCCGGCAGCATTTACAACCACGACACGGTAGCCAATCTGCCGGGAGTAACCGAGGTGCCGGCCGGGGTGTACCCGTTGATGGACTTGCAGACCTGTAGAGTCCGGCCCGAATTTAATCCGGCGGCCAGGGTTCTGGCTACGGTAATCAGCCATCCGGTACCGGGCCGGGCGGTAGTCGATGCCGGCCACAAGACCGTTGGCCCCGATTTCGGCGTGCCGGCACTGGAAGGCTTTCCGGGCGCTGTCGCTACCCGGTTCAGCGCCGAACACGGCATCCTGGAACTGGATGGCCCGGCCACCAACCAACTGAATCCCAACGACAAGGTTCGCTTGGTTCCCTATAATCTGCCTCTCTGCGTCAACCAGTTTGACTATATCCGAGCGGTGAGCGACGGCAAACTGGTCGGCTACTGGCCGGTGGCGGCCCGGGGCAGGCTGGACTAGAGCTTGAGTCATCCCTTGCCCGGTCATTGTGGGGAAGCAGACGCCCAGGAGGATTTGCAATGTACGACCTGTATCGACCCCTTCCAGGCACTCCCGTTGCCGAGTTGGACACGCCGGCTTTGATCCTGGACCTGGACGCCCTGGATCATAATATGGACGTGATTGCTGACTATTATGCGGGCCGGCACAGCAAGCTGCGGGGGCACAGCAAGAATCACAAGACTCCGGCCCTGGCTCTACGCCAAATACGGCGCGGCGGCACCGTTGGCGGTGTCTGCGCCGCCAAGGTGGCCGAGGCGGAGGTAATGGTTCACGGCGGGGTAGCCAGCGTATTTGTAACCAGCGAGGTGGCAGCTCCGGCTAAAATTCGCCGTCTCTGCACCCTCGCTCGACAGGCCGAAATTCTGGTGGCCTGCGACAGCGAAAGCAATGCCCGAGACCTGTCCCAGGCCGCCGTAGAGCTGGGAGTCAACCTGGGCGTCGTTATTGAGCAGGAGACCGGGCTGGTACGCTGCGGAGTGCAGGAAGTTGCGCCCGGCGTGGCGCTGGCCCGGCTAATCGATGCGCTGCCGGGGCTGACCTTCAAGGGCATAATGAGCCACCAGATGATGGCTGAGCCTTCCTCCGACCGGGAAGACCGGGCTACGGAAGCCCATCGCCTGATTCAACCGGTGCTGGACTTGAGAGATGCCGTGATTGCCGCCGGCCTGCCGGTGGAGATTGTCTCTACCGGGGAGACCTGGAGTTATGATGTGGCTGGGGATATGGTGGAGGTGACGGAAATTCAGGGAGGAACTTACCTGCTGATGGAAACCGGATATGAATATATGCCCGACTTCCAGTTTGCCGGCAAGGTGTTGAGTACCGTAATCAGCACTCCCAAATCGGGCGTGGCCGTGGGCGACGCCGGCGCCCGGGCCGTTGGTGGGCTGAAAGGGCTGCCCCGGGTGGAAGGGCGTCCGGGGGTGACTGCCGTGGACATCGACGCCGACCGCACCGTTTTCCGGGTGGAAGAGGGGGCAGCCCTGGAACTGGGGGAGCAACTGGTACTGATTCCCGGACAGCAGGATGCCATGGTGAGTCGCTGGGACCGGTTCATCGGAGTGCGGCAGGGAGTGGTAGAGACCGTCTGGGACATTCAGGCCCGGGGCTGCCACAACTAGTCCGGCCGACCTTTAGACCCGTAGGCCAAAGGAGTAAGGAACCGGCGCGGCTGCCCTGGCTGGCCGGTTCCTGCGGTCTTTCCTAGTCGTTCAACCCGGGCCAGACCGGAACGGACAGCAGTTCTTTCAGCTTCTTGGCGCTGCTGTGCGGGCCGGATAATACCGGTACCGGGCAATTAGCCTGCAACCGGGTCAGGGCGGTGGCCATGGAAAATTGGCCCAGCAGCACTGCGTCAACCTTGTCGGCCAGGTCCAGCACCAGTTCTTCCAAGCGCCGGTTAAATGCCTCTTCTCCCTGGGAACGAATCAGGGGAATCAGTTCCTCGGCAAAGCACAGTTCGGTCTCGATGACCCGTCCTTGTTCCTCCGCCGTGCGCTGCAGATAGTATTCCGAGTCCCGCAGGGTTGCGCCCACCGAGGCGATAACGCCAATACTTCGGCCAGCCCGTACCGCCTCTTCCATCACCGGACTGTAGGAGGAGACTACCGGCACTTCCACCAGGTCCTGGGCGGTTTCCACCACCGGGGCATATACGGAACAAGCCAGCCCAATGGCGTCAGCGCCGTATTCCTCGCAATAACAGATGAGCTGGCTCATCCGCCGGCGCAGTCTGGGCGTAATCTGGCCCTTGAAGTCGATAAAAAGCGCTTCATCCAGCAGATTGAGGACCTCCGCTTCCGGAAAGACTTCGCCAAAGGCCACCTTGACCGGTGGCACCGACTCCGCCAAGGCGTGGATCATTACTATTCGCATTTAGCCCCTTGCCCTGCCAACGGCAGAGTCACCTTAATACTTGTGAAAAATCCGAATCTAATTCTAGCACGGGGACAGCTAAATTAGTATGCTTCGGGCGCGGGAAACCAGGGCTATCGCATATGAAAAAATTTCAGGCTCAGAACGGAACTTTCCGATGTTTTGGCGGCGCTTTACTGGGTAATCAACATCAAAACCAACGGTTTAAGTCTTAAATTACCCAAATTTAGCAGTTAAAAACGGAGATTTACCCGTCAATTGGCCTCTTAAAATCCATATGCGATAGCCCTGCGCGGGAAACTGCTGCCGATTCCCCGGCAACGTAAATCGCCAGCAACCAGTCTGGCGTGGGAGAAACTATCCCGGCAGGATAGCCTGAACCGATACAATAATGGAGCCGCTCTAACGGAGCGGCTCCATTATTTTCTGGAGTGATTAAATGCAAAGACCCTCGGTGGGGCCCTCCTCCGGTTTCCATTATGCCGGGCCGGAGCCGGGGGAAACTGGGCTGCCGGTTGAGAGGGCTATTGGAATTAATCTCCACCTTCCAGGAGGGCCTTCAATTCTTCTCGGACTCTTCTTATTTCATCCACTTTGGCGGAAATGGACAGAAAGAGAGGCTCCTGCAGCTTGATGCCTTCGCCGATGAGGAAAGCGGCCGCTTCGGAACGACTGCCGACTAATTCGGCTTCCACCAGCTCATCAATTTTATCCAGGCTGTCCTGGTCAACCCTAACCATAACGACGTTATTGCGGGCGCCCCGGTCGCCGATGGTTTTGCTCTTGATGGTTTCCTTGAGATTCTCCGCCACCGCGGCGGCTTCCTCAGCGCCCCGAACGACAACGTCGGTAACCGTCTTGCTGACATCCCTGATTACTCGCTCCCGGCGGTTAGTTTCCGCATCGGTGTCCGGCGCGACGTTTCCTCCATTGTTATTCATGTCATTTCCTCCGCAGGTATTACCGAATTATTGATTACAGGTAAGTATAGTAATTTAATTACGCTCAGTCAAGCCTTACAAGTAACTACGGGAAATAGTCAAAAAATTGCCACGAGCCCGACCGGACTCGTGGCGTTGGGAAAACCGGACAGCGAGACAAAGGTACTGGAATCAGGACAGACCGATGACCTCGCCTTCCGGAGAAACGTCCATATCCATAGCCCGTGGCCGGGTGGGGAGACCGGGCAAGGTTTCGATTCGTCCGGCAAGGGCATAGAGAAACCCGGCGCCCACGGAAGCCCGGATATCTACGATGGGAAAGACGTAACCCGACGGACTGCCCCGACGGGTGGGGTCATGGGAAGTGGACAGGTGGGTCTTGGCCATACAGATAGGTAAATTGCCCCAGCCTTGCGCCTCGAAGCGACGCAAGCGGCGGCGCGCCTCAGCGCTCCAGCTTACGCTGTCAGCGTGGTAGATGGTGCGGGCCAGAGCCAGCGCCTTGTCTTCCGCCGAGGCTTCCAGGGGGTAGGCATAGGTAATCTGAGGTTCCGCGGCGGTGGCTTCAATCACCGCTTCGGCCAGGGCGGTCATACCTTCGCCACCCCGGGCGAACCCGTCAGCCTCCACCGCAGAATCGGCGCCGGATTCCAGCGCAATTGTCCGCACCGCCGCCAACTCCTCAGGAGAATCGGTGCCAAACCGGTTAATGGCGACCACCGCCGGCAGCCCAAAGCTTTTGATTATGCCGATATGGTGGGCCAGGTTCGAGCCGCCGGCGATAACCGCCTCCGGGTTGGGGACGGCCAGGTCCCGGCGGTTAGCGCCGCCGTGCCACTTGAGGGCCCGCACTGAAGCGACCAGCACCGCGGCCCGGGGATTCAGGCCGCCTTGCCTGGTCTTGATGTTCATAAACTTCTCAAAGCCCAGGTCAGAACCGAAACCGGCTTCGGTGATAACGTAGTCGGCATAGGCCAGGGCTACTTTGTCGCCGATAATCGAGCTGCACCCGTGGGCGATGTTGCCGAAAGGCCCGGCGTGAATCAGAGACGGTTGACCCTCCAAGGTTTGAACCATGTTGGGCATAGTGGTGTGGCGCAGCAAAGTCAGCAGCGCTCCGACTATCTCCAGCTTGCCGACGGTAACCGGCTCCCCGGCATCGGTAAAGCCTACTACCACCCGGGACAGTCGTTCCCGCAGGTCATCCGGGTCGGCGGCCAGGGCCAGGATCGCCATTATTTCCGAGGCGGAAACGATGTCAAAACGAGTCTCCCGCAGCGGGCTATTATTGCTGCCGCCCACTCCGGCAATCAGATTGCGCAGGGAGCGGTCCGAAGCGTCGGTTACCCGCGACCATTCGATACCCGTGGGATGGAATCCGGGTATTTGCTGGCGGAATACTGCATTGTCCACCAGAGCCGCCAGCAGGTTATGGGCCGAGGCTACGGCGTGGGCGTCCCCGGTGAAGTGGATGTTGATTTCGTCTTCCGGAACTACCCGGGCCATGCCGCCTCCGGTCCCGCCGCCCTTGATGCCGAATATCGGGCCCAGGGTGGGTTCCCGCAAGGTGACTACCGCTTTTTGGCCCAGCCGGCCCAAGCCTTGGGTGAGTCCCACTGAAGTAGTGGTTTTACCCTCGCCGGCCGGGGTGGGTGTAATGCCGGTAACTACCACCAGCCGACCCTGCCGGTCTTCCCGCCCTTGTAGAGCGTCCAGGGAAATTTTCGCCTTGTGGTGGCCGAAGGGTATGAGGTGTTGGTGGGCGATGCCTAACTGTTCGGCGACTTGGCTGATTGGCAGCATGATTACTCCTTTGGATTTTTCCCGGTGGTATGGTTTTCCAGGAAATCGGCTTCAGCGTTAATCGGGTCTCAACTCAACTGATAATTCCAGCCGGTCCGCCTTTTTATTATACTCTCTGTTCCCTTTTTCCGGTGAAAGGAATTGCTACTAAACCTCGGAAAGGTTGGGACCGGTTTTGGCGCTTATACGACTTATTCAAGGACCGGGGTGATTCGGTTGACGATGTGAGTCTGCTCGTAAACTGGGATGGCAGCGTCAAGAATTTTCATACACGAACCATTGAGCATAATGAGTGGTTTGTGTATGCCTTCGACCATGCGTTTTATCTGGGAGTTGACCCTGACACTTGGGGCGCCGCACAGAAAGAGTACAACGCTGCCTGGATAGCCTACGCTGAAGCAGTCCGACGGCTATGCCTGGAACGGCAGGAGGCTAAACTCGAGGCGGAACGTTCGGCCAGAGAAGCGGCCCGACGCGCCCGGCCCGAACCGGAAATACCGACGCACTTATTGGAAGAAGAGGAGCAGCCCTGAAGTCAGGGTGTCCCCGCTTTCCGTTCCAATCGCTCGATGTCCTGCTCGCTAAGGTTGAAGTATTTAGCTTCCGGGTGGTGGAAAACCAGGGCGGATACCGAGCCTTCCGGGTCCATCATGTAGCCCTCGGTCAGTTCTACCCCGATGTTGGCGGTAACGTCCAGCAGTCGGAAGAGTTGTTCCTGGTCTTCCAGCCGGGGGCAGGCGGGATAGCCAAAGGAGTAACGGCGGCCCCGGTACTGGGTGCGAAACAGGTCCTGGAAGGTGAGTCCCGGCGGGTCGCCAATGCCCCACATCTGCCGTATTTGCTTGTGCAGCAGTTCAGCGAAAGCCTCGGCCGACTCCAGAGCCAGTACCTGCAAGATGTGGGAATCCAGAAATTCTCCCCGCGCCCGCATTTCGTCGGATACCGCCCGCACTGCCGGCCCAACCGTAGTGGTGAACAGGGCAACATAATCCGGTTGAGTCGAACCCACCGGGCGGGCGTAATCGGCCAGGCAGAGACCCTCTCGCTGGGACTGGCGCCCGAAATGGAAACGTTCCAAAACGGTTTCGCCGTCGGGGGCGTAGATCAGCAAATTCTGGCCGTCGGAGCCGCAAGGGAAGAACTTGAACACGGCGTTGGCCCGGATTTCCGGGTGAGCCAGCATAATGTCTTCCACCCGGCGTACCGACTGGCGCAATTCCAAAGCGTCGCTTTCTTCCCGCTCCAAGGCCTCGGCGAACCGTCCCTTGTAGCCCAGGTGCCGCACGTAAAGCATCTGCGGGTTGATGTAGGGGAAGATTTCCGCAAGGTCGTAATCCCGGATTACGTGAAGCCGCAGGTCCGGCGGGTTCGGCGGGTCAAAATCGTGGCTTACCCGGGCTGGGTCCACGTCGGCTGACTCCTGGGTCTGCTGCGAACTTTCCCGCGCCTGGGCTTCCCGCAGCAGTTCGTCGGTTTCATTTTCCACATCGGCCGCCAGCTTCTGCCGTTCGTCGGCGTCCTGGATAGTATTAGCCAGCGCCAGCCCGCTCATGGCGTCCTGGGCGTAAGCAACCAGACCATCGTACTCCGGCGCGATGCGCAGCCGGGTGAAACGATTGGACAGGGCCGCCCCACCCACCAGAATCGGCGGTTCCACCCCAGCCTGGCGGAAATCCCGAACGGTTTCCACCATCATCTGGGCAGATTTAACCAGCAGACCGGAAAGACCGACTATGTCCGGTTCGTGTTCGCGACAGGCTTCAATCAGGTCTTGAGGGGGAACTTTGATTCCCAGGTTAATCACCTGATAACCGTTGTTGGACAGAATGATGTCCACCAAATTTTTGCCAATATCGTGAACGTCACCCTTGACCGTGGCGAGGATTACCTTCCCTTTGGCCGCCGAATCGGTCCGCTCCATGTGCGGTTCCAGGTGAGCGACGGCAAACTTCATCGCCTCGGCGGACTGGAGTACCTCGGCAACGATGAGCTGGTTGGCGTTGAACTGGCGTCCCACCTCATCCATCCCGGCCATCAGCGGGCCGTTAATAACCTCCAGCGGTTCCCGGTACTGCAGGGCCTCATCCAGGTCATCGGCCAAGCCTTCCTTGGTGCCCTCGATAATCGCCAGGGCCAGACGCTCATCCAGAGGCAAGTTGAGTCGCTCCTCGGTAGTCGATTTGGGAGCCTTGTCCCGGAAGTGGGCGGCAAAGGCGGCCACTGGATCCGCGCCCCGATTCCAAATCAAGTCTTCCGACAAGCGCCGTTCCTCTTCGGGAATCGAAGTGTAGCGCTGCATCATCTCCGAGTTGACTATAGCCAGATCCAGGCCGGCCTGCACACAGTGATACAGAAATACCGAGTTGAACACTTCGCGCCCGGCCGGGGGCAGGCCGAAGGAGACGTTGGAAATGCCCAGCACAGTTTTCGTGTTGGGCAGCGCTTCCTTAATCAGCTTGACTCCCTCAATGGTTTCTGCGGCGGAGCCGACGTAATTCTCGTCGCCGGTACCGGCCGGAAAGACCAGCGGGTCAAAGATAATGTCTTCTTCGAGGATGCCGTACTTTTCGGTTAACAGCTTGTGCGACCGCTGGGCAATCTCCAGTTTGCGCTCGCGGGTAATTGCCTGGGCCTGTTCCTTGTCGTCATCAATGCAGCCTACTACCAGAGCGGCGCCGTAGGCCCGGGCCAGGGGAGCGATGGCCTGAAAGCGAGCCTCTCCGTCCTCCAGATTGACCGAATTGATGATTGACTTGCCCTGAAGCCGCTTAAGCGATTCTTCGATAACGGCAGCATCGGTGGAATCGACCATAACGGGACTTTTGACCTTTCTGGTTACCAAATCCAGAAAGGCGATGATGTCCGCCATTTCATCCCGGTCCGGGTCTTGCAGGCATACATCGAGGACGTGAGCGCCGTTTCGGACCTGACGGCGGCCAATTTCCGCCGCCTCTTCAAAGGAACCGCGCCCGATCAGGCGGCGGAACCGGCGGCTCCCCAATACATTGGTGCGCTCGCCGACGATTGCCGGCCGGGTGTCAGCATCCACCACCAGGGCTTCAATACCGGAAACCCGAGTCTCCCGGCTGTGAACCGGCGTGCGGGGACTGGCGCCGGATGCCAGCTCATCCAGCAAGCGAATATGCTCCGGGCCGGTGCCGCAGCAACCGCCAATCACGTTCAGCCAGCCGGCCTCGATGAACCGGTCAATGGCAGCGGCCAGCATTTCCGGAGTCTCATTGTACCGACCATCTTCGTCGGGCAGGCCGGCGTTGGGGACACAGGCCACCGGAAACCGGGACAGCCCGGCCAGAGTTCGGACGTGATCGGTCATAAAGTCGGGCCCGGTAGCGCAGTTAAATCCAATCCACAACAGGTCCCGGTGCGCCAGCGAGGTATAGAAAGCCTCGGCATCCTGGCCGGCCAGCAGCGTACCCATCGGCTCAATGGTGCCTTGCACTGCCACCGGAATTTGAGCGCCCAACTCCGCAAAGGCCTGGTCAATTCCGATTAGACCGGCCTTAACGTTGATGGTGTCCTGGCTGGTTTCCAGCAGCAGGAAATCCGCGCCGCCTTCCATCAAGCCGGCCGCTTGTTCCCGGTATGCAGCGGCCAGTTCGTCAAAGGTAATGCCGCCGGTAACGGAGATGGTCTTGGTCGTGGGGCCCATAGACCCGGCGACAAACCTGGGTTTCGCCGGGGTTGAGGCGGCGGCGGCGGCCCGACTGGCCAACGCAGCGGCGGCCCGGTTGATTCGGCGCGCCTCGTGAGCCAAATCGTATTCGGCCAGGACGACCGAGGTAGCGCCAAAGGTGTTGGTTTCCAGGATGTCGGCGCCAGCATCCAGGTAATCCTGGTGAATTTGCGCAATCACGTCGGGCCGAGTGAGGGTGAGGTACTCGTTGCAGCCTTCATAATCGACGCCGCCAAAGTCCTCCGGCCCCAGGTCTCTGCCCTGAATCGAGGTCCCCATAGCCCCATCGACGACGAGAATTCGTCTTTGGAGTAACGCTTTGAGTTCATTGCCACGATTTGAAATATCCATATTTTCACACTTATACAATCATAATTACTATCCCAAGCCTACCGACCGGGAGGCCGGCTGTCAAATTGAGAGGCAGGAACAGGACAAATTTCATTAATTATCCTATATAATTGTAATAAATCTATCTAATTTTGTGCCAACCGACACAATCTTGATACCTACAAGGAGCCGCAATATGCCGGATGAACCGATTTACGATGCTCAAGGCATCGTCTCCGCTGCGCCAAATCTGTGCCAATCGCTGGAAGCCAACGGCGCTGCCGTCCCCGACAACATTCAGGACCGGGCCCGAGGAATCATCCTGGGCCTGGCCGTGGGCAACCTGTTGGGACTGCCCGTAGAGGGAGAAGGATGGACTCCGGAGAGAATAAGCCAATATTATCCGGCGGGAGTCAGGGAAATCGACCCGGAGGAAAAACACCGACGAATGGACGATGACTTGGCCCAAACGGTGGATCTGGGCGAGGCTTTACTGGCCGGCGGCGACTACGTAAACGACCTGGGCCGGCGGCTGGTGCATTGGCGGAGAGTAAACGCGCGGGGCATCGGAATCACCACTAATGAAGTCATTAATTATCTTGAGAATGAGTACTCCCCTCCGGAAGCCGGCCGCATCGTCTATGAGAAAAGCGGGCATATTGCCCCCAATGGGGGAGTGATGCGCTGCGCTCCCGTGGCCCTGGCCTGTTTCGGTAATGCGGCTGCGTTGGTTCGGGACAGCGCAGCTACCTGCACCGTTACCCACTACGCTCCATCCTGCCAGTGGTCCTGCATCATCCTTAATGTCGCCATTGCGCTGTTGCTGCGAGGTGGGGAACCGCAGCCGGCGCTGCTGGCTCAGGCCGCCGGGGCGGACGGCGCTCCCGGTGAGGTGGTGGAGTGGGTCGCGGAGGTGGGCGCAGATATTGACAGCCTGCGCTGGAACCAGCCCCATATCGGCCATACTTTGCTCTGCTTGCAGAACGGGCTATGGGCCCTGGTTACACCCCTGGACTTTGAAGCGGCTCTGGTTCAGGTGGTCAGCGCCGGCGGCGACACCGACACCAACGGCGCGGTGACCGGCGCCGTTTTGGGGGCCCGATATGGCGCTGCGGCCATCCCCCAGCGGTGGCTGGAATGTGTTCCCCAGTTGGAAAGGCTGGAAAAACTAGCCGACGACCTGCTGGCCGTCGGCCGATAGCTGTTCCGCAGATAGCTGAAAGAGGGTAATATCCGGGCCGGGGCCCGTTTAGCTGAACCGGGCCGCCAACGCCTCCCGGTTCAGTTCCAGCCAGCGGGAGTTCAGCCGGATGCGTTCCAAACCCTGGCGAATGGTGCGCTCGGCAGCCGGGGCCGGATGCTCCCGGAAAAAGTCTTCCACCTCGGTAATCATGGCCGCATCCACAAAGTTGCTGCAAATGGATACCAGCCGCATCAACCCAAATCCGCCGTCGCCATAGCGCCGGTCCAGCTCGGGCCAGTTATCCTGGACGAACTGCCAGGCCAGTTTCCGACCCCTTAAATTGGCGGCCACGGCCGTTATTACCGTGATGCTGTCCTGGGAACGCACATCATCGGCGGTCAGGGCGTGCTGCAAGGTTTCCAGCAGCAGCTCCGGCTGAGTGAACCGGGCCAAGGCAATGAGCAAACGAATCTGCTCTTCCTGCAAATCGGTAGCCCGTTCCAGTTCCCACATCTGGTTGTACGTTTCCGCATCGCCGGCCTGGGCGGCCAGACTGAACACCACCCCCCGCAGGTCCGGGTGGAGGACGGCAGGGTCGGTCAGGTAGGCCTGGAATCGTTCCGATGCCTGAGTCAGCAGCTCCGGGTCGCCGTAGCCCCCGGCCTGGCTCAGCACCGTGGAGCGGAGCAGGGCGTCCAGGTGGCCCTCGTCTTCCCGGGCGTCCCAGCTGATGCGCCGGGCGGCGGGTGCGAAGAGCTTGCGGGCAAAGGCGCGGTAGTTCTCGTAGTACGGTTCGTCGGCCACCAGCAGTTCCACGTCCCGCAGATTGCTGGCTAAATCGCTCCAAACGGAAGCGTCGGTCTCGTTTTCGTAGGCCTCAGCCAGGGCCAGGAACTGGGTTATGGGCAGCAGGCCGGCTTTGGAGAGGGCGTAGGCGTCATTCTGGATACCCAACCGGTCGGTGGCGTGCAGGGTCAGGCTGCGGATGGCTGGAATCAGCCGCTGCCAGTCCTCTGCCGAGTAGTTGACCCGGAAAAAGCCGGTTTCCTCCGGGTTCACCTTAAACCAGTAATCGGCAGCAGCGGGACTGGGCAGGCGCAGGGTAGCCCGGGGCTGATCCATCACCTGAAACCGGCGCGACTCGTCGGTATCGGCAGCGCCGCTCTGGGTGACGCTTACCGGCACCTGCCACACCGTAGCCTCGGGTTCCGATTCCGCCAGCAGGTGGTCATAGACAAACCGCTCCTGAGCCAGGGACAACTCCAGGTGGTCATCCCGTTCCGTTGCGGCTACGGACAGCACCGGGTAGCCGGTTTGGGCAATCCAACTGTCCATAATGGTGGTTACGGGCTGCTGCGACGCGGCCTCCATCGCGGCCCACAAATCCCCGGTGCGGGCATTGGCGTACTGATTGGTCTCCAGATACTGATGCAGCCCCTGGCGGAAAACTTCCGGGGTTAAGAACTGTTCCAGCATCCGAATGACCGAAGCGCCCTTGCTGTAGCTGATCGCATCGAAAAGCTGACTGATTTCCGCCGGGTCGTGTACGTCCTGCTCGATCGGGTGGGAGCTTTTCAGGCCGTCCAGGCTCAAGGCCCGGTCGGTGTCCATATTGACGAACTGGGTCCACATCTGCCATTCCGGGAAGGCCCAGTCCACCGCCTTGGTGCCCATCCAGGAGGCAAAGCTTTCGTTCAACCACAGGTCATCCCACCACTCCATGGTGACCAGGTCCCCGAACCACATATGGGCCATTTCGTGGGCCACCACCTCGGCCACCCGTTGTCGGGTTCCCGCCGACGAGTTTTGCGGGTCCACCAGCAGGGCCGTTTCCCGGTAGGTGATACAGCCCCAGTTTTCCATGGCGCCGGCGGCAAAGTCGGGAATCGCCAGGTGGTCCAGTTTTTCCAGCGGGTAGGGTATGCCGAAGTAGTCGTTGAAGAAGGACAACATTCGGGCCGAGGTTTCCAAAGCGAACTGCCCCTGTTCCTCTTTGCCGCGGGTAGTCCATACGCCGACCCGGGCGCCGGTGGCGGCTTCCTGCTCGATATGGGCCAGGTCGCCAACGACGAAGGCCAGCAGGTAGGTGGACATTACCGGAGTGCGGGCGAACATCACCGATTTGTAGCCGGCGTCCAGCCCGGCCTGCTGGATAATTTCGGTATTGGAAACGGCAACCATGTTGGCCGGGATATTCAGCGTCAACTGAAAGGTGGCTTTGCAGGCCGGCTCGTCCCAGCAGGGAAAGGCCCGGCGGGCATCGGTGGCCTCGAACTGGGTGGTAGCCAGGTAGGCCGTTTCGCCTTCCGGGTTGACGTACTGGCTGCGGTAAAAGCCGCGCAGCCGGTCATTAAGTTCGCCGGTGAACCGCAAGTCCAACTGGGCCGGCCCCGGTTGAACCGGCTCCGCAAAGGTCAGGGTAACGGTTTCTTGCGCGCCGTCCAGGTTGATTGAGGCGGCCCGGGCCGAGCGGCCGTTCTGGATCAGGATGGCAACGTGAACCTGCATTTCGTCGGCGTTCAGGACTATCTCGCGGGTAGCTTCCTTCACGTCAATGTCAATTATTTCCAAGCCATCAAAGGTGAAATTCACCATATCCGGCTGCAAGGTAATCTGGTAATGGGTAGGCCGAACAGTGTCCGGCAAAACAATGGCGTCAGTGGTGGGCATAGGGCCTCCGGTTCCGGTTTGAGATGTGGGGACAGTTTAACATAAAGGCAAGAGAATTAGACCAAAAAAATTCCCGCCGGCGGTGAGGCCGGCGGGATGGGAGGGAAAGTGTAGTCTGGTATAGTCAATTCAACTTGAGCGCTATCCAAATAAATGTATGCCGACAGAAATTATGAGTAGGAATCCGGCGCCCAAAAAGAACCACATCCACCAGTTTATGCCATTCCCACCTTCCGAAGCGTTCGATTGGGTGATGATGCTTTCTGATACTTGAGGGTACCCTTCTGCCAGCCATTCCTGGGCCAGGTCGGTTACCCACGGCGAAGTTTCCGGCTCCGCTTCGTCAAGCTGGCGTTGGGCAGTGATATAGGCCCAAGTAGTGGACTGGACAGATATTTCCAGCCGATCATTCTGCTGGGCCGAGTCGGTGACTGTTATAACCAGCAGTCGGGCTTCCTCGGGTATCTGAACCTCATGCCTGTATTCTTCGGGCAGGGTGCGCGACTTGGCGCCACGGGGAGTGACGCCGCGCAAGTTCGCATTTACTACTACGCTTCCGCCCACGGTTAGTGATTTGGTGCCTCCCGCGGACACCAGAAAGTGGTCAGGAGATGCCTGTTGTCTCTTGATAGAGACATCCCCCTCCCAATCCTCTAGCTCCGATTCCACAAGCATTTCAGAGTTGTCCGGGGCCGTCAGGTTGAAAGTGCAATCACCGACCACCGGAGTTTCCTGGGGAACGAAATTGTCGGATTCAGCCTCGAAGGGTTCATCGGCAACACCGTCGCCGTCATGGTCCAGCAGAAAGGAACAACTCACATCGGATATTTCAGGTTCATCGATGTCTTCCTGCGATGGCCCGGCAGAGAACAGATAGCCGGGGACCGCTAGCGCCAACACTGCAGCCACCAATGCTAATGATATTGCCGCCAGCGGGAATTTGCACCAATAGCTCAAATTATGTTGACGGTTCATAAGCTGGCACGGACTCCGCGACTCCATTGGAATGCATGGTTTCTTCCTGAACTCCGTTAACTGAGACATTATCCCGCAAAGGGTCTGGCAATTCGATGCCATAGTAACGGCCATTGTCTCTCCATCGAGGTTTGTCCTGGGTAACCTCCTCAAATATCCTTCTCATATCGCCATAGGTACTCAAGTCCTGGAAACAATCCTCTGTACTTTCACCTGATGCCGCTGTCGGACGGCAGCGAGCCAGGGAAAGAAAAGTGACATTAACCGGGATGTCATAAGTCAGTGGCTCATCGTTCCGATCCCGTAGTTGTTGCCAATGCAACCCACACGGGTCTTGGTCCAAGTAGTTCAGAGTACCCGAAACGCGGCGTTTTTCGGGGTCGATGAAGTCTCTCAGGAATTCCCGGGAAGGTCGTATATATTCGCCGTCACCGATGGAAATGGCAATCAGCTCGTCAAAATTGGCCTGAGATTGAGCCATATTGTCCATTGGAGAGTAACCGTCTCGCTGCAAGACTTTCCGGAGCATAATCTGAATCTGCTCCTGTACTCGCAGTACCTGGTTCGTTCCCAGTAATTCGCCTAAATTCAATGGCTTGCTGCCATCCATACCCTGCTGTACTGCCCGACGGCGCAGGTCATTGGTTTAACCAATGTTAATGCAAAAGGGATCCGCCTTGGGGATAAACTCGGAGTTAGCCGGATGTTCTTCGCACATCTGGCGATAAATAGCAGCCTCATCCTCCCGCACCCGCTGCATAATTTCCCCGGTTCTCCGGGTCAGTTGCCGCTGAATGTCTTCAATTTCTTCCTGTAAATCCCGCTGAATCTTCAAGATGGCAGAATCTCTCTCCTGGCGAAGGACCGCTTTCCGCTCTTCCAACTGCTGGTCGATTTCTTGAATCTCGGCATCCCGGTTCCGCCGGATAACGGCAATTTCCTCATCCTGCCATTGTCGGATTCTTTCCCTTTCTGAATTCAGCACGTCCTGGATCCTTTGTTTTTCCTCCTCCTCTTGCCGCCCAATCTCTGCTGAGATATCGGCGGTTTGCTTTTCCCGTGTGCGACGATTTAAGTTTCTCAACAGTTCCTTCAGTCCCGCTTTATATTGCCTCCTGACATCATTTCCAACACGTTCTTCTACTGTGCGACGTTCATCGTCAAACTTGTCTTCTGCTGTTTTTCTCATCGCATCAGCATCAGTATCGATCACAGTTCGCTTTCTTTCCGCTTCTTCTTCCACCTCTTGCCGTTTGGGTGCACTCTCGGCCTCCGCCTGCCTAACCCTGGCGCTGGCATCGTCTTCCTTTTGACTTATCACAGCGTCAGAACGTTCCCGCGCTGACCTCTCCTTCTCCTTCTCCTTTGCCTCCGCTTTTTCCACTTCTGCTACTCGATCAAGAAGCGGTTCAATCATTTCTTTGACCTGATTGTCCTGCTCGTTATCCAATAGAGAGCTAATTTTGTCCATACCGTTTAGAAAATCCCAACGGTTCTGTTCGGGAGAGTTGCTCTCCCAATTGGAATTTGTCCGATTCCAGGGCAGACTTATGTGGTAACGCAAGTAGCGAGCGTCCTTGCTATAGGCCGCGTCAGATACTACGTGAACCATTAAGGCGTTCCACCGCTTACCCTGGATTAGCCAGTTGGTGGACTCGGGTATATCGGCGCCGGCATATCCCTTAATCAGGTAGGCGGCAGTCTGAGCCGCGGCGCGGTCCAGCGCTTCACAAACGTCTGAGTACTTATAAGGCGGCACTTTGGCAGCGCCTCCGTCAAAAGCGATGGTGATATCGAAGGGCGTCCAACGGGTCTTATCTCCCGGGTCTGCGCTTAAAGGTAACCCTTCTTGCATCTCCTTACGCGCCAGATAACCGCGAAGTACGTTCTTAAGCCGTGCGTCCGTTAAATCGTCATGGGAGTTATATTCTACCGGAGGGCACAGCTCGATTCCCCAAACAACCAGTTCATTACTGCGACCGGCTTCGGCAAAGTGTTTCCGCAAAGCCGCGCCCAAATACATTCCGATGGTGCCAGAGGTCGGCCCCTCCGGGCAGAAAGGTATTACTACGGCCAATTTCTGATCTTCGGTAAGCGCCTTGTAATATTTCAGGTCATCCCACATCCGCAAAGTTGCGCGGCAATGCTGGACCAAGTTCAAGCGGCACCAAGCGGCCAACTGGGCCGGGTTGTCGGACAGGTAGCGAGCGTCGGCCGCTATCGGGTTCAGCTCGCGCAGTAACCGTACCGTCTCTTCACCATTGAGTTGGATTGGAAAACCCGATGAGTTGTCCTGGGTTTTTTGCCTGAGCTTACCAATCTGTTCATCGCTGTGGTCGGCGGCCCAGGACCCAAGTCGGGGGATACCCTGATCATCAATTTCCTTTTCGAAATAGGGCAAGCTTTCCAGTCCGGACTTTCCGGCGGCCATTACTCGGGCAGCTGCGAACATATGTACCTCCCGTCCCGTAATTCAGGCAAGGGTAACGCTCCGCGATCGGGACTTTTTCTGATTTTACGGGGGGGGGGGGGGGGGGGGGATTTGCAAGCAGTCACTAGCAATTAAGCCAAATCGGCCCGGTTCAGCCCTTGACTTTTTTACTTTTTCTAAAAACTTTTTAAGCCTTCGGCAGTTCCGGGGGTATAATCGCGGCATCGGCTCATTAGCCGCGGCCCGAGGGTCTTGGCGCGATGGGTTACCGCTCGTTCCGGGTAATGTCCTCCGCCGCTGCGCTTTCCTCCTCCAGCGCCGCTGCTTCAAAAACCTTGCTGGCGGCGGCCCCAGTCAGGGCCAGGTGCGTGATGGGCCCGAGGACCAGGGCCGGGAGCAGGCTGGTGATAAACATCTGCCAGGTCAGCAGTTCAATGCGGGGCGAAAGTTGAAAAGTCGGTTCCAGGGAACCCAGATAGGGCAGCAGTTCGATGAAGGCCAGCGCGACCCGAAAGGCGAAAATTGCCAGAAACCACAGAGTGGTCAGCAAGACTACGGACAGAAAACCATATACACTGAGGACCATCTCAAAGTCATACCCGCCGATTCGCATACCACCTCCGTATTTCCGGTCGAGCCGACCGGGCGTCAAGGGACTATCCGGCAAAAAGTATCCGGCTGTCAACCTGTGGACAGAATGATATAATTGCCGAAACCACCGGGGAGCCGAAGTTTTCCACCGCCAACCGAGTTCATTTTGCAAAAGGGGAGAGAGTTTTCTGATGCCGCCTCAAACAATGTTCGAGAAAATCTGGAATGCCCACGTAGTTCACGAGGAGCCGGGCCAGCCGACGGTGCTGTATATCGACCTGCACTTGATTCACGAAGTCACTACCCCCCAGGCCTTTGAGGGACTGCGCCTGGCCGGGCGGCAGGTGCGACGGCCGGACTTGACCGTGGCTACAGTGGACCATAACACGCCCACCTGGGATTTGTCCCAGCCCATCACCGACGAGGTTTCCCGAAGACAGTTGGACGCCCTGGCCGAGAATACCCGCGACTTCGGGATTAACCTGTTCGACCGATACAGCCCCTACCAGGGCATCGTCCACGTCATCGGGCCGGACCTGGGCTATACCCTGCCGGGCAAGACGGTGGTTTGCGGCGACAGCCATACCTCCACTCACGGGGCGCTGGGCTGCTTCGCCCTGGGCATCGGCACCTCGGAAGTGGAGCACGTGCTGGCGACCCAGACCTTGCGCCAGTTCAAGCCCAAAACTATGGAAGTCCGGGTGAATGGGCAGTTGCCGGCCGGTGTGGTAGCCAAGGACGTAATTCTGGGAATCATCGGGCAGATTGGGGTCAACGGCGGCGTGGGCCACGTCATTGAATACACCGGCGAAGCTATCCGTTCCCTGTCAATGGATGGACGGATGACGGTTTGCAACATGAGCATTGAGGGCGGCGCCCGGGCCGGAATGATTGCCCCGGACGATACCACCTTCGAATACATCCGGGGACGTCAGTTTGCGCCTAAAGGCGACGACCTGGAAAGGGCGCTTGAGGAATGGCGCCAGCTCCCCACCGACCCGGGGGCCGCCTTTGACCGGCTGGTTGAGATTGACGCCGCCGCGCTGGAACCCTTCGTTACCTGGGGAACCAACCCCGGGATGGTCGCCCGGGTGTCGGACCGGGTACCCGACCCGGCAGCCTTCGGCGAGCCGGCCCAGCAGGAAGCGGCGGAACGGGCCTTGACCTATATGGGGCTGGAGCCGAATATGCCCATCTCGGAAATCAAGCTGGACCGGGTGTTCATCGGCGCCTGCACCAACTCCCGGCTGGAAGACCTGCGCGCCGCGGCGGAAGTAGTAAAGGGGCGAAAGGTTCATCCCGACGTTTACGCCATGGTTGTCCCCGGGTCGGCGCTGATCAAGGCCCAGGCCGAGGCGGAGGGTCTGGACCGAATCTTTATGGACGCGGGACTGGACTGGCGGGTGGCCGGCTGCTCGATGTGTCTGGGGATGAACCCGGACATTTTGTCGCCGGGTCAGCGCTGCGCTTCCACCTCCAACCGCAATTTCGAGGGTCGGCAAGGGAAGGGTGGCCGGACTCACCTGGTCAGCCCGCCCATGGCCGCCGCCGCCGCCATTACGGGCCATTTCGTTGATATTCGGGAATGGTAAATTCGCACCGGGTTCGGTTTGAGCCAGGGAGTACGTTACCCGAATCCGCAGCGAGCCGGCTGGGACGCCGGGTAAAGCCTTAAGAAATTTGGCAAAAGCGAGGAGATTATGGAACCTTTTGTAAGGATTAACGGGGTTGCTGCCCCGCTGGACCGGGTAAATGTGGACACCGACGCGATTATCCCGGCCATACATTTGAAGAGCATCCGGCGCACCGGGTATGGCGAGTTCCTGTTTGAACGCTGGCGTTTCAACGAGGATGGCAGTCCCCGCCCTGAGTTTGTCCTGAACCAGTCCGGCTATGCCGACGCCAGTATCCTGGTGGCCGGTCGGAACTTTGGCTGCGGTTCTTCCCGGGAACACGCTCCCTGGGCCCTGAGTGAGTACGGGATTCGGTGTGTCATTGCGCCCAGCTTCGCCGACATTTTCTTCAACAACTGCTTCCAGAACGGTTTGCTGCCCATTGTGCTGCCCGAGGCGACGGTGCGTCAGTTAATGGATCTGGCTTTGGAAAACCCGGGCGTCAAGCTGCACGTGGACCTGGAAGCGCAGCGGGTTTGGGATGAAAACGAGCAGGTAGCAGTGGACTTTGACGTGGACTCCTTCCGTAAATACTGCCTGCTGAATGGCCTGGATGACATCGGCCTGACTTTGCAGCAGGAAGACAAGATAGCTGCCTTCGAGTCCGCTCGGGGCTAGAGTCCGGTTCGGGGCCGGGGAGCAATCGGGCAATTCCGCCGTCCGGAACCCGGCAAGCGGAAAAATAAAGAACGGGGGTAGAGCGTTGAATACTATCGAGGCCATTTCCGAGATTCTGAAACGGGAAGGCATTGAATACCTGAGCTGCTTTCCCACAACACCGGTAATCGAGGCCGCGGCGGCGGCCGGCATCCGTCCCATAGTTTGCCGGCAGGAGCGGGTCGGCGTAGGCATCGCCGACGGCTACAGCCGGGTCACCGACGGCGACGTGCCCGGGGTCTTCGCAATGCAGTATGGGCCGGGCGCCGAAAATGCGTACCCGGGAGTCGCCACCGCCTATTCCGACTCCACCCCCATTTTGCTGCTGCCGCTGGGCGAACCCCGGGAACGACAGGGGATCGCCCCTCACTTTAACTCGGTAACTAATTACGCCGGAGTGACCAAGTATATCGAACAGATTAATACGCCTTCCCGCACTACCCAGATAATGCGGCGCGCCTTCGCCGGTCTGCATCAAGGGAGAGTAGGCCCGGTGATGGTGGAGATACCCTCGGACATCGCGCTGGAAGAGGTGGATGAGTCGGCCTTTTTCTGGAGCGGGCGAGTCCGGCGGCTGGCGGCGCAAGGGAACCCGGCCGACGTCGAGGCCGCCGCCCGGGCCTTGTGCAGCGCCCGGTATCCGGTAATCCACGCCGGGCAGGGCGTACTGTATGCCAAGGCTTATGACGAGCTGCTGGAGCTGGCTGAGCTGCTTCAGGTGCCGGTGATGACTACCCTGCTGGGTAAGAGCGCCTTCCCGGAAACTCACCCGCTGGCCTTGGGCAGCGGTTCCGGGGTGATGTCCGGGCCCGTATTCCACTTTGTGCGCCGGGCCGACGTAATTTTCGGCATTGGCTGCAGCTTCACCAAACATGGAATGTCCATGAACATTCCCCCGGGCAAGACCTTCATCCACGCCACCAACGACCCACGTGACATTAACAAGGACTATGACGCCGACTATCCCATCGTGGGAGACGCCAGGTTGGTGCTGCGGCAGATGATTGAAGCCTGCCGCGAGATTGTGGGGGACAGCCGCAAGAACGACGGCAGCATCGCCCAGGAAATACGCTCGGAACGGGACGCCTGGCTAACTGACTGGGCCTACAAGCTCCACGACGCCGGCGCTCCCATCAACCCTTACCGCATAATCTGGGACTTCATGCAAACCATCCCGCCCGGTGAGGCCATCGTTACCCACGATTCGGGCAGCCCCAGAGACCAGCTGATGCCCTTCTACCGTACCGAGGGGCCGCGCAGCTATCTCGGCTGGGGGAAGTCTCACGGCTTGGGTACCGGCCTGGGCCTGGTAATGGGCGCCAAGCTGGCCAAACCGGAAAAGGTCTGCGTCAACTTTATGGGCGACGCCGCCTTTGGCATGACCGGGCTGGACTTCGAGACAGCCGCCCGCAGCGGCATACCCATCATCACGGTGGTGTTAAACAACTCGACTATGGCAGTGGAAACGTCCGCCATGGCCACCTCCCACGCCCTGTACGGCACCCGGGACCTGGGTGGCAACTATGCCGATATGGGCCGGGCTATGGGCGGTTACGCCGAGCGCATCGAAAACCCGGCCGAAATCGCTCCCGCCTTCCGGCGCGCCCGTCAGCAGACGGAAGCCGGCCGGGCCGTTTTGCTGGAGTTCATCACCAGCGCCGAGACCGAGACATCCCACAAGCGGGCCTTTTAGGTCGGGTTTGGGGAAACAGTCATTGACCCGGCGGAGACCATCCCCGCCGGGTCATTTTGTATCGGTGCGATTAGCCCCGGCTTCCCGATTACCCGGCCACAAACAAAGGCCGGAAGAGAAGAAATGAGGAGATGAAGAGATGCCCCCACGTTCCAGATACCTGTTTATTGCCAGTATGGATGTAGCAGCGGATAAGGAGGCCCGCTTTAACGAAGTTTACAACATCGAACATTGTCCCCTGCTGTCCCAGGTGCCGGGCGTGATTTCGGTGGCCCGCTTTGAGAATCAGGAATTGGTAATGGTTATGGGCGGCGAAACCCGCCGGATAGTTATCGAGAATGAACCCAAGCACCACGCAATGTACGAGCTGGAATCCCCTGAAGTGCTGACCGGCCCGGGCTGGAGCGAGGCGGTGGACGCCGGCAGTTGGCCCGACGAAGTAAGACCTTACACTCGAAACCGGCGCCATACCCTGCTGAAACTTACCTACCCGGAGAGTTAAAGAGAGAGGCGGGCCGGGTAGGCCCGCCTTCACGGTCAACCGGGTTTTACCCGAGGCGCGGTTACTCCTGGTTAGCCAGGGGTATGGTGGCGGTTACGCAGGGAACGTCGCCATAGGTGGCGGTAGTATGCCCCTGGCCGGTGGTGTCGGCCACCAGGCGGGCGTCGCCGGGGCCGAAGACGTGCTTGGAACCGTCGCCCAGGCCAATTTCCAGTTGGCCCGACAGGATTATCACATACTGGGCCCGGGGCGCCGGGTGCCAGTCCTGAAAACGGCCCACCGGGGCTTCCCGGAAGGTGATGGTAGTAGCCGCCTGAGCGCTGGTCCAGTCCGGAGTGTTAGCCAGGTCAATGGTCTCAACGTGGGTCTGTCCGTCGTCGCCGGTGTACATTCGATAGGTTCCCATTTTAGTCCTCCTGTAAATTAGATGGTCATCACAACCTTGATTATCCCGTCTTCCTGGTTTTCGTACATCTCAAAGGCGCGCTGCACCTCCTCAAAGGGCAGCCGATGGGTAAGCATTTGGCCCGGGTCGCACCAGCCCCGCCGCTTCAAGTCAACCATTGTTCGGATGGGGGCCATTGGCTCCCGCAGACGGCCGCCGGTGGTGGGAATCAGATTAGGCTGCCGTTCCATTAAAAGATTGTGCTCTACCGGGATGAACTCGTCGCCCTGAATACCGAATACCATTACTTTGCCGAACCGGGCCACCAGGCGCAACGCAGTATTAAAGCTGTCCGGGTAGCCGGCGGCTTCCACCACGACGTCGGCGCCCCGGCCGCCGGTCAGTTCTTCAACCGCATCAATCACGTTGACTTGATCCGGGTTGAAGGCGTGGGTCGCACCCAGCTTGAGCGACCAGTCCAGGCGGTAGTCGATCGGGTCAATGCCAATGACCCTTTGCGCGCCCAGCTTGGCGGTAAGCATAGTGAAGGACAAACCGATGACGCCCTGCCCAACCACTACAACATCCTTGCCCAACAGACTGCCCATCTGCTGGACGGAGTAGAGTACGGTGCCCGACGGCTGGCACAACACCCACTCGGCCAAATCGCCTTCTTCCGGCAGCGCGCACATCCATTCCGGCCCGGAAGCGATATATTCTACCAGACCGCCGGATTCAACCCCTCGTCCCGGATAGATGATTACCCGTTGGCCTTCCTGATAATCCTGGCAGCGGCTTTCCACTACCATCCCGGCGCATTCGTGGCCCGGTACGCCCAGCCGGCCGGGGTAATGGTCTTCCGGGAAAAGATGGCTGTACTCGTGGCGAATGTCGCTACCGCAGACGGAAATTTTTCCAGCCTAATCAGGCATTGCCCCTCCCGGGGCGAAGGTACTTCAGCGTCAAGAATCTCGAACTGTCGCGGGCCAACCAGTCGGGCTGCTTTCATCTATGGGTTTCCTCCCTTACGTTATTGGTTACGGGGCGGGCTATGCCTTCGTGCTTCGGTGAGAACCGGCAAACAGTTCTTAACCGGGTTTATGGATTGTCCGGATACCGGGGCTAACTTCCGGCGGCGGTCGCTTCCAACTGCTGACTTATCCGCAGCGCCCAGGGCTTCAGGACGCCGTAGAGGACGTCGTTGATCGGGGTAGGGACGCCGTACTCCCGTCCCATCCTGATGGCAGTTCCGGTAAGCCCTTCCAATTCTACCGGACGGCCCTCCAGGAAGTCTTTGCCGAGGGATGACATTCCTGCAGCGGGAAAGTTGTCCAGGGAGGTCATGGCCCATTCCAGGGAATCGTCCATTATGGGAGCGCCCGATGCCCGGCCTACCTCCAGAATCTCCTCGATAGCTCCCTGAATGACGGCGCGGGTTTCGGGAATGGAGCGCATCTCGCCAAATAGGGACCGGGTGGCGGCGCCCACGGCGGCGGAACCGGCCAGATAGGAAAACTTTTTCCACAGCATCCCCGGCATATTTTCCTGCAATTCTACCCGCCAGTTGGCTTCCTGAAACACTGCCAGCAGCTTCCGGCACCGCTCGGTTATGCCCGGTTCCAGTTCACCAAAAGAAGCCATACCCGGCCCGCCCTGGGTAACCACTCCCGGCTCCCGGATTCGGCCTTCGAGGTAGCAGGAGCCGATGAGCACTCGCTCCCGGCCAAAGGCTTCCATCAGTTGCTGCCCGTTGTCGATCCCGTTTTGCAGAGTCAGCGCCAGAGAGTCGGGGCCAAGCATAGATTTGGTCGCCGCAATTGCCGCTGAGTTGTGGTACATCTTGACACTGAAAAGGACTAGCTCCTGCTCGCCGACTTCGGCAGTATCCTCCACCGCGTTGCCGTAAACGGTGAAAGTGCCATCGTTGACACTCTCTACCCGGAGGCCGCGTTCCCGAATCGCCTGAAGATGCGGTCCTCGAGCTACAAAAGTAACTTCATTGCCGGCCCGAGCCAACAGACCGCCGAAGTAACCGCCGACGCCACCCGTTCCCATTATCGCAATTTTCATAATCCGATTCCTCAACTTGGCATCTTGCCCGATTTCTTCCGGCTATGATAAGCGGCGCCGGAAGGAGTCCGGTTGAATTCAGGGCGCTCAAAACTGTGCCGGCCGCCGGTTAGCCGGCAATGGGATATCCGTATTCCTCGCGCAGGTCCCGCTTTAACACCTTGCCCATTACATTCCGCGGCAGTTGGTCGATGAATACAACTGAGCGGGGTCGCTTGAAACCGGCCAGTCGCTGCGAGCAATGGTCAATCAGGTCCGATTCGCTTACCGTCTCGACTCGCCGGACTACCAGCGCCCGCACCTCTTCACCCCATTCCAGATCGGGAACTCCGATTATAGCCGCCTCTTCCACCTGCGGGTGCGCCAGCAGTACCTGTTCCACCTCCTCGGGGGAAATCATCTCGCCGCCCCGTTTGATGAAATCCCGGGCGCGCCCGGACAGGTAAATGTAACCGTCCTCGTCCTGGTAGGCCAAATCTCCGGTATAGACCCAGCCCTGCTTGATGGTATCGCCGGTAGCTTCCTGCTTCTGCCAGTAGCCGCGCATCATTCGGGTCCCGCGGGCCACAATCTCACCGACTTCGCCGGTGGCTACCGGGCTGCCGTCCTCGTCCACAATCATAACATCTACGTCATCCAGCGGCTTGCCAATGGACCCCAGACGGCGGAGTTTGACCTCCACCTCTTCCGGAGGACCGTCCAATACGTGGTCTTCCGGCGGCAGCATGGTGATGGTGGAAGCGGTTTCGGTCTGGCCGAAGGCGTTAATAAACCGGACGTCGGGGAATTCCGCAATAGCCTGGCGGATTACCGGCAAGGGCATCGGGGCGGCTCCGTAGGTAATCACCCGCAGCGCCGACAGGTCGTAATTGTGGAAATCGGGAAAGTCCATCAGCCGTTTCAGCATAGTTGGCACCAGCATGGCCCGGTTTACCCGGCAGTCCTGAGCCAGGGTTAACCATCCCCGGGGCTCAAACTGGGGCATAATAACCAGAGTACGCCCGCCATAGACAGCCGCCAACGCCGCCTGCAAACCGGCGACATGGTAGAGCGGCACCGTCAACAGGTTAGTCTCGTTCAGGTCCGGGTCCGCCGGCTCTACGGCGGAAAGCAGGTAGGAGGCAAAACTGTCGTGGGTAAGCTGCACCCCTTTAGGCACGCTGGTAGTCCCGGAAGTAAACATAATGACAGTAGTATCGTCATCGTCCCCTTCGGGGAAGTGCAGTTCATCCGCCGGAAACCGGAGCAGATCAGCGTAAGTATGCTGACCCGGAGCGGCCGGACAGTCCAGCGTAACCACCTGCCCCGGCGCGAGCCAGTCCAGTCCCGCGACAAGGGGCAGGTAGCGTTCCCCGATGCAAAGAAGCCTGGGGCCGGCGATTTCCAGCATCTGGGCCAGTTCTTCAGTCTTGGCCCGGAAATTGAGGGGCACGTAAATGGCATCCAGCAGAGCGGCCGCAAAGTAGAGCTCAATACTCTGGACGCAGTTGACCTGCATAATGGCAACCCGGTCGCCTGGCCCGATGCCCAGGTCAGCCAGAGCATTGGCTACCCGGTTGACCCGCTCCTGAACCTGGGCAAAGGTAAACTGCTCCCCTGCATAGCGCAGCGCCGTGCGGTCGGGTACAATTGCGCCGGCTATGGCGAGAAATTCGGAAGTGTTCATTCAATCACCGTTATTGTTCGGTCTGCGGGGCAGCGCGCCTGAGTGATTGGGCGCTGTCCCGGCTGACCATTAATTTAGCCACTGCGGTCAAAATTTGCGTCGGCTTGAGAACTGTCGGTCATACCGGCTAACCGCTGTTCCAGTTCCAGGCCGGCGCGCAGGCTTAAATTGAGGCCCCGGCGAATTGCCGACTTCGTGCGCCGGACGGTTCCGGTTGAGTCATCAGCCAACTGCTGCGCTAATTCCCGGGCCGCAGTCTTCAGCTCGGTCGGTGGAACTACCCGGGTTATCAGGCCCAAGTCCAGCGCCTCCTCTGCGCCAATCCGGCGTCCGGTGAACAGTAAGTCCAGAGCGGCGGCGGGGCCGCAGTGGCGGGGCAGGGTTTGACTGCCGCCGGCCGCCGGTATCATTCCCAAATGCAACTCAGGCAGGGCAAAGACGGTATCGGCAGCGGCGATGCGCAGGTCGCACAGTAGCATAATCTCCATGCCGGAACCGATGCAGTAGCCATGCACCGCCGCAACCGTGGGAACCTCCAGGCGGTCTAATTGCCCCCATACATCCCGTTCCCAGCGCACTTGCCGGGCGATTACTTGTGAGGGGGCCGTCCCGAACTCGGTTAAGTCGGCGCCGGCGCAGAAGACCCGGCCCTGGCCGGAAATCACCAGCGCCTTTATCTCACTATCCAGCGCCACCGCGGTCAATACTTCCGCAAGTTCGTCCCGCATTCGGATATTGTAGGCGTTCAGAGCATACGGCCGATTCAGCGACAGATAGGCTACGGAGCCTTCCTTTTCAAATATCAGAGTTTCGCCGGCAGCCACCACCTTCTATCCTGACCAGCGTTCCAGGGGCATAGCTCGCCGGTAGAGTTCTTCCAGCTCGACTTCGGTGTAGCGCACCCCCACGTTTTCCAGCACATGGGCATCGCTTACCGCGACGGTCATCAGCGAGTGGGCGTCGGCCACCTCCTGCACTTGTGCCTTGCGAATGTGCCAGTTGTGCAGGTGGTTGTCAATTTCGATGGCATGAATGTCATCTTCGACAATGATCCTGGGCGAGTAGTACCCGGGGTGGCAGTAAATGCGGAATACCCCTCCTTCAGGCAGGAACAGTTCACTGACCTGATACTCGTCAAAGGGGCTGTGGGGCGGTCGAATCTCTATCTCCCAGCCGGGGATAACTATTACCTCACCGGGGAAATGCTCTTCGACCAGCTGGCGGAGTTCGGCGCCCCATTCCCAGTTGTGGTGGTCGGTAATGGCAATGCCGTCAATGCCTTTTTCCTTAATCTGGGCAATGACCTTTTCTGCCAGGGACAGGGAGGGCGGCTGAAAGTTGAAGGCTTCCCAAATATGGGTATGCAAATCCAGTTTGACTTTCACGGGCGTTTTCCTTTCGGTTTTTTCGTCAACCGCCGGTAAATTTGGGTCGGCGCCGTTCATTGAAGGATGCGATGCCCTCGGCCCGGTCGGTAGAGCTGTGCAGGATGACGCTAAGGTCAGCCTCCAGCCGCATCCCCTGGGCCAGGGTCAAGTCCAATCCCTGGGTTACGGCCTCTTTGGCGTAGCGGGCGGCAATGGGAGCGGAATCCAGGACTTGCTCTGCCAGTGCCCGGGAGGCCGCTTCCAACCGGGTGGCCGGCGCCACCCGGTTTACCAGGCCCAGGTGGAGAGCTTCCGCCGCGCTGAGTCGGCGTCCGGTCAGGGCCAGGTCCAGCGCCCAGGCCGGGCCAATGAGCCGGGGCAAACGCTGCGTGCCGCCGTCCCAAGAAAAGGACGGTTTCCCCGACTCCCACAGGGCAAATTGGGCATCGGCCACGGCGATGCGCAAGTCACCGGCCAAAGCCATCTCCAGTCCTTGACCGACAGCGTCGCCGTTCAGGGCGACAATTACCGGAACCGGCAGCGCCGCCAGGGAGTCGGCAACTCTCAGCTGGGACGCAGTAAAACCGGCGGCGCAATCCAGCGGCAGCCGCCCTACGGAAAAGCTGCTGCCTACCGCCGTAACCAGCGCCAAACGGCAAGCATCATCCCCGGCAATCCTTTGGCAGGCGTCGCGAAACTCTTCAGCCAGGACGCTGTTGATGCAGTTTCCGGCTTCGGGGCGCCTCAAGGTAATCCTGGCCGTTGACCAGGCTCCTATGATTTCATACTCAAGGGAAATACAGCGATACGGAGCAGCCATAGCCTACTCAAATGAGTCCCGCCAAATACGTTCCAACGGATGAGTAAATACTACGTGGCAGATAATATCTTGACAAGTGGTTGTTCCTTGATTAGGATGAATTAGCAGTCTTGGCTAGAGACTGCTAAAATCATGTAAAGCGTCAGAAACTAGGGAAAAGGAGGAAAGAGGAAGCGCCATGGCTAATTTTGCTCCACTAGGGGAGCGGATAATAATCAAACCCATTGAGCAAGAGCAGACCACCCGCGGCGGGATTTTCCTGCCGGATACCGCCAAAGAGAAGCCCCAGGAAGGGGAAGTGATTGCCGTAGGGCCGGGCCGGGCCACCGACGACGGCAGCCGAATCCCGATGGAATTGAGCGTCGGGGATCGGGTAATTTACTCCAAGTTCGCCGGAACCGAATATAAGGACGGCGACGACGAGTACCTGATTATGCGCGAAAGCGACGTTCTGGCCAAGGTTTCCTGAAACGGCGCTTCGGACGCCGGCGCCGCTGAATTTTTTAGCCGGCCAGCGACCGAACCCAAGTCATAATTGCAGACAACAAATTCGTTAGAGGAGGACGAGAATGCCCCCAAAGAAGATGGCTTACTCGGAAGAAGCTCGTAAAACCCTTCGAGTAGGTATAGACACCCTGGCTGAATCCGTTAAGGTCACCCTGGGGCCCAAGGGTCGCAACGTGGTTCTGGACAAGAAATTTGGCCCGCCTCTGGTTTGCAGCGACGGCGTAACCATTGCCAAGGAGATTGAACTCCCGGACGCTTTCGAGAATATGGGCGCCCAGCTGCTGAAGGAAGCTGCCACCAAGACAAACGACGCCGCCGGCGACGGCACCACCACTTCTATCGTGCTGGCCCAGAGCCTGATTAACGAAGGCTTCAAGAACGTAACCGCCGGGGCCAATCCGATGGCCATCAAGCGCGGTATCGAACAGGCCGTTTCCTCAGTCGTTGAAGAACTGCGGGGCATGGCCCAGACGGTTGAGACCCGCGACCGGATCGGCCAGGTTGCCAGCCTGTCGGCCCACGAAGAGGCTATCGGCGAGACCATTGCCGAAGCTATGGAAAAGGTCGGCAAGGACGGGGTCATCACCGTAGAGGAGTCCAAGGGCCTTTCCGACGAGATTGAATACGTCGAAGGGATGCAGATTGACCGCGGCTACATTTCCCCTTACTTCATCACCAACTCCGACCGGATGGAAGCGGTAATCGAAGATACCGCCCTGATTATCACCGACAAGAAGGTATCGGCGGTTGCCGACCTGCTGCCCGCCCTGGAGAAGCTGCTCCAGGTTGGCCGCAAGAACGTTGTTGTCATCAGTGAAGACGTGGACGGGGAAGCCCTGGCTACTTTGGTGGTCAACAAGCTGCGCGGTACCCTGAACATTCTGGCCGTGAAGGCTCCCGGTTTCGGCGACCGCCGCAAGGCTATGCTGGAAGACATCGCCATCCTGACCGGCGGCACGGTAGTCAGCGAAGAAACCGGACGCAAGCTGGATTCCGCAGTAGTCGAAGACTTCGGCCAGGCCCGGAGAGTCAGTTCCAGCAAGGATGAGACTACCATCGTGGAAGGCCGAGGTTCCGAAGAAGCGATCCAGGCGCGGATTAACCAGATTAAGACCCAGATTGAGGAGACCACCTCCGAATTTGACCGGGAGAAGCTGCAGGAGCGGATGGCCAAGCTGTCCGGTGGCGTTGCGGTCATCAAGGTAGGCGCGGCCACCGAGATCGAGTTGAAGGAACGCAAGGCCCGGGTTGAGGACGCCCTGTCCGCCACCCGTTCCGCCGTAGAAGAAGGCATCGTCCCCGGTGGTGGAGTGGCGCTGGTTCGCGCCCAGCGGGCCTTGGACAACCTGTCCGGCCTGAGCGGGGACGAAGAAGTGGGCGTTAACATTATCCGCCGCTCCCTGGAACAGCCCTTGAAGCTCATCGTCGAAAACGCCGGTTCCGAAGGCGCCGTGGTGCTGAACGAGGTTAAGCAGCAGGCCGACGACTACGGTTACGACGCCGACATCGGCGAGTTCGGCCCCATGATGGAGCGCGGCATTGTTGACCCGGTTAAGGTTACCCGCTACGCTCTCCAGAATGCGGCCAGCGTTGCGGCGATGGTGCTGACTACCGAGTCCATGATTACCGAGATACCCGAAGACAAGGCCGCCGCCCCGGCGATGCCGCCAATGGACTACTAGACGACCTTGCCGGAAACCTGACCAACAGCCGGCTGAATTGCCCAGTCTTGACCGCCCCAATAAATCGGGGCGGTCATTTTTTCCTCTATCATCCCTGGAACCTTCACGCTGATTGGGATTGCTGGTAAAATTGGCCCAATATATTGCGGAGGATGCGGATTTTGCCGGGAAAGGTTTACGCCTCGCCACAAGCGGCGCTATCTGACGTTGCCGCCGGTTCAAGTATCCTGGTTTCGGGCTTTGCCGGAACCGGGGTTGCCGAGGGTCTGCTGACGGCTTTGGCCCGTAGCGGCGTCGAAGACCTGACCCTGGTTTACTCCGACGGCCCCGTTGCCGGCGAGGATGACGGGCAAAGCGCTGGAATTGCCCAACTGGCAGCCAACGGTCAGGTCAGCAAGCTAATTTCCCCGCTGCCCTTTACTCCCGGGAAGGGGGGCGCAATCGAAGAGCGTTGGCAGTCCGGCGATTTAGCCATCGAAACCGTCCCTCAGGGAATCCTGGTGGAGAGATTAAGGGCCGGAGGCGCCGGCATTGGCGGGGTATTCCTGCCTACGGCGGTGGGGACCAGGTTTGAAACCGGGCGGGAGAAACGGACCTTTGCCGATGGCGACGCCCTGCTGGAATTGCCCCTGAAAGCCGATTATGCCCTGATCAGGGTTGCCGCGGTCGATACCCTCGGCAACGCCATTTACGACGGCTCCCGCCGCAACTGGGCGCCGATAATGGCCATGGCCGCCCGAATAACGGTGGCCGAAGCAGATCGAATCGTCGAACCGGGCGACTTGGACCCGGAAGCCGTCATATCCCCGGGTATATTCGTAAATCGTATTGTGAGCGCTGACTGAAGCACATCGCCGAAAAGAAATCAGGAGTCTTATGCCGGAAAGACTGGATGAACTGACTATGGCCCGGCGGGTCGTTGCCGAGTTCCGCCCGGGGCAGGCGGTCGCCCTGGGCGCCGGACTGCCAGTTCGGGTGGCTGACGTACTGCCGGCCAACGCCCCGGTTCAGTTGCTTTCCGACGGCGGCGGCCTGGGCTACGGACGAGTTGGAGTCGGTGGGGAAAGGCCGGCCGCAACGCTCCGGGATGCCAATGGCGAACCAACCGAGTTGCGGCCCGGCGGCGCCGTGGTCGGCACGTTTGACTGGGCCGCCCTGCTCCGGGGCAGCCATGTGGACGTGGCGGTAATTCAACCGGCGCGAGTATCGGCGGCCGGCGATTTAATTGGCTGGACTACTGCGGCAACTCCGGGTATTTTCGCCCCGGGAACTGCGGTTGACCTGGCGGCGGGAGGAAGCCGGGTTATCGCCATGCTGCCTCACTGCGGCGCTGATGACAGCCCTAACATAGTGAGCGGCGCCTCGCCGGTGACCGATGGCCCCAAGTGCGTTGACCGAATAATTACCGACCTGGCCGTAATTCAAGTGACCGAGTCGGGCCTGCTTCTGACTGAGGTGGCTCCGGGCTGGAGCGTCGATGCTGTCGCCTCCCGGACCGGCGCGTCCCTGGCAGTGGGGCCGGACTTGAAGAAAATTGCTCCGGATTTGAGCGCTCTTGACGGGCAAAGCCCCAATAAAGTCTATCCCGACGGCCCCTCGACCATTGGCGATATTCCTGAGGGCGCCACCGTAATGATTGACGGCTTCGGCGGGCCGGGCGGTATGGCCCATTACCTGCTGGTAACTCTGCGCGACCAGGGAACCCGGAGATTGACGATCATCAGCAATACCATTGGCATTGCTCGCTCGGTGAACTTTGGAACGCCTCCCGGCCGGCTGGCGATAGACCATTCCATTCTGGTGGACAATGGACAGGTAGCCAAGGCTATTGCCACCTACCCCGTTTCCCCTTCGGCATCGCGGCCCAGTTCCTTTGAGCTTGCCTACCGCCGGGGCGATGTGGAACTGGAACTAGTGCCACAAGGGACTCTGGCGGAACGCCTGCGGGCCGGCGGAGCCGGTATCTACGCCTTCTACACCCCCACCGGCGTTGGCACGCTAATCGCCGAGGGCAAGGAAACCAGAACCATAGACGGCAAGGAATATATCCTGGAGGAAGCGCTTAAAGCCGACTACTGCCTGATTCGGGGGCATAAAGCGGATACTCTGGGCAACGTGGTTTACAAGGGAACCTCCCGTAATTTCAATGCGGTCATGGCCCCTTCGGCCACGGTCACCGTGGTGGAAGTTGATGAGATTGTAGCGCCGGGAGAACTGGACCCGGAATTGATTGTTACCCCCGGCGTTTACGTTGACCGGCTGGTGCTGCGACCCACCGGATTTTCCCCTTACGAATAGCGAAATTTGAACCCGCAAAAACTCGAGGAACTTCGATGGCTGAAGCAAAGGAACGACTGCCCCGGGAAGTGGTTGCCATGCGGGTGGCGAAGGAACTGCCCGATGGCGGTTTTGTGAACCTGGGAATTGGCATACCCACCCTGGTATCCAACTTCATTCCCGATGGCAGCGTGGTTTTCTACCACAGCGAGAGCGGCGTGCTTAACTGCGGCCCTCTGGCGGAAGAAGCGGAACAGGACATTGACCTGATTAACGCCGGCGGACAGTTCCTCCAGATGGTGCCGGGAATGGCTTTCTTCAGCACGGTGGACGGCTTCGCCATGATTCGCGGCGGCCACGTGGATGTTACGGTGCTGGGCGCCCACCAGGTATCCGCCACCGGTGACCTGGCTAACTGGATGCTTCCGGAACGCGGCGTGGGCAATATCGGCGGCGCTATGGACCTGGCCGCCGGCGCCAGGCAGGTCATTGTCGCTATGGAGCATACCGACCGGCAAAACCAGGCCAAAGTGGTCCAGGAATGCTCCTATCCCATAACGGGCAAAGGTTGTGTTTCCCTGATAGTGACCGATTTGGCCGTGATGGAGCCGACGCCGGCAGGACTGGTGCTGAAAGAAGTAGCGCCGGGCTGGACCGTGGCTGAAGTGCAGGAGCTGACCGCTGCCCGGCTAATCGTTTCTGCCGACTTGAAAGAGTATGAACTATAGCTCTCGGCCCAGCCAACAGCCGATTCACCTTTCAGTTACCAGAATTTCCTGAGTCTCACGGGGATTAAGCCACACCTTAATTTACTATTCCGGTATCCCCGTCCCGTCGGTCTCCTAACTTTAAGCGTCCATCGCAAGCCACTCTTCAGCAGCCCGGTGGATAGCTTTTCCGGGCGACCAGGTTGCCGGCCGGGTCAAACAGGCCGGCAGAGTCCGGGTTTGTATTGTGCCAGATTGACCTGCCCGCGCCGAAACTGAAGCCGCCCCACTCCGGGTGAATCTGGTTGGTATAAACCCGGATCCGCTCTCCCGCTGCCATACTGTAGGAATTGTCAAAGCTAAACTGCTGCTGCTTGTCGTCCAGGTCAGCCAACTTCCAGCCCTTCAGGTCAACGGGAGCGGAGCCTTCATTCAGCAGTTGAACGTACTCGTCGGCTTCCGAGCGGGGCACTTCTCCGTCAAAGAAGATACATTCGATAGTCACGCTGCCCGTCCCGGCGCCACTGTCCCGGGGCGTTGGAGTTGGAGTGTAGGCAGCGGTGGCTTCAAGGGCAGCGGTAGGAGTAGGCAGGGGCGTGGCCGTGGCCGTGGCAATGGCTGTGGCGGTCGGCTCCGGTTCAGGTGTGGCGGTCGGCGTCGGCGACGGGGTGAGAACCGGCGTTGGCGTCGGGGTAAGCGGCGCAGTATTGGCAAGACCCGGCGTAATTGTTATTGTTACTGAGGGGACCGGTGTAGGTCCAGGGGTAGGTGGATCAGGGCTATCGCATATGAAAAAATTTCAGGCTCAGAACGGAACTTTCCGATGTTTTGGCGGCGCTTTACTGGGTAATCAACATCAAAACCAAAGGTTTAAGTCTTAAATTACCCAAATTTAGCAGTTAAAAACGGAGATTTACCCGTCAATTGGCCTCTTAAATTCCATATGCGATAGCCCTGGTAGGTGGATGGACCTTGCTGCCTTCCATCGGTTCATTTCCCGAAACTGAATCGGTGTTACCCGGTGGTGCGCCCGGCGTCTGCGGCGGCGGGGAAGGCAGGGCAGCGGCTCTCCGGTCGGGCGGGGCGAAAGTGGCGCGGGGTACCGACAGCCCAACTTTACCCGGTAACTCCACAGCGCCGGCAGGCAGCGGCAGCGTTTGCGGTTTGGGGATTGGCGAAGGAATTGGGGAGACGGTAGCCATCGGGCCAAAATCCGCGGGAAGGGCCGCGACCGGACTTGCCGTTGCATCGCCCCCAGCGGGGCCAATTTCCGGGCCGGTTCGGTAACTGCCGGAACCGCACCCGATCAGGAGCGCCAGAGTGGTTATCAGGAGCAGCCAGTGCGGGGTATTGGTGCGAAGAACAGTGGGAAACTGATTTGACATAGTAGTGCAATTTAATATCTTCAACCGGCCAGCGCAATACCTGGATGGAAATGAGTGAATTTCTCAGAGCTTGTCCAGAGCTGCTGCAATTTGCCAAATGCCCTTCCCGTGCTATAATTGCAGTAACAACTAGCGAGCCACGGTAGTCGGCGGCTTGGGTTGACTTGGTGATGAACGGCACTGGTCAATCGCCGACGCAGGATGAAGTGGGGTTGGTGTTGCGGCCCGCATTGCTCGACCCGACCAGTCGGGTTGATGGATACCAGGCAAGTCCTAACATCAGGACACTTCAATATTATTTTTCAGGAGGAATACCGTGGATAAAGGGAGCGTAGTTTTTAATGCTGGCGCCGTGGACATTACCCTGGAGTACCGGGAGCTTATGCCGGACCAGGGCCTGTGCGTCCAGGTCTTTGGCGAAGTCGACGGCAATGATGTAGAGATTCTGCGGTTTGACTGCTTCGACCAAATGCCCCACTACCACTATGGCCCCGCCAACCACAACATCCGGTTGAACATGGACAAGACCACCGTCGGCAACCCCTTCGGCTGGACCATGGGCCACCTGCGAACCAGGCTGCCGGATATGATTCGCCGGTCCGGCTACGACGCCTTGGCCGCAGCGGTGGAAGCCAACCCGGTCCCGGCAGAGACCCTCGACACCATTGAGAGCAAGGGCCGGGAGATGTCCGTCGCCATGCGCCGGACGGTTACCCATATGTTCGAGCGGATGCTGGAGGACGACGTTTTCACAGTCGGCAACCTGCGCATCGGACTGGAATATCGGATTCTGCCCCAGGCCAACACTGAGGGTGTAGCCATTCACGTCCTGTCCGACGTCGCCGGTCAGAACGTGGAACTGCTGGCCTTTGACTGCTTCGTCAACGGCCCCCACTACCACTATGGCCCGCGCAATCAGGACATCCGCATCTATTGGGACACCACCACCTCCGGCGACACGCTGCGCTGGACCTTGGACCAGTTCTATGCCGGCAACATGAAGAAGATGATCGAGCGCGCCGGCTATCCCACCATCGCCAACGATGTGGACGAGCAGCTGCTCCAGGCCACGCTGCCGGCCATCGACAAGCGAGCTTTCGAGCTGGTGGAAGAGAACCGGAACCGGGACGCCGGTGACCCCAAGGCCGTCCTGCTGAAGGAAATCGAGAGCCTGCGGGAGCGGGTTGCCGCCCTGTAGTCCCTCCAACCAGCTCAGGCCAGTCGGAAAATGAAGGACGGCCCGGCAAGCTTGCCGGGCCTTCCTTTTTCGGTTCCCTGAATCGCAAATGGCGGCGCGGAGCTTCCCGGCCCGGGGGTTAAATCATCGTATAGCCGCCGCTGACGCTGAGGGTTTGCCCGGTGATGAAACTGGCGGCGTCGGAGGCCAGGAACACAACGGCGTTGGCTATCTCGCTGGCCGCGCCCATCCGACGCAGCGGGTAGGCTCGCTGGACTCGTTCCAATACTTCGTCGGTAAAGATGTCCCGCATCTGATTCCACATACTTTCCCCGCTGATTTGCTCCTCATCCGGGGGCACAATCAATCCGGGGCAAACCACATTCAGCCGGAGTCCGTAGCGGCCCGTCTCCCGAGCAATAGCCTTGCTCAATGCAATTACCCCGGCCTTGCAGGCCGAATAGACCGCCTCCCGATATTCACCCATACGTCCGGCATCGGAACTGATGCTGACAATGGAACCGGACCCGCGTTCAATCATGTGGGGCAGCACGGCGTGGATACAGTTGACCGGGCTCCAGAGATTGACCGCCACCTCCTTTTCGTGTTCTTCCCGGGGCTTCTCCAGAAAGAGGCGGTCGATGGTCCAGCCGACGTTGTTGACCAGCACGTCCACGCTGCCAAACTCGGCGATGGACTGGGCCACCATTGCTCCGACCTGGGCCCGGTCGGTCATATCGGCTTTAATTACCTTGACCCGGCTGCCAGTATCCATTTTGGCTGCTTCGGCGGCTACCAGTTCGCCCTGGGCCGGGGCAAGTTCGGCAATGATGATGTTGGAACCTTCGGCGGCAAAAGCGTGGACAATGGCCCGCCCAATGTTGGAACCACCGCCGGTTACGATTACGTTCTTGCCTTTCAGCCCAAGTTCCATAGTTATAATGCTCCTTCCGGTATCGACATAGGCCGGCCCCTGACCGACGACGGACTGCCAACTTTGCATATTTCCGACGGCGGCGCCGGGAGGTGAATATCGAGACGCCCGGGCTAAGGGCCCGGTATCCGCGGCAGGCCGCCGAACCGTAGCCGTAAAAGGCCCTTGATGTCTTCAATGGCGGTGTTGGTAATGTGGACCGTGCTGGTGGGGTCGTCGTCCCACTTGACCGGTATCGACTTAATCCGGTAGCCCCGACCGGCGGCGATTATCAACAACTCGGTGTCGAAGAACCAGTTGTTGTTTTCAATGCGGGGAATGATTGTCTGGGCCGCCTGCCGGGTAAGGGCCTTAAAACCGCACTGGGCGTCGGGGAAGGAAGTAAAGAACATGGCCTTGATCAGGAGATTGTAGCTGCGGGAGATAAATTCCCGCTTGAAGGCCCGGGTAACCTCGGATTCGCGGCTCAACCGACTGCCGATAGCCACCTGATACCCGGTTTCCAATGCTTCGATCAGTTGAGGGAAGTGAACCAGGTCGGTGGACAGGTCCACGTCCATGTAGCTGACTATGTCCGACTGGCTGGCCAGCCAAACTGCCCGGAGGGCCCGCCCCCGGCCTTTCTGGGGCAGGTAAAAATACTCCACCTCAGGGTACTGGCGACAAAGCTCTTCCGAGACCGCCCGCGTTCCGTCGATGGAAGCGTTGTCGGCGATGATAATATGCCAGGGGTTGGTCAGGTTGTCGGCCAGGAATTGGCGGAGACGGCCGATACTGGCCGGCAACGCCGCTTCCTCATTATAGACGGGAATTACCACATCAACAGAAGCTGCCATCAGCGCAATTCACCTGGAGCAATAATTTGATGGTAAGGAGTCGGGACACTTTGACCTCTCCCGTGGCGACGGCAGTCCGAGCCGTACCCGGCGTCCCGGCCGCCGGCCGAACCCGAAGCTAATGGAGCGCAGCGCATCAGTGGCGAAAATGGCGAACGCCGGTGAAGACCATCGCGATGCCGTGCCGGTTTACCGCCTCAATTACCTCATCGTCCCGAATCGAGCCGCCCGGCTGGATAATGGCGGTAATGCCGGCTTCAGCCGCCAGTTCGATATTGTCCGGGAAAGGGAAGAAGGCGTCGGAAGCCAGGACACAACCCGGGGCCTTGTCCCCCGCGATGCGCTGGGAGAGGTGTACGCTGACTACCCGGTTGGGCTGGCCGGCGCCCATACCGACCAGGGTTCGGTTGCGGGCAAAAACAATGGCGTTGGACTTGATATGCTTAACCGCTACCCAGGCGAAGGCTAGGTCATCCATTTCCGCCTCGGAGGGCGCCCGTTCCGTGGCGGTTTTCCATTCGGCGGGATTCTCCTTAATCGTGTCCGGCGTTTGAACCAGGATGCCGCCGGTAATCGGGCGTATGTCCAGGGATCTGTCGCTCGAATCGGCGTCGGCCGGGTCCACTGCCAATACCCGCAGGTTGCGTTTACGCTGAAGAATTTGCAGCGCTTCCGGCTCGTAGTCGGGAGCGACCACAACCTCATAGAAAACGGGATTCATAGCTTCGGCAACGGCGGCGGTAACCGATCGGTTGAACCCGACTATGCCGCCGAAGGCCGAAACGGTGTCCCCCTCGAAGGCCTGGAGGTAGGCTTGGGTCAGGTCCTGATGGCTGGAAAGCCCGCAAGGATTGGCGTGTTTGATTACCGCCGCGACCGGTTCGGGGAAATCGCTGACCGTGCGCCAGGCGGCATCGGCGTCCATCAGATTGTTGTAGGACAGTTCCCGTCCGTGCAGCTGCCGCGCCCGGGCGATACCCCGGCCCGCGCCGGTGGCCGGCACGTATAATGCTCCCTGCTGGTGCGGGTTCTCGCCATAACGCAGGGTAGTAACCTGACTGTAGGACAGGTTCAGGTTTTCCGGCAGCGGTTCGGCTTCCTCCGCCGGCCCGGTCAAATAGCCGGCAACCGTAGCGTCATATTCGGCAACGTGCTGAAAGGCCTTGGCTGCCAGAGTGCGCCGCTCTTCCGGGGTAAGTCCCGCTCCGGCCAATCGGTCAGCCACCCATTGATAATCTTCCGGGTCAACCACTACCGCTACGGAAGGGTAATTTTTCGCCGCCGCCCGCAGCATAGTCGGCCCGCCGATGTCAATATTCTCCAGGGCATCATCCAGGCTGACGTCGGGTTGGCTGATGGTAGCCGCAAAAGGATAGAGATTCCCGACTACCAGGTCGATAGCGCCGATACTGTGAGTTGCGAGCTCGTCCAGGTGTTCGGGCCGGTCCCGGCGGGCCAGAATGCCGCCATGAATAACCGGGTGCAGAGTTTTGACTCGGCCATCCAGAATTTCCGGGGAGCCGGTTACTTCCGAAACTTGCCGAACTGCCAGTCCACCTTCTTCGGACAAAGTGCGATGGGTGCCGCCGGTGCTGACTAGTTCAAACCCGGCGGCGGCCAGCCTTTGCCCAAACTCTATTACTCCGGTCTTGTCAAATACGCTAATCAGTGCTCTCAAGAAAATTTCCTCAGCCTGCCCGAAAAATACGGGCGTGATTTACATAACTGTCAAAAAGATAATCCGCAAAAAAGTAGAAAACGTTTAATCCAGTATCAGTACCTGCTCGTCGCCGGTGCGCGCCACGATTTTTCCTACCAGCACGGCGTCGGGGGCGGCGTCCCGGACAGTGTCAACGCAATCTTCCCGGCAGACGGCAATCATACCAAGCCCCATATTGAAAACCCGGTACATCTCGTCCTCGGCAATGGCGCCCCGGGACTGAATCAGGTCAAATATGGGCGGTATGGGCCACGAACCCTTTTGCAGGCTGGCGGCCACGTTGTCCGGCAAAATGCCGGGCAGCTTTCCGGGCAATCCTCCGCCGGTGATGTGGGCCAGACCCTTGATGTCCCGGAGGGCCGGCTGCAGCAGCGGATAGTAGCAGCGATGGCGGGTAAGCAGCTCCTCCCCCAGGCGATGGGTCAGTCCCTCAAATCTGGCGTAGAGTGCCGACGAATCCGCATCGGTGTCAAAGACGCGGCGGGCCAGGGAAAAGCCGTTGGTATGCAAGCCGCTGGAGGGAACTCCCACCAGGCAGTCGCCGGGTTCGATCGAAGCGGTATCCAGGAGACTGTCTTTCTCCGCCACGCCCACCAGGAACCCGGCCAGGTCGAAATCGTCGTTTTCGTACAGCCCCGGCATTTGGGCGGTCTCGCCACCGATAAGGGCGCAGCCCACCTCGCGACAGCCCCAGGTAATTCCCCGCAGCAAAGTTTCCATCCGGTGCTGGTCCAGAGCGCTGAAAGATACGTAGTCCAGGAAAAACAGGGGCCTGGCTCCCTTGGTCAGGATGTCGTTGACGTTCAGAGTTACCAAGTCCTGTCCAATAGACTCATAGTGTCCTAATTGGGCGGCTATCTTGAGTTTGGTGCCCACGCCGTCGGCGCTGGCGACCAGAACCGGCTGGCGGTAACCGGAAAGCTCGAACAGGCCGGCAAACCCCCCGCCGGAAGCCAGAACTTCCGGCCCGTGGGTCATGGAGGCAAAAGCCTTGATTCGATCCTTCAGGTCTTCCAGGGCGTCGAGCTGGACTCCGGAGGTTCGGTAAGTCTCACCAGTCAAAGTGTTTGTTCTCCCTCGTTACCCGGCGAAAGCCGCCATCCCGGTGCGGAAAAATGCCAATGTTCCTGAAGGCGCCGGCCCGGGCTGCTGCCCTCATGATTCCAGTATCAGTTTGCCCAACTGCAATTGTACCGGCACCGGATAATTCCCGGTGAAACAGGCGTCGCAGAACCTGCTCTGCTCACCCCCGGTTACCCGGAGCAACCCTTCAACACTCAGGTAACCCAGGGAGTCGGCCCCGGCCATGAGGCGAATTTCCTCAACAGTCTTGTTGGCGGCGATGAGTTCGGACTGGTCTGCCATGTCCACGCCCATATAGCAAGGATATTTGATTGGCGGGGCGCAGACTCGGATGTGTATTTCCTTGGCGCCGGCCCGCCGCAGCACCCGGATGACGTGGGGCGTGGTGGTGCCGCGTACTATGCTGTCGTCGACCACTACCAGCCGTTTGCCCTTGATTACTTCAGTAAGCGGGTTGAATTTCTGTCGGACGCCCAGGTCCCGGAGCCGCTGCTCCGGCTCAATGAAGGTGCGCCCTACGTATCGATTCTTGATGAGACCGTCGCTGTAAGGTATTCCGGACTCGATGGCGTAACCCACCGCCGCTGCCGTAGAGGAATCGGGAATCCCGACCACCAGGTCGGCTTCTACCGGGTGTTCCTGAGCCAACTGGGCGCCCATTTTTTGTCGGGCTGAGTAAACCAGAGTTCCGTCCAGCACGCTGTCGGGGCGGGCAAAATAGATATGCTCAAAAATGCACATAGCCCGGCGTTTCCCCGAATCGGGGCGCACTGCCGACCGCATCCCGTCCCGGTCGATTATCACTACCTCGCCGGGGCTGACATCTTTCAGATATTCAGCGCCTAAATGGTCCAGGGCGCAGGTTTCCGAGGCGACGACCCAGCCTTCGCCCAATTTCCCGACGCAGAGGGGTCGGATTCCCAGCGGGTCGCGAGCCGCGATAACGGCATCCTCAGTCAGCGCCACCAGGGAAAAGGCGCCTTCCAGGACGTTCATGCAGTGAAACATCCGCTCTTCCCAGCCGGAGCCGGGAGCGTTGACTAATTGATAGGCGATGACTTCCGAATCGGTGGAGGTGTTGAACTGGCAGCCCCACTGCTGGCGGAGTTGTTCCTTCAACTGGGTGGCGTTGATGATGTTGCCGTTGTGGGCCAGGGCCAATCTGCGACCGGAACCCTCCACGACCAGAGGCTGGGCGTTACAAGGCTGGCTGGAGCCGGTAGTTGAGTAGCGGGTATGGCCGATGGCAAATTCGCCGGCCAGGGGCAGGAAGTCCCGTTCCCGGAAAATTTGGGTAACCAGACCCATATCGGTATGGACCTGGATTCCCTTTCCGTCGGCGGCAGCAATGCCGGCGCTCTCCTGCCCCCGGTGCTGCAAGGCGAAGAGACCGAAAAAGGCAACCCGGCTGGCTTCGACGCCGGGAGCGTAAACGGCTACCACCCCACACTCTTCGCGAGGATGGTCGAAAGGGAAACCGAACCGGTGGTCTGCGCCGTCAGTATCCACGAAGGTATTTTACGTTCCCTTAACAGTTTTGGTCAACGAAGAGAGCCTCCGATTCAGAAGAATTTCTCAGACCAATTGAATCGCCGGCCCTCAATCGGATGAATTAGCGCCTGGGGAAAATAGACACCTTGCGGTCTTCTCCAAACCCCACGCTTTCGGTGCTGATGCCTTCGCGGTCGGCCAGGGAAAGATGAATTATCCGGCGGTCCGCGGCGGACATCGGTTCAAGGGTAATGCTGCGCCTGGTTTGAATAACCCGTTCGGCAACCTTGTTAGCCATATCCTGCAAAGAGGCTTCCCGGCGCTGTCGATACCGTTCCACATCCAAAACTATCCGAATTCGCTCGCCGAGTTCCTTGCGAACTATCAGGTTGACAATGAACTGAAGGGACTGCAAGGTCTGGCCGCGACGGCCGATAAGCAGCCCGGAATCCTCGCCGGAAATATCAATAACCGGCCCGCCGACGTCCGGGTCATAGGCCGAGCGCACGGCGCAAATCACGTTTACTCCCGAGGAATTCAAAACGCTGTTCAGCGCCCGCATCGCCATACTTGCCGGGTCCTCTGCCGGGGATTCCGGTGTGTCGGCCGACGGCTCCGGTTCGGCGTCCTCTTCCAGTCCGGCGGAGGGTAGGGACTCGACAGCGCCGGATGCCACCCCGGCGCCGGCGGCAGCAGATTCACTGCCCAGCCGGGTCACTCGAACTCGGGCAACTTCCGCTCCGATGCCCAGAAAACCGGACTTTCCCCTACTTAGTATTTCTACCTCTACCTCGCTGCGGTCTGCGCCTAGTTCCTTCAGCGCCAGTTCTTCGGCTTCTTCTGCGGTTCTGGCGGTTCTCTCGACTGACTCCATCTCTCTCTATCTCCTCGGAAGCCGACTTGCTTTCGGCTGACTGGGATGGCTGGGGCGATGCCCCGGCCGACCTGGGTATCAACGGGAACAAGGGCCCCCATCCGGTTATGAAGTATTGAATCCCTACGCCGATTACATTGGACACAATCCAGTACAGGGGCAGTCCACTGGGCCATTGCAGGGAGAAAAAGCCCAGGAAAATAGGGATCATCCAGAGCATCATATTCTGGCTGGACTGCTGGCGTGGATCCGGCGAAGGGGTCATGGTCATTTTCTGCTGTACCCAGGTAGAGGCAGCGACCAATATGGGCAAGACGACGGGAGAGGGATCCGGCTCTCCCAACTTCAGCCACAAGAATTGGTCGCTCAGGGGCGCTGCCGAATGAATCGGCACAAAGGTTATCCAGGGATACAGCTTTTGGGAAAGCCCTACCAGGTCCTCGGGCTTGGTAAAAAGGGTTTGAATCAACACCCGGAACAGCCCAATCAGGATGGGGAGCTGCACTATCAGCGGCCCCAGGCAGCCGACCGGGCTTACTCCCGACTCCCGGTAGAGCTTCATGGTCTCCTGGGAAATGCGACTCCGGTCGCCGCTGTGGCGTTCCTGAATCTCCCGCATCCTGGGCTGCAATTCGCTCATCCGGCGCATTTGGCGAATCTGCTTCAGGGTTAAAGGCAAAGTTACCAGCCGCACCAGAATGGTAAAGGCGATAATTGCCAGGCCCATATTGTTGAAACAGACGACATACAACACCATCAAGGTGTTGAGCATGGGCCGAATTATTATCTCGTTCCAAAGGAGGAAGAAAAACTCCAAGAATTCTCCTATCGGCGCAACGGCGGCGGCTCGCCGCCGGCAAAGCTACGGGTTATTGGCATGATCGTTGTAAAGCGCTGTCAAAACACCAGACGGCTTCCTTGTCCTGGCCTTCGGTCACCGAAATCCGGCGAACGATACCGTTATCACCGCCCACAAATACGGAGTAACGACGGATAACCGACAGATCCGGCGCTTCGGAACCGACGCTTGGCGGCGCCGGAGGAGCCGCTGCCATCAGGGGAGTCTTCAGCCCGCCACTTTCCAGACTGGGCAAGTTGCTGACAACTTCTCCGTCAATCAGGTTGGACGGGCTGGTACTCAACAGGCGCATCCTGCCGTCCGATGTTCCCACTACCAGCCCCAGCGGAACCAGGGCCGGGGTAGCAACCACCGGGCCTTCCATGTTGTGACGCCACAGGGCCTCCTTGGGTTCTCCCGCCGCCGGGCCGGCGGGGTCCAGAGCATAAACGTACCCGTCCATGGACGGGGCGAAAATAGTCTCGCCGTCGGTAACCGCCCCGGCCCAAAACCAGTTTTGGCCCTGGAAGGTCCATTCTAATTCCCCATCGTCAGCGTCCAGCGCATAAAGCTGTTTGTCAAAGGAGCCGACAATTACCTTGCCGTCAAAAATCAGGGGCCTGGCGACCACGGCGCCGCCGGTCTGGTAGCGCCACAGCTCATTTCCATCGCGCAAATCTACGGCGTAAACAGTATGGTCCTGGGAGCCAAAGTAGGCCACGCTGTTCTGCACTGCCGGCGTGGCCCAAATTTTACCTTCGGTACGGAAGGGCGACCAGGGCAGTTCGTCGCCGCTGGCGGCGTCAAAGGCGTAGAGGTTCCCGTCTTCGGAAACTATCAATAGCACGGAAGAAGGCCCGGTGTCGCTGCTGATGACTTTTGCCAGCACCGGGGCGGCAATTATCGGTTCCGGGTCTCGGGAGGGGTCGTCGCGGGCCACCCGCTTCCAGCCGCCTCCCTCCTGACCGGTTTCGAGGGACAGGGCGTAAACATGGCCATCCACCGCGCCGATGAACAGCAGCTCCAATTCCTGGCTGACCGCCGGTGGGCCGAATACCCCTTCCAGGCCGGCGCCGGAGCCCAGGGCTGGGTAAACCCAGGCAACCCGGGGAGTTCCCGACCCGAAGTCCTCCAATGCAGTAACTTTGACCTGCCGCCGGTCATCACCCAGGTCCAGGCCAGACCTGGCTTCCAGCTCCTCCAGGTCTGAACCCAGTTGAGATGCGACATAGACCCGGGCGGGAGCGGCCGGGTCCTCGGAGAAGACGGCAGTTACCGGACTCCAGCCAACGTTGTCCCCGCCCAGATTGGGCGTGCAGGACACCCAAGCGAAAGCCAGGAGCAGCGTCAGAAACGCCAGTTGTCCCGAACTGGTGCAGGACGATGGAACCCTGCGGCGGCGGGGCGCCGATATGCGATATAAAAGGGAACCGGGCAGAAATCTGGAAAAAAATGAGAATAATGAAATAAAGGACATTTTTTACGGTACCGGGTCGTACCCTTTACCTCCCCCTGGACGACAATTAACAATTCGTCGCATACCGAGGAATCCGCCCCGCATCAAACCATACTGAGCGATGGCCTGCGCGGTGTAGTGAGAACACGATGGGGTATAACGACAAGCAGATGGAAGGTAGGGAGAAATGGCCGCCTGGTAAAAGCGAATGAGCGTCAAGGCGGCGTATTTCATAAATTGTTTTTTAATCCGAGGATGGGTCGGTTTGAACCAACTTAACGCGCCGTAAAAGAGCGTCGGCAGACTGCTTCAACTGCCAAAAGTCTGCGCTTGCGGCCCCGCGCCGGGCGATAAAAACCGCGTCCCAACCCCCCTTCACCCTGTTATGTCGGACCGATTCCCTGAGTCTCCGCTTTACCAGGTTTCTGGTAACTGCATTGCCGATTCGCTTACTGACAACAAACCCGAATCGGCTCCATTCCAAACCGTTGGGCAGCGCCCGCAACACCAGCAGCCGGTTGGCTGCGCTGACACCTTCCCGGTGAATCTGACCGAAACGCCGGCCTTCAGTTAACCGGAAACGGCGCTGCATTTAACCGGCAACTCACTAAACCGTCAAGCGATGCCGGCCCTTAAATCTCCTGCGACGCAGGACGGCCCGTCCGTCGGAAGTGCGGGACCGGGCGCGGAAACCATGAACTCGCGCGCGACGGCGTTTCTTTGGCTGATAGGTTCTCTTTGGCATTTCAGGGCATCCTCCAGTGCATCGATTATAGAATTGCCGGCTAACTGCGTCAAGGCAGCCGGGGCGGGTCTCCAGGGCTATCGCATATGGATTTTAAGAGGCCAATTGACGGGTAAATCTCCGTTTTTAACTGCTAAATTTGGGTAATTTAAGACTTAAACCGTTGGTTTTGATGTTGATTACCCAGTAAAGCGCCGCCAAAACATCGGAAAGTTCCGTTCTGAGCCTGAAATTTTTTCATATGCGATAGCCCTGGGCGGGTCTCCAGGGCTATCGCATATGGATTTTAAGAGGCCAATTGACGGTTAAATCTCCGTTTTTAACTGCTAAATTTGGGTAATTTAAGACTTAAACCGTTGGTTTTGATGTTGATTACCCAGTAAAGCGCCGCCAAAACATCGGAAAGTTCCGTTCTCATCCTGAAAATTTTTCATATGCGATAGCCCTGGGCGGGTCTCCGGGGTCTAACGCCTTGATTCGGCTCAGTATCAGGTCAAATCAGGGGAACAAGATGCCCTCGTCAGACCGGACTTTAATTTGCCCGTCGGGTTTAGCAACCCGGACAAGGCTTGCTGGCCGCCCGGCGGACACAACCTCCAGCAGAAAATATTTGCTGCCGTGCCGACGCCGGTTCATTGGTTCAGCCAATAGCTGGATGTTTCAATCGGAAATAGATGATATAATAACTCACGCAGTAAAGACTCCTTCGGCCGGACTGGCCGGAGTATAGCATTGGCCGAAGTGGCGGAATGGTAGACGCGCCGGTCTCAAAAACCGGTGGGAGTAATCCCGTGTCGGTTCGAATCCGACCTTCGGCACCATCGCCTCAACTTCCCCCTACCCCATCCAGCCGGCTAGTAGATGTTCCTCGGGTCTGAGCTGGATTCCAGGATTGTCGGGGATATGCCACCCGTAGGTCATTCACCCTGATAGAGGAGAAGGCGGTTTGGTATGAATATCGGGCTTAGTATTCCCCGGCTCCCGGACGCCGACGGCATCCGCAGATTTGTGCAGCGGGCGGAGGCTCTGGGCTTTGAGTCGGTAATGGCCGGAGACCACATCCTGTTGCCCACCGGCGGCACTAATCAGTACCCCTACACCGCCGACGGGTCTTTCCAGCGCCCGGTGGACGAGCCTTTTCTGGAAACTATGACTATGCTGGGCTTTATGGCAGCCTGTTCCGAGACCATCAGACTGGGCAGTACGGTGATTATCCTGCCTTATCGCAACCCGGTGGTTCAGGCCAAGATGTTTGCCTCCCTGGACGTGCTGAGCAATGGCCGGATGATTTGCGGCGTAGGGGTGGGCTGGCTGGAAAAGGAGTTCGAAACTCTGGGCGTTCCCTATAGGGAGCGGGGCGCGATGAGCGACGAATACCTGGAGATTTTCCGGCGTCTGTGGACTCAGGCAGACCCGGAGTTTCACGGCAGATATTTTGATATTGAGGGAATTCAGTTCTACCCGAAACCGATTCAGCAGCCGCACATACCCATCTGGGTCGGCGGCCACAGCCGCGCCGCCTTGCGCCGGACGGCAAAGTACGGGGACTGCTGGCACACCACCCGCCAAACCCCGGATTTTGTAGCCCAAAGTCTGCCCTACTTGAGCGAACAGGCGGAGCGGGCCGGACGCGACCCGGCCTCGATTTCCATTTCACTGAAGCGGAGCCTGCACTTTACCGACCTGGGAGCCGACGAAGGTCGAACAGTTCGGACCGGAGGCGTCGTTATCGCCACCACTCGGGAGGTAATCGACGACGTCTATTACTGCCGCGAATTAGGGATAAATCAGCTGACCTATGATTTCCGGGTGGAAGGTATCGATTCCTGCATTGAGGTCATGGAACATCTGGCGGCGGAAGTCCTTCCTGTAGCCCGGCGGTTGGGCTGATTCGGAAAGGGTGTTCTCCCAATCGCCTTGGCGAAAGGCCGTGTTTTCCGGTCGCAAATTAAAGGCCACTGGCCTTGAACACCCGGGCCCGCTCCACCAAAGAACCAGCATTTCGCCTCATGCTTGCCATCTGCTCCTCGCTGACCGGTCGCTTGACCGTCCCCGGTATGCCGGTAACGAAGGAACGGTCGGGAACGTCGGTTCCGGAGAGAACCACCGAATTAGCGGCGATCAGACATTCTCGTCCGATGGAAGAACGGTGCAGAAAAGTGCAATTGTTTCCCAGCAGCGAACCGGTGCCGATACGCAGGCCGTGAACGACAACGCTGTGTCCGATGGTTACATTGTCCTCGATGACTAACCCGTTACCGTGGATTACGGCTCCTTCCTGAACGTTGACGTTGTTGCCGATAACCACCTTCTCCTCACCGTCGGCTCTGATGGTTACGCCGGGCCAGATGCTGCTGTTTTCGCCGATTTCCACGTCCCCAACCACGTAGGCAAATTCACTCACCCACGCAGAATCCGCTATCTTCGGTGTCTTGTCTCCCAGGCTCCGTATCAAGTTACCCCTCCTTCGGTTGTCAACTGTCCGGTGTTGCGTGCCGGGTTTCGGCGCGCGGTCCATTGGAGAAATTCTTGGGCTTTACCGGGCCGCTCGCATTGCCTGGAGCGCCGACAGGTCCATTTCCCGGTCCCGTATGGCCCGACGCTTGTCGTATTGGCGCTTCCCCCGGGCCAGACCCAATTCCACCTTGGCGACATGATTCCGGATATACAACCTGATCGCAACGATGGTCAGTCCCTTTTGCGCCACTTCGGCGGTAAGCTTGTCGATTTCGTCCCGGTGCAGCAGCAGTTTCCGGGGCCGGCGCGGGTCGTGGTTAAAGATGCTGGCCGGGTCATATTGGGCGATATGAGAATTGAGCAGCCAAAGCTCACCCTCCATGGCGCGGGCGTAAACATCCCGCAAGTCCACCCGCCCGGCCCGTATCGACTTAATCTCGGTTCCGGTTAAGACCATCCCGGCCTCATGCCGATCCAGGATTTCGTAGTTGAAGAAAGCCTGGCGATTGGTGGCAATCAAACGGTTGTTGGGCTGTTCTTTTACTGCCGCTTTTTTCTTTTTACTGGGCATAATCGCGCCTGCCAAGAATGAAATTTGGGTATCAGGGCCGCAGCTCTCCGGCGGTTGGATTCTGTTGTTTCAGCAGTTCGATCGCCAACTCCATCTGCAAATCCTGTTCCGAGTCGGGTACGTTGGCGACTTCGTGGGCCGGGGTTATCCCGGAACCCTCGATCAATGTACCATTGGGCGTGTACCAGTGGGCAATGGTGAAGAAGACTCCCGAACCGTCGGCGAGTCTATACCTGGTGTTGACGCTGCCCTTACCGAAAGTGGTCTCCCCGACGACGGGAGCGCGCCGGTGGTCCAGTATCGCCCCGGCAAAGACCTCGCTGGCGCTGGCGCTGAACTGGTTGACCAGGACTACCATGGGAATCCCTTTCCCTTCTCCACCGGCAGTCACATTCCATTCCCTGCGGTCTCCCTGACCGTCAAGCTCAAAAGTTACCAGGCCATCTTCAAGGAATTGGCTGGTAACGTCAACCACTACACTCAACAGGCCGCCCGGGTTAGAGCGCAGGTCCACGATCAATCCCTGCCCGCCGGCAGCGTTGAACTCCCGGAGAGCCTCCCGCACATCGTCGCTGGTATTGGAGGAGAAATTGGATATGTGCAGATAGCCGATGTCTTCCGGGAGCATGGTAAATCGAACTGTTTCCAGGGGTATAACCCCCCGGACGATGGGAATCAGAATCGGAGAAGCCTGGTCGATGTGCCTTACCAGGAGCTGCACCGTAGTGCCTTTCTCACCCCGGATTTTCAGCACGGCCTCCTCAAGGCTCATATTCTCCGTACTTTCGCCATTTACTTCAAGAATCACATCCCCGGCCATGATGCCGGCCTGTTCGGCGGGGGTGCCCGGCAGCGGGGCAATAACCGTCAAAAGGTTATCCTGCATCCCTACCTGCGCTCCAATACCTTCAAATACACCCTGAATTCTTGACTCCTGCTGCTGGAACTGCTCCCGGTCAAGGAACGAAGCGTAAGGGTCGTCCAGGGCCTCCAGCATACCCCGCATGGCGCCTTCGCTCAACTTTGCCGGGTCCAGGTTCCTGCGGTTTATGTGCTCCTGCTCCAGCAGTTCCCAGGTTTCGGCCAGTTTGTCGAACTCGGGCGGCAACTGGGAATCGGCTTCCCTTTCCCAGACCGACGGCATATCGGGCATATATTCCAGAGAGTAATTCACGGCCACGGCCAAGCCGGCCCCCACCGCCATCATCAACAGATACGTTCCAAAGAGTCGCAGGTTGTTCATGCCAATCTATTCCTACGGGCATCACCGGATAAAAGGCCGTATTTCCTGCCGAAGCCGGCAGGCTACTAATCTTAACATAGTAAATGCCGCTCATTGTCCGAAATGAGGGGCATTTCAGGAACCCGGGGTGATTGGCCGGGGACAGCCCAGGGCTATCGCATATGGATTTTAAGAGGCCAATTGACGGTTAAATCTCCGTTTTTAACTGCTAAATTTGGGTAATTTAAGACTTAAACCGTTGGTTTTGATGTTGATTACCCAGTAAAGCGCCGCCAAAACATCGGAAAGTTCCGTTCTCATCCTGAAAATTTTTCATATGCGATAGCCCTGGGGGACAGCCGAGTCTAAATTGACATCGGAATCCGGCGATTGGTAGCATTGTCCGGAAGCAAATTTCCGTCCTGAGGCAGTTTTGACCGGAATCGTCGCCTACGGCGCTTATATCCCCAAATACCGGCTCGGCCCGGAAACGGCCGGCTGGCCGGCGCCTTACCAGCGAGCCGTCGCCAACTTCGACGAAGACAGCGTCACGATGGCGGTAGCCGCCGGGCAAGATTGTCTGCACGGCCTTGACCGCCAAGCCGTTGACGGCCTTTACTTTGCCAGTTCAACCTCGCCCTACGTGGAAAAGCAGGGGGCGGCAATTATCGCCGCCGCGCTGGACTTGCGCCGCGACATCTTTACTGCCGACATCACTGACGTGCTGCGGGCGGGAACCTCGGCGCTGCGCGCCGCCCTGGATGCGGTTGCCGCCGGCTCCGCCAGGCAGGTACTGGTAGTGGCTGCCGACAGTCGCCAGGGAGCGCCCCGCAGCGATACCGAGCGCAATTCCGGGGACGGCGCCGCCGCCCTGTTGGTAGGGAAAGAAAACCTGCTGGCCGAATATAACGGCTTCCATGCTGTGACCGATAATATGCTGGATAACTGGCGCTCAGCCACGGACACCTTTGTCCGTTCCTGGGAAGACCGGTTTGCTTCTGAAGAAGGACTGGAACGAATTGTTCCCGAAGCCTTTGCCGGATTTCTGGACAAACAGGGCTATACGCCGCAGGACTTTGCCCGGGTTGCCCTGGTTGCGCCCGACGGTCGCCGGCATCGCCGCCTGGCCCAAAGGCTGGGATTACAGGCCGGGCAAGTGCAAGACCCGCTGTTTGGCCGACTGGGCAACACCGGCGCCGCCTTTCCGATAATGTTGCTGGCGGCCTCCCTGGAAGATGCGAAACCGGATCAGCTGCTGCTCACTCTGTCCTACGGCGACGGCAGCGACGTCCTCGCCTTTCGCACTACCGAAAGAGCAGGCCCAGCGCCGGCATTTGGGTTAATCGGGCAGCTGAACGCGGGCACGGTTCTGGAAAATTATGAAACTTACGCTCGTTGGCGGGAAGTATGGGTAACCGATGACGCCGCCCGCCGGCCCACCCCGGCATCGCCTTCCGCCGCTGCCCTCTGGCGGGAAGCCGACAAGAACCTTAGATTGTACGCCGGTAAATGTGTATCCTGCGGTTATATTCAATACCCGCCCCAACGGGTGTGCGTGAACTGCCGGGACCGGGATAACTACACCGGTGTGCGCCTGGCGGAACAGCCGGGCGAAATATTCACCTACTCCATGGACTATATCGCCGGCGCCGTTGATACTCCCTTGGTGGTGGCCGTCGTTGACTTCCAGGGCGGCGGGCGAATGGTGTGCATGGTTACGGACCGGGAGTTGGCCGAAGTTCGTATCGGTATGCCGGTCCGGATGAGCTTTCGCAAGCTCCGGGTAGTAAACGGCATTCACAACTATTACTGGAAAGCTGTTCCCGACCGATTTGGGGGCGGTGGCGCAATGTTGACCGAGCCGGAGGAATGAAATGAACGGAATCAGAGACCGGGTGGCGATTATCGGGATGGGCTGCACCAAGTTTGGCGAGCGGTGGGATGCCAGCGCAGTGGACCTGATGGTGGACGCCGCCTACGAAGCTTACGCCGACGCCGGCCTGGAAGCCGGCGACATCCAGGCCGCCTGGCTGGGAACGGTAAGCAGCTTCCGCACCGGTCAGCCTTTGGCCGAAGCCCTGAAGCTGGATTACATCCCCATCACCCGGGTGGAGAATGCCTGCGCCACCGCTACCGATGCCTTTCGCAACGCCGCCTACGCCGTGGCTGCCGGAGTCTATGACATCGTGCTGGCCGTGGGCGTAGAGAAGCTCAAGGATTCGGGGTTCTCGGGCCTGGCGGTGCCGGAAGCTCCCGGTTCCGACGTTACGCCACCTACGCCACCGCCTTCCCAGTTTGCCATGGCCGCAACCCGGTATTTCCACCAGTATGGAATACCTTACGCTGAAGGCAAGCAGACGTTGGCCCGTATCGCTGCCAAGAACCACCATAACGGCTCCCTGAACTCTCGGGCCCATTTCCAGCAGGAAATCAGCCCGGAGCAGGTAGTTAATGCGCCGATGATTGCCTGGCCGCTGGGATTGTTCGATTGCTGCGGTGTCAGCGACGGAGCGGCCGCGGCCATAATCACCACGCCGGAAATAGCCCGCAGCTTCCGGCGAGACTACGTGCTGGTCAAGGCGCTGGCTCTGTCCGTGGGAGCCTTCGGAGCCATCCGGAACGATTGGGACTTCACCCACTTCCCGGAGAGCGTGCGGGCCAGCCAGATGGCATACCAGGAAGCCGGCATCGCCGATCCCCGGGCGGAACTGGACCTGGCGATGGTGCACGACTGCTTCACCATCACCGAGTTGATTATCTACGAGGACCTGGGCTTCAGTCCCCGGGGCCGCAGCAGCGACGATGTGGCGGCCGGGACCTTCACGCTGGAAGGTACACTGCCAGTCAACACCGATGGCGGCCTCAAGTGTTTCGGGCATCCCATCGGCGCCAGCGGCATCCGGATGATTTACGAGGTTTACAAACAGCTCCAGGGAAAGGCCGACGCCCGGCAGCTGCAAAAAGCCGACCTGGGTTTGACGCATAACCTGGGCGGTCGGCCTGGTTCCTTTACCTGCTCGGTGGCGGTTTTCGGCGCGGCCCCCTAGCTTTCCCGGTCACGCTCCTCCCGACTCCGCAGGTATGTTTTTTTGCCAGAGGGGGAACTGCTTCCTGTCCGGTGCAGGAAGCAGTTCCCCTTTTGAATTGCCTTGCCTCGAGGCGGCGGCAAAACAATTGAGAAAAGCTGGCAACAATGAACCTTGACGCCGGAAAAGGCGGATTGATATAAAAATAGGCAACTTGGGAATTGTGATGTGAGGCGGTGTTCCCCTTGTTCTACGGATATAACCCGGCCTACCTGCTGGCTCTAACCATAGTTACCTTTTACCTTTTCGGAACTCTTTCAGGCCGGGTGTTTCGCGGTTTCGGACGTAATCCTTTAGCGCTGCTGACGCCACTACAGGGAATTATCGGCAGCTTCCCTCACTCCAATTCCTCTAATCACTGAATCGAAAGCGGGTCTCATGCAAGAAGTGGATGCCATTCAAGCGCTGGGCCGCGGCTCCAACGTCGATTTCACAATAGACGACTCTGCTCCCTTCGAACTGGTGGAAGAGAGTTTACGTGCATACCTGAAGGTAGGCCGCGGTCTTTATTCCAAAGGTACGGTATCGGTTAACGTGGGACGCCGCATTCTGGTCCCCGACCAGCTTGCGGCAATACAACAGATACTGGATGCCGAAACCGGCCTCACCGTAACCCATTACTGGTGTGCGCCGGAAATCCTCCAGAGCGCTCTCGGCGCGCTGGAATCGGGACCAAGTCAGGTTGAACCTTCTTTTCCGGTTGCAGCCAACCCGGTTGCAACCAATGGCGCCGGACGCGAGTTGGACGAGTTGCAGCCAGCCACCGGGCCAGCGGTTTTGGCTGCCCGGTTAGATACCGGGGAGGACACCGGTCAGAAGGAGACCGCCGCAACCGGGCCAGCGCCCGAGGACGGCCCAGAAGATGACGCCGGGTTAGCCGACGCAGCCTCCGATGTGCGAGAGGAGGAACCGGACCGCCCGCTCATTCCACCGGCAGCCGACTCGGCGCCGTCGCCGGATTGCGGTTCTCCTGTGGATTCATCCACGGAGCTGCCGGAAGGATGGGATGGCTTGCAGCTACTGGCCCCGGAGCTGGACGCCCCGGTTAAGGAACTCGCCGAATCGGCAGCGCCGGGGATTGACCCGGATTCCGGTGAGGCGTTGCCCGAAACCAATGAAGCCGCCGCTATCGAGCCGGAGCCGGCCACCGCGCCGGAATCCGAAGGCCACCAGAACGATGACCCTGGTCATATCGGCCTGCGGCGGGCAAACGAAGCTCTGATTCTCAAGACCACCTGTCGTTCCGGCGAAGTAATCCAGTACCCGGGGGATGTGGTGGTGTTCGGAGATGTCAACCCCGGGGCCGAGGTAGTTGCCGACGGGGACATAGTGGTATTAGGGTCGCTGCGGGGGATGGCCCGCGCCGGGGCCGGCGGCGATACCAGGGCCACGATACTTGCCCTGAACCTGGAGTCGCACCGCCTGCAAATCGGGGCCTGCATTGGCGAGGCTCCCTCGGAAATCAGACGCTCCAAGCCCGGCAGCCGCGCCGTTGTCCCCAGCATCGCCTATCTGCGGCGGGGTTCTATTTTTGTTGTCCCCTTCGCGCGCCGTCGCGAAGAATACCAGGGAGGAATACCGTATGAAGGGTAAAACCATCGTCATTACGTCAGGCAAGGGAGGTGTAGGCAAGACTACCGCCACGGCCAACATTGGCGCCGGCCTGGCCTTGCGGGGACACAAGGTAATCGTAATCGACGCCGATATCGGACTCCGCAACCTGGACGTGGTCATGGGGTTGGAGAACCGCATCGTTTACGATTTGGTTGACGCCATCGAGGAAAGATGCAAACTGACCCAGGCGCTGATTCGGGACAAGCAGTTGAACGAACTGTACCTGATCCCGGCAGCCCAGACTCGGGACAAGAACTGCGTCAGCCCGGAACAACTGACCAACCTTTGCCGGCAGCTGGAGGAACAGTTCGACTACGTCGTAATCGACTGTCCGGCCGGCATTGAGCAGGGCTTTCGCAATGCCATCGCCCCGGCCAAGGAGGCTATCGTAGTAACCACCCCGGAGGTTTCGGCCATCCGGGACGCCGACCGGGTGATTGGCTTGCTGGAAGCGGCCGAGCTTTACCGTCCCCGGTTGATTATTAACCGGGTCCGGCCGGGCATGGTGAAACGGGGCGATATGCTGAACAAGGACGACATTGTGGAGTTGCTGGCGGTAGATATTCTGGGGATGGTGCCGGCCGACGACCAGTTGATTACGGCAACAAACCAGGGAATCCCGGTTATCCACGACAAAAAGGCGCCTTCGGGTATGGCCTTTTCCCGAATCGCCGCCCGGGTCGACGGCGAAGAAGTTCCATTAGTGGATTTGGAACCCAAGTCCGGCCTGATGGATCGGGTAAGGTTTCTGATGGGGATTAACCGCAGCGAGTACACTCATGCTTAGCCTGCTTAGACGGCCCAGGGGCCGCGACGATTCTGAGGAGAATCCGGTTTACTCCAAGAATATCGCCCGGGAAAGGCTGCAGAATGCCATCAGCCGCGACCGGCGCGACCTGGTAATGGCCGACGGGATGGAGGCGCTGAGCCAGGACCTGTTGACCGCCGTATCCCGCCATCTGGAAATCGTAGATGGCTGCCACGAATTGGAAATTCGCCGGTTGGATCAGGCTCTTTATCTGGTTGCCAGCGTAAAGATTCGGAATAAACCCCGTTGGGAGGCGGCAGAATAATTCCGGTGGCAACTTCAATCGGTTCTGCCGCTCTTATTTCGCCGGCTTGGCCGGAATCTACCTCCGCTTTCCCAAACCCGCATACGGGTATATAATGCCGTACAACCTGACCGGGTGTACCGGGCGCTCAAGTCGGCCGACGCAGTAAAGCCGGCGAAGGTTGATTAGTCCGGCAAAGACTGCCGTTGCCGTCCTTAACCGGGACGCAGGTTCCTCCGGGCAGCAGCCTCTACCCATCCGGCCTCCGGGGTGAAGATTTGGCGAATAGTTTGGGTCGGACGCTGGCTACCCCGTTCAACCGATTTTTGCTGGCCCTGGAGCATAAGGATTACCTGACCCTGTGGACTGCCAACTTGTGCGCCGGTTCAGCGGCTTGGGCGCTTATCGTTTCCCGGGCCGTTCTGACCAAGGAACTTACCGAGTCTTCCACCTTCGACTTTTTCATTTTCGGGTTCAGCGTGACCAACCTGTATTTATGGGTTGGTCTGGTTACATTTGCGGCAATGATTCCCCGGGTTTTCTCCACCGTCATCACCGGGTTTTTGGCCGACCGCTTTGACCGGCAAACGGTCCTCCAGTGGACCTACACCCTGAATCTGGCCCATAACATCCTGCTGGCCTTCCTCGTGATGCTGGGACTAGCCAATATTTGGTGGCTGGTGGGCTTGTCCTTGCTGAATGGCACCCTGCGCTCCGCCCAGATGACCACTACCCAATCCCTGGTGCCAAATCTGGTGCCGCGAGAATTGCTGCCCAATGCGATAGCCTTGAACGAGGCCACCCAGCAAGGCTCCCGATTCGTCGGCGGGGTAGTTGCCTGGCTGATAACCCTCTATTTCGGCACCGAACCCGTCTTTTGGGCTTGCGCCCTGTTGTACGCCATCGGGCTGGTGCAGGTGGCGCGTATTTCAACCCGTTCCACCGGCCGGATCGATGCCCGGCGGGGGTTTATCAGCAATTTGGCCGCCGGGTTCGGGTATGTGTATTCCCACCCTCAAGTGCTGGCAATGATTCTCATTGTATTGGGCCACTGTTCCTTGACTATGTCTTACGAGTCCCTGCTGCCGTTGATAGCGCAGGAAAAGCTGCAAACCGGGGATGAAGGAGCCGGATTCCTGATTATGGGCGTTGGCATCGGGGCGCTGGCGACCGCCGTCTGGCTTGCCGGAATCCAGAGTCCCAAAACCCGGGGTATGCTGTTCCTCATCTTTGGCATCACCAGCGGCGTTGGGCCAATTGTGCTGGCCGTGTCTTCGAACCCGGCCTTGTCGCTGGCGGCTACCATAGCTATTGGCATGAACCAGGGCGGGTTTATGACCATCACCCATACGGTCATCCAGTCCATTGTTGACGACTCGGTGCGGGGACGGGTTTCCGGCGTGTATTCCTTCCACGTTGGGGGAAGCATGGCCCTGGCTAACCTCATCAACGCCGGACTGGTGGATGTCGGTATCCTGCTGAACGCATTTTCGGTCCTGACCGCCTCGACGATTCTCTCGGCCGGCGGAGTCCTGTTCATCGTTGCCATGCTGTTCAGTCTGGGGAGTCGCTCGCTGCGTACAATCTATTTTCCTCGGCCAGCCGCCACGGCCCTGGCCTAGGCGGGAGGGGCGCCGTGCCGGAATTTAATGGGGAACTGGAACGCTACCTTGAGCTGACTCCCCGGTCGCGGGCCAAGTGGGAAGAAGCCGGCGCATATCTGCCGGGGGGCGACAGCCGAAACTCGATTTTCTGGAAGCCCTACCCCGTTTTCATCACCGAGGCTGCCGGCAATCGGGTAACGGACGCCGACGGTATCCAGCGGCTCGACTTCATCAATACGATGACCACCATGATTCTGGGGCACGGGCCGGCCCCGGTGCTGGCGGCAATACATCGCCAACTGGAGCGGGGACTGGGTTATAACGCCCCCAACGAGCATCAGGTGGCCCTGGCCCGAATCTTGTGCCAGCGGGTTCCCAGTTTTGATCTGGTTCGATTTACCAACTCCGGCACCGAAGCTACCCTCAATACTCTGCGAGCGGCCCGGGCCTTTACCGGGCGCACCAGGTTCGCCAAAGTGGAAGGCGGCTACCACGGAACCCACGACGGGGTAACGGTCAGCGTCCGGGTTGACCCGGCGTTGGCCGGCGACTCGAGCAATCCGCGGCCAGTGCCGGCCAGCGCCGGACTGGTTCCGGGAGTTACCGAGCAAGTAACCATTATGCCCTTCAACGACTCCGCTGCCTCCCTGAAAATACTGGAAGAAAACGCCGCCGACCTGGCGGCGGTAATTGTGGAGCCGGTTATGGGGTCGGTGGGAATGGTTCCCGCGCAGGCCGAGTACCTGTCAATGTTGCGGGACTTCGCCACCGCCAACGGCACGGTTCTGATTTTCGATGAGGTTATCAGTTTCCGGGTCGCACCCGGTGGCAACCAGGAATACTACGGAGTTACACCGGATTTGACGGCTTTGGGCAAGATTATTGGCGGAGGGCTCCCGGTAGGAGCCTTCGGCGGGCGCCGGGAAATTATGGAGCTTTATGACCCCACTGCCGGGCCGGTAGTGTCTCACGCCGGCACTTTTAACGCCAACCCGCTGACCATGCTGGCCGGCGCCGCGACGATGGAGCAGTTGACTCCCGACGTTTACCGGAATCTGGCCGAGTTGACTGAAGAACTCCGGCAGGGCATTCGGGCCATTTGCGCTGAACTGGAGGTTCCGGCGCAGGTTACCGGGTTAGGCTCCCTCTTTGGCATTCACTTCACCGCCGGGCCGGTGCAAACCTACCGGGACATCGCCGGCGGCAATCAAGACCTGCGGGACCGGATGTTTTTAGGATTGCTGAACGAAGGCATCCTGATGGCCTCCAATCTGGTCGGGGCCTTGTCCACCGCCATAACCCGGGATGACATTGCCACATTCCTGGCCGCCTTCCGGCAAGCGCTGACCAGAAATCTCTAGCGGCGGGTGTCGCTAGTGTCGGGGTTTGGTTGAAGTAATCAACGCCAAACCGGGCACCCCGCAGTTGTCGCTGGATGCCCGGAATTTAGCGCAAAAAAGGGAGCGGGTTATTCCACCGGGGGCCGCTTTTCCCACTTTTCCGGGTCCGGGTACACCGGAGTAGCCACGTTGCGGGTAATCTCGCCGTCAAACCAGTCCGCGACTTCCGATCGCCACTTGGTATAGTGGGGCGCCGCCCGGTGGGCCTCTACCGCCGCTTCATCGACATAAACTTCGTAGAGATGAATTCGGTTCTCATGTTCATTGTCCTGCAGCACATCAAAGCGCAGGCAGCCCGGCTCATCGTTGTTGGAGCCGATGGCATCCCCCATCATTGACTCCATGAACTGCTCCTTGAATCCGGGCTTGATATTGATGGATACGATTAGCGCAATCATTGTTCCTCCTTTTGGATTCGACAGCCTGTTGAATTACGGGGCAAATCAGCGCCATTATATCCGGGGGCGGGTAGGGAAACAACCGCAAGTGGCCGCCAACCGGGGCAATGACCGCCGGGAACCCGGTCGGCAAGCCTGAAGACAACGCCAACGAAGGGGTGTCCCAATCAATTAGTCGAGTTTGGGCCGCTCGCCCGGCGGCTGACACAACCCGGATGACAGCAAGCTGTCGGCGTTGTAGAATTGCAGCTAGTTGGTAGTGGCAAGAAAATGCAGGCAGCAGGGAGGGAGGCGCAAATATGGCAGACATTCCGGTAGTTTATACCTTGACCGTTTGACCGGCCTCCGATCGGTTACGCGACGCGTGGCGTCGCCAGGGAATCCAGTACGAAGAGCGGCGGGTGGACCAGAGCCAGGATACTCTGGACGAAGCCTTGCTCTATGGAGACTCCGTTCCCATCATAGTTTACCCGGACGGCCGGGTTGAAATTGGATTTGAGGGACACCACGGTTGAGAAATCGGATAGCGGCCAGTTGGCGGCTTAATTAAAGCGATTTTCAAGTTTTATCCGGCAAAATCGCCTTAGACAGGAGGGTTAAAATGACCAGCAATACCAGTGTAGTTACACCGCAGCGTTTCAGCGAGGGTTTTACCTATCCCGATTACATGGCTCAGATTAACGTCAATAAAGAGCGGATGGACGGCTACTATGAAAATTTCCAGGTAACGGCTGAGAACGAAGCCTCGCTCAAAGCCCTGACCGGCGCTTCCATCGGCCCCACCAAGATGCTGGTGCTGGGCGAGGACTGGTGCGGGGATGTAGTACGGGGACTGCCCGTGCTGGCCCGGATGGCGGAATCCGCCGGCTGGGAAATGCGGGTGTTCCCGCGGGACCAGCACCATGACATAATGAATGAGTTTCTCAAGGAAGGGCGGTATATGTCCATCCCCACCGCCGTGTTTTACACTTCCGACCATCGGTATATCTGCCACTGGATTGAGAAGCCGGCGGTGGCGGAAGAGGAAACCCGGGAGATTGAGGCCGCCATCCGGTCCGAGAATCCGGACATCAGCGACCAGGACTTTGGCCGGGAGCGCCGGGCGCGCACCGCCGCCCGGGCCGAGGCGTGGCAGCAGGCGACGGTAGAAGAGATAATCGGCCACATTCAGGACAACATCGCCGGTTAGTTGTCGGGTTGACCTCAAATGACCGAAAGCAGGAGCCGCAACTGAGTCAGTTGCGGCTCTTTTATGCACTCCGATTCTGCACTTCCGTTACTTCGGCGTAACGGCGTCTTTGTCTTCCGGCTCAGGCCGACAAACGAACCCGAGGTACAGGCTGCATTGGTAAGCCGGTCTAACCCACCGCCAGGCCGCGCACCTCTTTAGCTTTGTCCGGCAGGGGATGGTTGTTCCAGGTAGCGCCATCGTCCAGCGACCCGAATACCTGCCCGTCCCGGGCGGCACAAAAGACGTGGGAAGGCTCCCGGGGATTCACCCGCACCGCCATCATCGTGCTGTTGGCCGAAACCCCGGCCCCGACCGGCTCAAAGGTTTTGAACAGGTCCCGGCTGCGGTACAGCGCGCCCTGACGGCTGCGGGCAGCAGCTCCGATGGAAACGTAGAGCATATTGGGCTCGTGGGGAGCGGCGTACAGGTCGCGGGTATAAGTGATTTCCGAAAACTGCCCGAAGTCCACGGGAAGCCACTCACTGCCCCGGTCCGGCCCGATAAACGGCCCCACTCGGGTAGTGATGAATACGGTGCGGGGCGATGCGGCCGTGCACTGTACCCCGTGCAGGTCAAGGGTATCTTCACTGGGCGCCAGGGAGCCGGTAATCTCATCCCAGGTGTCCCCGCCATCGGTTGACCGCATTACTCCGGCCACCTCCAGCGCGGCGTACATTTCGTCCGGGAAGTTGGGGTCAGCGGTCAACCCGATAACCCGGGTGGGAAATGCCATGGAGACCTCGTTGGAACCCATCGGCAGGTTAAGTTTGGTCCAGGAGTCGCCTCCGTTCTCACTGCGATACAACTCCCCCGGGGCGGTGCCGGCGTAGATAACCTGGGGGTCCCGGGGTCGAAACAGGAAAGTCCAGACGGGAGGGGCCAGCGACGGATAGTCCAGCCGTTCCCAATGCTCTCCCCGGTCGGAGCTGCGGTAAGGCCCGTCCTGGGTGCCGGCATAAATGATGGACGGGTCGCTGGGGTGGATGGCGATACCGGGGACAACGGGATTCTCGGGCAGCCCGTTGGTCAACTCCTCCCAACTTTCCGCCCCGGGAGCAAGCCGGTACAGGCCTCTGCTTTCGGCTCCAACGTAAACGTAGGTGTTGTGGCTGTTGGTGGTCACGGCAACATCTCCTCAGCTAAAAATTGTGGTCAAGGGAACCGGGGGTATTCCAACGAAATGGCTATGGCCGGTCAACTTGCTCTGAAGGAGACCGGTACGAGACGAGACCGGCCCCCGGCATTTCAGCTATTGGGTAAGCGGCTGCGGAATAGCAATAGCGTCTTACTCCGGTTCTTCGGCAAGCTCCACGGAGAACTGCTCAATCACCGGGTTAGCCAGCAACTTTTCACACATCTCCGCGACTAGATGCTGGGCCCGGGAGGGGTCGCTTTCATCCAGTTTTACTTCCAGGAATTTCCCCACCCGTACCTCGGTTACGGTTGCAAACCCCAGGCTGTGCAGGCCGCCCAGTACGGTTGTGCCCTGAGGGTCGTTCACCGCCGGTTTCAAGCTCACGTAAACTTTAGCCACGAACAATTGGGCTGCCTTCCTTGCCGGCTGAATTTCCGGGACTTCGCCCGGTGCGCAAACCGGACTGCCGAACCCGGCCTCTCCAGATTAGAGAGGCCGGATGCCGGTTACTACTCCATTACGCCGCTACTGGTGCAGGGGGCGCCATTGGGAAATTCCGGGCCCATGTTACCGGCATAGGTGCGGAAGAAAGTCTCGATTCGCTCTTCATCTACGCCCTGCATAGTGTCCAGGACGCCCCAGACGGACAAGGCGACGGTTCCTTCCGGTATCTTGTCGTAATAACGGGTAACGGCCCAACTGGGCGCCAACTCAAAGTTGTCCATGAACGCCTTGAGACGGTCCAGGTCGGCCTGGTCCGGGAGGTTATAGCTGACAACAATATTGCCATGCTCCAGGTTGTGTACGATTCGCTCGTCGGGCAAGCCGTCCTCGTAAAAGCCGCAGCGGGCCCACCAATCCCAGTGGTCGCCGGAAGTGGGCGGGGTGCTGTTGTAAGCGACTGTCTGGTCCTCGGGGACGTGCAGCCGGGTCGGCATTATTTCCTGCCGCTCGCCGACGCCTTCAACATACTCATCGCTGCTGCCGACGCCGCTGTTTCCGGTAAAGCTGATGCCGCCCACCACAAAGCCGGCGATTACCAGAAATGCGATAATCCCCGAAGCAATTATGTACCAAATATTGGCCTTCTGCCGGGGCTGATTCACTACCATGTCCGCGGCGCGGCCCTGAGGTGAGGACCGGCGCCGGCGGCGCCGTGATATGGGCAATTAGGTTACCTCCAAATAGCCGACAAGTCTTTGCAGCTTCGCTACAGGTCTGTTCCCGTAAGTCTGCGGTAGGCTTCCACATACCTTTCCGTGGTGCGGCTCACAACGTCGTCGGGCAGTTCCGGCGCCGGCGGTTCCTGATTCCACCCCTGTTCTACCAGCCAGTCGCGAACGAACTGCTTGTCAAAGTTGGGCTGGGACTTTCCCGGCGCATAGCCTTCCATATCCCAGAAGCGGCTGGAGTCGGGCGTCAGCAATTCATCAATCAGGATTAGCTGTCCGTTCAGCAGGCCGAACTCCATTTTGGTGTCGGCCAGGATGATGCCCCGCTGTCGGGCGTAGTCGTGCGCGAAGGCGTAAACCGACTTGCTGGCTTCGGCCAGTTGCTGAGCCATATCAGCCCCCACCATTTCCTCCACTTCGGCATCGGACATATTCTGGTCGTGTCCTTCCTCAGCCTTGGTGGTGGGGGTAAACAGAGGTTCGGGAAACTCCATACCTTCCACCAGTCCTTCGGGCATCGGCTTCCCGGACACCGTGCCTTGTCGCCGGTACTCGCCCCAGGCGGAACCGGTGATATAGCCCCGGACAATGCATTCGATGTCGATCCGCTCGGCTCGCTTCACAATCATGGCCTGGCCGGCCAGCTCGGGGGATATACCGGACAGGTCCGGGTTGGCCGCCAGCAGCGCCGCCGCGTTATCGGCGTCCGCCAAGGCTATCAAGTGATTGGGAATCAGATGGGCAGTCTTGTCGAACCAAAACCTGGATATTCGATTCAGGACCTTGCCCTTTTGCGGTATGCCCGTCGGCAGTACCACGTCAAAAGCGGAGATGCGGTCAGTAGCTACCATCAGGAGAAGGTCATCGTCTATCGCATAGGTATCGCGAACCTTTCCCTGGTGCATCAGATTTGGCAAACCGGATTCGATTAACATAAGAAACCTGCAACTATAGTATTCAAAATATTTTCAGAGCGCCGCTCCCGAAACCCGCCGGGGCCTCTCCCGGCAACGCAAATTAAAACTGAACCTGGACAACGCCGCAGAACTATCTGCTTTCAAGGCGATGACCGGGTTGTTGGTCAGGACTGGGCCGAAACTTCAACCGGCAGCAGGCCAATCCGCCGGAAGGTGTCATCCACGTACCGGGTATAGTAACCGTAATCAAAGAGATTTTCCAATTCCTCCCCGGGCAGCCATTCCGCCGCCTCCGGGTCTGCGCGCAGCAGGTCGCGGAAGTCAAATCCCCCATCCCAACTGCGCATGGCATTGCGCTGGACCACCTGGTAAGCGGCCTCCCGGCCCATACCATGGTCAACTAGAGCCAGCAAGATTCTCTGGCTGAAGACCAGACCCCGGCTGCTTTCCACATTTTGCCACATCCGGTCGGAATTGACCCGCAGGTCTTTTACTATACGGGTAAAGATAGAAAGAATATAGTCCAGCGCCAGACAGGAATCGGGAAGGATAATTCGCTCCGCCGAAGAATGGCTGATGTCCCGCTCCCCCCACAGAGCCACATTTTCCAGGGCCGTTACGCTGTGGCCGCGAATCAGGCGGGCCAGCCCGCAGATGCGTTCCGCCAATTCCGGATTCCGCTTGTGGGGCATTGACGACGACCCGGTTTGTCCCTGACCGAAAGGCTCTTCCAGTTCGTGCAGTTCGGTGCGCTGAAGGGAGCGTATTTCAGTAGCGAACTTTTCCAGCGAGGCCGCAATCAGAGCCAGGGTGGTGATAAAGTGGGCGTATCGGTCCCGCTGAATAACCTGGTTGGACACCGGGGCGGTCGCCAATCCCAGGTTCCGGCATACCTGCTCCTCCACCGACGGCGGGATGGTGGCGTGAGTGCCAACGGCGCCGGAGATTTTGCCTACCCGGATGCTTTCGCAGGCTTCCTCCAGTCGGGACAATTGGCGGCGCAGTTCCTCACGCCACAGCGCCAGCTTGAGACCAAAGGTCATCGGTTCGGCGTGAACCCCGTGAGTGCGACCCATCATCAAGGTGTCCTTGTAGGCCAGCGCCTGCCGCTCCAAGACCTCGATGGCCTGCCGCAGTTCCTGCCGGAGCAACTGGCCCGCCTCAACCATTTGCAGACTTTGGGCCGTATCCAGCATATCCGAAGAGGTCATCCCCAAGTGCAGCCAGCGTCCCTTCGGGCCGATACCCTCGGTTATGGAAGTCAGGAATGCGGTTACGTCGTGACGGGTAGTCTCGAACAATTCCATCATTCGCCGGTGGTTGTACTGGACCGGGCGCAGGGATTCCATATCCTCCAGCGGAATAACGCCGGCCTCAGTCCAGGCCTCGGCTACCGCCAGTTCCACCTGGAGCCACTTACGGTATTTGTTCTCCTCCGACCAGACCTGCTTCATGGCCGGACGGGAATATCGGTCAATCAAACTTTATCCTCCGGGGTGGGTTGCAGTTTTCGGATTAAGCGCCGGATGCGCTGCCGGGGAACCCCGCCCCGGCGGCGGAGTCCGGGACGCCGGTCAGTTCCCGGGCCGCGACCAGCACGGCGCCGAAATCGCTAAAGGGTCGATAAGGGACATTTTGCCGGGCGCACTCTTCGGCCAGAAAGCTGCGGGCGAAAACCGTATCCGCTCTCTCCGCAGCCTCAAAGTCGGAACGGCCGTCGCCGGCGTAGATTACATGGTAACCCAACTGCTGATACCGCTCCACCACCAGTCCCTTGGAATTCCCGTTTTCTTCCGCTCCGGGGCGAGTATGATGATAGTAGTAGGAAATGCCGGCCGCAGTGAAACGGGTATTGACGCAATAGACCGGCACGTCTCCCACTCCCTCTTTTTCCAGCAGGGCACGGATGTAAAAGTCGAGGCCCAGGCTGACGACCGCCATCGGGCTGTTGATTGATTGGCAGTATCGCCACAACTCGCTGAAACCGGGCCGCAGGGTGGCATTTTCCCTGACATAAGCCTGCATCGCAGCGACGTCGGCCTTAATGCCATTGAAGGTAATCTCCTGGTAGTCCTTCAGGGACAGTTCGCCGGCTCGAAAGCGGGCGCGGACATCCTGCCAGGAGGCATCGCCGAAATGGTGCAGCAGCATCTCGGCCACGTTCTGCACCGCCGCCGTATCGTCAAAGTCGGTCAAGACCGCAGGAATCACCTTACCGCTCCCGCAGTTGCTGTCGGTAATTTTCGTAGGCCTGGCGGATATGTTCGTGGCGCAGGCCCAGAATTTCGGCGGCAAAGAAGGCGGCGTTCCGCGCTCCCCAAGCCCCTACCGCCATACAGGCAACCGGAATACCCGGCGGCATTTGCGCCGTTGCCAGCAGCGAGTCCATCCCGTTCAACTCGCTGGAAGACAGGGGGATACCGATTACCGGCAGAGTTGACCAGGAAGCCAATACTCCGCCCAGAGCGGCGGACCCGCCGGCGGCGGAAATAAGCACTTCAATGCCCCGGTCGCGGGCCGTCGTAGCGTACTCCTGTACTCGCTCCGGAGTCCGGTGCGCCGACATAACCCGGACTTCATAGTCAACCTGCATTTGTTCCAGAACTTCCAGCGTCTCCTTGACCACCGGCTCATCGGAGGCGCTGCCCATTACTACTCCTACAAGTGGCACCTTTTCATTCCTTTCCAACCGGATTATCCGGCTGTGTTCACAGATTCATTTCTTCCCGGAAAGCGTCCAGCACTGCCGTTTCGAGGACTGACCGCTGCTGACGCACCTCGTCGCCATTTACGTGCAAAAAGATTCGCCCGTTGGACTTGCCCAGCTCCACATCCACCGCACATTCGGCATCGTCTTCCCACAACAGGGAAAAACGCAGCTCTTCCGCCTCCTCCAAGCTATCCTCGGCGTCGTCCGACTCTTCATCGTATTCGTCGTCGCCGTCGCTCAGCGTAAAGAGCAGCTCATCCTCTTCATAATATTCGATCAGGGAAGTTGATTCCACCCTTCCGACGCCGTTCAGGACTACCTCATTAAGGTCCACCAGCAACTGGGCAATCTGAAGGAAAGCGGCCAACTGATACAGCTCTTCCCGGTCCCGAATCTCGTCCTCATCCTCGTCCACCGGCTCGCCTATCTTACGGGCCAAGGCCGCATCAACTTCTTGTTTCAGTTCATTCAGGTCATCTCGCCAAGCCATCGGTCTTCACCTTTCCTTGCTTAACCTGGTTGTTTACCACCGGACGACCGGGAACTTACCGGGAAACCCCGACCGGACTGGTTATGCGGCTGACAAAATAGCAAAATTCGTCCACTTCCCGGAAATCCGCCAGCCCAAATTCGGGACGTAGTCGCTGCATGACCTCCAGCAAGTCCATATAGCGCAACCCCCAGTGGCCTTTAGCCAGACCTTTGGGGAAGAGGTCCAGCCGACGCAGGGCCCGTTCCGCCGCCGGGTTCCACACCGCCAGGAGCTCCGGCTGGCGCAGGCAGAGCAGATAGGATACGAACTCCTTGCCGGCTCCGGCCAGCTTGTAAGCGCCTCCCGCGGCGACGCACTCGTTGAACCGCGCCTCCAGTGTGATAGTATCATAGAGCAGAAAGTCAAGAGTATCAGCGATTTCCGGCAGTGAATTGGCGGAAAATTCTCCGCTCTTCCTGCCGCCGGCAGCCCGGAACAGGGCGAGGGAATGCTGTTCGGTAAGCTGGGGCAGATTATCCGGCTCCAGCCAACCTGCCATTTCCTCAGTTCGCTGCCAGCGGCGCTTCCAGTACCGGGCCAAAGCGCCGGTCTGCACCGTCTCCCGATAGGCCTGGGCCAACTGGAACCGTCCGGATATAACCGGGTTGGCGCTCATATACCCCGGCGGCTGCCTACCGACAAGTCGCCAATATCCGGTCGGTAATAGACATTCTCAAACCGAATTTGAGCGGCCTTCCGGTAAGCCGATTCCCGCGCCTCCTCCAGAGTTTCTCCCCTCCCCACCACCGTAAGAACCCGACCGCCGCTGGTAACCGCCCGGGTTCGCCCGGTCCCGTCTATAACCGGCTGCGAGCCGGCGTGAAAAATTAAGGTCTCCGAGTCCCAGGGAGCCGGCTCAGTCGGCTCCGCACATTCGCCGAGACCTTCGATTTCCATACCCGTTTCGTACTTGCCGGGATAGCCTTGCGATGCCAGCACCACACCCACCTGAGCCCGGTTCCCCCAGCGCACGGGCGTGCGTGCCAAGCTGCCGCCGATACACGCTTCCATGATGTCCACCGGGTCGCTTTCCAGCAGGGGCAGAAGCACCTGAGTTTCCGGGTCGCCAAACCGACAGTTGAATTCCAGCACCCTGGGGCCGTCCCCGGTCAGCATCAGCCCGGCATACAGTATCCCCCGGTAGGGAGTTCCGCGCTCGGCCAAGGCCGCTACGGTAGGTTCCATAATGGTTTGGCACACCCGTTCGGCCAAATCTTGATTCCAGAAGGGAGGCGGGGTAAAACTGCCCATCCCGCCGGTATTGGGCCCGCTGTCGCCCGCACCCACTTGCTTGTAATCGCAGGCTGCTATCGGGGTTGATATTCCCGCTCCGTCGCTGAAGGCAAAAACGCTCACCTCGACGCCCTCCAGCCATTCCTCAATAACCACAGTATCCCCGGCCGGCCCGAAAATTCGTTCCTCCATGCAGCCTTTTATGGCAATTACCGCTTCCTCGGCATTGGCGCACAGGGCGACTCCCTTGCCGGCGGCCAGCCCGTCAGCCTTAACCACAACCCGTCCGGAGTGGGAACGGAGAAAATCCAGCGCGGCGGACTGGTCCCGGAAAACCCGATATTCGGGGCCGGGCACATTGGCCGCCTGCATAATCCGGCGGGCAAAACTCTTGCTGGCTTCCAGTTGAGCCGCCCCTTGAGTTGGCCCAAAGGCGGGAATACCGAGAGCCGCCAGTCGGTCCACCAACCCGTCGGTCAAGGGCTGTTCCGGCCCTACTACTACCAAGTCTATGTCCAGACTGCGAGCCAGTTCGGCAACCTGGTCAACATTATCGGGCGAAACCGGAACGTTTGTGGCTAGTTGACCGGTTCCATAATTTCCGCCGGCGGTCCAAAGATCCGACACTCGGGGCGAGAGCCGCAGCCGCCAGACCAGGGCGTGTTCCCGACCTCCTGAACCTACGACCAGAACTTTCAAGGTTTTTTGGACTCCCGACGCAAGGAATAAATGGCCCAAGACGCTGCAATCCGGGGATTACTTTACGGCTGGACGGCTCTTAATTACCGGATAATTCGGGAACCGCCGGCTATTCCCATTCGATAGTACCCGGCGGTTTGCTGGTGATGTCGTAAACCACCCGGTTGACCCCCGGAACCTCATTCACGATGCGGCTGGAGATACGCCCCAACACTTCGTAGGGCAGGCGTACCCAGTCGGCGGTCATAGCGTCGCTGCTGGCAACGGCCCGGATGGCGCAAACGTACCCGTAAGTACGAAAATCACCCATCACGCCAACGGTACGGCTGTCATTAAGCACGGCGAAACTCTGCCAGATTTCTTCGTAAAGGCCGGCCTTTTCAATTTCGTCCAGTACGATCCAGTCGCATTCCCGCAGAATTGCCAACCGCTCTTCGGTTACCTCGCCAATTATTCGGATTGCCAGCCCCGGCCCGGGGAAGGGCTGACGCATAACTATTTCGCGGGGTAGCCCTAATTCCAGCCCGACTTCCCGCACCTCGTCCTTATAAAGGTAGCGCAGGGGTTCCACCAGGGCCAGTTCCATATTTTCCGGCAGACCGCCTACATTATGGTGGGTCTTGATGCGAGCCGAAACCCGGTTATCCGGAGTTTCGCTTTCGATGACATCCGGGTATAACGTTCCCTGGGCCAGAAACTGGGTATCGCTCAGTTCCGAGGCCGCTTCCTCAAATACCCGGATAAATTCCTCCCCGATGGTTTTCCGCTTCAACTCCGGGTCGGTCACCCCGGTCAGCCGGGACACGAACCGCTGGGTCGAGTCAACATACAGCAGGTTCAGCCCCAGGTTTTGCCGAAAAGTTTCCTGCACCTGCTCCGCCTCGCCTTTGCGCAGCAGTCCGTTGTTGACGAAAATGCAGGTCAGGCGCTCTCCAATGGCCCGGTGCAGCAGCAGAGCGGCTACCGACGAATCTACCCCGCCGGAAAGGGCGCAGATAACTCGCCCGTCGGCAACTTGCTCCCGGATTTGGGCTACCGAATCGGCTACAAAGTTTTGCGGGTTCCAGGTTCCTTGACAATTGCACACCCGGTAAAGAAAGTTTTCCAGGATAGCTTGACCCAGCGGGGTGTGCTCAACCTCCGGGTGAAACTGCAAACCGAAAATGGATTTACCGTCGCTGATGGCGGCGCAGGGGGAATTGTCCGAGAAGGCTATCGGCGAGAAGCCATCGGGCAAAGACTCAACCCGGTCGCCGTGGCTCATCCAAACCTGAAACTGGGGGGGCAGGCCGGTTAATATAGATTCGTCCCCAACTTTCTCGACCGCCCCGGTAACTTGAGCCGGCCCGTACTCGCGCCGGGTCCCCGGAGCCACTTTACCGCCTAACTGGTGCACCAGAGCCTGGAGACCGTAGCAAATGCCCAGTATTGGCAGACCCTGCTCGAAGACCCAATCGGGAATTCGCGGGGCGTCGGGTTCATAAACGCTGGCCGGCCCACCGGACAAAATGACCCCCCTGGGCGAGATTCGTTCCGAAACCTTCTCCCAGGTAGTCGCGGCAGTGGCGACTTCGGAATAGACCTTGAGTTCCCGGGCGCGGCGGGAAATCAGGTGGCTGTATTGGGAACCGAAATCGATGATTACGATTCCTTCGGCCACTGTATTGCCGGGGATCAGGGAATCGCTGCTGCTGGCGCCGGGTACGGAAAGCATACCTGATATTCCTGCCGTTAATTGAGGGAATCCTGGGGAAATTAAATGTCTGACCGACAACAGAATATACCACAATGCAGGTTTTGTTGTCAGTCCGCGCCAGACCGGGGAAACGCAAAATTGCGTTGTTCCGTACCGGCTGACGCCCGCACTCCGGGCCGCTCTCACCAATGGCGAGGGGAATACCGGGATGCAGACAATGCCCGTCCGCTCTCCTAATTTTATTTCAAGGTTCTGAAATGGTTTACAAATGATACCGATTCTGGTATATTGATGCCGCTGGATATAAAGCGGGCCGATTCCAGCGTTTTGCGTGGCGCATTCGTCTAGCGGCCCAGGACACCGCCCTCTCAAGGCGGAGATCAGGGGTTCGAATCCCCTATGCGCTACCAACTCTTTAGTTGCCGGTAAACCTGCGGAAGCTGATTATTCCGCAGGTTTTTTGTTTGATTCCGGTTAAACTCTCGTTGCTTAATCCGGCCCTCACCCCCGGCCCCTCTCCCACGGGGAGAGGGGAGATTCATTTCTCTCGCTTGCTGGGAGAAAGCTTTGTCCCTCCATCTACTTAATTCAAATGCGCCTTTCGACCCGGTATAAGTTATACTGACGCTATGACTGCCTTTTCTTTGTTGCTGATATTGATAGCGGCCTTTTCCCACGCCGGGTGGAATCTGCTGCTGAAGCGGTCCGGCAACAAAGAACTGTTTGTGTGGTGGTTTTCGGTCAGCGGCGCGGTCCTGCTGGCGCCCCTGGGAATAACCCTCTATTGGCTAAACCCGATTACTACCCCCGGCCATTGGTTCGTCCTGGCGTCGATGCTGATGCAAATTTTCTACCTGATTCTGCTGGGCCGTTCCTACAGTCGCGGAGACTTGTCGCTGGTTTATCCCATTGCCCGCGGCATCGGCCCCATGCTCGTGCCGCTGGTGGCCGTGCTGACCCTGGGGGAGCGGATCGAACTGCCGGCGGTTGTGGGCATTGCTCTGGTAGTTGTCGGCATTTTCACCATTTCCTGGTGGGGCCATTTCCGGGAAATCGTCGCCAGTCCGGTAAGTTTTTTCCGGGACAGCGGCATCCTGTACGCCATCCTCACCGGCGGCACCATTACCGTTTACTCCCTGCTGGACAAGCGGGGCGTCCAGCACGTCCAGCCTTTCCTCTATATGTACCTGATAACCGTCGGAGTTTCCATTGGACTACTCCCCTACATTATCCGCAATTACAGTCTGGCCCAAATCAAGAATGCCTGGGCCGGTTCCTTCTGGGCTATTCCCGCTGCGGGCCTCCTGTCCTATCTGGCTTACACTGCGATTCTGACGGCTTTCACCCAGGACCGAGTGAGTTACATCGTACCGGCGCGGGAGGTCAGCATTGTCGTCGGCGTCCTGGCCGGGGTCTGGCTGCTCAAGGAATCTTTTGGGGCCGGCCGGGTGCTGGGTTCCTGCCTGATTGTAGCCGGCCTGGCGCTAATCGCCCTTTCTCCCTGACCCGGCCAAACCTGGAATCGCGGCGGAAGAACCGCAAGTTCAATCACCGGGCCGCCCTGGCCGGGTGGCCGGCCGCCGGCAATAAATTCAACCGGATTGCCCAGCCGGGTATGAGCGGCGCCGGGCAAGTGATATAATTTTCCCAAACCCAATTGAGCAGAGTTCAGCCGAGGTGACGGGCCATGATTAGCCAGGAACGATTAGTTAATTCCTTTTGCGAAATGGTGCAAATTGACAGTCCATCCGACGAAGAAGAGGAAATGGCCCAACATCTGGTAGCCCGGCTGAACCGCCTGGGGCTGACCACCGAGCGTGACGCGCATGGCAACGTCATCGCTTCGGAGCCGGGCGAGCTTCCCCTGTTGCTGTCCGCTCACATGGATACGGTGGAACCGGGGCGGGGAATCATTCCGCTAATTCAGGGAGACCGGATTGTTTCTCAGGGGAATACCATCCTGGGAGGCGACTGCAAGGCCGGCATCGCCGCCATCATGGAGGGCCTGGAGTCGGTCATTGAGGAAGACTTGCCTCACCGTCCCCTGCAAGTAGTCTTTACCCGGGGCGAAGAAATCGGGCTGGTGGGAGCTACCAACCTGGACTATTCGCGAATCCGGGCCCTGGAAGCCGTTGTCTTTGACGGCAACGGCCCGGTCAACACCATCACCGGCTCCAGCCCCAGCTACATGAGCTTTGACGTAACCGTCAAGGGACGGGGCGCTCACGCCGGAGTTGAACCGGAGAAGGGGCTGTCCGCCATCCGCATCGCCTCGGAAATTATCCAGGAACTGCCCCAGGGCCGCCTGGACGAAGAATCGACTTTTAACGTGGGGTTGATTTCCGGCGGGACGGTGCGCAATGCCGTGCCGGTGGAAGCCTTTTTCGGCGGGGAGTTTCGCAGCCGCAACACCGAGACTTTCGACCTGCTGCGGATGCAGTTGCAGACTACGTTGAACCAGGCCCGGGACAAGTACCGGGATGCTACCATTGAAGAGGAACTGGAAGTGCTTTTCCAGATGTATAACCTGGACCCGGAGGAGCCGGTGGTGCGAATGACCCGGCGGATTATGGCGGATATGAACCTTGTCCCCAACATCAAACCTTCCGGGGGCGGCACCGATGGCAACGTGATGCGCCGGCAGGGGATTCAGAGCGTGGTAGTCGGCATGGCCACCAATGAAATGCACACGGTGGACGAGTACGTAATCATCCCTGACCTGGTAAGCACGGCCAACTTTTGCCGCCGCCTGATTTTGGACGGCAGATAGATTCCGGCGCCGGACACCGGAAGGGATTAGCCGAGATTACGGCAGATACTTTACGTTTAATTGGCCGGGAATTCGGCGGCGGCGGCCAAGGCCTGCTTCAATTCCGGCGCGAACTCCTGCCGCTGCCAGTTCCTTACTTCCGGTGCGCCATCCGGGTCTGATTCCCATTCCCACTCCGCCGGATTCAGGGCCAGGCGCTCCAAACTGGCGGCCGGCCAGATGTGGGCCGGGTCCAGGCCCAGCGAAACTCCTTTCCCGGAACGCCACTGTTTTAGCCGTTGGGCCCTCTGCTGCGCATCTTTGCCGGGTGGCGTGCGGCGGGGGCGGAGGGGCCGCTGGATACCCGGCTCCCGCATTCCCTTCTGAATGGCTGCCTTGAGCCGGGCGCCCATTCGCCGTACCAAGTGGGGAGACAGCCCCGGGACTTCTTCCAGAGGTACTAGCGGCTGTTGGGCCAGGTACAGCAGCGCTTCATTATTCAGCACCTGATAAGAGGGTCGGTTCAGCCTTTGAGCCTCCGCTTCCCGAATTTCGAACAGTTCCTTGAGGATAGCCAACTGGCGGGGTTCCAGCCGTTCGCTGCCTTTAACTCTAAAAAAGGACGGCTCTGCCGGTTCCGGCGCCACCCGGCCGGCCTGTTCCAGGCGGGTGAACTCCTCCGCCACCCAGTCCAGCCGGCCGGAATCGCGCAGCAGGCGGCGAAACTTCCGGGCCAGGGGAATCAAATGCTGGACATCCGCCGCGGCGTAGGCCACGGCTTCGGCAGTCAGGGGCCTTACCGACCAGTCCGACCGCTGGAGGCGGCGGCTCTTGGGTATATCCACTTCCAGAAAGGTCCGCAAAACGGCGGCCAGATTGGGACTGACCATTCCGCAAAAGCGGGCGCAGATTTCCGTATCAAACAAGCCGGCTACTGCAAATCCACATTCCCGGTAGAAGGAGCGCAGGTCGTAGTCGGCGCCGTGCATCACCTTGGTAATCGCCGGATTCGCCAGGATGTCTCCCAACCGGGAAAGGTCTTCCACCGCCAGGGGGTCCAGCAGATAAGAGCCCGCGGCGGAAGCTATCTGAATCAGGCAGATTCGGCCCCGGTAGGCGTGCATACTGTTTGACTCAGTGTCGATCGCCAACTCGGCGGCGGCGGCCAATCCTTCGGCGATGGCGTTCCATTTTTCTTGTCGGTTTATGAACTGGGCTGCTGACACAATTTCTTATCCAGCAAACTGACTCCGGGCGACGTGATTATAGCAGAGAGATAGCGTTGCAATTTAGGTGGTTTAAGTCAGGGCGTAGCATTCGTTCCATTACCACCGTGGTAATCCCTGCGGCCGTCCTTACACCTCGACCACCTAAAACGGAACATACTATCGGCTGATGGACAGTTTCAGCCTGGCCCCACTACAATGTCTCTTACCCTGGACCGGAGGCAGCGCCATGACCCAGCCCACCCTGATCGCTCCCACGGTAAAACCTCCCTGGTCGGACTTCGTGATGGACCCAGAACCCGTTGAGGACCATATGCAGCAGGAATTGCCGATTGACGACCTGTCTTCCGTACTGCGCCAATACTTCTGGAATCGACCTGATGTTTTTGCTTCCGGCGCCGCTTTTATCTGTTGGGACCCTAATGACCGCAACCGCCGGGTGGTCCCCGATTTCTACATTGCCTTGAACGTCAATGCCGGTTACATCCGAACCATGCCCAACTACCTGGCTTGGGAAATCGGTAAAATCCCTGATTTCGCTTTGGAGGTAGCTTCCCCAAGCACGGCGCACAACGACTGCGGCGCAAAAAGGGACCTCTATGCCCAGTTGGGAGTAACGGAATACTGGCGCTTTGACCCCACCGGGGGAGAGCTATATGGTCTGCCAATCATCGGAGAACGTCTGATGGGGGGTCAATATCAAGCTTATCCGCTTAACACTGACTCGGCGGGCAATCTCTGGGCGCACAGTGAAGTTCTAAACCTGGACTTTTACTGGACGCAGTCTGGGGAGTTCCAGGTCTTTAACCGCGAGACGGGGCAGCGATTGAACACCCTGCGCGATGAACACGAAGCGCGCCTGGCCGAGAGAGAAGCGCGCCTGGTCGCCGAAGCTGAAACGGCACGGCTGCTGGCGGAGCTGGAAAGTATGCGAGGCCAACAGAACTAAAACCCGCCGCCAAAGTTTCGGCCCTTGTATCCCTGGTTACATAACTACTGTCATCTGTTGAGGTAGCGTTGCAATTTGGGTGGTTTAAGTCAGGGCGTAGCATTCGTTCCATTACCGCCGGGGTAATCCCTGCGGCTGCCCTTACACCTCAACCACCTAAAACGGAACGATACCTAGCAGAGAGAATCTCTTCCGGCCCCGGCAAGCCGGTGCTATACTTGGCCCCGGAATAAGTCCCACTTCAAGGAAACATTGATACTCGCCGGTTAGCTGGGTCAGCCGGCGTAAGGAAGGGAGGAACCGATGAACGGAGCTGAATTGAAGGCAGTATTGCAGGCCGGCGGTCGAGTTTACGGCAGTATGATCAGCCACGGTCGAAATCCCCGTTGGGCAGATGCACTGGGTGGCATTGGCCTGGACTACGTGGTAATCGACACGGAGCATGGCCCCCGCAGCCGGGCGGAAATGGCGGACTATCTGGCTGCTTTCGGCAACTCCCCGGTAGTCCCTATTGTCCGCATCCCCATTCCGGCATCCCACTACGTAACCATGTCTCTGGATGCTGGAGCGCAAGGCATTCTCGCCCCCTACTGTGAAACGGTGGAGGAAGTCAAGGAAGTTATCGGCGCCGCCAAATGGCGACCCTTGAAGGGAGCGGCGGTAAGGAGCTTGATGGATACCGGCGAGCACGTTAGCGATGCCACCCGGGCCTACCTGGAAAACCGCAACCGCAATACTGTGGCGATTATTGGCATCGAAAGTGTCCAGGCAGTCGATAATCTGGAAGAGATTCTTCAGGTGCCCGGTATTGACGGTATTTTTGTCGGGCCCAACGATATGAGCATTTCCATCGGCTACCCGGACCAGTACGACCGGCCCGAGTACCAGGAAATAGTCAAGAAGGTGATCGACACTGCCGAGGCCCACGGAATTGCCACCCTGGTCCACCACCAGACGGCCGACCTTTCCGCCCACTGGGTACGGCAGGGGGCCCGGTTCGTGCTGCACACCACCGACCGGCGAGCGCTGACAGAGGCTTACCGCAGAGATTTTGCGGCGCTGCGGGAAGCGGCCGGCGAGGGTTAGCGCCGGCCGCCGACGCCGGACTAACCGCCGGCGAAAGCGCTAAGGATTGTCTCCGGCCGGGCGTTCCCAGCGGCGCCGCAGCGAATCTACATAAACTCGCTCGTAGTCTCCGTGGTGTCCGGTATGCCGGGTTTCCGCCAACTGCTCGGCCCACATATACTCCACGTCCTCCCAGCGGATGGGATAAGGCGGCTGGTCGAAGAAGGCGGCCACCGCCGCCTGGGGGTCGCCGGCATCGGAATACCCCATCATCTGAAAGTTGTCGTAGTAGTTGCCGTGTTCGGAAACGAACCGGCCCTTCATTGCGGCAAGAATCACGAAAGCTGGCATCCTGCTACCAATCAGATAAGGGAATGCTCACAATAGGCTGACCGGATGTCCGGGCGGCGCAACGGCAATAAGACACCGGCGCTATCGGGCGAATATCTGGACCGTGGTTACGTCGCCGGCCCCGGAGCATTGGGCCAAACCCACCCGCGCCCGGTTCACCTGGCGGGGGCCGGCCTCGCCCCGCAGTTGGGTTACCGTTTCATGCACCATACGGATGCCAGTGGCGCCGAAGGGGTGGCCCATAGCCAGCAATCCTCCGTCGGTGTTGACCGGCAAGTCTCCCGACAAAGCGGTTCGCCCCTCTAATGTTGCCCGCCACGCCTCGCCTTTGGGCGTCAGTTGCAGGGCCTCAATCTGCTGCAGTTCCCCGATGGTTGCCGCATCGTGCACTTGGACCAGGTCAATATCTTCCGGCCCCAGCCCGCTCATTTCATAGGCGGCCAGAGCGGCCGGCTCGGTGCGGTAAGGACTGAAGGCGGAATGATCGCTGCCCCGGCCATTGTAGTTGCCCGAAGTCAGAGCCGCCGCCACAACCCGGATGGCTCGGGAATCGTCCAGGCCGTACCGGGCCAGGGAATCCCGGGCGCAAAGGACTGCCGCCGCCGCGCCTTCACTGGTGGGACAGCACTGATAGAGGGTGAGCGGGTCCGCAATGGGTCGGGAGGATAGAACATCCTCTACGGTAAAGGTCTCCTTGCGGTGAGCGTAGGGGTTCAGGGACGCATTTTGCCGGGCCTTGACCGACACTTGAGCCAGGGCCGCCGCCGGAGCTCCGGTTTCCTCCATGTACCGGCGCATCCGCAGCGCATAGCCGGCCATCATGTGGTCTCCGCCAATATAACGTTCCGGGCTGTCCGCGGCGGTTACGGTTACCGGGCCGCCGGGCACCTTTTCCGCTCCGAAAGCCAGAGCCAGGTCGTAGATGCCGGCAGTGATGCCCCAATAGGCCTGCCAAAAGGCGGTGGAACCACTGGAGCAGGCATTTTCCACGTTGATTATGGGCGCCCCGGTCAGGCCCAGGTTGGCTAAAGCCGTTTCTCCCACCGACATACCGTGATAATAGACGTGCCCAAAATAGGCTACCGGAATGTCGCGCCAGCGCACGCCACAGTCTCGCAATGCTTCCAGAACGGCTTCTCGGGCCAGAGTTGCCAGGTCTTTCCCGCGAAATCGCCCAAAGGGGTGCAGCCCAACCCCTACAACGACAACTTCCCGTCCGGGTCTAAACTGGGTCACAACTTACGCCTCCCCGGACGCTTCCGGAAATGGGCCGGCCGCTGTCCATTTGTAAACTATGCGGGCGAGCTGGGACTCGGCGGCGCGGGCTTCGCGCAGCGCCAGGCGGACTGCCAAGCCGATTTTCAGGGCCGCCTCCGGAATATCGATCACTTCCGCCAGCACGTGGGGGCCTTCGGGAAGTTCCACTTCCCCCAGGACGTAAGGGACCGGCCCCGGCCAGCCGTCCGGCGGGACTCGCACTACCGTGTAGCTGTACAGGACGCCGGCAGGGCTCAAGTCCACCGGCTCCAGACTGTCCGAGGTGCAGGCCTGACAGAAGGTAGCCGCCCCAAACAGATACACTCCACAGTCCCGGCAGCGCATACCCAGAAGCGTACCCGACTGACCGGCGGCGTCATCAAGACGCAGCCGAAGCGGGTCAACTGACCGGGGCGCTTGCCCGGCGGAAGCGGTCATAATCAAAACCTGCCGGCGCTGAATGCAGCCTGGTTGAAAGCGGATTTCAGCTTAATTCAGCTACAATCGACTGTCAACAAGGAAGGCGACTGTCAACAGGGCTATCGCATATGAAAAATTTTCAGGATGAGAACGGAACTTTCCGATGTTTTGGCGGCGCTTTACTGGGTAATCAACATCAAAACCAACGGTTTAAGTCTTAAATTACCCAAATTTAGCAGTTAAAAACTGAGATTTAACCGTCAATTGGCCTCTTAAAATCCATATGCGATAGCCCTGCGACTGTCAACAAAGGAGGGACATTCTTGCCACAGACCCCGGCAGAGGCTAATATTGACCCTACTTGGAAAGTCCGGGCCTTGGTAAAGGAAGTCCCGGCAGGCTCCAAAACCGGGATTTGCTCCTAAAATACTGGTCGGGAGATGATATTGTGCCGGAAGCAGTAATCAACGGTTTCCGAATGTATTACGAGACCCACGGAACCGGGTCGCCGTTAGTGATGATTCACGGGGGGCTGGGCGGTGGCGAAGGCTGCGCCCAAATGATGGAACATCACGCCGAATCCTTGTCCCCGAGGTTTCAAGTTATTGCCTATGACCGCCGGGCCGCCGGCCGTTCGGAAACGCCGGCGGACGGTTATTCCATTCCCAACTACGCTCGGGACCTCCATGACCTTTTGGAGTGCCTGGGGGTGACGCAAGCTCACATTCTCGGTTCCTCAGCCGGCGGCCCCATCGCCCTGCAATTTACCCTGGATTACCCGGAAATGGCCCTGTCGCTGCTGCTCATCAACACGATGACCTACGTTCAGGAATCGGAGCGGGTGATACGCCAGCGGGAACTGGACGAAATCAAGAGCGTTGCGGCGGAAAAGGGTAAGGAAGCTGCGGTAGAGGCCGGATTGAATACCCGTTGGCCCGGTCTCCGCGAAGCCCAGCCGGAGCAGTTCGCCAGGCTGAAAACCATCAACCTGGAGCAATTCGACGGGATAGTCAAGACCATCCAGAGTTATCTGGACATTCAGGATTCGCTGGAATCGCGCCTCCTGGAACTGGCAATGCCCACCATGATTGTTCACGGCGACGCGGACAGCCGGATAAACGTAGCCTGTGGATTGCAGCTGCACCAGGGTATTCCCGGATCCGAGTTCCACGTCATTCCGGGAGCCGAGCATGGTCTGCTCACCAATGAGGCCCGGCGGACTCGAGGCCTGGTTGAAGAGTTCTTGCAGGAGACAGCAGCACAATTGAGGCTGTAGCGCTTCAATCCGGAGACAGCCGCAGATTATCCGATAGCGCGGGAGTAAAGTGGGAGTGAAACTGGTATGAGAACCACCGGAATTGACCACATCGCGATGCCTACCGCAAATGCCGAGAAACTCATCGAGTTTTACAAAAGGCTGGGATTTACCATCAATGATGAGGATGCCTGGCGCAAGGGGGAGACCGGCATCTTTTCCATCCAGATTGGCGACTCCAAGATTAACGTCCACCCGGAAGGCTACATCGCCACGCTGCGGGGGAATACCGCAGTACCCGGCTGCACCGATATTTGTTTCGTGTGGGAGGGTACAGCGGAGGAATGTCAGCAAATGCTGGCCGACGCGGGGGTGGAAGTAATTCGGGGTCCCGGCCCCCGCAAAGGGGCCCGGGCCGGCGGCGGCTTGCCGGCAGTCAGCCTGTATGCCCGGGACCCGGACGATAATTTGCTGGAGTGGATGATCTACCTCTGACCTCTGGCGGTCTTCCTTGTAGCTGCCGTCGTACCGGCAGGGATTTCAATGAATATATGAGGCAGAAATTTTATGACGCGAATGACCGGTAAAGAGGCGTTGGCCCGGATGCTGGCCGCCGAGGGGCTGGAGTATATTTTTGGCAACCCCGGCACCAGCGAGACTCCCTTCCTTGACGTTTTGCAGGACTACCCCGCGCTTAAATATATTCAGGCGCTGCAGGAGGGTACGGCCGTGGGTATGGCCGACGGATACGCTCGCGCTACCGGACGCCCGGCCTTTGCCAACATCCACATCGCCGGGGGCTTGGCCAACGGGATTAGCGCCCTGTACAACGCCTACCGGGGCGGCACGCCGCTGGTGCTGACGGCCGGCAACTCCGATACCCGAATGCTGCTGAGCGAACCGGTGCTGTCCGGCGACCTGGTGGAAATGACCCAGCAGTTTACCAAGTGGAGCGCCGAGATTCCCCATGCCGGCAATATTCCAATGGCGGTTCGCCGCGCCTTTAGGGAAGCTATAACGCCGCCCACCGGCCCGGTGTTTCTTTCCTTCCCCTGGGACACCATGGATGAGGAGGTGGACGTTAACATAACGCCTTCTTCCCCGAGCTATTACCGAATCCGCCCCGACACCGACGCAGTAATCCGGGCAGCGGAACTGCTGGCCCAGGCGGAAAATCCGGTGATTGTCCTGGGCGACCGGGTGGGCCAGTCCGGCGCTGCCGCCGAATTGACGCAGGTAGCGGAAATCCTGGGCGCCCGGGTATTTGCCACGTCCTATACCTACTCCGAAGTCAACTTTCCTCTGAACCACGACCAGTACGCCGGGATGTTGAACCTCAACAGTTCGGCTACCCGCCAACAGTTGGCCGACGCCGACGTAGTGTTGGCCGCCGGCACCAACGTTTTCTCATCCTTCCTCTACGTGCCGGAACCTTTCCTGTCCCCGAGAACCCGGCTGATACACCTGGACAGTAACTTTAGTGAAATTGAAAAGATGTACCCCACCGAGCTGGGGATTCCCTGCGACCCCAAAGCCGGATTGGCCGATCTGGCGGCGGCCCTGGACCAGGAAATGTCGGCAGCGGCGAAGGAGACGGCGGCCACTCGGGCTGCTACCCTGGGAGAAATGCGCCGGGAAGCCCGGGAAGGGTACCGGCAGAAAATGCGAACTATGCCCGACTCCCGGCCCATGCCGGTGGATCGAATGATGTACGAATTGGCTCAGGCCCTGCCGGAAAATGCCATCGTTGCTGATGAAGCTATTACTTCCCGGGGCGCCCTTTTACAGGCCATCGAACCTTCGGTCCCGGGCAGTTATTACAGCATTCGGGGCGGCGCCCTGGGCTGGGCGATGCCGGGAGCGCTGGGTATCCAGTTAGCTAACCCGGACCGCCCGGTAGTCGCGGTAGTAGGCGACGGAGCCTCTATGTACACGGTGCAGGCCCTGTGGACGGCGGCCCGCTACAATATTCCGGTAACTTACGCCATCTGCAACAATCGTTCCTACCGGATTCTCAAAGTGAATATGGACGTTTACCTGCGGCGGATGCTGGAGGATAACGAGCGCAGCAGCGAGTACGTCGGGATGGACTTTGCCACTCCGCTGCCTTTGGCTGAGCTGGCCGAGGCTATGGGTGTATCCGGCCAGAACGTCGACGACCCGGCGGAATTAAAGCCGGCGTTGGAACGGGCCATTGCCAGCGGAAAACCGGCGGTGGTCAACGTCAGTATTGACGGAGCCTTGTAAGCAATCGACCGATGAGCGCCGGGCAACCGGGCCACCCTCGGATGTAACATATACCCCCGGACATAAACGTCCGGGGGTATTAGACTTGCACCGGCAGCTTTACCGCGGCGAAAAAGCCCCTTGCCGGCCTCACCCGGCCCGGGGCTGGGAAGCCGCTGCGCTGCCCAGAGCGATAATTTCATCCCAGTCCGCTTTGCTGACCGGCTGAATGGACAAACGCACTCCCCGCTTTACCAGCATCATATCCTGCAATTTGGGGTTTCCCTTGATTTCTTGCAGGGTAACCGGCCGGGCAAATTCCTGTTCTGCCTGAATATCCACCATCAGCCAGGTGGGAGCGTCGGGATTGCTCTTGGGGTCATAGTACTTGGCCCCGACTTCCCAGGCGGTTGAGTCGGGATAGGCTTCCCGGACGATGCGGGCCGTGCCCATAACCGCCGTGGGTTTGGCGCTGCTGTGGTAAAAAAGAACGCCGTCCCCTACCTTCATATCGTCCCGCATAAAGTTCCTTACCTGGTAGTTTCGCACACCGTCCCATTCCGCAGTGCGGTCTTCCTCATTGAGTAAATCCTGGAAGGAGTAAGAACTAGGCTCCGATTTGAACAGCCAATACCTTCGTTCAGTCAAGTGTTCTTCTCCTTGCAGCGATTAGATTTGCCAAGTTCATAGCCCACGAACGAAGGGAGACAAGGCAAGATTAGCCGAGTCCATTCAATGCCGGCAGTCCCCGGTAATGGAGCTTACCGCTACAGAGCGCCGTCTCCATCTTCGCCGGTGCGAATTCGGATGGCGTTCGTAATGGCTGTTATGAATATCTTGCCGTCGCCGATGTTGCCGGTGCGGGAGTTCTCAACGATGATGTCGATGGCCCGCTGCGTGTCCTCATCCTTGACCACGGTTTCCAGCTTTACCTTGGGCAGCATATCCACGACGTAGCTGCCGGCGACTCCCCGAGGGCCGCCAACTTCTATACCCCGCTGCGCGCCGCGTCCGGTAACCTGAGCTACGTTGATGGCCGGCAACCCGGCATTGGCCAAGGCATCCTTGACGGGATTGAGCTTTTCCGGACGGATTATCGCTTCTATCTTATTCATAACGTCCTCACTAGCAAACCGTTTGCCCGGTCGCCCTGGTCTCCGGGCCGTTTGCGCAATTTCTGCTGCTAATTATAGAGTATTTCAGCCCGGCTTGTATTGGGTTTACAACCTCAGCCGGCGGCGCTCGATTATTCCCTACCGCAGTCGGATTCCGGCCGCTTCCCGGTCAAAGCAGCCTTCAACTAAATTATCCCTTTCCTGCCGTAAAAGGTCCTTGCGAACCCGCAAGCTGGGGGTTCGGGGTAATTCATCCCGCACTTCGATATAGCGGGGAACCTTGAAGTAGGCCAGGTTTTCGGCGCACCAGCGAACGATCTGCTCCGGGTCAATTTGAGACGGCTGGCGGGGCGTAAGGTAGGCCTTGACTTCATCCTCACCCAATTCCGACGGCACCGCGATTACGGCGCAGTCCAGGACCGACGGGTGTCGCTTGATTACGTCCTCGACCTCTTGCGAGGATATGTTCTCTCCCCGGCGCCGGATTACATCCTTCTTGCGGTCAACGAAATAGAGAAACCCGTCTTCATCCTGCCAGCCCAGATCGCCGGTGTGGAGCCAGCCATTGCGCAATGCGAGGTCGGTCTGCTCTGCATTGAGCCAGTACCCCGGCGTAACCGCCGGATTTCGGATGACTATCTCACCGGCCTGACCCAAAGCGACCGGATTTCCATCATCATCCAAAATTCTGATCTCATTCACAAACCGGGGGTCCGGATGGGAGCGGGGCTGGCCCGATGAATTGGCTCTTCGGGGTTGACCGATTTTTTCGATCGACCCGTAGCAGGTTTCGGTCATTCCGAACCCAACGATGATGTCGGTGCCGAACCGCTCCTGGAAAGCCTGTAAAAATTCCGGCGAAAGGGCGGGAGAGCCGTAGAACAGCCGCACGGTGTTATTGCGATCCAGGTGAGAATCCGGCTGCTTTGCCAGCACCGGCATCATCATCCCGATAAAGTTGACTACAGTAGCTTCCGCCGCCCGGACCTGGGCCCAGAATCGGGAGGCGCTGAAACGCTCGGCAACTACCAGGGTGGCCCCGGCCGCCAGGGAACCCATGGTAGAATAGTACTGGGCATTGGCATGGAAGAAAGGCAGACAGGTGAAGAATCGATCCTCCGTAGTAGCTTCCGTCCAGTAGGCAAATCCCTGACCGGCCGCCGCGTACATCAAATGCGTGACCTGTACCCCTTTGGGGTTGCCGGTAGTGCCGGAGGTATAGACCAGCATGGAGGTTTCATCAGGAGCAATGTCCGGCAGCCGGGATATTTCCCAGGCTGCGGCCAGGGCTTCGTTGAAGTCGCGCCAGCCGGCCGGGATTTCCGGCTCTACGCCGGCTTCCCCCCGGGATGAGCCGTCGCTTTCCGACTCCAGCGAGGTCGCAACCGACAAGCGATGCCGGACGTCGGGGACTAGCTCCGCCGCCGCGTCGGCCACCGGCAGCAGCGAAGTATGGGCGACCACTGCGGCAGCGCCGGCATTCTCAAAAATGTAGGCGGTCTCGTCCCGCTTATAGGCGGTGTTCACCGGAACGCTGATGGCCCCAATCAAGGACAGGCCGAACCAGCAGTAGTGAAACTCAGGCACGTTGGGCAGGAAAAGGCAAACCCGGTCGCCGCGCCGCAGGCCGAGAGACCGAAACAGCTCCGCAGTTCGCTTGACTCTGGAATAGAACTGGCCGTAGGTGATATTCTGGCCGGCGATTTGCAGGAACGATTTATCCGGCGCCCGACTCACTACCTGGGCCAGAAACTCGCCCAGGGACATCTCCCACATTGGCCGTTCTTGACCGCCGAAACTGCCATCATTAGCGTACATAAGGCTGTTTCCTCGTTGGGGGGCCTCGTTTGTGTCCGGCAGTCGCCGAAATTGCCGGGCTAACGCTGCTCACGCTATCACGCAGTCATTGCAGGGTCAATAGCGACGGGAAAGGCAAATACCCCTCACCCACGGCCCCCCTCCCTGATGGAGAGGGGGGCTTGCTCTTGGTGGGCTGGCGCATAGGTCGGGATGAATCCTCCCCGCAACGGTGGGAGTCCGGTTCTATCCGGGCCGCCGGACTGTGGTGGCTGATAATTTTCCACCGAGTCCGGTTAATATCCCCCTCTCCCTTGAGGAGAGGGGCCGGGGTGAGGGGGTATTCCAAGTAAAGCAATACGGCCTTGCGGCGGCCCGTCCGTCCGGGCTTCCTTGACAACCCGGCGGCCAAAACCCTACAATCCGCCCAATTCCTGTACCGTTTTACGTTGCGCAGAACCGGATATTATCTATGGAAACTCGGTTTAACTCAGTTGTGAAGGAGGACTCTGATGTATCAGTGGCCTAAAGTTATATACAAAGAAGAAGGTATGCGGGAAGGTATGCAGATTGAGGATGCCAGCATTGCCGTGGACGACAAGATTGAATTGCTGGATGCTCTGTCCGAGACCGGTCTGCAGCAGATAGTCGTCGGCTCTTTTGTAAGCCCCCGGTGGACGCCTCAGATGGAGCGGATTGACGAGATTGTAACCCGATTCAATCCCAACCCCGACGTAACCTATACTGCGCTGGCGCTGAATTCCCGCGGGGTAGAACGAGCGCGGGCCTATTCCCCGCCACTGACCATCGAGCGCGACCCCTTTCCCCGTCTTTCCTGCCATATGTGCGACGTTTTCGTGCGACGGAACACCAACCGTTCCCAGATGCAGGAGATGGAGCGGTGGCCGCAGATAGTGGCTCAGGCCCAGGAACTGAACATTCGGGAAGCGGGTATCGGCTGCAACGCCAGTTGGGGTTCCAACTTCCTCGGGGAATTTCCCGTGGACAGCCTGATGACCCTGTTCGAGAAACAGCACAGTATGTGGGACGAAGTAGGCATTAAGGTGGTTAGCTGCTCTATGGGCGACCCCATGAGTCACTGCACCCCGGCCAAGGTGGAAGAGAGCCTCAGTCGGGTTAAGGAACGCTGGCCCGAAATTAACCACTTCCGGCTGCACTTGCACAATGGTCGAAACATGGCTATCGCTTCGGCCTACGCCGCCCTGCGCACCCTGGGCCCCGAGGACACAGTGGAGCTGGACGGGACCATCGGCGGATACGGCGGCTGCCCTTACTGCGGCAATGGCCGAGCCACCGGAATGGCCCCCACGGAAGACCTGCTCCACATGATGGAAGATATGGGCGTTGAAACCGGGGTGGACATCGACAAGGTAGTTGACTGCGTCTGGATGGCGGAGCGGATTATCGGCCGGGAGTTGTTCGGCCACGTTTCCAAAGCTGGCCCCCGGCCCAAGCGGGTTGAGCAGCTCTATGATATGAATATGCCCTTCGTGGAAACGCTGGAGCAAGCCCGCCACTTCAAGGAAGGCCCCAGCGTTTACGAAGGCGGCATTTATCCCTACCGCGAGCCGATTGTCAGTCCTTATCGCGAGCGGGTGGAACAGGGCTTGCCTGCCTTCGACTCGGCTGAGGGCGACTTCCCCTGGAAGCAGGACTGGTTCCCGGCAAGGGAGAGCTAACCGTTCTGCGATTGGTTGACGCATTGGGGCGCCGCTCTTCCAATCCGGGCGGCGCGCCGACATTCCAGTCAAGGAATTCCGAGGAAAACCAGGATGCCGGCGCTCCCGCCATTGGTGTATAATAGGCTTTGAGACTTACCCGGAGGATGCGATGATGGCAAAGCAGAAAGAAATGGTTACCACGTCACGCGCCTTCCTGGAAGGCTTGGCCCGCATTTTCGATCCCTTCTCTAACCTTGATTCCGGTCCTTACAGCGGTTCTCGGAAGAAAACGGACGCGGAGATGCTCCGGTCCGATTGGGTCACCATCGGTCAGGATATGCAAAAGGCGCTGGACGGTATGAGTCAACCGGAACAGAAAAAAACGGCCCGCTAAGGCTAATCTACAGCGATGGGTGGTAATCAAACAGAATCGGTTTCGAATAATCAGCCTGCCAATCGGCAGGCTGATGTTGTTACCGAACACCATGAATCCGTCACCATTACCCGTACCTGGCAGGGGCCAATGCCCGACCCCGATTCATTGGCATTGTACGAACATTTAGTGCCTGGGGCTGCGGAGAGGCTGCTGAGTGTTTTCGAAGGACAAGTTGCGCATCGCCATCGTATGGAGTCCCACGCTTCCAGCCGGCGCAACTGGGGCCTGGCCGCCGCCTTTATCATAGTGATTCTAATCGTAGCTGCCGGCGCCGGGTCGATCTACCTGGGCCACGGCTGGGCCGGCGCCGCCCTCATTGGAATTAACATAGTCGGGCTGGCGGCAGTGTTCATCACCGGAGGCATCCGCTGGCGGGACAGTTCGGTGCAGTCGGATAACTCGGATGACCCGATGTACGATTAATCGTGCCGGAAGGCATGGCTTCAAACACCCTCAACATCAAAATCACCAGGAGATGACTATGACCACCAGCCCAACCGATCCAAACCAGGTAAGACTCACCGGCGAAAACTCCTTTATCCGCTTTACCCAGGACGGCGGGACTACCCAGTCCACTCGCACCAGCCACTGGCGGGTTCTGTGGTCTCCTGCCGGAGCCGGCCACGTTCTCTTTATGAAGAGTGACGAGACTGACGACGAAGTGCGCATCTATGCCGACAACATAGCTCTGGCCCGCTGGCTTCAGGATGAGATTGAGTGCCTGCTGTTTCCCGAGTTTGCCGACCAGGACATTCCGGTAATGGACGCCGAGTTCTCCAAGTCGGGTCACTCAGGCCACTTCTGGACGGAAAAGGTGCTCAGCGATGACGATGAGATTCACCTGACCTGGTACGATTTCCTGGAACCTTATATGCTGCGGGTGGATGCCGGCAGCGCACCGGGCCGCCCCCACGGGGTTTACAGTTGCTTCATACCGGCGAAACGCGCTCAGATAACCATCAACGGCAGCGTCGTCGAGGGAGAAACCTGGCTGGAAATGCGGGGAGACAAGCAGAGCAGCAGCTCTTGCCTGGCCTGGTCGGAGACTTGGGTACGCCCATAAGTCAGCGTGAATTTTTCGCCAGTTCCAGCAGGAAATCTACGAAATGTACCGTCAGGAAATTGAAGGACTGACCGATGGAAACCGGCGGACTGTTGCCATTACCCCGGTTTCCCTGGAATCCTAATTCCCTTTGCGAGGTTGTCAGCGATGTCACAGCAGGAAATTTCCGGAAATTCACCGGGCACGGCGCTGTTCCCCCAGTTCCGGCAGGAAATCTACGAAATGTACCGTCAGGAACTTGAAGGACTGACCGACGCGCAACTGGATTTCCAGTCTGACCGGTGGGGCTGGAGTCAGTGGAGCATCCGCCGTAACGTTAGCCATGTAGCCTCGGGCGACTACCGCTGGCTGTTGCAGCGCTGGGGCGAAAATCTCTTTACCGACGGGCTCCCGGAGATTGAAGATTGGGCCGGGATAATCGACTCGCCCTACGACCGCCGTTTGGACGAGACCAAATACTGGGAGCTGGAATCCATTATGGCAGTCCTGCGCCGAAGCCTGGACTTTGCCGGCTCCGTCCTGGCGGCGGAAACGGTGGACTCCATGCGCTCCCGGGAACTACAGAGCAACATCGGCGGACAGTTGCACTGGCTCCAGGCCCACCCATCCGGCGTGCGCGAGGCCCCGGAGAACCCTCCCAGCGGATTCATCACCCTGGAAGCTACCTTCCGGCACCGCTACTTTGAATACTTGACCCACCTGTATAACATCCAGCGGCTCAAAAAAGCCCAGGGGCTGGAGGTTAAGGTTGACATCCCCTTCGTGGGGTATCACGCGCTGCCCGATTGGGACCGCAGTGAACCATAGAGGATCTTTAGGCTAATACGCCTCGATACCGGCCGGATACGGGGCCGTCCAAGCACAATTTGGGGAGAAACCGGCCGGCGCCTTGGAGACAGGGCCTAGCCATATCCCCGTATCAGGGAACGGGAAGAGTCTCCGAGGGGATGAGGTCATATTCGACCCCGAACTGGAGTCGTTCCCGGGTCAGGGTCAGCCCCCGCACCGAAGCGGCGCCGGCTTCAAGCAGGACGGCAGCGCAGGCGCCCAAAGTGCTTCCCGTAGTGCAAACGTCGTCCACCAGAATGATATTTTTCCCCAGAACGTCGCCGACGCCGGCAAAGGCATCGGCGATGTTTTCCCTTCGCTCCTGCACATTTCTGGCTAAAGCCTGCGGCGGTGAGTTACGCCTCCGGACCAACAGGTTGTCATTAACCGGTAGGCCGGTAATTTTGCCCAAACCTCGGGCCAGCAGCGCAGCCTGGTTGTAGCCCCGCTGTCTGAGTTTCTTGCGGTGCATCGGGACCGGCGTTAGAGTGTCGCCGGGCAGGGGGTTGGTTTCCAGGTAATTCGCCAGCGCGGCGGCCAGAACCGGGGCGGCGACTTTGCAGTTGTGGCACTTGAAATGATGCACCGCCGCCCGGGCCAGCCCATCCATCAAATAGGGGGCACGAACGCCGGCGATGCCGCCCAACGGGTTTTCGCGGCGGCAGTTACGGCAAAGTCCGCTTATCCCCGGCGCGGCGCATACCCGACAATACGGAGAGTCAAGACGCGGCAGCTGCGCCACGCAATCATCGCAGAGGGCCGCTCCTTCACGTCCGCAGCCCAGGCAGTGAATTGGTAGGGCCAGGTCCAGACCCGCCCGGAGCGCCGTGTTCGCGATGGTCCAAATATCCTTTGGCAACGGAGATGCTCACCTTTTGCCGGGCTTTCGATAAGGAATACGTTTGATGAGAACAACCGGCGTCAGCCGGTTTTCCTTCCCTGACTCCAGCTTTCCAGAATCTGTCGGTCGCCGGGAAAGGCCAGCGCCGGCAGGTCAGCCAGGTCAAAGAAGCCTACTTCCAGAGTTTCTGCTCCGGCCGCAAGTTCACCGCCCAGCTCAGTGGCCTCGAAAGCCGCAACAATTACCGGCCGTCCTGACTCTGAGTAGAGACCAACCAGCCGCTCAATTCTTACCCGCAGGCCCGTTTCCTCGAAAACTTCCCGGGCCGCCGCCGACTCCACAACTTCCCCCCCGGTCAACATAGCCACCCGGAACGCTCCACAAGCCATACCCGGGCTGGTTGGCCCGACGCACCAGAAGCGCTCGGCCCTGCCGGGAGACAATGGTAACGGCGGCTACCTTGGGGTCGTAATAGACTACCTCTCCGCAGGAAGGACAAACGGGTCGCACTGCCCCATTCGTCTCCCGCATTTCCAGGACAGCGCCGCACTTGGAGCAGTATTTATCGTCTTGGGCCATCAGGTTCGACGGAACTCCCACGCCGGTTAATTGCCCAGCAAAGCCAGAACATCTTCCCTTGCCGGCATGGAATCCTGGGCGCCGGTTCGAGTTACCGCCAGGGCGCCGGCAGCGGAAGCCAGCCGGACCGCTTCGGCCAGAGCCATTCCTTCGGTCAGGGCGGCGGCTAAAGCTCCGTTAAAAGCATCTCCGGCCCCGACCGAATCCAGGGCAGCTACGGCAAAAGGAGGCACAAACTCACCACCCGTGGCCGTGGCGTAGTAAGTCCCTTTAGGGCCGAGAGTAGCAATTGCGGTCTCTACTCCCCGGCCTACCAGCAGCTCGGCGACCCCGGCGGCGGATTCCCGGTCCGTTACCGGGACGCCGGCCAGGGCCTGAGCGTCAGTCTCATTAGGGGTGATGATGTGGCAGCAATCGTAAAAGGCTTGGGGCAAGGGCCGTACCGGGCTGGGATCGAGAATGACTTTGACGCCCCTGGCCGCCGCGGCATGGGCTACCTTTAGCGACAAAGACACCGATACTTCCAGTTGCAGGAGCAGCGCGGCAGCGTCATCCAATAACTCCAAGACTTTAGCTTCTTCCGTTTCGCCGCAAGTATCATTGGCCCCCAGGACCTGGATAATCCGGTTCTGGGCCGCATCGTCGATGCTGATGACTGCGATTCCGGTGCTGGTATCGGGGGAAACGCCAACCCCGGATACATCCACCCCGGAGTCGGTCAAGGTCTGCAGGGCCTGCGGCCCGAAAACGTCATCGCCAACCCGGCCGACCATAGCCACTCGGGCGCCCATCCTCGCTGCGGCCACTGCCTGGTTGGCGCCTTTGCCGCCACCGTAGGTCAGGAAACGGCTGCCCACCACCGTTTCGCCGGCTTCGGGAAACCGTGGGGTCATGGCAACCAGGTCTATATTGATTCCACCCAGGACAACAATCAGGGGCGGTTCTGACTTAGCTGACATAAAGACTTCCAATTTCGGTTCGTAAGTCTAAACCTAACACCGGAATGTCGGTGGGTCAACGGGGCGTGCTATAATTCCGGCGCGAAAGAAAAATCCCGACGCCTTTTAGTTCATATTAGCTGTGCAGGTGAATAGCTCCTTATGGTTGCGGCGCTGGAAAATATCAAGGTGGTTGACCTGACCCGTACTCTGGCCGGGCCCTTTTGCACCATGATGCTGGGGGATATGGGGGCCAACGTAATAAAAATCGAGGAACCGGAACGGGGGGACGAGACGCGCTCGTGGACGCCCTTCTGGAACGGTGAAAGCACCCAGTTCGTCTCCTTCAATCGCAACAAGCGCAGCCTGAGCCTGAATTTGCGCGAAAAAGAAGGGCTGGATATTGTACGCGCCCTGGCTGCCGAAGCTGACGTGATGATTGAGAGTTTCCGCGCCGGCGCGCTGGACCGGATGGGATTGGGTTATGCGGAAATCAGCGCAATCAATCCGGGCATCGTTTACTGTTCCATTTCCGGCTATGGACGCACCGGGCCGATGGCGGAGAAGCCGGGTTACGACCTCATTATCCAGGCTTACAGCGGGCTGATGGACTTGACCGGCGAACCCGATGGCCTGCCCATGCGCGTCGGCTTCTCATTGGTTGACCTGTTTACCGGGATGATGGCCTTCGGGTCGGTAGTTACTGCCCTGTATCACCGGAAAGAGACCGGTCAGGGACAGCGGGTAGAGGCCGCTCTGCTGGACGGACAGGTGGCGGCGCTGAGTTATCACGCTACCGCCTATATGGCTACGGGCAACGTACCGCAGCGGATGGGTTCCGGCCACCCCAGCCTGGTGCCTTACCAGAGCTTCCGCGCGTCCGACGGCAATTTTATCGTCGGGGTCGCGAACCAGGGTCTATGGGAAAGATTCTGCGCCGGAATCGGGCGTCCCGACCTGCTGGAAGATCCCAGGTTCAAGACCAATGACGACCGGGTGGCGCACCGGGCCGAGTGTATCGAGACCTTGAACCAGATTTTCAGTTCCCGGACGGTGCGCGAGTGGGTTGAAATCATTGAGCAGGCCGGGGTGCCCTGCGGCCCCATTAACCGGGTGGATGCCGTAGTGAATGACCCGCAAGTGAACGCCCGCAATATGATTGCCGACTTGGAGCATCCCAACGTTCCCGACTTGAGGATTCCCAACTCCCCGCTCAAGTTGGCGGAGACGCCCTCGTCCATTCGGCGGCCGCCCCCGCTGCTAGGCCAGCACAACGACGAGATTCTGGAGGAACTGGGCTACGACTCGGCTGCCATCGTCGCCCTGCGCGAGAAGGGCGTTATCGGCGGAAAACCTTAATCCAACCGCAGAAAAAACTGCTCCGGGAGTATCTATCCTGATTAACGAAAGAAAAATTCGGCTGGTACACACTTCGGATATTCACTTGGGTACGGACTGGCGCGGCGATTTGTCCCAACGGGCCTTCAGCCGGGTGATTGACAGTGTCCGGTGGCTGAATGCCGACGCCCTGTTGGTGGTGGGCGACGTATTTGATCACGCCCGGGTGCCCGATCGGGTGCTGGAGTTTTACCTCAAAGAAATTGGACGTTTAAGCAGCCCCGTAGTTACCCTGCCGGGCAACCACGATTTGTACCACCAGGATTCGGTTTATCGGCGGGAACCGTTTCGGAATGCCTCGCCAAACTTCTATCTCTTTACCGACGAGCAGGGGCAGACCATCAGCCTGCCCGGGGCGCCCCTCGACTTGTGGGGCCGGGCTATGCTCCAGCATACGCCGGATTTCCAGCCACTGGCCGGAATGCCCTCGTCCCGGAGCGGGCGCTGGCTGGTTGCTCTGGCTCACGGCCACTTCCACTTCCCGGAAGACCGGGAACAGCGGTCTTCACCCATCCGGCCGGAAGAAGTAGCCGCCGCTCCCTGCCACTATCTGGCCCTGGGCCACTGGGAACGGCATATCGCGGTAACGCAGGGTGAAACGGTAGCCCGTTACTCCGGCTCGCCGCTGGGCGCCGCCCCGGACGATGCGCACATTTCGGTCAACTTGGCGGAACTGGACCCGGCACAGGGGGTAGCCGTCCGACAAATTATTTTGCCCCTAAGCGGGCCCTTCCCGGCGGAAACCGGCTAACCAGCAGCGGCAAAGAGAGAGGAGACGATATGAAGCATTTGAGCCGAGACAACCGAATCTATTTTCTTGACCCCCTGGCCGAGCCGGCCATCGTTATCGACTCGGCCGAGGAATTGACGGTTGAGACCTGGGACGCTTTCGAAGGGCTGCGGGATCCGGCGGCGCTGGATGCCAAGGCGCTCAAAGGGCCGGCGACCGGGCCAATCTACGTGAACGGGGCTGAACCCGGGGATGCCCTGAAGGTGGAATTCCTGAAGATTACCCCCAAGGAAGGCCCGGCCCACATGGTAATGCCCGGCCGGGGTTTTCTGGAGGAGGAGTTTACCGAAGGCTACCCAACGTTAATGACCATCGAAGGCGACAAGCTGGCGCTGCCCAGCGGAATCAAGCTGACTATGCTGCCGTCGATGGGCCTGGTAGCCACCACTCCTACCTACGTACAGAACACCGCCAGCGACAGCGGCCCCTACGGCGGAGACATCGACATGAAAGAACTGGTGGAGGGCAGCGTTATCTATATGCCGGTATTTGTTGCCGGCGGGCTGCTGGCTCTGGGCGACTGCCACGCCCTGGTAGGCGATGGCGCGGTAGCCGGCACCGGCGCCGAATGTTCCTCGGACACCCACATCCGGGTAACGGTGGAGCCGGGTATGGGCATCGCCAGCCCCCGGGCCCTGACCCCGGACCATTTCGTAGTGCTGTCCTACGGCGAGGAACTGGCGCCGGCCATGAAGCAGGCGGTCCGGGATATGGTGGAATTCCTGGTGCAGGAGAAGGGTATGGCCCCTTATGATGCCTACACCCTTTGCAGCCTGGCCGGGGATGTACGGGTATCCCGCACCTTTCGGCCCATCAGCCCGGTTAAAATGATGCTGTCCCGGCAGGCTCTGGAGCAGATTTAAGGGCTGAATGTTTCAAGCGGCCCGGTCTGCGTTAATCACCGGCGCGGGCCGCTGCCACTTCGGCAGTGGCAGCGTTGCAATTCAGTTGGCTGAAATCAGGGCGCAGCATTCGTTCCGGTATTGCCGGAGAAACCACCCGGGCTTGCCCCTACACCTTGACTACCTGAAGTGGAACGCTGCCGGCCAGTCAGTCTATTCCAATGAAGCTGCTCTTGCCTTATACTACTCCTTGGACAAGTTATCTTTTAGGACCATTTGCCTAATGTCCGGTGAAATCGCAGTTATAATTGCCATTATTGGTGTGGGAGCAGGGCTCGCCACCTTGATTCTGGCCGTAGCCCGAATGCAAAACCGTCGCGTCGACGACCTGGAGACCCGGACGGACCAACGCATCGATGGCTTGGAAACCCGGATGGACCAACGCATTGATGGTTTGGAAACCCGAATGGATCAGCGCATCGACGACCTGGAAGCTCGGACGGACCAACGCATCGACGGCTTGGAAACCCGAATGGATCAGCGCATCGACGGCCTGGAAGCTCGAATGGATCAGCGCATCGACGACCTGGAAGCTCGGACGGACCAACGCATCGATGGCCTGGGAGCTCGAATGGATCAGCGCATCGACGACCTGGAAGCTCGGACGGACCAACGCATCGATGGCCTGGGAGCTCGGATGGATCAGCGCATCGATGGCCTGGAAGCTCGGATGGATCAGCGCATCGACGGCCTGGAAGCTCAGATGGATCAGCGCATCGATGGCCTGGAAGCTCAGACGGACCAACGCATCGACGGCCTGGAAGCTCGGATGGATCAGCGGGTCGATGGTTTGGAAGCCCAGATGGATCAGCGTGCCGATGATTTAGAAGATAAGATGACCCAGGGGTTTGCCGCGGTTAATCAGCGCATTGACGACCTGGAAGCTCGGATGACCGAGGGTTTTACCACCGTCAATCAGCGCATCGGGGACATAAACTCGCGGTTTGACGATGTAAATCAACGTATTGACCTAACGAACCGCCGTATTGACGCCTTACTGGTCCGGGTTGACGAAATTTCCCGGGAAGTGTCGGAGCTAAAAGGAACCCTAACCGTCATCCGGGAAGCGCTGCCGCTCCGGGTCGGCGAATAGGCGCTGACACCCGCCCAAATTTCTCCCACCTCCCGGCAGCCATCAAGCGCCCGGCGGTAACGCTGCAATTCCGGTAGCTGAAATCAGGAAGCAGCATTCGTTCCGGTATTGCCGGAGAAACCATCAGGGATTGCCTCTACACCCCGACCAACTAATACGGACGCTCCTTCAGCAGCGCCCCGCCCGGCAGAGCCGGGAAATCCGCCCCGGCCGGTAACGGCCCGATAATAAGGCTGGCTACATCACCGAATAGCCCCCGTCCACGGTGATTACTGCCCCGGTTACGTAGTCCGAGGCGCGGCTGGACAGGAAAACGACGGTCCCTTGCAGCTCGTCCACCTCACCCCACCGGCCGGTGGGAATGCGGCCGCTAATCAGCTGAAAGCGCTCCGGCTGGTCCACCGGAATGTCCGAGGTCAGCTCGGTCATAAACCAGCCAGGCAGGATGGCGTTTGACTGAATATTGTCCCGGGCCCAGGCTACCGCCAGGCTTTTAGCCAACTGCACCACGCCGCCCTTGCTGGCCGAATAGGGCGCTCCGCTGCCACCGCCGCCAAAGAGGGAATACATCGAGCCGATACCGATAATCTTGCCGCCGCCCTGTCCTTGCATATACGGGTAAACTTCGCGAGCCGCCAGGAAGGCTGCGCGCAGGTTGACGTCCAGCACCCGGTCCCACTCTTCGGTGGTGGTCTGATCCGGCGTCTTCCGCACCACCGTGCCGGCATTATTCACCAGAATGTCCACGCGCCCGAAAGCGGAGACGGTTGCGGTCACCATCTCCTTGATTTCAGATTCCCGGGTTACGTCAACGGCGAAGCCTTTGGCCTGGACGCCCAGTCCTTCCAGTTCCTGCACCGCCTGGGCGGTCTTGGCGGCGTTGCGCGCCGCCACCACGATATTGGCGCCGGCGCCGGCCAGACCGCGGGCCATTCCCAGCCCCAAACCGCCATTGCCTCCGGTAACTATCGCCACCCGGCCGGTCAAATCAAAAAGCTGCTGCAATTCCATATCCAGGCCCCCTCAAGACAAACGTTTAAGGGGTAATGTAGCACATTAGGGCGCGCCGGTTCAGCCGAAGCCCTCACCACCGGCAGGGCTATCGCATATGAAAAAATTTCAGGCTCAGAACGGAACTTTCCGATGTTTTGGCGGCGCTTTACTGGGTAATCAACATCAAAACCAACGGTTTAAGTCTTAAATTACCCAAATTTAGCAGTTAAAAACGGAGATTTACCCGTCAATTGGCCTCTTAAAATCCATATGCGATAGCCCTGTCACCACCGGCCTCTCTCTGGAGGAAAGCCCTCACCCCCGGCCCCTCTCCCGCGAGGAGAAGGGGATTCCGGGTGCTTGACAAGATTAGCGATGGCGGTAACACTGGAAGCTACCGGCTGAAGAGTCTCAGCCCATCACACATTACAAGAGTGGTAAAAATTTTGACAACCTCACTGCAGGACGGAGGACTGGAAAGCCGGATTAGCAATCTGGAAGGACGGGTAACGGAAATATCTCTTGCAATCCAGGAAATCCGCCAGGACATCCGGGAACTCCGGACCAGCCAGCGTCAAATCATGCTGACAATGCTGGGTATTGGCGTCGCTCAAACGGGTCTTATTCTTACCCTGATTTTCCGGACCACCGGCTAGGCACTCACCCTGGGGAGAACCTAACCCCCCTCTCCCGCGAGGAGAGGGGGATTCCGGGTGCTTGACAAGATTAGCGATGGCGGTAACACTGGAAACTACCGGCTGAAGAGGCTCAGCCCATCACACATTACAAGGGTGGTAAAAGTTTTGACAACCTCACTACAGGACGGAGGACTGGAAAGCCGGATTAGCAATCTGGAAGGACGGGTAACGGAAATATCTCTTGCAATCCAGGACATCCGCCAGGACATCCGGGACATCCACCGGGAAATCAGGACCAGCCAGCGTCAAATCATGCTGACAATGCTGGGTATTGGCGTCGCCCAAACGGGTCTTATTCTTACCCTGATTTTACGGACCACCGGCTAGGCCCTCACCCGGCCTCTCTTTTGCCCTCACCCCCGGCCCCTCTCCCGCGAGGAGAGGGGGGTTAGTTTCTCCCTGAGAGAGAAGGCCTGGGGTGAGGACATCCAGGCGCGTACATCAATAGGCAAAGGGGCGGTTCTAAGGTAGAATAGTTACCGGCAGCCAGGACAAAGGGGGACAACTTTCAATGAGCATAGTCGAAATAGCCGCTATTGCCAGTGTTTTCGCGGCATTGGTCGCCGCAGTTGGATTGGCAACGGCGGCCATCTTCCGAATCGGGAGGCTGACCGAGGCTACGGAGCGAATACCGCGGGAGATACGGTCTGAATTGCAGCTCATCCACGAGCGAATGGATCGCAATGAAGTCCGTTCGGAAGAACGCTTCCAGCAGATGGAAGCCCTCAACGCGGAACGCTTTCAGCGGATGGAAGAACGCTTTCAGCGGATGGAGGAAGTTACTGCAGAACGTTTCCGGCAAATGGAAGAACGCTTCCAGCAGATGGAAATCCTCAACGCAGAGCGTTTCCGGCGGATGGAGGAAGTTACCGAGGAACGCTTCCGGCGAATGGAGGATCTAATCCTTGCCGAGAGCGCCAAGACCCAGGGACAGATTGCGAATCTGCAGCAAGCGATAATGACCCATTCGCACGATGCGGACGGCGGCGTGATGTTTCGGGTTCCCCTTACTGAACCCAACCAGTAATTGAAGCGGCGAATTTGCCTCTAATCCTTGCCTGACACCCTGGCCGCATCAAATTCAGGCAGTCAGCCGGCCTCAACTGGCAGCATTGCGATGTAGGTGGTTTAAGTCAAGGACAGGACTCGTTTCAGTATGTCCGGGGCAATTCTCGTGCTTGTCCCTTCAACTGCGGGAGAAAAAGAAACCAATTCCCCCCTCTCCTCGCAGGAGAGGGGCCGGGGGTGAGGGCCTGATGCCGAGAACCTAATCCCTCTAAATGCAACCCTGTCAGGGTATTAACAAGAGCCGAATTGCGCTATATAATATTTATCCTGGCGGCAGGACGGCCAGTGTTTGGCGTGGACTCTGCCCCGGCGCCAAACTATCCGAATCAGAAACAAGAAGTGTGTCCCAATGCGAATTTCCAAAATCCCTCCATCCCAATCTCCCTATATCCGACTGCTTGGCCTGATGACCCTGCTGCTGGCGGTGGGCGCGGCCGCCCTGCTCCTGCCCGCGTCGCCGACCGAGGCCCAATCCACTCCGCCCAAGCTGGACTTGGGCCGGCCATATATACTCCCGGTAGCTGGAGACCGAGTGTGGCTGTCCTGGAGATGGGGGGACACCGCTCCACCGTCCGGATCGACCTTTTATGATTCCATCGAGTGGAAGAAGGCGTCCGAGTCCACCTGGATTTGTTGCGTAACCACCGAGGGGCATCACCCCTGGCTGAATCACTGGGCGCAGGAAACCTTCTACGAACTGGATGCCGCTACGGAATACGACTTCCGCATCCAGCGCGTTTACGTAGCTTCCAATCGCAATAAGACAAAGGGCCCCTACGCCCAAAAGTCGGTGACCACCGGGCCCGCCCACAACCTGCCTGATCGAGGTTGACACCGCCGCCAAGCTGAACGCCATACGCTATGACATCGATGGCAACGGCGTGCCGGACTCGTCCGCAAATAACTCCAAGTACTCCGCGGCCTTCGGCAGCACCTCCGCTTGCCCCACCAACCCCTGCACGGGCTACAAACTGACGCAGGACATTTCGCTGTCAGACTCCGCATACGACAACTGGCAGCCGATTGAACTGGACCACCCGCTCACAACCGGACTCGTTCTTGACGGGCAGGGCCACAAGATCACCCACTTGCGAAACGACGTCCAAAACAGTGGCACCCAAACCGCTGGTCTGTTCAAGGTCCTCGATGAGAACCACGTAATCAAGAACCTGCACCTCGAAAAAGTCAAGCTGAGCGGGTGGACTGTCGGCGCATTCACCGGCCACAACGGCGGGCTGATTGTCGATTCGTCGGCCACCGGCACGATCACTTGCGGGATTGAGTGCGGCGGCCTGGCCGGGTTTAATCAGGGCGGCACCATTGCCCGCAGCTTTTTTGTCGGCAAGATAGAGAACCGCAAAAACATTGGCGGACTGGTTGGCTTTATATCCCCAGGGCGGATTATCCACAGCTACGCGGTAGTGGATTTTCCCGAAACATCCTCCCCCGATCGCCAGGGCGCCCTGATCAGCAATGGCAACCGGGCTCAGATTACCGCCAGCTACGCCGTCGTCTCCGAGTCCATTTCAGGATTAGTCGCCGATACCTACCCTGGCGGAAAGAAGCCGCTGGTCAACGTGAGTTACTGGGATTCAGTCGTCAGCAAAGACAGCGGGGATGACAGCGGCGGCCTTCCCAGAACCTCCGCTGATCTTAAGCTTCCTGAAAATTACAGCGGCGCCTACGGGGATTGGCAGGACGGTATGATCAATACCACCATAGCCCTCCCCGCCGACTTCGGCGGCTCCCCGGACGATCCGTGGGACTTTGGCGACGACACCCAGTACCCGGCGCTGAAGGGCAACGCTCTCTCAGTGAGCGATCAGCGCGGCCTGTACACTAGTACCGGCGGCGTGCTGTCGGTGAAGGCCGCCAAGCTGGGAGCAGTGGGGATGTCCGCCGGCGGGTGGAAAATCGTGGAAGGCGGGGCGGGCTTTATCGGGGCCGACAAGTACACCGCGGCAGTGGTTGCCCCGGACAACCCCGAGGGACAGTCCGTGAACGGTCAGTCCATCGGCGCCGGGTCCCTGAGTTCCTTCGGCGCGTTCCTGACGCAAACGCAGTCCTCCAGCGAGGAGCCGGATGACCTGCTGACCTTCGTCAAGATGTACGGCGGAACTCTGGTAATGAAGGCTGACGCGGGGCAGGAAGGAACGGTTACGGTAGCGGTTACCGGCACCAGCGACGCCGGCGGCTCGCTGACGGTCAATGTGCCGGTAACGGTCAGTACCTCCGACGAGCCGCTGCCCGCCTTCGCCCCGCAACTGATGGCCGGGATTGATGACATTGAACTGGCCAGCGGCAGCTCAATCGAAATCGATATGACCGACCATTTCATCGGCGACAACCTGTCCTACCAAATTCCGTCGATATCGGGATGGTATCAAGGGAAAAGGGGATGGTGGGGGCCTGGCAGTAAGGCGGTAACCGACCGGCTGACGATTTCCTAGGATGGCGGCGTGCTGAAGCTGACGGCAAAGCATGACCCGGCATCGAGCTCGACAATGAATATCGGCATCTGGGCCGATGACGACAACGCCGATACTGACCGAGCCACCGACCAGTTCCAGTTGAAGCTGGTCAAAGGGACGGCCACGCCGGAACCAACCCCGGAACCGACACCCGAGCCGACGCCAGCGCCCACCCCGGCGCCGACGCCGGCCCCGGAGAACCCGGCCGAGCTGATTAGCGAGTTCGACGACATCGATCTGGCGGAGGGTGTCAGCGCCGACCTGGATATGGCCGACCACTTCAGCGGCGCCGGGCTGACCTACTCGGTTATGGTGACCACGACGCACCAGCGCACTGGGGCAACCAAGACTGGCGCGCTCAACACCATAGCCGTCAACAAGGTTACCGGTTCCTGGAATGGAGCGGTGTTGACCTTGACCGGCGGCCCGGCGAATCCGCAGGATCTAACTATCGAGATTACCGCCACGGACGAAAACAGCGACACGGCCAGCGACTCCTTCACGCTGTCGCTGGTGGAAGAAATTTCACCGACGCCCGCGCCTACCCCGGAGCCAACGCCCGCGCCAACTCCGGAACCGACGCCCGAGCCGACTCCGGAGCCAACGCCGGCACCGACGCCGGAGCCTACGCCGGAGCCAACGCCGGAGCCTACGCCGGAGCCAACGCCTGAGCCTACGCCGGAGCCAACGCCGGAACCGACTCCGGAACCAACGCCGGCGCCTACCCCGGAACCGACTCCGGAACCGACGCCCGAGCCAACGCCGGAACCGACTCCGGAGCCAACGCCGGCGCCTACCCCGGAACCGACGCCCGAGCCGGCTCCCGAGAACCCGGCGGACTTGATTAGCGACTTCGCTGATGTTGAGCTGTCGGAGGGGGAGACTGTGGACCTGGATATGGCGACCCACTTCAGCGGCGACGGGCTGACCTACGAAGTTGCGGTGACGACGACCCACCAGCGTACCGGAGCCGTAAGGACGGGCGCGCTGAATTCAATCGCCCGCAACAAGGTCTCCGGTTCCTGGAACGGCAGCGTGCTGACCCTGACCGGCGGCGCGGCGACGTCCCAGGAACTGACCATCAAAATCACCGCCACCGACCAGTACGGCGGCACGGCCAGCGACGAGTTCACCTATACCCTGGATAACGGCTGAAGAACCGCCTCAACCTGGTTGACAAGCAAAAGGCCCGGCTGGAATCATGCGCTTTCCAGCCGGCAGGGCTATCGCATATGAAAAAATTTCAGGCTCAGAACGGAACTTTCCGATGTTTTGGCGGCGCTTTACTGGGTAATCAACATCAAAACCAACGGTTTAAGTCTTAAATTACCCAAATTTAGCAGTTAAAAACGGAGATTTACCCGTCAATTGGCCTCTTAAAATCCATATGCGATAGCCCTGTTCCAGCCGGGCCTGCCCGTTGCGATTGCCGCGCCACGCTGGTAAAATGGGGCGGTTCAACCGGCGGACCAGTTGCTACGGGCTGATTTACGGGCTGGATACAGCCGGTTGCCCAGAATCAGGCAAATGCCTTTGAGGTAGCATCATGTCGCATTTGAGAAAATTTACCCCCCCCCCCCCCCCCCCCCCGCTTAACGGAACGTTCAGGAGAAACGTTATGGTAGCCGTCTCGCCCTTGCGGGCATCCCTGGGCAAGAGCGGGCTGGCGTTGGCGCTGCTGCTGGTCTGGGGGTCGGGACCAGCGCCGGTCAACGCCCAACAAGTGCACGCCGGTGACAAGGCGGCGCTGGAGGCCTTCTACGATGGTACCGGCGGGGCGAGCTGGACTAACAATACCAACTGGAAGAGTTCGAAGCCGCTGGGCGAATGGTACGGGGTAACCACAAACAGCGCTGGCCGCGTAACCGGGCTGCGTATGGAAAACAACAATTTGAATGGGTCGCTGCCCACGGCCTTGGGGTCTCTCTCTGAGCTGAAATCTTTGTCAATCTACGACTCCGGTCTGACGGGCAGCATTCCTACCCAACTGGGGAATACCTCGAACATTCTGAAAGTTTTGGCAATCTACGGCAATGGTCTGTCGGGCAGCATTCCCAGCCAGCTGTGGCGGCTCGATAGTCTGAAATCTTTGACAATCTACGGCAATAATCTGACGGGCAGCATTCCAGTCCAAGTGGGGAACATCAACAACTTGGAAAAGTTGAAGCTCTCCGGCTCCAAACTGACGGGCAGCATTCCTACCCGATTTGGGCAACTCCACAACTTGGAAAAGTTGGAAATCCGCGGCGCCAGTCTGACGGGCAGCATTCCCAGCCAACTGGGCAATCTCTCCAAGTTGAAATCTTTGACCCTCTACGCGCCTAGTACGACGGGCGGCGTTCCGGCTGAATTAAAGAACCTCTCCAATATGGAGGTTTTGAATCTCGCCCATAACGATCTCACCAGCATTCCGTCTGAATTGTCCGAACTTTCCAGTTTGAAGAAGCTGCTCCTCTACGGTAACGATATCAGCAGCGTCCCGACCGAAGTGTGGGGGATGTCTAATTTGGAATGGCTGTCCCTGGGAAGCAATGATCTCACCAGCATCCCGTCTGGAGTGAATGGGCTCACCAGTCTGAAGCAGTTGTTCCTCTACGACAATGAGCTCACCAGCCTCCCGTCCCAACTGGGGAGCCTGTCTGGTTTGGAACGGTTAAGCCTGCAAAGGAATCAGATTACCGGCCAACTCCCGTCCGGGATAGCCAATATGGCCGATTTGAGGAACCTGAACTTTGCCGACAACAACGGTCTGTGTGCGCCGGATACATCTGCCTTCCGTGCGCTGGAGCAAAGGCTCGGTAATGGTTGGACTGGCTACCGTTGTGGTCACATGACAGAGCCTCCGCCGCCTCCGCAGCCTCCCGACAGTGGTGTAACTCCCATCGGCCCGCAGGTTGAGGGCCTGACGGCCGCCAGCGGCGCGGACGGCACTTCCCTGTCCGTCGGCTGGACCGCGTTTGACGGCGCTGCCTCCCACGGCATCCGCTGGGCCGAGGTAACCGTAACCAAGGGCAACGGTTTCGAGCAGAAGGAGATCGGCCCGTACACCACCCGCGTCGCGACCGATTCCGCCAATGGGCACAGCATCAGCGGCCTGACGACAAATCAGCTGTACAACGTCGAGGTTGCCGCCCTGGACGCCGATGGCGACATTCTCGCCACTGGCACGGTAGAAGGGACGCCGAGTTCGCTGGCTGCGCCGGACCCGAATCTGGCGCCCACGCCGGGGAATCCGGTGGCTCTGATTAGTGAGTTTGCCGACATTGAGCTGGCGGACGGCATCAGCGCCGCCCTGGATATGGCCGACCACTTCAGCGGCGCCGGGCTGACCTACGAAGTGATGGTAACGACCACGCATCAGGGCACCGGACAGTAGAAGACCGGCAAGCTGAACGAGATTGCCAAGAACAAGGTAACCGGCTCCTGGAATGGCAGCGCGCTGACGCTGATCGGCGGCCCGGCGGCCTTGCAGTCCCTGACCATCGGCATCACGGCCACCGACGAAAACGACAACAATGCCAGCGACTCCTTCACGCTGACGCTGGTGGAAGAAGTCTCGACGCCGGAGCCAACGCCGGAACCGACCCCGGAACCAACTCCGGAGCCCACGCCGGAACCGACCCCGGAACCAACTCCGGAGCCCACGCCGGAACCGACCCCGGAGCCCACGCCGGAACCGACCCCGGAACCAACTCCGGAGCCAACGCCGGAACCGACCCCGGAACCGACGCCGGAGCCAACGCCGGAACCGACGCCGGAGCCAACGCCGGAACCGACTCCGGAGCCAACGCCGGAACCGACTCCGGAGCCGCAGAACCCGGCAGACTTGATTAGCGACTTCGCTGATGTTGAGCTGTCGGCAGGGGAGACTGTGGACCTGGATATGGCGAGCCACTTCATCGGCGACGGGCTGACCTACGAAGTTGCGGTGACGACGACGCATCAGCGCACCGGGGCGGTAAAGACTGGCAAGCTGAACGAGATAGCCCGCAACAAGGTCTCCGGTTCCTGGAATGGAAACGTGCTAACGCTGAGCGGCGGCTCGGCGGCATCGCAGGAACTGACCATCAAAATCACCGCCACCGACCAGTACGGCGGCGCGGCCAGCGACGAATTCACCTACACCCTGGACAATGGCTGACGCCGGGATGCCCTAACCCCCGTCCCCTCTCCCTCAGGGAGAAAGCCTGGGTGAGAGCCAAAAAGACAGCCATTACCGTCCCGTCAGGTTGTAATCCTGGCGGGACGGTAACTTTTTGTATCCCTTCGGGATGCCCTCACCCCCGGCCCGCATTGGCCCTCTCCCCGGCCCTCTCCCTGAGGTAGCGGGAGAAACTAATCCCCCTCCTTCCGAGATAGGTTCCGAGACACTCTAAATACTCGTTCCAATTCTCCCCTCTCCTCGCGGGAGCGGGGCCGGGGGTGAGGGCAAAGCGGAGCCGGGGCGAGGGCTTCCCCCGCTTTTCCACACCAAACTGCGTTGACACTCCGGGGGGTGTATGATACGTTTTCAGGGTTGCGGATAACGCATTTTCGTAATATCGAGGTGGCTCTAAATGGACTCCAACAGCGTTCTGCTAATCGCCCTGCCGCTGGTAGCCGGGGTTATAGCTCTGGGCTTCGCCGCCCTGATGGCCTTCCGAGTGGTGGGAGCGGAAGCGGGTAATGCACGAATGACCGAAATTGGCGACGCGATCCGAATCGGGGCGTCCGCTTTTTTGCGCCGGGAATATCTGGCCCTGCTCCCCCTGGTGGTAGTAGTCACCATTGTGCTGGGAATTCTGGACTACACTTTCTTCCGACACAATCTGGGCATTCCCGCCACCGCTATATCCTACCTGGCCGGGACTATATGCTCCGGGCTGGCCGGGTTCATCGGGATGAACGTTGCCGTCCGGGCCAACGTGCGGACCGCCGCCGCCGCCATGCGGGGACTTAACCCGGCGCTGCGGATTGCCTTTTCCAGCGGTTCGGTAATGGGCATAACCGTGGTGGGTATCGGCTTGCTTGGGGTAAGTATCCTCTACTTCGTCTTTCGAGACATCAGCGCCGTGGCCGGCTTCGGCTTCGGAGCCAGTTCCATTGCCCTGTTCGCCCGGGTGGGCGGCGGCATCTTCACCAAGGCCGCGGACGTCGGCTCCGACCTGGTAGGCAAGGTGGAGGCCGGCATTCCCGAAGACGATCCCCGCAACCCGGGCGTCATTGCCGATAACGTCGGGGACAACGTCGGTGATGTGGCCGGCATGGGCGCCGACCTGTTCGAGTCCTATGTGGGCAGCATCATTTCCGCCGTGGCTCTGTCCGCCGGCGCCGTAGCCCTGGCCATGGGGGCCAGTGGCGAGTACAACTTTGCGGCTCCTCAAGCCCTGTTCCCGATGCTGCTGGCCGGGGCCGGCATTATCGCGGCCATTCTGGGCACTTTCGTCGTTCGCAGCGGCGAGCAGGCCGATTTTGAGAAACTCCTCTGGGCCTTGCGCTGGGGCATCTTCTCGGCCGGCGGCTTGCTGATTGTTTTCGCCGCCGTCCTGACCATTGTCCTGACCCAGAACTGGGCCTGGTTCGGCTGCGTGGTAGCGGGTCTGGTGGCCGGCACGATAATCGGCGTCGCCACCGAATACTACACCTCCTACAGCTACCAGCCCACCCGACGGGTTTCCGCATCTTCCCAGACCGGAGCGGCCACGGTCATTATCAGCGGCGTCGCCACCGGAATGATGAGCACCCTGATTCCCGTTATCTGTATCTCCATCGCCATCCTGCTGGCCTACTGGTTCGCCGGGTTCTACGGGGTAGCCCTGGCCGGGGTCGGTCTGCTGTCCACCCTGGGCATCACCCTGGCTACCGATGCCTACGGCCCGGTGGCGGACAACGCCGGCGGCATCGCCGAGCAGGCCCAACTGGACCCGGAAGTTCGGGAGCGCACTGACGCCCTGGACGCTCTGGGCAACACGACCGCCGCTACCGGCAAGGGATTTGCCATCGGTTCCGCCGCCCTGACCTCTCTGGCTTTGCTGGCCGCTTACTCGGTAAGCGCCGGCCTGATTGAGTTGGGCGACAACGGGCGGCTCAGCGCCGGAAACGCCGGTATTAATCTGCTGCAGCCCGAGATTCTGGTCGGCGTGGTAGTCGGCGCGATGCTGCCCTTCATCTTTTCTGCTATGACGATGCAGGCGGTGGGGCGCGCCGCCCAGGGCATTGTGGATGAAGTACGCCGGCAGTTTCGGGAGATTCCCGGCCTGATGGAGGGTAACGCTCGGCCCGACTCGGCCCGCTGCGTGGACATCAGCACCCGCGGCGCCCTGCGGGAAATGATCGTACCGGGGCTGATGGCGGTTCTGGCGCCCCTGGCTACCGGATTCATCCTGGGCGAGGCTGCATTGGGCGGGCTATTGATCGGTTCCGTATCCGCCGGATTTATGCTGGCGATAATGATGGCCAGCGCCGGCGGTACCTGGGACAACGCCAAGAAATACGTGGAGCTGGGCAACTTTGGCGGCAAGGGTTCCGACGCCCATAAAGCGGCGGTAGAAGGCGACGTGGTCGGCGACCCCTTCAAGGATACCTCCGGCCCTTCCCTGAACATCCTGCTCAAGCTCATGGCCATCGTTTCGCTGGTATTCGCCCCGGTATTCAAGGAACTGGCGCCACTGATTAACCTGGCCGGCTAGAGACGCCGGCCCCGGGAATGACCGGAAAGGAAAGGACGCCGGGTAAATAACCCCGGCGTCCTTTATTGCTGCAATTGCCGGCGGACTATATTAACCGGCGTAAGATTCCCACCGACCCGGCTCAGGCGTCGGCCAGCCGGATTAACTCTACGTCCACGGCCCGGCCGGCAATTTTCAGCCGTCCCAAAGTGCCCAGGGCGCCGGGCTGGTGCCGCCGGCCCGGGTAGGTCGGGCTGCCGGGGTTGACGAAGAGGACTCCGTCCCACCAGCAGACCAGCTCTTCGTGGGTGTCGCCGAAAACCACCACATCCACCGGCTGCCCGAACTTGCGGGCGGTCAGGTCGGCGGCCCGGCCTTCGGGAAAGACCAGGCTTGCGCCGTCCGGCGCGGTAGGAATTCTGGGGGTGGGCCACTGGATGTCGTGCACCATGCCAATGCTGATGCCCTCAACCTGGACCACCCGGGTGGTCTGCGCCAGACGGCTGCCTACTTCCGTGGGGTCTTCGTAGCCCCGCACGGCCAGCACTGGCGCAACCGTTTCCAGATAGTCCAGTACACCCAGACATTCCAGGTCGCCGCAATGCAGAATCAGGTCCGCTCCCGCCAGGGCGTCCAGCGCGGCGCCGGGCAAATCCCGACCACTTCCGGCCATGTGGGTGTCGGAAATGAGTCCTACGATTTTCAATATCGGTCTTCCACTGGCTGATTCAATCTCTTAGATTTCAGTTGCGATTTTCCCAAAGGGTGAAATAGTCCGGCGAATCGTCCCGCAAAGCCTCGGTCAATTCCTGATGGCTAAGCTCCTGCAGAACCCGGTTTTCCTCAGTAAGCAAGCGGGACATCGTGCCTTCCCAATGAGATATTTCCGAGCCGCCTGGGTGCGACTGGAGCAAATCTCGCAAGCTGCTGACCAGCCGGTCCGAGTGCATCGCCAAAGCGCCGCCGCTGATTACCAGCACTACCACCGTCGGCAGGTCTTCTTCGTCAAATGTATCGACGCCGAGCCGGTCGAGGATGGAGGTCATGGCGACGTTGCGGATAATCTCTTCCAGCCTTGAGGGCAGGTTAAGCATGTGGGCGAAAGGGTAAACGTCCCCCTCGCGCAGAGTCTTGGAAAACTCCATCTCCAGGCCGTGCCGGAAGTCGCCGTCGAAAACTTCTTCGGCGTTCATCAAGACTACTTCCGAGTAGTCGTTGCGCAAGTCAACGGCGATAAATTCCCGCAGGTGGGGGAATATGTACAAAATTATATCGGGACGTTCGCCGTCGGGCAGTTGACCGTAAAATGGATCGTCAATCAACTGTGCTCTCCTGAGATTGTCGCAGACAGACATTGCAAACATCTTCCAATTGGCGACAAATCCAATGATTTATATCTTCCCGGTTGACGGCTTCCGACAGTATGGCGGCGCGCCGCTTCCGCTCCTCAGCCGGCATAACTATGGCCTGGTAGAGGGCTTCCATAGTCCCTTCGATGTCGGTGGGTGAAACCGGGAGAGCGGCTTCAGCCAACTGCCGGTAAGCTCCGCTGGTCTGGGAAAGCACCAGGACCCCGTCCCGGGTATTGACCACCGGCCCTTCCTTGGCTACCAGATTCATCCCCTCCATAATCGTGTTCACCAGCAGCACATCGTACAGCTTCATCCCGGCGATGGCCTGGGTATAGTTGTTCTCCATAAATGTGACTATCGGCTGCCAATCCTCGGCGCCGAAGGTCTCATTTATCGTGGCAACCACCTGTCGAATCTCTTCCATATACCGCTGATACTGCCGGATGTGGGTCCGGGACGGGACCAGGAAGGCCAGGAAATGCACCTTGCCGTGCAGCTCGGGATGGCGGGACAAAAGGAGTTCGTAGGCGCGAAATCCGCGAACCACATTTTTGTTGGGCTCGGCCCGGTCGATGCGCACGATGGTCGCCGTCCCGTTGCGAGATTCCAGCAATTTCTCGGCGTGTTCCTGGGCCCGCGTTGAGTTGGCAATGCGCTGCACTTCGGCAACATTGATGGACAAGGGATACAAATTGACATAAGTGGTGTGGCCTGCATTGTGGACGCACCACTCTTCCCGGTCAACCCGGGCGCCGGGGATGAACTCCTCCACCGTGTCAAAGAAACTCTGCCGGTCCTGATTCGTCTGAAATCCAACAATATCGGCGCTGGTCAGAGAAGCGCAAATCTGTCGGGTGATGTAAGCGGGAATCATCTGCCAGTAGCGGGGCGTCGGCCAGGGGATGTGAACGAAGTGCTGGATGACCGCCTCGGGTATCTCCCGGCGGACCAGCTCCGGCAAAAGGTAGAGATGATAATCGTGACCGATTACCACCGGAGGCAGGTCGTTCTCCCGAGCCTGTTCTATCACCGCCTGGGCAAAGGCTTCATTGACCGGCACGTAGCCGGCCTGCCACGCATCGTGAACCGAAGCGTCCACGTTGGGGTTGTACGGAGGGTTCCACATATAGTGCTGTAAAAACCACAGCAGTGGATTGCAAAATACGTTGTAATACTTGTGGTAAACCCGGCGGGGGGTTACGACGTAACGGAGGTCTATCTTGTGTCCCGGCAGAGGAGACTTGTAAGCGGAACCCGGAGAAGCTCCGGCAATCTGTCGGTCTCCCTCGCCCATGGCGCTGGCAACCCAGGTGAACTGGGCGGTCTGGGCCAGGGAATTCAAAGCGGTAACTATCCCGCCGCTGCCCCGGCGGGCTTCGGCGCGGCCACTGGGCCCGACATAATGCTCAACGGGCCCCCGATTACTTGCGATTATCAGAGACCGCCGGCTTAACAATCTATCGCAGATACGGTCCAGGCTGTCCATTACAGGCTCCACCGACTCCGCCCGGTTGCATTCCTTTACTTCACTTCAAGCCGACTCCTGCCCCGGCAATGCGGCACGCAGGACACGCAGGAATGGAACTTGAAGGAAAGCAAGAAATCGAATTACTACTATTCAGGTTAGGGTAAGGTGTCCACCTTGTCAAGGCAAGGGAGATGTGGGAATTTGTGAGACTTGCGCTGCGTTGCGATTTACCGGCAACGTAAAAGTGCTTTAATCCATTACAAGAACCGTTGAATGGCGGAAATCGTATCCTTTAAGTCGGATATAGTTATATCCGGCCGGGCAGCTGAATCCGTCGGGTCGGGCCTTGCGGAGAAACCTTCAATCCACACCGTTTTTAACCCGCATTTCCGGGCGGCGGCAACATCGTTGAAAATGTGGTCGCCCACGTGAACGGCTTCCGCCGGCGTCGCTCCCAACTCATCCAGAGTGAGCGAGAAAATTTGCGGCGAAGGTTTCGCCATTCCCACTTCGTCGGAAAAGGTCAGCGCTGCAAAATACTCCAGCATCCCGTGTTCGGCCAGAAATCGTCGAAAGGAAACACCCGGAGTCATTCCGGTGTTGGAAATCAGGCCAAGTTTAAGTCCCAGGGCCTGGAGTCCCCGCAGAACGGCCACGCCCTCCGGATGTGGCCGGGGCGGGTAATCAAAAAAGGAATCGGAATAGGCGGTGGCGATTTCCTGGAAAGTGGCTTCAGAAACGGCATTGGACAGCCCGGGCCGGATCGCTTCCACAAAGAACTCTACCTGCTGCCGGAAACTGACATCCAGCAGGGCCTCGCGAATCTGCTGGCAGCGACCGACGCCCGCCCGATAGGCGGCCTCAATTTGTTCCGGGTTGAAGCTCTCGCCGGCCTTGAGCAGCGCAGCCCGGGCTCCCATCAGCCGGGCCTGGGCGCGAACCTGACCGACCTCGGGGTTGTCCAGCAACAAGGTCTGCCACAGGTCAAAAGTTACCGTCGTGATTGCGACCAAGGGAAAGCTCCTCCCTCCCAGAGATACTAAAAAGCAGGCAACCCGGCTTGGCAAGGACTATCGGGCTCGCCAGTGCCGATTCGACCGCCGGCGCTGCTTGAATCTGCCTAAACCGGCGGTCTCCGCCGGCTCCAATCGGTGGCCTGTTCGTAAGCGTGGGCGGCCCGCAGCACCGCAGCTTCATCGAAAGGCTTGCCAGCCAATTGCAGCCCGATGGGCATACCATCCCGGGAAAAGCCGCAAGGCACCGAAATAGCCGGAACGCCACTGATATTGTACGGCCGAGTATATTGGGTCAACGCCGCCGTAACGCCTACCGTCCGGTCTCCGATGGCAACTTCGGCAGCCAGAATCGGGGGAGCGGTAATCGGCTCGGCCGGGCCGGCCAGCAAGTCCACTTCCCGGAACAGGCGGGCCATCTCCTGATTGAACCTGGCTCGCGCCTGCTGCGCTTTCAGGTAGTCTGCGGCGGTTACAAAGAGGCCGGCTTCCAGCCTCAAGCGCACCGAGGGCGTAATCTTGTCCCCGTCCCGGGCCAGCAGGTCCCGATGATAGGCCGCCGCTTCGGACATGAGAATGGTTCCGGAAATGGCCTGGGCTTCGGCGAACAAGGGGAAGGACACTTCGGTTACGCTGGCGCCCATTGCCGCCAACTGCTCCAGAGCTGCCCGCACCGTCGCCGCTACTTCAGCGTCCAGCGGAGCGTCAAAATACTCCCGCACCACACCAATACGCAGTCCTGCTACCGAGCCGGTCAAGGCGGCGGTATAGTCGGGAACCGGACGGGCGCTGGTAGCCTGGTCTTTGGGGTCATGGCCGGCGATGACATTCATCGTCAAAGCAGCGTCTTCCACGGTGCGCACCATCGGCCCCGGATGGTCCAGGCACCAGGAAAGGGGAGTCAATCCGGCCCGGCTAACCAGGCCATAGGTGGGTTTGAGGCCCACGATGCCGCATAGGGCCGCCGGTATCCGCACCGACCCTCCGGTGTCGCTGCCCATAGTAATTGTGCACTGGCCGGCCGCCGCCGCCGAGCCGGAGCCACCGCTGGATCCCCCGGTAACCAGCTCCGGGTTCCAGGGGTTGTGCATATGGCCGTAATCAAAGTTCTCGCCGGTGGGGCCGTAGGCGAACTGGTGCATATTGAGTTTGCCCAGGAGAATGGCTCCGGCCCGCTGGAATCTGGCCGCCACAGTGCAGTCTTCGGCGGGGATAAAGTTGTCAAATATCCGGGAACCGGAGGTAGTTCGAACCCCGGCAGTGTTGAACAGGTCCTTCAAGCCCACCGGGATGCCGTGCAAAGTCCCCAGATAGTTGCCCGACTGAATCTGGTCTTCCGCCCGCCGCGCCGCCGCCCGGGCCCGTTCCGGCAGCAAGGTGATAAAGGAGTTCAGCACGGGTTCGGTAGCTTCGATTCGGGCCAGATGCGCGTCGATAATCTCTACCGGAGAAACTTGGCGGTCCCGGATGAGCCGGGACAAGTCGCCGGCGCTCAAATAACATAGTTCCTGCGCTTCCATGAGCCACCCCCTAGTCCTAGTAAAATTGGGCCGGATCGAAGGCCGTATCCGGTTCGAACCCGGTGGTATCAATGGCGCTCAAAGGCCGGTTGGCCTCCAGTGCGTTCTGCACGTAAGGGAAAAGGTCTTCCAGGTGCGGGTCATCCGGATTCAACCCGGCGGCCCGCGCCAGGTAATTGAAGCTTTCCCGGGTCAGGGGATTGTCGGCAGTCATTAAATTCACCTCTACGGCTGGACGAGTCGGCAGATCTGGCCGACCGGCTTTAGCCCCGACGGGCGGCCAACTCCTGGGGGCTATTATCAACCGAAAGACTGAGTCTGGCAAATCCTTTGGGAAATCGGCCCTCACCCCCGGCCCCTCTCCCTCAAGGAGAGGGGAGAGGGATTTTTCCGGCCCCTGGCTCGGCGAGCTTTAGTGTTCTGAAGAGTGGGCAGTTGTTATACTGCGGCGTAAAGTATGTGGACTCTCGGTGAAACCGGCCCGGGCCCGGCCATACTGGAGGCTGAAGATTGTTCTGCGCAAATTGTGGAACCCGTTTAAGGGAGGAAGATAATTATTGCACCAGATGCGGGAACAAGGTCATTCCGGCGAGGTCCGAGGCCAAGAGCAGTAGTTCTTCAACCCCAGGCTATGGCGCTTTCACCGTGCCCTGGCGGGGCGGACAGGTTGCTCTGGGTATTGCCCTGGTGGGTCTGGCCTTCCTGCTAATTAGCGCTTCCCTGCTCCTCCTGGATGAACTGGAAAGCAGCCTGGCCTGGTCGGCCTGGCTGTCCAGCCACGCCATCGGCATGGTAATTCTGATAACGGTATGGCTGCTGGGACAAGACGATGGCCGTTTTTCCCTGGCAGCTATCGGATTGTGTCGGCCCCGTTTATCCTGGCGTCGTTCGCTGCTGCTGACGGTGGGAGCGGTGGCGGTCAGCCTTGGCGGAACAGCCGGCTATACTTTGCTGGTGATGCCCCTGGAATGGGACTGGCTGTTACCCCCCGACATTCCCAAAGAGGTAATCTTCCAGGGCGCCGCCATGGTGTGGACTTTTGAAGCGTTGGCCGGCTGGACGCCCTTTACCGAAGAAATATTTTTTCGCGGTTTTGTGATGGCCGGGCTGGTCCCGCGCTGGGGAGTAGTCGGCGGAGCGGTGGGCAGCGCTTTGATTTTCTCCCTCTTTCACCTGCATCCCGGAGTGTTGATTCCTATTTTCGTTACCGGGCTGCTCCTGGCATTCTTGTACCGCGCTACCGGCTCCCTGTGGCCGCCAATTTTGGCTCACGCCGCCCAGAATGCCATCGCCTTCACCGTCATACTGGCCGGGGACTAGACAGGGAAACGGGTTTGGGCTAGAGTTGCCGGCAAAGTTTTGAATTGATGTATCATACGGGCGCAGGCAGGATGAGCAGGGACCGAATCAAAGAAAAGTTTGCAGCCATCAGGAACGAGGGGCGGCCCGGTTTGATTATTTACCTGACTACCGGCTTCCCGGACCTGGAGGCTACCCTGGAATTGGCGCCGGCGCTGGCCGAGGCCGGCGCTGATGCTATTGAGATTTCCATACCTTTCAGCGACCCGTTGGCCGATGGGCCGGTAATTCAGGAATCCAGCTTCCGGGCGCTGCAGCAGGGAGTCACCCCGGATGAATGCCTGAACGTAGTAGCACAGATTCGAGACCGGACGCCGGATACTCCCTTAATCCTGATGACCTATTACAATCCGGTTTATACCTACGGATTGGAGCGCTTTGCCCAGCGGCTGGAGGAATGTGGAGTTGACGGGGTAATTCCCGTGGATTTGCCGGCCGAGGAAGCCGGCCCGCTGTATGCCCAGTGCGCTCCCCGAAACGTTCACATCGTCCCCCTGCTGGCGCCCACCAGCACCGACGCGGGTATTCGAACTGCCGTTAGCATCAGTTCCGGTTTCATTTATTGTGTCAGCTTGACCGGAATCACCGGCGCTCGGGACCAGGTGTCCCGACAAGGCCCGGAATTGCTGCAGCGAGTCCGGGCCCATACCCAGCTGCCCCTGGCCGTGGGATTTGGCATTTCCCGGCGGGAACACGTAGAAACCGTATGCCAGAATGCCGAGGCCGCCGCGGTGGGTAGCGCCCTAATCCGGACAATGTTAGAATCGCCGCGAGACGAGACGGTAGCGCGCGCCAGCCGGCTGGTCGCCGAGTTGGCCGGCCGGCGGGAGCCGGCGGCGGGAGGAAGTAGTTAATGATGGCTTGTCGGGGGCTGAGAGGGGCTACCAGAGCCGACAGCAACACTGCGGAGGACATTTACGCCGCCACGCGGGAAATGCTTCAAGCCTTGATCGAGGCCAATGGTATTGAAGAACGCGACGTAGCAATGGCCTATTTTACAGTTACTCTGGACCTCACCGCAGCCTTCCCGGCGGCGGCGGCGCGCCAGTTGGGGTGGAACGACACCGCCCTGATGTGCGCCACGGAAATACCGGTGCCCGACTCCTTGCCGAGTTGCGTTCGAGTGCTTATACTTATCAACACGGAAAAGGAACCCGCAGAACTGCGGAATGTCTATCTTAAAGGGACGGATGTTCTCCGTTTGCAGGGCGTAGAATCCAGCTAATGTCCCAAATATCGGTTAAGTCCATGCAGAAAAATTTCTTTACTTTGCCAAGCCGCTTCAACTACGGCCTTCGGGCCGTATGTCTTTTTTCATAAAGCAGCGTCTTTCTGCCGGGAGAGTTTTCCCGCAGTTCCTTACCTCCGGCGGCTGCAGCCGGGGGATACTCTCAATTGGAAAATTGAAAAAGAAGGTGCGACGGAATGATTGTGGTAATGTCCAAGGATAGTACCCCGGAACAACTGGAGGAGGTAAAGGCCCGCATTTCGCGACGGCCCGGTCTGTCCCCGCAGGTATCCGAAGGAGCGGAACGGGTAGTGGTTGGCGTCGTGGGAACGGTGACGCCGGATATGCGCGACGAAATGGCCCTCGTGCCCGGCGTGTCGGAAGTCATTCCCATAACCAAGCCTTACAAGGTTGCCAGCCGAGAATTTCACCCCGAAAATTCGGTGGTTATGATTGGCGACGTGGCCGTAGGCGGTCCCGAACCGGTGGTTATGGCCGGCCCCTGCTCGGTAGAGGACGAAGAGCAAATGGTAAGCACCGCCAAGTCGGTGCAGGCATCCGGCGCCCGGGTTTTGCGCGGCGGCGCATTCAAGCCGCGAACTTCGCCTTACAGCTTTCGGGGCATGGGACTTGACGGCCTGAAGCTGCTCAACCTGGCTAAACAGGAGACCGGCTTGCCAATCATCACCGAAGTGATGACCCCGGGCGATGTGGACATCGTAGCCCAGTACTCCGACGTGCTTCAGGTAGGCGCGCGCAATATGCAGAACTACAACCTGCTGGACGCAGTGGGTGAAACCCGTATGCCGGTAATGGTCAAGCGTGGGTTGGCTGCCTCCTACGAAGAATGGCTGCTGGCGGCGGAATACGTGCTGGCCGGAGGCAACAACAATGTGATGCTCTGTGAGCGGGGGATTCGCTCTTTCGAAAGCACTACCCGCTTCACCCTGGATGTGGCTGCCATCCCGGTAATCAAGCGACTGAGCCACCTGCCCATCATCGGAGACCCCAGCCACAGCACCGGCCATTGGTACCTGGTAACTCCGGTGGCCCTGTCGGCAATCGCCGCCGGCGCCCACGGCTTGTTGATTGAGGTCCACCCCAACCCGGATCAGGCCAAGTGCGACGGCCCCCAGTCGCTCACCTTTGAGAATTTCGCCAACCTGATGGATCAGGTCAGGGCCGTCAAGGGTGCATTGAGCGGCGCTCCGGCGGGCGTAGCCTAGGGCTCACCGTCGCCGGCTCACCGGGCGAGCCGACCCAGAGATTGAATCGGTCGATTAAGGGCGAGGGAACGGTATCATTAGGGATGCCATCCCTCGCTTTTGCTTTTCCGGAGGCGTCGCATTGGTTCGGCCCGGTTGCCCGAAGGCGTTGGGCTAATTCCAATTTTACCGATTACGCCAATTGATTTTGGCGTAAAATTAGCGGATACTACCCAAAAGGCTATTTGACGCCGGAATTTACTGGGCGCAGCACTGCGTCCCGACTCCCAATTCGCAATCGGGGTACAGCCATGTTTCCACAAGTTACGCTGACTTCCCTGAACCGGGAAGATGTGCAAAGAGTCGCCGATTGGTTGGATGACGCTGAGGTTAACGCCCTTTGGTACGGACTGGGAGAGGATGGACAGCCGTTACATATCGGTTATTCTCCCCGGGAAGTTCTGGAACCTCCCGAAGCTGAGTGGGCCCGTAACCTGGAGGATGAGGAATACCGAAAAATCTTTTCGGTCTATACCCAGGAAGGGGACCATATCGGGGAAGGACAGTTAGTTTTTGAGTGGGCTCTCTCCGAAGCCCAGTTGTTTCTTATGATTGGCCGCAAAGACCTTTGGCATCACCACTACGGCACTTCGGCATTGATTGCCTTGCTGGACGAAGCCTTTGAGGCTTACGAATTGCATCGAGTCTGGGTGGATGTGCCCGAGTACAACGAACACGCCCTGCAACTGTGTCGGCACGTCGGATTTGTGCTTGAAGGGCATTTCAGGAAGACCCATCGCAAGGAAGACTCCTGGTACGACTCCTTCGCTATGGGCTTGCTGTCCGACGAATATGAACGGCGCCGGGCTCGGTTGCTGGGCAGCTGACGCAGCCCGAAGCGGGCCAACCGGGGAAATATAAGCGTCGGTCCGGGCTGGTAACTCCAATACCTGGGATTCCTTGAGGTGTAGCCATGCCAGTTATTACAATTAACGGCCCCATCGGAAGCGGCAGTTTCGAGGTCGGCCAGATGGTGGCGGAACGGCTGGGCATCAACTACGTTGACCGGATGGTGCTGGCGCAGGCAGCCCGGCGCATCGGTTCGCCCGTGGGGAGCCTGATTGAAAAAGAGCAGCGAATCATCCGGTTCCGGGAACGGCTGGGGCGATTTTTGCAGACCATGCTGGAACGCTCGGCGATTTCCGGGGTAGGCGGCGAACCCTACTTTGGGCATGGCACGGAAATGCTGCCGGCCGAGACCTACACCGAACTTCTGGGAGATTCGCCCAGCAGCGCCCAGACAGTCAATGACAAGGCCTTTATCGAGGCTACCAGCACCGTAATTACCGAAATCGCCGGCAGCGGCGACGTCGTAATCATTGGCCGGGGCGGGAATATGATTCTGGCCGACTTTCCCGGAGCGCTGCACGTGGGAATTCTGGCACCTATGGAGTCGAGAATAGAAAACATCATGGCCCGCGAGCATTATACTCGCGGGGAGGCGGCCAAGTTCGTGGCGGAACTGGAAGAGGCGCGGCTTGTATTCTTCCGCAAGTTTTTCCGGGTTAACGCCAACGACCCGGAACTGTTTCATATTATCCTCAACGGAGCCCGTATCCGGCCGGAGGTAGCGGCGGAAATGGTGGTTCACGCCGCCGAGGACTTGAAACATTCTGCGGAAAGCGTACCGGTTTAGGCAGCCGGAGCCAGCCGTTTCAGATTACATAAAGAGATACCCATTTCCTGATTTACGCGGTAAATGTCCCATATAGGCGTCCTGGTCATCAAGTTGCCCGTTGACTGGCAATAGCCCTTGATATTTGACGCCGGATTGCGGATACTTGGGTCAGATTGTCTCCAAACAATGAGTCGGAGGAACAGATGCTCGATTATAAGCCAAACATTGTTTTGTCCAACCAGGAATATAACGTAATTGGCACCCGGCCCATCCGTCCCGATGGCGCCGACAAGGTAACCGGCAAGGCCAACTACAGCGCCGACATAAATCTTCCGGGGATGCTTTACGGCAAGATGCTGCGCAGCCCCCACGCCCACGCCGTTATCAAGTCGATCGATACCAGCCGCGCCGCAGCCTACCCCGGTGTCAGGGCAGTTGTTACCTCGGCGGACATCCAGAAACCTTCCGGTCGAGCCTCCGAGCTAGCGGAAGGGGCAATGGTGAATTACAAGTTCCTCAGCAACAACGTCCTCGCCGACGGCAAGGCGCTGTATAAGGGCCACGCCATTGCCGCAGTAGCCGCCGCCAGCGCCCACGTAGCAGAAGAGGCGCTCAAACTCATCGACGTGGAGTATGAAATCCTGCCGCCGATTATGGACGGCAAGGAGGCAATGCAGGAAGACTCCCCGCTGGTCCACGAGCGGCTGGCCGGTATGACTACCGCCTCCATCCGGGCCGGTGGCGTTCTGGATGACGACGATACTTCCCGGGGAACCAATATCGCCAATCACTTCGAGTTCAAGCTGGGCGACCCGGATGAAGGGTTCCAGCAAGCCGACTTTATAGTGGAGAAGGAAGTATCCACCGTAGCAGTGCACCAGGGATACATCGAACCCCACAGCGGAACCGCACAATGGCACGAGGACGGTAGCCTGACCGTGTGGTCCAGCAGCCAGGGACAGTTTACCGTGCGGGACTATACCGCCCGGCTGGTGGGAATCCCGGTGTCCAAGGTAAGGGCCATCCCTATGGAAATCGGCGGTGGATTCGGCGCCAAGCTGACGATGTACATGGAGCCGGTAGCGGCGCTGCTGGCCCGAAAGGCCGGCGCTCCGGTCAAGATGTCCATGACCCGAACCGAGGTATTCGAAGCCAGCGGCCCCACCTCAGGCACTTACATATCCGTGAAGCTGGGGGCCACTAAAGAGGGGAAAATCACCGCCGCCTCCGCTTCGCTGATATTTGAAGCCGGAGCCTTCCCGGGTTCCCCCGTACCCGGCGGCGCCCAATGTATGATGGCGGCCTATGACATTCCCAACGCCTATATCGAAGGTTACGACGTGGTGGTGAACCGGCCCAAGACCTCGGCCTACCGCGCCCCGGGCTCGCCGGCTGCCGCTTTCGCCATGGAAACGGCCATTGATGAGCTGTGCGAGAAGCTGGGAATGGACCCGATCGACTTCCGGCTGCTGAACAGCTCCAAGGAAGGGGTGCGCCGGGTAACCGGCCCGCTGATGCCCAAAGTCGGGTTTATCGAGACCCTGGAAGCGGCCAAGGCCCACCCCCACTATTCCGAATCACTGGAAGGCCCGTATCGGGGCCGGGGTGTAGCCATCGGGTTCTGGGGCAACAACACCGGCCCCTCCAGTGCCGTAGCTCTGGTCCACCCGGACGGCAAAATCAGCCTGACCGAAGGTTCCCCCGACATCGGCGGCACCCGCGCTTCCGTTTCCCAGCAAATGGCCGAGGTACTGGGGATACCGATGGAAGACATCTCCGCCCAGATTGGCGATACCGACTCCATCGGATTTACCTCCAACACCGGAGGCAGCGGCGTCACCTTCAAGACCGGATTCGCCGCCTACACCGCCGCTCAGGACGTCAAACGGCAGATGATCGAGCGGGCGGCCCGGATTTGGGATGTGTCCGCCGATGATGTGGAATACGTGGACGGCGTTTTGCAGCACAAGTCCGACCCGGAATTGCGGCTGACCTTCCAGCAGTTGGCCGCTCGGCAGACGCCCACCGGCGGCCCGATTGTGGGCCGCGCCGGGGTGAATCCCGGCGGAGCCGGGCCGGCCATTGCCGCTCACATCGTGGACCTGGAGGTGGACCCGGATACCGGCAAGGTTACCATCCTCCGCTACACCGCCTTGCAGGATGCCGGTAAAGCCATCCATCCCAGCTATGTCGAAGGACAGATTCAGGGTGGCGTTGCCCAGGGAATTGGCTGGGCGCTGAACGAAGAATACTTCATCAACGATCAGGGCCACATGGTAAATTCCAGCTACCTGGACTACCGTATGCCCACCAGCCTGGACCTGCCGATGATTGACACGGTAGTGGTGGAAGTCGCCAACCCCAGCCATCCCTTCGGGGTGCGGGGAGTTGGCGAGGTGTGCATCGTGCCGCCCATGGCCGCCATTTCCAACGCCCTCTACAATGCGATCGGCGTCCGGCTGAACAGCCTGCCCATGAACCCGGGCAACGTCCTGGAAGCCCTTTGGAGCAAAGAAACCGGCGACCAATAGTCCGGTCAAGTGAGTAAACGCCATGCCTGAAGTATGGATTCCGACAACGATGCAGAGCCTCACCGGAGGCCGCCAGAAGGTTAAGATTGAAGGGCGAACGGTGCGCCAGGTCATCAACAACCTGGACCGGGAGTTTCCGGGGGTCAAGGCCATTCTCTACGACGAAGAGGAGGACGACCTGCAAACCGGGATCGCGGTAATAGTGGACGGCGAGGCCAGCCAGATAGGTCTGCTGGAACGAGTCCAGGAGTCCAGCGAAGTTCACTTTCTGCCGGCCATCGGCGGCGGGTGAGCTGGTTCGGGCCGGAACGAATAGCAGAAAGGCGGGGCTGGGCAATACTGTCCGGCCCCGCCCGGTTTTAGCGCCCGGGCAAAGTGGCACAGCCCATAGCGCGGGACGGCGCACCGATTGAGTACCGGCTCTCGGCCAGGGATGCCGCTAAAACTCGGAGTCGAATGGGCCAGCGACGGAGGGAAAGTCCAGGCGCATACCATATTTTTGTCCTTGACCGCAGAGAGGCAAGTTGGACGATAAGTCGAAAAACCGCAACATTGAGGCCGCCTGGCGCTACCACGACGGCACCAAACATTCCTGGCATAGTGTTCACACTTCCAATCACTATCTGGACTGGAACAACCAGCCTTCGCCCTTCAAGATTTATCCGCGCCTGGAAGGTAAAAGGCTGCCCACCGACCTGGCAGCCATCGGTGTGCCGGCGCTGACAGCCCTGGATGTTCCGCTATCCCGGCCATCGTCGGATTTAACCTTACGCGGTCTGGCCGGACTTTTGTACTACTCGGCGGGCATAACCAAGCGCGGCATCGTACCCGGAGGCCAGCTATTCTTTCGCGCCGCCGCCTGCACCGGAGCGCTGTACCACATTGAACTCTATCTGGTATGCGGTGAACTGCCGGAACTGGAAGCCGGGGTGTACCACTTCGGGCCGCACGATTTTTCACTCCGGCAGTTGCGCCGGGGAGATTTCCGCGGGGTTCTGGCCGAGGCGTCCGGCGGCGACGGCTCAGCGGCCCAGGCTCCGGCCATACTGGTTACCAGCTCCGTTTATTGGCGCAATTCCTGGAAGTACCGAAGTCGAGCCTACCGCCATTCCTACTGGGATAGCGGCACAATTCTCGCCAACGTACTCGCCATCGGACAGGCATACAACTTGCCGCTGCAAATCGTATCCAGCTTTGTAGATGAGCCGGTTAACCGATTACTGGGACTGGATTCCGTGCGAGAGGCAGCCCTGCACTTGATCCCAGTGGGGACGGGAACGGAAGGCAAGCTCTCCACCCGGATGGACGTTCCGGCGCTGGACCTGGAAGTTGACCCCTATTCGGCGCGGGAGGTGGAGTACCCGCAGATTGCCGAAATGCACTCGGCGTCCTCCCTGGAAATTCCGGAAGAAGCGGCGCAGCTGAGAGGGACGCCGACGCCAAATATCACCAACGCTGAACCTTCCGGCAAGCTGATACCATTGGAACCACTGGCAGACGGGGGCCTGCCGGAGGAATTTCTGGAGTCGGTAATAGTACGGCGGGGGTCAAGCCGGCGTTTTCGCCGGGAACCTATTACCTTTGCCCAGCTCTCTACGATGCTGGAGGCTGGAAGCCGGGACTTGCCGGCCGACTTCCTGAGTACCCCGGGGTGCAACCTGACTCAGGGATACCTGATTATCAATAGTGTCCAGGGTCTGGAGGCCGGAAGCTACGTTTATCACCCCGGCTTGAAGGCTTTGGAGCAGCTGAAGACGGGGGATTTCCGACAGGAGGCCGGCTACCTGGGGTTGCAGCAAGAGCTGCCGGCCGACGCCAGCGTCAACCTCTACTTTGTTACCAATCTGGCCGCCGTACTGGAACGATACGGCAACCGGGGATACCGAATGGCGCAAACCGAGGCGGCTATTCGGGCCGGTAAAACCTATCTGGCAGCCTACGCTTTGCGGCTGGGGGCTTCGGGTTTGACCTTTTTTGACGATGATGTAATCAACTTCTTTGCGCCGCACGCCGCGGGCAAGAGCGTAATGTTTCTGATTGCCCTGGGCCGACCCCGCCCCCGCCGAAGACTGACCGATAGTTGAGGATTGGACGCCCTTTCCCGGCCGGCTAATCACATAGCGTTTGGGAATATAACCGAAGTAAATCCCGATGGCTGCTGCTGTCGCAAGCGCCAGGATACCGGCAACAGCGATAGTAGCGGCTTTGACCGGGCTTATTTGTTTCACTCTCATTACACCAACACTCTCACCGAACAGCGCGTCTTCGGCCCGGTTGCCACCTTACACCTCGATCTGCTCAATTCTCACCGCCCTCCCGGTGCGCGCCGACTCGATGGCAGCCAGGGTAGTTTCCACTACCCGCAGGCCGTCCAGTCCGGTGGCGGCCGGCTCCCGGTCTGCAGCAACGGCCTGCTGGAAGTCCTCCATCTGGGCGATAAAATTGCCCAGATACTCTTCCGGGTAGGTATCTACCCGGTTTACCGTGTCGGAGACCACCTCGATTTCACCCTTGCGAGCCTCCCAGATGGTTTCCCGGGTGGTGAACCGGCCGTTAATGCCGTAGATGGCCAGATCGTTCCGGGTGTCCGGCAGTAAGCGTCCGCATAACAAGGTTCCCAGGGCGCCGCCGCTGAACCGCAAAGCCAGCGCCGCAATCTGCTCTAAAGGGCGCGCGGCGGTCTGGCCGTCGGTCAGAGCGGCTACTTCCACGATTTCCTGTTCCAGGACAAACCGGAGCAGGTCCATCACGTGAACCCCGGTACCCATCATAGTGGAAGCTCCGCCAATGGCCTCCGGGTCGTCCCACCACTGCCGGAGGCCTTCGCGGGGCGGGAAAGTCTCCTGACCGCGATTTCCGAATCCCCATTGCCCCTGGGCCAGGCTGATACGTCCCAGGGCGCCACCCGTCACCATCTCCCGAGCCAGTACGTGGCCCGGATTATGGCGCAATTCAAAGCCGACGCCCAATTTAACTCCCCGGTCGCGGCAAGCTTGCACCATGGCTACGGCATCTTCCAGGGTAGTGGTCATAGGCTTTTCACACAGCACGTGCTTGCCGGCCCCGGCAGCCTGAATCGCCTGGCTGGCGTGCAACGAGTTGGGCGAGGCAATGAATACCCCGTCAACACGACTGTCTTCCAGCAGTTGCTCCAGTGAACTGTATGCGGCCCGAGCGCCGTGGCGCGCTGCAAAGGCATCGGCTCTATTCTGGTCCCGGCTGAATACCGCCACCAGTTCGCCGTCTTCGGCAGCGTTGATGGCCGGGGCTATCTTGTTGTCGGGATGCAGTCCGGTACTTACTATTCCCCACCCAAAAGCCAAGGTACACCTCCCAAGCATTTAGCGCTGATTCTTGCCCAAATGTAGGGAAAGACAGCCAAAGTGTCAAACCGGGGCGGCTAATCTGATGGGTCAACCTGGTAAACGAATCCCTAAATCTTGTTTTCAGCCCCTGCATCCCCGAATACATAGCCATTGGCATCGGCTGATGGACAGTTTCAGCCTGGCCCCACTACAATGTCTCTTACCCTGGACCGGAGGCAGCGCCATGACCCAGCCCACCCTGATCGCTCCCACGGTAAAACCTCCCTGGTCGGACTTCGTGATGGACCCAGAACCCGTTGAGGACCATATGCAGCAGGAATTGCCGATTGACGACCTGTCTTCCGTACTGCGCCAATACTTCTGGAATCGACCTGATGTTTTTGCTTCCGGCGCCGCTTTTATCTGTTGGGACCCTAATGACCGCAACCGCCGGGTGGTCCCCGATTTCTACATTGCCTTGAACGTCAATGCCGGTTACATCCGAACCATGCCCAACTACCTGGCTTGGGAAATCGGTAAAATCCCTGATTTCGCTTTGGAGGTAGCTTCCCCAAGCACGGCGCACAACGACTGCGGCGCAAAAAGGGACCTCTATGCCCAGTTGGGAGTAACGGAATACTGGCGCTTTGACCCTACCGGGGGAGAGCTATATGGTCTGCCAATCATCGGAGAACGTCTGATGGGGGGTCAATATCAAGCTTATCCGCTTAACACTGACTCGGCGGGCAATCTCTGGGCGCACAGTGAAGTTCTAAACCTGGACTTTTACTGGACGCAGTCTGGGGAGTTCCAGGTCTTTAACCGCGAGACGGGGCAGCGATTGAACACCCTGCGCGATGAACACGAAGCGCGCCTGGCCGAGAGAGAAGCGCGTCTGGTGGCCGAAGCTGAAACGGCGCGGCTGCTGGCGGAATTGGAAAATGTAAGAGGCCAACAGAATTAAAGCCCGGGCAGCGAAGTCAATCGCCAAAAAACTGCTGTCCGCGCTCTTACTCACGACTCCGGTCTCCGTTATTACCTGATTCCTCTAATGCGTCAAGGGCCTTGATATTCAACCGTAAAAATTCATCCATACCGCTGCTGAATCATCTAAAGCTATATCGAAATATCCTGGGCAATTCTTCGCGCTTTTCCCGGGTCAATTGCAAGGAGAACTCGGTTACCCCGGACGTTTGCCTTGACAATATTCGGCTGGCGGCTTACATTAGCACCTGACTACCGCTTGGTAGTTTACACTTTTACAAAATAATAGATTTTCCCGGGCGCGCCAGGAGTGCATAATTGGGAAGGCGGTGAAAATCCGCAGCGGTTGCGCCACTGTAAGCGGGAAGCCCTTTGGCGGTAAGCCACTGTTGAACGGGCCGTATGAGAAGCGGATATTGCGGCCGATTCGATGGGAAGGCGTCAAAGGCGCAGCGATCCGCAAGCCAGGAGACCTGCCTCGGGAAATTGGGACCTTTGCTCTGCGCCAAACGGAGTCGGTTCGCTGGAAAGACCGAAGCGATATATCGGTCGATCTTAGGCAACAATTAGACTGAACCCCGGGCCGCAGAGTCCGGGGTTTATTTTTAACCTCGCAAAATCACCGGTTTTGAATTCGGGAACAAAATATCAATGAGCATCGCAAAAACGGGAATATCAATGACGGTTGTAGCCGTAGGGCCCGGTGATCCGCGGATGCTTACTCTGCGTGGCCGGCAAGCGCTGGAATCCGCTGACCTGGTTGTCGGGTTCAAGACGGTACTGGACGTGGTTGCGGAGTGGTGCAGCAGCGCAGAAGTACGCCCAATGAGCTACCGCGACCAGGAAGATGTGCTGGAATACGCTGCCGAACGGGCGGCCCAAGGCAGCAACTGTGTTGTCTGCTGCTGGGGAGACTTGAATGTGTCGGCCCGGGAACTGCTGGCGAGGGTCTATCGCCGCGCCGAGAAGGTGGAGTTGATTCCCGGAGTAAGCTCGATCCAGATAGCCTGCGCCCGGGCCGGTATTGCCCTTGAAGAGTCCCTGTTCATAACTCTGCACCGGCGCGACGGTTCCGAATCCGCTCTGAGCGAACTAGAACATTACTTGCGCGAGGGGCAACGCAACATAATATTGCTGCCCCGTCCCTTTGATCTGATGCCTCCCCAGATAGCGGCTGACCTGGTTGCCGCCGGCATTTCCCCGGAACGTCCGGTGACGGTTTACCAACGGCTAACTCTGGAAGGCGAGCAAGCCTGGACGGGCGGTCTGGCAGACTGTGCCGGACTCACGGAGGAATTCAGCGACCTCTCCATTATGGTATTTGTGCGGCCCGACGCCGAGGCCCACTGAATCGAGGAATGATTCCTTGACCACTCCAACCGAAACAGGCCGAAAGACTGTAGTTTTCATAACTACCGCCGATACGGACATCCTTACCGCCGAGCGGGCCGTTACCGGTCTGCCCGAGGGCAGCCCGCGAGTAAGAGCCTATAATCCCGTAGCTATTGAAAGCGAGGAGACTCGCCGGGATTTGCTGGATTCGGCCACTGAAGCCGGGGTGGTGGTTCTACGTCTGCTGGGTGGCAAGCGGGCCATGCCCGACGCTTTCGATCCCCTGGTGAATCTGTGCCACGACCGGGGTATCCCCCTGATTGCCTGCCCTGGTCATCAGGAATGGGATGAGGATCTGGTCACCGCCTGTTCCGTGCCGGTGGCCGAGTTGGAAACAGTGTTCTCCTACCTGATGCGCGGCGGCATTGATAACTTCCGCAACCTTTTCCTGTTTCTCAGCGACACCTACCTGGGCAGCGAATTTGGACACGAAGCGCCGGAACCGGTTCCCTGGGAAGGAATTTACCATCCAGATGCTCCCCCGGAGATTACCGGCCACGTGGATAATTACATTGCCAGTCGCTTCAGGGACGGCCGGCCCAGTGTAGGTTTGCTCTTTTACCGGGCGCACTGGATGAGCGGTAACCTCCAATTCGTCGATGACCTCATTCGCTGTCTGGAAACGCAGCAAGTGAATGTTCTGCCGGTCTATTCCTACAGTCTGAAACACAGTCCTGAAGAGGACGGGCAGCGCAGTCGCACCCTGACCACATTTATGGCCGATGCGCAAGGTGTCCCCCGGGTGGACTGCATTATAAACACTATGGGTTTGGCGATGAGCGATCTGAGCCAGGAGGGGCCGACTGTTGCCACCGGCTGGTCAGTGGACTTGCTGGACGCCCTGGACATTCCAATAATCCAGGGAATCGTAAGCACCGGTTCCCGCCAGGAATGGGAGGAAAGCTCTCTGGGCTTGGGGCCTATTGACACTGCTATGAATATCGCCCTGCCTGAGTTTGACGGGCGGATTATCACGGTGCCCATTTCCTTCAAGGAAGAGACGGCCGGCAGCGACGGCAACGGTTTGACCGGGCCGCGATTGCAGCGCTACGTGGCCGCCCCGGATCGCATGGAGGCTCTGGTCAGTTTGGCGGTCAAGTGGGCCGCCCTGCGCCTCAAGCCGAATCACGCCAAGCGAATCGCCATCATAATGAGCAACTACCCCACCAAAGACGCCAGAATTGGCAATGCGGTAGGTCTGGATACGCCGGCATCGTTAATCAACCTGCTCCTTGCCTTAAAGTATGCGGGATACGACGTTAAGGATATTCCCACCGACGGCGATGAACTGGTTCACCGGATTATCGAGCGCTGCAGCAATGACCGGGACTCCCTCACCGAAGAGCAATTGCGCCTGGCCGTCGGCCACGTAGAAAGTCAGCAGTATGCCCAATGGTATCGGGGATTCGCCCCCCAGGTGCAGCAGGAATTGCAGGATGCCTGGGGAGACCCACCGGGACAGGTTTACCGGACCGGCGATTCATTGGCTATTGCCGGCCTGGACTTGGGCAATGTATTCGTGGGACTGCAGCCCCCCCGCGGCTTTGGCGAGAACCCTATCTCGGTATATCACAGTCCTGACCTGACCCCGACGCACCATTACATCGCCTATTACCGCTGGATTAGGGATGTATTCAAGGCGGACGCCATGGTTCACGTCGGCAAGCACGGCACCCTGGAATGGCTGCCCGGCAAGGGAATTGGGCTGTCCGATGCCTGCTATCCCGAAGTGGCCCTCCAGGATCTGCCTCTCTTTTATCCTTTTATCATCAACAATCCGGGGGAGGGCACCCAGGCCAAACGGCGAACTCACGCCACTATCATCGACCATCTGATTCCGCCGATGACCACCGCCGACAGTTATGGCGATATTGCGCGGTTGGAACAGCTAATGGATGAACATTACCAGTGCCAGACCCTGGACCCGGCTAAACTGCCCCTGCTGGAGAGCCAAATCTGGGAAATGGTGCAAAGGGCCGAACTGCACCGGGACTTGGGGGTCGAAGATCAACCCGATGATTTCGGCGAATTTATGCTGGAAATCGACGGTTATTTGTGCGAAATCAAGGACGTGCAAATCAAGGATGGCCTGCATACCCTGGGGCAACCGCCCACCGAGGAACAACTGGTGGGATTGCTGGCGGCGCTGACCAGACTTGACATAAGCGGCATACCCAGCCTGCGCCGCTCCGTGGCCGAGGCCCTGGGGCTGGACTATAACGGTCTGCTGGACGACCCAGGCCGGGCCGTCAATGGCAGTATCCCGACCGGATTGCTGAAAATTGACCCGGAAACGCCGGTACGCAGCGCCGGCGATGTAATTGAACGGTTGGAGCTGCTCTGCCGCCGCGCTTATGAACGTTTGCAGGCCGGTGGATTCCAGGGGAAGGATGTGCCGGGAATCGTTGCGGAGCTGCTGGGAAATTCCGACTCCGCTACCGAACTGGTGCTGCGCTACGCCGCGGACGCTATCTATCCGGCCCTGATGCGAACCTCCGATGAGATTGACAATTTACTGCGCGGGCTGGAGGGGCGATTCGTTCCGCCGGGACCCAGCGGCGCTCCGACCCGGGGTATGGCCAATGTCCTGCCCACGGGCCGAAATTTCTACTCGGTGGACCCCAAGACGCTGCCCTCTCCCGTTGCCTGGGAGGTGGGCCAGGATTTGGGTAACGCCCTGCTGGATAAATATTTGCAGGAGGAGGGTGGCTACCCGGAAATGGTGGGGGTAGTGGTCTGGGGCACTTCGGCTATGCGTACCCACGGCGATGACATTGCCCAGATTCTCTATCTCCTGGGAGCACGTCCCGTCTGGCAGTCGGAAAGTCGCCGGGTTTCCGGGCTGGAAGTAATCCCCTTGGCAGATTTAGGCCGTCCCCGCATCGACGTGACCGTCCGCATCAGCGGCTTTTTCCGGGACGCCTTCCCCAATCTGATTTACCTGCTGGACCAGGCGGTGGAGCTGGTGGCCGGGCTGGAAGAACCGCCGGAGCAGAATTTTATAGTCAAACATTTGCGCGAAGACCGGGCCCGGGCTGGAGATTCTCCTTCCGGCGAGGACGCCTCATCGCAGCCTTCCGGTTCTCTGTACCGCATCTTCGGCAGCAAGCCCGGAACTTATGGAGCCGGTATTCTTCCGGTGCTGGATGAGCGCAACTGGGAAACAGTTCAGGACCTTGCAGAGGTCTATACTGCTTGGGGCAGTTACGCCTACACCCAGCAGGACTTCGGGGTGAGCGCCCGTCCCCAGTTCCGACAACGGTTCAGCCAGATAGTGGTGGCTGCCAAGAACCAGGACAACCGCGAGCATGATATTTTCGACAGCGACGACTATATGCAGTACCACGGTGGAATGATTGCATCCGTTCGGGCCTTGACCGGGCAAAATCCACGCCAATTCTTCGGCGACAGTTCCGATCCTTCCCGTTCCCGGGTGCGGGACTTGCAGGACGAGGCCCGGCGGGTATTCCGCAGCCGAGTGGTCAACCCCAAGTGGATGGAATCCATGAAACGCCACGGCTACAAGGGCGCTTTCGAGCTGGCGGCTACCGTGGACTATATGTTCGGCTACGACGCCACCGCCCAGGTTATCGAGGACTGGATGTACGAGGACGTGACCGAAGAGTATATCCTGAACGAGGATATGCAGGAGTTCTTTCGCCAGAGCAATCCCTGGGCGATGCGCGGAATCATTGAACGGTTGCTGGAAGCCATTGAACGGGGAATGTGGGAAAACCCGCCGCCGGACCTTCTGGACAAGCTGCGCGAGCTTTACCTGGAACTGGAAACCGACCTGGAAGCTAGACAAGAGGCGTAGCAAAGGCCATAATGACCTTCCAGCAGGCGACTTTGGACACTACCAGGAGGTAATGTATGGAAATACTGGCGGAATTAATCCGCGAGCTGACCTCCAACGATAAAATGATGTGGGTAGTAGGCGGCGGTGAAGTCGCCAGTGAAAACACTTCCCAGGGAATTAAGGAACCCGACTTCAGCAACGGGTGGGTGACTATTGAGGCGGACAACTGGCATTTTCACCTGTCCGAAGCTGCGGTCAACGGAATTCAGTTCGTTGAAGCGGAGAGCCACGGCAACCTGAAATCCTTTTATATCCGGTTTTCCCGGGATTGGGACGAAACCCTGGTTCGCTGTTATTTCCCCAATCCCTACTTGGACGAAGCAAACAACCGCACCGACTACCAGCCGGAGAAGTACGCGGCCTTCGTCGAGATGCGGGACCGTTACGTCGGACAGGAAGAAGGGATTGTTTACGTTCAACGCTAGTGGTCTGGCAAAGGGGGATTACTTGGGATATTGCCCTATTCTACCGGCCCGGAAGCTTGAGGCAACGATTAACGGTAATAGACTCTGAAACCAACCGGCAGTTCCCCGGTTTCAGAGCTTAGTACGCCAGTAAACATCAAGGAGGTTGATATGTTGGCAATTTTGAGAAGCGTGTTTGGCGATAGCGCCAGCCCGGTTTGGGCCCCCTGGCTCCTGCTGGGCGCTGCCGTCCTTTACATGGTCGGCTACGTGGACTCCAGCGTGCACGGCGCTGCCATCGGTTCGCCGGCCGTCCTTGGCGCCGTCCACGAATTCTTCCATCACGCCCGTCACGTCGCTTTGATGTGCCACTAGACCCCAAGTATGTTGGTGCCCCCGTTCTGCGCGGGGGCATCGCTACATTTCAGGATTTGCCACGCTGGCAGGAATGGGTCTGCCATTTCGGAGGAGGGAACAGTGTGGTTACGCTGGTCGTATAGCAATATCCTTTGTGAGGCAGAAATATGCGTAACATACTACCCTTGTCCCTGGTTATGGGAGCCGTCGCTGGCTTGGCAGTCGGCGGATTCCTCAATGTTTTCAACGCGCCGGTTATGGAGTGGGCCATTGAGCTGGAGGGCTTGGCCGCCGGGGAAACGTCCGCCGCGGCAGCGTCGGAACCTGCCGGATTTTACGATTTCCTGGGCTCGCTGGGGATGCAGCGAATCGGATTAGTCTTTGGTCTGGCAGTCCTTGGCGTAATCTATGGCGCAGTTTTCACCGGACTGTTTCACCTGGTGCGCCAGGCTGCGCCGGGTTGGAATGTCTGGGCCTGGGCCATTATCGCCGGAGTCTTGGGTTTTTGGGCCGTTTCCCTGTTCACCCAACTAAAGTTTCCGCTAAATCCCCCGGGAATCGGCGAAGACGCTTCGCTAATCAGCCGTCAAGCTTTCCAGATGCTGTTTATACTGCTTTCGGTAAGCGCCGTAGTCGCCGCGGCCGTGGCGGTACGTTTCATCCATCAGTCCCGCCCGGAAGGTTCCTCGCCGCTGTGGGGTTACATCGGAATCGTTGCCGGGTATGGGATTGTGGCGGTAGTGATTTTTAACCTGATTCCCGGCAATCCGGACCCGATTCCGGAGTGGGTGCCGGAATCGCTGGTGATAATGTTCCGCACCTTTTCGATAATCGGCCACCTGCTCCTTTGGTTGATTACCGCTGTGGGGGTCAGCGGCTATATCCGATACCGGGAAAAGGGCATCCGCGCCACTGCCGCACCGGCAGCGGAGCGAGAAGCGCCGGCTTCAAATTTGCGTTAGTCCGCTTGCCAAATTTCAGGGAGGAAATTCGTTGACCCAACCGCACCGGGAACCGTCATTTCCCTTTACCGCCATCGTGGGACAGACCACGATGAAACGAGCCTTGCTGCTGAACACTGTCAATCCCCGGATTGGTGGTGTGCTGATTCGCGGCAAGAAAGGCACTGCCAAGTCCACCGCCGTGCGTTCCCTGGCCGCATTGCTGCCCCAAGTAACGGTGCTTCAGGGCTGCCCTTACAGTTGCGCCCCGGAAGCCCGGCAAGGGTTGTGCCAGTGGTGCGAATCCGGCAGTAACGACAATATCCCGGTTAGCCATCAGGTAAGGATCGTTGACCTGCCCGTAGGGGCCAGCGAGGACCGGCTGGTCGGTTCCCTGGATATTGAACAGGCGATCAAGAGCGGAACCAAAAGCTTCGAACCGGGCCTGATTGCCGCCGCCCACCGGGGTATTCTCTACATCGATGAGGTCAACCTGCTGAACGACCACCTGGTGGACGTACTGCTGGACGCATCGGCCATGGGCCGCAACTACGTGGAGCGCGAGGGTATTTCCGTGAGCCACGCCGCAGAGTTCATTTTGGTGGGAACAATGAACCCGGAGGAGGGAGACTTGCGCCCACAACTGCTGGATCGGTTCGGGCTGGCGGTGGAAGTGGACGGCATAATGCCGGCCGCAGAGCGGCGGGAGGTGGTGCGCCGCCGGATGGCTTTTGAGTCCGCCCCTTTTGCCTTCATGGATAGCTGGCAAACCGAAGAAGAACAAGAACGGAAAAGGTTGCGGCAGAGTCGCGACCTGCTGCCTCAGGTTACCGTAGGTGATGACATTCTCGGTTTGATTACCGACATCTGCGCTGAGTACCAGGTGGACGGGCTGCGCGGCGACATCGTGATGTACAAGACGGCCAGCACTATAGCGGCTTACGATGGTCGAACTGAGGTGAACGTTGAGGATGTGCGCGAGGCGGCGCAAATGGCCCTGCTGCACCGGCAGAGGCGGCAGCCCTTCCAGCAGCCACACCTGGTAACCGAGCAGTTGGACAGTATGCTGGAGGAGTTCCAGAACCAATCCCGCAGCCGGGAACCTGCGGACAACAGTCTTTCTCAGTCCCAGGACCGCAGCGAGGAAGATTCGGAGCCTTCCGATTTAAGCGACGCGGAATCAGCCGGCGACCCGGATTCGGGAACGGGCCCCCAGGACCAATGGTTTGAGACCGGCAACCCCTATGCCATCCAGCCGGTTCTGCTGCCCCCTGCCGACCGCCGGGAACGAACCGCGTCGGGCCGGCGAACTACAACCGTCAGCGGCTCTACCGCCGGCCGCTACGTCGGCGCCCGGATCCCGCCGGGGACGGTCAGCGACCTGGCCCTGGACGCAACCCTGCGCGCCGCAGCTCCCCACCAGGCACGGCGGCATATTGCCGCCGCAGACCAACCCGGGGATGCCGAGCACCGGCCGGCGCTGGTCATTGAGCCTTGGGACGTAAGGGAAAAGGTCAGTGAGACCAAGACCGGCAGCCTGATTCTGTTCGTCGTTGACGCCAGCGGGTCTATGGGAGCGCAGCGGCGTATGGTAGCGGTCAAAGGAGCCATCCTTTCCCTGCTCCTGGATGCCTACCAGCGCCGGGATAAAGTTGCGTTGATTACCTTCCGGGGAACCGGCGCAAACTTGCTGCTGCCACCCACTAACAGCGTGGACCTGGCCCAACTCCATCTCCAGGAAATGCCCACCGGCGGGCGCACTCCCCTGGCCCGAGGCTTGTATCTGGCCCTGGAGACCCTGGAAACTGAGCGGCTGAAAGACCGCAGCGTTTTACCGTTGGTCCTGGTCATGTCCGACGGCCGGGCCAACGTGGCATTGAGCGGCGAAGGAGGCCAGGCTCTGGATGAGGCCCTGCATTACGCCGCCATCTTCGAGGAAAAACGTCTCGCCAGCGTAGTCATCGACACCGAACTGGACTTTATCAAGCTGCAAATGGCAAAGCCGCTGGCCGATGCCATGGGAGCGCGCTACCTGAAGCTGGAAGATTTGCGGGCGGACAATCTGGCCGATGCCGTGCTGCGGGAACTGCCGGGAGTTAGTGGGGACTCGTTACCGGAAGGAACCTTCCCGGCCGAGTCTGCCGGCGCGATGCGGCGTCTCTATGACTCCCTTACTTCCGACTGAAGAACCTTCCCCAATAAATGCAGCCGGCGGTATAGATTCCCGAATTTCCTTACCCGTCAACCTTTACAGCGTAAATTCAAGTTGGTAACCTTTCCCCGGGCCGGTAACAGAGGCTGGTACGTTTTATACATCTTTTGAACCGAGGTTTCCTGGTGGCTAGAGTCCTTCCCTACGCAGATATGGACAAGATAATGTCCCTTTCCAAACGGCGCGGCTTCGTATTTCAGAGCAGCGAAATTTATGGCGGTCTGGCATCAACCTGGGACTACGGCCCTTTGGGTGTCGAGCTGAAGCGACACGTCAAGGAAGCCTGGTGGCAGTCGGTAATCCTGGGGCGGGATGATATGGTGGGGCTGGATGCGGCGATCCTGATGGACCCCCAGGTCTGGGTAGCCAGCGGCCATGTCGAAAATTTCTCCGACCCGCTGGTGGAATGTCGTAACTGCCATTTGCGGTTTCGCGCCGACCAACTGGAGAGTGATAACTGCCCGGAGTGTGGGGGCGAGTTTACGGAGCCGCGACGGTTCAATCTGATGTTTCGTACCTTTATGGGGCCGGTGGAGGATACCGGACACGAAGTATTTCTCCGGCCGGAGACGGCCCAGGGTATCTTCGTTAACTTTCAGAACGTCGTTAACTCCTCCCGCAAGAAGCTGCCCTTTGGCATTGGTCAGATTGGCAAGGCCTTTCGCAATGAGATAACCCCCGGCAACTTCACTTTCCGAACCCGGGAATTTGAGCAAATGGAGGTGGAGTTCTTTGTCAAGCCGGGGACTGATGAAGAGTGGCTGCGAAAGTGGGTTGAAGACCGCTTTAACTGGTACGTGAGTTACGGGATTCGGCGGGAAAACCTGAGATTGCGCCGGCACGACCCGGACGAATTGGCCCACTACGCCAGGGATACTTACGACATCGAGTACCGCTTTCCCTGGGGTTGGGGTGAGTTGGAGGGTATTGCCGACCGCACCGACTTTGATTTGCAGCGCCACGCCGAGACCAGCGGCGAAGATCTGACCTACTTTGACGAAGAGAGCCGGGAACGTTACCTGCCTTACGTCATCGAGCCTTCGGGCGGCGTTGACCGGGCTACGCTGGCCTTTTGGCTGGATTCCTACGATGAGGAACCGGACGGCAATACGGTTCGGGTAGTGTCTCACCTGCACCGAAAGCTGGCTCCAATTACGGTAGCCGTGCTGCCCTTGAGTCGAAACGCCCGGCTGGCGCCCACGGCCAAAATGGTTCACGATTTACTGCGACGACACTTCAGCACCCAGTTCGACGATGCCCAGAGCGTCGGCCGACGGTATCGCCGCCAGGATGAAATCGGCACACCCTATTGCGTCACAGTGGATTTTGACACGCTGGACGATAACCGGGTAACCATTCGCGACCGGGACACTATGCACCAGGTTCGCGTATCAATTGAATCATTGGTGAACATAATTCAGGACAAACTGGAACACGGCTGGTAAGCTGTAATCCGGGAGTGAAAAAGGGCGGAGCGGAATAACATCGACCAGGCTGAAAATCATCCGGTATCAGGCCGAAATGCGATGTTGAACGCATCGTTTATTGAATGAATATCAGTGAGTCGGATGTGAGGGGGCGGGTCAGTGGCTATGATTTTCAGTTCGGGACTTCGTTTGCCGGAATTCATCGGTCAAATTGCAGCAAAACCCAACTTCAGCGAGACCGGCGCAATCAAAGAGAAGGATATGGCTGGAAACCTGGTATCGGATACTCTGCGCGGCGGGCTATTCACCGGAATTATCGGTAAACGGCTTCTCTTTTTTCAGGAAGTCGGGTCAACGATGGATGAAGCAGTTCGGCGCGCCGAGCGCGGTACGGAAGAAGGCACCGTTGTTGTAGCGGAGACTCAAACTGCCAGCCGGGGACGGCAAGGCCGACCTTGGGTATCCCGCTCCGGTAACCTTTACTTTTCGGTAGTATTTTACCCGACGATTCAAACTCTTCCCTACCTTAACAGCCTGTCCGGGGTTGCCGTGGCGCGAGCCATCGCCAACATCAGCGGGTTGAAGCCCCGAATAAAGTGGCCCAATGACATCCTGATTGACGGGAAAAAGGTGGCCGGAATCCTGGTCGAGAGCGCCATCGCCGGCGACTCAGTACGACACTCCATCATCGGGATTGGCGTCAATGTCGAACTGGATACCGAAGAAATTGATGCGATCGCCAGCAATGCGATCAGCCTGAACCGGGCTTCCGCCGGCGACATTCCCCGGGAAGACCTGCTGCGGGAAATTCTGCAACAGTTGGACGCTCTCTACATTCAGCTTAACCACGGAAATACGCCCATCGAAGAGTGGGAAGAGCTGCTGGAGACTTTAGGGCAGCGGGTCCGGATTACCTGGCAGGGCGAAGAATACGTGGGCCACGCCGAAGGCATTGATGAGCTGGGCAGCCTGCTGCTGCGCCAGGATAACGGGCAGATTATTGCCCTTGCCGCCGGCGACGCCGCCTCGCTCCGGCAGATACCCTAGCCAGCGCAGATCTCAGGGAAGTGGACCGTGAGCGACACACTAAACCGGCTTAGCCTTGACGGTCAGATAGTAGTGGTCACCGGCGGCGGCACGGGCCTGGGACTGGAGATGGTACGCCATATTGCCCGGGCCGGCGCCAAGCTGGTGATTGCCGGCCGCCGGCCGGAGCTAATTGAGCGGGCCGCCGCCGCGGTGAAGTCCCTCGGCCGGGACGCCATTGCCATTCCCACCGACGTGAGTGATTCCGCCCAGGCCAACGCCCTGGTCGGGGCTGCGGTGGAGCATTTTGGGCGCATCGACGTTCTAATCAACAACGCGGCTCTGGTTTCGGACAGCGTCCCCACTCCGATTTGGGATATAACCGATGCGGATTGGCAGTCGGCGCTGGATGTCAACCTGACTGGCTCCTTCTATTGCGCCCGGGCCGCCGCCGGGGCCATGCGAGACCAGGGAAAAGGTAAAATCATTAACGTGGCTTCCGGCTTTGGACTGCGGGGCGGACGGGACATTTATATGTACTGCTGCACCAAGGGCGGAGTAATCCAGTTAACCCGAGTCCTGTCTTTCAGCCTGGCTCGATACGGTATTACCGCCAACAGCATCGTGCCCGGCTTCATCCCTACCGAAGGCACCGACTCGGACATCCGGGATTCACTACCCAGATCCGGCGCTTACCTGCCCACCGGGAAATTGGGGCAGCCCCAAGACATCGGGCCGGTTGCGGTATTTCTCGCCTCCCCGGCCTCCGATTATATGACCGGAGAAATCTTCACCCTGGACGGCGGCGGACTGGCCGGCGGTCTGGCCCCCACCGGATATGCGCCCAACATCCCGCTGGAACCCTAGCCACCAAGATCCGGACACTTTCCGTTTCCACTGGAGAATCGTATGCCTGTGCTGCCCCACTACGACCTGACCGGGCAAGTCGCCATACTGGCATCAGCCGGCGGAGACGATGGCCCGTTTCTGGCTCAGGCCCTGGCCGAGGCCGGCGCCACGGTTTTTGCCATCGTTCGGCGGCAGCAATTGCTGGACAAGATACTGGATGTTCTGGGGCGGGTTGAGGGAACTGAACCGGTCGCCCACGGCGGCATCACCGCTGCGCTGGATTCCCCGGCCGCCACGGCCCGGGTGATGGCCGAGTTTGACGCGCGGTTTGACCGGGTGGACATCCTGGTAAACGATAACCGGGCAATGTTCGCCCAGGCAGCCACCGACATCGACCCAAAGAACTGGGATGAAGTCCAGGCTCGCAACGTAAGAGCGGCCTTCCTCATCAGCCAGGCCGCCGGCTCCCGTATGATTGCCCGAGGGTATGGACGAGTGGTTAACCTGCTCTCCGGTTTGGCGGAAAGAGGGATTATTGGCGGTTCCGCTTTCAGCGTGAGCCAGGCCGGACTGCTGGCTTTGACCCGGTCTCTGGCAGTGGAGTGGGGACCACACAACATCCGCGTCAACGCTATCGGCACGGGCTGGACGACAGCGGAAGACATACCCCCGGAAATTCAACTGCAAGAGCAACTGGTGCGTTATATTCCGCTGCGGCAAAAGGGGCATCCCCGGGACATTGGGCCGCTCCTGGTTTACCTCTGCTCCGAAGCCTGCGATTACACCACCGGCCAGCCGGTTTACGTGGACGGAGGGCTGAACGCCCATCCCTAGCCGGCCCGAGCCCGGGGCCACTTGGCGACGGCCGGCGATTCGCACCGAGGGTTTGACTGCGCGGGAGAGGATTCCGTCCAACGTCTGACCGGTGGTCAATGTTGGCAGCGACGGTTAGATACGGTTAAATTCCCGTTGTCCGGTTGAACCCCATATATAGCTGGGGTAAAATACTTCACGATGTCGATGCAGCCTGTAGCCCGTGTCCGGGGAATGTATGACTTGTCCAGGGAGCCTTTGCTCCTCAAACGGACTTTGCAGGAGAAACTGACCGCCGTTATCGGGAGTTACGGCTATCAGTACGTGGAGACTCCGCTGCTGGAAGAGACGGAACTCTTTTTGCGGCAGTCAGGCGGGGACCTGGCTTCCCGTATGTACAGCTTTGTGGACTCCGGAAGCAGCCAGATTAGCTTACGCCCGGAGTTTACTTCCCCGATAATGCGACATTACCTGGAAAACCCCGGCGCAGTGACGCTGCCGGCCCGATACCAGTACGCCGGCCCGGTATTTCGCTATGACCTTTCCCATCCCGAAGGCAGCGGTCAATTCACCCAGATAGGGGCCGAGTTAATCGGCGCCGACGGTGTGATGGCCGACGCCGAGCTGGTAACAATGGCTGCTGATTTAGCGGACAAGGCAGGGGTGGCAAACTACGGCATTGTGCTTGCCGACCTTGACGTTTTTCACGGCCTGCTCGACGTAGCCGAGGTTTCCGAACGAGCCCGCAGCTTCATCCTGGCGGCCATACCCCAACTGCGCATGGGCGGCAACGCCTTGGCAGAGGTAAGGGAACAGGCTTATCAACTGCATTCCAGCGGCCCCGATTCCGAGCATCGGGACTTAAGCGACGCCATTGCCGGTCTGTCCGACGACGAGGCCAGACAGGTAATCCGGGGGGTTTTGCAGTGGAATACTACCGATCCCCGGCGTTTCGGTCAGCGCGACCCGGAGGAGATAGTAGGCCGGTTTTTGCGCAAATTGCAGGGCAGCGACGCCGAAATAGCCCGGCTGGAACAAGGTTTGGCGATGGCGGCAAAGCTGGCATCAGTATCCGGTGCGCCTGCCGTTGCTATGCCTCAGGCGCGACGAGTGGTCGAAATGGCGGGAGCTAACTCTGGTCCTCTAAACCGGCTGGAAGAGCTGCTGACAGTTCTGACGGCCTGCCCCGAAACATCCGGAAAAGTGTCCGTGGATTTTGGGTTGGTCCGGGGGCTGGCCTACTATAATGGGATCGTGTTTGAGGTAAGGCATCCTGACCGGGCCGGCCCGGTCGGGGGAGGCGGCCGTTACGATGGTTTGGCCCGCGCCCTGGGCAGTCCGGCGCCGATACCGGCCCTGGGCTTTGCCTACACCCTGGAAATTTTGTTAGCATTAACGGATATGCAAACTTGCAATTCTCTCCCCATGGCGGAACCGGAAGCGGTGCTTGTTTTGGCGGAATCGCCGGCCGGTTTTGGATGCGCCATTCGCACGGCGCAGTGTTATCGAGAAGAGGGAATCCGCGCTGAAGTAGAGGTTAGCGGTCGCAGTCTGGAACAGGCCAAAGCCCTGGCGTCAGCGAAGGGTATCAGCCGAGTAATTTCCGTGGCCCCATCGGGAGAACAAACAGCCTACGATGTTGAATAATCGCGAAATATCCCGCAGCGAGAGGCTGGGCAGCCATCGGGCCGCCGGGTTGCGGCTGGTCATACCCAGCGACGGGGAGCTGTATGAGCCAACCCTGAATTACCTGAAAACCTGCGGGCTTACGGTCAGCCGTCCCAGCGCACGCCGGTACACCGCCACTATCCCCACCCTGTCCGGCGTGGAAGTTCTGTTCCAGCGCAGTGCCGATGTAACTACCAAAGTAGAGGAAGGCAGCGCGGAGCTGGGCATTACCGGTCTGGACCGTTATCTGGAATATCGTAACGATGAACGGAAAGTCGTCAGTCTAATCGAAGACCTGGGTTACGGTCGCTGCGATTTCGTCCTGGCGGTTCCTGACGCTTGGTTAGACGTATCATCCATAGACGATCTGGCAGATTTGGCCCTGGAGTTTCGCCAGAAGGGTAAACAGATTAGAATCGCCACCAAGTATCCCCGCCTCTTGCGGGAGTATCTCTTCCGTAAGGGCATCAATTATTTTACTCTGGTGGCGGTCAGCGGAACTCTGGAAGCGGCCCCGGTGGCCGGCTATGCCGACCTGATTGCCGACCTGACTGCTACCGGAGCTACCCTGCGGGAAAACCGGCTGAAGACGCTGGAAGGCGGCACAATATTGAGTTCCCAATCCTGCCTGATCGGTAATCCCGGTACACTGCTGGAGTCGCCGCTTGTCCTGCGTCTGGCCCGGGAATTTGTCGAGATGCTGGAAGCGCACATGCGGGCCGAGCCCTACTATCGCTTGACCGCTAATGTCCGAGGCGGCTCGCCGGAAGAGGTTAGCGCCACAGTGCTGATCCGTCCCGACGTATCCGGGCTGAGAGGCCCTACCATTGCCCCCGTCTATAACATCGACGAACAGGACTGGTATGCCGTCAGTCTGCTGGTTCGCAAGGATATGCTGATGGAGGCGGTGGACCACCTTCGGGATTGTGGGGGTATCGAAATTTCAGCATCCCAGTTAAGCTATCTGTTCAAAGGAGAGTCTTCGGTGTTTGAAAATCTCCTGGCGCCGAAATCGGGAGCCGCAGCAGGTATTGAGGGATACTAGTGCCTAATTTGCCGATGCACATCTACATCGCCCAGCAGGTGGCCGAAGAACTGGATTGGGGATTTGTCCACGACTATTTGGGCTGTTGTTTTCTGGGCTCTACCACCCCCGACATACGGGCTATGACTAAATGGGATCGGGAACGCACCCATTTCGCGCCCCTGTCCCTGGAATCGGTAGGCACAGGCACCCGCAGAATGTTCGAGCTGTACCCTGAGTTGGCCGACACCCGGAACCAGAACCCGGCCACCCGCGCCTTTGTGTTGGGGTACGTCAGCCATTTGACCGCCGATGAGGTCTGGATTACGACCATGTTCCGGCCCCACTTCTCCCGGGGCAAGACCCTGGCCGCTAACGAAGTGGAGGCCCAAATCTGGGATCGGGCTTTGCAGTTGGATCTGGACCGCCAGGCTTACCAGGACCTGGACGGGCTGGCGCCAGCCGGGGCCGCCATCTGCGATAGCAGCCAGGACATTGAAATTGACTTCATCACTTCGGAAACGCTGGGAGAATGGCGGCAGTGGGTTGCCCGCTTTATGGGCTGGGAGTTTGACTGGCAGCGGCTGAAGCGGGCATTGAACCGGATGTACCGGGATAACGACGACGTTCAGGGCCTGGTGGACCGTTTCCTGACGGAGATGCCGGCAAGTCTGGATGCCGTGTACGACAAGGTTCCCCGGGAAAAGATTGATACTTACCGACAAACCGCGCTGCGTCAAACCCTGCTGCAAGTTAAGGAGTACCTGGGTGAAACTTAAAATAGTGCAAGGATTGGCCGAAGCCGAGGACGTTCTGGCTCGTTTCGATCCGCTGGACCTGGATTCACTGCCGGAATCGGTGCGCCAGAGGACCCGGGAGGTTTTCGGCGACGACGTAACCCCGGAACAATCGGTGGTTACTATGCTGGGCGACGTGCGTCGGGAAGGAGATACCGCCATTCGCCGGTATGTCCGACTGCTTGACGGCGCCGAACTGGATAAATTCCGGGTAAGCGAGGACGAACTGGCCGAAGCCCGCAGCCGCATATCCCCGGAGCTGGAGTCGGCCCTGCAATTGGCAGCCCGGCGGATAACTGAATTTCACCAGGCTACCCTGCCCCATACGTGGCTGGACCTGGAGCAAGGGCTGGGAGAAGTAGTTCGGCCGCTGGAGCGGGTTGGTCTTTACGCTCCGGGCGGGACCGCCGCCTATCCTTCTACGGTGCTGATGACCGCCATACCGGCCCGGGTCGCCGGGGTGCGGGAAATTATCCTGACCACTCCCCGCAGAGGCCGGGAACCCTTGAATCCTGCGGTGATGGCGGCGGCGCACATCGCCGGGGTTGATTCGGTGTACCAGATCGGGGGCGTACCGGCTATTGCCGCCATGGCCTACGGCACCGAGAGCATTGCCCGGGTGGACAAAATCTGCGGCCCTGGCAACATCTTTGTCGCCTACGCCAAGAAACTGGTGCAGGGCCAGGTGGACATTGACGGTATTTTTGGACCTACCGAGACCATCGTTATTGCCGACGCTGCGGCGCAGCCCGGATTCTGTGCCGCGGATATGATTGCCCAGGCGGAACACGACCCCCTGTCCACGGCGATTCTGGTTACCGACTCCAGAAGCCTGATTGCGGCGGTGGAGGAGGAGTTGGAGCAGCGCCTGTCAACCCTGGAGCGGGGCAACCTGGCCCGGGACGCTTTGGAACGGCAGGGCCGCATCGTTTTAGTGGATGACCTGGAAGAAGCGGTGGAACTAGCCAACCGGATTGCGCCGGAGCATCTCTGTATGATGGTAGCCGACCCGTGGAACTGGGCCGGCAAGGTGAAAAACGCTGGCGGCCTGTTCCTGGGCGAGTTCTCGCCGGAAGTAATGGGCGATTACATCGCCGGGCCCAGCCACGTTATGCCCACCGGAGGCACGGCGCGTTTTAACTCCGCCCTCAGCGTACACCACTTTATGCGCACTATGCCGGTAGTTGGACTCAGCCCGGAGACGTTCAAGAGCCTGGGAAGCGCCGCCGTGGCGATTGCCCAGGCCGAAGGTCTTACCGGGCATTCCGGCGCCATTGAGGTCAGGCTGGACCGCCTGAAGGGCGGCGCACCCTAGTTGGCCCATTTCCGCTACGGCTCCGGGTGGCCCGGCAATTTCTAACAGGTTAACGGACTGGAAATATGACTAAAGTCAGAGACTTGCTGCTTCCCCACATTCGCCAATTAAAGACCTACGCCGGTGTGGACCCGATGGAGGTAATGGCCCAGCAAGCGGGCATACCTCCCGAAAAGGTGATTCGCCTGAACGGCAACGAGAATCCCTTCGGCCCGTCCCCGGAAGTAGTCAAGGCGTTGGGAAGTTTTCAGCACTACAACCACTACCCCGACCCGGACCAGCGACAGTTGCGCGATACCCTTGCCGGCTATCTGAATACCCCGGCCGAGCAGATTGTCGCCGGCAACGGCAGCGATGAACTGATCGATATGATTCTGCGGATGTTCCTGGGGCCCGGCGAGAACATCGTGATTCCCACCCCTACTTTTGGAATGTACGCTTTCTCGGCGGAAGTCTGCGGCGGCAAGGTGAAGGCAGTTCCCCGAAACGAGATTTTCGACATCGATATTGAAGCCACCGTGGCCGCCGTCGATTCCGGAACCAAGGCTATTTTCCTGGCTTCCCCCAATAACCCGACGGGAAATGTGGCATCCCGGGAGGAAATCCTGGCTATGCTGAACACCGGAGCGGTTGTGGTTGTGGACGAAACCTACTACGAGTTTTGCGGCCAAACAACTTTGCCGATGATTGACGACCACCCCAATTTGGTGGTGCTGCGAACCTTTAGCAAGTGGGCGGGACTGGCCGGTCTCAGAATCGGACTGGGGGTAATGCACCCGGACATTGCGCTGACCATGATGAGTATGAAATCCCCCTACAATGTCAACCTGGCAGCCGAGGTCGCTCTCCTGGCTTCCCTGAAGGACCGCCCCACCCTGCTGAGTCGAGTTCAGGCCATCGTCGCCGAGCGGAATCGTATGACCGCTTTGCTGGAACAAATCCCGGGTATCCAGGTCTGGCCTTCCCAGGCTAATTTCATCCTGTGTAGTCTGCCCGAAGGGCGCGGCCAGGAAATTTTTGAAGGTCTGTGCCGTCGGGGAATTTTCCTGCGCTACTTCAACACTCCGCAACTGCAGGACTTTGTGCGGGCCAGTGTGGGCCTGCCTGAGGAGACCGACCAGGTGATTGCCGCCCTGAAGGAACTGGTAGAGGCTTAAAATGGAAAGGCCGGAAATTTCGGACCGGACAGTGAAACCGTCGCCCAGCGCCGGAGCCCGGCAGTCCGCCCTGAGCCGGGAAACGGCGGAAACCAGCATCTCCCTCGCCGTCAACCTGGACGGGCAAGGCCGTTACCAGGTGGACACAGGCAACGGCTTCCTGGACCACATGGTCAGCCAGATTGCCCGGCACGGTTTGTTTGACATAACGCTGCAAGCCCGGGGAGACACCCACGTCGGCTGGCATCATCTGGTGGAAGACGTAGCAATCCTGCTGGGCCGGGCCTTTCACGATGCCTTGGGCGAAGTGAGGGGTATCCGCCGCATGGGGCACGCCATCGTACCGCTGGATGAAACTCTGGTGCTGGTAGCGCTGGACCTGAGCGGCCGAAGTTATGCGGTAGTGGAAACCACTCTGGATGACGTCATGGTGGAGACCCTTTCGGGGGACCTGATTCGCCACTTCCTGGAGTCATTCGCTCTGGAAGCTCGAATTAACCTGCACACCAAGGTATTGGCCGGGGTTAGCCCCCACCACAAGGCGGAAGCGCTGTGCAAAGCTCTGGCCCGGGCTTTGCGGGATGCCGTTGAACCCGACCCCCGGGCCGTCAACCAGGTGCCCAGCACTAAAGGGACTCTGGACGGGTAACAGCTACACTATTACACTCCAGGCGCTACATTTCCCGGCCATTCCTTTTGGCGCGGCGCCATCCGCCTTCCTGATAACTTGGAACAGCGCAAACGTTGCGCTAAATCGGTGCAGTAAAGGCGTCAGACGCCGGGGCCGGCATTACCCGTTGCCCCTGGGCGTCTTCTGTTCCTACTACCGACCCTTCCGGGCAATGAACTCGGGGAAAGCTTGCTCGGCGTTGTAGCCTCGCACCCGGTTGGTGGTGAACTCGCGCTCGTTGGCCCACATCTGCTCCAGGCTACAGCCCTTGTGCTGCAAGAGCAGTTCCTTGATGCCCATCACCGACTCGCGCCGGTTGTTGGCGATGGCCGTCCCGATTTCCATAGTTTTGGCGCGCAACTGCTCCGACGGCACCAGATGGTTGAGCAAACCGATCCGATAAGCCTCTTCCGCTTCCACGATGCGCCCGGTGAAAAGCAGCTCTTTGGCGATGGGCCAGCCCACCTGATTAGGCAGGGTCCAGGTGGAGTTAATTCGACCGTAGGCCGCCGCCAGGAAACGGAAGCTGGTGCGTTCGCAGCCAATCCGAATGTCTAGCGAAGAGGATAAAACCGCCGCCCCGCCGTAAGCCAGCCCGTTCATCATCCCGATAACCGGCTTTAGCGAGGCGCTGATGTCGTAGCTTCCCCGCGACCGGGCCCGGTCCTGCTCTTCCCGAGTGGACTGGTCGGTTTCCCGGTCCCTTTCCCGCTGCTCGTGAATGTCGCCGCCGGCGGAAAAGGCGCGCTCGCCGGCGCCGGTAATGACGATACACCCAACTTCGTCATCGTCATTCATTGCCCGCACTGCGTCCTGTAACTCTCGATTTAGCTGCCGGTTCATCGCATTCAGCTTCTCCGGGCGGTTCAAGGTCAATATGGCGACCCCTTCTTCCTTCTCTACCAGGATAAATTCGTAATCCATTTAAGCCTCCTGACCAAACTGCGTCCCTGAATATAGTCTTGAAGATTGCCAAGGTTCCTGACTGCGGCCTATTGTATGGCTGCCCATCCGGGTAGTCAAACAAAGGCCGGGCATTCTGGATTATGCCCTCACCCCCGGCCTCTCTCCCTGGGAGAGAGGGGAGATTGGTTTCTCCGGCTCGTTCTAGAGTGGGTTGGAGTAACGGAGGCCGAGGCATGGAATCTCAACTAGAGCAGAGATGTTTGCTCTCCTTTCGGTCTGAACTGTCAATTGACATATTCAACGTGCGATTGGATGATTAGGACTGTATGTTTACTTTTACGCAATTCACTTATCCAGTGCCGAACCGGGGCGCCGTCTCGCCTTTCCGCAAGCTGCTGCGGGGCCTGGCGTTACTGATTTTTGCGGCGATATTTCTGGCCGGGTTGATTGGACCGGTCCAGGCCCAGTCAACCGATGCCGCCGCCCTGTCGGTAGAGATTAACGGCGTCATCAATCCGGTCAAGGTCCGATACCTGGAGCGGGCGCTGGAGTACGCCAAAGAATCCAGCGCTCCCCTGCTGATAGTGCACTTGAATACTCCGGGTGGGCTGCTGGAATCCACCCGGGAGATTGTGGAACTGCAACTGGATTCCGAGATTCCCATAGCCGTCTTCGTGTCGCCCGCCGGCGCCCACGCTGGCTCCGCCGGAACATTCATCACCGCCGCCGCCAACTTTGCGGTAATGGCGCCGGGCACCAACATCGGGGCGGCGACCCCGGTTTCCGCTACCGGCCAGGACATTGGGGAAACCCTCGCCAACAAAGTAACCAACGACGCTGCCGCCCTGATTCGCAGCATCGCCGCGGAAAGGGGCCGAAACGGCGAGAAGTTGGAAGAAACGGTACGCAGCGGAGCTTCTTTCACTGCCGCCGAGGCCGTCGAATCGGGAATGGTGGATTTCATCGCCATTGACGAAGCGGACCTGCTCGGCAAACTGGACGGTCGCGAGATCAGGACAAAAAGCGCTACCTGGACTCTGGATACCGACGGATTGAGCATACAAAGCCTGGAAAAGAGCGCCCTGGAGCATTTTCTGGAATTTCTGGCCGACCCGGATGTGGCTTTTTTGCTGCTGACCATTGGCGGCCTGGCGATTGCGATTGAGCTGTTTAACCCGGGAATGATTGTGCCGGGCGTGGTAGGAGCGATTCTGCTGATACTGGCTTTTCTGGCCCTGGGGAGTATGCCGGTCAACTGGGCCGGAGTTGCGTTGATTGTCCTGGCTATAGCTTTGGGATTTCTGGAGACCCAGGTCGGCGGATTTGGGGTTTTAGGCGTGGGCGCCGCCGTCTGCCTGGCGCTGGGCGGATTTCTGCTGTTTGCCCAATTCGGCGACCCTTCACCGACTATGTCCCCCATCGAAGTGAATCGCTGGCTGATAGCGGTTGTGGCCGGTTCGCTGGGAGTAGGGTTATTCTACCTGGTTTGGGCGGTCAGAAAATCGCAAACGGAAGACCGGCCAGGAGATTCGATCCACTTGGTAGGGCAGATTGGGACAACAGTCACTGAACTGGCGCCGAGGGGCATCGTAAGGATGGACGACGGTGATTGGATAGCCATTACCGATGATGGTAGAGTCATACCTGAGGGAGAAAGGGTCATAGTAGTTGAACTAAACGACCTGGTGGTTACGGTAATACCCTTTGACGAGGAAGATTAACCCCGCCGGATTTACCTGAAGCGCCGGCTCCCTTTGCCGGCGTGAGGAGGAGCAGGACATGGCAGCCGGAATCATAATCGTTCAGCAGCACGAAAGAATGGTAGTGCAGCGGTTTGGCCGCTTTGACAAGATACTGGGCCCAGGCTTTCGTTTCCTGATACCCATTGTTTTCAGTGGAACCAAAGTCGGCATCTGGGAGCGAACCCAACGGGTTCCTACCCAAAAATACATCACCACCGACAACGTGGTGGTAGATATGGACTTTGTTATCTACTACCAGGTATTGCCGGACCAGGACAATCCCCGAAAAGCCGTCCTGGACGTTCAGAACTTTGAGTTAGCCGTAGTCAACCTGGCCGTGGCCGAACTGCGGTCAATCATCGGCAACATAACCCTGGCCGATGCCCTGGCCGAGCGGGAGCGAATTCAGAGCAGCCTGCAAATGGCTCTGGACCAAAATACGGGAAGGTGGGGCGTGAAGGTAAGAAACGTTGCCATTAACGAGATTGACCCGCCGCCCGGCGTAAAGCAGGCTATGGAGCGGGAAAAATCGGCGGCGGCCATCAAGACGGCGGAAATCACCGAATCCGAAGGACAGCGGCAAGCCCAGATAAACCGGGCCGAAGGGGAAAAGCAGTCGGCAATCCTGCAGGCCGAAGGCAACCGCCAAGCCGCAATTTTGGAAGCCGAGGGCGACCAGCAGGCTACCATCCTGCGGGCCCAGGGCTTCAGCACGGCGCTGGAGCAGGTTTACAACGTAGCTAACACCGTCGACGCCAAGACGATGAGCCTCCAATACTTTGATACCCTTAAATCTCTGGGTTCCAGCCCGTCCACCAAGTTTATCTTTCCGATGGAGTTTACTTCCATGCTGTCGCCCTTCCTGGGAATGGGCGGAGCTAACGGCGGGTCTAACGATGATAAGTAGCCGCGGCCGGCGCGCCGTTCCTGCCTAAAAAATTATCCCCTGGCCGAATCCAGGACGGCCAGGGGATACTTGTTCGGGGGAAATACGGCGGCACGGGGCAGACCGTTACTGTTCAGAGCTTGCCGGCAGCAGTTTTGGCAGGGCAATGTAGCCTTCGTCATCGTTGCCCACCAAGTCCGTTTCGTAACGGTGGTGGAGCCGGGCAGTGTAGGCGTTAATCAGTGAATCACACTGTCCCCGGTCAAGGTTTTCCATATAATCGTCCAGGTTGTCAACCAGCTTGGGCAGCCTTTCTTTCAGGAAGGTAAGACTCTCCGGCCGGTTCTTGGCCGGAATTTTGTCCCCAAACAGAATCACCTTGGTGGCGTGGGGATAGACTTCAATCAGATTGTAGCCCAGGCCCGCCAACTCCTGATTCAGCATAATGCCCCGATACACCAGGTTGCGGACGATGGAACCCTTGTTGGTGAAGAAGCAGCTGATCCCCATACGGGCCAGTTCCAGCTCGGCCTGACGCCCTTTCTTGGTCGGAAAAGCCAGAACACAGCTGCAATTCTGTTCCAGGCAGCACAAGCCCTCGGGCAGGCTTAGGGGACTGCCGATAGCGGTGACGTTTGGACGGAATTTTTCGATCAGGCCGAGCACCCCCTGGTTGTCCGAAAAAGAGCCAACAAAGGCTGCCGAGGCGTTGGCGTCGATTACGGACAGGGAGCTGCGCTGTTTTTTGGATGTTTTAAGGTCGATCCCCATATAGAGCATATTCAATCCCTTTCACCCAACGATGAAGTTAGCAATAGGCGCCCGGAGAACCATTCCCCCGGTAATCAGGGTAGTTAGATTTCCGGGCGGTGCGGGAATTCCAACCGCACTGGGCCGGCGTCGGCCAGCAGATCGACGGCCGCCGAGTAGGGTTCGAGGTTCCCGTTAGCAATATCATTCAGCATTAGTTGAAGGGATGGATTATTTTCTATTTGGGACCTAACCAGATGGTTAAGTTCTTCCCGGAGGGACTCCAGGAACTCCTGGCGCCGCCGTTGGCTGCGCCGCACATTCAGGCAGGTAAGTTCCCCATCTCCTGAATAAGATTCTTTCAGAAATGTTCGATGGTTTTCGATAACTTGCCAAAGCTCCGGGATGCCGGCACCCTGATCGGCCTGGGTCTGCAATACCGGCGGATCCCAGTCCTGGGGCGCCGGCGCCGTCTGAAGCATGGCCCGCATTACCGCGGCCATTCGGTCTGCGCCTTCCCGGTCCGCCTTATTTACGACAAAGATGTCCGCTATCTCCAGGACTCCGGCCTTCAGCGTCTGTATGGAGTCGCCGGACTCCGGCATCAGGCCTACGATTACGGTGTCGGCCACATCCATAATTCCCAATTCGGTTTGGCCGACACCCACGGTTTCTACTATGATGATGTCCTTACCGGCCGCGTCCAGTACCCGGACGAGGCTTTTGACTATGCGGGGCAGCCCACCGGCTTGTCCCCGGGTGGAAACGCTCCTGATAAACACTTCCGGGTCCAGGAAGTGCCGCTGCATTCGGATGCGGTCGCCCAGGATCGAGCCACCGCTAAACGGGCTGTCGGGATCTACCGCAACTATTCCGACCGAAAGCCCCAAAGCTCTCAAGTGGTCGGTAAGACAATTAACGATAGTACTCTTGCCCACTCCCGGGGGCCCGGTAATACCTACGGTGTAGGCTCGCCCGGTGTGGGAATCCAGCGCTTTCATGGTCAAGGCCACTGCGGAGTCGCGCCTTTCCAACAAAGTCATCGTCCGTGAAATGGCTCGCTGGTCTCCGCCCAACACCCGGCCCACATCGTCATTCATCCGGCAGAAACTCCGGTAGTGGCCTTTGATAAATTACCATAACACTGGCCCAAAAGTCGGTCAAGGTAACATCTCCGTGGGTAACCTTGACTGGATTTCGTAACTTTCTTTCGTGAACTGTAGCTCTTTCAGAAACAATCCTTCCGGTTGAGCCTCTGTTTGAGATTAGGTTATGCCCGAATTACTTAACAATAATCAGCCTGGCAAACTGCCAAATTTGGTTGATATATCAGGGTTTGACAAAGAGTAACCCCCATGCCTTCGGTATCACGCCAGCTGCTAATCCAGGCCGCCGGGGAGGGGAAATCAAGAAAAAAGGGGAGCGATGCTCCCCTTAAATTACGTTAAACAGTAGCTGTGGGGCGCTGCGCAAAACTTTTGTTCGGCACAGCATGGGTAACCTGGCCGGGGAGATTAGTGGCGGAACCCGGTTTCGAAGCCCCGGGCCCCGGCGGAAATCAACAAGTCCGGCCGGTTGCCCCAGCGACGCAGGAAACGCCCAAAGTTTTTGCGGCTCAGCTCGTCCCGCTGACCATCTTCAAGTTCGGTCCACTGGCGGTGCTCGTGCCGCAGCATCGGCAGGCTGCTGTCGGCTACTACCCGATAACCTTTTTCCTTAAACTGGAAGCAATAGTCTATGTCCAGGTTGCGGTAGAACCGGAACCCTTCGTGCATCAAGCCAACTTTCCGGACCGCTTCCCGGCGAAAGGCCATGCAGTAGGCCTGCATTGCATCGGCTTCACCCCGCTCAACCTCTTCGTGAAAGTGCTGCATATCGTCGGTGGTCAGGCCGTAAGGCCCGAAGATGCCTACGGTCTCGTCGGACAACCGGTCGGCGATAGTCCCCAGCACGTCGCCGGTAATCTCGGTGGAGGCGTCCAGGATAACGATGTGCTTGCCTCGGCTCAGTTTCAAGCCAATATTCTTGCCGGCCGCATCGCCAATAACGTGGTCGCAGTGGATTACCCGAAAATCGGAGTCGTGACCCTGATAATCTTCCAGCCAATCCGCAGTTTCATCGGTGGAGCCGTTGTCAATGACGATTATTTCGGCCTTATAACCCTGGGAGAAGGCTCGCATGGCGGTAACGCAGCGCCGCACGTCATCAACATAGTTATAGGCATTAAGCACAAAAGTGAAATCGTACAGGTCGGGAGACTCCAGAGCCGATTCCACTTCCCGGGAAGTGGAAACCCAGGCCCAGCGCTCTTCCTGCTGTTCCATCGGCGTCTTGGGGCGAATTCTGGTGGCTCCGGGGGCATCCTCTACCACGAATCCGCCGGAAGCCAACTCAGCCCGCAGAGAGTCGGCAGCAGCGTAGTCAATCCGTTCCCGCATTGCGTTCCGCTGGGTTGCCGTGGTTATAACCGATTCGGGGAGTTGGTAGGAGCCCGGCACCAGGGCCAAATCCAGCCCGAAGATGCGGTCGAAATCCAGCAGCAGGGACAGCTTGGCCTGAGGCGGCAATTCCGACCGAACCATTTCCCAGGTCAAGGCCAGCGCCGCCGGCAGGTCAAGGTCGTTATTGACCAGGTTCCAGAACCGCCCGCGCCACTCTTCAGTTTCCGGGGGCAGTTCGGCCAACTCCGGCAGGCCCTTCCAGTCCCAGACTCGGTTACGCAGGTTGGACAAAGCCTTCTCGCTGGCCTTCAGGGAATTGAAGGTGAAGTTCATTCGGTGACGGTAGCGCACCGTCATACATAGATAGCGGAAAGAAAGCGGGTCGATACCGCGAGTGACCAGGTCGTCCAGCAGGAACACATTGCCCGAAGACTTGGCCATCTTTGCTCCGTCGGCCAACAAGTGCTGCCCGTGAACCCAATAGCTGACGTGGACATCCCCGAAAGCCCCCTCGCTCTGGGCGATTTCGTCCTCGTGGTGGGGAAAGATATTATCCACACCGCCGGTGTGAATATCGAACCGCTCCCCCAGATACTTGTGGGCCATAGCGGAACATTCAATATGCCAGCCCGGGAATCCATCGCCCCAGGGACTCGCCCACTTGACATCCCGGCCGGGCTCCGCCGCCTTCCAGAGGGTGAAGTCCCGCGGGTCGCGTTTCAGCGGATCGGCCTCGGCGCGCACCCCTTCCAGCAGGTTGCCGCCGAAGTTGCGGGACAGGCTGCCGTATTTGGCGAACTGGGGCACGTCGAAATAGACGTTCCCGCCGGCGACGTAAGCGTAGCCGTTCTCCAGCAGTTCTCGCACCAGGACAATCATTTCCGCTATGTGGTTAGTAGCCCAGGGGAACACGTGGGCGGGCAGAATATTAACTCGTTCTTCATCGCGATAAAAGCTGTCGGCATAGAACTGGGCAATTTCCTGAATGGTCTTGCCTTCGGCCAGGGCGGCCAGAATCATCTTGTCGCCCCCGGCCTCGACCAGTTCCTGACGCATATGGCCTACGTCGGTAATGTTCTTGACGTGGTAAACTTCCAGCCCCTGAACCATCAGGGCGCGCCGGATCCAGTCGGCCATCATATAGGTGCGCAGGTTCCCTATATGGGCATATCGGTAAACGGTAGGCCCGCAGGTGTACATTCCAATTTTGCCGGGTACCAGAGGCTGAATTTCATCAACTTGCTTGGTCAGGGTATTGTAAAGGCGCAGCAACGTTCCTTCTCCTCCTTCACAAGCCCCGGGTGGCCGGAGAGACGCACCAATATTAGCGGAGCCTGGAGCAACTTCAGAGACGCCAGCAGGGGAAACAACTGGCCATCTACCTGAGATGGTGATATTGTCCAAAGTTTAACATTATTACAACGAATTTGCATCCGGCCTCAGGTCAATTGCGGGGCGCCGCAAGGATGATTCCGGGTATATTTGACGCGGTTCACCCGCCCTCTTCCGGTTTATGCTAAACTTGCGGTACGTCCCGGTCCAATCCCGACCACCCAGGAGGTGCCTGAGTGTCCCCACGACAGAAAGCTGGCGAGGCGGTAATTGAGCTGCTGCGTCAGGAGGGAGTCTCCCACATTTTCGGCATCGTTGGTTCCTCTTTTCTCGATATTCTGGACCCTCTTTACGACGACGATTCCATGCAGTTCATCGGGGTTCGCCACGAACAGGGCGCCGCATTGATGGCTGACGGGTTCAGCCGCATTTCCGGCGCGCCTTCGGTGTGTCTGGCGACCAACGGCCCGGGGGTGCTGAATCTCACCTACGGTATCGGCTCCGCCTACGTCGCTCATTCTCCGGTAGTGGTATTGGCGCCCTCCGCTTCCCGCGACCATCAATACCGGGACTCGACCCAGGAATTTGACCAGGTGGCCCTCTTCAAACCCATCACCAAAGCCAGCTTTCCCATAAACAAGATAGAACGGCTGCCCGATGCCCTGCGTCAGGCCTTTCGCATTGCCACTTCCGGCAAGATGGGGCCGGTGCTGGTGGACATCCCCCGGGACCTGCTCCCCGGCGCCGAAATTGACCTGGAACTGCTCTCTCCCCAGAACTATCGCTCCGGCCAGACCCGAATGCGAGGGGATCGGGACCTGATTGACCGGGCTGCCCGTACTTTGCTGTCAGCCGATAGGCCGGTAATAGTTGCCGGCGGCGGAATACAGTGGAGCAATGCCGGCGAGGCAGTGAGCCGGTTGGCCGACCTGCTGGGAGCCGCCGTGGTAACCTCCTACGGGCGGGCCGACGCCATACCCAGCGACCATCCACTGTTCCTGGGACACTTGGGCCGTCTGGGAGCCGAGGAGGGGATTGAAGCTGTCCGTCAGGCCGACGTTATCCTGGCTGCCGGCACCCGGCTAGGGCAGTCCACCACCTTTTACGATAATCGATTCGTGCCGGCCGATGCCCGCATCGTCCAGATTGAAATCGACCCGCAGGAAATCGGGCGCAACTATCCCGTGGCCGTGGGTATTGAAGGCGACGCTCAGGCGGTATTGCAGGAGCTGCTGGAAAAAGTACGGGAACAGGAACCGAGTCCCAACTCCCGGTGGCTGGCGGATATTCGGGACTGGGCGGCCCGACGACAGTCCCGTTTGGAGTCTGAAGCGAGGGATAATTCCAACCCCATCAAGCCGCAGCGGGTGTACGGCGAATTGCGCAAGGTAATGCCCCGGGACGCTATCATCGCCCTGGATGCCGGCCTGGCCCCCAACTTCGGGCAGGACCGGCTGAATTACTACTCCCCCCGCAGCCTGATTACTTCCCTGGACCTGGGCGGCCTGGGTTTCAGTTTCCCGGCCTCCCTGGGGGCCAAGTTCGCCGCCCCGGACCGGCCGGTGGTCAATTTTAACGGCGACGGAGGGTTTCTCTTCAACGCCCAGGAATTTGCCACCGCCGTCCGCTACAACCTAAAGGTTGTTACGGTGATTATGAACAATAGTTGCTGGGGGTCTGAGAAGGCTTACCAGCGCTATGCTTTTGACCAGCGCTACGTGGGCGCCGATACCAATAATCCCCGCTACGACCAGTATGCCGAGTTGTTTGGCGGGCATGGTTTCTACGTTGACCGCCCGGAGGACATCGGCGACGCCTTGCTGTCGGCGCTGAACGTCGATGGCCCCAGCATCATCGAGATACCGACTGACCCGGACGAAATGCCCCGGCCAGCTCGGCTGGCGGAAGTGCAGGCGCCGGAGATGCGTTCTTGACGCGTCGGCCGGGGTCTGCCCCGGGAGTTCCAAGCGGGAAAGCTCATAACGAGAATCACGAGCAAGTCGGCGCGATGACGGAAAAGATAGCCGGATACCCGGTAACACACTATTCAGGTATGTTGTAATGGAAGAGGCCGTTTTCCCCAAAGAAATCGATATTGAGGGAACTGCAATAACCATCCTGTGGGATGACGGGCACCGCAGCGTCTATCCCCACCGTATGCTGCGTCTGCGCTGCCAGTGCGCCAGTTGCGTTGAGGAAATGACCGGCCGGCCACGACTGAACCCGGACAGCGTCCCCGAAACGGTCCGGGCCGTGGACCAGATGCCGGTAGGCAACTATGCCATTCAGTTCCTTTGGAGCGATGCCCACTACACGGGCATCTACACCTTCCGGTTCTTACGTTCGATCTGCGCCTGTATCCCCTGCGGCGAAGCCCGGGCGGCGGAGGGATGAGAACGTAACCAGGAAGCCGCCGGAAACAGCAGTTCCCGAAGCCCGGCCGGCAGCTGGAACCCGGAAACCGACGGGGCAGCCTTGCGCCGGGTAAAGGTAAAGGCCGTTTCCGATACCGGAGATTGCTAGTCGCCTTCCTCGCTTTCCGGAGTGTCCGGGGTGTAGGAACGCTTTGGCCGGGCCGCCGGTTTCAACTTGGGAGCGGTGAAGGTGTTAGACTTGAAGGAAAAGGTTGAGAGTTGCCGCTGGCCCGGCTGACCGCAGGTCTTGCACGGGGCTGGGTTGTCCGCTTGAGCCGCGGGACGGATGGCTTCATACTCAAGGTTGCAGCCGGCGCAGTAGTATTCGTAAATCGGCATATCAGCTCCAAGGCAGTGGTGAAATCGCCTTCAATTTTAGCGCAAAACCGGACAGAACCCCAATCCCGGACAGCCATTCAGCCCTTGAGTCAAGGAGGGACAGCCTTAAATGGGAAATTCCAGCGATGTAGTCATTATCGGCGGCGGTGTCGCCGGCTGCGCGGTGGCCTACTATCTGTCCCTGGCCGGCGTTAAAGCCACCATCATCGAAAGGGAAGGTATCAGCTCCCAGGCTTCCGGTTTCTCCGCCGGCGGGCTCAATCCGCTGGAAGGTTCCTGCATTCCGGGGCCTCTGTCGGCGCTGGCAATGCACTCTTTCAAGCTGCATCAGGGGCTGTGGGATTCGCTGAAGGAAGAGACCGGTATTGATTTTCAGGAGCGCATCGTATCCCTGATCAAGGTGGCTTTTGAAGAAACGGAGTTCCCGGCCTTCCAGGAATCGGTTGACCATTTCCAGGCGGCCCGGGAGGAGGGTTTTACCGGGCAGTGGCTGGACCGGCGGGAACTGCTCGAACTGGAACCGCGCCTGTCCCCGGAAGCTCTCGGCGGGGTACGCCTCTACGGCAATGCCACTTTAAGCAGCCTGTCGTTCACCCAGTCCCTGGCCCGGGCGGCGACACAGCGCGGCGCCGAGGTGCGGCCCGGCGTGGCCCGCGGCGTCCGGCTGGAAAGCGGCCGGGTGCAGTCCGTTATCCTGGACGATGGCGAAATTGCCTGCGGGCAAGTGGTTCTGGCCGCCGGCCCCTGGTCGCGGGAGGCCGAACCCTGGCTGGACATCGCCGTGCCGGTTGACCCGCTCAAGGGGGAAATCCTGCGACTCCGACCGGAGGGGCCGCCTTTGCCGGCTGACTTTAATGGCGCCGGAGCATCCCTGTACCCCCGGGCCGACGGGCTGGTCTGGTGCGGCACCACCGAAGTTGACGCCGGATTTAACCGGGAACCTACCGAATCGGCCAGGCAGACTATCTGGGAAGCCGCCGCCCGACTCATTCCCGACCTGGCCGGCGCAACCCTGGTCCGCCACACCGCCTGCCTTCGTCCCCTCACGCCGGATTATCTGCCCATAGTGGGCCGCGCTCCCGGCTGGGACAACGTTTTCCTGGCTACCGGCGCCGGTAAAAAGGGGATCCTGCTGAGTACCGGTATGGGCCAGGCGACCGCCGACCTGTTGACCCGGGGCGACACCGACGTTCCGCTGGCCGGCTGTGAGCCGGACCGGTTCGCTGCGGCCAGCCGGCGCGCCAACGATTAGCGCACAGCGCAAGACCCGGCGGGGGTAACGCCAGGGCTATCGCATATGGAATTTAAGAGGCCAATTGACGGGTAAATCTCCGTTTTTAACTGCTAAATTTGGGTAATTTAAGACTTAAACCGTTGGTTTTGATGTTGATTACCCAGTAAAGCGCCGCCAAAACATCGGAAAGTTCCGTTCTGAGCCTGAAATTTTTTCATATGCGATAGCCCTGGGGGTAACGCCCCAATGCCGAAATAAGGGAGCTAACATAATGTCCCAGAAAATCCAAATCAGCTCCGGTTCGTTACAAGTTAACGCCGTCCTGAACGACACCGAAACGGCCCGGGCCATCGAGGCTGCGCTGCCCATTGTGGCGGCGGCCAGCGCCTGGGGCGACGAAATTTATTTCGGGATTCCCGTTGACCGGGAACTGGAGCAGGGGCAGGAAACGGTGGAGTTGGGCGACCTGGGCTATTGGCCGCCGGGACGCGCCTTTTGCATCTTCTTCGGACGCACTCCGGCCAGCCGGGGCGACGAAATCCGGCCAGCCAGCCCGGTTACCGTGATTGGCAAGGTGGAAGGCGACCCAGCTCAATTCAAGCAGATAAGCGCCGGCGCTCCGATAACCATAGAGCCGGCCGAGGATTAGCGATGACCAGCAGCACAGCAGCCAAAGAAACCCGTCCGGGAGCCTTACGTGGACTGAAAGTTCTCGACTTCGGCCACTACATCGCCGGCCCGCTGCTGGGGATGCTCCTTTCGGACCAGGGGGCCGATGTCATCAAGGTTGAAAGACCTGAAGGCGATCCGGCCCGGCGGGAGTTAGCCTTCGCCACCTGGAACCGGGGCAAACGTTCCATTGCGCTGGACCTCAAGACGGAAGCGGGGCAGGAAAAGGCTCGCAGCCTGGCTCAAGGGGCCGACGTTTTAATCGAGAATTTCCGCCCCGGAGTGGCTCAGCGACTGGGAATCGGCTACCCGGAACTGGCGGCCGCAAACCCTGGCCTGGTCTATTGCTCGCTGCCGGGGTTTGGCCCGACTCATCCCCATCGCAATCGGCCGGGCTGGGAACCTTTGATTGGGGCAGCTACGGGCCTGTATCCCCAGGGTGAAGGTTCGGCGGAACCGCTGTACTCGCCGCTACCGATAGCCAGTACCTTTGCCGCCATCGTCGGCGCCGTAGCGGTAACTATGGCCCTGTGCGCCCGGGGACGGACGGGCCTGGGCCAGCAGATTGAAGCGCCCCTTTACGATGCCATGTTTACCGCCATGGGCCGCCATTTGGTAAAGTTCCATGACCGAGAGGACCCGGATCCCCGCAACCAGCCTCGGCTGCCCATGCAGCGCCAGTACCAGTGCGCCGATGGCCGGTGGGTGCAGAATCACGGCAACTACCAGCGATTCGTGCACCAGTTCCTGGCGGCGGCCGGCCACCCGGAGTGGGGAACCGAAGCGGTAGCCGACTTTGGAAGGCCCCTGGACGTGGAAACTGCGACTATGTGGGTGCAGCGGTTTGAGGAAACCTTCCGGCAGCGGACGGCGCTGGAGTGGCAGGAGGCCATCAGCGCCGCCGGCGGGGCCTGTACCGTTTGCAAGACGGTAGAAGAGTGGCTGGAACACCCGCACCCGCTGGAAGCCAAAATGGTAGTCGAGGTGGAGGACGCAACTTTTGGCCCGATGAAGCAGCCCGGCGTTCAGGTTCGGCTGCGAGGCACTCCCGGCGCAATTTCGGGCCGGGCGCCTTTGCTGGGCGAACACACCGACGAAATTCTCCGGGAATTGGCCCGGGCCGTTACGAACCCGGTTCCCGCCACGCCCAAATCAACTCCGGCCTCAGACCCTCAAATTATGGCTGCCTTGCAGGGGGTCCGGGTGCTGGACCTGTGCATTGTCCTGGCCGGCCCCACCTGCGGCCGCACTCTGGCCGAATACGGGGCCGAAGTAATCAAGATTGAAGACCCGGCCCGACCCTATGACCCTTCCGGCTCGCTGGACGTGAACCGGGGCAAGCGCAGCATCCTGCTGGACTTGAAGCAGGACGCCGGCCGGGAAGTCTTTTTCAAGCTGCTGGAAACCGCCGACGTGGTGGTGGAAAACTACCGCAAGGGCAGCCTCGCCAAGTTGGGACTGGACTACGCCAGTCTCCGGCAGCGCAAGCCGGACCTGGTGTACGCCTCCTTGAACGCCTATGGCTATGACGGGCCGTGGAGCCATCGGCCGGGGTGGGAGCAGTTGGCCCAGGCCACCAGCGGGATGCAGGTACGGCGGGGTGGACGGGACGCCGCCCCCATGCTGATGCCCTACCCGGTGAACGATTACGGCACGGGAATGATGGGGGCTTACGCCGTAGCCCTGGCTCTGCACGAACGCAGCCGGACCGGCCGGGGCCAATCGGTGGACAGCGGCCTGGCCTTGACCGCCGGACTGCTTCAGTCGCCCTACTTCCTGGACTTTGTCGGCCACCGGCGGGCCGAACCGGAAGGGCGCGACCTGCGGGGAATATCGGCCTTTTCCCGCCTTTACCCGGCTCAGGACGGCTGGTTCTACCTGCACTGCCCGGACGCCGCGGCTGAGGCAAGGCTGCTGGCTTTGCCGGAAGCGCAGGGGCTAACCGTCGACCGGGAACCGGCCCACAACGCCGCCGCGCCGCCCCAGGACGGGTCTTTGGCGCAAGCATTGGCCGGGGTGTTTGCGGCCCGGCCGGTGGCCCATTGGTTAGCGGCGCTGGAAGGAGCGGGTATAAATGCAGCGGAAAATGTAACGATTGGCGACTTTCGGAATGCGCCCCCGGTAAGGGAGGCCGGGCTTATCGTTACCCGCGAACACCCGGGCCAGGGGACGGCGGACCATCTGGGCAACACGGTCCGGCTGTCGGCAACTCCCATGCAGTTGGGCCGCCCCACCCCGGTCCTGGGCGCCGACGCGGTGGAAATATTAACCGAGGCCGGCTACTCCCCGGAGCGTATCGCTGAACTGAAAGCTGAAGGGACGGTGGTGATGGGGATGTGAGATTGGCTGGCAGTTACTCCAAAGGAGGGTCCTCAGCCCGAGACCCCCAACAATCCACGAAGTAATCTGACCTCAATGCGCATACATTTCCCCCATATACCCCTGTTGCGATTGAGATGTAATTACCTTCTCTTGATAGGTCATGGTCAAATCCCCAACATACAACTGAACCTTCTTGCTTCAAGGCACAATCGCCACTTAAGTCAATAAACTTTTCTCCTATGGGAGGACGGTTGCTTACCTCCCTGCGATTCGATGCTCTTTTGAAGTAATTATTTGCCCAACAAACTAGCCCGTTATCCAGTCGAAGCCCACATGTTTGGCCGAAGCCACTGTCTATCAGGCGGAATTTTTCTCCATTGGGAGGGTAAAGATAGGAGTCCCCCCAGCAAACAGAAGTTCCGTCCACTCGGAGAGCACAGGTATGAAGGTGTCCTACACTGATTGCGGTAAATTTCTCTCCTTCGGGCGGACTTAACATTCCGGTGTAATCCCATCCCCAACATTGTGGCGTTCCATCTATATGCAGCGCACAAATATTTCCATAACCTCCTATATCCACATCAAAAAACTTTTGGTCTAGCTGCATATCCCTCCAGTAATCATGATGGATCGACTCACCTATTCCCAAGCATAATAAGGTGTCACTCTCACGAATTCCACAAGTTTGTAGCGTACCATTTCCTCCTATACCTACGCTGATTTTCTTTAATTTTTCACCATCAAGATAGTCCCACTTTAGTTGATATTGGTCCATACTCCAGCAAACGGGAGTATTGTCCAGCCTTAAACCACAATGGTTGGTGCCGCTCGAGCTAATCGCCTTCATCTTTATCGGTTGTGGTAGTGGTGTAGGTGTAGGCGTCGACGTTGCGGTGGGCCGGGGCGTGGCGGTAGGGTTTGGGGTGAAAGTAGGCAAGGGAGTTGGCGCGGGGGTTGGCGTCGGAAGGGGAGTGGACTGACTGTCGGGAGTCGCTGCCGGGGCCAGGGCGAAGCCGGAGCTGGCGGTAGCCTTCAGCCGGGGCAGGGCCGCCTGCACCGTCCTTTCCGACACGGCAAAGCCCAGGCTCTCCATATCCCGGATGCCGAAGGTGTTGATGCCCAGAATCGTCCCCTGTTCGGACACCAGAGGGCCGCCGCTGCTGCCCGGGTTGATGGGCGCATCCATCTGGATGACTTCTACCCCTTCCAAAGACCGGATTGCCGACACGATGCCCCGGGTAACTGACGCTTCCCCGGGCAGTCCCAGGGGATAGCCAACGGCCAGTACCTCGCTGCCGGCCCACACCTGGGCGGCATCGCCAAATTCCAGGGCAGCAAAGTCGCCGCAGCAGATTTCAATGACCGCCAAATCAGTGCCCGGGTCAAAACCCGCAAGTTCTCCCCGGAAAGTCTCCGAGTCCCGCACTTCCACCGACACCCAGGGGGCGTCCTCAACCACGTGGTAGTTGGACAGCACCAGGGCGGCGCCGGCGGCGTTGGTCTCAACAATCACGCCGGAACCGCTGCCGTCGGGTGTCTCAATGCGCACCACCGCCAGCTTGACCCGTTCCAGCATTGCCGGCAAGTCGGTATCCGGGGCGGCGGGAGCCGGGGCTTCCGCTGCCCGGGCTTCCGCCGTCGGCTCTTCGGTTGGTGGTTCCTCTATCAGGCTGCCCAGGAGGGCCAGCAGGAATATGAACGCCACCAGGCCGGCGAAGCTCCCGCCGGCGATGATGAGCAGCCTGCGGAACCAGCGGCGCCGGGGCCGAGAAGTTAGCCGCGTCGGCGCGCCGCAGTAATCGCAGAAGTTATTGTTATCCGGGATAACTTGCAAACAAGCAGGACAATTCATACTTTGGCTGATTCCTTCGGGGCGGCTGGGTAGAGTTATTTTCATGCTGGATTAGCCGGATTCCGACTTTACCCAGTGTACCACCCAATAAACCCGTCAATTCACAACGCTACACAAAATTCGCCCGCTTGACAACCTGGCCCGCCCTTGTATAATACCTTGCATTGTTGAATTGGTCTGACCACTTGGCTTGGACGGGTAGATGCAGGAACGGATTCACCGCGTTAAGCGGCAGCGGCTGTACGAGGAGATTGTACGGCAGTTCCACGGCCTGATTCGTCAGGGCGCGCTGAAACACGGAGACCGCCTGCCCTCGGAACGGGAGTTGTCGGAGCAGTTCAAAGTCAGCCGCAGTTCGGTGCGGGAGGCAATCCGGTCTCTGGAGTTGCAGGGGTTGGTGGTCAGCAAGCGCGGTTCCGGCACCTTTATCAACACCGAAAACCTGGAAGCGGCGCTGGACCTGGTGACGGCGAATCTGAACGTAGGCGGGGAGGCCCTGCAGGATGTTTTCGAGATGCGTCACCTGATGGAACCCCACATTGCCGCACTGGCCGCCCAGCGGGCCACTGCGGAAGAAGTGGCGGAGATGCGGGAAATCCTTGAGGAACAGCAGCGCCAGGTAGATTTGGGCGGGACCGGAGTAGAATCCGACACCGCCTTTCATTTCGCCCTGGCCGCCGCAACCCATAACTCCGCCCTGGTCAAGGTGGTCAGCGCCATCGAGGACATCCTGCAAATGTCTCGGGACAAGTCGCTGCAAGAGCCGGGCCGTCCCCAACGGTCTTTGGCCTCCCACTGCCAAATTCTGCGGATGGTGGAAACCGGGGACGTTCCGGGAGCGCAGCAAGCTATGGACCATCACCTGACTGCGGTGGAACCCTCGGCCCGCGCCTCTATTGAACAGGAACGGATGGCTCTGCCGGCTGACGATTTGGGAGATAGTCAGGATTCAGGCAAACCTTTACCGGAACCAATAACGGCTTAGTTACCCAACATAACGTTACAGGAGGAACTCTTATGAGCACAGTAGCTGTGGAGGTGGTGTACCGGGGCATATTCCAGAAGACTCTGGCTCGGAACATCGTCCGCTCCATAGTGTTCGCAGCCCGGAAGGAAGGCAAGTACGGCACCGCCTTCGGGCGCTACGGCGACTCGCCGGAACGGAACGGCATTCCCGCCAAGCAATTTGCCATCGTCGCTGATGACCCGGAAGAACTGGAGGAGAACCTGGCGGTCTATGAGGCGCAGAAGTCGACGTTACCATCAACGTTGACGACACGATGTGCAAGGGCGTCGAGTCCTGGGCCTGGTACGGGTTGCAGCCCATCAACGCCCTGACCAAGCCTGGCGGCACCCTGATTGTAACCTCGCGGCAGGAAGCGGATGCGCTGATTGAGGACATCCACCAGAAGGACCAGCCCTACAATCTGTCCATCGTAACCTCCATTCCCAGCTTTTCCGGCCTGTGGGTGTACAAGGACGACCATACCGACGTGCGGATTCTCGGGGCGCTGGCCAAGGTATGCCCCCAGCTGGTCAGTCTGGAGTCTATGGTTGAAGCCATCCAGGACCAGGGCTGGGACGACCTGAAGGTTCGGTCCGCCGAACGCTCCTACGAGCGAACCGGTTCGCGCCCGGTGGAACCCGGCGAGGGCAACCAGGAAGAGCCTTTCAGCTTCGACCTGCCCGGCTGGACCACCATGGAAGAGGGTTTGGTCATCCGCGGCATCGAGCAGGGCGGCGGCTTCCGCGGCGGCGAGGGCGGCTATCAGCCGGTGCGCAGCGCCGTATTCAAGAAGTACAGCACCCGTTCCATGCGGCCCATTGTCAACTTCGACACCTGCATCAAGTGCACTTTGTGCTGGCTGCAATGCCCCGATACCTGTTTTGACGTTACCCCGGACGGCCTTTACGACGCCAATATGGAATCCTGCTGCGGCTGCGGGGTTTGCGAAGCCGTCTGCCCGGTGGCCGACTGCGTTACTATGATTAACGAGGCCGAATTCAACGACAACGACAGCCAGTACGAGATGTGGCAGAAGGACAAGGAAGGTTACCAGCAGTGGATGACCTCCTTGATTGAAAAGCAGAAACAGGTCAGCCGCACCCACGGTTTCCACCATGTCGGCGGGTACGCCGAGCAGATTGCCGAGGTAGGGGAGGATTAATGACCACTATCGAAGAACAGCAATTGTTTACGACGGAAAAGGAGGAATTAATCAGCGGCAGCGAGGCCGTGGCTATCGCCTGCGCCCTGGCCGACGTTGATGTGATTACCGCCTACCCCATCCGTCCTTATGACACCGTAATGCAGTATGTGTCCAAGCTCAAGGCCGACGGGGCCTTTGACTGCGACTTCATCGTGGCCGAAAGCGAGCATTCCCAGTTTGAAATCGTGAAGCACGCCTCTTCGGTGGGCGCGCGTACCTTCTGCGGTTCCAGCGGCGTGGGCTGGTTCTACGCCTTCGAGGCCATCGCCGTGACCGCCGGCCTGCGTTTGCCGGTGGTCGCCATGGTCGGCAACCGGGCCCTGGACGACCCCGGCGCTTTCGGCGTAGAACACAACGACGCCATGGCGGTGCGGGACCTGGGCTGGATGCTCTACTGGGTAGCCACAGCCCAGGAAGCGTTGGATATAGCGCTGATGGCCTGGCGGATTGCCGAAGACTCGCGAGCTTTCCTGCCCTTCGCCCTCAGCTGCGACGGCTCCTTCCTCACCCACTCTCAGGCCATTGTGAACGTGCCGACCCAGGATCAGGTTCGCCGGTTCCTGCCCAACTACGACCGGGGCCGGCTCCAACTGCACCCGGACAACCCCATTACGGTAGCGCCCCAGGTAAACGAAGACTGGCTGATGGAGATTCGCCGTCAATCCGACGAGGCTATGCACCGCACTCCCGCCGTCATCAAAGAGGTGTACGAGGAGTTCAAGCAGGTCTTTGGCCGCGGCGATCCTAGTCCTTTCCTGGAAGAGTACATGACCGACGATGACCCGGACATCATCCTGGTGGGGATGGGTACCCTGGCTTTGCCCGTCCGCGTTGCCATCCGGCGGATGCGGGAACAGGGCAAGAAGGTGGGCTTCGTCCGGATGAAGTTCTTCCGCCCCTTCGCTACCGAGGAAGTGCAGCAGGCCCTGGGTAACTGCAAAGCGGTGGCGGTGGTGGACCGGGACTACTCCTTCGGGTCGCCCTCCTACGGGGGAGTATTGTTCAATGAAATCAGGTCCGCCCTCTACCCGCTGGAAAAGCGGCCCCACGTGGTAAACTTCATTGCCGGACTGGGTGGCCGGGAAGTTCGGGTAAGAGACGTGGAAGATATGGTGGAAATTACCCAAAAGGCCATCGATACTGGTAAAATAGAGCAGGAATGCAACTGGATCGGAGTGAGGGAGTAAAATTATGACACTAATACAAGACCTCCCCCAGGTTCGGGGTGTTAAGAACATACCCATTCAGGAAGGCTTTACTTCCGGCCATCGCACCTGCCAGGGCTGCGAATCGGCGTTGACCATGCGGCTGATGATTAAGGCCGCCGGCCCGCGCACCATCGTGGTCGGCAGCACCGGCTGTATGTACGTCGCCAACACCACCTACTACAGCACTCCCTGGGTGGTGCCCTGGATGCACACTCAGCTGGGTTCCTCCGGCGCTGCCGCCACCGGCACCGCCGCCGGCCTGGCCTCGATGATGCGCAAGGGCAAAATGAAGGACGAACCCATCAACGTTATCGCTTTCTGCGGCGACGGCGGCGGCGTGGATATGGGACTGTCCGGCATCTCTGCCGCGTTGCAGCACGATGAGTACAACCTGCTCATCCTTTGCTACGACAACGAGTCCTACGCCAACACCGACATTCAGGTGTCCGGCAGCTCGCCCTGGGGCGCCAACTCCACCTTCAGCCCGCCGGGCAAGGTTCACCGGATTATGAACCGGCGCTGGAAGAAGAACACGGCTCCCATGCTGGCCGCCGGCCATCCCGGCTGCCGCTACGTGGCAACGGCCTGCGCCTCCTACGGGCTGGACTTCACCAACAAGATTCGCCGCGCCCTGACCATTGGCGGGCCGACCTTCATCCACGTCATTGACCCCTGCCCCAAGGGTTGGGACTATGACCCCAAGTATTCCCACGAATTGGGGATGCTGGCAGTGGAAACGGGACTGTGGGTCCAGTACGAAATCGCCGACGGCGAACTGACCCTCAGCGGCCCCTCCCGGGCCATCGGCAGCGGCGTTCGCCAGCGCAAGCCGGTACGGGACTACCTGACCCGTCAAGGCCGTTTCGCCCACCTGACCGACGAGGACCTGGACTTCTTCCAGTCCCAGGTTGACGACAGCTGGGAGAAGTGGTGGATCCCGGGAATCGTACCCTTTAACCCGCCGGGAGAATAGTCGGGCGGATTCAGGCAAAAACCTGGTGGAAACAGTCGGGGCGCCGCAATCAGCGGCGCCCCGACCTTATTGGCTGTTCCGGATGAAGTCGTTCAGTGAAAACCAGTGTTGTTGGAGTCTTGTTACTCCCGGATGCCCTTCATTGCGTTTAATGATACCGGAAACGAACTCCTGAAGCCTTCTCGCATTGTAGAGATGGTCTTGCTTCCACCACTCTTTGCAAACGTAGTATTTTCCTCCGAAAACCTTTGTCCAGTATCTTGAATGACCATTTATTATTCGACCTTCTTCAATTGGGCGCAAGAGTTCGTGTCCGGCTATTTTCAAATACAACACGTCTCGACAATAGTCGGCGTACTGGAGATTTTGCAGTTCCTCATCGTGAAGCAGGGTGGGGTAGTCTTCGAGAAGCGTTACCATCAAACTTATAACAATGGGTTGTAGTTTTTCCTCGTAGCCTACGGCACTTTCGTTTACCAGACCTGCCGAAGACCTACCTGATTTATACTGCGTTCTTAGCGAAAACCCTGTCGGCGAAGAATCGCCGACCTGCAAGTCTTCGTTGCCGGTCAATACTCGCAGCCGCCGCAACTGGCTGTTGGACTCTATGGTGAAAGGGCGCGGCCGCTCTTCAGCCAGCCGTTCCAGGATGGGAATGGTTTCCTCAATCCCTTCCACTGCTTCCCGCACATCGCGGAACCGGCGCCGGTTCTCGTAAAAATTCTCGTGACCTTTATGATAGGCGTTAGCCAGGGCTGTAGCTAACTGGGCGGCATATTCCGGGTATTCTGCGGCCAGATGGCTCCCCAAGCTTTGCAGTTGTCGATTGGAAGTATGATTCCACCCCCGCCGCTCTCCGATTATCTTCAGAAACTGCACCGCTGCGCCCCACGCCTTTTCCCCGGCCTGGAGTCGGTCGCCGGAATCCAGTTCGTGCCTGGCCTGCTTGATGAGCCGCTGCCCCATGGCCCGGCGGGCCGACGGTGGTTGATTATCCGCCGGGTCGGGCAAAGGCGGAAAAATTTCCGGTTCCATAGGAGCCTCCCAGTGTTTTGGCGCTTCTATTATAGCGGGGAAAGTTGCGTAATGGACTACTCCAGGCCCCGCAGTTCAGGGCTATCGCATATGAAAAATTTTCAGGATGAGAACGGAACTTTCCGATGTTTTGGCGGCGCTTTACTGGGTAATCAACATCAAAACCAACGGTTTAAGTCTTAAATTACCCAAATTTAGCAGTTAAAAACGGAGATTTAACCGTCAATTGGCCTCTTAAAATCCATATGCGATAGCCCTGCCCCGCAGTTGGTTGCTCCAGCCTTGCCTAAACTTCGGGCAAGGCTTAAAGTAGGGAAACCACCTACCCAATTCAGAGAAAGGAGCGTCAGTTCAATGGAGCCCATCAATCTTTACGACTATGAGGATCGAGCCCGGGCCAGCCTCCCCCATAACCACTGGACCTTTATCGAAGCCGGGGCGATGGACGAATTTACCACCCGCCGCAACCGTTCCGCTTTTGAAGACCTGACCATCCGGCCCCGTTTCCTGCGCAACATCGACAACCGCGACCTTTCCACCACTATGCTGGGCACGGAAATCAGTATGCCGGTGTTCGTTTGTCCCGCCGGCGGCCACAAACTGGCCCATCCCGATGGCGAGTTGGCTACCGCCCGGGGCGCCGGGATGTCCAACACTATGATGATGATCAGCACCTCATCCCACTACAGTATGGAAGAAGTATCCGCCGCTGCCACCGGCCCGTTGTGGTTCCAGCTATACCATCGGGGCCACGACCTTTCGGAAATGCTGGTACATCGGGCCGAGGAGGCCGGTTATCGGGCCATTGTCCTTACCGTGGATACGCCGGTGCCGTCGCCCAAGGAGCGCGACATCCGCAACCAATACGTTAATCCGGCGGAATTAGCCAACTTCCGGGCTACCCCCGAGCGGCTGGCCGAGGTCAGCGGCACTGACGAGGCTCCCAACTGGCAGCCTTCCCAGGTGCCGCCGCTGACCTGGGAAGAACTGGAATGGCTGCGCAACCTGACTTCCCTGCCGCTGGTGCTGAAAGGCGTCCGAACTGCCGAGGATGCCCATATCGCCGCCGAGAGTGGCGTAAACGGCATCCTGGTGTCCACCCACGGCGGACGCCAGATTGACTCCACTATGAGCTCGGTAGAAATGCTGCCGGAAATAGTGGAAGCGGTCAACGAGAACTGCGAGGTTTATCTGGATTCAGGAGTCCGGCGCGGCAGCGACGTACTGAAAGCCCTGGCTCTGGGCGCGCGGGCCGTCGGCGTAGGCCGTCCCCTCTACTGGGGGCTGGCGGAGAACGGCGCCGAGGGAGTGCACGGAGTCCTGGAAATTCTGCGCTCCGAGTTCGACCGGGCTCTGGCGGTGTGCGGACAAACCTCGGCGCAGAATCTGGAGTCCAACCTCATTAACATTCCCCACAACTGGGGCCCGGCCCGGATGGCGCCCTAAATTACGGCAAAGCAAGGGACAAACTAAAGGAGCAGGGTTTTAGCCCTGCTCCTTACTTTCCACTACCCGGCGAATCCTCCGCTGCGAGGTTACGTCGGCGTCGCTAAACCGGCCAAGCTTCCATCCGGTAAGCCATATCCCAGAACATATACTCATAGCGGCTGCTGACCAGGAAAGCCTGGCGCATAGCCTCCAATTCGGTCGGGCCGGCCCGTTCGGCGGTGGCGTCCACGAAACCGCGCCAGGCATTGACGCTGTCTTCCAGGAACCCGGCCACGTAAAAACCGGTCCACTGGCTGTAAAGGGGATGCTCCGAAGGCCCAACCTCATCCTTCAATTCGTGATAAGTCCAGGGACACGGCAGTAAGGCAGCGGCGGTAGGCCCGAGACCGTACAGCGCCGCTGTGGTCAGCATGTGATTGACATAAGCGGTATTGGTGGGGGAACGTCCTACTTCGTTGACGTACTCCATTGATACGTCCGCGGCCTGGAGCAGTTGATGGTGCAGGGGCCGTTCCACGGGAGTCAGCACCCGGCGGGACAGTTCTTGCAATGTATGGGAGTCGGGAGCCTTGGCTAAAGCCAGGGCAACCGTTCGGCCAAACCCTTCCAGATACTGATAGTCCTGGGTCAGGTAATACCGAAACTTTTCCAGGGGCAGGGTTCCATCCCGGATTTCCTGCAGAAAGGGATGGGAGAAAATCGCCCTCCAGATTGGTTCGGCTTCGGACTTTAGCTGTTGGCTGAAAGATGGCATCAACTTTGCTCCCTTATCGGCTAATCGGAATATGTAGCCGTCCGGTAACGCCCGGACAAAGTGTCGCTGGAAAATCCCAAATCAAGTCAACGGGCTGGGCGCGATAATCCTGGCTTCGCCGGTGACCACCGGCTCGCCGCGCCCATTTTCCAGCCAGACTTGCACCCGGAATCTTTCCCGGCCCCCTTCCGGTTCCTGCTCCATCACCAGACCCCGGGCTTGCAGCGTATCCCCGGCATACATCGGCCGTCGGTAGTTGACGGTAAGGGTCCCGCCCTGTCGGAAGTCAATGCCGAATCGCCGGTCTAACAGCTCGTGCAGATAAGCCAGCCCCAGTTCCACCGGGGCCACCACCCCGGCCAGCCCCATGCCGCTGGCCAGTTCAGCGCTGGCGTGAGCAACAGCGGACCTGAATCTTGCGCCGGCGTCGGCGCCGTCGAGGATGGCCCGGCGGGCTGCTTCAAAACCGTCTATAGTTTCTTCGGTAACGCGCTTCTCGACCGGGGTCAGGAATTCGGCGCCGGGTCGCCGACGGGAAACCGACGGGCGGCGCCCCAGGCGTTCCGCCGCCCGCGACACGCTCAGGCGGAAGGTGTGTTGGCTGCGCAGAATCTCCGTGCCGATTTCGTCAACGGCAAAAGTGTCCACCAGCAGCAGTTCAGCGCCCCGATCCTGCCGCCGGCCCCTGATCCAGCCGGTAACCTGCACCCTCCGATCGGTCACCGGAGGCCGATAATAGCGGTCCGTATGGGTAACACTATCCATCAGGCCAATTTCACACTTTCGCAAAAGGACTTCCAGTCCTTCCTTTACTACGATATTCGGAAATGACGCACCGGAATATCCTACCGATTCCCGAAACATACTGAGTTTTTCGGAAGTAACCAAATATTCCAGAAAACCCAACTGTTCCCCAATGGGTATCTCCCCCAATTTACCGTCCCGGAGAGTCATTCCCCGCTCAACCTCAGGTAATTTTGCCAGTCCGAGTCGGCTGCGGCCTCGTTTCCCAGCTTTTGGTGGACTCCGGAACGGGCCCGGTATGCTGCCGCCAGGTCGGTGTCCAGCCCCAATGCCCGGTCCAGGTCGGCCAGGGCCGAGGCGTAATCGCCAAGATCGGCGTGGGCAATACCTCGGTTCAGGTAAAGGTTGGCAAACTCGGCCCCGAACTGAAGCGCTGCGTTGAAACTGGCGATGGCCTCCGCCGGGTTGCCCAAATTGCGCCAGGCAATGCCTCGGTTATAGCAGGCGTTGGCAAAAGTGGGAACAATAGCCAGAGCCCGGTCGTAGTCGGCAATAGCCAGGGCATACTCCTGCCGGTCACTATACAGGTTGCCCCGGGCGTAACAGTAATCCGGGTCGTCGGGGCGCAGCCGCAGCGCCGTGGAGTAGCATTCCAGGGCGTCTTCCGGTCGGCCTTGATCCCGGTGGGCAATACCTAGGTTATACCAGGCGTTGGACATTTCCGGGTTCAGGGCCAAAGCCTGCCGGAAGTCGGCGATGGCCGGCGGGTAGCGTTTCAGGGAAGCATGGGCCACCCCGCGGGCGTAGTAGAAATCAGCATCCTCCGGCTCCAGGAAAATGGCCTGGTCATAGTCCCGAATGGCCGCTTCGTAGTCTTCCAGATGCCGATGGACTACACCCCGGGCGTAGAAGGCTACGGGATAGTCGGGCTCCGCCTGAATTGCTGCGGTATAGTCGGCAATGGACTGAGAGTAGTTGCCCTGATTGCGTTGCGCGATGCCCCGATAGTAGTAAGCCGGCGCAAATTCCGGATTCAGCGCCAGGGCCTGATCAAATTCGCTGACGGCGGCGGAGAACCGGCCTATTTGCAGGAGGAACTGTCCCCGGGAAAGATAGTCGTATTCGGTAGGCGAGTCGGGCATATTCCAGACGCTCTGAAGCTGACAGTTTCGAAATTGGCGCATTCAAGATAAGGCTTGAGGTCGGTGCCGTCAATCGAAATTCCAGGCCCGCCGACGGTGAATAAACCGAAAGGCCCGGCAGTCTTAGTATTCCAGTTCATACATATCGTAGTGAGACAAACTCATATCCAGCGCAGCATAAACCTGCTGGGCGCGGCGGTTGGTCCGTTCTACGTAAAGGCGAAGGCCGCAAACATTGCCGGCTTCCCAGGCCAGCCGGCACACATAGTTGTGCAGGGAACGGTAAACGCCCCGGCGCCGGAAGTCTCGGTGCACGTAAACGCTCTGAATCCACCAGAAATGGGCGTTGCGCCAGTCGCTCCACTCGGTGGTTACCATCAGTTGACCCACCGGCTGCCCGGCGACTTCCGCAATCAGATAGAAACCCAATGCCTCGTCCTGCAAGACCGCGGCGACGCCGGATTGCAGGACAGCCGGGTTCAGCGCCCTTGCCTCAGTTTCCCGGGCCATGGCAAGGTTGAAGCCGACCAGTATTTCAAGGTCGGCTTTGGCCGCGTGGCGAACGATGATTTCCCCAGTCAAGTCCCTTCCTCCTGCCGAACTCCGCCAGTTCAGATTATGGTCCAGCCCCCGTCCACGATGAGCAGTTGGCCGGTCATAGCTCCCGAGGCCGGGCTGGCGAGATAAATGGCCGCGCCCACCAACTCGTCGGGCTTCATGTGCCGGCCCAGGGGCATATGCGCTTCCAGGTCAGCGGCCAGTTCTCTTTCAGTGCGGGTGTCTGCAATAAGCAGCCCCGGAGTCTCGGTAGGGCCGGGGCCAATGGCGTTGACCGTAATCCCGTACTGTAGCCACTCTAGCGCCAGAACCCGGGTCAGATTAGCCAAACCGGCCTTGCTGGCGCAGTAGGCGGCCCGATTCGCACCGGCAACTACCGCTAATTGGGAAGATATGTTGACGATACGACCAAATCCCTGCTCAATCATACACCGGGCAGCGGCCTGGGCGCAGAAGAAAGGCCCTTTAAGGTTGGTATCGACTACTGCGTCCCAGTTGTCCTCGGTAACTTCCAGAGCCGGCTGCCGTCGCCGAATACCGGCATTATTGACCAAAATGTCCAGTCGTCCAAAGTCCTGCGCCACCTGGTTTACGGTTTGTCGAATATTCTCCAGGTCCAGCACATCCAGCTGATATACCCGGCTGTTGGTTCCTGCCTTCCGAATCCGCTCCGCAGTCTCCGCCGCGCCCGGCAGTTGTTCCGGCACGTCGGAAAGGGCGACATCGGCGCCGGCCTGGGCCAACCCAACGGCCAGGCCGGCGCCGATGCCTCGTCCCGAACCGGTGACCAGGGCAGTCATACCTTCAAGGCTCAATCCTGGATAGGGCATAGTCAGCAGCCTCCGGTTCCTTTTTCTGCTCCAGATTATATCAACCCAATGCCGGAAGCCAAGAGCTAAACCTTGCAAGGATAAGTTATGGCTGCCCAGTCCAAAGAATAAGGCAAAACAGAATGCCTCACAGGGTTGTCAAAGCCTGGACACCTTACTAATATGCCTTGGTGTAAGAGTTCCCGTCTTGCCCATACAGTATCGCATTCGAGGGATTGAAAGCCATGCCAAATCCCAGTATCAAGATAGAAGGCGCCAAATTCCTGGTCACCATCGACCCCCAACGGCGGATAATCCGGGATGGGGCCGTTCTGATTGAAGGGCAGCGAATTACCCGGGTCGGCAAGACCACCGAGCTGGCGGAAACGCCGGCGGACAAGGTAATCGACGCCCGCGAAATGGTAGTTACCCCCGGGTTCATCAACGGCCATATGCACATCAGCTACGCCCACGCCACCCGGGGAATTTTCCCGGACGACCTGGGGCCGGCCTACCTGTCCAACGTTTTCAAGTTGCAAGGGGCCATGACCGAAGAGGAAGAATACGCCACTTCACTTTTGGCAATAACGGAACTGCTCAAATACGGCACCACCTGTTTTGTGGACCCGGGCAGCACCAAGGGCCTGGACTCCTGTATGCAGGCTTACCGCGAGTCCGGCTGTCGGATAGTAGTTGGCTGGCAGGTAACCGATAAACCCAATCCCATAAACCTGCCCCTTTACGAGACCGCTGAAGCCATCCGGCTGATGGAACAGGTCATAAAGGACTACAACCACCAACTGGATGACCGGGTGCGGGCCTGGACAATGCCCTTTTCCCCGGGTTTTTCGTCGGAGGAACTGCTGCTGGCCGCCGGGGTACTGGCGGGGGAATATGACACCCGGATGACGCTGCACTTCAACAATGGCTCCCAGTACATCCAGGACTGCCTTCAGCAGTACGGAATGCGTCCTGCCCAATACCTGGAATCCCTGGGCCTCCTGAAGCCTTATTTGACCCTGGCCCACGGCCTGGGTATCGATCAATCCGAAGTAGAATGTATCGCCCGCAGTGGCGCAGCGGTGGTTATGTGTCCGACTGCCGCCATCAAGGGGGGAACCGGGATTGCCCACGACGGGATGCTGCCGGAATTACTGGCCGCCGGCGCCACGGTAGGGCTCGGCACCGATGCCGGCAATAATTCCAACTTGCTGGAAACCTTCCGATCAATGTACCTGGCGGCGGTGCTGTACAAGGACGCGCGCCGGGATGTGGGGATGATTCCGGCGGAAACGGCTCTGGAAATGGCAACCATCGGCGGCGCCAGAGCGCTGGGGCTGGAACAGGACATCGGCTCGCTGGAGGAAGGCAAGAAAGCCGACCTGGTACTGTTCGATACCCGGCGTCCGGAATGGCGCACCCTGTTTAATCCCGTCAATAGCCTGGTGTATAACGCGGATGGTCGCAGCGTGCATACCGTAATTGTAGATGGTCAAGTGCGGGTGGAGAATCACCAACCCTTGTTCGTCGACGAGTGGGACCTGGCGCAGCGGGTCCAGCAAATGGGCGAAAATCTGCTGGCGCGCACCGGAGTGGCTTACCCCTCCCGCTGGCCGATCATTTAGCCATACCTGAACCAGACGCCGGACGGCGACGGATTGACATAATACGGCCAGAGACGTCGGGGCCGTAACCGGAGGAAGCTATGAAATTAATTGAAAATTTTGGCATCCTGTTACCCACCCGAGGCGTGTTAGTGTACGCTTCCGGCGGCCGGCCCCGAGTGGAAGCTAACTGGCAGATGGCCGAAACGGTGGAACGATTGGGTTATGATTCGGTATGGGTGGGCGACAGCATCACCTCAAAGCCCCGGCTGGAGCCGCTCACCATAATGGCGGCCCTAGCAGCGCGGACCAGCCGGGTAAAAATCGGTACGGCGGTAATGCTGACCGCACTAAGACATCCCGTACATTTGGCCCACGCCCTGGCCACCGTGGACAATATTTCCAACGGCCGGGTCATCCTGGGTGCCGGCGCCGGCCGGGGCGACAACCAGATGTATGTGGACGAACACGCAGCGGTGGGTGTGCCGGTAAAGGAGCGCGCCGACCGGATGGAAGAAGGTATCCGAGTTCTCCGCGCCCTGTGGAGCCAGGATCAAGTTACCCACGCCGGAGAATACTGCCCGTTGCAGGAGGTTTCCCTGGAACCTCAGCCGGTACAAACACCTCTTCCTATATGGCTCTCCAGCAACTGGGTCCGGCGTGGATTACGGCGGGTAGCTGAGATGGGCGACGCCTGGATTACCAACGTACCCAACGTCGAGCTGTTCAGCCGCTGTTGGGACCGAGTTCAGGAAAATGCGGCCGGAATTGGTCGGGATGCCGGCGGGATGACCCGCGCCCTCTATATATCGGTGAATCTGAACGAGGCGGATGCGGCCTTGAGCGAAGGCGACCGGTTCATGCAGGCCTACTACAGCCGTCCCTAAGCAGCAGTCAGCCAACAGTTGCTGTGCGTGTTTGGGCCGCCGGAAAAGTGCGTTGAAGCCATCCAAAGCTATCGGGAAGCCGGAGTAACTTACTTTATCGTCCGGTTCGCTTCCCCTAACCAGATGGAGCACCTGGACCGGTTCACCAATGAAGTGATGCCGGCAATGGGGTAGCCTTCGTCTGGGGCAAGCGGCCGGTTCAGAACTGAACGGGGCGGGTGGTACCCGCCCCATAACCTTTACCGCATTCCTTTCGGTCAGTCCGGCTGCTGGCTACTCCGGTTCAGTGGCCTCGTCGCGCATAATCCGGCGCAGAACCTTGCCGGCGGCGCTTACCGGAAGTTCATCCCGAAATTCCATGATTCTGGGTATCTTGTAATTAGCCAGATGGCGCTGGCAATGAGCCAGAAGGTCCGCCCGGGCGGCTTCCTCGGAAGCGTAATCCTGCCCATCTTTCAGGGCGACCACCGCCTTGACCGTTTCGCCCCGGTAGTCATCGGGTATCCCCAGCACGGCCGCCAACCGCACCGCCGGGTGCTGATACAGTACCTCTTCCACTTCCCGGGGCCAGACTTTGAAACCGGCGGCATTGATGACATCCTTTTTCCGGTCAACTATGAAAAAGTAGCCCCGCTCATCCATATAGGCCAAATCGCCGGTATAAAACCAGCCGTCGCGAATGGCCTCCGCCGTCTCCACCGGACGATTCCAATACCCCTGCATCACCTGAGGGCCGCGGAGAGCAAGTTCGCCAACTTCTCCCGGAGCAACTTCGTCAATGCCCGTTTCCGGCTCAAAGATGCGGGCATCGGTATCCGGCAAGGGTACCCCGATGGAACCGCCTACGGCTCCCTGCACCGGATTGGCGTGGGTCAACGGCGAAGTCTCCGTAAGCCCGTAGCCCTCGATCAGCACTTCGTGGCCGACCAACGCATCAAAAGCCTCCTTGACCGCCTTTGGCAAGGGAGCGGCGCTGGTTCGGCTGGGTCTCAGGGAGGAGAGGTCATAGTCTTTTGCCGATTCGTGGTTCAGGAGAGCGATATACATAGTAGGGACGCCCAGGAACCGGGTGGCCCGATAGTCCTGAATTGCCTGCAATACTCGATCCGCATTAAATCGCCGAAACAGGACTATGGAGCCGCCGCAAGCTACCGGCACGCTCATCACCCCGGCAATGCCCCCGATGTGGAACAGGGGCAGGGTGGCGACAAAAACTTCTCCCCCGGCTTCGTAGCCGAACCAGTCCCGGAACTGCACCGCATTAGCCACCAGGTTGGCGTGGGTGAGCATACTGCCTTTGGGAACGCCGGTAGTCCCGCCGGTATAGGGCAGCAGAGCCAGGTCGCGGTCAACGTCCACCGGAGGCAGGTCAGGAAGGGGTTGAACGTCCGCCAGCAGGGGCTCCCAGTAATGCACGGTGGCGTCCACCGGGCCGCCGGCAACTACAACCTGGGATACCGGCGTCTCCGGGAGAATTTCCCGGGCCGCCGGGAACAGGTCAGCCTCGCAGAACAAGGCCCTGGCGCCGGAATCCTTGAGGTGATAGGCCAATTCTTCAGGCCGATACATAACATTGCAGGGAACCGGAATGGCGCCGGCTTTGAGAATCCCGTAAAACCCGGCAATCAATTCCGGGGAATTCTGGATGTAGTAGGCAACCCGGTCGCCCTTCCCAATACCCAGAGAAAGGAGAGCGGCGGCAAATCGGTCGGATTCTTCGTCCAGCTCGCGGTAGGTAGTGGTCTCCGGCCGGCTGCCATTCCGCGGGTCTTGATAGATAATGGCGGCGCGGTCGGGATAGCGGGCCGCCGACTCCTGCAGGAAATGGTAAAGGGGAGCCCGGGGATAGTCCAGGGTGGACGGCATCCCGGGCGAATATGCGGTTAACCAGGGTTTGGGATTAGCGGTCATACCGGATAACCGTTAAGCGGAAAAGCCGGTTTCCAGCTTGATCATCATCTGGTTCAGGTCGCTAACGTACTCTTCCATTTGGCGGATGCCCTCTTCGCCCAGGTGAGCGTACCGGCGCTGGGAACCTACATAGTCGCGGACGGTGGACTTGCGCATAATGTTCTGCCGCTGAAAAACCCCGTCCTTCCATTCGTAGAGGGGCCAGATGCCGCTTTCAACGGCCAGTCTGGATACTTCAATTCCCTTATGGTCGTCGTAGCCCCACGAAGGGTTGCAGGGTGTAAGTATCTGGATGAAGGCGGGCAGTCGAGTGCTGGCGCTCTTGATTTTCCGTTCCAAGTCCTGGGGATGCGAAGTCGAAGCGGTGGCGACGTACTCGGCGCCACTGAACATAAGCATCAAGGCAAAGTGCTTGGGGTGGCGCAGTTTGCCCGAAGGACGCACACTGGTGCGGGCCATCGGCTGGGTGCTGCCCGTGGCGTGGCTGCCGCTGGCGGCGTGAGCCTGGTTGTCGCAGACTACGTGGAGGTATTTATAGCCTTGCTGAAAGCTGGTAGCCAGGTCCTCCAAACCCAGGTCTATCTGCCCATCCCCGTCGATTACTACGATCGGGCGGTCAATGCTGCGTACCTTCATCGCCGTAAGCATTCCGGCGATACCGCTGTCGTGGGTACCCAAACCGCTGCGCTGCAGGAAGTCGCGCCCTATACCGCAGCCCTGACCGAAAATTATCGGGTTCTCTTCCTTTAAGTGGTCGAAAACGATGTGCATCACCAGGCGGGTAGCCAGGTTTTCCGGGCAGCCGGGACACTGGTTGGCCGTTACGTTCATATAGACCCGCTGGTCGGCGGTGTCCTGGATCATTTTTATGGGCATTGTCGATTCTCCCGAACTGAGTGAATGAATGGTCGAAGCTGGCAAGTCTCAGCGGTTCAGGGCTTCCCGCAGCATATCTTCGTCTTCAATAACTTCAAAGTGCCAATCCAGCGGCTTGGCCGTTCTTCCCAGGCGCGCCGCGGCCAATGCCTCCTCAGCCGCGTAAACAACATTGTAGTGGGTTACGTCCCGTCCACCCAGGCCGATAATCCGGCCCAGGACTGCCGGCGGATTGGGCTGCCCGAACAGCCCGCTGCGCAGGTCATTATAAACGGCAGCCACCGGATTCCGGTCCAGAACTACGACGCCCTTTACATCATGCAGGGCTTCCAGCAAATCTTCGGTGGGGAAAGGGCGATAGGTACGAATCTTGACTAGTCCGACCCGCTTGCCTTGTTCCCGCATCAGGTTAACCGCCAGCCGTGAGGTGGAAGACAGGGAACCCAAAGCCACTATGGCGACTTCGGCGTCTTCCATGCGGTAGGTCTCGATCAGACCGCCATAGCCCCGGCCGTTCAAGTTGACGTAATCCCGGTGGGCCTGTTTCAGCCGGGCCTTGGATGTAACATTCAAGGCCTCGTCCAACTGGAAGCGCCGCTCCATATATTCCCGTTCCACGTCGATATAGCCGTAGCCGCTCATGCGCTGTCCGCCGTAGTAGGCGGCAAAGTCCAGGTTCTTAATGAAGTCCACTTCCGGGGGCAGGGTGTAAGGCGGCAGGAAACTGTCCACCGCTTCCTGAGTGGGCGTCTGCACCGGGTAGCTGTTGTGCGAGACCTCCCAACCGTCGTAGGTAACAAAGGCCGGCAGCAGTACGTCCGGGTCTTCGCTGACCTTATACGCCTGGATTACCGTATCCATCACATCCTGGGCATTTTCACAGTGGTAGTGCATCCAGTGAATGTCGCGGTACATAATCGTGTCATGGTCGTCAGAGCGGACGATGGCCGGCGGCTCCAGAGCCCGATGGGCTACAACCACGACAATAGGTATCCTGGCGTAGGAGGCGAAGATCAGCTGCTGGGCCGCAATTAACAGGCCTTCCGAGTTTGTGGCAAAAGAACAGCGCGCGCCCGACTGCGTCGCGGTAATCTGGGCGTTCATCACGCTGCGCTCGTGTTCCAGTTCAATCACTTCGGCGGGGAGTTCGCCCCGTTGAATCATGCGGGAAAGTTCCTCGCCCACTTCGTCGGAAGGGCCAATGGGAAAGTAGCACAAGACCTGTACGCGGGCTAACTTTAGCGCATGGGCTGCCGCTTTATTGCCCGTCAGGGCCTGACGCCGGGTGGGAGCTGCGGAGGTCATCAAAAGTCTCCTAAGTATCCTGGTGATTTCCAATATCCAGGTGGATACGCTGCTGGGCCGAGATTTCCGGGCGGTGGGGAGCCGCAGTGATGTCGGTATATTCCGGGTTTTCCCTTTTTACCCGGTCTTCATCCACCATCGTCAGCGCGCTGCCGACACAAACCTCGGCGCAGATGCCGCAACCGCGACAGAAGTCCACATCAATGCGATAACCCTGGTGAGGCAAGTCCTGACGGATTATAAATCCGGTGCCGTCGGGACACATTACCTCACTGATGCAAACCCCGGGGCAAATGCACTTGTTATCTTCACAAACGGGCACCTTATCCCGCCAGACAAAGGGGCTGCCGTTGCTGAAGCCCGGCAGCTTGTCGTAGCGGTCGAACTGATAGTATTGGGGCAGATTTTCCGGCGGAGTATGTTCCAGACGGGCCGGCCGCCGGTCCACCTGGAACTTGACGCCACCAATGGCCTGTACGGTTTCGTAGGCCTCCAGCGTGGCCTCGGCATTCCGCTCGCCGACCGAGCCGGGGAAGGTTTCCCGGATAACGTCCAGCAATTCGCCCATATCGATGGCTTCGGTAATGCGAGCGTAGGCGCCCAGCAGGGTAAGACCCACCGGCGGGGGGGTGCGCCGCAACAATCGTTCGGCGATGCCGGTAGCGTCAACGGTAGCTACGGCACCTTCCAAATCGAAAGGAAGATCAATCTCCTGGGGAGACTTGGGCGAATTTACCAGCAGGGTGCCGCGCTTCATTCTGCCGATGGCGTCGGCGATCAGTTCGTGGGTGTTGTTCCGGGCCGTCAGCAACAATTCTTCCTGAAATACGATAACCTCGGAAGGATGGTAGTTGGCGCAGCTTGCCATAACTTCAGAGTCGGAAATCTTGACATAGTTAATGACCGGGCCGCTGCGGGCCCGGGTCCCCGGATATACGTTAACCGATACGAACCAACCCTGGCTGGCATAGAGCTTGGCCAAGGCTTCGCCGGCCTGGACCGAGCCTTGACCCGACATACAGAGCAGGTTCAGTTCCGTGGTCTGAGGCATGAAATACTCCTGACGGCCCTTGATTGGATTTGCCCCGCTATTCTACGATACCCGGATGGCTAAATCAATCTGGCAAAGCCGGGCAGAGTGCAGCCGGGCGTGGCTCATTGATAGACCTGATGGCGTCACTCTATTCAAACTGCGCCAGAAATCCTTCTATCTGGGGCAGAACTATCTGACTCTGCTGCCAGGCCTCCAGATGGCCCAGAGTCGGCAGGGATAAAAATTCCAGATTGCCGTTGCCCTGGACGCAGCGTTGGGCTAGGGGATAGGCCGGGTCCTCTTCCCCGGCGTAAATCAAACCGGGAATGGTCAGCGAGTCCAGGGAATTCTCGAAACCTGGCGAGTCCCGAATGGCGGTGGTCAGGGAGATAAGGGCCTCAACATCATTTTCGGCGAACTGTCGCTTCACCTGCTCCGGAAGGCGGTCAGCATGACGCGCATCGGCGGCCAGAGCTTCCCGGGTTCGGGTAAAGCGCTCAATCCGGCGGTTCAAGGGCTTGGGGTCTCGAACGTAGGGGTGCATTCCGCCCAGAACCAGGGAGCGCAGGCGGCGGAGAGCAAGGGCGGCCATCCCGAAACCGACCCAGGCGCCAAAGGAATACCCCATAAAGTCAACCAAGGGTATTTCCAGAGCGTCCAGCGTCAGGGTCAAGTCTTCCACCAGCAGTTCCATCCGGTAGTCTGCCACACCGTGGGGTTTGTCGCTAAGGCCATGTCCCCGGGCATCTACCAAAATCAGGGGTCGAGTTCGACCCAAACACTTTACATAACCGGCATCTTCCCAGTCGCGACACTGCTGCATAAAGCCGTGAACCAGAAGCAACGGGACCGCCGACCCAGCAACCGTCCCACTTTCCGGAGGCTCCCAATGGTAGAATACGCTGACGCCACGGTTGGAAACGTAAGGCATAGTCGAAACGCCGAAAATCAGGCGCCGGGAGTTTGGTTAGCCAAGGGCACGGCAACGGTAACCCGGGGTACGTCGCTGGTGACGCGGGTGGTATGCCCTTGACCGGTCAAATCTTCCACCAGCACTACGGCGCCGGGACCGAACCGGTGCAGCGACCCGTCGCCTAATCCGATTTCACCCTCTCCGGAAAGGGTAATGATGTAGTTCCGGCGGGACTCAACGTGCCAGTCGCTGAATTGACCGGGCTGCTGCACCCGGAACCGCAGTTCCGTTATCTCGGCCAGCGAAGCCGGATTGGGAAAGGCTTCGGTCTCAATCTCGTCGATATGGGCCTGCCCGTCGTCGCCGGTGTAAATGCGGGAAATAAGCATCGGCTTTACTCCTTGAATGCCTTTTAGGGATAAGTGCCACCGATTTAGCCCTATGATAACATAATGCGGCACAGTACGAATTCCCGGGGGAGGGCCATTCGGCAAGGGATTGATTCAGGTTGAAAGCGCCGGAAGCAAACCCGGCGGCAGACATTCCCGGCAGTGCGGGTGATGGTCGATGCGGGATGAACCGGGCGCTTACGGTCGCCAGCTATCGTCCAAAGTATTAGGCCCGGACTGCGACCGACAAGATTGCTGAAGCAACGCCGGCGTCCGGGCCCTTAAACTGCTTACCGGAACCAGGGGAGTCTAAATCTGAACTGTCTGGACTACCCTTCTTTCCGGGAAAAATACTTCCAGCACCTGCTCTACAATGCCGGCCGCATCCAGCTTTAATCGGTGGCGCTGATCAACGGCGGCGCCATGTTCCACGAAGGAGTCCGGCATACCAATCCGGTGGACGGAGACGTTGCCCATTCCCGCCTCGCACAAGGTCTCCAGCGCTGCGGAGCCAAATCCGCCGGCCAGAACGTTTTCCTCCACCGTTACAATGCGTCTTGTGCTCCGGGCAAATTCCAGTAGCAGGTCCACATCCAGAGGCTTTATGAAGATGGGGTCAACGACCGCGCAGGATATATCATATTGGGCCAGGAGTTCGGCGGCCTCCAGCGCGGACGCGCCGGCTTTCCCCAAGCCAAAGATGGCTATGTCGCGGCCTTCCCGGATGACTTTCCCTCTTCCCAGAGGCAATTCTCTAAGTTCCGGGTCCATCGGGCAGCCCGTGGCGGCGCCCCGGGGAATCCGAATGGCAAAAGGCCCGGGATGCCGGTGGGCCGTATTAATCAGGTGCTGCAAGTCATTCTCGTCCATCGGCGCAGCCACCACCGCATTAGGCATACAGCGCAGGTAGGAAACATCCAGAAAACCGTGGTGGGTCTTGCCGTCTTCCCCTACAATTCCAGCCCGGTCGGCGATTATCTTCACCGGAAGGTTTTGCAGACAAACATCATGCACTATCTGGTCAAAGGCTCGCTGCAAAAAAGTGGAGTAGATGGATACAAAAGGCTTCATACCGGTGGAGGCCAGGCCGGCCGCCATGCTGACTGCGTGCTGCTCGGCGATGCCTACATCAAAAACCCGGTCCGGAAATTCCTGGCGCACCTCCTCCAGACCCGTACCTTCCAGCATGGCTGCGGAAATGCCAACTACGGACTCGTCAATTTGCATCAGGCGCTTGATGGTGTCGGCGAAAACCTTGGAGTAGGTAGGTGCGCCGGAACCGGGACCTAAGGGAGAACTGGGCTGGTGAAACCGTACCGGGTCATTCTCCGCCGGTTCATAGCCGTGTCCCTTGTGCGTTACCACGTGAATGAGGGGAACCCGCCCGTTGGACAATTTGGCTTGCTCCAGAGTCTGCTCCAGTCGTGGCCGGTCGTGGCCATCCACCGGGCCCAGATACTCAAAGCCCAGCTCGGTCCACAAGGATGTCGGCGGCAGCATATTTTTCATACTGCCGTTGCAGTGCTTAACCAGGCGATAGATTGCATCTCCCGCCGGCGACCGCTTGGAGAGGGCCGGCATACTGTCGATTGCGGACTGATATTCAGGCCGGGTTATCAATTGCTTGCGCCAGTTGGTGATGAAGCCGACGTTCTCCGAAATTGACATACCGTTGTCATTCAGGATGACAATCAGTTTTTCCGGATTGAGATGAACAATGTTGTTAACGGCTTCAAAGCTGGACCCTGAGGTCATGGCTCCGTCCCCGACCACTGCAATTGTCCAGGAGTCCGTTCTACGGGCTGCCGCCGCCTGGGATATTCCCAGGGCTATGGAAAGGCCGGTGCCGGCGTGCCCGGCGCACAGGGTATCGTGTGGACTTTCCATCGGTTCGCCAAAACCCGAGATGCCGCCTTCCAGTCGGATATCCTGGAACTCATCTCGGCGACCGGTTACCAGTTTATGCGTGTACATCTGGTTGGTCGTATCCCAAACGATTCGGTCAGTTGGGCTGTCAAAGACTCGGTGCAGAGCGAGGGTCAACTCGACCACACCCAGGTTGGATGCCAGATGGCCGCCGCGCTGGGTTATCACCGATATGATGGTGTCCCGGATTTCCTGAGCCAACTGTTTAAGCTCGCTGTAATCAAGCCCTTTGAGATCGATAGGAGCCTCAATCTTGTCCAATACTGGCATAGTAATAATAACCTCTGCTTCTGTATTGACTTAAGAGTTTACTGAAACTCTGATTGGTAGGAAATACCTATTTTATCTTAAAACACCTTAACCTGTGTGTCAAGGGTATCGACCGGCAGGGCTATCGCATATGGATTTTAAGAGGCCAATTGACGGGTAAATCTCCGTTTTTAACTGCTAAATTTGGGTAATTTAAGACTTAAACCGTTGGTTTTGATGTTGATTACCCAGTAAAGCGCCGCCAAAACATCGGAAAGTTCCGTTCTGAGCCTGAAATTTTTTCATATGCGATAGCCCTGATCGACCGGCCAGGGCTATCGCATATGGATTTTAAGAGGCCAATTGACGGTTAAATCTCCGTTTTTAACTGCTAAATTTGGGTAATTTAAGACTTAAACCGTTGGTTTTGATGTTGATTACCCAGTAAAGCGCCGCCAAAACATCGGAAAGTTCCGTTCTCATCCTGAAAATTTTTCATATGCGATAGCCCTGATCGACCGGCAGGGCTATCGCATATGGATTTTAAGAGGCCAATTGACGGTTAAATCTCCGTTTTTAACTGCTAAATTTGGGTAATTTAAGACTTAAACCGTTGGTTTTGATGTTGATTACCCAGTAAAGCGCCGCCAAAACATCGGAAAGTTCCGTTCTCATCCTGAAAATTTTTCATATGCGATAGCCCTGATCGACCGGCAGGGCTATCGCATATGGAATTTAAGAGGCCAATTGACGGGTAAATCTCCGTTTTTAACTGCTAAATTTGGGTAATTTAAGACTTAAACCGTTGGTTTTGATGTTGATTACCCAGTAAAGCGCCGCCAAAACATCGGAAAGTTCCGTTCTGATCCTGAAAATTTTTCATATGCGATAGCCCTGTATCGACCGGCAGGGCTATCGCATATGGAATTTAAGAGGCCAATTGACGGGTAAATCTCCGTTTTTAACTGCTAAATTTGGGTAATTTAAGACTTAAACCGTTGGTTTTGATGTTGATTACCCAGTAAAGCGCCGCCAAAACATCGGAAAGTTCCGTTCTGAGCCTGAAATTTTTTCATATGCGATAGCCCTGTATCGACCGGGAATTTCGGAGTTCCACTCCAAAGGGCTTGATTCCACAAAGTTGAATGCCCCGGGCTAAATCATATGACTTTGGCAGGAAACGGCCACCGATACCTGAATATCGTGTATGGCTTGGGACATAGCTTGCCCAATGAGGTCCAGCCGGCTGACCTGGGCGATGCGTTCCGCAACCCTGGAATGTTCCTGCCGGGACAATAGCCTGGAAAATATCCCGCAGGCATCGGCCAGACAGATAATCATCTGGTCTCGGGGATCGGGAATTTCATCGCTGAACAGAACGCTCAGGATGCGAAGCTTCACTTCTCGTTCCGCCGCTCCGTCAACCGAAGGATACCGCCGGGAGCGAAATACCCACAGGAAGCGATCGTCCTGATGTTCCAGGATGCCCTTCTCCACCAATCGCTCCAGGGTCTGCTCTCGAATTCTGGTCCCGGAACGCGATATTTGCTCTACCCAATAGCGAGTGTCATTGCTCTCCCCGGCAGCAATGTCAGCCAACACCCGGTCAAGTATGGAATCGCCAACCGGGGTGGCGTCAATCAGAATCAACTTTTCTAAATCCGTGTCAATGCGATTCTCCAGAGCCAGGTCCATCAAGACGGCGCCGGACACGGCGTAGTCCATTGACCAGGTAGGCATCTGAATAAACCTGCCATCTTCATCGCGGAGCAGCAGCAAAATTATTTCTTCCACAAATCTCAGCATATCAGCGCCTCCTCAGGCAGCGAAATTAGCCAACATTACCGGGGGATAAAGTGAATCGTCGGCAATTCTATCACAAGGATTGCGACCCCTGGCTAGGCAAACCGGGGCCGATAACCGGTCAAAGCAGCGGTAGGGCAGCAGAAAATTGGGTTGGCGGCCGGCTAAATTACGAATTTGACCACAGCCTGCTGCTATGGAGATGGCTCGGGCAGAGGGGACAAGGACTTACCGGCGCCTTGTGTGGTGGTGGGCAGTACTGGACTCGAACCAGTGACCTCCTGCGTGTAAAGCAGGCGCTCTAACCATCTGAGCTAACCGCCCGGAGGGGCGCCGGGTTGGTGCAAAGGAGTGGCTGGGATATTCACTAACAGTTTCAGGGTATGGCGCGCTTGGCGGGATTCGAACCCACGACCTCTGCCTCCGCAGGGCAGCGCTCTATCCACTGAGCTACAAGCGCATATTTCAGCTACCAGGCCTCGGCCGTAACGCCGGTCAATCGACCAGTACATCTACCGGGTAGGGTGGACTGGCCTGGTTATATTGCCGGACTGCCCACTGGTGCCGAGGGAGGGATTTGAACCCACACGTCCATAAGGACACTGCGCCCTGAACGCAGCGCGTCTGCCGTTTCGCCACCTCGGCACGGCGGCTCCGGAAACCTGCCCCAAGCTGACCAGGTTTCCCGGAATGGTGGGCGATGGAGGATTTGAACCTCCGACCTCCTCGGTGTGAACGAGGCGCTCTAACCACTGAGCTAACCGCCCCTTTAGTTCCATCGGATTAACAATTATAGGGAAACCCGTCCGGCTACGCAACCCTTACACTGACTTTGGCAAGGCAGGGAACGGGTAGCAAGCGGATTCAAGGCTTTATTGAGCCGTCATTCCGCCGTCAATGACCAGTTCGCTGCCCGTAACAAAGGCCGATTCGTCAGACGCCAGATACAGGATACCGGCAGCAATTTCCTCCGGAGTACCCATTCGCCCCAGGGGTGTCCGTCCCACGCGCAGGTTATGGACATCCGGGACGGCATGGGAAGCAGCGGTCATTGGACTGTCAACAAATCCCGGATGCACCGAGTTGACCCGTATGCGGTAGAAAGCATACTGAATTGCGGCCGCCTTGGTGAATATACGCACCGCTCCCTTGGAGGCGTGATATGCCGCTGAAGTCTCACTGCCGACTAAACCGTAGATGGAAGAGATGTTGATGATGGAGCCGCCTCCGGCCCGGCGCAACTCGGTAATTGCCAACCGGGTTCCAAGGAACACCCCTTTCCCGTTTACGGCCATAACTCGGTCCCAGGTCTCTTCTTCGGTTTCTTCCACATTAGAACGTCCGCTAATGCCCGCATTGTTGACCACCACGTCCAACTTGCCGTAGGCCCTCACCGTATCGGCAATTACCCGTTTCCAGTTATCTGCATCGGTAACATCCAGCAGCATAAACTTTGCCCGTCCGCCGGCCTCGACAATTTCGGCTTCGGTGGCCCGGCCTTCCTCCTCCAGCACATCAGCCAGGACTACGGCGGCGCCCTCCCGGGCCAGCAGTCGCGCGGCAGCGGCGCCGATGCCCCGGGCGCCTCCGCTCACCAAAGCAACTTTACCTGCAACGCGCATAAACGACCTCCTCATCCCGTTTCGGCGGGAATCCAACCGAACTGAGATCGAGCCAACAATGTCAGGTGTGGCGAAAATGTCGCCATCAGAAACTTTATGTAAACACCAGCCTTGAATTACCCTGTAACGTTTACATAACGTCTATTGTGCGAACCAACCTGTCGGGATGTCAGAGTCGCCCTGAAGCCCACTGACAAGCCCGACAGAGATGAATTTAGCCAATCGGAAAACCTTACTCGGCATATTTAATTCCCGGCTCCTGACTGAAGAACGGTCACCGGGCCGTCCATTTCCACCAACTGCGCCTCAATCTCTTCCAGCAGCAGGTCCAGGTTCCAGCCCCTGGCCGCCGATACCGGGACACAAGGATAGGCCCGGAGCCCGGCGGGAGCCGCTAGAGCGCCGCCGCCGGCCGAGTCGTCCAGCAGGTCAACTTTGTTGACGACCAACAGTCGCGGTTTGCCGCTTAAGCCCAGGTCCGTTAGCGTTTCTTCCACCACCTCGGCTTGTTCCGGAGCTTTAGGATGGGTAATATCCAATACGTGCAGGAGCAGATCCGACTCGGCTAACTCCTCCAAAGTAGCGCGAAAGGCGGCTACCACCATGGGAGAAAGCTTCTGAATAAATCCCACGGTATCCGTCAGCAGCAGTTCATCGCCGGAAGGCAGCCGAATGCGGCGGGTTACCGGGTCCAGGGTGGAAAACAACTGGTTTTCCGCTTCCACCCCGGCGTTGCAGAGGGCATTGAACAGGGTGCTCTTGCCTGCATTGGTGTATCCCACCAGGGAGGCCATGGGAATACTCGCCTTCTTGCGCCGGCTGATGTAAATGGAACGGCGCTCCCGCACCTTGTCCAGTTCCTGCTGAATCCGCTGGATGTGGCGGCGAATAAGTCGCCGATCCGTCTCCAACTGGGTTTCGCCCGGCCCCCGGGTGCCGATGCCGCCGCCCAGCCGCTCCAAATGGGACCATTGACCCACCAGCCGGGGCAACAAGTACTGGTGCTGGGCCAGTTCTACCTGAAGCTTGCCTTCGTGGGTACGAGCGTGGCGTCCGAAAACGTCCAGTATCAGGGCGGTCCGGTCAATTACTTTCACCTGGAGAGCTGATTCCAGGTTGCGCTGTTGGGTAGGTGTCAGCTCATCGTCGAAGATGACCGTATCCGCCCGTTCCTCGGCCACAACTTCCTGGACTTCCTGGAGTTTTCCCTTGCCCACATAAGTAGGCGTCAATCGGTCGGCCCTTTGGGTAACCCGGCCGGCAACGTCTGCGCCGGCAGCGTGAGCCAGGTAAGCCAGCTCATCCAGAGTATCGTCCAGCTCCCACAGATGCTCGCCGCGCTTAACCTCGACCGCAACCAATACGGCTTTTTCCCGTTCCGGTTCAGTGCTGATATTCTTTCTGGGAATAGGTCTATCCCTCCCTGGGTGCCGGTATAGTCCAGGATTCCAGCCGCTGGCAGCCCTTTTCCACCTGTTCGTCGGGGGTAGTCAGGGATAACCGGATGTAACCTTCGCCATACTGTCCGTAGCTGGAACCGGGCGTTACGACAATATCTATCTCTTCAAGTAGCCGGGCAGCGAAGTCGGCGGAAGTGAATCCTTCAGGAACTCGCGCCCAAATATACAAACTGGCTTGGGGGACGGCCACCGACAACCCCATTTTTCTTACCGCTTCCACCACCCGGTCCCGGCGCCGCTGGTAGATAACCCGGTTGTCTTCAATACAATCCTGGGGGCCGGTAAGGGCTGTCATGGACATTTCCTGAATGGCCTGGGGGATGCCCGAGTCCAGATTGGCCTTGATTTGGAACAGAGCTTTAATCATATCGGCATTGCCCACGGCCATACCCATGCGCCAGCCGGTCATATTGTAGCTTTTGGACAAGGAATGAAACTCTATGCCCACTTCCCGGGCGCCATCCACTTGCAGCATACTGGCAGCCTGGTAGCCGTCGTATCCCACCTCGCTGTAGGCGGCATCGTGGAGCAGGGCAATGTCGTGGTCCCGACAGTAAGCCACGCAGGCTGCCAGGTCTTCGGCAGTGGCTACGGCGCTGGTGGGATTGTTGGGGTAGTTGAGCCACATCACCTTGGCCGCCCGGGCCACATTCTCGGGAATGAGCGACAGGTCGGGCAGCCAGCCATTCTCTTCCAGCAGCGGCATTATGTAACTTTCGGCGCCGGCAAACATAGTCCCCACGCCGTAAACGGGATAGGCCGGATCCGGCACCAGGGCAATGTCTCCGGGGTCCAGAAAGCAGAATGCCACGTGCCCGATGCCCTCCTTGGCCCCAATCAGTGGCAGTACCTCTTTGTCCGGGTCCAGTTTCACCTCGAACCGGTTCTCGTACCATTGGGCAATCGCGCGGCGCATTTCGGGCAAGCCGTCGGTCTCCGGGTAACGATGGTTGGGCGGATGCTGGGAGGCCGAAAGCAACCGGTCAATAATGGGCTGGGGCGTTGGAATATCCGGGTCGCCGATACCGAAGGTGACTACGTCGGCTCCTGCCGCCCGCTTCTCGGCAATTATCCGGGATATTTCAACGAAGGGATAGGGGGCGAGCTTGCCTAGTCTATTGGAGAATTCCACTTTGTCACTCCTGAGACATTTAAGATTTCAAATGTTGTTCCGTCAGCCGAATATTTCCGCCAGTTTTAGTTCAAAGCCGGGGATCAGGTCGGAGCGCAAGGTGTCGGCTATGCCGAAAAGGGCCACCGACCGGATTGCTGCGCCGGTCAGGTCAATGATTTCCGCGGTTTCCGCCTGGGGGCTGAAGAGCCAGCATTGATAGACGCCAATCCGTTGGTAGTCTCGCAGCTTTTCCTCCATTTCCCGCCGCGTGTTGCCGGGGGAAAGAATTTCGATAACCAGGTCCGGCGCCACCTCCAGATATTGAAAACCCCTTAAGTCTTTTCCTTCAGTAATACCGGTTCGGTTGGTGTTAAGGTAAAGAAGGTCAGGCTGCCGGACTCTTAACGGTTCCGACTGAATCATCAAGTCCAGGGGCGCCGCCAGAACCACTCCCAGCTGCCTCAACCGCACGAAATCCGAGAGAGTTTTATATACTTCCAGCAAAACCCACTGGTGATAGGGATTTGGCCCCGGCGGCATATACATCACCCCGTCAACTATCTCGTAGCGTTCCTTGGTTTCGGGGAGACGCTGCCATTCCGCAAAGGTCAGTTTTTTGGTACGGGTGGTCATGATGAACATTTCCCAATATGCTCTTCACGGTAGTGAAAGAGCTTAACCGAAAACTTCTCCCAGTTTCAGTTCAAAGCCGGGGAGCAGGTCGGAGCGCAAGGTGTCGGCTATGCCGAAAAGGGCCACCGACCGGATTTCTGCGCCGGTCAAGTCAATGATTTCCGCTGTTTCCGCCTGAGGGCTGAAGAGCCAGCACTGATAGACGCCAATTCGTTGGTAGTCCTGTAACTTTTCCTCCATTTCCCGCCGCGTATTGCCGGGAGAAAGAACCTCGACAACTATATCAGGGCTGACCTCCAGGGGAGTTATACCTTGCAAGTCCCGCCGTCCCCGGATTCCCGTTCTTTCGGAGTTTAGAAACATTATGTCAGGTTGGCGGACCCGCAGAGGGCTTCTTTGGATCACCAGGTCCAGGGGAGCTTGCAGGAAGACCCCCAGACCGCTGTTCCTGGAGAAGACTCGGCAACCGGCAAAAACCTCTTGCTGAATCCACTGGTGGTCAGCATCAGGACTCGGCGGCATATACAGCACCCCGTCAACTATCTCATAGCGTTCCTTTGTTTCGGGGAGGCGCTGCCATTCCGCAAAGGTCAGTTTTCTTACCCGCGTGGTCATGCTGAACATTTCCCAATATGCTCTTCACGGTAGTGAAAGAGCTTAACCGAAAACTTCTCCCAGTTTCAGTTCAAAGCCGGGGAGCAGGTCGGAGCGCAAGGTGTCGGCTATGCCGAAAAGGGCCACCGACCGGATTTCTGCGCCGGTCAAGTCAATGATTTCCGCTGTTTCCGCCTGAGGGCTGAAGAGCCAGCACTGATAGACGCCAATTCGTTGGTAGTCCTGTAACTTTTCCTCCATTTCCCGCCGCGTATTGCCGGGAGAAAGAACCTCGACAACTATATCAGGGCTGACCTCCAGGGGAGTTATACCTTGCAAGTCCCGCCGTCCCCGGATTCCCGTTCTTTCGGAGTTTAGAAACATTATGTCAGGTTGGCGGACCCGCAGAGGGCTTCTTTGGATCACCAGGTCCAGGGGAGCTTGCAGGAAGACCCCCAGACCGCTGTTCCTGGAGAAGACTCGGCAACCGGCAAAAACCTCTTGCTGAATCCACTGGTGGTCAGCATCAGGACTCGGCGGCATATACAGCACCCCGTCAACTATCTCATAGCGTTCCTTTGTTTCGGGGAGGCGCTGCCATTCCGCAAAGGTCAGTTTTCTTACCCGCGTGGTCATGCTGAACATTTCCCAATAAGTTCTTTACGGTGTCAAAAGACCTTAACTGAAGACCTCCGCCAGTTTCAGTTCAAAGCCGGGGAGCAGGGTGGAGCGCAAGGTGTCGGCTATACCGAAAAGGGCCACCGACCGGATTTCTGCGCCGGTCAAGTCAATGATTTCCGCTGTTTCCGCCTGAGGGCTGAAGAGCCAGCACTGATAGACGCCAATCCGTTGGTAGTCCTGTAACTTTTCCTCCATTTCCTGCTGCGTGTTGCCGGGGGAAAGAACCTCGACAACTATATCCGGGCTGACTTCCAACGGAGTTACACCTTGCAAATCCCTTCGTCCCCGGATTCCCGTTCTTTCGGAGTTCAGAAACATTATGTCCGGTTGGCCGACCCGAAGCGTGCTTCTTTGTATCACCAGGTCCAGGGGAGCCGCCAGAATCACTCCCAGTTGCCTCGACCGCACAAAATCCGAGAGAGTTTTATATACCTCCAGCAAAACCCACTGGTGGTCGGCATCCGGTCCCGGAGGCATATATATCACCCCGTCAACTATCTCATAGCGTTCCTTGGTTTCGGGGAGATTCTGCCATTCCGCAAAGGTCAGTTTCTTTACCCGGGTGGTCATCCGGTCACCATTCCCCGTTGAAGACTTCGGTCGCCGGGCCTTCCAGAAACACATCACCTTGTCCGTCCCACTCTATGGTGAGGGTGCCGCCGGGGAGGGTTATGTCAACGCGCTCCTCAGTTAAGCCCTGCAATCTGGAGGCCACGGCTATGGCGCAGGCGCCAGTGCCGCAAGCCATGGTTTCACCGGAGCCGCGCTCCCACACCCGGGCGGTCAAGTGGGTGGAATCTACCTGATTTACAATCTCGAAGTTTACCCGCCGGGGAAACATGGGATGCCCTTCTACCAACGGCCCGATGTTGTGCAGGGGAAACTCGCCCACCGGCTGGTCAATATAGGTAACCGCGTGGGGATTGCCCATGGAGACAAAGGACAGGTAAAGACGAAAGTCGCCCGGATGAATTGGATACTTAAGCACCGGGCCGGTATCGGAACTCATTGCCGGGTCTAGGCTCACCGGAATATCCTGAGGGTTGAGCTGCGGCGCTCCCATAGATACCCGGGCGCCGGACACCCCGGCGGAATCGTACACCGGATAAACGGTCCGAATACCCGCCAAAGTCTCTACCGTAAGACCGTTTCCGGGCGGTGGTACTATTTCCCGTTCTATAGCGTACTTGGCAAAGCATCGAATGCCATTGCCGCACATTTCGCCCTCTGAGCCGTCGGCGTTGAACATTCTCATGCGCAGGTCTGCGTGTTCCGAATCGAGTATCAGGATAATTCCGTCTCCCCCGATGCCGAAGTGGCGGTCGCTCATGACTCGGGAAAGAGCCGGCCAGTCTTCGTGCATTTGACGGGCATCAATGTAGATATAATCGTTGCCGGCTCCGTGCATTTTGGTGAATTTCATCTGGCCCTCATGGTACAGGTTGCGGCTATTTTACCACAGCAGACCCAGGCTTATCGGGATGACTTTGCCCTGAAAGACTGATTAATCAATTCTGCGGCGGCCTCGGACAAATCTCCCGCTTCACCGTCAAGCCAGCGGATACGAGGGTCGCCCGGTTTGAACCAGCTATACTGGCGACGGGCCAGGCGATGAGTCTGAAACTTGGTTCCCTGCACGGCCTGGTCAAGGGATACTTGACCGTTCAGGTATTGTCCCAATTCTCGGTATCCCGGGCAGTCCAGAGGGCCTTTGCCCAGGGAGTAACCTAATTCGGTCAACTTTTTTGCCTCATCCAGGAAACCTTGAGCCATCATCGCATCAACCCGTCGGTCAATCCGACGATACAAACGCTCTCGTTCCAGGGAGATTCCGAGGGTCAGTCCGGGCACGGCTCGCTCGGCCTGCTTACCGTATGAGGATGGAATATTGCCGGTAGCATGATGAATTTCCAGGGCGCGGATGAGTCGCCGAACATTTCGGGGATCCAGCTCGGCTGCCCGCCGGGGGTCTATCGACTTGAGACGCTGATAAACCGGTTCGGCTCCCTTTTCCAAAACTTCGGCTTCCAGTTTAAGGCGGAATTCCGGGTCGGGAGCCACTTCCGGCACCTCCCATCCCTCCTGCAAGGCGTGGATGTACTGACCGGTGCCGCCAACAACGATGGGCAGCGCCCCCCGCTGCCCTATTTCAGTAATGGTCTGGCGGGCCAGGGCAAGAAACATCCCCAAGCTGAAACTTCGGTCCGGCGCGAGAATGTCAACCAGGTGGTGAACGGCCTGGCGGCGCTCCTCAGGCGTCGCCTTGGCCGTGCCAATGTCCATGCAGCGATAAACCTGGCGGCTGTCGGCGTTGACTATCTCGCCGTTAAGCTCTTGAGCCAGAGCAATGCCCAAACGGGTTTTTCCGGCGGCAGTGGGGCCAACGATATAGACCGGAGGGAAAACGCCGGGCGGCATAGATTTCGACGGCGGGCGGTCCTTCAAAGGCTGGCTGCCTTGACCGCTCCCGCCAGGCGGGCAATGTCCACGAAGGATTCGGCCTGGAGGCTGGCGCCACCGACCAGCGCTCCGTGGATGCAGGACTGGGCGGCGAAATCGGAGATATTGGCCGCATTTACGCTGCCCCCGTAAAGGAGGGGAACCGCATCGGCAGCCGCGCCACAGATGTTCCGCAAGGTTGCTAATATAGCTCCTTCCATTACCTCGGCGGCAATTTCCGGAGTGGCGGCCTGACCGGTGCCGATCGCCCACACCGGCTCGTAGGCTACCACCAGTCCGCTTAGGTCCATAGTCTCGACGCCGTCCAGTCCGGCCTGCACCTGGTCGGTTATGGTTTGCCGGGCCTGCCCCGATTCCCGTTGCGCCAGGGTCTCACCGACGCAAAGCACGGGCTTCAATCCGTGCCTGATCGCTGCCTTCACCTTTAAGTTCACCTGCCCATTGGTCTCACCGAACAACTGTCGCCGCTCCGAGTGTCCCAGGATTACATACTCGCAGATGCCGGTCAGCATTGTGGGAGCTATTTCGCCCGTAAAAGCTCCGGAATCCTCAAAGTGCATATTCTGGGCGCCTACCTTGACCTGACTGCCGGCAACAACATCCCCGACCGCCACCAGAGAAACGGCCGGCGGGCAAAGGATTAATTCGACCCCGGCCGCGCTTTCGGCCAGGTCTTTCACGCCCTCAGCCAGGGCCCGGGCCGCGCCCAAAGTGGTGTTCATTTTCCAGTTTCCGGCTACGATGGTGCGTGGCATCGCTGCTGAACTCCTGCAAACAGTAGTCAGATTTGGTTAAGGGCCGTACTTGGTGAGCTTCCCGGCGTGGGACATAGCCAGGAGCATGATGTTGGTTGCCGGTATGCTTCCAATGGAGCCTCTGCCGCACTCCCGCTCGCTAAAGCCGGGTACGCCTTCGCCCCGGGTAAGGTTGGAATGGAGCATAAAGGGAACCGGGTGCCAGCTATGCGCCGCCATTATCGCCGGGGTGGAGTGATCGCCAGCAACCATGAATACATCCGGGTTGAGCTCCCGAATCCGGGGAATCAACGGGTCCAGGTCTTCCAGCGTCTTGACCTTGGCGTCGAAGTCGCCATCCTCCCCGGCGGCATCGGCCGGCTTGTAATGGATAAAGAAAAAGTCGTGATTGCCAAATTCCTGACTCAGGGTCTCCACTTCGTCGCTGAAGGTATGGCCGGTGGGGATAATCCGCATATTGGCAACAGTAGCCAGCCCGCGATACATCGGATAAGCGGCGATTCCGGCCGGATTCAGCCGGTAAACTTCACCCATGGGCGGCAGAGAGGGCAACTGGGCCCACCCTCGCAGCAAAACCATGTTTCCCCTTTCCTCTTCGGCCAGCACACCGGCGGCCTGCGCAACGAACTGATTTACCAGGTCTGCCGTCCTTTCCGCATCCGGTTCCAGCGGCTTGACCGGCAGGGCCGGCACGCCATTTAGCTGCGGGTCCGTTTCGGTAATGGCTTCGGAAAGTCCTTCCCCTCTCAGTCGCAGCACGAACCGATAATCCTGTACCGGAAAGACATCTACCTGAACCCCCGGCAACTCAATGGTGTCCAGTCTTCGGCACAAGGGAGCGCTGAATTCAGTGGGAATTCGACCGGCCCTCCGGTCCACCAGGTTGCCCTCCGAATCCACCGTGCAAAAGTTGCCTCGGGCCGCCACGTCGCCGGGGCGAAGTTCCACTTCAATCCCCAAGGCTTCCAGCGCGCCGCGTCCAATAACATATTTCAAAGGGTCATAGCCGAACAGGGCCAGGTGGCCCGGCCCGCTGCCCGGCGCCACCCCGGGCAGAACCGGAGTGGTCAACCCGCAAGCGCTCTCCCTAGCCATAGCGTCCAGGTTGGGAATGTCGGCCACCTCCAACTCGGACCGGCCGGTGTCCGGGTGGGGCAACCCGCCCAGCCCGTCAACAACCAGAAGGACTATTTTCGACGCGGTCGATACGTAACAATCGTGCAGTTGCTCCAGGTCAATCATGCTGGTCTCACTTTATGTAATGTATTTACGGTTTATTTCGCCCTTCCGGCGTCAACGGACTTTACGCGTCGGGCAGGGTGGCGATACCCGGCAGTTCCCGGCCCTCCAGGAACTCCAGAGAGGCGCCGCCGCCGGTGGATACATGGGTCATTCCCGTCATAAGCCCCATTTCCTCTACCGCTTCCGCCGTGGAGCCGCCGCCAACGACGGTGGTAACCCCCGGTCGGCCGGCGATGGCGTTGGCTACAGTACGGGTGCCGGCGCTGAACCGGGGCAGTTCAAACACGCCCATTGGCCCATTCCAGATGATAGTACGGCACTGCTGCAATTCCGCGGCGTATTTGGCTGCGGTAACTGCGCCTACGTCCATGATATACCAACCCTCCGGCACCTGGTCCACCGGCGCGGTGCGGCTGTCGGCCGGCTCGGCCTCGAAGCTACTGGCGATAACCACGTCTTCCGGCAGATGAACGGTAGTGTTTCCCGCCCTTGCCCTTGCCATCACATCCCGCGCAAAGTCAAGGCGGTCCTGCTCTACCGATGAAGCCCCGGTATTGTAACCCTGGGCTTTCAGGAAGGTTACCGCCATGCCGCCGCCGATAAACAGGTGGTCCAACTTGTCCAGCAAGTTTTCCAGCACCAGAATCTTGTCGCTGACCTTGGCGCCGCCCATCAGCGCAGCCAGGGGGCTGTCCGGCGATTCCAGAGCCTTGCCCATCTCTTCCACCTCCCGCTGCACCAGCAGACCCATTGCAGCTGGTAAAAGGCCGGTAATTCCGACCGTAGATGCGTGGGCTCGATGAGTGACCGCAAAAGCGTCCATTACGAAGCAGTCGGCCAGATTAGCCAACTCCCGGGCAAATTCAGGGGAATTCTTCTCTTCTCCGGGCTGAAACCGGAGATTTTCCAACAGGGCGATTTCACCGGCATTCAGGGAACTTATTTCCGACTCTACCTCCGGGCCAACGCACTCGCCCAGACTCTTGACCGGATGTCCCAGCAGTTCGGCCAGTCGATCCCCTACCGGGGCCAACCGCAAATCCTCTACAACTTTGCCTCCGGGGCGCCCCAAATGGGAACAGAGGATTACACGGCAATCGCGTTCCAGCAGGTAGTGAATTGTAGGCAGCGTGGCGCGCAATCGCTGGTCATAAGAAGCGATTACCTCAACACCCTGTTCAATAGGGATATTGAAATCGACCCGGACCAGAACACGCCGGTTAGCCACATCCAGTTGAGCTAGGGTACGTTTCGCCATTCCTGCCTCAAATCCTCCCGGTTTGTCCTGCTACCCGAAGGAAGCGGCCTTACCTTGAAATTGCCAGTTTAGCCAACGCCCGAAGTCCTGCGGAGCGTTCACCGGCGATGGATTCCGATTCCAGGGCCGAAAGAGCTTCATCAACCAGAGAAGCGGCCCGCGCCTCAGATCTGGCCTGGGCATCGGTTTCGTTCATCAGCGCAATGACTCGGACCAGGTCATCGGATTCCAGGACTCGTTTTGAATAGATGCTTCCAATTTCCCACTTGGCGGCAGTGCTGCACTGTTCCAGGGCCAGAATCAAAGGCAGGCTCTTCTTCTTGTTCAGGAAGTTGCTGGCGGTGATTCCATCACCTTCCCGGCCCCAAAACTCGACGATGTCCCGGCTAATCTGCCAAGCCATACCAAGTTTCGAGCCCAGCTCCCGGAATCGTTCGATCTGGGCATCATCGGCGCCGGCGGCTATCGCTCCACCGGCGGCAGAGCAGCCGGTGAGCGCCCCGGTTTTAAGGGAAATCATAGCATCGTATTCACCGGAAGTGACCAGCAAGCGGTCCTGAAAGCCCAGGTCGCTGAACTGCCCCTCGCACATGGCCAGGCAGGAGCGGTCCAGAAGTTCGGTGGCAATCAGCGTTTTCTCCGCCGAGATTCCAAATTCCATTAACCGCATTAATGCTACCCGGCCCAAAGCGTGAAAGCCGTCTCCCGCATTGATCGCCTGCGCCGGCCCCCAGAGCCACCAGACGCTGGGTCGGGTCTGGGCGTCAAACCGGCCGGCTTGAACGTCTCCGTGCACCAGGGAAAAATTGTAAATCAGCTCGATGGCCGCCGCTGCCGGCATTGCTGGCCTAAAGTCGCCGGTAAGAGCTTCACACACCGCCGGCGCAAATAAGGAATGGAAGGACTCCCGGGGCGCCGCATATTCGGGATTTCCCTGCTGGTCCACCCAACCCAACTGGTATTGCAGCAGGTTGTACAAGAACCCTTCACGGCCGGCGAAGAAGGACTTCAGCTCCTGCTGCACACCTTCCCGGTAGATTTCGAGGGTTGTCGGAGAAGAAATGCTACACCTCCCTGGACAATCCACGAGTTTCCGCTGCCGCGGCCTGTTCCCAAACTCGAAGAACATTCGCAAAAGGAACTACCCCTTCCCTGAGTAGGAGTGGGCAATTCCCGGTTATGTCAACTATCGTGGACTGCATTCCCTGAGGCTCCGGGCCCGCAGTTACTATTGCATCCAAATCTCCGCCGAGAGTATCCCGTATCTCCTGAATTGACTTCAGGTCGGTCTGTCCGCTGCGATTAGCGCTGGTCCCGGAAATGGGTCTTCCCAATTGGCGAGCCAGGTTTAGCGGTATCCAGTGCCCGGGCATTCGGACGGCAACAGTGTCCTTCCCGCCGGTAACCATTGGCGACAGTGCAGCTGCCCTGGGTAGAACCAGCGTAAGACAGCCCGGCCAGAAAGCTGATGCCAATTCCCGGAGGGCTGAGCCGAACCCGGCAGCCACCAGAGCTACTTGCTCCCAGTCAGCTACCAGAACGGGCAGGGCCAGGTTGGCCGGACGCCCTTTTATTTCAAAAATCCTTTCCAGCGCTTGCTCATTGGTTATGTCCACGGCCAGACCGTACAGAGTATCCGTGGGCAAGGCTACTACGCCCCCGGACTTTAGGGCTGCAAGGGCCTCGGCTAAATCAGACTGAGACTGGCCCGGCGGCGGGTTAAGGTACGCCCCGAATTCGGTTTCGAGGTTATGCAGCGACAAGTTTTTTTCCTCAATGGCAGGGTTACGTATCCACCAGAGTTTAGCACGATTCCGCCGGGTGGGTCGAGAAACAGCCGCTTTTTTCCTCAAATGAACCGGCAACCGGCGGAAGGCGTGGGAGATTGACCACGGCGCCTTTTTTAGAGCGAGCTCACTCACCGGCGATTTGTGGGGTTTTCGGGTACTCCAATCCCCGAATATCCGCGAAAACGGCTCCTCCGGCCCACCGACGGAGAAAAGACAGTGGCTCCGGCAGCCCTGGAGCCGATGTTAGGCACTATCAGAATTCATTTATCGCCACCACGGGGCATCATTTTCCCGGCTCTGCTAAACTGTCGCAGAAACGCAAACACAAAAAGGGATGAGTGATATTTCTTGGAAATCGGAAAGTTTCCCCCTCAATTCTTGCAGCAACTGCTGGCAAAGGAACGGGTACACGACCCCAGAGTGCTGCTGGGGCCTAAAGTAGGTGAAGATGCGGCGGCCATTAACCTGGGACAACGACTGTTAATCGCCAAAAGCGATCCCATCACCTTCGCCACCGATTCCATCGGCTGGTATGCGGTACAGGTAAACGCCAACGACCTGGCGTGTACCGGCGGTACGCCGCAGTGGTTCCTGGCGACGCTGCTGGTTCCCGAAACCTTTACCGAGGCCGACGCTGAATCGGTTTTCGACCAGATGCTTGGGGCGTGTAATGATATGAACATTGCCCTGGTGGGAGGCCACAGTGAGGTTACTTACGGCATCGATCGACCAATTATTATGGGAACTATGCTGGGAGAAGTGGACCGGACCGGCTTGATTACCACCGGCGGAGCGCAGGAGGGCGACAGCATCGTAGTTACCAAGGGAATCGCCATCGAAGGGACCGCCATTCTGGCCCGGGAAAGGGAAGGGGAAATAAAGCAGGCCGGCGTAAGCCAGGATACTATTGAGAAAGCCAAAGATTACTTGCATCAACCCGGTATCAGCGCCCTGAAAGAGGCTGGCATCGCCTGTTCCGTAGCGGAAGTACACTCCTTGCACGACCCGACGGAGGGCGGGCTGATAACCGGATTAAGAGAGGTGGCCCAAGCCTCCGGTATGGGACTAGCGGTAGAAAAAAGCAGCATACCGGTGCTTCCGGAGTGCGCCGAGATATGCCAAGCTCTAAAGCTGAACCCATTGGGATTGCTGGCTTCCGGCTGTCTGATTATTACTTTACCCGCCAGCCAGGTTCTACCATTGCTGGCGGGTCTGGAGGCGGAAGGCATATTTGGCTGCGAAATTGGACAGATACTCGCCCCGGAAGAGGGATTAATCTGCATCGGCTACGCCGGTGAAACAACGTTGCCTGTTTTTCCAAGAGACGAACTTGCCCGCTACATTTCTCAAAAGTGTACTTAAAGAAAGCTGTTACACTTTATCCTGAAAGATCTCAATTGTGCGTTACACTAATTACATTTCACCTTTATTCCAATGTGCATTTTAGCACATTTAATTACTTGCTTGGTACACTTTTAGCGCATCGGCCAGGTTTGCCGCAGTGATGTTGGCGCCGCTGACGGTGATTGCCACTTTCTTGCCCCGCAAATCCTCCCGCTGTTTTAGGGCGCCGGCGGTGGCCGAGGCTCCTGCGCCTTCGGACATCGTGTGGGCCTGCTCCACCAGCAGCCCCATAGCAAACCGGATTTCGGCGTCGCTGACCAGCACAAAATCATCCAGCAAGTGGCGAATTATCCGCTGGGGAAGCTCGTAACCGGACATTGTAGCTATCCCTTCGGCAAAGGTACTCATCGGCGCCTGGACCAGTTGACCCTGCTGCCAGGAAAGAAAGCCGGCCGGCGCTGCCTCGGATTGCACGGCCCGCACCTTTATACCCGGGTTTACGGCATTGGCTACAATGCAGCCGCCGGAAACTCCGCTTCCTCCGCCCAGCGGGAAATACATTACTTCCACATCGGGCAAGTCTTCAATGATTTCCAGAGCTAAAGTACCCACCCCGGCAATAAGCAGCGGCTCATCGGTGGGGTGAACGTAGCGATAACCCTCTTCCCGGGACAGCAGTTCCGCCTGAGCCTTGGCTTCGTCAAAATTCTCACCGTGAAAAACCAGCTCAGCCCCCAAAGATTGCATGGCAGCGACCTTCAGAGGGTTAGGGTCCTTCTCAGGTAGCGCGATCAAGGCGCGGGCTCCGAAAATCCTGCCGGCGTTGGCGATAGATTGGCCGTGATTCCCGGTGGACGCCGTAATTACCCCGCGCTCCCGCTCTTCAGGACTGAGGCGGGCCAGCAGATTGATGCCGCCCCGACCCTTAAACGCCCCTAGAGGATGGTACTCCTCATGCTTCAAGTAGATTTCCGCTTCCATTAATTGGCTCAATCCGGCCGAGTAGTGCAACGGGGTACGGGCCAGATAGGGAGCAATGGTTTTCCTGGCTTCGTAAACATCTCGCAGGGTCGGTGGCTGAATCATTTTGCCTCGCTCACAAACGATGGTATCCATCCTGCGGTTCCGGGCCGCCGGACAACACCAGCCTAACAAAGGCCGGGAAGTGGGTCAAACAAGGATTGCAGGAAATCTGGCGCGAGAACAAAGCGCTGGGCCGACGGTTTCCGCTACAAGCCGAGGAACCAATACATTCTCCCTTTTAACAATAAATGTAACGACTTAAAATGGTGTAAACCAATCAAAAACACCTGTGTAATAACTTTTGTAAAAGTGTAATTTGCCGACGGGCATTACAACTACAAGTAGAAGAGTGTACTTCGCTGCCATGTAAGTACACTCCGCAAATTTCGCCGGGGAATTCAACCAAGCAGACGAGGACAGCGTTCTGCTTCCCTGCCGCCACAGATTCATAAATCAGCCACCCGAAAAACCGCCGCGCCGAGAGCCGAAATGAGGCCCTTTCGAGGGTTTTAAGGCCCATCAACCCCCGAAAAACCGCCATTTCGTATCTAGTTTTCTGTTCTGGCAATTTCTTAAAAAAGTATAAAACTAAAATTAGCAAGGTATTGACAATTGCCGGAACGGTCGCTACAATACGTTACATCTTGTTACTCAGCGTTATTTCACCACCCGGAAGGAGGAGTACTATGGCGAGGAAGACCAAATTAATGCAGCGTGTAGAAAAGGAACACCAGCGAACCCTGGAACGATTGCTTCCGGAGATGGTCAATGAAAAGGGACTGTCCATGACCGCCGACGAGCTGGGAGTGAGCAAGGCTACCCTCGGATACTGGCTGCTTAAGCTCGGCATCAGCGTCCGGCGCGTAGCCCTGGCTCCGGGTGAGACCCTGGAAGTTAAGCGAGCCAGCTAATCGGTTCGATTCCGGATAGTTCCCGGCTCGGGTCTTTCGCCGAATACGCCGCGGTGGTGGATGTGATGAGATGGGTTGTTTCGCGAAACAGCCGAAAACAAATCGCCGCCCGTTTAATCAAAACGGGCGGCTTTATATTTTGATTAGGAATATTCTGAAAACCGACTCACAATTTACGGCGCGTTTCCGTTTCCAGCCCTCCGTGATACCGTCCTGACTCGCTAAAGAAGTTTTCCATGAAGTTCATCGCCGGGATTCTTCGCTTACCCCGACTTGCCCGGCGCAACCCTCCGGTTGACCCACCGGCAGCGCCGTCCGGGTTTTGTCCGGCGCCAAGTTTTCCGGACGGGATTTACGATTAAAGGGTGTGTGGTGGACGCCGGCGCCCTCCAATCGGCCTCTACGCGCCTCTCCGTACATTTTCAGTACATTATGTATAACCGACCGATTCAACAGTCAGCTTCCCGGGCCTGAATACCTCACTAGCCCGCAAAAATGTCCTCGGGCAGGAATGCCGACACGGTGACGTTGGGCAAGTCAACGATATTGCTGATTTTCAAGTCCACTGCCACACTGCAAATGATGTAAGCCTGCTCTTTGGTCCAGCCCCTTTCCTGGAGCAGGTCAATCATGTTAAGCAGCGCATTGCGGGCCGCCAGCGTCAGGTGCGACTCTCCTTCCTGCGTCCCATCATCCCGGATCGGCATACCCATAGTGGCGATGAAATTACGGGGCGCGGCCCATTCCGGCGGCAGAAAATAGCCCGGGTGAGCGTAACTGGGGAACTTGATGTTATGTCGAGCTGCCTCCCCCTTGAACAACCGGAAGCGAACCGCTGCCGTCGCCCCCATTTCGATGGCGGTGATGCAGCACTCCGAATCTCCCTGGGCAAAATGCCCGTCCCCGGCGGAATACAGGGCGCCGGCCACATTAACCAGAATCAGCAGCCGGGAGCCTTTGGTCAATTGCTTGGCATCCACATTGCCGCAGTTTTCCCGCGGCGGTAAGGTGCGCAGACCGGTTGCGGCAATAGCGCCGCCGGCCGGCACGGCGTCCTCCGCATCGGGCAAGAAGGCAATCCCGCCCCGTTCTACCAGGTCCCGCTCCCGGGCTGTCCAGTCCGCCACTTGAGCCGGCGACGGCGCAATGCCGGCAGTCCCCATAAAGGAACCGTCAATAATCCGTACCCCCGGTATCTGGGGCGATGTAGCCCACCCGTCCCTGATTTCCCAATGGGCCAGAAAGGGTTCGGTGAAAACGTCCCGGAGAAAGCCGGCGCCGGGCCGATTCCGAGTCCAGCCGTAGGGCTGGGCCACGATGTCCAGGTACTCAATCTCCAGCAGGTCGCCGGGCTCGGCTCCCTTTACGAAGACGGGCCCGGTCAGCGGATGCGCCACCTTGGCATCCAGCCCCTCCAGGTCCGCCGGAGTCATTCCCGGCTGGATTTGGCAGTCCGAGGCGTCCCTGGTTTCCAGTACCACCTCTTCCCCGGGTTCCACCTCCAGTATCGGCGGTATATCCGGGTGCCAGCGATTATGACCCTTTTCCGGTTCTGCTTTAAGCCGATTGCTTCGGTCGATTTCTACGCTCTGCATTTGTCCTGCCGCCTTTAGGTCAAGTTCGTAGATTTTGGGAAGATTCTATGGCTCCTGCGCCACCGGGTCAACGGCAAGCTCGGCGATTTCCTCAATTTGACGCGTAACTCCCGTCAGGATTCCACTCCCAGGCTTTCCGGGGTTAAATCCCCCGCCCGCCAAGGGGCTAACCTTGACCGACCTATTGCGCCGGGTTATTATCGGCTCAATCAGTCAGACCAAACTTTAGATTGCGCCACAACAACTTACCCAACGACGGCGCCGGTGTTTGACTAAGGCGGCGGCAAGTACCAAAGTCAGTCAAACTTCATTCCGCCCGGATTATGTAATCCGGTATCGGGCCGGGGTCGGCGCTCCACCGGGAGCAATCTAGCCATTATCCGAAGTTTGACCGGAGTTAAACGGACGGTTTTAGCGGGAGGGAATATGCCGCAAGCTCACGAACTAATTGTCCAGAGTCTGGAAGAAGCCGGCATCGAGTACGTATTCGGGATTCCCGGCGGAGGCACCGGCCAGATTTACAACCTGCTGGTCGGGAAGGAAGACCGAATCAAGGCAATCCTGTGCCGCCACGAGCAGACCGCCGCCATCATGGCCGACGCTTACGCCCGCGCCACCGGCAAGCCGGCCGTCGTCATGGGGCAGGGACTGTTCATCGGGTCCAACGCCAGTTTCGGCATTATGGAGTCAATGCTGAGCAGCTCGCCCATGCTGGTGCTTACCGATACTTCCGACGGCGGCTCGGCCCAGCACCCGGCCAACCAGTCCGGCGCCGGCGAGTACGGCAGCATCGATCTCCCCACCATCATCAAGTCAATGACCAAATATACTTCCCTGGCAACCAGCCCCAAAGAAGCGGTCCTGGGTACCCAGTTAGCTATCAAGCACTCCACCAGCGGCCGGCCCGGGCCGGCGGCGGTGGTAATGCGCTCCGCTGCCATCGCCGGCGAAGTGGACGTGGAATCGCCCCCTTTTATCCACAACACCGCCGGCTACCTGAACACGGCCAAACCGCAGAGCGCGCCTCAGGACATCGAAAGGGCCATTGAGATACTCTCAACCGCCCGCCGTCCGGTAATCGTCGCCGGCAACGGCGTCCACCAGGCCAAAGCCCACGCCCAGTTGCAGCAGTTAGCCGAACTTTGGGGCGCGCCGGTAGCCACCAGCTACAAGGGGAAGAGCGCTATCGCCGAAACTCATCCCCTGGCCGTGGGAATGGCCGGCGTTTACGGGCAACAGGCCGCCAATCAGTCCGTGGGCGACGCCGATACGGTCATCATTGTCGGCGCCAAACTCAGCCCCCAGGATACGGTGCGGGAGCGGCCCAACGTTTTCGACCCCCACCGCCAGCGAATTATCCAGATCGACATTGACGACCGGAACGCTGGCTGGACTTTCCCCATCGAACTGGGCCTGATTGGCGACGCCGGGAGCATCCTGACCCAGTTGGTGGATGCCTCGCCGGAAGCCGCCAGCGCCAGCGCCGGGAACCGGCAGGAGTGGACCGCCGCGTTGCCCCAAAGGAAGAGCAGCGCCAATTTCTACACCGACCCGGCGATGCACGTCGACTCCGCGCCGGTGCTGCCCCAGCGGCTGGTAGCTCTGCTGCGGGATACGATGCCCGACGACACCGTTTATGCTCTGGATGCCGGCAACAACCGCACCTGGATGGCCCATCTGTATCAGGCGGCCCAGGCCAACACTTTCTTTGCCCCCGGCGGCACGGCCGGCATGGGCTGGGGCCTCCCCGCCGCCGTAGCCCTGAAGCTGGTCTATCCAGACCGTCCGGTGGTGGGCATCACCGGCGACGGCGGCTATATGATGACCGTCAATGCCTTGTCCACCGCCATGCAGTACCAGTTGCCCATGATTTGCGTTGTATTTAACGACAACGTCCTGGGGATGGTGCGCCACCACCAGCCGGAAGGACGCCGCATCGCTTCCGAGTTTATCGAAACCGACAATTCGGCGGTGGCTCGAGGCTTTGGCTGCTTCGGGGTTCAGGTGGACAACTCCCGGGACCTGCCCGGCGCCCTGCGCGATGCCCAGGCCTCCGGCCTGCCGGCGGTAATTGACGTGATCATCGACCGGGGCCCATCCCCCGACGACTGGCGCGCCGACCTCCGAACCGCCGGCGAGACCTAGGCGGGCGGCGCCAGATAGTATCAAGTATCCTGGAGGGTCAGCCAATGCCCACACTGGAATTTAAGGGAAAACAATTCATCTATGCCCACCATCTGACGGTGCCTTATCGCCCGTTGGCGAAGGACGTCGACCGCAGCTTAGCTGCGGTCGACGTCGCGCGGCCGGCCAGTTATAAGAACAATAGCTCTAATTTATTTCCAGTAGAAGACAACCTCATTATCCACGGCGATAACCTCCACGCCCTCAAAGCTCTGCTTCCCCACTACGCCAGCCGGGTCAAGTGCATCTACATCGACCCACCCTACAACACCGGTAATGAAGGTTGGGTTTACAACGACAACGTGAACAGCCCAATGATGCAGGAGTGGCTGAGCCAGAACTCCCCGGTGGACAGTGAAGACTTGGAACGCCACGACAAGTGGCTCTGCATGATGTGGCCCCGCCTGCATCTGCTTAAGGAACTGTTGGCTGAAGACGGGATAATTTTCGTCTCCATTGACGACCATGAACAACACCATCTGCGGATGTTAATGGATGAGGTGTTCGGGGCGGAGAATTTTGTGGCTACGGTGGTGGTAAAAAGTAATCCCGGAGGTCGGGATTACGGCGGTATTGCGAAAACTCACGAGTATATCGGGATTTATTCGAAGCTAGAAAACACTTCGCTCAGCTCTATTAAAGTTGACGAAAACCTTCTCCCTCTGAGTGACGATTTCGGTGGGTTCGAGTTACGCGAGTTGAGAAATAGAAATGCTAGATTCAACTCACATAATAGACCCAATCTCTACTACCCTTTATATACTAATCTTTAAGATGTAGATACTAATGGATTAAGTCCTGTATCGATAAGTCCTGTAGAAGGATGGGTTAAAGTGTATCCATCTGAGAGTAATGGTGTCAAAACAGTTTGGCGATGGGAAGCTGCAACTGTACTAAATAGAATAAATGATGTAGGAGCAAGGCTTAATCGTAACGGAGGCATCCACATATTGGAAAAGTTTCGGCGCACTGGCAAGCGAGAGCGGTCAATCATGGACTTGACGGTTTACAGAAACGAGCAGGGCACTTTAGCATTGAAGGAAGTCTTCGATAATGCCAGAACGTTTAACTATCCTAAGAGTGCCGAACTCCTGAAAAGGTTGATCGAACTCGGAGCGGACTCCGATGCTATCATCCTCGACTCTTTCGCCGGCTCCGGCACTACCGCCCACGCGGTCCTGGCCCTGAACAAAGAGGATGGCGGCAACCGCAAGTTTATTCTCGTCGAGTGCGAGGACTATGCCGATACCATCACCGCCGAGCGCGTCCGGCGGGTGATTAAAGGCGTCCCCGGGGCCCGGGACAAGTCCTTGCGGGAAGGGTTGGGCGGTAGCTTCAACTACTGTACTCTGGGCGACCCCATCGACTTCGAGGCGCTGCTGACCGGAGAGAATCTGCCTGCTTATGCCACCCTGGCGTCCTACCTGCTGCACACCGCTGCCGGCATTTCGGCGCCGGCCGACGCGCTGGCCCCCTTAAATGACGCCGGCCTGTTTACAGCGCCGGCGATACCGACTATTATCTGCTGTACGAACCCAGCGCCGAATATCTGGGCAGCAACCGGGGAATGTTGGACTCGGAAAAGGCTGCCACAATTAGCGCCACCAGCCGCGGCAAAGGCCGAAAAGCAGTAGTGTTCGGCCCGGGTAAATACCTGGGCCAAAGGACGCTCACCGAGTTGGGCATAACCTTTTGCCAGCTGCCTTACGAAATCCACCGGGCCTTGCGCTGAGGAGACAGAATGTTGCAACTGAAGGAATACCAGGAAAAGACGCTGGAAACCTTTTCGCGGTGGCTGCAAGCCCTGGAGGACGCCCGACTGGAATCGGAAAAGGCAGCGGAAGCTCTGCAGCAGGCCGGGGTGGATATTCCCGCCGAGCTGCGCAATTATCCGCAAAAGGCTTGGCAAAGGCTGAAGGAACGCGGCGAAGTCGCCCCCACCGCCGGCGAATACGTGCACCGCACCGACGCCGCCGGCCGTCCCATTCCCCACGTCTGCTTCAAGGTTCCCACCGGCGGCGGCAAGACGCTGCTGGCCGCCGGCGCGCTGGGCCGCCTGTATCAGCAGACCGGACTGGTCCTGTGGGTCACTCCCACCCGCGCCATTTACCGGCAAACCTGGCAGGCCTTGCGCAATCGGGAACACCCTTACCGGGAAGTGCTGGACAATGCCAGCAACGGCCGGGTCAAGCTGCTGGAAAAAGACACCCAATTTACCGCCAGCGACCTTGCCAACTACCTGTGCATAATGCTGCTGATGCTTCCCGCCGCCAACCGGCAAAAAGGGCGGGAGTTCCTGCGAATGTTTCGGGATTCGGGCCGCTACCTGACCCTGTTCCCGGACAACGATGATGTCCTGGGCGACGGCCGCCTACTGGAAAAGTACCCGGACCTGGAACGCAATTCTGAGGGCGGCCCGGTCAAGCACAGCCTCTTTAACGTCTTCAAGATGCAGCGGCCGGTGGTAATCCTCGACGAAGCGCACAAAGCCTACAGCCCTCAAAAGGCCGGCGAAAATCGGGAATTCGTCCGTTCCGTCAACCGTCTGGACCCCAGCTTGGTCATCGAACTCTCCGCTACCCCCAACCGGGGCATCAGCAACCTGCTGGCGGACATCCAGGGTACGGAGCTGAAGCAGGAGGAGATGATTAAGCTGCCGATTCAGGTACGCTCCTTTACCAATACCGAGTGGCAGGAAACTTTGGCCCAGGGCCACGACCAACTGGAGCAGTTGACTGCCACCGCCGCATTGAACCAGGAAAATGGCAGTCGTTACATCCGGCCGATCGCCGTGGTTCGGGTGGAGCGCACCGGCAAAGACCAGCGGGACGGGGAGCGCATTCACTCCGAAGACGTGCGGGAGTTCCTGGTCAGCAATCTGGGCGTGCCGGCCGCGGCCGTAGCCGTTAAATCGTCGGAACTGGACGAGCTGGCCGGCACTGACCTCCTTTCCGAGTTTTCCCCGGTACAGTGGGTAATCACCAAGGCCGCCCTGATGGAAGGTTGGGATTGCTCCTTCGCTTATCTGCTGGTGATGCTGGACAATACCCGGTCCCAGAACGCCATCACCCAGCTAGTGGGCCGGGTCCTGCGCCAGCCCTACGCCCGGCAGACCGGGATGGAGCAGTTGAACCAGTGCTACGTTTACTGCTGGAACGCCGGCGTCGGCGAAGTGGTAGCGCAAGTTCGCCAGGGTTTGGAGGCGGAAGGGTTGGGCGACCTGAAGGACGCGGTTTCCGGCAGCGGGGAAGAAGTCAAGAGGGTAACCCTGGTCCGCCGGGAAAAGTTCCGGGGTCAGCATATTTTCCTGCCTATGGTTCAGCATCGGGACGGCGAAGAGTGGATTGAACTGGACTACCAGCGGCACATCCTGCCCGCCATCGACTGGGAGCAGTTAACCGTTACGAATATTCAGGACAGATTTCCCGAAAGGGCCCGAATTCAGTCGGCCGCCGTAGATGTTGGCGACTCGCCGGTAGATTACCATCCGGACCTGGAGGTTTATGTTGACAAGACGCTGCAAGTTTCCTGGTTCGCTCGCCGCCTGTCTGACATCGTTCCCAACCCCTGGCAGGCAGCCCGATTGACCCTGGAAATGGCGGATAAGCTGCGCCAGGAGGCGGACTTGACCGATGCGGACATTCACGACCGCCGCTCCTATCTGGCCGGGAGCCTGCGGGAAATGGTAACCGAGCAGATTGACCGGCAGGCGCAGGCCGTCTTCCAACGTAAGCTGCAGGAAGGCGATATAGTTTTCGACCTTCAGGCCGACCGTCCCAGCTTTGAACTGACCGAATCCTATGACATTCCGATCCAACCAAACGATCCGCCCTTTACCCTTTACGGCAAGCCGACTCAGTTGAGCCTCTTCGAACCGTTATTCGACCGGGAGTTTGACAGCGACCTGGAACGGAAATTCGCCTGGTATCTGGACGAACAGAAAGCGCTGCGCTGGTGGCACCGGGTCGCCGTGCGGCAGCAGGGGGACTATTACCTGCGCGGCTGGCGGCGGGAACGCATCTGGCCCGACTTCGTCGCTATGGCCGGCCGTAACGGCGCGCAGCCGCACATCTTGATTTTCGAGACCAAGGGCGAGCACCTGCGCGATAATCCCGATACCAGATACAAGGAAAAGGTACTGGAAACCCTGCAAAACGCCTTCAACGCCGGCAGCATGACCATCAAGGAAGGTCCGGCCAAAGGCACCTTCAAGTTAATCTTCAACGAGAGAGAATTCCCCGAGGCAATGGCCGGCTTGGGAACCATCTACTCCACCTGACAAACCCCGGCCCGCCGGCAAGGACGTCTCCCCTCTCCTCGCGGGAGAGGGGCCGGGGGTGAGGGCCTTTCCCCAATTGTGAGTTTCGTCTGTTTTCGGTATATTTGCCTTGCCCTCCGGCGCCTTCCCCGGCCAACCGGATGCGGCCGATTCCTTCAACGCTGAAATTGTGCGAGGCAGAAAATGGCAACCTGGACTGAAGCTCAACTGGCTTCCATCGACAAGATGCTTAATCCCCGTTCCGTCGCCGTGGTCGGCGCCACTCCCCGAATGCAGTACGGCGGGCGCTTCCTCAATGCTATGTTGAAAGCCCGTGACCGGGTCAATGTGTACCCGGTTAATCCCCGCTATGACGAAATTATGGGCGTCCGGTCCTATCCCAGCGTTTCCGATTTGCCCGAAGCTCCCGACCTGGTGGGCATAGTGGTGCCTTATAACCAGGTATTGAACGTGCTTCAGGAAAGCCACGCCAAAGGCGCCGGGTCGGCCATCGTAATCTCCGCCGGCTTCTCGGAGCGGGACCTGGACGACCGGCGCGACTTGCAGGGAGAAGTGGGCGCCTTTGCCCGGGAGTCGGGACTGCGTATCTGCGGGCCGAACTGCCTCGGCGTAGCCAACGTACAGGCCGACATCTGGCCTTCCGCCGCCTCCCGGGGTTCCGACGGGCTGAGCGGCCCCATCGGTCTGGTCTGTCAAAGCGGCGCATCCGCCTTTGGACCTTTCCTGACCCGGGCCGTGGAAGAGGGAATCGGTCTGAGCCACATCATTTCCACGGGCAACGAAGCTGACCTGGACTTCTGCGACTTCACCCGGTATCTGCTGGACCAGGACTCGGTGAAAGTCATTGCCGGTTTCGTCGAGGGCTTCAAGGACGGCCGTAAGCTGGTCGAGGTAGCTAAACTGGCAGCCGCGCGGGGCAAGCCCATCGTCCTCATCAAGATTGGCCGGTCCGACCTGGGTTCCCGGGCTGCCCGGTCCCACACCGCCGCCCTGACCGGCGTAGATGCCCTTTACGATGAGGTTTTCGCCCAATTTGGCATCACCCGGGTGCAGGACTATGACGAACTGCTGGAAGTGTCTCAGCTGCTGGCCCACACCGGCAAACCCGCAGCATCAGGAGTGGCGGTGGTCTCCCATTCCGGCGGTATCAGCTCCCTCACTGCCGATATGTGCGGACAAGCCGGCCTGGACTTGCCTCCCTTGACCGACACCGCGCGGGACGGCATCAATGAGGTGCTGCAAGGCTTCGGCTGGGCCGCTAATCCATCGGACGTTACCGGGTTTGCCAACAGCGATTCCTTCCCGGAAATCATGCGCTATATGAGTGAACAGCCCCGGATTGGGACGCTGGTTGTAGCCAGCGCCGGCTCCGACGCCCAGGCCGAGCAGGTAATCGCCCAGCGCGATGGCAGCCAGCGGGGGCTGGCCTTCCTCTGGACGGGCACTCGCTCCGCGACCGCCGGCTTGTCCCGACTAAAGGAGGCCCGCATTCCGGTGTTTTACGTCCCGGACAAGCTGGCCCTCGGCATCAAGACCCTGTTGAACTACTACCAATGGCACGAATTGCGTCAAGCCAGCGGCTTCGGCCAGGCTCCAGACATCACTCAGGCCCAGGCCGAGGCGCTGACCGCGCTGCAGGGCCTGGAGCGGGCAACCCTCTCCGAGTACGAAAGCAAGCGCCTTATCACCGCCTGGGGTGTACCCACGGCTACTGAAGTGCGGGTCAACGGCCCGGCCGAAGCCGTTGCGGCGGCGGAAAGTATCGGCTACCCGGTAGCCCTGAAAGTGGATTCGCCGGACATCCTGCATAAAACCGAAGCCGGGGTGATTCGCCTGGGCTTGACCAATCCGACCCAGGTGGAGGCCGCCTATGCGGAGATAATGGCGCGAGCCGAACAGTCAGTCCCCGGCGGCCGGTTTAACGGCGTACTGGTTCAGGAGATGGTCTCGGGGGGCGTAGAGGTGATCGTAGGCGTTTCCTACGACCGGCAGCTGGGCCCGGTGCTTCTGTTTGGCACCGGCGGCGTTATGGTGGAAGTATATAATGACGTGGCCCTTCGCCTTTGCCCCATTACCCGGGCGGAAGCGGTGGATATGATCAACCAGGTAAAAGGCTCGCGTCTGCTTCAGGGGTTCCGGGGCGCGCCGCCGGCCGACATCGAGGCCCTGGCCGAAGTGTTAGTACAGGTTTCCCACCTGGCGGCCCAACTGGAAGGAACTCTGGACGAGCTGGACATCAACCCCTTGATGGTCCTGCCAGCCGGCCAGGGAGTGCGGGCAGTGGACGCGCTGGCGGTCTGCCAAGGCTAAACCACACCCCGCCAGTAAAATTACCGGAACCGCGCGGCAGCCCGATTTATCCAGGCTTCCCGCGCGGTTCTTATGTAAACTTAACGAGATGTGCGGCTGAAGTTCTATTCCCTTTCCTGCAGCACATTTCCGGCCAGGTCCGTAATTCGGTCAACTTTAATCAGTACGGCGGCGCCCAGCCGTTCCGGGTCGCGGTCCAGTTCGGCCTGAACGGTGCGGTGCATCACGTTGTTCCGGATTGCTCCCGATTCATAAACGGTGGCCCGTCCCTGAAAGCGCCAGGTTATCCGTTCTGCCGAGTTGCGGTAAAAGACTACTACCCGAGGATTCTGGCCCACATTTTCCAGGGCGGAACGCTTGGCCCGTTCCCAGTAGGCCAGCGTTTTCCGGTCAAATACCATCACACTGCCCTTCATGCTTATTTGAGGCTGTCCGTCCCCGGTTGCCGTACCCAGCAAGCAGGTACAGTGGCTATCCATAGCGTGGTCAATTAACTGACGCATTCGGTCATCCAGGTAAATCATCGCAGCACCACCTGTCGGTTATAAAGCAGTAACCGACCCGTCCCATTTTGGCAGCCCCGGTGTCGGCCGGCTTCAGCTTTATTTTAGTTCAAATGATAGTATAATGCGGTCGAACAGCTTTATGTGAAATTAAACTCGATATTCCATCGGTCAGGAAAGCATTTGCATTTGCGCCGGCCAACCGGTCCGGCGGCCGGCGCCCATTCTGTCTGAAGGGAGTTAGCCTTTGGTTAATCGCCTCGAAATTCACGACTTGCCCGACTCTGGCCAATTACGGCTGGTACTGCAAAAAGATGATGGCCTGACCGAGTCTCCGCCGGCGCCCTTCCGCCTGCCGCTGGAAGATTCTGACCGGGCGGAAATCAATTGGTACTTTGGCGAATACCTGGAGACGCCTTTTGGGCCGGCAAGAGCTCGGGCTGAGGCCCTGGAGGTAAAATTCCGCAACTTGGGACGGCTTCTGTTTGAGTCCGTTTTCGGGAACGAGGCGGCCCGGGAAATCCGGCAAACCGCCACTGATGACGGCTGGGCTAATTGTCAATTAGCGATAATCTCCCCTCGCGCCGAGTTTCTGGCCCTCCCCTGGGAACTTTTGAACGGCCCAGAGACCGGCTATCTGGCCTTCTCCCTGGCAGCGTTAACCAGATGTCCCGGTTCACTGCCGCCGGAACCTTTCCGAACTGCTCCAGCCAGCGACCAGTTAAATGTTCTCCTCGTTTCCCCCTACTGCACCCCCGCTGACCGGATTTACGGCGGCGGATTGGCCCCCGCCCTGCTATCGGCGCTGGACTCGCTGAATGTACAGGTTGAGCTGGACTTCTTGCGGCCTTCAAACTGGGGAAGCCTGGTTGACACCCTCGGGAAAAATCCCGCTCGCTATCATCTGGTTCACCTGGACGGCCTGCTGCTGGATGAAACGGGCGGCGTATTGCTGGAATCCGGTGCTGCCTCCGGGGAACCGGTGTCCCCGGAGGGGATTGCCGAGCTTTTCCGGGAAGCCGGCGTGCCGATAGCTGTTTTCAGCGCCGGCGACCGTGGCCTCCGCACTCCGGCGCAAAGCCGGGCGTGGGATCGGTTGGGCCCCGGCCTGGCCGCCGCCGGGCTGCCCTTGTCCGTTATCCTGCCCCGGAGCCTGCACTGGCCCACCGTGATGGACGGGTTCCTGCGCCGCTTTTACCAGTCGCTGGTCCGGGGTGAGGACGTTGCCGTGTCCCTGGCCGCCGCTCGTTCCGGGCTGATGGCCGACCCGCGGCGTTCGACCCTGACCGGGCCGGTACTATCCTGGGACTGGATTACGCCGGCGCTGTACCAGTCCCGGAGCTATGCCCCGCCGATTATTGCGGCGGAGCAGTCCACTCCTCTGGGTATCCCGGTGATTCAACAACAGCAGCAGGAAACGCCGGCGGTCAGCCAGATTCCCGCCGCTGGCCAGTACGGTCTGGTAGGACGACAGGCGGAACTGGCCGGAGTGGAACGGCAGCTTGCCCGGGACTCGGTGGTTTTGCTGAGCGGCAGCGCCGGCGTCGGCAAGACCGAGCTGGCCCTGGGACTGGCCCGATGGTTGCAGCAAACCGGCCAAAGCGAACGGCCCGGCGGTGTCTTTTACACCCCCTTTGAACTAGCCCACTCGGCCAGCCCGGAACGTGTAATTCACGAAATCGGCACCTCAGTGCTTGGCCTGCGGTTTGCGGAACTGAACCCCGACCGGCAACGCGGTTGGGTAGTTGAATACCTCAAAGAACAACCGTCCCTATTGATTCTGGACGGCGCCGAAAATATTGCCGGATTTCCTGAAGGTGCCCCCGGGCTTCTCGATACCCCGGAACAAGCTGCCTTGGCCCGCTTCCTGGCCGATGTGACCGGCCCTGGCGCTAGTTGGGCCCTGTTGACCAGCCGCAGCAGCCAGGCGGAATGGCTGACTGTCCCCTACTCGCGTTTTGACCTGAAGGGCTTGAACTCCTACGATCGCAAGGACCTGGCCGCGGCCATTGTCGCCAAAGCCGGCGTGGAAAGCGACCGGGTAAGCGAAGACCTGGTGCGGCTGCTGGACGACGTGGACGGGCACCCTTTGGCCTGCCAGATAGCCTTGCCCTTGCTCAAAGATACGCCCGCCTCGGTAATCCGAGGTGAGCTGGAACGGGCGCTGGAACATTTCCCCGACGGCGCCAAAGAGGAAGGCCGCGATAATTTCCTCACTGCCTTGATGGAATATTCCTGGACCAAAATGTCCCATCGCAGCCGTACTCACCTGCCTTTCCTGTCCTTATTCCAGCGCCGCGTGATGTTGGACATTCTGACCCACATCACCCAGGAGCCTACCTACCGCGCCACCCTGGGTGAGGAACTGGGTTGGGGAGCTTGCCGAACCCTGCTGCGCAACGCCTTGGCTGCCGGCTTCCTAGATCCCATATCTCCCAGCGTCTATCAAATCCATCCCGCCCTGCCTCGATTCCTGGGTTCCAAGCTGGGCCGTCAGTTACCCGCCGCCGGCATCAGTCGGTTGGAGTCGGAATTTGTGCGAGTCTATGCCGACACCGCCGATTATTTTATGGAGTCGCTTTACGAAAATCAGGATTCCGGAGCAACCGCAGTGCTGGCCGAAGAAGGCAACCTGAACCAGGCCCTGGGCCTGGCTCTGGAAATCCGGCAGTGGGATAACGCCCAGTTAATTGTCCAACCCCTGGCTCAAGTTTACCGGATGCAGCGGCGAATCCCCGAACTGCGCCGGCTTCGAGGACAGTTGCTGGAAGCGGTGGGCGGGTCCGCCGACCAGGCCGCGGCCGCCGGCGCCATTGACTTGTGGTTGTATCTTTTGGGCACCGACGTCAGTGAATCGGTGGGGCAGGGAGATGTGCCGCGAGCTTTGGAGTTGAACCAGCAACTGGCCGATTACCTTACGGCCCAGCCCGAAGCTGAAACCGACCCGAGGGTCGCCTCCGTTTACCACCAGTTTGGCTCCATTGCCCTGATGCTGAACCGGCTGGACGAAGCCGCCGGCTGGTTTCAGCGTTCCCTGACCATCATTGAGAGCGGGGAAGACCGGGCCGCCGTAGCCGATGACTACTTTGCCCTGGGTCAAGTTCGCCAGCGCCAGCGCCTCTACACCGAGGCTAAAGACTGGTACAGTAAGGCCCTGGACATTCATCAGCGCCTCCCGGACGAAGAGGAGATGGTTAAAGACTTCCGCGCTCTGGGTCTGGTTACCCAACTCAAGTTTGAGCACAAGGAAGCGGAAAGCTGGTATCACCGGGCCCGGGACCTGGTGGAAGAACACCGGGATGAAGAGACGGCTATCCTGGTCTTTCACGAACTCGGAACGGTCTGTCACGCCCAGTATAATTTCGACGAGGCCAAGAGTTGGTATCAGCAAGCTTTGAGTCTCAGCGACCGTTTGGGAAACCAGGCCCAGATGGCTACCGAACTGCACTTCCTCGGACTGCTGGAGCAGGACCGGGGCATCGTCTATGAGGAGGCGGAGGAGTGGTACCTGGCCGCCCTGGAACGGCGTGAAGAGCTGGGCGACCGGCGGGGCGCCGGCGACGAATGCCGCCAGTTGGGGGTGCTGTTCCACGAACAGAAGCGGTACGATCAAGCCGAAAACTGGTATCACCAGGCCCGTGAGATTTTCGAGGAGTTGGGCGAGGTCCAGCGAATAGCCCGCACCTACGGTCAGTTGGGTATGGTTGCCGAGGAAAGAGACGACCTGACCGGCGCGCTGGAATGGACAGCGCGCACCTATCAACTGGTTACTGAGTATGAACAGCCCGTACTGATTCAGGTCAAATCCCACCTGTCCCGATTGAAGGACAAGTATGGAGAAGCAGACTTTGACCGTTGGTGGCTCGATTTCACCGGCGACCCAGCGCCGCAGGACCTGGATGTCGACGCCATCGGGATACTGTAGAACCCTAAATTCCGCAGCCAAAAGGAGGTAGAAAATGGCCGTAGGAAAGCTGGAAATTACTTCCCGGGTACCCTTCGCCAATGGCGAGTCTTTTGGCGCTGTGGGCCCTTATGAACAACTGGACGGTACCGTATATTTTACGGTTGACCCGGTCAACCCTTGCAATGAAGCCGTCACCGACCTTCGGTTGGCTCCCCGCAGCATCACCGGGGAAGTCCACTTTTATTCCGACTTCCGCATTCTAAAACCCGTTGACCAGGGCCAGGGTAACGGCCGGCTCTTCTTCGATATTCTCAACCGGGGGCGTGCCCCCTGTCTGCGCAATTTCAACAATGCTCCCGACCTGCCCCCCGACGCTCCCCTGGAATCCGGCAACGGCTTCTTGATGCGCCAGGGCTACACCGTTGCCTGGTGCGGTTGGCAGCACGACGCCCCGGACGTTCCCGGCGTTCTACGCCTTTATCCCCCGGAAGCCCGGAATCTGGACGGCACCCGGATTACCGGCAAACTGGTAGTCACATTCGTGCCTAATGAGCCCATCACCGAGCAATTTCTCTCGGATCGGAATCACCGCCCCTATCCATCCAATAACCTGGAAGACCCGGACGCCTGCATGACGGTGCAGGAAAGTGAAGACGGCCCGGAGACGGTGATTCCCCGGGAAGAGTGGGCCTTTGCCCGGGCCCAGGACGGGCAGGTTGTCCCGGACGCCAATTATGTTTACAAGGCTTCGGGATTTGAGCCGGGCAAAGTTTATCAGGTAGTTTATTCCACTACCGGGGCGCCGGTAGTGGGGGCCGGTCTGTTAGCCACCCGGGAGCTGGCTTCCTTCCTGCGCTACGCCAGCGAGGATGAAGGCAACCCTTGCGCCGGCGCCCTGGAATACGCCTACTCTTTCGGTTCCTCCCAGAGCGGCCGATTCTTGCGCGACCTTCTCTACTACGGCTTCAACTACGACGAGACCGGGCGGCGGGTGTTTGACGGCCTCATCCCCCACGTGGCCGGAGCCAAGCATGGTGAGTTCAACCAGCGTTTCGCCCAACCCTCCAGCCAGGCCAGCCGCAGTCCCAACAATCTCTTCCCTTTCAGCGACCTGGAGCAGACCGACCCGGTAACCGGCCAGACCGACGGGGTTTTGACTCGGGCTATTGCCCAGGGCCCGGTACCAAAAGTTATGTACACCTATACGTCCTCGGAATATTGGGGCGGAGGCGGCGCAATGGTGCATATCGACGTGGCCGGGGAACGAGATCTGGAAATTCCCGATGCGGTGCGCGTTTATCACTTCGGTGGCGCTCAGCACCCTTTAGGAACGCCCTATCTGCGGGACAATGACCCGGCTAACGGCAGCCGAGGCCAGCAGCCCTTCAACTGCCTGGACTATCGCCCCCTGCTGCGAGCGGCCCTGGTCAACCTGGATCGCTGGGTTACTGACGGCACGGCCGCGCCAGACAGCCAATACCCCCGGCTGGATGACGGCACCGCCGTAGAACCGCAGCAGGTAACTGAAACCTTCCGAACCCTTCCCGGTGTTAACACCACGGAGCCTCTGCGCCGGTTCTACCGGCTGGACTTTGGCCCGGAACCGGGCGTAGCTTCAAATGTGCCGGCAGCTATAGGCGAACCCTATCCTCTGTGGGTTCCGTCCGTGGACGCAGACGGCAACGAGCAAGCCGGCATTCGTCTGCCGCTGACTACCGTGCCGCTGGCTACGCACACCGGCTGGAACCTGCGCCATGCTGAAATCGGCGGAGAAGGCCAGATTCTGTCGTCGGGTGGAGCTACCGGAGGCACCCTGGCCGGTTCTACCATCCCCTTCCCGGCAACCCGGGCCGAGCGAGAGGCCTCGGGAGACCCCCGGTTGTCCGTCGAGGAACGCTACAGTTCCCGGGAAGACTATCTCGAGCAAGTCCGCGCCGCCGCCCTGGAGTTGGTCCAACAGGGTTATGTGCTGGATGAGGACGTAGAATTGCTGGCAACCCAGGCCGGCGACCACTACGACGAGCTGGTCAGCCGGGAAGCCACCGCCCAGGCGGCGGACAACTAGCCGTCATCCCGGAATCAAAGCCAGGCGATTGCCGGCGCGCCCGGCACAGGAGAAGGTCATGGACTCGACTGCCAGGCTGTTGAGCGATTATTCCAGCCGGTTAAATTTTGAAGACCTGAATTCCGCCACAGTGCACCAGGTCAAGCGCACCCTCATCGATACCCTGGGCTGCGCTATGGGCGGCTATTTGTCGGAGCCGGCCAAGATTGCCCGCAGTCTGGCCGGCTCCGTAACCGGAAATCCCGCCGCCCGAGTTCTGGGTACGCAAGATTACAGCTCGCCGGACCTGGCCGCCTTTGCCAATGGCTGCATGATTCGGTTCCTGGACTGCAACGATTCCTACTTCTCCCCCGGCGGCGGCCACCCCAGCGATATGATTGCCGCAGTTCTGGCCGTCGCCGACGCCGAACAGCGCGACGGGCGCGCCGTCATCACTGCCACTGCGCTGGCTTACGAAGTATTCTGTCGTCTCTCGGACCAGGTGGTATCCGGCGAGCTGGGCTGGGATCAAGGTATGTTCAGCATCGTCGGGGCAACTTGCGCCGCCGGCGTCTTGATGGGGCTGGACACCGAACAACTGGGCCATGCCATTGCATTGGCGCTGGCCCCCAACCTGCCCCTGGGCGTTACCCGCACCGGAGAATTGTCTATGTGGAAGGGCTGCGCCACGGCCAGCGCCACTCGCGCCGGCATTTTTGCGGCCCAATTGGCCGCCCAGGGCATGATCGGCCCCGGAGAACCCTTCGAAGGACGCCGGGGCCTGTGGGAACAGGCCGGGGTTACCCAACGGGTTACCCTGGACCGGTTCGGTAGCAGCGGCCAAAATTTTTTGATCAACGCTTCCAGCTTCAAATTCTACCCCTCGCAGATACACACCCAGGCTCCCATCGGCCTGGCCGTCGAGCTGCACTCGCAGGTTAACCCGGCAAATATTGATTCGGTAACCATCCAAACCTACCGGTCAGAAATCAGTACCCCGGCCACCGAACCCGAAAAATGGGACCCTCAAACCAGGGAAACGGCCGACCACAGCATACCTTTCCTGGTGGCCATGGCGCTTCAGGACGGCGCCGTAACGCCGGCCAGCTTTACCCCCCGGAAAATAGCCGATCCGGCTCTCCGCGCGCTGATGTCCCGGATGACTATGGTCGAGGGACCGGGCTTTACCGAAAAATATCCCATGCAGTACAACTGTCGGATCGAAGTCATTTCCGACGCCGGCGAGTCTTACGCTGCCGCCACGTCGTACCCCAAAGGCCACCGGCAAAACCCGCTGAGCGACCGGGAACTTGAGGCCAAGTTCCACAACCTGGCAGCAGCGGTTCTCACCGAAAGGCAATGCGACGCTGCCCTGACCTTGCTCTGGGACCTGGAAAATGCTCCCAATTTAACGGAGCTGTTGAACACCCTGACGGTTTAGCCGCGTCCTGCCGAGGAAAAAGGTATGCCTGAATCTGTATCTTCCTCTTTCAGAGAGCTTTTCCGGACCGAGGTCAGCCGGCCCGAGGCTGAGCTGGACTTGCCCCGGTGTGCCCTTTATCTGGCCGGCGAGGAGTTCCCTTCTCTGGACGTTGCCGATTATCTTGGCCGGATGGATGATATGGCTGCGGAAGTTACGCATCTGGCCGGCGCCGATTCCCCTTCGGCCCACCGGACTAGAACCCTTAACCATTATCTCTTCTATCTCTTCGACCGGCAAAAGTTCACCGGCAATCCCCAGGATTACTACAACCCCGACAACAGCTTTCTGAATCGGGTCATGGATACCGGGACAGGCATTCCCATCACCTTATCGGTACTGTACCTGGGAGTCGCCGGACGGTTAGGGCTGAATTGTCGCGGCGTAGGGCTGCCCGGGCATTTTCTCGTCGAATTGCAGGACTTGGGCTTGTATCTGGACCCTTTTCATTCCGGCCCACTGGCCTCCGCCGCCGATTGTCGCCGTCTGGCGCAGGATATGTTCGGCCCCGCTTTCCTTTGGCAGGATAGTTTTTTGGCGCCGGCCACCGGCAAGTTGATTCTGTACCGTATGTTAAACAACCTTAGACAGATTTATTTGGCCGGCCGGGACTACCCTCGTCATGTCGCCGCCGTCGAACGGATGCTGTTCATTGAACCGGATGCTTCCCCTCTGTACCTGGAATTGGCCCGTTCCCAGGTGCAGCTGGGTGATACCGAAGCCGCTCTGCTCTCTCTGGAAACTTTCAGCAGTCGGGCCCGGTCGGAGCGGGAATTGACCGCAGCCCGGGAGTTGATTAACATCTTGCACAGAAAACAGACCAATTCAAACTGACTGCACCTTCCGGCAACTCTCGACAATCCAAAACGATATAATTAGCGTGTGTCTATATAGAAGTCTTTGGACTTCATGCAGTCGGAGAGCAAGGGTGATTGATTACCAGGTACTGGAGGATCAAGAACTGCTGAGCCGAGTCGCTACTGGTGAAAAGAATGCGCTCGAAGCCGTTTACGCCCGCTATTCTTCGGCAGTGTATTCTCTAGCCAGATATATGCTCCGGTCGGAAGCGCTGGCGGAGGAGGCTACGCAGGAAGTATTCCTTAACGTCTGGCTGAAGGCTGCCAGCTATAGTCCCGAGCGTGGTCAGCCCAAGTCCTGGATTATGAGCGTAGCCCATCACAAGATTATCGACCTGATTAGGGCCCGCCGGCGTACTGACTCAGCTACCGATCCCAAAGAATACGAGACCCTGGACCTGTTTCCATCAAACCAGATAGCCACTGAGGACGCAGTGGAACGCAGCATAGAAGGGGAAAGAGTTCGTAAAGCTTTGACCAACCTGCCGGAAGCACAAAAAGAAGTAATCGTGTTATCATATTTTGGCGGCTTGTCTCAATCGGAAATATCCGCCCAATTAGGTCAGCCATTGGGGACTGTAAAAACTAGGGCCAGATTGGCCTTGCAGAAACTACGGGAAGAGCTTCAACAAAATGATGAGAAATAGCCAGCAGCAATTTCACCGGCCGGGCGACCACCCGGAAGAACTCTTCGAAGCCTACGCTCTGGGCGCGCTGGATAGGGAAGATATGTCCTTTCTGGAGTCCCATCTGGAGGACTGCGCCGACTGCGGCGTCGCCCTGGCGGAAATGCTTGACACTTCCGCTCTGTTGGCCGAGGCCGTTCCTCAACTTGTGCCGCCGCCGGAGCTGCAATCCCGGGTGATGGAAGCTGTCGAACAATTGCCGCCGGTATTCGTCCCGGCGGCCGCTGCCCCGACGGCGCCGTTTGAGCGCGCCAAGCCGGCCTCTCGCTTTTCCTTGAGCAGCTTTGTCCTGCCCCTGGCCGCCTTGCTGGTTATCAGTTTGCTCACCGCTTCCCTGATAATGAACGTGATTACAACCAGCCGGATGAACTCGTTGAACCAGGAGAGGATGGTAACCGATGCTCGAATAACCCAGTTGGAACAGGAAAAGGTGGCAACCGCGAATCGACTCAACCACATAGAGCAGGAATACGTGGCCTACAGCACCATGGTGTCGCAGCTTGACCAGAACAGCGCAAATACCGGCGTAGCCTTAAAGCAGGCGATGGAAACCAGTTATTTGATGGCTAACCCCTATACCAAGCCGCTCATGCTGCTCCCCACCAGTGGCGACAACGAGTGTGAAGGAATTTTGCTAATCAATGACGATGGAATGGAAGCTACCTTGATGTTGTCCAACATGACGCAAACCCACCCGGCTCATCCCTATCAGGTTTGGCTGTCCAGGGATGGTCATCAACACTTGATTGGGCAAGTTTCCGTAGATTCTTCCGGATGGGCTTCAATGCCTTTGAGACCCACGGAATCTCTATACGAGTTTGATTCAATTAACCTGACTATGGAGGAACCTCAGGTGGACGGCAGCAGTTCGGACAAGATGGTTCTGGAAACCATGATAACTTCCCCCGAAACCCATTAATCCTGAAGGAGTCCGTATCCGGAATGTTGCGAGCCGATGGGAACGTCCTCCGCCTTGAACTAAACCTCGTTGCGACACCGGCCGGGGACCTTCATTGCGAAATCTGCGGCGGTCAGATGATTCAGCGGCAGTGCAAAATAATCTGCCCCAACTGCGGGTTCACCCGGGACTGCTCAGACCCCTGACCCGGACCACTACCGCGCTGGGCAGTTGCCTTTGACCCCAAAGCAATGTTTGCTATAATTGGGCCAGTCTTTCGGCAGACTCTTCAGTCTGGCCGATTTAATAACGCCATCAGCTACTCAAGCTGAATGGTGGATGTTACCAAATCTTTCTGGAAGAGTGACGGATTATGGGCATCAATATTAAGGGTATAGGCCACGTAGGCATTCTGGTTTCCGACTTCGAACGGTCCTTCAAGTTCTACACCGAGGTGCTGGGCCTCCAGGTTACCAACCATCGCAAGCGACCTGACGGCAGCGAAACCGCCTTCCTCCGGTTCGATGAGACGCACCACGACGTAGTTATCGCCACCGCCCCAGCCGGGGTAGATGTGTCCGAGGCGGTTCCCGCCAATGCTCGCCTGGTGCAGCAGATTGCCTTCCAGGTGGAAGACCGGGACGAGTTCATGCGGGCGCTGGCCCACCTGCATTCCAACGGCGTCAAGATTATCAACGGCCCTACTACCCACGGTATCGAGAGCGACAACAATATCTACGGCAGCGGCAGCCGTTCCTTCTACTTCAGCGATCCCGACGGCAACCGGCTGGAAATATTTACCGACGGGATGAAGGTGAAGAACGGGGAGCGCTTCCCCAGCCCCGACTATCTGGAGGCTTTGGAAGACTTTATGCAGACCCAGCGGGGTGTTACCGCCTAGTCACCCGCACCCAGAGCCTGGCCGCACAATGCGAGAAGTAGGACTCTCAATTGAGAGTCCTACTTCTCGCATCTTCGTAATATCCGGCCTTTTTCGAAGCAGCTCAGCTACAATGGCTGGTACGGCCACCAATCGGGATAATCCCGCAGCCTCAGCCAGCGAAACAGATTAGGCTGCGCTTCTACCGCCAGCCGCATCGCTGCAATAACGGGTTCGCGTACCGATTCGTGGGCCTGGCGAGAGGTCCGCAACTTGAAGAGATGATAACACTCCCTCAGATTCAGCTTTGATAACACTCGGCGGTGGTGGGCGTGAGTCAACAGGTATGGAGCCGCCAGAGGTACAGCCTGGGTCAGGCGCCGGTAACCCGCCTCAGCGCCGGCTATTGCCTGCCGGAAATCTTCTTCCAGTCCGGCGTCAACTAATAGCTGCGGAACCTTATAGCCCAACTCCGGGGTGAAGGCTTGGGGAAAGTAGGACTGCATCCGGTGCCGTTTGAATTCCCGATAGGCGCCGTAGTCCATGATAAATTCAAAAGTGTAATCCACCAACTCAAACTCTCGGATGAGCGCATCGTGGTCGCCCAGGTTCTCCAACAGCGAGTCAATTAATCCCAATCGGGCTTCGCCATCCATTTCCTGAGCCTGCTGCCAGGCGGCCTGGTATTCACACGACTGCTGCCGGAACAGCAGGGCCGCAGCCAGCTTTACCTCCGAAAACCGGTCAAAATGGACCAGCTTTACCTCCAACCTGGTCTGGGCTTCGTCAAGCTGCATGGGCAGACCCAGCTGCCAATCCCGGCGCAGGGCCGACTCCAGAAACCGGTTCCGGTCGGCATATTTGATTAACGTGGGCGTAATCCGGCGCCCCTGGCTCCTGATCAGTTCCCCCAGTTCCCTTTCCTCGACCAGGGCTGAAGACATTAACTTGGAAATGCCGTGTTCCAATACTCGGGCGTTGGCGGTCAGGCCAACGTTGGTGAGGGTCGCCGCCGGCAGGACGGCTCGGCAACTGTCCGTCGCCATTCGGCGCAGTCGCATAGCGTAGGCGTTTTCCCTTTCCCGGGACGTCTGGGGAAAGTTCCGTTTCAAATACCCCAGGCAGTCGTCAATCAACTGCCGGTAAGCGGTGAAGAGGTCCTGGGCGGTGGAGACGTACAAGGAGCGAACTTTCGGAAAGGCATCCAACTCCGCCGGCACGTGGAAATAGTTGGGCGGCATAACTTGATACCGGGATGACTTTTCGGTATAGGAGGCCAGCCGGTTATCCTCCAGGGAATCGCAAGCCAGGCGAGAGATATTCTCCACCGCCAGATGCACCACCGCATGTTCCGCCACTGAAGAGTGCCCGTATCCCAATACCCACCTTTCGTGAAAGTCCGCCGCCTTTTCCCGGCTTACCTGCTCGGCAATCTCGTCAAAAGGTTCCGGACGGCGGGAGGTCATCGCAAAGGCGACGGCTATCTCTTCCTCAGTCAAGGAATGGGCATCCAGTGGATAAACCCGGGGCGAATACACAGCTGCCGGAGATGTTGTCATGGGCTTTGATTCCTCAAACCGGATTGCGACGCGAAAAACCCGGCGCAGAACCGGGATCAGCGCAGGAAGCGTATAGCCCTTTACTCTAATCGACGCAGTTAGGCTACAAGAGCAGGTTTACGGGTTTTTCCAGGAGATTTTTCACTTCAACCAGAAAACGGGCCGCCTCGGCGCCGTCGGCCACCCGGTGATCGGTGGACAAGGTAGCCTTCATAACCCGGCCCACCGCCAATTGGCTGTCCCGGACCACCGGCTGCTCCCGGACTGTGCCTACAGCCAGCACCGCCGCATGGGGCGGGAAGATGATGGCGGCAAAACTGTCCACATCAAACATCCCCAGATTGCTGACGCTGAAAGTAGTCCCGCTGTATTCCTCATTCCGCAAGGAACCGCTGTTGGCCCGGGCAATCAGGTCCTTACTGGCAGCGGCAATTTCCACCAGACTCTTGCTCTCACAATTACTTATTCCGGGAACTATGAGTCCCGCTTCCAGAGAAATGGCTATCCCTACATTTATCGACCGGTTAAATTGCAGGTGGTCATCGCGGAAGAAGGCGTTGAACTTGGGATGCCGACCCAGGGAGATGGCGCAGGCCCGAATCACCAGGTCATTTACGCTCACCCGGTCTTCTTCGGGCAATGCCTCGTTTATCTCCTGCCGCAGACCCATAGCCCGATCCATATCTATTTCGGCGGTAACGTAGAAATGGGGCGCTTGCTGCTTGCTGTCCACGGTGACCCGGGCAATGGCCTGCCGCATCCGGCTCAGCGCAACTTGCTGACCGCCCGAAGCAACGTTATCCGGTTCGCGGTATGGGCTTTCCGCCGGCGCATCAGGTTCCGGTGCCGGCGCCGCAGCGACTTCCGGGCCCTCGGCGGCGGAAGGCGCGGCAAATTCCAAAATATCCCGTTCAATTATCCGTCCGCCAAATCCGGTTCCTGACACCGTGGTTAAATCTATACCCCGCTCCCGGGCCAGCCGCCGGGCCAGGGGCGAGGCTTTAATCCAGCCAGCGCCGGCGCCATCCTCGGACGCCCCATCTGCCGCCGAATCGGGCGCGTATTCCAGCACATCCTGCTCGACTATTCTCCCGCCGGGCCCGGTACCGATAATCAGGCTGAGGTCAATGCCCCGCTCCCGGGCCAGCCGCCGGGCGATGGGGGAAGCTCGAACTTCCCCATCGGAACGAGCTGCCACCGGAGCCGGCTCAGACACAGCCGGAGCCGTCGCGTCGGTCGGGCCCGTAGCAGTCTCGGTCTCGACAACCGGCTCATCTGCCAAAGGTTCGCCCGGTTCTGACAGGATAGCTATGGCATCGCCGACGGCCACCGGCACGCCCTCCTGAGCGACTCGGCGCTGCAGCACGCCGCCGGTGTAAGCCTCAAATTCCACCGTGGCCTTGTCGGTCTCGATGTCGGCTATTACCTCGCCGCGGGCCACCTCTTCACCTTCCTGCTTGTACCAGCGGACTACCGTGCCTTCCCGCATATCGTAGCCCATCTTTGGCATTACTATGGTAGTTGCCAAGTCAGCCTCCTGCGCCTTAAAACCGGGTAAGGGAGTTTTACATATGAACGGCTCGGCCTTCCGCCGCCAGAGCCGCTTCCTTGATAATTTCAGAAATTGTCGGGTGGGCGTGAACCAGCCAACCCAGTTCCAATGTGGTTCCTTCCAGCAGCCGGGTCAGGGACAACTCCCCCAGCAATTCAGTTACTTCCGGCCCCACCAAATGCGCCCCCAGAATTTCCCCGAATCGGGAATCCACTACCAGTTTAATCATACCGTCGGTTTCGCCCATTCCCAGAGCCTTGCCATTGGCCTGCACATTGAATTTGCCAACCTTGACGTCATGCCCCGCCGCCACTGCCTGGGCCTCCGTCAGTCCGAAGCTGGCTATCTGCGGCTGGCAGTAAGTAGCCCGGGGCATCGTCGTGTAATCCAATGGTTGGGGGTCCAAGCCGGCTATCCCCTCCACGGCCACTGTGGCCTGGGCCGAGGCGACGTGGGCCAGGGCCAACTTGCCCGTAACGTCGCCAATGGCAAATACTCCGGGGACGTTGGTCGCCATGGCCGCGTCAACCTGGATATAGCCTCCCTGAGTGGCTGCACCCAGCGCCTCCAGCCCCAGGTTTTCCGAGTTGGGCTGCACCCCGACGGCTACCAGAACCTTGTCGCAGGTCAGAGTCTGCCGGGAGCCGTCCTTGTCCACTTCCACCCGGAGTTGACCCGCCGAATCGGTTACACCGGTAACGGCGGCGCCGGTAATTATCTTGAGCCGGTGCCGCCGGGTAAAAGCCCTTTCCACCTGCCGGCTGATTTCCTCGTCTTCGCCGGGAGCCAGACGCGGCAGCAGCTCCACCACCGTCACGTCCACCCCGTACATTCGGTACAGGTAAGCAAATTCTAGGCCGATAGGGCCTCCCCCCACGATTACGATAGACTCCGGCAATTCTTTAAGGACGATGGCTTCCTTGCTGGTGATTACCCTTTCGCCGTCAACGGGCAAGGGAGGAATGGTGCGCGGACGCGCCCCGGTGGCAATAACGATATTCCTGGCTTGGAGTCGCTGCCCTTCGGGGGCCACCTCTACTACGCCGTTACCCCTCAGCGACGCCTCGCCGGCAATATGGTCAACTCCGTTCTTTCTGAGCAGATAGGCAACGCCCCTTACATTACGGTCCACCACTTTGCAGCTGCGGTCAATGGCCGTGGAGAAGTCGGCGGAGAAGTTATCGAACTTCAGCCCAAACTCCTCGGCTCGGTTAAAATAAGAAACAACCTCAGCATTCTTGAGCAGCGCCTTGCTGGGAATACAGCCCCAGTTCAGGCAAACGCCACCCAAAGCATCCCGTTCCACGATGGCAGTCTTCAAGCCTAACTGCCCGGCGCGTATCGCCGCCACGTAACCGCCCGGCCCGGCGCCGATTACTATGAGGTCATATTCTTCAGCCATTGCTACCTTCTTCGGGTAAGAATGTCCCGATTATACCCAGCCTTAAACCGGGTCTCAACCTGCACCGCCGGCGCCGGGCCAGCGTTAATGCCCGGGATTAACGCAGCTGCTCTGTAATTTAACCTGAAAATTTGCTATGATTAGGTTACAACACTGCTGACGTCGGGAGGCGAAATGGGATTCGGGCCAATCGGACTACCCCAAATTCTGATAATTCTGCTGATAGTCTTGCTTATATTCGGCGCCAAGCGTCTGCCCGAAATTGGCGCTTCTCTAGGTAAAGGTATCCGCTCCTTCAAGAGTTCGGTAACCGGAGAAGAGGAAAGCGCCCAGGCCCCAACCAAAAACGACGCTTCCACCCAATCTGAGGATAACAACCGGCAGCAATAGCCGCATTGAGCGCATAAACGGCAAACCGGGACGGGCTATTCCCGTCCCTTTTTCTTGCCGGCCTCTATCCGCCATCGGACAAAGATACCAATTCGGCGGCTGCCTTCCGCCGGGAACGACCGGCCAGCCACGCCAGCAATATTCCCAGCTCGTAAAGCACCAGCAAGGGAGCCGCCACCAGAGTTTGGTTCAGCGGGTCAAAGGTTGGCGTGATAATCGCTCCCAAAGTGAATGCCACAACTACCCAATACTTGCGAAACCGGCTGAACATCCTGGCGCTGACGATACCCAACTGCCCCAGCAAGTACATCACCACCGGGGTCTCAAAGGCCAGGCCCATCCAGAAAAGCAGCCGCAGCATCACGTCCACCAGATTGCTAATCTTGATTAGCGGGTCGGCGACGCCTCCGCCAAAGGTCAGCAGGAAGGGCAAGGCCCGCGGGGTAAGGACGAAATAAGCGAAAGCCAGCCCGCAGCAGAAAGCCAGCAAAGCGCCCGGCATAAAGAGGAAAAGGTAACGGCGCTCATTAGTAGTAAGTCCCGGGGCGACAAACCGGATAATCTGGTAGAGAATTACCGGCAGAGCCAGCACAAAGCCTCCCACCAGAGAGACTTTCACGCTGGTGGACAGCAGTTCCGTAACTTGGGTGGCAATTAGATTGACGCCTTGCCCCTCATTTATTTCCTGGGCCGGCCGTTTCAGCAGGTCAACAATCTCGGTCCAGAAAAAGAAAGCCACCACCGAGCCGATGAGCAAGGCGGCGACCGATATAAAAATCCGGCGCCGCAACTCGCTCAGATGCTCGATCAGCGTGAGTTCACGGACGCTGCTCATTCCCGTCTCCGGTTCCGGTGGTGGGAACGGCGCCGGCCGGCGGCGGTGGTTCCGTTGGCGCCGGCTCGCTCCGGGTCGGGGAGGCGGCCGGCTTGTCCAACCCGGTCAGGTCCGCCGCCGCCGTCATTTCATTCGCCGACCGCCGCACTTCGCCGATCAGCTTTCCCGCAGTCCGGGCCATTTCAATGGTCTTTGATGGCCCCATAACCAGGAAAGCAACGAGAAATATCACGGCTAATTCTAGGAAACCAATGCCAAATACGTTCATTTGCAATCTTCCTGGGTGGCAGTGAAGGGACACGATTCCAGGCACTGCCGGCCTAAGTCCGGCGGTAAGTCCGAGGGCGCGGGATACCCCAATTCTTGCAGCATTGCAATCAGGCGGCAGAGGGGCAGCCCCACCACGTTGGTGTAACACCCCGCCGTTATTACCGCCGGACGGAACTCCCGGTCTTGAATAGCGTAGGCGCCGGCTTTGTCCATCGGCATCCCGGAGGCAATCGATGCTTCCATCTCCGCATCGGTGAAATCCCGCATTGCTATCTCACCGGTCAAGTGTTCGGTACGGGTCTTGCCGGTGCTCACGTTAATCACGGTAACGCCGGTGGTAACCTGGTGCCGGGTGCCCCGCAATTCCCGAAGCATCCGGCGGGCTTCGTCTTCGTCCACCGGCTTGCCGATGGACTTGCCGTCAAGAACTACTGTGCTGTCGGCGCCTACCACAAACCCTTCACTTTGCTCCCGGGCCACCACCGTTGCCTTGTCCCGGGACAAACGCCGCACCATTTCCGCCGGCGACTCACCCTCCAGAGGCTCCTCCGGGGCGTTGGAAGGTTCCACCCGGAAGGGCAGCCCCATTGCAGTAAGCAGTTCTCTCCGCCGGGGTGAGGCGGAGGCCAAAGTAAGCAAGGGCAAGTCCGGGTTCCGGGTAAGCACCGCAACACATTCTACGTGGTGCGTCTGCGGAAACATATCCAGCGGCTGAATTCGGTCTATCGAGTAACGTTCCCGACACAAAACCTTCAAGTCCCGGGCCAGCGTCTCCGGGTCGCAGGAGACGTAAACCACTTGCGGCGGCCCCAGCCTGAGCAGGCTTTTCAAGGCAGCGGGCTGGCAGCCGGCCCGGGGCGGGTCCAGGATGACTACATCCGGCGGTTCCGGCAACTGCTCCAGAACTTCTTCGGTCTTCCCCAGCAGAAACTCTATGTTTTCGACTTCGGCGGCGTTTTCTTTGGCATCGGCCACCGCCGCCGAAGATTCCTCAATGGCATAGACTTTCTTGACATAGGGAGCCAATAAAATGGCGAAAGTTCCCACGCCGGTGTAGGCGTCCAGCAGGATTTCACCCCCGGACAGGTTTACGCCCTCCTGGACTACCTGGATCAAGCGAGCGGCCTGGTCAACATTCACCTGGAAAAAGGAGGGCGAAGCTACCCGGAAGGTATGCCCGTCCACGGATTCCAGGTAGTGTTTTTGTCCGGTAGGGATGTTCAGGTCAACATTTTTCAATGCCGGCTGTACCAGATAATCCCCCGTATCCCTGCCGGCGCGCACGGCCAACTGAGTTGTCTCACCGCACCGGTCCTGCAATTGTTCCAATATGCGGTTGATACCGTCGTGCATCAGCATACAGCTCTGGATGCGGACAAAGCGGCGGGTTTCCCGGTTCACAAATCCCAAATCCCCCCGCTTTCCCACCGTAAACCTGGCGTGGTTGCGGTATCCGTATTCCGCGGGAGACGGCAAGGTTGGTCGAACCGCAACGTCCTCCAGTCCGCCAACTCGAATCAGGGCGTCAATCACCTTTTCCTGCTTAGCCCGCAATTGGGCCGCGTAGGACAAATGCTGCCACTGGCAGCCGGTACAGTCCCCATAGTAAACACAGGGGGCCGCTACCCGGTCCGGCGAGGCTTCCAGAATATCCAGCGCTCGGGCGGCCACATATTTGCGGCGCGTCGCGATGACTTCAGCGATCACCTTCTCGCCCGGAATCCCGCCCAGCACAAAGACGACCTGACCGGCATAGTTGGCCATAGCCTCGCCCAGCCGTCCCCACGCCTCCAGGGAAAGCTCGATACGTTGTCCGGCGGTCAATTTCTGCTGGGTCAAACCTTCCTCCCCCTCACACTATAAACCAACCGGCCGGGTTTATCCAATCCACCCCCGGAGAATCGCAGCGCACCAACTTAAAACATAGAGGCGCTGCCCCGACAGAGGTTATTCGCGGTTGACCGAATGGGCTGCCAAAGTTAAACTTGCACCAGGGAAGTATCCTTCTTTCCCTTGCCTCGGCTGTCTCATGGCAAAGGAAGGCCCGGAGCAAACCGAAATTCAGGCTGGAAATTTACATTTTCCGTGGAGGACTAGATGCCGGAACCGATGGAAGTTAATGAGAGCACTTGGGCAGACCAGGTTGAGGGCTCGGATTTGCCCGTTCTGGTGGACTTTTGGGCTGAGTGGTGCGGCCCCTGCAAAATGATTGCTCCGGCGGTCCACGACCTGGCGTTGGAGTATGACGGCAAGCTGAACGTAGCCAAGGTTGATGTGGACGATAACCCCAACATCGCCATGAAGTACAATATCCGCAGCATTCCCGCGCTTATTTTCTTCCGGGATGGCCAACCGGTAGATCAGGTAGTAGGCGCGCTCCCCAAGGGCGCCCTGAAGCGCAAGATAGACTCGGTATTGGGCAGTTAAATCTCCCCTCCCCGACGGCCGGCTTTGATACGGGAGTGGAAGGGGCCCGGTGGCTCTTGCGGACTTCAAATCCGTTATGCCTCGTGAAGAGCGGGGTAGGTGGGTTCGACTCCCTCGCACTCCCGCCAGTTCTCTGCGCCGCAATTTAAGCAAATGACCCAGCCGGATACCGGTTGGCTGGGTCATACCGTTCCTTCCAGGAATGGAGTTGGCCCTTATCTTAAACCGGGCCGGACGGATACAGCGAATACCGAACCGGGAAACCCTGGTTGCCACCTAATCGCCCTTCTGTTACCCTTAACCGCAAGCGCGCCGCCGGAATTTATGCTCCGGCAGTAAGCCGGCGCCTTCAACCGTCCAACTCGCTAATGAGGACTTTTGGCTCAAACTTCCGGCATTCAAGCTTCACTGTTCGTTACTTGCATCATTGACCAACTTTACCCCCAGGTTGGCGTAAGCGTGGTCCGGGTGCTGCGGAATTTGGGCGTTGCGGTGGACTTTCCGGCAGACCAAACCTGCTGCGGGCAGCCTCTTTACAACTCCGGCTTTACCCGTCAGGCCCGGCAACTGGCCCTGCGGGTATTGGAAAGCTTCTCCCTCAGCCAGTATGTAGTCGTTCCCTCCGGCTCCTGCGCCGCCATGCTGAAAGTCTTTTATCGCGACCTGTTCGCCGGCGAGCCGGCAAATGCGGCAAAGGCCGAGGAGCTTTCCAGTCGAGTTTACGAGTTCTCCGAGTTCCTGGTGAAGGTACTGGAAGTTACCGATGTGGGCGCCCGCTGGCCGGCGACGGCTGCCTTCCACTCCGGCTGCCATCTGCTCCGGGAAATGGAAGTCAGGGACGAGCCAGGCCAACTTCTGAGTCAGGTGGCGGAACTGGAGCTGACTCCCTTGCCTCAATCTGAGGTGTGCTGCGGTTTTGGGGGAACTTTTTCCGTCAAGTACCCGCACATTTCCGAAGGTATGCTGCAGGACAAAATCGCCAACATCCTGTCAACACAAGCCAATACCCTCATCTCTTGCGATATGAGCTGCCTGATGCACATCGGCGGGGGACTGAGCCGACAGCAGCGCCCGGTGGCAATTCGCCACATCGCCGAAGTCCTGGACAGTCGAGCCGACACCGGGGGAAGGTTGAATGGCTGAAATAAAGACCGGTCAGTTTATCCCCGCCTCCAGGTCTGCCATCAAGGACCAGACCTTGAGCCGTGCCCTGCGCCAGGCCGGCGGAGGATTCAGCGAAGCCCGGCTGGACGCCATCCGGGAGGTGGGCGAAGACACTTGGGAGGCTTGGCGGGAAGAAGCCCGGCGGATAAAGGTTCACACCCTCGATAACCTGGACTACTACCTGGAAATGCTGCACGACCGGGTTGCCCAGGCGGGAGGACAAGTCCACTTTGCCCGGGATGCGGCCCAGGCTAACGCAATAGTGTCCGAGATTGCCCGGTCCCGCCAGGTCAAGATTGCCACCAAGAGCAAGTCCATGGTGTCCGAAGAACTGGGCTTGAACCACATCCTGGAAAGTATCGGCGTTGACGTTTACGAAACCGACCTGGGCGAATACATCATCCAGCTTGCCGAAGAGACCCCTTCCCATCTGGTAGCTCCGGCCCTTCACAAAACCCGGGAGCAAGTATCCGAACTGTTCCACGAAAAATTGGGCGTACCCCTCACCGACGACATTGAGGAAATGGCTCGGGTGGCCCGCGTAACCTTGCGGGAAAAGTTTCTGCAGGCCGACCTGGGAATCAGCGGGGCCAATTTTCTGGTCGCTGAAACCGGTACGCTGGTAATTATCACCAATGAAGGTAACGGCCGGCTTTGCACCTCGGCGCCCCGGATTCACATCGGCATCACCGGGATGGAAAAGGTCATCCCTTCCATTCAGGACTTGTCCGTGTTTCTGCGCTTGCTGCCCCGGTCGGCCACCGGCCAGCGATTAACCAGTTACGTCAGCATGACTACCGGCCCTCGACGCCGGGAGGACGAAGACGGGCCGGAGGAATTTCACCTGGTTTTGGTGGATAATGGCAGGTCCCGCCTTCTGGCCGACCCGGACCTGCGCGAGGCGCTCTACTGCATCCGCTGCGCTGCCTGCCTCAATATCTGCCCGGTCTATGGCAAGATTGGCGGGCACGCTTACGGCTGGGTCTATCCGGGCCCCATCGGAGCCATCGTCTCGCCAACTTTGGTTGGGCTGGGTCAGGCCGCGGACTTGCCCCAGGCTTCCAGTTTGTGCGGGGCCTGTCGCGAGGTCTGTCCCATTCGGATAAATATTCCCCGAATGCTCCTCCATTTACGGCACAAGCTGGCGGAAAGCCCGGATGAAAGTGAAAAGTCGGTCAAGGCAGCCGAGGGTATGGCCGCTCGCGGTTACACCTGGCTGATGCGCAACCCTTCGGCTCTGGCCGCCGCCGGGAAAGTGGGCCGATTGGCGCAAATGCCCTTCACTGATGGCGACAAAGTTACCCGCGTGCCCTTGCCCCTGGTTTCCCAGTGGACGAAAAGCCGCGACCTGCCGGCGCTGCCCAAACGGACGTTCCGGGAAATTTGGGAAAGAGAACTGGAAAGTGCCGGGCCGGCCAAACCCGGCGCCGCCGAGAGCAACTAATTATGTCCACCCCGCCAAGCCAGTCCCTGGGTGTACCCAAGGAGGAGTTTCTGGCCCACGTGCGCCGAAGTTTGGGTAACACCGAAAAGGCCGGCGGCGAGGTTGCCAATGCCCGGCTGTCAGAAACCTTGTCCGTATTGGAATCTCAGGCGGCAGAAGCCCGCCAACGGCTGTCGAGAGAGCGGCGCGCCCTGATTGCAGAATTATCCGCAACGGCTCAGTTACGCGGTTGGACCCTCCGGCGCGCCGCCAACTCTGAGGAAGTCCTGGGATACCTGACTGAGATTGCCCGTCAACATGGGGTTACCCAAATATGCAGAACTGATCAGGCCGTTTTTGCCGATTTAGCCGTTGATTCCGGCCTGCAAAACCAGGGAATCGAATCCATCGTAATCCGCCAGGACACCGCTGCTCCCAGCCATTATCTGCGGGAGCAAATCATAGCTTCGGGAATCGGCCTAACCGGCGCCGATTACGCCGTGGCCGAAACCGGATCAGTGGTGGTCCTGCCCCGAAAGGGTCTAAGCCGGCTGGTTTCCGTGGTGCCTCCCGTTCATCTCGCCCTGGTTCGGCCCGAAGACGTGGTAGCCAGCCTGGATGATGTGTTCCTGTTTCGCCGGCTGGAATATCACCGCAACGGCGGCGATATGGGCAGCTACCTGAATTTTATTACTGGCCCCAGTCGGACCGCAGATATTGAAATGAAGCTGGTAGTAGGAGTCCACGGCCCCAGGGAAGTCCACCTGATTATGCTGGACCAGTAAGTTGGGCCGAATGACATACCGGGAGGCCAGACGATGCCCGTCAGAATAGGCTTTACCCAGTTCCGCCGGCAAATGCTGGAAAGAGAGCTGGAAAATATTACCAACCTGATGCCCCAGCTAGGAGTGGAGCTGGTATATCTCACCGGCGACATGATAACCGGGGACATAGCGCCCGACAGCCGGATTGACCTGGTGATAGTGCAGGATACCGACTCGACTTTTGGCCGCCGGGCCGACTTTTTCTCCTACCACCTCAGCAGCATGGTCTCGGTGGATTGTCAGGTCTATACGCCGGCAGAATTTCAGGAACTTCAGGACTCCCTGCCGGCCCTCCGTTCCGCAATTAAATATGGAAAGGTGATTTACTGTGCCGAATAACCTGACTGAAGGGGCCCGCTGGCTGCGCCAGGCCGAGCAGGACCTGTTGGACGCCCAGTATAACCGCGCCGGGCAGCGTTACAATCTGGCCTGCTTCCTCTGCCAGCAGGCAGCGGAAAAAGCGGTCAAAGCCTACCTTTACCACCGGGGCGCTGAAGATGTCTGGGGACATTCCCTGATCGATTTGTGCGAAGATGCCAAGGTCTTTGAGATGTTCTTTGACACCGTAAAGAGCGAAGCAAGACAACTGGACAAATATTACGAAATTACCCGCTACCCCGGCTATCTGCCCGGCGGCATCTGCTCCGAAGCCTTTGAAGATGCGGACGCCGAAAGAGCCCTCTACCTGGCCGACATCGTAGTGGAATTCGTGAAGGAAAGACTGGGCTGAATTTCCGGGCCAACCGCCGATTATGTCAACTCCTATGCTATATACCCGGCGTCTAGCTCCGGACCGATTCTGGAGTTAGCGGAGTTTGACCGCCCCCAGCAGCCGTATCGTTCTTGCTGCGGCTCCTTCCAACAGCTCTTCGGTTCTGGACAGGCTGCGTTCAAAGGACATGGGCCGATCGGCGATGCAGACCACCCCGGAGATTCCATTCCGGTACAGCTCCTCGTAACCATCACCCAGACTGCCGGCCAGAATTACGGTAGGCACCTGAAACGGGGCCGCCTTTCGAGCCACTCCTACCGGCGCCTTGTCATAGATGGATGACAGGTCGGCCCGTCCTTCTCCGGTAAGCACCAGGTCGGCATCCTTAACCTGCTCCTCAAAACCCAGAACCTCGCAGACCATATCTATACCCGATTGCAGCCGGCCGCCGGCAAAGGCCATCAGCCCGGCCCCTAAACCGCCGGCGGCGCCGGCTCCCGGATGGTCTCCCTCCAGGAAATCCATACCCAGGTCCCGGTGCGCAATCCGGGCAAAATTAGCCAGCGCAGCATCCAGTTCCGCCACCATTTCCGGGGTAGCTCCTTTCTGCGGCCCGTAGATTGCCGATGCGCCCGAAGGCCCACATAGGGGATTGGTAACGTCGGTAGCTCCGATAATCGTTACTTTGGCTAATCGGGGGTGTAAATTGGTTATGTCAATTTGGGACAGCCCGGCCAGAGCCGCCCCGCCGCGCGGCAGCTGCTTACCGGCAGCGTCCAGGAAACGCGCCCCCAGAGCAACGGCCATGCCGGCGCCGGCGTCGTTGGTGGCGCTGCCGCCCAAGCCTACTATTATCCGGGTAAACCCTCTTTCCATCGCCTCCCGGATGATTTCCCCGGTGCCGTAGGTGGTAGTGGCCCGGGGATTCCGCCGGCGTGGGGGAATCATCGCCAGTCCCGAGGCGCGGGCCATCTCAATGACCGCCGTCTGTCCATCTCCCAGAACGCCCCAGGAAGCCTCAACCGCATGGCCCAATGGCCCGTTTACTGTGCTTCGGAAAATCCGGCCGCCGGTGCTGTTCACCAGCACGTCCAGGGTTCCGTCGCCGCCATCAGCCACCGGCACCAGCACCGTTTCGGCATCGGGAGCCGCCTGCAGCACCCCTCTTTCAATGGCCTGCGCCGCCGTCAACGCCGATACACTTCCCTTAAAACTTTGTGGAGCAATAACAATCTTCATCGTCCGGCCCCGCCTTCGGTTTTTGGTATTCTATCTATTTTAACTGTTCTCTGCTAAAATCGGGACACCCCCACCCGTGGCCGCGCAAGGAGGTGCTTCGTTGCCGTCGAAGGAAGAACTGAAGCGCCAGCTTTATGCAGCGATAGATTCCCGGGCCGATGAGCTGATAAATCTGGCGCAGACTATTTTGCAGAACCCGGAGCCGGGGTTCCGTGAATTCAAGACCGCGCAACTGGTGGCCGGCAAATTCGCCGAGTTAGGCATCCCCTTCCGGTCCGGGCTGGGTTTGACCGGGGTTAGAGCCGACCTGACCGGTGGCAGCCCCGGCCCTACCATGGCCCTGCTGGGGGAACTGGACTCGCTAATCGTAAACGAGCATCCCTACGCCGATTCCGCCACCGGCGCCGCCCACGCCTGCGGCCACCACTGCCAAATCGGGATGCTGCTGGGGGCAACCATTGGCCTCAACCAGCCCGATGTCCTCGCCGCCTTGAGCGGCCGCATTGCGTTCATTGCGGTTCCCGCTGAAGAATACATTGAAATAGAATATCGGGATTCCCTGCGGCGCGAGGGCAAGCTTGAATTTCTGGGCGGGAAACCGGAGTTAATCAAACTGGGCGAATTTGACGATGTAGATTTGGCAATGATGGTTCATACTACCAGCGCCATTGAAGAAGGAAAACTTTGCATCAGCGGTACCAACAACGGAACCATTGCCAAGAAGATTCGCTTCATCGGCAAAGGCGCTCATGCCGGCGGCTCGCCGCACCTGGGCATCAACGCCCTGAATGCCGCTACCCTGGCGCTCAGCGCCATCCACTACAACCGGGAAACCTTTCGGGATTCCGACACAGTTCGGGTGCACCCCATTATCACCAAAGGTGGCGAGGCCGTCAGCGCAGTCCCGGCCGAAGTACGGATGGAAACTTTTGTGCGGGGCAAGACCATCGAGGCGATTATGGACGCCAACCGGAAGGTGGATCGAGCCTTGCGGGCCGGCGCTATGGCCGTAGGGGCCGGGATAAACATCCAGACCATCCCCGGTTATATGCCTCTGGCTCAAAATGCTCAAATGAACGAAATTTTCCGGCCCAACGCCGCCGCGCTGGTTGGCGCAGCAGGCGTCGGCCACGTCGCCCACCGAACCGGGTCCACGGATATGGGCGACATCAGCCAGATAATGCCGGCCATCCACCCTTACGTGGGTGGCGCTACCGGCCTGGGCCACGGCGCCGACTACGTGGTGCAGGACTACCAGTTGGCTGTAATCACCGCCGCCAAATCCATGGCGGCCACCGTGGTGGACCTGCTGGCCGACGGGGCAGCCCTGGGCGGCAAAGTAGTGGCCGAACACCGCCCGGAGATGACGCGCCAGGAATACCTGAAATTCATGCGCTCTCTAGCCAGCGATCATACCTTTGAGGATAAGTAGAAATGTTGTCGAAGCACGAGTTGAAGCAGCGGGCCTGCGCCGCCATTGACCGGCGCCGGTCGGAAATCGTGGGAGTAGCTCAACAAATTCTGAATAATCCGGAACCGGGTTTCAGCGAGCATAAAACCTCCCAGTTGGTGGCCGACAAGTTTGACGAAATGGGTATCGCCTACCGCCGTGGCCTGGCCTTGACCGGAGTAAAGGGAAGAATCGCCGGCGGCGGTGGCGACGGCCCCAGCGTGGCCGTAATTGGCGAGCTGGATTCCTTGATTGTCAACGAACATCCCCACGCTGACCAGGAAACCGGGGCGGCCCACGCCTGCGGACATCACTGCCAGATTGGGATGATGCTGGGCGCAATTCACGGCTTGACACAACCCGAAGTTCTGGGCCAACTGTCCGGCGAACTGGTTCCTTTCGCCGTTCCCGCCGAAGAATTCATCGAAGTGGCCCGTCGGTTGCAGCTGCGGGAAGAAAAGAAGCTGGAGTTTATGGGTGGAAAGCAGGAACTCATCCGGCTGGGCGAGTTTGACGATGTTGACGTGGCAATGATGTGCCATACCGCCAGCGATATGGGAGACCATACCTTTGCCGTGGGTGGAACCAGCAACGGCCACGTCGTCAAGTACGTGCAGTTCCTCGGGCGGGGCGCCCACGCCGGCAGCGCGCCCCACCTGGGCATCAACGCCCTGAATGCAGCCTCCTTCGCCCTCCAGGCAATCCACAGCAACCGGGAGGTGTTCCGGGGCGAGGACACTGTCCGCATCCACGGCATAATGACCAAGGGCGGCGAGGCAGTAAACGCCGTTCCCGCCGACGTAAGGCTGGAGTGGCGGGTGCGCTCGGCCAGCCCCAAGGCCGTAGTGAAAAATTCCGCGCTGGTGGACCGGTGCTTCAAGGCCGGCGCGCTGGCTGTTGGCGCCAAAGTAAATATAACTACCATTCCCGGATACCTGCCGATGAAGCACGATACCCATTTGCAGGAACTCTTCCGACAGAACGCCGCATCAGTAGTGGGAGAAAACCGAACTCTGGTAATTCCCGGACGCCGCAACCGGGGCGGTTCAACGGATATGGGCGACTTGAGCCACCTGATACCCGTTTGTCACCCCTACGCTGCCGGCGCCGTAGGGTCGGGACACAGCAAGGAATATCTGGTAACCGATTACGAATCAGCAGTGGTAAATCCGGCCAAGATTATGGCTATGGTGGTGATCGACCTCCTGGCCGATGGAGCGGTTAAAGCCAAAGAAGTTACCAGTTCCCATCGCCCGGCAATGAAGAAGGCGGCCTACCTGCGCTTCCAGCGGGAAAGAGCGGAATTTATCGAGTTCGACGGCGCACAATAAGCGCCCGGCGCCTTCGCAGAACCGGCGAAAAGCTGCACTTCAAGTGCAGCTTTTCTGGTAGCGGCCCGTCGCGAAGCCCGGCCGGAGACAGGCGATTAGCCCGCCGCACTAAACAAAACCGGGAAATATTGAATTACCGCGCCGGCAGTCAAAGGGACGGTGAGGTTGTCGTCCACGGGAAGCGGAGTCAATTCCACCAGAGCTGCTACCGCCGCGCCGGCAACCAGCATCCAGCGAAAGCCGGTGCCACCGGAGAATACCAGAACTCCGATTACCGCCAGGGAAACGATAAAGAAGGCGAGCGTCCCCAGAGGAGACTTGCCAAATATACGCGGGCCGGGCATAAGGCTGCCCACCAGGGCCGCAGCCGGGTCGCCCAACGCCAGGAAAAACAGAACTGCCACTGCCACCGCCGGGTCAAACAGCAGGAAGGAAATAAAGGCGGCAATCAGGAGATACGTCGCCCCGGTCAGACGCCGGGCCTCGTCGTGCTTCAGCAGAACCCGACACCACTTCAGGAAGAACCGGTTGAAGTAGTTTACCCGAAACCGGGTCAAGTCCAGAGACAAAGCGCCGCCGGCGAGCAAGCCGGCCGCAGTAGCCGGGTAGAAGTCGGGCAGAACGAGACCCATTGCCGCAACACCGGAGCCGGCAATCAGGTGAAACACCCTTCTTTGCCAGGGAGGAGCGCCGCCGCTGGAATTTGCCGGCCCGCCAGTTCTGCCGTCCGTCATTGCATCCCTGAGCCTTGTACCGAAGCCGGGGGTAAAGCGCAGCCGGTCAGGAGAAGACCGTCAGCAGTCCTGGCCGGCTAGAACTCAATGGTCAAACCGTCGGCCGCCCGCCACCGCAGCTCGCGTATCTCAGAGTCTATAGGAACCTCAAAGACTAGCCAGCCATCCACCCCGAAGCCCTGCACCAACTCAAAGGCCTGGCTTGTACCATCGTTGCGGGTAGTGTTCCACAGAAAACAGAGCGCCCGCGGGTCCTGGTCGTTAATGGGACACCGGGCAACCCGCTGGCGAGAAATGTCCTCCGGCTGATCGATCTCTTCGGGGCGTTCCAGTATATTTATCGGGAAATACTTCTCGTGGAAAAAGTCCCGCAATTCCGCCGCCCTCTGGTCAATATCGACAATTACGCTGGTAGCCTTGTGGTTCTCCACCTTCATCCGCAGCAACAGCAGTTCATGGTCTTCCATCTCCGGGGCCACCCGATAGTATTTGGGCCTTTCGCCGCCCAATCTCAGCGTATAGACTAACTCGGGAACCCTTTCCATAGCCGCAACACTTACGTGCAGCGTGCGTCCGGTGTAATACTTTCCAATAGCCGGCGACACATCAGCGCAGGCACTTATGCCGCTCAGAAGCAGAATTAAAAGCGCAAATGAGAACCCCAGCCGACCTAATTTCCGATGCAATGAATGCCTGTTCATACCCTCGTCAAGAACCCGCAGTTGTCAAGGTGGGAAGCTGGCGCAATCGGCCGACCAGATCAACCAACACCTTCAGCAGGTAATCTACTTCCTCTTCGGTATTTTCTTTGCCTAAAGTGATGCGGAGGCTGCTCCGGGCTTGCTCCGCAGTTTGGCCCAGGGCCAGCAAAACGTGGGAAGGCTCCAACGAACCGGAGCTGCACGCGCTGCCGCTGGATGCAGCCACACCCGCCATATCCAGACCCAGCAGCATCGATTCGCCTTCGACGCCTTCAATAGAAAAATTGATATTGTTCGGCAGCCGCCGGGTCGGGTGGCCGTTAAGCCGGGTGTCGGCGATAGCAGCGCAAACCTCCCGCACGATTCGGTCCCGGAGGGCAGCGCAATGCTGTGATGCCGCTTCTTTACCGGCATCCGCTAGTTCCAGCGCTACCGACAGCCCAACGATTCCGGCGATGTTTTCCGTACCGGAACGGCGCTCCCGCTCCTGACCGCCGCCCAGAAGCAGGGGCAGGAAAGGCGTCCCGCGCCGCACGAACAGGGCGCCGGTACCCTTGGGGCCGTAAAACTTGTGCCCGGAAAGACTCAGCATATCCACGCCCAGCGCTCTTACGTTCAGGTCAAGAAATCCGGCAGCCTGCACTGCGTCGGTGTGGAAAACGATAGTTCGGTCCAACTCCCGGGCCCGTTTCTGCACGGCTTGGGAGATGTCGGCAATCGGGTTAATCGTTCCGATTTCATTATTGGCGTACATTACGGTTACCAGAGTCGTTCGAGGCCCGGTGGCATTATAGACCTGTTCCGGGCTAATCGCGCCGAAATTGTCCACCGGCAAATAGGTAACTTCGTAGCCCAGGTTCTCCAGGTACTGGCAGGTATGCAACACCGCATTATGCTCTACGGAAGACGTAACAATGTGGTTTCCCGTCTCTTGCAGCGCGGCAGCCACGCCCTGGACGGCAGCATTGTCCGATTCGGTGCCGCCGCTGGTGAATACCACCTCGCTGGTGCGACAGCCCAACACCCTGGCTACCCGTTCCCGGGCCCCATCCAGGGCATAACGAGCTTCCTGACCGACCGTGTGGATACTGGAAGGGTTCCCGTACAGATGGCTGAAGTACGGGAGCATTGCCTCCAGCACCGGCGGGGCGGTAGGAGTGGTTCCAGCGTGGTCCAGATAGATCAGGCCTGGAGTTGACATCGACAACCTCTCATTTAGCCTGCCAACATTTTAGCACAGCCCGAGCCTCCATTAGGCCCCGGCATCCGACTTCGTCCGGGCAAATATCGATGCTTCAAGACAATTTCCCTTTCCCACAAAAACTAAAACTCACCCGATTGACGGTTACACTACTTATCGGCAGGCAAAGTCCGGAAATATTTGGCCCCGGAGGCAACTGGGCTAACGCTACAACCGGCGCCGGCTTCACGGCTGCCCCATCCATCTACCCGGCGCCGGTAAAACTTCCTTGCCGGCCGGGAGCAATCCTTTATAACCACGCCCCAGTTCCAATAATGACCTCATCCCTTCGGCTGCCGCCGGCGACTCCTGGAGTAGATTAACTCCAGCAAGTTGGTCTGGGTTACCATTCCGACGGGAATCCCCTGGCGTACCAGCGCCACCACCGACAGATTTTCGGCGCGTATCCGTTCCAAAGCCTCGAGGACGGGCAAATCGGCGTCCAGAGCCGGAAAATTGGTCAGGGGAGTCATCACATCGGCCAGAGTCGCCGATTCCAACAGGGCCGGCAGCGTTTCTTGCAGCCGGCGGCCGGTAACGACTCCGGGGATTCCGCCATCCACCAGAATCCCGGCGAAATTGGAATGGGATAGGGCCAACAGAACCTCCGGCGACTGAACCGACAGGTTCCCGGGCAGAGCAGTCCATTCCCGGGACAAAGCCTCCGCTACGCGTAAGGAACTTAACTTTTCCCGCGCCGTCTCTTCTCGCAGGCTCCTGGCTGCCACATAGAACAGGAACCCGCCCACCAGCGCCAGCCAGAGGGCTTCCAGGTTGCCGAGGAAGGCCCAAAGGAACCCTCCGGCAACTAGCAGTACCCCCAAACCTTGTCCGGCCCACAGCGACAGCCGGGTCGCCAACCAGTAATTGCCCGTAGCTCCCCAAATACCGGCCCGCAGCACCCGGCCGCCATCCAGCGGAAAACCCGGCAGCAGATTGAAAATCCCCAAAGAAAGGTTAACTGCGAACAGCGTAAACAGAGTAGCGCTCAAGTAGGCACTGAAATCACGGGACAGATACCAGGAAACTCCCAGAATCACCGCCAGCGCCAGGTTGGTCGCCGGGCCTACCACCGTAATGAGCAATTCGGTGCTCGGACGCTGGGCTTCGTGGTCCAATTCGGAAACTCCACCGAATATGAACAGGGTTATCCCTCGCACCGGAATGCCCTTCGCCAGCGCGACCAGGCTATGGGACAATTCATGCACCAGAACCGACCCAAAGAAAAAGATTGTGGTAACTACCGCCACCGCACAGCGAGATACTAAAGACCACTGCGGGTACAATTCTCCAAACCTGGCGGTCATCAGGAATATCGCCAGGGCGAATACAATCAGCCAACTGTAGTTTATTCCCAGCGGTATCCCGAATATCTTTCCCAGACGGATAGAAGCATCCATCTTGTCGCAACATCCTTCTGTATTGTTCCCTGGGACTGGGGCGCAACCCGATTTCCGGGCCGGCGCAGCAAGAGTTCCGGTAAAGTCCGATATACATATAAACACATCGGGGCCGGTTTAGCCAACTAAATTCAGGGAAAGGCCCAGGGCTATCGCATATGAAAAATTTTCAGGATCAAAACGGAACTTTCCGATGTTTTGGCGGCGCTTTACTGGGTAATCAACATCAAAACCAACGGTTTAAGTCTTAAATTACCCAAATTTAGCAGTTAAAAACTGAGATTTACCCGTCAATTGGCCTCTTAAAATCCATATGCGATAGCCCTGGGGAAAGGCCCCGGGAAAATAGACGGCGACGGGAGAAGTTGGACGAGAGGCAATAGGAAGAACGGTCACCCCGGCTTTGGAGCAATGGGAGAATGAGCCGAGGCCGCGACTAAACCGATAACTTTGTAAATAAGCTTGGCCGCCGTATAAGCGCAGGCCGGCGGGCCTTCACGAGGCGCCAGCTCGTTTACGTCGAACCCCACAATACGACGAGAACGGGCTACTGCACCCAGGAGCGTCATAATATCCGGCCAGAACATCCCACCCGGCTCCGGGGTTCCCACCGCCGCCATCAGGGAAGGATCCAAAACATCCAAATCAATACTTAGATAAACGTCAGGACTCAATTCAGCAGTGATTGCATCAGCATAGCGGCCAACGCTTTCCCCTCCGGGAGGCGGCCAGCCAAAGGCCGGGACACCTTCGGCCCGCAAATAATCTCGCTCGTCCGGGGCCATGCTGCGAATTCCGGCCAGAGTCACCGGACAACGCTCATTTATCCGCCGGGCGCCAGAGGAATGGCCCCACGCCGTACCCAGGTAGGTATCGTGCAGGTCGGCGTGGGCATCCAGGTAAAGCACCGACATTTGGGGGTACAATTTCAGGTGCGCCAGCGCGGAACCAATGCACACCGAGTGGTCGCCGCCGATTACGCCGACCAGACGCTGGGCCGAAATATACTGCCCCACGGCGGCCTGCACCCGTTCAACCATTTGGGCCGGCTCCCCGGTATGCGGTTCCAGGGCGGCGGTAGTGTGGATTCCTACCTGGGATACATCCAGTTCCAATTCCCAATCGTAGTCTTCCAAACCATAGGAAGCTTCGATTATCGCCGCCGGGCCCTGGCGGGCGCCGCTTCTCACCGAGGTAGTGCTGTCGCAGGGCACCGGAATCAGGACTGCGCCGGCGGTGTCCTGGTCAGACTGGTGGGGAGGCAAGGCAAGAAAGTTGCCCGGAATCCAGGGCAAGGTTATGTCTTCCGGTCCCGGCAAAAGCCAAACCGCCGGATCAGGACCGCAACGCAGTCCGCTGTTCCTCGGTTTCGGCCAATCCTTGCCGGCTGTCCAGCCACTCCAGACCTCGATCCAGGAGCCAGGTCTTTAACTCCTTCAAGCCGAAGAGCTCCTTAGCATCCTGGGCTGCCTGTTCGTTGTCAAAGGACTTGCAGGAGAAGATGTCAATATTGACGTAATTTCGATAAGGAAAGGTATGAATACTGATATGACTTTCCGCTATGATTACAAACCCGGAAACGCCGGCGTCTTCAATTTTGGGGCCATTATATTCCAGGACATTGGGCTCGGTAATTCGCGTCATCCCCAGGTTATCCGGGTAGTTAATCAGGAAATTTCTTACCAGCTCCACGTCCCACATTTTTCCGGTGTCACCGGCATATCCGTCAATGACCAGGTGCATTTTTGATGTCTCTCGCCTCCGGTGGGTGAAAAATTAAAGGGGGGGGGGGGCGCCTACACCCCCCGCCGGGCATACTATTATTACCCGTTGGTTTCGTTTGTCAACCCGGCCAACGGGGAGAATCTAAATTCCCGCCACTGCAATGTGAGCCGGTGGAGAAATTCCGGAGCATTCAGGCTCCCGGGGTGATGGCAAAGATCTACTCACATATCGGGGTGAGTCTTGGCAAATGTCGCAGTATAGAATATCATCACTAGTGCCTTTATTCAATGTTGATTAACGAAGGGAGAAAAAGCGCCGGCGAGGTTTGACCGGTTGAGTGCACTTCACGGTCAAGCTGAACCCGGCGCCCATGGGAAAATGGAAAACCGGAATACGGATGCCCTGATGATTCAGGCTAATGACCTGACCCACTATTACGGCCCCCAGCCGGCCATCGAAGATGTGAATTTTGGCGTGCTACGAGGGGAAATTCTAGGCTTCCTTGGGCCTAACGGGGCCGGCAAGACCACCACCATGCGAATAATTACCGGCTATATGCCCCCGACCCAGGGGAAAGTTACCCTTGCCGATTACGACGTAGTTGAGCAGTCCCTGGAAGTGCGCCGGCGCATCGGTTACTTGCCGGAGACCGTACCCCTGCATACCGAAATGCAGGTAACCAACTACCTGAAATATATGGGAACCTTGCGGGGAATGCCGGCCCGGCAAATCAAGCGCCGCGTCGGCGAAGTCATCGAAGTGTGCCGCCTCCAGGATTATCACAAGACTATCATCGGCAAGCTGTCCAAAGGTTTCCGGCAGCGCGTCGGTATCGCCCAGGCGATACTTCACGAGCCGGAAGTTCTGGTCCTGGACGAGCCAACCATCGGCATTGACCCAATCCAGGTAGTGGAAACCCGGCGCTTGATCCAGGATTTGGGCAAGGAGCAGACGGTAGTACTCAGCAGCCACATCCTGCCGGAAGTGAATATGATTTGCGAGCGGGTGCTCATCATTAACGAGGGACGGATAGTTGCCGAGGATACCCCCGGCAACCTGGCCCAAAGATTGCAGGGCGTGGATCAGCTGCAGGTAGAAATCGGCGGCCCAGTCCAGGAGGTACTGGCCGCGCTCCGCCGGGTGCCAGGCGTTTCGGAAGTTACCTATCGTCTGCAGCAGGGTCGCAACATCTTCATAGTGCAAGTCCAGCGCGGTCAGGACTTGCGGGACGAAATTTCCCGAGCCGTTATCAGCAACGACTGGAGCTTGCTCAGTATGCAATTGGTCAGCATGAGCCTTGAGGATATTTTCTTGCGGCTAACCACCGACGAGGAGCTGTAATATGCGGAGAATCCAGGCAGTGGCCTGGAAGGAGATTCAAGTCTATTTTGGCACTCCAATCGCCTACATAGTCGGAATGATTTTCCTGGCGCTAACCGGCATCTTTTTTGCCGCCGGCGTGGTGCCCAGCGAGAACAACCCCTTCCCCGAAGCCACCCTAGCCAATTTCTTCCAGTGGAGTACTATCATCCTGATTTTGCTGGCTCCGGCCCTTACTATGCGGCTGCTGGCCGAGGAGCAAAAGCTCGGCACCATCGAGTTGCTGCTCACCTCGCCAATTAGAGACTGGGAAATCATCATTGGGAAGTACCTCGCCAGCTTTATTTTTCTGACCGCTATGCTGGCGCTGACCCTCTACTACCCGCTGCTGCTGTACGTCTTTGCCGACCCGGACCCGGGCCCAATCTACGCCGGTTACCTGGGGTTGGTGCTGTACGGAGCCGCAGCTTTAGCCATTGGTATGCTGACCTCAACCGTTACCAGCAACCAGATAGTGGCCGGTTTCGTAGCTATGGGAATCATTGCGGCGCTGTCTTTTGTCCATTTCAGTTCCGACCTGGTGGGAGGCATCGCTTCCGTTCTGATTAACGAAATAGGGCTCCAGTCCCACTTCGAGGATTTCGGAAGGGGCGTAATCGATACCAAGCACATTATTTATTTCCTGAGCATCACCGCCGTATTCCTGTTCCTGGCAATCCGGGCCCTGGAATTCCGGCGATGGAGATAGCATGAGCGAACAACCTACCGAAGCGAGCGGCGACTGGCGCCGGCAGAGAAGAAGTCGCCGGTCAGCTCGCCCAACTGAACCCGAAATTCTGGAAACCGAGGCAGACGAGAGCGAGGCAGGGGAAGAAGTCGAGCTGCGTTCCCGAACTCTGTTCAGCTTCCTCGAACCGACCCTGAATACCATCGGGAGCTTTGGGGCTCCGCTGGTGATTGCCGCCGTAGTATCCATAGTAGCCGGGGCTACCCTGATTGCTTTCGTCAGCTCCATGCGCCTTTATGGTTATATCAGCCTGGGATTCGGGATAACCCTGCTGGTTGTGATTAGCCTAATCTCGCTCAGCTCGGTGGTAGCCGCCTTCATCAGCCGTACCGGCCGTTACGGCGTGAATTCACTGCTAATGCTGGCGGCCTTTATCGGTATCATTGTTATCATCAACTCGGTCTCCTTCGGCAACAATGCCCGGATTGACGTCACCGCAACCAATCAATACAGCCTGGCGGACCGCACTGAGCAATTGCTGGACGATCTGGAGCCGGAAATCGAGGTTATCGCCTTTTACAAGGCGGAAATATCCTTGGGCCCGCAGGGAAACCCCAACGTTGCCTACCAGTTGCTGAATCGGGAAAACAAGGTTCGGGAAACTTTCCGCGAGTTTGAGGCCGCCCGTCCCACCAAGTTCCATTCGTCCTTCGTGGACCCGGACATTAACCCGCAGCGAGTAAACCAGTATTTCGGTTCAACTCCCATAGACTTTGTCAATGAGTCAATAGTGGTAAAACTTAGAGACGGCGACGTGCTGGACGTAATCCAACCCAAGGACGCCGCGTACAGCCACCTGGAGCAAGACCTGGTTACCAGTATCCTGGTGGTAACCGGTCAGGAAAGGAAGGCGGTTTATTTCCTGGCCGGACACGGAGAACGAAGCATCGTCAGCCCCGGTTCCGACGGTTACAGCAGCTTGATGAATGGTCTGGAGCAGGACAATTACCGGGTCGATACGCTGCACTGGAGCAGCAGCCAGGAGGACGTGAGTATCCCCGAAGACGCCGCCCTGCTGGTAATTGCCCGCCCTACCACTGAATTGCCGGTGGCCCATGCCGAGGTTCTGAACAGTTACCTGCAAGGCAAGAACCCGGACGGAACCGATCGGCCGGCTGCCGGCCGAATAATTTTTCTGGCCGACCCGGACACGCCCGAGACCTTCCGGCAGTTTATGGCAACCTGGGGTATGGTGATTGGCGCCGGCTACATCCGGGACCTGGACGATTCGCTGCCCGGAAATCCGCATACGCTCAGGCTGCGCCCGGTCAACCCTCTGGAGCTTTCCGGGGACCTTATCACTCAGATTCCCCGCAATATTCTGGAAACACTGCTGGAAATCACCACCCCCAGGGGCAATGCCCTGGACCTGGTGCATATGCCCGGCGCGGCGCCCATTCAGTCCTTCGACGACGGCACCGGACTCAGACAACCTATCCCGCTGGCATTCAGCTCAGGCAACAGCTACGTAATTGATGATGTCGAGCGCACTGAACCCAGAACGGACACGGAAAACAATCCGGACACCAAGGGGCCTTTTGCGCCGGTTTACTTTGCCCGAGCTCTGGGCCCGGTAGGAGCCACGCCACCATCAAGCGCCGAGGATGTTTCCGAAAACCAGATTGCCACTATGGTAGTTATGGGAGACTCGGACTTTGTTGCCAACAGTTTCTATGACCGGGGCAGCGGCAAAGACCTTTTCCTCAATTCGGTAAACTACCTGGTGGGAGACCATTCCCTGGTTTCCCTGCGTCCCAAGAGCATTACCAGCCGCGAGTTCAACGTGGACCGGAATCAGGAGAATTTCGTCAAGTCTTCCTCCTGGCTCCTGCTGCCCGGGCTGATGGGACTGATGGCCGCCATGGTTTGGTGGGTGCGGCGCTAATCCCGTGCGTCGACGGAGGAGGTTGGAAATGACCTTCATTGAGGAGCAATATGTCCGGTTACTTCCCGGCGGAACTTGTCTGAGCTGACCCAAAGCCGGAATTTAGCGCAAAGAATAATTTTCCTGCTGCCATTTGAGAGTTAGTTATCAATGAACATACGGCTCACTATCCTCCTGATTGTCGTGCTTATTTTGTGCGTGGGTACCTACTTCGGGGTTAATGCTTTCAGAAACCCGGAACCCAAGCAGGACCAGGCCTGGCTTTGGCGGGTGGATGACAACTCGCTAGTCAACATTACGGTAACCTTTGAAGGAGATACCGTAGAATACCGAAAGAAGCCCGGCGGCATCCGCTGGTTCATCGTCGAAGCGGACGGGGAACGTCAGGTTTACCAGGACAAGTGGAGCGGCACGCCCCTCCTGCTCAGCGGCCCTAAAGTCAACCGGACCCTGGCGAATGAAATAGATAACCCGGATCAGTACGGACTGGACCCGCCAATCTCGGTAGTCCGCTTGACTGAGCGCACCGGCCGCGTTTACGAAGCCCACATCGGCGAAGTAACCCCGGACGGGCAAAACCAGTACGCCCGGCTGGTCGGTTCTCCCAAGCTTTTCATCGTACCCCAAATTTGGGCTCGGGTTATCAACCGACTGGTTTTCCAGCCGCCCTATCCCCGCTTGTATGACACTGACATTGCCGACCGGGAACTGCTGAATACCGGCAAGCAGGAAGTAATCTATTTTGAGGTGACCGTCGCCGACGAAACGGTTACTTATTCATCCGACCGGGAGGGTGCCTGGTACATCATCGAACCTGCGGAAGGAACCGAAGCGGAAAACGATATACCAATTCCGCCGGATTTGTGGAATGATGTGGACGTTCTCCTGGAAAATCCAAATGTTATCGAAACAGTCACCGAGGACCTGAAAAACCCGGAAGAATATGGGCTGGACCCGGCCGGAACCGGCGTTTGGCTGGCTACCAACGCCGACAAAACCCACGAGTTCTTCTTGGGGGACGCTACCCCCGACGGTGAGTTTCGCTATGCAGTAACCTCCGGCCAGACGGAAATGTTCACCGTGCCGGCGGAGTGGGCTGCCGCCATTGAAGTATTGGTTACCGACCCTCCCTACCCGCCGGGGGAAGGAAGTTAACGCGGCTTAGCCGGACAACTGGCAGCGGCTAACCCGGCCTGCGATTAGACTGCGCCGGCTTGCTCGCTGTCCGGCAATCCAGCGTATGAGGTGCTTACTTGAAAGCTGAGATTCTTTCCATTGGCACTGAATTATTGATGGGCGAACTGACCGACACCAACGCCTCCTGGATTGCCGGACAACTCCCGCCGCTGGGCATCCAGTTGCAGTGGGTCTCCATCATCGGCGACAGCCTGGAGCAGTTGACCGAAGCCTTCTCCCTCGGTTTGCGGCGTTCCGACGTGATTTTCACCACCGGCGGCCTGGGGCCAACCCAGGACGACCTGACCCGGGAAGCGGTAGCGGCCGCATTGGGAGAGACGCCTGCCGTCCAGCAGGAAGTGGTGGATAATCTGGAACGCTACTTCGCCGGCCGGGGCATACCAATGCCTTCGCATAACATCAAACAGGCCCATCTGATACCTTCGGCCCGGTTTGTCCGCAACCGCAACGGTACCGCTCCCGGCTGGTGGGTGGAGAAGGAAGGCCGAATTATCGTTTGTATGCCCGGCCCGCCGGGCGAGATGCAGCCCCTTTGGCGCGAAGAGGTTGCGCCCCGGCTCAAGGAACTGGTGGACGATGAAGTTACCATCACCCGCAATATCAAGACTCTGGGGATGTCCGAGGCGGCCATCGATGAGGAAATAGCCGAGTTCTTCGGCCATCCCAATCCTTACCTGGGTATCTACTCCAAAGCCGACGGCATCCACCTGAGAATAATCGCCAGAGCGAGGGATGAGGGAACCGCCCGCGCAATGATAGCGCCGGTAGAAGCTGCCATTGTCCAGCGGCTGGGCCCTTACATTTGGGGGTGCGATGCCGAGACGCCGGAACAGGCCGCCGGCCAGGCGCTGTCCCAAAGCGGGCTGACCCTGGCTTCCATGGAAGCGTGCAGCGGCGGATTCCTCGCCAACAGCATTACCGACGTTCCCGGCAGCGCGGCTTACTATCGAGGCGGGATAGTCGCTGCGGCCCGGGAAATGCTGCTGGCTAACGGCGTTCCTGCCGGGGTGCTGGAAGAACACGGCCCGGCCAGCCGGCAGACTGCGCTGGCCATGGCCCACGCCGCCCGGGATAGTATGTCCACGCATTACGGCATCGGGATTACCGGCGTGATCGAGCCGGAACCGCCGGAGGAGCAGCCCGTAGGACAGGTTTACATCGCCCTGGTCGGCAGGAAAGAAACGCGACAACTGGAATTTCGCACCCCGCCCCGCCGGATAGTCATCAAGCGCCGGGTAGCCAACACCGCTTTGACCGAACTGTGCAAGCTGATTGCCGCCGAGAATCAGTTAGTCCTTTAAGCTCCCGGCGCGGCGAACCGGCCTAATCGGTAAACAAGTAAACGGGGCAAGGCGCTTACCTTGCCCCGTTCAGTTTTTATTACCGCCGTAGAATCAGGCCGCGCTGCTAGGCGGTTAGCTGGCGGTACAGCATGGGCAGTCGCTCGGGCAAGGCCCAAATGTCGCCCAGAACTTCGTAGCCCATATCCCCGCACATCTCCTTCAGATAGTCGTGCCCGGCCTTGTCCACAGTGAGACAGAAGGGCGTAATGTCCTTGCGCTTGGCCTCCAGCAGAGCCATGTGGGTATCGTGGACGGCGTATTCCTTTTCTACACCTTCCCGGCTGTAGCCCCGGTCCTGGGGCCGGCCATCGCTAATCAAGAACATTATCTTGGTGGGCGAATCCTGATTTTCCAGCTTGGTTATGGCGTGGCGGATGGCGCTGCCCATCCGGGTAGCGTGCAGCGGCGTAATCTTGTCAATGCGCCGCTTAATCCGCTCGCTGAAGTTTTCCTCAATGTCTTTGATGACGTAGAACTCTACGTTTTCCCGCCCATACCCGGAAAAGCCGTAGATACCGTAATTATCCCCGATGGACTCCAAAGCCTGGATTAGCAGAGCCGTACTCTCCTTTTCCAGGTCGATTATTCGCTTGTAGTGCCGGCGCACCAGCCCTTCCCGACGCCGGCGCAGCCAAACCATATATTCCACCGGGTCATCCGGGGCGTCCCGGTCATCTACAGTATGGCGACCTTCATCTATAGCCTCGGCGGTAGATGCGCTCATATCCAGCAGGAACACTACCGAAACGTCCCGCTCGATTTTGTTGCGGCGCCAGTAAATCTTTTCATCGGGGGGAACCTTCATCCGGATGTCGGCGGCCGCTTCCAAAGCCGCATTCAGATCAATGTCCTCCCCATCAACCATACGGTAAATCTTGCGGAAGGTCTCCGGCATTATCAGCTCGAACTGCCGTTTGATGTGGCTGAGCAAAGTCGAGTAGTTCTTCAGGGCATCGTTATAGAAACCCGAATCCCCCTCATCCAGAGACTTTTCCTTGACCACGCACCAACGCGGTTTGTAGTCATTGGCGCGGAAGTCCCATTCATCGTAAACGTAGGTCAGCGGTTCCCGGGCTTCCAGTTCGCCGCCCTGGTCGTCGTCGTGGAGCAACGGGCCGTAGCCCTGCCCCGGCTGGGAATTGGGCGGCGGCACCCCCGCTTCTTTCATAATATTCTGGGCGAAAGTGCTCATACTGTTGTTTATGTCGCCCTGTTCGGCGTCCAGCTCCAACTCGGCGCTGTCCTGCAGCAGTTGTTCCAGCATTTCCTGAGACAGCGGCTCTCCTTCGCCCTGCTGGTTCTGGTCCATTTGCAGTTTAGTCAGCAGCTGCACCATCTCAGGTTTGAAGTCGCCGCGATAGTCCACCGGCTCCGGGGAGTCATAGGGATCCCCCTCGCCACTCTCCCCGGATGAATCCTGAGATGCCTGCAACTTGTCCAGCAGCGACTGAAATTCCTCTTCCGAGAAGTCGCCCGGCTCTTCCATATCCTCGGGTTCCCATTGGTCTTCAGGCTGAGTCTCGTTCTCCAGCCGGGAAACAATCTCGTAGGCCCGCAGGGTAGCCTCGGCAGTATCTTCTACATTGGCGTCAGCATTCCGCAATACGTGCAGAATCTGGGCCAGCATTACGGCCTCTTCCCGGAATTCTACCGGCACCGGCAAGTTGTTAAACTGGTCCAGGCTCATCCTGATGAGCAACTCCACCAATGCTTCCTGTAAAGCCAGGTCTTCGACCTCAGGCCGGCGGGAAAGGGTATCCGCCTGCACATCCAGGGCTACCCGACGGATGCCCGGATACTCCACCTTGATGCGGTAGTCCAGCCGGCAGTCTTCCAGGACGGTAAACAGATCGAAGGCCAGTCGGCGGTTGTCAAACAGACTGAGGAACCGTCCGATGTCGGTATAAGCCTTTGTCTGTCCGTCGGCTTCCAAATCCCCTACCAGCACATCGTCGCTAATCTGCCCGGCGCCGCGCTCCCGCTCCAGGACATAGCGCCGCTCCTCCTCAAACAGCGAAGCCTGCGCATTGAAATCGTAAGCGAAGCTGCCAAACTCCAGATGCCCTACCTGATGGGTAGCTACGACCTTGAACCAGGAAAAGTTTTGATCCTTATTCTGGTAGTGGTCAACCACCGGGGGCAAAAACACCTTGGTGCCGTCGGTGGATGCCGTATCTTCATCGACCCACCCGATATTGCGGCGCACCAGTTCCTGGGTATTCATCACCTCAATGGGCGAACCGGAAAGGGCGCGGCAGTAGAGCCGAACCACTCCCTTTACCCGGTCCAGTTCCAGGCTGGACGAAAGGGTTTCCAGCAACGACTCAGAGGTATTGGACTCCACTTTGAAGAAAGCGATGCCGCTTTCCGGGTTGTCCTTCAGGAGCTGCACCCCGTGGTGGAACCAGGTATCCAACTGATTGATGGTTACCCGGTGCATTACACTTTCCAGGCTCTTCAGGAAGCAGGGTACAGCTTCCGGCGTAACGGCCAGCAACCCTTCACACAGGTCCAGAATATGCCCCTGCGAGCCTTGGGGAGTCTGACCCAGCGCCAAACTGCCATCGGACAGGAACCGGGCCGTATCCCGAATACCTACCTTGGTCAGCCGTTCGCCCAGCTTGAGGAAACGGCTGGTCTGGCCTTCGTCGATTTGCTGCAACGCTTTAGGCGCAACTTCAAAGCAGCTCTTGACTTCCCGCCAGTTACCGTCGGAAAGGGCCCGGCACATCGCCAGAAAAGCTTCCCGTTCCCGGCCCATTACCGGAAGAACGTCCTTCCCCAGAGTCAGGCACTCCACCGCCACATCGTAGGACTTATAGGAGAGGGCTTCAATCAGGGAGGCAAATACCTCCACATCCCAGAAGGGCAGGCTCCGCACCATGTCCGGGCTGACTTCAAAGAATCGAGCCGAAAGGGTGCTCGACTTCCAGGTGCCCTTGTACAAGCTGCGGCCCAAACCGGCCCAGCGGGGAATGTACTGGGGCCTGAGATTGGAGACTATGCCCGGGCTGGCCTTGAAAAAGGAAACCGCCAAGGCTGGCGAGTCCTGGGACAGATAGGTTCCGCAACGGGCCCACTGCATAAATGAAGGAAAAGCCAGGGAACGGGCCACCGAGGGGCAGACCCGGAAATACTCCACTGCCGATTCCCAGGAGCGCACCGTTTGGCCGGCAATTGCTGCGCCTTCCTTGGCCCACAGGGTTAATTCTTCGGAGGAAAAGGAGGATTCCATTGCCGCAGCAGACTCCCGGTAGGCGTCCACCAGCGCCGGGGGAAAATTGGACAATTCCGCTTCTATTTCATCAAAGGGAGCATTGCTCAAGATGTTTGCCCCTCCTTTAATTTCAGAGAGTCTTCCATCAATTCAAGGAATTGCTGCAGTATCTTGGCCGTCGCCCCGAACACCACGTGCTCCTTGAACACATAGGAATATACCGTACTTAACCCGCTGCCATTCCACCGGGTCTCCCAGCGAATGTTGGCCGGGTCATACAAACTGCTGACGGGAACTTCCAGGACTTCGGCGATTTCCAGTTCACTGGGACTAAAGGGGTAGGGGTAAGGTATCTCACCAACAAATACCCGCACCCCGAAACCGCTGCGAGTAACCACATCGTCCAGCCGACCGAGAATTTTGACGTCCGCGGGACGGATGCCCATCTCCTCTTCGGCTTCCCGCAGCGCCGTAGCCGCAAAATCCGCATCCTCCGGGTCCCGGGCTCCACCGGGAAAGGAAATCTCCCCCTTGTGGTGCTCAACCAGTTCCGACCGTTTGTTCAGCAGCAGGCAGTAGTCGCCATCCTTTGGATAGAGAACCAGTAAAACGGCAGCCGGCAACAAGCTATCATCGGTCACGCTCCATCTGGACCGGTGCGCCAGCGCTTGCTTAACCAGGTCGGGAGTAACCAATCCCATCAAATCCCCTATTCAAAAATGGAGGATACAACCTCTTCCACGCTGCGCTGCAACTCGGGTTCATCGGTCAGCGTCCAAACAATGGCAACCTGACAGGCCCGGCGCGCGGGGATGCCTTCGGTCATCAGCCGACCCGCGTAAATCAGCAAGCGGGTACTGGCGCCTTCCTGAAGGCCGTGGTCCCGCAGATTGCGAACCTTTTCGCCCAGCTTAGCCAGCGCATTAGCCTGCTCGACGGTGCAGCCACTCTCCCGCTGGACTATCTCCGCCTCGATTTCGGCCGGCGGGTAGTCAAACTCCACCGAAATAAACCGCTGGCGAGTGCTGTGCTTCAAGTCCTTCAAGGCGCTCTGGTAATGCGGATTGTAGGAAATGCACAGCAGGAACCGGTCGTCGGCTTCAATAATCTGGCCGGTCTTTTCCACCGGCAAAATCCGCCGATGGTCGGTTAAGGGGTGGATGAGTACGGTTGTGTCCTTTCTGGCCTCAACTACTTCATCAAGATACAGGATTGCCCCGGCCTTAACCGCCCGGGTCATCGGGCCATCAATCCAGCGAGTGCCTTCCGAATCCAGCAAGTAACGTCCTACCAGGTCGCTGGCGGTAAGGTCTTCGTGGCAGGCTATGGTAACCAGCGGCACCCGGACTTCGCCTTCCCGCAAGTCTTGCACCGGGCGTTCCCGGTCGGTGGGGCGGACGACGGTCATGGGACGGCCCAGCTTCCAGGCCATATACTCGACGAATCGGGTCTTGCCGCATCCGGTAGGGCCCTTCAAAAGGACCGGAATATGCTGGTTGTAGGCAGCAGTGAACAGGTCCAGCTCATCACCTACGGGACGGTAATAAGGCTCGCTGCGGACCAGAAACTCTTCGATGGCATACTCTTTGAATTGGGGTTCGCTCTGTTCGGACTCAACCGCTTCTACCATTACTCTCGTTCAATCCTTCCTTCGACTCTTTTTTTCCAAAGTTCCTTGATGGCGGACCGGAGGCTTGCCAAGTCCCCGGAGTTGTTAATCACTGCGGTGGCCCGTACCGACCGTTCTGCCGAGGTCATCTGGGCGGCTATCCGGCGGCGGGTTTCATCGGGTTGAAAGCCGTTACGCTCCTGCAGCCTGGCTACCACCGCTTCTACCGGCGACTCGATAGTCCAAACCTCGTCAACCAGTGGGTCCCAACCGGCCTCGAATAAAACCGCCGCCTCTACCACCGCCACTGAAATTCCGTTACTTTCGAGACCTTGCAGCTTTTCTCTGACGATTCCGGCCATTCTGGGGTGCATTATCCCGTTAAGACGGGCCAACTGGCCGGGGTCCGCGAAAACGATGCTCCCCAATTTTCTGCGGTCGATTTCACCCCTCTCGGTCAAAATGTCAGCGCCAAAGGCGTTTACCACCTCTTGCCAGGTCTCGGAGTGGGGAGTATAGGCTTCGTGTCCCACCTGGTCCGCATTGATTAAAGCGGCGCCGTTTTCCTGAAGCATACGCGAAACTTCGGTTTTGCCGGCGCCAATGCCACCCGTCAGGCCAATGACTAACATATTGATACCAAAATCGCAAACACTCCGGCCATTCTAACAAGGGGGTAGCTACGGGTCAACTATAACCGAATAGCGACCCAGGGCTATCGCATATGGATTTTAAGAGGCCAATTGACGGGTAAATCTCCGTTTTTAACTGCTAAATTTGGGTAATTTAAGACTTAAACCGTTGGTTTTGATGTTGATTACCCAGTAAAGCGCCGCCAAAACATCGGAAAGTTCCGTTCTGAGCCTGAAATTTTTTCATATGCGATAGCCCTGAATAGCGACCAGGCCTTTTGACGCTTGTGGAAGAACGCCTGAATCCGCCAACGCCCGGTGGTCTATCCCCAACCGGCCTACAGTTCTATCTTTATCTCTCCCCATCGGCCCAGAAAAGCTTCCTGCAAATCTCGAAACTTTCGCTGATATTCGACGCTGTGTATCGGGCTGGTAGTCATTATCACCGCATCCTCGCGGTTATCGGAATAGTAGTTCTTTCTGATGCCGACTTCCTTGAAACCGTATTTATCGTAGAGCCGCTGGGCGATAAAATTGGATACGCGGGCTTCCAGGGTCACCACCGTAGAACCGTTTTCCAGGGCCGCCCGCACCGACCCGATAAGCAGCAGTTCGCCAATGCCATTGCCGCGCAACTGTTCCCTGACCGCTATCTCGGTGATGTGCGCTTCGTTACCCTGAAACCACAGGCCCACGTAACCGGCAATATCCTGGAGAGCGCCGGGAGCCGGCTCCGGCTTCCCCACCAGGCCGCGCACCCCTTGAACCATCCGCCCCCAAAGTGAATCGTCGGCCGGTGAAGGAGTATCAGGTTCCGGCGAAGCCGCCGATAGCTGCGCGGCGTCCTCCGCAACCGTTTCCGGCTGGATGGCAACCAGATAACGGGAATAACGATTGTTAATTTCTCGCTTGAAGGAAGTGCCTAACCAGAGGGGAGAAAAGGCTTCCCGTTCAATCTCAATAACCTGGGCAATATCCTCAGCGCGCAATCGGCGCAGCGCAACATCCATACTGTGACTCGATCCTGAAGTTTAATCCTGGCAGTGGGTAATCCTTTTACCGAGGTTTGCCGGTCAGTGTCAGCCGGTTAAAGCCCCGGTTTCCGGCGGTTGGAGGCATTTTAGCATAGGTGAATACTGGCCGGCCCGGACATTACTTCGCCTGGATGATTGATGACCGGTTTCCTGGAATTAATCCGGCTTAATGGATAGCTTTCCGTAAACCCCGTCGTAGCCTGGCTCAACCCGGAGTTCTCCCCGGCGATTCTGCAAAATCGCCCGCGCCAGGTCCGGTCCGGCGCAGGATTCCAGTTCTGCCGGGGCCGCCCACAACGCAGTTTGAAGTTCTGTTCCAATTTCCCGAACAATTCTCTCGTATTCACTCAATACCCTTTTCGTATTGGCCCCGCGGCCTCGCACGGCAGAAATGAGGTCAAGCAGGGGAGCCAGCCGGACAAAGGGTGGCCGTCCGGTGGACGAAGTAATCACCCCCTCCGGCAGACCTTCATGCCGGATGTTGGTCGGTTGCCCCGACTCTATCGGGCCATCACAAAGACGGTGCACCCGATGCAGGACTCCCAGGGTCAAGGGCCGCCGGCAATGGGGGCAGGCTGTTCCCTGTCGCCGGGTATCGTCCGGGTGCAGCGCAACCCGGCATTTCCGGTGGCCGTCGTAATGGTATTTGCCCTCCTCGGGGTACATTTCAACGGTGTAAGCCACGCGATTATCCCACAGCCCGGCAGCCAGCCTGGCGTAGCTCAGTTCCGCATCAAATACGGTAACTTCGCGCCCCAGTTTTGCCAACGAATGCGCATCGGAAAACGACACGATGGTCTTGCCGGCCAGCTCCGAAATTGCCCAGTTCATTGCCGGGTCGCTGGACAGTCCGGTCTCCACGGCAGGAATACAGTCGGCCATATCCCCGAAGGCGTCCCAAAGACGGTCGAAGCCCGACTTGGAGCCATAGAGACCGTACCACGGAGTCCAGGCATGAGCGGGAATGACTATACACATCGCGTTGACCTGCAAGACCAATTCGGTCAGGTCTCGAACTGAAAGAGCGAGAGTGGGCCGGCCGTCGAGTTCCAGATTGCCGTAACGGGAGAGGGCCTGGTTTATCCCGGCCACGGTGTCAAGGTCCGGCGCCAGAACCAGCAAATGCACCCGACGGCCGCGGCCATCCTGCCGGAAGATGCAGCTTACTTCGGTGCCCGGCACGAAGCTGACGCCACCGTAACCGTAAAGGCCGTCCTCAGTCCGGTAAAGCTGCTCCTTCAGTTGCCGGAACCACTCCGGGTGAGTAAAGTCGGCGGTGGACAGAAGCTGAATGCCCTTGAGCCGGGCCCAATGCACCAAGCTGTCCAGCGTCAAAGCCGAACTGGTCGCGTAAGCAAAAGAGGAATGTAAATGCAGGTCGGCTACAAAGGTCATGGCTTAATGTGAAGCAGGTTCGTCAGCCAATTAAACTGAGTTTTGGCGGCGGTATGAGTCCCGAACTTCTCAGTTTCGGGGATTTCTTTCTCCAATGTCCACCAGCAGCTTTCCCATTTCCACCGGCTTTTGCAGCGATGCCTGGTGGCAAGAATCCAGGTGAATTAACTCAATCTCCGGTATTTGCCTCGCCATGCTGATTTGCAGCGTCGGTGGCAGGAGTTTATCCTGGTCCAATATCACGTAGCTTACCGGGCAGGGAATATCCGAGGCCGACGGTTCCACTTTTGTTTCCAGCGCCAGGGTAGGCAAAGGACCGAAGAAGCCCAATGCCTGGGTAATATCCCGCGTATCCATTCCATTGCACAGATAACGGGTTACGAAGGCCCTGGAAAACCTGACCTCTTTGCCCCAGAACTTGCCGGGATTGAACCGAGCCGAGAAGTTCTTCTTCAGAGAAATCGGAATTTGCGACAGAGCGCTTTTACTCGGTTCAGGAACCACTCCGGCCACCAGGACCAGGCGTTTAGGCTGGATGGACAACTGGGACACGGCCTGGAGCGCAATCATACCCCCAACTCCATGCCCAACCAGTACCAGGTCCCGCATACCACGCCGTTCCACGGCCCGGACAATTGCCTGAGTACATTCGTCCAACCGGACTTCAGCCGTGTCCCCTTCTTCGTCGCTTCCGTGCCCGGGAAGGTTAGCCAGGTAGAACTGACGGGAACATTCGGGAGCGGCAAGCCTCGGTGGATGTTCGGCCGGCGCCGTGGCGTAGCCCCAAACCCGGTTCCAGAACCAGGCCGATTGCCCCACATCGTGTACTATCAGGAAGTCCGTCATCCCGGTAAACCTTCACTCCCGTTGATTTCTTATTCGCCGGCTTCGAAGCGGAAAATTTAACATTCAGAGGCAGGCCACTATCCCAAAACGGCGCCCCGGAGCAGATGCCTGCTGCCACTGGTCGATTAGATAACCGCAATTTTAAGCGCCGCCAGCAACTGCTCATCCCATTCCGGTAGGACGGTTCGGGGATCCAACAGAACCCGGTTATCTTCGATCCGTGCGATAACCGGCGGGCTGCCTTGACGCAGTTTCCGCATAATGCCTTCGGCGCCGCCGCTAGTTTCACTGCAATCCAGGGAAAGCACTCTGGTCGGTAAAGTCTCGCCCGGCAAACTGCCCCCGCCGATGGCGGAGCGGCCGGTTTCGACCCTGGCTCTAAGTCCGGGAACCGGGCCAATTCGCTGTCGCCAGGACTCGGCCCGCTCCTCCATTAACTGAACCGGGGCCGAAATCATCCGCCAAATCGGGATTTCCCGCTCTGCCTCGCCCCGGCGGTAGTGCCGCAACGTCGCAATCAAAGACGCCAGACTCATCTTGTCGACCCTGAACGCCCGGGCCAGGGGGTGCCGCTCCAATCGGGATACCAGTTCTTGACTGCCGACCACTATCCCGACTTGAGGCCCGCCCAGCAGCTTGTCGCCGGAGAAAAAAGTCAGCCCCACTCCGGCAGCCACACTTTCCTGGGGAGTCGGCTCGTGGGCCAGGCCGTACTTTTCCGTGGGCAGCAGGGAGCCGCTGCCCACGTCGTGCAGGACCGGAATGCCCGATTTTGCGCCCAGACTCACCAATTCCGCCGGTTCAACCGAAGCGGTGAAACCTTCTACTCGAAAGTTGCTGGCGTGGGCCTTCAGAAAAGCCCCGGTATTGGCGGTGACCGCATTCTCGTAATCTCGGACGTAAGTGCGATTAGTAGTCCCTACATCAACCAGAACTGCCCCGCTTTGAGCCAGCACATCGGGAACTCGAAAGCCGCCGCCGATTTCCACCGCCTCGCCCCGGGAAGCGATGACCTCCTTGCCGGCAGCCAGAGCGGACAAGCCCAGCAGCACCGCAGAAGCGTTGTTATTGACTACCAGGGCGGCTTCGGCTCCGGTCAGTTCCGGTAAAAGCGACTGCAAATGAGACTGGCGGGACCCTCGGCGACCGTTCTGCAGGTCAAATTCCAGATTTGAGTAGCCTTGCGCGGCCAGGACCGCCGCCTCGACCGCGGCCCGACTCAACGTCGTCCGACCTAAATTGGTGTGGATGACTACTCCGGTGGCATTTATTACCGGCAGCGGAGCCGGGCGGGTCAATTCTTCCAGGGACTTGAGGACCGCCGCCGCAACCATTTCGACCGAAGGCGCTGCCGCGCCCTGCCGTACCGCCGCTCGGTCCGCATCCAACTGCCGGCGAACCGCCGATACCACCCATTCCCGACCGCACGCCCTTATTTCTTCGGTCAGCAGGCCGGAGCCGACCACCCGATCAACGCTGGGAATGCTGCGAAGCTGAACCAAATTCATACCCTTTCCCTAATTTTTGCGTCCGTCGGGCATTCATCCGCCGCCACCGGCGACCCTCGACTCTGACTGAGGATTCGAGCGATTAGCAATGCCGCAGCCATTTTAGCACGAATCCGCCGTCAACTATCCGGTTGCGTCAATAAAGTATTGCGCATTACTATAGCCACGGGTTTGGCATAGCGGTTAATAAAGTTATAGAATAAGAAGCATTCCGCACAGGGCGCACAAAATTTAGCTGGCTCCGGGCAGGCGGGTATGAAAGGTAAAATAGTGGGATTAGCCATATTTTTGCTTCTTTCGGTGGCCGTGGCGCTGACTGCCATCGACGGAGTCTCCCGGGCCTTGGACAGCGCCGACGCGGCCGGGGCCGCCGGAATGGCCATAGCCCGATCCGACGCCTATCCCAATGCGCCAAAAACCCGGGACGAGAGTAAACTATACCGCACATTCACTTACGTTTGCCCCTTCCACTAGCGCCCGGACAATCAGCCGATTGTCAGTTGCCGAAAATCCCCGAATTTCCCCACCGCCGGCGACTCTCGGGGCGCGCTGGGAGCGGTGTATTGCCAAATCTTTTTGTGGAGACGACTAATGCAGGCAGGACTTCCCTCCGAACTTGACGGTCTCAAGAATATGGTCCGGCAAATAGTCCGGGACGAATGCGTCCCGCTGGAGGCCGAATACTTGGCGAACCCGCCCCAGGAAGGCGTTGACGACGGCGGCCCCAAGGGTATTGCCGAGACTGTAATGGGAGTGGTTGGAACCCTGTCGCCGGAGAAGTGGGGCCGGCTGAACCGCATATCGAAAGACACCGGGATATTCACCTCCTTCGTCCCCGAGGAGTACGGCGGCGGCGGAACGGGCGCCCTGGGCCACGTGGTAATGGACGAGGAAATTCATAAAAGCATAGTGCAGCTGCCCACTTCCCCGGTGCCGATGATGATGATTGGCTCGTGCACCCCGGAGCAGGAACAGCGGTATCTGTATCCGGCCATTCAAGGCGACCTGAACTATGCCTTTGGACAGACGGAACCCCAGGCCGGCTCCGACCCTGGCGGCATGATGCAGACCCGGGCGGTCCGGGACGGCGACGACTGGGTCATCACCGGAACCAAGATGTTTATTTCCGGGGCCGCTACCGCCGACTTCCTGCTGGTGCAAGCCGTAACCGACCCGGAAAAACGGCAGCGGGGCGGCATTACGATGTTCATCGTTGACAATCCCGCGCCGGGGCTCAGTTTTGACCCCATCAGAGTATGGATTGTCCCGACCCGCGCCCAACAGTACATGGTCCATCTCGATGAGGTGCGGGTGCCCCAGACCCAGGTATTGGGAGAAGTAGGGTTGGGATTCAGCCTCGGCCAGCAATGGCTGGTGCACCACGACCGGCTGCTGCGCGGGTCCATGGCTTTAGGTATCCTTTCCCGGGCATTGGAGATGGCTATTGAATGGGCCAAGCAGCGGGTTACCTACGGCCGCCCCATCAGCGACCGTCAGGCCATTCAGTGGATGCTTACCGACGTGTACATCGATATTATGAACCTGCGGGCCGTAACTCGGGAAACCGCAGCCCGAGCCGACCAGGGCGAAGATGTTCGGGTTGAGGCGTCTATGATTAAATACTGTGCCGGTGAATGGGGGTGCCGCAGCATCGACAAGATAATGCAGGTATTCGGTGGATTGGGTGAGACTCTCGATATGCCGATTCCCCACTGGTACCACCTGCTCCGGCACGCTCGCATCGGTGGCGGCACTTCTGAAATTCACAAGTTTGTAATGGCCCGCGGGTTGCTGGATGGAAGGGTATCCTTTCAGGGCTAATGCTCCGGGAACGCTGACCGTTGCCCGGCGGCCGGCGGAGACCTCCCTTACCCCGGCGCCGGCAATTGCCCTGGAATCGGTCACCACCTACGCCGCTAATCCAGAATAGATGGACAACTCGGATTTCAGGATAAAGGACGGAGCCTGCCCGGGAGCCGACCACCGTACCCTGCCAATAGCCGACCGCAACGGAATCTCCTATTGCTTTAATTGCATCATCCTGGGATTTCAGACCCCGGCCTACAACCTTGCCTGTCGCATACTCAGCGACCGACACCTGGCCGAAGATGCGGTGCAGGAAAGTCTTGTCTCCGCCTATCATTCTTTTGCCCAATTTCGGGGCGACAACTTGCGGGCCTGGCTGCTGCGAATCGTCGCCAACCGATGCCGGGACTTTTTGCGCTCCCGGCGTTCCCGCCCGTCCCAACCCCTGGACCCGGTGGCCTCAGACCCGGAAGATGGTTCCGCAACATTATCGGCGCCAGAATTGCCCTCCGCCCTGGAAGCGCCAGAGGAGTACGTAGAACGCCGAGAACTGGGCCGCACGATCGAGGCCGGGTTGGCGCGGCTGCCCGAAGAACGCAGGTTATCCCTTCTCCTGGTGGACGTACAAGGATACAGTTATGAAGAGTCCGCCTCAATCCTCGGCTGCTCGGTGGGCACAATAAAATCTCGCATCAGCCGGGGCCGCCGGGAATTACGCGACTACCTCCGGGTCACAGGGGAACTTCTGCCAGCCCGGTTCCGTCAAGAGAATTAGAGATATGTGGATTTTCGGTAAACATCGCCATATTAGCTCCAACAGTTTGTCCGAGTACGTGAGTGGCCGGGCAGCGGGAGCGGAAAAGGCCCGGATCGACCGGGCTTTAGCGGAGTGCGCCCTCTGCCGCGAAGAAATGGAAAGCCTTCAGAGTACCCGCTCTATGCTGCGGTCTATGCCGGACCTGGCCTTGCCCCGCAGCTTCGTAATGGCCGCGGCCCCGACCCCAACTACGGCAGTATCCAGCCCGCCGGCGCCTTCCTTCATACGTGGGATTCCGGCCTGGGCCTACGCCGGCGCCGCATCCCTGGCAGTCGCTGCCGTCGCCTTGATTGTCATCTTCCAAAGTATCTCGCCCGGACTTCCGGGAGAATCCGAACTTTCGCCGGTTGCTGAAAGAGCGGTCGCGGTCGCGCCGGCGATGGCAGAGACCGAAGCTATGCCAGACTCGGCACCTCAGCCGGCTGTCGAGCCAGCATCAATCCCAGAACCTCAGTCGGAAACTCACTCCCAGCCGGCGATGGGGGATGCCTCTGCCGCGTCGGAAAGCCTGTCAGAAATGTCTCAATCGGAGACCGTGCGGGAACTGGAAAAGGAAGTTATTGCTGAAGCTGAAGTAGTAGTGGAATCTTTGAAGGAATCGTATGATCTATCTGAGTCCGCAGCGGCGGTGCAACCGGAAGCCGCGGCGGTGGAAGCCACACCTCGCCCGGAAGCTATGGCGGCCCTACCGGAATCGGCAATGGTAGCAGCAAGCCCGGCAGTCGCTGCTTCAGACGAGGGCGAATCCACCAGCCTGGAGAAGACCGTTGTCAGGGAATCAGGAAAGGAGGCAGCGGCGGTAAGGGGGGTGGACAGCACCGCAACCCCCCTCCCGGCAGCAGCCGCTGCGGTTCAGCCGGAATCCAGCGCAGCCACCACAAGCACACCTGCCGAGACCGCTGCATTGCCGGAGCTAGCCGTTGCCGGCCAGGTCACGCCGGCCGCCGCTAATGATATGCCTATGGCTACCGCGACATTAACGCGCCCAGCCGAGGTCGGACAGGGTGCGCGCCCGGCTACCCCTGCCCCCCCGAACCCGGAGCCGCCTGCGGACAGTACGCCTTCACCGTCGGCAGGTAGCACGATTCACCCAACCGAAGGGGCCTCCGCGCTGGACCAAAGGACTCGACCGGAACCGACTTTGGCAGCAACCCTCGTCCCGACTCCCCTGCCGGCTGCTGCCACTTCCGCGCCGATAGCGACGGCGGATTCAACCCGAGGGGCTGAGATGACTGCACCAACTGATGATTCCCCTAGACCCACCCGCGCCGAACCGGCCCTCCCAGCCACGCGGCCCGGTCTCCCGGAACCTGAAGTCGAGAACCCGACTACAGCTTTTCCGACTGTTCCCGGCGCGGCGCCGGCCCAGTCGCCTTCGGGAGCAGCGCAGAGCCGGAGCAGAGCGGCAGTGCTTGAGGAACCCGGAGCGCGGCCCGGTGAGTCGCGCCCGGAATCACGGCCCGTCGTCCCGGAACGGATTACGCCGCGCCAGGAGCGGGCGCCGGAGCGAGGGCCGGGTATGACATTTATACTGATTGGGAGTAGTATCTTGATTCTGGCGATAGTCGCTGCCGCCGCCGGCGCCATTAGTCGCCGCCGGCGAGCCGGGAACACCGCCGATACCCGGAACTTCTAGCAAGTCATTTACGTCTGTAATAGTGAATCATTCCTGCGTCAGGGAAATATAAGAGGAGGAAAGAAGATGACATTGGCAATTGGAAAACAGTTTTTGATTTACGTCGGAGTGGGGATGGTCAGCTTGCTGCTGCTGGCCTGTTCCGCTCAGATGCCCGTAAGCGAACCCTCGCCTTCAAATACCGCTGCCACCCAGGAGTCGCCGGCTCCGGTGGTGATTGCCGACACCGGCCAGCCGGTTAACCCGGCGGGAACCGACCCGGCGCTGCCCCTGGTTTCCGAACCGGAGCGGGAAACGGGAACTGACGCCCAGTTCACCCTGATCAGCAGCGGCGCCGGAGCGAATGTATTGACCGGGGAGCAGAATAATCAGCCCCTGGCCCAGTCGCTCATGGCGCAGTCTAAGGAAGACCGGGACAGCGTCGGAATCGTAGCTACCGGGACTGGCCGGGCCAGCGCCGCCCCGGACCTGGCAATTCTGAATTTGGGAGTGGAGGCGCTTGACGCCACCGTCAACCAGGCCCGCGACTCCGCCGCATCATCCATGACCGCCGTGATCGCCTCGCTCCAGGAAAACGGCGTGGCCGAAAAGGACATCCAGACCGGGCATTTCTCGATTCACCCTCGCTACACCGGCCGTGAGATTACCCGCTGCCTCGAATCCGAATCGGATGACACTGAAATTACCGTAAGCCCCAGCGCCGCTCCCCAAGCGTCGTCGACAGGAAAGATGGGCGCAAGCGACGAGGATTGTTTCCAGGAATACCAGTCGGTTATCACCGGCTACCAGGTCAGCAACAATCTGGTAGTCCAGGTTCGTGATTTGTCCACCATTGATGAGGTTATTGACGGAGCCGTGGCGGCCGGCGGGGACCACATCCGCTTCAACGGCGTATCCTTCACCCTGGAAGACCCCAGTGAGTTGACCGAAAAAGCCCGCAGTGAGGCGGTCAGCCAACTAGCCGCCAAGGCCGCGCATTTGGCCGCCTTGGGTGGCGTGGAACTGGGCAATCTGGTGTACTTGTCGGAAGCTGGCGGCGCAGCGGCCCCGGCTCCCCGGGCTGAGTCCGCCCGCCTGCTGGCCGACGCCAGCTTTGGCAGCAGCGTCTCTACCCCAATCTCTGCGGGTGAGGTAACGGTCGAAGTAAGCGTCTATGGGCAGTATCTGATTGCTCATCCCAACTCGGACCACGGGCACAGCAACTAGGGAGAAATACGGCAGCAAATCACTGCCGCCGGGCCTGGTACGGACGCGGCTACCCGGAAAGACAGCGCCACCGGACTAAATCGGCTGCCTGCTGAGCTTTAATCAAGGGCACAACCGGTTGCGACTATCGGATAACACCTTTAGAATCACAGTGGCCCCGGAATACTCGGGGCCACTGTTGGCGTAATCCGACACAGCAGTCCCGGTCAAAGGGAGATACAAGTCAGACATGGTTCTGAGCGATAGATCAATAAAGCAGGCGCTGGACGACGGACGAGTTGTCATCGACCCTCTGGACCGGGAAGACATCCAGCCGGCCAGCGTAGATTTGCACCTGGACCGGCAAATCCTGGTCTTTGGCAACCACCAACAGCCGTATATCGACGTTAAAGTAACTTTGGACAACCTCAGCGAGCTGGTTGAGATCCACGAGGAAGAACCCTTTATCCTGCATCCCGGCGACTTTGTCCTGGGCAGCACTATGGAATACATCGAGCTGCCGGAAGACCTGGTAGCTCGGCTGGAGGGAAAAAGTTCTCTGGGCAGAATCGGACTGGTAATTCACTCGACAGCCGGGTTTGTTGACCCCGGCTGGAAAGGGAATCTGACCCTGGAGTTGAGCAATCTGGCCCGTTTGCCGATAACCTTGTACTACGGGATGAAGATTGGGCAGATTTCCTTCCTTACTCTGACAACGCCGGCTGAGCGTTTATACGGCTCCGAATCTCTGGGCAGCAAGTACCAGGGCCAGTTGGAGCCCACCGCCAGCCGTTTCCACCGGGACTTTCGGGTTCCGGGCCAGGGCCCCGAATAAACCGAGGTTTCCTGACCGCCGGATATTACCTTGAACCGAGGGTTTGGACTATGACCGGTCTCAATCCGATGCAGCGGGCTATAGAGTTGGCCCGACAAGCATTGGGAACCACCAGCCCAAATCCTGCGGTAGGCGCAGTGGTGGTACAGGACGGCGCCATCGTTGGCGAAGGCTACACCCTTCCCCCCGGCCAGCGCCACGCCGAAATCGGCGCGCTCCGGCAGAGCGGGACTTCAGCTAAAGGGGCTACTCTTTACACCACTCTGGAACCTTGCTGCCATTTCGGCAGAACTCCGCCCTGCACCGATGCCATCATAGAATCGGGGGTCAGGGAGGTAGTGGCCGCATTCACCGACCCCAATCCCCTGGTGGCGGGAAAAGGGTTTCAGGCCCTGCGCGATGCCGGGCTTGAAGTCCGGTTTCAGCCCGAAGCGGCAGCGTCCGAACTTTATGAGGCCTTTACCAAGTATGTAACCACCGGCATCCCCTTCGTTACCGCCAAGTTTGCCATGAGTCTGGACGGCAAGATTGCTACCTACGCCGGCGACTCCAAGTGGATAACCGGCCCTCCGGCGCGGGAAGAAGTTCACCAAATGCGCCGGGAATGCGACGCCATTATGGTGGGCATCAACACGGTTCTGGCCGATGACCCCCAGCTAACCGCCCGGAGCGCCGCCGGCTCACCTTTGGCACGCCAGCCGCTCCGGGTAATCCTGGACAGTCACTGCCGCACACCGCCAACTGCCCGAATGCTCCAGGAACCGGGGGCTACCCTGATTATCACTTCCGAAGATGCTCCCGAAATCCGAAAAAAGGGACTGGACGCGGCTAATTCCGAAATCTGGGTCAGCCGGCTGCAATCGCCGGGAATGGTAGCAATGGGCGAAGCTCTGGCCGAGTTAGGTCGCAGAGGAATAGTGAATCTGCTGGTTGAGGGGGGCGGCGCTACGTTGGGCACACTATTTGACTTGGGCCTGGTGGATAAAGTGCATACGTTTATCGCTCCGGTCATCATCGGCGGCAGCCTGGCAACTTCCCCCATAGGCGGCGCCGGGCCGGAGTTCATGGCCCAGGCCTGGCGAGTGGAGAAACCCGCCCTTCGACAAATTGGGCAGGACTGGTTGATTACCGGCTATCCCAGCCGTAAATCTTGAACGGGGTCAAATTATGTTTACCGGCATAGTAGAAGAGGTCGGCCAAGTGCTGGAATGTCAGGATTTCGGTCTCACCGTCGGCGCGGACAAGGTTATGGACGGCATCCGGTTGGGCGACAGCATCGCCGTAAACGGCGCCTGCCTGACCGTAGTTGAATTTGGCCCGCAACGGTTCCGCGTCGACCTGGCCCCGGAAACCCTGCGCCGCACCTCCCTGAGCCAATTGACCACCGGGAGCCGGGTCAACCTGGAGCGTCCCCTGGCCGTCACCGACCGGCTGGGGGGGCATATTGTCCAGGGACACGTTGACGGCGCCGGGCAGATCACATCAATACGCCCCGAAGGCGACTGCTTTATATTCCGAGTCAGGGCCCCTAAACGGCTGCTACCCTATATCGTGGAAAAGGGGTTCGTGGCGATTGACGGAATCAGCTTGACGATAGTCAGCAAAGGGGCTGCGTCATTCACGGTTTCTGTGATACCATACACGCTCTCTAATACTAACCTCCAGGAAAAATCGGGTGGGCACCGGGTAAACTTGGAAGTGGACATCCTGGCAAAGTACGTCGAAAGCCTGCTGGCAAAGTAGGTGGCATACATTGCTCAGGGCATCAGTGGGCGGAGGGTGAGCATCCTGGCAAGGTTTTGCAAGAAGGGGATTGAGAATTATGCCTCTGGCTAGTATGGAAGAAGCCCTTGCTGACCTCAAGGCAGGCAAGTTTCTCATCGTCGTTGACGACGAGAAGCGCGAGAACGAAGGCGACCTGGTGATGGCCGCCGAGCTGGTTACCCCGGAAGCCGTCAACTTCCTGGTAACTCACGGCCGCGGCTTGATTTGTATGCCAATGAAAGAGGAGCGGCTGGATGAACTGGGAATTCAGCTAATCAACAGCGAACACGCCATTCACGAAATGCCCACCGCCTTCACAATGTCCGTGGACTATAAAGTCGGTACGACCACCGGAATCTCTGCCGGCGACCGAGCCGCCACCATCCGCGCGCTGGTCGATCCGGCGGTTAAACCCGAAGATTTCTCCCGCCCCGGCCATCTCTTCCCTTTGCAGTACCACGAGGGGGGAGTAAGAGTCCGCCCCGGACACACCGAAGCTATCATCGACTTGTGCGACATCGCCGGCCTGTATCCGGCCGGCGTCGTCTGCGAAATTATGAACGATGACGGGTCGATGTCCCGGATGCCCGACCTGGAAGTCTTTGCCCAAAAGCACAACCTGAAGATGCTCAGTATCGCCCAGATTATCGCCTGGCAGCGGCGGTACGAGACCCGGATAAAGCGGATTGCCGAAGCCCGACTCCCAACTAGATACGGAGAGTTTCGGGCTTATGCCTATGAAAGTCCATTTGACCCAGGCGAGCATATCGCCCTGACCATTGGTGAATGGACGGCAGACCAGCCCGTCTTAACCAGAATCCATAGTGAATGTCTCACCGGCGATGTATTTGGCAGTATGCGGTGCGACTGCGGCGAGCAACTGGGCCTGGCATTGAAGAAGCTGGGGCAGGAGGGGACCGGCGCACTGCTGTATATGCGTCAGGAAGGCCGCGGCATCGGGCTGCACAACAAGATAAAGGCCTACTTTCTCCAGGACGGCGGGCTGGATACGGTTGAGGCGAACCAGGCCCTGGGTTTTGATACCGACCTGCGCCACTATGGCATCGGCGCCAAAATCCTGGCCGACCTGGGTATTACCAAAGTGCGGCTCCTCACCAACAACCCCAAGAAACTGGTCGGCCTGGCCGGGTCCGAGGTGGAAATTGTGGAACGAGTATCGGTAGAGGTGCCACCCAACGAAGAAAACCTGGAATACCTGGAAACCAAACGTCTGAGAATGGGACACATTCTGGGTTCCTGTTCCTGAGAACCGTTGCGCTAACGAATTTTCTGCGGGCAGACCAAAACCGGTCTGCCCGCAGCTTTTTGCCCTGATTCCCCACTTGCTCGGAGAATTTTTCTTCAGTCTATTTGACCTGCGAGATTAGGTAAGCTTCGATGAAGTCGTCCAGGTTTCCGTCCAGCACTGACTCGGGATTACTACTTTGGAAATTGGTGCGGTGGTCTTTAACGGACTTGTAGGGATGGAGAACGTAGCTCCGAATCTGGTTGCCCCACTCGGCGGCAACTCTTTCGCCTCTCAATCTAGCCAACTCTTCGGCCCGCTGTTCACTTTGGCGGGCAAGCAGCCGAGCCATCAATATGCGCGTGGCGTACTCCCGATTCTGATGCTGCGACCGCTCCGTTTGACAGGAAACTACGATTCCCGTGGGCAGATGGGTCAGTCGCACCGCCGAGGCCACCTTTTGGACGTTTTGTCCCCCCGGCCCGCTGGAACGGAAAGTATCCATTTTGATGTCCTCGGGACGGATTACTAATTCCTCCTCTTCCCCGGGCGCTGGCACCACTTCAACCTGCGCAAAAGATGTATGGCGCAAGTTATTGGGGTCGAAGGGCGAAAGGCGCACCAGTCGATGGACGCCTCTTTCCGTGCTAAGGTAGCCGTAGGCATAGGGGCCCCCTATCTCCAGGGTTGCGCTGCGCAGGCCGGCCTCATCGCCGTAGGCCCGGTCCATTACCTGCAACGGGCGCTGTTGACTCTCACCCCAACGGGCGTACATCTGAAGCAGCATTTCGGCCCAGTCCTGGGAATCGGTGCCGCCGGCCCCGGAATACACCGATACAATAGCCGGTCGGTCGTCGTAAGGACCGGCCAGGGTCAGGGCAATCTCTTCCCGGCCAAGGGTTCGGGAAAGCTGCCTTGTGTCCGCCGTCAATTGCTCCTCAAGGGAATCGTCTCCCTCTTCGATAGCCAACTCGGTTAATTCCAGCAGCGTGGATGCCTGCTGCTCCAAATCGGTCCACCGGGCCACCGTCTCCTTCAGCCGGCCCAGGATTCGCATATCCTGCTGTGCCCTTCTCGGGTCATCCCAATAGCCGGGTTCCGCCGCTGCCCGTTCCATCCGGGCGATAGTAACCTTCTTGCCGGCGAGGTCAAAGACGCTCCACTAGCCCGGCTATCTTTTCAACTAATGCCGAAAGCTGCAACTTAAGCTCTTCCATTTACTTTACTCCCAAAAAGAGACCGTCAAGCCGGAGCCCGACGGCCGGTATTCTGTGACCTCACTGTAACGAAATTATACGAGCAGCGTAAAGATTTTGCCACCGGGCGAATTGCTATTACGCGGTATGGTTGCTAGAATTTTACCCGTTGCCCTTAGCTGACGACTGCTTTCCGGGCAGACTGGGCCACTCTGCACCGTTTGGAATCCTGGAGTTATTCTTGGAACTGCTAGCTGTAGCCCTTCTTGGCGCCGCCGCTTATCTCATTGGAGCTATTTCGCCTTCGTTCTACTTGACACACTGGCTCAAGCGGGTCGATATTCGGGATATAGGCAGCAAAAACGCCGGCACCCTGAACACTCTCCAACAACTGGGGCCCTGGTGGGCCTTGCTGGTCCTGGCTTTCGATGTAGGCAAGGGCGCAGTTGCCGTGCTGCTCCCCGGCTGGATCGGAGTGCCGGAGTGGGCAATCTTTGTAACCGCGGCGCTGGTGATGGTTGGGCATAACTGGCCGGTTATGCTGGGTTTTCGGGGCGGCAAAGGCGCCGCATCCCTCATCGGCATCTGTTTTGCCGTCGCGCCGGCGGCTTCCCTGATTGCGGCTATACCCGGATTAATCGCCATTGCCCTTTCCAGGAATGGTATTATTGGGTTGACGGTTGGCTTTATCCTGGTCAACCTGCTGCTTATCGGAGGCTGGATTTTTAACGTTGACCGGCTAACCGGAGAAAATAGTTGGCAGCCGGCCGGCATCTGTCTTTCCCTAACCCTTTTGGTCGCAATAGCATACGGATTATCAATCCGGGGCCAACTATTAGAGGCATTCCGTCAGCGCAGCCTGCGGAAGGTGTTTTTCGATTCCTGAAGCGGCATTATAGTCGGGAGCCGTTAGCCGGTTTCCCGTCGCGGTGTCCTCGCTTAGGCTAATCGGCCATCTTTGAAGTATAATAGCTTTGAGAAAGGGAAGGGATTCCTTCCAATCCAACTCTACAAAATCGGCAGACCGCCACCAATCTATCGCAGGAAGACCTTATGCTGGACCACGGTGCACCGGATCATACTAACACCGACGTTACCCAGGCGCTGCGCCACCGGATGCGTCATTCGGCAGCTCACGTCATGGCTGATGCCGTCCTGAAGCTGTTCCCCGGCGCAAAAATGGGTATCGGGCCACCCACGCAGGATGGGTTTTACTACGACTTTGACGTTTCCCGGCCTTTTACCCCGGAGGACCTGGAAAGTATCGAATCCCTGATGCGAGACACTATCGCCGCCAGCCAAACCTTCTTGCGGGAGGAAATCAGCCGCGACGAAGCGCTGCGTATGTTTTCCGACCAGCCCTACAAGCTGGAAATCGTTGCCGACCTGCCGGCAGACACAATCTTGAGCATTTATCGCCACGGGGACTTCATCGACTTATGCCAGGGGCCGCACGTGGACGGCACCGGAGACATCCCGGCAGTAAAGCTCCTGAACATCGCCGGCGCCTACTGGCGGGGAGATGAGCGGCGCCCAATGCTCCAACGCATTTACGGCACGGCCTGGGAAAGTCAGGAGGCGCTGGACGATTATCTGACCCGGCTGGCCGAGGCGGAGCGCCGGGACCACCGCACGCTGGGGCGACAGCTAGGGCTGTTTTCCATCCACGAGGAAATCGGCCCGGGTCTTATCGTTTGGCACCCCAAGGGCGGCGTTGTGCGCAGTCTGGTGGAAGAGTACTGGCGGGAAATCCACTACCGCCGCGGCTATAACATTGTCTATTCTCCCCACATCGGACGCGCCCAGCTTTGGCAAACCAGCGGCCACCTGTCCCATTACCGGGACAGTATGTACGCTCCTCTGGAAGTGGACGAACAGGAATACTTTCTGAAGCCTATGAACTGTCCCTTCCACATTATGGTTTACCGCTCAGCGCTGCGCAGCTACCGCGAACTTCCTCTGCGCATCGCCGAATTAGGCACTGTCTATCGCTACGAGCGCAGCGGGGTGCTGCACGGGTTGATGCGGGTACGGGGATTTACCCAGGACGATGCCCACATTTTCTGTCTGCCGGAACAGGTTGAGGCGGAAGTCGGCGGTGTGCTGGACCTGACCTTTGAGCTGCTGGACGCCTTTGGCTTCACCGATTTTTCCATTTCCCTGTCCACCCGGCCGGAAAGCTATGCCGGCGAGTTGGAAATGTGGGAACACGCCACCGAGTCCCTGCGGCGCGCTTTGGAGCAGCGCCACCTTACTTGCGATATTGACGCGGGCGGCGGCGCCTTTTACGGCCCGAAAATTGACATCAAAATCAAGGACGCCCTGGGCCGGGACTGGCAATGCACGACGGTGCAGTTCGACTTTAACCTGCCCGAGCGCTTCGACCTTACCTTTATGGATTCGGAAGGAGGACGCAGCCGGCCCTATATGGTTCACCGGGCCATCCTCGGCTCGCTGGAAAGGTTCCTGGGCGTTTTGATTGAACACTACGCCGGAGCCTTCCCTCTGTGGCTGGCTCCTACCCAAGCCCTGATAATCCCTATTGCCGACCGGCATCAGGATTATGCGGACGCGGTCAGGGCCAGGCTGGAGTCTGAGGGGTACCGGGCCGAGGTGGACAGCCGCAATGAACGGATGAACTTGAAGATTCGCAACGCCCAGCTTCTGAAAATCCCCTATATGCTGGTGGTAGGCGACCGGGAACAGGAAGTCGAAGCGGTAGCCGTCCGCACCCGGGAAGGCGGCAATCTAGGCGCTATGTCTTTGGTTGACTTGCTGGCCCGGCTAAAGCAAGAGGATGAATGATGTTGCGCAGACCATCGGAATCAGAACCTAATCGCTAATCAATGTGGTTCAGGGGGACTTCCCGAAGCATGGAGGTCCTACCTGAACCACGAATTTTTTTGAACCTGATTTTCAGCCCAGGACGTGCAAAGCTATGCCCAACCGCCTGATTGACGAAACCAGCCCTTACCTGCTCCAGCACGCCCACAACCCGGTGGATTGGTATCCCTGGGGAAATGAGGCCCTGGATCGGTCTAAAACAGAGGACAAGCCCATCCTGCTGAGCATCGGGTACTCGGCCTGCCACTGGTGCCACGTCATGGAGCGGGAGTCCTTCGAGGATGAAGCCATTGCCACTTTGATGAACGCCAATTTCGTCAACATTAAGGTTGATCGGGAGGAACGCCCCGACCTGGACGCCGTTTATATGGAAGCGGTGCAAATGTTGACCGGCAGCGGCGGTTGGCCTATGACCGTATTCCTCACACCGGAAGGCAAACCCTTTTACGGCGGCACCTACTTCCCTCCGGCCGACCGGATGAATATGCCCGGGTTCCCTCGGGTTCTGCTGGCGGTAACCGAAGCCTACCGTACCAACCGGGGCGAGATTGAACGGGTAACCGGGCAGCTTACCGACCAGATGGGACGCAGTGGACAGCTGCCGCCCAGCAATAATCTCCTTTCGGTGGAAATCCTGCACGAGGCCTATTCCAGACTGGCGGCCAACTTCGATTACCAGAACGGCGGATTTGGCGCAGCGCCCAAGTTTCCCCAGCCGATGACCCCGGAATTTCTGCTGCGCTACTATTATGCCGGCCACAATCCCCGCGCCCTGGAAATGGTGGAGCATACTCTGGAGAAGATGGCTTACGGCGGAATGTACGATCAGCTGGGCGGCGGCTTCCATCGCTATTCCACCGATGCCTTCTGGCTGGTGCCTCATTTCGAGAAAATGCTCTACGACAACGCTTTGCTGGCCCGGCTCTATCTGCACGCCTACCAGATTACCGGGAAGCCGCTGTATCTCCGCATCACCGAGGAAATTCTGGAGTACGTGCTGCGGGAAATGACGGATCCCACCGGATGTTTTTACTCGGCCCAGGATGCGGACAGCGAGGGAGTAGAGGGCAAGTTCTTCGTTTGGACTCCTGAGGAAATTCGGCAAGTTCTGGGCGAGGCCGATGGCAACCTGTTAGGCGGTTTCTATGGAGTTACCGAATCCGGCAATTTTGAAGGGTCGAATATATTGAATATTCCCCGGCAGCCGGAGACTTTTACTCTGGAACACGGTATCAGCGAAGCGGATCTTAAGTCCCTGATTGCCCGGGGTAAACCAAAGCTGCTGGCGGAACGGGAGAAAAGAATACACCCCTTCCGGGACGATAAGGTCATCGCTTCCTGGAACGGTTTGATGCTCAAGGCCTTTGCCGAGGCCGGGGCCGCTCTCCGGCGGTCCGACTTCCTGGATGCCGCCAGGAACAACGCCGTCTTCCTACGCGAGCGGATGTTCCGGGACGGGCGCCTGCTGCGTACCTTCCGGGACGGCCAGGCAAAGCTTCCGGGCTATCTGGAAGATTACGCCTGCGTCGCCGACGGATACCTGGCTCTTTACGAGGCTACCTTCCAACGGCAATGGCTGGCCCGGGCGGTAGAACTGGCGGACACCATGATTACGCTTTTCTGGGACGATACCGTCGGCGGCTTTTACGACACGGGCATCGAGCACGAGACTCTGGTTACCCGCCCGCGAGACATCTTTGACAACGCTCAGCCCTGCGGCGGTTCGGTAGCCTCCGACGTTTTCCTGCGGCTGGCCGTCCTTACCGGAAAGGAGGAATACAACAGCAAAGGGGCCTTGCCCCTCCGCGCCCTGAGCCGACTGATGGGTCAGGCTCCCGGGGGCGCCGCCCATTGGTTGGGCGCGCTGGATTTTTATATCTCGCTGCCTCGGGAAGTAGCCGTCATTGGCCCCACTGCTGAGCCGGCAACCCGGTCGCTGTTGAACGAAGTCTTTTCCCGCTACCTGCCCAACAAGGTCGTAGCCGGCGTCTTCGTTGACCAAAGCACAGCGGAAGTTGGGGACGAAAGACAATCGGTAGATATACCCCTGCTGCAGGGCCGTGGTATGGTGGAAGACCGACCCACCGCCTACGTCTGCCAAAACTATGTCTGCCAACTGCCCGTTACCGACCCTCAGGCGTTGGCGGAGCAGATCATCGGCTAATTTGCCGGCTGTTTTATCGCGGTGAAATCCGTTTCAGGTCAGTGGCTCAAAGGTCAGGACCAGCACCGGGGCTTCGGGTGGGCAGTCCGCCGGCACCTTGGCCCAAGCGGCTATTCGGTATCCCACAACCCAGGCAATTTCCCCGGCGCTGACCAGCAAGGGTATCCCGTCTCGCCGGTTACGGGGTACTTTATTATCGGTGAAGAAGTCCTTAAGTTTCTTCGTGCCGGTCAGTCCCAAAGGCTGAAACCGGTCGCCGGGCTGCCGGGAACGTACCGTCAGTTCAGCCCCCAGTTTGTCCGGCGCCAGGTAGGCCCAGTATGGGTTGGGTGGTTCCAGCTCCGGCAGGGAACCCCGATCAACCAAAGCTGCGGTAACCGTCCAGAGATGACCTACCGGCTCGGTCTGCTCCGAATAATCTACCGGCGCCTTAAATCGGTGAATCGATTCCAATTTAGGGAAAGGAATACGCTCAAGAACCGGCTCTCCGGACAAAATTACCCTTTTCCCCTGCAAGCGAAGTTTTAGCCCGCCAGGCAAGTCCAGCGAACCGCCGCTCCGGCCCCGCTCCACCAGGTCAGACATAGCTTGCAGGTGATTCTCCCGCAAACGCCGTGGGTCGCCCTTCACGTCAACATACGCCCGCCGCAAGGCCAGCCGACGCAATGCCGGATGCAGTTCGGCTAACTCAGACCGGTTAAATACCAGCGCTCCCGATTCTTCCGGAATTTCCGACTCTCCAACGGGGATGAGAAGGGATTGCCAGATGCCGTTGAGTTCCTGCTCCAGGTAGTCCAGTTCCAGGGACGAGGTACGAGCCAGCCGAACCAGGGCGCTGCGCACCTGGGGATTGTAGTCAGCGGCCAGCATTGGCATCAGACTTTGCCGCACCCGGTTTCGCGTGAAGCGAAAAAGGGAATTCCCGCTGTCCTCCCGGAAGGCGCGCCCCAGTTCCCGACAAAAGGCTACAGTTTCGGCTTTCGACACTTCCAGCAAAGGGCGGAACAAGACCGGCTTTTCCAGCCCGGTAGGCCAGGGCCAGGGGGCTACCTCGGTCATTCCCCTTAGTCCGTGCAGACCGGAGCCGCGCAGAATGTGCAGCAGGACGGTCTCAGCCAGGTCGTCGGATGTATGCCCGACTGCTACCGCCGGCGCGTCAATAGTATGGGCTACCGAGGCCAGGAAATTGTACCGCAGTTCCCGAGCCCCTTGCTCGAAGGAAGAGATGCCCCGTTGCCGTTGGTAGGCAATCGGGTCCCGTTTCTCCACGGTTGCCGGCAGCCCCAGGCGACGGGCCAGCTCCGCCACAAACCGGGCATCCTCATCGGCCTCTTCACCGCGGAAATCGTGGTTCAAGTGGGCGACGTGCAGGTTAATGCCGCAACTTGCTCTAATCCGGTCGAGGCTGTACAGGAGAGTTGACGAGTCGGCGCCGCCGGAGACGCCAACAACCAGGGTGGCGTTTTGGTGCGCCAACCCGGCCCGGCGCAGCGAAGCGGATACCTGTCTGTCAACCTCCGCAACGACCGACATAGCTGCGCCGCTAGTCCGCGGCAGTTGCCGACGACGGCGGCAAGTGGCAGGTGGAGTTGTAGGTGAGCAGTCTTCGGCCTCGGGGTCCGCTTTCAAATACGGTTACGGAACTCAGGGCCAGGTGCAGCCGATGAAAATTAGCCAATGGAATACCCAGCAGCTTGCCGCAGATAGCGCGTATGGTGAAGTTATGGGAAATTAGCGCCAGGTTATCGCTGGCGGCGTGTTCTCTTTCCAGGTCCAGGACGACCTGCCAGGAACGATGCTCCAGCTCCGCCAGGGACTCGCCGCCCGGCATTGCAACCAGCTCCGGATGGCGGTTCCAGGTCTCAAATACCTCCAGCCAACCTTCCCGCATCTCTTCGCCCCGAACGCCTTCCAGGTCTCCCAGAGCCAGTTCCATCAATCCGTCCCGCCTGGCGACCGGAAGATTCAATTGCCGGCCAATTTCCTCTGCTACCCACATCGTGCGCGACAGAGGGCTGGAATAGATAGCAGTAATCCCCCAATCCCGGGCCGCCAGGGCGGTCTGCCGGCCCTGGATAATTCCGTTATCGTTAAGCAGCGTATTGCACTGCCCCTGAAAGCGGCCCAGCTTGTTCGACTCGGTTTCCCCATGACGAACCAGGAAAAACTTCACTGATTCGCTCCTTGCACCAGGCTGGGTACCCGCTGGATCAGAACTTGTTCAATACGCACGCCGTTCATGGAGCGAATCGTCAGTTTCAGGTTCCGGTATTCGACGATTTCACCGGGCTCGGGGATATAACCTAACTGGTCGAGGATAAAGCCGGCTACTGTCTGGTATTCACCCTCAGGCAGTTCCAGGTGAAGATCCTCATTGGCTTGCAGAATGGTGATGCCGGCGTGCAGCCGATAGGTGTTTTCGTCCAGTTGAAGGATTTCCTGGCTCACGCCGGCTCGTTCTTCATCCACCTGGCCGACCTGCCCGACAATGACCTCCAGCATCTGTTTGAGGGTAACCAGGCCGGCGATTCCGCCGAATTCGTCCACAGTCAAAACCAGCCCGTAACCGGCCTGCTGCATCTCGGTAAAAGTATCGGCCACCGTCTTGGTTTCCGGCACAAAATGGGCCTCGCGCAGCAGGCCGGTTACGCTGTCGGCCAGTTCCATTTCACCCTTTCCCAAAGCCAGCAGCACGTCCTTGTTGGACAGAACGCCAACAACGTTCTCGATGTCGCCCTGGAAAACCGGGAACCGGGTATGGTTGTGTTCCGCATACATGGAAAGGAAACTTTGCAAGGTAGTGCCTTCCTCCACCCAGACTATCTCTGTCCGTGGCGTCATTATTTGCTGGACTTTTTGATCGCCAAAGCGAAACACCTTATCCAGCAGCGCCGCTTCAGTCTGCTCCACGGCTCCGGTTTGGGCCCCGACTTCGATCATCGAGCGAATCTCGCCCTCGCTGATTTCCGTCGTGGAGCTGGTAATCCCCAGTATCCGGGTGAACAAGTTGGTAATTATCTGAAGTATCTTCACTCCGGGGGAGAGAATAAACTCTACCAGCGTCAGCGGCCGGGCGTAGGCGAATGCCAGGGTCTCGGAACGGTTCCAGGCCACAGTCTTGGGCAGGGTTTCGCTGAAGATGAGCAGCAAGAGGGTCACGCCAAAGGTAGCCACGAGAACGGCTACGCTCTCATTTTCGATCATATTCAGAGCGATAGCGGTGCCCAGGGCCGCCGCCGCAGTATTCACCAAATTGTTGCTCAGCAGAACCGTTGCCAACAGCCTTTCGGGCCGCTGCACCAGACGCTCCACCACTTTGGCGTTGTGCCGACCAATGTTCAGCAAGTGGATTAAGCGGGCCCGGGAAAGGGCGATAAAAGCGGTTTCTGAGGACGAGAAAAAAGCGGATAATGCCAGGCAGACTGCCAAGAGAAATAACCTGACTAAATCGTCAGACTCCATTTCAGAACTCTTGACCTCCTGTAAAATTAATAATCAGTTTTTACTCCCACAATATTTCCAGGTTGAACTGTTTTACAGATGATAGCATTTGCAAGTTTCCAGTGTAAAGTTGACCGGCCTCGGCTGACCGGGCTATCGCGTATAGATTCTAAGAGACAACCTAACGGGTAAATCTCCGTTTTTAACTGCTAAATTGGGGCAATTCAGGACTTTGAACGTTGGTTTTCAGGCTGGTTCCCCGACAAAGCACCGCCAAGAACTCAGAAAATCCCGCTCTGAGCCGGAAAAGTTTTCAAATACGATTGCCCCGGACCGGCGGACAAGTGCTATTCCAATCCAGCTGCTCCTGCCTTATACTACCCCTTGTCCAGGTAATTTCTTGGAGCCATTTGCACAATGCCCGGTGAAATCGCAGTTATCATCGCCATTATCGGCGTGGGAGTAGGGATTTCCACCTTGATTCTGGCTGTGGCCCGAATGCAAAACCGGCGCGTCGAGGATCTGGAAACTCGGATGGATCAGGGTTTTGCCGCAGTCAATCAGCGGATCGATGACTTGGAAGCCCGGATGGATCAGGGTTTTGCCGCGGTCAATCAGCGCATCGATGATTCAGAAGCTCGGATGACTCAGGGTTTTGCCGCGGTCAATCAGCGGATCGATGACTTGAACCTACGGTTTGATGATATGAACCGGCGGTTTGACGATGTAAATCAACGTATTGACCTAACGAACCGCCGCATTGATGCCTTACAGGTCCGGGTTGACGAAATTTCCCGGGAAGTGTCCGAGCTAAAGGGGACGCTGACCGTCATCCGGGAAGCGCTGCCGCTCAGGGTTGGAGAATAGGCTGACATCCACCCGATTTTCTGCCACCTTCCGGCTAAAGCCCTCATCCGGCTTCTTGTCCAAGAAGCTACATCATTGACCCATCTCCCGCGAGGAGAGGGGGACGGCAGGGCTATAACACGTGGATTTCAAGCGAGCAATTGACGGGTAAATCTCCGTTTTTAGTTGCTGAAGTAGGACAATTCAGGACTCTGACCGTTGGTTTTCAGACTGGTTCCCCGACAAAACACTGCCAAGAACTCAGAAAATCCCGCTCCGAGCCGGAAAATTTTTCAAATACGATTGCCCCGGACCGGCGGACAAGTGCTATTCCAATCCAGCTGCTCCTGCCTTATACTACCCCTTGTCCAGGTAATTTCTTGGAGCCATTTGCACAATGCCCGGTGAAATCGCAGTTATCATCGCCATTATCGGCGTGGGAGTAGGGATTTCCACCTTGATTCTGGCTGTGGCCCGAATGCAAAACCGGCGCGTCGAGGATCTGGAAACTCGGATGGATCAGGGTTTTGCCGCAGTCAATCAGCGGATCGATGATTTAGAAGCCCGGATGAACCAGGGCTTTGCCGCGGTCAATCAGCGGATCGACGACTTGAACCTACGGTTTGATGATATGAACCGGCGGTTTGACGATATGAACCGGCGGTTTGACGATGTAAATCAACGTATTGACCTAACGAACCGTCGTATTGACGCCTTACAGGTCCGGGTTGACGAAATTTCCCGGGAAGTATCCGAGCTAAAAGGAACCCTGACCGTCATCCGGGAAGCGCTGCCGATTAGGGTTGGAGAATAGGCTGACAGACGCCCATTTTTCTGCCACCTTCCGGCTAAAGCCTCACCTTGGCCCCTCCCCGGCGGCTCTACTATATACCCCGGGATTCCGGCAATCTTGAACTTGAACCGATGACGCCGCCACCGGCATAATGCCAAATGTCAGATTTAACCGTACCGGATTCGGCGTAGCCGCTGCCCGGGAATATTCAGGCAGGTAACTGATGGGGCTGAAAGTACTTGGAATCGAAACCTCTTGCGACGAAACGGCAGTAGGCGTCGTGGAAGACGGCCACCACCTTTTGTCGAACATTGTATCTTCCCAGGTGGAGCTGCACGCGCCCCACGGCGGCGTAGTCCCGGAAGTGGCTTCCCGCCAGCACATTCGGGATATGGCGCCGGTCCTCGACCGGTCTTTGGAGAACAGCGGCCTGACTCTCGACGACATCGACCTGGTAGCGGCAACCTACGGCCCCGGTCTGGCCGGTTCCCTGATTACCGGACTCAACACGGCCAAAGCCCTCGCTTTCAGCCTGGGCAAGCCCCTGGTGGGAGTGAACCATCTGGAAGGGCATATCTATGCGTCCTGGCTGGCCCGGGGGGATACGGAAAGCCCGGCAGAATCTCCCGGTTTCCCTCTGGCTTGTCTGGTGGCTTCGGGAGGCCATACCGACCTGATTCTGATGGAAGGACACGGCCTTTACCGACTGGTAGGCCGTACCAGAGACGATGCCGCCGGGGAAGCTTTTGACAAAGCCGCCCGGGTTCTCGGGCTTGGTTTTCCCGGTGGCCCGGAGATACAGCGAGCTTCCGAGCAGGCTGCTGCCGGCAGCAGCCTGCGGACGTTGCCCCGGGCCTGGATGCGGGACACCCTGGATTTCAGCTTTAGCGGGGTAAAGACTGCGCTGCTGCACCTGGCTCAGGACCAGGGAGTCTATCCCCCAGACCCCCAGGATGCCGAAACTCAGGCGGGCCGGGAAAGAATAGCGAGGCTGGTAGCCGAGATGGCCGCCAACTTTCAGGAATCGGTGGTGGAGGTAATGGTAGTCAAGACCCTGGAAATGGCTAAACGCTACCACGCCAGAGGAATTATCCTGGGTGGCGGCGTTACGGCCAACTCCAGATTAAGGGCTGAAATAACCCGGGCCGCATCCCTGCCCGTAATCATCCCGCCACCGGTCCTGTGCACCGACAACGGCGCGATGATTGCCGCCTGCGCCTACTTTCAGTACCAGCGGGGCCAGGAATTTGGCCTGGACCTGGACATTGACCCGGCGCTGCCCCTGGGCTGAAAAGTCCCGGATAATTTATTCACCTTCGGAAGTCCGCCAATGCGCTTAACCAGCCCGGCAGCTTGATTCTAGCTGCTGACCGAGTGGAGCAGGGAACGCCACCGCTCCTCCCGGCAGATGTAGAGGCATTCTACTACCGAATTGACCTCCGGGATTCTTTCCGAGCCCGGTAGCGCGAAGGTCAGATTCCAACTGGAACCCTGGAGAGTCACATTGCCGCCGGCCCACCGTACACCGTGCCGCCAGTAAAGCCATGCTCCCACAACTATCACAGCCAATAACAGCACCGGGATAAGGTCCATATTCAGCAGTGGAAGGTCGGGGCTGTCAACTCGCCCCGATACCCAATAGGTAACTAACAAGTAGAAAGCCAGCGCCCCTACCAGGGTAAAAATGCCGCGCAGGATCGACCAGCTCCCGCTTTCGATGGTGGACACTACTACGCCCTTTAGTTCTTCCACCGGCAGCAAAGTTGCTTCCCGGGAACCTTCTTCTTCCCGGAAAAAGATTATCCTTTGGTTAGTGGTAATCAAGAGTTGGCCGGTGGCGACCGGTTCATCCACCAGACCATCTCGCAGAGAAAAAACCTGGGCTACCTGTTCCCGGGGCAGCAGAGTTATTCCCCGGACCCGGTACAGGTAATTCCGGCTAACACGAGGTTGGTCAACCAAAGTTTCCTCCAGCAGGAGCAAATTACTGTCGCGATTTAGAGCAGACCGGCCAACCGGGGTTCTTACCCGGCAGTATGCAGGCCAGCGAATCCACCAAACAATTATTTCCTGCTCTGCTTACTGAATAAGCCAGCGCTTTGCGGTGGGCTGCGCTAAAAGGTTCGGACGTATGTTACCATTGCGGTAGCTCGATTTGCCAGCTTTTGGAATCTCGAAGGAGGTGAAAAACAGTGGACCTTACCAATTCGGAAATCCACGCTTTGGGTCGTTCCGTGGGGCTGGACATCCAGGAACCGGAACTTACCCAGGTAGGTTACAGTCTCAATGCTATCCTGGACGCTATGTCCGACATCGATGTTCCCGGCGTAAACGCCGTGGAGCCGGTTCCTCTGCTGATTCCCACTATGGAGGCGTCTGATGAATCCTGAAGATATACCCTACTTGTCCGCCACCGAATTGGCCGGGCAGATTCAATCCAGGGAAATCACGCCTCTGGAAGCGGTGGACGCTTACCTCGACCGGATTTCAGAGATTAATCCCACGCTCAATGCTTACATTACGGTATGCGCTGACGAAGCCAGGGAGTCGGCTCGCCAGGCGGGAGCGGAGATAGATCGGGGAGAGTACCGGGGCCCTTTGCATGGGATACCCATTGGCATCAAGGACCAGATTTACGTTAAAGGTATCCGAAACTCTGACGGTTCCGGGATTCGGAAGGACTTTGTCCCCGACTACGACGCCACTGTGGTTGCCAACCTGCGCCGGGCCGGCGCCGTAATCCTGGGCAAGCTCAACATGAGCGAGTTTGCCATGGGCGACCCCATCAGCTCGTATTTTGGCGCTGCCCGCAACCCCTGGGACCTGGAGCGAAACCCCGGCACTTCCAGCACGGGTTCCGGCGCTGCCACCGCCGGCTTTCTGTGCGCCACCTCCCTGGGCGAAGATACCGGAGGCTCCATTCGCGGCCCGGCGGCCAACTGCGGGCTGGTCGGCATTCGACCAACCTGGGGCCGGGTCAGCCGTTTCGGTGTTGACGGGGCCTGCTGGTCAATCGACACTATCGGCCCGATTTCCCGAACGGTTTCCGACTGCGCCGCCACCATCGGGTCAATCGCCGGGTATGACCCCAACGACCCTTACACGGGTCGGGGGCCGGTCCCGGACTATCTGGCCGCCTTGACCGGGAACATTCAGAGCCTGCGAGTCGGCCTGGTAACCGAACTAATGGACCCGGCCCTGGGCCTGGACCCGCCGACACGGGACGCGGTTGCCGCTGCCGCCCAAATCCTGGCGGAACTGGGCGCCGAGGTTCGGGAAATTTCCCTGCCCCTGGCCCAGCAAACCGGCGTTATTGTTCGCACAGTTACCCACACCGAGCGGGTAAGCCTCCGCCCGGAGTGGCTGCGGGAACGCCCGGAAGACTACCACGTCAATACCCGGATCGCCTTTATGACCGGCAATCTCATCCCGGGCCAGGTATATTACAAGGCCCAGAAACTCCGGGCCCTAGTGCGGCAGCAGGTTCTGGATGCCTTGCAAGAAGTGGATGTATTGATTCAGCCAACTTCCTCCGGGCCGGCCGGCAAGCTGGATTTCACCACCGGAGTAGCCAGCAAGGAGGCCGCAGCCCAGGCTCTGGTGGAAGGCAGCTTCCGCGGGCCTTACAGCTTGAGCGGCGCCCCGGCCCTGTCAGTTCCCTGCGGCTATACCGATATTGACGGCAGCGTCCTGCCCCTGGCCCTGCAAATTGCCGGCCGGCCCTACGCCGAAGCCACTGTGCTGAACGTGGCCTTCGCCTACGAGCAGGCCACGCCCTGGCACAATCGGCGGCCGCCAATTTAGCCGTAAATGAATCATTGACCATCTGCCACTGAGGCTGGAAGTTTACTAATTCTGCAATCGTGAGGGATACCATGACTCTGCCCAATCCCGGCCAATGGCAAGCGAAAATGGAAAAGAACTCTCCGGAACTCTACAAAGAAATCATGGACGTGAGAAACAACGTCCTGACCGATGGCGCTTTGCCCCTAAAGGTCAAAGTATTGATGACTATGCTCTGCGATGCGCTGCTGTCTCACCCGGACGGCGTAAAGAACATTGCTGACCGGGCCCGGGCCGTCGGAGCCACCGAAGAGGAAATTGCCGAAACGGTAGGAGTCGCCTTTGTGATGGGAGGTACGGCGGCGCTGGTGACGGCGTGCAATGCCTTCAAGGACTAGGCCGCAGCTTTGCCCGCCGGTTCAGCTTTGCCCGCCGGTTACCTGACCGGTGAATGTAATTGCTGCGAATGGGACAGTTGTGGTAGCCGGAAGCCTTATCGCGGCGGCTGGGGCCAGCCAATACCCTTTTGGAATTGAATCCGCTCCACACCGGGGCATAGCGAGGTTTTATGGCAAAGGGAAATTTGTCCAGAAGTCTGGTGTATGGCCGGCGGGGGATGGTTTGCTCCAACTCACCCCTGGCCGCATCGGCGGGTATTCAGGTTATGCGGGAAGGCGGCAATGCCTTCGACTCGGCCCTGGCCGTGGCCGCCACCGAAGCGGTTACCCAGGGCTATCGCATATGAAAAAATTTCAGGATGAGAACGGAACTTTCCGATGTTTTGGCGGCGCTTTACTGGGTAATCAACATCAAAACCAACGGTTTAAGTCTTAAATTACCCAAATTTAGCAGTTAAAAACGGAGATTTAACCGTCAATTGGCCTCTTAAAATCCATATGCGATAGCCCTGAGCGGTTACCCTGGTACCATTGTGCGGTATGGGCGGCGACTCCTTCATCCTGGCCTATGATGCGGCAGCCGGCCGGTTAACCGGAATCAACAGCAGCGGGACGGCTCCCACCGGGGCCACGGCGGACTATTACCGTTCCCGGGGCTACGAAACTATGCCCATTGACGGCCCGCATTCCATTTCGGTGCCGGGCGAGGTTGCGGCCTGGGAAGAAATTCACCGGCGCTTCTGTACTATGCCCTTCGCCACCCTGCTGTCAAAAGCTGTCGAATACGCCGAGGAAGGTTTCCCGGTGTCCCCCGGCATTGGGCGCAGCTTTGCCCACGCAACGGACAAGCTCTCTCAGTTCCCGGCCAGCGCCGCAATATATTCCTCTGCCGCGGGAATGAAAGCCGAGGGCGAGCTGTTGGCTAACCCGGACCTGGCTCGCAGCCTGCAGCAGGTGGCTCAGGGAGGAGCCAACGAGTTTTACCGGGGCGACCTGGCCCGTCGAATGGTGCAGGAACTGCGCAAGGCCGGCGGTCTGTTTACCGAGTCCGACTTTGCCGACCACCGGCTGGACGTTTACGACCCTATCTCCACCACCTACCGAGACCACGTGGTTTACCAGACGCGGCCACCTACCCAGGGTTTCCTGCTGCTGGAAATGTTGAACCTGGTCGAGGACTTTGACCTGGGCGGATTGGGCCAAAATTCCGCCCAGTCCATCCACCTGATGACCGAGGCCAAAAAGATTGCCTATGCCGACCGGAACCGGCTGGCCGGCGATCCCCGGTTCGTCGAGTGGCCGATGGAGGAGCTCATTAACAAGGAATACGCCAACCGGCGCCGGCAAGAGATTAACCCGGCCCAAGCCAACAATAGTCAGCCGGGGGCTGCCGAAACCGGCGACGGTAACACTACTTATTTCTGCGTGGCCGACGGAGCCGGCAACTGCGTTTCCTGGATTCACAGCCTTTCCAATGCCTTCGGTTCCGGATTTGTTGCCGCCGGCACCGGAGTACTGTTTAACAACCGGGGCGGGCGCGGGTTCAGCCTGGAACCGCAGCACCCCAATGTCATTGAGCCTGGCAAGCGCACGATGCACACCTTGAACTGCTATATGGCCTTCCGGGACGGTCAGCCGGTGATAGTAGGCGGCACCCCCGGCGGCGATTACCAGCCACAATGCGGGCTGCAAGTCCTGGCAAATCTGCTTGACTACGGAATGGATCCACAGGAAGCGGTAGAAGCTCCCCACTGGTGGAGCTTCCCGGGCACCGACCCGGCCAGCGTTAAAACGCCCTTCGAGCTGCGACTGGAAGCGGGAATGCCCGAGTCGGTGGGCCGGGAGCTGGAGGCACTGGGGCACCGGGTTGCCTGGCGCCGTCCCGGAATCAACGACGGCAAGGTTCAGTTGATAGTGCGCGACCCGCAAACCGGAGTCTTGAAAGGAGCGTCCGACCCGCGGGGGGACGGCCACGCCGCAGCTTGGTAGCAGCCGATAAAAAGAGCGGGAGAAGCTGCTTCTCCCGCTCCGGCATATTCCGAAACGGTTCCGACTACAACGCCGGCGGCATGAAAAATTCCCGTTCCCGGTCGTCAAAGCCTTGCAGTCGCTCCAGCTTTATGCCTGGATGTTCCAGAGCCGCCTTGACGATGCGCCGGTTGAAGGAACTGGTAGCTTCCGACTCCAGGTAGTCATTCACCGGCATCCAGAGACACTCCTCAATCTCCTCTTCCTGCATTGTGATTTCCTGGCTCAAAGGACTGAGCCGACAAACAAAGTAAATGTCGGACTTGCCGTAGCGATAGCCGTGCCAGTGTCGGAAGCAGGCCAGCGCCTCAAACCGGGTCCGGATGCCGGTCTCTTCCTGCACTTCCCGGATGGCGGCATCTACCAGGTGCTCCCCCGGGTGCACTGCGCCGCCGGGCAGCTTGTAAAAGGGAGGCTGTCCCGGGTTCCGGTGCCTTTCGCATACCACCAGCAGCTCCTGGTCTTCGTTCAGCACCACTCCACCGATTCCGATATAATGAGTAGCGAAGGGCGGGATAAAAGCGCCCGGCTCCAACTGCAAGGTCAGCATCAGATATTCATCGCTTTCCATCCCCGGTGAGTAGAGGTTGGGACGCTGGCCGGAATGGTGAAAGGAGAATCCGGCAGATACGGCTATTGGTATCAGGGCGGAGAGGCCGATCGGCACTTCCAGCCACACCGTCTTGCAGCCTTCCTCCCGCCAGGCCGTGAGGGAGTAAGCCAGGCGGTCTCTGAAATCCTCCGGACCGGGCGGCAAGGCTGCCGGATTGGGGACGATTCCGCCAAAGGGGTTAGTCGTGGCTTCCAATAGAGTTGTCATTATTCCCTTCACCAAAAGGCTCTACAGGCTCGGTGCAGTATAGCACAGGGTTTGACGGAGTATTGCCGTCTCGATAGACTCTTACCCGCAAGCTGCGAACTTACCTTCATTCCAACGATTGTTCACCGCAAGGAGGGATACTTTGACCAGTCAATCCTACGCCACCGGAGTAATCCAGGTTGCCGCCAACGCCTATGCCTTCATTCAGGCCAATGGAGCCACCAACACCGGCTTTATCGTCAGTGAAGAAGGGATACTTGCCATCGACCCGCTGATGACGCCTTCCCTGGCGACTCGCCTGCTGTCGGAAATCCGCAGTATTTCCCGGGCGCCGATTCGGTTTCTGGTGGATACCCACTATCACGGCGACCACGTATTCGGCAATCAGTATTTCGTGCCTGCCCCGATTGTCGCCCACGCTAACGCCCGTCAGGAGCTGATTGAAAAATTCGACGCCAACATGAACCGCTATACCAGCGGACGCCCGGAGCTGATCCCTGAATTGTCCCAGATAAGAATGACCTTGCCCGACGTTACCTTTAACGACCGAATGGACCTTCGGTTGGGAGACCGGGAGATAAATCTAATCTACCTGGGGCGGGCGCACACCGACGGGGACATTCTACTTCATCTGCCTCAGGACGGGGTGCTGTACGCCGGAGACATTGCCTTCCACCGGGTCTTGCCGGCCTTCCCCGACGGCCACATCACCAAATGACTGGACGTGATGGACAAAACCCGCGAACTGGACTTTGAAACCATCGTGCCGGGCCACGGCCCGGTAGGCACTAAAAAGGACTTTGACGAGGCCCGGGAGTTAATGGCTCACCTGCACGGGGAAATTCGCCGCGGTTTCGACCAGGGCCGGTCGGAGGCGGAAACGGCGGCGGCGGTTAACCTCGGCAAGTTTACCGAGTACCTGGGGCAGGATCGAATCGGCTTGATTACCAACATGGCCTACCGCGCCTATCGGGGAGACCTGACCTAGGTAAAGTTCGGCAACTACCAACATCCAATAAAATATTGCATTTGAGCTTGTATTACGTGGTATAATTACCCGTACCGGAAACTTGGGGTCTGGAAAGGCAGTCAGCAGCAGCTACCTGGCTGGCAAGTATGGATTTTGCCCCCTACAGGCGATCTTGCGCCTACTTGCCGGAAGTGGGCCTGTTGTTGTAATCTTTCACCATACCCCTGGTTCCTTAGACCATTCTACAGAGGAGGTAATCCCGTTATGCAGCAGGCTGCACGAACCAAGATTGAAGCCGGGGCTGTGAGTTTTGTTATCCAGCACGAGCTCTGGGATGGCAACCTACAGGACCACTCCGACCAGGGCGTGGTAATTCTGGTGGAAGCCAATGACACCACCATGCTGCGGTTCAACTGCTTCGACATCGAGCGAAGCTATGTTTATGGGCCGGAAGGCAAGAACCGGCTCTGCCGCATGGACCCCACCGTGGACGGCAACCCCATTATGTGGTCAGTGAAACAGATTCGCACCAATCTCCAGTCCATGCTGACCGAAGCCGGCTACGAAGACGTAGCCAACAGCGTTGACATGGATGCGGTAAAAGCGGTATTGGACGAAGTGGAGTCCACCGCCCGCGAAGTCTATGCCACCGGCCGCAACACCGTGAAGCACAATCGGGGCCACGACATCTTCGAGGCCGGCAACATCCGGTTCGGCCTGGAACTGCGCAAGCAGGCCGGCGGCGATGGCGGCTTGGCGATTCACGTTTTGGCCGACCTGGCCGGCACTCCTGGCCGCACCTATACTGAGGAAACCGAGCTGCTGGCTTTTGACTGCTTCCGGGATGCTCCCCACTACCACTACGGCCCCCGGAACAAGAACCACCGGATTTTCTGGGACCGCACCCTGGTTCCCGATACCCTGGAATGGACCCTGACCCGGTTCAAGAACAAGGACCTGAAGGATATGATCGCCCGGGCCGGCTACCCCGGCGTCGCCGCGGACCTGGACCAGGAACTAATCGACTCCATCATGCCCGACCTGGAAGCCAAGGCTCGCGAACTGCAGCCCTCCGCCGACGTTGTCGTCATGGACGGCCCGGCCACCCCCAACCTGGTGCCGAGATAGGCTTCCTGGTTAACTTTGCCGGATAACCGGGTTGGTCAGGACACTGACCAACCCGGTTCCCGTATTTATGCCCAACACCTTGTCAAATTCACTGGACACCTCACCCGACCGGGACTCCCATCGGTCGCCGTCATGGCGGGTTGTTCTCGCCGGCCTGGCACTTTCCATTGCGATTGGCTTAATCTGGTTTGCCGCTCCTGACCTGGGAGGGCCGGAGCCGACCACCAAAACCCAATGGCCGGCCGAACGTGAATTTCCCCCAGCCCCCCGGATTGAAGGCATTTCCCATTGGGTAAACAGCGAGCCGATAACCCTTTCGGACCTGCAAGGCAGCGTAGTCCTCCTGGATTTTTGGACCTACACTTGCGTCAACTGCATCCGAACCCTGCCCTGGCTGCAGGACTGGCACAACCAGTATTCTGACGACGGATTGGCGCTGGTGGGCATCCATACCCCGGAGTTTGAATTTGAGAAGGAATTTGACAACGTGCTGGCTGCCGCCCAGTCCCAGGGAGTAACCTGGCCCGTGGCCCTGGACAATGATTATGTTACCTGGGACAACTACCTGAATGCCTTCTGGCCCACCAAATACCTGATTGACGCCCAGGGGAGGCTTCGTTACCACCGAGTCGGAGAAGGCGGGTACGCATCCTTTGAAGAGCGCATACGAGCCCTGCTTACCGAAGCGAGCCGGGACCTGTCCGACGACCCGCCTACCGCCCTCCGGGACCATGAACCTGATGCCCGCTATGCAGCCGCGCCGGACCGGGCCATCACCCGGGAACTCTATGCCGGCTACGAAAGGGGAAAATTTGAACGGGAGTATTACGGACAGGGATACGTAGGCCAAAGCGAGTATTACTCTGAGCCGGACCTGGAGTTGACCCTGGAGGCGCCCGAATATCTGGAGCCGGACCAGCTATACTTCCAGGGAGTCTGGCGGAACGGGAAGCAGGAGGCCGTCCACGCCGCCGAAACCACCGACTTTGAGGATTACGTGGCGCTGGTCTATTCAGCCCGAACCGTAAATGCGGTGCTGTCCGCCGGAGACGGCGACCCAATCAAGGTAAAGGTACTGCTGGACGGCGAGTTCCTGACGGAGGAAAACCGGGGAGCCGACGTGACCATTGACGCCAACGGCGAGAGTTACTTGTGGGTGAACCAGTCCAGGATGTACCAGGTGGTAGAGAATCCAACTTACGTCAAGCGAAGCAAACTTCAACTCAGTTCTAATTCGGCCCGGTTCGGCGTATATGCCATCACCTTTGGGATCTACGCTCAGGGCCCTTAAATGCCGCTGATTCCCGCTGGCCCGGCCCCCCGGGCCGCCTACGGGACGACTGCGCTTGAAATATGTCGGCGCCGGGACTCGAAACACCGAAGGCCGTCTCCTGAGAGACGGCCCTATGCCCAACGTCTTGTTTCCGGAATCGCCAATCGCTAGTAGAGGTGGCAGGCGGTAGTGTGGCCCGGCGCTACCTCTTTGGTTTCGGGGATTTGCACCGCGCAATGGTCCATAGCGAAGGGACAGCGAGTGTGGAAGCGGCACCCGGCAGGTGGATTCAGCGGCGATGGCACTTCCCCGGTCAAGATAATTTCATCCTGCTCGATATCCGGATGGGAGGGCAGGGCAGCGGACATCAGCGCCTTGGTGTAGGGATGCAACGGGTTATTGTAAAGTTCCTTAACTTCGGCATACTCTACAATTTGCCCCAGATACATTACTGCTACCGCATCGCACATATACCGCACCGTAGCCAGGTGGTGGGCGATCAGGAGGTAGCTGACTTCATACTCATTTTGCAAGTCCTTGAGCAGGTTCATTATCTGGGCGCGGATGGAAACATCCAAAGCGGAAACCGGCTCGTCCAGCACAATCATCTTGGGATTCAGGGACATCCCGCGAGCAATGGCTAACCGCTGCCGCTGGCCGCCGCTGAACTCGTGGGGGTAAAGGTTGGCGTGATATGAGTTTAACCCTACCTGCCGCAGCAGTTCTGCTACCCGTTCCTGGATTTCCCGCTTCGGAACGTCCCAGTTGATAACCATTGGCTCGGCAATTAGATCTCTTACCCGCATCCTGGGATTCAGGGAACTCCACGGGTCCTGGAAGACGGCCTGGACGGAACTGCGGTAGGCCCGGCGGTGGGCGGAATCGGTATGGTGAATATCCTCGCCTTCAAAGAGAATGTTGCCTTCGGTGGGCGCTTCCAGCATCAGCAGCAGCTTGGCCGTTGTGCTCTTGCCACAACCCGATTCCCCCACGATACCCAGCGCCTTCCCCCGGTCAATCTGAAAGGATATGCCATCTACCGCTTTAAGATGGCCGGTAATTCTGGATAACAGCAGACCCTTGGTAATCGGGAAGTGTTTTTTGAGGTCGCGAACTTCCAGCAGGGGAGCGTCCGGGTTGGAAGATTCGGCCTGTGGCGCCGCAGTGGTCATGGCAACAACCTCCAGCAGGCTGCTCGGTGGGTTTCCGAGACTTGCAATACCGGCGGGTACTCCTCCCGGCACCGCTCCATAACGTAAGGGCAACGATCGGCGAAGGAACAGCCCGGTGGCAAATCGTGGAGGGCCGGCGGCTGACCTTCAATGGCGTAAAGGCGGTCCACGTCCTCTTCCAGCTTGGGCACCGAGGCCAGCAGCGCTTCGGTGTAGGGATGGGAAGGATTGTTGAAAATTTCCCGGACGTCGCCCATTTCCACAATTTTCCCGGCGTACATTACCGCCACCCGGTCGCACATCTTGGCGACAACGCCAAAATCATGGGTGATAAAAATCAGGGCCAAATTTTGCTGTAGTTGCAAGTCCTTGAGCAGCTTCAAGTATTGGGCCTGGATGGTCACGTCCAGGGAAGTGGTTGGCTCGTCGGCGATCAACACTGCCGGCTCGCAGGAAATCCCGATGGCGCCCACTACCCGCTGGCGCATACCGCCGCTGAGCTGGTGCGGATAGTCCTTGACCCGGGCCTCGGCCGCCGGAATGTTGACCTTGCGCAAGACCTCCAGGGTGCGCTGCAGAACACTACGATTAGGAATATTCTGGTGAATCCGGATAGCTTCATTCACCTGGTTGCCGATGGAGAAGACCGGATTCAGGGAGGTCATCGGGTCCTGGATAATGAGAGCAATTTGGCTGCCCCGCACCCGGCTCATTTCATTCTCGGTCAGCTGCAGGATGTCCTGACCCTGCAAGACGATGCTGCCGCCTACAATCTCCCCGGGCGGACTGGGAATCAATCGCATCAAGGAGAGCATCGTAACCGACTTGCCGCAGCCCGACTCACCTACTATGCCCAAAGTTTCGCCCCGCCGCAGGTCGAAGCTGACGCCGTCCACCGCCTTGACCGTGCCCCAACGCGTACTGAAATAGGTCTGGAGGTCTTGAACTTCCAGGACTACTTCATTTTCCGATTCAACCGCCGCCATTCTTGACTCCATTCATTCGTGACTTCATTTGTAGAAAGCTGCGCAAGAACTCACCCTTTGGCATACCAGGCTCGGGCAGGAATTTAGCTGACTCTATACAAACCTCGTACCTTTGTCAACAAAATTTACTTGCCAAATCCGGCAAGCGCTACTTGACTGCCAGCATATCAATTGCCAGTCCCAGCATTATCTTTGTACCGCTGACCAGGCTCTTGATTCCCACCGATTCGTTAGTGCCGTGGGTGAAATTCAGCATCGGGTCATCATCCGGATGGGAGCCGGTAAAGCCGTAGGTCACCGTTCCCAACGGACGGGTAAATCGGGAGTCGGTGAACCCGTTGCTGATTGCCGGCACCCATTGGATGTCGTCCCGTTCCAGAGCCTGGGCGGTAACCCGACTCAGACTGGCGGCCAGAGAAGATTCGAAGGGGGAAGAATTGGGACGGGCCATATAGTCAATCTCGTAAGAGACGCCGGGGATGTCCGACAGCGCCTCGTCCAACTGGCGCCGCACGTATTCATCATCCTGGTGGGGAAGGGTACGGACATCGCAGGTCAACCGAATCGATTCGGGGACGCTGTTGGACTTGATACCGCCCCGAACCATAGTGGGGGTCAGCGTCATCCGGGACAAGGCCCGCAGCATAGATGCAAAACGCGGGTTGTCCGCTTCTATGTCGGCGATGATGGCATCCACGTTGGCCGGCGAAGGCTTGTCCTCAATGGCGAAGGTGGACAGGTGGTCGAAAATAGCGGTAGAGGTATCCCGCTCCGGATTATAGCCTTCAATAGAGTTCAGCACCGTGCTCAGCCGGTAAAGGGCGTTAGTTCCCTGCCAGGGCACGGAGGCGTGGGAACTGGTTCCTTTAATGTCTATCTCCACCTGCAAGCGTCCCTTTTCGCCAACGCCAAGAATGTAGGTCAGCGCTCCGGCGGCCCGGACCGGAGTGCCGCCGCCTTCGTTAACGGCGTAGGGAGCTGCCAGCTTATCCGGGTGGTTGTCGGCCAGCCAGCCAAAACCATACCGGCCGCCGTGTTCTTCATCCGCTCCGGCCGCCAGGATCAGGCCGTCTTCCAGTTCGATTCCGTTGCGCTTCAGGATTCTAACCGCCATCAGCTGGGCCGTCAGCAGACCTTTGCAGTCCGAAGCGCCCCGACCGTAAATCCGGCCGTCGTGAATCGTGGCGCTGAAGGGTGGGAATTGCCATTTGGCCTCGTCTTCTACCGGCACCACGTCGGTGTGAGACATAAACATCAGCCCGGCTCGACGGGAGCGGCCTTCCAGTCGCGCAATGAGATTACCCCGATTCGGGGCGGATTCCAGAATTTCGGACCGGATGCCGTCCCGGGCTAAAAAGTCTCGCGCCAGTTCGCAAACCGGAGTCTCGTCGCCGGTGGGCATAAAACCGGTATTGACCGAAGGTATGCGCACCAGGGCCTGCTCAAGAGCTATTATGTCATCCTGCACCGCATCTACCTGGGCGAAAAGCTCGGCTAAACTTGGCACGGTGGACCCCCTTGATGGTGCATATCTCCGTTTCGGGCCGGCTAGAGCGATACGGCGGAGAAGCTGCGGTTAGACCGGCGGCTGCCGCCGGACCTGGTGGTGAATACGATTTTGTACGTTTCTCAATCACCGGATGCCGGTTTTCCTGGGGAGAGTCTAATCAGGCTCCGGGCCGGTGTCAACGAACCCGGAACGCAGCCCATACGAATTAATCATCTTTGGATTTCCTTCAGCTTAATGGCAACAGCAAGTATAATAGGGGCAACCGGCGCCGGACCGACACACCGGAAGGAGAAAGAACAATTGACTGCACCGCGCGACTTCGTTGGATATGGCCGGGAAGTACCCCAAATCCGATGGCCCGAAGGGGCCAGAATTGCAGTGTCTCTGGTAGTGAATTATGAGGAAGGGTCGGAATACTCGCTGCTGGACGGCGATGACCACCACGAGACCAACAATGAGGTTCCCTCTCCCATACCGGCGGGACAGCGCGACCTCTACAACGAATCCTTTTTCGAGTACGGCAGCCGGGTAGGAGTGTGGCGGCTGCTGGACATATTTGACCGCCACCGGGTGAAGTCCACCTTCTATTGCTGCGCCCAGGCTCTGGAACGGAATCCGGGTCTGGCTCGGGACATCGTCGCCCGGGGGCACGAACCCTGCGGCCACGGCTATCGCTGGGCCGAAGCGCATCGGATGTCGCTTGAGGAAGAACGGGAGGATATGCGAAAAACGGTGGCGTCCATTACAGCCACCACCGGAGAGCGTCCTCTGGGCTGGTTTACCCGTTACGGCCCCAGCGTCAATACCCGGGAGCTGGCAGTGGCCGAAGGCGGCTTTATATACGACAGCCTGGCGACCAACGATGACCTGCCCTACTACGTTACCGTGGCTGACCGACCCTGGCTGGTAGTTCCCTACAGCTTTGAGACTAACGACGCCCGTTTTTGGCGCGGTGGGCTGGTCAGCTCCGGAGATTTCTTCGAGTACCTCAAAGACTCCTTCGACTGCCTCTATCAGGAAGGGGCCACCCATCCCAAGATGATGTCGGTAGGGCTCCACTGTCGGATAACCGGACGGCCGGCCCGTTCCCGGGCCGTGGAACGGTTCATTAAATACGCCAAAGAATTTGACGGGGTATGGTTTGCCCGTCGGGTGGACATCGCCCGATGGTGGCTGGAGAATTATCCGGCGTGAAGGAAAAGCGGACGGGGAGTATTGCGAAGCTTCTAGTATGGGAGGAGAATGGGGGCGGCGTCCGGCTGGAAATGGGAACAGTAATTGCAACGGTTGAAGTGGGCGATCCCCACAGACGGAACTTCCAGGCAGTGGAGTTGGAAGTGGACCCCGGGTCCACCTACACGGCGCTGCCCCGGGATTTACTGGAGAGTTTGGGAGTGCGGTCGGTCGCTTCCGTACCGGCAAGGCTGGCTGACGGCAGCCGGCAAGTAGTTGATCTAGGACAGACCACCATCAGGCTTGGGGGCCGGCAGTTCATCACGAGGGTGATATTTGCCGAAAAGGGCAAACCAAGCTTGCTGGGGGTAATCACTTTGGAAGATGCCCTTCTAGCTGTGGATCCGGTACATAATGAGCTGATACCGGTAGAAGCTAAACGGTACTGAGTTCAGCCTCAACCCATTCTGTAGGTGAAACCGGACTCTTGGGGTTTTGGCAAGGCGGGCCAACGTGAAGGCCGCCGGGCGCTAATCTGTGGAAATCCGGGCCGAGAGGGACAAAGTGGGAACCGTAACAACGACAATGGAAGTGGGAGACCCTCAAGGACGGAATTTTCAGGAGGTGGAACTGGAGGTGGACACCGGGTCCACCTACACGGCCTTGCCGCGAAAAATGCTGGAGGGCTTGGGAGTGCGGGTTATCTCAGCCGTGCCGGCCAGGTTGGCCGACGGCAGCCGGCAGATGTTGGAAATTGGGGAAACCAAAGTCAGGCTGGGCGGTAAGGAATTCACCACGATGGTGATTTTCGGCGAAGAAGGTGAACCCACCTTGCTGGGCGTAATCACCCTGGAAGAAGCGTTGCTGGGCGTGGACCCGGTTAACAATATACTGATTCCGGTGGAGGCTAAACGGTACTGAGTTCAGCCTCAACTCATTCTGTAGGTGAAACCGGACTCTTGGGGTTTCGGCAAGTTGATATTCTCACCTTCGCCGGAACTACGGTTGCGATACTTTGTGTGCGATTGCCCCGGTATAGCAGATACGATTTTATTGCGCCATTTAGACCTTTGTGATAAGTTAAGGTAACAGCAGAAAGGCTAGAAATGTAAGTAGCGAGGTACGGTTATGAGCTACAAGCCCAAGTACTTGGGACACGTCAATATTTTTGTCCGAAACGCCGAGCGTTCCCAGCAGTGGTATGAAGATATTCTGGGGCTGCACACTTACGACTTCCGGCCCGGACGAGCGGCCTTTATGTCTGCCGATATTGAGCAGTCCCACGAAATCGCCCTGATCGAGGTCGGCGAAGAGGCCCCGGGCATCCAGCATCGGCAGGTTGGCCTGAACCATATGGCCTGGATGATGGAAAGTCTGGATGACCTCAAGGAATTTTACCATCGCTTAAAGGAAAAGAACGTTCCCATCGGCCACATCTCCGACCACGGCATCTCCATCGGAATCTACTTCAATGATCCCGACGGCAACGGCATTGAGGTTTCCTACGAGCTGCCGCGCAGTCAGTGGAACCGGGAAGATAACATCTTTATGGGTGAAGGCCGTATGTCGGGCCAGTTCCCCGGCCCCTGGGATGTGGAAATGGCTGCTGCCCGGTAGCCATTCAGATTCTCTGCAAAGAAAATATCAAATTAAGTAATTCTTGATTTAGTTGGAGGAATGGTATGCCGAGCCAAGAAGACATTGCCTTGATGGCTCACCTGATGCGTCGGGCCGGCTTTGGCGCCAGCCGCGCGGAACTGGAAGAAAAAGCCGACAAAGGTTACGCCGCCACGGTGGAGGAACTGCTCAACCCCGGCCCGGAACCCGGTATTGACGAGGATGAGCTTTACCGCTATTTCCCTCAGTTTGAAAGTTCATTGGCGCCGGTGGCCGCCCAGACCGAATGGGTTTACCGGATGGTTAATACCCGTTGGCCCCTGCAAGAGAAGATGGCCCTCTTCTGGCACCAGCTTTTCGCTACCGGCAACTCCAAGGTGGATAATCCCCCGGAAATGCTGGCCCAGATTGCCATGTTCCGGCGCGAGGGATTGACCAATTTCCCGAATCTGCTGGTAAAGCTGGCCCAGAATCCGGCGATGATTTACTGGCTGGATAACAACGGGAACCACTACGGCTCGATCAACGAAAACTGGGGCCGGGAGCTGCTGGAGCTGTTCTCCATGGGGGTAGGCCACTACTCGGAGGACGACATCAAGGAGGCTTCCCGGGCCTTTACGGGCTGGACTATCGGAACCAAGCCGCCCCGTCAGCCGGTAGGCCGTTTCTACTGGAGCTTTGAGTTTAAGCCGGAAGACCACGATTACGGCGAGAAAAATTTCCTGGGGCAGACCGGCAACTTTGACGGCAGCGACATAATTGACATCATAACCAGGCGCGAGGATACGGCCCGGTTCCTGGCCCGACACCTGTACAATTTCTTCGTTGCCGACGAAGCGCAGGTACCGGCCTGGAACATCACGCCACCCCGGGACCCGGAGGCCATCGATACCCTGGTCAAGGCCTACATGGACTCCGATGCCGATGTTAAGTCCATCCTGCGCGTCCTGTTCAACTCGGATTTCTTCAAGGACGCCCGATTCGCTCACGTCAAGAGTCCGGCCGAGTTGGTGGTAAGCACCGTCCGGCTGGCCGGCAACTACAGTCAACCGCGGACAGGATTTACCCTCCTGGCCTTTGAATGCGGCTGGCAGGGTCAGGAGTTGATGAATCCGCCCAGCGTGGAAAGCTGGCACACCGGTTCCGAGTGGATTGACGGTGGCGCCCTGGTTCGGCGGGTGAATTTCGCCGCCAAGCTGCTCTCCGACACTTCCCTGCCCGGGGTCAAGGACATTGTTGCGGGTCTGAAGGAGCAAGGGCCCCTGTCTCCGGCCCAGTTTGTCAGCGCTTGCCTGGACCTGGTTGGGCCGGTGGAAGTGGATGAAGGAACCTACCAGGAGCTGCTGTCCCAAGCCCAGCAAGGCGGCGATTTAGTCTGGGATACCGAGGACAGAGTTGCCGAATCGGAAAAACGCGCCGGAGTGATGCTGGCAATGATTGCCGCTACCCGGGAGTTTCAGTTTGCTTAAATTGGCGGCCTTGCGCCAGCCAAAATAGCCAAGTTTTAGGAGGGCAACGTTATGGCCTCAACCAGGAAAGACCCGGTGCTGGTAGTTTTGCAGCTTTCCGGCGCCAATGACTATCTGAATACCGTCGTTCCCTTTACCAATCCCTTGTACCGGGACTACCGGCCCAACCTGGGTCTGCCGGAAGACCGGCTCATCAAGTTCACCGACGACCTGGCCTTTCACCCCAGTATGGGGCCGGTGAAGGACGTCTGGGACCAGGGCAAGATGGCTATCATTCACGGTATCGGCTACGAAAATTCTTCCCGGTCTCACTTCCGATCGATGGACATTTGGCACACTTGCGAGCCGGACAAGGTGGGAACCGAGGGCTGGCTGGGGCGCGTTGTCCGCGACCTGGACCCCGCCGGGGACAACGTGCTGAAGGGCGTCAACTTCGGCCAGGGACTGCCCCGGGCTATGGCGCTGCGCGGGGTGCCGGTCACTTCCGTTTCCGACCTTTCGTCCTATGGGGTACTCACCGACGTGCCGGCCATTGGCAGCGGCGCGGAGCGGGAGCAGATGCTGGAGCTCTTCTCCCGAGTCTATTCTCCCGCCATTGGCAGCGGCGCCGTAATGGACTATCTGGGACAGACCGGCCGGGATGCTCTCAAGGGCGCGGACATCATCAAGACGGCCCCCGAACAGTACTCTTCCACCATTGAGTATGCCGACAACCCCATCGCCAAGAGTTTGAAGAGCGTGGCTCAGGTTCATTTAGCCAACCTGGGCACCCAGGTTTTCTACACCCAGTACGGCAGCTTCGACACCCATTTCAATCAGCTGCCCACTCACGCCAAGCTGTGGACCGACGTGTCCGGCGCCATCAGCGACTTCTTCGCTGACCTGAAGGAGCACGATGCCGCCGACAACGTAGTGATGTTAATCTTCACCGAGTTCGGGCGCCGGGTACAGGACAACGGCACCGGCTGCGACCACGGTCGAGGCGGGGTGGCCTTCGCCATCGGCGAGGGCGTTAACCCGGGGATGTACGGAGAATACCCTTCGATGAAGGCCGAGGACCTGTTTGAAGGGGACCTGGTTCCCAGCTACGACTTCCGCGGCTTCTATTCCACCTTCGCCGAACGCTGGCTGGGACTGGACCCCAAGCCCATCGTTGGCGGGGAGTTTGAACAGTTGGCCTTCCTCTAGGCCACTGGCAAATATACTTTTACCTGGAGCGGACAGGGTGAAGCAACGGTTGAAAGCCGCTTCTTTGCCCTGTTCGTCTTATGTAACGCAAGGAGGCAGGATGCTTACCACAATCGCCGCCGGGCGAGTTTACGACTACAGCCATTGCATGGGAATGTATTCAACCTCAGGCGTAGGGTTCCTGGTACCCATGGACTTTGCCCTGGGCAGTAACGAGACCCTCTACGTGCTGAATCGGGGAGTGGATGAAATCACCCTGCGCATCAGCAAGTGTACCCTGAACCACGATTTCATCGCCGACATCGGACGGTTCGGTATGGGCGACGGGCAATTTGTCTGGCCTATCGCCATCGCCCTGGACCTGGACGAGAACATTTACGTGTCGGACGAAAACACCAACCGCATTACCGTTATGGACCAGGACGGGCAGTTCCTGACCAAGTGGGGCGAAACCGGCAGCGCGGCCGGCCAGCTGCGCGGCCCGGCCGGCCTTGCCATTGACTCCGACGGCGACCTGTACGTAGTGGACAGCCAGAACCACCGGGTACAGAAGTTCACCAAAGAGGGGCAGTTTTTGGGTGGCTGGGGCAATCAAGGCGACGGCCCGGGCCAGTTCAATAAGCCTTGGGGCGCCAGCCTGGATAGTCAAGGCAACCTTTACGTAGCCGACTGGAAGAACGACCGGGTGCAAAAGTTTAGTTCCGGGGGGGGCTTCCTGGCAGAATTTCGAGGAACCGACGACGGGGTAGGCAGTCTCCATCGCCCCACCGACGTGGCCGTAGATTCCGACGGGGACGTTTACGTGGCCGATTGGGGCAATCACCAGGTCAAGATTTACGAACCGGACGGCAAGTTCATCGCCTCCCTGGTAGGAGACGCGGCGAGTCCTTCCCTCTGGGTCCAGGACTACATCGACGCCAACCCGGACGTAGCCAAGGCCCGCCGCCGCACCAATATGGAAATAGAGTGGCGGTTCAATCGCCCCATCGCCGTGAACCTGGACGCAGATAACCGTATCTTCGTGGCGGAAGCGGTACGACACCGCATCCAGATTTATACCAAGGAACGCAATTACGCCGAGGCCGCCATTAACCTCTAATCCGCCGGCGTCCAGCCCGTAAGCATAAACCGGATACCCAGGGGAAGGTATTGTAGAAACCTTCCCCTATCCTTTTGGCGCTTTATTCCTTAATGAGCAAGGCGCCGGCAGCGGCGTGCGCGCGGTTCCTGAATTGGCTGGAGAGCAAGTAGGGGGTATAAGAGGACTGCCCGATTCTACTAAGAACCGACCCTGCCCACCGGGATGTCCGACACGTCGGCGCCGGCTTCAGCCAGCAAATTCCGGATGTGGAGCTCAGTTTCCTGGTAAGCGCCTTCGCCGATGTGGTCGAACCGGATGATTCCTTCCCGGTCGATCAGGTATTTACGGGGCCAGTAGCGGTTGCCGTAGGCTCGCCAGGTCCTGAAATCATTGTCCATGGCCACCGGCCAGATTACTTCCAACCGGGGCAAGGCTTCTCTAACGTTTTCTTCGTCCTTCTCAAATTCAAATTCGGGAGAGTGGACGCCGACTACTACCAGCCCTTTGTCCGAGTATTTTTCGTACCAGTCCCTTACATACGGCAGGGTTCGCTTGCAGTTAATTCAAGAGTAGGTCCAGAAGTCAATCAGGACTACCTTGCCTTGCTGCGCCTCCATTTCCATCGGCTCGCTGTTCAGCCACTTTACTATGCCGGCAAATTCAGGAGCCGGTTGACTGCCTGCCGGGGTTTCGATCGCTGGAGCCGGCGTTGGTATGGTCGTCGGCGCAGGAGCAACCCGCTCCCCGGCAACAACCTCGGCGGAGGCCTCATTGCCGGCGTCTTCGGCCGGGACCCGGACAATCCAGAACAAGGCTATGGCCGCCGCCAGGGCCGCCAATCCACCCACCACAACTATCAAGCCTAAGGTTTTACCGACCGCCAATTTCATTCCCGCCAGGTAATCAATAGTAGAGCTTTTCTATACTTACGAATTCCCCACCGGCCCGGATTCAATCTACTTACAGCATCTGCCTGGGTCTGTTATCTCCCTGAATTGCAAAGAGAGAAAACAACAACCCAGCAGGTGGGGCGAAAATTCATTGCAGCCTAACCTGTATCACTGTCGGCGAAGAGAAGGGAAGAGACATTAAAGATTCGTCTTTTACGCTCTTCCCTAAACAAAACCGGGCGGAAATCTGCGCAACCGGCGCTTTTAATCGGCGGGAACCGGCTCCTGCTCCCGGACGCCAAAGGCCGGCATCACGTCGGCAGCCAGCCACTCCAACTGCTCCAGAATTACGCTTTCCGGTGTCCCTACCGGGTGGCTCATCCCAACGCGCTCCAAGCCGGGGTACTCCTCTTCCAAGGCCTTTAACTGCTCAATAATTAGCTCCGGCGGCCCGCACAGGAAGCCCTGTCGTTCCACCGCCCGCTCGATGGTGGGCAGACCGGCATCCGGGGCCCGCCTGGGGTCGCCCATGGCTTCAATCTGCGCGTCGCTGAGCGACCGGACCAACCTTAAAGGCCCAAACATCTTCAGGTTTTCCTCATAGAATTTGGCAGCCTCCTTGATAGCCTTCTCCTGGGTGTCGGCCAGGTAGAAGTGGAAGCCGATGCTCAAATCTTCGCCCAACTGAACCTCCGCGCGGCCGGCCCGAATCAGCGCAGACCGGTAAGCTTCAATCACGTCGCGGATGGCGCCACCCTCGGATACGCCGCCACCAATCATACCCTTGATGCCATGCCGGGCCATAAAGTCCAGGGCCCGGGGCGTAGCGCTCTGAATGGGCTGCCAGGTTTCGACGGGCAGGTTTTTGGGCCGCGGAACCAGCGTAATCTCCTCCAGTTCGTACCCGCGGTAGGGAACCCGGGGAGGAATAGTGTAGTACTTCCCCCGGTGCGCGAAGGAACGCTCATTGAAGGACTTGAGGATTATCTCAACCTGCTCTTCAAATAGGTCCCGGTTGGCCGGCTGGTCCAGCAGGGGCGACCCAAAAGTCTCCACTTCACGGGTGTGGTAACCCCGGCCTACACCGAATATTACCCGTCCCTTGGTGAGAATATCGGCAGTGGCAAAGTCCTCAGCCAGGCGCAGCGGGTTCCACATTGGGGCGATATTGAACCCGCAGCCGAACTTGAGGTTGCTGGTCAGATGGGCCAGATGTACGTTGAGCATCAGGAGATTGGGGATGCACTCGTAGCCTTCCGGTTGGAAATGGTGCTCGGCCATCCACATCGTATCGTAACCCAGCCGGTCCATCGTCTGCGCAATAGCCTGAGCCTTGTCAAAGGCCGTTGCCAGATACGCATCGGAATAGGAACGGTCATTAACGGGAGTACCACCGTAGCCGACATTTTCCAGATCCACATGGCCGGCATACAGACTGTCAAATTTGGTAATCATTGCGCGCCTCCTGAGGGATTGCGTTAGCCCAATTATAGTTTATCTGCGGAAAATGGAAAAGGAGGAACCGACAGCAACCGGAAGGCCCGGCGAATATTTGGCAGAGTCCGACTATCACGTTTCTCCGGAATGGCAGCAGCCTAAGCCGGAGGGCAGTTGAGATAAAATTAACGTGGTGATAAGCGGGAATAACCCCTGGCCCGGAAGCGTAGATATTTATCTCAGGTGTCCGGTTTTCCTAGGGGCCGAAAGCAATCGGTTTACAGCCGGCGCAGGCGGGGCATTGCGATTCCCATGACCAGCGCCAACACCATCAGAGCCGCCCCGTTTACCAGCAGCGCGATTCGGGAATTGGTTGCCCCGGCCAGGTAGCCTACTTCCAATTGTCCGACGGGAGCGGTCCCGATGCCAAAAATCCAGGAACCCATGGCCCTTCCCCGCTGTTCGTTGGGGACACTCAGCTGCAGCAGGGTATGATGGAGGATGTCGGTGGCCGAGGCCAGAAAGTTGATAAACATCACACAAATAACGGCTACCACAAAATGAGGCGATTGGCCCAGCAGAATTTCACCCACGCCAAACAATCCGATGCAAGTGAGGAGCAGGACTCCTTTTCTACTGAATCTCTGCATCGCCGCTACGGCAAACACGCCAATAGCGCTGCCCAGAAAGCGAAAGGCGGTCAGCAGTCCCAATCCGAAGGCCTCAACGTGCAGCACTTCCTTGGCCAGAATGGGCAGCATAACCTGGTGTGAAAAGCCCAGAATCTCGGCTCCGGCGGTGGAGATAATCAAACTGAGCATTACCCGGTTGTTTTTCAGGGCGCGAAAATAATTAAGCAGGTTTTCAACTATGGGTTCCCGGACTTCCGGCGCGGCAGACCCGGCCTGCTTCAACCAAACCATTATGATGATTCCGATCCCGTAAGTGGCGCCCATGGCCAGGAAAGCCGTTGCCGGCCCTTGCCAGGCGATCAGAGCGCCGGTCACCAGAGAGCCGATTATTCCTCCAATCCATTGCGCCAGCGATACCAATGCAATGCCATTCATAGCCCGCCGGCCGCCTACAATATCGTAAACATAGACTTGCCGGGCGGTCATATAAAAGGCTTGGGCCGCGCCCAGGAGAAAGGTGATTGCTAACAGCAGCCAGATGTCCAGGCGGTTTTCAAACAGCAGCCAGGCCGGCAGCAGCGAAAGAACCAGCATTACGCCGCAGGACAGGCGCATAATCAGGCGCCGGTCAAACCGGTCCGTAAAAGAGCCTGCCAGTAACCCCACAATCAGGTTGGGAGCCGAGCGAGCGGCGAATATGGCCCCTACCATGCCGGCGCTCCCGGTCAAGTCGAACACCAGCCAACCCAGAAGGACTTGCTGCATACCCCAGCCCAATTGATTGGAAACCGTGGAAAGCCAGAGAACTCGAAAGTCGGGATAGCGCAGGGTAAAGGTCATCCTTGCCACCGGATGCCTGAGCCTGCCGTGGCGCCTTCGACCGGGAGTAAAGGGGGTGGACATTACATTTGAGGCCTTGGCCGGGAGACCCGGCCCAAGGATAGGGGAAAATCCAGGGCAAGAATACCCCTTGACCGCTCCGGAATGCAAGGATTTCCCTTGAAATTCTGCGATTAGATTAGAAAGTCTATGCCGGGAGGCAGTGCCGAAAATTTGGCGGATTCCCTTCGTGTTTTGCGTCCGGAAAAGGGGCGTTAACTTCCCCGGTAAAGATTGGTTCTACTGGTGGATCCGGCTCCTAAACCGCATAAACCACCCGGGACGAATAACTTCGCCCCGGAATTACGGGTTGAATTGCCGCCTTTTTTCTGGCAATATGGGGGTATGAGAATAGGTGCTTTCGAAATAACCGAGCCAGTACCGGAACTGCGGGAACCGCACGCCTTCGCTATGATTCGTCCCTGGGTGGATGTGGGCAGCGTCGGCACCCTGACCTTGAGTCGGCTGGAAAGATTCCTGGGTTCCAAGGACTTGGGAAAACTTTCCCGTCCGGGCAATTTTTTCGACTTCACCCGCTATCGCCCCAACATTCGGTTGGTGCAGGGCGAGCGGCGGGTTACCATTCCCAACAGTCATTTACGGTATGCTACGTCGGAAGAAGGCCCGGACTATCTGTTCCTGCACATGATGGAACCCCACGCCAGCAGCGAGGACTACACCGATTCGATTCTCCAGGTCATCGAATATTTCGGCGTAAAGCGCTACTGCCGGCTGGGCGCAATGTATGACGCAGTCCCCCATACCAGACCTTTGCTGGTAACCGGCTCGCTGGGTAATGTCCCCCAGAACCGGCCGGTTTCCAACCTGAAACTGCGCAGCAGCAACTACCAAGGCCCTACCACCATAATGAACCTGGTTTCCGAAGGCATTGACCGGTTGGGAATCGAAACCATCAATTTTATGGTTCACTTACCCCAGTATCTGCAACTGGAAGAGGACTTCACCGGCACCTCCCGGATGATCGAGTGCCTATCCTCGGTTTATCCGAATATACCGGCGGACCTGGCCCCGGTGCGGCGAGGGCAGCGGCAGTACCGGGAACTGAGTTCCGCCGTTGAGCGAAATTCAGAGCTGAAATCCCTGATTCAACAGATGGAAGCCTATTACGACGCCCAGCAGGAAGAGGAAGAGGGCGCCGGCAGTCAAAATGCGGAGAGCCAGGTCAGTCTGTCCCCGGAAATTGAAAGATTTCTTACCGAACTGGGACAGCAGATGGATGACGAGGAGTAACCTCGCCCGGTCGACGGCCGGCGCTAACTCATCCCTTTTCTATTCGCGCCGGAAAGGCGCTGGCTCCACCGCAAGTTAGCCCCCGGATATTGGACAACCGGTCGTCGGCCTTTCCGGAAACTCCCGGCACCGCATCGGCCTTTGTCCGTATATGCGACAGGCGGCGGAATCGGGGTCCAGCATCGGGCAACGCTCACCCACATGGTCGGAGAACTTCACCCAGCCACCGCCGTTCATTCCCGTATTTACCTTGAGTTCAACGGAGAGGCGGCGTGCCTGCGCCACAAAAGCCGGAATTTCGGTGTCAGACAATTCCAGCAGCAATGGGCCGCGGCAGCATCCGGCTCGGCAAACATTCATACAAATGCTGCCGGCTTGCGGCTCATTCAATCCCGGGCGCAAGTAGGAGGCCGCCATCCCATTTACCTCCCCCGGGGACATTTACGGCAAATTTCGGGAATTAGGCCAGGCCGTCGGACGGAAAGCCGGCGCCGGGCCCTGCGGGAAGAAGGTACTGGTGGCGACGGATGGATTCGAACCATCGACCTAGCGCTTATGAAGCGCCCGCTCTGCCGCTGAGCTACGTCGCCACCGAAAAAGGCGCACCGACCAGCCGCCTGGCGCGCCTCAGTTATTTATAGTAATTGGGATAGTAGCCGGCTGTCAATTCGTGCGCCGGCAGAAATTCCCGGGATACCCGGGCCGCCGGCGGAATGGGTCGGGCTGGAAGGCGACCGGCTTTTTCCGGTATGATACCGATCAACCCCTGAAACGGCGCCTGTAGTTGATTGCGTGACCAACAGCGAGATAGAAAATTTTGAAGCCGCGGCGGCCGGCGCCCTGGCTGTTGCCGCCCGGCAGTTGGAAGAAACGCTGGCAGAGCTGGCTGGTCGGCTCCGGCCTTTTCCCGCCTTTATGGGAATGGTTTCAGTCCAGGCCGTGGAGTTGGAACCGAATTTTTCGCCGGCCCGGGACTTGGGCTGCGTCGTAGTTGACCCGGCGGGGAAGATTTGCCGGCTGGAAATCACGTCGGTGGACGGCATCGCCGGCCTGACCGAAACCGACCAGATTGAGGAGTTTCAGGTTCTGGATTTGACCGATCTGGAGTATATCCTTTACGCCGCTACCGCCATCGAACTGCTGGCCGCAGAACTGCGCAGCCGGATTCGCTAACCCTTGGTTGAGTGGCTATATGCGACGGCCGGTTTTCACCTATTCCAGAGTGACGTCCCCGCTCTGGCCGCCCCGCTTGCTGACCAGCCGCACCGGGCCGATTTGCATCCCGCGATCCATCGCCTTGCACATATCGTAAACCGATAAAGCCGCCACGGAAACGGCGGTTAACGCCTCCATTTCCACCCCGGTCTTGCCCGACGTACTGGCAGTAGCGGTAATGTTCACCCGGCTGTTCGCCACATCGGCTTCCAATTCTACATCCACCTTGTTCAGAGGTAGTGGATGGCATAAGGGTATCAGCTCGGCAGTGCGCTTGGCGCCCATGATTCCGGCTAACTGGGCGATGGTAAATACGTCCCCTTTTTTGACTTGCCCGTCAACAATGAGACGCAAGGTTGCCGGCAGCATCTGAACCGAGCCTCGGGCCACCGCTTCCCGGTCGGTAACCGGCTTCCAGCCCACATCCACCATTTTAGCCCGACCCTGCTCGTCCAGATGAGTAAGGGTCAGGTTAACCGGCGGCGCTTCCCGCCTTTCAGGAACCGGCATAAGGCCTCCTTTACGTTCAACCGTCTTTCCGGGTCTGTGGGAATTAGTCGGACCGAAATAACGGCCCGGTTACTCCGGGATGGCTAGGCTGCGCATATCTTGCAGGGAACCATCCCCGAATCCAAAGCCTCAGTGCGTGAAGTAAATTCGCAGAAGTCCCCTCCGGCCAGCATAAAGCCCTTGGCAAACTTGCAGTGCATCAAGTGGAAAGTCCTGCGTTTGGAGTTAATACTGGCTACATACCTGGACTGAACCGGAGTTCCGTTGCTTGCCTCCTCCAGTTCCGTTACCCGCTGCCGGAGTTCCTCAACCACCCCCCACAATTCCTGCATCGTCCGGTCTTGAATCATGGGCCTCCCTCCGGTTGTGCTGTTTCGTACTGGGCCGGATTACACTACAACTACATTGCGGACACCGACTGTAGTCGCAGCGTCAGCCTACCCGCCAATATGGTACATCTCCACTTTCTGACGGCCGTTTTGCAAAGGCGCCAGCTCGGTTCTCTCCTCAGAGTAGCGGTCGGAACGGCGGCTCCAGATACGGGTAATCCGGGCGGTTAACTCTTCATCCGTGGCCCCCGACCGCAGATAATCTCGCAAGTCCAGGCCCTCGGAGGCGAAGAGGCAGGTATAGAGCTTGCCATCAGTAGAAAGGCGGGCCCGGGTGCATTCGCCACAGAACGGCATCGTTACTGATGCGATTATCCCGATTTCTCCCCCGCCGTCCCTATAGCGGTATCGGGCAGCCACCTCGCCGGGATAGTTACTGTCCAACGGCTCCAGGGGCAGTTCGACATCAATGGCACGGACAATTTCCGCTGCCGATACTACCTGATCCCATTTCCAGCCGTTGCGGTTGCCCACGTCCATATATTCGATAAACCGGACAATGTGGCCGGAGCTTTTGAAATAGCGCGCCAGGTCAACGATGCAATGGTCGTTTACGCCCTTCTGCACCACCGCATTTATCTTGATGGGGGTCAGCCCGGCCTCTTCCGCCTTTGCGATACCTTCAAGAACTCGCTGTACCGGAAAGCCGCGGCCGTTCATCGCGCCAAATATCTGGTCATCCAGGGCGTCCAGACTGACGGTTACCCGTTTCAGGCCGGCGGCTTTCAGCGGGGCCGCCTGCTGCGGCAGGAGATAGGCATTGGTGGTCAGGGTCAAATCCAGGGACGGGTCAATTTCGTTGAGCATGGCAATCAGGCTGGGCAAGTCAGTCCGCAGCAGAGGTTCCCCGCCGGTAATCCGAAGTTTGGTCACGCCCATACCAACGAATACCCGGGCCAGGCGGGTGATTTCCTCAAAGGTGAGAATCTCTTCCTTGGGCAGGAATTGGTAACTTTCCCCGAAAATTTCCGCCGGCATACAATAGGTGCAGCGGAAATTGCACCGGTCAGTAACCGAAATTCTCAAATCCTGGAGAGAGCGTCCCAGTAAATCAGTTATTGCCAAGCTTTGATGCGCTCGAAACTAAAGTGTGATTCCCGGAATGGTTTATCCCGCAATTCAAGAGGAACCCAGTAACCGCCGTAAGGCTTCCATCGCCCGGTAGGCAGCATCGGCCCGATGGCTTACCCGATTCTTCTCTTCCAGGGACAATTCCGCAAGAGTCCGGCTAAAGGAGGGGAGGAAGAAGACCGGATCGTAGCCAAACCCTTCCGTCCCTCGTGGTTCGTATTGTATCATCCCGGCCACTGACCCTACCACCGAGACTTCTACCCCTTCCGGTTCGCAGAGGGCAATGCAGCAGCAAAAGCGAGCGGTTCGTCTATTCCAGGGAACATCGGCCAGATTCGACAGCAGCAGCGAAACCCTTTCCCCATCGCTGCGACATAACTCGCCGCCGTAGCGCGCCGAATGGACTCCGGGCTGCCCGCCCAGCGCGTCCACTTCCAGACCGGAATCGTCGGACAGGGTCAGCAGTCCGCCCAGCCTGGAATAGGCGTGAGCCTTCAGCCAGGCGTTTTCATGAAAAGTTTCCCCGGTCTCCGCCACATCTTCGGTGATACCCAACTCATCCAGCGAAACCAGCTCCACCGGCAGACCGCCCAGCAATGCCCGGTATTCATTCACTTTCCCTTGATTGTGGGTTGCAATTAGCAGCTTCTCGTTGCGCAAAGTGCCCCTCGGCTTCAGACTAGATTATCCCGAGCTCGGTCAGTTGGCGCAGGTCTTCCTCCCCGTAGTCCAGCCAGGAAGCGAACACCTGGCTGTTGTGCTCCCCCAGCCGGGGGCCGGCCTGCTCTATCGCGCCGGGCGTATCGCTGAACTTGGGAACTACGCCGGGCATCAGCGTTTTGCCCAGGTCCGGGTCCTCCACCTGAATTACATCCTCGCGCGCTTGGTAATGCGGGTCGTTGACAATTTGGGAGGTGTCATATACCGGCCCTACGACTCCGCCGGCCGGCACCAACTGTTCCTGAATCTGAGCCAGGGAACGAGTCCCCAGCCACTCCTGCAGTTCCTGATTCAACTCGTCCTTGTTTTCCAGCCGGGCGGCGTTATCCTCGAAACGAGGGTCGGTAATCAGGTGAGGCAGATTCATGGCCCGGGCCAGCGCCTCCCAGGTGCTTTGGGAAGCGGCCGACAGACCAAGCCAACGGTCGTCACCGGTGCGGTACAAGCTGCGAGGGGCGGCATCGGGAAAATCATTGCCGACCCGCTCCCTTACGATGCCCAACAGATCATACATAGCAATATGCGGAATGCAGAGGCGGAAAAGAGGTTCAAAAAGGCTGACGTCAATCACCTGGCCGCTGCCGGGGATACCGTCGCGATTTCCGGAGCGGTGAACTCCCGCTTCCCGGTGATACAGCGCCATCATGCCCGCCATTGCTCCGAAAACCCCGGCAATTTCGTCGGCCAGGGGTATTGGGGGCAGCACCGGAGCCGTTTCGGGAAATCCGGTCATGGCAATGTAGCCGCTCATGCACTCGGCAATAGTCCCGAACCCCGGACGGTCCCGGTAAGGGCCGGTCTGACCAAAACCAGAGTATCTGAGTATGACCAGCCCGGGATTGACTGCTTGTAATTGCTCCGGCCCCAGGTTCCATCGCTCCAGAGTGCCGGGACGAAACCCCTCAATGAGCAAATCGGCCTTCCCGGCCAACTCCAGCAGGATGGCCTGGCCTTCCGCACACGCCAGGTCAAGGGTAATGGACTGCTTGTTGCGGGAGTGAACTTTCCACCAGAGGGAAACTCCGTTGGCGAAAGGCCCCCAGTTCCGGAGGGGGTCGCCGCTGCCCGGTCGCTCAACCTTGACCACCTCCGCCCCGAAATCAGCCAGGAGGCTGCTGGCAGTGCCGCCGGCCACGATGATGGACAAGTCCAGGACCTTCAGACCGCGCAGGGGGCCGAAATCTCTCTCGCCCGACGGTTTACCGTTATGGCTTTGAGCCTGCTCCATGTTCTCCTCGCCGAAAAATGTCTGACGCTGCCGGATGAATCTTGTTCGCCCCTTTATTCTAGCGGTCGGAAAGGCGGTTAGCCACTGCCGGACGGCGCTTATACCGACAGCGCAGGATTCGGGCGCAAGATTGTGCCGGATTTCACTATCTAGCCCAAATCCCTTATGTTATAATCTCCCGCACAGCAACCGATGAGGAATTGTCCGCCTGTATGCTAGAAGACTACTTCCGGCAATATGGTCTAATCGCCATTTTCGCATTGGTGGCTATCGCCGTACCCACCAGTATGCTGCTGGCTTCCTGGCTCAGCTCCCGCATCGGACTCCGTCCCCAAAACCCCACCGAAGTCAAGCTCGAACCCTACGAATGCGGAGTGCAGACTATTGGCGGAGCCTGGAATCAGTTTAACTTCCGCTACTACCTCTACGCCATCCTGTTTGTCATATTCGACGTTGAGGTAGTCTTCCTCTACCCCTGGGCCACCAAATTCATCGGGCTTGAGCTTTTTGCGTTAATTGAGATGGCCGTATTTGTAGGGATTCTTTTGGTAGGCTGGGCCTACGCCTGGCGAAAACGGGACCTGGAGTGGAGTAACTAGGCTATGAACCTGCCTTTGGGCGACGAACCCCTGCCCCAGCGCACATTGCCCATTGACCGGGAAGAGGGTCAATTGGTCAACGACCTCATCGCAGTTTCTTCGGCACCCATTGAGGTTCCCTTCATCGAAGTCCCGGAAGACCTCAAGAATAACCTGCTGGTAACGTCAGTGGATGCCCTGGTCAATTGGGGGCGCAAATCGGCCTTGTGGCCGGTTTCCTTCGGGTTGGCTTGCTGCGCATTCGAGATGATGGCTACCGCCATGGGTCGGTTTGATATTGCCCGCTTCGGGATGGAAGTTTTCCGGGCTTCGCCCCGTCAAGCCGACTTGATGATAGTGGCCGGTACGGTTACCTGGAAAATGGCCCCGCCCATTCGCCGAATCTACGACCAGATGGCAGACCCTAAATGGGTTATTTCCATGGGAGTTTGCGCCACCAGTGGCGGGCCCTACTACGGTTCCTACAGCGTGGTGCCGGGCGTTGACCATATTATTCCCGTGGATGTATATGTCCCCGGCTGCCCTCCCCGGCCGGATGCGCTGCTCTACGGGATTATGGAACTGCACGAGAAAATCAAGAAGTACCACCACTTGCGCAAGTCCGGCCCTACGGACGCCGGTTCCTCCGGCATAACGGGTGAGGTTAAAGGTTCGTAATGGCCGTAACCGAGTTGACCGGGCCGGGATTGGCCGAGGCCCTCAGCCCACATTTTACCGAGGCGGTACAGGGCCACGACGATTTTGCCGTGTGGGTCAGCCCGGCCCAATTCGTTGAAGTTGCGAATTTTCTGAGAGACTACCCTTTCCTGGATTTTCAGTTTCTCAATTCAATCAGCGCCGTTGATTATGTCGAGTATTTCGAACTGGTTTACCATATCACTTCCTTGCGACTCCAGCGCGGCGCCGTCGTCAAGGCCCGGCTGTTCGGCAGAGATGGACTGACGATGCCCTCGGTTTACCACGTTTGGCGCGGCGCCGACTACCAGGAACGGGAGATTTGGGATCTAATGGGCATCCGTTTCGAGGGCCACCCCAACCTGAAACGAATAATGTTGTGGGAAGGGTTCGAAGGGCACCCGCTGCGCAAGGACTTTTTGTGATTGCGGCTTCCCGCCGCAGCTGCCAGCCGATTAGTTGCCCAGCCCGATAAGAAGATAAAAGACCGGAGCCTGTCTGTTTAATTATGGTAATCCGAACTGAACCGATGACCGTTAATGTGGGGCCGCAGCATCCCAGTACCCACGGGGTGTTTCGGGTCCGCATCACATTTGACGGCGAGGAAATCGTTGAAGTAGAGCCGGTTTTCGGATACCTGCACCGGGGCACCGAAAAGCTGGCCGAAGAGCGGAGCTACGTTCAGGTAGTAACCCTTACCGACCGCCTGGACTATACTTCCTCAATGATTAATAACCAGGCCTATTGTCTGGCCGTAGAGAAGCTGCTGGACGTCGAACCGCCGCCCCGGGCCAAATACCTGAGGACCCTTACCGCAGAGTTGCAGCGCATCGCCAGCCATCTAATCGCCGTGGGATTTTTTGTGCAGGAGTTGGGCGCTTTTGGCACCCCGCTTATGTACGCTTTCCGGAGCCGCGAGCGCATTCTGGATTTGTTCGAGATGCTGTGCGGGGCGCGGGTAACCGTCAGTTATATGCGTCCCGGCGGCGTATTTGCCGATGCCCCCCGGGACTTCTGGCCGGCTCTGCACCGATTCCTGGAGGACTTCACCGACGAGTTAGCCGAAATGGAGCAGCTGCTCCTGGAAAACGAAATCCTCATGGTGCGCACCCGGGGAGTCAGCCCCATTCCGCCCCACATTGCAATCAACGGCTCCCTCAGCGGGCCGGTGCTGCGCGCCAGCGGGGTAAACTGGGATTGGCGCAAACAGGCCCCCTATGACGCTTACGACCGGGTGGAGTTTGACGTTCCGATCGGGTCTAATTGGGACAACTACGACCGGTTCTGGGTTCGGATACAGGAAGTTCACCAATCTATCCGAATTATTCGGCAATGTATCGAGCAGATAGAACCGGGGCCGGTGCGCCTGGAACTGCCCCTGGTGCTTCGTCCCCCGGCCGGCCGGGAAGCCTACGGTCGGGTGGAAGCCTCCAAGGGAGAGCTGGCTTTCTACCTGGTAAGTGATGGCGGAATCTCACCTTATCGGTGTAAGATACGGTCACCATCTCTAATCAACCTGACCGTAATCGAGCATATGCTGGTGGGCTGGAAGTTGGCCGACATGATTATCTCCCTGGGCAGCATTGACATCAATATGGGCGAGGTTGACCGTTGAACTGCCCGTTGGCTGCCGAAAATTTGCCTTTTGCTGACGGGCTGTACGCCGCGGCGTATAACCTGCTGGGGACGTTTTTACCCTGCTGGTTGACCTACCTGGCAGCCGGGATAGCCGTCATTTTCACCCTGGTGAACGCCGTTCTGCTGGGGGCAGCGGTTATTACCTGGTCGGAACGCCGCATCCTGGGCCGGTTCCAGAACCGAGTCGGCCCCAATCGCTGGGGGCCTTTCGGACTTTTCCAGCCTTTGGCAGACTTGATCAAGCTGCTGACCAAAGAAGATTTAACCCCCCGAGGCGCCGACCGCATCGTATTTGTCCTGGTGCCAATCCTGATGATGGCGCCGATTATCCTGATGACTGCGGTCATACCCTTCGCCCAAAATTCAGCCTTGGTCAACTTGCATATCGGCGTTCTCTACCTGCTGGCCGTCAGTTCGCTAACTACCATCGCCATTTTCATGGCGGGATGGTCTTCCAACAATCGCTATGCCATGTTTGGCGCGGCCCGAGCCGCCGCGGTGCTGATTAGCTATGAGATACCGGTGGTCCTTTCGCTGCTGGGGGTCGTGATGGTTGCCGCTTCCATGTCCCTGGGAGCTGTGGTTGAGGCCCAGTCCCTCCCCTTTGCCCTGGTTCAACCTCTAGCCTTCTTCGTATTCATCGCCGGAATGTCGGCCGAGCTGAACCGCTCGCCATTTGACGTATCGGAGGCCGAATCGGAAATCATCGCCGGCTACCACACCGAATACAGCGGCATCAAATTTGCCCTGATTCAGGCTGCCGAATACGGCGGGGTTGTGGTAGTTTCCGCCATCGCCGCAACCCTGTTTCTTGGCGGGTGGAAGGGGCCGTGGGCCGAATACCTGGGCTGGCTGTGGTTCCTGCTCAAGACCGGTGCAATAGTCTTTCTCTTCATCTGGATTCGGGCGACTTATCCCCGCTTGAGAATCGACCAGATTATGGCCTTCTCGTGGAAGTTTCTGCTGCCACTGAGCTTGATAAACCTGGCTCTGATCAGTCTGGAGGTCTATTTTCTGAGGGGCGATTCGGGGACCTTAACCACCGGAGACCTGGGTGTGATGACCGTGATTAACCTGGGCGCTGCCGCGCTGGCGATTCTGGTATTTGGCAATCTAATCCGGGACAAGGTAACGTTGGAGACTCGCCGGCCGTCAGAAACCGTGGTACCGGGCATTTCCACCATTGAGGTGAGTTGAAATGTACGGATTGGCAATGGTCAAGGGGCTGCTGGTTACTCTGCGCAACTTGACCAAAAGACCCTTTACGATTCAATACCCGGAGGAAAGGGCGCGGCAGCACCCCAGATTTCGGGGAGAGGAATTTGTCTGGTACGAGGAACGCTGCACCGGCTGCGCTTCCTGCGCCAAGTACTGTCCGCTGGGTATCATCAAGATTGTTACATCCCCCAGCGAAACCGCAATTCCCCAGGGAGACAAGTACCGGCTGGAAGTTTTCGACATCGAACTGCAAAGGTGTATGTTCTGCGGGTTGTGTGTGGAAGCCTGTCCTTACGATGCCCTGTTTATGGGCAGCGGCTTCGAGCAGGGCCAATACAGCCGGAAAAATATGGTAATTACCATCGACCAACTTCGCCACGCCGAGAAGCACCCCAGCACCTGGTTTCGACCCCAGTTGGAGGGATACGAAGGCGCCGCGGGGCGCAGCCGACAAGCGCATTCTATTGCCCAGGGCGATTCCAGAGTCACTTACGACCCGCGGGGCGACCCGCCTTTGGGGTGGCGCGAAGTAGGACGCGAGGCCTGGCGCTGGCACCAGCGGGAAAAGGCCGGTATGCGGTTGGATTCCAACGTATCGGCCGAAACCGAGGCGGACAATGACGCCCGCAATACCGAAGGTTGAGCCGTTGCCGAACTACGCAAACATAGGGATAATTCGCGGCCCGGCGCCGGCAAAGGCGGACAGGAGAGTATGTTGGCAGTTCAGGATTTAGTGTTCTGGGCGTTGTCCGCCGTTGCCATCGCCGCCGCCCTTGGCGTGGTGCTGCTCAAGGACCTGTTCCGTTGCGCCCTGCTCCTGGCCGTGGTGTTCGTAGCAGTCGCCGGATTCTTTGTGCTGCTCAGCGCCGAATTTCTGGCAGTAGTCCAGGTGTTAATCTACGTTGGCGCCATTTCGGTGCTGTTCATATTCGGAATCATGCTCACCCAGAATGTTCGGGAAGGCAATCTGCCTAACCGTCTTCAGATTACGGCGGTACTCTTCCCGGCATTGCTGCTGGTAGGAATGGTGGCAGCGGCGGCCGGCACTGACTGGCGTCCCATACCCGAGGCCGCTACCGATATGGTGAATTTGACCCAGACTCAGTCGGTAAACATCCCATCCGACGCCGCCCTGGAAGCCGGCGGCTTTACTGCCGGGGAGAGTCAGGAAGCCACTCAGCCGGACGGCCTGGCCGATCTTTTGATTGGCAAGTTTGTGCTGCCCTTCGAAGCGGCATCGCTGCTCCTCCTGGCGGCGCTGATTGGCGGCCTGGCCCTGGCCCGAACCCGAGGGAGTTGACCGCAATGTCTCTGGAATCGATGCTCATTGTGGCGGCCATTCTTTTTGCCATCGGCCTTTACGGAACCTTGGCCCGGAGCAATGCGATTGCCGTACTTATGTCCATTGAGATTATGTTTAATGCGGTCAACCTGACCGTAGTTGCCTTTGCTAGATACGTAGCGCCGCTGGCCCTGCGGGAGGACATCGGCAGCGTCCTGACCGGGCAAGTGTTTGCCATTTTCATCATTACGGTAGCGGCGGCGGAAATTGCCCTGGGTCTGGGAATAGTATTTGCCATGTACCGGAATACTGAGTCAATTACGTTGACCGAAGCCAATCAACTGCGCCACTGATTCGGAAGGGCTGCCAATCAATAATGTGGGTTGAATTCAAGAAAGTTCCAAATCTGATGCTGGCAGAGATGTGGAAGGAAGTCCTGGAAGGAGAGGGACTTCCGACCCGAATCCTGCCGGAAGGGGAAATTCGAAACTGGGGCGAGCGCGTCCCCTTCCGAATCTATGTACCCAAGGGCCGTGAACACGTGGCCGAAGAGATTTTGAGGAAGCTGTAAATGGTCACCGAGTCGATGGTCTGGGCGATATTTCTACTGCCCCTGACTTCATTTCTCCTGATTTCCCTGGTCATACGCCCGTTTTTCAATCGCTATGCGCCGGTCAGCGGCTTCCTGCTGATTGCGGCGCTGACCGTTTCCTTCCTGCTGTCCCTTTGGGTCTTGCAGCAGCACATCCAGGGAGCAGCGCTAGTTTTCGCGCCCCATACCTGGATTGCACTGGGCTATGGGTCGATTGATATTGGCCTGCTCATTGACCCGGTTACCACCATCATGCTGCTGGTGGTCAGCGGGGTAAGCCTGCTAATCCAGATTTACTCGCTGGGATATATGCGGGGAGACCCGGGTATAGCCCGCTATTACGCTTATATGTCCCTGTTTACGGCGGCGATGCTGGGCCTGGTGCTGTCGGTAAACGTGGTTCAGCTTTACGCCTTCTGGGAACTGGTGGGGCTTTCCTCCTATCTGTTGATTGGATTCTGGCACGACCGTCCGTCGGCCGCCGCCGCCGCCAAGAAGGCCTTTATCATCACCCGCATTGGCGACGTTGGATTTCTGCTGGCGATTATCTATCTTTTCTTCCATGCCCCCGATTTTGCGACGGCCGGTCTAAATCCCCTGCACATTCCGGATATTTGGCAGGCGGTCCAGCCAATGGCTAACGGCGGAGTAATTTTGGGCGGCGGCGCATTGACCCTGATTGCCCTCGGTATTTTCGCCGGAGCCGCCGGTAAGTCCGGCCAGTTCCCTCTGCACACCTGGCTGCCGGACGCAATGGAAGGCCCTACGCCGGTAAGCGCCCTCATCCATGCGGCTACTATGGTAGCCGCCGGAGTCTTCCTGGTGGCCCGGTTTTACCCCCTGTTTCAGGAAAGCCGGGAGGCTTTGACCGTGGTTGCCCTGGTAGGAGGCTTCACCGCCTTTGCCGCAGCCACGTTGGGGCTGGTGATGAATGACATCAAACGGGTAATGGCCTATTCCACCGTCAGTCAGTTGGGTTATATGATGGCGGCCCTGGGCCTGGGCGCCTTTGGCCCGGCTCTTTTTCACCTCTTTACTCACGCCTTCTTCAAAGCCTTGCTGTTCCTGGGCGCCGGCAGCGTCAACCACTCTACCGGAACCTTCAATATGCGCTATATGGGCGGCCTCCGCTCCAGTATGCCCACGACCTACGCCCTGATGCTAATCGGGAGCCTGAGTTTGGTGGGAATTGCGCCTCTGGCCGGATTCTGGAGCAAGGACGAGATAATCACTGCGGCCTGGCTGGGCGGCGACGCAGTAGCCCCCTGGGTTTACCGGACAGTTTTCGCGTTGCTGATTGCCGGAGTCCTGCTTACCGCCTTCTACACTTTCCGGATGCTGTTCCTGACCTTCCACGGAAGCTTTCACGGCGGGGGCAGCCGGGAGCTGCAGGAGGCTGTAGAACGCAACGAACCGCCGCCCACCGCAGTATCCGACCACGTGCACCTGGCCGAATCGCCTCCGGTGATGGTGGCCCCCATGGCAATGTTAGGTCTGGCGGCGCTGGTGGCCGGGTATGTGGTTAACCCGCAGAAGTTCGGGGACCTGGTAGTGATTCCGGTGCACTGGTACTCCGACTATGTGGAATCAGCCTTCCCCTTGAGCCACCTGGAAACTGCCGCCTTTAACTGGCCCATGGCCCTTATTTCTACGGCCACTGCTCTGGCCGGGATTGGCGCGGCTTACCTCCTCTATCGAGTTCCGGCCGCCGGGAGAAATCAGGATACCGGAACAGTTGCGGAGCATACCACCGACGACAGTCCAGCCCCGGCGGACACGGCCGGCGCCGACCATGCAGAAATAGAAACAGCCCCCCCACGTCCGGAGCCTCTGGCCCGGGGAGGGCCGCTTTATAACCTTCTCTATCGCAAGTATCTTGTTGACGACCTGTACGAGGGCGTATTGGTGCGGCGTCTGTTCTATGGCTGTTTCGTTACCTTTGTTGACTGGCTGGACCGCAGTCTGGTGGATGGGTTGGTTGATTTGGCCGGGGGGACGTGCCGTAACGGTGGACGCCTCCTTTCCCAACTGCAAACGGGCCAGGTACAGTTTTACGGCGCCGTTATCGTGCTGGGCATAGTGCTAACGCTTATCGGCTACCTGGCTTTCAACGCCGGGCCGGGGGGATAAAGGGATGTTCGAGTTCCCCGGAATGCTGACGTTGACGGTTTTTCTGCCCGCATTAGGCGCGTTGATTATTTTCGCCCTGGTGCGCGGCGATCGGGCGGTGCGCGTCTTCGCCTTTTTGGTGGGTCTGGCCGACTTGCTCCTGGCCGCAGCCGTATTTCTCTCCTTTGACCGCGGCGAGGCCGCCCAGCGATTCCAGTTGGTGGACCGCCTGAACTGGATAACCACCGAGACATTCAACGCCAGCTATTTCCTTGGTGTGGACGGCCTCAGCGCTCCCCTGGTGCTGCTGACCGGGTTGCTGGGATTTTGCGCCATAATCGCCTCCTGGTCCATCTCCCAACGAGTCCGGGAATACTTCATCTGGCTGCTGCTGCTGCAAACGGCGGTAATGGGCGTCTTTACCGCTCTGGATTTCCTGCTCTTCTTCCTCTTCTGGGAACTGGAGCTCCTTCCGATGTACCTGCTAATCGCCGGCTGGGGCACCGGTCGAAAGACCTACTCGGCGATGAAGTTCCTCATATTTACCATTCTGGGCAGCGCCTTTATGCTGGTGGGCATAGTAGCGGTCTTTCTCAGCCAACCGGCCGGGTCCTTCGACATGACCGCTCTGCTGGAACCGGGTTCCATGCTCGGCAGCGCCACGGCAGCGTTGCCGATGGGAGTAATGTTCTGGCTCTTTTTCACTGCCTTTGCCGTAAAGCTGCCTACCTGGCCGGTGCATACCTGGCTGCCCGATGCCCATACCGATGCGCCTACCGCCGCCAGTGTGATGCTGGCCGGGGTAATGCTGAAGATGGGCGGCTACGGAATACTCCGGGTAAATGTGGGGATGTTCCCCAGTGAGGTTCACGCCTTCGCCTGGATTCTGATTACGCTGGGAGTAATTAGCGTTCTGTACGGCGCTATAGTAACCCTGAAACAGACTGACCTGAAACGGTTGATTGCCAACTCCAGCGTCAGCCACATGGGGTTGGTGCTGGTGGGTATCGGCTCGGTAGGCGGCGTCGCCGGTCAACTGACCAGCGACGGCCTCAACGGGGTCGCAATGCAGTTGTTTACTCACGGAACTATCACCGGCCTGCTCTTTGTCGGCGTCGGCCTGATTTATGACAAGGCCCATACCCGGTACATACCCGACCTGGGCGGATTGGCCTCGCGAATGCCGGTAGCCACGGCCGCCCTGGCGATTGCCGGTTTCGCCTCCCTGGGTCTGCCCGGGTTGAGCGGCTTCGTATCCGAGATTCTGGTTTTCTTTGGCGCTTTCCGGGTGTTCCCCTTACCGACCGTCCTGGCCGTGCTGGGAATTATCCTGGCTGCCGGCTACATTCTCTGGATGTTGGAACGGTCGCTGTTCGGGCCCCGGAGAGAACGGTACGAATCCATTACCGACGCCTCCCCGCTGGAGGCCCTGCCGCTGGTTCTTTTGGTAATCAGCATAGTCCTGGTGGGGGTGTATCCCGCCTTTCTGGTCGAGGTATTCGATACGGCAATTTCACCAATGGTCGATGTGATTAACGCCACCTATTCCGAAACTACGGCAACCCGGTAACCGGCGAACGTAAATATGTCCCTGCACGATATATACTTGATAGCGCCCCAATTCAGCATGGCCGGCCTGGGCATTCTGATAATCCTGGCCGACCTGCGGCTCAGCCGCAAAGGATGGCTGGGCGCCCTGGCTCTGGTCGGGCTGCTGATTCCCCTGGGTTTTTTGGGGGTACAGTTAGCCGAGTTTCCGAGCCTGCTCTTCGGTACAGGAACGGATAACCTAGTTCCCCCGGACAGCATTCTGTCCGACAGCTTGACGGTGGACCGGCTGGGTCTGTTCTTCAGCCTGTTCGTGGTTATTGCGCTGGCCCTGGTATTCCTGGCCTCGGTGGACTACTTCCGGGCGCTGCCCCGGCTGCAGGGCGAGTTTTACGGCCTGATGCTGCTTTCGGCCAGCGGGATGATGCTGTTGGCCTCCGCCACCGAATTCATAACAATCTACGTGGCATTGGAACTGACTACGCTGCCGCTGGTGGCGATTGCGGCCTTCCTGCCCAACCCCTCTTCCAGCGAAGCCGGTATGAAGTTCCTGATTATCGGGGCGATTAGTTCCGCGCTGACTCTTTATGGTATGGCGCTGCTTTACGGGTTCAGCGGCTCCACCACCCTGGAAGGCGTTGCCCTGGCTCTGGGAGGGCCGACCCGACCCGACGTTGCCTTTGGCAGCTACGCCGTCCTGGTGGGAATCGCCATTCTCACTGCGGGAATCGCCTTTAAGCTGTCAGCCGTGCCGTCGCAGATGTGGACGCCCGACGTTTACCAGGGAGCGCCCATACCGATGGTCGCCTTTCTCTCGGTAGCCAGCAAAGCGGTAGCCTTCGCCCTGTTGCTGCGATTCCTTTACAGCGGTTTTCTATCCTTCGATGCTGACTGGGGCATCCTGCTGGCGGTACTGTCCGCAGTGTCGATGACTCTGGGCAACCTGATTGCCATCGCCCAAAACAATATCCGGCGCCTGATGGGTTACAGCGCCATTGCCCACGCCGGCTATCTCCTGATGGGCATCGCCGCCGTTACCCAAAGCCCGGAAATCCAGGCGGCTAATGACGGGGGATTCAATACTTTTGGCCCCAGCAGCGTCCTCTTTTACCTGGCGGCCTACGCTGCGGCGAATTTAACCGTCTTTTTTGCCATTATGTCCATCAGCGGCCGGATTGGCAGCAGCCGAATTGAGGACTACGGCGGTGCATTCCGGAGATTTCGACTACCGGCCATCGCCTTGGCTCTGGGCCTGATTGCCCTGATCGGAGTGCCGCCTTCAGGCATCTTTGTAGGCAAGATTTACCTTTTCATCGCCGCGCTAAAGAGCGACCTGGCGTGGCTGGCCCTTGTGGGCGCAATCAACAGCGTGGTTTCCGCCTATTACTATTTACGGATTATTCGAGTTATGTTCGTCGAACCGGAGTCGGATGCCGTAGCGGCGGCTGATTCGCGGGAAGCGGCCATCGGTTCACCGGAAATGCGGCACAATGTGTCCGCTTACGGCTTGGCAGCCCTGACAATTACCGCTATCTGCACTGTCCTGCTGGGCATAGTCTTCGGCCCGGTAATTCAGGGCGCTGAGGGTGTCGCTTCCACTTTGCCGGGAGTATTAACCCGGTAAACCGGGAAGGAGCGAGGCCATAGCCGCCGCACGATTCCGGGGGAAGTGGCTTGGCGGCAGAGATTTAACCGGAAAGCAAAACCTTGAACATCCGGGCCGAATGACTTTGGCCGATAAGGACGGCCGGGCGATTTTGCGGCAGCGTCAATTGACACTAAATTGCGGCGCTGTTAGACTGCGATTTCATAGCTCCTTGCCGGGATTCACATACTGCGGGGTCGGTTAGCTTGTCCAGTCAGATGAAAACCGTCGGCATTATCTACAACGCCCGCATTCCTGAGGCCCTGGACCTGAGTACCGCGATTGTCAACGAACTTTCCCTGGAACAAAGCAGTTGGACTTCTCCGGCGGAATATCTGGAGAGTCTTCAGGAGCAACTGGCCGAGACCGACCTGGTGATAACCGCCGGCGGCGACGGAACTATGTTGCGGGCGGCCCAGGTAACCGCTCCCCTTGACGTGCCGATGGTTGGCGTAAACATGGGTCGGCTGGGGTTTATGACCGAACTTCAGGTCAATGACGCACTGGAAAAACTGCCGGCTTATTACAATGGCAGCATCCGGGTGGACTGCCACAATATGATTAGCGCCCGAGTCATTCGCTCGCCCGAATCGGAATTGGCCCGGGAAGAAGGCCCTTTCCATGCCCTGAATGACGTGGTGCTGTCCCGCGGCGCCGTGTCCCGGGTGATCACAATTCGCACGGTGGTAGATACGGCAGAGGTGGCCTCGGTGCGGGCCGACGGGATTATTCTGGCAACGGCTACCGGCAGCACCGGCTATAGCCTGGCCGTAGGCGGGCCAATTCTGGACCCGCTTTCCGAAAGCCTGGTATTGAAACCCGTGGCCGCTCATGTAGGTATGTCGGCATCGCTGGTGTTGGCCCCATCGGCCCGAGTTACTCTGTTCCTGGAAGGAGCGCAGGAAGCCGTCCTCAGTTTGGATGGCTACATCGAACGGCGGTTGGAGCCCGGCGATCGGGTAGAGATTGAGCAAAGCCCGCTCAAGACCCGATTTTTGCGAGCCCAGCCCAGCAGCAATTTTTACGCTACTCTGACCCGTCGCCTGGGTTTCAGCATCCGCGGCCAATAGGTCTGTCGGCCACTCTGGTGAATAAAGTATGACCGAAGAAATAAAACTCAATGGCGAAGCTCCGGCAGAAAGGGATTTGACGGAAAGCACGCTGGAATCGACGGTGTTGTACCAGGGGACAATCCTCAGCCTGCGTAAAGATGATATTCAGATGCCCAACGGCCGGCGCACGGTGCGGGAAGTAGTAGAACACTCAGATTCGGTGTGTATGGTGCCTCTGGATACCGACGGCAACGTGCTGCTGGTGCGCCAGTACCGCAAGCCCACCGAGTCGGTACTGCTGGAAGTGCCGGCCGGCGGCATTGAGGACGGGGAGTCTCCGGAGGAAGCGGCCCTTCGAGAACTTCAAGAGGAGGTATCGCACATCGCCGACTCTTTACGGCTTATGTCCGGTTTCTGGCTGGCGCCGGGGTGGTGCGATGAGTATATGTACGCCTTTTTAGCCACCGAACTCCGTCCGTCGAATCGGGAACAGGACTACGATGAGATGGTTGAAGTTCGGCGGGTGCCTTTGGCTGAAACCCTGGATTTGATTGAAACCGGCGAGATTCAGGACGCCAAAAGTATTGCGGCGTTATTGCAGGCAATGCGGCTTGTTGACAATACCAGTTCTGTTGGATAATCAGGCAAGGCAAAGGGCAGCGAACTTGCCCCCTTGCCAAAAACAGGAGATAGCGGAAGGAATATGCTGGAGCATGATGTCTTGGTCATAGGCGCCGGTCTAGCGGGAATGCGCGCCGCCATTGCAGCGCGGGCGAACGGCGCTAACACGGCTATAATCAGCAAGGTTCATCCGGTACGCAGCCACTCCAATGCTGCCCAGGGTGGGATCAACGCCGCCCTCCTGGACCGGGGAGACGGTTGGGAAGACCACGCCTACGACACCATCAAGGGCAGCGATTTTCTGGGAGACCAGGATGCCATTGAGGTGATGTGCCGGTCGGCGGGTCGGGCCTTGATCGATATGGAACACATGGGCGTTACCTTTAATCGGGACGATGACGGACGGCTGGGCACCCGGGCCTTCGGCGGGCAGCGGCGGGCCCGCACCTTCTTTGTGGGCGACTTTACTGGACAAGCTCTCCTTCACGTGATGTTCGAGCAGCTAATCAAGTCCGAAGTTCGCAGCTATGAGGAGTGGTTCGTCACTTCCCTGATTGTGGAAGATGGTCAGGTGGCCGGGGTTACCGCCCTGGAAATACGCACCGGCCAGCTTCACGCCATCCGGGCCAAGACCATCATTTTCTGTACCGGCGGCTGCGGGCGGCTCTTCGAACCATCCACCAACGCCCTCATCGTAACCGGAGACGGTATGGCCCTGGCCTATAACGCCGGCGCCGGGCTGATGGATATGGAAATGGTGCAGTACCACCCGACCACCCTCGCCGGCAGTGGCGTGCTGCTTTCCGAAGCGGCCCGGGGTGAGGGAGCTTACCTGCGGGACAAGGACGGGAACCGCTTTATGGAGAAATACGCTCCCAATATGATGGAGCTGGCCTCCCGCGATGTGGTGTCCCGAGCCGAGCAAACCGAGATTAACGCCGGCAACGGTGTCAATGGCTGCGTCTTCCTGGACTGCACCCACCTGGGCGAAGCCCTGATTATGGAGAAGCTGAGCCAGATTCGGGAAATCGGCATTGACCTGGCCGGCGTGGATATGGTCCGGGAGCCGGTGCCAATTCGACCGGGAATGCACTACATTATGGGCGGCATCAAAACCGATATTGACGGTCAGACCAGCCTGCCCGGAGTTTACGCCGCCGGGGAATGCGCCAACGTCAGCGTACACGGCGGCAACCGGCTGGGCGCCAACTCGTTGCTGGACACTATCGTGTTCGGCGAGAGGTCCGGCAATCACGCCGCCGAAGCCAGCAAATTTATCGACTTCATCCCCTTTGATGAGGATGAGGTGGTCGCCCGGGAGGAAGGCCGAATCCGGGAAATTATTGAGCGTCCGGACAACGGCGATCGCTGGGGCGCGATCCGGCAGGCCATGGGCGAATCTATGGTGCGCAATGTGGCGGTGTACCGGGACGCACAGACTATTAGCGAGGCAATCCGAGACCTGGAGGCGCTGCGGGACCGCTATGCCCAGGTGCCGGTCCAGAACAAGAACCGAATTTTTAACACCGACCTGATCTTTGCCCTGGAACTCGGCTATATGCTGGACGTGGCGGATACCATCGCCGTCAGTTCTCTGGAGCGGAAGGAAAGCCGGGGCGCTCAAGCCCGCACCGATTACCCCGAGCGGGATGATGCCAACTGGCTGAAACACATCGTCGCCCGAAGGGGGGAGGTAGGCCCGGAGTTGTCCTATCTGCCCGTTACCATCACCAAGTGGCAGCCCGAAGAGAGGAAGTATTAGTCAATGGATGCAACGATCAAAATCAGACGCTATGACCCGGAGGCGGAGCAGCCGGAAAGTTACTGGCAGGACTTCACCGTCTCCGTACCGGACAATGCGACGGTACTGGATGCGCTCATCAAGATTCGGGAGGAAATGGATGGAACCCTTACCCTCCGCTGCTCGTGTCGCAGCGCCATTTGCGGTTCCTGCGCTATGCGCATTAACGGACACGCCGGGCTGGCCTGCAAGACCGCCCTTTCCCTCGTTCTGGACGCCGACAACGCCGTCACCGTTGAACCGGCCGGGGTGATGCAAGTGGTGAAGGACCTGGCGGTAGATTTTGACCTTTTCTGGGACAAGATTCGCGCCGTAGAACCCTACCTGCAGCCGCAAGGCGCCGAGCCGGAAGGCGAGTATATCGCCTCCAATGAGTCGATGTTGCACTTGTCCGGCGTAACGGCCTGCATTATGTGCGGCGCCTGCGTCTCCGACTGCACCGTGCTGGAAGTGGACCCCACCTTCCTGGGGCCGGCGGCCCTGGCCAAAGCCTATCGCTTCACCGCAGACCCTCGGGACGGCAACCGGGAAGGAGTCTCCCGGGACCGTTTGCGAAACCTTAGTCAGGCTACCGGAATGTGGGACTGCACCCGCTGCAACGAATGTGTGCAAGCCTGTCCCAAGGGCGTGGCGCCTATGGACCGCATCATGGCATTGCGGGAGCAAGCCATCGACGCCGGCTTCACCAACAACAATGGCGCCCGCCATACCAGCGCCTTTACCGAGTCGGTGGGACACAGCGGACGGCTGGACGAGCTGCGCCTCCCCATAAAGTCGGTGGGCGGCGTCACCAACATCGGCGCGATGCTCAGCTATACCCCGATCGGCTGGCGCGCCTTGACCCACCGTAAAATGCCTCCCATCCGGCACAAAAATGTTGAAAATGTCGAAAATGTCCGGCGGCTGTTCCGCAAGTTGGAGCCGGAACTGGCCGGCCCGCAAATCGGTAAAAATTCGCCCTTTGGCTAGGCCGCCATACAGCCGGCAAGCGAGGGTTTGCCATACCGCTTCAGGCTGCAGTCAATAATTGACTCGCGGCTGCCCGGCTCAGCCGGCCGGAGGCCCCTTAACCGGACCTATCAACAGGAGGAACCTGACTGTGAAGTATGCTTTCTTTCCCGGCTGTGTTTCCCAGGGAGCCGCGCCGGAACTTTATCCCGCCGCCACGCTGATTTGCCAGCGCATCGGTATCGAGCTGGAAGAAATACCGGGCTGGACCTGCACCGGGGCTGGCGTTATGCAGGAGAAGAACCAGTTTTTTGGCGACACGCTGAACGCCCGTAACTTCGCCAAGGCGGAGCAGATGGGCCTGCCCATCCTGACCATTTGCAGCACTTGCCAGGGAGTGATGAGCCAGGCCAACAAGCGGATGACCAATGACCCGGAATACCTGGCCCAGATTAACTACCACCTGGCCGAGGAGGGCCTGGAATACAAGGGTACGGCCCAACCCAAACACCTGCTTTGGATTCTCATCGAGGATGTAGGGCTGGACAAGGTTACCGAGCTTATCACCCGTCCTTTGGCCGGTATCCGGATGGCTCCCTTTTACGGTTGCTACATTGTGCGCCCCACCGAGGCCCTGGACATTGAAGAGCATCCGGAGCGCCAGACCTCCCTGGAAACGCTGATCGAGACACTGGGCGCAACGGTGGTGGACTTCGCCGGCAAGACCAGGTGCTGCGGGTTCCCTATCCTCACCATCAACGAGAAGAACTCGATGGCAATGGTGGGCAAGCATACCTCCGAGGCCAAGGACCTGGGCGCCGACGTCATGGTTACGCCGTGCCCCCTGTGTCACCTGAACCTGGACGGCTATCAGCCCCGGGCTTCCGCCCAAATCAAGCGCAAGGTTGATCTGCCCATCCTGCACTTGCCCCAAGCCATCGGGCTGGCTATGGGAATCTCGCCCCGGGAACTGGGCCTGCAAAAGCACATCACCAGCGCGCAGCCGTTGACCGTTAAGCTGGGAGCCGGTCGCTAGGCAACACCTGCACCTCCCGCCCGAAAAACGTATGACGCCCGGATGTGTTACATCCGGGCGTCATGGTTTTTAACATGCTCTAGCCGCCATAGGGCGGCAGAACTGAAGACAATTACTAGTACTCGGAAGATTGCTCGGCAAATACGTGGTCGGGCATATTAGCGAAGTTCGCCGGATCGTAGGCTGAAATGTCCATCAGGAGTTGCAAGTCATTGGGAGAGATCATATTGGGGCGCAAGCGAGCCATCCATTCCTTCAAGGAATTTTCCAAGCGGAAAAGGAACAGGACCATGAAAGTGGACGACTTGGGGAAATTCAGCTTATCCGCCAATTCATTGCCAATCAATGCCCGGGACATTTTATAAATCTTCTCGACTATTTCCCGGCGCGCTTCCGGAGTGTCGCTTAAACCAAGTACGTAGGGCGCCGAGTTAATTAGCGAGTTTGCCATAATAATGGAGGCGAAACTGACGTCGGGTTCGCATTCCAGGCCCACTTCAAACAACTTCAGGGCGTGCTCCTCATCCAGAAAGAGAATCGAGTCCGGGATGCCCATCAGGTGGCCGGTATAGCGCCAAACCGACATAAAGCTCTCCCGCTCCCGTCCGGTGTGGTGGACGCCCAATGCAGACATATGCTTCAGGAGGCGGGCGGAGAATGCGGTGATGGCAAAACCCATGTGGGCGGCGCTCAGGGGCATACCAAATTGCTCGTAATCCCATTCATCCGAATGGTACAGCAAATTGCGTATCCTGGCGTGAACGATACGCAGGCGCACCGACGTTCGCCAGCCGTCATTGCCTACTTCCAGCCCTTTGGGCAAGAATATCTCCGCTACGTGCCGGTTGTTCTGGGCCAGACGGCGGATACCTTGATCCCGCAGGCGGCCGGTAATCAGAAAGGATTCGGCGATAGCCGTGGAAAAACCTTCAATCAGAGTGCCGGCCAGTAGCCCACCCACGACGGTGGAAGGGCTTCGGTGGAAGGCGCGGATTCCCGGTTGGAAATTATCCTTGTCATACAGGTGCGCCGGGTGGGGAACCCGGGCATCGTTATATAATGCCCGGACGCTGTCCGGAACCTCGTTCAGCCGGGCTTCCTCGCCATTCATAATGATGTTTACAATCCGGCCGGCTTCCCCGCCCGACATTGACGACAGGTCTTCCATCATTGCATCGGCAATTTCATCCCCCAGCCAGGTATGCGCAATGTAATTATCCGCCATTTCCCGGTTGATCCGGCGAGCCTTTTCGTACCCTGGAGCGTAGGCCCAGGGAACTTTCAAAGTAGTCATAGTACTAACTCCGTGAACCTGCAGAAATCCTGTGCCGCCAGTCCTTCCATCTTGTAAACCTTGATTAGCCCACCCGCAGCAGCAACGCCGCCACATTTCGTCACGGCCGATCAAGGTTGCGCAAGAAGGGCAGCAACTGTATCCATTGGAACCGAAAACCCGGAATGGCGCCAGGTGTCATATTTCTCGGGGAGGAAGATACACCCCAAACCTGGCATTATCCTTCGGACAAATTTGACGGCAATCCAAATGTGCCGCTGGCGTCTTGAACCGGCCTCCAACTATTCGGCCAGAGTCGGCGCCACCTCCTTCACTGCACCCAAAGTCTTTGCCACATCTTCGTCAGTATGGGCCAAAGAAGGATAATACTTTTGCGGCCAGCCTTTAAGGATGCCCCGTTCCAGCATACCCTGATTGAGTCGGGCCAGCAAAGCGCCATCGGCCGCCAGCCCGTCCCGATAGTTGCGGACCGGTCGGTCTGTAAAGTAAATGTCAAAAATCGCATCTTCCCCGCTGCTTTGCACGGCCAAACCGTACTCGGCGCAGATATTCAGCAATCCCTCCCTTACCTTTCTTCCCGTGTCCCAAAGCCTCTCGTAAGAACCTTCCTTTTTCAGTTCCGACAGTGTAGCCAGGCCGGCGGCGCAAGCGACCGGGTTCCCGTTCAGCGTACCAATCTGGTTAACGTAGTCGTCGGAACTGACCAGCGACTGATCGTACACCGACATTATATCGTCCCGGCCCATAACCACGGCAAGCGGGTAACCGCCGCCCATTATCTTGCCCATGGAGCACAAATCGGGCGTAACTCCATAATAGACTTGCGCCCCGCCGTAGGCCAGCCGGAACCCGGTTACTACTTCATCAAAAATCAGCGGTATATCGTAGCGCCGGGTAATATCGCGCAGTCCTTGCAGGAAACCGGGCGCCGGGGCGATAATCCGCTGCAACGGTTCCACAATTACCGCGGCCAACTCATCGTGATGAGCTTCAATTATAGCAGATGTAGTTTCTATATCGTTAAAGGGAGCGATCAGCATCAGATCCTGGATGGCCCGGGGTATGCCGCCACTGTTTGGTACGGCCACGGGGTACTCCTCGGCCACGCCGGGCGTAACGCTCATCAAGGCATAATCACTGGTGCCGTGGAAACCGCCCTCAAACTTTAACACCTTGTCCCATTTGCGGTAAGCGCGCGCTGCCCGCATACACTGGAAACAGGCGTCGGTGCCGCTGGTGGTGAACCGAACCTTGTCGGCGCAGGGCACGGAGTTCACCAGCTCTTCAGCCAACAGCACCGCCTTCTCATTGGTGGTGAAAAATGTGCTGCCCTGCCCCGCGGCTTCCGTAACCGCTTCCACCACCGCCGGGTGGGCGTGACCCAGAACCATCGGGCCGGAGCCCATAAGCCAGTCCACATACTCGTTGCCGCTGACATCCCAAATGTGGGATCCCCGGCCTTCCCGAGCCAGGAAGTTTACCGACTCGGGAAAATTGGTGTTGCCGGAGCCGCCTCCGGGCAGGTAACGGGCTGCCTTCTCCAACAGTTCCCTTTCTTGTAAACTCCGACCGGCCACAGTTACGCCCCCTTCCCGATGTTATTGAACCTTCACTATCTATTCTACAATAAAACTACGGCGGTCAATAGCTACTATTACCGAAAAAACGGCTCCGAGCAGCATTTCGCTCGAAACCGTCAGTTCGGTAACCCAATCTTGTCCTCCCGGACGCAACCCACTCACGATTGACCGTCTCCAATCGTGGCAAGGGCTGCCGGAGAACTCGCCGGCCGGGGCTAACGATTGTCTGCCGGTCGGTTACTCCTGTTCGGCCCGGGATTTCCGCATAACATCGACCAGTTCCTGGACGCTGGCTGCGGACGCTTCCAGCGCCTTTTGCTCGTCATCGGTAAGCTTTATCTCGATGACCTGCTCCATTCCGCCGGCGCCGACCTTGATTGGCACACCGACGCAAAGCCCATTGATTCCAAATTCGCCTTCCAGGTAGGCGCAGCCGGGTAGAATCCGCTTCTTGTCCAGCAGAATGGCTTCCACCATCTGGGTAATGGAAGCCGAAGGCGCATAATAAGCGCTGCCGGCCTTGAGCAGGGCTACGATTTCGCCGCCGCCCTGGCGGGTCCGAGTCACCAGAGCATCTACCGTCTCCGGAGACATCATTTCACTGATGGGAATACCGCCCACCGTGGTGTAGCGGACCAGCGGCACCATATCGTCGCCGTGTCCACCCAGCACATAAGCTTGCACGTCCTCTACCGAGACGTTCAGTTCCTGGGCGATGAAGGTGCGGAACCGGGCGGTGTCCAGAACTCCGGCCATCCCGAACACCCGGCTGCGGGGAAAGCCGCTGGACTCCAGAATGTTCTGACACATAGCGTCCAGGGGGTTGGTAACGGCCAGTATGATACATTCGGGGGAATACTTGACCACCTGCTCAGTTACCGCCGTAGTGATGTTCATATTGGTCAGCAAGAGGTCGTCCCGGCTCATTCCCGGACGCCGGGCAATCCCGGCGGTAATTACCACCACGTCCGAACCGGCGGTAGCCTCATAGTCATTGCTGCCGGTAACCAGGGCATCAGACCCGATGACCGGGCCCGATTCCAGCATATCCAGGGCCTTTCCCTGGGGCAGGTCCTCAACTACATCGACCAACACGGTGTCGGCATAACCCAACTGGTGAATCCGCTGAACGGCAGTTGCGCCGACGTTGCCGGCCCCAACCACAGTCACTTTGCTTCGCATCTGGTTAGCGCTCCTCTGTTTATTTTGTCCGGTCCGGCAAGCCGCCTGGCATACCGGGATAAGGCCGCCTGAGTCTATCCGTCGGAGTGTTGCTAGACTGCATCTATAATCGCATTCAGGGTGGAGCTGGGGCGCATCGCGCTGGCCGCCATCGCGCTGTCGGGCCGGTAATAGCCGCCAATATCAACCGTCTGCCCCTGAGCGTCATTCAGCTCCTGAACGATTTTTTCTTCGTTGTCGGCCAACTGCCGGGCTACCTCGGTAAAGCGAGCTTGCAGCTCCGAGTCCCCGGTCTGCCGGGCCAGCATTTGCGCCCAATACAGCGCCAGGTAGAAATGGCTGCCCCGGGTGTCCAGTTCGTTCACCCGGCGCGACGGCGCCCTCTGATATTCCAGATGCTCGCCAATCGCCCGATCCAGGGTCTCCGCCAGCAGCTTGGCTCGGTCGCTGTTGAACACCTCGCCGAAGTGCTCGAAGGAGGCCACCAGAGCGCAGAACTCGCCCAGGGAATCCCAACGCAGGTGTCCTTCCTCCAGGAACTGCTGTACGTGCCGGGGCGCTGACCCGCCGGCGCCGGTCTCGAACAGGCCGCCGCCATTAAGCAGGGGTACAACCGACAGCATCTTGGCGCTGGTGCCCAACTCCAAAATGGGGAAAAGGTCCGTCAGATAATCACGCAGCACGTTGCCGGTCACGGCGATAGTGTCCTGGCCGGCCCGGCTGCGCGCCGTCGTCGCCCGCATAGCATCCAGGGGAGCCATTACGCTAATATCCAGGCCGGTAGTGTCATGGTCGGGCAGATATTGGTCCACCTTCTTGATTAGCTCGGCGTCGTGGGGCCGGTTCGGGTCCAGCCAGAAAATAGCCGCCTGACCGGTGAGCAGGGACCGGGCCACCCCAAGCCGGACCCAGTCCCGAATGGGAGCGTCTTTGGTCTGACACATCCGGAAGATGTCGCCTTCCTCAACCGCCTGCTCCATCAGGGCGGCGCCCGCGGCGTCAACCACCCGAATTGTCCCATTGCCCGGAGCTTCAAAGGTCTTGTCGTGGGAGCCGTACTCTTCGGCCGCCTGGGCCATCAACCCCACATTGGCTACGCTGCCGACAGTGGACGGGTCAAAAGCTCCGTTCTGCTGGCAGTCCTCGATAACCGCCTGGTACAGAGTTGCATAGGAGCGGTCGGGAATCAGCGCGATGGTGTCGTGCAGCTCGTTGTCGGGGCCCCAGGTGCGTCCTCCATCCCGGATAATAACCGGCATGGAAGCGTCAATAATCGTGTCGCTGGATACGTGCAGGCTGGTGATTCCCCGGTAAGAGTTCACCATGGACAGGGGAGGACGGCTGGCATAAACCGCCTGAATGTCCGCCTCGATTTCCTCTCGCTTGTCCTCCGGGAGCGACTGAATCTTGGTCAGGAGTTCCGCAACCCCGTTGTCCGGGTCCACCGCCAGTTGAGCCAGTTCCGTCCGGTGCTTTTCGAACACATCCTGATAGTAAACCGACACGCAGTGTCCGAAAATAATCGGGTCCGACACCCGCATCATAGTAGTCTTCAGATGCAGGGAGAGCAACACGTCCTCGGCCTTGGCTTTTGCCATTTCGTCGGCGTAAAACTGACGCAACGCCCGGACATTCATCACAGCGCAGTCGATAATCTCGTCCGGCTGCAACGGTATGTCGGATTTGAGCGCCGTAACCGCTCCGCTGGCATCCACAAATTCGATTGTGGCCGAGCCGCCCTCACTGGTGGTCACGGCCTGCTCACTGCCGTAGAAATCGCCCTCGGACATCGCCCCCACGCGAGTTTTGGACACTTCCGGCCAATCCTGCATCATTCGGTGGGGGTTGCGCTTGCCGTGCTCCTTAACGGCTGTGGAAGACCGGCGATCCGAGTTTCCTTCCCGGATAACGGGATTGACGGCGCTGCCCAGCACCCGGGAATAGCGAACCTGGATTTGACGCTGTTCGTCGGTGGTCGCCTCGTCGGGGTAGTCGGGAACGTCATAGCCTTTGGATTGCAGCTCCGCAATCGCGGCTTTCAGCTGGGGTATCGAGGCGCTGATGTTAGGCAGCTTGACCAGGTTGGCGGACGGCTCCAGACACAACTCGCCACACATACGCAAATAATCGGGAATTTTCTGCTCCTCGGTCAGGTTGTCGGGAAAATTCGCGATGATTCGCCCAGACAGCGAGATGTTCCAAGTTTCGATTTCAATGCCCGAGCCCCGGGTAAAAGCCTGGAGAATTGGCAGCAGGGAATGGGTAGCCAGGGCCGGGGCCTCGTCAGTTTCGGTATAAATAATCTTGGCGGCTTCTGCCATGTTCCTCTCCTTGTGAGTAGGTTTCATCGGTCGCGGTCAGTTGCCAATAGGCGCCAGGGGCCTGACCCGGCCATTTGTCATCTTCACGAACTTCGTACTGCGCAACGGGGAAAAGCCTGGCCCATTATACAATGAATGGGCTTATCCAGGTAGTCCTGACCCACAATGCGCAGAATTTTGAATCAGAGGGAAAGCTCATTTAACACCATTGGAGTATCCCCTCACCTCCCGGCCCCTCTCCCTCAAGGAGAGGGGAGCAGCGCCGGAATCCAGCTACCAGCGCGAACACCCGGGCCCATCAAAGAGATGGAGGCCCGCTTTCTTCCTGCGAATCGGGAAAGAGTTTTGCCAGGGCTATCGCATATGGAATTTAAGAGGCCAATTGACGGGTAAATCTCCGTTTTTAACTGCTAAATTTGGGTAATTTAAGACTTAAACCGTTGGTTTTGATGTTGATTACCCAGTAAAGCGCCGCCAAAACATCGGAAAGTTCCGTTCTGAGCCTGAAATTTTTTCATATGCGATAGCCCTGAAAGTTTTGCGCTTCCCTATTTTCTATCTGCTTCGCGGGTTGTATTATTTAAACAGTGCTTTTCCACTCGCTATCCGGCTCTCTTTCCGACAGGCTCATCTCTACCGGCAATTTCATAACGACCGAAACGGGTTGAAAAATGAGAAATCTGGGCAATCTGCTGGTCCACCTGTTCCGGCGGCACGGAAGAATGAAACGAATTTTTCCTTCTTCCGTCCACGACCTGTGCCTCTATTGCGAGGAGGAAATCAGGGAGACTATGGCTTACCAGAATTACCGGGTCTGTCCCTTTTGCCGGTTTCATTATTCTCTTTCCGCTCGCCAGCGGATTCAACTGCTGGCCGACCGGCGCAGTTTCAAGGAATCCCATAAATATCTCAAGTCCGTCGCGCCGCTCTCCTTTTCCCAACGCGGTTCGTATCGAACTTTGGTGAGCAAAGACCAAAACCGTACCGGCTTGACCGAGGCTACAGTCACCGGGACTTGTCGCATCGGCAACGTGCGCGCCGTATTGGTGGTTCTGGATTTCGGCTTTATGGGCGGCAGCATGGGCAGCGTGGTGGGCGAGAAAATCGCCCTGGGACTGGAGGCGGCAGCCCGCCAGGAATTGCCTTTGGTAGCAGTGGTTACCGGCGGAGGGACACGCATTCAGGAAGGGGTGCTTTCCCTGATGCAAATGGCTAAAACGGTGACGGCAGCAAACCGTTTCAAGGAAAAGGGGCTTCCCTTCATCGTGGTACTGGCTAATCCTTCCACCGGACAGGCCTATGCCAGCTTCGCTAATCTGGCCGACGTCATCCTGGCCGAACCCGGTTCCCTCATCGGACTGTCGCCGTTGCGAGCCTTGCGAGAATTGTCCCATACTCCCCTCCCGGTGGACGCCCACACCGCGGAGTCCCACCTGGAGCACGGACTGCTGGACGACGTCGTTGATCGGGAATCGCTCAAGCCGCGCATTGCCGTCCTGCTGCACATATTGACCGGGGAGAAGCTGGATAAGGGAGAGTTTCAGAGTTCGGCGCGAGTTCGCCCGCCGGTGGAAAGCCCTCCGGAAGTTTGGGAAGCAATGGCAGTTACCCGGCACCGGGAACGGCCTTCGGCGGCATTTTACATTCGGAATATGCTGAACCAGTTCTTTGAACTGCACGGCGACCGGTTAAGCGGCGACGCCGGTTCCATCGTGACCGGAGTAGGCTATCTGCTGGACCAGCCGGTCGCCGCAATTGGTCAGCATCGCCCCTATTCCCTGGACGGCTCCAAGTACCATCTCAACCCGGAGGGACTGCGCAAGGCCCAGAAATTAATTAAACTGGCCGTCAGGTTTCAGCTTCCCATAGTTACCCTGATCGACACCCACGGGGCGGACCCGGGGCTGGAGGCGGAGGAACACGGCATTGGGAACGCTATCGCTACCACCTTGTCCATGATGGTGGATGCCCCGGTCCCCATCATTTCAGCCATTATCGGAGAAGGGGGGAACGAAGGAGCTTTGGCTCTCGGACTTTCCGACCGCACGATAATGCAGGAATACGCAATTTTCTCGCCAATTTCATTGAACCGCACTCCCGGCGGCCCCTATGGCGACCCGGCGCTGGACCGGGAAGCCGCCGAAACCATGATGCTGCGGGCCGAGGATTGCCTGGAATTGGGGATAATCGATCAGATTGTCCCGGAACCCGGCGACGGCGCCCATAACGATCCGCGGCAGGCCGCCGCTACTTTGCGGGATGAGATTTTCCGGCAGCTAAAAGTAGTTTACCGGCGCTCCCAGAGCAAGCTGCTGCAAGCTCGCTACAAGAAGTTCCGGCAGATGGGCGAAACCAGCGCCTATTCTCAGGAAGCTATGGACCGGGAAGTGGAACTGCTGCTGCGGATAACGGCCGGCGCTCGTAGTTCCGATTCATCCCACCGGGAACCTCAAAAACGGGAGACCGCCGGAGAAGTTTCCGAATCTCCGGCGGTAAACGCGGAAGTCGATTAGGCGCCGGCCGCCGGGCCGGCGCAGCTCACCCGGCAGCCTCCCGATTCAGCGAGGCGGAACTGCATACCCGGCAGCTCTGCTGCCATCTGATGCGGGGAACCAGGATCAGCTTCAGGACGGCTCTCGCCCCAGGGCCTTGAGACTCTGCTTCATACCCGCAACGAGACTGTCGTATTCTTCCCCGACTTCCGAGTCCAGCAGGGACGTGGGACAACTGCTGTCCCGATAGGCCGGCCGCAGCTGCAAGGCGCCCAGGTAGGGTGCATCCACTTCCCGGGCCAGGTGCTCGCCGCCGCCCTGACCAAAGACGTCTCCGGTATAGTTCTCCACAATGCCAATTACGTTCAGGTTCAGCTTGCGAATCATGTTGATGCACCGCTTGGCATCGATGTTCGCCAGTTCCTGCGGCGTGCTGACCACCACAAACCCGTCCATTGGGAGCGTTTGCATTACCGTCAAGGGAGAATCTGAAGTGCCCGGGGGCATATCAACTATCAGATAATCCAATTCGCCCCAGTCCGTAGTCTGGAGAAACTGATTGATGGCATTGTGAATCATCGGCCCGCGCCAGATGATAGCCTCATCTTCATTCTCCTGGAAAAAGGACATGGAGATAACCTTTACTCCCCACTTTTCCGCCGGGATTATCTGGCCGTTCACGTAATCGGCCTTATCGGTGATACCAAGAACCTTGGTCACGTTAGGACAATCAATGTCCACATCCAGCAAGCCAACCTTGCGGCCATCCTGGGCCAGGGTTGCGGCCAGGTTCACCGCCACCGTCGTCTTGCCCACGCCGCCTTTACCGCTGTAAACGCCGACCTTGGTCTTGATGGTGGAAAGCCGCTCCGTGATTTGTCGTCTTTGCTGCCAACTGCGCTTTATTTGCTCCAGCCGCGCATTTTCCTGGGGCGTGGTCATATTTCCTCCCAGCTTCCGCCGGTCCAGTTTTTCAATTGCAATGAATCAGGGACAATACCCGCGCTAGATGCCCAGCATCATTCGGGCTTCTTCGCTAATCATTTCCGGGGACCAGGGCGGGTCAAAGGTAAGCTCGATTTCCACCTCTTCCACCCCGTCCAGGTCCTGGATGGCCCACTCGGCCTGCTGGGCAATGTGCGGCCCCATACCGCAGCCCGGGAAGGTCAGGGTCATCTGGACAAAAACGTTATTGTCATCGGTGACCTGTACATCATAGATGAGTCCCAGATCTACGACATTGACCGGAATCTCCGGGTCATAAACCGTCTTGAGCGCTCGATAGACTTCTTCGGAACTAACATCGGTGGGCATAACGCCTCCTTGTACCAATGGGGTGAATTAAGTATATGGAACCTGCTCCGAGGGGTCAACGACCAAAAGCGCCGGCCGGCGTCAAGATACCCGCCAAAGCCAGGAGTCTTCGGTCATTAACCCTACCTTACGGCAATCAACATAGAGTCGTCCTGAAATCCAACGCTAGGGCAGCAGCAGGAGCTTTCCGGTGGTGGCCCGGGAGGCTAGTTGCCGGTGCGCTTCGGCAGCTTCGGACAAGGGAAAGATATGCTCAATCCGCAACTTCAGTTCCCCGGACAGAACCCAGCTCAACACATCGCCGGCCCGCTGGCGTAGCTCTTCCGGCGTGGCAGTGTAGTCCCCCAGGCCGGGGCGCGTCAGGTACAGCGAGCCGCTGCCCAGCACCCGGGGATCCATGGGCGGCACGACGCCGCTGGCCTGCCCGTAAAGAACCATATAACCGCGGCGGCCCAGGCAACTAACGCTCTTGTCAAAGGTAGTCAGACCCACAGCGTCATAAACGGCCTGCAAGCCGGCCCCGCCGGTGGCGTCTTTGACCACCTCGGCAAAATCCTCCCGGGTGTAAAGGATTACGTGGTCTGCGCCGGCGCCTCGGGCCAGTTCCGCCTTTTCTTCCGTCGAAACGGTGGAAAACACATACCCACCCAACTTTTTAATCATCTGAATCAGCAGGAGTCCCACGCCGCCGGCGCCGGCGTGAACCAGCACCTGGTCGCCCGGCTGCACCGGATAGGTGGAGTGGCACAGGTAATGGGCCGTCATCCCCTGGAGCATGGCCGCCGCCCCTTCCCGGGCGCCCAAGCCTTCCGGCATTTTGACCAGCCGCGCCGCGGGGACGACCGCCTGTTCGGCATAGGAACCCTGGCTGCTGCTGTAGGCAACCATGTCCCCTTCCTGCAGGTCGGTAACTTCGGATCCGACGGCGCGCACTACACCGGCGCCCTCTACTCCAATAGTACGGGGCAGCGGCGGCCCCGGGTTGATGCCGGCCCGGCTGTAAATATCCGTGAAATTCACGCCTACCGCCTGAATCTCCACCAGGGCGTCGCCAGCGCCGGGGGCAATATCAGCTACGTCCCGGTACTGCATTACCTCGGGCCCGCCAAACTCGTCAATCTGTACCGCTTTCATCTTCGCTCCCTTATATGTCCTCTTTCGTATGCTTCAATGAATTGAACGTCCGGCTGTAGTATAACACTCTGCTGCGCCGGCGGTACGGCCCCGGGTGGACGCCGGCCTGGTACAAATCTATTCACCCGGTTTTGACATTCGGATACGGGAGTTTATACTGTTGCCAATGACAGCCGGCGCCTAAGGCGGTCAACCGGAAACTGAAGGAACGGAATGGCGGCTAAATCTGCGGTTAGAATCCCCATTGCAATCCTGGTCTTGGCGCTCCTGCTGGGACTCGCCCTGGGCTGCGGCAATACCGACACCGTAGTTCCAGTAACCGCGCCAACCATCCCCCCAGCTACGGCCACGCCGGCGCCAGAGCAGGTTATTGCAACTGACGGCCGGATCGCCTTTACGTACAATTTGGAAGAAAACTCGGAAATCTACGTAGTAAACGCCGATGGCACGGGAGTCACAAACCTTACGAACAGCCCTGGAGAGGATTACTTTGGGATGTGGTCGCCCGACGGCAGACGAATTGTCTTTATGTCAGAAAGGGATGGAAACTGGGAAATCTACGTGATGAACTCCGATGGCGCCGAAGTCGCCAACCTTACAAACAACCCCGAGTTGGATGCGATCCCGAAATGGTCGCCTGATGGCAGCCGGATTGCCTTTGTATCAGAAAAGGATGGGAACTGGAAAATCTATGTGATGAACTCCGATGGCGCAAGAGTTATCAATCTTACGAATAGCCCTGACTGGGATGGATTCCCGACGTGGTCACCTGATGGCAGCCGGATTGCCTTTGTGTCCGAGAGGGATGGAAACCGAGAAATTTACGTGATGAATGCCGATGGTACGGGAGCTACCAACCTTACAAACAATCCTGAATCTGATGAGTCGCCGGCATGGTCGCCTGATGGCAGCCAAATTGCCTTTGTGTCCGAAAGGGACGGGAACCTGGAAATCTACGTGATAAACTCTGATGGCACGAGAAGCGCCAATCTTACGAACAATCCTGAAGATGATGACTACCCGGCTTGGTCGCCCGATGGCAGCCGAATTGCCTTTGTGTCCGAAAGGGACGGGAACCGGGAAATCTATACGATGCAACCCGATGGCATGGGAGTAACCAATCTTACGAACAATTCTGATACGGATTTGTTTCCGGCGTGGTCACCGGATGGCAGCCGGATTGCCTTTGCGTCCGACCAGGAGGATGTAATTGATGACATCTACGTGATGAACGCTGACGGCTCGGCAGTCTCTCGCCTTACAAGCTTTCCTCAAATTAAATCAATTCGGGATGGCCTATCATGGGCGCCGGTCGGCAGATAGTGGCTGCCTACGGTATTCCTGACTATCCCGCCGGTCAGGACAAATGGCTCTCCTTCATACATTACTCTCCCCTATAGCCCAGGATTCCGATGCCACAACATAGTTGACCGATTCTACCTGGACCGGATACAGCCGTTGTCCTTTTACTCGCGCAGCCGGTCAAAAGCTCGAAGCAAAATTAAACACCCCTCTCCCTGATGGGTCTGGGGTGAGGGCGTACTGCACAACGTTGCTTTGCCCCGAGTGGAACGATGCAAAATTTTCGCTCCCCGGGGCAGAAATCAGGGCTATCGCATATGGATTTTAAGAGGCCAATTGACGGTTAAATCTCCGTTTTTAACTGCTAAATTTGGGTAATTTAAGACTTAAACCGTTGGTTTTGATGTTGATTACCCAGTAAAGCGCCGCCAAAACATCGGAAAGTTCCGTTCTCATCCTGAAAATTTTTCATATGCGATAGCCCTGTCTGCCCAGGGCTATCGCATATGGATTTTAAGAGGCCAATTGACGGGTAAATCTCCGTTTTTAACTGCTAAATTTGGGTAATTTAAGACTTAAACCGTTGGTTTTGATGTTGATTACCCAGTAAAGCGCCGCCAAAACATCGGAAAGTTCCGTTCTGAGCCTGAAATTTTTTCATATGCGATAGCCCTGCCTGGGCAGAAATACACAATTGCCAGTGGGGTCAATAGCTGATAGTATAATATGATAATGTATTGGTTCTTCCGATTCATTCCGGCGGCGCTAGTGAAGAGGGACTTGAAGACAGTGACCAGACAACCGCTGTATCGGATGTTCCCGTCCACTGCCCTCACCTTTTGGTATGGAGCAGGTTTCGACTGTTCCGCCGCCCCTTTTTCGAAGCTGTGGCAGCCATCTCTCCGAATGACCAGAAAGCCTTTCCCATCCCCCAGTTCCCCGGACCGAAGACCGCCCCGAACCTCTCTCCTGAAACACGTCCCCACAAGCTATCTGCCACCTTCTATTGCACTCCTGGTTCCGAAACAAATCCGGTTCAACAAATTTCAGCCACTGCATTTGCGCCACAAACCAGAAGGAGGTACCCACTTTGGTTATGTCCGATTACACTCCCGCTGAGGTTTTTGATGTATCAAATGCTCCAACCGCAGCGGGAGCGCCTGAAAATTTGCACGATGCCCTTGGGTTGTTTGTTGCCAACAAAAAGAGCGCCAAAAATGCCAAGCGGTCGATGGATGGACACCAGGAGATAATCCGGTTCATTGATTGGTACGGGCGGGACCGGAAAATGGAAGCGCTTTCTCCCTGTTTGGTCGAAGATTATGCCAAAGAATTTTCCCAGCGCGGCGCCGATGCCCAGAAACGCTTGGCTCCGGTTAAGGAGTTTCTCGTCTTCCTGAAGAAGATGGAATGGACGGAAAACAACCTCTCCATTCACCTGCGCACCAGCCGCGTTCGGCGAACTGCCTCGGGCCGGCAAGGAACGGACATTACCGGCCGAGCCAGCGGCCCCCGGCTCAGTGAAGAAGGCTATAACCGGCTGCTGGCCGAACTGGAAAAGTACCGGGATGAAAAGATTAAGGCTGACCAGGAAGTCAAGGAAGCCATGGCCGGCAAGGACTTCCGGGAAAACGCTCCTTTGGATGCGGCCAAGGAACGGCAAGGTTTCGTCGCCGCCAAGATTAGAGAGTTGGAATCGGAAGTAGCCAACGCCCAGATACTTTCCGGCGAGGCTCAGGCCAACGCCGGCAAGCGCATAGTCGTCGGCAGCAGCATCGTTATCCAGGATGTTGCTTCGGGCAAACGCATCAATTACACCCTGGTGGACAAGCGGGAAGCCGATGTTTCCACCGGCAAGATTTCCACAGTCTCGCCAGTAGGACAGGCTCTACTGGACAAGTCCGTTGGCGACACGGTAGAAATCACGGTGCCCAAGGGGACCCTCAGTTACCTGATTGAGCAAATTGGCGCCTGATTAATGCGGCCGATTTCGCCAAAGCTCCGGCGGCGCCGCGGCGCCGGTCATAATTTCGCCGGGCCGAGGCCGGTAAAGAAAACGAGAGGGGTGAGTAAATCTCACCCCTCCGCTATTACTCCAGGGAACCCAGGCCGCCGATTCCGGGGCGGCCCGTCTCCGGTTAGTCCAGTTTGGTCAACTCCTCCAGCACCAGCTCCGGGTTGGGCAGAGTTCCGGGAGCGTAGGTTTCCCGGAAGCGAACGACGCCTTCCTTGTCCACAATGATGATGGCCCGGGTTCCGGCGCCTCGCTCTTCGTTCCACAGTCCGTAGGCGGTGGTTACTTCGCCCTTCGGATGCCAATCGGAAAGTTCCGGGTAGGGGAGTCCGCCCATAGCGGTACTCCAAGCCCGGTGGGCCGCAATATGATCGCAGCTGATGCCCAGAACCTGGGCATTCGCCTCCTGGAACCGGTCGTGGAAGGACCGGAAAGAGGTAGCTTGCGTGGTTCAACCAGCGGTAAAGTCAAACACGTGGAAGGACAGCACCACCCGCTTGTCGCCCTTGAACTGGCTCAGGGTAAAGTCACCCTCGCTAACCGAAGGCAGCTTAAAGTCCGGCGCAACATCGCCTATTTCTGCTGGCATACTTCACCTCAGTCTTGTGGTATAGCGTCATTTCCCGGTCGGGAAACTTTTCAGATTATACCCCATAAACCGTCCATATTCTAACCGGAGGGAATGATAAGTCCTCACCCCCCGGCCTCTCTCTCTGATGGAGAGGGGAGACTAATTTCCGCCTGCTGTCCCCGGAGAGGAGAAGGGCTGATTTTTCCCGCTGATTTGGGAGCGGGTTGGGGAGCGCAGACGGCAGTAGAGGTAATATTGATTGCAGCGGCGAGTTTTGCGCTTCCCGGCCGTAATTTCCCATGCTACCCATCCGGCCCCTTGCCGTGCCATAATGCAAAGCAATACGACATTCAGGAGGCAAGCATGGAAGTTTACGAATGTATTCGCAGCCGCCGCACCGTGCGACAATATAAGCCCGATCCAGTACCCGAGTCGGTCATCCGCAAGATTCTGCGCGCCGGCCGGTGGGCGCCCAGTTCCAGCAACTCGCAGCCCTGGAACTTTGTGGTAGTAACCGAACCGGAGACTATCGCCAGGCTGGCCGAAGTAGCCACCCAGGGACCTTTCATCGCCCAGGCTCCCCTGATTATCGCCATCGTGATGGTTCCCGATGCGCCGCGGCCTCAGTTGGACGCCGGCCGAGCCTTGCAGCAAATGGAGCTGGTAGCCTGGGAAGAGGGGCTGGGAACCTGCTTTGTGGGAGTACGGGCCGAAGAACAGCAGGTAGGGGTCAAGGAGATTTTGGGCATACCCGCCGACTACCACTTGATTACGTTAATGCCCTACGGATACCGGACCGGCCTGCCCTCCGGCCGTCCCAGCGTCCCCCGCAAGCCTATGGCCGAAATTGCGCACCGGGAGCGATTCGGCACACCTTACACTGCCGAGTAGCCCCGGAATAACGTCAGAAACGAGAGAGGTGTTATGCCATACGCCACCATTAATGGAGTCAACCTTTACTACGAAGACCACGGAAACAAGTCGGCGCCGACGGTGATTCTCACTCCCGGCGGGCGGGTGGACCGGGAGGGACTCCGGCCCATCGGCGCTTTGCTGTCGGCCCGGTACCGCGTAATCCTGCACGACCGGCGCAATTGCGGCAAGTCGGATATAGTCATTGGCGGCGAGCTTTCCGAACAGCACCATTGGGCGGAGGAAATGGCTGACCTGCTACTGGAAATGGAGGCTGCGCCGGCTTATGTCGTGGGCGGGTCCGCCGGTTCCCGCACCAGCCTGACTTTAGCGGTGCGCCGTCCGGAAGTGGTCAAGGGAGTCTTTATCTGGGAGGTCAGCGGCGGCCCCAACAGCGCAGCGGCCACCGCGCCCAACTATTACGGACAGTTCATCGCCGCCGCCCGGCAGGGCGGTATGCCGGCCGTTGCCGCGACCGAGTATTTTGCCCAGCGAATCCAGGACAACCCGGCCAACGAGGAGAAGCTGCTGGACATGGATCCGGCCGAGTTTATCGCCGTGATGAGCCGCTGGCAGGACGCCTACTCGGTTCCGAATCCGGTCAGCGACTTGACCGAGGAACAGCTAAAGTCTATCCGGTGTCCGGTGCTGATGTTTGAGGGTAATACGCCGGACGAAGTGCACCACGTATCGGCGGCGGAAAGCGCCCACCGGCTGATACCCAACTCGGAACTGCGGCCCTCGGCCTGGAGCCACGCAGAGTGGGACATCATCGGGCAGCACGACCATACTTTCCCCGGCATCGCCGCCACCAACCGCTACCACATGAAGGCCACCTTCTACGCCGCCCAGTTGCAGGAATTTATTGCCCGAGTGGAAGCAATGGAACCGGCCGGAGTAGCGTAAAGCGCCAGCCAGCTCTGCCTTCACTCCAAACAAAGTCAGGGGCGAGGTTGTGGAACCTCGCCCCTGGTCATTAAGCATAGCCATTTTAGTCAGTAGCCAGCAAAGAGTATTTCCGGGCTCAAAGAAACCATCGGGCAATACTCCAACTAAGTTATCCGGATGCCGCCATTGATAACCCGGAAATGAGGCAGAGCCGGCTCCAGACCATCCAGATTGCCAGATCTGCCTCCTGTGTTTGGAGCAAGTCGGTGCGGGGTCTAGCCTGCGTCCTGCTCGGCCATAGCTTCCAGCACGGCTCCGGGGGTAATGGGCAGCTTGCGGACGCGGGCGCCGGTAGCGTGATATACGGCGTTAGCCACGGCAGCCAGGGGCGGGATTATCGGCCCCTCGCCGACGCCCCGCAGACCGAAGGGGTGCCGGGGATTAGGCACCTCGATGATTACTGCATCGATCATTGGCAAGTCCAGCGTCGTAGGCATCCGGTAATCCAGGAAGCTGGAGTTAGCCATCGTCCCGTCGGGGGTATAGAAATACTCTTCGTTCAAGGCCCAGCCAATCCCCTGCACGGTAGCGCCCTGGATTTGGCCTTCAACGAAGCTGGGATGCACCGCCTGGCCGGCGTCGAGAAAGGCGGTAAACCGAATTATGTCAACTTTTCCGGTCTCCGGGTCCACTTCCACGTCCACGATGTTGCCGGCGAAAATGGGGCCAACACCGGTGGAGGCGGCGGAAGCGGAGCAGGTAACCGGGCCGCCGGTGCGCATCAGACGGGCGGCCAACTCCTTGAAAGTCAGCCGGTCTTCGGTTTTGGCGCAGACAAAGGCCCCGTCCTGGAAATCCACATCCTCGTCTTCCACTTCCCACAAGAGGGCGGCGCGCCGCTTCATGTTTTCCTTCACTTCTTCGGCGGCAGCGATGGCGGCCAGCCCGGTATCAAAGGCGGTGCGGCTGCCGCCGGTATTGGCGGTGTAGCCCACGCTGTCGGTATCGCCCACCGCCGGAAAGACGTCCTCGGAGGCGATGCCCAGAACCTCGGCCGCCTGCATGGCAATGGCGGTGCGGGTGCCGCCGATGTCCACCGACCCGGTAATCAGGTTGATGGTGCCGTTGCTGTTGACGTTGATTGTGGCCGAAGAGGTCTGACCTCCCTGGGCCCGGAAGGCTACCGCCACCCCCCGACCGCGATTTGGCCCGCCCAGAGGAGCGGTGTAATGGGGGTGATTTCTCATCGCCTCTTCCAGTTCAACGCAGCCAAAAACGGAATGAGGTACGCCGTTGGGCATCCGGTCGCCTTCCTTTACCGCATTCCTGAGGCGTAAATCCATCGGGTCCATACCCAACTCTTCCGCCAGTTCATCTATGGCGCACTCAACGGTAAAGGCGGCCTGGGGCTGGCCCGGGGCGCGGTAGGACTGGGCCTTCTGCTTGTTGCAAACCACATCATATCCGTCCACCAGGACGTGTTCAATATTGTAGGAACCGAAGCCGGTAATTGCGCCACCGCCCACCGGAGCGCCCGGGAACGCCCCGGCTTCATAGACCATATAAACCTGGCCGGCTGTAATTTTACCGTCCCGCCTGGCGCCAATTTTTACGCGCATAAAGGTTGCCGACGCCGGCCCGCTGCCTTCAAAGACCTCCTTGCGGCTCATGGCAATCTTCACTGGGCGACCGGCTTTCCGGGCCAGCACGGCGGTAACCGGGGCCAGGTAGGTAACACCCTTGGCGCCGAAACCGCCGCCGATTTCCATCGGAACTACCTTCACCATGGACTCGGGCATACCCAGGATCGCCGCCGTGGTGGAACGAACGGCGAAGGCGCCCTGGGTGCTGGTCCAGACCGTAAGGCGACCATCCGTGGACCATTGAGCGGTAGCCACGTGAGGTTCGATGTAGCCCTGGTGCACCGTTTGGGTTTCATATTCCCGCTCGATAATGACGTCGGCTTCGGCGAATCCCTGCTCCACGTCGCCCAGTTTGTGCTGCAAGTGTCCGGCAACGTTGCTGCGTTCGCCGGTATCATCGCCGGGGCCGAAACGCTCCACCCGGAAGCGGGTGGTCATATCGTCATGCAGCAGCGGAGCATCCTCTTTCAACGCATCGTGCAAGTCCAGCACCACGGGCAGGACTTCGTAATCTACATCAATCAGATCCAGAGCTTGTTCGGCCACGTGGGGATTGGCAGCCGCCACGGCGGCGACGGCGTGGCCCCGGTACAGGACCTTTCGATCGGCCAGGATATTCTCCGCAATGATTCTCGGGTTTTGCTGGGCATTCTCAAAGTCGATGGCCGGACGCTGCTGGACGATGGGAAAGTCCTTGGCCACGGCCACGGCCACCACACCGGGCAGGGCCTCGGCCCGGGTAGTGTCGATGCTGCGGATACGGGCGTGGGCGTGGGGGCTGCGCAGAATCTTGCCATGCAGCATATTCGGCAGGTTAAGGTCAGCGCCAAAGCGGGCGGCGCCGGTAACCTTGTCGAAGCCGTCGTGGCGGGCCGGTCGAGTGCCAACTACATTGTACTTATTCTGGGTGGTCGTCATCGAAAACCTCCTCAGCCTTGTCCTGGGCGAAAGGGAGTATGGAGCAGTTTACGGTTACCTGGACAGCCCTAGTCTAGGCGCAGTGTCTGAAGGTGTCAAACCGATTTGGCGTCCGGCCGGCCATCCCCATTCGTCAGGGCCTCGGATGGAATTCGCCGGCGCAAAAGCAATCGGGCCGGTTGTGGAAATTTGCAAAATTTCAGTTTCACTAACCGGCGGGACTATGCGCTGTCCCAAGTATCTATCCCGCTCCACCAACGCCGCTCCACCGACTTAATCAGCCAACGGATGCAGATTGACCCGGATACGCCAGGCGGAGAACTGCGGCGCCGGGGCGCTCTGTGGTAAATTAGGGTAATGGAAGTAATATTTGACCGGGGTGTATATCTCCCGGAGTTGGATCTGTGGCTTGATTCGTTGCGCAAGCGGGAATTTGGCCTCATTTCCCACGCTCATTCGGACCACGCCGCCCGGCACGAAAGACCGGTCCTCACTCCCAACACTCGTCTGCTTTTGTCCGACTATCTGAAGCGAAGCAATCCAATAACTCTGGAATACGGGGAGCCGCTGGACCGGGGCGACTATACCTTGACTCTGTATCCCGCCGGCCATTGCCTCGGTTCGGCCCAGGCTTTGATTACCGCCCGGGGAACCGGAGAACGGCTGCTTTATACCGGCGATTTCAAGGCCCGTCCCAGCCCAATCAATGAACCCTTGACCCCGGTAGAGTGCGATACTCTGGTCATCGAATCTACCTACGGCAAACCTGAGTACGTCTTCCCGCTTGAAGACAAGGTGCTGGACACTGCCTACCGGACTCTGCGAATGTGGCTGTCCAAAGGAGAACGTCCCGTAGTGCAAGGCTGGCGGTTGGGCAAGGCCCAGGAAATCATGCACCATCTGCTGGCCCAGGGGTTTGAGCTGGTAGTGGAGGAGAGCATATACCGGGTAGCGGAAGCCTATCAGGAAGCGGGCGTGGAGTTTCCCGGAGCCTTTTCCTGCCTCAACGGACACTGGACCGAAGGTCAGGTGCTAGTCTGCCCGCCCGGGCGCCACAAGAGCAGCGAAATGAACCTTGCCCTGGGGAAACGGTATATGGAGCTTACCGGCTGGGCCTCCGGCAAGGGAAACCGCCGCTGGGGCCGCCGGGGCGATGCCAGCCTGGCGTACAGTGACCATGCCGACTTTAACGATTTGGTAGCCTACGTGCAAAAGGTTAGCCCGAAGCAAGTTTACACCGTCAACGGTTTCCCGGACCTGGCAGCTCACTTGCGCCGATTGGGGCATCCGGCGCTGCACCTGGACGGCAAAAATCGGGCGGGGGACAGCGGCGGGTTTCAGATGAGATTGGTTTAGGAGCAAACTCTTATGGCGCGCACCTGGGTAACCGCCCCCTATCATTACGATCGACCGGAAGCATTTGAACAGTGCTGGAACTATGATTGGTCAAATGGGGTCATCGCCATCGGTTGGAATATGGGTAACGTAGCCACCCTGGGCCGGGAAGAACTGGAGGCAAAGTACCTGTCGCTGTATGGGGACGCTCCGGGGAGCCGGCACCAAGTGGTGAAGTTCTGGCATGACATCCAACCTGGCGATCGGATAATTGCACGGGGTGGTCGCAAGAAAATTGTCGGTATCGGAACGGTAACCGGAGCGCCATTTCATAATCCAACCATGGGCAAAGACCGGACCGGCGAACTGGATATTAGACCCTACGAAAATTTCCTGCCCGTTCGTTGGGAGAGCGGCGCAAGGGAGTTTCCCAATCAGGTCTTTGGAATGCAAACGGTTACGGAGATGGAACTGGAGCGTTATTCTGAGTTGCTGACCCGGAAGCCGGACGGGCCCGTTCTGGAAGACACCTTGACGTCGAGACGCAGCATAGCTAACGAAACAGACGGCTTCGGGGAACGTTTCTCCCTGGAGCGGCATCTGGAAGATTTTATCGTAGCCAACTTTGATCGGGTCTTTAGCGGACAACTCGCGCTGCTGACCGAAGACACCAACAAGGGGCGGCAATATCCCACCGACATTGGCATCATCGACATCCTCTCCTGGGACCCCAATGCCAGTTCCTACGTGGTGATTGAGCTGAAACGGGGTAAGACTTCGGACGTGGTGGTGGGACAAACGCTGCGTTATATGGGATGGATAAAGGAACATCTCTGTCAGGAAAACACCGGGGTGCGGGGGTTGATTATCTGCGAGGACGCCGACGAAAGGCTGGATTACGCCTTGAGTATGACACCCCAGATCAACGTCCGGTATTACCGGGTAAATTTCCAGCTCCTGACTAACTCGCCGGAATAGGGAGTACCGCAAAACCAACGGGCTGGCAAGCCAACGAGCAGCAAGAGCGAATCAGCAAGGGCGGATGAAGAAATCATCCGCCCCAACTATTTCTCCGGTTGACCTGACGGTTAATCCGGTGTCGCCCCCAAAGCCGGCAGATTGGCCTCCTCGTCGGCGGTCAGCATCCGGTTGACGGCGCTGAGGTAGGCCTTGGCGCTGGCGACGATAATGTCAGTGGAAGCGCCCCGGCCAAAGAAAGTCCGCCCGCTATTCTCGATGCGGACAGTTACCGTGCCGATGGAATCCAGCCCTTCGCTAACCGACTGGACGTTAAAGTCCACCAGTTTGGTATGGCAGCCAATCACCCGGTCGATAGCCTTGCAGACCGCATCCACCGGCCCGTTGCCCGTGGAGGCGTCGGTCACCTCATTGCCGGCCGAGTCAATCAGCCGGATGGTGGCGGTGGGAATATCGTGGTCGCCGCTGGAGAAGTGCACGTGCTCCAGCGTATAGTTGACCGACTCGGTGGAGCCGCGCTTCTCCTCATCCATCAGGATTTCCAGGTCCCGGTCGGTAACCTCCCGCTTCTTGTCCGCCAACTCCTTGAAGGACTCGAAAACGCTGGAGACCTCTTCACGGGACAGTGTGTAGCCCAAAGCCTCCAGGCGAGCCTGCAACCCGGCGCGACCGCTGAGCTTGCCCAGCACCAGCGTACTGCCCGGCACTCCCACCCGTTCCGGCTGCATAACTTCGTAGGTGGAGCGGTCCTTCAAAACGCCGTCCTGGTGGATGCCCGAGGCGTGGCGGAAAGCATTTTCGCCAACCACGGCCTTATTGGCCTGCACCGACATTCCGGTAATCCGGCTGACCAGGCGACTGGTGGGGTAAAGCTGGGTAGTATCGACGTTGATGTCCACCCCGAACAGGTCCTTGCGGGTGTCCAGCCCCATGATAATTTCTTCCAGAGAGGCGTTGCCGGCCCGTTCCCCGATACCGTTAATACAGCCCTCGATTTGACGGGCGCCGGCTTCCACGGCAGCCAGACTATTGGACACCGCCAGGCCCAGGTCATTGTGGCAGTGGACGCTGAGGGTAACGTTGTCCATGCCGGCCACCTTCTCCTGAACTTCCTGAAGCAGCCGGGCAAAATCTGACGGGATAGCGTAGCCTACCGTATCGGCGATATTGATGGTGGTAGCGCCGGCGCGGATTACCGCTTCCAGCATCTCAAAGAGATACTCCGGGTTGGTCCGGGTGGCGTCCATAGGCGAGAACTCGACGTCGCTGCAATACCCTTTGGCTCGACTCACCATATTTACGGCCATCTCGATGACCTCTTCCCGGTTCTTCCGGAGCTGGTGCAGCACGTGGATGTCCGAAGAGGACAGGAAGACGTGGATGCGCGGCGCCGCGGCGTACTTGATCGCTTCCCAAGCCTGGTCCACGTCGTTGGGGTGGGCCCGGGCCAGGGAGCAAATCACCGGCTCGCGGACTTCCCGGGCGATGGTGCTGACCGCCTGAAAATCGCCGGGGGAGCTGGCCGCGAATCCCCCCTCGATAATATCGACCTGGAGCCGTTCCAACTGCTTGGCGATTTCGACCTTTTCATCCACCGTCATACCAATGCCGGCGGACTGTTCTCCATCCCGGAGGGTAGTGTCCAGAAATTTTACTTTGTCGTTAGCCATAACCTTCACCTTTCCTGTTTTGGCAGAATGTCCAGAAGTTACTCAACTTTATGGGAAAGGGAGGCCGCCAGAGTCACGCAGTCCACCGCAGCCAGCCCAGCCAAGACCAGCGTGCGATGGTGAACTGCTATGCAAGTTACCTCCGCAATCATAAGTTATACCTCCCGATGGAGAGTTATTCGACACGATGCAAAAGCTCCTGCTTCAACGACACCCCAATGTCCCTTACTTCGGGTCCATCCAGGGCATCATGGCGCGCAGCTCCTTGCCAATGTTTTCAATGGGGGCATTCTGGGCGGCAGCCCGCATGGGACCGAATCGGGGGCGCCCTTCGTGGTTCTCGGTAATCCACTCCCGGGCGAAGGTGCCGTCCTGGATTTCCCGCAGCACGGCGCGCATATTTTCCCGGACGTGTTCGTCAATAATCCGTTCCCGGCGGCTCAGGGAGCCATACTCGGCAGTATCGCTGACCGAAAAGTGCATATAGTTGTGGCCGCCCTGGTACATCAGGTCCACAATCATCTTCAATTCGTGCAGGCACTCGAAGTAAGCGATTTCCTGGGGATACCCGGCTTCCACCAGAGTTTCAAAGGCGGCGTTCACCAGGGCGGTTACCCCGCCGCAGAGGATACTCTGCTCACCGAACAGGTCACTTTCCGTCTCATCCTTGATGGTAGTCTCCAGCACCCCGGCTCCGGTGCAGCCGACGCCCTTGGCGTAGGCCAGACCCAGCTGCTTGGCGTTGCCGGTGGCATCCTGATGCACCGCCAGCAGACCGGGTACGCCGACGCCTTCGGTAAACAGTTCCCGCATTCGGTGGCCGGGAGCCTTGGGGGCCACCATCATCACGTCCACGTTATCCGGCGGAACAATCTCCCGGTAGTGAATGCTGAAACCGTGGGCCACCATCAGCGCATCGCCCGGCTTCAGATTGGGAGCTATCTCATTGCGGTAGGTCTCACCCTGAACGTGATCGGGAATCAACACCATCACCACATCGGCGGCGTCAGCTACCTGGGCTACGTCAGCAACTTCCAAGCCCTCGGCGACGGCGGCGTCCCGGCTGCGACTGCCGGCGTAGAGACCTACCATCACCTTCTGTCCGTTATCCCGCAAATTAAGGGCATGGGCGTGGCCCTGGCTGCCATAGCCGATTATGCCAATAGTCTTGTCTGCCAGCGTCCCCAAGTCTGCGTCCTGGTCATAGTAAACGTTCACCATTTCCGTAATTTTCCTTCCTTCTTTCCTGGTTTGTTTAAGATTCCAGCCAGCCCCGGATTAGCCTTTGCCGTAACCGGGGCCGGCAGAGCAAATAATCAAGTACCTAATACGAGCCGACCTCATAGGCGTCGCTCACCTTCAGGTGGTCCCCGTGGTAGTCCAGCACCAAATCATCGCTAACCCGGGCATCCGCCAGGCCGCGAACCATAGCCACCCGGCCGGTGCGCATCAATTCCAGAACTCCGAAAGGTTCCAGCAAGTCATAAAGAGCCTTTATCTTGTCGCCGCTGCCGGTTACCTCGACGACCATGGACTTGGCGCCCACGTCAACAATCTCGGCCCGAAAGGGGTGCACCAACTCCAGAATTTCCCCGCGAGTCTCCGGGGTAACTTTTACCTTAATCAGGGCCAACTCTCGGGAGACAATCTCCTCTTCCGAGATATTGGAAATTTTTACCACTTCGATCAGCTTGTCCAGTTGCCGGGTAGCCTGGTCCACGGTGTACTGGTCGCCATCGACCACAAAGGTCATCCGGGACAGCCCCTTTTGCTCACTGTTGCCCACGGCCAGGCTGGAAATATTAAAGCCGCGCCGCCGAAACAAGCCGGCTACCCGGGTAAGGACCCCGGGCTTGTCCTGTACCAGGGCGATTATTGTATGGTGAAAACTGTCGCCTTTCATCTAAAAGACCCTCTCCGGAACGGGTTCTTCCATCATTTCCTTGACCGACTCACCGGCGGGAATCATCGGGTACACCTGTTCATCCTGCTTGACGATAAAGTCCATCACCACCGGCCCGGGTGTCTCCATGGCCTGGCGGATGGCCGAAGCGACCTGGGCCTTATCGGTAACCCGGATTCCGGTAATGCCATAAGCTTCGGCCAGCTTCACGAAATCGGGGTTCCCGGAATACACGGTAGCAAAGTAGTCCTTGTCGTAGAAGAACTCCTGCCATTGCCGCACCATTCCGAGAGTGCCGTTATTGAGTATGGCAAACTTCACGTCGATGTTGTTCTCCACCGCGGTCGCCAGGTCGCACATAGTCATCTGGAAACCGCCGTCGCCGGCGATGGACCAGACCACCTTTTCCGGCCGGCCGACCTTGGCGCCCAAAGCGGCGGGGACCTCGAAACCCATCGCTCCCAGACCGCCCGAGGTCAGCAGCGAGTTAGGCTCCCGGTAGGCGTAGTGCTGGGCCGCCCACATCTGGTGCTGACCTACGCCGGTTACAATGATGGCATTGCCTTCCGTAACGTCGGACAACTGCTGCAGCACGTATTGGGGCAGCAGTTCGTCAGTCTGCCGGATGTGCAGCGATGGATGTTCCGCCCGCAGGGTGTCAATATATTGCAGCCATTCCACGTGATTCCTGCGTTCCACCCGGGGCAGCATCTGGCCCAATACCTGCTTTACATTACCCAAAACCGGCACTGTCGCCTTAACGTTCTTGTGAAACTCCGAAGGGTCCACATCTACGTGCACCACCCTGGCGTTGGGCGCGAAGTCGGACAAACGACCGGTCACCCGGTCATCAAACCGCATCCCCAGGGAAATCAGCAGGTCGGCCTTGTCGATAGCCAGGCTGGCGTAAGCCATACCGTGCATCCCAGGCATTCCCGTGTGCAAGAAATGGTCCGTAGGGAAGGAACTGATGCCCAAGAGGGTGGTAATTACCGGAATTTGAGCCTTCTCGGCCAGTTCCTTCAATTCGGTATAGGCATGGGAGATCAGCACCCCGTGGCCGGCGAGAATGACCGGGCGTTCCGCTTCATTGATCAGGGCTATGGCCTGGGACAGTTGAATCTCGTCGGCCTCGCCCGGCGGTTCATAACCTTGCATATTCACGGAATCCGGCCAAAGGAAGGGCCGCCGTTCACCGGCCAAAACATCCTTGGGAATATCCAGCAAGACCGGCCCCGGTCGTCCGGTACGGGCGATATAAAAGGCTTCCTTGACCGCCGGCGCTATTTCGTCCACCTCCATAATCAGGAGGTTGTGCTTGGTGATGGGCAAGGTAATGCCAGTGATGTCCGTTTCCTGAAAGGCGTCCCGCCCGATAGCCGGGCGAGGAACCTGTCCGGTAATGGCGACCATGGGAACGGAGTCCATCATTGCGCCGGCGATGCCGGTGACCAGATTGGTTGCGCCCGGCCCGGAGGTAGCGGTGCAAACCCCCACCTTTCCGGTGGCCCGGGCATATCCATCGGCGGCCATGGCCGCCGCCTGTTCGTGCCGTACCAGGATGTGGCGCAGCTGGGGATAGCCACTCAGCGCGCCATAAAACGGCAGGACCGCCCCGCCGGGCAATCCGAATATTACATCTACTCCTTCTTTGAGTAGGCTTTCGCACACTATTTCTGCGCCGGTTAGTTCCATTTTTCCCTCAAGCGCCGCAAATAAAAAAAGACCCGTCCCCGAAGGGACGGGCTGTCAGTTCAACTGGCCCGCGGTACCACCCTTCTTCTTTGGTTCAGTCCCGGAAACCAATCCCTACAAACGAACCAAAGCAACTCTTTTCAACCGGTAACGGGGTTAACCGCCGCGCCTTACTTTATTCGGGCGGGCCGCTCCAGGGCGAGTTGGGAGCCTTACTGTCGCCGGACTTGCACCAACCGCCGGCTCTCTGGGACAGAGCGCTCTTATTACTCCCTTTCCACGCGGAATCAACTACGATGAGCTATGTTATCAGCCGGACAAGCCCTTGTCAATGTCGCCCGCGGCAGGTTCCAGGGCTATCGCATATGAAAAATTTTCAGGATCAAAACGGAACTTTCCGATGTTTTGGCGGCGCTTTACTGGGTAATCAACATCAAAACCAACGGTTTAAGTCTTAAATTACCCAAATTTAGCAGTTAAAAACTGAGATTTACCCGTCAATTGGCCTCTTAAAATCCATATGCGATAGCCCTGCGGCAGGTTCGAGGAAGGCCGCCGGCTATCGGGCAGATGTTATCTTCAGCCCGGCATCACCTTCTCCCCCGGTAAGCGGGGCCGGTCGATCAGGAAGTAAACCGGCCCGGAGCAACGCAATTTTCTATTTCCCTACACTCTTCCCTGTTACTAGTCCCCGTAAATTGTGCTATTCTAAATCAGCGTTATTCTCGGGTTGATTCATCGGTGTTGGGGGAGCAGAGCCGGGAATCCTTCCCGCCGTGCAGGTATATAGATTGACTCAACGAATTTTCATCGGAGTCGCCTGGCCCTATGCCAACGGGCCGCTGCACCTGGGCCACCTGGCCGGGTGTTATCTGGGCGCCGACATTTTCGCCCGTTACCACCGGATGCGCGGCAATGAAGTTCTGATGGTCTCCGGCAGCGACACCCACGGGACTCCCATTACCATCCGGGCCGACCAGGAAGGCGTAACTCCGGCGGAAGTGGTAGAACGATACCACGCCGATTTCCTGAATACCTGGCAGCGGCTGGGCATCTCCTTTGACCTGTTCACCCACACCAACACCGAAAATCACGAACAGGTTGTCCACGAAATTTTCCTTTCTCTGCTGGAACAGGGTTATATCTACACTGGCGAAATGCTGCTGGCCTACTGTTCCGGCTGCCAGCGATTCCTGCCGGACCGTTACGTCGAAGGGATCTGCCCCCATTGCAGCGCCGAGCGGGCCCGGGGCGACCAGTGCGACCAGTGCGGTCGAACTCTGGACCCCCAAGAACTGGTAAATGCGACCTGCGTTCTGTGCGGGAGCGGGCCTGAATTCCGGGACTCGGAGCATTTCTTCCTGAAGCTGTCAGCCTTCCAGGAACCGCTGCTGGAGTGGATTCGGAATCAGCCCCACTGGCGGGCCAACGTTTCCCAGCAAACCCGCAGCTTTCTGGAAAGCGGGTTGAGGGATCGGGCCATTACCCGGGACCTGACCTGGGGAGTTCCAATACCCCTGGAAGGGTATGAAGGCAAGCGCATTTATGTCTGGTTTGAAGCGGTAATCGGTTATCTCTCCGCCGCTATCGAGTGGGCCAGGAACTCGGGCCAGGATACCCGCTGGGAAGATTTCTGGAAGGACCCCGACACCCAAAGCTATTACTTTATCGGGAAAGACAACATACCCTTCCACAGCATCATCTGGCCCGCCATGATTATGGGCTACGGCCACGGTTTGAACTTGCCCTATGACGTACCCGCCAACGAATTTCTCAGCCTGGAAAATCGCAAGTTTTCCACCAGCCAGAATTGGGCGGTTTGGGTTCCGGACTACCTGGACCGGTACGATCCGGATCCGCTGCGCTATCTCCTGTCCATCAATATGCCGGAAACCGGGGACGCCGATTTTTCCTGGGCCGAGTTTGTGCGGCGCAACAATGAAGAGTTGGTTGCCACCTACGGAAATCTGGTCAATCGGGTGCTGTCCTTCACCTACCGCAACTTTGAAGGCAAGGCGCCGGAGGCGGGAGAGCCGGACGAAATCGACCGGCAGTTGCTGGAAGCAGCCCGTAAGGCGCTGGACGAGGTGGGCAGCAGTCTGGAGCGCACCCGTTTCAAAGTTGCGGTAGGGCAAGCTTTCGGTCTGGCCCAGGAAGCCAACCGCTACCTGGATACCAAAGCGCCCTGGCGAGCCATCCGGACCGACCGGGCAGAGGCGGGGCGAACCCTCAACACCGGGTTGAAAGTAATCAACTGCCTCAAGGTTGCCCTGGCTCCTTTCCTGCCTTTCAGTTCCCAGAAAGTGCATGAGTATCTGGGCTTTGCGGGCGCTGTTGAACAGGAACCGTGGGACTTCGATTACCTGGTGGGCGCCGTTCAGGGCGGCAATCCTTTGAGACAACCAGCTCCGCTCTATACCAAACTGGACCCGGAAGTCGCCGAACTGGAAAGCCGGCGGCTGGGTCAAGACAGCGTGTAGAGGCCGTTTTGGCGCAGGGACTCGACCAACGGGCTGCCATAATTTACTCCCCGGTACTGGCAGAATTGGCCCTTGTTGAAGAACGGCTTCAAGACCTGGCACATACCTCCATTCCGGAACTTGAGCCGTTGCTGGGCCATGCCATCTCCCACGGCGGCAAACGCGTGCGCCCGGCCCTGACCCTGTTGGCGGCCAGTATCTGTCCCCTGGAACCCGAAAATCCCATCAAAATGGCTACCGGAGTCGAACTGCTCCACCTGGCAACCCTGATTCACGATGACACCGTGGACGATGCCGATACCAGGCGCGGGAAAGTGTCGGTTAATGGTCAGTGGGGCAATGAAGTAGCGGTGCTTCTGGGAGACTACCTCTTCGCCAAATCTGCCACCCTGGTTTGCGACACCGGAAATCTACGGGTTGTCCGCCGGTTTGCGGAAACTATCATGGAGTTAGCCAGCGGCGAGATTATTGAATATTTCAACACTTTCAATCCGCAGCAGGAGCTGGAACGGTACTTTGACCGAATTTACCGGAAGACGGCTTCCCTGTTCCGAACCGCTTCGGAGACCGGGGCGGCTCTAAGCGCGGCCAGCGAAGCCCAGATTTCGGCTCTCCTCAATTATGGATATAACGTCGGAATGGCTTTCCAGGTAGTGGACGACCTGCTGGACATTCTGGGTGATGAGGCCGAGCTGGGCAAACCGGTAGGCAGCGACCTGCGGCACGGGGTTCTGACTTTGCCCAGTATCCTCCTGATTCAGCGTTACCCGGAGGATAACCCTATTCCGGCCCTCTTCAAAGACCCGGAGCTGGAATCAAATTTGCAGCGAACCATCGATATGATTAACGACTCCACCATAATTCAGGAATGCTTTGCCATAATCCGGCAGTATTGCGATGCAGCCAACCGGTCCCTGCGGTGCCTTCCTTCCGGCGAAGGGCGCAAATCCCTGGAAACGCTGACCGACTACATCCGGGAAAGAAGCCGCTAGAGCCGGCATACCTTTACGGAAGCTAAATATCCAGCCCGTCAGACCACACCACCTGACCTCCCCGCAGGGTCAACCGGGACCGGGTTTGCGGCATATAATCCGATAGAACATCCCCCGGCTCCAGATCCAGCAGCGCCAGGTCGGCCAACATTCCCGGCTTAATCAGACCCTTGCAGGCTTCCAGCCCCTCCGCCCTGGCGCCGCCCCAGGTGTAGGCGAGCAGGGCTTCCCGGAAAGTCATTCGATTGCCCCGGCTTCGGCGCGACTCCGGGGAGCTAAGTCGCCCGGGCAGGCAACGGCCGGCAGCCGTGCGGTCGGTAACGGCGGCGTAAATTCCCGGCCAGGGAGATGGGTCAATTACGGGAGCGTCTGAACTAAAAGCAACCGGAATGTTATGTCGCAGCATATTCCCGGAATCGTACAAATACGGCAGTCGGCTGGGGTCAACCCGCTGCAAGTAGTCGTCGCCCCGCCAGTAGATAAACCCGGGCTGAGTAACCACCATTGCTCCGGACCCGGCCAGCCGACGCATCAATTCGGGAGGACACTCGGCGGCGTGTTCGATGCGGTTTCGGGGTGTTCGGGCGAAGGAACAGAGGTGAATTCCATGCCCGGTCAATCCCTGAGGGGGATTTCCCAAAGCCGGGAGGCCCAATACTGACTCTAGCGCTTCCGGTTCAATTACGTGGACGGCAAAGGGGAATCCCATTGCCAGACATTGGGCCGAAATTTCCGCCAGGTCCATCCGGGCCGGGTACAAGGCGCCGGTAGTAAAGGTGAGCATAATTTTGGCGTGCCCCAGGCGCAGCCGGTGGTCTCCGGAACCCCAACCCAGACCGGCAGCAGCGAACTCCACCAGCTTTCCGCTGCCGGCCATCATGGTCACCCGGGGCTGGGATATGCCGCCGTCAACCAGGTACCGGAAGGTGTTCCACTGGGCCAACCCATTATTGGGGCCGGCATCCTGCACCGACGTAATCCCATAGCCCAGCAGCTTATCGCTTAAACCGGACATCCCCTCTTTCAGCTCCGCATCGGAACGGGTGTTGCCCAACCGGCTTCTAAGAAAAGCGGCCATTTCCAGCAAGAGGCCAGTAGGTTCCCCGGTAACCGCATCCCTTTCAATTATCCCCTCCGGGGGATCGGGGGTAGTCTGGTCAATCCGGGCCGCTTTTAACCCCAGGCTGTTCAGGACCGCAGCGTGTCCGCTGGCGTGTTCAAGCCGGACCGGATGGTGGGGAGCCGCCCAATCCAGTTCCTGGCGGGTGGGGTAACGGCCTTCGAGCAGCTTGGCCGGGTCCAAACCGAACCCGCGGACCCAGCGGTCCGCGGGCCGCCCCTCAGTCCAATGCCTGATTTCAGCCAATAACGGGGACAAGGAGCCGATTGCGTCAGTCCGGCAATTCAGGCTGCTGAAAGTGGCGGCGGTAGCCAACAGATGGCAATGGGCATCATTAAGCCCCGGAACCAGGAGCAGTCCTTGACAGTTGACCCGCCGGGTGGAGCTTGTCGCGAGGCGGCCAACCACGTCATCGCTTCCGATTGCCGCAATTTTATCTCCGGCAACCGCCACCGCCCGGCCGCCGCGGCACTTCCGGTTAAGGGAAACCACGTTGGCGTTGTGCAGTATCAGTGAAACTGGCGGTGGCATCGGAACTCTAAATTCGTTGGCGGATTTGCCCGGGCTGCCGTCCCGGGATAGCTGCGCAGGATTAACCGAGGAGCAAGCCGTCAGGTCAATGTGGCGGCGCTGTGCTGCTCATCAGCGTGATAAGAACTGCGAACCAGTGGCCCGGAGGCTACGTGCTTGAAACCCATCGCTTCGCCGATGCGGGCCAGTTCGTCGAACTCGGCCGGGTGGTAAAAGCGGTCGATGGCGATGTGTTTGGCAGAGGGACGCAAGTATTGACCAATGGTCAGCAGGTCGCAGTCCACTTCCCGCAAATCCTCCATAGTTTCCACCACCTCCGCCACCGTTTCTCCCATACCTACGATGATGCCCGACTTGGTAACTGCCGCCGGGACCAACTCCTTGGCCTGGGCCAGGAGGTTCAGCGAGCGCCGGTAATCGCCTTTCGGCCTCACCCGGGGGAAAATCCGTTTGGTGGACTCGATATTGTGGTTCAGAACGTCCGGCCCGGCCGCCATTACTTGCGCCAGGGCCGCACCGGAGCCGGCGAAGTCCGGAATGAGCACTTCCACTTTGCACCCCGGCACTTCCGAATGTATGCGCCGGATACAGGCAGCGAAGATGAAAGCGCCACCGTCGGCCAGGTCGTCCCGGTTTACCGAAGTGATTACGCAGTAGTCGAGACCCATTTTCTTGACTGTTTCCGCCAGACGCCCCGGTTCTTGCAAGTCCAATCCCTGGGGCCGGCCGGTAGTTACGGCGCAATAGTGGCAGCGGCGGGTACAAATATCGCCAAGAATCATAAACGTAGCGGTGCCTCGACCCCAACATTCACCGATATTTGGACAGTGCGCTTCCTCGCAAACGGTGTGCAGTTCGTTGCGCTGCACCAACTGCTTCAATTCCAGGTAACGCGGACTTCCCGGCATTGATACCTTGAGCCAGGGAGGCAGCTTGGGGCGAACCGCAGTGTTGTCAAGATTGGCAGCCAACTATCTCCTCTCACATCAATAAAATGGGTTTTAAGGACCAGGATTACCGGACAGCTATCTCAATCTAGCTGAACTAATCGAGGATTTACCCGGCATTTCTCGGCCGCGATGATTGCTTCAATTTGCGCCACGGCCTGCTCCAGACCGCCATCCCGGTTAACCACCCGATAATCATAACGCTCCACTTGCGCCAATTCCCGACCGGCTGTCTGCAATCGCGCCGCAACCTCTTCCGGCCCTTCGGTTTGCCGTTGGCTCAGCCGCCGCGACAGCTCGGCGAAGGAACCGGGAACCAGGAAAATTAACAAGGCTTGCGGTGCCAGTTGGCGGATGGTTTCGGCCCCCTGGACTTCGATTTTCAGAAAGACATCGTTTCCTGCGTTGAAAGCGTCGCTGACCTGACTACGGGGAACTCCGTACCACCGCCCGGAATACTCGGCGCATTCCAGAAGCCGGCCTTGCTCCCGCAGTTCCTGAAAAGTTTCGGGGCTGAGAAATATATAGTCAACCCCATCCTGCTCGCCCGGTCTGGGACTGCGGGTGGTAGCCGTAACCGCGAAGTGCCAGGGACGCTCCTTTTTCTTCAGTTCCGCAATAACGGTGTCCTTGCCCACGCCCGAAGGCCCGCTGATTACTACCAGCAGCGGCGGCGGGGAAGCCGTGAGGGTGGCGAGCTCCGACGCTGACTCGTCGTGCGACTGACCCGGTTCCAATTCCATAACTCAGATACTAGCGCCGGCTGTCGTCGCCCCGAGATCCCCGAAAGAGGCGCCGTTGGGCGTCGAAAAGCCTTCGTCCCACAAACATATCCCCCATACTCTGGGCAAAGGAGGGTAGCTCATCGTGCGGATTATACTGCCGGGCCTGGGCGCCATAGTCCCCGGCCAGCCAGCGGGCCCGCGCCTCCTGAGCTTTGACGAACAAGTCCATAATTGCGGCGGCATCGAGATTCTCCGAGTCGGCAAGCAATTGGCGAACCTGGTACAGTTCCCGGATAAAGGCGTCAATCCAGGCCACAATTGGCTCCGGATTGGTTACGCAAATATCCCGGTGCATCACCGTATCCCCGGATGCCAGACGAGTCAAATCGTAGTAGCCGCTGGAAGTAACCCGGGCGATGTCGTCCCAATTGGGGCTGCCGGTGGTGCAGCCTACCAGAGCTATCGACATCAGGAAGGGAAGGTGGCTTACCGCTGCGACAAAGCTGTCGTGTTCCTCAGCGCTAATGTAATACGGCACCGATTCGATCGCCTCGGCCAGGGTAGTAATCTCGGCCACGGCCCGTTCACTGGCCTTGCTGCCGGGAATGATGCAGTAGGACTTGCCCTTAAACAGGTTGGGGTCGGCGTTTTCCGGGCCGGGAGTTTCCTTTCCCGCCATCGGGTGGCCGCCCACAAAGTCGATTCCCGGCGGCAAGTATTCGTCGGCCCAGGCCAGAATCGACTTTTTGGAACTGCCCACATCGGTTACCACGCAGCCGGCCGGCAGGTGAGGGCCAATCACTTCCAGCAGCTCCTTCATCGCCACTATCGGAGTAGCCAGGACCACTATATCGGCCCCATCTACGGCATTCAGCAACCGATTTTCCATTCGGTGGAAGGCTCCACTCCTTTGGGCGCCGCTTCTGGCGCCGCCACTGGAATCGGTGCCCACCACTTCCAGATTCAACAACTGGGAATTTCGCAAGGCAAGGGCCAGGGAGGTTCCCATTAACCCGGTGCCAATGATTGCGATTTTCGGCATGGCTGTTTTTGTCCTCCCGGCTAAGTTAGCTTAAAACTTTTAACTTTCCCGTCAACAATCTTACACTATTCCCCCTTGCCGGCAAACCGGGAGCCGACCGAAACCGGGGCAATGGCGAAATCCACCGGGGAAAGTTGCCGAACCGGACAATCATATCCGTCAATGTCCGGGGAAATCGATCATACCCCTTGCCGGCAGATTACACTGCCAGTATCATCCGAGAAATGAGTTAACGCAAGAGCGCCGGGGAGGTGAGAGCCATGCCAAGAATGACCGGAGCGAGATTTCTGGTTGAAACTATGCAAGCCTATGGCGTAACCCACGCCTTTTATATGCCGATGATAGTTACCCGAGCCCTGGTGGAAATGGAGCGAGTGGGCATCGGACGCATAATGACCCACAGTGAAAAGGCGGCGGCTTATATGGCCGACGGTTACGCCCGGGCCGCCAGACGGCCGGCGGTATGTATGGCCCAGAACGTTGGGGCCGCCAATTTGGCCGCCGGCCTGCAAGACCCCTTCCTGGGCGGCTCCCCCGTCGTCGCCCTCACCGGACGCGGGGCGCCCATGCAGCAGTATCGCAACTACTATCAGGAATTGACCACGTTCAGCCTTTCAATGCGGTGACCAAGTTCAACGCGCTGGTGGACAACCCGGAGCAGTTGCCCAGCCTGCTCCGGCAAGCCTTCCGTGAAGCTACATCCGGCGCTCCGGGGCCAACTCACCTGGATTTGCAGGGTTCTTCCGGGGCGCTGATTATGGACGCAGAGGCAGAGCTGGAAGTAATCGCCGAGGCCCCCTTTACTCACGTTCCGCCGTTCCGGGGTGAACCGGAAACGGAGATGGTGCGGGACGCAGCCCGGGCCCTCACCGAAGCCCTCCGGCCGGTGATTGTCGCCGGCGGCGGCGTTGTTTCTTCCGCCGCCCAAAACGAAGTGGTAGAACTGGCCGAAATGCTGTCCATTCCCGTAGCCACATCCCTGAATGCCAAGGGAACCATCCCTGACAACCATCTCCTGTCCGTCGGGGTCTGCGGCACCTACTCGCGCTGGTGCGCTAATCGGGTAGTGTCGGAGGCCGACCTGGTATTTTTCATCGGCAGCCATACCGGCAGCCAGGTAACTACCGAGTGGCAAATTCCACGACCCGGAACTCCGGTCATCCAGTTGGACATCGACCCCAGAGAGTTAGGACGCAGCTACCCCATCCAGGTAGGGTTGCAGGGAGACGCCAAAGCTTCCCTGCGAAAACTGATTGAACATCTGGAGCCGCTGGGCGCCCGAGCCGAGTGGGTGAGCCGGGCGCAGGAACTGGTACGGGAATGGCGCGCCGAAGTAGAGCCGCTGGCTGCCTCTGACGCTTCCCCGATTCGCCCGGAACGTTTGTGCCGGGAAATCTCCGAGTACCTGCCCGACGATGCGGTGCTGCTCTCGGATACCGGGCATTCCGGCATCTGGACCGGCACGATGATTGACCTGAACCAGCCGACCCAGACCTATTTGCGTTGCGCCGGTTCCCTGGGCTGGGCTTTCCCGGCCGCCCTGGGAGCCAAGTGCGCCGTACCTGAACGTCCGGTGGTCTGCTTCACCGGCGATGGCGGATTCTGGTATCACCTGAGCGAGCTGGAGACGGCGGTGCGCTACGGCATCAACACCGTAACCATCATTAACAACAACCACTCCCTGAATCAGGAAAAGCGGGGCAACGAGCGAGCCTACGAAAGCGTCGGGGTAACCGGCAATGTGGACGAATTGTGGGTATTCCCGGACACCGATTTTGCCCGGCTGGCCGAAGATATGGGCGGCTTCGGTATTCGGGTGGAACGGCCGGAGGACTTGCCGGGCGCGATGCGAGCCGCCGCCGCCGCCAACCGGCCCGCGGTGGTGGACGTAGTGACCGACATCGAAGGAATTGCCCCCAGAGCCTGGGTCGGGTAGGCGGGCCGGGGTTTTATTCGGTCATTCCGTCGCGGCGCAGCCAGCCTCAGACGCATATATCTCTGCGGAAATGACCGTCAAGTGCTATACTCTCGGCAAATTTACTTGCCCCGACTCAAATCGGAGAATCCCGGCAGCGGTTACCTGCCGGCTGACATTCTCCCTGAATACGCACCCTCCCAGGAGGCTTGGTGATGGCAAGCAGCGAATTGGCATTGATGGCCCACCTTATGCGCCGAGCCGGGTTTGGCGCCACCCGCGACGAACTAGATACCTGCGTCGCCCGGGGGTATGCAGCTACTGTTGAACGGCTACTGAACCCCCAGGACGCCCCGGTAATGGAAGAAGACATCCTGCGCCGGTATCATATCGACCAGAACAGCCTCATGCTCATTGAAAGCTCCCAGGCTTACTGGCTGTATCGGATTATCAATACCCAACGTCCCCTGGAAGAGAAGATGGCCCTCTTCTGGCACGGTCTGTTTGCCACCGCCTACGGCAAGCTTAACCATGCCAAAGCGGTGGTTAACCAGACCAATACTTTCCGCCGTTGCGGCCTGGGCGATTTTCGCACCCTGCTGCTGGAACTGTCCCGGGACCCGGCGATGATTTTTTGGCTGGACAACAAAGACAACCACAAAGACGCGCCCAATGAGAATTACGGCCGGGAGCTGCTGGAACTTTTTTCCATGGGCATCGGCAACTACACCGAAGACGATGTCAAGGCTTGCGCCCGGGCGTTCACCGGCTGGACCATCGCCAATGCCGACTATATGAGTATTCGCGCTTCCCGTGATTCGATTTGGCCCCACGGCCGGCTGGACTGGCAGTTCCAATACCGGCCCGAAGACCACGACGACCGCGACAAGACCTTCCTGGGCTGCACCGGCCCCTTCAATGGCGAGGACGTAATCGACATTATCTGCCGTCAGCCGGCCACTGCCTGGTTCGTGGCCGCCCGGCTCTACGCCTTCTTCGTATCGGACACCCCCGACGAGGAGTCCATCCAGTACCTGGCCGACCGGTTCACTGAAAGCGATGGGGACATTCGCCAGGTGATGCGCGCCCTCTTCCGGTCCGACTTTTTCCGGGGGGAGGAAGCGCGACTGGCTAAAGTCAAGAGCCCTACCGAGTTGGTGGCCGGCACGGCGCGACTGGCCGGCAGCTACCAGTTCCCGGAATGGAGTATCGTCAATCTGGCAATGGACGTCAGCTTTATGGGCCAGGAAATCCTGAACCCGCCGACGGTGGAGGGCTGGCATACCGGCCAGGAGTGGATCGATACCGGCAACCTGGTGGAGCGAGTCAACGCCGCCGCCCTGGAAATGGGCAACTTGCGCCGCCCCGGAGTTCAGGCGGCCCTGCAACGAGTGCGGCAGAACGACCGCCTTTCGCCGCCGGAACTGGTGAACGCCTGCCTGGACGCTCTCGCCCAGTTCGAGGTAACTGACGACACTCGCCAGACCCTGGCCGCCCACGCTGCGCGGGACGGCGACGTGGATTTCACGGAACGCAGCAACTCCGGCTGCGCCGACAACCGAGTCGCTGAAATGCTCCAGTTAATTGTGGCGACCCGCGAATATCAGCTTGCCTGAAGATGCTGGCACGAACCCGATACAGTGTTGGACGGACTTGGGAGCAGGTCGATGACTACGGCAACAGCGCTTAAATACAGCCATACCCTGGGGTTTATGGCGAACCAGGGCCGGGGCTTCAACAATCCGGTGGATTTGGCGATCGACTCCAGGGGAACCTTGTTCGTGCTGAATCGGGCCGGCCCTGAAGTTGGCGTCCGAATTGCCTACAAACGGATAACCTTGTGCACCTCTGACGAAGAGTATCTAGGGGAGTTTGGCTCCGGCGGCGTCGGCGATGGCGGACTTTGGTGGCCCAGCTCCGTTGCCTTCGATTCGGAAGACTGCCTGTATATCGCCGACGAATCCCTGAACCGTATCTCTATTTTTGACCGCGCCGGAAATTTTTTGGGTAAGTGGGGAGTAACCGGAGCCGGCCCCGGGCAATTTAACCGTCCCTCCTTTATCGCCTTTGACCGCGCCGACAATCTGCTGGTAGCCGACAGCCTGAATCACCGGATTCAAAGGTACACCAAAGCTGGAGATTTTCTGGGCCAGTGGGGACAGTTCGGCGCGGCGGCCGGCCAGTTCAATATGCCCTGGGGTCTGGCGCTGGACAAGCTGGGCAACGTCTTTGTCTCCGACTGGCGTAATGACCGCATCCAAAAATTTGACGCCGCCGGGAATTTCCTGGCAAGTTTCGGTTCCAGTGGAACAGCGGAGGGTCAATTTCACCGGCCGGCCGGGCTGGCAATAGACGACCGGGGCAACATCATCGTGGCCGACTGGGGCAACGAGCGGGTGCAGGTTCTGGACGAGGATGGGGCCTTCGTGGCAGCGTTCCGCGGGGAATCGAGAACCTCCCGCTGGGCCGAAGACTACTTTGCGGCAAACCCGGACGAAGCCGCCGCCCGTTGGGAAGCAGACCTGGAGCCGGAAATTGAGTCCCGCCCGGAATATGCGCTGCACCGCGGCTACCAGTGGGAGCGCTCCGCCAACGTGGAAAAGTTGTTTTGGGGGCCAACTTCAGTAAAAATTGGCCCGGACGGCCTGGTTTACGTAGTGGACAGCCTGCGGCACCGCATCCAAATATTTCGTCAGCCAGCGTAAAAGCGCTCGAATGTCCGGTATCCGTGATGCGGTATAAAGTAAGGGGGGCCGGCAGTTTCCAATCCCCCTTACCGTTAGGCCACTGCTTCAGGCCGAGGCATTAAAGTTTCAGATGGGCAGCAGTTTTTCCTCCCGATTCGGCGGCAAATCGGTATCAAAGGCGTTGATGCAGAAAGCCAGCATACTGTAACTTCCCATCACCAGTGTCAACTCGACCAGGCCCTGGGTTCCGAATTGCTCGAAGGCGGCCTGCCAGGCTCCCCGACTGACGTGGTGGGTTCGGAAGAACTCTTGCCCGTAGTTGACCACCGCTTCTTCATCCGGGGCCAGGTCCGCCAGTTCTTCCCCTTCCCGGAGAGCATCCACCAGTTCATCCGGTACGCCGGCGGCTCGGGCCGAGGCGGCGTGAGCATTCCAGATGTGCTGGCAGTCCATCTCCCGGGCCGTTACCAGCATGGCCAGCTCCTGGATTTTCAGGGAGAGGCTGGACTCCTGGCGCAGGTACTGGTTGATGGCAGTAACTCGCCGGGACGCCTCCGGCACATGAATGGTTACCGAGCCGGGGCCCCGGCTGGGCGTCTCACCGTCCCCTACAATTTCGTCGAAGGCTTCCCGCTGGTCTTCGGGGACGCTTTCCCTGGTTGCTATCGGTATTCGTGCCATAATTCCTCCTGTTTAGCGATTACGTTGCCGGTTATTGCGCAATGGGTTGATTCCGCGTGGGCAGTTTGCCACTCTATTGTTGTCGCTTTTTGCCCGTCTTCTCCTCGAACAACTGCCAGGTAAGGTCATTGAAGGGATAGTATTTACCCGGCGAGCAGCGCTCCACTTCCAGTTGGGCCTTGATTACTGCTTCAACCTCTTCCCGCTCGTGGGCAATAGCGATTACCTGGTCAACGGCGGCCCGGGGCACCACCACGGCGCCGTCGTCATCGCCTACTACCGCATCGCCGGGACGCACCAGGACGCCGCCGCACTGGATTGCGTCGTTGACCTGCCAGGGCCAGAATTCGGCCGGCCCCTGCTTGGCGGTGGTCGAGGCGGAATAGACCGGAAAGCCGTATTCCAGCAGTGAGTTGCTGTCCCGTACCGAGCCGTCGGTAACCAGGCCGCCGATCTGTCGCTGGTACAGGCGCATAAACTTGATGTCGCCGCCAATAGAGCTGTAAGTCCAGCACATAGCATCGATGACCAGAACCTCGCCGGGCCCGCACAATTCAAAGGCTACGTACTCGGCGGACTGGTCGCCTTTGGGCTTGTCCTGGGCCAGGTCCGGGCGGTGGGGCACGAATCGCAGGGTAACAGCCCGACCGGACATACTCTGCCCGCGCTGCAAGGGACGGGCTCCTTCAATGTAACTCATGGGCCAGCCCATAACCCACAAGCCGTCAATCAAAGTTTGAGTCGGAATTGCGCGTAATACTTCCAGGGTCGCATCGGAAATGGGTTCTCGGGTTGCCATTAAACACCTCAAATCCAGGTCAGCGCTGCGCCATTGATGGTGCAGTCAGGGTCATTATAACAGGCAAAATAAACCGGGGACGACCGACATTGGCCCCGACCGATTTTCGGTCACCCGGAGCGATAGGCGGTAGCCCTTTAATCACCCCGCCGGGCTGCCGGTAATCGCCGCTCCCAGACTTGCAATGCCAGCCTATTTTACAATAGACAAGCCCGCCCCGCCTGATTACAATACCCCGTACCCTCACCTGGAGGTCCAGCATCATGCAGCGCAGCGCCGTCCCGACGGTTAAACCTGACTGGAAAGAATTTGAAATTGACCCGGAGCCCATAGAGGACGGTATGCAGCAAGAAGAGGACATTACCACCCTGGCCTACATTCTCCGGGAACACTTCAAGGGCCAGACCGATGTCTTCGTTTCCGCCGGGGGCTTCCTTTTCTTTGATCCCACCAACAAGAACCGGCTGGTAACTCCCGACTGTTATATCGCCCTGGGGGTGGACCCTGAATTCATCAAGACTATGCCCAACTACTTGATATGGGAGGCCGGGAAGCCGCCGGATTTCGTGGTTGAAGTGGCATCCCCCAGCACCGCGGCCAACGACTTGGGCAGTAAGCGGACTCTGTACGCCAGCCTGGGCATAACCGAATACTGGCGTTTTGACCCTACCGGAGGGGACATCTACGGCCAGCCGCTGACCGGAGAAGGGCTGGTTGATGGGACGTATCAGCCCTTTCCCCGGCATTCCGACGAAGATGGCAGCCTGTGGGCCCACAGCCAGGTACTGAATCTGGACTTTTACTGGCCTCCGGAGGAACGCTTCCGAATTAAGGATTCGGCTACCGGGGAGTGGCTGAACACCCTGGGTCAGGAAAAAGAGGCCCGCCGTCTCGCCGAGGCAGCCCGGCAAACCGCCGAGGCGGAAGTAGAGCGGCTCAGAGCACGGTTGGAACAGCTGAAAGGATACACCTGAGCAACCCAGGCCAAACCGCACTTGAGCAAAGCAAGCCCCCAGCAAATGCTGGGGGCTTATCCATATCCGGCTGCCGGCATAAGGCTTCGGTATCCAGTCCAACCCGGACGCCGCTCAAGGACCAGCCGGCAAAATAAACAAGGGACGGTCAGAAGTCCGTCCCTTGCGTCAATTGCGCTATGGCACAAATACCGAACTAGTTGGTAGGCCAACCTTCCGGAACCGAACCGGCGGCCAAAGCGGCTTTGATGGCAGATTCGGCGTCGCTGGTAACCCACTCACCCCAAATGTTGGGGAAGCTGTTCAGCCACCACAAAGCGGTAGCGTTGATGTCCGCATCGGGGTTTTCGCCCCGCCAGCGCACTACCGACTTGTAGATGTCAATGTTGAAGTCCCAATGCCGGAGCATATCTACTACATCCGGGGCCCGATTAGGCAAGTTCGGGTCAACCGCAATCAAAATGGTAGCATCCTGATAGGCGCAAGCTTTGGTGGTGTACCAGCATTCATCGCTGTATGCCGGTTCTTCCAACCGAACCAGGTCCAGGCGCAGCGCCGGGTCGTTGGTGCCCCACTGATACCCCAACCAGGGCTCCTGCTTATCGTAAGCGCCCTGCAGGTCGGCATTCAACAAAGCTCCCGAACCGGGATTAATGATTTCCACATGGTCTTCCAGCCCATAGCCGGAAACTTGGGCCGCGTTTACCACTTCACAAGCCCAGCCGATTACGCAGGAAACCAGCCGTGCCTTGTCTCCGGTCTCGGCAGACTGGAAAAGACTCTTAAACTGGGGGTCCATCAGGTCATCGACGCTGTCCAGTTCCGGATACTGCTCCTGCAAGTAGGCCGGAATCACGAAGGCCGACTGCCAGTCCTGACCCAGGCTGGTGCCGACGGAAATGACTTCACCGCTCGCCCGGGCTTCATTCCAGGCGGCGTTCTGGTTGGGCAGCCAAATCTCCATGGCGACGTGGGTGTCGCCCCGGCGCAGCCCCTGGAACAGCGGCAACGTATCGCCGGCTTTGGTTTCCGTGGGATAGCCGTAGCCCAATTCCGCGATGTACTGGGCAACCCGGTTTTGCAACAGGGCGCTGTCCCAACTGAGATCGCCGAAGATGATGGTCTCTTTGGGGCCAGCCGGCGCCATTACCTCAACTTCTTTCTCAACAATGACTTCCTTTTCGACAACCGTTTCCCTGACAACCTCTACCGGAACTTCCTTCTCGACAATGACATCTACGGGAACCTCTTTAACTACTTCCTTTTCAACCTCGACAACCCTTTCCGTGACAACTTCTACCGGTACTTCCTTTTCGACGATGACTTCTTTCTCGATAATCTGCGGCTCGGGGGCCGGGGCCGGCGCGGCCGCGCCGCACGCAACCAGGGCCAAAATAGCCAGGCTGGCCGCCATGGTTAGGACTAACCGATACTTAGCGAACAAAACGATTTACCTCCAAAACTCCTCTATATTTATGCTTCAAGGCTCTCGCCCATCTCGGACACAATGGAAAATGTTATCAGTGTACCAATAGGGCTGTCAAACACCGGTTAAACTGTTGTTTATCCAGATTATAAACTCCCGGCTAACCCAATCCCATAGATTCCTGCCGGCTCCGGGCCGCCGACTGGGTGAGCCGGTCGATTAGAATCGCCAGCAGCACTATCGCCAGACCGGCAATGGCCCCGTTCCCGGACTCCAGCTTTTGCAGGGCGTTAAGCACGTTGTCCCCCAACCCGCCGGCCGCCACCATGCTGGCGATGGTAACCATAGCCAGGGCCATCATAGTGGTCTGATTTATCCCGGCCATAATTGTGGGCAGCGCCATGGGTATCTGCACCTTGGTCAACACCTGCATTGGAGAAGCGCCAAAGGAGCGGGCCGCTTCCACCGTCTCCGAGGACACCTGCCGAATCCCCAGGTTAGTCAGCCGGATAACCGGCGGGACGGCATAAATCAGCGTGGCAAAAATGCCGGCCGGCGACCCCAGGCCAAAGAACAGAACCCCCGGCAGCAGGTAAACGAAGCTTGGCATCGTCTGCATCCCGTCCAGAATCGGGCGCATAAAGTTGTCCACTGCCCGGCTGCGCGCCGCCAGAACGCCCAGGGGCAGACCGATGGCCATACAGATAGCCACCGCTACTACCATCAAGGCGATGGTTTCTACCGCCGGCTCCCACAAGTCCATAAATCCAATGAACAGCAGGGCGACGGCGGCAAAAACCGCCAGCCCCCACCGTCCGATGGCAAAGGCCAGCAGGGTGATCGCCAGAACCAGAGCCGGCCAGGGAACCAGCTTGACGACAAATTCAACCGCATTCAGGGAGTAGGTTATGAAATCGGATACTCCGTCGAAAAGCCAGTCCCCTTCGATAGTGAGCCACTTGACTGACGCATCGATGGCTTTTCCGGTGACATCCCGGACGGACTGGGCTACCTCAACCTGATTGCCGCTGGGGGTGTTGATGTATTCTTTATAGACGGTAGTGGGGTACTCCATATCCATCCCCCACATGGCCAGGCAGAAAGCCGATACCAGCAAAACCACCACCCAGCCCAAGGCCAGCTTTGAGGTCGCCGGCGGCGCGTCGAAGAAATAACCGAAAACGGGGCCGAGGATCAATCCGGCCACGGTTCCGAGGATTAAACCGGCCATGGCGAACACGGAGTCGAAGTCGAACATAAGGTCTAACGCGGCGCCGATTATATAGCCGAGGGCCGGGCCAAGTATCAAACCAAACAGGACGCCGTAGATTAAGAAAACCACCAGGCTTCGTTTGGGGAAAGCCCAAAAATCCTGGATGACGGGCCGGCTGTCGGAACTGCCGGGGTCTTCCTGCGTAATGGATGCCATAGTCGCCTCCCGGATGAGTAATTCGCTTGCCGAGGTCAAAGGCGGTCAACCCGGTTCAACCCGCAACTGCCCCACCTTGCCTTCAGCCCGGTTTAGCGTACTGCTTTAATTTTCTGTCGCTTCAGTTTCCGCGGCGATGGCCGCATTCATCGCGGCGTTGGCCTCGTAGTCCGGGTCCACGGTAGATGTTTCGGCCAGCGCTTCCGCCAGGGCGCTACGGTGCACTTCGCCCACCAGCGTGTTGCCGGAGTCAACTACCGGGATCGGGAAGTCGCTGGACATAGCTATGGGAATCAGGGCGTCAAAGCTGGTACTGGGTGAGACGGGCAAATATTCCCGGTCAACGTACTGCCAGGCTTCATCAAACCGCCGGACTCCGGCCCGCAGCGCCCGCTCCGCATTGGTGATGGAAAGGAGGCCCATATACTTTTCGCGGTTGGTCACTACCCAAGCCACATCCCCATCGCTCTGGCCGATAGTGTGCAGAGCGGCCCGTGGCCCCTGGTGCCCCATAACCGTAGCCTTGGGGGAAACCATTACCTTACTGGCCGTCAGCACACTCTCCAGGCGCACGTCCTGGGTGAAGTCGCCCACGTACTCATCCTCAGGCCGCAAAACGATGTCCTCGGGAGTGCCAATCTGGGCCACGGCTCCATCGTGCATTATGGCAATGTGATCGCCCAGCTTGAGGGCTTCGTTCAGGTCGTGGGTGATGAACACGATGGTCTTCTGCAGTTCGGTTTGCAGATTCAGCAGTTCGTCCTGCATCTGCCGCCGAATCAGCGGGTCCAGACCGCTGAAGGGTTCGTCCATCAACAGGATGTCAGTATCCACCACCAGGGCGCGGGCCAATCCTACCCGCTGCTGCATCCCACCGGACAGTTGGCGGGGAAAGGCGTCTTCCCACCCGGCCAATCCCACAACCTCCAGGGACTTGCGAGTTCTGGCGTACCTTTCCACCTTGCTGACGCCTTGAACTTCCAGCCCCCAGGCGGCGTTGTCCAGCACATTCCGATGGGGCATCAGGCCGTAATGCTGGAACACCATAGCTATCTTGGCGCGACGGAAAGCCACCAGTTCCTTGTCGCTCATCATGGTGATGTCCTGGCCGTCAATGACGATTGCGCCGCCGGTAGGGTCAATCAGCCGCAGCAAGCAGCGAACCAGAGTTGATTTGCCACTGCCGGAAAGCCCCATTATCACAAAGGTTTCACCCTTTCGCACGTCAAAATTTACGTCCCGCAACCCGACTACATTGCCAAAGTTACTCTGGAAAAAGGTCTTGTCCTTATCCGCAAATTCGGGGGCCATGACCCGTTCCGGGTTCCTGCCGAACACCTTCCAGAGGGCCCGAACCGAAATATAGTGTCCGCCGTCGCCATTTCCGTTTTCGGCTTGGGGCAGCGGTTCTTCCGCTAGTACGGCCGGCTCCGATTCCGTTCCGGAAATTTCCTGGTTCTGCATCCGATTTTCCTCCGGCTGGATTATTGACTATGCGAACTTTATACAGGGCCGGGCCCAGGATGCGCTGCATCCCGAACCATTGGCTGACCCAAAGGGAATTGACGAGCAAGGGGAACGGTGAAGGTGGGTAGTATTCCGGGCCGGGCCGGGGATTGTAAAGGGCTGTCTGGAGAGACAATAGGGGAAACAGCGCCAACGAATCTGCCCGGAGGCAACCCGCAACAATCAAATAACTGCCTTTGCGATAAGCAGCTATGGGCTGGCATAGCAGTACCCCTTCCCGGTCTTTTTAAACATTGATACCCTACGTTTCAAGACCTGATTTGTCAACCCTGAACGAAATCGCCGGGCAGCTTGCCGCCAGCGAAACCGGAGAATTTGCCGCCCGCCGCCGCCAGTTTCTTTCTACCACGAAAAGACTACCAAATCTACCGTTAAAGGGGTATAGTGAAGGCAGTTGGAGATACCAATTCCAAGTAAGGGAGGCGACATCATGGCAGAAATTCTGGGTCTTGGACTGACCCATTCCCCTTCCCTGATCAAGCCCGACGAGGAGAAAGACTATTCCATCGCGCGCAGTCTGCGCAACCCCAACCTGCCGCCGGAGTTGAAGATTCCCACCAACTGGCCGGAACCGATGCGCATCGAGTACGGCGAGGATGAGGGACTGGCCTCGGCCCGGAAAGCGCGGGCGAGACTGGTCGACGGATTCCGCAAACTGCGGGAGGAGTTGGACGCTTTCAACCCCGACTTCGTGGTTATCTGGGGCGACGACCAGTACGAGAATTTCAGGGAAGACATCATCCCACCCTTCTGCGTACTAGCCTACGATGAGATGGAATGTCAGCCCTTTATGGCCCGGGGCGGCGTCCGCAGCAACGTCTGGGATGAGCCGGCCGAAGCCACCTTCAAGTATTCGGGGCACCGGACTGCCGCCCGTACCCTGGTACGCGGTCTGATTGAGCAGGGAATCGATATGTCCTACGCCTACAAGCCGTTGCACGAGCAGGGTGGGTTGGGCCACGCTATCCTGAATACGCTGCTCTACCTGGACTATGACCGCAAAGGCTTTGACTACCCCGTAGTGCCTTTCCTGGTAAACTGCTACGGCAGCCGGGTGGTGCGCAACCGGGGCGGAGCAGTTCAGTATGAGGAGGACTTTGACCCGCCCGGCCCCTCGCCCAAACGCTGCATGGAAGTCGGCGCCGCCGTGGCCCGAGTCCTGAAGGAAAGCCCTTACCGGGTAGCGCTGATCGCCTCCTCCAGTTGGTCGCACGCCTTTCTGACCGACAAGAACCACTGCCTCTATCCCGATGTGCCATCGGACCGGGCCCGGTTTGAGGAACTGAAGGATGGCGACTATGCGGCGTGGAGCCGGATTTCCACCGACCAGATTGAGGACGCCGGACAGCAGGAATTGTTGAACTGGATGTGCATTGCCGGCGCCATGCAGGAGCTGGACTACAAGCCGGAGATTATCGACTACGTCGAAACGTACATCTTCAACTCCAACAAGTGCGTGGCGCTGTTCAAACCCTAGTCGCCGTTTGCAATCAGGCGAAATCGGTTCGGGGCAGGGCACAAACCTGCCCCTCTCTTTTTAACTAAACGGTCCCTCCCTAACGAAGCAAGGGCGAGCCTGATACTCGCCCTTGCCGTGTCCCTGCCTGCTGACGAAGCTCTAACCTTTGTCTTCAAATACCGAAGTAATCGGCTGGTGGCCGGCGTTCTCGGCGTATGGCTCTTCCCGGTAGAGGGACAGAGATTTCATTACCGGAATGTCTTGAATGGAGAAGAGAATCGCTTCTTCATCCGTGTCGTTGGCGTGCTCGTGCCAGGCCCAGGAGGGCACAACCAGGAAATCGCCCTCGCCCCAGTCGAACCTCTGGCCGTTGATTACGCTGTGTCCCTGACCGCGGAACACCTGATACACGGCGCTGCTGGTGTGGCGGTGGGCCCTGGTGTTGATGCCGGGCCGAATCAACTGAATCCAGCAAGCCATTGTCCGCAGCACCGGGCCGCCGGTAGCCGGGTCCGAGAACTCCATGGCCACGTCGTCAAAAGGGCTGGAATCTATCTCCGCCAGGCGGTGCAGGGCGTCGTGGGTTCGTTCCCATTTGTAGTGCCACAAGGGGGAGTAGGGGATGTTCGGGTCTTCCCAGGCGGGACGCAGGGCGCCGGAGGCATACTTGCGCTCCGATTCCCCCACACCGACGATGGGTTGCTGGTCTTCCGGGAACTGCTCGTAGAAGGTAGCTTCCAGATTATTGACCAGGGGCGTGTCCAGGCCGTCCAGCCAAATCATCGGCTCATTGCCTTCGTTATTGTGATCGTGCCAGGTCCAGGATGGCGTCAACACCAGGTCGCCGGGTTCCATGTAGCATTTATCCCCTTCCACCGTAGTGTAAGCGCCCATACCCTGGAGCACCCAGCGGATGGCCGTGGGCGTGTGGCGATGGGCCGGGGCATTTTCCCCGGGCAAAAGCAGCTGCAATGCCGCCGAAATGGTGTGGGTAGTACCGTGGTCAAGGCCGGGGTTAGCCAGACGCAGCACCCGCCGCTCCACGTCGCGGTCGGGAGTGACGATGTCGCCGCTGCGCAGTACCAGGGGCTGGGCCTGCTCCCAACGCCAGGCGAAAGGCACTACCTGGGGTTTGCGTTCCAGCCGGCGGCCCATCCAGGCGGCGCGCAGACCGGCGGCTTCGGTTCCTTCATAAAACCGTTCCTCTTCTTCGGGACTGACTCTTCCCAACAACTGAGTCATGGCAAACCTCCCTCTAACTTTGCGGTCAGCTTTCCTTTTGGCTGATTCTAGCGGGGCCGTATGGCAGTGTCAATTTGAGAGAAAAGGCTGGCAGCGGCGATTAAATAGGTTAGGCGAAAAGTCGCGCCTACCGGAACCAGCCGTTACTCTCAAGGGTCGATGGGTGGGGACCACAAACCTAGCAATGTAGTTACTCCGGCAATGAGTGGTGTATAGTTTCAGCAGATAGAAGCGGGAATCACATCCTTTTTAAGTAATCAGCCCGGGAGCGAACAGGCCCCGATTTGGCGAGGAGCGAGATATGGCTGAATCCAATGCCGCCGATATGGTTCTGCACAACGGCAAAATCATCACCGTTGACCCCCTGAATTCCATTCAACAGGCAATAGCCATCCGGGGAGACCGGATTTTGGCTGTAGGGAGCGATGCAGAAGTATTGGCTCTGGCCGGAGCCGGCGCTGCTTCCGTCAACCTCCGGGGGCATACGGTCATTCCGGGAATTGTGGACATCCACGCGCATCTGGACCGGGAGGGGTTAAAATCGATTTACCCGTCTCTGGCGGGATTAAACTCAGTAGCCCGGATTCTGGAGCGCATTCGGGAACTGGCCGCGGAAAAGGCTTCCGGTGAGTGGATAGTAACTATGCCGGTGGGAGACCCGCCCAACTACGCCGATATGCCTCAATCTCTGGCCGAGGGCCGCTACCCGACTCGCCAGCAAATGGACCAGGCGGCGCCGAACAATCCGGTCTATATCAAGGGCATCTGGACTCCCTGGGACGTACCACCCTCAGTATCCATTGCCAATAGCGCCGCCCTGAGCCTGGCCGGCGTTGACCGCCACACCCTTCAGCCCGATTCCAGCGTTACCATTGAAAAGGACGCCGACGGCGAGCCTACCGGCATTTTTGTGGACACCGGACGCTATCCCTCGGTGGAGTTTACCTTGATGCAGGCCGTCCCCCGGTTTACGCTGGCCCAGCGAGTCGCCGCCTTGAAGGAATCTATGCGCCTATACAATTCAGTGGGGACCACCGGAACCTACGAAGGTCACGGCGTAGCCCCGGAGGTGCTGCAAGCCTACAAGGCGGTCTGGGACGCCGGGGAGATGACGGTACGCGCCAACCTCACCGTCAGCCCCCACTGGCAATCGACAGCGCAGGCAGCCCGGGAAATGGCGGATTGGGGCCACTCCTTTTCCGGCCCCGGTTTTGGCGACGACTTTCTACGAATCAGCGGCTACTTCATCCAGTACGGCGGCAATCAATACACTGCGGCGGCCCGTTCGTCGCTGCTGCCCTACACCGGCTGGGCCGGATTCATTCAAAGCTGCCATTCCCCGGATTTCTTCGCCGAAACCGTCAGGTTGGCCGCCCGGAACAACCTCAGAGTCAACACCCTGGTTCGGGAGCCACTGGAGGAGGTTCTGAAGGTTTTCGAGAGCGTTGACCGGGAAATGCCCCTCAAGGGGCGTCGCTGGACTTTAGCCCACGTGCTCCACGCTTCCGAACAACAGTTGGCGCGCATCAGGCGTATGGGGTTGCTGGTGGAAACCATACCTTTGACCGAGTTATGGCTGCGGGGCGCGCCTTACCTGGATGACCCGGCAGCCGCGGACTCGGCAGTGGCCCACCGCCGCTATCTGGAGCAAGGGGTGGATTTCAGCTTCGGAACCGACAACAAGCCTTACAATCCCTTCGCTACCTTATGGGCTGCCGTAGCCCGGCGGGAACGGGTTACCGGCCGGGCGCTGGGGCCCGGCCAATGCCTGACCCGGCTGGAGGCCTTGCGAGCTTTCACCCAGGGCGGAGCGCGCTTCTCCTTCGACGAGACTCGCCGGGGAACTTTGGAACCGGGCAAGCTGGCTGACCTGGCTGTGCTGTCCGACGATTTCCTGGAGATGTCCGAGGCGGCGCTGCCGGAACTGCGCTCCCTCCTGACCGTGGTGAGCGGAAAAACTGTCCATCAGGAGGCGGATTTCCGGACCAGAAGGGGAAGAATTTAACCGGCTGCCGATAGACTATGGCCCGGTTGGCGAGGGTCTGGGTTATTCACCTACACCCCCGGGCCACCAAATCTCGGCCCTCCTCCGTCGTCCTTCCAGGGCTTGGACATTATAAAAAGAACAGCCGCCACAACCGTCGCAGTTATTAGGGCCATAATAAATCCCCCAGCGCCCAGATGAGCGCAGGGGACACCAAGCCCTATCGACAGCGCTAACCAAACAATAGCGATACCGGGAGGGGACAGAAGACAACCTTTCAGCCAATCAGGCATACAATTTCCTACTCCAAATTAAAGGCTGGGTTGAGGCACAACGGGTTCAAAGCAAAATATAATGCCTTGAATTAGTCGCCTCTACCTTTTCCAGTGCAAGCGGAGGCTATTCAACTAAATAGCTGAAGCCGACAATTTACCAATCGGCCGGTTTAAGCCTCCACCCCTAATACACCAATGGCTGTCATTACGCCGCACTCTAATCCGCTGATGTCCTTTCTCCTTCCGGGCTGAAACGATCTCAGTCTAATCCACTACGGCAATGGCGGCCAACTCTACCTTCAGCTTTTCGTGGGTAGCCAGCCGGGTTACCTCGATGGTGGCGGTGCCGGGCCGGTGGTCGCCAAAATACTCCCACCATACCTCGTTCATCTGGTCCTGTTCTGCCACGTTGGTCAGATACCGGGTAACCTGCACCACGTCGCTGAAGGTTGCGCCACAGGCATCCAGCGCCTTCCGCACGTTCTCCAGGGACATCCGGGTTTGTCCCGCCATATCTTCGGGAATGTCATCAAATTCCGATTCGATGTGGGGGTGGCTGTGGTAAACCTTGGCCGCATTAACACCGGCCAGGAAAAGCAAGGAGCCGCCGGTTACTTTCACTGCCGGGGCATACGGTAAATTAACCGAAGGGTCCCGGTCGGCGGTATGGATTACTTCTATTCTGCCTGGCAATTCAGTTTCCTCCAAATCTATAGCGTGATTACCGGTCGGAGCTCGACCGGGCCGTCCCCAATTATAGACCAACTCGCCGAACTATCCACCCTGCAAAATGTTCCCAACGGTCCAAAACCCTCACCCCGGCCCTCTACTTGAGGGAGCGAGGGAAATCGGGATACCCTCTCGAATTAGCAAGGAAAATCAGCCTCTCCTCACGGGAGCAGGAACCTCGGGCCGTAAGTAGGCAGCAACATTAACCAAATTCCCTTCTCCTCGTGGAAGAGGGGCCGATGGCGAGGGCAGCGCGCTTGGGCCGTCCCGGTTGACAGCCCGGAAGTACCCAACTACACTTCCGCAAGCCGGGGCCGTAAAGACCGCCGGGCCATAGATTTTGTCAAATACGAAAATAAGGTGACGACAGTGACACAAATCAAGAGCTTTGGGACAATGAATGTTGACTGGGAGGAACGGGTAGATTTCGAACGGCTCCGAAACCAGCGACTAACCCGGATTAAGGGTCTGCTCGAAAAGTCGGATCTAGGGGCTATCCTTTCCTTTGATATGAACAACATCCGGTATCTCACCGCTACGGTAATCGGAACCTGGGCGCAGGACAAGCTGGTCCGGTTTTGTCTGCTGCCCCAGGGCGACGAACCGATCCTGTGGGATTTCGGTTCGGCGGCCCGGCACCACCAGATTTACTGCCCCTGGTTAGGGGAACGCTCCAGGGCCGGAATTTCCACCCTCCGGGGCGCCACGCCTCCTTCCGCCGACCTGGCCGGAGACGTAGCCCGAAAAATCCGCGCCGAGCTGGAACTGCGGGGGCTGCAGAATGAACCCATCGGCGTTGACGTAGTAGAGCCGGCAGTCCTGTTCGCCCTCCAGAATGAGGGAATTAATGTAGTGGACGGACAGCAATTGATGCTGGAGGCGCGCCGGATTAAGACCCAGGACGAGATAACCCTGCTCAATACCGCATGCGCCATGGTGGACGCAGCCTACGACGTGCTTTACCAGAAACTGCGCGCCGGGGTGCGGGAAAATGACGGGGTAGCCCTGGTCAACAAGGTACTGTACGAGCTGGGTTCCGAGTTTGTCGAAGGGGTGAACGCCATTGGCGGCGAACGAACCAGCCCTCACCCGCACATTTTCGCCGACCGGATACTGCGGCCCGGGGACCAGGTTTACTTTGACATCCTGCACAGCTATATGGGTTATCGGACTTGCTACTACCGAACCCTGGCTATCGGCAGCGCTTCCCAGTCGCAGATAGACGCCTACAAGAAGTGCCGGGAGATTCTGGACATTTCCATTGATGCCGTGAAGCCCGGAATTACCACTGCCGACATTGTGCAGCACTGGCCCAAAGCTGAGGAGTTCGGGTTTGCCAACGAGGAAGCGGCCTTTGCGTTGCAGTACGGTCACGGCGTGGGCCTGAATATTTGGGAGGCTCCCATATTCAGCCGACTCTTTTCCCTGGAACACCCCCAGCCAATCGAAGAGGGTATGGTCTTCGCGCTGGAGGCCTTCTGGCCGGCTTCCGACGGCTGGTCCGCCGCCCGCATTGAAGAGGAGGTGGTGGTAACCGCCGACGGCCCGCAGGTGATAACCCGGTTCCCGGCAGAAGAGCTTATGGTCGCCGGCGTCAAGTACTACGCCGCCACCGGCCCTCTGCCCACCACCCGCGATGCCCAGTCCCACCGGAACCGCCCGGCGATGCCGGCGGCCCATGCCTAGTTAGCGCCAATTTCCACTATGGACGCAGCCGGGCGGGTTCAATGAACCCGCCCGCATTTTTGGTCCGGGAACACGACTGCAGGTCAGCTGCTGCCCTCGGGCTGGTCCGACATTCCCAGGAGAATGTCTTCCAGTGTCCGGTCCAGCGCTGGGTCCAGCTCCACCGGCTCTACGTAGGGGATTACATTGTAGTCTGACCGGACCTGCTCAATAATGCGCTTGGCCTCAGCGTTATTCTCGGCAATGCGGTCCAGGTTAGACTGCAACTCCCGGGATTCGGATTCACCCAGAGCCAGCAGTTCGCTCAGGTCAATGTCCAGCTTGAACATAGCCTTCAGGCGACGCATAACGTCGTAGAAGGAACGGTGGTCCCGAAAAATCCCCATCTGCTCGTTGTTGGAAACGACGAAGGGATACATCGGAGCCATAGCTCCCAGCCGGAACATCTGAACGTCCGGGAACTCGAAGTGGGCCAGCGAAACCATTGCCATGCCAATGGTCGGGCCCCGGCGTCCTTCGGAACCGCGACTGGACATTATCAAACCGTGCCGTTCCAGCCTTTCTTTCATATCCGCCCGGCTGTAAACGCAGTTTATCCGCCGCTCCATTTCCGGGGGCACCGGGCCGTTGACCCCCTCAACCGCGACCGTCTGCTCAATACCCAGCTCCTGAACGGCCTGGAAAAAAACCTGTCCGTACAGGTCAATCCGGCTCCACGGCTCCTCACCCAGGAAGATAATGAGTCCGTTGCCGGCATCGTAAAAGTCATTCTCCCGGGCCATGGGACTGGAAGGCAGGCCATCCTGAAAGGCGGCCGCCGGTCGAAAGGTATCGTGGGTGCCGGCCACCTGAAAGGGGTAGCACAGGGAGTTTATCTGCTCCCCCAATCCGCCAATCCGGTACGCGCCCAGCTTGTCGATCAGGTAGCGGGGCAGACCGCTGGAAATTCGGCCCCCGTTAGACCATTGGCGACGCCAGCCGGCGATCATATATTTCGCTTCCGGTTTTTCGTGGAGGACCAACAATTCATCGGCCATTTATCGTTCCTCCTTTCCATCAAATTTCTAAACCCGGCGGGAGGTCTCCGCCCGGCTCAAAGGAGTAGTAATGTAATTATAACAGGATGTGGGAGTCGCTGAACCAATTGGCAGCCACTCAGCTGAGCGAAATTAGCCGCCGCTTTTAATCACATCAGCAATCTTTTCGGCCAGCATTATCACCGCCGGATTAATCGGAGCGCGCACCAGGTCAGGCATTATTGCGGCATCGACAATCCGCAGTCCTTCCACTCCGTACACTCGTCCAAATTGGTCCACAACGGCGTTGGGGTCTTCGGCAAGACCCATGCGGCAGGTGCACGAAATGTGGGAATAGGTAGTCGCTTCCCGGAGCAGCCAGCGGTCAAGAGCGGCATCCGTAGCCAGCTCGACCTCCGCTGGGGCCAGGCGTGGTCCCACAAGCGCAGCCAGTTCCGGTCCTTCCGCCAACTCCAGCGCCAACCGGACTCCGGCTCTCAGCCGGTCCCGGTCAAAGGGTTCAGCCAGGTAATTGTAATTCATCGCCGGCTGCACCCGGTAATCGGGAGAGGTCAGCTTTAGTTCCCCTTGACTTACCGGCAGCAGCAGCACAATCATCATTTCCACGAAGCGAGGCACCGCGTCGAAATCCGGAAGCTGGACGCCCACGCTGCCGGCGCGGGGAGGCACGAAGCAAGCGAAACTTATACCCAGGTCATTCCTCAAGTCTGAACCCGGCGCGGTCAGACGCAGGGCTGCGCCGCCGGGAGCCGCCCGCGTCTGGGGCGGGGCGCCGGCGGGCAAACTCCAGGTCACGTAAACCTTGGGGTGGTCTTTCAGATTTTTACCCACCCCCGGGGAATCGTGAATTAACGAGATTCCCAATTCCCGCAGCTGGTCGGCCGGCCCGACCCCGGAAAGCAGCAGCAGATGCGGCGAACCCACGGCGCCGGCGCTGAGGATGATTTCTTCTCCCGCCACAACGAAAGTCTCGCCGCCGGACTCAACCAGTAATCCGGTCGCTCGCTGCCTCTCAAAGATGATGCGAATGACGTGGCAGTTGGGCTTGATGGTCAGATTAAGCCGATGCCGGGCCGGCTCCAGGTAGCCCAGGGCGGTGCTGAACCTGATTCCCTGATGATTGTTGGTTATAGCCGGCCCGATACCGGCGGAATCGGGATTGTTATGGTCCGCAGTCTCCGGGTAGCCGCTGGCAATGCAGGCAGCGTGGAAGGCTTGCTGGGTTGGGTGCCAAGTCGCCGGGTCGGAATGGTGCACCAAAATCGGCCCCTCGGAACCGTGGTAATCATCGTGACGGCTGGCGTCGGATTCCAGCTTGCGGAAGTAAGGTAAGACTTGCCGGTAGCTCCAAGTATCGTTGCCCAGAGCCGCCCAGGAATCAAAGTCCTCCGCCGTACCCCGGTAAAAAGCCGAGGAGTTGATGGCGCTGGAGCCGCCGGTAACCTTGCCCCGCGGCGCCAGCATCGGCGGAGCCAGGTCGGTAGCCGTAGCGGTGAACTGCCAGTTATGCGAGTCGGCAGCCAGCCAATCCGGGTGACCGCTGGGAGAACGCGAGGTTGGCGGGTCGGGCGCAGCGCTGAACCCGTACTTCAACCGGTCGGGCAGCCGGTCGAAATCGGGGTAATCCGGGCCGGCTTCCAGCAGCAGCACCGACCGCCCCGGGTCCTCGGACAACCTGCCGGCCAGTACCGAACCTACCGAACCTGCGCCCACAATAACAATGTCGTACTTCATTATGCCTTGCCACCGGTTAACGCCGACCGCAGTAATCGGCAGTCGGAGCCCTAATCACCCGCAGCCGCGCCGAATCGCAGCCGGTGGGAAATATTCGGGTCCAACTGAAACCGGACACCGGCCGTCCCCGGCCGGCGCCGGTTGACGTATTGCTTACCACGAAACCCTAATCATCCGCCGGGACCGGCTCGGCAATTCGGTTGTCCACCAGCTCGGCGCTGCAAGCCGCACCGTTCAGCAAACCCCACTTGACCATCCAGTGGTAAGTGTCCTCAATAATTTCGTCGTTATAGGGAGTGTTGTAGGAATAGCGAATCCGCGACAGGTGGAAATCTTCCGGCGTGATGCTGCCATACTTGACCGCCACCGACGCGAACCGGGGTTCGTCAATCAGGTAGTGGAGATACTTGCGTTTGTCAGCGTTAATCAGATCTACCGCCTTGACTACCGCCCGGTTAATGGCGGAAAAGGTCTCCTCGTCCATGTTGTCGCTGGCGTTCTCGGCGCCCAGGTAATGGCCCTCACACACCGGCCGGCAGCCCAGTTTCTCGGCCAGGGTTATCCAGGGTTCCATCAGGGCGGCGGCGTCAACTTCACCCTTCATCAGAGCTTCGAATCGATACTGGGGAGAACCGTAATGGACCAGCTTTATCTTTTCTTCCGGCAGATAACCGGAGAGCAGCCGCAGCGCAACGTAGTGGGAACCGGCGTGAAACTGGACCGCCACCGGTCGATTGCTCAGGGTGCCTGGATAAAAGTGGGTAGAATCGGGACGCACCAGGATCGCCTGGCTGGCAACTGCGGAACGCAGGGCAATTATCCTGGCGCCCTGTTTGCTTTCGTAGGCCCGACGGACCTGCCCTTCTTCTCAAGCCCGGTAGATGGAGACCTTGGCATCTTCAAAGGCCACGTGGCCTAAAATCGGATTTACTTCCTCCGGGTTTTCAGTGTGGGCCACTTGTCCGCTGCTGACGGCCGTAACAAACTCCATATCAATACCTTCAGCCGCAAACAGACCCTCGTCCTTTGCCACCAGCCAGGGCAGGCTAAAGATTGCTCCATTGATTTCGCTTACTACCTTCCTCATAAACGTATCTCTCCAAAAGCTGAGCGATTCAAGGATGCCTGATGTATCACGGCTAGTTTAGCAAAGGCGGGCCGGGCCGTCCATTGGATTATCCGATTTCAAAAAAGCCGGTCAAGGACTCCTTCCCTCGTCCTTTCGGTTGCGGCAACTTGACGCTGTAGGTTGGCCCAACTAAAATCCGGTACACAGATTCAACACGGGTCAAGGGGCGGGACGACTTTTACTGCCTTAATTCCGGAAAGGTTCCGCCAAAGGGGAAGGATATGCCTAGAATGACCGGCGGCCAGGCTTTAGCCAGGTCCCTGTACCTGGAAGGTGTAAGGGTTATTTTCGGGCTGCCCGGCGTCCAGCTTTACCATGCGCTGGACGGATTGCAGGGCGAGCCGGGCATCCGGTTCATCACTACCCGACACGAGCAGGCGACCACCTACATGGCCGACGGCTACTCCCGGGCCGGCGGCGGTATCGGCACGGCAATGATGGTGCCCGGCCCCGGTCTGCAAAACGCCTCCGCCGGCATTGGCACGGCTTTTGCAGCCTCATCCCCTATTTTGGTGGTCTCCGGCCAGATTGAGCGAGACCTGATCGGAGTAGATCGAGGTATTCTGCACGAAGTTAATGACCAGTTGGATACCATTCGCCCGGTTACCAAGTGGGCCAGGCGAATATTGGACCCGGCGGAAATCCCCGACGCAGTGCACGAAGCCTTTTACCACTTGAAGACCGGCCGACCGCGCCCGGTGGAGATTGAGATTCCCCCGGAAACCCTGGCGGACGTGGCGGACGTTGATTTGCGGGAACCGGAGGAATACCCCCGTCCGAGCGCCGACCCGGAGGCAGTGCAGGCCGGGGCCCGGATGTTGCAGGAATCGCCAAATCCGTTGATCTGGGCCGGAGGCGGTGTAATCTCCTCCGGAGCGCAGGACGCCCTCCGGCGAGTCGCCGAGCATCTGCAGGCTCCGATTATTACCACGCCGGAAGGGAAAGGCGCAATTTCCGAGCGGCACCCCCTGGCCCTGGGCGCCCACCGGCTGCGCAACGACCCCGTGGCCCGGGAAGCGCCCCACTTTGACACCATCCTGGCCGTTGGCACCCGGATGGCTAACCCGGCCTGGCTGGGCGGTCAGCGAATCGTCCAGATTGACGTTGACCCGGAGGAACTGGGCCGAAATTACGAGAATACCTTTGGCATTCAGGGAGATGCTCGCCTGACGCTGGAAACTTTGTACGAAAACTTGACCGGCCTGGGGCCGGGCCGGGCCGGCCGGGAGGATGAATACGCCGAATTGCGGCAGCGACGCGCCGAGACAGCGATCCGGGTCGAGCCTCAGGAGTCCATCACCACCACTTTGCGGGAGGTGATGCCCGAGGACGGCATCCTCATTTCCGGCATGACCCAGATCGGGTATTACTGTCGAGCCTTCTATCCGGTGTATGAGCCGCGGACGTTTCTCACTTCTTCCTATTCCGGCAACCTGGGTTACGCCTTCCCGGTGGCGCTGGGCGCCAAGGTGGCCCAGCCGGACAAGGCAGTGGTGGCCGTATCCGGGGATGGCGGGTTCCTGTTTAACTCCCAGGAGCTGGCTACAGCCGTCCAGCACGGAATTAACGTCGTGGTGATAGTCTTTAATGACAATGCCTATGGCAATGTCTTGCGAGATCAGGTAAATCGATTTGAAGGCCGAGTTTACGGCGCCGCCTTGCATAACCCGGATTTTGTTAAGCTGGCCGAGGCTTACGGAGCGCGGGGAGTACGGGCCGAGAGCGACCGGCTGGGGGACGCTTTGCGGGAAGCGCTGGCTACCGACGCCCCAACCTTGATTGAAGTGCCGGTTCAGGGTATGCCCACCCCCTTCGAGTAGGACGGCCGCTAGGTAATCGGCAGTCCGCCGGGAGAAAATCTCTTGACGAATACAGCGCAGCAGTTCTCCGAGACCCGGCCGGTCCGGTTTGGTATTTTTGACTGGATTGATTCCGATGGCGGAACGGCGGCGGACCTCTACGAGCAGCGGCTCAAGTTTCTGGAGTACGCCGATGCGGCCGGGTTCTACTGTTACCACATGGCGGAACACCAGGGTACGCCCCTGGGGATGGCGCCCAGCCCCAGCGTCTTTCTGTCCGCCCTGGCGCAGCGGACGCAAAACATCCGGTTCGGGCCTCTGGTTTACCCGCTGCCCTTTTACAACCCGCTGCGGCTGGTGGAAGAAATCTGTATGCTGGACCACTTGAGCCGGGGGCGTCTTGAGGTAGGCATTGGACGGGGCATTTCCGCCTACGAGCTGGACTTCTTCAACATCAGCGTGGATGATTCCCGGGAAATGTTCCGGGAGGCTCTGGAAATTCTGGTCATGGGCCTGCGTAGCGGCCAGGTGAGTTACGAAGGTAAATACTATACCTTCAAAGACGTTACTCTTCCGATTAAACCCTGGCAGCAACCCTACCCGCCCCTGTGGTATCCCACGGCCAACCCGGATTCTATACGCTGGATTGCCAGCGAGGGCATCAGCAGTGTTACCCACTATCCGCCCATGCCGGTAATGCGGGAACATATCGACCTGTACAACTCGGTACTGGCGGAAAATCGGGACCGTCCGGACCGACTCAACGCCCACGAGCCGGAACCCAAGTACGGCATCACCCGCCATATCTACCTGGCCGAAACCGACGCGCAGGCATTACGCGAGGCCAAAGCCGCTTTCGCCGACTTTATCGACAACTTTAACCACCTGCGCATCCTCAACGGCGACGACACCGGTCGCACCAACTACCTGGCCGACTTTGAAGGCCGTCTGGCCGATGGGCTGCACATCGCGGGCAGCCCGGAAACGGTGCGGGAAACCCTGAAAGAGCACCTGGAAATCACCGGCTCCAACTACTTCGTCGGCTCCTTCTTTTTTGGCACTCTCAGCGCCGAGCAGACCTTGAATTCCTTGCGGTTGTTTGCGGAGAAGGTAATGCCCCACTTTTCGGCGGCTAAACCCGGCTTCCGGTCTCCTGCTTGATGCGCCCAGGCGGTGACTTCCTTGACTGAAAAGGCTTCGCTGGCCGAACTCCACGCCCAAATTATCCGGTGCCGCCGCTGCCCCCGGTTGGTAACCCACCGGGAAAAAGTAGCGCTGGCGAAAGCAGCCAGATACCGGGAACAGGAGTACTGGGGCAAGCCGGTGCCGCCTTTCGGGGACCCCGATGCCCGAATACTGGTTATGGGCCTGGCTCCGGCGGCCCACGGCGGCAATCGTACCGGCCGTTCTTTCACCGGAGACCCCAGCGGCGACTGGCTGTTTGAGGCGCTTTACCGGGCCGGGTTCGCCAACCAGCCAAACTCTACGTCCCTGGATGACGGGTTACGACTGAAGGATGTTTATATTTCCAACGTGGTCCGGTGCGCTCCGCCGGACAACAAACCCAACCCATCGGAAAAGGCTGCCTGCCGCCCCTACTTGACCGGAGAAATGGAGTTGCTGGAGCGGGTGCAGGTGGTGGTAGCCTTGGGCAAATTCGCCTTCGACGCCTACCTGCAAACCCGGGCTGCCGGGGGGCAGGCCAACCCCAAACCTCGCCCAGCCTTTGCCCATAGCGCGACCTGCCGCCTGGCTGATGGTCTTACCTTGATTTCATCCTATCACCCCAGCCGTCAGAATACTCAAACCGGCAAGCTTACCCGGGAAATGTTTAACGAAGTCTTTACCCTGGCGCGAGAAAGGCTGAACTAAACCCGCGAATACCCGGAATGGGTCGTGGGGGCTAATACCGGACTTTAAGGAATTTCCGCCTTGCCCCGGAAATTGGAGTCAGTCCGCTTTTACACCGCACTGCCCGGCAATCAAAAGCAGAGGCCGGTGGGTGTCCTTCACTCTCGTTCCAGAAACTGCTTGACCCTTTCCATCATCGGTGTTCGGTCGTAGGTGGCGTACATTATCTGGGCATTCCGAACCAGGTCTCCGGCAAAGAAGCGTTCGTAGTGGAGGCTGCGGGAGCCGAAGGCGCTGCAGGAGATGTCCCAGGCCAGGTGGAACAGCCTGGTACGCTCCAGGGCGCCGGCGGTATCGGTAGCCAGGTAATGTTCCAGGTCCGGCGCTATTTCCGAATCGAAATCGGCTTGCCCGGGCAGCGCCATCAGGCTGCTGGAACCCAGCAGCTGCATAATTTCCACCATTCGGGGGTAAAAGCTGCGGGCGTACATATTCTGGGCCACCGTCAGCGGAAACCGAGCCGGGGTAAAGAGACCCCATTCATCCGGGGCGGCGTCAACTTCGGCAACCCGGAGCAAGGCCCGGATTATCTCCAGCTGCATAATCATCTCGGAGATGCGCTCCTGGACGTGGGGCTGCTCCCCGGACCCCAGGGTCTCCACCATCAATGAAGCCGTACCCAGCAGGAACTCCGTCTTGGCGACCATCCGGGTCACAACCTGATGGAAGCTGTGCCAAATCCAGCCGGTGCGGTAGGTCATATTATTACAGTTTTCCACGCTGCCCAGTAGAAATACCCGTTCCCAGGGAACCAGTACGTTGTCGAAAATTGCCACGGCGTCCATCTCCTCGAATCGGGCGCCCAGGGGATGGTCGAAGGGGGTACGGCCGTAGTCGAAACTCTCCCGGCAGATGTAGCGCAGTCCCGGCGTATCGCTGGGAATGGAAAAGGAGACGGCGTATTGGTGGGCATTATCGGCGGTATGGTGGGAGCGAGAAGGGTAAACCGCAATCTCGTCGGATAATGGGCCGAGAGTTGCCAGCACCCGCGCCCCGCGCACCAGGATACCCGAATCCGTCTCCTTGATAACCTTCAGGGCCACATCCTCGGCCAGGTTGTCGGTAATGTAGCGCTGGGGTGAACGGGAGCGCTGGGGATTAACCAGGGTATGGGTCAGGCAAAGGTCCTGTTCCCGAATCTGCTCGTAATAGCGGCGCACGTTTTCGCCAAACCCTTCCCGGTCCTGGTCGAAAAAGGGTGCGGCAGCGGCCATGGCTACGAAGGCGACGTTCATATAGTCCGGGGTGCGTCCCATCATACCGCCGTGATAAGAAGCCCAATGATAGAACATCCTCCGCCTTCGCTCCAGGTCATCCTGCCCCTGGGGTGAGATGAAGGAAAGACCTACCCTTTCTCCCGTAGTTGGGGAACTGTAGGTCAGTTCATCCTGAAGGGCCGGGTCGTTCTGCATATCGTACAGCGCCGCCACTGAACGGGCGCCATTGGCAAAACCGGGATGGGCCGTAACATCCGGCACCCGCTGCCCGCCGACCCAGACTTCCGGTGGCCGCTCTCTCAAACCCTGTAAGTATTGCTCTCCGGTACGCGCCGGCATAGTCCTGCCCTCCCCAGCATTTTCTTCAGTATAGCAGACGAAAGCCCCGGTTTCTGACCACTGGCAATTGCCTGGAACCGGGTTTGGGGTTAGTATAAGCAGCAGAGACGCCACGATATACGCGGCAATGTTTTTGTGGCTATCGGGCCGAAATGTCAGGTAAAGGAGGTAACCCTGTGCCGAACTACTCAATCAGCGTAGGCAATGTGGAGCTGGTTTCCCTCAGCGACGGCGAGCCTACCCGCTCCCCCTTTATGCCTTTTCCCGAAACTACCATTGAGCAGTGGCGCGAGTTTCCCGAACTGCTGGAGGCCGATGAGCAAATCCGCAGCCGGTACGGCACCACGGCAATCCGCTCTGGCGGCAAGTTAATCATCGTGGATACTGGGTTGCAGGCCCCCGACGGAACCTTGCTGGAGGATATGGAACGCAAGGGAGTGGACCGCGCCGCCGTGGACATGGTGGTATTCACCCACCTGCACCCGGACCACGTTGGGTGGAACCTGATTGACGGCCAACCGACCTTCCCCAACGCCCGCTACCTGGTGCCAGGCAAGGATTGGGCCCATTGGACGCAGGAAACGGTAGTGGCTAACGCTCCTCACATCAGCAGCCAGGTCCTGCCCCTGGAAGAGCTTAAAATTATGGACCTGATTGAGGACGATTACCAAATCACCGACGAGCTGACCACCGTGGCGACGCCGGGCCACACCCCCGGCCACGTCTCTATCGTGATTGCATCCCAGGGCGAACGGGGTTATATTCTTGGAGACGTGGCCCACACCCCGGCTCAGGCCCACTATACTGACTGGAACCCGATTTTCGACGTTCAGCCCGACATTGCCCGGGCCACCAGACATACCGTGCTGGATATGTTGGAAGCCGAGTGCTTGCTGGTATCGGCGGGGCATTTCCCGGCCCCGGGCTTCGGCCATTTCGTTCGAGCCGGCGACCGGCGCCAGTGGCGGGGAATCTGAAGGTAAGCAGGCCCGAATCCGGGGAACCAGGTTAATCTAACCACCATTGGGCAAAGGAGCAGCCAGCTCCCGTATCTTACATTGACAATATCTAGGAGAAACTATGATTTACGAAGTACGTACCTATACCCTGGAACCCGGGACGGTGCCTCAGTTCGAGGAAAGCTTTGCCGAAGCGCTGCCCCACCGGGAGAAATACTCGCCCCTGGCCGCTTTCTGGCACACCGACATCGGCACCTTGAACCAGGTAGTTCACGTTTGGCCTTACGAAAACCTGCTGGAGCGCGAGCAGATTCGGGCCGAGGCCGCCAGCGACCCCAACTGGCCGCCCCGGGACACCAGCATGATTATGGATATGCAGTCGGAAATCTGGAACCCGGCCGACTTCATGCGCCCTATGGGTGGCGGGCAGGAACTGGGCGGCGTGTATGAGATGCGGGTTTACACCTACAAGCCCGGCTCCATTCCCGAACTGCTGCGCCGTTGGGAGAAAGCCCTTCCCTGGCGGGAGCAATTCTCGCCCTGCGCCGCGGCGATGCACTCGGAGTTGGGAGGGCTGAACCGCTGGATGCACATTTGGCCCTACCGGGACCTGAATCACCGGGAGGAGGTGCGCCAGGCCGCCAGCGGCACCCCCAACTGGCCTTCCGGCGCGCCCGGCCGCATCCGGCAGGAAAACAAGATTCTCATTCCCGCTTCCTTCTCTCCCATGCGCTAGTCGCCGACTAACCGGGCCCTCCGTCCCGTCGGCGGCATTGTCGCCGGGGACGGAGGGCGGAATCCGCCGTAGGCCATGCAAATTACCAGTTTCCCGGACCACCTGCCAACACCGGCCTTCGTTTACGATGAAACGGAGGTGAATCGGGCGCTGGACATCGCCCAATACCTCCGCTCGACCTCCGGCTGTAGATTTCTCTATTCCCTGAAACCCTTGTGCCTGGTTCCATTGCTGAAATTTATGGCTCCCCGGCTGGACGGGTTCGCCGTCAGCTCGCCATTTGAAGCCCGCCTGGCCCGGTCAGTGTCGCCGGAAAAGGGTTCGGTGCATTTTACCAGCCCCGGGATTCGTCCCGGCGACCTCCCGGACCTGGCGACTTTCTGCGATTTTATTTCCTTTAACAGCCTGACCCAATGGGAAAGGTACGGCGTCCATTTCCAGGGTCGGGGACAACTGGGACTGCGGATTAATCCCGGCCTCTCTTTCCTCGACGACGAACGGTATGACCCTTGCCGCGAGAATTCCAAGCTGGGCCTGCCCCTGGCGGACTTGGCCGAACTCCTCCGCAATGCCGGGTCTGCATTGGCCGGGGTAAACGGCATTTTGATTCATACCAACTGTGAGTCCACTAACTTTATGGAGCTGGAGCAAACGGTAGAGCGTGTGGCGGAAGCGGTTCCTGAACTGCTGGAGAGCTGCCGGTGGATCAATCTGGGTGGCGGCTACCTGTTCCCCGAAGAAGTTGACCTAGCGCCGTTGATTAGACTGATTCAGTGGCTGCGGAACCGTTATAGTATGGACGTTTATCTGGAGCCGGGGGCCGCTCTAGTCCGTTCCGCCGGGTATATGATCGCCACGGTGCTGGACATTTTCTCCAGTGACCACAAGCAAGTAGCGGTCTTGGACGCCACCATCAACCATATGCCCGAGCTGCTGGAATTTGACTTTGAACCCGACGTGGAAGGGCATAATGACGACGGCGAATGGGAATATATTCTGGCCGGCTGTACCTGTCTGGCCGGGGATATTTTTGGCGAGTATCGGTTCGACCATCCTCTAGCCGTGGGGGACCGGGTGGTGTTCCGGAACGTTGGGGCCTATACCTTGACCAAAGCTCATACCTTTAACGGTGTCAACTTGCCGGACATCTACGCCCGTGACATCCAGGGAAACTTGGTACCGGTCAAGAAATTTGGCTATTCGGAATACGCTGCACGGTGGGGGGACTATGCCGGCGATCCTGTTTGAAAGAAAGGTGATTCTTCCGGGCAGCCAGCGCCTGCAATCGGTCAATCCGCTGGCTAACCTGGAACAAGCCATCTCCACCCGGTTGGAAGACCGGGATATTCCCGTCAGGTTGGCGATAGTCGCCTCTTCCCGGGAAGACTATCACTGCGAGGTGGGAGTCCTGTCCGGTTGGGAAGGGCCGCCGCCGCCTTCGCTATTCCACTACATCCCCCGGCCGGTGGAAAACACCGACCGCTTCAACTGCGCGCTCCTTGTACCTACCGGCATCGGAGCCGAAATCGGGGGACATGCCGGAGATGCCTCACCGGTAGCGACATTACTGGCTGCGGTTTGCGATACGCTCATAACCCACCCAAACGTGGTAAACGCTTCCGACATCATTGACCTGCCGGCCAATGCTCTCTACGTAGAGGGCAGTCTTATTGCCCGACTCCTGACGGGCAGTATCGGTCTGCAGCGGGCCCGCAATAACCGGGTGCTGGTGGCGCTGGGACACCATGACGATGCGCTGTTCATCAATGCCGCAATCAACTCGGTAAATGCGGCCCGGGCCACCTACGGGCTTAATGTTCCGGCGATTAAAAGGCTGCCGGCGTCCTTTGAAATGGAATCCGGCTACGTCGGGTCCGGACGAGCCGCCGGAAAAGTGCGGGGACTGGATACCCTGCTGCGATTGGTGGAACAGCAAGCTCCCCAGGTGGATGCGCTGGCGATTGCGTCTCAAATCATCGTGCCGCCCGGCTACCACGCCGAATATTTCGACAGCTACGGCGAGATGGTGAATCCCTGGGGCGGAGTGGAGGCGATGTTGACCCACACCATCTCTTCCATATTCAACCTCCCTTCGGCCCACGCTCCTATGCTGGAAACCCAGGAAATCGCCAACGCGGACCCCGGGATTGTGGACCCGCGCATGGCGGCGGAAGGAGTATCATTGGCGTTAATCCAGTCAGTGCTGAAAGGACTTCAGCGCAGCCCCAAAATAATCACCGCCCCAGCGGCTATGCACCACCCCGGAGTCATCACCTCTGCGGACGTATCCTGCCTGGTAATTCCGGATGGATGCCTGGGTATCCCGGTGCTGGCGGCCCTGGGACAGGGCATTCCGGTAATCGCCGTAAGGGAAAACCGGAATCTGATGAATAACGACCTCACGCTCCTGCCCTGGGCGGCCGGTCAATTCCACCTGGTAGAGAATTACTGGGAGGCAGCCGGCGTTATGTCAGCCCTGAAGGCCGGGATCGACCCGGCGGCGGTGCGCCGCCCGCTGCCGCCGGCCACAGTAACCCGCCACCTAGAGTAGCGTCCAATGGGACGCTGTTATGGCCGGACAGACAAAGGGGGAACAAACGCTTGTTCCCCCTTTAGCTTCTAACTTAATGGCAACAGTCAGTCAGCCGGGCAGCAACCCGTCGCCGATAAAGATATGCTCCGCCTCATCAAGGGTCAAATCAACTTCGGGGAGAATCAGATCGGATTCAACCAGTTCGTCCAGGGGCAGGGGAGACCCTTTCTCCAACACCAGAGAAATCATCTCCTGCAGCAACGACCGGAAAGCGCCTTCATCCTCGGTTTCTACCGCTTCCACCATCCGGTTGTCTATATCGTTGAGCGCGTCGATAACCGCACCCGGCAAATTGAACTGACCTTCGCCCAATACCCGCACTATCATCGCCTTTGCCGTCCGTCCTAATAGTTTTAGTTCAGTTCCCGATTTCGCATAGCGTTCAGTTCCGCATCAATATCCGATGCGCCGGGAGGCAAGGAACGAGATTGGGATGGAGCAGAGCCGCCCTTCAGCGCCGCCAACTCGTCCTCCACTCCTTGGGATACGGAAATCTGGGCTAATTCTCTTTCAATATCATCCCGGGGGCCGCCCAATTCATTGTCCAGCACTCCGGAAGCAACCAGCTCATCAATCGCGCCGGCCTTGGCTCGCATCTGGTCCGTCTTGTTCTCGGCCCGCTGTATCGCCAGGGAAAGGTCACCCATTTCCTCGGAGATGCCGCCCAGGGCTGACCCGATTCTGACCTGGGCCTGGGCTGCGGAGTACTGGGCTTTGATGACTTCCTTCTTGTTGCGGAAGGCGTCCACCTTGGCCTGCAACCGCTGCTCGGCAATAGTCAGCTTCTGCTGCTCTTGTTCCATTCCTTCGATTTGCTCGTCCAGGCCCTGCAGCTCAATCATGGCATTCTGCTTGCGCTGCAACGCCAGCCGGGCCAGGTCTTCCCGGTCAGCGTCCAGAGCTTGCCGGGCTTGCCGGTCCAGTCGCTCGATGCTTTCCCGAACCTTGGTTGCCTGCTGTTGAATCCGCCGTTTGGCGGTTACCATCTCGACAACGCCCCGTTTGACGTTCTGGAGCATCTCCAACTGCTTTTCGTAGGAGTAATCCAGGGTCTCTCGGGGGTCCTCGGCTGAATCCAGCAGCCGATTCATCTTGGATTTAACTATTGTGGACATTCTGGAAAACATTCCCATAATCAAACCTCCGTGAGTTAGAGTCAAATATAGTGGCTGTTTCAGGGCGCGGTTACACCGAAGCCGTTCTTTGGTCGGATCGAGGTGAGTGGCCGCACAGTCCCCCATTCATGGGGTCAGCCGGTTGAATCAGGCGCTGCGGAGAAGCCGGGGCGCTCCGGTCGATCCAGTCCCGGCGCCGAGCCTTGCTTCGGTTGTAACCAGCGGCTAGTAATATTGCTTCTTCTTCCCGAATATCGCCATCGCCCCGACGACTATGCCAATGACGATGCAGATTGCGCCAAGAATCCACAGAATAAAGTTCAGGATGCCACTGATCAACAGGATTCCCAACAGCACCAGAATTATCGCTATCAGAACTCCGCCGACGGAACCGGAAATTGCCATAACTAAACCCTCAAAGCCGGAAACCTGATGTGATGACCGCGCCGGTGTCTCAATCTTTCTCACTGAGCTGCATCGTCGCAACTTCGGGGAAGCCGGGCTTCAGTCCCAATGGGAAGCGGCTACACCCGACGGCCGCCTGAATCAGACCGGGATTCCGCAATGGAAAATTTACATAGTCTGATTTAACAATACCTTTCCAGCGATGAATGGTCAAGGGTAACCCCGGCCGGTAAGTCAGCGCAAAGCTGATTTGTCGCCCTCACCCCCAGCCTCTCTCCCTGATGGAGAGAGGTGAGAGGTCTCGACGGGCTCAGTGAGAAGGGGTCGTGTTCGCGACATACCGGCGCATCCGTGAATTTCTTCAGGGCGCCCCGCGTCGGCCTAAATCTCAGGAGGCGACTCGGCTTTTCTCGCTTGACCCAAGCCATCCGCCGGCGCCCCTGATCCGGGAGTTGATACGACTGCCCTCGGCCCCGGTGGGTCGATTAAAAACCTTGCCGGAGAGACTGTGTTATTATGTAGGAGTTTTCAGCAGCAGCTAAACCGCTCCGGTGAACGACATTACACCCGCCTTTGACCGGGCGGGCCAAGTTAGCCGTAAAAAGGAAGGAATCGGTATGCTTCGGTCTTTGTTTGGCGGACGCAAAAGAAAACCAAATTCTACTGCGGCCTCCGTCGATACGACCATTCGCGAGGCCCGGGTCGGCGATGTGGTAGTAATTCACGGCCTGGCCCTGGAATATGACGACTGCTACTTTATCATCGAGCGACTGCATCGCTACGGCGGCAACGGGATGACCTGGTACGAGTTGGAAATCGCTGATGCGGAGTACCGCATTTGGCTGGAATGGTCATACGACCGGGCCGGGCTTTTCATCACCGCCACCGACGACCGGCGCCCCGTAAGCCTGGAGGCAGTTGGCTTGACCGAGGATGACCTGAACCAATTTGAAGACCTGCGCTCCATTGACCAGGGAGTTGAGATAGACGGCTTGTGGTATGTTTACCGAAACAGTTTTGAAGCCTTTTACTTCCAGGATAACCGCCCCACCAACGGTGAAGGGTTTTATATGTGGGAGTTTCTGTCGGAGGACGACCGGCGAGTATTGGCGATAATCAAGTACACCGGCGAACCCTATTATGTCCACTTCAGCGAAATCATCCCCCCGGAAAACGTTCAGGTTTATCCTGGTGAACGGCCGGATTCACGAAACAGAGGCAGATAATGTTTGACTTCTTGCTGGACTCCCTGATTTTCTTCCCCCGGGGGTTAATCTACGTAGCCCTGGGGATTGTTGTCCTGATAATTGCGAAAGCAGCCAGAGATATTACCATTGCCCATAGCGAAGTCGAGGAAATAGCGGGAAAAAGGAACCTGGCCGAGGGGCTGCGTTTTTCCGGTTACCTCCTGGCGGTGGTTCTGGTGTTCGTTGGCGCCATTTACCAACCCAGCCAGGTAGCGCTGGCTAACCTGAGTGTGCGATTTGATGCCGCCTTCGGGCTTGAAATAGTGCGAGTTTTGCTTTATGCCATTGCCGGAATTGTGGCGTTGAACTTGCTCCGAGTAGTGATGGACCGTCTCATCCTGTACAAATTTGACGTAACCAGGGAAATCATCCAGGAACAGAACGTAGGCACTGGAGCGGTGGAGTTCGGCGCCAATGTAGCGGCCGGCCTGATCATTGCCGGCACCCTCTCCGGCGGCAGCGGGGACGGAATATTAACCGAAGCGCTTACCACCCTCGTTTTCTTCGTACTCGGGATGGCCACGATGGTCCTGTTTGCCCTTTTCTACGAACTCACCGTGTCCTTTGACATCCACGGCGAGATTGAAACAAGTAACTCAGCCGTGGGAGTAGCTTTTTGCGGGAACCTCATCGCCATCGGACTGATAATGTTCAAAGCGGTTTCCGGAGATTTTCGTGGCTGGCTGCCCAGCATCACCGAGTTCTTTATATTTGCCGTAATCGGGTTCGTACTGCTCTATGTGGTGCGCCTGCTGGTGGATTGGGTGATAATCCATCGGGTAGCGGTTTCCCGAGAGATTGGAACAAATGGGAACATGGGCGTCGCCTTCGTCGAAAGCTCTGTAGTTATCAGCGCTTCCCTGGTCCTCTTGTTCGCAATTTAGGACAACGCACCAGCGAAGGATAAAGTCAGGACGCTTCGGGGGAGCAGCTCGGCCCGGCGATGCAGGAAGGCGTTTGCTGCCTTTGCAGTTGTTCAAACCTGGTTAGTGGGGAGGTCGCTCAGTCTGCTTGCCACGCGCAGATTTACCCGCTCTTCCCGCATCTCTTCCGCTTCCCGTTCCAGGAGCTCAAAACCTGCGTCAATTATTGCTTCCAAAATCTCCCCGGAGACCGGAACCCGATTTACCACCGGCTCCAGGACGTCGTCGAAAAATCGGGAATCCCCAATCAGTTCCCGCCAAGAATTGGTATAGGCGTCCAGGCTGCCGTCGTACAGCATTAACAGGAAAACCGTCCGCAGCGGGTCCATTCCTTCGGACAGATAAACCGCTGCCCGCAAGTCATCCCCAAACCCGGTATCAAACTCGACGCTCCGGGCATCGTCATCCCAGAATACATCGTTGAACCGGTCGTACTGGTCGATATAAGGCTCGGTTTCGGCAATCAGGCTGCCGATAAACTGCCGTCCCCGGGGGGTTATGCAAACTTCACCGGTATCAGCCGCAAAGTCCACCAAGTCTAACCGGCACATTTCCACTACCACCGGCAGCAACGGGTCTCGGGCATCCAGATTATCGGGGTGCGGCAGTGACTGCGCGTGCTTGTCCACAAAATATATGGCGGTGCAGACCTGAAGCCAAAGCAGAAATTGAGGTTCCCCGGACTCCCGGCCCAGCTGAGCCGCATATTCCAGAGGGCTGTATTCCGGCGACAAGGTTAGCGTCAGTTGAGGGCTTTCAGCCGGCCCGGTCCGGGCGTCCGGCTGTACAAGCTCCGCCACCGGGGCGTCCGGGGAGACTGGGCAGCCCCGTTCATCGTGAATGGACAGGACGCACAACCCGATGCGAAGCTGGGCAAAGACCGGCAAGAAATTCCCGTATATCTCGGACAAGTCGGGATTGTCCGACAGGTCAAAATCTGCCTCGATGGCTGACTGGTCGGCCTCGTCCGGGGGAAACAGTCGCTCCATTAGCGCCGCCAGGGAAAGGGGGTAATCCGCCGCCGCGAGACCAAACTCAAGAAAGGCATCCTCCGGCAGCCACGACAGGATTAGCTTAACCGTACCCTCAGCCAAGAAGGCGCTTCCCCGGTCGTCTCAAGTTCACCTGGCCGCCGCCGCCGCGGAAGCCGCCGCCACTGCCGCCGCTCCGGGTCGCCGCTGCCGCGCTGCTCCGGGATGAAAAGGTACTGACGCTGCTTCCGGTACGGGAAATGGCATTGCTGGACCGGAAAGCCCCGGAAGACCGCTGCGTCTGCTGATAGCTCTGCCGGCTGGAGCTGACACTGCGCCTGGAGTCCTGATAGCGAGACCCAGCAAAGCTTTGCTGCCGGGCGGTGTAGCGACTGTTGCGAGCCACCTGGGAGTTGTAGGCGCTGGAACCGCGATAGCTGGCCCGGTGCGCGCGCAGGTTATTGCTGCTGGCTACCGGAGTAGTGTAAACATAAGGGCCCCGATTCATCGCGCTGCCCAGCATATAGCCAAACAGAAAATCCCCACCGCCAAAACTACTATGGTAATAGCTGTTGGCGTGGTGTCCTCTCAGTTCGTTGTCGCTGCCGTTTCGGTTTACAATGGAAAAGAGCAGATCGTCCCCGGAGTCGTCGACTGAACTATTGTTGTTGAGGTCTTCCCACCCTTCCAGAGTCAGCCCGGTATCATCCTGCCAGGCGCGAATCAGGATTATTCCATCACCTTCGTATATTTCGTTGACCCGCGTTTCAAAATCGGTAGCGCTGCTGGACAACTCGAAGGCCGCCTGCACATCATCCAGGTTTATTCGGCCCGCAGCTCCGTCGGTAGCCGCCCAGGATTCGTAGGAATCGGAACTGCTGCTGCCGCAGGCCGCCACCAACGGCGCGACGGCAACCATAGTTCCGGCAAAGATTGCCGTACTCGATTTCCTTAATCTTAACGTCATGTCCCCTCCTTTATCCAGGGCGGTGACGTTCCGGATCAGGACTCTGGAAGTGAAAACGAACCAACTGAACTTTGCCCGCTGCAAACACCTTGGCTGCCCAACCCGGGGTGTGGAATCACGCCGCTCAAACTATGCGGCAAGTTCGGGACAAAGAAAACCTATTTCGGGAACGCCGCGCTAACCGGCCAAATGTGAATTCCCTTGCCGGTTCAATTATGAAACAAATGGATATTAACCATTATACACTAAAAGCTGGGCAATTTCCCCATCGCCGGCTTCGGCTTGCGCCGCCTGGTTTAGATTCGGTTCCAGCAATTGCAGGGGGAAAGTCAAGAGCCGCTCCAGAAAAAGCGCGTCGGCTGCCGCATAAAATCGGGTCTGCAGCCGGGATGCGTGAATTATGTAATCCGCCACCGCCGACTTGTGGTCGGGAATGACCGCCAGGGAAGTGAATACGGAATTTCTCAAATTAACCTGGTGGGCTCGCCAAGCCTCGTCGCTGCATTCGAGCAGAATTTGACGCGCCAGAGCAGCGAATCTCGCTTCCCCAACACTTTTTTCGAGACGGTCCAATTGCTCCCGGATACGGTTCGGCAAGGCGCCCGCAAGCCGGTCCAGAGCCTCACCGGCCAGGCCGTGGCAGTCGATACCATACTGCTCTACCGCTTCCTCGACGAGCGAGCTGAGCCGAGCGTGGTAGTTGGAGGCATCCAGACCCGGAAAGTGGCGGTTGACCAGTCGCGTCGAGATACTTTCAATCCGGGTGACAAATTCTGGCACGGCATCCCTTCCGTTGAGGAGGGATTGCCGGCGGCGATAGTAGTCGGCGGTATGCGCATCCGCCACGGCGGCGTAGTCATTGATGATACCGCGCCGGAACCCGTCTTCCAACTCTTCCAGGGCTCCCCGGCTGCGGAGGTATTTCTCCACGGCAGCGCCTTCCCGGAAAACCCTTCCGGCTTCGTCCCGGCCAACACCGGAAGACCAGGACGGCTTGCGACTACCCAGGGGAAACAGAAACCGGTCCGCTTCGGAAAGCAGAAACCGGGTGGAGCCGAAACTGCCCTGACGCCCGCTCCTGCCCCGGAGCTGGACGGCAACCCGAGGGCGCCGGTTAAATTCAGTGCTGATAACGTGCAGCCCCAGGCCAAATTCAACGATTTTCGCCGCAGCTGACCTATTTCCAATTTTGTCCCTGGTATTGCGATCAACGATTATCAATTCCGTTTTGCGGTTCCTTGACCGGCTGACTTTCAGCCGGGAATCGCGCTGAAGGAAGGCATAGAGCAGCTCCGCTTCCGCCGGACTGTTGGCCTGGATTAAAATAGACGACCGGTTCTGCAATTCCGCCAGAGCCATATCTGAACAACGGGACAGCAGCCGACTTTCCAGCCCCGGGTCAAGGATGATGTCCGTACCACGTCCGGCCATATTGGTGGCTACCGTTACTGCGCCAAAGACGCCGGCGTGCCGGACAATCTCTTCTTCTTCGTGGCTCTTGACCGCATTGAGCACCCGGTGTTCTATGGCCGCCGCGGCCAGGGCACGACTCACCTTTCGGGACTGTTCTACCGACCGGACGCCGACCAGTGTTGGGCGTCCCAGCCGGTGGCACCGGGATACCTCAGCCACCAGCGACGCCAGTTGGTCCGAATCGTTCTCGTATATTCGGCTGGGCAGGTCTGTTCTGCGCACCGGATTAGCAGCGGGAATTACTACCGAAACCAGGGAATAGCGACGTTCAAACTCCGCGGCGGCCAGCGCTACCGTGCCCGAGATGCCGGCCAGAGTTCTGTAGCGGGCCACAAAGCCTTGTACCGAGATTTGGGCCAGGCTCTCAAAATCAGAGTGAATGGGAACCGCTTCTTTGGATTCCAGGGCCGGCTGCAGGCCGTCCTGGTACAAACTATCGGGTTTGATTCTTCCGGTATGCTGGTCCAGCAAGATGACGGCGTCGTCAGCTACCACGTAGTCCACGCCCTTTTCCAACAATAGATGGGCGCGCAGCGACTGATAGATCTGGTTAGCAAGGGCCAGTCGCCGTCCGATTCTTCCGGAAGCGGTAAAGGAGTCTAGGGCTTGACCTGTTGCCACCCCGGTGCCGCCAAAGGCTCCCAACCGTTTCTCCAGGAACGCGACGCCTCCGGCGGTAAGGGTCACAAACCGCTCCCAGGGGTCTATAACGTAGTACAAGTCTTCAAGCCACATTTCATCCGGGTAGTCGCCGCCATCGGGATAGACGGTCGCAACCCCCTTGCGCCAGGAACCGGGGAATTGTCGGGCCAGCCGGCGCAGTTCCTGGTTCTTGGGCGTTGCCAGCAGCGCCTGACACAGCAGAGGCCCATAGTCGCTTTCCTCCGGCCCTTTGCCGGCCAGATTAGCGGCCAAACGCCGGCCGGCTTCTTGCTGGGCGGCAATCAGTTCCACCACCGCGCGATTAACCCGGAACAGCGGCAAATGTCCGGCCAGTGGTTCCCCGGCGATGATGAGCGGGGTGGCCGCTTCATCCACCAGGGCCTGGTCCACCTCATCCACCAGGGCAACATCCAGAGCCGGCTGCACCCGGTCGGCCGGCGAGCCGGACAAATTATCCCTCAAGTAGTCAAAGCCGAATTCTCGCAGGGTTCCATACACAATGCTGCCGGAATAGGCATCCCGGCGTTCATTCGGCTCCAGCGACTCTAAAATTATGCCAACGGACAGTCCCAGGGCGCGATACACCGGGGCCATGAGCCGGCGATCCCGGTCGGCCAGATATTCATTGGCCGTCAAGACATGGACGGAACGTCCCAGCAGGGCGTGCAAGACGGCGGCAAAGGCGATGGCTACGGTTTTGCCCTCCCCGGCCGGCATTTCTACTACTCGGCCCCGAAAGAGGCACACCGCCGCCAACAGCTGCGCGTCGGTGGGATTAAAACTCAGGGCATTAGAAGTATCCTTATCCAGAGCCGCCCGGTAAAAGTCGGCGGATAACAGGACTTCAGAGCCGGCGGGGCCGGCCGACAGGACCCGGTTGATGCCCTCCGCCAGAACCCGGTCGGCGGCGCTTGAGCTATCGGGGAAATCGCCCTCGTCCGGGGCCGTGAAGCAGTTTTCAAATCCGCTTCTGGCCGCTGTATCCGAGAACAGCCGCCACACACCCAGCCGCCGCCGGAAACATTCATCTACAATAGCCAGTACCGCGGCCAATTCATCCGTCGCCGAATATTTATCGCTACCTTTGCCATTGTCCTGGCTAATTTTTTGGATAGCCCTTTGCAGCTGCCGGTCTGAATAATCAGACAGTCCCATTTCGTGCCGGAGACGGCGGCTGCGGAGTACTATTTTCGCCTCTTGCCTGGTTCCGGAAAGTTGAGGCTGCCCCAACAACTCAATTGGGCGTCGCCAGCGCCGAATCAGGGAGCCAACGGACTTTGCCCAATCTTGGGCAAGGTCAACAAAGCCGGATAATATCGGAATTTTCCAGACGGCCGCTGCCATTTTCCCTCGAGGCTGGTTACGCAGGTTCGGTATTAGGCCATGCGCATAATAACCAGGCCGGCGTCGTGGCCGGGTAGGTCCCATTCATTATAGCGGAGCAGCAGATGTTCTTTGGCCGCGAGGATTTTTTCGGCAACCCGGGGGTGCAGCGCGGCAAATTGTCGCCCCAGGTCCGTTTCCAGAGTCCAAAAATTACTAACCTGACACGCAAAGCCGGCGCGGCGAGCTATCTCCCGATAATCTCCGGCCAGCCTGGCGTATTCCGCATCGCTACGAAAGGGCAGGGGAGCCAGGTAGTACTCCCGGGAGAGATATAGGCCCAGCTCGTTCTCAAAGACTTGCACCATATCCGTATCAGTCAGCCAGCCTTCCAGGGCAAAAAAGAGATTCAACGGTATGTCCTGGGGTGACCGATGATAAAAATAATCCTCCTCGGCTTCCACCATTCGGACTTTCACCGACTGCTTGTCCGTGTCGCGCAAAAGCCGCCGGGCCGGATCGCCATACAGGCAAAGGAAGGGAATATTGCCGTTAGTGGCATCCACCAGCAGGGGCAAGCCGTCAACGTGGTAAAGAAGCGCGGCGTGCTGCCAGTAGCGCATATAGCGCCGGGCAAATCTGAAGTCAAAGGTTTGCAGCATTTCCCGAAGTCTGGAAACCGGAAGCGGGCCGCTGGCGCCGTTGCCACCGAGCAGGTACTCGGATTCAAGCCCGTAGTGGTCGGTGAGAAATTTCAGCGCCTGCACTTTTTCGGTACAAATACCGCCGGCCCCCGCAGCAATGTTGCGGACAGTTTCGTCGCCCGTCTTGAACATCAGTTTTTCGCCGGTAAACCGGGAATAATTTTCAAAGTCGCTGCTCCAGATTCGGTAAGCCAGCGTCTCGACGAACTTGAGCTGCCGGCTTGGGGTGTCCAACTGAAGCGTTGCTTCCGCCTCAGCCAAGCCCAGGCTCTCCGCCAGCGTGTCCAACACGAACTGGGAGAAGAACCCGGCGTCATTGGCCCAGCGCCGCCGGTGAAAACCGGGCCAGTTCCGGTCATAGCCAGCATTGGCGCGATTCACAGCAACCTCGATCACCGAGACATCATCGTCGCCCACTCTGGTAAGCATGGCGTCCGGTGGCTTTCCCAAGTCTAGCTCCCTTTCATTCTGCCGGAAGGAAATGCCCGGAAAAATTCCGGTCAACCTTCCCAGGTCGTCGCAGGCATAGACCAGGTCCTGCAGCGCCCGGAGCGTAGTCAGGGAGGCGGAAGTTATCGAGCCCGATTGCAGAAGCTGCTCCCCGGAAAGGTTAAGCAAGTACTGGTCCAGAAGCTGGCCCAAGGTAAATTCCCCTTCAGCATCGCGCAGCCGAAGGGTCGCCATACGCCTGGTGTAAGAGTCGGAGATTCGGAGTATGAGGGGTAGGTTGGTCAAGGTACACCCCGGGCCGGGGTAAGGAAAGGCTGACTTTGCCGTTGCGGTTAAGCCTGATATAAGACCCCGGGCAAAAGGACTTCAGGCTTTTCGGGTAAGGGTAGTAAACACGATAGACACGGCGTATATCCGATGCGACGAGTCTGCGAGGCTTACGGCAAGCAATCCGGCTTCGCCAAAGCTGGAAGACTTAAACTGACTGGTCGGGGTGAGAGGATTCGAACCTCCGACCTCTTCGTCCCGAACGAAGCGCGCTAGCCACTGCGCTACACCCCGACTATCCTGCGCGCCCGACCCTTTAACCTGATTAGCTGCTCCGGGAAGGCCAAAATCACTCCCGGCAAGCCGACGCTAGAAAACTATTATACTACAAATTGACCGGTTCCAACATAGCAAAACCGGAAAATCTTGGAAGGGGCCCTCACCCCCGGCCTCTCTCCCTCAGGGAGAGGGGAGCATCAGGGAGTATCTGTTGTACCTGAGAGTTTTGCGCTTACCTGCGGAGCGTAGGCAGATCAGGCCATTCACCAGTATGCGCCGGAAAGCGCCGAAGCAGAGCCGGGCATCGACCGTAAAATCAGGTGCTGGATTTAGCCAGCATTTCTTCGGCGATTTCGCTGAGCTTCTCCAGATTTAGCACCCCGTCCCACTTCTTGTGCAGAGTTCCGTCAGCGGCAACAAATATTGTGGTCGGAAGCCCCAGAACTCGGTGCGATTCAAGGACCTGGGCATCATCAGTGAAGCCGGCGGCATAAGTTACTCCTAGTTCGGCCAACAACTTGCGAGCGTCTTCTTTGGAACCCAACATCAGGAACTGGCCCAAGTCCACGCCGACCAGGGTCACCCGGCCTTCGTATTTGTCCCGGAACTCCTGGAACTCGGGCATCTCAGCCCGGCAGGGAGGGCAGAGACCGGCCCAATAGTTCAAGACCAGCGGTTTGCCGGCCAGGTCTGACAAGGAAATTTCTTCGGCGCCCAACTCCTCTTGACCTTGATACAGACTTATCGTGAAGTCCGCCACTCTGGTTTCGGAAGCGCCGGCCGAGCCGCCATTATTCCCATCGAAACCGACGGCGCAGCCTACCGAAAGCGCCAGCGCCAGGATAACCGTCATGGCAAAACCAAATCCGATCAACCGGCGCAACCGGAAAACTCGGCTGATGGGATCACCGGCGTAAAGGGATCGTGTCGAGGTGGTAACTGTGGAATTTTTTACCATATTGGCTGTCCTTACAAGGTGGCTCCAGAGATAAATACGTACACCGGCTAAACACGGATGCAGCAGATACGCCGCTAATCGCCTTTGCCCGGTATTCCGCGGCACCGGCAGGTCTAACGTACCAGACTCTGCATACGTTCCTGAAAAACCACCAGCCGCTCCAGAGTTTGGGTCAGCCGCCGTAGCCACTGGTCTTCCAGGGCTCGGTTGCTGAGCCTGATCTGTCGATTTCCGACTACCGCGCCGGAGCCGAGCGCGCGCTGCAAGGGAAGCTTGGCGCTTCCTACATCCTCCTTTAACTCCAGGGTTATCCCGCCGGAGGACCGGAGGACCGATTCCAGGCCGGCGGCCCAGGCCAGGATTCTGAGTTCGGCTATCGTCAACAGGTTCTCCACCGCCGGAGGTAACGGGCCAAAGCGGTCTCTCATTTCGTCCCGAAAGGCCGGTATCTCCTTTCGGGCCCGGACGCGGGCCAATCGCTGGTACAGCGCCAACCGCGCCGGCGTATGCGGAACATAGCTTTCCGGGATGCTGGCCGCCACCGGCACTTCGATCCGGGGCAAGTCAACCGGCGCAGCCGCCGGAGCGGCGCCGGCGTCTGACTTTTCGTCAGACCTCAGCTCGGCCACAGCTTCCTCCAGCAATTGGCCGTAAAGCTCCAGCCCTACCGCATGGATTTGCCCGCTCTGGGCAGCGCCCAGCAATGTGCCGGCGCCCCTAATCTCCAGGTCGCGCATGGCGATTCGAAAACCGGAACCCAAATCCGCCGCCTCCAGAATTGCTTGCACCCGCTGATCCGCCGCCTCGGTAAGTCGCTGTCCCCGGGGCAGCAGCAGGTAGGCGTAGGCCCGGTGTTCACCGCGACCCACCCGACCGCGCAACTGATAAAGCTGGGACAAGCCGAACCGGTCGGCCCGGTCGAGAATCAGAGTATTGACGTTGGGCAGATCCAGGCCGGATTCGATTATGGTGGTGCAAACCAGCACATCGGCTTCGCCGTCGGCAAAAGCTTCCATTACCTCTTCCAGCTCGGCCTCGGCCATCTGACCGTGACCAATCATAAATTTGGCCTCCGGCACTAACTGAGCCAAATCAGCGGTGGTCTGCTGGATGGTTCGCACCCGGTTATGGACAAAGAACACCTGCCCGTCCCGTTCTATCTCTCGCAATATCGCCTCGCGAATGGTTTCCTCGTTGTATTCCGAGACGAAAGTCTTGACCGGCAATCGGGCCTCCGGCGGCGTGTTCATTACGCTCATATCCCGGATGCCGGTAAGGGCCATGTGCAGGGTTCGGGGAATCGGCGTGGCGCTCAAGGTCAGGACATCCACCTGATTGCGAAGCCGCTTGAGAGTCTCCTTGTGGCTCACTCCAAATCGCTGCTCCTCGTCCACCACCACCAGACCCAGGTTCTTGAACTTGACGTCCTTTTGCAGCAGCCGGTGGGTGCCAATGACAATATCCACGGCGCCGGCTTGCAGACCTTCAATAATCTGCTGCTGCTCTCGAGGCGTTCGGAACCGGCTTAATACTTCGACCTGAAGGGGATAGGGGCTGAGACGTTCACTAAAGGTGGCATAGTGCTGCTGGGCCAGGACGGTGGTAGGCACCAGGATGCCTACCTGCATACCGTCGGATACGGTCTTGAAGGCGGCGCGCAGGGCGACTTCCGTCTTGCCGTAACCGACATCGCCGCAGATAAGCCGGTCCATGGGCTTAGTCTGCTCCATATCGGCCTTTACTTCTTCGATGGCCCGGATTTGGTCCGGGGTCTCCTGGAAGGGGAAGGCATCTTCCAACTCCCGCTGCCAGATGGAGTCACCATTGAACCGATGCCCCTCGGCGGCTTGGCGGGCGGCGTAGAGCTTGAGCAGTTCTTCCGCCATTTCCCGGGTAGCGCCTTTGACCCGCTCTTTAATTCGTCCCCACTCGGCCGTACCAAGTCGGGTCAACGTCGGTGGCTGGTCCTGATCCCCCACGTAGGCGCCCACCCGGTCCAGGTGGTCGGTGGGGACATAGAGCTTATCGTTCTCCGCATATTCCAGAACCAGATACTCTTTGCTCTCGCCGGCGTCGTCCATATAGGTTGTGCCGGCGAAACGGGCCACGCCGTGGTCCACGTGGACTACGTAGCTTCCGGGAACCAGCTCCGACAGAACAATTTCCTCACCCAGGCGCTCCCGGGCCCGTACCGGCCGGCTGCTGCGTTCCTTGACCGTGCCGAACAGCTCGGCGTCGGTGAGCAGGGTAACGGCCGGGCGGTGGTCGCTGCCCTCGATTTCCCACCCTTCGTTGAGGGAACCGGGCACCAGGTAAACCTGACCCGGCGCCGGCGCCTGGGCCAGGCTATCGTCAAGTATCGAATTTATCCCGGCCTCGGCCAACACCTCCGACAGCCGTCGGGCGTGCTGGCTGACGGCTACAAAAGACCGGCCCCGGGGCAATTCCTGGCGCACCTGGTCCGTAAACTGGCCTAATTGCCCCAGAAAAGAGAGGGGAGTACGCAAGATTCCATCGCCCGCTTCGGCCAGCCAGCTTTCAATGTACGCCCGCCGGGGATGCTCAGCCAGCCGGGCGGAAAGCTGTTCCCAGGATAAATAGGGCGAAGGGAAATTCAATGGCAGGTCGCCTCGAGATTCCCGGCTTTCCCGCACCCGCAAGAACTTCTCTTCCAGGTCCACCGCCTCGGTCTCAATCTGGTTTTGACGGTCCAGTACCAGCAAACTGCCATCCCCCGGCAGGTAATCCATCAGATTGTGCCGGTTCAGCAGCCCGTTATAGAAAGAAAGGGTCTCTGCATTCGGGCCGGAGAAAAGGTCCGACAGCTCTTCAACAAATCGTTCCCGGGCCCACTGGGTACATCGCGAAAAATCCAGCCGCGCTTTTCGTCTTTCCACCGCTTCCCGGTCGGAAAGCTCCGGTAACTGTTCGCGAGCCGGCATTATGTCAACTATCTCTAATCGGGACTTACCCTCCGGGACGGGAAATGACCGCTGGGTGTAAGGGTCAAATGTTCGGATACTGTCTATTTCGTCGTCCCACAGTTCCATCCGGAAAGGCAGATCGGAATGAGGCGGAAAAACGTCAATAATACCGCCCCGGATACTGAAGGAACCGGGGCTTTCCACCACCGCTTCGTGGCGGTAACCCAAGTTGATCCAGCCGGTCAACAGACGTTCGGTGCTTCGTATTCGCTGCCCCAGCCTCACCTGGCTGAGTGGAACCATCCCCGGCGCCGCGCCCTCAAAAACGGCCGGCGACAGGGTGTAGCGCAGGGCCGCCGCCACCGAAGCCACTACCAGCGGCGGCCGGCTCCCTGCGGCGCTGCCCTTCGCCAGAGCGGCCAGGGCTACCAGGCGCTGATTGACGGTGCGGGCATCTACCGCCAATCGCTCAAAGGGCAGGACCTCCGGCTCCGGAAGCAAATGAACCGGGGCAGCTTCGCCCAGATAGGTCAGCAGTTGGTCATACAGCCTTCTGGAGTCGTCGGCCCGGGGGGTGAGGACCAGAGTGGGCAGGTTAGCCCGATGCCAAAGCGAGGCTGCATACAGCGGACGAACACCCCGGCGGGCGGCGAATCTGGGCCCGGAGGCCGGGGATGCGGCGGCAGCCCTCGAATCCAACCCGGGAAAATCGTCAGCAAGCAGGGAAACCAGACCGGATAAAGACATTCAACATATTGCTCCAAACAGCTTTTGCCTAACGGCCCAAAAGGGCTAACGGCCAACGTTAGCCCCGAACACTTAACTATTTTAGAGCCGGAGAGCGGCACAAGCAAGACGGGAGCCAGGGCTATCGCATATGGAATTTAGTGAATTGGGCCAGGATGTTAATCAGGAAATTGTCGTCCCAGCCGGCCCGTTTCAGCTTGCCGCGCATGGAGCCTTTGCCCGGTTCCAGCCGAGCCAGGTTCAAAGCCAGTTTCCGCAGCAAGGCCAGATTCTCCGCCCCGTGTCCTTTCCGGTTGCGGGCCTGGTCTTCATTGCAGGTTACGTCCAGTACCCAATGCAGCCGGTTCTCAATTCCCCAATGGCCCCGCACAATGGCATTGAACCGCTCCGGCGACCAGTCCCGGCTCAGCAGATAGTACCGGGTTTCCTCGTGCAGTTCTCCCGGAGCCGGTTCCGCCGCCGCCAACTGCCGGGTGGCCGTTACTTTGCCCACCGCCTTCAAGCCGGGCCAGGCATATCGTTCCTGCAGCCAGTCAATGTCCCCGCTGACCCGGGCCTGCCGCCGCTCCACCCGCCCGTGCCCCTTGCTGACCTCGCTGGCTTGGGTCGCTGGGGTGTCCGGGTCCTCCAGAAACAACTGCACATCGTCCCGCAGCCGGCCCTGGTTGCCTTTCAGCGCCAAGGCATAATCCCCTTTCTGGGCTACCACCTGCTGTGCCACTTGACGCTGGCAGTGCATGGCGTCGGCGGTAACCACTTTCCCGCGCAAGTTCAACAACTCCAGCAGTTTGGGCAAAGCCTTAATCTCATTGGATTTGCCGGCAACGGCCACTTGCCCCAACGACAGCCGCTGCTCCTCCGCCCAGGCGCTGACCAGATGCAGTGGCGAGCGTGCCCCCGCCCGGTCATAGGAGCGGCGCAAAGTCTTGCCGTCCACCGCCACCACTCCCTCAACACCTTGGGCAAACTCGGCCATGAACTCGATAAACCACCCTTGGAAAGCCTCCGGGTCCAGCATTCCCAGCACCCGGGAGAAGGTGTCGTGGCTGGGAATGCCGTTTTCCAGCTTCAGGAAAGATTGCAGCAGCTCCCGTTTGGCCCGGCCAAAGAGTTCCATATCGGTGTAGGTCTGGCCGCCGCAGATGATGGCGCACAAGGCAATGACCAGAATATCGTGCAAGGAATGCCGGCGGGCGTTGCCAGCGCGGGGATCCTCCAGGTCAGCGAACAGATCCTCTAGCTCGGACATGCCGTCCTCCCTTCCCACTCAACTACAACCAATATCTTACCCAATTCCTGCTCTTTTCATATGCGATAGCCCTGAGACGGGAGCAAGCCACTAAATCCGGTTTCAGCCCCGTTTCAAGGCGCGATTGGCCCGGCTCGCTGCTATTTTGGACCGGGTTAAACTCAATAGCCGTGCTATAATGAGTGTGCTTTGCGAGAGTATCCATTTTGTCGGAATGGGAAATCTGATTTCAAGTTGCTTTGGCAGGAATATGACCGGCGCAGCCCAACCCAGGAATCGTCCCGAACCAGTCGATACCGGCAGTTCGCTTAAATACCGTCGCCTGGTGGTAAAGGTTGGCACCAGCGTATTAACCGATACCCGGCAGGAAGGCGGACTTAATCTGCCGGTTATGGACGACCTGGCCCGGCAAATAAGTTGGGTGAAGCAGAATTTTGGCGCCGAGATAATCCTGGTTACCTCCGGGGCCATAGCCGCCGGGCGCCAGGAACTGCAGCAGTCGGGCCTGCGTCTGGCGGAAAGAGATATACCTTCACGGCAAGCCCTGGCCGCCATCGGTCAGGGTCGTTTGATTCATGCCTATCAACAGCTATTCGAATCTCGCGGCGTTCACGTTGCCCAGGCGCTGTTGACCATCAATGACCTGGCCGACCGGCAGCCTTACTTGAACGTCAGGAACACCCTGACTACCCTGCTGGAAATTGGCGTTGTGCCGATCCTCAACGAGAACGATGTGGTGGCGGTGGACGAAATAGGCGAGGTGTTCGGGGACAATGACCGTTTATCGGCCCTGGTTACTAACCTGGTAGATGCGGATGCGCTGGTTATTCTTACCGACACCGACGGCCTCTACACGGCTGACCCTTTCCGAAACCCGGACGCTGCCCTCATTCCGGTGGTGGAGCAAATAGACGACCGCATCCAGGGCGCCGTGGGCCGACACCACAATCCTTGGGCGCGGGGCGGTATGCCCACCAAGCTCGACGCAGCCAAGCTGGTTACCGCCGCCGGCATCGCAATGATTATGTGCAACGGTCGGGAGGAAGACGCCGTTATCCGGGCCGCCCGGGGCGATGGCATCGGCACTTTATTCCGCCCCTCCGGGGAGAAGCTGGAAGCCAGAAAACGCTGGATGCTTAACCGGGTTAAGGACTCGCGCTGGGGAGTTATCGAAATTGACCAGGGCGCCGCCGATGCGTTAATTCACCGCCACGTCAGCCTGCTGCCGGCGGGAGTCCGGAGTGTAAAGGGCGATTTTCAACGGGGCGACATCGTTTACATTGTTGACGAACCGGGCCGGCAGATTGCTTGCGGCATCGCCAACTACGCGTCGGCAGACATAGCCCGTATTCGCGGGTTCCGGTCTGACGGAATCGCAGCTATATTAGGGTATCAATTCGGACAGGAAGTGGTTCACCGCAACAACCTGGTGCTGATTTAGTGTCTTTAGCTGATTTAGTGTCTTTACCGGATACGGGTCAGACAGGTATAACCGGAAATGGGGAAAAGCGATATGACTACCGTTACCGACAAGGAAGCTCTGCTGGCGCTGGGCAAAACGGCGCAGCAAGCGGCGCGGGAACTTTCCCGGCTGCCCACCGACGTGAAAAATCAGGCCTTGCTGAATGTGGCCGAAGCCCTGGAAAGGGAGCAGCAGCCGGTCCTGGCCGCGAACCAGGCCGATTACGAAGCTGCGCAGGCCGCGGGCATGAATGAGGCTATGCTGGACCGGCTGCTGCTGAACCCGGAAAGGCTTCAGGGCATGGCCCGCGATGTTCGGGCGATTGCCGGATTGCCGGACCCGGTGGACGAGGTCATCGAATCGGGCACCCTGGCCAACGGCCTGGCCGTAGAAAGGCGTCGGGTGCCGCTGGGAGTAATCGGGAGCGTTTACGAAAGTCGCCCCAACATCACCATCGATATTGCCGCCCTGACGCTGAAGTCGGGCAACGCCTGCGTGCTGCGCGGCGGCCGGGAGAGCCTGCGCTCCAACCTGGCGCTGGTAAGCCTGCTGCGCCAAGCGGTGGAAGCTGCGGGCATCAACCCGGATGTAGTGCAGTATGTGGATAATCCGGACCGGAGTCTGGTCGATGCCTTGCTCCGGATGAAGGAGTTTATCAACCTGCTGGTGCCTCGGGGCGGCCCGGGATTGATTAACTTCGTCGCGGAGAATGCCCTGATGCCGGTGGTGGCCGGGGGCGTAGGTGTTTGCCATACCTACGTGGATCGAACTGCCGACTACGAAAAGGCGGCCAACATCATCTTTAACGCCAAAGTCCAGCGCCCTACGGTTTGCAACGCTCTGGATACGGTGCTGCTGCATTCGGAGGCCGCTCCCGGCTGTCTCCCGGCCATCGCCCGCAACCTGGCGGCGGCGGGGGTGGAACTGCACTGCGACCACCGGGCCCTGAGTATTCTAGGGCCGGAACCGAGGGTAAACGCGGTCCCGGCCACCGAAGAGGACTGGGGGAAAGAGTATCTGTCCCTGACCGCCGCAATCAAGGTGGTGGACTCTCTGGATGAGGCCCTGGAGCATATTGAGACCTACGGTTCGGGACATACCGAGGCCATAATTACCCGGGATGGGGAAGCCTCCCAGCGATTTCGGCGGGAGGTTGACGCCGCTGCCGTCATCGTTAATGCCAGCACCCGATTCACCGACGGGGGACAACTGGGCCTGGGCGCCGAAGTGGGAATCAGCACCCAGAAATTCCACGCCCGCGGGCCTTTGGGACTGCGGGAACTTACATCCTATAAGTGGGTTATCATCGGGGATGGGCAGGTGCGGGAGTAAGCGACAAACAGAATTCTATAGGTTAGAGAGGTTGCCGTGGCAAATTTTACTCTGCAAATTGAAGTCCGCACCGTTAGATCAGAAGCTTACAACATCATAGAAAGTAAATTCTGGTTCTGGCAAAAGGATAGCTGGGTGGGACGATTGGATATCCATCACACAGACTCTGTGGTGTATGGTTCCATTTTCCTGGACGAACGATTAGATCAGACGAAAGTACAGGAACTGGCGATCACAATTCAAAGAGACCTGCCGAAACTGTCGAAATTTAGTTTTCAAGACTTGTTGGGTGTAAAAGAGGCATCTGCACCGTCTCATAGACAAGACTTGGTATTTCACCTTTTAAGGGGTCGGCTGGTTGACTCCGGCCACGGATAGCCAATTGAAAGTAAATGAGGGCAAGAACAAAGCCCGCCCTACATTTCACCATTCACAAATCTCTCAACGACTTATACAATCAACCCAGCTTGCGGCTGACCGCCTTTAGAGCGGCTGCCATCACATTTTCCGAGGTCAGGCCGCACTTTACCATCAGTTCCTCGGCCCGGGCCGACTCGCTGTAGCCTTGCAGGGCTACCATTTCTACCGGCGCCGGGTGATGCTGACCGACAATCTGGGCAACTATGCTGCCCAAACCGCCGTGGAAATAATGCTCCTCAGCGGACACCACCGCGCCCGTCTCCCGGGCGGCGGCGGCGATGGCCGCTTCGTCCACCGGCTTGAGGGTATGCAGATTAATGACCCGGGCCTGCACTCCCTGGGCCGCCAGCATTTCCGCCGCATCCAGGCTTACCGATACCATCACCCCCGTGGCGACAATTGTTACGTCGTCCCCGTCCCGCATTCGCTCCGCCTGGCCTAACTCGAATCGGTAGTCATCGTCGTGCACCACCGGGGTAGCGGCCCGGGACAGGCGAATGTAGAAGGGCCCTTCCGTGCCGGCCGCCGTCTTTATCGCCTGGACCGTTTCCACGGTATCGGCCGGAGAGACCACCGTAAAGCTGGGCAGGGAGCAGATGAGGGCCAAATCCTCAATGCCGTGGGCGGACATACCGTCCTCGCCGGTAAGAATGCCGGCGTGGGTGCACACCAGCTTGACGTTCAGATTGCCTTGCGACACCAACACCCGAAGCTGGTCGAAGGGACGCCCCACGCCAAACACGCTGAATGTGCTGACGAAGGGGACCTTGCCGCTGGCGGCCAAGCCGGCTCCTACGCCGATCAGGTTCTGTTCCGCCGGACCAAAGTCGAAGAACCGTTCCGGATGTTTGTCTCGCCAAAGGTGAGTAAACACCGAAACATTCAGGTCGCCGCCCAGAACCACCAAATCCGGGTAGGAATCGGCCATCTCCAAGAGAGTCTCACCGTATATCTGCCGGGTTGAGGCCATTCTCCGATGCGCCGCCATTAGGCCAATTCCTCCATAGCTTGCTTAAACTCCTCGGCATTGGGAGCGCGTCCGTGGAATCCGGGATTGTCCTCCATAAAGCTGACTCCCTTGCCCTTGACGGTATTGGCGATAATCACCGCCGGTTTGTTCCGGCGCCGACGGGCCTTTTCAAAAGTATCCAGCAAAGCGCCCAGGTCATGGCCGTCAGTCTCAAAGGTTCGCCAGCCGAAATCCTGCCATTTGCGCCGCAGCGGTTCCAACCCCATTACCTGGTCGGTGAAGCGGTCGTTCTGAATGCGGTTGCGGTCAACGATAGCGACCAGGTTGGTCGCCTTGTGGTGGGCCGCCGACATCGCCGCCTCCCAGATTTCCCCTTCATCACACTCACCGTCGCCCAGCAGGACATAGACCATGTAATCTTTCCCATCCAACCGGGCGGCCAGGGCGCACCCCAGCGCGAAGGAAAGCCCCATACCCAGGGAGCCGGAATTCATCTCCACCCCCGGGGTCATCGGATGGGCATGGCCTTGAATGCGGCTGTTAATTTGTCGGTAGGTAGCCAACTCTTCCCTGGGGAAATATCCGGCCTTGGCCAGTACGGCGTAAAAGCCCGGCGAAGCATGTCCCTTGCTGAGGATAAACCGGTCCCGGTCCGGCCACTGGGGGTCCTGCGCATTGTACCGCAAGACCCGGAAATACAGGGAAATCAGAATCTCCAATTCAGAAAGTGAACCGCCGGGATGCCCACTGCCGGCGGTATAGATAGTCTGGATAATATCCCGGCGCAGCTCTTTGGCTACAGCCTCCAATTCGGCTATTGTGTATTGCTGCTCCCCGGCGGAAGCTTTTGAGCCAATCATATCGTTGTCCTAGTTCTCCCCGGCAATTCTCCGGCGAATATCTGCCAGCGCCCTATCCGACTCGGGCGCGGTAATCATCCAAGATTATAAGACTCACGTTGCAAGGTGTCTAGGCGGCCCATTTGTTATATAGTTGCATTAGCTCCGGGACGGTTCCCGAGCCGGCATCCAATTTCGTCCAGGCTGCGCCGATGCTAATCGACTTTCACTGCCATATCCTGCCGCCGGACTTCGGCAGCCGCCACCGGGAACTGGTATCCCGGGACATCACCTACGCCACCCTGTTTCCCAATCCCGGCGCCCGCATGTCCAGCGCTGAGGCTCTGGTAACGGCTATGGCGGATTCCGGGGTTGATCATTCGGTCGTCCTGGGTTTTGGCTGGACGGACCGGGAAATTGCGCGGGAAGTGAACGATTACATTATTGAATCCGCGGTCAGGTATGGCGAAAGTATGACCGGATTTTGCTCGGTAAACCCGGCGTGGGGACGCTGGGCCCTGGCGGAGATGGAACGATGCGCTGCGGCCGGCCTGAAAGGAGTGGGAGAACTGCACCCGGACAGTCAGGGGTTTGACCTCACCGACTCAGCCGCCCTGGCGCCCTTCATGGCGCTGGCCGGAGACCTGGGTTTTCCCGTACTGATTCACACCTCCGAGCCGGTGGGACATCTATACCCGGGAAAAGGCACAACCACGCCGGACAAGGTTTACAAATTTATCCGGAGCTTCCCGGAAAACACTATCATTTGCGCCCACTGGGGCGGAGGGCTGGCCTTCTATGGGCTAATGCCGGAGCTGCGGGAAGAGTTGCGCAACGTCTATTTCGACACGGCAGCGTCGCCTCTGCTCTATCGAAGTTCGGTGTTTTCCGTGGCCGCCACAACCATTGGCGCGGACAGAATCCTTTATGGCAGCGATTACCCGCTGCTCAGCCAAAACCGGGTAATCCGGCAGGCGCGGCAGACTGACCTGGATAACGACAGCCTGGCCGCAATTCTGGGAGGCAATGCAGCCTCCTTGTTGGGACTACCGGAAATTTCCACTCCGGCTGACGCTGGAACCGGACCGGTGTAGAATTGAAGCGCGAAGCAAATTGCGAAACCGATACACTGACGGATTATCTGGCCCCGGGCTTGCAGATAGTCTTTGTGGGGTTGAATCCTTCCAGCTATTCGGTACGGGAAGGGCATTACTTTGCCAATCCACGCAACCGGTTCTGGGCCGCCCTGAATCGCTCCGGGCTGGTGCGCGAAGAGCTGTCGCCGCAACGAGACCGGGAGCTGATCAACTATGGCATAGGGTTCACCGATGTGGTCAAGCGACCTACGCCTCAGGCTTCCGGGCTCAGAGCCGCCGACTATCGCCGGTGGGCGCCGGTTTTGCGCCAAAAGTTGATTTTTTACCAGCCCTTGATTGCCTGCTTCCACGGTCTGACCGGCTACCGGGCCTACCTGAAATACGGGGAAGGCAGCAAAGACCGGCCCGAACTGGGAATCCAGGAGCAGGCAATCGGCGCCACCCGTATTTTTGTCGTACCCAACCCCAGCCCGGCCAACGCCCGCTACTCGCTGGACGACCTGGTTTCCTGGTATCAAAAATTAGCCCAATTCCGGGATGAGCTGCTCCCATGACGAACAGTAAGGAAAAAGTGCGGGTTTTCGTGGCGCTGGATTTGCCTCAGTCAATCAAGGAGTTGCTGGAAGCCACGATACGCCAACTGGAAGTCGCTCTGCCGCAAGGCATTCGTTGGGTCAACCCGGCGGGAATTCACTTGACCCTGAAGTTCCTGGGCGACGTAGATTCGGAAATGGTCGGGGGCCTGCTGGCGGCGATGGACCAAGCGGCGGCCCGGTTTCGGCAGCCGAATCTTACCCTGGGTCTGTCGGAGTTGGGCGTGTTTCCCAACCATCGAGAGCCACGGGTACTGTGGGCCGGCGTGGCCGGAGAGATCGCAGCGCTGTCCCGGTTGCAGCAGTCCGTGGACACTGCCATAGCCGATCTGGGGTTCGCCCGGGAGCGGCGTCCTTTCCGGCCCCACTTGACCCTGGGGCGAGTGCGCGACCGGACCGGGCCGGCGGAACGGCTGCGGATTGGCAGAACCGTGTCCCAATTTTCTTTGCCAGACTCCTCTTCCTGGCAAGTACAGGAAGTTCACCTCATCCAAAGTGTCTTGACGCCCCGGGGCGCCATTTACAGTTCGCTGGGCAGAAGGCCGCTGCACGGGCCGAATTAGGAAAGGACGATGTGGGAATATTCCTTTGCAATCCAGCCGACGCCTCCCTTTAACCTTGAGCTGACCACCGAAAATCAGCCCTATTACCGGAAGGGGTCGGAGCTGGATGAGCGAGCTTACCAAAGACTGCTGGACCTGGGGCCTCAACTGACCCTGGCAACGGTAAGACCTCACGGCAACTCCGAAGACACCGAACTGTTGGTGGAGTTGGTTGGAGCGGAACTGACCGGGGCGGAGCAGGCAGCGGCCCGCAATCAAATATCCCGATTGCTGGGCGCAGCCCAAGACCTCAAACCCTTTTACCGGTTTGCCGAGACCGACCCGGTTATGCGGAGCCTGACGCAAACCTTCTACGGGATGCACCAGGCCGGGGCGCTGTCGGTATATGAGACCATCGTACAGGCTATCCTGGGACAACAGTTGTCGGCCAGTGTGGCGAGAGTCATTCGCGGCCTGCTGCTGGAGACCTACGGGCCGCAACTGACGGTCAACGGCGAAGTCCACTACGCATTTCCGCGCCCGCAGACCCTTGCGGCGGCTTCCATCGCCGAATTGCGGCAACTGAAACTGAGCAACCGCAAGGCCGAATATTTGCAGGGTATCGCCCGGGCCGAAATGGAAACACCCGGCGGCCTGGATCGGGTTGGGGAGCTGGCCGACGCCGAAGTAGTCCGGGAAATTACCGCCCTGCGCGGGGTAGGCACCTGGACGGTGCAATGGGTGTTGTCCCGGGCCTTGGGGCGCGCCGACGCTTTTCCAGTAGGGGATTTGGCCTTGCGGCGGATTGTGTCCCAACTATATTTTGGCGGCGAACCTATCACCGACAGCCAACTGGCCGACTTCTCGTTGCGGTGGTCGTCGCATCGCTCTCTGGCTACCTCGTACCTGTTCGCCGCCCTGCGAACCGGGCAGGCGCCAGAAATAACTGTCCGGTGCCGGGGATAAAGGAGCGAGGGCGGCCGACTCCGTAAAGCCGGCGCCCATACTCTACCCGGCAGCTCAATTGCTCCTTCCGCCTATCGGAACATCCGCATCAGGTTTGCGGGATTACGGGTGCGGGAAAACTGCCGCATTAGACGCTGGGTTTGCTTGAACTGATTCATCAGCCGGTTGATGTCCTGGGGCGTAGTGCCGCTGCCCCGGGCGATGCGCCGGCGCCGGCTGCCGTTGAGAATTTCAGGACGCCGCCGTTCTTCCGGGGTCATGGACCGGATGATGGCCTCCACTCGCTTCATTTGCTCCTCATCGAACTCGGTGGGTAAATTCCGGGAGCCTTTGCCCAAGCCCGGAACCATCTCCAGTATTTGACTGAAAGAACCTATCTTCTTGACACTCTGAATTTGCTCCAGGAAATCTTCCAGGTTAAAGGTGGCCTGCCGGATTTTTCGCTCCAGTTCTTTCGCCTGCTTCTCATCTACCGCTTCCTGGGCTTTCTCAATCAGGGTCAGCACATCGCCCATAGCGAGGATGCGGGAAGCCAGCCGGTCCGGGTGAAAAGCTTCCAGGCCATCGGGCCGCTCGCCCACGCCCATAAACTTGATGGGAACGCCGGTAACTTTGGTTACGGACAAGGCGGCTCCGCCCCGGGCGTCTCCGTCCATTTTGGTCAGCACCAGGCCGGTCAAGCCGATGCGGTCATTGAACTCCTGGGCGGCGTTCACTGCGTCCTGACCAGTCATGGCATCAACGACCAGGAAAGTTTCGTGGGGGCCGGCGACGGACTTGGCCGCCTCAAGTTCGGCCATCAGCTCGTCATCAATGTGCAGACGGCCGCCGGTGTCGATTATGGCCCAGGTAAGGCCCTGCTGGCGGGCTCGTTCGATCCCGTTTTGCACTACTTGGGGAACCGTTGATTCCCGGGGCTCTTCAGAATACACCGGGACATCCAGTTGGCGGCCCAGGGTCTGCAGCTGGGAGATGGCCGCCGGCCGCCGCAGGTCAGCGGCGACCAGAATTGAGCTGTGTCCCTGGCGGCGCATTTGCAAAGCCAGCTTGGCGGCGGTGGTGGTTTTACCGGAACCTTGCAAGCCAACCAGCATCAGCACCGACGGCAGTTGGCTGTCCGGAACCAACCGATGCTCCCCGCCACTGAGGATTTCCGTCATCTCTTCGTGGACGATTTTGACCACCTGCTGACCAGGGGTCAGGCTTTCCAGCACGTCGGCGCCCAGGGAGCGTTCCTTAATTCTGGCAATCAGGTCTCGGGCTACCCGGAAATTTACGTCGGCCTCCAGCAGCGAGCGGCGCACCTGCCCCAGGGCTTCGTCGATGTCTTTTTCGGTCAATCGCCCTTTGCTGGACAAACGATTGAATATGCCGGTCAGCTTGTCGGTCAGGTTCTCAAACATCTCCAACTCCCGAAGGTCGGCAACGGAAAGGTCAAAGTAACTCCGCTGCCGAAATATTATTCATTGGCCGCAAAGGGCTGCACTGGTTAATTTTAACAGACCGGAGGGGCTGCCCTCACCCCCGACCCTTCTCCCGCGAGGAGAGGGGAGAGTAATTTCTTTTCCTCCCGTAGGTAAGGACCTAGGCGGGAATCAAATATGCCCTCCCCCCGACCCTTCTCCCACAAGGAGAGGGGGCTTGATTTCTCCTGCTCCCGTAGTAAGGGGATGCGAACCGGAGGTCGTCAAAAGAGGCATATTAATGGAGCAGGACGACGCCTTAAGTCCGCTGTCCAGACCGGAATACGGATCAGGTCCGGCTATTCGGAGACTACATCGGGCGGCGCGGGTCGATAAAGAAGGCGGCGTCGCCTCTTTGCGCAGCTTCAGCCTCCATCCGGTTCCGGCGTTCTCCTCGAGGGCCATGACTGCCGTAAAACAGTCCAAAAACCCCCATCGCGACGAACAGTGAGGCGAATAAAGCGAACCAGAAATTCAGGAATATGAAGGCCAATATGATTCCGGGCAGCAGGATTCCTCCAACAACCGAGAGAAATACCAGCAACCGTGTTTTGTCGTGCATCCGGTTCACCTCCACCGGGGCCGGTTGATGGAAGAAAGTTCCCTTACCGCTACTGGTTAGATTCAGATAGAGGAACCCGAAATATGACGCCGCCGTCCGCATCGTGCGAGTGGGTCATTATCGCTTGCTGCAGATTGCGAATTTGCTCCTGGGTCTTGGCGCTTTCGGCAAGGATTAGCTCTTCCATCCGTTGGAAGCGTTCCTCATTAACTTCTTCCATTCGCCGGAACCTTTCTGCGTTGCGGGTTTCCATCTGCTGGAAGCGTTCTTCCGAATGGGCTTCATTGCGATCCATTCGCTCGTGGATAAGCTGTAGCTCAGCGCGCATTTCTCGAGGTATTCGCTCCGTAGCCTCGGTCAGTCTCCCGATTCGGAAGATAGCGGCAATTGCCAAGCCAACTATGACGACTAAGGCCGCGATAACGCCGGCCGTGGCGGTTATTTCGACGGTGCCCATTGAAAGTTGTTCCCCCTTTGTCCTGGAGGCCGGTAACTATTTTACCTTATAACCGCCCCTTTGCCTATCATCGCATAGGTCGGGGTAGCGCTCCGTATTGGGTGGTCTAGGTGCCGGGGCAGCCGCAGGGATTGCCCCGGCGGTAATGGAACGAATGCTGCGCCATGATGTTAGCCACCTAAATTGCAACGCTGCTTGAGGCTAACAAGGGAGAACTAGGCAACCATGTGCCATTTTAATATACCCATCCAGCTCCGATATGGGAACCAGCAAAGTTGCTGGCACTATTGCCCGCAAGGTGTTTCCAAAATCGGGACCTTCTCCGATATAGTAATCGTATATCCCGACATCCCAGTGGGTAGGCCCTGGATAGGCATAATCCGATTTGGGAATTCCCTGGCTTTTCAGCCAGGTAACGGCAGATGCAACATCATCGCCGGATTCGAAGGAAACCCATGTCAACAGTTCCGCTATCTCAACTTCACTGGGGTCTTTTCCCTCAGCCTCTGCGGCTGCCAAAGCCTGCTCGGCTCTCACTGCATACCGGTTAAAGTCCCCCAACTGTGGGTATTTGGTAGGAACCGGCGGTTCTTCAAAAAAACAGATGTCCCCGGCATGATGTCCCCTGGAGCAGATTAACCTTGGGGTGGGCGTTGGGGTGGCTGTTGGTGGTGCTGCCGTGGCCGTGGGTGTGGCTGTTGGAGCCGCCACCAAAATGGCAGTAGGTAAGGGGGTGGCCGTCGGCGAGACGGTGGGAGTAGCGGTGGGCAATGGAGCCGGAACCGGCGTAAATGTGGGCATAGGTGTCGCGGTTGGCGTCGGGGTAGGGGTCGAAGTTGGCGTAGGAGCCAACTCCGTGGTGGCCGGTGTCTCGACTGGCGCTGGCAGGTTGGTAGGACTTGGCTCGGGAGGAGCGGTAGGAGTAGCAACCGGATCGGCTTCCGGGTTAGCAGCGGCGCTGGGGTCAAGGTTGGCTCTGCTTGGGGAACGCCGGAAAGGTTTTGGGCTGGCAAGGGGGCCGGGGTGTCTTGCGGCGCGGCCGTGCCGCAAGCCAGGAGGAATGTCCCGATGCCGAACAGGGTCAAAAGCAGAAGCAGGTGGCCGCCAATCTGACGCCGGGAAATGGTAATTCGGTAACGCATCCCGCTCCTCCAATCCTAAACTTCCGGTTGGGCGGTATTATACCTGCCGACCCGGCTCATGTTGAATTCGGTGGCCTTCGGGAAGCCGGTCTTACCCTGAAGTCCGGGCGTCCTGACCGACATTCTGGCAATTGGATGGTGTCCCAGTCGGAGCGCTTCCCTGAATTGACCGGAAGAGGGCCTTTCCACTAATGAATATTTGTGGCTGCTCCCGGTGGAGAAAAATCTTGCTACCTTCATACGGCTTGGGGTAGATACGCAACTCCGCTGACGTTGCGCTGCTTCAGAGAAGGTTTCCTTGACAGACTAATCCCTTTTTGATGATAATTTCGCTTGAACCGCAACGGCGCAAACCGCTTGGGTCTGCGCCGGTTTCAGGTCAGTTAAATTCGGAAACTTGCCCTGCAAAGGCCCGGCAGGAAAATTCGACCAACGGGAGGTAAGGAAACTGTGACGAACCAGGATATTGAATTGATGGCCCATCTGATGCGCCGCGCCGGTTTTGGCGCTACCCGGGACGAACTGGAAACGCGGGTAGGCCAAGGCTACGAAGCTACGGTGGAAGAATTGTTGAATCCCGATTCCCAGGCCGGCTCGGATCGGCTGGACTTCCTGCGCTACCAGCCCGGCTTCTGGAAACCGCCCACATCCGCCGGCATGGGCGGCGCCATCTGGCTGCACGATATGGTTAACACCGGCCGGGTGCTTCAGGAAAAGATGGTCCTTTTCTGGCATCAGGTCTTCGCCACGGGCTACTCCAAAATCGACCACTACCACGAGGTCTTCAAGCAGATTGATATGTTCCGGGAACTGGGCATGGGCAACTATCGGGACCTGCTGGTGGCCCTGGCCAAAGACCCGGCCATGATTTACTGGCTGGACAACTGCGACAACCATGCCTACGCCGTCAATGAAAACTGGGGGCGGGAATTGTTGGAACTCTTCAGTATGGGCGTGGGCAACTATACTGAGGTGGATGTTCGGGAGTGTTCCCGGGCCTTCACCGGCTGGACTATCTCTCCCATGATTCCCCGCAGCGCCTACGGACGCTTTGACTGGGAGTTTGAGTACCAGGAAGAAGACCACGACGACGCGGAAAAGGAATTCCTGGGCCATACCGGGAACTTTAATGGGGAAGACATCATCGACATTGTTTGCCGGCATCCGGCCACGGCCGGGTTCATTGCCCGCCACCTCTATAACTTCTTCGTGGCGGACGAACCCCAGGTTCCGGCCTGGTCGGTTACGCCGCCCAACGACCAGGAAGCTATTGACCTGCTGGCCCGGACTTTCATCGACTCGGGCTATGAGATGACGCCGGTGCTGCGGGTTCTGTTTAACTCCGACTTTTTCAAGAATGCCCGTTTCGCCAAGATCAAGAGTCCCGCCGAAGTGGTAGTAGGCACCCTGCGTATGGTGGGTGGGTACGAATTTCCGGCCCCGGGCATTGGCATCCTCACCAAAGAGTCGGCCTATATGGGCCAGGAACTGATGAATCCTCCCAGCGTGGAAGGGTGGCACACCGGCGCCGAATGGATAAACAGCGGCTCATTGATGAAGCGCATCAACTTCTCCGCCGATATGGTCGCCAAGACCGACCGACCGGGAATCCGCAGCATTCTCACGCGGCTGCAGGCGCAAGGCTCCCTGACTCCCGACCAACTGGTTGACGGCTGCCTGGACCTGCTGGGCCCCTTGACGGTGCAGGAGGAAAATCGGCGGGAACTGGTGAACCACGCCAACGAAGCCGGCGACTTGCACTGGACCCACCCGGAGGCCGAAGAGCGGGTGGCGGAAATGCTGCAACTGATTGTCTCCCTGCGGGAGTACCAGTACGCCTAGAGACCAGGCTTTGCCCCAGACAGGAATCCAGGAGGACTTTTTATGGTAACCCAATTAGTAGCCGGCCGGGTGTTTGACTATAGCCGGGTTGTGGGCCGCGGCGCCGTTACCGGAGCCGGCTTTACTATGCCCGTGGCGATGTGCCTGGCCGGGGAAGACCAGGTTTATGTAGTAGATCGCGGTTCCGAGTACATCCCGGGCGCTGCCTGGAACCGCATGGTTCACGGCTGTCGGGTTGGCGTATTCTACATCGGTGGCGAAAACGAGGACGAGGAATGGCTCACCGAATTCGGGAAATACGGCGACGCCGCCGGAGAGCTGATCTGGCCGGCCGGCGTTGCTCTGGACTCCGCCGGCAACGCTTACGTTACCGACGAGTGGCTGAATCGGGTGAACGTCTTTGACCCGGCCGGCAATTTTGTTGCCTGCTGGGGCGAGGAAGGTAACGGCCCCGGCCAGTTCCTGGGGCCCAACGCCCTGCTGATTGACGCCCAGGACACCGTGTACGTGGTGGACGGCCGCAATCACCGGGTCCAGAAACTGACGCTGGACGGCGCGTATCGAGGCGAGTTCGGCGAGTTCGGCGCCGGCCCCGGCCAGTTCAACAGTCCCTGGGGCCTCACCCGGGACCAGGAGGGCTATATTTATATCGCCGACTCCAGGAATAACCGGGTACAGAAGCTGACCGCCGATGGCGAGTTTGTGGCCCAGTTTGGTTCTTACGGAACCGGGCGGGGACAGCTCAACCGTCCCTCAGACGTGGCCGTTGACCCGGAAGGGGATATTTATGTCTGCGATTGGGGCAACAGCCGGGTGCAGGTCTTCGCTTCCGACGGCCGTTTTCTGACCAGCTTTGCCGGCGACGCCCAGGAGCTTTCCAAATGGGCGCGGCCGGTGATCAACGCCAGCCCCCAGGGGTTGATGCGCCGTCGGGAAGTTAAGGATATGTCGGTGGAGTGGCGGCTGGCGATGCCGACGGCAGTAGTCTATGATGCTTCCCGGAGCCGCCTGTTGATTGCCGACACCCAGCGGAACCGCATCCAGATTTACAACAAGCTTCAGAACTACGTTTCGGCGCAGAAGAACTTGTAAAGATTCAGCCGGAAACCGGAAGGACAGCTTGCGGGGCCGGGGCAACCCGGCCTCATTATTCGTCTTTCCGGCGATTTCACATCCTTTCTTGCCAGGAAACAGTCTGTGAACCTGCCCTACATTGGCCCTGAAGACGAAGCCGAATATATCCAACTAGCCGCGGAAAACCCCAATATGCTTTGCTCCGAGGCGCCGCCGGAAATTTTGCAGGCTTCCTCCTTCGCCGGCGAAGAGCCTACCTCCTTCCTGTTTGACTTTTTTGCCGCCGGTTACAATCAGTGGCACCTGAAGACCCACGGGTTCCGAGTCGATTTTGACCCGGAACGGGTGGCCCGGGGGGTAATCCTGCTGTGGTTTCGGGCCTGCGACCTGTACACCAGCCTGGAATACGACCGCCCCCACGCCGATTGGGACAAGGAGTTTTTCTCCGACGTGGGGCTGTATGGGTGAGGGCTGGGGCGGATGTCGGGGCGGTTGGATCGCTTTCAGGTGATATTCAGCTTGGCAAATTACGAAAGTGAGATAGTTCCAGTACGCTTTCCCGCTAATCCGGAATTTGTTTATCACGCAAGGGGCAATCAACCAGGTTCCCCGGTTCCAGCCGGTTCGGTTCCGAGTCTCAACCCTTGCTGCGAGTTATGCGCCAGCTTGCCCGTTGTTCCTGATTGTATCCACTGTAGCATTTCCGCCCGCCAGCTATTATCATAGCCCCATACCCAATGGGTCCTTATTTCCTGAAGAGGAGGGAAGAGCATGGCTGGAAACTATACCATTACCATTGGCACCGTGGGCGGCGGGTTGTCCTGCAGCCCCGACGGTGGCGAGACCTGGAACCGGATCCGCAATCCCTTGCCTTCCGAGTGCAACGTCCGGGCGTTAACCGTCTATCCTGACGACCCGCACCGGCTCATCGCCGGAACCGATGTAGGTATCTACCGCAGCGACGACAACGGCGTCACCTGGCGCGACCTGGAGGCTCCCGTAAATGACATCCAGGTCTGGTCGGTAACGGTGGACCCGGAGGACTCGGACATTATCTTCGCCGGCGCCCGACCGGACGCTTTTCGTTCCCGGGACGGGGGCAAGACGTGGGATCAGCTTGCCCTGGGCGTAACCCTGCCCTGCCCGGTGGGCATTCCCCGTACCACCAATATGATTGTTGACCCGCGCGACCATCGCACCGTTTGGGCCGGCATTGAGGTGGACGGCATCTACAAGAGTCTGGACGGCGGTGATAGCTGGATACATTTGCCGGACCTGGGGCCGGACCCCTTCCACGGCGACATTCACGGAATGACCTTGCGCTTGACCGACCGCGGCGCCTCGGTTCACGCCACCACGCCCTTCGGCATCTCCACCAGCACCGACGAGGGTGAAAGCTGGGAGCTGCACGAGTTCCCCAGGTTCCACGAAGCCGATATGCGTTCCTATTGTCGCGGTATGGTCATCAAACCGGATGACCCGCAGGTGATGTTCGTCGGCAACGGCGATTCCATCCCGGGTGTTACCGGGGCCATTCAGCGCACCACCGACGGCGGCAATTCCTGGCAGGCAGTAAATTTGCCGGTGGAACCCAACTCGGTAGTTTACTGGTTCGGCATCCACGCCGACGTGCCGGATGTAGTAGTGGGGGCCAGTCTCTACGGCTACGTCTATGTCAGTGAAGACGGCGGCGCTACCTGGCAAAAGCTGCAAAAGGAGTTCGGTGAAATCCGGTCAGTAGCCTTGACGCCCAACTAGTCGCTGGAGAAAATTTCAAGTGAAGGCCCGGCGGCGGTAAACCGTCGCCGGGCCTTTTACCGCCGGCGGTAATCCGCCGGCTACTGCGGCCAAATCCGATAACCCAGGCTGGGTGAATGCGGGGCGTGAACCAGGTTCGCTACCACCTGCCAGGACCATTCCTGGTCGGTATCGATGAAATGGTTTTCCACGTCCTCCAGCGTGAGAAATTCGTAAAGGATGGCGTGTTTGGCCCAGCCGACAATGGACACCAGCTTGCGCGCGCCAACGCAGCCTGGCATGGGCGCCATTAAGGGCAGCCGGGAGCGGGAATACCAGGTCCCCATCTCCTCCTCGTTCTCCAAAGCATTAATGTTAAAGCTGCCCAGCTGCACAATTGGGCCGGGGGTCAGGCCCGGCTGCCGCTCCTTAAAGGCAGGGCCGTCCACCCGTGCCTCTTCAACGAAGATGCAGTAGCGGGAATTCTGTCGCCGCCCGACCATTTCCAGCGTTCGCGCATCGGCCCGGGCCATCAGCTCCGGTACGCTGGGGTCAACGAAGGTGTGGGGCGAGGCGGCCCCGAATAGCAGCAGGTACTGGTTCCCGGCGGGGACTCCGGGATTTTCCACCCCCGGGTCGTTGATATGCGTCAGGCGGTGGTTAATTTCCGCCTCTCGTTCCGGGGTCATAATGTTCTGCTGGTGGCAGGCCCACAGATAGCCGGGGCGGGACAAAGCTTCGGGGATGTATTCTTCATGCAGCCAGGACAAGTACTCTTCCTTGCCCTCTTCGGGCAGATCGTACCAAGTTGCCCAGATACCTCGATCCATTGGTTGACCTCCTGGATAAATTGATTGGCCGGCTGGAGCCAGGGCAGTTAAATTGTCAAACCCTCCCCCAGCGCCACGACCGGCGCCGGCTGAACCCTATTTGCCCCGTTGGGACTGATACTCTTTAATGGCCGGTATTACTTCCTGCCCCAACAGGTCAATGCAGCGGACTGCCGTTTCGTGGGACATCGGCCCTTCCCGACCCCAAAGAACCATGTAGCTGGGGTCCACCACGTCGATGACGTGCTGCAGTTTCTTTATTACCGTGTCCGGATTGCCGGTAACAATCTGGTAGGTGGCGTGGGCTTCCTCGTAGGACAGGGCCGGCCCGCCGGGGGTTACGGTGCGGTTCTCCGGGGCAATATTGCGGGTAACTTCCCGCCGCTGCTGCCGCTGGCCCCGGACGGCGGCCCGACTCAGGTAGCCCGGCGGAGCTTGCCACTCCCGGGGCGCTACCCCGAAGGAGGTCCCCAACTGCCAGAAGAACTTTTTGCCCTCTTCGTAGGCCCGCTCGTCGCTGTCCGATACGTTAACCCGAATGGCGTAGCCCCGGTTATCCGAGGTAGGAGTATAGCCCTCTTCCGCTGCGGTGCGGTCGTAAAGGTCGTAGATTTCTTCCATCAAATCCAGCGGCGGGGCCAGGGCAATGTAAGGGTAGCGATGCCGGGCGGCGAATATGACCGACTCGGGGCTGGCGACTCCGGGAATCCAAATGGGAGGATGCGGCTTCTGCAAGGGCATGGCCCAGGGATTGATGGCTCGAAAGTGATAATGCTTGCCCTCCCAGCGGAAAGGCCCCGGGGTAGTCCAGGTCTTCACAATCAGGTCGTGGGCCTCGTCAAATCGCTCCCGATTGTAGATGGGGTTGGTGTTGGTTGCCCAGCTTTCCTGCCCCAGACCCCGGACGAACCCGCAAACGACGCGGCCGCCCGAAATGCAGTCAATCATGGCAATCTCTTCGGCGACGCGCAGCGGATTCTCGTGGATGGGCAGTACGTTGCCCAGAAACACAATCTTGCCTTTCCGGGTCAGCTTCGACAAGACGGCCCCAATAACGTTTACCGAGGGCATCATGCAGAGCGGGTTATTGTGATGTTCGTTAATCATCACCCCGTCAAAACCGGACTCGGTGCAATACTGAAGTTCGTCGAAGTACATACTGTACAGCTCGGAAGCCTTTTCCGGGACGAAGTTTTCGTTAGGGAACATCAGGTTGGTGTAGCCGTAGTTGGCGGCCGTTTCCTGGGAGTAAGCGGTGTAACCCATTTCAGTGAAAAAATAGACCTCTTTAACCATAGAGTGGGCCTCCTTTACGGGTTGTCGCCAGGGCGGTTGCGCCGCGGGGAAGGCTGGGGGTTCCCGGCGCCCAGTAACCTGCCGGTACGGACGTTTGATACCGGCTGATTCTCCAGGTTATCTTACCTGATTTCTATCCGCCCGGCATCCAGTCTGCTCTTTACCAAAGGATATGGCCTCTGAAATCCAATCGGGCGCGAAGCAGGCGCGGCGAGTCCCATTACTTCAAGCCGATGTCCACCGCAAAGTTCTAGGGACACACCGCGATTCCCCGGGCGCTGATTTCCATTCGGTAAATGGTGGTGCGGCAGGCGAAGTAGATGGTTTGCAGGGTTGGGCCGCCAATGGTGAAGTTGTGGCACGGTTCCGGCGTCCGAATCAGGCCCAGGTGGTCGCCCTGGGGATTCATAACCCATACGCCGCCGGGGCCGGTGCAATAGACATTCCCTTCCGTGTCCACCTTGATGCCGTCGGGATGGCCCACATCCGCTCCGTGCAGGTCGGCGAAACGGCGCGGATTGGACAGGGAGCCGTCGGGCAGCACATCAAAGACCCGAATGTAGTGCTGCGTCGTGTCATTGACGTACAGCCGCGATTCGTCCGGGGAAAAGCAGAGGCCGTTAGGGAACACCATATCGTCGTTAAGCAGGATCAACTGCCCCGTATCCAGCTCCAGGCGGTACACGCCCTCGTAGTCCAGATACTTTTGCAAGTCTGCCCCTGATGGCCTACCAGATGGCAGCCGTTGGAAGGGTCGGTAAAGTGAATGCTGCCGTCGGACTTGAAGACGATGTCGTTGGGGGTGTTGAGTTTGATTCCATTGTAGTGCGAGGCCAGGGTAGTGGGAGCGCCGTCATCCTCAATACGCCATACGGTACGACCGCTCCAGCCGGCGATGACCAGTCGGCCCTGACGGTCAAAGGTCATGCCGTTGGCGTGGGCCGACGGGCGCATAACGAGGCGCTTGCCTTTGCCGGGGTCCCAGCGCCAGATGGCGTCGCCAATAATATCGACCCAGGCTAGATAGCCTTCGCGGTAATTCCAGACCGGCCCCTCGGTAAAGGTTAACCCGGTGGCTACCCGGGAAAAGGAAGCGTCTTCCGGTACCAACCGGCGAAATTCGGGAGCAAATGCCTCGGTTACCATGGGCGCCTCCTGCCGTTGAATTTAAGGTTGTGCCGGAGTGTGAATGGCCTGAACCGGGAACCGGCGAACAATGGACCTCTTTCAGCCCTTATGCCGATGCGGTAGAGCGACATTCTGGATAGCGGGAGCAGCCCAGGAACGCCCCGCGCGAGCCGCGGCGTAACCGCATCTCCCCGTCGCCGCACTGGGGGCAAGGGTCCCCTTCCCTAACCGTTGGCCGTCGATTGCTGCTGGGCAGGCCCAGAAAGGAAGCCAGCAGCAAGCAGGCTTCGCGGTTGGCGTGCTGCACCGTCAGGGTGTCCGAGGCTAATGCGCCGCCGCCCAGCAAGTCGCCGGAGCTGACCCAAAGCAGCTGCTGATCGATCATGGCGAACCTGGCCGAGAAATTGTCCTCGGCGCGCAGGGTTATGCCGGCATCCGACAACCGAGCCAGGGAACGGTTGTCCGGTGCGGTTTTGGTAAAGACCTTAACCGGAACCCCGGCCCCGGCTTTTTCCCGCAGGGTACCGGCCCAACGCTCATAGCCGGCGTCGGTTATTTCCGGTGAGCAGACCACGACGGATTGCCGGGCGTTTCGCACATCATCGGCCAGGTAGCTGGCCGGGTTGAACCCGCCGGTAAGCAAGGGCAGGGATGCGGCGCCGGATAACAAGTCCCGGGCATTCAAGGGAGCCCCTTCCGCTTTGATTCGGGACAGCAGCTGGTTCGCAATGGTGTCCCGGGCGGGATGACGGGCCAAATAGGCAAAATCAGCGATAATTGCCAGATGATTCTGCGCCCGGGTCAAGGCGACGTTCAGCAGTCGCCCTCCCTCATCTCCGATATTAACGCCACTGGAAAACCGGCCGATGGGCGTTCCGGGAGCCTCGGTCAAGTCCAGAACTATGACGTTCTTTTCGTTGCCCTGAAAGCGATGGACGGTAGAAGCCGGGGCCGGCCGCGGAACCCAGGCGCCAAAATCGGCGCCCGGGGACTTATCCTGGAACAGGGGAGCAACCATCCGGCTGATCAGCCGGGGCTGGGCGGCGTATGGAGCTACGATAGCTAACTTGTCGGCGGTATGGGAGTCGGCTTGGGGCAGCCAATTTGCCTGAACCAGTTTGGCTACCAAATTGCGAACCAGCAGCGCGTGAATCGGGTTGTAGCGGGAACGGGAACGCACTCGAAAGGCGGACCAGGGAACCAGTTCGCCGGTGTCCAGATAAAACAGAGAGTTATCCCCCAGCGGAAATTCGTCCGAATCCCTTTCCATTACGCTGGCATCGGTTTTCAGGCCCGCTCCATAGAACATCCGGTTAGCCAGGTCGCAAATCTGCGGGGCCATCCGGTACTGGCTCTTTAACGCAGTCAATTCCGGAGGCTGCTGATGGGCATCAACCCTGGCTTCAATACCGGACTTCTGGAATACATCCTTCTTGAACCACTCTTCCACCTGAGGACCTTCGGCCTGGGCGATGGGAGGAAGCTGGCGGAAGTCGCCGGCCACGACAACGCGCTCTTTAGCTAATCCGGCGACATAGAATACGAAGGGCAGCGGCACCATCGAAGCTTCGTCCAGGATAACGGCATCATAGCCTCGCTGATATACTTCCTGGTTCAGGTAGGTTTGATATACGGTACACCCTACAATGCGGCATTTGTCTCCGACCGGCAAATTTTTTGACTGGTCCGGTTCGACTTTCGGGTTCCGCTTCGCCCGTTCCGCAATGCGTTTGGGAAGTATGCAGTCTCCGTATTTCCGGTCCAGTTCAGTTTTTGATATTTGGCCGTAGCGTAAAACCAGGCCATTGGAGAAATCGGGTTCAGCCTGAAGCTGATCGCATACCTGTTCCAGGGCCGTGTCCACCGCCACGTTGGTGTGGGAAAGCACCAATACCGATTTACCGGCCCGGTAATAACTGGCCGCTATCGCCCCGACGGTACGGGTCTTGCCGGTCCCTGGCGGCCCCCACAAATAGGAAACCGGAAATTCCAGGGACTTCTTGACCGCATCCTGCTGTTCTACATTCAAGGACGTTGGGAGAGCGTTGTTGGGGTCCGGGGTGGAAGTCTTCGGGTTAGCCGCCGGCTGGGCTGCGCCCAAAATGGTTTGGTCGGCCAAAGCCAGGTTAAAGCCGGGTTTAGGCCCCGTACCCGCTATTTCCTGCAACTTGTCCTTCAGATTAATCAGCAGGAAAGTCATATCTATCGACAGCCGCGCCGCCGGGATGGTATCGCCAAGGGGATGGTCAATGTTCAAGGTAACGACGTTCCCGTTCAGGGACTGGATTAAGCAGGGATACCTGGATTCAGGCTCGCCGGCGATTATCAGTTCTCCGGGGGAGTCTTCCCGAACCGTCGCCTCATTATCCATCTGGAACTGATATGCCACCAGGCTGGGATCGGGGTGTTCCAGCCGGATACCGTCAATTAAGTCATAGGCGCTGGCAGTTCTGGAATTCCTGATCTCTTCTACCTCCAGATCCAGGGCTTCGAGCATATTATCGATATGCGGATTTGCCATATTTCGAGCAGTCCTCCCACCGGTCTCTTGTGCCCACGCAAGAGATCGAGAGTGGCAAATTAGGTGCGGGTTTTCTTTGTGGGCTGAACTTCTCTACCCCACCGCCGGGTACCGGGCCCAGCCCTGGCGGCCGGTGTCCTTTACCTGGTAGAGGTGCCCTTCGGTGGTGGTGACGTATAGGTCGGTCAGGTTGGGGCCGCCAAAGGCGCAGTTGGTAGGTTCCGCCGGCGTGGGGTGAGTTTCCAGGACTTGCCCGGACGGAGAGAAAACGTACACCATCGGGCCGGGGCCGCTGCGTTCCCAACCGGCGCAGGCAATAATGTTGCCGTCGGCGTCCAAACACATACCGCTGATGCCCCGATGCACGCCCCGATAATCGGCGCCAAAGCTGTGCAACACCCGATAAGCGCCCAGAGTCCCATCCGCATTGACGGGGTAGGCTCGCAGTTCTCGCCGGCCGGCCGGCTCCTCGCTGCTTTCGGCTACGTAGAGAATATCCTCTTCCCGGGAAAGGGCCACGGCCAGCGGGGCGGTCGTGTCCGCGGTCATCCGGTGCAGAGGAGCGTCCTTATTCGGAGCTTCCATACGGAGAACGGCGCGGTAGTCAATGGAGTAGGGCGCCAGTTCGTAGTTGCGCAGCCCACCCACTACCGGCGGCCCCCATACCGGGTCGGCGAACCAGATGCGGCCCTGCCGATCGATGGCTAAATCCTTGGGCTGATTGTGAAATTTGCCGTCCACTTTGTAGGCCATGGGCGAGGCGGAGCCGTCCCCGTTGAAGCGAATAACCCGGCGGGCGCCGCTCTGACACCCGTAGAGGATACCTTCGGCGGAAAAAGCCAGACCCACTACCCGGTTGGTCCAGCGACGAAAATCGGAAACTTCACCCGAATTTGGGTCATAGCGCAGAATTTTATTATTGATCGTGTTTGCCGGCAAGGGCAGAGAGGTAAACAAAAGCGCCTCTCCATCCCATACCGGCCCGTCGGTGGGGCTGCCGTAGGGGCCGGCTGCCAGATTAAATTCCCAGTTCATTAATGCCTCCTGTGTATGGTTCGCAAGCCCTTCTCCTACGCGGCGACGGGTGTGGGACGAACGAATTCAGTTTTAGGGATTAGCGCGAGATATTGCAGCGGCAGCATTATCGGCCAGTAGGCCGCAGTCAGCCGCTGATGCCGGGAATTGGGAAGGTGGGCAGGCCGGGAATTTCCACCCGAATCCGGTAAACTGAAGAGCGAGCAGTGAAGTAAATGGTGCGATAATCGGGATCGCCAAAGCCAAAGTTGGCGCAGTCTTCCGGCACCAGGAACCGGCCCAGATGATTGCCCTGGGGGTCGGTAACCCAGACTCCGCCGGGGCCGGTGCAGTAAACGTTGCCTTCTACATCCACCTTCATCCCGTCGGGGGAGCCGTGGTCGTCGTGGAACAGTTCCGCAAACAGGCGTCCATTGCCGATAGTGCCGTCGGCCAGCACGTCAAAAACGCGAATGTGCATTCGGGGCGTATCGTTAATGTAGAGCAGCGATTCATCGGGCGAGAAGCATAGGCCGTTGGGGTTGATGAAGTCGTCCACCAGCAAAGTCAGGCTGACGTCAGACAGGTCCAGCTTATAGACAGCCTCGTAGTCCACGTACTTTTGGACGTCTTCCGACTCCATGCCAACATTGCGGATGCCGTTGGAAGGGTCGGTAAAATAGACTATACCGTCGGACTTCATAATAATGTCGTTGGGGGTGTTGAGCTTCTTGCCGTCCACGTGAGAGGCCAGCACGGTGGTAGAGCCATCATGCTCCCACCGCCATACGGTGCGGCTGCTCCAGCCGGCTACCAGCAGCCGTCCCTGGTGGTCATAGGTCATACCGTCGGCCTTGCCCGACGGGTGCATAATAATGCTGACGCCCTGTCCGGGGACCCATTTCCAGATTTTGTTATCGATGATATCGGTCCAGACCAGGAAATTTTCCTCGCCGTTCCAGACCGGGCCTTCGGTAAATATATGTCCGCCGGAGATCTTCTCCAGCGGGGCTTGCGGTTTTACGATGCGGCTGAATTCAGGAGAGAAACTTTCTGAGGACATTACGGGCTCCTTATGCCGGCCGGTTGCGACTGTACGGATACTTCCGGCCGGTGAAATTTTTGGAAAAGACATACGGACACCGGTTTACGGGGCTGCCACTTACCGGATTGTAGAAAGGGGTGATTACCTTGTCAAGGAAAGAGGCAAGGCAGGCAACCCGGCTGCCTTTTATGCGGCCAGGGCATCAGGCAAGGATTAGGGGCAAATTCGCCGCTTCAATTACTGGTTGGGTTCAGTAAGGGGAACCCGAAACATCACGCCGCCGTCCGCATCGTGGGAGTGGGTCATTATAGCTTGCTGCAGATTCGCAATCTGCCCCTGGGTCTTGGCGCTCTCGGCAAGAATTAGTTCCTCCATCCGCCGGAACCTTTCCGCGGTAACTTCCTCCATCCGTCGGGAACGTTCCGCGGTAACTTCCTCCATGCGCCGGAAGCGTTCTGCAGTAACTTCTTCCATCCGATGGAAGCGTTCTGCGTTGAGGGTTTCCATCTGCTGGAAGCGTTCTTCCGAACGGGTTTCACTGCGATCCATCCGCTCGTGGATGAGCTGCAATTCAGCCCGGATCTCCCGATGTATTCGCTCGGTAGCCTCGGTCAGTCTCCCGATTCGGAAGATGGCAGCGGCTGCCAGACCAACTGCGGCGACCAATACCGCGAAAACACTGGCAATAGCGGCTATTTCGACTATGCTCATTGAAAGTTGTCCCCCTTTGTCCTGGCTGCCGGTAAGTATTGTACCTTAGAGCAGCCCGTTTGCCTAATGATGAGGCCCTCACCCCCAGGGCTATCGCATATGAAAAATTTTCAGGATCAAAACGGAACTTTCCGATGTTTTGGCGGCGCTTTACTGGGTAATCAACATCAAAACCAACGGTTTAAGTCTTAAATTACCCAAATTTAGCAGTTAAAAACGGAGATTTACCCGTCAATTGGCCTCTTAAATTCCATATGCGATAGCCCTGCCCTCACCCCCAGGGCTATCGCATATGAAAAATTTTCAGGATCAAAACGGAACTTTCCGATGTTTTGGCGGCGCTTTACTGGGTAATCAACATCAAAACCAACGGTTTAAGTCTTAAATTACCCAAATTTAGCAGTTAAAAACTGAGATTTACCCGTCAATTGGCCTCTTAAAATCCATATGCGATAGCCCTGCCCTCACCCCCGGCCCCTCTCCCGTGAGGAGAGGGAGGACTAACCATCCGAATGGGGCCGATGCGGACAGCGCGGGGATTAGCCTCGCTTGTTGCGATTGGTCAGGGGCTGCCAGGCCTGGATGACGGCGGTTTCCAGGTCCAGGGTTTCCTGATGGCCCCGGGTGAAGGCGAAGGAGAACCGCACTATGTCGCGGAACAGGGAGAGTTGGTGCGCCAGTTCCGGGTTGGTCTCGCGCTTGAGGTGTTCCCGCAGCCGGGTACGCAGGCGGCCTTCGGACTTCCCCACGTAGATGCACTCCCAGCCGTCGGCGTAGCTGGCGGGCAGCCACAGGGCGTAAACCCCGGTACGGCCCCGGGGCACCTGGCTAATCTCGGCTTCATTGAAGAGCCGCAACTCTCGCTCCAGCCGATACTTCAAGCCGAAGGGCGTAGTCTCGCCGGTGGGAATATCCATCACATCATCCGGCAACTTCATCCGTAAAATTCATCCGGCTCTGCTCCGTCTGCCGGGCGGCGGCCTGAATATCCGGCCACACGGTGACCAGGCTGTTGAACATTACCGAGTTGGCCGAGTCGTTCTTGCGGTCGTAGTGGTTGTAGAGGATTCGGGCCAGCCGCTCCACCGATTCGGCAACGCTGCTGTCCATCATCCGATAGACTTCCGCCGCGCCGGCGATGCCTTGACCCTCTTCCCGGCTCAGGTGCCAGACCATGCGGCAGGCCCCTTCCCAGGCGGTCATCCCGGATAAGCGCCGGCGGCGCTCGGCTCCGTAAGCGTCCACCGGAAGCAACTGCACCTCCCCACCGGCGGCGGTCAGCAGGTCGTGGGTGTCCCGCAGCGTATCCTCGATGGTTACGTTTTTGGCCTGGGCCAGGGTCTGGGCAACGCCGTAGCTGCCCGACTTATAGCCGTACTGTTTCAGCCAATCCACGCAAAAGCGGGTGGGCGCGTCCAGTTCCCCTTCCTGCCGCTCGTCGTAGTCGGCGATGGCCTGATTGATGGCGGCCAGAGCTTCCCGCACTGTTACCGGCTCGCCGCTGATGGTCTCCACCCGCCGGTAGCGGGAGTAGATTTGCATTCCCGGCCCGATGGCGGCCTGGGCCAGGTCCACCGGCGCGATGTGCCCTTCCCGGGTAAGCTGGTCCAACGCCTTCGGCAATTCCGCCGCCAAGGCATACAGGAACTGGCGCCGGGTAGCGATAGGCGCATCCTCCGGCCGCGGCCGACACACCAAGACTACCGAGGAGGCGAGGGCGTTTGAACCTATATCTCTGATTCGCCCTTGCCGTTCAGTGTGCATTGGCCAAGTGCCAATTACCTGAAAGCCGGATTCCACCAACGCTCTAATCATAGTCTCCCACCCAGTCGAAGATCTACCTTCACGTTCTTCTTCCTGCTGTTTATAGGCATAAAATATGGACAATGGAAATTCAGGACTGCAACGGTCTCTTATTAGTCTCAATGTCTGGATTAGTAATCGTTCAAATCTCTGCCTAGCATCGTCAAACCGATTTGGTTCAGCTATCATTTCTTCGACTTTAGGAGTCACTATACCTGCAAATAAGTTGGTATAAATATCCCGTAGTAATGGCCGCAGCCAGATATAAAAATAGTCAGACAAATCAGCGTAAGCGATGTTGTCATAGTATGGAGGGTCAGTAACGATAACCGGTCCGCTATTGGCATAGATAGTAGTAGAGGCGTCCGCTTGGTGCACTTCTCCGTTGTTTACATTGAGAGAGAGTTTTTCTATAACCTCAGCTATTCGTTCTATAACGGATATCCAGTTCTGCGCTAAGTTAGCGAAGGGGTTAGCTTCACCAAAGTCCCAAATCATCGGAAGTGCTTGGCGAGTGAAAACGTTTCTCACGTTTTCACTCGCCGCGATCCAAGATGAAAAATTAGAACAATAGTCCGCATATTTTCCAGTAGCAAGAACTAAGTAAATGTGAAGGACATTGGCATACTTCTCACTGGCGCCATCTTTCATCATCACTTCCCTAACATCTGACACTAAGTCGTTGAGAGTAGTAAGCGAGGTCAGTTGCCGATCAGTGAATAGCTGATGCCACTGTGTAAATCCGTAGCCCTGAACCCTGAACCCCAATGCCTTCTCTGGAAGATTGCCACTAGGTCGCCATTCCGGCTTAGCCGATTTGGCAATCCGGATATGCTCCTCCGTTGGGGACAGGAATAGACGCTTGCGGTCACCTTCGGCGACGATGCAGGTCATAACCTCGCCCATATTGCCAGCCCGGGCCTGTTCCCGGACGTAGGACAAGGGGGAGGTGCTGCCGCAAGCAACACAGGTGGCGCCGTTGCGATTTACCGTGCCCTCGGCCGGTACGCCGTCCCGGTGATTCTGCAATTGAAAGGAGACGGACTTGGCGACGGAATCTACCACTGGCCTAATCCAGTGTTCATTGCCGCGCTTCTTGGACACCTGGAAGGTGCGCATCAGGGGCATCGCCACGCCGCAGGCCGGGTTGGGGCAGGGGACGGTGCGGGCCCAGAGCCAGGCAATGACGGTAGCTTCGCTGCCGTCGGGCAGTTGGGCTTTGGGATAAAGGTGGCCGATGCGCTCCCAGGCCAGTTCCCGCATCTGGCGGCCGTAGTAACGGATGTCATCGGCCAGGCCGGCGGCCCCCCGCCAGGGCATCTTTTGTTCTCGTTTGCCCTTCCCCACGGTCATACCCATAGGGTCCGCCTCCGGGTTCACCGGCGGTTGGTTGGCGAACCGGGGCGGCAGTTCAATCAGGGCCTTGGTAATCAGCACGGCCACCGGGTTCAGATCGCTGCCCACCGCCCGCAGCCCCAGCCGTTGGGCTTCCAGCGGAATGGAACCGCCGCCGCAGAAGGGGTCGTAGATGGGCTGGGCCTGCCGGTTGAGGTAGTCCAGCACGGCGGCCGACTCCGTCGGCGCCGTCTCGTTACGGGAGCGGGCTACCGACTTGGCAATCTCCTTACGAGCCTCGGCCAGCACCCGCTCATCGCTGCTGTTCTCCCAAACCACCAGCCGCCGGATTAGGTCGTGCAGGCGGCCTCGCTCGGCGGTCTGCTTTTCCGGAGTAGTAAATTCCTCGAGGCAAGCGGAGGGGTCGTCCACCAGGCTGGCGAAGATGACCGCCCGGCAGGCTGCCAGGGGCCGGCGTGCCCACCACAGGTGTAAAGTGGAAGGATGGCCGTGGCGGATAGACTTCTCCCGAGCCGACTCCGCATTGATAGCGTCCAGGGGCAGGTCAACCTCGATGAGCTTCTTGCGGTAGGCGGGCTGGGTGGTGGTCATAGTGTAGTTAGCTCCATTCAAAAGGTCGGTATAAGGTCTCGTTAGCCACGCCGATGACCTGAGTCGGAAATTGACTGTCCCGGAAGGTGTCCCGCCCTATAGTGAAAGCCGGCCCACTGTCGCGCAATTGTTTTGACACCCGGTTAGGCGGAAAGGCAACAACCACTCCCTTGCCTGGGTAGCGCTTTCGCACCTCTTCTATCGGGCTAAACAAGTCGCTGTCGGCAGAAACTACAATTGCGATGTCAAATATGTTGTCCTGAGCGTCGGTAAGCAGCGAGACTGCAATGTTGACGTCTGTCATTTTCTCTTCATAGGTTTGCAAACCTGCCCCACAACTATGGCATACCTTTTTCTTCTTCAAAAAGTAGCCATAATGAATCGTCAGGTCGGGAAGGGTCTCCAGAGCTGCCAGGTAAACGTTCTGACGATCGGGCTTATCCAAGTCTCCGGGTTCCGGTAATACCCGAGTCGTAAAATAGCGAGCGGAAACAAGTCTCTGATTGGGACGCAACAGGTTTTCTACCAACAAAATCAAGTTAAGCCAGTAATAGCGTCGCCATTTTTTGGACCTGAGACCGTAATACAAGTTGAAACCGTCAATGTATGCAGCCACACGTTGTGTCCCATTTGTCATTAAGGGCATTCCCTGGGAAGAATTTGTCTGACTCGGACGAGGCAGGGCTATCGCATATGGATTTTAAGAGGCCAATTGACGGGTAAATCTCAGTTTTTAACTGCTAAATTTGGGTAATTTAAGACTTAAACCGTTGGTTTTGATGTTGATTACCCAGTAAAGCGCCGCCAAAACATCGGAAAGTTCCGTTTTGATCCTGAAAATTTTTCATATGCGATAGCCCTGCGGACGAGGTATTGCAAAAGTATTATATATCCGGTAATATAAAGCTACCCCCCCAGCGAGAGTATCGCTGGCCCGACGCTCCCTGTAACCAGGGGGCGTCTATTTTTTCCTCACCCAATCGGTTATCTTTGGCTCCATTCAGCGGGTTACAGTTGAAAGCGATTATCTACCCTGGAAGCAGGTTTGGCAAATAGGCCCTCATCCCCGGCCCCTCTCCCGCGAGGAGAGGGGAATTTGATTTTTCCCGCATCAACCAATCGGTTATCTTTAGCTCCGTTCAGCGTGCTACAATTGGAGGCGGCTATCTACCCGGAAGGCAGGTTTGGCAATAACAACAATCAACACCGAGGCGGCCCGAGAATATCAAGCACAGGCTTGGGATTTCCTGGAGCGCAGCAAGGAGTATCTGCAGCAGGGCGACTGGCATCAGGCTTGCGAGAAGGCTTGGGGCACCTCCTCCCACATGGCCAAGGCCGTTGCCGCAGTGCAGGGGCTGGAATACAACCACCACGGCCAGTTTCACCGAGTTATGGATCATGCCGAGAGCATAACCGGAAACGAGCAACTGCGCTCTTGGGCTAATTCGGCCAACACGCTTCACTCCAGCTACTACGAGCGAAAATCAATGCTGAACGCCAGGCGAATTCGATTGAACATTGGTGACGTAGAATCTTTGCTGCACGCTCTCCAGCCATTGGCAGCTGCTGATAATTAAGCCTAACCGGGTAGCAGCATGGCGCGCCCTCACCCCCGGCCCCTCTCCCGCAAGGAGAGGGGAGTTTGATTTTTCCCGCATCAACCAATCGGTTATCTTTAGCTCCGTTCAGCGTGCTACAATTGGAGGCGGCTATCTACCCGGAAGGCAGGTTTGGCAATGACAACAATCAACACCGAGGCGGCCCAAGAATATCAAGCGCAGGCTTGGGATTTTCTGGAACGCAGCAAGGAGTATCTGCAACAAGGTGATTGGCATCAGGCTTGCGAGAAGGCTTGGGGCACCTCCTCCCACATGGCCAAGGCCGTTGCCGCAGTGCAGGGGCTGGAATACAACCACCACGGCCAGTTTCACCGAGTTATGGATCATGCCGAGAGCATAACCGGAAACGAGCAACTGCGCTCTTGGGCTAATTCGGCCAACACGCTTCACTCCAGCTACTACGAGCGAAAATCAATGCTGAACGCCAGGCTAATTCGATTGAACATTGGTGACGTAGAATCTTTGCTGCACGCTCTCCAGCCATTGGCCGCTGCCGATATTTAACTTAACCGGATAGCAGCATGTCGCGCCCCCACCCCCAGCACCTTTCCCGCAAGGAGAGGGGAGTTTGATTTTTCCCGCCCCAACCAATCGGTTATCTTTAGCTCCGTTCAGCGTGCTACAATTGGAGGCGGCTATCTACCCGGAAAGCAGGTTTGGCAATGACGACAATCAACACCGAGGCGGCCCAAGAATATCAAGCACAGGCTTGGGATTTTCTGGAACGCAGCAAGGAGTATCTGCAGCAGGGCGACTGGCATCAGGCTTGCGAGAAGGCTTGGGGCGCCGCCTCCCACATGGCCAAGGCCGTTGTCGCAGTGCAAGGGCTGGAATACAACCACCACGGCCAGTTTCGCCAGATTATAAGTTTCGCCTGGCGCATAACCGGAAATCGCCAACTGCGTTATTGGGCTAAATCGGCAAACGATCTTCACGCCAGTTACTACGAGCGGAAATCGCTGCTGGACGCTGAGGAGATTGGGTTGGACGTTGAGGACGTGGAATCTTTGCTGCACGCTCTCCAGCCATTGGCAGCTGCCGATATTTAACTTAACCGGGTAGCAGCATGGCGCGCCCTCACCCCCGGCCCCTCTCCCGCGAGGAGAGGGGAGTTGATTTTTCCCGCATCAACCAATCGGTCATCTTTAGCTCCGTTCAGCGTGCTACAATTGGAGGCGGCTATCTACCCGGAAGGCAGGTTTGGCAATGACAACAATCAACACCGAGGCGGCCCGAGAATATCAAGCGCAGGCTTGGGATTTCCTAGAGCGCAGCAAGGAGTATCTGCAACAGGGCGATTGGCATCAGGCTTGCGAGAAGGCTTGGGGCGCCGCCTCCCACATGGCCAAAGCCGTTGCCGCAGTGCAGGGGCTGGAATACAACCAGCACGGCCAGTTTCGTCAAGTTATGAACTTTGCCCGGCGCATAACCCGAAACAGGCAATTGCTCTCCTGGGCTAATTCGGCCAACACTCTTCACTCCAGCTACTATGAGCGGAAATCAATTCTGGACGCTGAGGAGATTCAGTTGGAAATTGAGGACGTGGAATCCCTGCTGCACGCTCTCCAGCCATTGGCCGCTGCCGATATTTAACTTAACCGGATAGCAGCATGGCGCGCCCTCACCCCCGGCCCCTCTCCCACGAGGAGAGGGGAGTTGATTTTTCCTTCTTGGTACAGGGCCAGAGGGCCTTTCTTTTGTATCCTCCAATGAAACTTTGGCCCGCGGAAGCTGCGCCAGCTACTCGATGTCTTCGTTGAAATCCAGCCCTAGTTGGCGGCTGTTTTCCCACACCGAGCGAGCGATGTTTTCGGAAAAGCCTTCGGGATTCCGGGCCGAGACGATAATCTCCACGGTGATTTCACCGCCGTCGCCGCTCAGGTTGCGGATAATCTCCTCCCGGAGCAGGTTGATGTCATCCAGGGAGAACTGGCCCTCCCACCGCTTGCGGGCGGTGATGCTGCGGGTACGGCGGACCGGCGGCAGCGCTGTGCCCTGGGCGGCATCGGGAACTACGATAGCTGCGGTATCACTGCTTCTGCCGCCCGGCGTCGGGGAAGTCGCCGCCGCCTCATTCTCTTTTTGCCGGGCAGCCACATTCGGGTGGACCAATATCCCATCGCTGCGGTTTTCCAGGACTGTCCCGGAGCCGGGGCGAGGTTCGCCGTAACGCAGGCCCCGGTAGGCAGCGCCGTCATAACCGTCAGCGTAACCAAAGCTGCCCTGGGCCACTCCCTCTTCAATACAACGGACCAAAACGGTCCGATCCTTCAGCCGGTGCAGGTAAACCTGGCTGGTTAGAGTGTTCCAGAGCCGGTTAACGCTCATGTGTTCACCACTGCCTTCCCGATTCCAGACATACTGCTCCAGCATACTGGTCAGGGAAGCCGGGGTAATCCGTTCCACCAACGCCTCGTCGGCCACGAACCGTTCAAAGGCGCTGTGGAAAATTTCGCCGATGTTGGTATTGTCGGTCTGGGCCTGTGAGAACTTATATTCGGCACTATTCGGGTCCAGCTGCACCGGCGAGAGCGTCCAGCGGTAGGCGCTGAGCAGCGCAGCTTTCACTTCCTCGTCGGCTTTAGCCAGTTCGGTACGGGCCTGAGCAAGACGACTGCCGGTCAGGTTGTCAATTCTGGCATCGCCGTTGATTATGGAGTCCCAAGCCAGGAACCGCTGGACTGCGTGTCTCAAGTTGCGTATTTCATCCCGCCTGGCCGTCAGGAAGAGGAGAGTGTTGCGGTGAATCCGGGGGGCGTCGCCCCGCTGCTGCAGAATCTTGGCGGCTGCCGGAGTTGCGGTATCCTCTTCCGCCGACCGGCTGGGCAGGGACAGGTCAGGAGGCAGGGTCACCAGCCGCACAAAGTCAACATCCGGTACGCCGGCGGTACCGGTCGGGTCATTGGCGTAGAGCAGCACCTCAGACCGGCGGTTCCGCGCCTCCTCCAGCCGGCTTAAAATATGGGCGTCCGCTTCCTTGTCGGTGCGGGCGCTGAACCGGTCGCCGGCAACCTTGTTCAAGTTCTCCTCGGCGTGGAAATAGTACCTGCCGTTTTCCTGATACAGGTAATAGAGGTTGCCGGTCATTCTTTGCAAGGCTTCGTTGTAGCGAGGACTGCCCTGCCCCAGCTGTACCACGCCCAGGTGAATCTGGCGGGCGTCGACTCCCCGGGTAGCGCCGCTGGTCGCGCTCCCCAGGAATATGGTGCGAGCGATGCGCCGGGCCGCCCCGCCAACTTCGGAAAAGCGGGTGGACTCCCGGTCGATGTTGTCGGTGCGGGAATTGTCGGTGTCCACCTCTGACAGGACGGGGCCCCATTCACCGGGCAGCAGCCGGTTAAATTCGTTAGCCAACTGTTCATCGCTGAAGGGCAGATTGGCCGGCATTATCAGAGGCGAAGGGTCATTGTTCAGGTAAAGACGGCTAACGCATTGAGCCATCATCCGCAGCACGCCCCGGGTGCGCTGGAAGCTCGGTATGGTGGACCAGTCGTTATAGAGCCGGTCAAATATTTCCGGGTGAATCGGGTAGCAGGCTTTCATCCGTTCCCGATAATTCTGCTCCGCGACGCCCTGAGGATATTCGGCACGGCTGCGACTGTACATATTGGCGAAAGCTTCGCAGGTCTGGTCTCTGGCGGCCGGGTCGGCCAGGTCATTGAAGAGCCGGCGGCGCACCACTTCAAAAGCCTCACTGACGGCCAGGGGTTCCCAGACCGCCTCGATTCGGCCAAACAGATGCTCCAGCGCGGCCAGAGCCTGTACTCCTCGCTCACCGCCGGCTTCATTATGACTTTCAATCAGGGTAACTACCAGCGCCGCGTCTTTGCTGGCAGTTACGGAGGCGGTGAGGGCTTGCAGGAAGGTATGCACACTGTCCGAATCTACGCCGATGACAGTGGAGGCATTGCGCCAGTAGGCCACCAGCTCATCAATGAGAATCAGGCAGGGGCCGACATTATCCAGCAGCCGGTTCAGTTGGTCTTGACCGGGGGCGATGCCCCGCCGGGCCGACTCGCCGATGATGTCATAGGCCTTTTGGCCGCCCAGTTGCCAGGCCAAAACGCCCCACAGCGTATTTAGCGGATCGCCGTCCGGGGTAGTTTCCTGGTCAGAGGGGGAAAGGTGGGTGCCGTCCAGCACCGCCACCTGGCCCATGGCCGCCGCGGACTGGTCGCCATACCCCGCCTCTTCCAGAATCTCCCGGATTTCGTTGGCGGCCCTGGAATCGCTGCCGGGCGCGGGATTGATCAGGGCATCAGCATTATTGACCAAATGGTACAGGGCGATGAGGCTGTGGGTCTTGCCTCCGCCAAATCCGGTTCGGGTATGGATTACCGGGTCGCCGCCGGACCCGTTGAGTCGCTTGACCGTATTCACCAGCAAGGAGCGCATTCCGGGGGTAATGTAGGTACTGTTGAAGAAGCTGACCGGGTTACCATAGTAGGCGCTGCTGGCCCGGCCGTCATAGACCTGCTGGAGGCTGGCGGCGAACTCGGCCTGCTGGTAGCTGCCCAGGGCAACATCCTGGTTGGGTGGAATTACCTCCCGCCAGGGCTTGAAGTTGGCCGAGGCGCGGGCGCGAGTCGGCGCCGGTTGGGCGGTTTCGGAGCTGGCAGAAATTTCCATCTCCGCAGTTGTTTCAGGAGCAACCACGGAAGAAACTTGATTTGCAAGTTGTGAATGAATGTCCAGGACCATCTGCCGTTCCTGAGGCGCATTGATTTTCCCCAAAACACTGGCAATATGGTACAGATGTACACTAGCGAAAGCGGTGTCCAAGTCTTGTTGTCCAGGATGTGATGCCTTATTTCGGGCGTCGCTGATTAACCATGGCTCGTTTCGGATAGTCTTATCTTCGCTAAACGCATCTTTGAATATCGTTGGCCAGTTTCTCTGTATCAACTCAGGGAAATCTCCAACGTCGATCATGTCAGCAATATCTTTGCCGTTGGAAACTTCACGCTTTATATAATTAGCCCGGTCAGGTCTCAAGGAACGATATATGGCAGATTCGAGGTTGAAACCGCGTACTCGAATTTGCTTCAGATGCCGTATCAGAAAAGGCCGCATCGCATCGCGATAAATATCTATGGCATCGGTAAGAGCGCGCTTGTTGGGGCGGTCAATTGTTGTAGTCATAAGTTGAAAACCTCCGGGGAGCCGCGGCGGTGCTATTCAGTCCGGTGGCAACTGTCCAAGCGTTCGCCCGTCCGGGTGAACCGGACAGTTGCCACCACCTCTCCAGTCAAAGGGGTTTTACTCGCTTATTTCACTCCAGGGACACGGACAACATCCGCATCCCCGGGGTGAGAGCGAAAACGTCTGTCCTTATTTGCCTTCCCGGATATGGTCGGCCACCTTTTCCCCGATGGCGAGGGTGGTTACGTTAGTGTTAGCCCGGATACAGTCGGGCATAATGGAAGCGTCCACTATCCGCAGTCCCTCCAGGCCGTGCACCTTGCCGTACTGGTCCACCACAGCCATCGCATCGGAAGCCGGCCCCATTTTGCAGGTGCAGGATATGTGCTGGGAAGTAGTCACCTCCCGGCTAATCCACCGGTCCAGAGCGTCATCCGATTCCAGGTCGGCGTCGGTGGGCGCTACCCGTTCCTGAATAATGTCATTGAAGGCTGCGTCATTGCCCAGGTCAACGCAGATGCGTACCGCTTCCCGCAACCGCTGCCGGTCAAACTCCTCTTCCAGGTAGCGGTAGTCCAGAATCGGCTGATCGGCGGGATTGGTGGTAGCCAACCGCAGCTCGCCGGCGCCTACCGCCAGGTAGATACCGGCGGTCATTCGGATTCCCAAAGGGGCCATGCGACTGCCGCCCATATTGACCCGCTCGGTGGCGAAGGACTGCATAGTAATCTTCATATCGTTACGCAGTTCCGAGTCTCGGGCTGTGTAGCGCAAGGTTAGCTGGGCCCGAGGCTTCAGTCCGTCCAGCTCAAAGCCTTCCTTCGTGCGCCAGGTGACCCAGACGGCGGGATGGTCGCGCAGATTCTGGCCCACTCCCGGCTTGTCCAGCACCACCGGAATACCCAGGTCGTTCAGGTGGTCGGCCGGGCCAACTCCGGACAGCAAGAGAATTTGCGGAGAACCGATAGCCCCGGCGGAAAGGATAATCTCTTCTCCTTCTACGGTGAACTTTTCGCCGCCGCTTTCCAACTCTACTCCCGTGGCTCGGTTGCCTTCGAAAATAATTCGGTGAACCATGCAGTTGGGGCGAATGGTCAGATTAAGTCGATGCCTGGCCTGATCCAGGTAGCCCATGGCGGTACTGATGCGGATACCGTTAGGGTTGTTGAGTGGCGTTGGCCCCACGCCCCAGGTATCGGGGTGATTATGGTCGGGGCAGTCGGGGTAGCCGGCGGAGATAGCGGCCTGGTAGAAAGCTTCCTGAGCTGGCAGCCAGTCCTCCCGCTTGAAGCGGTGCATCACAATGGGCCCGTCCCCGCCGTGAAAGTCATCCCCGCCGTAATCGGTGTCGGTCTCGATGCGGCGAAAATAGGGCAGCAAGTTGGTGAAAGTCCATTCGTTGTTGCCGAAAGAGGCCCAGGTATCATAGTCTTCGGGTACTCCCCGCAGGAATACCTGCCCGTTGATGGCGCTGGAGCCGCCCGTAACCTTGCCGCGGGGAACCATCATTGGCGGAGCCGTGTCGGTAGCCCGACCGATGAACTGCCAGTTATGGTCGCTGGTCATCACGTCGGCTTCAGTGGCATAGCCGAACTTGACCTCTTCCGGCAGGTCTTCAAAGTTGGGGTAGTCGGCGCCGGCCTCCAGGAGCAGCGCCGAAACGCCGGGGTCTTCGGTAAGCCGGGTTGCCAAGATAGCCCCCGCCGAACCGGCGCCGATAATTACGTAATCGTACTTCATTAACCCACCTCCAAAAGCGCATTTAGTCAGGTTACAACCGGCTTCACCGCAAGCGTAAGCGGCAGTCCCGGCAGTGTCAATAACGAATTCGGGAATATTTGAGGGATTGCGCTCTTGGTCTGAGAACCTGCGGCTTCCGAAGGGATGGATTAACGCTATCCGAAAGTCCTTCAGAATTGGCCCAGCCACCGTTCCAGAGTCAGGTAGAGCTCGGTGCGAGAGCCGGCAATTATCAATGCGCCGAAGGCCAGAACCAGGGCCGCAACCGCCAGGCAGCCGGCCAACCCCAGGAGCAGACGCCGAATTTCCAATTTTGGTGTGTTGTCATTCATCGGAACCGTGCCGGTAAGTGTAAAGCAGTTGGTCGCCAAGCGCAAAGCGGACAGTTGCCGAATATCCAACGCGTAATTGGCTCTTCCTGGTCAATTCCCTTTCGAGCAAGGCAGCGTTCCGTTTTAGGTGGTCGAGATGTCGGGGCGCCCCGGTGGTTGCCCCGGCAGTGCGGGAACGAATGCTGTGCTTGACTTATGCCACCTGAATCTACAACGCTACCACGCAAGCCTGGAAATAGGCTACACTGATTTGAGCAGATTCCTGAATCTCGATAAATTCCTTCAAATCTCACAATTCCGTCGTGCTAACCTTGATTGGAGGTGTGCCGAAATGGCGAAAATGGAAATAGGGTTATATGATGTGCTGGACCAGGCACAGATGGAGTCTCAGCTCACCGCCGCCGATGTTTACGAAGATCATATCCGCACCGCTCAGGAAGCCGAGCAGATGGGATACAAGTACTACTTTTCCATCGAACATCAGACTTCCGCCGTCAGTTTTCTGAGTGCGCCCAACATCTACCTGACCGCTCTGGCCCGCGCCACCAGCGTCATGCGTTTTGGCGTGATGGTTTATCAGCTGCCCTTTCATCACCCCATTCGCCTGGCCGAAGAAGTGGCGATGCTGGACCATCTCTCCAAAGGTCGTGTGGAGTTCGGCGCAGGAACCGGCGTAACCGCCCACGAGTTCATGCGGTGGAACGTGGACTTTGACCGGAGACGGGCTATATCCGAAGAGGCGATGGACATCATCTTGCAGGCCTGGACCGGGGATAGTGCTACCTACGAGGGAGAGTTTTTTAAGTTCGATGAGGTACTGACTACTCCCAAGCCATATCAGCAGCCGCATCCGCCGGTGTGGTTCGGCTGCCACAGCGCCGCCAGTTTTGAGTACGCCGCCCGGAAGAACTTTCACGTTTCCCAGAACATTGACGTCGATCCGGTTATTGCGGAAAAGTTCAACACCTGGCGGGACCTCTGGCACCAGCAGGGACACCCGCCTCCGATGCCGAAGACTTTCCTGACTCGCCACGTCCACGTCGCCGAAACCGACGCTAAGGCAAGGGCACAGGCAGAACCGTACCTGGCTACCGCAGCTCACCCCGAAGCCGTGCCGGCCGGCAAGGGGCGCGATATTATCGGCGCAACCCGGTTAGGTTATGGCCCGGCAGGGATGCGCGGCGGCGATCCAGGGACTCCGGAGCGGGCCGAACTGCGCCGCACATTCGCCGAGCGCGCTCGTTCCTACGATTTTTGGATTGATAATGGAATCGCTCTGGTAGGCAGCCCGGAAACGGTAGCGAAACGGCTGAAAGAGCAGCATGGCCTCATCAGGCACGACATTTTCTGCGCCCGCCACCTTTTCGGCTACATTTCCCCCGAGGTAGCCCGTCAGTCCACCCGCCTGTTTGCCGAAGAGGTGATGCCGGCTTTCACTTGAAACCGACGGACACCGGGCCTAATATTGCGGTAATTAGCAGCCAGCCTACCCGCAAAGACGGCAGCCGTTAAAACTCCAGCCTCATTCAAATAGAATTCAGGACAATAAAATGCGCTTTGGTCACTTTTTTTACCCGATGAAGTTTGATGATTCCCGGGATGCGGAAGCCATCCAGGAATGTCTTGTGGAGGCGGAACTGGTTGAAGAGCTGGGCTTTGATGCCATCTGGCTGGCCGAGCACTACTTCACCGGCGAATGTGTCTATGGCGATCCACTGGTGTTTGCCGCCGCCCTGGCCGTCAAGACCAGTCGGGTTGACCTGGGTTTCGGCATTCTGGAACTGCCCTTGCACAACCCGGTTCGAGTAGCGATTCAGACCGCCTTGCTGGACAATCTGAGCCGGGGGCGTCTGATTGTCGGAACAGCCAAGGGTTCCAATTACAATGCCTACGAATACATCGGCTTTGGCTCCAACCCGGATTTAGGGGTTGAGCAGTTGGACGAAGCCGAGGAACTGTTAATCCAGGCCTGGACTACCGACAATCTGGATTTTCAGGGTAAGCATTACCGGGTAACTTTTCCGGCGGCGCGCCCCCGTCCCTACCAGAAACCGCACCCGCGCCTGGCCCGAGCCTGCATCAACGACGAATCGGTAAAGGACATGGCCCGCATCGGCCGGCCCATTCTGCTGCGGGGCCGCTCCACCAACCACACCGCCGCCAGTATCCGACTGTACCGGGATACTATGGCCGAGGCCGGCTTCACCGCGGCGGCGATAGAAGCCAATCTGGACCAGATCTGGGTATGGCGAGAGATACATCTGGCCGATACGGATGAGCAGGCGATGTCGGAATTTCTACCGGCCCAACTGGAAGCCTACAACAATATGCAGTACTACCGCACCAACTGGAATCCGCCGCAATATGCAATGGATCGGCAGCCGCCGCCGCTGGGTCGGGAGGGCTACGCCGAGACGCCGAACCCGGACGGGTCGGAAATCCTGGTGGGCAGTCCCCAAAGGGTGGCCGAGCAACTGGCCCAAATGCGCGACGCCGGCATCCGCAACTTGATGCTGACCAACCGCAGCCTGATGTCGGCGGACCGGACGGCCAGGTCATTGAAGTTACTCGGCGAAAAGGTAATGCCCTACTTCCGGGAGTAGGGGCCGGGAGCAAGGACGGGCATCGTCCAACCCCCGACCGGGAAACCCCGCAGCAGCGGGTAACATCACCCTCCCAACAGGCTGCCGCCCTGGATGAGGCGAACTATATCATTGTAGGTGATGAACAGGATAAATCCCAGTAGGACGATGAACCCGAGCAGATGAACCAGGCCCTCCCGTCTGGCCGGTATGCGCCGGCCACCCCGCACCCATTCCAGCACTACGAACACCAAACGGCCGCCATCCAGCATCGGTATGGGCAGCAGGTTCAAGATAGCCAGGTTGATGCTGAACACGATGGACAGGATTACCCACCCGCGCAGTCCGCCCTGCTGGGTAATTTCGCCGGTGACCTGGGCAATACCCACCGGGCCGGACAACTGGGGCGCCCGTTCTCCGGTTATCCACGAGGAAATTTCATGGCGTAGCAGGACCAGCACATCCCAGGTGTTGGTAATTCCCAGCCAAACGGCAGTCCAGGGAAGCTCATAGTTCAGCTCAGTGCGCAGATTGGTCAAATTTATGCGAATGCCGGTGGCTCCCTCGCCCGGGGGCGGATTCACCCGAGGCGTAATCTGGACGATTTCCCTTTGTCCATCCCGCAAGATAATCCATTCCATGGCGGTTCCCGCATTAAGCGTGGTAATCCGCCCCAGGTCCGAAGTATCTTCGATGTCGCGACCGCCGGCGTTCAGCACAATGTCGCCGGGCATGATTCCCGCCACGGCAGCCGGAGAGTTGGGCAAAACTTCCTCCACCAATACCTGACCTGCGGTTACGTTATGGGGAATCATAAACATCAGGGAAAAGGCAACCAGGGGAAAGAGGGCATTCATCAGCGAGCCGGCGGCAAGAATGACCACCCGTGGGCCGGGGCTCTTGGAGGCCAGGCTGCGGGGCACCGCCGGGTTGTTTTCGCCGGCCAGCCGCACGAAACCGCCCAGAGGTAGCCAGTTGAGGGTATAAGCCATATCCGCCACCACCAGCGAATCCCGGTCAGCCTCGCGAACCTTGCCTTCGTGCTGCAGAAAGAGGTCGCTGCCTCCATCGTGCAGCGAAAACTGGCCCCGCCGGCTGCCGGGGAGAGATGCTTCTACCACCTGCGCCACCAGATTGCCGTCGGTGTCCTCGCTGGAGAAAATGCGAACCAGCAGCCCGGGACTAAGCTGCTCGTGGCCGGGTATATTAACGTACCGTGTATTGACATCCAGCCGTACCTGAGTGCGGCCGGTGTAGAAACCGACGGCCCGGGGCGGATAGCCGATGCCAAATTCCAGAACCTTGACGCCAAAAGCCTTGGCCGTAAAGAAGTGTCCCCATTCGTGAATGACTACCAGCATAACCAGCATGGGGACGAAGGCGCCGATAGCGATAATGGCCGTTTCCATAGATGGGCTTCCTCGTTAGTCTGTCTTTTTGCTGCAAATGAGCGGTTAGGGCCTCGCCAGTCTTGCCACAACCCTTTCCGATTCCTGTCTGGCCCAGCCGTCCGCCGCCACCAGCTCCTCCAGCGTATCTCCCGTAGTGGGAGCGTGGGCGTCTATCGCCTCGGCCACAACTCGGTAGATGTCGGTGAACCCGATTCTTCCTTTAAGGAAGGCCGCCACCGCCACCTCATCAGCGGCGCTCAGCACTGCCGGATAGGTTTGTCCCCGGCGGGCCGCAGCCAGAGCCAGGCCGAAGCACGGGTAACGCTCCGCCTCCAGCGGCTGAAAGTCCAGGGACTGCGCAATGCCCGTATCCAGCCGGGGAATCAGGGAAGCGTCGGGATTGCGCCGCCGCTCCGGATAGAAGAGGGCGTACTGGATGGGCAGCCGCATACTGGGCGGCCCCAGTTGGGCTTTGACCGATCCGTCGGCAAACTCGACCATCGAATGAATTGTGCTCTGGGGATGGACGACCACCTCAATGTTTTCCCAGGGGACGTTGAACAGCCAGTGGGACTCGATAACCTCAAAGGCTTTGTTCATCAGGGTGGCTGAATCAATGGTTATCTTGGGGCCCATCTGCCAGGTGGGATGACGCAGGGCCTGGGCCGGAGTTACCTGCGCCAGCTCCGTCAAGGGCAGCGTGCGGAAGGGGCCGCCGGAGGCGGTAATTATCAGCCGCCGGAGTTCGCCGGTCTCACCCTGGAGACACTGCCAGATGGCGCTGGGTTCACTGTCCACCGGCAAGATGGCGCCGCCATCGGCGCGTTCGCATTCCTTGAGCAGCGAACCAGCCATTACAATCGGTTCTTTATTGGACAGCGCTACCGCCTTGCCCTGCTGCAAGGCATTGAGGACCGGCGGCAAGCCCACCGCTCCGATAGTAGCGGCCATCACCAGGTCCACTTCCGCTAAAGCGACCATCTCCGCCATGTCCGTGAAGGAAAGCCCCGGGGCCAGGTCCGCCGGCGGGTCAACACAATAAATGTGGCGCGGCTGAAACTCGGCTATCTGCTGTCGAAAAAGCTCATGGTTGGCGCCGGCAGCCAACCCGACCACTTCGAACTCTTCCGGGAATGCGCGAACAATGTCCAATGTCTGGCGCCCAATTGAACCGGTACATCCCAGAACTACTATTTTCCTCATAACAGCGTCGTCACCACTAATAAATAGTAAACCGTCGGAATGGTAATCAGCAGACTGTCCAGCCGGTCCAGCATTCCGCCGTGTCCCGGGATCAGGGCGCCGGCATCCTTTACCTGGGAAAGGCGTTTGATTTTGGATTCCAGCAAGTCGCCAACCTGACCCGTCAATCCAACTGTAGCACCAATTGCCAAAGGTTGCCAATTCCAAGCGGCGCATGAATCTCCCAGTCCGGTGGCCGCGCCCAGTCCCAGATTAAGCAGCCGCTCCAGCAGCAGCGCCGCAATTACCGCTCCGGTGAAGCCGCCCACGGCTCCCTCCCAGGTCTTGCCCGGGCTGATGCTCGGAGCCATGGGATGCCGGCCAATGGCCCGGCCCACCAGGTAAGCCCCGGTGTCGGTGGCGAAGGTAGTCAGCAGGGCGAAAAGCAGCCAGTTGCGGCCTACTTCGTAGATGGCAGCGTTGGAAGCGTCGGCAAAGGCCAGGGGATTCATTTTGAAGAAGGCTTCCCCCACTTGCGCCAGCAGCAGCACGTGGGCCAGCAAAAAACCTACATATACCGGCCCGCCGGTCAAATAAACTGCCGCCACAGGCCAACTGCTGCGTTCCCGATAGAAGGCAACCAGCCACAGCAGGGCGGCAACGGCTCCGACAGCCGTAATGCCAGCGGAGACGGTCCAGAACCGGAGCGTACCTGCCGCCGCGGTTCCTCCAACGACAAAGGCGGCTACCCATACGGCCCCCAACAAGAAGGGCAGGGTGGCTGGTTCCAGGGCAGGGCTGGCGGTGTCGCCGGAAGTCCTTGCACCGGTACTACGGGAAGAAACAACTCTCGCCGGGGCTTCGGGCGCCGGCGGCGACTGGGGAGCAGAATGCGAAGAATTGTCGGGTGGGTAAAGCCGATAAAATTCACGGACGCCCAGGACGGCCGCGAGCAGGGTCAACAGGAACACCCAGGGCAGTCCGCCCCAAAGTCCGCCAAGCAGGACGGCGAGGCCCACCGCGGCAGTGAGCGTCCGCAGCAGCAAGGGAATTAACCTTTAGTATCTGAGGAAATATTGCCGAAGCGCCGCTGGCGACTGCGGTATGAATCCAGCGCCCGATCCATCTCGGCGGCATCCATATCCGGCCAAAGGGTAGCGGTATGGTAGTACTCACTGTAGGCCGATTGCCACAGCAGAAAATTGCTTATCCGCAGCTCGCCCCCGGTGCGGATTATCAGGTCCGGGTCCGGGCAGTGAGCGGTGGAGAGACGGCGGCCAAACACTTCATCGGTTATGTCTTCCGGCGCAATACCTTCCCGGATGAGTTCCCTTACCGCCGCCAGAATCTCTTGCCTCCCACCGTAGTCAAAAGCCACATTCAGGACGAGGCCGGTGTTGCCCCGGGTCTCCTCCTGAATCCCTTCCACAGCGCGGCGAATCTCGGGGGAAAGGCGGTGCGTGTTGCCGATATGGACAATGCGAACATTCTTTTCGTTGAAGAGTTTTGCCTCCCGCTCCAGGGCTTCGCGCAGCAACTCGATAATTCCCTCGACTTCAGTAGAAGGGCGGGACCAGTTTTCGGTGGAGAAGGCATAGATAGTGAGGTATTCCACCCCCCGCTCGGCCAGCAGGTCAACGACTTTGGGAATCGTATTGACCCCTTGCCGATGCCCGGACAGACGCGGCAAACCACGCCTTTCCGCCCAACGGCCGTTCCCGTCCATGATTATAGCTAAATGGCGCGGTACGAGCGCAGCACTGTCGGAGCAAGGGGTCGCATCTTCCAGGCAAGTATCATGGCCCGGTGCGGAGGTCGGGGAGGCCGTAGAATGCCCTGAAACTCCAGAGATATGGGATTGCATCTCCGAACCAGCGCCTAGACCTGCATGATTTCAGCTTCTTTGGCAGTGGAAACCTGGTCCATATTCTTGATAAACGTGTCGGTAGTCTTCTGCAATTGATCCTGGCTGCGCCGGTTCTGGTCTTGGGAGATTGCCTTGTCCCGTTCCAGCTTACGCAGCGATTCCAGCCCGTCCCGACGGACATTGCGGACGGCGACTTTGCCTTCTTCAATCCGGCGTTTGAGCAGCCGCACCAGCTCCCGGCGCCGTTCCTGATTCAGCGGCGGAATCGGCACGGTAATGATGTTGCCATCGTTGGAGGGATTGAAACCCAACTCAGAACGCATCAGGCTGCGCTCAATATCCCGCAGAGCCTGTTTGTCCCAGGGTTGGACCATGATTGCCCGCGCGTCGGGGGCGGAAATGGATGCAATCTGTTTCAAGGGAGTAGGCGAGCCATAGTAATCCACGTTTACATTTTCGATGAGGGAAGGGGTAGCTCTGCCGGTCCGCAGCGTGGACAGCTCGCGCTCCAGGACTTCCATCGCCCGAGTCATTTTACGTTCTACTTCTGTCAGGACCTCTTCCGGAGTTAATTGGGTGTCGCTATCCTTATCTGGCATGGCAAGTTCCCTCCCTATGCTATTTAGTCATTCAAAAGAAATTTGCCCTTGCATGAAAATTTGACTCGGATCTAAAGAATGCGCCCTCAAGCCATTCAATCATTTAACTGCTTCGCAAAAACTACGGTAGGAGCGAGTTAACCCCGCCCTAATCCGAAGCCGCGATCCTAGTCCCTACCGGAGCGCCGCTGAGGATACTCTGCATACTGCCCGACTCGAAGATATTAAATACTACGATGGGTAGCTTGTTTTCCATACAAAGGGAAACGGCGGTAGAATCCATAACTTCCAGACGCCGGTTCAAAGCCTCCAGATAGTCCAGGTTAGGCAACCGTTTGGCATTCGGGTTAATGTGCGGATTGGAGTCATAGACTCCATCCACATTGTTTTTTGCCATTAACAGCACCTCGGCGCCAATTTCCAGGGCGCGCAGCGCCGAAGCCGTATCGGTGGTCATAAAGGGGTTGCCGGTGCCGGCGGAGAAAATCACCACTCGCCCTTTTTCCAGATGCCGCATAGCCCGCCGCCGAATGTAGGGCTCGGCTACCGCCTGAATCTGCAAAGCGCTTTGGGTCCGGGTGATGATGCCTCGCTTTTCCAGGGAATCCTGCAGGGCAAGAGCATTTATCACCGTAGCCAACATACCGGAGTAATCGGCAGTCGCCCGGTCCATCCCCCATCGCTCAGCCTGGCCGCCGCGCCAGATGTTGCCGCCACCAATTACAATAGCCAATTCAATGCCCATCCGGTGGGCATCCCCAATTTGCTGGGCCATATAGTTAATCGCATCGGGGTCAATGCCGGCGGCGGCGGATCCCTTCAGAGATTCACCGCTAATTTTCAGCAGTACCCGCTGATACTTGGGCGCAGCTTCCAGATCAGGAATGGCTATTCCTCTAGGGCCAGGCGGCTGAATCTAACTACCCGGACGTTCTCGCCAACCTTGGCGGCCAGTTCCTGAACCACATCCGCCACTACCTTGGAACTATCCTTGATGTAGGTCTGCCGCAGCAGGCAAACCTCGTTGGCCGGTCGGTCGTCTCCTTCCTGAACATCCTGGTCGCTTACGTAAACGGGCCCCATCGCCGCCACCTGCATGGCGATGTCGTGCGCAACCTGCTTGAATTCGGCGTTACGCGCAACGAAGTCCGTTTCGCAGCCCAATTCTACCAGCGCACCCACCCGTCCTCCGGTGTGAATGTAGGCTTCGATGACGCCTTCGGTAGTTTCCCGGTTGGCCCGCCGGGCGGCCTGGGCGAAACCCTTGAGCCGCAGGGCTTCGGCGGCCTTGTTCATATCGTTATCGTTATCTTCAAGAGCCTGTTTGCAGTCCATAATTCCGGCCCCGGTCTGTTCGCGCAGGGACCGGATTTGTTCCACGCTTGCTGGCAAAGATTTCCTCCGTACTTCAGTGATTTGGGCCGTTAGCCGGCCCTCTTTTATCTAATCGGGTTTACCCTGGCTAAATCCGGGGAGCATCTGAATCCCCCTCAGCGGGGCCTCAAACTGGCTCCACTATGCTGAAAGTCGCCCCGCAAACATCAATAAACCAAGCCGGCCTGTCTTCTTTCCCCGACAGAGTTTCGATAAATTCCGGGTGGGACCGGGGTAATGACGGGCAGGAGCGTCCCTTACTCTTGACTGTCCGAATCTTCCCCGCCGGACCGACTGGCTTGTTCCATCATCTGAGCCAGGTCGTCCAGGGGCATCGAAGCCAGAGCGACGTGTTCGGCCTCCTCGTCAGACATATCCTCACCGGCGGCTGCGGCCAGGGCATCGGCTTCAGCCTGGGCGGCCGCTTCGGCCAGCGCCCGTTGCTCCTGCAATAGAGCTTCCCGTTCCGCCTTGCCCTCCAGAATAGCGGAGGCTAATCGGCCGGTAACCAGCCGGATGGATCGAACGGCGTCATCGTTGCCCGGAATGGGATGGCTTACCAAATCCGGGTTGGTGTCCGTATCCACAATGGCAAAAATGGGAATACCCATTCGGCGGGCTTCGGCGACGCAGATGTCCTCCTTGCAAATGTCAATGATGAACATAGCTTGAGGCAAGCTGGTCATATTGCGAATGCCCAGGAAATATTTCTCCAGTTTGGCCAGGGTCTCTTCCAGCTTCAACCCTTCCTTCTTGGGCAACAGCCGGAAATAGCCTTGATCCCGCTTTTGCTGCAACTCAATCATGTAGTTGATACGGCTGCGGATAGTCTGGAAATTGGTAAGGGTGCCGCCGAGCCAGCGCTGGTTGATATACCACATACCGCACCGCTCCGCCTCGCTCTGCATCACGTCCTGAGCCTGCTTCTTGGTGCCTACGAAGAGGACGTTGCCGCCGTTTGCCGCCACCTGCATCATAGCCCGATAGGCCTCGTTCATCAGACCCAGAGTTTGCTGCAGGTCAATGATGTGAATTCCGTTGCGCTGGGTGAAGATATACCGCTTCATGCGCGGGTTCCAGCGACGGGTCTGGTGTCCGAAATGGACACCGGCTTCCAGCAGAGATTTCATCGTCAGGGGTTCGCGCGGTGGAACGGGGGGTGTAGCTGCCACGGGCGCCGGGCTGGCAGGACTCTCAACAGACTGTACCATAATCGCCGTCCTTGTAACTGCTTGTGCAGAATTTTCTCCAGTATAGCACAGACCCCCTTGACCGGCAATCTGAATTGTGCCGGGGCCAGGGCTATCGCATATGAAAAATTTTCAGGATGAGAACGGAACTTTCCGATGTTTTGGCGGCGCTTTACTGGGTAATCAACATCAAAACCAACGGTTTAAGTCTTAAATTACCCAAATTTAGCAGTTAAAAACGGAGATTTAACCGTCAATTGGCCTCTTAAAATCCATATGCGATAGCCCTGTGCCGGGGCGGCGGCGTTCCACAATTCAGGCGGTCTAAATCGGGGCATAACTTTCGTTTCGGGGCCGCCGGGTCAATTACAGAAGTTCCCCCACACATCGACCACCTAATCCAGCCCACCTTAAGCGCCAAAACTTGACGTTGCCGGGACAACGTGGTACAAGGGGTGGCAATTCAATTCAATGTCAACTACCGGCGGATACGAGTTTTGAGTGGAATCAACCTTCTCCCCAATCCCGGCACGGCCCTTTAATGAACACTTCCAGGCTTCGCCCCTACCTTGGTCAGGCTCTCGATTTGAACCGGGCCTTTCCCATCGTAGCCCTCCTGCCCCTTCTCTTTCTGTACCTCCTTTCCGGGTCTTTATCCCATACCTGGCCCGACCAGCCCTTCTCCGCTCCCTTCATCACCCAGGCGGCGGTAATTGATGTGGCCGTGAGTTCCATCAGTCCCGTCGGGGCGCCCGCCGTTTACCAGGGAGACATAGTTACCTTTCAAGTCGGGGTGAAAAACAACGGCACCGGCAGCGCCGCCTTCCAGCTCAAGCTCCACGATGACACCGACAACGTCAATATCGGCTCCACTAATGTTACCCTGGCCGCCGGCGGCTCCGATACCGTCAGTATGGAGTGGGATACCTCCGACGCTTCCGGCGGCCCGCCACCGCCCGGCCCGCCGGACGCCGACACCATTCATCCCATTACCGCTACCGTTGTCTTGACCGACGATTCCAACAGCGCCAACGATTCAATGACCTACTCCCCAGGTATCTGGATTATCGAGAAATCTACCCCGAAGATTACCTTCCCCGAAAGCCAGGCCGTGCCTCAGGCCAGCCTGGGTCAAGACCTGACCCTGGCAAACCCTTCCGTTGCCACCGCCGCAGTCGCTTTGACCAATATTCTTGTGGTGGAAGCGGTGGACGCTAAATCCACCTTCACTTCCGCTAAACCCCAGGTCGCAACCACTCCCCAGGCTATGTCCGGTATATTCCGCAGCAAAATTGACGGAGCCGGTGGACATTCCCTGACCAACCCCCAAGTGGACACCGTAATCAACCCTCGGGAAGAGGTTTTCCTGGGGAAGGTCCAGTCCCGCGTCAAGAAACCGCTGCACCGGCCAACTGTCGGGACTGAAGGTTTGCCCCTGGCCCACATTGACCCCTTGCGAATCATTCCCGCCGCCCAGCAGTCCTTGTCGGCTCCGACCGTTGCTACAGCCCAGTACCGGCTGCGCCGGCTTTTCAGCAGCCGGACCGCGGCAAAATCCGGCGGCACCCTGCTGGCCCCGGTCATCGATACCGGCTCAACCCCCTACACCCGGATTCGGGTTGATTATGCCCCCGCACAGCAAAAGAGGGGATTGTTGGCCCCTTCCATCGATACCCGCAGCGACTCGGCAGACGAAGTTTATGTCATCTCCTCCCCGGCCGGGGCCGCCGGCGAACTTGCGAACCTGGGTCTGGAGACGGCGCCCGTTTCCCTTACCGCCGTCCATCCCGTCGGGGCGCCAGCTAAGACCACCAGCAGCCTTGCCAACTCGGGTATGAATACCGCCCCCGCTCCCCTCACTACCGTTCACCCCGTCGGCGTGCCGGCCAGGACGACCAGCGGCCTTGTCCAATCTGGTCTGGATACCGCGCCCCTTCCACTTACCTCCGTCCACGGCGTCGGCGTGCCGGTCAGGACTGCCAGCCGTCTTGCCCAATCTGGTCTGGATACCGCCCCCGCTCCCCTTACCGCCGTCCACCCCGTCGGGGCGCCAGCTAAGACCACCAGCAGTCTTGTCAACTCGGGTATGAATACCGCCCCCGCTCCCCTTACCACCGTCCATCCCGTCGGGGCGCCAGCTAAGACCACCAGCAATCTTGCCCACTCGGGTCTGGATACCGCGCCTGTTCCCCTTACTAATGTCCACCCCGTCGGAGCCCAGGCCAAACTCGACGCCGCCGGATTGCCGCCCCAGGTAAGCACCCAGCCGACCGCCTTGTCCGTGGTTTTCGTAAGCCCAGGACCAGCTACCTTTCAGGCCGGGAAGACGGCTATGGAAAACCCGCTGGAAAAATCCTTCGTCCAGGGAAAAGTTACGCTGCAAGGCCGACACGACAGCCGCGGCGCTTACATCGAGGTCGGGACCAATGTATTCTTCGCCGGTCGGGAGGGAGCTTTTGAGTTTGAAGTTCCCCAGGAGCCTTTTACCCTCCGGGTTCAGGCCCCCGGCTACACTATGGTAACTATCCGCAATGTAACCGTAGCGGCCGGCCAGACCCTCACCATCCCTGAAATTACCCTCACTTTCGGGGACGCCAACGGGGACGGCAAGGTAACCATCTACGACCTGGCCCTGGTAGCCGGCAATTTCGGCCAGACCGATACGGTCTTGCCCCTGCCCTGAGATTGTACAGAATTTAGGGCAGGGCGTCGCGCAGAACCTCGACCAGATGGCGAGCGGGGCGTCCGGTCCCGTCTTCGACCTGCTGACGGCAGGAAACTCCCATAACCGCCACCTCCCACTCGGGGCCTTTGTCGCGTATCGTCGGGAACAGCACCTGTTCGCCAATGTTCATCGAAACTTCGTAGTGCTCCTTTTCGAATCCGAAGGAGCCAGCCATACCGCAGCAACCGGAATTAATCAGCTCTACCTCGTAACCAGGCGGTAGTCGCAGGGCGGTCATGGAAGTGCCGGTGCCAACCAGCGATTTCTGATGGCAATGGCCGTGAAACAGGACCTTCTTTTCCAGAGAAGTAAAATCTATTTCCAATTCGCCCTTCTCGTGGAGCATTGCCAGAAATTCGTCAATCATATAGCTGTGCTCGGCTACTTTTCGCGCCCGGTCGTCGCGGCGAAATTCGGGATACTCGTCTCTGAAGGTCAACAGGCAACTGGGTTCACAACCGATGATAGGCACGCCCTGGTCGGCAAAGGCGTGAAGCCGGTCCACATTGTAGCCGGCGTAGGCTGCCGCCTCGCCCAACAGCCCTTTGGAAATCATGGGGCGTCCGCAGCACAACGCATCGGCCAACTGGACTCGATAGCCGGCGGCCTCCAGCAGTTCCACGGCAGCTATGCCAATGGACGGGTAGTTGTAGTTCATAAAGGTGTCGTTAAACAAAGCCACCGTTCCCTTGGCAGCCCCCCGGATACTGCCGGGTTGACGGGAGTTGAACCACTGGGTCAGGGTAGGGCTGGCAAACCTGGGTATCTGCCGGTTGGGGTGCACCCCCAGAAAGACGCTGGAAATGAGCCTCCCAACGGGAGAAGCGGCGCCCCAGTTGGAGAGGGGGGCAAAACGTCTGCCCAGCCGGTTGACTTTCCGAATATTTGCGAAGAGCTTGTTGCGGAAAGGTCGTTTGTTGGTTCGGTAATAGTTGTCCAGGAACTCATACTTGAGCTTGGCCATATCTACCCCGGACTCGCATTCCGACTTGCACGCTTTGCACTCCAGACAAAGGTCCATAGCTTCATACAGGCGTTTATCGGTTATGCTGCCTTCCGGCAGTCGGCCGGACAAGGCCGCTCGCAGCAGGTTGGCGCGTCCTCGGGTTGAGTGTTCTTCATCCCGGGTAGCCATAAAGGAAGGACACATAGTACCCGTAAGTTTGCGGCAGGCTCCCATACCGTTGCACATTTCCACTGCGCCGGCATAGTTGCTGTCCAGAGAAAAGTCCAGGCGAGTAGGCAAGGAGTCGGCCTGATACTCAGGACCGTAACGCAGGTTCTCCCTCATCGGCGGGCAGTCAATAATCTTGCCGGGATTCATAATTCCCTGGGGGTCAAAGGCGCTCTTCAAGTCCCGGAAAGCCTGGTAAATCTCCGGACCGAACATCTTTTCCGTCCATACCCCCCGGACGATGCCGTCGCCATGCTCGCCGCTCATGGAGCCGCCAAATTCCTTAACCAGGTCGCTGATTTCCTCTCCGATGGAAATCATCTTTTCGATGCCTTCTTCAGTTTTCAAGCTGACCAGCGGCCGAATATGCAGGCAGCCGACACTGGCATGACCGTAGTAGCCGGCCTGGGTGTTGTGGTTTCGGACCACTTCATCAAAGCGGCGGACAAATTCGCCCAGGTTCTCCGGGCCCACGGCCGGGTCTTCGACGAAGGGAATCGGTTTGGCATCGCCCCGGGTGCTCATCAGCAAACCCAGCCCACCCTTTCGCACGTTCCAAACCATATCCTGGTCGGCCCGGGTCAGAAGATTGACGCAGGCATAGCCCAGTCGCCGGTGCGCCATATCGTCCCTTAGCCGCTCCATTTTGCCTCTTAGCTCCGCTTCCGACTCCCCGTAGAACTCCACCAGCAGCATGGCCCCCGGGTCGCCATCGACGAAGGCCAGGTTGCGGGATTGACCCATAGATTCCCGGGAGCGGTCCAGCACCATCTTGTCCAGCACTTCTACCGAGGAAGGGTTGTGTTTCAAGACTTCTTTGGTGGCTTCGCTGGCCTCAATGATGTCCCGAAAATGGAGGACGGAGAGGGAGGTCATCGTGGGTCGGGGCACCAGATTGACTTTGGCTTCGGTTACTACGCAAAGAGTCCCTTCAGACCCGACGACCATCTTGGTCAGGTTGACCGGTTCTTCACCCAGGAAAGAGTCCAGGTTGTAACCACTTACCCGGCGCATAATTTTGGGGTAACGAGCCTCGATTTCGGTCAGATTTTCCCGGGCAATTTGGAGGACTCCCCGGTAAATGTCGGATTCCAGCCCGCTGGCGGCCAGCTTGGCTTCCAGTTCGTGCGGTTCCAGAGTACGGAACTGGGCTTGCGACGCATCGGCAAGGGTAACGTCCACTTCTTTAATATGGTCCAGGGTTTTCCCGTAAATAACGGAGTGCGCGCCACAGGTATTGTTGCCGATGCCGCCGCCAACGCAGGCGCGGTTTGAAGTAGTGGGGTCGGGCGCATACTGCAATCCGTGGGGCGCCAGGTAGCGGTTCAGCTGATCCAGGACTATGCCGGGCTGCACTCGCACCCAACTTTCCTCCCGGTTAAGCTCCACCACCTGGTTAAGGTACTTGCTGAAGTCCATAACTATTGCGTGGTTGACTGACTGGCCGGCCAGCCCGGTGCCTCCGGCCCGGGGGAGAACCGGGACCTGGTTGTCCCGGGCTACTTCCACAACTGCCAGGACATCCTCGGCATTGCGCGGGATAACTACACCTACCGGTTCCATCTGGTAGATACTGGCGTCGGTACTGTAAAGCATTCGGGAATAGGTGTCGAAGCGTACTTCGCCGGAAACCCGCTTGCGCAGTTCTTCGGCAAGTTCTTCCCGTTGCCGGCCTCGAATCCTTTGCGCCGCAGTAGTGGTCGCCATAACAGTCCCTCCTGCCGCAAAAAAGTTGGTTTCAGCAGCAAAGAACCAGTGTAAGGCAATGAGTAAAGGCTTTCAAGGCAAAGCTCGCCTGCCGAGTTTTCCGACATCGCCGCCGAATCCCGGAATCCAGGCAGTGAGGCTTTGTCGGAGTATCCCCTCAAGTGTTAAACTGACGGTAGAATTGTCCGTACCGCCATTACAATTACGGAGGGAAGTTATGACTACTCACACCGAAAGCAGCGTTCAGGAGTTGCAGCGCACGGCCCTGGAAAATCTCTGGGTCTATCTCCGGGAGCCCAGCGACATGGCGGAAAAGGGCGAACCCCAGATATTTGTGGAAGGGAAAGGCTGTCGAGTTACCGATGCCATGGGCAATTCCTACATCGACGCTATGTCCGGTCTCTGGCTGAAGAATGTCGGTTACGGTCAAACGGAAATCGCCGACGCAGCCTACGAGCAGATGCTCAAGATTACCTACATGCCTATGGGAACTACCACCGAGCCGGCGGTCCGACTGTCGGAAAAAATTGCCGCCATTACCCCCGGCGACTTGTCTCGCTGCTTCTTTACCAGCGGCGGCTCCGAATCGGTAGAAACTGCGCTAAAGCTGTCCCGCGCTTACTTCAAGCGCCTGGGGGAGCCGGAACGCACCAAGTTCATCAGCCGCAAGGACTCTTATCACGGAGCCACCTTCGGCGCCCTGGCTCTGGGGGGAAACTTCCTTTATCCCAGGACCGATTATGAACCGCTGATGCCCGGTGCATTTCACGCCCCGCAACCCAATTTCTACCATTGTGAATTTAACAGCAGCTCCCCGGAGGAATGCGGCCAGCGGTGTGTGGATGCCATCGAGAACATTATCCGGTTCCAGGGGCCTGAAACTATCGCCGCCGTAGTCGCCGAGCCGGTCTCCAGCCCGATGGGAGCCGTGGTTCCCCCGGACAATTACTGGCCGCTATTGCGGGAAGTGTGCGACAAATACGGTTGTCTGCTGATTGCCGACGAAGTAATCACCGGGTTCGGGCGCACCGGTAAAATGTTCGCCTGCGAGCATTGGGGTGTAACCCCCGATATGATGACGGTAGCCAAGGGAATCACCAGCGGCTATATCCCTATGGGTGGAGCCATCCTGCGAAAACCCATCGCCGACGCCTTTGTTGGCGGCCCTAAAGCGGCCTTCCGCCACGTAATCACCTTTGGCGGCCATCCGGTAGCGGCGGCAGCATCCCTCAAGAACCTGGAAATCATGGAGCGGGAAGGGATGGTGGAAAACTCGGCCAGAATGGGCCGATACCTGCTGGATGGGCTGGAGGAACTGCAGCAGAAACACGCCATCATCGGCAATGCACGGGGTTTGGGGCTGATGTGCGGCCTGGAAGTGGTCAAAGACCGGGAGACCAAAGAACATTTCCCGGGCGACGCCGACCTGGGACCTCGCCTGACCCAGGGCTTCGCGGACAACGGGCTGTTCCTGCGAGGTGGCGACGTGATGAACGTAATGCCGCCGCTGTGCGTCACCGCGGGCGAAGTAGAGGAGATTATCGCGACTATGGACCAGGTTATCGGGCAAGTAGCCCGGGATTTGGGAGCCGCGTAAGCTGCCTGGAGCAGGCGAGCAGCGGCTTCATCCGCTCGCCTTTCGGGAATGGTTTTCAAGCCCGTATTCCTTGCAGTCAGCCGGAGGCCCATTATGTCCACTTCGCTGCCTTCCCGGGAGAATATAGTCTTCTTTAACGGTCGCCTGACGCCGGAAAAGGATGTCGGCATTCCCATCCGCGACCGGGGGTTCATCTACGGCGATGCGGTTTTCGACGCGGCGCGCACCCTCAACGGCCACGTCTTCAAGCTGAAGGAACATATTGACCGGCTTTACAATTCGCTTCGTTACCTCAGAATTGACCCGGGATAAGCCCGGAAGAAATGGAACGGTGGTCTTTGGCAGTGGTCAACCACAACTATCCCTTGCTGCCACCGGGTCAGGATTTGTGGGTAATGCAGCGAGTCAGCCGCGGCGTTGAATCTTCGGAGCCGGATGCGGCGGCCCGGCCCACCGTCCTGATTGAAAGCCACGCCATCCCCTTCGCTCGGCGAGCCTCCCTTTTTCGGGATGGGGTCAGCGTTGTTACCCCTTTCGTGCCTAGAATACCGCCCCGGTTCCTCAGCCCACGAGCCAAGACGCACAATTACCTGAACCTGATTATGGGGGAACTGGAGGTTAAAGATACCGACCCGGAGGCTTGGGCAGTGCTGCTGGATGAATCGGGAAACTTGACGGAAGGCCGGGGCAGCAATATTTTCCTGGTCAAGAACGGCGCCCTAGCCACGCCCCAGGGGAGGTTTGTGCTGGAGGGGATCACTCGAAGTATTGCGCTGGAGCTGGCTGCCGGCCTGCGCCTGCCGGTGACCGAGGCCGACCTGGACCTTTACGATGCCTATACCGCCGATGAAGCCTTTCTAACTTCCACCAGCCTTTGTATTTGCCCCATCAGCCGGATCAACGGGGCGGTTATCGGCGACGGCGCAGTGCCGGGCCCCGTCACCCGGCAGCTGATGACCGCCTTCAGCGACCTGGCGGGGATGGACTACGTTAGCCAGTATCTGGCCCATTTACCTTGCTGAAGCTACCTTCGCTGGACCTTGTCGTAACCTTCAGCGCAGAAAGCAGCCATAAATTAATCGGATTGAGGAGGTCGAGATGGCCGAAAATCTGGCCCACATTTTAGAATCAGCCACTCCCGAATGTCTCGCTACCGGCTTCGTCTTCACCGAAGGCCCATTGTGGCACCCAGAAGGCTACTGGCTGTTTGTGGACGTGCGCCGGGAACCGGGCGCTATTTTTCGACTGGTTCCGGGCCGGCAGCCGGAAATATTTCGGGAACCCAGCAACGGCTCTAACGGCCTCACCTTTGACCTGGAAGGACGACTGATAATGTGTGAAGGCGATGGCCGCCGGATGAGTCGCCGGGAGCGCGACGGGACGATAGTTCCCATTGCCGAGCAGTGGGAAGGCAAGCGGCTTAACCGCCCCAACGACGTAGTGTGTCGTTCTGATGGAAGCAGCTACTTTACCAATCCCGGCGGCCGTCTGGCCCCATCAGACCGGGAAATAGACTTTAGCGGGGTTCACCGAATCGCGCCGGACGGCACGGTTACCGCCGTGGTTACCGACACCGAATATCCCAATGGCCTGGCATTTTCTCCCGACGAAAGCATCCTCTACGTCACCAATACCCGGGAGCGGATGTATATTGCCGCCTATGACGCCCAGTCTGACGGCACCGTGTTCAATGGACGGGAATTTGCCGATCTGTCCTCCGCTGAAACCGACGGCGTTCCCGATGGGATGAAGGTGGATTCCGAAGGGAATGTTTTCAGCACGGGGCCGGGTGGCTGCTGGGTCTTTGACTCGGACGGGACGCGCCTGGGCATAATCCGTCTGCCGGAAATCCCCGCCAACTGCGCCTGGGGCGGAGCTGACAACCGCACGATGTTCTTTACCGCCCGAACTTCAGTTTACACTATGCGCCTGAGGATACCGGGTATTTCGCCGTGGCGCGGGGGAAACGGTTAGGCCGCCGTTGACCTGATCGGCGCCGGGTCGGTTCCAGACGGGCAGCAGGAGTACAACGCTCTTGTACCGGACTTTACCGAATGCCGATAGTAACGTCACCTTAGCCACGTTGGGGGAGAGCGTGGCTAAGCTGATACCGCCGTTTCCCGGCTCTGCCTTTGGCCGAAGTCCTGAACAGCCTTTAAGGGAATGTCCGAAGACCGGGAGCTTAAGATGGTTTGGCTCCTGGTAGCAATTGGCGGCGCCGCCGGAGCAGTGCTGCGCTTCGGAATTGGCCGGCTCGCCGGCCAGATGTTGGGCCCCGGTACGTTGTGGGGAACCTTGTTCGTGAATGTAACCGGCTCCTTCGCCCTGGGGTTTTTCCTGGCTTTATCCCTCCAGCGCAGTGAAATCCCGGCGGATGTGCGAGCCATGGTCACCATCGGGTTGCTGGGAGGATACACCACCTTTTCGACCTTAAGTTACGACACCATACATTTGCTGGAATCGGGGGAAGTAGTTCGGGCCGGGATGAACATCATAGCCAACCTGGCTATCGGCCTGACAGCGGCTTACCTGGGATTGCTGTCGGGGCGGACAATTTAGCGGTGGCTGGTAGATATGGGACTATTCGTTTTCCGGTGCGGTTACCGGCTCACCCAACCGACGGGGGTAGCGTTGCAATTTAGGTGGTTTAAGTCATGATATGTATTCGTCCCGGTACTGCCGGGACAATCGCTGTGGTTGCTCCTACACCTCGACCACCTGATACGGAACGCTGCCAACCGACCAGGGCTATCGCATATGAAAAAATTTCAGGCTCAGAACGGAACTTTCCGATGTTTTGGCGGCGCTTTACTGGGTAATCAACATCAAAACCAACGGTTTAAGTCTTAAATTACCCAAATTTAGCAGTTAAAAACGGAGATTTACCCGTCAATTGGCCTCTTAAAATCCATATGCGATAGCCCTGGCCAACCGACGGCAAGTCCTTGTTACCGCAAGGAGGGAATGTTAAACTAAGTCGTGAAACTATTCATCAGCTTTCTTCCAGGGCTATCGCATATGGATTTTAAGAGGCCAATTGACGGGTAAATCTCCGTTTTTAACTGCTAAATTTGGGTAATTTAAGACTTAAACCGTTGGTTTTGATGTTGATTACCCAGTAAAGCGCCGCCAAAACATCGGAAAGTTCCGTTTTGATCCTGAAAATTTTTCATATGCGATAGCCCTGAGCTTTCTTCCGCATCTGTTGACTTTTCCCCAGGCGCCAGACCCTCAACACTGGAACTTTCCAAAGGGGCCTGACTATGAGCTACCTGAATGTCCACCGCAAGCCTGAATCCAAATTCGACCAACTGATTATCGCCTTCTCCGGCTGGCCCGATGCCGGCGAGAGCGCTACTTCCACCGTAAAGTACCTGCTGCGTCAACTGGAAGCGACCAAGTTCGCCGAAATCGACCCGGAGGAATTCTACGATTTTACCCAGGAACGGCCCAGGTCCTACCGCACCCGGGATGGACGGAGGCGAGTCCGCTGGCCCTCCAATGATTTCTACTACTGGCAAGCTCCCAGCCCGGCGCCGGCCGACAGCGCCAGGAGCGCGCTGTTTTTCGTTGGCGTAGAACCGAACCTGAAATGGCGCACCTTTTCCGAGACGATTGCCAATCTAGCCCTGGACCTGGGAGTAAAAACCATCGTCCATCTGGGCGCCCTACTGGATGCCGTTCCCCATACCCGGCAGGTAAAACTGACCGGCTCATCAACGCTGCCGGTCTTTCAGGAAGCGCTGGAGTCGGCTAATATCGGTACATCCAACTATCAGGGGCCGACCGGCATTACCACCGCCGTTATGGACATTTGCACCAGGAAAGGAATGAGTTACGCCTCTATGTGGGGGCATACCTCCCACTATCTGCAAGCGGCGCCCAACTACCGGGTCTGTTATACCCTGGCCGAGACCGTTTCTCGATTGCTTAAACTGCCCGTAAATCTCAAGGAATTGCGCACCGCCGCCGAGAATTTCGACCAGGAAGTAACTCAGGCCATCGGCAAAGACGAACAATTAGCCAACTATGTCCGCAAGCTGGAAGACCGGTACGACGAGTCGATCGCCGATACTCCGATGCCCGAACCGGCCGACGTACTGCGGGAACTGGAGCAATTCCTCCGTTCCGAGCAGCGCAGAAACCTGGGGGAAGCCAGCTAGAGTCGCCGGGCCGCCCGGACGGCTGAACTGTCCCCGTCGGCAAAGAATTTCTCGGCAGAGATGGATATGACGCATTACAACCCTCTGGAGACGACCGGTGCCGGCTAAAGAGACTGCTGCCGACGGGGCCGTTGCAAATCCACACCAACCGGCCCAGGCCCCGCGCCGGCGTGGTCGGAAGAAGCCGACGCTCCCGGTTGCCATACCGGAAGCGGTTCGGTTGATGACTGAGGAATACGGGCCTTTCCCGGAAGAGCCTCGTCTGGACCCGGCCCACGAACTTACCTTTACTATCCTTTCCCAGCACACTTCCGACACCAACTCGGAGCGAGCTTTTCGCAGTCTGATGCGCCGGTTCGGTTCCCTGGAGACCGTGGCCGCCGCCGAGGTTCCTGCCATCGAAGAGGCTATCGGCGTTGGTGGTCTCGCCAAAGTCAAAGCGCCCCGCATTAAAGAGGTGCTGAGCCGCATTATAGAACTGAACGGCTCGCTGGATCTCACCTTCCTGCGGGAGATGCCGCTGAGTGAGGCCAAAGCCTGGTTGCGGCAGTTGCCCGGCATCGGCCCCAAGTCCGCCGGGATTATCCTCAGTTTCTCCCTGGGAATGCCGGCCATGGCCATCGACACCCATATCTACCGGGTATGCCAGCGCCTGAATCTGATTGGGCCCAAAGTGACTGCGGATAAAGCCCATGACCTGCTGGAAGCTTCCGTTGACCCGGAGCTGGTTTATCCCTTTCACCAAGCCTTCATTAATCACGGCCGCCTGGTTTGCAAGGCCCAGCGTCCCCGGTGCCAGGAGTGTATCGTAGCCCACTGGTGTCCCTCCCGGGACGGATTTCTGGCGGCAGAAGGGGAGAAATCCGGGGCGGTAGCGAAGGTCAAACCTCCACCCGGGAAACCGGACCGGACCAAGCGGCGGCGCGCCGCGGCGCAGACGCCCCACACCTATCCCACAACAGAGTAAGTATTGCCTGACCCGACTCCGCACATACGGGGTTACCTTCCAACTGCATACTATCCACCCTGATCCGTAAGGAAGGAACTTCTCCCGGAACGCCGGCGTCAACTTGTGGACGAGAAAGCTGGTGGGGTGGCTGGACATTTCAAGCGCGAGATTGCCCCGATTTCCGCAGGGCTATCGCATATGGATTTTAAGAGGCCAATTGACGGGTAAATCTCCGTTTTTAACTGCTAAATTTGGGTAATTTAAGACTTAAACCGTTGGTTTTGATGTTGATTACCCAGTAAAGCGCCGCCAAAACATCGGAAAGTTCCGTTCTGAGCCTGAAATTTTTTCATATGCGATAGCCCTGCCGATTTCCGGCGATAAAGTTGGCATATTTGCGGCAATGTAGTACAATGCCTGTGTGTGCCCCGGTCGTCTAGCCAGGTTAGGACGCCACCCTTTCAAGGTGGAGATCAGGGGATCGAAGCCCCTCCGGGGTACCATACTTCTTGTCCGGTAACATTGGCACACCACGCAGCTCTGTTTTCTTCGCTTCACTCGGTTGAACCATCATTAGGGTACTTCGTGTGCGTCCAATACTGTACGCTTGTTTCGTATCGCGGGAGGTAATGGGCTGAAAGGCAATTTCTTGCGACTAAACCGAATTTTTGACCGGGCCTCAGGAACGCAGCCGGCCGCCGAAGGGCCGGCAATTTCAGGAAGCGGAACCGTAACTTGCCCCAACTGCGGCGGGCCCAGCAACGCTGGGGGTGAGTGTCCTGCTTGCACCGGCTCCGCATCCCCTTTACCCGGTTGGGCGCTATCCGGTCGGGAACGGCGATTTATCACCCGGCGGCGACTGATTGGCAGCGGAATTGCGCTGGTATTACTGCTCATCCTTGTCTGGCTGAATTACCCCTTTCTGCCCGATTATCGTATTCTGCTTTTCAACCGGCCCACTACCGACATTTCTTCAAACTCCGTGGCCGGCCAGTGGTCTATGGCCGGCGGAGATTTGACGCAGCGTAAAGTCGTCCGAACCGATTTCGAGTCCACAGCTCTACCCGTTGGCCGACTCAAGTGGAGTGTCCAAACAGGTCAAGGAACCCGCTCCGGGCCAATAGTTGTCGATGGCCGAGTTTATCTGGGAGCTCATTTCAAGCTGCTGGCCCTGGACGCCGCATCGGGCGACGTTGTCTGGGAACAGGTGACCAGCGGGCCGGTTCAGACCTCCCCGGCTTTGGCCGGCAACCGACTTTATGCCGGCTTTTTGGACCATCGCCTGCGCGCCATGGACCCGGATTCAGGAAACATTCTGTGGGAGTTCAAATCCGGGGACATCATCACAACTTCTCCGGTAGTCCATAACGGCATTCTCTACTTCGGCGCCTGGGACAAGAAACAATATGCGCTGGATGCAGCTACCGGCGAGGTAATCTGGACCTATGCGGCCACCGAAACCATTGGCTCCCACGCCCCGATACGCGACGGTGTAATGGCGGTAGCCGACAAGGGAGGGCAAATACATTTATTGAATGCCCGGACCGGACAGAATCGGCTGATTTACCGCACTCCCAAATCCACCAACGCCGCTCCGGTCATTGCCCACGACCATGTTTACTTTGCGGCCGGCGGCCGGCTCTACGCCATTGACGCCCGGGAAAAAGAGGTTCCGGGCCAGTATCAGTTCAAGCGGGTATGGGCCCAGTTCTGGCTGTGGCAAGTTCCCGGGGTACCCCGACCGGCCGGACAACAGGGAGGGAAGTGGCGCTTTTCCCCGGACGGCGCCGATTCCAGTATCGTAGCCTCGCCGGCGGTAGCCAATACCCGACTTTATGTGGGAGATTTGCAGGGACGCCTCTACGCTGTCGATCCCTTGTCCGGCGCAGAGCAATGGCGTTTTCAGGCCGAAGGCGGCATCTACGCCTCGCCGCTGGTAATCGGAGATACGGTTTACATCGCTACCCAGACGGGAAACCTCTATGCGGTGGACGGGGCTACCGGACAATCCCGCTGGCAGGTGAGCCTGGGCGAGGGAGTTAATGAACCGATGGCCTTTGCCGGCGGGGTAATTTACCTGCGTACCGCCGACGGCGCTCTACACGCCGTCGAGTAACCGATAAAGTATCGAAAATCTGACGTCGGGAGGCCGGGAGACTGAGCAATGGCGACTGAATCTGAACTCTTGGGGCAACTCAGCCGGACAGTTGAGCGACTGGAGCGGGAGAACCGGGAACTGAAGGATTCGGTAGCCGGTCTGCATCGGCAGGTTCGGCAGCGGGAGTTAGACGCCGCTTATATGTACATCCACTCGAACTGGCAGTGGATTCGGTGGTATCTGGTGCGAGACCAGGACCGGGCGGGGGCGGATACCAATCTGTTGGCAAGAGCGCGGACCGCCGAATCCGTCATCCGGGATACGCTGCCCCGCAGCCTGCGCGCGGTGCAGTTCGCCCCGGAGCCAATGCAGGAAGCTTACCGGTGGAGAATTGAAACCACCGTAGTTCTCAACCGGCACGGATACACCTTCTTTGACTGAAGGGCGGTTTCCTCAAAGCGGTTTTCGGCTGCCCCGGATTGCCGGGCCGAAAACCGGTCCCTAAAGCATTGTTGAAAATAGAATGTAACCTGGCTATCCTCAGCCTGACCCGGGCCGGAAAAAGCGCCGGCCGGTGATTTATAACCAGTACAAGGAGTGCAGCTATGGCAGGAGATAAATAGACTTACGAAATCGCGATGAACCCGGACCAGCTGGCCTTTGTGCAGGCAGCCAAGGAGAAGTATAACCTGGCCGACGAAGGCAAGGTTTTGCGCATAGTGATGGACTATCTGATTTCCAACCCGGACGTACATGAAACCGTGTTTACCCAGGTAAGGTGCTTGCGCTGCGGGTAGGAACCCGACCCCGGCCGGCCAATTATAGCCGGCCGGGGCAGCGCCGGCGAGCTGCACGGGGAACAGGCCCCTAAACCTTATCCTTCCAGCAGCTGCTTTAGCCCTTGCAAGGCCAGGCAATAGCCGTAAACGCCAAAACCGTACACAGAGCCCCGGCATACCGGCTGCACCGCCGAAACCGCGCCCCGGGCCGTGGGATTGGATGCGTGTACTTCAATGACCGGGTAACGTACTTGGGCGATGGCGGCCCGCAGGACTCCGTTCAGGGAAGTGTAACCGGCGGGATTGATGACCGCTCCGGCCACATCGCCATCGTGACCGGCGTACAGAGCGTTGGCTACCTCGCCCTCTACGTTGGAATGAACGAACTCAACCTCCAGACCCAGGCTGTCCGCATAGCCCTTGACTTGCTCATTAATCTCTTCCAGAGTCAGTGGCCCAAAAATTTCGATTTGGACCTTGCCGCGCATATTCATGCCGGCCCCTTGAATCACCAGAATCTTTGACATTGCGTCATTTCCTCCTCGGTTATTTGCCGCATGTATTGGCAATCGCGGTCGAAGTTGGACTTAATCTGCTTTAACTCTACCGAATATAACTGCTGTGAACCGGTCGGGCAAGATTTGAGCTATGCCGCCGGCAAACTGAATCGGGCCGCCGGCAAGTAAATCAACTGAGCCGAGCCGCCGCGACCTGCCGGGTATGCCCCCAGGCCAAAGGGGTGAATACCAGCGCCGGCAGCAGCAGCGCCAGACCCGCCGCAGCGTTGGCAGTTATCGCCCAGGGAGTCCCGAACGCTTCGGCAAAAAGGCCGATCGCCAACCCGCCCAGGGGAGTGCCAATCCCGATACAGACGCTCATCAAACCTACCATTCGTCCCCGCATTTCCGGCGGCGCAGAAAGCATCGTAATCGTGCTCTGCATTGTTCCGAAGCCCGACTGACCAACTCCGCCAACAATCAGGACGGCGAAGGCCAGCGCATACCAGGGTGTCCACACAAAGAAAATAGCCATCACCAGCACGACAGTGGAACCCAGCAGGAATACGAGGCCGTGTCTTTGCAGGTTGCGAGTCAGGGCTATAGCCCCGGCGCCAATCATTTGCCCGATTCCTTCCCCGGCAACCAGCAGCCCAACCAGGGCAGCCCCGACGCCCAGATTATTAGAGCCAATGTCCGGGATGAACTGCTGCAACGGAAAGGCCAGGGCGTTCATTATGATGGTTACGTACAGCATTCCCCAGAGCAGAGGAGTCGCCAGAGCGTAGCGCACGCTTTCTCCCAGACTGCGCCAAATCGGGGCTGCCGTCGAACTTCTTTCCTTGACGGGAATTCTGACCCGGGTCATTACCGCCAAATCTATCAGGTGAATCAGCACGATCAGGCTGCAAGCGCCGACAAAACCGCCCTGCTCAACCGACATACCGCCCAGATAGCCGGAAATCAGGGAGCCGGAAGAGTCAATCATTATCCCGCCCAGCAGCGGCCCCAGCATTTTGCCGGAAGTGTTGCTGATTGTGTCCAGAGAAAGGGCGTTAACCAACCGGCGTTCCCCAACAATATCCAGAATGCCGGTACGCCGGGAGGGGTCTTCCAAAGACTTGGTTGCGCCCTGGAGAAAGACGGCGGCGAATACGTGCCAAACGGCGATGGAGTCGGTAAAGATAAGCGCCAGAAGCGTTATCGCCACCAGCGTATTGACGAATTGGGAGACCATCAGGATACGCCACCGGTCTAACCGGTCCGCAATGAAGCCGGTGAAGAAGGACAATGCCGGGCGCGGCAAATTGTTAAACACCAGCACCAGGCCCAGTTGCAGCGGCGATTGGGTGGCCTGAAGAATCAGCCAGCTCAATACCAGCAGTTCCATCCGGCGGGATAATTCACGAAGGGTTCCCACATACCAGATAGCGCGAAAGTTTCGGTCCTGAAGGACCGAGAAAACTGGGGCATCGCTTCGGGGCCTAATTCTCAAGTAGCAGACCTCTTAAACCTGCTGGAGACGCGCCTCGGCCTCCTTGAGCCTCCGCGAATCACCTGAGGCGACGCCCTCTACAATCCGGCGGCGCCGGTGCGCGCCGGCGGAAACAATCGGGCGGGCGGCAACTTTCCGGTGGCTCAACTTTCCGCTGATCGGCGAAAGACCATTCTAGCGCAACTCCCGCGCCTGACTCTTTGTCCGCCGGCTGCGGAATAGGCGCATTTCTACTGCTTCCGGGTTTTCGCCCGAAAACGGCGGTTGTCGCCGGCTCCAGATACCCCTCGCACTGAGGGATTATGGCTCCGGAGCGTCGGTTTCCGAAAAGCTTTGAGGTAGAGAACCGGGAAATCGGCTTGACTTTCACCGGATCGAGTTACAACATTCGTACCTGCGAAAATCCAGGCTAGTTAACGCTATTTGGTCTAAAGCGAATTTCGTCTCATAAAACATATTATATTGCTGATTATTGCAAATTTAATCGAATTTCTCCTTATCGGTTGCAATTTACGAATTTCAGGGTATATATTGTTGCCGTAGGTCAAAAGTCAGGTTATCCGAGGTTGACACTGTAAGGGATACGGTGTTTTACCGAAAGACGATTGACCCAACCCGCCCAGAATTTTTACCATCCTGAGGAGGCCAGCCGGTGGCACTTTCCGATAGAACGCTAGTATGTGTCGATTGCGGCACGGAATTTATATTTACGGTCGGCGAGCAGGAGTTCTTTAACTCCAGGGGCTTTGTCAACGATCCCAAGCGGTGTCAAACCTGCCGTTCCACTCGGCGCGCCGAGCAACGTGGCGGTTATTCCGCCGGGCCGCGGGAGATGTTCCAGATAGAATGTGCCGAATGTGGCGTGGAAGCTACGGTGCCATTCCGTCCCCGGGGCGACCGTCCCGTCTATTGCAGCGACTGCTTCAGCAGAAATCGCAATGCTATGTCCCAATATTAGCCGGCACTCAGTAAACGGAGGAGCCGGCGAGTCCAGCAATGGACGCCGGCTCTTGATTCAACTCGCCGTCTTGGGAATACTCTTGCGCCTTAAAGAATCACCTTTATTCCCTCCGGGCAGCTATAGGCCGGTTTTGCGGCCGGCGCTGACCGGCTGTTCGCTTCGGCCCGCGTTTTTATCCCCAGGGCTATCGCATATGGAATTTAAGAGGCCAATTGACGGGTAAATCTCCGTTTTTAACTGCTAAATTTGGGTAATTTAAGACTTAAACCGTTGGTTTTGATGTTGATTACCCAGTAAAGCGCCGCCAAAACATCGGAAAGTTCCGTTCTGAGCCTGAAATTTTTTCATATGCGATAGCCCTGTTTTTATCCCCTGGCCCGGTTGCGCCTTCCCTCACCCACCTATAGAATTGGGCTGGGCATTGTCAACTTCTGCTCAGTTGCCCTAGCAATGCGCCCGCCCAATCTTTCTTCTCTATCCAGCGAGGCGGCGGCTATGAACTTCAAAGACCTGCGCGAGTTCATTTCATTTCTGGAACAGCGCGGCCAATTACATCGGATTACAGCCCCGGTCAGTTGCGAACTGGAAATGACGGAAATAGCCGACCGGATGATAAAGGAAGATGGCCCGGCCCTTCTTTTTGAAAACGTAAAGGGCTACGACATCCCCGTTTTGATGAACATCTTCTGTTCCGACCAGCGGATGGCCTGGGCGCTGGGAGTGGAAAAGGTAGATGACCTGGTAGAGCGTCTCGAAAATATGCTCAGCCTGGCCCAGGGGCCGCCGGAAGGTCTGATGAACAAACTCCGCACCCTGGGACAGCTCATCCAGATAGGCCGCTTTCAGCCCAGGACGGTATCCCGCGCTCCCTGCCAGGAAGTTGTACTGCAAGGAACGGATGTTGACCTGCTGAAGTTCCCGATTTTGAAATGCTGGCCCATGGATGGCGGGCGCTATATCACCTTGCCGCTGGTAATTACCCGGGATCCGACTACCGGCACCCAGAACTACGGAATTTACCGGATGCAGGTGTTTGATTCCCGTACTACCGGGATGCACTGGCAAACCCACAAAGTAGGCGCCCATCACTATCGCCTGAGCCAGGAACAGCAGGATGCCCGGCTGGAGGTAGCCGTCGCCATTGGAGCCGATCCGGCTACTATATGGTCGGGTTCTGCCCCGCTGCCGCCCGACGTGGATGAGATGGTAGCAGCCGGATTTATCCGGGAAGAAGGCGTAGAGTTGGTACGGGCAAAATCGGTGGACCTGCTGGTGCCGGCCCAGGCAGAGATAGTTCTGGAAGGTTACGTTGCCACCGATGAGCAGCGACTGGAAGGCCCCTTTGGCGACCATACCGGCTACTACTCGATGCTCGACGAATACCCGGTGTTTCACGTTACCACCATTACCCACCGCAGGAATCCCATTTATCCCGCCACGGTGGTTGGCCGCCCGCCGATGGAAGACTACTGGATGGGGAAGGTGACCGAGCGCATTTTCCTGCCGGTAATCAAGATGATTATGCCTGAAATAGTCGATATGAATATGCCGGCGGAAGGGATATTCCACAATCTGGTTCTGGTATCGATCAAGAAGGAGTATCCGGGTCAGGCCCGCAAAGTAATGTACGGCCTCTGGGGATTGGGTCTAATGAACTTGACCAAGACCATCATAGTCGTTGACGACTTTGTGGACGTACAGAACCCCTCCGAAGTGACCTGGCGGGTGGCAAACAATATCAACCCCAGCCAGGACATCGTTATCGTGGAAGGCCCGCTGGACGATTTGGAAGTCGCTTCTCCTACGCCCAAATTTGGCGGCAAGGTCGGTATCGACGCGACCCGCAAAGGGCCACTGGAAGGATACACCCGGGGCTGGCCGCCCGACATCGAAATGACGCCGGAAATTAAAGCTCTGGTGGACCGCCGGTGGGCCGAATATGGATTCAGCTAATTCTTCCCGTCCCGGCGGAGTCCTGTCGCCGCAGCAGTGGATTGGCCGGGGCAGACTTGAGCCAACCTGGCGGAAACGCAATGCAAATGCGCCACAGCCAAAGCCGTCCCGGAGGGCGGCTGTAATTCCCCGGTCATCATGCCTGAAATGAAAGCCAGTCGCCGCGGAGGTCTGCCTTGCTGAGTCGGGCCTCGCTCTATTTTAGTTCCATCCGCATTTGGGAATCCCTATTTGCTCTGCCCTTTGCCTATATCGGTATGGCGCTGGCTTCCCAAACAATTAACGATCAGCCCTGGCCCGGCTGGTCTATCTTTCTTTGGATTACCCTGGCCATGTTTGGGGCGCGGACTCTGGGTATGTCGGCCAACCGCATCATTAACGCCAAAGAAGACTCGGCCAATCCCCGGACTGTCACCCGCCACATCCCCAGCGGCTTGCTCAAGTCCTGGGAAGTAGCGGCCATGGCCGTTGCCGGGCTGGTTATTCTGTTGGTTGGGGCGGCCAAACTGAACCCGCTGGCGCTGCTGCTGTCGCCGCTGGCCGCCGCCTACGTGGTCCTCTACTCCTCGGCAAAATATTTTACCTGGCTCTGCAACTTTTGCCTGGGCTGGGCCCTGGCTATCGCGCCCACAGCGGCGTGGATCGGGGTGACCGGCCAACTGTCCTGGGAACCGCTGCTTATCAGTTTCGCCGTGGCGATGTGGGCCGGAGGGTTCGACATCATTTACGCCTGTACCGATTTTGACTTCGACCGAAATTATGGTATCCATTCCGTTCCCAGCCGAATTGGAATCGCCGAAACTCTCTGGCTGGCCCGGATTATGCACTCGCTTTCGGTCGCCGCCTTGCTGCTGCTGGGCATCCTGCTGGAACTGGAATGGCCCTATTTCATTGGCTGGGTGATTGCCGCCCTGCTCCTGATCTACGAAAATAGACAAGTGCGCCCCGACGATTTGTCAAAGATTGGCGCGGTGTTCTTCCGGGTGAATGGCTATATCTCGGTACAACTGCTGGTATTCACTATTTTTGCGCTGGTGATTTAACGTGGGCTTACGCCAAAATCCATCTTCAAATGCGGTATCAATGAGCAAGCCGGTGATTGTGGGAGTTACCGGGGCCAGCGGCTCAATTCTGGCTCAGTACACTGTTGACGCCCTCCTGCGCCGGGATGTCCCTACCTTGCTGGTTTGCAGCAACGCGGCCCGACTGGTCTGGCAGGAGGAGATGGAAACAACTTTCAGCGAAGCCCTTTCGGTTTGGCAGGAACACCCCGGATTTACTCACTACGCCTTGGGCGACCTGCGAGCGCCCATCGCCAGCGGGACATTTGCCACCGCCGGAATGGTTATAGTCCCTTGCAGCATGAACAGCGTTGCCGCCATCGCCCACGGGTTGTCCAATAACCTGCTGCTGCGGGCCGCCGATGTCTGCCTGAAGGAACGGCGCAATCTGGTGCTGGTTCCCCGGGAAACGCCCCTCCATGCGGGACACCTGGAAAATATGCTGGCAGTGGCCCGGGCCGGGGCGGTGGTGCTGCCCCCGGAACCGGCCTTTTACCTTAAACCGCAAAGCGTGGCCGATATTGCCCGCTTTGTGTCCCAGCGGGTATTAGTGGCTTTGGGGATTGAAGCGGAACTTCCGGAAGATTTGCAGTATCGGGAAAAAGCGCCCCTGGAATAGGGTTGGGCGGCTCCCGCAACCGGCGAGGTAAATCTGACTATGGCGAATCTCAGCGGCGAAGCAAAACAGGTGTATGTCGCCGAACTTTTTGCGCGCATCGCCGGCCGCTACGACCTGATGAATTCGCTGATGACCGGCGGGATGCACCATCGCTGGAAGCGGCGCACGGGCCGAGTCGCCGCCGCCGGTCTGTCCGGTACTGCCCTTGACATTGCTACCGGAACGGGAGACTTGGCCCGGGTCCTTTCCAAGCAGCCGGGAATCGGCCTGACCCTGGGTCTGGACTTACTGCCGGAGATGATTCTTCGGGCGGCGGCCAAAGGTCAGTCCAAAGTCTCGACCGGTCAGGTGGAGTACCTGCTGGGGGATGCGATTACTTTGCCCTTTCCCGACAACTCTTTCGCCTGCGCCACCGCCGGATTCAGCCTGCGCAATATGCCGGATTTGCCGGCGGCTATTGCCGAAATGGCCCGGGTAGTGCAGCCCGGCGGGCACGTAGCTACTCTCGAGCTGACTCCTATGCCGCCGGGGTTGAAAACCGGCCTTTTCCGCTTCTACTTCCATCGGGTCGTGCCTCTAATCGGCCAAGTAGTTGCCGGTAATCGAACCGCCTACACTTACCTACCCCAGTCGGTAGATTACTTCCTGGAAGCGGACCGTTTGGCTCGTCTCTTTGAAGAGGTCGGACTTACCGAGGTCAGCTACGCCAAGCTGGGCTTCGGAACTGTCGCCATCCACAAGGGAACCAAACCTTGAAAATCGCGCAGCCCGTAACCGGCCGGCAGCGCTGACATCACATCTGGATGAGTGAGAGCATTAGCCGGATTTTGCATGGGAAGCGTTGCAATTTAGGTGGCTTAAATCAGGGCATGTCATTCGTTCCAATACCGTCGGGACAACGACAGATGTTATCCAACACCTCGACCACCTGAAACAGAACGCTGCCCTAATGATGAGTTGTTAAAATGGATGCTTGCAAAGACCTCCGCGTGTAAGATGGAAGGCAGCCCGGTTCATTGGGAGGTTATATACCATGACTGAAGATCTGGACCGGGAAAGCATTTGGAGTGTGCGACATACTTCCATAACGCCTTACCTGGTTACATTTGGTATCCTGTTTGCCGGCTTTACCGGCTTGTTTTTCTGGCGAGAGTTTGCCAATGCTCAAGTCGATTCGAATATAATAGACATCGTCCTGGCCGCATGGCTGAAGTCCTGCGCTGGAGCCATCGGAGAGGCGGTGGCAGCCATGTATCTAGTGGAGGTATGGAATATGCTATCGGAAAAATACTTGCGCCGACGGTATCGGGAAGGCCTCGAGGAAGGGAGACAGGAAGGGAGACAAGAGGGCATGGAGGAAGGAGAATCCGCAGCTAACCGACGCTGGCTGGCCTGGCTGCAGCGTAGGGAGGAAGCCGAACGCGCCGGACGGGACTTTGACGAGCCGCCACCGGCTGAACCACGAGACAGGAAATAACGTTAGCGGCTATCAGCTATCTTGGTGGCGCGGGCGGCTCTATTACGTTCTCCCATACCCCGGCTACCCGGGGCCAGGAGCGTCGCCTGGCCAACCTGACCCGGTTTATCTATGGCGAGCCGGACGAGGAATTGGATTTGGCTGCCCTCCCCGACGTAGATTCCGGAACCGGAGTCTCCGGCGATTAATCGGCGCGGTTGACTGGTAAAATAGTTGCGGTGACGCTGGACCGGAGGATAAATGCCATGATGACAATCGATACCCGGGCCCACGCCGGCATCAACCGGTTTGAGCCGGTGGATATGATGCGCGATCGGATGAACCGATTACCCAGATATATGCTCTGGATTGTCTCGACTTTGCTGGTTGCGCTGGCGTTGGGTTGCAGTGGGTCAGAAGGACCGGGGGCTGCCTCGACCCCTCCGCCTACTGATACTCCCCAATCTGCCCTGCCTCTCTTGACTGAATCGACGCCACCACCGGCGCCAACTGCGCAACCGGATTCCGGATACCCATCGGAGCCCCCCCCCCCCCCCCCCCCCCCATAAATCCCATCACTGATCCAATTGCCGCAGTAGTTGTTGAAACTGATCTGCCGGGAATTGAAAGGGATCGGGCGGCGCTGGTCACCTTTTACCACGCCACCGATGGGCCGAATTGGGTACATAACCAGGGTTGGTTAAGCGACCTGCCCCTGGATGAGTGGGACGGAGCAGGGCTATCGCATATGAAAAATTTTCAGGATCAAAACGGAACTTTCCGATGTTTTGGCGGCGCTTTACTGGGTAATCAACATCAAAACCAACGGTTTAAGTCTTAAATTACCCAAATTTAGCAGTTAAAAACTGAGATTTACCCGTCAATTGGCCTCTTAAAATCCATATGCGATAGCCCTGTGGGACGGAGTCCGTGCGGATGATGCGGGCCGTGTTATCGTGTTAGCATTAGAGCAAAATAATCTCCGGGGTACACTGCCGCCGGAACTGGGCAATTTGGCAAATCTTGCCTACCTGGTACTGCCGCATAATCAACTGACCGGGCCGATTCCGCTGGAGCTGGGTAATTTGGCAAATCTTGCCTACCTGGAGCTGCCGCGTAATGAACTGACCGGACCGATTCCAACGGAATTGGGCAATTTGACAAACCTTACCCACTTTCGCCTGGAGCAAAACGAATTGACCGGGCCGATTCCGCCGGAACTGGGCAACCTGTCCCAGCTGGAGGAGATGAAGCTTGGTTCTAACCGGCTAACCGGCTCGATACCGCCAAGCTTGGGCCGCCTGTCCCATATCTTCAGATTAAGCCTTTCTGACAATCACTTGACTGGGCCCATCCCGCCGGAATTGGGCCATCTGTCCAGCATCGCATTCCTGTATTTGGGGAACAACCAACTGACCGGCTCCTTGCCACCGGAATTGGGGGAATTGCCGGAGCTGCAGGAATTGTCCGTAACGCGAAACCTGTTAACCGGGGTTGTTCCGGCGAGTTTTTCGAACCATTCCTCCAGCAGGTTTCTAAATCTCGAATTTGGGGAAACCCAGGGGATTTGCGCGCCGGACAGTTTGATTGCGGGAACCACATATCCGTCCTACAAACTTTACGGTCCAGCTTGCCTCCCGGAACCGGCTGTGGGCTCAACTCTGATACCGGTCGAAACGACATCGGCGGCCACCGACCAGGCGGCCCTGGCAGCCCTATATAACGCGACCAACGGTCACCAGTGGGAAAAAAGTGAAAATTGGTTAAGCGACCGCCCTCTGGGAGAGTGGGCTGGAGTCGAGACTAACGAGGCCGGTCGGGTAATCCGCTTGTCATTGACCGATGATCGAGTGCATGGCTTCATCCCACCGGAGCTGGGCAACCTTTCCGAGCTTCAGGATTTGGAATTCGCCCGGACTTACCTGACCGGGCCAATACCGCCAAGCTTGGGCCGCTTGTCCAGGCTGGAACGGTTGAGTATCGTAGTGAATCAACTGACCGGGCCAATCCCGCCGGAACTCGGCAACCTGTCCCAACTGACCGGCTTATGGCTTTCCGTGAATCAACTGACCGGGCCAATTCCACCGGAACTGGGGAACCTGTCCCAGCTTAAATGGACAAACCTTGCCGATAAACGGTTAACCGGGCCAATCCCGCCGGAACTCGGCAATTTATCCAATCTTGAATATCTGCGGATTGGCGAGAACGAACTAACCGGGCCGATCCCGCCGGAGTTAGGCAACCTGGGAAATCTCAGCGATTTGGACCTGGACTACAATCGACTATCGGGGCCGATCCCGCCGGAATTGAGCCACATGGGAAAACTTGAGGAATTGGAACTCTCCGGGAATCAGCTAACCGGCCCCATCCCGCTGGAACTGGGTCATTTGGGAGAACTTAGGGACTGTATCTCTCCGGCAATCAGCTAACCGGGCCGATCCCGCCGGAGTTGGGGGATTTGTTCCATATTCGCGAACTCATCCTTTTCAGTAATGACCTGACCGGCCCCGTTCCGGCGGAACTGAGCAATCTGTCCAATCTGGAGTGGTTGGGACTTGCCGGGAATCGACTGACCGGCCCGGCGCCATCGGGCCTGGGAAATTTACACCGGCTCCAGGGATTAAATATTCGGGAAAATAACGGCCTCTGCGCTCCAGTTGCCCTGGCGGAACATGTGGGAGCCGGGTTCGAAGATCCCGTCTGTCAGGACGCCGCCGAACGTGATCTGCCCATTCCCACCCCCACTCTTAATCCGGACCTGGCCGCCCTGGTCGCTTTGTATCATGCCACCAACGGACCGCAGTGGGAAACAAATGATAACTGGTTGTCGGATCAGGGCATATCGGAGTGGGCTGGCGTAACTACACACGGCTATGGAAGTAAACTAACCGGTCGAGTGAGAATTTTGTACCTGCAAAATAATAATCTAACGGGATTCCTGCCGCCGGAACTGGGCGATTTGTCCGAGCTTCGGAGATGGTTGGACCTCGCCAATAATGAAATAACCGGCTCCATCCCGCCGGAGCTGGGCAATTTGTTCAACCTGCAGGCGTTATACCTCTGGGACAACCGGCTAACCGGGTCGATTCCGCCGGAACTGGGGAACTTGTCGAACCTACGAAGATTGGATATTAGCAACAACGATGGTCTCTGTGCGCCATCGGCTCTGGCAGAACGGTTGGGAGACCGGTTTGAAGGCCAGATCTGTGCCCCTGCTCATTAACCGTGGAGCTAACCAGCCAGGTCCAAACCGCACTGGCCGGGCCACTAACGGCCTGGCCGGCTGGTTGTTGCGGTGGCGTATTTTGTCGGCCTAATCGTCGGCGGGAACCGGTTCCGGCGCGGCCACCCGGTTGTCCACCAGGTGGGCGGTGCAGGCCGACTTGCTGAGCAGACCCCAGCGCACCATCCAGTGGTAAGTGTCCTCGACAATTTCCGGCGAGTAGTAGGTATCCTTGGTGTAGCGCAGGCGCGGCAGATGCAAATCCTCCGGGGTAACGCCGCCATACCTGGCCGCCACTTCGGCGAAGTCCGGGGCATCGATCGTATAGTGCCGGTACTTTCGCTTATCGGCGTTAAACATATCGATGGCCCGACCCAAGGCTGGCAGCGTTGCAAATTAGGTAGTTTAAGCCAGGATGCAGCATTCATCCCAGTACCGCCGGGTCAATTACAGAGGTTGTCCCTACACCTCGACCACCCAAATTGGAACGCTGCCTTTGCGCAGGGCTATCGCATATGAAAAATTTTCAGGATCAAAACGGAACTTTCCGATGTTTTGGCGGCGCTTTACTGGGTAATCAACATCAAAACCAACGGTTTAAGTCTTAAATTACCCAAATTTAGCAGTTAAAAACTGAGATTTACCCGTCAATTGGCCTCTTAAAATCCATATGCGATAGCCCTGTGCCTTTGCGTTTCCCTACTTGTTGGCCAGGGCTATCGCATATGAAAAAATTTCAGGCTCAGAACGGAACTTTCCGATGTTTTGGCGGCGCTTTACTGGGTAATCAACATCAAAACCAACGGTTTAAGTCTTAAATTACCCAAATTTAGCAGTTAAAAACGGAGATTTACCCGTCAATTGGCCTCTTAAATTCCATATGCGATAGCCCTGACTTGTTGGCCCGCTTAGCTTGGTATAAACTTTACAAGGCATTATAATATAGTAACCAAGCAAAAGAATGAAAACGCTTCATCGGGAAGTGCAATGAGTTCCATATTCGATAAACTGGACTCGATAGTTCGCAGAAACGAGGAGATTGAGGCGGCGATGGGGCGACCCGAGATTGCCGCCAATTTCGAGCAGGTTCAGACTTTAGCTAAAGAGCGAGCCGGCCTGGAGGAACTGGTGGAGATTGCCCACCGCCACCAGTCTTTGCTTCAAGAAGAGGCCGACCTGAAGTCTCTGGTGTCGGAAGGGGGCGACCCGGAAATAACCCAGATGGCTCGCGAAGAACTGGATACGGTGGAGGAACTGCTGGAATCTCTGGCGCATGAGCTTCGTCTGGCCCTCTTGCCCCGAGACCCCAACGACGAGCGCGACGTAATTGTGGAGATTCGCGCCGGCGCCGGCGGTCAGGAGGCCGGGCTGTTTGCGGCGGACCTGGCCCGCCTGTACACCCGCTACGCTCAGTTGCAGCACTGGCGCGTTGACGTTATGGACTCCAACCCTTCCGACTTGGGCGGCTACAACAAGATAGTGCTGGAAATTCAGGGCCGGGGCGCATTCAGCCGGCTCAAGTACGAGCGGGGAGTCCACCGGGTTCAGCGGGTGCCGGAAACGGAAGCCCAGGGTCGAATCCACACCTCAACGGCTACGGTAGCCGTACTGCCGCAGGCGGACGAAGTTGAGGTCAAGGTCAATCAGGACGAGCTGAGAATCGATATTTTCCACGCCGGCGGCCACGGCGGCCAAAATGTCAACAAGGTAGCCACGGCAGTACGAATAGTCCACGAGCCCACCGGGCTGGTGGTGGTGTGTCAGGACGAACGATCCCAGCACAAGAACAAGCAGAAGGCTATGGCGATGCTGCGGGCCCGCCTCTTTGAAGCCGAGCAGGAACGTCACGATGCCGAGATTTCCCAGAACCGGCGGTCTCAGGTGGGCAACGCCGAGCGTTCGGAAAAGATACGCACCTACAATTACCCTCAGGACCGAATTACCGACCACCGCATTTCCGCCAGCTTCCACGGCATACCAAATATCATGGATGGGCCGGGCCTGGGCGACATCATCGGTTCCCTGGTAGCCTGGGAGCAAGGCAGGCTGCTCGAAGAGGTTACGGCCTAGGCCGAATTTGTAGCTATGCCTTTACTGCGCGAAGCCGTCCAGCAAACTCACCGTACCCTGGAAGCCAGCCATATTCCCGACGCCCGCCTGGAAGCCGAGGTGATGCTGATGAACGTAATGCGGTTGCAGCGTCACGACCTCTTTTCCCAACAGGAAACGGAGGTTTCTCCCCAGCAAGAGCAGGCATTGGCCCACATCCTGGAACGCCGGCTTAAGCGGGAACCGTTGGCCTACATCCTCCAGTATAAGGAATTCTACGGCATCAATCTACTGGTGAACTCCAATGTACTGATTCCCCGCCCGGAAACTGAGTGCATGGTGGAGCACGCCCTTTTCATGGCGCTGATGGGTATGGAAACGCCGGAGCTGGTAGTCGCCGATGTCGGCACCGGCACCGGAGCTATTGCCATCAACCTGGCAATCCATTTGCCGGCGGCCCGCATATTCGCCGTAGATTGCGCCGACGCAGTTCTGGATGTAGCCGCTTACAATGTGCGGGCGCACAACGTGGCCGATCGGATTTCTTTGGGTAAGGGCGACTTGCTTGAACCGCTCCCGGAGCCGGTGGACTTGATTCTGGCTAACCTGCCTTATATTCCTACTGACCGATTGCCCAACTTGCAGCCGGAGGTTCGATGGGAACCGCAGTTGGCTCTGGACGGTGGACCTGACGGGCTTGACCCGATTCGCCGTCTGCTGCGGCAAGCCCCCGAAAAGTTGAAGCCTCACGGCATAATTCTGCTGGAACTGGACCCGGAGCAGGTTCCCGCCGTAACCGAATTAGCCCGGGAAATATTTCCCGAGGCTGAAACTTCAGTGGAAAAGGATTTGGCCCAGCGCGACCGGATTTTCGTAATCAACCGGGGTCTGAGTTACTGCTAACCTGGCAAGATTGCAGCAATAATCCGGCCCGGTCAGTCAAAAGAAGAAAAGGGTAGGGAATTATCCCACCTTTTTGTTTAGTGTGGCTTAGTTGCAGAATTTCGCATCTGACGCGCCGGTAAAGCGGTTTCAGCTTCCTTCCGGCCAGGTCAGGCGCAGGGTAGCCACCTCCAGCGTGTTCAGGTCAACCACCCGAATCTGGTGGTTGTTGGTATCGGCAACAAACAGTCGGTCCCCGGCGATACTCAACCCGCCGGGCTCGGCAAAGGCGGCTCCTGTAGGGCTGCCGTCGCAATACCCCGCAGACCCGGTTCCCAGCAAGGTTTCCACGGAACGCGGGATTGGCCTGACGAGCTTTATCTTGTGATTATAGGTATCCGCCACGTACAGCGCCTCGTCTTTATGCTCGATTCCCAAAGGATGCTGCAAGCGCGCCAGGTGGCCCTGGCCGTCCCGGTCTCCGAATTCGAACAGACCCAAACCTACTATGGTGCGAACTTTGCCGTTGGGGTCTAATTCGGCGGACCGGACGGAGCTGGTCTCGCTGTCGGCAAAATACAGACGCCGACCGTCGGTAGTGATGCCGCTGGGTTGGGCTAGAGTAGCTTGCGCCAATGCCCCATCGGAGATGGATTCGCCTCCGGTCCCGGCGTAAGGCCCGACCAGTCCCGTTTCCAGGTCCATTACCCAAAGCTGATGGCAGCCGGCCATAGCGATGTACAGTTTATTCTCGTGGCAAGTCAAGTCCCAGGGAGAGTTCAGCTCGGCGCCAAAGCCCGGGGTGAATCCGGTGCGCCGGTAGCCCTGGCTGCCGTTGCCAGCGATGGTAAGAACTGTTCCTGATTCCAGATTAACTTGCCGCAGGGCGTGGTTCTCAGTATCGGCCACGTACAGCGTATCGTTATTGAGAACCATTCCCTGGGGATGGTTGAACCGGGATTCGGCGAAACCGCCATCGACCAGGCCCTCGGCGCCAGAACCAATAATTGCAGTAACGACGGCAGATGCGCCTTCCCCCAAGGAAGCGGCCACGATGCGGTTATGATTCGTGTCGGCGATGAAAAGGCGCTGCCCGGCTTCATCGGCCAGAACCTTACCCGGGAAGGACATCGGGGTTTCCGGCTCCACTTCCGGCGAATAGGCAATCACTTTCCGGGTGAGCAGCCCCCGGGCGTCGAACTCAGCCACCATCTGCCCCAGCAGATTATCCAGGTTCTCGTAAGTGATTTCTCCTTCGTGCTTGCCGATTACCTTCCCTTCCGGGTCAATGAACATCATGGTGGGCCAGGCGCGGCAGGCGTATTCCTGCCAGACCTGAAAATCGGCGTCGTTGACCACCGGATGCTCCAGTTCACACCGCTTAACCGCCTGATACAGGTTGTCTTTGTCCTTTTCGTTAGGAAACTTGGCGGAATGAACTCCGATAACCGTGAGTTCATCGACATACTTGCGTTCCAGCCTCCGCAACTGCGGAAAGATGTGCATACAGTTAATTCAACAGTAGGTCCAGAAGTCCAGCAGGACAATCCGGCCCCGCAGCTCGGCCAGGGTAAGCGGCCGACGGGTATTTACCCACTCCAGACCGGGCGGAAATTCCGGCGCATTAACCTTGCCAGCAAAAGACGCGCTTGCCATCACAATCTCTCCCAATTACCGAGGCTGGAACCAGGCAAACCTTTCCCTAGCGGGGAGCTTCTTCAAAGGCCAGCGTAGCGTGGCGGAAGAAGATGGCCCCCACCGGGTCGCCCAGGGGAGCGTTGCCGACCAGAACGGCAATCACGTGCTGCTTGCCGGGCTCGGCCGCATCGGCTACCGCAACCCGCTTGGGGGTATTGTTGCCGGTAATGACGCCAATGTTGCGGTCAATAGCGCCGTCGACGTAAACCTCGCCATAATTATCTACATTGCATTCGAAGAATACCCGGTTGCCGTCCACCGCCTGCCCCTTGACCGTTTCCGGCAAAGTGATAGCCAATCGATACCAGGCAAAGGTAAAGCCCACCGAAAGCCGTTCCTGAATGCTTTCGGGCTGTTCCCAACCGGAGTCGTCGTAATCGGGCAGCCGGGGCGGCGCGCCCCGCATTTCCGCCACCAGCCCCTGGTTAGCCTCGCCCGGCACCATCCCCATGCCGCGCCGCCAGCCGGATGCGCCCAATACCTGCAAGTCAACCTTGTCGTCCAGGTCCAGAGATACTCTCGCCATCAGTCAGTCCTCCATAGATGAGTCTGTCGGTGTTCTTCTTTTCCGGCGCCCATCGGCCGGGCCAGGCCCGCCATCCGGGCGTCTAAAATTTAGCCACCCAGATTAGCCGCAAAGAATTCCAGAGTTCGAGGCCAGGAAGCAGCAGCGGCTTCCTGATGATACCGTCCGGCGGTGAAGTCCATAAAGGCGTGGTCGGCTCCCGGGTAAGTATAAAATTGGTGCGGCTTGCCCAGACGGGTCAATTCGGCGTCAAACTTCCGCATATCCTCCTGGGATGGATTCTCGTCCACCTCGCCAAAGTGAAACAGGATGGGGCAGTCGATATTGGCCGCCAGCTCAAAGGGAGGCTCCGTGCCGGCGCCCCAGGGTACCAGCAAGTTGCCGCCGTAATAGGGGGCCAGGGCTTTGAGGTGGGGATTGGTCGCCGCCCCGAGCCAGGCCACTCGGCCACCCATGCAAAAGCCGGTAATCCCCAATTTCTCGCCGTCAATGGCCGGATGGCGGCGCAGGAAGTCCACGGTAGCGTCGATGTCGGCAATGATGTCCGGGGCGCTGAGCACATCCCAGGGTCGCGGTCTAGGGTCTCCGTTCAGCACCTCATTCGGCACGCGGTGGTACAGGTTCGGCGCAACGGCAGCGTAACCCGCTTCGGCAAAGCGATCGCAGATGGTCTGAATGAACCGGTCCACTCCGCCACCGTGCTGGCTCACGACGATGGCGCTGAAAGGCCCATCCCCGGAGGGTACGCTGGCGTACAAGTCCATTTCGTTCCCGGCTACTTGAAGTTTTCCCAGAAGGATGGCATATTGGCGCCTCCATTGTTGGTGTATCCCGGTTCTGCCCGCGGGTCGGTTTCGACGGAAAAGGGATATGATTACGTGCCGGAAAGCCTTTCCGGCTGGCATACAGCAGGCTAGATAAGGCCCTCATCCCGCACTTCCAGCAAAGACTTTTCCACGGCTGCCAGGGTCTGGTCAATCTCGGCTTCGGTATGGGAGGCGGAAACCAGGAAGCCATCCCGCCCCATAATATCCACTCCGTTGTTTTGCATACTCCTTTTGAGCGCCGTAACCGCCGGCTTGCCGACAGCTTCCTTAATTTCCCGGTGCGACATAGTGCAAATCCCACGGTCGCAGTCGCAGTCGGCCAGAACCAGGTGAATCATGGAGGCGACCCCGTGGGCGTGTCCGGCGATTTCCAGCTTCCCCAGCGCCTCGTTCAATCCCCGCTTGAGCCGTTCCGCCATAGTATCGGCCTGCTGGTTTATGAGTTCGTTGGCAATGGTTTCCAGGCATACGGCTCCGGCCACGGCCGACAAGGGATTGGCGTTAAATGTGCCGGGATGATAGACCCGCTGCCGGTTATCCCATTCCGGGTCGCCGCGGTGGGCAATCATATCAACGATGTCGGCTTTGCCGCCCACGGCGCCGCCGGGCAGGGCGCCGGCAACTATCTTGGCCATAGTGGTCAAGTCCGGCGACACATCGTACAACACCTGGGCGCCGCCGGGGGAAGCCCGAAATCCCGTAACTACCTCGTCAAAAATAAGAACTACCCCGTGCTGCGCAGTCAATTCCCGCAAGCCGCGAAGATAATTGGGAGTATCAAAAGGAAGCTGGCCGTAGTGTGCGCCGGTTGGCTCCAGAATCAGGCCCGCAATATCGGAGTCCCGGTTGAGTACGTCTTCTACGGCTCCCAAATCACCGGAGGGAACGATAACCATGCTGCCCCAGCTTTCCTGGGGTATGCCGGGAGCCGGCCGGTCTGAGCCGGCCATAGCATAGTCGTGCCAACCGTGGAAGTGGTCTTGAAGTTTAATTACCTTGCTCTTGCCGGTATAGGCGCGGGCCAGGCGCATCGCCATCAAGGTGGCCTCGGTGCCGGAACTGTGGAAACGCACCCTTTCTACCGAAGGCATCAGGGCCATAATCGCCCGGGCCCAGCGCAGCTCCTCGTCGGTGCAGGCACCTAAATGGGTGCCTCGATTTATCTGCTCGGTTACTGCGGCGGCAATTCCCGGGTGGGAATGCCCCAGTATCAAGGCTCCATGCCCGGAAACATAGTCAATATACTCGTTGCCGTCCACATCCCACTTGTAAGGCCCCGTCCCGTGGGTCAGGTAAAGGGGAAAGGGTTCGGCATAACGGTTGTCGTGAGTCACGCCGCCCGGAAAGATTCGAGTAGCCTCGGCGTACCTCTGAGCCGATCCCGGATGTTTGGCGATGTAGTTTTCCAGAATAGTAGCCATCAGTCCTCCGCATCGAGTTCAGCCTGGTTTTACCCTATGATATACCATTGGACGTGGTAAGGCTACGGAGGGAGACTATCTCAGCAGGGCTATCGCATATGAAAAATTTTCAGGATCAAAACGGAACTTTCCGATGTTTTGGCGGCGCTTTACTGGGTAATCAACATCAAAACCAACGGTTTAAGTCTTAAATTACCCAAATTTAGCAGTTAAAAACTGAGATTTACCCGTCAATTGGCCTCTTAAAATCCATATGCGATAGCCCTGACTATCTCAGAGCCGGGAAATGCCGGAGACACTGCCAAGCCGGTTGGCGGTCAATCCGCGCTGCGCTCATCCGCTACGGTCAACTGGGGGGGCCGCCGAATCAACAGAAAACAAATGCTGGCTAATCCGGCGCACACCGCCGCCGGCCCGATGGCCCAGTCATAGTTGCCGAAGTGGTCAAATACCCAGCCCACGTACACCGGAGAGGCTACCAGGGCCCAACTGTGGGAGAAAGTTATATAACCCCTCAGGGTGGCGAAACGGTCGCGGCCAAAGAAATCGCCCAGAGCTGCCCAGATAATGATGCCGGCTCCGTCGCCAAATCCTTCCAATACTACGAAAAGAACCAGCAGCATAACTCCGACGGCGCCGGCATCCCATTCCCCGAAGTAGAGAAAAACGAAGGCGATTGCTTCGGCAGCCAGGCTGATGGCCAACAGCAAACCTTTGGACCATTTGTCCGCCAGATACCCCAACCCCAGCCGGGCGACGAAGTTTATGCCAAACATTGCGCCGGTGAGGTTGGCCGCCATTTGCCGGCTGACTCCCTTGTCCTCGAGTATCGGTACGATGCTGACCAGTATGCCCAGGGTGGCAATCATCCTCAGCCCGGCGCCCAGCATGAGCAGCCAGTAGGCTTTGGTATGCAGGGCTTCCGAGACGGTGTAGTCGCGCAGCACCCGCCGCCGACCGAGTCCGCCCCGGGTTGATGCCGACGGTGGGGTCGTATCACCGTCGGGCAGGAGGCCCAAGTCCTCGGGCTTGTTGCGGAACAGGAAACAGAGGGGAAACAAAAAAACCAGGTAGGCCCCTCCGGCCAGCAGGGAAGCGCTTTGCCAACTCCACCTTTCAATCACCGCGTTCAGCGAGGGGACCAGGAACAGTCCACCCAGGGAGGAAACCGCGGCCAGGATGGAAATGGCGAGGGAGCGCCGCCGCCGAAACCACTGATTGATACCGGCGAACATGGCGTGTTGAAAGGCGATGCTATTGCCCAGGGACACCAGCAGGAGATAGACCAGTGTAAAGCTCCAGAAGTCGCTGACAAACCGGGCCAGGGCAAAGTAACCGAAAGCGGCCAGGAGAACCGAAGGTATGAGCAGCTTCCGGTTGCCAAACCGGTCGATGAGCCACCCGGCAAAGGGGCCTTCCAGACCGCCCTCGGCCCGGGCCAGGGAGAAGATAAGGTTGGTCTGGGCCTGGCTAATGTTGAGGGAGTCCCGCAAGGCCGGAACGAAAACCGTGAATCCCCGGAAAAATATTCCACTGGCGAAGAAAGCCATCCACGAAGTGATAGCCAGCATCCACCAACCGTAGAAAATTTTAGGTTTTTCCGTCGGTGTTTCGACCTGCTGCAAGGTGAATCGTCTGCCTGAAACCGGACAACGGCGTCAAAAAAATGCCCGCCCCGGGGCGGCTGCATCAGGATAACCGTCGCGTTTTTAATAATCTTTGCAAAACATTATCAGTTAACGATGTGTTTAGCAACATCGAGTCAACATGATTACCCCTGAGCTACGCGGTCATACCGACCTCGAAAGAGAAGTTTGCATCTATTTGTCATCGCCGCGTTCCATAAACCATCCCAAATTGGACGAATTCAGTCGCTATGCGGAGGATGCCGAGTTAACCTCAAACGTCGCCGGGTAAGCCAGGCGGAAAATCAGCCAGGTCTCGACGACTCACCGTGGCAAGCCGGCCTTGCTCAGGGGTAAAGGAGCGTATAATGCCCGGTAACTATAGCTTCAGGCCCGGAGGATGTGGGATGACGGCAAGGAGCAACATTCGTTCCTGGCGGCAATGGAACCGGCAAGTTGCCCTGATTATGACCACCAGCGGAGTGGGCTTAATCCTCCTGGACTGCGGCGCCGCCGCGCCCCAAGAGGAGCCGGGCAGCCTACCGGCCCAGGAAGTTGCGGCCCCGCAAGTTGACCCTACCCTTACCCCGGCGCCAACAGCACCCCTTCTCGTCGCTTCACTCCCCACTTCCACGCCAATTCCGGCGCCGACCATAACGCTGCCCATGACCGCCCCGATCACACTGCCGGACCCTTCAGTCAGCCCCATACCGAAAATATCAGTCCTGCCACCGCTGCCCACCCGTCCGGCCACTCCGACTCCGGTTCCCACGATCACCGCCACCCCAGCCCCCACACCAACCCTGGAGTCTCCCACTCCTGATTCAATCCCAACCACCGCCACGGCGAGGCCGTCCGCAATTCCTAAAGTTATTTCCTGTCGAGGCGGTGGCGGTGGCAATGTATATATTTGCGCTCCCTGGCCCACTCCCGACCCGCCACCCAAGTACCCCAATCTTGACCGGGTACTGTCAGCTATGGCAGTTGCCGAGGAAATGGTTGACGCGAATATTCCCCAACCCACCCGAATTCCACGAGCAATGGAAATCTGGATGCACGCCGGCGCAGACCCCAAGGAATTTGCCGCAGAGGTGAAAAGACAAGGGGGAGTCGCGGAGGTCAGAGGTTCGGAAAATGACCCTTACGTGTACGCTCCGGACGGTTTGCCCGGCGGATTGGATTTTCGGAAGGTACACACAATCTTCCTGCCAAATGGGGATAGTAATGCACCATATTACTCTCAAGACCCGGACGAACTGATTCAGCATCTGGTAATCAGGATGGCCTCCTTATCCCATACCAATGCCTTGACAGCCTGGATAAAGGGCAGAGGTGGCAACGCGGCAGTGAAGGAGAGAGAAGACGCTATCTGGATTCAAGCTGAAGTGCCAGCCCGTTTCCTAGGCAAGATGTCCCAGCAGGAAGGCGTACAGTCAGCAATTATGCTGACACCACTGGTTGTGAGAGTACCAGCATTAGAAATGATTGGCTGTCCACCGCCCGGAATGACACCTCCTCCAAGAGTTACATGGGATCAGGAAAATTGTTAGGAATCATATTACATTAACACCAATTAAGCCATCCGCCAGAACAAGCTTCTGAGTTTAAAATGAAACGCCGCCTCAATTGCCCCATGCCTTATCTGCCGATATTTGCCGCAACAGTGCTGGCAGCTGGTCTTTTTTTGGTTGGGCTCCACCACCCTTGCAGAACAAAACCAAGAACGGCTGCCAGACAACAAAGACGACCGGTTTGCCAGCCCCACTGCAACCCCTCGTGATTTCCCCACGTTGACAAAAAGGGTCAGGATGGAAATACTGGACTTATACACAGAGACCTCAACGGAGGCCCGTACCGATGACTCAACCTGCAATTACTACAAAGAGAAGCTGGAAAAAGTTTGAAATGGACCCCGAACCCATCGAGGACGGTATGCAGCAGCAAATCCACATTGACGACCTGATCACCACTCTGCGCGAGCATTTTAGAAACCAGCCCGACGCCTTCGTATCCGCTGCCGGTTTTATCTTCTGGAATCCCGACAACACCAATGAAAGAGTCGCCCCCGACTGCTTCATTGCCCGCAATGTCAACGCCGACTATATCTGGACCATGCCCAATTATCTCCTCTGGGAAGCTGGAAAACCTCCGGACTGGGTCCTGGAAGTGGCCTCCCCCTCCACCGCCCGCCGGGACCGCACCGAAAAGCGAGACCTCTACGCCCGGCTGGGCATCCCTGAATACTGGCGCCTTGACCCCACCGGCGGACAGCTCTACGGCCAGCCCGTAACCGGCGAGGTTTTGACCGATGGACAATATCAATCCTTGCCGGTTAACCGGGACCAGGAGGGCAATCCCTGGGTCCACAGTCCAGTCCTGAATCTGGACTTTACCTGGAACCCGTCGGGAGAGTTTCAGATTAGCGACAGTGAAACCGGGGAACGACTGTTGTCCCTGCGGGAAGAAAGGCAGGCCCGGCTGACCGAACAACAGGCCCGGCTGGCGGCCGAGGCTGAATTGGCTCGATTGCGGGGCCAACTAGACAACCCCGGTTGAATACTACAGGACAACCCGAATTGACCTTGGCTCAGAGCCCCATCAGCTACCGAGGTCACCTCACATAACGACCACTTGATACGGAATTCTACCTACTGACATCCGCCGGTTGGAAGCGGGTCGATTGCCGGCTACAATGATACTGTGCCGTTAGGACATAGTGTCATCCCATTGGAGCGAGACCTCGGTAGGCTGATATGCGCTACATCATTCACGCTGACCTGGATGCCTTTTTCGCGGCAGTAGAACAACTGGATAATCCGGAACTGCGGGGGAAGCCGGTAATGGTGGGTGGCCGTCCGGATGGTCGAGGAGTGGTGGCTACGGCTTCCTACGAAGCGCGCGCTTTCGGGGTGCGCTCCGCCATGCCGATGGCCACTGCGGTGAGGCATTGCCCGCAGGGGATTATAGTCAGGCCCCGGTTTGACCGCTACCGGGAATTGTCCCGGCAGGTAATGGAAATTTTCCACGAACTGACCGACCTGGTGGAACCGCTGTCAGTTGACGAGGCTTACCTGGATATAACCTCGGTAGTAAACCGGAACAAACCGGTCCTGGGAGTAGGATTGGAGCTGAAGCGGCAAGTGAAAGCCGAAACGGGGTTGAATGTATCCATCGGGGCCGGCGCTACCAAATCCATTGCAAAAATCGCCTCCGACCTGGAAAAACCCGACGGACTGGTGGTAGTGGCCCCAGGAGAGGAACAAAACTTTCTGGCCCCCTTACCGGTAGGCAAGCTGTGGGGAATCGGCCCCAAGACGGCGGAACGGCTGCTTCAGGACGGCATACACACCATCGGCGACCTGATGAGCAAATCCGAAGACTGGTACGCCCGGCGCTTCGGCAAAAGGGGCGACAACATCCGCGCCCGGGCATTGGGTTATGATGACGACCCGGTGCAAACCGAGCGGTCCCCTAAGTCGGTCAGCGCAGAAACCACTTTTCCCGCCGATATCAGTGACCCAAGCCGACTGAGAACAGAATTGTCCCGCTTGGCGGCTAACGTATCCGGGCACCTGGACCGGAAAGAGTTCCGGGGGCGCACCGTTACCGTCAAGTTAAGGCTGTCCGACTACACTACTTTAACCCGACAAACGACTCTCGCCGCAGCCATCAATTCGCCCGAGGAAATCCTGGACACCGGTTGGCGGCTTCTGTCTTCGGAATTAGCGCCGGGAATGTCCCTGCGCCTGATCGGAGTTGGCGTGTCAGGCTTCGCAGAACCCATTGACCGCCCCCAGCAACTGGCGCTGCCCCTTACTGAATCCGCATCGGAGATTTAACCAAACCGGGCTGACTGCGATTTTGCCCCTTCTATCTTGTGATCCCCGGCAGCCGGTTACCGGAACAAATCCTTGTCCGGGTCTCGGAGCAAGGCCTGATTGCTGGCATCCTCCATCGGCTCGTATTCATAACCACGGATGATGGCTACCGGAACCGCCAGCACTTTGCCGGTTACCAGTTCGGCAGTCGCGGCCAATTCGTCCGCCACATTGATTACGGTAGTGTACATCATGTTGCCGTAAGTGTCTTCTTGCCCCACGTAACTCAGCACCGGGTTCAGCCCGGCAACTCCGATGGCTACATTGACTGCGGCGCTGCGCCAGGGCCGACCGAAAGTATCGGAGATTATCACCGCTACGTCGGCGCCGGTACGCTGTCGGATTTCCTGCCGTATGCCGCGAGCCGAAGCGTCCGGGTTCACCGGAAGCAAGGCTACCGTCCCATCCCCGGGAATGTTGGAGGCGTCGATACCGGCGTTGGCGCAGTTGAATCCGTGATAAGTCTCACTGATTATCACTCCACGGTCCATCCTAACGATGCGGCGGCTCTCACGCAGAATCAACTCAGTGTGTCGCGGGTCCCGTCGGTGCCCTTCAGTAATGGCAACGGCCAGAGGCGAAGGCTCGATACCTTCCAGAGAGATTACTCTTCCTTCGGCTTTGGAGACAATCTTCTGGGTAACTACCAGCACGTCCCCCGACTGGAGCGGCGTACCTTGATTCGCCGCAGCTTCCAGTATCTGACCGGCCAGGTCGTCGCCAAGTCCGGCTTCAGGCATTCCCGTTATCCCGGTTACGCTTAGTTGAGGCGGCATCAAGACTTCTCCTTACTGAATTTCTGATAGGGGATTCAGCAAATCTAACCGGAGCAGAGCAAATGCTGGATTTACTCGCTCCAACCGGTACGAGAGAATTTTTGCTAACGCAACGGCTCACTTTTCCCGTCAGCCAGTATAGCTTGACTAAAACCCCTATGCTACAATGCCTCTACGAAATTGCCTTTGTTGAGTAAATTTTCTGGAACGAGCCCAAAAGTCTTCCAGACGAGGAATGTTGCCGTGACTTCTGCATCGTCTTCCTACCGAAAACGGGTTTATACCAAGTTTGGCGACACCGGGCAGACCAGCCTGCTTTATGGCGGTCGGGTGTCCAAGAACGATCCCCACACCGAGGCCTATGGCATTACCGACGAAGCCGTGTCGGTTATGGGACTGGCCCGGTCCTTGTCCGAAGACTCCAGGGTTAAGGACATATTGCGGGACGCCCAGCGGGAACTTTTCACCATCGCCGCCGAACTGGCTACCGAACCGGACAAGTATGAGCTTTTCCAGCAGCATTTTGCTCCGGTAACTGCCGAGATGGTGGAAAATCTGGAGCGGACTATCGATTCCCTGGAAGAAGAGTTTCAGATGCCCACGGTATTTGTGCTGCCCGGAGGGTCGCCGGCATCATCGGCTATCGATATGTCCCGCACATCTATTCGGACGGCGGAGCGGCGGGTGGTGGCGCTGGCCGAGGCCGGTCGGCTTACCAACGAACTGATAATTCATTACCTTAATCGGTTGGGAGACCTGCTTTTCGTCCTGGCACGTTACCAGGACCGGGACATCCCTATCGAGCGGGCTACCGGCGAACGGAGCTAGACCGGCCCCGGAAATTCCAGGCTGTATGATATGGCGCAAGACTTGAAAATAGTGGTAATCGACTACCAGTCGGGCAATCTGCGCAGCGTGACCAAGGCGCTGGAGGCCGTGGGCGCAGCCCCGGTAGTATCCGAGGAGGCGCGAGCGCTGGATTCCGCCGATGCGATGGTACTCCCCGGGGTTGGTTCCGGCCCCGCAGCGATGCAGGCGCTGGAATCCCGGGGCCTTGCGGAGCCGATTAGAGAATATATTGCGGCGGGCCGGCCCTTTCTGGGAGTCTGTCTGGGACTTCAGTTGCTCCTGGAAAGGACCGAAGAAGGAGACGCAGCCTGCCTAGGGGTCGTTTCCGGTCAGGTCAAGCGATTGCCGGAAGGTTTTAAGGTACCTCACATGGGTTGGAACAGCGTAGATTTCGTCGGGGAGCACCCGGTGTTCCGGGATATACCGGCAGCCAGCCATTTCTATTTTGTCCACAGTTACTATGCCGCCCCGGAGGATACGGCGGGAATAGCCGGCACTACCAGCTACGGGGTCCCTTTCTGCAGCGCCTATGCCCGCGGCAATCTGGCAGCTACCCAGTTCCACCCGGAGAAAAGCGGAACTGTCGGGCTGCAAATCTACCGTAATTTTCTGAACTTCGCCGCCGCCGTTCACGGTGGGCGGGGTTAGTCCCTTGCCGTCCGACTTTTCAGACGCCATGGAAATCATACCTTCCATAGACCTCAAGGCGGGCCGCTGTGTGCGCCTGTACCAGGGTGACTTTGATCGGGTAACTACATTTTCCGACGACCCCTTAGCCGTTGCCAAAACCTGGCAGGCCCAGGGCGCCAAGAGACTTCATCTGGTTGACCTGGACGGGGCGGTGGACGGGCAGCCGGCAAACCTGCCAATAATCCAGTCCATTGTCCGTGAATTAACCATTCCGGTTCAGGTAGGCGGAGGAGTCCGTAGTCGCGAAGTTGCCACCGTTTTGTTCGCCAGCGGAGTGGCGCGGGTAGTAATCGGAACGGCGGCGGTGGAAACCCCGGAGTTGGTATCGAGTCTGTGCAATGATTACGGCGGCGAGCGGGTGGTGGTAGCAGTAGATGCCCGGGACGGCCTGGTAGCGATTAAAGGTTGGACGGAGGCAAGTCAAATATCAGCCTTGAGTCTGGCCTTGCGTATGGCTGAGCTGGGGGCGCCACGCTTGCTCTACACCGACATCTCCCGGGACGGTACTCTCACCGCGCCCAACTTTGCGGCCAACGCCGCGCTGGTAGAGAAATCAGGTTTGAAAGTTCAGGCATCCGGCGGCGTAACCTCAGTGGAACATATAAAGCAACTGGTCGCAACCGGGGTGGAAGGGGTAATAATCGGTACTGCCCTTTATCGGGGAACGATAACCCTGGCGGAGGCAATGGAAAATTCCGCCGGTTAGACTTCAAGGAAGGAACGCCGGCGGCTATCCCGGTTCAGCGGATATTGAGGGCCAGCGATTGGCCAGCCTTTCCACGGCGCTTTCGAACCAGTCCTGCCGCAGAACTTCCATCAGCAGAAAATCTCGACCCATGCGCCGGACGGGGCGCACCGGGTTAAAGCCACATTTGCCGAAACTGCGTTGGGCCCGGTGGTTCCACTCCAGGGTGTGCAGATAGACCCGCTTCAAGTTGCGCTCGTTGAACATATAGTCCAGCAGCGTAACCACGGCATCATAGCCATAGGCGTTGTTCCAGTACTCCCGGTCGCCGATGATAATGCCCAGTTCGGCCTCTAGGTTAATCGTATCCAAGTCATAGTACATACAGTTGCCAATCAGCTTGCCGTCTTCCACGTCAATGCCGAAGTGGTGGGAGCCGGCCGTAGGGTAACGCAACTGATCCTGAAACATTTTCAGGTACCGGTCGTAGTTCATGGTCAAGGGGTAGGTGGCATCCAGCTGCGCGAGTTCAGGATCGCAGCGCCAGATATAGTCCTGCTCCGCGTCTTCCAGCTTCTTGTCCCTCAGAATGATTCGGGCGCCGGTCAAAGTCGGCATATCAACGCGCTTTCTCCTGCCGGGTAATCAGGTTAAATGCCTCCCGCAGCACATCCGATTCGTTGGGGTAGGCCAGCAAGTCCAAAGCCTGCTCATAAGGAAACCACTGCACTACGTCAAACTCCGGGTCGTGCAAATTAACGTCCCCTCCGACGCATTTCATCAGATAGAAATGCACCGTCTTGTGATAACGTACTCCATTTTCCTTATTGGAGAACCAGTAATCTATGCTCCGTATTCGCTCCTCAATCACCGGTTCCAGCCCGGTCTCTTCCTGGACTTCCCGGAGGGCCGTCTCCTCCAGGGTCTCCCCCGGGTCCGGGGTGCCTTTAGCCAAACTCCAGCGAACCGGCTCCTCTCGTCCGCAGAGAACTACCTCAAGGCCGACATCCGACCGGCGATAGACTACACCGCCCGATGAAACGGGTTCCTTCACCTTTAGTTTGCCGCTGTCGGATGTATTTTTATTTGTCATAGTTCCTCGTGAAATTATTGAGGCGGCCGGAATCGGGGATTCTAACTGCCGGAGAGTGTCATTTGACCCTCATTTTAGGGTTCGGCTATGGGGTAGTCAATGCAGTGATTTTGGCCCTGCCAGTTAACGCCGGTATCGGCCAGGGCGCAATCCCGATTCCTGGCGCCGGCCGGGCGCGCCGGATTTCAGGCGCCTCGACTAGGAATCCGGATAAAATCGGCGGTTGGCCGGGCGAATAAGGCTTCTTTATCCGCCGCTGATAGCCGGAACAAAGTGGATTTCGCTGTTCTCTCTCACCCGCTCCAGCAGGCCCATCCGGGCCACTTCGCCATCTACGGACACGGCCAGATTTGGGCTCACCTGGTCATCTTCCATTAAGCGGTCTTTGATTCCGGGGAATTGCTCTTCCAGCCCGCCGATTACCTGTCGCACATTGGCAGCTTGTACCTCAACCTGCTTAACCCCACCGGTAACCGGCAGGAGCATCGTAGGAATATAAACGATAGCCACGTCCGCCGCTCCCAAGTTTAGCTGGATTCAGTGTACCCAATACCCCTTGCCTGATTCAAGGCCAAGAAGTAGGGGCGGGTTCTGTAACCCGCCCCAAAAGTCCCAATTATCGCTGTCGCCGGGTAGTTACGGCATAGCTTCCAGAACTGCGCCGGGATTCGCCGGGAGCCGGTTTATCCTGCCGCCGATAGCATGGGATATGGCGCCGGCGATGGCCGGCAGCGGTGGAACTATGGGCACTTCCCCAACGCCCCGAACTCCATAGGGATGGCCGGGATTGGCAACCTCAACTATTACCGTATCAATCATGGGCAAATCCAGCGCCGTGGGCATTCGGTAATCCAGGAAGCTGGAGTTCATCATTTGGCCCTCATTATTGAAGAAATATTCTTCATTCAAGGCCCAGCCGATGCCCTGCACCACCCCTCCCTGAATCTGACCTTCCACGTAGCTGGGATGAATGGCCTTGCCCGCGTCCTGGACGGCAGTGTAGCGGAGGATGGTAACTTTGCCGGTATCCGGGTCCACTTCCAGGTCAACGATGTGAACACCGAAACCGTTGCCTTCGCCGGCGGGGTCAACGTTGGACGCTCCGGTAATGCCGCCGCCGGTAGTCAGCAGCTGCCGCGCCAATTCCTTAAAGGTCATCCGCAGCTCCGGGTCTGACTTGTGGGAAAGAAGGCCGGCTTCGTATTGAACGTCTGCGACGGGCGTATCCCAAATCCTGGCGACCCGTTCTACCATTTGCGTTTTAACGTCTTCCGCCGCTTCGATGGCGGCCCAGCCGGTGGCGAAAGTGGTGCGGCTCCCGCCGGTTACCATAGTGTACCCGATAGAGTCGGTATCAACCACCGTCGGTTTGACGTCCTCGTAGGCGATGCCCAGGGTCTCCGCCGCCTGTTGGGCGATGGACGCGCGGCTGCCGCCAATGTCCACCGAACCTTCAATCAGATTTACCGTCCCGTCGGGATTGACCGTGATATTAACGCTGGACTGGAAGCCCCGGTTGAACCAAAATCCGGCGGCCACACCCCGGCCCCGGTTAGGGCCTTCCAGCGGGGTCCGGTAGTGCTCATGGTTCCGGGCGGCCTCGAGACACTCTACCAATCCGATTCGGCGGAACACCGGGCCTTCCACCCGGCGGACACCTTCCCGCGAAGCGTTGCGCAGACGAAACTCCAACGGGTCCATTCCCAATTCTGCGCAGGCTTCGTCAATGACGGACTCCACCGCAAAGGCCGCCTGGGGAGAACCGGGGGCCCGGTAGGCCGCGGTCTTGGGCTTGTTAACTACCACGTCATAGCCGTTAATCCGGGCGTTGGGCACCGCATAGCAAGCCAGAGCGCAGGCGGCCCCCTGCATTACCGGGGAACCAGGGTAGGCCCCGGCCTCAAAAGCCAGGAAAATGTCGGCAACGGTTATTTTGCCATCGCTGGTTACTCCCAGTTTTACCTTCATCCAGGTGCCGGGAGCCGGGCCGGAAGCCTCGAATACCTCGGTGCGGCTCATCAACAGCTTGACCGGGCGGCCTGACTTCCGGGAGAGCAGCGCGGCGATCGGGTCCAGATAAGCCGTAATCTTGCCGCCGAAGCCGCCGCCGATTTCCATGGGCGTGACCTTCACCCGAGATACGGGGTGACGGAGGATGTCGGCCACACTGGTACGGACAACGAAGGGGCCCTGAGTGCTGCACCAGATATTCAACTGGCCGTCGGCGTTCCAGAAGGCCGTCGAGTTGTGCGGCTCAATATACCCCTGGTGCACCGACGCGGTCTCATACTCGCGTTCCAGCACTAGATCCGCCTGGGCAAACCCTTCGGATACATCGCCGGCTTCGAAGGCCATGTGAGAAGCTACGTTGCTGGGCCGGTCGGACAATTCGCCCAGCTCCGACGTAAATAGGTCTTCGTGAAGCAGGGGAGCATCGGCTTCCATCGCCTCCCGCACCGACATTGCCGGCGCCAACACCTCGTACTCCACCCGGATTAACTTGAGCGCCGCTTCAGCCACGTGCTGGCTGTCGGCAGCCACCGCCGCTATCGGATGCCCCTTGAAGAGGACCTTCTCCGCAGCCAGCACGTGATTGCTGGCAAATTTCAGCCGTTGATAGTCGCTTCCCAGTTCTTCACGATTCATAGAGGCAAAGGGCAAGTCGGCGGCGGTTACCACCGCCCGAACGCCGGGATACGCTTCCGCGGCCGTAGTGTCGATAGCCTTGATACGGGCGTGGGCGTGGGGACTGCGCAGGACTTTGGCTTGCAGCAACCCGCTCAGCTGAATATCGGCGCCGTACTGGGCCCGACCGGTAACCTTGTCAACGCCGTCGGGGCGGACCGGCCGCTTCCCGACGACGTTGTACTCAACCTCGGACAGAACTATGTTGGAGGGCACTTGCGCTACCTCCTTTTTAAGCCTTCATTTGTTCTTCGGCATCCAGGACGGCGCGCACTATCTTGTCATAGCCGGTGCAGCGACAGAGATTGCCGGCCAGCCAGTGTCGGATTCGCCCCTCGTCAGCATCGGGTTCCCGGTCCAGCAGCGCCTTGGTAGCCACGATGAAACCGGGAGTGCAGATACCGCACTGCAAGGCGGCGTTTTCCAGGAAGGCTTGCTGTACCGGGTGCAGACCCTCGGGGGAGGCAACTCCCTCGATGGTGCTAATTTCTTTACCCTGGGCTTCAACGCCCAGTACCAGGCAGGAAGTAACGATACGGCCGTCAAACATGACGGTGCAAGCGCCGCAGTTTCCGTCGTTGCAGCCTTCCTTGGTTCCGGTCATACCCAGCACGTCCCGCAGAACCTCCAGCAGGCTCTGCCGGGGTTCGCAGAGGAAATCGGTAGGGTTACCATTGATAGTGGTGCTTACGTGTACAAGTCCAGGCATATTTACTCTTCCCCCCTAGCTCGCTTGACAGCGTTGTTCAAAGTGCGGCGGGTAAGGACGCCAACCAGGTGAGTCCGTTGGCGAATGGTACCGCGCATATCGGTGATGGGTCGGGCATCACCCATGGCCAGTCGGGCCGCCTCTTCAATGGCAGCATCGGACACCGGTTTGCCGGCCAGACTGTCTCCAGCTTCCTCGCAGAAAACGGGAGTCGGAGCCACCGAAGCCAGGGCAATCCGGGCGGAGACGAAGTTTTCGCCCGATTCATCCAGCTCCACCGCGCTTCCCACGCCGGCTACGGCGATGTCCATTTCATTGCGGGGTATGAACCGCAGGTAATTGGCCCCGGAATTGGCGTCCGGCGGTGGAAACTTGATTGCCACCAGAATTTCATCGGGTTCCAGCACATTGCGGCCGGGGGCGGTACAGAAGTGTTCCACCGCTACCTGCCGGGAACCGTTGGGCCCGGCGATAATTGCCATCCCCTTTAGTGCGATCATCGGAGGAATTGCGTCGGCGCTGGGGGCTGAGTTACACAGATTGCCCCCAAAACTGGCCCGACCCTGAATCTGGATACTGCCAATCAGCGACGCCGAGTCAACCAGACCGGGGTAACTGGACGCTACGTCTGCATTTTGGTAGATCCGGTAACAGGGAGCTGAGGCTCCAATTGTCAACCCATTTTCCGGGCTGTAAGAAACTTCGTTCAATTCGGGAATGTCTTTAACGTCAACCACCAGGTCGGCATGGCGACGGCCGCCGCGGAGCTGAACCAACAAGTCAGTGCCACCGGCCAAAGCTCGGGCCCGCTCCCCCTTGGCGGCCATGGCCTCAATTGCCTCTTCTATCGTTTTCGGTGTGGTATATTCAATTGCTTCCAACTGCCCACCTCCTTTCGGTTGGAATTATAGCACTATGCCCAAAGGGTGTCAGCTACCATTTCAGCCGGCGTCATATCTCCTTAACCTTCCCCTCTTCCAGAGCCGGCGGCGCATCCTCACTTTCCCAGGGGGTGGCCGCGAACCTGTTTGGGGACAATCAACACCGGAGCCGCTAAAATTGACACCCCTGCCCCATCTCCCTAGACTTGAAACCGGCTGTCTGATTAGCGGTCAATCCCAGCTTTGAGGAGGGGTTATGGCATCCCTGGAAGAAAGATATTTATCCAGCTACCCGGTCCTGACCAGATTAGGCCGGGCTGAATCAGAGGGCATCCCGGTAGCCAGCCCGATGATTAGCCGCATTGCGCCCGACTTGTGGCGGATGATTGGCGAAGCCTGCTTTGGCGTGATTTGGAATCGCCCCGGCCTTTCCATCGAGCAGCGGAGTATGGCAACTATTTCCGTAATCTCCGCCCTGCGCCGGAACGACAACCTTAAAGGTTACGTGGAAAGTGGGCTGGATGTAGGCTTTTCCCCGGCGGAAATTGTAGAAATGATTATTCAGATTTTCTATTATGTCGGGGCGCCCATCGGAACCACGGCGCTGGCGGTTGCCAACTCGGTCTTTGAAGAGCGGGGCCTTACGGTTGAACCGGTCAAGGTTTTTGACCCTGCCGAAGACCCGGAGGCAATGCTGGAGCGGGGAAAGGCTAAACGGCTGGAGGTTCTAGGCTATCTTAACCCTGCCGGCGCCCATCCGGTGGACGCGGAATGGGACCGGTATCTTTTGGAGTATCTCTGGGGCTCCGTCTGGCCCCGACCCGGACTGGACACCACCGGCCGAATGGTTTGCACTCTGGCGGTGCTGCCACTGGTAGGCACCAATCGGTCGCTGCGAGACCATATTCGGGGCGCACTCAGAATAGGTATGACGGAAGAGCAAATAAATGAGATTTTCTTCCATCTGACTTTTTACACCGGCGAATCTATCGCCCGTCACGCCCGGGTCATTGCCCGGGAGGTTTATTCCAGGGAACCCAGTTAATCTTAACCGGAATGTCTTTAATCGGGAGGAGCTATGCCTAGAGAGTATTTCAAGGGAACTGCAGAAGAGGATCGCGCCTACTCGCCGGCCATCAAAGTTAGCGGGGGAACTACGGTTTACCTGGCCGGCGTCGGAGCTACCACCGACGCCGCCGGCAAATCCCTGGGCGGCGACTTTGAAGGTCAGGTGCGGGCTACCTTTGAACGCATTCGCGCCAACCTGGCCCGGGCCGGCGGCGAGCTGGAAGACATCGTAACGATGACAGTGTTCATCAAGGATATGCAGTACGGAACTCACTTTACCCAGTTGCGGAAGGAGTATTTCACCCGGGGCTATCCGTGCAGCGCCTTAATTGGTATCGACGCATTGGCCCGCCCGGAGATGATGGTAGAAATACAGGCTATCGCCGTTATCGGGGACTGAACCGGGCCAATGCCGTCCCAAGTGATACTGGAGCCAACCTACTCCAGGACTCGGCTTTCCATTCGCGCCGGCTGCCGTTGCCAGTCAGACTAATTGGGGTATAACTTCCCGGTTGAACAGCCTTAAAGAGTTGAGCTGCAATTGGTAAGGAAGCTGGTTGCCCAGGTCAATCTCATAGATGAGCTGGGTCAGCCCTAAATCATCCCGCAATTGCCGGAGCCGGCTGGCGACCGTATCCGGCGTGCCGTAGGCTACCTTGTCCCGGAGCCAGTCTTCATACTCCATACCCATAATGCGGTCGCCTTTGGTCTGCCAGTCTCCCGTGGTGGCGCCGTATTCGGCATAGCTCAAGACTCGGCTGCCCAGTCGCTGGTACATAAAAACTGCGCCTTCCCGCGGGTCCGAATAAGCCTTTTCTTCCGTCTCGGCAACGTAAACCGGAACGCGCAGACCCACTTCCGGGTTTCCGGCGTGCCCGGCATCATGCCAGGCCTGCCGGTAGGCGGCGATGTGTTCGGCCAGTTCATCCAGGGTAAAGACCCGGGATGGATTGATGAGAATCGAGTAGCCCATGCGCCCGGTAATTGGAAAGGACTCCGCTGAAGTTATGCCAACTCTGATGGGAGGGTGCGGCTCCTGACGGGGTTTCGGTTCGACGCACAGGTCGCGGCACTGGTAAAACTCGCCCTCAAAGGTAAAGGACTCTTCAGTCCAGGCTTTCTTGATAACTTCCAGGCTTTCTTCGAATCGTCCCCGGCTTTCGTCAAAGGGCGTATTAAATCCTTCGTGGACGTTGGGAAAGGTTCCTCGGCCGACGCCGTACTCCAGGCGACCGTTGCTCAGATGGTCCAGAGTGGCAGCTTCCTCGGCCAGCCGTACCGGGTGGCCCAGGGGAAGGCACTGCACCGCCAGCCCAACCCGAATTTGCTCGGTGCGGGCGGCTATTGCCGTCGCAATCAAGATCGGGGAGGAAAGAACCCGGCCCGGGTTAAAGTGGTATTCCGCCAACCATACCGACTGGACACCCAGCTGCTCGGCCTCATCCACCAAAGCGAAAGAAGTGTCAAAAGCTTCCCGGTAGCTACTACCGGCCGGCCGCGGAAATTCGAGGAACATTCCAAACTGCATACAGTCTCACCCACTGCTGAAAATAAGAAGCGGGCCTTCTTCTCTGATGCAGAAGGCCCGCTTGGTAAACCCACAGGAAATTTTAGGCTTGTTGGGCGCCGGCCTGCTCAAAGGCGTCCCGGCGCGCCACCGTGGCCGTCAGCATTTCGCGGGGAATCGGCTTGGCCCCGCCGATGACCGACGCCTGCGCCGCCAGTTGCGCCGACGCCTCGACTAACTGCACCGACCGCGCCGCTTCGGCCGGCGTGCTGCCAAAAGCAAGAATGCCGTGATGCTCCATCAGCACCGCCCGTATGTTGTCGGCGCTGTTTAATGCGTCGGCAATATATTGGATGGACTGGTCGGAACCACGAGGGCCATACTTCGCCAGGGGAATTCCATCGGTCATATCAAACCGGGCCATAGCCTCGTAGCTGCACTCGATGGGCTGGCTGGCTACGGCGAAAGTGGTTCCCCAAGTGGAATGAACGTGCACCGCCGCGCCTGCTTCCGGGCGATTCTGATATATGACGGTGTGCAGGTGGACAATCTCGGCTTCCCGGGCCGTCATATTGCCTTCCAGCAGGTTGCCATCCAGGTCCACCAGCACAAAATCATCCTTGCGGACGCTGTCCATATCGCCGCCGATTAACAGGAATGCCCCACCGCCGGGGATTAGCGCACTGAAATTGCCGTGCTGCCCAATGCCCATAACCCCGGCCTTTTCGATGGCGTCAATAGCTTTCAGCACCGCTTCCTTTTCTACGTCCAGGTCCTTGAGCGCCATTAAAATTGCCTCCCGTAAAGTAAATCTGTCCTGGTCAGGAAGTGGCCCAACCCGACTATGACTAATTTTGGCTACTCCGCTCCTTCCCGTCCGAGCTTGGGTGTCGTCAGCCGGGAAATACCCGGACTATCGGTTGCGCAGTTTGGGGTCCAGCTTATCCCGCAGCCAGTCTCCGGAAAGATTCATAGAAAGCACCACCAGCAGAATAGCCAGACCCGGGAACAGCGAGACCCACCAGCCGTTGCCGCCCACAATCAGGTCGCGGCCATCGGCTACCATCAGCCCCCAGGCCGGTATGGGACGGGGAATGCCGGCCCCCAGGAAGCTCAGGGTCGCTTCCAGCAAAATCACGTGGCCCACTTCCAGAGTAACCAACACCACCAATGGATTCACTACGTTGGGGAAGATATGGCGCAGCATAATCCTGATGTTGGAGCAGCCGGATACTTTGGCGCGACTGACGAAATCCCGGCTGCGCATACTCAGGGTTTCCGCCCGGGACATTCGCGCAAACCGGGGCCATAATATCACGGCCACGACCAGGACTATGGTACTGAAACTGGGGCCCAGCACTATTGCCAGTACCAGGGCAAACAGCAGTCCGGGGATGGTGATAAATATATCCACCAGGCGCATAACCAGGTGGTCCAGCATCCCGCCAAAGTAGCCGGCCAGAACACCCAGAGCGCTGCCGACCACGCCGCCGGCCAGAATCGCCAGCAGCGAGATGCTGAGGGAATATCGCGCGCCGTGCATTATGCGACTCAACACATCCCGCCCCAGCTTGTCGGTGCCCAGAATGTTCTTCCAGGTGCCCGTCGGCCTTACTTCTACCCCATTAAGGTACTGCGGGCCGGACCAGGCCGGCGGGGTCAACCGTTCCCGCGGGTGCACTTCGTAGGGATCATGGGGCGAAATCAAGTCGGCAAATACCGCCGGGATGACCAGCAGCGCCACCAGGATAAACATGGGAATCAGCGGATACCGCCGAGCTTCGGAGATAAACTTTCCAATACCAATCGGCGCTGCATCCGGCGCCGAGCCGGCAATTCTACTTATGTCCATAAATTCCCTCTAATGGAGCAGGGCTATCGCATATGAAAAAATTTCAGGCTCAGAACGGAACTTTCCGATGTTTTGGCGGCGCTTTACTGGGTAATCAACATCAAAACCAACGGTTTAAGTCTTAAATTACCCAAATTTAGCAGTTAAAAACGGAGATTTACCCGTCAATTGGCCTCTTAAAATCCATATGCGATAGCCCTGTCTAATGGAGTCCTTCGACTAGGCATAACGGATACGCGGGTCAATGTAGGCGTAAATTACATCTACGAACAGATTAATGCCTACGAAAATCAAAGCGAATACCAGGACGATGGTCTGCATTACCTGGAAGTCCCGGTTGCGAATAGCGTCCACTGCCAGCAAGCCTACCCCGGGGTAGGAAAAGACGGTCTCAGTAACCACCGTGCCGGTAACCAGTTGGGCTACCAGCAGCCCCAGCAAAGTAACCGGAGCGATGGAAGCGTTGCGGAGGGCGTGCTTCCACACCACCCTGGATTCGGAAACGCCCTTAACTCGTGCCAGTTTAATAAACTCGCTGTCCAGAACCTCCAGCATTGAAGAGCGCACCAGCCGCATCAACGCCGCCACCTGGTACCAGCCGATAGCGAAGGCCGGTAGAATCAGATGGACGAACCGGTCCCAACCGGGGTCTCCCCGACCCGAGGTGGGCAGCCAGTTCAACTGGACGGCGAAAATCCACATCAGCATAATCGCCACCCAGAAGGAGGGAGCCGACTGGCCCATCAGGGCGAAGGTCTTGGCCAGGTAGTCGGGCATACTGTCCTTCTTGACCGCCGAGAGAACTCCCACCGGGAATGCGATGGCTATGGAAATCATCAGCGCCAATCCGGCCAGGACTATGGTAGCCGGGAACCGCTTGATGACCAGGTCCAGGGCATCCCGGGTGGGATGTTGTACCGAGCGGCCAAAATCTCCCTTGAGGGCGTTCCCAACGAAGGTCAGGTACTGGATATGGATTGGCCGGTCCAAGCCCCATTTCTGCTGCATCAGGGCAAATTCTTCGGGGCCGGCGTCCTCCGGCAACAGCACGTCCATAGGGTCGCCGGAGATTCGCGCCAGACCGAAGATTATGATGCTGACCGCAAACAGCACGATCAGGCTCTGGAACAAGCGCACAATTATGTATCGTTGCATCGTAAACCTTCAGGTTATCGGGCATATTCCCGATGTCACCTAACCGGGCCAGCCACCAAACCGGAATTAGATAGTAACTGAAAAGCCGGGCTGGAAACCTATGGTTTATCAGGTCAATGGAATCCTATCAAATACTATATGCCCTAATGTACCGGAGGGTTGCGAAAATCTCTGACAATCACCCGGGCAATAATGGGCCGCCAAGTACTAATCAGAATAATCCGGCTCTTTCGGACTGCACCATGATTCGCCTTCCGCCAAGCCGGAGTCCAATAGATGCGGACTCTGATCTATCCATTCCGTCATCACTATACTCTGGGTAATTCGGTGGATTTCCACATCTTTTGGACAACCAGCCGACCGGAATACCCCATTTCAGGAATATCCCCGGTCGGACCGGTTATCGTCGTCGGTTCAAGAAACCCGGGTACTCCAGGCGTCAAACTGGGGATTCTTTACCTGATCGCCTTTACGTACTCGAAGTCGCGCACCCCGAACACACCGGGGGTGAGCCACTCGTCGATGATTTCCGGGTTAATCATAAACTCGAAAGGCACCCAGTGCAGCGGGATGGAACAGTAGGTATCGTAACAGTTCTCTCCCATCTCCCGAATCAGGTTATCCCGGTCTTCGGCGGTGGCGGCCACTTCCAGAGCCTCGTATTTCTCGGTCAGGAAGGGCGACTCGTAGCGGGGGCTAACGGCGCCGCTGTAATGGTAAACGAAGATGGCCCGGGTCGGTTCGGTGAAACTGCCGGTATGGAGCCAGGCGGTGTTGTTGACCTCCTTGGCCCGCAACTTGGAACTGTAAACCGCCGTCTCTACCGGCTTGAAATCGACTTCGATCCCGATGGCACGCCAGTAGTCGGCTACCAGCTCGGCGATGTCCAGCATTTCCGGCAGGCCCGGGCGCGGGTAGGAAAGCTGGGTAATCTCGAAACCATCCGGGAAACCGGCCTCAGCCAGCAGCGCCTTGGCCTGCTCCGGGTCATAGCCGTAGTCCGCCTCAAAGCTGTCCAGCCAGGACGGCTGCCAACCGGGGAACTTGGCGTGAGAGTGGGTCTGCATCATCAACTCGGCCCGACCGTTGAAGAACACTTCGTTAATCTCGGTGCGGTCGATGGCCCGGTTCATCGCCTCCCGAACCAGGGGTATAGTCATTGGCTCAGTAGGGTCATAGTTGGCGTGGTCCGGCAGGTAATTGCCGCCGAAGAAACCGACCAGACGAATGGCCGGCGTCGTGCCCAGGACTACTTCCATGCCCCGGGAAAGAGCGCCGATTTGCAGGTCGCGGGGTATCTCGGCGGCGTGAACTTCGCCGGTTACCAGCATGGCCAACTGGGTGGAAGGCTCGGACACAAAGTATATTTGAAGCTCCGGGAAGTCCGGGGTCTTGCGCCAGTGGGTGAATTCCGGGGCTTCATAGCGCAGGTACTGGGCTTCGGCGTGTTCGGCAAACTGATAGGGGCCGGTGCCGATGGGGTCATTGGCCATCAGCCTGATGCCTTCGTCGTTGGCTTCAAAGCCGTCCATAATACCGCCGTTCTGGTCCCAGTGGTCTTTACTGCGAATTACGGTGGTGTAATTGGTGCTCATATAGGTGGTCATAATCGGCTCGGGCTTGTTCAGGTGCAGCTCCACCACATAGCCGTCCGGGCCGTCGGGCATCACCACCTCTTTGAGCAAGTCCCGCCAGGTAGCGGCTCGACCGTCAAAATGGTCATTGCGCCGTTCCTGCCACATCGTATGCTCAATATCCTTGGCGGTCATCTCGCCGTAACCCTTGTGGAACATCACGCCTTCCTTCAGTTGGAAGGTCCAGACGGTAAAGTTGTCGTTGGCGCTCCATTCCGGGGAAAGCATCGGCACCGAGTCGGTGTACTGGTCGAACTGAACCAGACCTTCAAACATGGGCAGCACTATGGGCAGGTCGGCCCTGCCGGCTACCGGGTCCGCCAGGTCTCGGGTTGTAGGCCCCCGCGCCACGCCAAGCTGGACTATCGCCGGCTCCGCCATCATCATGGCATCCGACGCCGGCGCCGGTTCGGGAGTAGCGGTAGGCGCCACCGCGCCGGCGCCAATAGCGCCCTGACCGACAACAGCGCTGACGGTGGCTTGCGGTTCAGATTGGGAAGGCTGGGCTGCCGGCTCCGCCGGGGCTGCCGGCTCGGCCGCGGCGGGACTGGACGGGGAAGCGGGTTGGGCCGCCGGCGCTGCCGAAGCAGCGCCGCCAGCGGGTTCCGCCGGCGCTGCCGGTTCCGGCGCGGCAGCTCCACAGGCAACTAAAGCTAACAATCCGATTACGATAACTCCATGAACTAGCCAGCGGGGTGTGCTGAATCCGGTAAATACCATAATCACTCCTCCTTGGTTTAATTCACTTGACCTAATGGGATGAATCACCGCCGAAAAAGGACGCTAACTTTTTACGAAAACCTCACCTGATATTAGAGTATGCCGCCATTATAGCCTGGTTCAGATTGCCGGGCATCGGGATTTGGCATTCACGCCTGGGCTATGCTCACTTGACCCGCTCCATCACACCGCTGCAGGCCGGATTCTCCCGATAGGCAGTGCGGAACCACAATGTTTTGAGGGTGGCCTGATCATTAAGCCGAGTTGACACGCCCATGTAAGTGCTGTCAGTTAGCACGTCAAAGGTGTCAGCCAGCCAGCCATTCTTTTGCTTAATCGCTTCTTCCACCACGCTGGTCGTCTTGCCATCTACCTCAACATCATGACACACATATGCAACGCCGGTGCCTTCCCAACTCCGAAATGACCTTTCAGCAATTACGAACCTTCGCTTGACGATATTTGCCAACAGGTCGTCGGCGTACTCCTGATCCGGGTTGGCGAGCAGCGCCGTCGTCACCGTCTGGCCGGCATCGTTCTTCAATCCCATCAGGTCGTCTTTCGCGTGCCCCAGGATATGATTCGCGATGTTCCGATCGGTATCCGTCTGCATCACGTAGTGGGCGGGGGTGTTGCCCTCGCTGTCTCCCTTGCTAAGGGCCGCAGTCTCAAAGCCATAATCCGTCACGTTGTCCAGCAGTGTTTCCACCAACTGCCAGTCATTGACGGCCACCGCTTTATGCAGCGCCGGCAATGTTGCCGCAGCTTCGGAATCATCGGACTCCTCAGCCAGCGCTACCTGGGAGATGTCAATGCCCGACAGGGTCAGCTGCCGGACGATTGCCAGACTGTCGGCAACCAGTTTTTTCTGTTTCTCCGTTGGCTCATCAGCAGCATCGTGAGCGGCCTTCGCCGCCAGGTACACGCCAATCCCGCGGCCCAGGATGTCGCCCGTATTGCGGGTAGTATCAACGCCGGCGTCAATCAGCGCGATGACCTGAGCCAGGTCGGACTCGTCAACGGCTCCTCGCAGCTTGGCGTAAGAAGCCAGGCCGGTGTCGAGGTCAGTTACGGCGCGGCGCCGGTATTCCAGCTCCCGATGATTGGCGTCGGCCCAGTCCTCGCGCATCTCATCCCGCGCTACCCAGAGAAGATTCCCGCTCAATCCGCCGCTCTTGTGAACCGCCATTATTTCCCAGCGGTTGTCTTTGCTTGCGTTGCGGCGGAAGTAAGGCGTCCCGGACATTCCGTTAAAGAGCATGGCATTGCCGGAGGTAATCTCAATGGATGGCGAGATCCGGTAGTTGCCGTTCTTATAGTTGGCTGCGTAATATTCGATCGAGCCGATAATGGGGTCTTCAGTGTGATAGAACCCGTTTCTGATTGCGAAGAACATCCTGGTTCCGTTCAGGTCAAAGGGCGGCGTGGTAGTATCCAGACGCATGAACTGCAAGCTGTCCATTTCCCGATCCGGCAGCCGGGCGCCAGCCTTCAGGAAGGTGTAGTCATCCCCAAGAAAGTATCCGGAGCGGTAGCCGCTGCGCAGTGGCTTGCTGTAGTCAAAGCGATATGGATAAGACGACTTAGAGTGGTACGAGTTGCTGGAATCCTTCAGATGCTTTTCGCTGCCCATCGGATTCCCGTTCACCTGCTCTGCAATAGCGTTCATCAGCCCGTATGCGCCGCCAATCCCCGGCTTGGTGCAGTGCGCCGCCGTCAGACCCAACTGGGATGCACCATCGCCCCGCCACAGCCGGCCAGCGACCAGAATGTTCTACGCATCCCGTCCGATATGGGGAAGGGCAGATGGTTCGAATACTGATGGTCGGTTGAGATAGTGCACTTGTTATTCGAGTCGTACACGCACGGTCCCTTCTTATCCAGGATCACCTGATCATATTCGTCGGCGGTGTACTCTCCCGGCCCCGGGAAGGGCCCCGGCAGCAACGGGATACCAACCACTTTATCAACCGTTTCCGACCAGGCTCCGGCCCCGTCGGAGTTCTTCGCCCGCACCCGGAAGGTGTAATGGTTGTGGTTGGGCAGGTTGTCGATGGTCGCCGTGACGGCTCCCCCGGTGCTGGACAAGTCGTTGTCGCTGACATCGTCCCAGTTCCCGTCCTTGATACCCACATCCACTTCGTAATCGGTGGCGGAGCTTACGGCGCCCCAAGTGAGAGTTACCGTATCCGACTTTCCGCCGCCGCTGGCAGTCAGGCTCGACGGCGCCTCGGTTGGCGGGGTCAAGGTCGGTGTTGGCGCCGGTAGCGGCGTTGGCGTTGCCGTTGGCGAAGGAGTTTGCGTTGGAGCCGGTGTTGCCGTCGGCGCCGGCTCACTGGGAAGCGCCAGGGACAGCGTGAACGAATCACTGACCGCGGCGCCGCCGGAATCAGTGGCAGTGATTTTCAGCGTCAGATCCTGGGGCGTCGCCGGCCCTCCGGTCAGGATTAACTCGGTTCCGCTCCAGGCGCCGGTCACTTTATTGCGGGCCACCTGGTTCAGCAGGCCGGTCTTCTCCTCTCCCGTGACCTGGTGCGTAGTAGTCACTTCCACATGGTAAGCCAGGTTGTCACCACTGAAGTGGGTGGACATATCCAGGGCGAGGGTTTCCCCGTCGGACAGTTCGGCATCAGCAAAGGGCTGAAGCAGCACCGGCGCGGGGGACGCGGTGGGGTCCGGCGTCGGCGCAACGGTAGGGTCCTCGGTAGGCTCCGGTGTCGGGGCAACGGTGGGTTCCTCAGTCGGATCCGGCGTCGGCGCAACGGTAGGCTCCTCAGTGGGTTCCGGCGTCGGGTTGCCGTCTCCGTCAGCGTCGATGGTCAACCCTGCCGTGTATAGCGTCGTTCCAGCCTGATCCTGCACCGTTAGAGTGTAGTCCCCATCGTCCAGGGCGGCATTCTTCCAACCTTTTTGCCACCAACCATCGTCGGTGGTCCCGTTCTTTCCTACCTGTACACCATCGATGGCGACCAGCACGTACCCGGGCGGATCAATCATCCCCTGAAAGCGGGGCGTATTGTTGGCGATGGTCATGCCGGCAGTGAATTCCACAAACCCGGAGCCGGCGTCAACGTGCGAAACATAGGTGCCGCTCTGCGCTCCCACCGAGGCGGCGACCGAGGCGAGGATACCTACCGCCAGCGCCACCACCACCAAGACTGCTATCCCATACCAGCGGGATAGCCTTTTCTGGCCGAAACTCGCACCTGCCGGCTGCAACATTGCACTGAAAAACGGGGAGATCCGGCGGCGAATCATCATCATTATTCCTTATCACACGGATTGTCATATTAGATTTCAATTTATATTGACGACACTCTCCGGAGTGCCGGGTAGAGCAACAGATATGTACGGCGCTGTGGGCCAAGGTGTATTTTAATTTACAAAAGTCTAGTCTTGAGAACCTCAATTGTCAATAAAATCCGTATTTATTCTCTAGGCAAGTTATCGCTGTAGTAATGATACACTGGCGGCGTATTATTTCTATTTTCCTTATTCTCAAAAAGGAGGAGCGATGATTCCAAGGGTGAGAGGACGCGTCAGACGACGCAGAACGAATGGTCATTTTGTTGAAAGCGTAATGGTACCCACTCAGGACGGTGTAAATTTGGCAACAGACATCCACATACCTCAAAAAGACGGAGCGCCGGTAGAGGAACCCCTGCCTGTCCTGCTGCAGCGAACGCCTTACAACAAGGCCGCCGCCGCCCGTCTGGAGGAGGCCGCCTTTTTCACCGGCAACGGGTATATCACGGTCATTCAGGATTGCCGGGGCCGGTACGAGTCCGAGGGCGGATTCACCAAGTATGTGGACGAAGGTCGGGACGGTTACGATACGGTGGAGTGGCTGGCCCGACAGTCCTGGTGCAACGGCAAGGTCGGCACCTTCGGCCTTTCTTACGCCGCCCATACCCAGGCAGCCCTGGCTTCCTTGAATCCGCCTCATCTGTCCGCCATGTGGCTGGAATGCGGCGGTTTCGCCAGCGCCTACCACAGTGGCTGCCGCAACGGTGGCGCCTTTGAACTCCGTCAGGTGACCTGGGCCTTTCGCGAGGCCGTGGAAAGCCCGGAAGCCAGCAACAACCCTGAGACTATCCGGGCAGCAATGACCAGGCAGGACATTCGCGACTGGTTTTACCGTTTCCCCTGGAAACCGGGGCATTCACCGCTGCGTTGGACGCCCGACTACGAAGACTACCTCATGGAAATCTGGGGACACGATACCTTTGACGAATATTGGGAGCAAGTAGGACTATGCGCCGCAGCACATTATGGCCCCTTCTCAGACGTGCCACAGGTCCACCAGTGCAGTTGGTACGATCCTTACGCCTTAGGGACGGTCCAGAACTATCTGACTCTGTCCCAAAGCAAGACCAACAGCGTGTCCCTGATTATGGGGCCCTGGACCCACGGCGGGCGTTCCGTTACCTATGCCGGCAATGTTGACTTCGGCCCTCATTCGACGCTGGACAACCCGAGGGAAGGGTCTTTCAACGAGCAGCGTCTCGCCTTCTTTGACTGCTGGATGAAGGACGAACCTAACGCCTGGAAGGACCGAAAGCCGGTGCGCCTCTTCGTAATGGGCGGCGGCAGCGGTCGCCGCAATCCCGAGGGACGGCTGGACCACGGTGGCCAATGGGTGGAAGAATCTGACTGGCCGCCGGCAAGGGTTAAGGAGACCTATCTGTACCTGAACCCAGGAGGCAAACTCTCCATCGGATTGCCCCCAATAGGGGCCCAGGCCAGCAGCTATCGGTTCGACCCGGACGCTCCGGTGCCAACCATCGGCGGCAACATCTCTTCCGGTATGCCCATTATGGAGCCGGGGGGATTTGACCAACGGGAATCGGAGGAATTCTTTGGCTGCAAGGCGCCTTACCTGCCCCTGGCATCCCGGCCGGATGTCCTGGTCTTCGAAACCGAACCTTTGGCGGAAAGCATGGAAGTTACCGGCCCGGTGGTGGTTAATCTGTGGATCGCCTCCACCGCAGTCGATACGGATTTCACCGCCAAGTTGATTGACGTTTACCCTCCCTCTCGGGACTATCCGGAGGGTTACGCCCTTAACTTGACTGACGGTGTCTTGAGGACCAAGTTCCGGAACTCCTGGAGCCAGCCGACATTGATGGAGCCGGGGGAAGTTTATCCCATTACAATTGAGTTATACCCAACCAGCAACCTGTTCGCCCAGGGCCACCGGATCCGGCTGGATATTTCGTCCAGCAACTTCCCGCGCCTGGACGTAAACGGCAACACGGGAGAGAATCCCGCCCTGTCGCCAATCAGGAAAATAGCTTACAACACGGTTTACCACGACCGGAGCCGCCCGTCTCATGCGATACTTTACATGGCGGCCGCCGATTGCTAATCTCGGACTGACCAAATAACCGGAATATTTCTTTTCTTTTTATTTTTCTCCGGGGCGAGCAGACAGCTCGCCCCTTTTCTTTGTGCCGACCGGAAATTCCTCGCTTCCGAAGAGTAGTCATACGCCAGCTTAGCCATTGTTTCCCCGCAGGTCGCTTCCCGATACAGTTACGAAGAATCGAGAGGGGATGGCTACGCTATTCACCAGCGAAAAACTTTCGCGGGTTAATCACCATCAACTGATGAATGTCCAACTCCGCGGCGCCCAGTTCCCGGAGGCGAGGCAAGACTTGGCGGGGAATAAAGTTGTAGCCGTCCGGGTTGGCTTTTCTACGCTCTTCCTGCACCGCAGCGCCGTGCCGGGCCTTGGGGACCGAATAGTCATGGGAAAGCATGATTCGCTGAGTAAATCCGGCGTCCATAAGCTTCTTGGCTAACTCGGTACGTCCTTCCCAATTCGGCGTGCCGGGAACCCGTCCGCCAGGATAGCGGTCCAGCCCCAACCAGACTCCCTTGTCCAGCAAACCCAGCAGATAGTCCAAATCGGTGTCATCATTACTGTGCCCGATATACACCCGGTTCAGGTCAACTCCTTCCTCTTTCAGGATAGCCACCTGCTGCTCGCCCACCCGGTCCGGCGACCAGGTGTGGGTGGATATTGGAGCGCCGGTCGCCAGATGAGCGCGAGCCGCCGCCCTTAATACCACTTCCTGAGGCGGGGTAATGCCGCCCCGATCGCTGGCTACCTTGATCACGGCGGCTTTGACCCCGGTATCCTCGATTCCCTGCTCAATCTCGCGCACGTACAACGGCGCAATAACGTCGGGAGAGACATCGCCAAAGGGCCGGGGCACCGCCAGGTGGTTGCCGGTAGCGACTACGATATTGACTCCACTTTGCCGGGCAACTTGGGCAATCATTTCTATGTCCCGCCCCAGGTCAAAGGTGCTGACATCGATTATCGTGCGCAGGGCGGCCTCATCGTAAGCTTCCCGGAGGGCCGCCGTAGATTGCTCGATAATTCCCTCCCGGTCGATAATTTCCGGGTAGGTATGTCTCAACCCGGCGGCATTGGTTCCTACGTGTTCATGGCTGAGGGTAAATCCCAGGTCGTCGGCATCTATCGGCCCTAATACCGTTTCCAAAGCAGGCATCGAAATTCCTCCTTTACAGTCCGATTCTTCCCTTCCCGGCGCATTGTCCGGGCAGGAGAAGTTTGTTTCGTGTATTCTATACTCGGGATGTTGGTGAGAAACATCACCGCCGGCCGGAAATTAAACGTCCCCATTCAACAGCGAAAATTAGCGCCTACTCGGAGGGAGGTCATGTTCGAGAACTTTGAACGGAAAAAGGTGGAAACCGGCGGAGCGGCGATTAATCTGGCAATTGGGGGCAGCGGGCCTCCTCTGCTGCTGCTCCACGGCTACCCGCAAACCCACGTTATGTGGCACAAGGTGGCGCCCCGGTTGGCCGAGGATTTCACGGTAGTAGCCGCCGACCTCCGGGGCTACGGCGACAGCGACAAGCCGCCCGGAGACTCCGAACACTACAATTACTCCAAGCGAGCCATGGCCCAAGACCAGGTAGAGGCTATGGCAAGTCTGGGCTTCACTTCCTTTTTCCTGGCCGGCCATGACCGGGGAGCTCGGGTGGCCCATCGGCTTACCAAAGACCACCCGAACCAAATCCTGAAGCTGGCAACTCTGGACATCATACCCACCCGCCAAATGTTCCAGATTGTAAACCAGGAAATGGCAGTCAATACCTACCATTGGTTCTTTCTGAGCCAACCTTTCGATTTTCCGGAGCGCGTCATTGGGGCCGGCGCCGACTATTTTATCCGGCACAGCTTCCAGCGCGCTCCGAACTGGGAGCAGGTGTTCACTCCCGAGGCGGTGGCGGAGTACGTGCGCTGTTCCACCGAGCCGGCGACCATTCACGCAATCTGCGAGGACTACCGAGCCGGGGCCAGCATTGACCTGGTACACGATGACGCCGATTTCGATAACAAGGTGAATTGCCCGCACCTGGCGCTGTGGAGCGACCGTGGTTACGTGGGGCGGACTCAGGATGTTCTGGAGGTGTGGCGAGAGTATTCCAGCAATGTTCGAGGTCGTCCGATGCCGTCAGGACATTACATCGCCGAGGAACTGCCGGAGGAGACTGTGCGGGAACTGCGCGAGTTTTTTCTGGAGTAAACACCGGCGGCCGGGTTTATGGCCGACTCCCCTTATCGTCAAAACGGAGCCGAGAGCGTCTTGTCTTTGCCGCAGCAGGAGTCCAACGGGCCGGCGTTGCAGATTCCCTGGGGACAAAGAAGGTTAGCCAGCACTCGGATTAGCCTGGGGCAGCCCCCGTTCCATAGCCCGCATCTGACATTCCAGGCAAAGAAGTTCCTGGGGCAGTTCCGTTGCGGCCCAGATATTGTCTCCCTCCTCACCACAAAGGAACTTCGGCACCGTTTCTTCCCACGATGAGGCCGACAGGGATTCAACGTAGTGGATGTAGCCGGTCCGTTCCACCGTTCCCCACCACCAGGGGCAAAATTCGCGGTTCATCTCCTCGGTGGTAGCCGTGCTGACCCAGCCCTCTTCGGGCAGCTCAACCAGCCAGCCCTTTCGACCGTCGACTCCCGCCTCCCGGAAAGCTTTCAGCTCGCCGCTCCGAATGCACTCCCGCACGCTGGCCGTAGATATTCTCAGTTTCAGGGAAGCTTCCCGTATGGTTACTCTTTCCACTGCTGCCCCCTGTATTAGCCAGACCGGAGGCTGGGCCGGTAGGTGCCCCGACCGGCGGCCTCGGCTGAATAGCATCATTATGGTACATCAAGCCGCAAAAGTAAAAGCCCCCGAAATTCCAGCGGCGAATCCGGGGGCAATTGATTGCTTCGTTAAAGACCGGGCGACCGGAAATCAGTTAACACCGGCTTCCTTGGCCTCTTTGGTTGCCTTGAGCCACCGCCACCGCTGCAACGGGTCGCTGACCGCCCGCATCCACACTCCGAACAGGTTAAAGGAAAGGGCGGTAAGGAAGATGGCCGTCCCCGGGACTACCACCACCCACCAGGCAGTAACGATGTAGTCGCGCCCCTGGGAGAGCATCAAACCCCAGGAAGATTCCGGAGGCTGAATGCCAAACCCCAGGAAGCTCAGGGTTGACTCGGTAAGAATGTTGCGCGGCACCTCCAGGGCGGCCAAAGTCAGCAGGGGAGTAATCAGATTGGGCAGGACATGGCGGCCGATTATCCTGCTGTCGGTGGCGCCAATCGCCCGGGCGGCATCGACGAATGCCTGCTCCCGCAGGGAAAGCACTACGCCCCGGGTAACTCGGCAGAACAGCATCCACCGGGCAACCGCAAAGACGATAATTATGTTGGTGAAGCTTGGCCCCAGGATGAACAACACCATTAGGGCCAGCAATAATAAGGGCACCGACATAAAGATGTCCACCGCCCTCATTATTACGTCATCCACCAGCCCTCGATAATAGCCGGCTACAATGCCAAGAAAGACTCCAATGACGCTGGACACCAGTACGCCCAGCAAGCCGACCGAGATGGAGATTCGGCCCCCGTAAATCAACCGGCTCAGGTAATCTCGCCCCAGATGGTCGGTGCCCAGCAGGAAGAAGCGCTGTTCTTCAATGTTTTGGCCGGCCGACCTCATGGTGGCGGTTCCTGTTGCAAAGGGTCCCTGGTGGCGCAGCCGGAGTTGCTGGTTCTGGGGGTCATAGGGGGCCACAAATGGTGCGAAGGCCGCCGCCAGCACTATCACCAGCAAGAACAATGCCGAAAACAGAGTGATCGGGTCATTAAAGAATGCCTGAACCAAAGCATTCTGCCAGATCGCCACGATAGGGTTCGGCTTTTGGGCTATGGTCGTTACTTCGCTCTGCATATCGAAACCGATTCCTCGAAGCAAAAATAGGTATGGAGTCCATCCTCCCCGGTCGTATCCGCGCCGTCCCGATTTAATCCGAGGGGCGCGGCAACAGCAAAAGCCTAGCTATAGGAAATTCTCGGGTCCAGCCAGGTGTAAATCAGGTCCACCGCCAGGTTGATGACCATTACCATCAGGGCAATCACGAAAACGGAGGAAGTTACTATCGGCAGGTCCCGGGCATTGATTCCATCAATCAGGAGTTTCCCGATCCCCGGCCAGCCAAAGATAATCTCCACAACAGTCGAACCGTTCATAAAGCCGGCCAATTCGTCCCCCATCAGAGTTACGATGGAAATTGACGCATTCTTGAGAACATGACCGTACAGGATTGCCGTTTCCCCCAACCCTTTAGAGCGGGCGGTGGCAACATACTGCTTGGCAATTTCCTCAATCATCGTGGAGCGGGTAATCTGGGCATTACGGCCCATTACCAGCGGACAAAGAGCCATTGCCGGCAGAATCATATACACCCACCCTTCAGGTCCCAGGCCCTTGTAGCCCGAGGTGGGCAGCAAATCAAGTTGGACGGAAATCACCAGAATTAGCATCAAGGCAAGCCAGAACTGGGGAATCGAAATGACCGCAAAGGACATTATGTTGACTACCCGGTCCACAAATCCCCTGGGGCGTCTGGCGGCCAGCATTCCCAGCGGAATCCCGACCATACCTATCGTCCAGGCCACAATGGCCAGCGCGGCCGTATTGGGCAGACGGTCAAATATCATCTCGCGGGCGTCAATCCGGTGGCGCAATGACTTGCCAAAGTCACCCCGCACCAAGTCCCAGTAAAAGTCCGCGAATCGGACGTAAAGAGGTCGGTCAAGGCCGAACTTGGCCCGCAATGCGTCAATGGTCTCCTGGGAGGCATCCTCATCTACCATCAGCTCCACCGGGTCGCCCAGAACATTGATGGCGAGGAAAAGCAGCCCCATCAAACCCGCAACGATAAATACTGAATGGCCGATGCGCCGAATCATGTAGTTACGCACTTCATCACCCGCAAAAGCAGTTTCTTAAACCCGGATCTAATCTATTCGCTAACCGCTGTTTATCCGGCCAACTGTATTTTGGTTGAACGATATTAAAGCCAATCTTCTCTATCGTCAACTGTTATGTCCGGGAAAGCCGGGAGCAGTCTTGCGGTTCAGCCGGCTTCCCTGGTTTCCCTCTGAATCTGGATTTCACTTTCCGGTATTAGACCACGACCCGGGGCGCTGGGAAAGAGCGAAGCCCCGGGTCGATCTGCCGTCTTTGTAAACCGACTTACTGAGTGAACCGCATAGTATTGATGCGTATGCGGGGGTCATAGCGGGGCGTCCACTCAAGGTTTTCCGCCAGACCATACACCTGCACCGATACGAAGAAGGGCAAGAACCAGTATTCGTCATGGATTATCTGGGCCATAGCCTCCATCTTGCGAACCCGTTCGGGGCCCAGAGGAGTAGCTACGGCGTCGTTAATGCTGTCTTCAAAGGTCATCCCGTCAAGACCGGGGACCAGGTTACAGACCCGGCTGTTGACATTGAAACAGCTATTGCGCAGGTAGAGCTGCCGTTGCAAATCCAGCGCCTCATTGGAAGTGGCCGTCTCATAGTAATGAGTTGAGGATCCGAAGGGCAGCGGTGGGGTTTGCTCCGCGCAGGCCAGGGCGTCGCTGTGGTCCCGAGTGCCGTCATCCAGCGTCTTCACAAATTTGCCGCAACCGGAGCGGCGAGCTTCACGAGCCTTGTTCGGCTCCAGCACTACCACGTGGGCGTTTACGCCCAGGTCGCGCCAGCCGGCAACCACGGACTCGAACATCTCCAGACCACGATAAACCCGGTCGGCCCGAGTGTGGATTCGGATTTCTTCGTTGACGTCGAAGTTGTTGTCTTCGGGGTTATAGTTGGGCTTGTAGTAACCGGCCGCGGCCAGCAGCTCGCGGGACATTTCCGGGTTGTAACCATAGTCGGCGTAGTTACTCTCATTGATGCCGACGGTGCCCCACTGGGAAATGTTGCCGATACATTCCTGCAAACCGTCATACAGGACTTCCATCAGGGTCTGACAATCTATACCGAGAGCCAGAGCCTTGCGGACTTCCTTCTTCTTCAATTCGGGATGCCAGATGTTGTCGGCTACCAGGGTAAAGACTTCGTTGTTGGTGCCGGTCAGAGCCTTGGGAACGGCATTGATATTTTCGAAGCCAATATCTACGGCCCAGTCGGCCTCGCCGGCTTCAATCATTGCCGCGCGCACCAGGGACTCACCACGCCACACCTGGAAGGCGCGCTGGATGGCCGGCGCCTGCGCATCATAAGCGGTATTGGCCTTGTAGTCTGCAAAAGCCTCAATCTCCACTTCCACGCCGGGAGTCCACTCAACGACCTTATAGGGACCCGTCCCGATGGTATTGCGCTCCCGCTCATCATCGCTGGCGTTCTGGTACCAATCCGGGGCCTGGAAGGGGGTGAAAATCGCCGTGCGCGGGAAGATGGGGCAGGCATTGTCGCACACAACATCCACCGTGAGGTCATCAACTACTTCGCCGGAAATCGGACCATGGAAGCCGTAGCCGCCGCCACTGGTGGGGTCGCCGGACCAGTCCAGCCCGAACTTGGCGGCAGCGGCATTCCAGGGCTCGCCATTATGGAAAGTAACCCCTTCTCGCAGCTTGAACCGCCAGCGGTGCGGGTCAACCTGAGACCAGGATTCTACCCCGCTCAAAGGCACTACTTCAAAATTAGTGCTGTCAATCCACGTAAACGGGTCGGTGGCAATCTCTTCACAGATAGTAGAAGGTACGTTACCGCTGCACCCGTCGCTGAAAGTACCGAGGGAAACCGGCTCTTCCTGAGTCACGAAAATGACGGTGTCTTTAGCCGTCATCACCGTACCGGGAGTAGGCGTAGGGATCGGCGTTGCCGTAGCTGCCATCGCCATCGCTTCCGGGGTAGGGGTCGATTCAAACTGCCGAGTTTCGGTAAGCTGACGCGCATCGGCCGGCACCGCCTGATCCTGGGGCATATTCTGTTCCATCGCCGGCGTCGTTGGCTGAGCGTAACTGGCAGCGCCGGGGTCCGTAGTAGTGGACTGGCTAGGCGCCTCGGATGCGCCACAAGCTACCGCAAGAATAGTTATAAAAACGGCAAAGACTAACGAATATCTTCGCCATAGGGCCCCCCTGGTAAACCTCATGTTCCAATACCTCCTGTAATTTAGATTAAACGGTTTTCCCGACCTGAAGAACTTGCATTATTGATTCAGGAAAATCGGCGATTTAAGCTCGATAGACCTCAAACGGCTTAACCAAGACTGCGCTAAATTAAGAATTGACCGAATATTGCCGATTCTTATACAGGGTATAAGCCTTTTTGTCAACGTCTATACCCAATTGAAAGCTGCAAAATTGCATCGTTCTGACCCGCCTTTCCTTGAGGGAGCGGGGTCGGGGGTGAGGGCATATCCGCGAGAGTGAGCCCGGGGGTGAGGGCAGACCTGTTCTTGCTCACAATTAGTTATAGCCCAATATTGCTAAACCGGAAATTCCTAGTAATATTAAATTGATTTGCGCTTCAGGCACATTTGGGGAGTATAATTAGTGCCTGAATCGCACTTTTACAAACATCACCCTCGAGAGTTCGGGCTTGAGTCAATTGGTAAATCGGTCCCTGAGGCTCAGCCTCCGGAGGTAAACAGATAAGGTATGAACATTGGGAAAATTGCCATGGAAGGGACCATCTACAGTTATATAGTTCCGGTGGGCCGCATTATTGCCGGCTTCTTTGTAGGAATGATGCTGGGCATTGTGGGCGGCTGGGCCGGATTAACTTTCAACGCCCTGGTCGGCTATCCCTGGAATGCCAATATCCACCTAACCTTTTACCTGGCAGGTATCGGCTTGGGCGCCGGACTGGGCGCTTACCTGACCTGGATGAACCTGGGGATGCGCTGGTATCTCGTGGTCTTAACCGTATTCCTGGTTATCGTGGCCGGTATGCTGGGCAGCGTCCTGGGCAATCTCTATTGGGACTTTTTTACCGACGCAAGTTATATGGGAGCGCGGGATACCCGGGTAAACGTTACCCACTTTGGCGCAGCTATCGGAGCCATCATCGTATCTTCGATTTTTGGGCTCTACTATCAGCTCCGCACCCGCAGCTAACGGGTCAACCCAGAATTTCAGTCGTAACTACATCTTCCTTGTCGGCTGTTCCCGGAAGGACTGCGTGGGTCGGGGCAATCTATTTCGTCAAGGAAATTGGTTTGAGGTAAAGACAAATGACTTCCCAGGACCTTACCGGGCAGTTGGCCCGCTATATGGTAGAAGCCAGAAACCGGGACTTGCCGCCTGAAGCGGCCCTGGCCGGCCGGCACCGCATCCTCGATTCCATCGCGGCGGTTGTGTCCGGCGCCCGGCTGAAGCCCGGCGAAATGGCTGTCAAGTACGTGCGGCTGCAGGGCGGGACACCCGAATCTTCGGTCCTGGCTACCGACATCAAGACTTCCGCCGTCAATGCAGCCCTGGCTAACGGTATGTTCGGCCACGCTGACGAAACCGACGACTTTGAGCCGGTTACCAAGTCCCATCCCGGCTGTTCCGTAGTGCCGGCCGCCCTGGCCATGGCCGAGCGGGCCGGCAGCTCCGGCAGCGAACTGCTGCGGGCCGTCGCCCTCGGCTATGACCTCTGCTGCCGATTCCTGTTTGCCCTGGACCCGGATGCGGTTCGGGGCGGCCATCGGAGCGCGGAAGGAACCAGTTCGACTATGGGCAGCGCCGGAGCGGCCGCGTCAATTGCCCGGCTGGACGAAGCCGGAATGCGCTACGCTCTCTCCTACGCCGCCCAGCAAGTGTCCGGGGTCTGGAGCTGGGTCAGGGACGCCGAACACGTGGAAAAGGCTTTTGATTTTGCCGGTATGGGAGCCCGGAACGGGGTAACGGCGGCAACTATGGCCGAGGCCGGACTTACCGGCGTATGGGATGTGCTGGAGGGCGAGCATAACGTTCTGCAGGCCCTTGCACTGGATCCCAGACCCGAGGAAATGATTAGAGACCTGGGAAGCCGGTACTTCATCACCGAAACGGCAATCAAGCCCTATTCGGTAGGCTACCCCATTCAGGCAGCCCTGGACGCATTTTTCGCCCTCCAACGCCAGCACGGTTTGACTGTGGACAATGTGGACAGCATCACCGTGCGTTTGCCCCGGGACGGGGCCGGCGTGGTCAACAACCGGGCAATGCCTGACGTCAACTGCCAGCACATGATTGCGGTAGCCCTGATGGATGGCGAGGTAACTTTTGAGTCCACCCACGACTACGGGCGGATGGCGGACCCGGCTACAATGGCAGTTAAGGAAACGGTGTCCCTGATTGCTGATGAGGAACTAATGGATCCCGCCGCGCCCCGCAGCGGGAAAGTAATCGCTTGCTTAAAGGACGGCCGCACCGTCGAGCACTTTACACCCCACGCCTACGGCACCAAGGAAAACCCGATGTCCACCGAGGATGTCAACGCCAAGGCCCGGTCGCTGCTGGTCCCGGTCCTGGGAGAGCGCAGGTCCGAAGCCATTATCCAGATAGTAAACAGTCTGGAAGACCTGGCCGATGTGCGGGAACTGGCGCCCTTGCTGACAGTTTCGGCGGCGGAAATGTCCCGGGTAGCTCCCTCCCACTAATGCCCCACCGACCCAATGGGCAGCAGCAATGGGGCGGCAGCCGCACAATTAAAGAGGCCGGTTGATTAACCGGCCTCTTTCAATTCTGGCGCGAACCTTACCGTCAACCAGAATTGACCATTCCCGTTACCACCTTCCCGCTACCACTGCACGAACATCGGCATTACCACATGCACGTAGTCGTCGGAGTCGATGGGCTTGAAGACACCTGGACTGGAGGGAGAGGTGGTCTCCAGGGCTACCTGCCCTCTTTCCAGCACGCTCAACACATCCTGCAGATACTTACTGTTAAAGGCGATTTTTGACCCGTCGCCCTCAATTGCTTCAGTGTCCACCTCGCCCTGATTCTCGCCAACCTGCTCGGAGCGGGCCGAAATCACCGCCTTGCCGGAAACTCCCTCCTCTTCGGCGGGCGTCATTTGCAGTCGGATAATATTGTTGCCGTCCCGGGCGAAAATGGAAGCGGTTCGGGTAGCGCGCAGCAGTTTTTGCAGATCGAAGACGCTGCGGGTTTCGTAATTCTGGGGAATCAGTTGTTCGTAGTTGGGGAAAGTGCCTTGCAGCAGTTGGGAAACTACCTCTACTTCGCCGGTCTTGAAGAGTACCTGCCCGCGGGCCGGCACCATCATTATTTCCACCGGGTCGTCCTGGTCGCCCAGTAGTCGGCTCAGTTCGTTCATAGTCCGGGACGGAATTATCACGCTGATGTCGGATTCCATCGGCTCCGCTAAAGCGCCATGCTGCACGGCCAACCGAAATCCGTCGGCCGCGGCCAGGGTGAACTGACTGCCGGACAACTTCGCTTCCACTCCGGTTAGTACCGGGCGGGACTCCTCAGTAGCGGCCGCAAAGGCGACCCGACCAATGGCCGACTTGAGTTCCTGGGAGCCGACCCGGGCCGCAACCCCTTCCTCAACCTGGGGTATGGGCGGGAAGTCGCTGGCGTTGGCGCCATGAATTCTGGCCTGGGCTCTGCCGCAAACCAGTTCCATAACGCCACTGTCGGTCTCGACTGCCAGATCGATGCGGTCAGAGGGCAGGGAACCGACAAACTCCGTCAAGAGGCGAGCTGGGACGGTTATAGAACCTTCCTCTTCAATCATCGCCCCAATCCAGGTAGTGATTGCGATTTCCAGGTTGGTGGCCGAGAGCTTTAACATTGACCGGTCGGTTTCCAACAGCACATTCTGGGTAATGGGCAGCGTTGCCCGGCTGGCCACTGCTCGGCCAACAATAGAAAGGCCCCGGTTCAAGTTCTCTTGCAAGCAGGAAACTTTCATTTGAGGGTCACCTGACTTAAATATCTTCCAATTATACTACTTATGCTAGGAACTTATAGGTATTTCAGTACATTGAAATTAAGAATATTAACCAATTTCTGCGATTTTTCGATGGGCACTGATACCAACGGCGGGTCAAAGTTTGCTGCCGGAATCCCGCAGGGTTTTCTGGATTTGCTATAATAGCCGGGCTATCGGAGGAAATGGTACACCACATTGCAAACTTTTCCCGAGGAGTAATCCCAATGACCGATCTGCTCTTTCATTCAGACGCTTACCGGGCCGAGTTCACCGCGGTAGTAACCGAAGTAGTGGAAGGCGGGGTGATTCTGGACCGTACCGCATTCTACACCGGAGGCGGCGGCCAACCCTGCGACACCGGTACGCTGGATGACGGCAGCCGAACCTACACCGTCAAGAAAATAGCTCGGGTTGGCGGAAATTTCGTCCACCAGATAGACGGGGAACTGCCGGCGCCGGGAGCCGCAGTCACGGGCAAAATCGACTGGGATACCCGTTATCACCTGATGCGTACCCATACCGCCCTCCATATTCTCTGCAGCGTAGTCTGGCGAGACTACGGGGCAAAGGTAACCGGCGGAGATATGCGACCTGGCGAGGCCCGGATGGACTTTGAGCTGGAACAGATGAGCGCCGAGTTCGCCCGGGAAGTTGAAGAGAAGATTAACGCCGAGGTAGCGGCTTCTCGCCCGGTTCACGTCAACAACTTGACCCGGGCCGAGGCGGAGCAGACGCCGGACCTGATCCGGACCAAAATTAACCTGCTGCCGGCCAATATCCAGGAAGTTCGGACTATTGATATTTCGGGCCTCGACCTCCAGGCTGATGGCGGCACTCACGTCGCCAATACCTCGGAAGTAGGACGAATAAAGGTAGTCGGCCACGAAAGCAAGGGCCGCATTAACAAGCGGCTGCGCATAGCTCTGGTTGATTAAAGCATTTTCCGGCTGGCGGAACTATCTCAAAGAATTATGCCCGGGAAACGCCGGGCAATTCTCCGGGCTGATTCGGATTGGCAATAGCCAATGAACGAATCGTTCAATAAACCGGCCCAGACCGAAAAGGGAAAAATCCGAGCCACCAGCGGACAAGGATATAGCACATTTATGAGCAAAACCATCGTTGGCATCGATGTCGGCGGCACTTTTACTGACATCGCTGTCCTGCGGGATGGACGTCTTTCCATCCACAAGCTTCCTTCAACACCGGCAGACCCATCCCTGGGGGTGCGGCGCGGCATCGCTGAAATCGACATAGGCGAGGCCGATTACGTTCACGGCTCTACGGTGGCGACCAACGCACTGCTGGAAGGCAAGGGAGGCCGTACCGCTCTGGTTAGCACACTGGGCTTTGAAGATGTGCTGGAAATTGGCCGACAGAGCCGGTCGGATTTGTATGACCTGAATCTGGACCGGCCGCCGGCCCTGGCCCCGTGGGAGCTCCGTTTCGGACTGCCGGAGCGTGTCGATTATACCGGAGCTATCCTTGAGGACTTGACCCCTGAGGCCATCGAAACCTTATTGGCTTTGCTCCGGGAAGCCCAAGTGGACGGCGTGGCGGTCTCTTTTCTATTTTCCTTTCTGAATCCGCTGCACGAAGAGATGCTGCTGCGCGCGCTCCGCAATCTGCCCAATTCCCCCTTTCTTTCCATCTCCTCTCAAGTCATCCCGGAGTTTCGGGAATACGAACGCACCAGTACCGTAGTTGTAAATTCATACGTTGGGCCGGTGATGGCCCGCTACCTGGGCGAACTGGAACAGTCCCTGGGCAGCGGCCTCAGAATAATGCAGTCTTCCGGCGGCAGCATCACCGCTCGCCTGGCTGCCGAACAGCCGGTGCGGACTATTTTGAGCGGGCCGGCCGGGGGAGTGGTCGGGGCCTTTCATACCGGACGCCAGGCCGGTTATCCCGACATCATTACGCTGGATATGGGGGGGACCTCCACCGACGTATCTCTCTGTCCCGGGCAGATAAAGGAAACTACTTCCGCAAATCTGGGAGGCTATCCAATCAGTGTCCCCATGATTGAAATTCACACGGTAGGAGCCGGCGGCGGGTCCATCGCCCGGGTTGACACCGGAGGCGCGCTGGTGGTGGGGCCGGAATCGGCCGGGGCCGACCCGGGGCCGGCCTGCTATGGCTTGGGCGACCGGGGAACCGTAACCGACGCTAATCTGGTATTGGGTCGGCTGCGTCCCGCCCAGTTCCTGGGGGGCCGGCTAACTCTGGATGCGGAACGCGCCGAGCATTTCATTGCCCGGCTGGCCCGGGAGATAGGTTCCTCCACCGCGGAAACCGCCCTGGGAATTATCCGGGTGGTTAACGCCAACATGGAACGGGCCATCCGAACCATATCCCTAGAGCGAGGTTACGACCCGCGCCGGTTTACTCTGGTTCCCTTCGGCGGCGCCGGCCCGATGCACAGTTGTGAACTAGCCCAGGAACTCGGCATTCCCAGAGTATTAATTCCCGGCCATCCGGGAATCCTGTCCGCTCTGGGCGTCGCCATCGCTGACGTGGTGAAAGACTACTCCCGCACCGTGATGCTGCGCGGGGAGGACATCAACCCGGCCAGACTGGAGGAAGAGTACCACGGGATGGAAGGACAAGCCCGCAGCGAACTGCAGCGGGAGGGCTTGCCGGTCGCGGAAATGGCCGTCCGCCGTTTTCTGGATGTCCGATACGTCGGGCAGTCTTTTGAACTGACCATCGACTGCCCGGCGACTAATCGCCGCAGCAGCCTGGAGCGAGCCATCGCTAACAGCTTCTATCGAGCCCATTTGCAAAGGTTCGGCTATGCGGACCGTAACGAAGCGGTGGAAATCGTCAACCTGCGCCTGAAACTGGAGTTGGAAGTTGCCAAGCCGGACATTCCTCCCCAGCCGCCGCAGGGTTCAGATTCTATGGCGGCCTGTCTGGAACAGAGGGAAGTGGTATTCCGGGAAGGCCCGCTGCTAACCGGCCTCTACCAGCGGGACCGCCTGGCCTGCGGGAACCGGATTTCCGGGCCGGCGCTGATTCTCCAGTTGGATACAACTATAGTCGTCCCGCCGGGCTGGAAGGGTGAAGTGGACTCCTTCGGCAATCTTTTATTGGAACCGGCCTAGAAAAATTTACCACGCCTTTTGCAGCGTCCCCGGAGGTATCAGCCAAATGACCATTATGTCTCAGGATTTGTCTCACTGGCGCGTGCTGGCCGCCTTTGCCCACCCGGACGATGAGGGTTTCGGTTGTGGCGGCACCTTGGCTATGCTGGTGGCCCGGGGCGCCCAGGTTACCCTGGTTTGCGCCACCAACGGCGACGTGGGCGAGATTAGCGATCCGGCCCTGGCGACGCCGGAGAATCTGGGCTCGGTAAGACAGCAGGAACTGCGTAACGCCATGGCAGTCACCGGAGTCAAAGACCTTCGTTTCCTGAACTATCGGGACTCGGGGATGGTCGGCACCGAAGAGAATGACCACCCGGACTGCCTGCACCAGGCCGACGCCGGCGAAGTTGTATCCCGGCTGGTTGAAATTATGCAGGAAGTAGCCCCGAGAATCGTGATAACCCACGATCCCTCCGGTGGATACGGCCACCCGGACCATCGGGCCGTTTGTCGCCACACTACCGCAGCTTTTGAGCAGGTCGCCAACTCAAAGGAAGGTTCCGGCGGGCCCGGGCCAGAAACCGGAGGCGAGCAGCCGGAGCTCCTGTATTACGTTTGCTTCCCGCGCAGCAACTTCCAACGCGTATGGCGCACCATGGTGGAAATGGACATTACGCCGCCCTTCGCCAACCAGGACATTGACCTGGTAGGTACGCCCGACGACCTGGTTACTACCACCGTAGCCCTGGGGGAGTATGTTGATACCAAGATAGCGTCCCTCAACTGCCACCGAACCCAAATTGACCCCAATGGGCCCTTTTCCCGCCTTCCCGAAGAATTGAACCGGGAAATTATGGGAAGCGAGTATTATATGCTGGCCGTACCGAAAGACGCCGCCCAGTCTCAAGATTTGTTGGCCCAATTGTAACCCGTAGTGAAAGGAGGGCAGCCAGTAATAAATGGCAGTTGACCCAATCAGCCTGGAAGTATTCAAGAACCTGTTCATTTCAGTTTCCGAGGAAATGGGCGTCGCCTTGCTCCGTACCGCATACTCGCCCAATATCAAGGAACGCCGGGATTTTTCCTGCGCCATCTTTGACCCGTCCGGCCAGATGGTGGCCCAGGCAGCGCACCAGCCGGTCCACCTCGGCGCAATGCCGGCATCGGTGCAAGCGGCCCTGGAAACCTTCCCCGGCGCTTTGCGGCCCGGCGATTTAGTCATCCTCAACGACCCTTACCTGGGCGGCACCCACTTGCCGGACATTACGCTGGTGGCCCCGGTTTTCCTGGACCAGAACGGGGTGAAAGAACTGGTCGGCTTCGTTTCCAATCGCGGCCATCACGCCGACGTTGGCGGTATGACGCCCGGTTCTCTGCCCCTTTCCACCGAGCTTTACCAGGAAGGGATGATTCTGCCTCCAATCAAGCTGGCCCGGGGCGGTCGCCTCAATCAGGAGGTGGTGCAGCTTATCTGCCGGAACTCCCGAACACCCGAGGAACGGAGAGGAGACCTGGCCGCTCAGATAGCCTCGATTCGGGTGGGAGAGCGGCGCCTGCGCGAAGTAGTAGAGCGGTATGGCGTGTCTGAGACCCGGGAACACATGGACGCCTTGCTGGATTACTCGGAACGGGTCACCCGGAATGCCATCGGAAAGATTCCCGACGGAGTTTACCGGGTGGTGGACTATATGGACGACGACGGCTTGTCCGAGGAGCCGGTGCCCATCGCCGTTGCGATAACTATTTCTGAAGACACCATGACCATTGACTTCACCGGCACCTCCCCCCAGCGGCCGGGCTGCATTAACGCACCCCAGGCGGTAACGATGTCGGCCAGTCTGTATATGGTGCGGTGTGTGGTGGGCGATGCCGCCCCGGCCAATCAGGGCTGCTTGAGACCGGTGACCGTGATTACTCCCCGGGGCACCCTGGTGAACCCGGAGCCGCAAAGGGGCGTGGCCGGCGGCAATGTTGAGACCTCCCAGCGAATCACCGACGTTCTGTTGACCGCTATGGCCCAGGCCTTGCCCGAACTGATTCCGGCGGCCAGCCAGGGGACGATGAACAATTTGCTCATTGGGGGGCATGACCTGGAACGGGGGCGTCCCTTCGTCTATTACGAGACCATCGGCGGCGGCATGGGCGCCCGGCCGGACAAGGACGGTATTTCCGGCATCCATACTCACATGACCAACACCATGAACACCCCCATCGAAGCCCTGGAATTCGCCTTTCCCTTGCGCTTGAAGCGTTACGCCCTCAGGCGCGGTTCCGGCGGCGACGGTCTCCATAAGGGTGGCGATGGTCTGGTTCGGGATGTGGAATTTCTTAGCCCGGCAAGAGTTACCATTCTGTCGGAGCGGCGCAAGTTTCACCCACCGGGATTTCACGGCGGCCACCACGGTCAACCCGGGGAGAATGTGCTGATTAAAGGCGGCTACGAAGAAGTCCACTTGGCCGGAAAGGAGACTCTGGACGTGGCAACCGGGGATGTGTTGAGCATTCGCACACCCGGCGGCGGCGGTTGGGGAAAACCGGAGGCGGAAGCAGGAACAGGCGAGGGAAAATGAGGGATTGACAAGGACGCGGCTAGTAAACCTTTATCAGCCATCTCATTGGCTCAGATATCCGGTAAGTCGGGAAGCGGAGCCGTGCCGAAAAGGGTTTTCGTCGGAGGCTTCGGGCAGACAATTTTTCCGTGGGCTTCGTCCAGCATTGACAATTCAGCTTCAGTTAGTGTAAAAATTTCCTGTAGCAAATGATGGTTCGGCGTCGGGGCCGAAATTTCTGGCAATGATGGAGGAGGAATTATGCCGGACGTGTACTATGTGAGGCCAAGTAATTTCCTATCCGACTCTCGCGACAGGACGATCATAACCGGGGACTCGGAGGATGACGTTCTGGGCAAGGTATATGAGTACCTGAGTTCGCCGGCCGGTCGTGAGCGGTATCCGGCGGTGGAAGACCCTACTGAACTGGAAAACAACATCCGCAAGTGCATCTTCGTTAAAGGTCAAAAGGTATTTGGGACTCGCGCTCCCGATTCCGAATAAGGTCCAGATCCGGCTGAGTCGTTTTAGTTTCTGATGGAAGCGAGACTCACGAGGCCCCGGTCGTTGATCGGGGCCTCGTTTTATTAGCGGAAAGACAGCGTTCCCAAGCAGCTACGCCATTACCCCCGACTTACCGGGAAACCGTGCTTCCGGAAGCAATCCACCCCTTGCTTTTGCTCAAAAGACCGGGGATTGTCGGCCTCATGTTGACCTTCGGATAATTCCAGGTCCTGCCAACCGCCTCTCCGGAAACACGGCGTTTATTTAACGGCCCCGGCAAGACCGAGGCTGCCGAATGTTAATTGCCGTCGTCAAAGCTCACGATGACAATAGCGTTGGCAATCAGGGTCCCGTCGGTGCCTTCGTCGTTCAAGACTTGCAGGCCGCCGTGGACTACGTTGATATAGCCGGTCCCATGGGGCAGCGTGGCAATTACCGAATCGCCGTCCACCGCTTCGGGCTTGGGAACGCCGATGGTGACATCGACCCGCATATCGTCCGCCGTTTTGCCCAGCAGCCGCTGAAACCCGAGGCTGCTGTGGTGCAAGGCGTCAAAGACGGCCCGCTTGGCCGCATTGGTATAGTCCAGACCGTGAACATCAACCCCCATTCCCATTTCGGTTACGCATCTTACTAGGGCCATTTTCGTCCTCCTGTACCGGTTTTTCCGGAACCCGGTTAGTTTATTTTACGGGAAGGTCCATTCAGCCACCGGCGATATATGTCGGACTCCGTTACTGTTGCGAGTCCTATCCACCGCCGCCACGAACTTCCAGACTAGGTTTGGTCATCTCTTCCGGATTTAACAGCCTTTCCAGCTCATCCTCGGTAATATCAGTGCGCAGCCGGGCAACTTCCCGGATAGTTTGACCGGCGCCGGCAGCTTCCTTCGCTATAGCTGCTGCCGCATCGTAGCCAATGGCCGGCGCCAGCGCCGTACCCAACATCAGACCTTTTTCTACCATGGCCGGCCCCACGTCGGTAGCCTCAATTCCCTTGACACACTGTTCGGTAAAGTTGTTGGCTGAAGCGGCCAGCAGAGCGATAGACTGAAGCAGGTTGTAGGCCGCAACGGGCATCATAGTGTTCAGCTCAAAGTAGCCGCCCTGCCCCGCCAGGGTAACGGTGGCATCGTTGCCCACCACCTGAGCCGCTACCTGGATTACCGATTCGGCAATTACCGGATTCACCTTGCCGGGCATTATAGAGCTGCCGGGCTGGACTTCAGGCACCGTAATCTCGCCCAGTCCCGCCCGGGGACCGCAGGCGATAAAACGGATGTCATTGGCTATCTTGTGCAAGCTGATGGCAATGGTCTTCAGTTCGCCGCTGGCTTCCACTATCGCATCAAGGGCAGCCTGAGCCTGGAAGTGATTATCCGTCTCCCGGACGCTCACCCCGGCAGCCTCGGAAAGGATTTGGCAGGTACGGGTGGAAAACTCCGGGTGGGTATTAACGCCGGTCCCTACCGCCGTGCCGCCCAGCGCCACCTCCGCCAGCGCAACCTGGGCCCGGCACAGCCGGCGGACGCCATTTTCAGCCTGGCCGGCATAACCCAGAAATTCCTGGCCGAGGCGAACCGGCGTGGCATCCTGCAGGTGAGTGCGGCCCGTCTTGATTACCGGCCAGAACCGGTCGGCTTTCTGCTGTAACTCGTCTCTCAGGAACTCCAGGGCCGGAATCAAGTCCTCCTTAATCGCAATCAAGGCGGCCAGGTGCATGGCGGTGGGAATTACGTCATTGGAAGACTGCCCCAGATTTACATGGTCATTGGGGTGCACCAGCCGGGAGCCGAGGTCGCCTCCCATAATCTGGGAAGCCAGATTGGCAATAACTTCGTTGGCATTGGTATTGGTGGAGGTGCCGGAGCCGGTCTGGAAGACATCCAGGACAAAGTGGCGGTCGTACTTGCCGTCAATTACTTCCTGGGCCGCCGCCACGATTGCATTTCCAATAGTTTCGTCCAGCACACCCAAGGACATATTGGTCTTTGCCGCCGACTGTTTGATTAGACCCAATGACCGGATAAAGGTGCGTGGAAAACGCAGATCGCTGATGGGGAAATTAAGCACCGCCCGCATGGTCGACGCTCCGTAGAGAGCGTCAGCCGGCACCTCTATCGGCCCCATAGAGTCTCTTTCAATCCTTACGTTGGCACTGCTGGTGGTCATTCTTGAATTACCTTCCTGATTGTTAAGTTAGTCTATGCCGGGTATAGCCGAAGCTGTCGTAAATTTCCTGAGGCCGTCCGCAGCATTGGAAAGCGCTGACCGACGGCAACGGGACGGGAAAAATACCGGCGCCGGATTCGTAATAGGGCAGCAGGCCCACTAACGGCAAAAGCCAGGCAAGTTTCACTTCCCTTCCTTAATCCAGTCCGCTACCCGCTCCCCAATCATAATGGTGGTGGCATTGGTATTGGCGCGGATTACGTCGGGCATAACCGACGCATCCACCACCCGCAGGCTGGTCAACCCGTAAACGCGGCAATATTGGTCCACCACCGCCAGCGGGTCGCCGGCCGGGCCCATCTTGCAAGTGCCGGAAGAATGGTGCTGGGTACCGACATTGCGGAGCATCCAGTTATCCAGCGCCTCGTCCGATTCCAGGTCGGCGTCGGCCGGGTTCAGACGCTCCACAATTATATCCCGGAACAGCGGATGATCAGCTATCCGCAGACCGGTGCGAATTGCGCCCCGCATACGTTCCCGGTCATAGGGACTGGACAGGTAATCGTAGTTCAAAATCGGTTGAACTTTGGGGTCAGTGGAAGCTAGGCGCAAATGTCCGGCGCTGACGGCGTTCTGAATGGCCGCGCTAAATCCGAAATGAAAGGCGTCGCTCTCAATAATCACATTGGCCGGGCGATGTTCGCTGTTCATCAGAATCGGGGCCAACTGGATGTCTCCTACCGTGGGGGAATCCTCCAGGCTGAAACGCAATCCCACCTGGATGCTCGGCGCCAATTCGTCGGGAGGTTCACCCTGGCCGCGGAACAGGGTAAAGCAAGAGGGATGGTCGCGGAGATTCTCCCCTACCCCCGGCAAATCGTGAACGACTTCTATGCCCATTTCCCGCAAATGGTCGGGCGGCCCTACGCCCGAGAGCATCAACAACTGCGGCGATGCAATGGCGCCGCTGCTAACTATAATCTCTGCGCCCTCCAAATTGAAGGATTCGCCGCCGCTTTCCGCCTCCAATCCGACCGCCCGCTTCCCTTCAAAGACGATTCGCCGCACGGTAACACCGCCCCGTACCGTCAAGTTAAGGCGGTTTCTGACCGGATTCAGGTAAGTGATAGCGGTGCTCATTCGGACACCGTCGATGTTGTTCAGGGGACGGGCTGCGATTCCGCTGGAGTCCGGATGATTCTGGTCCGAATCCTGCCGGAAGCCCAGGTCAACGCAGGCGTCGTAGAAAGCGGTGGCGTGGGGGAGCCACTCAGCGCGCTGGTAACGCCGTACCGGGATCGGGCCGTCGCTGCCGTGAAAATCATCGCCGGGGAAGTCCAGATCAGTCTCCAGCTTGCGGAAATAGGGCAGGACCTTCAGGTAAGCCCATTCGTCATTGCCCCAGGCAGCCCAGTTATCGTAGTCCCCCGGTACGCCCCGGAAGAGAACCTGACCGTTAATGGAAGTTGACCCTCCAATGGCTCGGCCTCGGGGAATTTGCACCGGCTCGCGCTGCAGCGGTGTACCCGTAGCGGTGTAGCCCCAGTTATGGGGGCCGTAGGCGGACCGCCACATATTGTTACCTTCCTTCAAATCCGGCGGCAGTTGGTCGAAGTCAGGATAGTCCGGGCCGGCTTCCAGCAGCAGCACGGAACGGTTCGGGTCTTCGGAAAGTCGGGCCGCCAGGACACACCCGGCAGCGCCGGCGCCAACTATAATGACGTCGTACTTCATATCACCTTACCTCGCTTGCAATTCCTGGCGTGAGCGGCAACTGTCCATTTTATACCACAAACAGCGTCCGGGGTGTATGCCCTGGAAGGTGAAGGAGCGGGTCACGACAGCGCCGGCTTGGAAATCCGGGGCTTTCCGGGCCGCTGGGCATTCCAGCCGCATCCTTCCGTCAATGGAGTTTTCCGCCGTTGCCAACATTGGCAGTTCATTGACACTCTCCAAGTCCTTTCAACATAATAGGCGGCAAGTCAGGTTTTCGAACCGAGGTGAAAAATGGCGGTAATGTCCGGCGCCCAGGCATTGATTCAGTCTCTGGCTCGGGAAGGGGTTGAGGTAGTATTTGGACTGCCGGGAGTCCAGATTATGGAAGCCTTTGATGCCCTGTACCATCAGCCCGGAATCCGTCTCATCACCGTGCGCCACGAGCAGTCGGCAGCTTATATGACCGACGGTTACGCTCGGACTACCGGACGGGTGGGAGTCGCCTTGGTCGTTCCCGGCCCGGGAGCGCTCAACGCCGCCGCCGCCATTGGCACGGCCTACGCTGCTTCATCGCCGGTACTACTGGTGTGGAGACCTACAACCTGGGCGGGCGTCGGGGCGCGCTGCACGAGGTAAATGACCAACTGGATGTGTTCAAGCCCATTACCAAGTGGAACGCTCGAACTACCAAGCCGGAGGAGATTCCTTACCTGGTGCACCTGGCGATGCAGCACTTTCAGGATGGAAGACCCCGTCCGGTGGAAATTGAAGTTCCCTGGGATGTTTTGCCGGCGACCGCCGACACGGAACTGCTGGAACGGGAGGGAACGGTAAAGCAGACCCCGGACCCGGATAAGGTTAAGGCGGCGGTGGAACTGCTGGCTAAAGCTGAGCGGCCTCTGCTCTGGGCCGGCGGAGGCTGCCGGGAAGCGGACGCAACCCGCGAACTGACCGAACTGGCGGAGGCCTTGAACATCCCGGTCATTACCACTCCTGAGGGGAAAGGAGCCATTCCGGAGAATCACCGGCTTTCCCTGGGAACTTTCTACTACGGCCACGGCCCGGGCTATCTGGCGCTCCCCCAAGCCGACGTTATATTGGCGGTAGGCACCCGGCTGAACTTAACTCCCCGTCCGCCCTGGGCCATTACACCTTCCCAAACCGTCATTCAGATTGACGCCGACCCGGAAGAACTGGGCCGAAACATCAGCCCCCAAATCGGGATGGCCGCCGACGCCAGGCTGGCCATAGCCCAACTATTGTCGGAACTGGGCGGCGGGACGGCCGCCAGCCGGTGGACGGATGGAGAATTAACCCGTATCCGGGAGGAGACTGCCGCAGACCTTCGGGCTAAAGCTCCATTGCAAATGGAGATAATCGAGACAATCCGCCAGGAGCTGGAAGAAGATGCTGTAATGGTGGCCGGCACCACCGAAATAGGATACTGGAGCCACTTGGCCTTTCCCGTGCTTGCCCCCCGTTCCTATTTGACTTCCAGCTACTTTGCTACCCTGGGCTATGCCTTTCCCACCGCCCTGGGCGCCAAAGTGGGGAACCGCGGCCGTCAGGTGGTGGCAACCAGCGGCGATGGCGGCTTTATGTACGCCAGCAGCGAACTTTCCACCGCAGTGCAGGAAGGCATTAACGTGGTTACGCTGGTATTCAATAATGGCGTTTTGGGAGCTTCCCGGGCCGATCAGGACCACCGTTACCAGGGACGAGCTATTGGCACCGAACTGCACAATCCCGACTTCGCCCGGCTGGCCGAAGTTTATGGAGCGTTAGGGATAAAGCTTTCCGACCACCGGGAGCTGGGGCCGGCCCTGCGGGAGGCGCTGTCGGCAGACTGTCCCGCCGTGATTGAAGTGCCGATTCCCAACCTGCGGCCTCCCTTTCAGATTCCACCCCATGGGCTTGAAGCGGTTAAGGGCTGACACCGCCATGGAAGTTGCAGGGTCAGCAGCGGCGTATTTACGGCAGCCGGCTGCCGCACGACCCATCTGCTAGAATTATATGGACACATCAAGATACCCGGCTCGACCTTTACGAACACAATGATTACCGATTTAGACTTAACCAAAATTAACCGTTACCGCAGCCAAAGCCTGCGGACGCTGGAGCAAGCCATCTCCGAGCTGCGGCGAGGACGCTGGAACCGTTCCGAAGAACTGCTTTGGGGCAGCCTTACTCTGGCGGTAAAAGGCGCCGCCCTGTCCCGGGGTGATTCCGTCGAAGACGCCCCGGCGGTGCAGGCTTACGCCAGGCAGTTGGCCACCGACTTGCGAGACCGCCGGCTCCGGGATGCTTTCCAGCAACTGGCCTCAATAACCGACTCTCTGGAAAGAAGCCGGGAAACCCGGCGCCGGGCTGACGGGGTTTCCCGCGCTTTGGATGACATCTGCGGCTCAGTAGAAATCCTGTGGGACCTGGTTGACACCAATCTCGCCAGCCGGGAAAGGCGCCCGGAGTAAGCGATTATGTCCACCCCCTCCGCTCAAATTCCCGTAAACTCCGCTCTTGACCGGAAGCAGGACAACGCCCCGGCCGGTTTCGCCGGCAAGGTAGTCATTCATACCCACGGCTGTAAACTCAACCAGGCCGACAGCAGCGTCCTGGCCCGGCAATTTCGCCAATCCGGTTACCGGGTAGTCGAAGACGTCGCCGAAGCGGACATCTACGTCCTGAACAGCTGCACCGTTACCGCCACCGCCGACGCCAAAGCCAGGCAGGCCCTGCGCGCGGCCCGGCGCGCCAACCCGGCGGCCGTGGTGGTGGCTGCCGGGTGTTATCCCCAGCGGGCCGCCGGGGAACTGGCGGCAATGCCGGCGGTGTCCCTGGTAGTCGGAAACGAAGACAAGAGCCGGCTTGCATCCCTGGCGATCGCGGCCCACCGGGATCAGCAGGGTCCCCCCCAATGGGAGGAGAACTATGCGAGCTTTTCCGTCGCGACAGAAGGCGTGACCGGGAATCTGCCGGGACGCAGCCGGGGAATGGTGAAAATCCAGGAAGGCTGCAACCAGGTCTGCGCTTACTGCATCGTGCCCAGGGTGCGCGGTCGGGAGCGCAGCATACCGCCGGCGGAGATTGTCCGCCAGGTAAATCAGAGTATCAGCGAAGGCTGTCAGGAAGTCACCCTTACCGGTACTCAGCTAGGTACCTATGGTTTTGATTTGCCGGGAGCGAGTCTCCGGGCGTTAATTGAGACAGTTCTGACCGAAACTGATTTGGCGCGGCTTCGGGTATCTTCCCTACAGCCTCAGGAGATAGACCGGGAGCTAATCGCATTGTGGCTGAATGACCGCCGCCTGTGTCCACACTTTCACCTGCCGCTGCAAAGTGGGAGCGACCGAATCCTGAAGGCTATGCGGCGGCGGTATTCCACCACCCGGTTTGCCGAGACGGTGGCCGCCATTCGCCAAGTCATCCCGGAAGCCGGAATAACGGCAGACTTGATTGTCGGATTTCCCGGAGAGACTGATGCCGATTTTGAGGAATCACTGGCCTTCGTTGCGGCGATGCGATTCAGCGACCTGCACCTGTTTCCTTACTCAATAAGACCCGGCACCTCGGCGGCGTACCTGGAGAGCCAAGTAACGGAGCCGGTCAAGAAAGAGCGAATGCGACGGGCCCTGCAATTGACCGGCCAGTCCTTTGCGGACTTCAGGTCAAGCCAGTTGGGTACAGTCCGCCCGGTGCTGTGGGAAGGCGAGAACGGCGGCAGCGACAATAACCGGCTCCTGGGTTTGACCGACAACTACATTCGGGTAGCGGCGGAATTGGACCAGACCGGGGGGAATCTGGCCGGCCGGCCCAACACCGTGACGCCGGCGCGCTTGCTGGAGCTTTCCGGCAACGTGGTACTGGCCCAACCGCTGGCTGACTGACACTAATCAAGGTTCTTGAACTTACTGAACCTCGGCAAATTACCCTCCACCGCCGGCAAAATTCTGGCCCCGGAACATAAAAAAGGCCCCGGAAAAACCGGGGCCACCAGTTCAAAATAATTATTCCTGAGGGATTAAACGGGGTTCATCGGAAATCAATTCCCGACCTTGATGGACAAGTCCACCGGGGTAACGTAAGCCATCTCGCCGCGCCGTTCCAAATAGCCGCACTTGACTTCGTGGCCGTGGGAGAATCCCAGGAGCCACCCCAACCTTTCTCCGTCGCGCAGAATCTCCCGTTTCTGTTCCAGAGTTTCCTGGGGGGAGTAGTCGAAGGCCGATATAACCGGCAGGTTGAGGTGGAAGGGGGTAGGCACCAAGTCTCCCAGCACCGCCAGCCGGTCCCCGCCGTGGTTGAAGAGTACAATCTGGTGTCCCCGGGCCGGCCCGTCGCACTGGATCACTTGGAGGCCCGGGAAAATCTCCGTATCGCCGTCCAGCAGTTCCAGTTGACCCCGCTCAGCAATGGGCAGGAGATTATCAATTTTGTAAGCGTGTTTGCCCCGCTCGCTGGGGTTGCTTGCTTCTTCCCAGGAGGCGCGCTGCACGTAATAGGTGGCTCTGGAAAAAGTGGGGATGATGCTTCCCGTGCGATCCATCCTGGTACAGCCGCCGCTGTGTTCAAAGTGCAAGTGGGAAAGAATTACTGCGCTGATGTCCTTGGGAGTAAGCCCTGCGTTTTTTAGTTCCTTGAACATCCGGCTCGGGCCCAGCCCGTAAGTGTCCTTATCGCCTTCGTCCCGATTAGTTCCCACCCCGGTGTCAATCAGCACCCACTTTCCGCCCACGTTAAAGAGCCAGCAGTTCATACCCAGGGTGATACGGTTCTTGCGGTCTGTTGAAACTATGTTCTCCCATACTGTTTTAGGAGTTTGCCCAAACAGAGCGCCTCCATCGATTTTCAGAGTTCCGTCGCAAACAACTCTAGCTTCCGTAAGTACCATACTCCCACCTCACTTCCAAATTCTTCGTAAACCGCATTCCCCTAATGGGGTCTTATCCTAAGATTTCAGCTAGTATTATTTTTGCTCCGCTTCCGGTGCAGTCCCGCCGGTAAGCGGGCGCACATCGCGGTCAGAGATAAGGCCAACCGGGAAAGGCGGGCTTCTTCGGCAAATCCGGTGATCGTCTAAAGTCAGCGCTGCCGCAGTCAATGGGCCCATTGCTGACCTGGAATGCAGACAATCCGTAAACGGCCACTTGATGCGGTGGATGACCGGGAACCGAAGAGAGACGCCGATAAACGGGGAAACGGTTTAGAAGACCGGGCCTGCTTTCCCATCCGCTTACAGGTTAAAGTAGGCTACATTAGATATTGTCAAGGCATTTTAAGGCTGTTTCCAAAAAAGTAAAAAAACTGCACCTATAGACCGTCCGGGTATTTCGATGATTCGCCGTAGAGTTCATGAACTGCTGGAAGTGGGGAGACGGGGCGACCGGGTCAGCCGGAGCCTGGATTTTTTCCTGATAGCCCTGATAATCGTCAACACCGCCGCAGAAATTCTGCAAACGGTGGATCCCATCTATAGTTCTGCTTCCCGTTTTTTCCAGATTCTTGAAGTAGCGTCCATCGGCATATTCACCATCGAGTATCTGCTTCGGTTGTGGTCCTGCACCGCAGATTCGCGCTATTCCCATCCTATTCTCGGTCGGCTGCGCTACGCGGCTACGCCGCTCCTGCTGATTGACCTGGCGGCCCTGATTCCCTTCTATCTGCCCTTCCTGGGAATCGGTGACCTGCGGTCGCTCAGAGTCTTGCGACTGTTGGCCTGGGCCGCCCGGCTGGGGAGGTACTTTGAGGGAATTCGCACCCTGGGAACCGTACTGCGCAGCAAGTCCTTCGAGCTGTTGACCGTGGTGCTGGTGCTGGCGGTGATGCTGGTGCTGGCCTCGTCGGTGATGTACTACGCCGAAAACGCCGCCCAACCGGAAGACTTTGCCAGCATACCCGCCGCAATGTGGTGGAGCATCATCACCCTGACTACAGTCGGTTACGGCGACGTTTCTCCGGTAACCTCAGCGGGTAAATTTATGGCGGGAATTATTGCCGTGGTAGGCATAGGAATGTTTGCCCTGCCGGCCGGAATTTTGGGAGCGGGCTTTCTATCGGAGATTCAGCGGCAAAACCGGAATGGGCGCGTTTGTCCCCATTGCGGCGAATTGATCGAAGAATAGGGGCAAACCCGGTTTCCCGGCGCACCGGCCCGGCGAGTCAGCAAAAAAGATTCCCTGAACCGGACGCCGGTAGCGAAAAGGAGCCGAAGCAGGGTAATATTCCGTCAGCGCAACTTTCCGCAGCCGAAAAATTGCAGCGTCGCTCCGGTGGAAAAAGCTCGACAGGCTGCCTAACCGGACAACTGCTCGACGGCCCAGTTCAAACGAGCCAGAACCCGCGCCCGGCCCAGGACTGCCATAGTATCAAACAGGGGCGGCGAAACGTTCCTTCCGGTGACTGCCCAGCGCAAAGCGCCGAAAAATCGCCGGGGAGTCAACTGCAACTCTTCCCCTAAAGCCCGCAGGTCCCCTTCCATCGATTCCGCCTCAAACTTGGCGCTCTCGAGGTATTCAATTGACCTGGCCAAGGCCCGATGGGCCTCCTCTCCGGTCATTCCCCGCTGTACCAGATTTTCCGGATCGTAGGCCGGCTGTTCTTCCAGAAAATAGGAAATCATGTCCGGCGCTTCGGTCAGCAGTTTAAGGCGTTCCTGAATCAATGGTACGATGCGGAGCAGGTATTCCCGATCTACCGGCAGCAGGTCGGCGGACAGACCTTGCTCCAGCGCCGGCATAAGAGCATCGGACAGAGACTCCGCAGTCATTTCCCGGATATAAACCCCGTTCATCCAGGAGAGCTTTTCCCGGTCGAAAATAGCTGCCGGCTTTCCCACCCGGTTGAGGGTAAAGTTGCCCAGAATAGTCTGAACCGGCATTACTTCCGTCTTGTCATCCAGGGACCAGCCAAGCAGAACCATAAAGTTACGCAGGGCCTGGGGCAGAAAGCCTTCGTCTCGATATTCCAGAATTGAAGTGGCGCCGTGTCGTTTGGAGAGCTTGGCCCGGTCCGGCCCCAGAATCATGGGCAGATGGCCGTGTTCGGGAGGTTCATACCCCAAAGCACGATACAGCTGCAAGTGCCTGGGCGCGCTGGACAGCCATTCCTCAGCCCGCAGTACGTGGCTGATTTGCATATAATGGTCATCGGTTACCACCGCCAGGTGATAAGTCGGAAAACCATCGGACTTGAGCAGAATGAAGTCGTCAATCAACTCGTTCTGCCATTCCACATCATCCCGAATCAGGTCCCGCAACTGAGTTACCCCGGTATCGGGCATGGCAAAGCGGACTACGTAGGGAACTCCCTCGTTTTCCAGAGCGGTTCGCTGGGCGTCGCTGAGGTGGCGGCAGTGGCCGTCGTAGCCTTGCGCTCCTCCCCTGATTTTTTCCTGCTGGGTACGAAGCTCGGCGAGCCGCTCCCGGGTGCAGTAGCAGCGATAGGCGTCTCCCTGCCCGATGAGCCGTTCCGCTTCAGCATGGTAAAGGGGGAGCCGTTCCGACTGAAAGTAGGAACCGAAGTCGCCGCCGACTCGGGGGCCTTCGTCCCAATCGATGTCCAGCCACTCCAGACCGTCCAGGATGCCATCCACCGCTCCCGGCACCAACCGCTCCTGGTCCGTATCCTCAATACGAACAATGAACTTGCCGGCGTGATGCCGGGCAAAGAGCCAGTTAAACAAGGCAGTCCGTATGTTGCCGATGTGGGGCAAACCCGTCGGACTGGGGGCGTATCTAACTCGGACTTCGTTGTCCAAAATTCTCCTCCTTGCCAGGCAAACTGCGCCTGTCCGATGCGAGCGGAAAATCCTTCAGGGCGCCGCAACCGTCAAGCCCGGTAACTTTGATTCAGGCTGCTGAAGCCTTAACTGCCGGCGGCAGCCTGGGACTGCTGAATCCGGGCCCAGGCATCTCGCAGCGAGACCGTGCGGTTAAAGACCGGCGCGCCGGGTTTCGAGTCCTGCGCATCGGCGCAGAAGTAACCCTGGCGCTCAAACTGAAACCGGCTGCCCGGCTGCGCTTCAGCCAAACTTGGCTCAACCCGACAATTCGTCAATACCTCCAGGGAGTTTGGGTTCAGCAGCGAGATAAAGTCCCGGGTATCCTCTTCCGATTCCTGACCGACATCCCGAAGCAAGTAGTCATACAGGCGAACGGCAGCCTGAAGGGAGTGCGGCGCGGACACCCAATGCAGGGTTCCCCACACCCGGCGGCCGTCCGGGCTGGAGCCTCCCACCGATTCGGGGTCATAAGTGCAGTGGATTTCAACAATCTCCCCAGTCTCCGGGTCTTTCACCACTTCCCGGCAGGTAATGTAACAGGCGTAGCGGAGTCTGACTTCCCGCCCCGGCGCGAGGCGAAAGAACCGGGGCGGCGGCTCTTCCCGAAAATCTTCCCGCTCGATGTAAATCTCCCTGGAAAAGGGAACTTTGCGCGTTCCCATAGACGAGTCCTCCGGGTTGTTTACCGCTTCGAACTCCTGCTCCTTTCCTTCGGGGTAGTTGTCAATGATCACCTTCACCGGGTCAAGCACCGCCATCACCCGGGGGGCGTGTTGGTTCAGGTCTTCCCGGATGCAGTGTTCCAGCAGGGCCATATTGACCACCGTATCCCGCTTGGAAATACCCACATGCTCGCAAAAGGCGCGGATGGCTTCCGGCGTGTAGCCCCGACGGCGCAGGCCGCTGATGGTAGGCATTCTCGGATCGTCCCAACCGGAAACGTACCCGCCTTCAACCAACTGGAGGAGCCGGCGCTTGCTCATCACCGTGTTGGTCAAATTGAGGCGGGCAAACTCTATTTGCTGCGACCGATAAACATCCAGCTCTTCCAGCGTCCAGTCGTAGAGCGGCCGGTGGTCCTCAAATTCCAGGGTGCAGAGGGAATGGGTAATCTTTTCAATGGAATCGGACAGAGCGTGGGCGTAGTCATACATAGGATAAATGCACCATTCATCGCCGGTGCGGTGGTGGGTCGCCCGCCGAATGCGGTAAAGGGTCGGGTCCCGCAGATTCAGGTTGGGCGACGCCATATCGATCCTGGCCCGCAAGACGTGAGCGCCTTCGGCAAATTCCCCGTTCCGCATTCTTCGGAACAGGTCCAGATTCTCTGCTGCAGAACGGCTGCGGTAGGGACTTTCGCGGCCGGGTTCGGTCAGGGTTCCCCGATACTCCCGAATCTCCGCGGCGGACAGGCTGTCCACGTAGGCTTTGCCGGCCAGTATCAACTGTTCGGCATATTCGTAGAGCGCTTCAAAGTAATCGGAAGCGTAGAAGAGGTTATCCCCCCAGTCAAAACCCAGCCACCTTACATCTTCCTGAATTGCGTTGATGTACTCGATGTCCTCCCGCAAAGGGTTAGTATCGTCAAAGCGCAAGTGGCACACCCCGCCGGCATACTCGGCGGCCACGCCAAAGTTCAGGCAGATCGACTTGGCATGACCGATATGCAGGTAGCCGTTTGGTTCCGGCGGGAAACGGGTTACTACCCTCCCATCATATTTGTCGGACTTCAAGTCTTCCTGAATAATGGTGCGAATAAAGTCCAGAGGCAGGTTTTCCGGGGTCGTCATTCCAGTTGCGTCCTTTAATTTTTTTCGGCGCGGTTTGGGCACCGGGCTCTTTAGTCTATTTTAGCACGTTGCCCGGCGCCGGAGTAGGAAGTTTCGAGACTCCAAAGCTGCCGGGAAAGATACCGGCGCCGGAGTTCGCAAACAGTTTCCTCAGGCGAGGCCATGCAGCACCTGCTGCAGTTCCGGGGGTAAATCGCTTTGGAAGGTTACCGGCTGCCGGGAAATCGGGTGCAGAAAACCTAACTCGCTGGCGTGCAGGAAGTGACGCTCCAGGCCGGGGCTGCGCCGTCCGTAAACCTCGTCGCCAAATACCGGATAACCCAGGTAGGCCAGGTGTACCCGTATTTGATGGGTGCGTCCCGTTTCCAGGGTCAATTCCAATAATCCGAATCCCCCCTTGCCGTCTATCACCCGGTAGCGGGTACGGGCTTCCCGTCCTCCCGGTACAACGGCCATCCGCTTGCGGTGCCGGGGGTCTCGTCCGATGGGAGCATCAATCAGGCCATCGGGCAGCGCGGGAACGCCTACCGTCAAGGCCAGGTAGCCTTTATGCACCTGTCTGGCCTTGATCTGGGCCGAAAGGTCCCGGTGAGCCGCCTCAGTCTTGGCTACCACCATCAGGCCCGATGTATTCTTGTCGAGGCGATGAACGATGCCGGGTCGGTTAACACCACCAATTCCCTGGATGTCGGGGCATCGGGCCAAAAGACCGTTAACCAGAGTGCCGTCCGGGTGCCCGGGCCCGGGATGGACCGAGAGTCCGGCCGGTTTATCAATGACGGCAAACTCCGAGTCCTGATAAACCACGTCCAGCGGCATCTCTTGAGCTGCCATGTTGGTCTGGCGCACCGGCGGCAAGGTCAATGTAATGCGATCCCCGACCCGCACTTTCTGCGCCGGCCGAGCCGGGCCGCCGTTCAGTCGCACCATGCCTTCGTCGATTAAAGAACGAATCCGGCTGCGAGTTAAACCGCCGGCATTGTCCACCAGGAAACGATCCAACCGGTCAACGGCGGCGGTCGCCAGAAACTTGCTTACTTTTGCCGTATTCGGCTGACTCCTAAGCATATCTTACCTGCCGTGAAGTCTTCGGCGGGAAGGACGCAGCCTTCCGCCGAAGGAGACAACCCGGCGACAGTTAGTGATTCGCCCGGAGTGGTAACGGCCGCAGCCGGCGCATCGACCTCTCCTTTTCCGTTGGTAGTCCCGCACCGGCGGCGCCGGTTCTTTGGTTTCGGCTCGATTCCCCGACCGCATCAAAATCCAGCCCAACAGACAAAGGCCGCATATAATTGAAGAGTCGGCCAGATTGAAAATGGGCCAGATACCGACGTCAATGAAATCGGTTACGGCGCCCAGTCGGAATCTATCGACCAGATTCCCTAAAGCTCCACCGAACTGAAGCGCCAGGCTTAACCGCAGCAGGTTGGTAGTCCGGGGTTGGGTCTGGTAGATGATAGCCAGAACAATTATACCGACAAAGGAAACGAAAATCAGGGGCGTATTATTCCCTTGCAGAATACCGAAGGCGCTGCCCGTGTTCTCGGCGTGGGTGAAGCGGAAAAATCCGGTGGCGGGATAAGAGTGACCAAAGGGCAGGTAGGTTCTGACCAGAAACTTGGTCAGCTGATCCAGCAGAAAAACGATGGCCGTCAGTTGGAGCAGGTCGAAGTCCCGGTAAATGGGCCGTTTGCCATTTCCGGTCAAAAAGGCAACTACGCCTTTAGGATTTTCGGGGGTTGGAGGGTCGGTTTCTTCAATGGAGGAAGGAGATCCCAGACTTGCATCAGCCGGGGAATCTGACCTCGTGGTTCTTCCCGGACTGTCCGGGGGAGAGGCCTCTTCAGTATCGTTACAACCGGACTCGGAAGGAGGATTCTCCTGACTGTCCTCCGGGTAATGGGAAACTGCCATGGGGGACTACTTCAAGTTCTCGGCGAAGAACTCGACCACCGGCCCTACTAGCTGGCGTTCCATCCCACCCCAAAAGTGGTCGGCTCCGCTAATCACCGTAAACTCAGGCGGCCTGGCAAAGGCGTCCAGATTCGCTTGCAGGTTTTCCGCTTCCACCAGCTTGTCCCGGCTGCCGGTAATAATCAGGGTGGGCGTCCTGGACTTCTTCAAAGGGGTGTCGGACAGAGCCCGGATATTGGGAGAAATCAGGGCGATGGACCTGGCTTTTTTCTGGACGGCGGAACTGCCCAGAATGACCGAGGTGCCAAAGGAGTAACCCGACAGACCCAATCTTCGACTGTCAACTCCGGGCCAGGCCTTGAGCATCTCGAAGGCCCCCAGTACCTCCTGGTGTTCCTGTTCCCCCTTGCTGTGTTCCCCGTCGCTGTTGCCAACGCCGCGGAAGTTGAACCGCAAGGTAGCGAATCCCTGCTCCACCAGGGAGAAGGAGACGGCCAGCACGACGTTGTTATCCATATTGCCGCCAAACAGGGGGTGGGGATGGCAGATTACCACACCCGGAACCGGACTGCTGACGTCATCCGGGGTCGCCATAATACCTTCGAAGTTCATGCCCTTGGCTTTGAAACTGACTGCGCTCTGTCGCATTAACCACCTTCCCTGATGCCGTTTGGAGCCTGCACCCATATTAGAAGACTCGATAGAGTTTGGCAAGGAATCCTGCTAAAATAGCGGCATCCTTCCCCGGAGAGCGAACGCAATGAATGTAATCGACTTGAGAAGCGATACCATTACCCAGCCTACCGAGGCGATGCGGAGCGCTATGGCCGAAGCTGAAGTAGGCGATGACGTTTACGGTGAGGACCCGTCAATAAATTTACTGGAGCAGCGGGCTGCCGAGTTGTTGGGGAAAGAGGCGGGACTGCTTACGGCCAGCGGCACAATGAGCAATCTGGTTGCCGCCCTGACTTATTGCCGCCGGGGAGACGAAATAATTATGGGCGACCAGGCCCATATGTTCTGGAATGAATCGGCCGGCGTATCGGCGCTGGCCGGCGCGCAGGTGCGACTGGTGCCCAATGACGAACAGGGGCGAATAGATTCTCAAGACCTGGCCGCGGCCATTCGCCCGAGGGGCAATGTCCATACGCCGCCCACTACTCTCGTCTGCCTGGAAAATACCCACAACCGGTGCAGTGGCGCCGCCCTCACTCCCCAGGATATGCAACAGGTGGCAGACCTGGCCCATGAGGCCGGCGCCAAGGTCCATCTGGACGGCGCCCGGGTATTCAACGCTGCGGTTGCCCTGGAAGTGCCGCCCAACGAATTGGTAAAAGACGTGGATGACGTATCCTTCTGCCTGTCCAAGGCGTTAAGCTGCCCGGTGGGTTCAGTGCTGTGCGGAACTGAAGAGTTTATCGGCGAGGCGCGGCGCTGGCGCAAAATGGTTGGCGGCGGTATGCGGCAGGCTGGCGTACTGGCCGCTGCCGGTCTGGTGGCGCTGGACACTATGATTGAGCGGTTGGCCGACGACCACGCCAACGCTCGCCGCCTGGCTCAAGGTCTGGCTAACATCGAGGGTCTGTCAGTTGACCCGGACAGCATTCAGACCAATATCGTGATTTTTGAAGTTGACCCCTCCGTGGGCAGCGCAGGGGAAGTTTTAACGGCGCTGGCAGAAGCCGGGGTAAAAGTCACACCCTCCCGCGACCGAACCCTGCGAATGGTAACCCACCGGCACATTGACGTTTCCGACGTGCAGGAGACCCTGGCCCGGGTTTCCCAGGTGGTTGCCACCTTTCGCGACGGAAGGAAGGATTAAGGTAGTTTGTGTAATCGGCGAACCGTGCTCGGATACATCACGTGAAACAACAAAAATGGCGCCGGCCGACTTCCCGATAAGGCTCCCCGGGCTGGCAGCCAAATTTCAGGAGCAGTAAAAATGGCTGATATAGCTTTGGACAAATCCACTACCGCCCTGCTTATCGCCGACTTCTATGCCGAAATGATGAACTCCATACCCCATGCGGTAGAACGGGGCGTAGTCGCCAGGAATCAGGCGCTGCAGCAGGCCGCACGGGAAGCCGGAATAATGGTTTGCTATTCGGCTACCGTGTTCCGTCCGGGCTACCCGGAAATCAGCGATCGCAACAAGACCTTCAGCCAGCGCAAGGCTTCGGGACAGCCGGCCGTGAGCGACCCGGTGCAGCTGATTCACGAGTCAGTCCGGCCCATTGACGGGGAAGTTGCGGTCGGCAAGCATCGGGTCAACGCCATGTTCGGGACCGACCTGGAAATGTCCCTGCGCGCCAATAACATAGAGACCATCGTTATGCTGGGCTATGCCACCAGCGGGGTAGTCCTGTCAACAACCCGCTACGCCGCGGACGCGGATTTTCGGCTGTTAATCGTAGAGGATTGCTGTTCCGACCAGGACCCGGAGGTTCACGACTTTTTGACCCAGCGCATTTTCCCCAGGCAGGCGGAGGTAGTCAGCGCCGCCGCAGTAATTCAGGCCCTTTCGAGCTAATCCGAAACCGAATCACCCCACCACTGGCGGAGCCGCTGGCCGACTTCCGCTTCCACACCCTGGTCGCCGGGAAAGTAGTACCTGGTTCCTCGCAGCGAGGCCGGCAAGTACTCCTGCTCCGTGAAATGGTCCGGGTAATCGTGGGAGTAGCGATAACCCTTGCCGTATTCCATCGCCCGCATCATGCCCGTTACGGCGTTGCGCAGATGCAGGGGCACCGGGTCATTAGGTTTTCGTCTCACGTCATCCAGCGCCCGCTCCAGAGCCATATAGGCGGTATTGCTCTTGGGCGCCGCAGCCAGATATACCGTTGCCTCGGCCAAAGGGATTCGAGCTTCCGGCATCCCCAGGAAGTGTACTGACTGCTGGGCCGCCACCGCCAGCGACAGAGCCTGGGGGTCGGCCAGGCCAATGTCTTCGGCAGCCAGGATAACCAGGCGGCGGGCGACAAACAGCGGGTCTTCTCCCGATTCCAGCATCCGGGCCAGCCAGTAGAGGGCGCCGTCAGGGGAGGAACCGCGCACCGACTTGATGAAAGCGGAGATGGTATCGTAATGGCCCTCCCCCGCCCGGTCGTATAGGGGAGAGCGGCGCTGCAGCGCATCGGAAATAATCTCCACAGTTATCGGATTAACGCCGGCGCCTCCGGGTGGCAAGGAATGAGCGGCCGTTTCCAGGGCATTGAGGGCTACCCGAGCATCGCCGTTGGCGATATTGACCAGATGGGCCAAAGCGTCGGGGAGGATAGTGACGTTCAAATTGCCCAAACCCCGTTCCCGGTCTTCCAGAGCCCGCTGCACGATACTGGCAACCTGCTCGCCGGTCAGGGCCTGTAAAGTGAACACCCGGCAACGGGACAATAGCGGAGCGTTTACTTCAAAGGACGGATTCTCGGTGCTGGCGCCGATGAAGGTAACGGTGCCATCCTCCACGTGCGGCAAAATAACGTCCTGCTGCGCCTTGTTGAATCGGTGAATTTCATCCACGAACAGGATGGTGCGCCCCTGGTACATACCCTGGCGGTCGCGAGCTTCAGCCACTATGCGCCGCAAATCAGCAACTCCGGAAGTAACCGCGCTTACCGGTTCAAAGTGGGCTTTGGTGCCGGCAGCCATTAGCCGGGCCAGGGTAGTTTTACCGCTGCCCGGCGGCCCCCACAGAATGAAAGAAGGCAGCCGGTCGGCAGCTATGGAACGCCGCAGCACCCGTTCAGGGCCGAGAATATGCTCCTGCCCGACAAAGTCGTCGAAACTGCGAGGGCGCATTCTTTCGGCCAGCGGCGCGGTGGCGTTGCCCTGCTGTTGTCGGCCAAAATCAAACAGTGAATCTGACGTTGTCAACGCTGCCTACTTAAAGTGAGGGATTACCTCCTCGGCAAAGAGCCGCATCGAGGCGTGGACTTCTTCGTTGGGCACCAGCCCGCCGACGGCGAACCAGCACATAAATTCATCAGCGCCCAACAGTTCTTTTACCGACTCCAGTTTGTCGATGATCCGCTCCGGGCTGCCGATGGCGGAAAGCTCGGTGGAGACGTGCTCATAGCTCAAGTCTCTGGTCCGCCCGGTAATCACTCGGGAGCGATTGCCTTCGAGAATCGACAAATAGTTGCGCGCGCTGGACTCGAAGGCTCGGGTAGAACTGCCACCCTCATCCCGGGTTGCGTGTACCAGCATATTGACATTCACCTTCCGGGTCGAAGGGTCATGGCCGTGAGCCACCAGCTGCCGGTGGTATTCCTTCAAGCCGGAACTGGCGCCGTCGAGAGAAACTACGATGGGAGCGATGAGGATGTTTTGGCCCAACTCTCCCACCATCGGAAAGGTATCGACGCTGTTGGAAGCGATGTAAACCGGAGGGTGGGGCTGTTGATACGGTTTGGGCACTACCCGCACCCCGGAAATCTGGTAATACTTGCCGGTATAATTTAACTCTTCGCTGGTCCAGGCCCGCAAAACTAAGTCCAGCCCTTCCAGAAATCTTTCTCGCCCCTCATTTACGTCAATCCCGTAGCCGGCGTACTGCTGAAGCATTGCCCCGCGTCCGGTGCCCAGGATGGCCCGCCCGTGGGATATTACGTCCAGGGTGGCGAATTCTTCCGCCAGCCGAACCGGGTGATGCAGGGGCATCAGATTGACGGCGGTGGCTATCTTCAATTTCCGGGTAGTCTGGGCTATGGCGGAACCAAGCAGCAGAGGAGCGGACAAAACGGAAAACCGGGGGTTGAAATGCACTTCGGCCAGCCAGACCGTATCAAATCCCAGTTCATCGGCCAACTGGGCCTGCGTTATCGTGTCGGCATACCGCTCCGCCGGCGACTGGAAATCAGCGCAAGGGAGCTGGTAGAAGATTCCAAATTCCATGCCTGGCTCCTGTAAATGTTGTTAGTTAACCCCAAGCGGTTATCCTGGCAGACCGGGAGTTGGTCGGCCCGGCGATTGCGCTACAAGGGCATGTTGCCGTGTTTCTTGGCCGGAAGATTGTCCCGCTTGTTGCGCAGCATTTGCAAGGCGCTGATAATACGGGCGCGGGTTTCCGCCGGGTCAATCACGTCATCCAGAAAGCCCTGCCCGGCAGCGATATAGGGATTGGTGAACTTTTCCTGGTAATCGGCGACCAGTTCCTGCCGCCTGGCTTCCGAGTCTTCCGAACGAGAAATTTCCTCCCGGTAAATGATATTTACCGCCCCATCGGGCCCCATTACCGCTATTTCCGCCGAAGGCCAGGCCAGGTTGATGTCAGCGCGCAGGTGTTTGCTGCTCATTACGATGTAGGCGCCGCCGTAGGCCTTGCGAATTATGACGCTTACCTTGGGCACCGTAGCTTCAGCGTAAGCGTAAATCAGCTTGGCGCCATGCCGGATAATTCCGCCATACTCCTGGTCCACCCCGGGCATAAAGCCCGGCACATCCACCAGGGTAACCAGGGGAATATTGAAACAGTCGCAAAAGCGAACAAATCGGGCCGCCTTGGCCGAAGCGTCGATGTCCAGCACACCGGCCAGGTAGGAGGGCTGGTTCCCGATAATTCCTACCGTACTGCCGTTCAGACGCCCAAATCCGACCACAACGTTTGGCGCAAAATCGGCCTGAACCTCCATAAACTCTTCGACGGGAACCTCTTCCAACTCCTCTTCGCCGCCGATGTCCACTATACGATATATAATGTCGCGAATATCGTAGGGCCGGTTGGGTTCGTCGGGGGCCAGATACCGCAAGTCCGGGTCAATTCGGTCCACCGGGTCGCCCTGCAGCAGGAGCGGAGGGTCGGCAATGTTATTGGAGGGCAGAAATCCCAGCAGACGCCGGACTTCCGCCAGGCACTGGTCTTCGCTGTCGTAAACGAAATGGGCCACACCGCTGCGGGTAGCGTGTGCTGTTGCCCCGCCTAACTCCTCGTGGGTAACCTCAGCTCCGGTTACCGCCTTAACCACGTCGGGCCCGGTAATGTACATTTGTCCCGTTCCCTTGACCATAAAAATAAAGTCGGTGATGGCCGGGGAATAAACAGCGCCGCCGGCCGAAGGGCCCATAATTACGGAAATCTGGGGTACTACTCCGGAGTACAAGGTATTGCGCAGAAAGATGTCTCCGTAAGCCCCGAGGCTGATGACGCCTTCCTGGATTCGCGCTCCCCCGGAATCATTGATTCCTACCACCGGGCAGCCGGTCTTGCCGGCCAAATCCATCACCTTGCAAATTTTTTCGCCCACCACCTCGGAAAGAGACCCACCAAAAACGGTGAAGTCCTGAGCGTAGGCAAACACCTGGCGTCCTTCTACCAGCCCATACCCGGTAATCACGGCGTCACCCAGGAATTTGCGATTAGCCAGACCAAAATCGGTAGTCCGGTGCGTCACAAAGGAATCGATTTCCTGAAAAGTGCCGTCGTCCATCAGGCGGGCCAGCCGCTCCCGGGCGGTCAGTCTTCCCCGGCTATGCTGCTGTTCGATTCGCTGCTGGCCGCCGCCCAGCCGGGACTGACTGCGCAGATCCTGGAGAGTTTCGATTTTCTGGTCAATTACGCGATCGTCGGTTGTCACTTACACTCCTGGGAGCATGAAGGCTTTGCCGGGCCTTCCGGCCTGGTTTAAGGGTGATTCAATTCGAGTAGAACGGCCCCATTATAACCTAAGGCGGGATATAATATGTACCGCCGGCCGCCATTGCCGGCGGCCGGGCGTCGGCAAGTTCAGTTACAGGGATCAAAGAGTACCGAAATGGTTAGCGCCGGGAAACCGAAACTCAGTGATCTGAAGGTCTTTCAGGGACAGCCTCTGGTTTGGGGCAAGCGCACCTATGTGATGGGGATAATCAACCTCAGCCGAGACTCCTTTTCCGGCGACGGCCTGGGCGCCGACCTGCCGGCCATTGTGGAACAGGCGATCAGGTTCCAGGAGGAGGGAGCCGATTTTCTGGACGTAGGGGCCGAATCGACCCGCCCCGGTTCTACTCCCATCGACCCGGAAGCGGAGATTCAACTCCTGGTTCCGGCCCTGGAAGCCCTGGCCGGCGCAGTCAAAATACCCGTCAGCGTGGACACTTACAAGGCGGAAGTGGCCCGGCAAGCTCTGGACTACGGGGCTATGATAGTTAACGATGTATGGGGACTCAAGGCGGACCCGGCTCTGGCACAGGCGGCAGCCGCAGCCGGCGCGCCCCTAATCTTGATGCACAACCAGAAAACGCGCCGGTACAATCAACTGCTGCCCGACATTTTCGCCAGCCTGACCCAAAGCGTGACGACGGCGACCGCAGCAGGAGTGCCGGCGGAAAATATCGTCCTCGACCCCGGCATCGGGTTCGGCAAGACTCCGGACCATAACCTGGAGATTCTGCGCCGGCTAGTCGAGTTCAAGGCTCTGGGCTGCCCGCTGCTGGTGGGAACCTCCCGCAAATCTACCATTGGGTTCGTTCTGGACTTGCCGGTAGAGCAGCGTCTGGAGGGTACGGCCGCTACCGTGGCTCTATCCATTGCCGGAGGAGCGGACATCGTTCGGGTCCATGATGTCAAGGAAATGGTTCGGGTATGCCGGATGAGTGATGCCGTAGTGCGCGACTGGAGGCCCGAACCTTGGAACCACTAGGACGGGAACCTTTACGGGCCTTCCTCGGTCTGGGTTCCAATTTGGGTGACCGCCAGGATAACCTGGAAAAGGCGTTGGCTCTTTTGGCTGCGATTCCAACGGTCAAAGTGGTGCGAGTTTCAGCTATCTATGAGACCGAACCGTGGGGAGTGATCGACCAGCCTGAATTCCTGAACTGCGTCGCCGAAATCAGCGGCGCGCCAGCCCCCGGTCAACTGCTGGAAAAGGTCAAGGCCATTGAAAAGGAATTAGGCCGAGTGGCCGGCAGCAGATACGGCCCGCGGCTTATCGACATTGACATTTTGCTGCTGGGCAGTCTGGTTCTGGACTGGAAAACGCCGGACTTGCAGGTTCCCCATCCCCGTATGACCGAGCGCGCTTTTGTGCTGGTTCCTTTAGCCGAAATCGCCGGGGAACTTTCCCATCCGATAACCGGAGCGACAATTGAGGAACTGGCCGCAAGAGTCGGTGGCAAGGGCGGAGTCAGCTATTGGGGAGAGCTGCGCAACCCCGGCCCGGCGGACACTTGAGCAATCTCGCGGCGGCGCCGGCCCAGGGCTATCGCATATGGAATTTAAGAGGCCAATTGACGGGTAAATCTCCGTTTTTAACTGCTAAATTTGGGTAATTTAAGACTTAAACCGTTGGTTTTGATGTTGATTACCCAGTAAAGCGCCGCCAAAACATCGGAAAGTTCCGTTCTGAGCCTGAAATTTTTTCATATGCGATAGCCCTGGGCGCCGGCCGGCTAACTGTTGACAATCGGCTAAGGCTATCGCATATTTAGGTTATAGAATTTGAGTCGTCACATTGACGGCTCTGTGGCCGTGTCTTGAGTTTACCCATAGAATAATTGTTGCCGCTTCGAGCGAGCTACAGAAATGCGCGGAGGTTTAGACAGGAATGGCAGACAAGCAGCTATTATTTGACGAGCAGGCCCGGTCGAGCCTGATGCGTGGAGTCGATGAGTTGGGTCGAGTGGTAGGCTTGACTCTGGGGCCCAGCGGCCGCAACGTTTTGCTGAACCGTATGTGGTCCCTGCCGGTGGTTTGCAGCGACGGCGTAACCATTGCCAAAGAAATCGAACTGCCCGACGTTTACGAAAATATGGGAGCCCAGTTGGTTAAAGAGGCGGCTTCCAAAACCAACGACATCGTGGGCGATGGCACTACTACCTCGGTAGTGCTGGCCCGAGCTATAGTTCAGCAGGGCTTTATGAACATCGCCGCCGGCGCCAACGGCATGAGCCTGAAATCCGGCATTGATAAGGCCGTGGGCGCAGTGGTGGAAGAAATTGGCCGAATGGCGATTCCGGTGGAAAATCGGGACCAGGTGGCCCGGGTCGCCGCTCTTTCCGCCCATGAAGAGGGTATCGCCCAGCTCATTGCCGAAGCTATGGACAAGGTGGGCCGCGAGGGCGTTATAACCATCGAAGAATCCAAGAGCATGCATGACGAGTTGGACTTCGTTGAAGGTATGCGCCTCGACCGGGGTTACCTCTCTCCCCATTTCGTAACTGACGCCCAACGGATGGAAGTAGCGCTGGACAACCCCTTAATCCTGGTAACCGACACCAAAGTTTCCTCGGTCAACGACATTGTTCCCACCCTGGAAAAGGTGTCCCAGGCCGGCGGACGCCCCTTGACCATCATCGCCGAGGATGTGGACGGCGAAGCCCTGGCTACTTTGGTGGTGAACAAGCTGCGGGGAACAATTAACTGCGTAGCCATCAAGGCTCCGGGGTTCGGCGACCGTCGGAAGGCTCTGCTGGAAGACATCGCAGTTATGACCGGCGCTACCGTAATCAGCAACGATACCGGTCTGTCCCTGGACGCCGTGGAAATCAGCCATCTGGGGTCGGCCCGTCGCGTCCTTGCGGTTAAGGATGAAACCACCATCGTGGAAGGACACGGGGCGCCGGAAGCCACCGAAGCTCGGGTGGCCCAGATACGGGTGCAGGCAGAAGAGACCACTTCGGACTACGACCGGGAAAAGCTCCAGGAACGGCTGGCAGCTTTGGTGGGTGGCGTGGCCGTCATTCGGGTCGGAGCTGCCACTGAGCCGGAGCTGAATGAGCGGAAGTCCCGAACCGAGGACGCTCTCTCCGCCACTCGAGCGGCGGTGGAGGAAGGCATTGTCCCCGGCGGCGGAGTCACCCTGGTGCGGGCGGAGCAGGTTTTGGCAGACCTGCAAGCTAATCTGTCCAGCGACGAAGGTCTGGGGGTCAACCTGATCCGCGATGCCCTGTCCGCTCCCCTGGCGCTAATCTCCGAGAACGCCGGGCATCCCGGCCAGGTTGTGCTGGACAAAGTCAGAAACAGTGAGGGCGACTGGGGCTTTGACGCCGAGCGGGGTGAATATACCAATCTGGTTCAGTCGGGCATCATCGACCCGGCCAAAGTAACCCGCTCTGCGCTGCAAAATGCCGGCAGCATTGCCGGTATGCTGCTGACCACCCAGGCGGTGGTGGCGGAAATCCCGGAGTTCAAGCCGTTGCCGGCCGATGTCCAGGACTTTATGCACGACTAGCCGCCCGGAGACTGGGGCATTAGTCGAGGTTACTCTACCGTTGATTATGCGCGGGGGCCGGCTCAGAATCGGTTCCCCGCGTGGCATTTCGGGAGCTGAAATTGGCCGGCGCCGCACTGGATTCGCAAAGCATCCGACAACTCATTCTCCAGCCCGAAGCGGGCTATCCCCCGCTGGTTCAGGAGTTTCTTTCCCTGGAAGAACAACTGCAGCCCAACGGCTTTGACCTTAGCCTCCAGACCGTCGCCCGGTTCACTTCGGCGGGACAAATGGGCCGCGACGCCCAGGCCCGAATATTGTCCGAAAGCAGCGCAGTTCCCTTCGGGGAAGATGACTGGCTGTTCCTGCCGGCTGGAATTTACTTGATTGCCTTTAACGAGATTGTCAACTTTCCACTGAACCTGATGGGTTTGGGATGCCCTCGCTCCAGCCTGCTGCGCAGTGGCGTAAGCATAAATACTGCGGTTTGGGACGCCGGATACCGGGGCCGTTCCCAAGCATTGCTGACAGTTCACAACTCCCTGGGCTATCACCTGCAAAAGGGGGCGCGGCTGCTCCAGTTGGTCTTTTTCCGGCTGGCCCGATCGGCAGCGCAGGGATACCAGGGCAACTTTCAGGACGAAGGCCGGTGAATAACTCTAAAGAGGTTCTGAAAAATACGGCGCTGGTCAAGGAATGCTCCCGCCAAATGGGCTTCGACCTGGTGCGCATTACCTCAGCCCAGGACTTCACCGACGACCGGCGAGTCGCGCTGGAGCGAATTGCGGCCGGTTTGATGGACGGCCTGCCCTGGTATAACGCAGATAGAGTCCAGCGAGGGACTGCTCCCCAAAGCCTGCTGCCCGGGGCCAGTTCTATAATCTGTCTGGCGCTAAACTACTTCCCCGCCCCGGACCGGGAAAGCGATACCGCCGACCGCCACCCGGAGTCCCCCCAACACACCCGCCGACCGCAGGGCCAAATCGCTCGCTACGCCAGAGGGCGCGATTACCATAAGGTTATGAAGCACAAGATGCGCACCCTGGTGGAACACATCTCCGGCGCTCTGGGGGAAGAGATTTCCGCCCGCTGGTACGTAGATGACGGGCCAATGCTGGACCGAGCGGCAGCGCAGCGGGCCGGTTTGGGCTGGTTTGGCAAGAACACCAACATTCTCACCGGCGAATTGGGTTCGTGGGTATTCCTGGGACAAGTAATCACCAACCTGGAACTGGCCCCCGACCCGCCCCTGCGCAAGACTTGCGGCGCCTGCGTCCGGTGCATCGACGCTTGTCCTACCGGCGCGATTGTTGCGCCTTATGTCGTCGATAACACCCGCTGCATCTCTTACCAGACCATCGAGAATCGGGGCTCCATCCCTTTGGAACTTCGGGCCGGGATGCAGGACTGGATCTTCGGCTGCGACATCTGTCAGGAGGTCTGCCCGGTGAACCGGAAGGCGCGGCCGGCCGCCGAACCGGAGTTTAGCCGGCGCGGGATGGATACCGGAGACCTGACCGAAATTCTGGGTCTTTCGGATGACCAATTTCGCCAACGCTTTGCCGGCACCCCGGTAATGCGCGCCAAACGGGTCGGGTTGCAGCGTAACGCCTGTGTGGCTCTGGGGAACCGGCAAGCCCGGCAGGCGATTCCCGCCCTGGCTGCAGCGCTGGTAGAGGGCGAACCGCTGGTCAGAGCTCACGCAGCCTGGGCGCTGGGCGAAATCGGTGGAACTGCGGCCAAAGCTCATCTTGAGTTGGCTCTGGCGGCTGAGTCCGATGCCGAGGTCCACGACGAAATCCAGGCCGCTTTGACCCGGGCCGGTCAATGGGGTGCAGCATCATAAAGGGGAGAATGGCTTTATACCGGGAGACCGGACAACGAGCGCCTTACTCCCGTTTCAGACCCCGGCAGTTTCAGCCGGATTGGATGAAGCCTCCCCTTGAGCGCCTTTGCGTCCGGCGGGTCGGCGCTGTTTTCGGCTGCGACCGCTGGCCGGCGCCGGAGTCTGAACCGTCTGAAGGTAGTCCCGACCGAACTTTAACTTCTTCATTTCCTCTTCAATCAGGAAGAAATCGCCTTTAGGGAGCAGGTGCAGGTTGCCCTGGAAGGCCATATACCAGTCTTCCGGCGGCCACCGGCGAATATAGTCCAGTCTATGCGCCAGCAAACCGGCGGTTATATATTCGGCCTCATCGAGAACCAACTCCGGCTTTATTTCGATGATGTAAGGCCAGGTTGCGCTGCCTTCATTCATCCAGATTCCCGAATCCTCTTCCCGGTAAGAGGCGGTTACAGTGGCGGTGGCGGCAAACTTGCGAATTCCGAAAACGTAGTAGAGCAGGCGGTCGTCCTTTTCCACCCGCTGCACCTTACGCCGGTATTCCGACTTCAGTCCCTGCTTCGTGAAGTCCAGGCTGCGGGTGATGTTGAAATTCTCCTCATTGCAGGTAATCATCCAAAAGTTTCGGGGCATACGAACCTCTTTGTTTCCGGTGACAGTGATTTTCTTGCGGGCAGTCCGGCAATTTCCGGCGGGAACCGGAGCAACCGGGCCGGGACTGGAATTTTCCTCAAGCCGGTCACTACAATTCTAACACCTCCGGGCGCAGGGAATCTTGCGGCAAAACCTCGCCGACGCCAGCCAGTTCCGAAAGCATTGTCCAACCTGACAAATTTAGTGTAACATCTCCTCGTACAACTACGCTCTACAAACGGTGGGCCGGTTAGGAGGATTTGCAAAATATGACGTCAAGTTCAACTCGTGAAAGAGAAATTGCCATTGTAGGAGTGGCGGAGTCGGACCAGATGGGAACCGTACCCAACAAGTCTTCGCTGCAGCACCACGCCGAGGCCGCCTACAATGCGCTGGAAGACGCCGGCATCGCCAAATCGGAGGTCAACGGGCTGCTCACCGCCGGCTTTTCCACCCTGGCTACCGCCGAATATATGGGCATCCAGCCCGGCTTTACCGACAACACCTCGGTGGGAGGCTCCTCCTTTGTCATTCACGTTGCCCACGCCGCCGCCGCTATCCGCGCCGGGTATTGTGATACGGTGCTGATTACCCACGGCCAGGCCGGCCGCTCCACCCGGGCCCGGGTGCCGGCCGACCCCAATTTGCCCGTCGCCCAGTATGAATCCCCCTACGGCCTGATTGGGCAGCCCATCAATTACTCTATGGCCTGTACCCGTTATATGCACGAATACGGCGAGGAGCGCACCCGGCAGGCTATGGCTGAAATTGCCGTATCCACTCGCAAATGGGCCAATCTCAACCCCAAGGCAGTAATGCACGAAACACCGATGAGCTTTGACGACTACCACAATTCCCGCTGGGTATCCTGGCCCTTCCACCTGGTTGACTGCTGCCTGGTCACCGATTCGGGAGCGGCCATTGTCGTCACTACCGCCGAAAAAGCGGCCAACTGCAAGAAGGCTCCGGTCTGGCTGCTGGGCGCCGCCGAAGGCCACGACCATAACCTGATTAGCGCGATGCCTTCTTATACCTCCCTGATTGCCCGGGAGACCGGACCAAAGGCTCTGGGCCGAGCCGGCGTAACCCACGCCGACATCGACCTTACTATGATTTATGACTCCTTCACCTACACCGTAATGTTGTCTCTGGAGGGTCTGGGATTCTGCGGTCCCGGCGAGGCTCCCGACTTTGTGGCCGGCCAGCGCACCGCTCCCGGCGGCGACTTCCCCCTTAATACCAGCGGCGGGGGCCTTTCCTACACCCACCCGGGTATGTACGGCAGCTTTCTGTTGGTAGAGGCCGCCCGCCAGTTGCGGGGTGAATGCGGCGACCGTCAGGTTAAGTCCAAAGACGGCAGCGACAGCCCCAAAATTTCAATTGTCAACGGCACCGGCGGTTCGCTGTCCTCCACCGGAACGATAGTGTTGGCGCGAGACTAGAGTCAGTCCCCTGTTTTCAAATCTGCATCAGTTAGAGAAGCAACAATCCATGGACATCGGAATTATCGGTCTGCCTCAGTCAGGCAAGACCACCGTATTCAATGCTCTGACCCGCGGCCACGCTGACACCAGCGGAGCCAGCGGGGCTGCTACTGAAATGCACCTGGGCGTCGTGAAAGTGCCTGATCCCAGACTGGAAATTCTCTCCGGGATGTATAACCCGCGCAAGGTGGTGCCGGCGGAAATCAAGTACTGGGACGTGCCCGGGCCCGAATCATTAGCCAAGTCTCAGGGCATCGTCGGAAAGTACCGGAATATTCTGCAGGGCGCAGATGCCTTTCTGGTGGTAGTGCGAGCCTTTGATAACCCCGCAGTGGTGCATCCGCTGGGTGATATTGACCCGGCCCGGGACCTGGAAACTATGCTGGGCGAGTTGACCTTCGCCGACCTGGAGGTTATGGACCGGGCCGTAGAGCGCCTGGAAGACGGGATGAAAAAGGCCAAGCCGGCCGAGCGGCCGGCCATGACCCACCAACTGGCGACGGTTCGCAAGGTCAAGGCAAGTCTGGAGGAAGACGTGCCGGTTCGGGCCCAGCAGCTGACCGAATCGGAGGCAGCCGCCCTGATTCATTATCAACTACTGACCGATAAACCCGTCATCGTAGCCTTCAATACTGGAGAAGACGGCTCCGAACTTTCCCTGGATGCGCTGGAGGTGGACGTACCGGACCCTATCGAGTTAGGGGAAGTGTCCATGAGCGCCCGGGTGGAAGCCGAATTGGCCCTGATGTCCGCCGAAGAAGAGGCGGAATTCCGGGCCGACCTGGGCCTGAACGAGCCTGCGTTGACCCGGGTAATCCGCACCAGTTACCGCACCCTGGGGCTGATTTCCTTCCTGACCGTCGGCCCGGACGAGGTCCGGGCCTGGAGCGTCCCGGAAGGGACCGGCGCGCAGGAAGCCGCCGGCGCAATCCATTCCGACTTTGTCCGCGGGTTTATTCGGGCCGAGGTAATCCCCTACGAAGACCTCTATCGCTGCGGCAACATCGCCCAGGGACGGAAGGAAGGGGCTCTCCGCTCCGAAGGCAAGACTTACCGGGTTAAAGACGGCGATGTTATCAATTTCCTGATCAATGTTTAGGTTCAGCACGATGCCAAACCCTTTCACCATACGAGAATTTCAGCCTCAAGATGCCGCGGCGGCCCGCCGGTTGTTCGCGGAAGGGATACTGCAATACGCCGGCGACATCGAGGAAGTTCGGGCCTACATCGAGAATTCTCTGGCCAATGACGATATGGCCGACATTCACCGCCATTACATCCAGCAGCCGGGCCGAAATTTCTGGGTCGCCGAAATAGACGGGGCGGTAAAGGGTATCGCCGCGCTGGAACAGTGCGGGCATAAAGTAGCCGAAGTTCGCCGGGTCAGCGTTGACCGCCACTGCCGGCGATTAGGCATTGCCCGGGCGTTGATGGATACCCTGGAAGCTTACGCAGTGGAACAGGGTCTTGCCGAACTGATTCTTTACACCGCCAACCTGCTTCAGCCGGCCGTTAGTCTCTATGAAGGTCTGGGCTATCATCAAAAGGGAGAAACGCAGTACGGCGGCCTTATCTTGATGCAGTATGCCAAAAACCTGGTCACCCCTCCGGCGCATCCAACGGGCTGGCAAAACTGATTTCGTGCCCATCCGGGTCGGTAACGTGAAAGTATCTTTCGCCCCAGGGCGCATCGGCCGGCTCAGTATCCGTAAGTACGCCGGATTCGACCAGTCTGAAGTAGATTGAATCTACGTTGTCCACGTATAATATCACCCGACCCCACCAGACCAGGTTCCGGTCGGTAACCGTGAGGTTAAGGTAACCATCTCCCACCCGGAAGCTGGTGAAGCCGGCGTTTTCCCCGCCGTAGAGCAACGGCAGTTCCAGCCGGTCCCGGTAGAAAGTTACGGAACGAGCCATGTCGCGCACCGCCAGGGTTACGGCGCTGATACTCTGAACGGTCAACCTTTCCGCTCCAATCCAGCCGGCTGGTATAATGACCCGGTATATTTTCCGGCTAACCGGATAATGGTAGCAGACGGATTACAGCGATGGCAAAAGAATTGGAACAAACCGAATTAACCGCCGCAAGCTTGTTGGAGCGCTTGGAAGCAGTCCTGAGTCAACTGGAATCGGTTGTCGTTGCCTATTCCGGAGGAGTGGACAGCGCTTTGCTGGCCGTGGCAGCTAACCGGGTTCTGGGAGATGCAGCGCTGGCCGTGACCGCGGTATCCCCGGCTTTGGCCGCCCGGGAATTGGACGGCGCCATCAAGTTGGCGCAGCAATTCGGACTGCGGCACCGAACTCTTCAGACCGGGGAGCTGGAACGGGAAGAGTACGTCGCCAATGCTCCCAATCGATGTTACTTCTGCAAAACGGAACTCTATTCCCACCTGTGCGAACTGGCGGAAGCGGAAGGTTACGCCTGGGTAGCCAACGGCGCTAACCTGGATGACCTGGGAGACTATCGGCCGGGGCTGCTGGCGGCCAGCGAAAACCGGGTCCGCAGCCCGCTGGTGGAAGCCGGGTTGGACAAGCCAGCCGTCCGAAAAATAGCCCAATACCTGGCTTTACCCGTTTGGGACAAGCCAGCCCAGCCTTGCCTTTCGTCCCGCGTTCCCTACGGCATCCCGGTAACCCGGGAAACTCTCGCCAGAATTGAGCAAGCGGAAGACTACCTGAAGAGTTTGGGCCTGCAGGAAGTCCGGGCGCGTCATCACGAAAACCACTGCCGGGTAGAGGTGGGAGAATCGGAAATGGAATTGGCCTTTGCCCACCGCCGGGAAATCGCGGTCAACTTGAAAAAAATCGGCTACCTGTGGGTATCGCTGGACCTGTCGGGGCTGCGCTCCGGCAGCCTGAATGACCAGCTAGGCACGACGATTAAGCTGCCAGCGATTAAAAGCTGAACCGGAATGCCGTCGCCTCGCGCAGTTCACCAACAAGGAATTCGATGAATTCAGCCTATATCCAGTCCATCGGCGGGGCCAGCGGCGATATGCTGCTGGGAGCTTTGATTGACCTGGGCCTGTCCCTGGATGCTTTGCAGGAAGGTCTCGCTATGCTGAGCATCGGCGGCTACCAGCTTTCCGTTGCCCAGGATACCCGGTGCGAAGTACGGGGAACCAAGTTTACCGTAACGCACCAGGCACAAAGATTCTCCCCCGAGGCGCTGTCCCGCATAGTTGACCGCAGCAGCCTGCCGCCGGTGGTGAAAAATCAGGCCGGCCGTGTTCTGCAAAACCTGTGGCAGGCCGAAAGCGCCGTCCACGGGGATTCCCGGCAGGACCTGGAACTGGAGGAACTGGGGACCCTGGACACCCTGGTGGATGTGGTAGGTTTCGCCTACGGACTGCACTGCCTCGGAATTTCGGATATTTACTCGGCTCCGCTGGTTTTGGGCGCCGCCACACCGCCGCGCTGGGCCGGAGGCTACTCCAATCCTGCGCCGGCTACGCTGGAGCTGGCAGCCATGGCCCAAGCCCCCGTCGCGCCGGAATTGCCAATGCACCGGGGGGCCGGGGAATTGACCACACCTACCGGAGCCGCCATCATTACGTCCCTGGCTCGCTTCGAGCGTCCGGCCCTGACCGTGTCCGGCATCGGCGTCGGATTAGGCAGCAAAGACCCGGCCGAATTTCCCAACGTAGTCCGCATTTGGGTCGGAGAAACTGCCCCGGAGCCTGCGCCGGAGCAGGCGCTGGCCCAGTCGCAGCAGGGCATTACGCTGCTGGAAACTAATCTGGACGACGTAACCGGCGAAGTGCTGGGCTATGTCCAGGAAAGGCTCTTTGCGTTGGGCGCCCTGGATGTCTGGCATACTCCTATTCAGATGAAAAAAAACCGGCCCGGAGCTCTTTTGTCGGCCTTGCTTCCCCAGAACCTGGAAACGGCGGGCGTGGAGTTAATCCTTCGGGAAACACCGACCCTGGGGGTGCGCAGCCGGGCCGTGGAACGATATGCCGCCCGGCGGGAAGTCGTCGAATTAAAAACCGACCTGGGCCTGGTGCAGGTCAAGCTTAAATACCTGGCCGGCGCCATTATCGCCGCCGCCCCGGAATACGAAGACTGCCGTCGCATCGCCCTGGAAACCGGCCAATCGCTGCTAGAAGTTTACCGGCAGGTGGAAGCAGCAGCCCGGGCCGAGTACCTGGGCTAACGGTTGTTTATGATTAAAGTCCCGGAAAACAAGTCTTTACCCGGTGGCCGCAGGGCAAAACAGCGGAAGGCGCGAATGAAGGCGTGGCAGTTGGCGCTGGGGGCTCTCACTGTTTGGCTTGCGCTGATCGCCTGTTCGATTGATGAACCTGAGTTTATCGCCGAGAGACTCCCGGTCAGAGACCGGCCAACGGTTATTCCTGCGCCTACGACAGCTCCCGCCGAAAGGCTTGACCCATTAACTCCCACCGGGACACCCCTTCCGGATGTTCCTGCCGAAACCCCATTTCTGGAGGCCCCCGCCGAAGAACTGTCGGTGACTGTTGCGTCCCCGGCTCAAGACATTCCAGAATATGACCGGGATGACTGGCGGCACTGGACCGATGAAGACGGGGATTGCCAGGATGCCCGACAAGAGGTTCTGATTCAGGAATCCGCGGTCCCGGTCACTTTTAAGGATGATGACCGGTGCCGGGTTGCCTCCGGTGAGTGGATTGGGCCCTATACCGGACAGCGATTCTCCGCTCCCGAAATGCTGGACATTGACCATATGGTGCCTCTGGCAAATGCCCACCGGTCCGGCGGCTGGACGTGGAACAAGGCGAGAAAGCGCGAATATGCCAACGACCTCACTTACGGAAACCATCTGATTGCCGTACAGTCCTCGGCCAACCGTTCTAAAGGCAGCAAGGGCCCGGACAACTGGAAGCCGTCGGATACTGGCTACTGGTGCCAGTACGCTACGGACTGGATCAAGGTAAAGAACGCCTGGCAGTTGACCGTGACCGATACCGAGGCAACTGCGCTTGCCGAGATGCTGGAAACCTGCACTCCGCAGAAAACCTTGACCGCCATCAGGAGTCAGAGGCCGGGGGATGAGCTTCTTGGGACACCCCGCGCCACGGCCGTGCCGGAACCAACTATTGAATCGGCAGTAGCTTACGATTCTTGCGAAGCGGCTGAGGCCGCCGGCGAACTGCGGGTCGCGGGAAGCCAGGGGACCGGGCAAGGCTTCCCCCAGGATATGGTGCCCAGCGCCCGGGATGGAGATGGCGACGGCGTTGTATGCGAGCGTTGAGAAAAAGCCTGATGGTTGAAACCGGGGACTGAGGATAGCTGCATAGGGCGGACAGCGGCGGGCCCGGATTTGACTCGAAAGGAAAACCACTCCCCGGCGCCACTCAATTTGCAGCCAGGGAACTGCCAAGCTCAGGGTAGCGTTGGAAAATATGCTTGCAATGTTTTATAATGGCAAATCAATCATAGAATAAAGTAAAAACCATTCATTGAACGGGGAGGAAGCAGTTGCCAGCTAAGAAGGCCGCCCGCAAGTCAGTCAAACGATACCGCCGGAATCAAAGCATCCGACGCACCACCCGGACCGCGGTAGCCGGCGCGCGCCGGGCTACGGCATCCGGCGACGTCGAGGTTGCCGAGCCGGCGACCCAATATGCCATCAGCTTGCTGGACAAAGCAGTAAAGAAGGGAATTTTGCACAAGAAAAATGCCTCTCGCCGCAAGTCCAGACTTGCGTTGCGGCTAAACCAAATCAGGAACTAGCCCCTTCCAATACCCAGATACCGGACCGGACAACTTGGGCGCTGCCCGGAAAGCAGCGCCCCTACCCTCCTTCCACCCATCCCTGGTTTAATCCACCCTATTCTCCATATCAGCCCCGGACACAAAAGCAGCAACTCCCCGCAGTGGGTGGTATGCGCCAATGCCGCCCGGAAATTTTTCATTGCCGCCGCAATTGACAACAGCACATTTGTCTGATAAGTTTTAAGAACATTAGTTTTAAGGTTTAATTATGACGACAGAAAAAAAATTGAATTCCCGCCGCAAAAAAATTCTGGATTTCATTCAGTCCTTCATTGAGGAAAACGGGCTGCCCCCGACCGTTCGGGATATTCAGAAGGCGTGCGACATTAGCTCAACCTCAGTGGTGGACTACAATCTACGGCTGCTGGACCGGGACGGCTATCTTAACCGGCGCCCGGAGGTAGCTCGCGGTATCGAGCTGCTCGATGATTCCGGACAGCCGGTAAGCAACGTCCCCAAAGTGCAGATTGTGGGCCGAATCGCCGCCGGTTCTCCTTTGCCGGCATTTTCCAGTGAAGGAAACTCCGGCAGTGCAGAGTTCGACACCATCGAAGTGGCCCCGGAATTACCGCGAAAACACGGGCGGCTGTTTGGTCTGGAAGTAGCCGGCCTCTCTATGATTGACGCTCTGATTGATGACGGGGATGTGGTAATAATCAAGCCGGTCCAACAGGCCGAGCCGGGAGAGATGGTGGTAGCCTGGTTAAAGGAAGAGGAAGAAGCTACCCTCAAGAAATACTACCCGGAAGGTGGTCAAGTACGACTTCAGCCGGCTAACTCCAGTATGGACCCGATATACTGCGACGCTGAAAATGTAGAAATTCGCGGCAAAGTTGTCAGCGTCATTCGGAAGTTCGGGTAAGGCTTGCGCAGCGCCCAAGACCGGCTTTGACCGGGCCGGCGCTCACAGGCCGGGACAGCGTTCTATTCCCGAGCCAGCCAGTCGGTCATCCAACCCGGCTGGCCGGCCCGCTCCTGACCTGGAAGGTCCCGGAGAAAGTACCCGGAAAAGACGGCGCAGGCGACGGTTCGATTTATGGCTTGCTGGCTCACACCGACCCTTTACCGGTCATTGCCGGGTCGCGGCTACCGCCGGCTATTGGTCAGCGCTCCGTAGGAAGCAACCAGAAAAGGCACACAGTAAGTCAAGGGAATTTTCCAGAACAGGGCATTATTCCATTGGCCGGAAATGAGCAAGTCTCCCTGGTTCAGCAAGGTCAGGATGGTCCCCACGACCAGACCGGCCACCGCCGACCGTTTCAGCATTGGCAGATGCAGCAACGCGCAATTGAGACACTTCAAAACCTCTTGCTTACTGACATCATTCCCGGCCGAGGGCGCGCTGTTCTGGGACTTGAAGGAAAATGACCAACGGCCAGATACCTCTTTCCCACACCTGAGACAAAACGGTTCATCCCGCTGCTGAGCTTTCATTCGCAACAACCCCTGCTTGATTCCGACTCCGTCTGATTTGCGGTATCGGGCTGATCGAGCAACCTGCTGGAAAACGGCCTAAAATTAAAGGCGCAAAATCCGCCACCGGAAATTGCGCCTAAACCGAACTAGCCAATCCATTGCAATTCACGATTCTAAAAATTGCCCGATAGGCCAGACTTCTCTCAAGAGCCGAGAACAAGCTCCGGTCAAGAGTCCAATTAGCTGGATTTGCCGATTCGAAACACCTTGGTACCGCACTCGGGACAAGTACCATGGGTAGCTGGTCGGCCGTTCTTGAGGGTTACTTCTTCCGGATTGCTGATTTCCCGCTTGCTACGGCACTTGAAGCAATAAGCCTCCATTTTCCTTTCCCTCCATATTATGCTTGGCTGCCCAAAGGTTTATTAGTTGAAAACGATCCCGATTACAACCCCAACTTGACGCGCAAAACAACCAACTACAGTGTGAGTCTTCTGGTTTGCCCCGTCAGAAACGATACTCTCTATACCGAAGGTTAATCGCCAGAACGGAGCGAAGGTTCGTAACGATTATGTAATACACAATTTAACCGGGGTTTGTCAAGGCATAATTTAATCTATATATCAATTTATGCGAAGGTGAATCGTCAAGCCTGGTCGTCTTGACCGTTTGGAAACAACGCATCCGAGGCATAGGGGGAAGGAATCAAGGGCTGAAACACTTTTACCGGCTGCCAGGAGTTGCCGGTCCGGTCATACCGGACCAGGGAAAGAAATTTACCGTCTCTCCCATAAACTCTGAACTGCTCCATATAACCCGGTTCGAAGTCCATCCTTTCTGCCGCCACTTCCTGGCCGTTGCGCAAAATCCGGGCCGCCGGGTCCGATACCGGAATCGCCCGGAATCGCCGCAGCACGTGGTCAATGGGGAATATATGGGACAACCAGGCTTGCGGAGTATCCGAATCGCGCACTGCCCGGCCCAGGTCATCGGGAGTTAAACCGTCAATGGCGTCAAAGCCGGCGCAGTATTGGCGTTCCAGGTCAGTTACATATCCCCCGCAGCCCAAAGCATCCCCCAGGTCGTGCGCCAGAGAACGCATATATACTCCGCGCCCGCATTTCACTTCCAGCGTTATGCTGGGAAGGCTGAAATCGACCAAAGCAATATCAAAAATCTCTACCGGCCGGGCAGCCCGCTCCACTTCAACCCCGGCTCGTGCCAGCTTGTAGAGCCGTTGGCCGTCAACCTTGACCGCACTGAACATGGGCGGCTTCTGGTCAATACGGCCTATAAATGGCCGGCAAGCAGCCTCAACCAGCTCCCGGGTAACGTAACCCGGGTCCTTGACCTCAGTAACTTCCCCTTCAGAATCGTAGGTCTGGGTGGTGGCGCCAAGTCTTACTTCCATCCGGTAACGCTTGGCGCCATCAACGACGTACTCCATAAGGCGGGTAGCCTGTCCGAAGCATACCGGCAAGACTCCGCGCGCCAGGGGGTCCATGGTGCCAGCGTGACCGACCTTCTTCCGCTGGCCGGTAATGCGTTTTACCTGCCGCAGGGCATCCATTGAGGTGATTCCTGCCGGCTTGTAGAGATTCAGGAAACCGCTAATCTGGGTACGTTCGGCGCTGCTGCCTTTGGGCATAGAACCTATCTCCCCCGTGAAAAGGAAAGTGGCCCGCTATAGGTGGACAATTCTGCCGCATCCTTCGGCTGGGGGGTATCGTCCTGGAGCTGGTTCATCAGTTGAAGCACTGCGTCGGCATCCTCGATGCTCTCGTCCAGCTCAAATTTAAGGAATGGTACATAGCGCAACTTCAACCGGTCCCTAAGCGCCCGGCGCAGAAAGCTGGCCGCCGACCGGATTCCGGCAATTGCTTCCTCTTTGTCCGCCGGTTCCCCCATTACGCTCAGGTAAACCCGGGCGTTCCTCAGGTCGCTGGAAGTTTGCACGCTGGTAATGCTGATGACGCCACTGAGCCTGGGGTCCTTAATTTCCCGGGACAGAAGCAGGCTCAATTCCTGGCGCAATAAACCGTTAATGCGATCGGTACGGCGGGACATAGCAACTCCAGGGAGGAATATCGAAGAGTCCGAGTCAATGGGTAGAGTCGGCCGGAATGGGAACGGAAGCGCGCGAAAGGGGACGCTCTAACGTTGGGCGCGCTCCTGGCGGTGAGCTTGCAGAACATCCCCCAGCTCAAACTCGCTATAATCTTCCAGCAGGATACCGCAGTCCATTCCGTTAGTGATTTCGTTGACCTCATCCCGGAAGTGGCGCAGACTGGCGATGCTGGTTTCTTCCAAAACTTGACCGTCGCGCAGCACTCGGATAGCAGAGCCCCGCAGAATCCTGCCCTCGATTACGCGACAACCGGCTATCCTGACGTTGCGCCGGGCCACGAATATCTCCCTTACTTCAGCCTGACCCAGAATCACATCGGTATAGGCAGGCTCAAGCATACCGTGGAGAGCCTGCTCCACATCGTCAATCATCTGGTAGATGATGTCATAATGGCGAATTTCGACCCCCATCCGCTCTGCAACCCGTTCTACCCCAATTTCATTGCCGACGGAGAAGCCGACAATGATGGCTTCGGAAGCGCTCGCCAGCAATATGTCCGACTCGGTGACATTGCCGCTGCCGGCGTGCAGTATTCGTACCCTGGCTTCCGCCTCGGTCAAGCGTTCCAGGGACTGGCGCACTGCCTCTACACTGCCTTGAACGTCGGCCTTCAGCACCAGGTTGAGTTCCTTGACGTCTCCGGAGTCAATCTGCTTTACGACTTCTTCCAGGGTAAGGGCGCGGACCTGCGACTGCTGGGTGGATTTGGCACGTTCCCGATCCTGGGCCAAGCCTCGGGCGGTTCGCTCGTTAGGCATGGCCGTCATAATATCGCCGGCCTCGGGCAAAGAGCCGAAACCCAGGAGTTCCGCCGGTTCACCGGGGACGACACCCTTTATGGTTTGCCCGAGGTCGCTGGTAATTGCCTTCACCCGACCCCAGGCGGTGCCGGCAACCACATAGTCGCCAACACTGAGAGTTCCGTTTTGCACCAGAACCGTAGCCATTGGCCCCCGTTTCCGGTCCAGCTTGGCTTCAATAACTACTCCACTGGCCGGACGGGAGGGATTCGCCTTGAATTCCGATATTTCCGCCACCACCAGCAGGTTTTCCAGCAAGTCGTCGATGCCTTCCCCGGTACGGGCGGATACGGGAACCGAAATAATGTCGCCGCCCCAGTCTTCAACCAACAGATTATGTTGGCTCAATTGGCGTTTGACCCGTTCCGGGTCAGCTCCGGGCAAGTCCATTTTGTTGATTGCAACCACAATAGGAACTTCGGCAGCCCGGGCGTGGTTAATTGCTTCCTCGGTTTGCGGCATAATGCCATCGTCGGCAGCCACAACCAGGACGGCAATATCGGTTACCCGCGCCCCTCGGGAACGAATGGAGGTAAAGGCTTCATGGCCGGGGGTATCCAGGAAGGTTATCTTCTGACCGCTGTAATCCACCTGATAGGCGCCGATATGCTGCGTAATTCCGCCTACCTCCCGGTCGGCGACATGAGCATTGCGGATGGAGTCCAGCAGACTGGTCTTACCGTGGTCAACGTGTCCCAGGATGGTTACAACGGGAGGACGAATTTCCAGGTTTCCTTCGTCCTCGACCACGCCGGTCTGGTCCGTGGCGCTGTTCAGGGCGCTGGTTTCCGAGACGGGCTCGGCCACTCTGGTGCGGATACCGTAGGCAACGGTGACCAGCGAAGCCACTTCGTGGTCAATCATCTGATTCATGGATACCATGATACCGTTGCGCATCAACTGTTTGATTACATCCACCGGGCTCTGGTCCACCAGGTCGGAAAGCTGCTTAACCGTAAGAGTCTGCGGCAATATTAAAGTGCGGGAAGGGCCACGGCGGCCGCTTCGTGTTTGTCCTTCAGTAGTCATATCATTCCTCCACGGAGGTTAACGGAGCCACACACTCCCGGAAGTGATCGAAAAGTTTTTCTCGGTCGTGGGAAGTTAGTTTTACCTGCAGGCTTCTTTCCAATCCTCCCTTTCGCAGACCTTTTTCCCAGCATTCTGAGGCAATGCACAGATAAGCGCCCCGGCCGGAAGTCTTTCCGGTGGCATCAGCGTGGACCGCCCCCTGGGGTGTGCGGACGATACGGGTCAATTGACACTTGGGAAACCGCTGGCCGCAGGCGACGCATTTCCGTTCGGGGATATGACGCGCTCTAACCAACCTCGCCTCCTTCCCCGTATTGGGCAAGACCGAGCCGAATGAAGACAGCTATCTGCCGCCACCGCGCCGGGCGCCCCGGCCGACGCCGCCGGTGTTCCGCCGGGAACGGCGGCCGCCTCGTCCACCACCTCGACTTTCACCTACGATATCTTCAGCGAATCGGATTTTTCCGGCGTCGGGAGTGAGAATCGGAACTTGCGGCAATTCGGGGAAGAATTCGCTATCCTCCTCTTCCTCTTCCGTCTCCGGGATTATGTCATCCAGGGTAAAGGAAGCCAGTTCGTCAACGCTCAAAGTTTCCGCCACTTCAGCGGCGCTTTGAGTGCTTTCTTCTTCGAGAATCAAGGCCTCCAGCAAAGCATCCTCGTCTATAACTTCGAATTCCGCTTCACTTGCCGGCGCCGCTGCCGGTTCCTCCGCTACGGTTTCTAGCAACTCACCGGAGACCAACCCGGTCTCCGCCGCTAATTCAACAGCAACTTCAGTCTCAGACAGAATAGCTTCAGCTTCGGCCACCGCCGCCTCGGAATCCAGTTCAGCTTCCTTTACTTCAGTCGTCGCCTGCGCCGCTGCTTCCAAGGCAACTATACGCTGCCGTTCTTCCTGTTCGCGCTGACGGATTACCTTGATTTCTTCCCATTCGGTAAGGCCCTTTATGTCGAGTCGCCAGCCCACCAGCCGAGCCGCCAACCGGGCATTCTGGCCCTCTTTACCGATGGCTAACGAAAGCTGACGATCCGGGACGATCACCATGGCGGTCAGATCGGCACTGTTCAACTCCACATGGACGACTTCCGAAGGACTAATGGCCTTGGCGATAAAAGCGCTCAGATCCGGCTCCCAGGCCACTACATCTATCTTTTCGCCCTGAAGTTCATTGACAATGCTCTGAATCCGGTTCCCCCGGAGACCGATACAAGCCCCTACCGGGTCCACCCCTTCCTGGGTAGAATGGACGGCCACCTTGCTGCGGAAGCCTGCGTCTCGGGAGATGGCTTTAATTTCGACGGTGCCGTTATAAACCTCCGGCACTTCAATCTCGAACAGGCGCTTCAGCATATTCCGGTCGCTGCGGGAAACTACAACTTCCGGTCCCTTGGGGCCAATGCCCACTTCCTGCACATAAACCTTAATACGTTGGCCCTTCTTGTACCGCTCTGTCGGAACCTGTTCGGCGAAAGGCATAACCGCCTGCGCCCGCCCCATATCCAGGATGATACTGCGGTTAGACTCGAACTGTTCCACTACACCGGCAATAATATCCTGGCGGTGCTGCAAGAACTCCTCGTAGATTTGCTCCCGTTCCGCTTCCCGCAACCGCTGCAACACCACTTGCTTGGCGGTCTGGGCAGCGATTCGGCTGGCATTGTGAGGCAGCGGTTCGGCGGCGGCTACTTCGTCCCCCACCTCGACGGTTTTCCTGATATTCAAGGCTTCGTGCAGGGAGATTTCCCGGGCCGGGTCTTCCACCTCTTCCACCACAGTTTTAAGAGCAAAAACGCTGACATCGCCGGTGTTGGGGTTAAGGGTGACGGTGATATTTTGCCCGGTTGCCGGATTGTCTTTTTTGAATGCCGACGCCAGGGCCACTTCAATGGCCTGAAGCACCTGCTCTTTGGGCAAGTGACGCTCGGCAGACAATTGAGTTAACGCAATTAAGAAGTCGCTTTTCACTGCCATGCTCCCCTTCTGAAAGTGCTAGACGTTTCATTTGGACTAAGCTGGCCCCAATCAGCAAGAAAGCGGGCTAACCCCGCTAACTGCCTAAAGCACCAAGCCAGTATAACATTGCCTTAAAATGCTTTCAACTTCAGGCCCCTTTTCAGTCAGGGCTATCGCATATGGATTTTAAGAGGCCAATTGACGGTTAAATCTCCGTTTTTAACTGCTAAATTTGGGTAATTTAAGACTTAAACCGTTGGTTTTGATGTTGATTACCCAGTAAAGCGCCGCCAAAACATCGGAAAGTTCCGTTCTCATCCTGAAAATTTTTCATATGCGATAGCCCTGCCTTTTCAGTCAGAAACCTGGGCTGCTATACCGGGTGTGCTCAGGGACCTGAAATGCCCCAGCCGCGGGCAATCATTATAATAAACTAGTTCGTAATATTCGATAAAAATACAGACGTTCCTCAATCAATAGGGTTAACGGACTGATTCCGGGCTTTGGAATTTCCGTCGGCCAAGCTGGACGTCACCACCAGATTTTGCCCTGGACATCCTGCTCCAGCAGTTCATAGTCTTTAGTCCAAAGACTGGTGCTTAAATATTTCCAGCCTCCGTCTGCCAAAAGACAAACTATGTTGCCCTTTTCCATCCGCTCGGCCTGTCTCAGTGCGCCATAAACTACCGAACCTGAGGATATTCCGGCGAAAATTCCCTCCTGGTGCAACAGTTCTTTGGTAGTCCGGAAGGCCGGCAGGCTGCCAACCAGCAGGCGGGAATCCAGCAAGCTAATGTCCAGGATGGGCGGAATATACCCATCTTCCAACCGCCGGAGGCCTGAGATGAAGTCATCCGGCTCCGGCGCCACGGCAACTACCCGTACTTCCGGGTTGTGTTCCCGGAGCCGCCGGGCCACGCCCATCAGGGTGCCGCCGGTTCCCAACCCGGCTACGAAAGCGTCAACCTCCGGGAGAGCCTCGATTATCTCGCCGCCGGTAGTTTCGTAGTGGGCGTCCGGGTTTGCGCTGTTGCCGTACTGGTACATCATCAAGTAATCGTGAGGGTTCTTCTCGGCCAGGTCCTGGGCAACCTCGATTGAGCCATTGCTACCTTTCTCCCCATCGGAGAAAATAATCTCGGCTCCGTAGGCATACAGCAGTTGACTTCGTTCCTCGCTGACATTTTCCGGCATCACCACGGTTACCTTGTAGCCCTTCAGCTTGCCAATCATGGCCAAGGAAATACCCGTGTTGCCGCTGGTCGGTTCGAGAATGGTACGGCCGGTTCCAATCTCGCCCTCCGCCTCGGCCCGTTCGATCATCTTCAGGGCAATGCGATCCTTGACGCTGCCCGTGGGATTCTGCCCTTCCAGTTTGGCAAAGATTCGCACCTCAGGCTTTGGACTGAGGTTTTGCAACTCAACCATCGGGGTATTTCCGATGGTAGCAAGGATGCCTTTATGTGGGAACCGCATAACCATAATTATCGCTAAATCCTGCCCTCAGCTAACGATTCCAAAAGGGCCGACGAACATTGAGCAGATTCAAAACTCACGTTGCGCCGGCCGCACAGAATAGAACGGGTTGTTGTAACTCCCCTAATTGTCAGCAACTACGGCCATTTCAGGAGCGGCCAAACCGCAGAATATCTCGTAATCGATTAACTCGGTGACGGTCGGGTTATCCCCGCAGAGAGGACAAGCCGGATTCCGCTTGAGCTTGACTTCCCGGAAACTCATACTCAGGGCATCAACCAACAGCAAGCGGGAACAGAGACTTTCGCCAATTCCCAGGAAATACTTGAGGGCTTCCGTCGCCTGGATACTGCCCACCAGCCCGGTCAGTGCGCCCAGTACGCCGGCCTCGGCGCAGTTGGGCACCATACCCGGCGGCGGCGGTGAAGGGAAGAGACAGCGATAGCAGCCTTGACCCGGCAGGAAAAGGGTGGCCTGACCGTCAAAAATCAGGATGCTACCATCCACCAGCGGTTTGTTCAGCAAATAGCAGGCATCGTTGACCAGGTAACGGGTGGCAAAATTATCGGCGCCGTTAATCACCAGGTCATACTGGCTGATAATTTCCATCGCATTGTCAGATTCCAGACGCGCCTCATGGGGGATTACGGTAACGTCCGGGTTATAGGCGTGGATGTTATCGATAGCTGAAGCCAGCTTGGGCCGACCGATGTCGCTGGAGTGGTGTAGAATTTGCCGTTGCAGGTTAGAAATTTCCACTACGTCGAAATCAACTATACCTACCGTGCCTACACCGGCCAGCGCAAGATAGATGGCGGAAGGGGAACCCAGGCCGCCGGCGCCGACAATCAATGCCTTGGACTGCATCAATTTTCGCTGCCCGGCGCTGCCTACGTCTCCCATAATTATGTGCCGGCTATATCGTTTAACTTGTTCGGGCGTCAAAGCCAGAGGCTGCTGCGTCATAAGGTAACCCTCCTGTAGAACCGATTTCAGGCTGCGCCGGACTGCTTCAGGACATCCATATCGTTATCTGACAATTGCATCCATTAGATTAGGTCAACCGGCGCAAATGGCAATTACCGGTCTTTAACCGGGCAAACAAAAAGCCCGCACCCCTTACGGGTTGCCCAGTTCGGGCGGGCGCAGGCTCCGTTCGCGGCGCTTACAGCCTACCCCCTATGTGTGGGGACAGGTGCCGGGTTGCAAAAACTGTAAGTATGAACTGTGCATTTCTTGGGTAGAGTCTATCCCTGGCCCCGGCCTATGTCAAGCAAATTAGCCGACCCGCCCACACCCCGACCATCTTCCCGAGGAGAGGGGAACCAGGAGCGGGTGGGTATGGTCGCGGCATTCCAGCTCTCCCTCTCCTCGAGGGAGAGGGGCCGGAGGTGAGGGCAAGGATTGTGCCGGAAGGAGCTAAACCTGCTGGGTGGACAGATATTTCTGACGCTGCGCCAGATGTTCCAGAGTAATATTGGTCAGTACGTTTTCAACCGCCTCTTCCACTGACTTCCACATCTCCTGCTGGGCGCAGCAATCGGCAAAAATACAGTCCGTCGGGTAAGTAATACAGTCCAAAGGAGAGCTGTTGCTGTCCAGGGTGGTCATAATCATGTGCAGGTCAATTGCTGAGGGGGCCATGGCCAGCGAGTGGCCTCCCTGAGGACCCCGGCGGCTGCGCACGAAGCCATATCGATTCAGGGTGGTCATTAGCTGTACCAGATAAGACTCGGGGATTCCTTGCCGGGCAGCGATTTCGGAGGTCTGAACCTGTCCTTCTCCATAGTGCATCGCAAGTTCAACCAGGGCACGGACGCCATAGTCCACTTTCATCGGGATTCTCACGACGCTTACCTCCAAACCGCAACGGCAACCCAAATTATAGCACCAAGTTATGTTGCAGAAAAGTTTTTGATGCCGGTATGCCGACAACCCGGCCCGAACCCAATACCCTACCGGGCAGCAGCACAACCCTCCGGCGCAGCGCGCCCGCAGCACAAACGGCAAAGCTTGTGCTAAAATCACCCCGCTAACCAAAGTATCCAATATCCACGTTCGGGAGCAGCCGATGCTGGTTGGTGTTCTGGTAGGGCTGGCTATCATCCTGGGATGTTTTCTGGTGCCAATTGCGCACTTCATCCTGGCGCCGCTGAGCCCGTTTATCGCCGGTTACTGGGGCGTTCAATTCGCCCCCAATCCGGGACGGAACTACGCCGTACACGGGTTAATCTTCGGCTCGCTCCTGGGGTTGAGTGTAGGGCTGATTTTAGCCGGTATCGCTTTTGTCCTGGTTGCCTTGTTCGATGACCCGCGGGTGATGGTATTAGCCTGGCTCGGAGCGGGAGTCTTTACCTTGTACACCGGCAGCATGAGCACGATGGGCGCAATGTACTATTCTCTGCGAGAACAGCAGAAAGTTCAGCGGGAAGCAAACCAGGAGCAGGCCGGCGTTAGCTAACCGTAAAGTAGAATCCACCGGAAAATCTCCGACTCGCCACCCATTGGGAGTAGTGGCGAACTTTGCCGGAACTGACTTGAGGCCATTGATGACACTATACGCAGCGATGCTGGTTGACCTGGATGGAACCTTGATAGTCACCGATACGCTTTCCCCGCGCACCATTGCAGCCATCGGCCAGGTTTCAGAGCGGATCCCCGTTTCCATCGCTACCGGCAGACGGGTATCCGACTCGCTGATTTATGCCCGTCAACTGGGACTTACCGCGCCGCAGATTTGCAACGGGGGCGCCACTCTGGTGGACCCGGCCAGCGGGGAATCACTGTGGAACAGTCATATTTCCAAAGCCCGGGCCCGGGAGATTGTAAATTTGCTGGTCGCCCGGGGTATAAGCTTTATTGCCACCCACCCCACCGGGGATTCCATCGACCGGGAGCAAATCCGCCACTGGGACCTGACACGAATATCAGCGATGGATATATCGGAAACTGAGGCTGATGCACTGACAGAGCTTTTTGCCACAGCTTCCGAGCTGAACACCGTGAAGGTTTACCTGCACTACAACGGCTGGTGGGCCGTGGACTTTACCGCCGCTGGAGTCCACAAAGGAAAGGCAGCTCGCCAGCTGGCAAATTTCCTTCAGGTTGATACCAGTCGCTTTATCGCCGCCGGGGACAGCTACAACGACCTGCCGCTGCTGGAAGTCGCCGGCTTTCGAATAGCCATGGCCGCCGCCCCGCCCGAAATGAAGGCCGCAGCCGACTTTGTAGCGCCTCCGGTGGAACTGGACGGGCTGGCCGTCGCTATTGAGCAGGTGGTTCTTCCCCTAATCGGAGACTAGACCGGCCCGGCCCGGACTTGCCGGAACCCTCGGCGCGGTTGGGGATATTGACGCCTTCCGAGCCTGCTGGCTATCATTGCTTTACTATACTGTCTCCATCAGGCCAGGATAAACCTTTTGATGACCGCTTCTGACTTGCGTCGGCGTCTGGAAGAATTGCAGCGGGGAGAACGCAGCGTCGATGATCTGCTGGAATACCTGCGCGACCTTCCCTATCAGGACTTGGACTTCGCCCGCCTGGACCACCACCGTCCCCTCAGAACCGGCTTCCCCGAGGTGGTTCTGGGCCGGGGCAAGACTCCGGAGCAGGTAGCCAAAATCGTCCGTTCCCTCGCCGGCCGAGGCAATCCGGTTCTGGTTACCAAGACTGACCGGGCCTCCTATGAAGCGGTGATTCAACTAACGCCCGAAGCCGTATTCCATGCCTTGGCCGGGGCCATAGAGGTTCCCGGAACGGTGCCAACTGAAGCCTGTGAGGGCGTAACCGTGGTAACCGCCGGCACTGCCGACCTGCCAATTGCGGAGGAGGCTGCCCTGACATCTACCCTGATGGGAAATCCGCCGCGCCGAATCAACGATGTGGGAGTGACCGGACTGCACCGGCTTCTGGCTTCTCTGGACGAGTTGCGTCAGGCGCGAGTTATAGTAGTTGTGGCCGGGATGGAGGCCGCCCTGGCCAGCGTCCTGGCCGGCCTGGTTTCCGCGCCGGTGGTCGCGGCGCCCACCAGCGTCGGCTACGGCGCCAGCTACCAGGGACTGGCGGCGCTGCTGGGGATGCTCAACAGTTGCGCTCCGGGAGTGGCTACCGTCAACATAGACAATGGCTTCGGCGCCGGCTACCTGGCAGCCCAAATTAACCTGCTGGGTCGCTAGAATGCCTGGCGGCAAGAAACTGTTTTTAGTGGCAGCCCTGGTTTGCCTGGTGTTCGTCGGGGTGGCCAGCTACGGAGACTTTCGCGAAGTTTGGCGTCACTTAGTCAACTTCCCATTAGCCAACTTGCTTCTAGCCGTCATTCTGGCTCTGGTAAATTACCTGGCGCGTTTCCTGCGCTGGCTCTATTATCTCAGAGTACTGCGACTTTCCGTGCCATTTACTCCCAGCCTGCTGATTTTCCTGGCCGGGCTGGCTATGACTATCACCCCGGGCAAAGTAGGTGAGCTGGTCAAGAGTTATTTGCTGCGCGAGCGGGCCGGCATTCCCGTCGCCGCTTCCGCTCCGGCGGTGGTGATGGAACGGATTACAGATCTGGTTTCAGTGGCATTGATGGGAATGGTCGGACTGGCGCTGCTGCCCCCTCCCGTTGCGGTTTTCCTGGGGAGTATCTTGCTGGGCGTCGGCGCGGCAATTTACCTGCTCACCACCCGGCATACCGACCGGATGCTCGGCTGGCCGGTACTAAAACGCTGGAGCGCCGACATCAGAGAAGCCCGCGCCGGGTTGCGGGAATTGTCCCGCCCGATTCCGCTGCTGACCGCCACGGTTTTGGGCTTCGTCGCCTGGGTCAGCGAGGGAGTGGCCCTGTGGGTAGTTCTGACCGGGCTGGGCGCTGAGGCGGATATTCTGTTTTCCCTGCCGATTTACGCCGGCTCGACACTGGTCGGGGCGGCTACCACCTTGCCCGGCGGCCTGGTGGGGACCGAAGGAGCCATGATTGCCCTGCTGCAGCAAATCGGCGCCGAACGGGATGTGGCGGCCACTGCCACCTTGCTGGTGCGGGTCGTTACCTTGTGGCTGGCGGTCATAATTGGCCTGGCAGCTTTGGCCTGGCTCCACTGGCGGCTTCCCGGAACAGCCCCGCAACTGCGGCCCCAACCGGAAGCGGCAGAAGTCGGGGCAAAGGCCGGGGAAGGCAGCCAGCGGGATGGGTAAAGACTCTGCGAAACCCGCACGAAAGGAGTCAGTACCTGCTTTATGAACTGTGTCGCCCTGATTCGAGCTTTACGCCCCCGCCAGTGGCTCAAAAACGGGTTGGTTTTTCTTCCCTTCCTGTTCGCAGTTAACCTGGCCTGGTCGCCGCTGCACCTGGAAACAATAGCCGACCTGCTGCTTCGGGCCACCGCCGCGGCGGCGGCCTTTTGCGCCCTTTCCGGCGCAGTGTACCTGTTTAACGACCTGCTGGATCGCGAGTCGGACCGAAATCACCCGGTTAAGCGATTCCGGCCCCTCGCCTCCGGGCAGGTAGGAACTGCCGTCGCCGTCGGAACTTTGGTGGCGCTTTTGGCCCTCGGGTTGGGAGTTCTGGGAAGGCTGGAAGCGTTACTGGGCGGGATTGGCATTCTGTACCTGACAATCAACCTGGGGTATTCCCTGGGACTCAAGCGACTGGTGGTGGTTGACGTTTTGCTGGTAGCCAGCGGTTACGTTATCCGGACGGTAGTCGGCGCGTTGGTCATTGGAGTGGATCCTTCGCCCTGGCTCTACACCACTACCGGGGCGGCGGCCCTGTTCGTGGCGCTAGGCAAACGGTACGCCGAAGTCCGGCTGGCGGGAGAGCAGCCGGAAGTCCAGCGATCGGTGCTGCGGCACTATCCGGTTCCTTTCATCGGTCAACTGATGAATATAGCTGCCGGAACCGCTCTGGTCAGCTATGCCTTATACACTATTGAAGCGGCCAATCTACCGGACAACGATGCTATGTTAATGACGATACCCCTGGTAGCCTTTGGGCTTTTCCGCTTCCTTTACCTGATTCACACCAGTAATGAGGCCGAGTACCCGGAACTGCTAATCGCCAAAGACCTGCCTATGGTATTATCAGTAATTGCCTGGTTGGCTGCGGCCGGCGCGATTCTGCTGCTGGACAGCCTGGGATAACCGACAATTACCGGAGGGGAGTCAACTAATGGAACAAACCGGACGCCCGGCCGCTGTGCCGGCACAAGGCGGTGAGCTGTCCGCCCGGAAATCAACCGGAAGTCCCGTCGTGTCGGTGGTGGCAACCCGGCCGGAAACGGTGCTGGAAGACGTGGCCCGGGCTATGTCCCTGGCGGGAGTGGAGAAAATCCTCACCCCGGACCTGGAAACGCTGCTGAAAATTAATATCTCCTGGCAGCACTGGTACCCGGGCTGTTCAACTACGCCCTGGCAGTTGGAAGGAGTGGTGCGGGCTTTGCAGGGACTGGGCCATAAAGATTTAATTGCAGCCCATAACGGTACGGTGGTAGTTGATTCCTTTGAGGGAGAGGTCAATAACAAACACAAGCCAGTTCAGGACAAGTACCATCTGCCCACGGTGCATCTGGACACTCCGCCCAACGTCTGGATTGACTACAAGCCCCGGGCGGAGATGCTGGTGTTGGATGACATTTTCCCCGAAGGTATCCAGATTCCCGAAATTTTCCCCGGCAAGAACATAGTTCAGTTACCCACTATGAAGACCCACGTCTTCACTACCATGACCGGAGCAATGAAGAATGCCTTTGGCGGTCTGCTGCACCGCAAGCGGCACTGGACTCATTCAGTTATTCACGAAACGCTGGTTGACCTTTTAGCCATCCAGCAGGAAATCCACCCCGGCATATTTGCGGTTATGGACGGCACCTTTGCCGGCGATGGCCCCGGCCCTCGGGCCATGCGCTGGCACGTCAAAAACCGTATTCTGGCCGGCGCCGACCAGGTAGCCATAGATGCCGTCGCCGCCCACATGATGGGTTTTGACCCCATGAACCTCAAGTTCATCCGTCTGGCCCACGAGCGGGGTCTGGGCTGCGGCGATATTTCCCGAATTGAGGTGGTAGGCGAGGACATCAGCGAAGTAAACTGGAGATTCTCTGGCGTGGAAAACACCTTTGCCAGTCGGGGCCAGAAGCTGATTTATTGGGGGCCGCTAAAGTTCCTGGAGAATGCTCTCCTGCGCAGTCCCATCGCGGCGTGGGCTTACCTGGCTTCCAACATCTACCATAACGGTTACTGGCTCAATACCCACGGCAAGGGCCGCATCGATGCGGCGCTGAAAACCGAGTGGGGCAAGCTGTTCCAGACCTACTAGCGTCCGGCAGAGAATCGCTTTACCTGGCGGGTCTGGATTTGCGGAAAAGGCATTACCGACCTGACCGGCCAATCAGCCTCGCCGCAAGATTTTTCGGCTTCCCGGGAAGCCGCGCCGGCTTCCACGTAACCACCCATCTCGGCCCTGGGCGAAGATCATAACAGACCGGGCAGAAATAACGCCGTAAGCGGGCCAGTCCGGATGGATTATCCAAACCGGCGGCGACGGTAAAATCCCGAAAGACAGCCGGGTGTTCCCTAAATATCCAGGTTCCTGACGCTGCGGGCGTGGGACTGGATAAAGCTCTTCCGTGGCCCAACCGCTTCGCTCATCAAAGTGGTGAACACATCATCCACTTCAATTATGTCCTCGATGTTTACCTGCAACATCTGGCGGCTTTCCGGGTTCATTGTGGTTTCCCACAACTGCTCCGGGTTCATCTCGCCCAAACCCTTGTACCGCTGTATCTGGATGTTGCGCCGACCGTCCAGCCGCTCCAACATCCGGTCTTTTTCCTCTTCGGTGTAAACATACTCCGGCTGTCGCCGGCCGGACTGGATACGGTAAAGGGGCGGCTGGGCAATATACAGATAGCCGTTGTCAATCAGGCCCTGCATTCTGCGGAAGAAAAAGGTAAGCACCAGAGTACGGATATGGGAGCCGTCCACGTCGGCGTCGGTCATAATGATTACCTTCTGATACCTGACCTTGGCCGGGTCAAATTCATTCCCCTCGCCGGCGCCGACGGCGGCGATAATCGACCTGATTTCCTCGTGTCCCAGAATTTTGTCGGGCTGCTGCAAAACCCGCTCTACATTAAGAATTTTACCCTTCAAGGGGAGAATTGCCTGGAAGCTGCGGTCCCGGCCCATTTTCGCCGAACCGCCGGCGGATTCGCCCTCAACGATATACAGCTCCGACTTGGCCGGGTCTCGTTCCGCACAGTCGGCCAACTTGCCCGGCAGCGAGGAGCCGTCCAGGGCATTCTTCCGAATTACCAGGTCCCGGGCGCGCCGGGCTGCTTCCCGCGCCCGCTGCGAGGTCAGGCATTTCTCGACTATCTGCTTGCCCTCGACCGGGTGTTCTTCCAGATAACGAATTAGTCCTTCGCTGACCACTGAATCCGCTATGCTGCGGACTTCGGCATTGCCCAGTTTGGTCTTGGTTTGGCCTTCAAACTGGGGATTAGTCAACTTAACGCTGATTACGGCGGCCAACCCTTCCCGGACATCCTCACCGGCCAGATTGGGCTGGTCGTCCTTGATAAAACCATTCTTGCGGGTGTAGTCATTGATTACCCGGGTCAAGGCGGTGCGGAACCCGGTTAAATGGCTTCCGCCTTCCTGGGTATTGATACAGTTGGCAAAGGAAATTACCGATTCAGTAAAACTGTCATTGTATTGGATGGCTACCTCTACCGAAGTATCATCCATTGTCTTCTCATAATAGAAAGGGGTCTGCTGCATCACCCGGCGGTGCTTGTTGACATTCCGGACCAGGTTGGCGATGCCCCCGTCAAAGTAGTAGGTGCGCTCGATGTCGCCCTTCCGCTGCTCCTCGTGCCAGTGGCTGACGAACCGGATTTCCAGCCCCTTGTTCAGATAGGCAATCTCCTTAAAGTGGCTGGACAGTATCTCAAAATCATAGTCTATGTCCGGAAATATTTCCCCATCCGGCCTGAAGGAAATTGTGGTTCCGTGGGACGGCGTTCGTTTTCCCCGGGTTACTTCGGTAGTGGGAATACCCTGGGAATACTCTTGATGATGAATATAGCCGTTCCGATGCACCTCCGCCCGGAGATATTCGGATAAGCCGTTTACCACCGAGCCGCCTACGCCGTGCAGCCCTCCGGTAACCTTGTAGGCGCCGCCGCCGAACTTGCCGCCGGCGTGCAGCGTCGTCATCACCGTCTCGAGACCGGACTTTCCGGTAGAAGGGTGAATATCCACCGGGATGCCCCGGCCGTCGTCGGCAATGGAGATGAATCCGTCTCGGGAAAGGGTCAAGTCAACCCGAGTGCAGAAGCCGGCCATGGCCTCATCCACGGCGTTATCCAGAATCTCGTAGATGAGGTGATGCAATCCTCGCTGGTCGGTGCTGCCGATGTACATTCCTGGCCGCACACGCACCGCCTCCAGACCTTCCAGTACCTGAATATCTTTGGCGGTATATTCCCGGCCCTGATTAACTGAGGTCTGGGAGGGGGTGGCGGTGTCCTGGTTGTTGACTTCGGCGACAATTGCCGGGAGTTCCGGAGTAGAAGTTTGCGGTTCGCTAATCAGACGTCCCTGCATTTGTAATCCTATTCCTTAGACTAGACTAGTTTCGGTAGGCGATTCCGCGGACGAAAAGCTGTAACTCCGGTGAAAGACGGTGTATTGTTCCGGGTCAGAGCAATCAGAAAGCGACTCTTAAAACCGGGAAGGCCGGACGAAAACCGGAGACAACAATACCGGGGATGCACCGGGTCAAACGGTCGAAATTGGCCGTACCTGATATTAAACTGCGCCTACAATTATATCAGATTCGTAGCTGAATTTCTCGCCCTTGCCCGGAGGAGAAGCGCAACTTGCCGCCGGCCCTGTCCTGGATTAAGCCGGCCGTGCAACGAATCTCGATTGAGGCCAAATCCAGGACAGTGGGTTAACTTTCCGGAAAGTAGTAACGTCCGCTTCGGTAGCTTTCCAGGCCATGGGCGACGGCGACGTAAAGCGGCTGGGGCAAATCTTCCAGGGAAAACCAGCCACATTCGGAGAAGGCCTCAGGTTCCGCCAACCTGGGCTCCTGGTCGCCAATTTCGCCGAGGAACTCAACGTTAACGTAATGACGGCCGTAGGCGATAATGTTGCTCAAGCAGAGGAGGCGCAGGCCCTCTACCGCTACCCCCAACTCCTCCATAGCCTCGCGCCGGGCGCACTCTTCCAGCGACTCGCCCCATTCCAGATGTCCGCCGGCCGAGGCCCAGGTATCCTCACCGTGGGAACCTTTGCGCCGGGCCAGAAAGACTTGCCCCTGCCGCACAAACACCACACCCACTCCCACCAGGGGCCTTGCGTCTTCCTGAACCATGCCTCTATTTTATTCTTTCACCCGGCTTGGTTAAAGGCTTTCTGAGGGTAGAATTTGTCATAATGTTGCCGAAACGGACTGATCCAACAGCGTGGAACCGGGATTTTGCCCGCAACCCGGTCGAAAAAGTCGAAAGACCGCCGGAAGATTGATTTGGCGCCGTCCCGAGACGGGTAGGCCCATTTTGCCGGTCAAGGTTTATGTTGCCCGCGTCTTGCCCTGCGTGCTAGACTTGCCATCGGTTCAGCGTGGAAAATCACAGCAATCGGGTTGACTCGCCTGAACCATATTCTCGCGATACGGGGGAGTTCCGATGGTGTCAACTAGTGGGGCCGCCGGGGGTGTCAAAGGAACCATTCTTTCGGGTATGCGACCGACGGGCCGACTGCACCTGGGCAATTACCTGGGAGCGCTGGAAAACTGGGTCAAGCTTCAGGAAGACTACCTCTGCATTTACAGCATCGTTGACATCCACGCTCTGACCACCATCGAGTCGCCCTCAGATGTGGCGAGTATCCAACCCAACATTCACGAAATGGCTCTGGACTGGCTGGCTGCCGGCGTTGACCCGGAGCACAGCATCGTTTTTATCCAGTCTCACGTGCCGGAAGTTATGGCGCTGCATACCCTGCTGAGCATGGTGACTCCCCTGGGTTGGCTGATGCGAGTGCCTACCTTCAAGGAGAAGGTACGGCAGATGGATGAGACCGAGGAGAGTGTAAACTACGGACTAGTGGGCTATCCCGTATTGCAAACCGCCGACATCATCATTTACAAGGCGGACACCGTTCCGGTGGGTCAGGATCAGCTTCCCCATCTGGAGCTGGCCCGGGAAATAGTCCGGCGTTTCAACCATCGGTTTGGCGATACCTTTCCGGAACCCCAGGCCAGGTTGACCGAGGCTCCGCTGATTCTGGGCCTGGAAGGTCAACAAAAGATGAGCAAGTCGCTGGACAATCACATTGACCTGGCCTCAACGCCGGAGGAAACCACCCAGAGAGTTCTTACCGCCTTTACCGACCCGCAGCGCTTGCGCCGCAGCGATCCCGGGCGTCCTGAAGTATGCAATGTGTATTCGCTGCACAAACTTTTCAGTCCTGCCCCGGCAGTAACCCAGGTTTACGACGAGTGCACCGGGGCAATACGCGGTTGCGTGGACTGCAAGCGCCATCTGGCCGGCAGCGTTAATGAATTCCTGGGGACGCTGCGAGACCGGCGCCGGGAGCTGGAAGAGCAGCCCGAATACGTCCGGGAAGTTCTATTTGAAGGCGGGAAGAAAGCGCGCGCAATCGCCCGGGAGACCATCGCCGAAGTGTATGAGAAGATGGGCTTGGGGCAGCCGGTCTAGGGACGGCTTGATTGCCCGAACAACCAGGAAATATTATAGTTGCGGTTAAGGGAGTTTCCCGAAGGAAGAACGTTGAGTCAATCTGAATTTGAAGCCATTCCATTGTCCGTGAGCGGCCGCACCGCTTTGGCGGTGTCGATTGATGCCGCCCAGCGCGCCGGCGATCTAATCCGGGAACGCTTCCTTACCGACAAGGAAGTCCGGTTCAAGGGCCGGGCCGATATTGTTACCGACGTGGACCTGGCGGCAGAGCGGGTAATTCTGGACCTGGTGCAGTCGGAATTTCCTCAATTCAGCATTCTCTCCGAAGAATCCAGCCCGATAGAGACCGGCTCTCCTTTCACCTGGGTTATTGACCCCATCGACGGCACCCGCAACTTTGCCGAAGGAATCCCCCATTTCGGCGTAGCGGTTGCCCTGGCCCGGGGCCGCGACGTAGTGGCAGGAGTAACCTACGACCCAATCAAGGAAGAGATATTCTCGGCTCAGCTAGGGCAGGGAGCCTTTCTGAACGGAATGCCGATTGAAGTTTCACCCCGCCAGGAAATATCGAACTGCGTATTGGGGTTCGATCTGGGCTACGTGGATGCGCAGGCAGCCACCGCACTGGATATGATTAGGCAGTTGTGGCCCGGATTTCAGACCATGCGATTGATGGGTTCTGCCGCCTTGGGCATGGCTTATGCCGCCGCTGGTCGAATCGACCTTTATTTCCACCATTCCCTTTCGCCTTGGGACAGCGCCAGCGGTCTGCTGCTGGGCCGGGAAGCCGGCGGCAATGTGGTTGACCGTCAGGGGCTGGACGCGGACCTTTTAACTCCCAGCGTCATTGTGTCCAGCCGGGAGCTGATTGACCGTTTCCTGGAAGCCACTGATGGAATGGAGTGGCGCTTAAGCTAGGCGTCGGGGAAATGCGGCAGGACTGCTCTATAGTCGCCTCCTGGCCGCCCCGAAAGCCGGTTCAGGAACAGACCACCACCCCGGCACTGACCAGCAGGTCTATTTCCTCGTCGGTATAGCCGGCAGCCAGCAATATCTCCCGGCTGTGTTCCCCCAGGGCCGGCGCCCGGTGTCTGACTCTGCCGGGCGTAGCCGACAACTTGACCGGGACCCCGATGTGCCGGAGAGTCCCCAAATCCGGGTCTTCCAGGTCAACCACCATTTCCCGCGCCCTCACTTGCGGGTCATTATAGACTTGTTCCATATTGTAAATTGGGCCGGACACTACGCCAGCCTTTTCCAACAAGTCCAGCCAGTATTGGGTGGACTCCCGGGAAAGGGTTTCCTCCAACAGTTCCGCCAGTTCCCTTTCCCGGGCCTTGCGGTCTCCCGGACGGCGAAAGCGCGCATCCTCAATCAATTCTTCCAGGTCGGCGGCGCGGCAGAACTGCTCCCACGTTGCCTGAGTCGCAGCGCCGATGTTGATGTAGCCGTCAGCGGTACGCAGGGCCTGGTAAGGGGCGGAAACCCGGTGGGCCGAACCCAGGGGCCCGGGAATTTCACCTTCGGCAAAATAAAGGGCCGATTCCCAGATGGTGTAGGAGATCCCGGCCTCCAGCAGCGAGGCGTCCACGGCCTGACCCTGCCCGGTTTTGAGGGCATGGATATAGGCGCATAAAATTCCAAAGGCGGCCTGGGTGCCGGCGGAAATGTCCGTAATCGGCACTCCCACCTTGGCCGGAGGCGTATCGGGGAATCCGGTGATGCTCATCAACCCGCTCATCCCCTGGGCTACCAAGTCAAATCCGCCGCGGCTGCGGTAGGGGCCGGTAGAGCCAAAGCCGGAAATGGAGCAATATACTAACCGGGGGTTCAACCGGGCTAACTCGGCATACCCCAGCGACAGTCGTTCCATCACTCCGGGGCGGAAATTTTCCACCACTACCTGAGCCTGCTCCAGTAACCGCAGGAATACCTGCCGCCCGGCATTATCCTGAAGATTAAGAGCCAGGCTGCGTTTGTTTCGGTTAAGGGCCAGAAAACCGGAAGCCCAGCCGCCGGTAAAGGGCGGCCCCATACGCCGGGTATCGTCGCCGCCGACAGGTTTCTCGACTTTTATGACATCCGCCCCCATGTCGGCCAGCAGCATGGTGCACACGGGACCAGCCATTATCTGAGTCAAGTCCAGCACCACCACGCCTTCCAAAGGGAGTTTACCACCGCTCATTGTCCGCGCTCCGCAAGGAGATTCGCTACCCCATCGGCGAGGGTTCGGCTCGAACCGGCACCGTCATCGCAATGCAGCCAGCCGGTTACCCGCCGGGAACCCCGCCGGCAAACACAGTTCCGGGCCTGATTACGGGTAAGCGACCTAATCTTAACACTACCGCCGTCAATCCAGGTTCAATGACACTACTTTAACCGGCACAAAATCTGTAATTCATTCAGATTCGTGCTATATTACGTACCAACAGCCGCGTCGGAAACGGTTTTAGCGCTAATACGCTCCCGAGGTAACAAGTTAAGTGTCAGAAGAAATACTTCTAATCCAAAGACTGCTGGCTGCCATCGTCATTGGTTATCTGCTGGGGTCGATCCCGCTGGCCCACCTGGTGGCAAAACGCCGGGGAATAGACATTTTCGCTACCGGAAGCACCCGGGCGGGAACGGCCAATGTGTTCTGGAATATCAGTCGCAAGAACGGGATACTGGTTTTTGCCGGAGATGCGGTCAAGGGTTTCCTGGCGGTAAAATTCGCCGCTCTGCTTGGCGTACCGGATACTACCCTGATTCTTGCCGGCGGCGCTGCCGTAGCCGGCCACTGGAAGTCCATCTTTACCCGGTTTAAGGGCGGCGACGGCATGGTAACTCTTCTGGGAGTTACGGTCGCTTTAACTACTCTGCTGTCCTTTTTCGGCATTATCATCGGAGTGGTCATCGTACTATTGACCCGCCGGTCTCCCTTTCGGTCATCGCTGGGAGTCGCCGGCTGCTTCGCGCTAATGATGGTCGCCAGCCAAACCTTGCCCCGTTTTTACCACGAAAGGCTGGAAGTGATGGAACTTTCAGTCCTGGCCCTGCTGGTCATCTTCCATAATGTCATCATTCACCGCCTCCACGCTCCCCTGTTATCTCCCCGCAAGCGCGACCGCCGGCTCAGGAGAGACCTGGACAATGTCATTGAACCCGACATTGAAGCCGAGTTACGAGAGGAAAGCTGAGTCGGAAGACCGGAGCAGCGGCGATGACCGTATCGACGATTCTCCCGCAACCCGGCACCTCGGCTGTCTGAGCAAACCCGCCGGCCAGAGCAAGCTGCGTCCTGGCAACCGGACGATAGACAGTGCAACGAAATCGCCGGCTAATGCCCGCGGTCATAGGTGTCCTTGATTTCCGTTAAGGCTATCACCCAACCCAGGTTGTCATCTTCAGCGGCTTCGGCAGCGAAGTGGCTTTCCAGACTCACCGCCTCGTCCAGATGCTTAAGGCAGAGGTCGATTTCACCAAGCGCAGCGTACTGGCGGGCCGCATTGTACCAGGCGACGGCAAAACCCGGGTCTTCGGACAAGGCTGCCAGATAGTCGTTCAGGGCAGCGACATGGTTGCCCAGGGCTTCGTTAGCGGCGCCGCGATTATTCAGCGCCGCCGGAAAGTTGGGCCAGAGGGCCGCGGCGACGCAATAGTCTTCCATCGCCTTTTCGTACTCTTCCAGCGCATCGTAAGCCAATCCCCGATTATTGAAAGCTTCTGCATCCTCAGGGCGAAGGGTCACAACTCGGGAGTAATCGGCAATTGAATCCTCTATACGGCCCAAATAGTAGTAGGTTCGAGCCCGGTTGAAGTAAGCGTCTGCGTTTTCCGGGTTGCAGTCTATAGCCATCCCGTAATCGGCAATGGCCCGGTCGTGAAGTTCCAGTTCATCCAGGGAAGCGCCGCGGTTCAAATAGGCATTAGACAGGTTGGGGCGCAATTCGATGGCCCGGTCAAAGGCGGCGACCGCTTCCCGGTGCCGTCCCGCCCGGGCCAACACTACTCCCCGATTATAGTGGGCTTGCAGGTAGTCCGGCGCCAGATTAATGGCGGTCGCATAATCCCTTAATGCGGTGTCGGTCTGCGCCAAATCGTCAAAGGCGTTTCCCCGCTGGTAATAGGCTTCGGCCAAACCGGGCTGCCCCCCCAGCACTCGGGTAAACTCCCGCACGGCAAGGGCCGATTCATTCAACCGGAGAAGAGAAAGCCCCAGATTAAATCGAGCTACCGCATCATCGGAGTCATCCGCCAGTATTCGTTCATAGACTTGAGCGGCATCGGCATACCGTCCGATGGCAAAGCAGCCGTTGCCATAAATCCGGTCGCTGGAGTGCTGAAAGTCGGATTCCGGCAGCGCCGCCAATCCCGCCAGGGTATTTTCCATCTCCTTGGCAGCAAGGCCCCAAAGTCGGCCACCCCGGGGCAGGGGAGTGAGATAGGCGACCCCGATGGCGTTATCCTGCAGCAGCAGAATCAACTTGTCCCGGAGAAGTTCCACCTCTTCCATTTTTCGCACCTACGCTAAGTGAAGCATCCCTGCCAGCAGTTTAGGGGATTAACAGCATATCACGAACCGGAGGAATCGGTCTTTCGATACAATGCCGATTCGCGGTGCGAATCACCCACTTTTAATTACGGATTAACCGAAACTCTCGACGGCAATGGCCGAACCGGGCTTATCGTTGAATAATCAGGATTGTACCCGTAAAATGACTCTAACGCTTCTCGGAGCGCCGGTTTCATTGCGGCTTGTTCCCTCGGCTGCCGCTGTAATTAGCTACATTTCAGGAGCCTGAAACGTGACCACTGAAAACAGCGCTAATATCATCATTTACACTCACCCCGACTGCTCTTTTTCCGCGGCGGCCAAGATGGAATACCGGCGCAGCCGGACCGCCTACACCGAAATTGACCTGTCCAGGCAGCCGGACCAAATCCCGGCTCTGCTGGAACTAACTAATGGGGAACGGATTACACCAGTCATCGTTCAGGATGGCGCAGTAACCATCGGTTACAAGGGCGGTTATTGAGACTTCTAATCGCGAGGCCGGCGGCCTCGTTAGCGATCTCCATCGGCCTTCAATTTTGAAGGTCAGCGCTCGTTCACTGATCAGCCCGGCGCGAATCATCTTTCAGCCAGGGTTAGGTCCCATTCTGCCCTGAATCTGACAGTTTTGATGCTTCCGAATTTTACTGACAGTTGCTTCTTGTTGGCTCTCCGGGCCGCGTGCTAGGATTGCTGCAACTCGCAACAGGGAAGGGAAAGAAATGGCTATAGACTCCAAGAAGGACAAACTCGCCGCTCTGGAAATCGCCATGGGGCGCATCGAGAAGGACCACGGCAAGGGCGCTATTATGCGCCTGGGGGAGGAAGCGGCCCAGCGGCTTACTACCGAGGTAATCCCCACCGGCTCGCTGGCTCTGGATATTGCTCTGGGAGCCGGCGGAATACCCCGGGGCCGGGTTACCGAAATCTACGGCAGCGAATCGGCCGGAAAGTCCACGCTGGCTATCCATATTATGGCCGAGACCCAGAAGCTGGGCGGGGTAGCGGCCTACGTTGACGCGGAGCACGCCCTGGACCCATCTTACGCCGCCAACTGCGGCCTGAACCTCAACGAACTGCTGATTTCCCAACCGGACAGCGGGGAGCAGGGATTGGACATTACCGAGCAGTTGGTACGCAGCGGCGCGGTGGATACTATCGTCGTTGACAGCGTAGCGGCGCTGGTTCCCCAAGCGGAAATAGAAGGTGACATCGGCGATACTCACGTGGGATTGCAGGCCAGGCTGATGTCCCAGGCCCTCCGCAAGTTGACATCCACCATCCATCACTCCCGAACCGCCGTAATCTTCATCAACCAACTGCGGGAGAAAGTGGGAATCACCTATGGCAGTCCGGAGGTGACGCCCGGAGGCCGGGCCCTGAAATTCTACAGCTCGGTCAGGATCGACTTGCGGCGCACTGAATCAATCAAGCAAGGGTCGGACATCATCGGCAGCCGAGTCCGGGCGCGTATCGTCAAAAACAAGGTCGCCGCCCCCTTCCGGGTAACCGAATTTGACATTATGTTCAACCAGGGCATCAGCAAGATGGGCGACTTGCTGGAGCTGGGAGTCCGGGAGAACATCCTGAAAAAGGCCGGCGCTTTTTACTCTTATGGCGAAACTCGACTGGGCCAGGGCCGGGAAAACTCCAAAGACTTTTTGACTCAGCACCCGGAAATTGCCCAGTCCATCGAGGCTCGGGTTCGGGCTAAACTGTCGCCGCAGAACGGAGCGACACCTGACGCGGTCCCGCCCAGCAACGAAGAAATCAATGCCATCCTGGCTACTCTAGCCGAAGAAGACGACGACTCGGAATAGTCCGATGTTGTTGAGCGAAGAATCTAATCGCGCACTTTCTTGTCCATCACCCCGGGATTCGCTCCCTGAAGAGTCCCGGGGGCCGGACCTGGCCCAGCCTCTGGCCGTCGCCTTTCGCTTTCTGAGTTACCGACCGAGGACGGTGCAGGAAACCAGGCAGCGGCTGGAAAAAGCATTTCCGCCGGCGCTGGTAGAGGAAACCCTCACCTACCTGACCGACGGACGATTCTTGGACGATGCAGCCTTCGCCGCGCAGTGGCGCAGCAGCCGGGAACGCCGCCGGCAAAAAGTCCGGCGCGCCATCGCCGCCGAACTAAAGCGATTAGGGGTGGAGCAGCAGTTAATTGACCACACTCTTGAAGACCTGGATGAACTGCCCCTAGCCCGGCTGGCTGCCCTCAAGTTAGCTTCCCGACTGGCCGACAAGGGATGCACCCGCGATTACTTCCAGCGAAAAGTAAGCGCTTTCCTGCTTCGCCGCGGGTTTGGCTACGGCACAGTTAAAGAGACCGTAAACCTGCTTTGGGAAGATGCGAGCTAGAGCCGGAGACAACAGAATTTCTCCATGGCAGGGGAATGCGGCGCACCTCGGCGCCACCAAGGTTACTTAGCGTAAAGACAAATCAGCCGGGATATGATACCCCGGCTGATTCCATTTACAAGCCTTTCCCTTGGCTGATTTACTGTTTGACGAATCGGGTAAATTCCCTTTCTTGACGTTGCCATCGGCGCTGACTAACTTTCGCTTGAAAGTCAGTCCCACCCTCAAGAAAAATTGCCCTTCACCTCCTCGGACCTACCCAGTGTACGGGTTGACCGGGGAGGCAAATTTTTGGGACACACTGGACCGGGAATCGGTCTAGTAAAAGACCGCAGTTCCCACACCGCCGCCAGCCGCAATTACTTCACCCGTAACGGCCCAAGCCTTGTCGGAAGCCAGGAAAGCGGTCAGGAAGCCGACTTCCTCGGCATCCACCATCCGGCAGATGGCGTTGCCCCGTCCCGAACCGGGAGCAAAGTCCTGCTGCTCTACCTCATCTGTCGAGACTCCCTGTTGGGCGGCCCTGGACTCCAGCATACCGGCGGTGCGCTCGGTGCGAGTAGTGCCAGGGTGAATGCAATTGACGGTAATGCCGTAGCGCCCCAGGTCATTGGAGAGAGTTTTAGTCATGTGAACCATCGAAACGTTGCGGGCCCCGCCGCTGAGATTGCCGGCGTTGCGGGCGTTGCCACCGCTAATGTTTATGATTCGGCCGTACCCTTGTTCCTTGAGGAAGGGTATGGCGGCGCGGGAGCAGCGCAGGGCGCCCACAAACTTGACGTCGAAGTCCGCCAGCAGTGAGTCTTCGTTCACAGTTTCGACGTAGCCTACCGCATCTTCCGACCCGCCCGGCAGGGATGCGCTGTTGACCATAATATGCAGCCCGCCCAGCCGCTCTACCGCCTCCGCCACTACTTGATTTACTTGCTCCGTTTGCGTAGCATCCATCTGCATCGGAATCACCGTGCGCCCGGTGGCGTCCGCAATTTCCCGGGCCGAGGCTTCCAACTGGTCCATAGAACGGGAAGCAATCACTACGTCGCAGCCTTCCTGGGCCAGCACCCGCGCAATAGCTTTACCGATGCCCCGTCCGCCGCCGGCAACAAAGGCTTTCTTACCTTCCAATCCAAAGTCCATGCACTCAACCTCCCGTAATTTCCCGCAAAGGCGCGGGTGCAATTCTGTATTTGAAACTGGGGGAATTCTACACAATGGCAAGTATGACGGCAACGCAACGCTTGGGGCCCAGGCCGGCTGAACGTCCCCTAAAGAACACCGATATAACTCGCGATTGGGCCCCGGACGTCCGGCAAATATGATCTACTCCTACGCCTTGCCTTCCTTAATCCAGTCGGACAGCCGCTCGGCAATCATCAGGGTAGTAACGTTGGTATTGGCCCGCACCACGTCGGGCATAACCGAAGCGTCGATAACGTTCAAGTTAGCCAAACCGTAAACCCGGCAATACTGATCAACCACCGCCATCAGGTCGCCAGCCGGCCCCATTTTACAGGTGCCTGAAGAATGCTGCTGGGTGGAAACATTCCGCAGCATCCAGGCATCCAGCGAATCGTCGGAAGCCAGGTCAGCGTCGCTGGGGGAAATTCGGTCGGTGATGATGCTCGCAAAAGCCGGCGACTCGGACAGCCGAATACACAGACGCACCGCTTCGCGCATCCTCGCCCGGTCGCCGGCGTCGGCCAGGTAGTTGTAGCTCAACTCCGGCTGGGCGTAAGGGTCGTTGGCGGTCAGGCGCAACTCCCCCGCAGTGGTAGCGTTCTCCAGGGCCGGCGCCATTCGCATTCCGGCGGCGGCCTCCGGCGCTCCGCCTTGGGCATCGGCAAACCAGCCCGGCAGAATTTGCATATCGTTTCGGGTACTGGAATTCTCGGTGGTATAACGCACGGCCACCTGACTCCAGGGCGTGTCCGGTGCGTCCAGGTACTCCTGCCGTACTTGAAACTGAAGGGCTACCAGCGGATGGTCGCGCAGGTTTTGACCTACACCGGGCAAGTCTTGTACCACCGGAATACCCAGGTCTTCGAGAGGCGCCCGGGGCCCGACTCCCGACAACATCAAAATTTGGGGGGAGGCAATGGCGCCGCCACTAAGAATAATGCGATTGCCATCGATAATGAAGCGGTCAGCGCCACTGTCCACCTCTACGCCCACCGCCCGGTTGCCATCGAACAAAATCCGGCGCACCGTTACCCCGGCGCGGATGGTTAAGTTAAGGCGGTGGCGCGCCAAATCCAGATAGGTAATGGCGGCGCTCATCCGCACACCGTCCACATTGTTCATCGGTCGCGGCCCTACCCCGGTAGAATCGGGGTCGTTCATATCGGGGCAGTCCGGCAAGCCGGCCTCGATGCAGGCCCGGTAGAAGGCTTCCTGAGTGGGCAGCCACTCTTCCCGTTTGTGCCGCCGCACCGGGATCGGGCCTTCGGAACCGTGGAAATCTCCGCCAAAATCCAGGTCGGTCTCAATCCGGTTCAAGTACGGCAATATCTGCGGAAAGGCCCACTCGGTATTGCCCCATTCCACCCAATTGTCAAAGTCCTCGGGAACCGCCCGCAGCCATACCTGGCCGTTCACTGCGCTGCTGCCACCCACCACCTTGCCCCGGGGCAGATGGAAAGTCCCGTCATGCTCCGGCCTGGCTTTGGCCCGATAACCCCACATATGGGGGCCGGCTATGGCCCTGGCGGTATTGTAGCCGTACTTAACATTGTCAGGTATCTGGTCAAAGTTCGGGTAATCTGGGCCGGCCTCCAGCAGCAGCACCGAGCATTCCGGGTCTTCGGACAAGCGAGTTGCCAGCACGCTGCCGGCGGAACCGGCCCCGACAATTATTACGTCATATTGCATAAATTTCTCCTGAACCTGATGGTACCAGAGTTTCAGTAAAGTATTGTCCAATGCAGGTAATTTAGTGTCGCAAAGCCGGTGCGTCAAGACGGAAACACCCTTGACCGGCCTGAGGTGTTTGAACTGCACCGGCTCATCTGAGGCTTTCCCCGGCACAAATCATAACTTTCCGGGTAGGTACGCCTTTCCCCGGGGCCGGACCGCGCCAGCGTTGACAGCCATTGACGCCAACCCTAAACTTACAATCAAACTAAAGCCACACATCGGCCCAACCTGTCTCCCGAATTTCTTTCCAGTACGGCGCCCGGCAAGGAGGAGTATGAAAGCATCCTATTTGGGGGCCATGGGATACGCTGACCGGCACCTTTTCCCGGAATCCTGGCCTATACCACCGGCTTACCACGACCCCGGCCTTTCCGTCCAGAGCTACCAGGAGGGTATGCAGGGCTATCGCATATGAAAAATTTTCAGGATGAGAACGGAACTTTCCGATGTTTTGGCGGCGCTTTACTGGGTAATCAACATCAAAACCAACGGTTTAAGTCTTAAATTACCCAAATTTAGCAGTTAAAAACGGAGATTTAACCGTCAATTGGCCTCTTAAAATCCATATGCGATAGCCCTGGGAGGGTATGGAGGAATGTGAATTTGCCGAGGAAATGGGTTTTGAGTGGATCAGCTTTTCCGAGCACCATTATTCGGGGCGCATCGCCACCGGCAATCCGGCGGTTATGGCCGCCGCCGTGGCCGAGCGCTGTCGGAAGGTCAAGCTGGCGATGCTGGGCCCTTTGCTGCCCCTTAACAATCCGGTAAGAATCGCCGAGGAAATGGGGATGCTGGACAACATTTCCAACGGCCGTCTGGTGATGGGGTTTCTGCGAGGCACTCCCAATGAAGACCAGGTTTACGGGGTAAACCCGGCCGAAGGTCGGGAGCGTCTCTTCGAAGGAATGGATTTGATACGCAAGGCGCTTACCGAAGAGCAGCCCTTTTCCTGGGAAGGCCGCTACTATCAGTTCCGCACCGTCTCCGTTTGGCCGCGGCCAGTCCAGCAGCCCTTGCCACCCTGCATTATGGCAACCCGCAGCGATGACACGGTCCGATACGCAGCGGAGAACGGCATGGGCCTGGGCGTCTCCTTCATTCCGGTGGAACAGATGGAGAAAATTACCGACAAGTATCTAACCTGGTGTCAGGAAGCCGGCTGGCAGCCTGAACCGGACCAGATAGTTTACCGGGGCAGTATCTACATTGCGGAAACCGACCAGGCAGCCCACGACTGGCTGAATGCCCTACCCGGCGGCCAGCCTCGCCCGGCGATTCAACTACCCCGCGCCGTGGCCCAGGTGGTGCAGGCGGCGCGCTCCGGCGAAGAATTTGATTTGCGCCGGATTCTCGCCGGCAGTCCCCAGGGCGACGTGGTGGGCCGGTCTCTGGGCGTCAACTTCCTGGGCAGTCCCGACACCATCGCCAACCGGATGAAAGAATTTCACGACCGCTGCGGCGTGGGAGTGATGGACCTGTTTTTCCAGCAGCCCGGCCTCGCCCACCGGGAGGTGATGGCCGAGATTGAACTGTTCGGCAAGGAAGTGTTGCCGCAAATCAAGGAATTCTAGGGCGAGAACCGGACTTGGTCTCCGGTATCCCCGATCTATTGGTGTAATGACAAACGATTCATCAATCCAATTTACCGAACGCACTGTTACCGCCGGCAATGTTAGCGTCATGTGTCGGGAAGCCGGCGCGGGCCTGCCTTTAGTATTTCTGGAGACTCTGGAATGGGGGCACCGCCGGTTCTATGCCGCCCTGGCCCGGCAGTTCCATCTCTTCATTCTGCATTTCGAGGCAGCCCGGGTGGAAGGAGCCGAGACCGCCGTGCGGGAAATTGCCCGGACGCTGGCCGGCGATACTTACAGTTTGGCCGGATCATCCCAGGGCGCCAACCTGGCCCTGCGTACCCTGCTGCGGGCGCCGGCAGCCCCGGAACCGGTGGAAGCTCTGGCGCTGATTGCGCCCACTGCCGTCCGGCCCGACCCCAACCTGCCGTCGCTGAACCCGTCGGGTTGGAGCGACCGTCTAATGGCCCACCCGGAGCGACAATCCAGCCTGGCCGGCTTGCCGGAAGGGTCGGAGCTGGCCGACTTGCTGCTGCCTAATGATTCTGACGCCGACCTGGAATCCCGGTTGCCTGAGATTGGTTGTCCCACGCTGGCAGTTTTTGGCTCCCGCGACCGCCTAATTGCCCGGGAAGCTCCCGCCACCTACCGGGCCAATATCCCTAATTGCCACATTTCCCTGATTTATGACACCGGCCACCTGATCGCCCCGGAGCGTCCCGAGGCTTTGGCCAATGTCGTGATTGACTTCATCGAGAACCGGGAGACATTTGTGGTGAGCCGGCAGCGCAGCGTGATTAACCCCTAATCCCCAACGCCCCGGAACCGATGTTTGTTATGTCAGTAGGATTGGTAGTCCCCCTTCCCGCCTATACCCTGGAACCGGCCTTCTACGCCCGTAAGGCTGAAGAACTGGGCTTCGAATCTCTCTGGTATCACGAGCACCCCATTCTACCGGTACACAGTGAAAGCCCCTTTCCGGCCACCGGCGGGGCAATCCCCTGGACTTATCAGCACTTTACCGAACCCTATATTGCCCTGGCTATGGCGGCGGCGGTCACCGATAAGATTAAGCTGTGTACCGGCATTACCCTGGTGCCGGAGCGAAACCCGCTGATTTTAGCCAAGCAGATTTCGGTCCTGGATTTGCACAGCCGGGGCCGGTTTGTATTTGGCATCGGCGCCGGTTGGAATCGTGAAGAGACTACCATGATGGGCGGCGATTTCGACCACCGCTGGAGCCAGACCCGGGAAGCGGTGCTGGCCCTTAAGGAACTGTGGACCAAAGATGAAGCCGAGTTCCACGGTAAGTATTATGACTTTCCTCCGGTTTACATGAACCCCAAACCATACCAGAGGCCCCATCCACCTATCCTGCTGGGCGGTGACGCTCCCAATGTGCTGCGCCGGGTAGCTCGCTGGGGCGACGGCTGGCTGCCTAACCGGGCCACGCCCGAAAGAATCGAAGCCGGCCGCCAGCAGCTGGATGCCCTGGCCGGTGAATACGGGCGCGCTCCGGAATCCTTGACTATCTCCGTATTCGGTCAGCCACCGGACACTACCCGAGAGCAGATAGACGCTTCCCTTAATGCCGGGGCATCCCGCGTCTCGGTGTGGCCGCAGCATTGCGACACCGCGGCAGAAATGAGCGAGCAATTGGAGCGGATGGCAGAGCGGCTGATTCGGTAAGAATTGCTATAAAGCGGTTGAGTCTGACCATCCAGGACAGTTAAGAGCATAAATCCAAAGGTTTAATGAGGAACTAGATGAATAACAAGGTGATTGGGGCATTGTTGGGAGTCGTTATAACTGTTCCCGGTATATTACTAGTCCGGGCTACGGAAGGAGGGTTCATCGGCTATCTGGCAGTGCTTATGTTAGCCTGGGTCATTGTTCCCGCAATCGTAACCAAAGTTCTGAGCCGCAAATATTAACGGCGGTAAAGGCGAGAGTGGAAATGGCCGGGCACTGGAAACTCACCGCGGACGGTTATCCCGTGAAGTAAACGCTGGCCAGGGGTGCCCGGTTTGTGCTGATTTCTCCGCTAATTTGCTGACGCTTGCTGATTGACAGTCGAAGGTCGGCAACCCTACCATCTCTGCATAATCCGATTCCTGGTAGCGTCATTTATGGTTGCTTGCAACGTTCCCAGTCGCACCATTTTCACCAGCGACAACCTGGATATACTCCGGGGCATCAATGCTGATTGTGTTGATCTAATTTACCTGGACCCACCCTTCAATTCTAATCAAAGTTACGCCGCGCCTCTGGACAGCGAAGCCCGGGGGGCCGAGTTCGACGACGTTTGGACCCTGGACGATATGAAGCAGGAGTGGGTGGAAGAGATTGAAATACGTCGACCGGCATTGTTTCACCTGATCAACGGCGCCAAGCTGGCTCACAGCGAAAGCATGGCCGGCTACCTAACTTTTATGAGTATTCGACTTATTGAAATGGTGCGGATACTAAAACCAACGGGCAGCATTTACCTGCACTGTGATCCCGATGCGTCGCACTACCTCAAGGGCGTAATGGATGCGCTGTTCGGCAACGACAGATTCCAGAACGAGATTATTTGGAAACGTACCGGATCCCACGGCGGAGCCCGGAAGTGGGGACCAATTCACGATACTATATTGTTTTACTCATCCCTTGGTCGCCATAAGTGGAACCGTTCTTTCCAGGAATATTCCCCCGAGTACATCTCCAATTATTACCGATATGAAGATGAGCGTGGCAAGTATCAACTTGTTTCACTTACTGGCGCTGGAACTACAGCCGGAGATTCCGGTCGAGAATGGCGTGGAATAAACCCTACCGATTCGGGAAGGCATTGGGCAGTTCCGCAACAAGCTTTGCGAAATGCCTATCCCCACAGGAATGACCTTAACCAACTAACCACGCAAGAGAAGCTCGATTTACTTGACCAGGCCGGGCTGATTTATTGGCCTCCTCAAGGTAGAGTGCCCAGACAAAAACGTTATGTCGACGAAGGACAGGGAGTTCCCATACAGGACATCATTACTGACATTCCGCCCATCGGCGCTCACGCAATAGAGCGAACGGAATGGAAAACTCAAAAGCCACTCGCCTTGCTGGAACGTATCATTTTGGCATCATCCAACGAAGGGGACCTGGTGCTGGACCCTTTTTGCGGCTGCGCCACGGCCTGTATCGCCGCTGAGAAGCTGGGGCGGCAGTCAGGGCTATCGCATATGAAAAATTTTCAGGATGAGAACGGAACTTTCCGATGTTTTGGTGGTGCTTTACTGGGTAATCAACATCAAAACCAACGGTTTAAGTCTTAAATTACCCAAATTTAGCAGTTAAAAACGGAGATTTAACCGTCAATTGGCCTCTTAAAATCCATATGCGATAGCCCGGGGGCGGCAGTGGCTTGGCATTGACAAGCTGCCTCAAGCAGTACAAGTGTTACGGGGCCGGGCGGAACGGGAGCTGCAAATACCGATGACCGACACTGGGGAGAAAGCCTGGGAAGATTGGAGCATATTTGTAAATGCGGTCCGGCCACCCCGGCGCACTGATAATCTCACTTTGTCTTTCACCGGAGCTCCGGACGAAATACGGCAGTTCTTGTACCAGAACCAGCAAGGTAAATGCGCCGGTTGCCGCTACGACGCAGCTTTGCATATGCTGACTATAGGCCACAAGAAGCCCCGTTCCCGGGGTGGATCAGATGACATCAACAATCCGCAACTGATGTGCCATACTTGTAACGCTATAAAAGGCAGCCGGGATATGGGCTATCTGCGGCAAAGGCTGTCGGAATTGGGCATAGCATAACGGGTTTTCTTTGCCGGTTTCAATGCCCCATTGTCCAGGGCTATCGCATATGAAAAATTTTCAGGATCAAAACGGAACTTTCCGATGTTTTGGCGGCGCTTTACTGGGTAATCAACATCAAAACCAACGGTTTAAGTCTTAAATTACCCAAATTTAGCAGTTAAAAACGGAGATTTACCCGTCAATTGGCCTCTTAAAATCCATATGCGATAGCCCTGCCCCATTGTCTTCACCCGGTTGACATACCTTCTTTACCCCCATAGAATATGCTGAATAAGACTTACCAACCTGGACACGTAGGGGAGCTTGGTGGAGCCAGGCTGAGAGGGTGGCCTAAATGCCGCCGACCCTTACGAACCTGATCTGGGTAATGCCAGCGCAGGGAAGCGGCGTCTTCTGTTATCCGGTTAACTAAGCCGCCAGGTTCCTGCTTGGCGGCTTCACTTATTTAGCGGAGGTCAATTATGACACAGCTTCAGGAGGACTTGGCAATCCAGGGGCAGACTGCCTTCCCCGCCAGCCGAAAAGTTTATGCCATCGGCTCCCGGGAGGACATACGCGTACCCTTCCGCGAAGTAACTCTCACGCCCACCTCAGGCCGATTCGGCGAAGAACAGAACCTTCCTTTGCAGGTTTATGACACCAGCGGCCCTTATTCCGACAGTTCCGCCAGCCTGAACCTGGGTCAGGGACTTCCCCCCTTGCGCCGTCCCTGGATTCTGGAACGGGGCGACGTGGAGGAATATGAAGCCGCTGCCGTAGTATATCGCGGCCAGGACAAGGGCCAGCCTTTCCCGGGACTGACCCGACGACCGCTGCGCGGGCGCTCCGGCCGCCCGGTTACTCAAATGCACTACGCCAAGCAGGGAATAATCACTCCGGAAATGGAGTTCATCGCCATCCGCGAAGGCGTGGCGCCGGACTTGGTGCGCCAGGAAATCGCCCGAGGCCGAGCGATAATCCCCTCAAACGTTAACCACCCGGAATCGGAGCCGATGATTATCGGCCGCAACTTCCAAGTGAAAATCAATGCCAATATTGGCAACTCAGCCATAACTTCTTCTATTCGCGAAGAAGTGGAAAAGATGTTGTGGGCCACCCGCTGGGGCGCGGACACGGTGATGGACCTCTCCACCGGCAGCGACATCCATACCACCCGGGAGTGGATTATCCGTAATTCCCCGGTGCCCATCGGAACGGTCCCCATTTACCAGGCCCTGGAGAAGGTGGACGGGAACCCGGAAGAGTTGACTTGGGAAATCTATCGGGACACCATCATCGAACAGTGTGAACAGGGCGTCGACTATTTCACCATCCACGCCGGGGTGCTGCTGCGCTACGTGCCGCTGACCGCCAACCGGGTGACGGGCATCGTCTCGCGCGGCGGCTCGATTATGGCCGGCTGGTGCCTGGCCCACCACCAAGAGAATTTCCTCTACACCAACTTTGAGGAACTCTGCGAAATTATGCGGGCCTACGACGTTTCCTTCTCCCTGGGCGACGGTCTGCGCCCGGGTTCCATCGCCGACGCCAATGACGAAGCCCAGTTCGGCGAACTGCAAACTCTGGGCGAACTGACCAAGTTTGCCTGGGAACACGACGTTCAGGTAATGATCGAGGGACCAGGCCACGTGCCAATGCACAAAATCCAGGAAAATATGGAACGACAGCTTGAAGTCTGCCACGAGGCTCCCTTCTATACTCTTGGGCCGCTCACCACGGACATCGCCCCGGGATACGACCACATCACCTCGGGCATCGGCGCGGCCATGATCGGAATGTACGGGACGGCCATGCTTTGCTACGTAACTCCCAAAGAACACTTGGGGCTACCTAACAAGCAGGACGTGAAAGAGGGTGTAATCACTTACAAGATTGCCGCCCACGCCGCCGATGTCGCCAAAGGTCATCCCCGGGCGGCCCAGTGGGACGATGCGCTGTCCAAGGCCCGGTTTGAGTTCCGCTGGGACGACCAGTTCAACCTGGCCCTGGATCCGGAAACGGCCCGCGACTACCACGACGAAACTTTGCCGGCCCAGGGCGCCAAGGTAGCCCACTTCTGCTCTATGTGCGGCCCCAAGTTCTGCGCCATGAAGATTACTCAGGACGTGCGCGAGTACGCCAAGAATCGGGGCGTGGACCCGGAAAAGGCCATCTTCACCGGGATGCAGGAAAAATCGGATGAATTTCGGCAGGCCGGCAGCCGAATTTACCAGAAAACCTAGCCGAACTGCTGCCAGTTCGCCCCGGACGAGCGACGCTGGCATAAACTACGTAGATTTAGAAACGCCCCTATGGGGCGTTTCTGACCTTTAGCTTTTGTCAATCCTTTCGCCGGTTGATTCAAAATACTGGAGCTATATTTATGCAAAAACAGGATTTGGGCGTAGCGATAGTCGGCTCGGGGCGCATTGGCACCTTACGGGCCAATATGGCATCCCACCACCCATCAGTGCGCTTTTTGGCCGTGTCCGACATCGACCCGGAGAGAGCCGGGATTCTGGGCCAGCAAGTCAACGCCGACCTGATCTCCAGCGACAATTACCGAATCATCTCAGACCCTCAAGTCAACACGGTAGTTATCTCCACGCCGGAGCACGAGCACGTGGAGCCAATCTTGCAGGCTCTGGAGCTGGGCAAGCCGGTTTTTGTGGAGAAGCCCCTGGCCTTGACCCTGGAAGATACGGACAAAATTGTCGAGGCAGTAGAGCGTACCGGAGTCGAATTGCGGATTGGTTATTCCCGCCGCCACGACCGGCGGTGGATGCTGGCCCGGGAGCAAATTGCCCAGGGACGCTTGGGCGGCATTATCGGCATCCAATCCCGGGTCTATAACTCCCGCGCCCACATGATGGAAATCCTGAAACGCTCCCCGGAAGCAACGCCGGTGCTGGATGCCCTGACCTATTACGTGGATATGGCCTGCTGGTATCTGGAAGGCATCCGGCCGGTAGAGGTCATCGCCCGCGGCAATTACCGGCTCTACAAGGAAATGGGCCACGACATCCACGACGTAACCTGGGCCGTCATCAGTTTTGAGGACGGCTGCCTGGTGAACCTGGGCATCTGCTACGCCCTGCCGGCCCGGTACCCCACCTACGGCCAGAGCGCGCGCTTTGAGGTGCTGGGCGAGGACGGGGTAATCATCCTGGATATGGATAACAAGGACAGCTTCCTGTTCACCGACCGGGGCGTTCCCCACGCCTACGTTCCCGACCACCATGTGGACGCCCTGTTTATGCAAAGCAATTCATCCGGCGACTGGGCTATGGGCGAATACTGGGGGCCGATTGCCAACGAGACTCGCTCCTGGCTGGACCATCTGTCCGCCGGCACTCCCTGTTCCCACACTACAGCTCGAGAAGGCCGCCGCACGGTAGAAGTAACCCTGGCTATCGAGGAAGCGGCGCGCACCGGGCAGCCGGTAATGCTGTCCGGACGGTAAAGGCGGCTAAATTTCTTCTATTCAGAAAGACGCCGGGGTGGATATTTTCCACCCCGGCGTTATGTTATTCACAACCCGACCGGGGCCGGAGCGGAATCGGTAATCCAGACTGCCTGGCCTAACCTAGTCGTTCCAGCGTCTGGTCTTCAATTCCCGGCATTACCCAGATGGGTCGGGGGGCAAAGTCGAAGGAAATGTTCGGGTCTGCCGGGTCCATCCCGGCCACCGTCATCTTGACCTCGGCCAGATACTCAATGTCCCCATTTACCACGTGGAAGGGGCGGTCGTGGCCCGGGTAGATTACGTCCGCTTGTTCCACAATCCGGTCAATACTCTGGGTTGCGTCCTTCTCATTCCAGAAAACCAGGGGGTTCTTGCGCGTCAAGGCTACAGTAGAGTAATGCAGTACGTCGCCGGTGACGGCGCACAACCCTTGCGGGGTCTCCACCAGCACCGAAATACTGCCCGGCGAGTGGCCCGGCGTGTGCATAATGGTAACTCCGGGTTCAATTACGTGGCCTTCTTCAACTTCCTCCACTTTATCCTGAAACTCAATCATAGCGCCAGACCAGGCCGGCGTAGCCCAGTCGTTCCGGTGGGGCTTGTGCGCGTACTTCCGCTCCAGCGGGTGCACCAACATGGGCGCATGTTGGAACAGGTCATAGTTCTGGCTGTGGTCCCAGTGCGCGTGACTCATTATGGTGATGTCAATGTCCTCCGGCGTCAGACCCCGCGCATTCAGGGCATTCTCCAGGGCAGTGCGCCGCCCGACATGGCCCACGTCCACCAGAATGCGTTTTTCCCCTTCAATTAACACCACCGAGCAGAATCCGACCACGCCAGCATCAGTTCTAAGTGGACTTCCGTGCAGCAAAACGCTAATTTCCGGCATAATGTCAACTCCTTTCCCTCCGTCCAGTCTCAACAAGCGGGCTAGAGTGTATGGGAAGGGTTGCCGGATGTCAATCTGGCTTGGTTGACTGGACAGGGCTATCGCATATGGATTTTAAGAGGCCAATTGACGGGTAAATCTCCGTTTTTAACTGCTAAATTTGGGTAATTTAAGACTTAAACCGTTGGTTTTGATGTTGATTACCCAGTAAAGCGCCGCCAAAACATCGGAAAGTTCCGTTCTGAGCCTGAAATTTTTTCATATGCGATAGCCCTGGTTGACTGGATTCGGGTATGGTGCTAATGTTCAGCGACAAACAGGATTACAGGGGAGGTCTTGCTATGCCGAGGATGACCGGCGCCAGATTTGTGGCAGAAACTTTCAAGGGATACGGTCTGACCCACATTTTTTACGTCCCATCGATTGCCCGCCGCATTCTGGCGGAACTAGAGATAGTAGGTATTGAACGAGTGGTAACCCACGGCGAAAAAGCGGCGGCCTACATGGCTGACGGCTACGCCCGAGCCGCCAACGGCCCGGCTATCTGTATGGCTCAGTCGGTAGGCGCTGCCAACCTGGCTGCCGGCCTACAAGATCCCTTTCTGGGTCTTTCCCCGGTGATTGCCATTACCGGGCACCGGCCCCTCTCCCACCAATACCGAAATTCCTACCAGGAGATTGACCACTTCCGACCCTTCAGCTCCACCACCAAGTACAGCGTTGCCGTGGACACCGTGGAGCAGCTCCCGCACCTGCTGCGGCAGGCCTTCCGGGAAGCGACTTCCGGCGCTCCCGGGCCGGTGCACATGGACTTTATGGGCATCCAGGGCGAGGTCATTGAAAATGGGGAAGCCGACCTGGACGTAATCATTGAAGAAGATTTTATGAAACGCTCCACCCTGCGCCCCGAGCCCGGGCCGGACCAAATCCGGAAGACGGTTCAGGTCCTGGCCGAGTCCCGGCGTCCGGTGATTGTTGCCGGCGGCGGCGTAACTTCCTCCGGCGCCCAGGAAGATGTGGTCAAACTGGCGGAAATGCTGAACATCCCGGTCGCCACTTCCCTGAACGCTAAAGGAACCATCCCCGAAAACCATCCCCTGTCGGTAGGGGTGTGCGGCGCCTATTCCCGCTGGTGCGCCAATCGGGTGGTGGCCGAAGCGGATCTGGCGATATTCATCGGCAGCCACACGGGCAGCCAGGTGACCCTGGACTGGAGAATACCACTGCCGGGAACGCCGGTAATCCAAATCGACATTGACCCGTCGGAACTGGGCCGCAGTTACCCCACCAGCGTCGCCTTGCAGGGCGACGCCAAAGCTACCGTATCCCGGTTGGTGGAGGCGCTGGAGCCGGTAGCCAGGGCCGAGTGGACGGAACGGGCCCGTCAATTGGTGCAGGAATGGCGGGATGAAGTCGCCCCGGACTTTCACTCCGACGCACAGCCCATTCGTCCGGAACGGCTGTGCCAGGAGTTTACCGACAATCTGTCCTCCGATGCCATGCTGGTTTCTGACACCGGGCACGCCGGTATCTGGACCGGGGCCTACATCGACCTGACTCATCCGGGCCAGGAATTTATCCGGGCCGCCGGTTCCCTCGGCTGGGCCTTGCCAGCCGCGCTGGGGGCCAAGTGCGCTATCCCCGACCGCCCGGTGGTGGCGTTCACCGGCGACGGCGGCTTCTGGTATCACGTTTCCGAGTTGGAAACGGCAGCCCGCTACGGGATTAACGCGGTCATCGTGGTGAACGACAACCGCTCCCTAAACCAGTGCCGCGTCGGCGACGAGCGGGTGTACGCCAATTATCCCGGAGGCGACTCCGACTCTATGTGGCAATTCAACGACGTTGACTTGGCCAAGGTGGCCGAGTCTATGGGATGTTTCGGCCTGCGGGTGACCGACCCGGGGAAGATCCCGGCAGCGATTGAAGAAGCACTGGGGTCCAACCGGCCGGCGGTGGTTGACGTAGTGTCCGATTGGGATGTAGTAGCTCCGCCACCCTGGGGGCCGTAACCGGCAAAAGCTGCCGGAAACCACATCACAAAAAGTCGGGGCGGGTAAAGTAACCCGCCCCGATACATTCTTGACCGTCTGGCCTACAGACGCCGCTACACCTGCCTCATCTTGGGGTCCAGCGTATCGCGCAGCCAGTCGCCGAACAGGTTGAAGGCTACCACCGTCAGCATAATCGCCAACCCGGGGATGGCCGAGACCCACCAGGCCGTATCCACATACTCCCGGCCGTCGGAAACCATGCTGCCCCACGCCGGGGTAGGCGGGGGAATGCCGGCGCCCAGAAAACTGAGTGATGCTTCCACAATGATGACCCAACCTACTTGCAAAGTCAGCAGCACCAGCAGGGTATTCACCGTGTTCGGAAAGAGGTGAAACAGCAAAATCCGCAAGTGGGAGCAGCCAGCCACCCGAGCCCGCGCGATAAAGTCCCGCTCCCGGAGGGCCAGCACCTCGCCGCGAATTACCCGAGCGTAACGGGCCCAAAGCACTAATGCGATTGCAATCACCACGTTGGCTAAGTTCGGCCCAACGGCCACCACCAAAAGGATGGCAAACAAGATAATCGGAAAGGCCAGGGTACTGTCGGCGCTGCGCATCAGCACCGCGTCAACCCGCCCGCCGAAATAGCCCGAGACCAGTCCAATGGCAGTGCCGATCCCGCCGCCAATAGCCAGCGTGAAAATAGCCACCATCAGCGAAACCCGGCCGCCATACATGAGTCGGGTCACCATATCTCGTCCCAGAGCGTCCGTTCCCAGGGGGTGTTTCCAGGTTCCGCCCTCCTGCCAGGCCGGCGGAGTGAGGCGGTCTCCCAAAGACGGCGTAGAAGTGGAATAAGGCGTCAGCAAAGGAGCAAAGACCGCGGTAAATACCACAATCAGGATAATCGACAAGGGTATTAAAGGCGCTCTCCGCAGGGTATTGGCTGCCTTCAGGCCTCTTTCCCAAAGGTCCGGCTTCTCCGCCAACGCAGTGCTGGTCGTTGCCAAAGCGTTTCGCTCCTGTGGTTAGTTGTATCTAATGCGCGGGTCGATGTAAGCGTACAGGATGTCCACCACCAGGTTTACCGAAATAACCACGGCGGCAATCATCAGCACCAGGGTTTGCAGCACCGGATAGTCGCGCCAGATGATTGAATCATAAACCAGGCGGCCCAAACCCGGCCAGGCAAACACTGTCTCTACCAGAATGGCCCCGGTAATGAAGGTAGCCAGATAAGTGCCGGCAAAGGTGAGCACCGGAATCAACGCATTCTTGAAAGTGTGCTTCCACACTATTTTGTACTCCGGCAATCCCTTGATTCTCGCCATCTTGACATACTCACCGTCCAGCGCATCCAGCATACTGGAGCGGAGCAGCCGCATCACCGCCGCCGCTACCCACCAGCCCAGCGTAAAGGCCGGCATAATGTAGTGGACAAAACCGCCGGTGCCGGCCGCCGGCAGTATATCCAACTGTACGGTAAACAGCTGAATCAGCATAATACCGACCCAAAACTGGGGCAAAGATTGTCCCAGAATGGCAATCAGCTTGGCTCCCCCATCAAAGAAAGTGTCCCGCTTCACCGCAGCCAAAACACCTAAGGGAATGCCGATTACCAGGGTAATGGCCATGGCCGCCACGCCAAGCCTGACCGAGTTCATCACCTTGGGGCCGATGAGGTCCAGTACCGGCCTTTTGGCCTTGATGGAATCGCCGAAGTCAAGCTGCATCGCGTTGCTGATGAACTTCCAGTACTGAATCGACCAATGCTGGTCCAATCCCAGAGACTTGCGGATCAAGTCTTCGGCTTCCTGGGTGGCGTCGGGAGGCAATAGGAGTATAACCGGGTCGCCACTGAAGCGCCCCAGCGCGAATATGATCATGGACAGGATTATGAGGGCGATAATTGACTGCCCAAATCTCATTACGATGTAACGCTGCATAAGTGTCCTCGATTGGAGCAGAAGGCCTCTATACCAATTGGATACTCCAAAAAGGGGTGCAGGGGCGGACCGGGTGTCCGCCCCTATTGGCCGCTAAAACCGAGCATTAAAGCTCTTACCACCGCAGGTCCGGGAATATCAGGCTGTCCACGTTATTGTCGTAGGAGTCTTTGCCGGTGTTCCAGTATGTAATCTCCGGAATCGTGGCGAAAGCCGAATCGACCTCAAAGAGAGGTATGCCGTAATAGTCGGCGTGCAGGAACTTCTGCATCTCTCCAATAAGCCGCTTGACTTCCTCCACATCGGTCGAGGCAAAGGCCTCGTCCATCAGCACATCGAAGCCCGGATTCTTGTAGGTAGTATAAGGAGCGCCGGAGTACTCCAGGGCGCGGGTTATGCTGAGAATCTCGGCCGGAGCCGCCCGGTTGTGGGTGCCCCAGGGGCCGACCCAGCCGCCGCCCAGGTCCCAGGCCCGGCGCATACTCCGCAAAGTCCCGTACTCGGTGGGCTGGAAGTTGACCTTTACACCCACGGCCTCAAAGTCCGCCCCCATAGCTTCGATCATTCGGGCAAATTCAGCGATACCGCCAAAGGAGTAAATCGCCAGCTTTATTTCCAGAGGGTTGCCGTCGGAGTAGCCGGCTTCCGCCAGCAGCTGCCTGGCCCGGTCCGGGTTGTACGGGTAGGAGCTGAGGGACGGGTCATAACCGCTCTCTGCGGCGTAACTACCCATCGGGTACAAGGTAGTGCTGCCGCGGCCCAGGAAGATATGCTCCAGGATAGCATCCCGGTTAATGGCGATGTTCAGAGCTTCCCGCACCCGAATGTCCTTGAAGGGATTGCCTTCTTCCCACTGCTGGAAGAAGTAGGCGCCGGTCAGCAAGGCTCGTTCCTTGTAAAATATGTTAAAGCCGTCATCCGCCAGCGGCGCAATTCGCTCGCGGCTTACATCAATGACGTCGGTCTGCCCGGATTTGAGCATCGCCAGGCGGGTAGTTTCCTCGGATACACCCAGGAAGGTCAAATCGGCGTACTTGGGTATGCCGCCGCTGGGCCCGGCCCGGAAATGCGGCCGATTGGTGGATTCAACACTCACCGATGCGCCAAGGACCTGTTCGACAAAACGATACGGGCCGCTACCGATGGGGGCTTTGGCAAATTCCGGCTCGCCTATCGCCTCGTAATGGGACTTGGGGACAATCATCCCTTCCGTACCTCTTACCCCCGAGAAAATCCAGGGAGCATACAGGCAAGGCGTATGGCAGTTAATTACGAAAGTATGGGCGTCAGGAGTTTCGTAGCTGTCCCACAAGGGAGTCAACTCCCGGATGAAGGCATTCTGCGCATCCTCCTCCATAACTTCCAGGGCGCTGAACATTACGTCTTCAGCCGTAACCTCTTGTCCGTTATGGAACTGGATGCCGTGGCGCAAGTGAATGGTATGGGACTTGCCATCGGGAGTCACCGACCAGTCGTTGGCCAGGCCGGTGTCCTTGCTGAAGGCGCCCTGGGCATTGGAACCAATCACCACATCGTACATAGTAGAGTTGACATCCTTGCCGCCGGCATTCACGTTGCTGGCCTTGGGATAGATGCCGTCGCTGCCCAAAGAAGTGTACGTTATGCGGAGATGTCCGGTCGATTCGGTAGCCGCGGCCGGCGGCGGGGCCGGGGTGGGCGTAGCGATCAGAACTTTCTCTACCTCTACTTCCACCTGCTGGATTTCCGTCTCCACGACGGTCTTTTCCACTTCAACTTCTCTAATGACTTCCCGCTCCACCGGAACTTCCACCTGGACTTCCTTAATGACCTCCCGCTCTACCGGGACCTCCCGGACAACTTCAACGGTCTCAGTCTGCGGCGAGGCCGAGCCGCAGGCTACTACAAAAAGCAGTCCTAAAGCGCCGGCCAAAACAAAGAACTTCTGCAAACTTCCAGCTCTAAGTGCCATTCAGGTCCTCCTTAAACCAGATAGAGTGATTAATTCCAATCCTGCCGGTAAACAGAATTTCGGCTTATATTATCACAAAATCCCGATTTTCCTAGAGATTCAAGATAATACTCCAGCACAAATATTATATACCGCGAATATTACAATAAATGCGCAGTTGACAGTCTTTCCATAGCTATATTTCGTCACCACGTTGCGACTATCCATTAGGGGCGTCTCCCTAGTATATGACCTGAAAGCCGGCGGCTCCTCTATTACCCCGGAAGGGTTACGCAAAAAGCGGCCCCACAACTCTTCGCGGGGCCGCATGGCGCCGGAAACCCGGTATCGGCGGTCAGTATTGCGTTATGTCCACAACCTGGAAGGTTTTCACCCAATATTCGCCGTTGATGTAACTCCAACCGGTGGCGTAGTTGCTTTGAATGTCATCCGCAAACTGTTTCTGCAGGTTGCTGCTCTCATACCAGCTCAGGTCTGCTTCCTCATTCCAGACACTGAGGGACACCGCATCATCCTCGCTGCCGATACCCCGAAGGATTGACCGGCTCAACAGGCCGTTAACCTTGTCATTCATAGGAAAGACCTTTTCCCGGTAGTAGTTTTTGTATTCTTCCCATCGGTCGGGTTTAAGGTGGCCCCAAACCATTCTCACGTACATTTTCCGCTTGCTATCTCCGGTTCCTTACAGTTTGACGGGTGTCAGCGCCGCCGGTCTCCTTGCTCTACTCCAGACTTCGCCGGCTGAAACTGGGCCGTCTGGGACAAATTATACTAAAGCCACAAGCAGGTAACGGTATTGGTTACACCATCCACGGGTCGAATCCGGTGCCGCAGCATGGCCGTTACATCTTCCTGGGTGTCGGCTTCGATTTCCATTACCGCATCGTAAGGCCCCAGGACCTCTTGCACCGTTGCCCCGGGCAGATTCCTCAACCTCTGAATGGCGGACTGGGTTTTCGACGGCTCCGGGTTCAACAAAATAAAAGCATGAACTCTCAAAGTGACTCCTCCTTGTCTATTCCGACCGCAAGCCCTAGTGTAGCCGGCCGCGCCGGTTGCCCTATTCGACCCCGATGACCGACAAATGGGGCGGCCCGAAGCTGGGAACACCCCATAGTTTAACATCAAGACAAGGTTCTTACTCTACATTACGAATCGCCTTGTCGCAGTTCCCGCTCGGCGCTGATGGTCAAATGGGTCAGGGTTTCGGCGTATCGATTGGAGAACAAACGGCCAATAGCTGCATAAATCCGCATCCCGATTTCCGGCTCCCGCGAGCAGAGCATCAGCAGTTCGGACCGGGGAATCGCCAGCACTTCCATATCGGTCAGGGCTTCGCCGGAAGTGATGAGTGTACCGGAGCCAAGCAGAGCCGCCAGGGGAAACGCCTCCCCGGGTCGGGCAATGCGGACCGAAATTTCGCCAATCTCTGAATGAGTGGTCAGGTGAGCTTCTCCCTCCAGAATCACAAAGAGATACTCACCCAACTGTCCGCCGGTGCCTAGCAAATCCCCCGCAGCTACCGCGCTCCTCTCGCCCAGCGCCGCCACTCTTTCTACCTGCTCCGGGGAGAGATCGCCGAAAGCGTCGATTTGTCGGAACACCCGATTATCACCGACGGCGGCTTCACCGGTCGAAGCGGGGCTGCTTGCCAGTTCCTCCAGTTCCCGGGTGCCAAAGACACGTACCTCTACCGATGCTCGCCTTTGCACTTCCCGGGCAATGCTGCGCTTGATATGCCGGGATAGCAGCTTCCGGTCGTGGGTGTACATCGCAATCAGGTCAACCGATTCCCGGTCAGCCAACCCGACTATTCCGTCAGCCACGGAATTGGCTACCTCCACCTGAAGGCTCCAGTTAGATGTGTCTCCCTCCTGCTGCCGAGCCAGGGACCGCAGATAGCCCATAGCCTCGGCCCGGTCTCCCTCTTCCTGCTGACTGGCCAGGATAATCACTTCACCGATCCTTTGCGTGCGGGCCGGGGGTATCACCTGGGCCAGGATAACTTGTCCGTCGTCGGCCACATCATCTTTGACCAGGGGAAATACTTCCTCGGCTTCCTTGGAACCATCCAAAGGAATCAACACCTTTCGATACATAGTTGCCTCCTTTCCAATCCGATTTCAGACTGGTGCATTCCGGCGTTGCGGCCGAGCCAGCCCGGTTGAGTTGAAACGGGAGAGCTTTTTCAATTCATCAGACGGCCGGCTTCTCCTCCACCGGCCGGAGCCGTGCCGGCCAATCCTTCCCGTCAACTACTCGGTCGCGACCAGCTCCGCCTCGCTTTCCGGCAAGTATTCTCGCGCCAGTTCCCGATCTGCTTCGAAAGCGTCGGCAGCTTGCTGCTCCGCCACCGAAATGTAGCTGTGGCTTCTCTGGCTGCGGTACACCTGCCCCTTAAACCGGGACGCCAACTGGTCCAACCGCTGGGAAGCCGCGTGGACGGCAGCCAGAGCCGAAGGGCCGCGCTGTTCCGACCTCAGGAAAGCGCCTTTGATATTCAGCGAAATCTGGGCCAGAAACCGCTCTTGCCGCGACCGGGTCGGCTCAGCCGTCAGTTCTACGTGGATCGAAGTGATTGCCGGCAAGTGCCGCGCGACTTCGTTCATTTTACGGGAAATCCGTATTTCCAGCTGAGCGTCAATATCGACATTTCGACCTACGATTTGCACCTGCATGTTGACCTCCTGGAATAGTTTTGAGCTGACTGGCGGGGTGAGTGGAATAAACCCGAAGAGCCTCGGGAAAAGACGCACTGCCTCTTTCCCGGGGACGGGGCTAGTTACGACTCAAGAGAGCGTGGACAAAAACGGAGGTGCTTTCCAGGCTGCGGGATTGGGGAACAAAACCGCTGGCGCCGTGAATGATGGCCTCGTCAGCATTGGTCTGACCGCCCACCATGCCAATTACCAGAATGGGAACCGTAGTCAGGCAGCGAATTGAGCGGAGAATGGTCAGCAGGTCGGACCGGTCGCCGCTGGAACTGACAATGACAACGTTGGGGGAATCCTCAAGCACATGCTTGATGCCGCGCAGGCATTCCGTCGCCTCGATAATCTCAAAAACCGAACCGCGCAATGCGCCGATAACTTCCGAACGTCCCCGGTAGTTGCCAATGACCAAAGCTTTGGGTTTGATTTGCGTCACCATAATACCCTCCTGCCGAGCGATATTCAGCAACTTTTTCTTTGATTACTCCTCTCCTTACCCTGAATATATTCACAGTTGGCCCGTTAAGTCAACATTGTGCGTTATTTCACTATCTTTATCGTCATTATAAATTACATTCTTGTATCTTTATTTCAATATTTGCTAACTGACGCTGTAAATCGTAATTTAGCGGCATACTTTCCCGGCAACCGGGCCGGCAACTCAAAAGAGCCTCACAATTACGATTTCCTTGCCCCCGGATTCCCCGGACAACCCGGCGCTTCGGTTCTGCGTTTCTTGTTAAAACTGCGCCCCTTGTAATACTATTAGCCGAAGTCAGGCCAGAAATGAAGCAGGGAGAATGGGAAGATGGACAGAGATCCGGTCAACATTTACGAATACGAGGAAATCGCCCGCACCCGACTGGGGCAGGGAGAGTACGACTTTATTGCCGGCGCCGCCACCGATGAGATTACCCTGCGCCGGACCCGGGCGGTTCTTGATTCCATAGTTATGAAGCCCCGAATGCTGGTGGACATCAGCGACCGGGATTTGAGCACCACCGTCCTGGGCCAGGAAATCAGCTTCCCGGTAATGCTGGATCCGGCCGGCAATCACAGCGCCGCCCACCCCGACTCCGAGCTGGCAACCGTCCGGGCCGCCGGGGCCGCCGGCACGGTGATGGTACTCAGCGCGCAGGCGTCCCGGACGCTGGAGGAGGTATCCCAGGCCGCCACCGGCCCCATCTGGTACCAGCAGTATTTCTTCAAGGACCGGGGACTGACCCTGGAAATGGCCCACCGCGCCGAAGAGGCCGGTTATACTGCGCTGTGCCTCACCGTGGACGCCAAGGTCAAGCCGAAGCGGGAACGCAACATCCGCAACAACTATCAGGGCCCGGCCTCGCCCAACTATGCGCCGGAACTGAACGTCGGCGGCAGCAGTTGGAGCTTTGGCCTGGATGCCCCCAGCGGCGCCAACGACATCCGCGACCCGGCGGCCACTTACGCCGACCTGGACTGGCTGGCCGCCAATACGCGCCTGCCTTTGGTGGTTAAGGGAATAATGGTAGCCGAAGACGGGTATCAGTCGGCGGAACACGGGGCCAGGGCGGTTATAGTTTCCAACCATGGAACCCGTTACCTGGACACCACCTTCGCTACCATTGAAGTGCTGCCGGAGGTTGTTGACGCCGTAAATGATAGCATCGAAGTCTATATGGACGGAGGCATCCGCCGCGGGTCCGACGTATTCAAAGCCCTGGCCCTGGGAGCGCGCGCCGTCCTCATCGGCCGGCCTCTGTTCTGGGGACTGGCGGTGGACGGAGAGCAGGGAGTAAGAGCGGTACTGGATATGCTGCGGGACGAACTGGAAGCCACTATGGGTATGTGCGGCAAGACCAGCGTGGACCGCATCGACCGGGATTCCATTGCCACCGTTTCCCCTCTGCTGTCCCTATTTCCCACTGCGCCGGAGTTTCGCTAAGGTTTAGAGCGCATTGCGGGAGTCAGCTCATTATCGGTCGAGGTCTGGGTGAGTATGGACAACCGGCCGCATCACTGAAAGAACCGATCGAAGTGTGCCGAACCAGGGGTGGACTTGTTCCACCCCTGCTGTCATTTGCCCCGGCTGCTTCCCAATAACGGACTCGCCCGGGTTTCCGATCAATACATTCTTCAGGCGGCTGAAGCATTGAACGCAGGGAATCTCATCCAACCACCAGGATTCACGGAGCCCTTCAACTTTCCTCTACCGCTGCCTTAATTAAAGCAAAGCGCCAACACATTGCCCGTCGCTCCTTTTGCGGGTAACATTGGACTGATTTCAGCCGCCGCCGGTTTGGGCCGGCAAACCCGGCAGGTCCGGTAATTAAAGCGCCGGCGAGGAGGGTTTATGTCAGGAATATTGGATGCCAGGGCCGCAGGCGCCCGCCGTTTTGAGGGGCAGGTGGCGGTAGTTACCGGCGGTGGGCAAGGCATCGGCGCAGCTACCGCCCGCCGGCTGGCCCAGGAGGGCGCGGCCCTGGTAATTGGGGATATGGTAGAGGAATCATCGCAGCGGGTCTGCAATGAAATTAAAGAGTTCGGCGGTCAGGCGGCCTACTGTCTGGGGGAACTTTCCAAATGGGAGAATGCGGAACGGCTGATGACCTTTGCCCGGGAACAGTTCGGGCGCATTGATGCGCTGGCTAATGTGGCCGGCGGCACTATCTGGTTTCAGTCTTTTCAGTACTACACCCCGGAGCAGATTCAGGCGGAAATTGACAAGAGCTTCTGGACTGCCCTTTGGTGCTGCCGGGCCGTTCTACCTTATATGATCCAGCAGGAATCCGGCGCCATCGTCAACGTTGCCACCCACGCCGTTACCGGCGCCTTTCGGGTTCCCTACGCCGCAGCCAAGGCCGGCCAGATTGGCCTTACCACCTCCTTGTCCCGGGAAGTCGCCCCTCTGGGCATTCGGGTAAACTGTATGGCCCCCAGCGGAACCCTGGCCGACGACCGGGTTACACCCCGCAACTACGGCGTTACCGCGGCGCCGCCGGAGCTGCCGCCGGAAGAAATGGCCCGACAGGAAACTTACCGCCAGCAAACCCGCCTTTCTGAAATTCCTATGGGTCGCCGGGGCGAAGCCGACGAGCAAGCGGCCGCCATCGCCTTCCTGGCCTCCCATGACGCTTCATACATAACCGGTCAGGTCCTGGCCGTGGGCGGCGGGCAGCCCTATCCCTTCTAGCCCGGGCCAGGCAAATGAACCGTATTATGAGCCCGGCCCCGTGCTATAATCGGGAAAATTCCTTTGCCGGCGTGAATAACCAGGAACCCAATCGGGAACTATTTCTGTATCGGAGGCAATGGCATGGGCTTGAAACAGGCGCTGCTGAAACCCCTTTCGGGTTACCCCGGCGGTTATAAACATATGCGACGCGGTTCCCAGGGCTTTGACCAAACACCTCCTTTCCGCAAGCCCGACGAACCGGGAGACCGCCGCAGCCGGATCCCGCCTACCGGGTTCCGGGAGTATTGGTATCCGGCCCTTCCCGACAAGGATGTCAAGAAGGATAAGCCGGAAGTGCTGCGGATGTTAGGCACCGACGTAGTATTTTTCCGGGACTCCAATGACGAAGTGCAAGCCCTTCTGGACTGGTGTCCCCATCGCTCCGTCTATCTCTCTATGGGCCGCTGCTACTTTCCCGGCTTTGTAACCTGTCCCTATCACGGGGCCACCTTCGACGGCGAGGGCAACTGCGTGGCATTTCTGACGGAAGGCCCGGACTCCAAAATGGTAGGCGCGCCCGGCATGAAGGCCCGCAAGTTCCCCACCGCCACCATCAAGGGGATGGTCTTTGTCTGGATGGGCGACGGCGAGCCGGTGGATCCTCAAGAGGATATTCCGCCGGAAATGTTTGAAGAACACAATATCCACCGCCCGGTGTTCACTATGTTTGACTGCAACTGGGTGCTGGTGCTGGAAAATACCATGGACGCCCACAACGCCTTTATGGTGCACCGCAACGCAGTCCGCATCCTGAAGAGCCGGCTGGGTGGCCGGCCTCGCACTCCTTTGGGCTACCGGGTCAACCTGGTCAACAACAAGACCGTCCATTACCAGCCGGGACGCGGCAAATCCAGCGTGGAGCGGTACTACGACGACGAGGAAGGCAACATACCCTACCAGATGTACTATCCCGGCGTGGATGGAGTTTGGCCCCAGAGTCGCTGGCGCTTGCTGTGGACCTGGTTCTTCGACCGGAAGGCGCGCCGCACCGGCCAGGCTCCGGGCCGGGTGCGACCGCCCCAGGCGGAAACGCCGGGCGTAAACGAGTGGAACGGAACCCGGCTGCCGGGAATGTCCCGCACCGGAGGCAATAACGCTTTCTTCCGCAGCACCCGCTGGGCGGTTCCGGTGGAGGACAACCTGACCCGGATGGTGTATTTGAACGTGGAACGTTACACCCGGAAGCCCAACGTCCTGCGCCGCCTGTGGAGCTCAGTGTCCTGGCCCTACCGCAACTGGGAGTTGAACTTCAATTTCCGCAACCAGGACTATGACGCCGAGAAGTACGTTCAGTACGCCTTGCCGGAATACCTCTCTTCCACCGACTCGGTGGTGGTCGCCATGCGCCGTCTTTTCGTGGAACACAACCGGGACGTGCAGCGCCGGCGGGCCCGGGAAGAGGAATTGCCGGAGAGTCTGGAGGAAACCCTGGCCGAGCAAATGGTTCGGGAGGGCGATGCCCGAGTTGCCGAAACCGTCGAAACCTTTGACATTGAGCGCCTCCAAGAGGAACTGTTGCGCCAGGTGTAGCCGGCCGGCGCCGTTGCAAACATCCATTTCCTTGCTGCAAAGAAGTTTGACCGGCGCTGGTTCCGGGGGTTAGATTCGCTCCGGATTTTCGCCGGATTGCCAGAATAGGTATGCCGGTGAAACTTGATTTTGACCCCGCTTATGGTATTCTAGGCACGGACAATCAGCGCGGGTTCCGGGAGGCGTCGGCGCGGTTAAAACGGCGGCCGGCGACAGCGTCCCGGGCAAGGCAAAACCCTCTGCTGCTGTCGATATTCCCGGCGCCGACTCTCTTACCCCCAGCCCGCTCCTGAGGGAGAAATGACCGGGATAAGGGGTGTTTGGACCAAATCATTATATAAGGATGTGGTTTTGCGCTCCCCTGAATAATCGCCTTGTCGGGCCAACGCTGCGCTTTTGTCGTACCCAGCCCAAATCTCAAAACCCCAATCAAGGTTAACCAATTAAAGAAAGGAGATAGTGAGAAGCTGTGTCGATAAAGAATATCGCTATTGCTGCCTTTGGGTTTCTGTTCTTTAGCGGGTTAGCGTTTACTAACCTGGGAGTGATTGGCGAGCCCACCCTTTACCAAACGGCAGCTGCGGCTGTCGGAGAGGTGATGCCGGCGCAAGTTGCTCCGGAAAACACCCCCAGGACGCCAACACCCACGGACCCGCCGGGCGGCCACGCCGGAGCCGGCGGATGAGGCCACAACTGCGCCTACCGATGCGCCCACGTCGGCGCCGCCGGACGAGGCCGAGGCTGCGCCGGCCATTGCGGCTACACCGGATCCTACGAACCCACCCGCGCCGGCAGCCGAACCGGCCACGCCGGCTGAGCCGGCTCCTACGAGCCGGGCGGCCACTACCACACCGGCGACCCGGGTAGTCCCGGCCACCACCACACCGACTCCACCCCCGGCGCCGACCGGCCTGACAGTGAAGCTATCGGAGCCCAATAAACTAATGGTGGAGTGGGCCGACAGCCCGGGCGCCACCCGGTATCAAGTCAGTCACAGCACCACCAGCGGCGCCGACAACTGGGAGGACGCGCTAAGCCCGCAGCTAATCACCGGATTGACCAACGGCACGATGTATTACGTGAAGGTGCGCGCCGGCAATGACAACGAATGGGGCCAGCCGACGGCTGAGGCAGTCGCGATACCGATCGGAGGCATACTTGGTATGTGGACTATTCCGGGCGACGGGCAGCTGGAGGTATTTTGGGACGATGCCCAAGGCGCCACCGGTTACGATATCCGGCACGGCATCCACGGCAATCCCATCGGCCCTCCGCCTACCAACTGGATGGACGCAACCAGCCCGCATACCATCACCGGGTTGACCAACGGCACCAAGTATTACGTTGACATCCGCGGGAAAAACTCCACGGGAGTCGGCGAATTTGTCCGACAGGTCCGCGGCGTACCGATGGCCCCGCCAGCAACACCGCCGCCGACGGAAGACCCAACTTCGCCGGAGGACCCGGACCAACCGCCGATGCCGCCGGGCCCAGGGTCCCTGACAGTGATGGCAGGCGACCGGGAGTTGCGGTTGCGCTGGGACCCGATAGCAGGCGCTGATGTGTACGAGCTCGCCGTCGTGCCGGGCCCCTGGATTGGCCCGCTCCCGCTGGAAAGTTGGCGGCCCATACAAGTCCCGCTGCCGGAAACAACCTATGTGGTTACCCAGTTGCCCGACGGGACCGAGCTGTCTAATGGAATGCTGTATGTAGTGGGAATACGCGCCATAATAATCATGGATGGCAAAGTGGGGCGGACGAAGCCCGTCATTAGCGGCGGCACCCCCAAGGAAAACCCGCACTCCAAGCCGGAGAAGCCGGAAGCGCCCAAACCGACACCGGAGCCGGAAGAACCGGTTGCGCCGGACGACCCGGAAGAGCCGCAAGAACCTGAGGAACCACGCGAACCCGAGGAACCGAACGAGCCCGAAGACCCGGAAAAACCTGAAGAAACGCCCGGGAAGCCCACTGATCCCAAAGAACCGGGCGAACCGGAAGAGCCCAGGCGACCGGGCGAGCCGGAAGAACCGGGGATTGCCGGCTGAGACCAAAAACCCGGAGCGGTCTTCCCGACCCTTCCGGGTAAGCTGCCAGGGTTGTCCCTGACCTGAATTGCCGGAGAGTACCATTGGCCCGCCGGGCCGGTACTCTCCGGTTTGTTATTGCGCTGCCGGAATCGCAACGATATAAAGAAGTTCCGGGTTAATGGAAAGAGACGGGAAAAGCCGGTGGGGGCGATTTTCGATCTAATCCCGGGGCGGCGCCGTGGTGTAGCGGTTGGGCGGTATCGGCAGCCCTAGATTGCCGTGCAAAGTATTTGCCTCATACTCGCTGCGGAACAGGCCCCGGTCTTTCAGGATGGGAACAACCAACTCAAGGAAGTCATCAAAGCCTGCCGGCAGCACCGAATTGTTTACCATGAACCCGTCGGCAGCCCCGGCCTCGAACCAGGCCTGCATCGTGTCCGCTACCTGTGCCGGAGCGCCGATGAAATTGTGGCGCGGCGTGGTCGTCCGCAGGGCAACCTGCCGCAGGGTCAGATTTTCTTCCCGGGCCACCTGCTTCAGCCGGTCGGTGGTACTTTCCCACCCGTTGCGCCCATAATCGCCCAGCTCCGGGAAGGGATCGTCCAAGCCGAATTGGGTAAAATCCAGGTCATTAAAGTACCGGCCCAGGTAATTCAGCGCATCCTCAATAACTACCAGGTTGGCGATTTCCCGGTACTTCCGGTCTGCTTCGGCCGCGGTGCTGCCTACTATCGGAGCGCAGCCGGGCAGAATCAGCAGCTCTTCAGGGTTGCGTCCGAACTTCATAGCCCGACCCTTGACGTCGCTGTAAAATTCTCTGGCTGCTTCCAGGGAAGGTTGGCCGGTAAAGATAACGTCGGCGTGGCGGGCGGCAAAGCTGCGGCCGGCTTCCGAAGAACCCGCCTGAATCAGCACCGGCCGGCCCTGAGGGGAACGGGATATGTTCAAGGGGCCCTGCACCGAATAAAACTCGCCCCGGTGCCCAATCCGGTGCATTTTTGCCGGGTCAAAGAATACCCCGGCTTCCTTGTCGAATACAAAGGCGTCGTCTTCCCAGGAATCCCACAGGCCTTTGGCAACTTCCAGAAATTCGTGAGCCATTTCGTAGCGCAGGTCGTGGTCGGGATGTTCCGGACGGCTGTAATTGAGGGCTGAACCTTCCAGCGGAGAAGTGACGATGTTCCAGCCGGCCCGGCCATTGCTGATATGGTCGATGGACATAAATTGACGCGCTACCGTATAGGGTTCACTGTAGGTGGTGGAAAGAGTCGCCGCCAGACCGATCTGGGTAGTATCCATAGCCAGGGCCGCCAACAGCGTTAGCGGTTCAAAGCGATTCAGGAAAATGGGATGGGACTTTTCGCTGATGTAGAGTCCATCGCCGAAGAAGACGAAATCCAGCTTGGCCGCTTCAGCCTTTCGGGTAAGTTCGCGATAATACTGAAGGTTAATCGGCCCGTCGGGAACGGCTTGCGGGTGCCGCCAGGAGGCCATGTTGCTGCCGGTGCCGGAAAAAAACGCCCCCAACCTGAGTTTCCGCTGCTCATTCATACTTCTTGCTCCGAATCTCCGTCCCGGCAAAGGCGCTTTCACCGGTTCAGCATTGCCCCGGCCAGCAATTCATAGGAACGCAGCCGCTGCTGAAAGTCGGTGATGGCCGTAACAACGAATACTTCATCCACCCGGTACTTCCGGGCCAGCGCCAGCAGCCGCTTGCGGACGGTATTCGGCGCGCCGTGAATGACATTGGCCGGCTGCACCTGATAAGTATATTCCTCACCGGACTGGCGGCCAAATTCCCAGGCCGCCTCTTCGGAAAAAACGGTAAAGGTGCGCCCGCCGGCCAACCGAATCCGCACCACGTGGATCCCTTCAGCGCAATCGGCGGCGGCTCGGTCGGTGTCAGCAGCTATCACCGGCAAGGCCAGCATCGCTCGGGGGTGAAATTCCGGCCCAGAGCCGGCGCAGCGCCAGTAAGTTTCCATCGCCCGACCCATTTCCGCTTCGTCCCCGTTGAGGAACAGGGCAAACACGTAGGGTAGGTTCAACCGGGCGGACATGGCGGCGCTGGCAGCAGTCGTTCCCAGCAGAAACATCTCCGCCGGCTGGGGAGGCAAGGGCGTAGCTACCAATCCCGGAAAAGGGCTTTTCGCGTCGGTTTCGTTGTTGAGAAACTGCCGCAATTCTACCAGCTTGCATTCGAGAGACCGGCTGCTGCTATTATCGGAGGGCTGGGGCTTCAGAGCCTGGGTGGAGCGCGGCATACCGCCGGGGCCTCGGCCCACTCCCAAATCCACCCGCCCCGGGGCCAGGGAAGCCAGCACGTTGAAATTCTCGGCCACCTTATAGGGGCTGTAGTGCTGCAGCATAACGCCGCCCGAACCTACCCGTATGCTTTCGGTGCGCGCCAGCAAGTGGGAAATTAACACTTCCGGCGACGACCCCATATTCCGACCGGAGCCATGATGTTCGGTCACCCAGAAGCGGTGATAACCCCAAGCCTCGGCGCGCTGGGCCAACCGGATAGTATTTCCCAGCGCAACCGGGCCGGATTCCCCGGCCGCCGCCGGACTTTGATCCAGGATACTCAGTTTCAAGGGAGTTTCCATTCTATCGTTTATTACGCGGCGAGATGTGCAGTTCAACCTAGCCCCGGTTGAGCCGGCCACAGCTATAGCCGTAAGCCATCATGCGCCCGTGGCGCCGGGAAAATTCTACCACATGACCGGGCAAGCAAATCGGAATTGCCAGTAAAGGCCTTACTGACTTCGGTCTCGAGCCAGGAAGCCCATTTCGTGAACGTGGTCCGCCATCTGTATCGCCTGACTGGAACCTTCACCACGAATTCTGAGGGTCATAACGTGGGCGATGTTATAAACGCATACCGGATTCGCCAACGTAAAAGCCTTTGCCCGGCTGATGCCCATCATGGCTTCGATTGGTTCGCGCAGCACCGGGCCCATTACCTGCTCAAATTCCTGCCGGTTTCTGACCCGCCCCACCGGATACCGATGTTCCACGGTGAGGCCGTTAACCATAACTACGGTAACTACTATTACATCCACCTGTTGTCGTTCCGTTGCCAATTTCCAACCCCTTGCCACATACCAATTGATGAGTTATTCAATACGGAACATCCGGCAAATTTGGCCTCTCAAGCTTCGGAAAAAAGCCCAACTGAGAACTCGGCGCCGGAATCAGCTTCCAAGAGTGCTGCCATTGTATCTTATGAATTGTTTAACCCGGTGCAGTATATATGCTAGACTGTCAGATAAATTAGGCGCCGGAAGAGCGGTCTTCGGGAAACCGCTCTGGCGGTAGTCCGTGGCCTCCGCCGGGATGGCCATCAACTTTCAAGGTAGATTAAATCATAACTTCCCATCGATAGATGGTAAAGGCGATGCAGCAGCGCCGCCGGCCCGCCTTTCAGGGTTAGCAGCAACGATGGCCCCGGCTGAAAAAGAGCTATACTAAAGAGAAGAAGGCATAGATGGCAAGCCAATCATCTATATCTACCGCAGCGCAGTTGCCAAGTTTGTCCTCGTGTTTGAGATATGCCCACGAATGGCTGGGCGAAGACTATGCTTCATCGGTAGTTCGGTTAGTGCTGGACTCCCGGGAGCATATCCCCCCCGACATCAAGCGAACTCTCGATTCGTCGATCCGCAACAGCGACGTTAGAGTCCCCGGGGCCGGTTTCCAGGTCAAGGACCCCCAGGATGCGCCCACCCATCATTTGGTAAACCCCGTTCTGCGTAAAATGCAGGTCTCCGACGAACTGACCGAGGCGATTCTGAGAGCTTGGGTCGCCATCAAGAGCGAGCTTTACGAGAGCGTGGTCCAGCATCTGCAATGGAACGACGAGCCGACCTACGGGCCTGATCGCAAGGAGCGAACTTTTCGGGGCTATTGGGAGGCGAAGGACTGGCAGACCAATTTCAATCAGTTTCTGGCCGACCGCACCGGGTATAACCGAAGCGACGCCGGATTGATGCTCTGGTACGTCTCCGGTAAGCTGCCGCCGCCCATCGCCGAATTCGAAGACCCCGGGGAACGAGTGGACTTTGAAAAGTGGAAGTCGCTGCTGTTGGCCCTCTCTCCCGACGCTTCCCAGTGGGACTCGGCCCTGGAATTCGCCACGGCAATCGCTGAAATAGTCCAGGAAAAGAAAAGGGAACTGACCAAAAACGCAGTCAAGCAATTGAAGACAAAGCTGGACGATATTTGGCTGGAATATTCCCCGGAACTAACCTATTTAGAGAAAGACATCGGTTCGTGGAGCGCCACCAATGACATTCACCCGGAGGCGGCGCTCCAGACCCTGGCGCAAGTAACCAACCTGGAAACGCTCTTGAGCCAATATCGTCCAATTAGAGACCAGGCCCTCATCCGAAGTGTTGAGTCTTCTCGCGCCGGCCGCCGGGCCGAGCTGGAATCGCAGATTATCCTGACCGTGAACGAATTGGAACCAATCATTTTCTCCACCGATTCTGCCAATCAGGAACCAGCGCCCGCCGACGAGCCGGAGAGCTTAGCGGTTGTAGCAAGCGCCGATACTGAATCAGTGGAGCCGCCGGACCTCCTCACCCTGGTTCCGGCGCCAGCAGAATCGGACGACGAATGCAGTAATCCGGTAATGGTGGAGCTTCCGGTTCACGAAACGGAGGAGGAGCCGGCGGCTCCGGCTCCGGTGGCGTCGGACCCTCCGGATAATGAATTCAATGCCTCCATTCTGGCGGGGTTGATGTCATTGCGGGAAGATATGGAACAGCTAAAGGCACAGTTGGTGCAAGGGGCCGAAAACAAGAACGCTGAGCCACAAGAGGCTGACTCGGCTCCCGATAGTCCAGTGGAAGCAGAAATACCGCCGGCCGCCGATAGTCTTGCCGGTTTGGTGCTGGAGGCCGAGGAAAAGTTTTCCGGGCAGCTGATATTCCGACTGAACGGCGAGTCCTGGGTTGAGGGCAATCCCTATGAGGACCCCCAAGCTGTTTTGGACGCTCTGGAGTGGCTGGCCGCCACCTACGTGCCGGCCCGTCAGGGAGAAGTAGATTTCGCCGCGCTGAACGATTCCTTGTACAAAGCCTGCCGCTGGAAATACTCCAATAATCTGCTGGACAGCGCTTTTTTCCAGAACGAGGGCGAATACCGGATGCTGGTCAACGGCAAAGCTTACTTCCTGAACGAAACGATCGGAAAAGGCGCCGGCCAGGATCCGGTGAACACCATCAGGATTGCCTTTTATTGGGACCGGCAACGGGCCCGGGCCGTTATCGGCTATATCGGCCAGCACCGCCTGGAAGGTAATGACCCTACCCAGTAAGGGCTTGCGGCTCCGGCGTTACCAGAGTTCACCACCGGCGCGCCATTCGGCGGAAAGCGGCTCGGTCAAGTCCAGCGGCGGCGTATTGGGCAGCCGTAAAATCATCACCCGCTCTTCCGGCGTAGCAATCAGCGTACCGGGTTCAGTGCCCGGCTCTTCCGGCGCCCGAATAAACAGCGGCCCACGCCAGTACTCCCAACCCAGGTAGCGGTACAGGTTCGTGTCCGCCGGACACAGGGCAGCCACGTCATAGCCCATTCCCGCAGCGGTCATCGCTGTCCGCTGCATAACTGCAGCGCCTATCCCCCGGCCCTGAAATTCGGGCTCCGTAGCCACAATCTCTACATACGCCGTGCGGAGGCGGCCTGCCTTTCCGGGTTGAAGCCATCGGGCTACCACCATGGCGTGGCCGACCAGGCGGCGCCCCAGATAAGCCAGGACGTGGAAGTCGGCAACATAAACGGCAAAGAAGGGAGCCAGATTTTCCCCGTAAGCCCGATTGCACAAAAGGTGAACTTCCTTCCTGAGGGAGCAGCCAAGTTGGTGAGGAGGGACCACCTGCAAAGTCAATACTTGGGACATAGACTTAATGAATAGCCCCCGCGCTCGCTAATACAAACGCGGGGGCAATATCCTTCTCGCCGGGAAAGGTCGTAAACCGCGACCTACAGTCGAGCGCCGTCGTAAAGCCCAACAAAGAAGGGTGGTATCTTACGGTAGATTTGGATCCGATTCCGCTGGGAATCAATTATGAAGAGCCGTTCCTGCTCGTCAACCTCGACCCCGATCGGGCCGCGCAGAAACTTCTCCCGTTCCAGGCCTTGCGCGATTTCCCGTTGCAACTTCATGTCCGGGTTGGCGTCCAGCTTGGTTACACCCCACTTGGACAGCGTAGCGTCCCCGATGATTGCGCTAATGAACAAGCCATTGCTGTCAAAAACCTGCACCCGGTCATTGTCCCAGTCGGCGACGTAAATAATCCCCTCGCCGTCCACGGCCACGTCGGTAGGCCGCTTCAACTGGCCTTCCTCAGACCCTCGGGAGCCGAACTTCATCAGGAAATTGCCGTCGGCATCGAATTTCTGGATCCGGTCGTTGCGCCAGTCGGCAATGTAGATATTGCCTTGACCGTCAATATCTATCCCCCAGGGCATATTCAGCTCGCCATCGCCATCGCCAAAGCTGCCAAAGGAGGAGATATACTGGCCGTCCTTGGTATATTTCTGGACTCGGTTGTTGCCGGTGTCCACCAAAACCAGGTTCTCGTCGGCGTCAAAGTGGATGCCGGAGGGCTGATTGAACTGGCCCGCGCCGTCTCCCACCACACCCCAGGCTCCCAACCAGTCCCCATCCTTGGAAAAGATGGCAACCCGGTTGAGCCACTCGTCGGTGATGTAGAGATTCTCATCCCGGTCCAGGGCGATGGAAGTAGGCCAGACCAGAGAACCGTCCGAGGCGTTCTCCCCGGTGTCCATCATATCGCCTCCCAAACGGCCGCCGTTGCCAATCTCGCCGATATACTCCTCATCTACCGTGCAAACGGTAATTCGCTTGGAATCGGCCCGGTAGTCATAGGCGCGATTGACCACATACATCACGTCATCTGCGCCGCGGGCCAGGGAAACGGGGTTCTTGAAACCGGGGCCGGCCTCTTCGCCTCGACCAATAGTGTGGGTGTAACGATAAGTTACTCCCTGAACTTCAGTAGTCATTTTCACCTCTGCGGGGAAAGGTAAAGAGAGCGCCGCTAATGGCGCTCTCAATTAGGGTTGCGTCTCTATTTCTTCACGAAGTCCAGCTTCTCAAAGCTGCCGTTTACGATTGGCTGGGCATCGAGGCCGAACCAGTCTTCCACGATAGTGGTGTAAAGGCCTCGGAAATCGTTGTTGAAGTGCAGGTCGCCGTCCAGCAGCTTGTCCGCTTCCAGGGAAGGATATTCGCCGTAGAGTCCGCCCTTCACGCAGTCGCCGATAACGAAGGCCGCGCCGCCGGAACCGTGGTCCGTACCGGACCCGTTGTCGTGGACGCGCCGCCCGAACTCAGTAAAGACCAACAGCATTACGTTGTCCGTGGCGTTCTGTTCCTTCAAATCCTGGTAGAAATCGCTTACCGTGCGGGACACTTCGGTAACCAGTTTGGCGTGAGCCGAAAGCTGGGTGGCATGGGTATCAAAGCTGTTGTAGGGAGCGGTGGTATAAAGCACCCTGGTTCCCAAATCGGCGCAGTGGACCTGGGCAATATTCCGCATATACTGGCCGATGGAACTGTCGCTGTATTCCACCGAAGAGGAGTACATCGCCGGAGCCGTCGCCAGAATATCGGCGCCCTTGAGGGCGTCCATACCGGTCTGGGACAGGTAATCCACCACTGGGCCGTGGCCCATGGCCGGAGAGTACATCCGGGCGAAAATATCCAAAGCTTCGGAGCGCTGCTCTTCCGCCTCGATGGTAGTCAACACCCCGTAGGTCTCCAGGTTCCCTACGGATGCAACCGGAACTCCGCCGGCTACCATGGCCCGGGGAAGACCGCGCCCGAAGTTCACGCCGGTAAGCACGTTTTCCTTGTTGGGGTCCAAGTCGCGGATCGCGCGACCCAGCCAACCTTCGTCGGCAATCTTTTCCGGTTCGCAGGTGTGCCAAATATCCATAGACCGGAAATGGGAACGGTTAGGCACGGGATAACCCACTCCCTGAATAATCGCAACCTTGCCCTCGTCGTAAAGGGCCTTAAACTCAGGCATATTGGGATTGAAGGCCAGTTCGTCGCTGATCGGATTTACCTGATCCAGGGGAATATGGACATTGGGCCGGTTGTCCATATACAACGGGTTGTTGTAGGGGATCAGGGTGTTCATAAAGTCGTTGCCACCGGATAGCTGAAGAACTACCAGGACCGGGTCTTTCTTGGTGCTGGTCATATTTCCTCCTTGTGTAATGCTGGATAAACCCTTGCGGGTTCCCGGCTTCCCCACCGACAGCGAACTGTCGAAAAAAGAGAAGCCGGGTCGATTTTACGCTGTAACACGCCCATTAGGCGAATTGGTACTCCTGAGTGGCTACAATCAGCTGCAGCAGTTGACTGACCTGACCGGCGAAATCCTCGCCGGCAGTATTAATCTCGCCAACCTTCACCGCCTGGGACAAAAACAGTTCCCTGGTTTCCGGCATCAATTCATAGCCGCCCAGCAGCTCAAGGCAGCCGTCCAACAGGGCATCGGCGGAAAGCACTTCGCCGCGGTCGGCCAAGCGCGCAACAATCGACTTGATTCCGGGAGCGTCGGTGCGGCCCATTTCACCGGCGGCGAAGTTGACCCGCTCTACCAGGGTGCCGCTGTCAATCCATTCTTTGCCGGTATGCCAGCCCTCTACCGTCGGCGGGTTCAGCAGGTCCTGGCCCATGTAGCTAATCTGGAGGGCCGGGTCATAGAAGCGCGGCTTGGGAGTGTCAAAGTCGCCCATTATGCGCAGCGTCCCGCAAACCACCTCGCTAGGGTTCTTCACCTTGGCAAAACGGGCTTCTTTGAAACTGTCGGAATTGAACAGCACCCGGAGCATAGCCCGAATCTCGTAACCGGAGCGGAAGTACTCATCTTCCAGAGCCTTAATCAGTTCCGGGTCGCGCGGCGGGGTATGCTGCCAGGCCGGCACCTGCGGTTCATCGGCGACGAAGAAATTGTAAAGATGGCGCGCAACAAACCGGGCCGTGGCCGGCTGCTTGCAGATGATGCGGACAACGTCCTGGCCGTTAAAGTTGCCGGTCTCGCCCAGGAAAGTCTTGTCATCCTCAATGTGGTCGAACTTATTGTAGAGGAACCGATTGGCGTAGCTACCGTAGGGATACCTGGGGATGGCGTTAGCAATCGTCCACCCGGTAAAGGCCTGAGCGCAAGCCTTTACGTCATCCTCAGTGTAATTGGCTTCTCCGTCCATCCCGACGCCCATGGAAAAGAGCTCCAGCAGCTCCCGGCCCCAGTTCTCGTTAACCGCCTCTTTGTGGCTCAACTGGTTGTCCAGGTAGTAGAGCATAGCCGGGTCGGTGGACAGGTACATCAACAGGTTGTCAAACTTGCCCAGGCCGTGGGACCGGAAGTTGTTCAACTCCAGCAAAATCTGGCGCGCCCGCATACACTTGGAATCGCCGACACAAAATATGCCGTGCCAGAAGAGGCAAATCTTCTCTTCCAACTGACGTGGGGAGTTGACCATGCGGTAGGTCCAGTATCCCTGGTTCGCCATCAGACCGTTCAGGTCGCGCCAACCGTGCATATACCGATTCATCACATCCATTTCCAAATCGGGCTGCACTTCGGGGTGGAGCAGTTCTTCCACAACAGCCTCATAGCCCTGGGCGGCCCGCTCTTCCAGTTCCTGATACGAAGCGCCAAAGCCGGCGCGGCGCATCAAATGGGCCATCAACATTATGTCGTTACTATCTGCCATACCTTTACTCCTTCTCTCAGTTTCCTCCGGTTCACCAGCCCGCTCTGCGCCAGACAATCAAGTCCGGCAGACGCAGGCAGGCCAATGCGAGAGCTTCGCCTAAGGTGGCAACTGCTTTCTGCCGGTAATTTACAGAGAGATTATAAGGCTTCCCTACGGAATTGTCCAATACGTATGAACCAAATCCCTACCTTTAACCCGGCCCTTACCAAACCGGGAACTTCAGTCCGGCGGTTGACACCGGTAGCCTTTCCCCGTAGGCTGAAATAACTGATTCACATAATCCTGATTTGACGCCAGCTTCACGGAGTATTCCTTATGCGCAGTATCGACATTCACGCCCATATCACCCCCGAGAACTGCCTGAAGGCTATGCGGGAAGGCGCCGGCTACTTTGCCCTCAGCCCCGAACAGGTCGCCGGACGATTCGAAGACTACACTCCCCGGGGTATGTGGACCCCGGAAGAACGGATTAAGGATATGGACTCCCTGGGGGTGGATGTTCACGTTCTGTCCACCCATTCTTTCTTGTATTGCTACAACGGGGAGCTAGACACGGTTATTGACATGGACCGGGAATGCAACGACTACGTCGCCGGGTTGACCCGGCAGTACCCGGAACGCTTCGCCGGTCTGGCCAACCTGCCAATGCAGGACGTGGCGGCTTCGGTGGCTGAACTGGAACGCTCGGTAACCGAACTGGGGCTCAAGGGCGCGATGATTGGCGATAACGTCAATGGCAAGACTTATGACAACCCGGAGTTTTTCCCGCTTTGGGAGGCGGCGGAGCAGTTGGGCGCCGTGATGCTGATTCACCAGGACGGACCAACGGTGGTCAGCCCCCGGAACCGCAATTATCACCTCTCCAACACCATCGGCAACCTAGCGGATCGAGCGGTTACTTTCGCCTCCTTCGTGTTTGGCGGCGTAATGGACAAGTACCCGAACTTGCGGGTCTGTTTGTGTCACGGCGGCGGCTACACCTGCTACGGTATAGGGCGCATGGACCGGGGCTGGCAAGTCAGATCCGAGGCCCGGACCAACATTAATCAGCCGCCCAGCGCCTACCTGCGCAGCTTCTACTACGACTGCCTGACCCACAGCGAGGCCGATTTGCGCTACCTGATCGACTGCGTGGGCGCTGACCGGGTGGTCTTCGGCACCGACTGGCCGGCCGATATGCAGATAGACTGGCCGGTTTCCTGGGTGCTGGGGCTGGAAAGCCTGAGCCGGCCGGAAAAGGAGGCCATTCTCTGGAGGAATCTGGAAGAACTCCTGGGGCTGTAGGTGCGTTCAGAGCTTATATCGTCCGGGACCGACCGGAATGAACCGGCTGCGGGGCTGAGCTAATTGATGCGTTTCCAAGCCAGACTCAATCAACCGAAATACCTTTGTTGCATTGGTCGCAGCAAGGATTAGCCACTATATTGCCGAATAACGGGATCGCCCTCGGTCCGCGTTGCTGAGCTAACACGAGTCGGTTAGCGGCCACCTTCTACCCATCAGCCGGAATCGTGGCCGGTTGTGGCCCCGCTCAATTTTCCGGGGTAATCACCTGAAGAATGTTAGATAAGGTTAATTATGTGCAGCGCAAACACGAGTAATTATCAGGTTTGAATTGATATAATAGGAGTATTACGTTGTTCAGAAATTTGAGGAGACAAAGATGGGAGTAAGGAAACTGGGTGGAGGTAAGACATTGCGCTTGCCGGTGATTCCCGCAGTAATAGCGATTAGTTTATTGACCTTGTTTACGTTAGGGGCGTGCGGGGGTTCGGCAGACCCAACGCCAGCGCCAACAGCAGCCGCACCCAGCGCACCGCTTACTGCGCCGACCCTGGCGCCACGGCCCACCCTGCCGCCGGTACAACCCACCGCGGCGGCGGATATGACCCCAGCCGAACCTCAGCCCACTCGCCTGGTGGTGGGGCCGCGCGGTGAAATGTTCCAGCGGCCCACGGCAACGCCCACGCCGGTGCCGACGGCTACTCCACCGCCGACGGCAACGCCGGCGCCCACGCCCACGCCGACAGCTACCCCTCAGCCGACGGCGACGCCACGGCCAACCCCGACGGCGACGCCGGCCAGAGATCCGTCGATCGCCATAACGCCGACCCAGGCTGAAGCCGGAATAATCATCACTATCACCGGCTATGACTTCATGCCGGCGTCCCAGGTCTCATCGGTTATGATTGGCGGAATCGCGGTAAACCAATCTTCAGATACCGTCGTCGGCTCCAACGGCGGCTTTACTACCTCGGTGCCGGTGCCGGTCTTAGCCCCCGGCGCTCACACCGTCAGTGTCGCCGCCGGCCCGAGCCAGGCCGCTACCACCATAGTAGTGCCGGCGCCAGTGCAGGTAGTAGTTCCCTCCGGGACAATCGGCACTACGCTGTCTCCTCTGGGCAGCAGCCTCCGGTGGGTCGCCTCCTTCAGCAACGCGACTAAGCGGTGGAGTTTATACGACCCCACCGGCACGTTTGATGGCGCTGGATTGCCGGGTTTCGCTCCCGAAAACGCCTCCGACTACGACAACCTGACCAACCTGGTTGGCGGGGAATCCTATTACTTTAATGTGGGCGACGATATTGAAGTGGAAATAGGCGGCAAGACTTACAGCTTCACCCAGGGTACCAACCTTAACGTTTGGTAGCCTCGATTTTCCGAGTTCCTCAAACTAGCTTGGGAGTGGGACTACTCAAAGTAGAAGGGACGCCGAGATAAAACGTTAAGTCGGGGCGGGACAACTGCATCATTGCAGAGTTGTCCCGCCCTTGGTTTATCCGGTCCCGTTTGTGGTTCGGGCAGATACTTCGATTAACCTGCGATGACCTGCTCCGCAATGGCCCGGGTGCGCAGGTAGGCGTTCTTTTCAATGTGGTTGCGGATGTTAATCAGGCCGGTCTCCACCAGATAGGACTCCAGCTTCTGCGCCGCCTCTTCCTGTTCCGATTGGGCCAGCAGCTCGCCGGCCTTATCCCGCAGGTGGCGTAGCGACCAGGTTACCTGCGCATCAACTCCGGAGACGCCTTCGGGAAAGTCCACGTGGGAATTGCCCGGGGTGCCCAGCCGGTCGTAACCGCCATTGTGCCAGTGGCCCCGGTCGGCGTGGCAGTCAAAGCGAATCACTTCCTCGTTGCCGACATCAATCCCGATGGTAGGCCCGCCGCAGCTCTGGCCCCGGATGGACAGGATACGCAGAGGCCAGACGTAGGCGGTTACCTGCCCGTCCGCGGACAACGGCACGTGCAGTTCCTCGCCCCAGTAAGCTTCTCCCATGCGTTTAGTCGCCATAATTCATTCCTCCAAAATGCCGGTTGTTTGGCTCTCTCGCCAGTTTACTCCCCTCGCGCCGCCGATTCCAGTCGGGAAAGGTCGATTCTTTCCATCGTCAGCAAGACTTGCATCACTTCCGCACCATTTGCCGCCAGCAGCGCCCCCAACTGTACCGGAACCGTCTGCCAGGAAACCCCGAACTGGTCCTGCACCCAACCACAAGGCTGTCGGACGCCATTCTCGGAAAGACGTTCCCAATAATGGTCAATTTCTTCCTGATTCTCGCAGTGGACGACAAAGGAAATGGCCGGCGAGAACTGGAACATTGGCCCGCCGTCCAGGGCAGTAAACTGCTGCCCGGACAAAACAAACTCGACGATAGCGCTTCCCTTTGCCGGGCCTTCGGCAAGGGGGGCAATGCTCACAATTCTTGAATCGGGGAATATTGAAACATAAAAATTGGCGGCCGCCTCCGCCTGACCGTCAAACCACAGGAAAGGAGTTATGCGCTGGAGTTGTGCCATGCCGTTATCGAACCTCCTTTGGGCTAACCGGAATATAATTCTAGATCCTGAAGGTGTCCAGTGGCAAATGCCAGCAACTTCAGGCACTGGCGGCGACGCTACTTTGCGCAAATTAGCCAGGGGGCCGTAAAATACCTTGATTAGCGGAGCGGCCCCCTGGCCGCCGGAGTAGAGCGATGAGCAGCAGCGAAGAGGCTAGAACTACGGCCTTATCCTGGATTGAGCGCAATCAGCAATGGCTGTCCGATTTTCACCAGGAAATATGGAATTACGCCGAACCGGCCTACCGGGAATACCGGTCGGCGCGGGCCTACGTGGAACTGCTGCGACGGCACGGCTTCAGCGTAGCCGAAGGTTCCGGGGGAATGCCCACCGCCTTTACGGCTTCCTGGGGAGAAGGCAAACCGACCCTGGCTACCTTTGCCGAATACGATGCGGTGCCGGGCAACTCCCAGCAGGCCGTCCCCTATCCGGCGCCCCGGGAGGGCCTGCATCCCTGGGCGGCGGGCCACACTGACCCGCATTCTTCCCTGGGCGTAGCGGCCTTGATGGGGATTTTGGCGGCCAAAGAGGCGATGGAAGTCCATGGCTTGCCGGGTTCCTTGCGCATCTTCGGCGAACCGGCGGAAAAAATCTGCGGCTCCAAGCCGGTACACGCGGCAAAAGGCTACTACGATGACCTGGAGGCCGCCGTCGTTTACCATCCCCATACCACCAACACCGTAGCCTGGGAGACTCATTGCGGGTCTTACTGGAGCGCAGTATTCACTTTTGAATGCCTGGAGCCGGAGCAATGGATTGATGCCCAACTGTTAGCGGCGCCGGACCGACCCCACACCATTGCCCGATGTCCCGGCGCGCTGGATGCCGTCTGTTTGATGTACACCAACACCAAGTACACCAAAGAGGCTATGTTCCCCCACACCGGCACCTGGACGCTGAATGAATACATCCTCGCCGGCGGTCAATGCACCTCGGACAATCTACCGCCTCGAATCGGGCAGATTCAGTATGCCTGGCGGTCGCCGACTCTGGACATCCAGGAGCGTATCTATCAGGTATTGGAGCGAAACGCCAGACACGCCGCCGAAACAACCGGCTGTGTAGTTACCCCGCTCTGGGTTACCAAAACCAGGGTAGGACTGCCGAACCTGAGTCTGGCCCGGCTGGCCTACCGCAATATGGAACTGGTCGGGCCTCCCCGGATGAGCGATGCGGCGCACCAGTTCGCCCGCGCCATTCAGGAAAACCTGGGCCTGGAGCCGGCTGCCGAGCCCTTTACGGAAGCTAATTTGCGGCTCCAGTCACCTCAGGACTATGAGGCGGCGCAGCGGTTCAGCCTGCCTCCCTGGCAGCTTAACTTTACCTCCGATGATTACGTAGAATATACTTGGCACACTCCAACCGTTCGACTCCATACGTCGCGCCCCCGGCTGCGGCCCCCGGAACCCGGCTATACTTATCCGGCGTGGACGCTGAACGCTATGGGCGGCGTGCGAGCCTGTATTGACCCGGGGATGTTCGTCGCCGGGAAAACGATTGCCGCAACTCTGACCAACCTGCTCACCAATCCGGAGGAGGTTGCCAGCGCGCAGGCGGAGTTCCGGGAGCGTACCGGCGGGGGAATCGGCGGCGACCGGTGGGTAGCTCCACTACTGCCGGCCGACTTCACACCCCCGGTGGACTTGCGCTGGCCCGAGTATATCCAAACTGACCGGGGATTCGAATGGTGGATTCCAACACCGCTAGTCTGAAAGAAGGGACAGACTGTAAGGTTTAAGCCGCTCCAGACTCCCGGCATTGCATACTGCCGACGCCGGGAGCAGCTGCGATAATAGTTGTCCCCAACCAATAGAGGTTATTTATGTCAAATATGGAAATTGGCGTACAGTTTCATTTGCCCACCTATGCCCACGTGCCGCTGCCCCATCTGGTACAACTGGCTAGGGAAGCGGAGGCAAGAGGTGTAGCCCAATTGTGGGTAACGGACAATCTGAGAAGCCGCCAGTCTTACGTAACCCTGGCTGCCATGGCCTGCAACCTCAAGATTAAGCTGGGCACCGCCGTTACGGTTCAGTACTTTCGCAACCCGGTGGACCTGGCGGATTCCGTTGCGACCCTCAGCGAGCTGATGGAAGGACGCGAATTAAGCATCGGCCTGGGCCGGGGCAATCCCCGGACACCCCGATTGATTCGCACCCCGCGCCCGGTCAGCGTTCTGCGGGAGACGGCGCAAAGTCTGCGACAACTGCTGGGCGGCGAAGGGGTCTGCTTCAATGACTACCCCGCATTGCTGGAATACTACCATTTCAACCCCGAAGCAACTTTCCAGCTTAACTTCAGCCCCGCCGCTCCGGTAACAATTTACTGCGGCAGCAACGGCCCCCGCGGGTTAGCCGCCGGCGGCCGGCACATGGACGGGCTAATTTTTGGCGGACATTACCTGGCCGCCTTGCGAACCGGAAGGGTTCCCGAGCTGCTGGAAATCTTCGATAATTCCCTTCCCGCCGGGCGCGACCGGGCCAACATTCCCAAAGTAGCGGAAATCAAGATTTCCCTGTCCCGGGAGGCGGACCGGGCCCGGGAGTTTGTCCGGGAAAGCTCCGGCCATCGGGTACTGAATATGTACCGGCAAGGCTACACCCACCAGGACATTGAAAGGCTGGGAGTTGCCATTGCCGATGTCGAACGCCTGGACCAGGCTGAGCGGCAGGGCGCTGCCGGAGCGGAGTTTGACCGTCTGGTTACCGATTCTATGGTGGACGCCATTTTCGTGGCCGGGACGCCCGGCGACTGCCTGGAGCGGATGCTGGAGGTGCGAGACACGGCACGACAGCAAGGCTTTGGGCAGCTGATGTTTTCCGAATTGGGGCCGGACCTGGACGAAGCCCTTGCCCTGCTCTGCACCGAGATTATCCCGGCGCTGTAAGGGCATAATTTCACCGGCGAGGCTTTCCCCTCTCCCGGCGCCAGGAAAATTGAACCTCGAATAGCCAGCTTATAATGACCGCTAATTGACGTGGTGGAGGACTGATATGGCCCTGGAGCTAACCACTGCGGCCGGCGCAATGACCGGCGCCAGATATATTGAAAGTCTGCGCGACAGCCGCGAAGTGTGGCTGGACGGACAGCGGATTGAGGACGTTCCCAAACATCCCGCCTTTTGCGGGATGGTCAATGAATTGGCCCGGATTTATGACTTGCAGCATTCGGCGGAATTTGGCGAGGAAATGACCTTCGTATCGCCGGAAACGGGCAATCGGTGCAGCCTCTCCTGGCTGCTACCCCGTTCCGCTGCGGACTTGAAGCGCAAGCGCCGGAACAGCGAAATCTGGAACCGGGAAAGCTGGGGCCAGTTGGGGCGCAGCCCGGACATTCTGGCGCCCCATATCATAGCCCTGTACGCTATCCGGGACTCCCTGGGTTCGGTGCAGCATCCCAGGTGCGACTTTGGCGAAAACATCGCCAATTACCATCGCTACTGCCAGGAAAATGACCTGTTCCTGACCCACGCATTGGGCGACCCGCAGGTGGACCGCAGCCAGCAGCCCCAGAACGAGCAGCGTAACATTATTGAGGAGGAACTGGCCCTGCACGTAGTGGAGGAAACTGCCGAGGGGATTATCATTACCGGCGGCAAACAACTAGCCACTGCCGCCCCTATCAGCAATGAAACCTACGTATCCTTATCCGCCACCTTCTTGCGCCGCTCCGACCCCAAGTGCGTCCTGGCCTTCGCCATCCCGACCAACGCGCCGGGTCTGAAAATTCTCTGCCGGGAACCGGTCTCCCACGGCTACGGCGGCTTTGGGCATCCCCTGGGGCTCAATTACGACGAGCAGGATGCCATGCTCTTCTTCGAAGAGGTGCTGGTACCCTGGGACCGCATTTTTATGCTTTACGACTCTTCGCCCCTGGTGCAGTATTTGACCCGGCGCACCAACTTCCAGGGCTGGCCCAACCTGATCCGGATTCACCAGCGGATGAAGCTGATGACGGCGGTGGCAACTCTGATTGCCGAAGCCATTGGCGTTATTGAATACCGGGAGGTTTCCGCCAAGTTGGGCGAGATGGCTACCTACACCGAAATGTGGCGGCACGCCCTGGACGGCATCGAACACAAAGCCTTCCTGACCGACGATGGGCTGATGTCCCTCGGCGATATGAATGCGATGAACATCTTCTTTGCCCAGATGTCCTCACGCATGGTGGAACTGCTGCGGGAAATCGCCGGCTCCGGCATCATTATGCAGCCCAGCGAGAATGACCTGACCAACCCGGAACTGCGCAGCTATCTGGACAAGTATATGCGGGGCAAGGGTGCAGGCGTGGAGTACAAGTCTCGGCTTTTCCGATTGGCCCACGACCTGGCCGTCTCTTCCTTTGGGATGCGGCAGGAAATCTACGAGTACTGGCACGGCGGCGACCCTAACCGCAACCGAATAAACTTGCTGCGCAATTACGAGCAGGCCGACATCACCGAGCAAATCAAGGAGCTGCTGTCCCGGCCGTTAGCCAACGAAGGTTAGGTCGGGACGCCGGCGCCAACGGGGGCACAACGAGGCTGCTGACTGGAGGGCTTACCCACAATTTCCCGACTAACCTACCCGGCCGGGCCGGTGATTTGTTGATTAGCCCTGTCGAGTGTTATACTCGTTAGCCGAAAAACCTTTCTTTCAGGGATATACCAATAACATGGGCGAAACTATAAACTTTCTGGCAATTCCCCTTTCGGTTTTTGAAGCCGGCGGAGGGGGAGAAATAACGGAAGTTCTCATCCGGCTTCTGATTCAACTGTCGATCATCCTCATTGCGGCCAAGCTGGCCGGCGAAGTGGTTACCCGGTACCTCAAAATTCCTTCGGTTCTGGCCGAACTCTCCGTCGGAGTAGCCATTGGGCCCTTTGCTCTGGGCGGAATGAGCTTCTCCCTTGGTCTGGGCGGCTTTGATCTGGGCGGAATGAGCTTCTCCTTTGGTCTGGGCGGCTCTGATCTGGGCGGAATGAGCTTCCTCGAATTAAGTCCCTTATTCCCTCTGATTCTTGAGGATGGCAAACCGGCAACAATTCCGGTCGGCAGCGAAATCTACGCCCTGGCCCAAATCGGGTCGGTAGTCCTGCTGTTCGCCATTGGCCTGGAAACCAATCTGCGCCAGTTCCTGAAATACGCCGGGCCAGCCTCCGCCGTTGCCATTGGCGGAGTAGTGTTTCCTTTCCTGTTGGGGGTCGGGGCCACCGTTCTTTTCGGTTTCGCCGGGGAAGGAGGCTGGGCGTCTCCCCAAGCTCTGTTCATGGGCGCGATTATGACCGCAACCTCGGTAGGAATCACCGCCCGGGTGCTGGCCGACTTGCGCCGCCTGGAAAACCCGGAAGGCGTTACGATTATCGCCGCCGCCGTAGTGGACGACGTGCTGGGCATTTTAGTTCTGACCGTAGTGGTAGGCATCAGCACCGTCGACAACTTCAGCTTGACTTCCATAGGTTGGATTAGCGCCAAGGCTCTCGGCTTCTGGCTAAGCTTGACGGTAATCGGCGTGTTGATCGCGCCGTACCTGGAGAAGTTCCTGCAAAAATTCAGTTCTACCAGCGCTCTCTTGTGTATCCCCCTGGCCCTGGCCCTGCTGGCCGCCGGACTCTCCGAGTATTTCGGCTTGGCCTTTATCCTTGGCGCCTTCTCTATGGGTCTGGCCCTTTCCACCACCAGACTGGGACACCTGGTAGAGGCAGCCATGCTGGGCGTCGTGGATTTTCTGGTTCCCGTCTTCTTCGTGGTAATGGGTATGCTGGTGAACGTAGCCGCCATGCAAAATGGACTGGTCTTCGGGCTGGTAATCTCGGTACTGGCGATTGCTTCCAAAGTCCTGGGGTCGGGCGGCCCAGCTCTGGCTACGGGATTCAACCTGCGGGGCAGCGCGCGTATCGGCGTCGGAATGATGCCAAGGGGCGAGGTGGCGCTGATTATCGCTGGAGTTGGTCTTTCCCAGGGCATCATCGGGCAGGACCTTTTCGGAGTCAGCATACTGATGACCGTACTGACCACCCTGATTGCCCCCGTAATTCTGGTGCCGATGTTCCGCGGTGAAACCAGCGGGGTTCGCAAAATGTCGGACGAAGAATATGCAAAAATCGGCTCCACCCGGGCAGTGGACCTGGGAGATGATTAAACCACCCGACCCGGTGCGGCGATAAAATTGTTACGCAGGGCGGCTTGGGCCGGGCGCGCCGTGGCCCAGCCAACTAAGGAGATTTAAGCGATGATTGGCGTTCTGACCCACCACTGGGCCAAAGCTGACAAGATTGAGGAAGCCAGGAAGCTGCTGGACGGCAACGGGGAAGCCCAGAGCAAGGCCCCCGGGTTCGGCAGCCGGGAAACGCTGTATTCCCTGTCCGACCCGGCCAAGATAACCACCCTGGTGACCTGGGAAAACAACGAAATATACGACGCATGGCGGGCCAGCCCGGAGCGGGCGGTGGCTATGGCCGGGGCTGAAGATTTATGGTCTCAGCCGCCGGAATCGGAGCGATTTGAGCTGGCGTAAGAGCCCGGTATCCGCCGGGAAGTCGGCAGATACCGGGATTTCTCCCGGATCTCGGGGCTAAAAGCGACCTTAATCAGGCGAAAATCCCGTGCAGGCCGCCTTCCAGATGCTGTTCGGACAATGCCGTGAATCGGGCTAGTTTATGCTCGGCATAAGGGTCGGCCAGCGCCAGTATTCCGCCCAGAGCATCGGCGACTTCCAGCGTCCCTTCGCTTACCAGAAGCAGGGACGCATTCCTTTTTTGGGCCTCTACCCGGATATATTCCGTCGGTTCCTCGCCGCCGGTCAGGACCAGGAGCCTGGTATCGCACATCAAGCTGGCTAACTGTATGTCGGGGCGAGCGGCTCGAGTGATTACCGCCTGGTTGGAATAACGACCAAAATAGTTCGGCCCGGAATCCATAATGTTGCCGCCAATCAGAAAGCGGTCGATCCAGTCCTCGGAATTTTCCGGTTCCTCAACCCACCGGCCGCCCAGAAAGTAAGCGACCTGACCCAGCGTAAGCGCCAGCATTTCCCGGTCTTCGGGAATCGCCCCCAAAACCGGCCAGCCCTGCGCCCGGAGCGGGGCAACTACCTCCTCTGCCGCTTCCCGGTTGCGGTGGCGCGGCACTCCGTTGATCAGGGCGCCGGCCAAATCCGACCCCAGGGACTGGCATTGCTCTACCAGGGAACCAAAGACCTCCGCCGGCGTCTCCATGCCAGGCCAGCCGAATACCAGCAAGGTTGGTTGGCCGGCCGGAGCTTCCGGTGTTTCCCATTCAACCAGAACTCGGTCAAATTCCGCCTCCAGTTGCCCGATGACCGCTGCCACCTCCCGGACTTGCGATTCAGTCAGTCCTGCGGCAAGGTTGTCCGGGGCCAGCGGCGAAGATACTGGGTCCGGGACGGATTCTTGGGGCGAACCGGCATCTGCCAGCAATGAACGCAGAAAAGCCAGGTCCGGGTCGGATTCGGGATTAGCCGACCGAGGTTTGTAGCAGGCCACTTTTTTGCCGGCGGCGACACCGAGACGGGACAAGGCGGCGGCCAAACAGGTTTTGCCGGCCCCGGGACGATTGGAAACAACGTTTAACACTGACATCTTTCCACCTTCACTAGCCGAGTAAGGCCGTAGAAATTCTAACACACGGAAATAGGGCTGGGGAAAGCGGGCCGCCGGCCGGTGGCGGATGTGTTAGAATTATCCAATCCACGAATATTAAGCAAGCCGGAGTATTCTGATGGTTTCTATCGCCTACGAAAAGATAACTCTTTCCAACGGTTTGGACGTGATTCTCCACGAAGACCACTCCATACCCCTGGCGGCGGTCAATGTTTGGTACCACGTCGGCTCAAAGAACGAGGCGCCGGGCCGGACCGGTTTTGCCCACCTCTTCGAGCACGTTATGTTTGAGGGATCGGGGCACCACAACAGCAGCCACTTTGAGCCGCTGCAGAAGGTCGGCGCCAACCTTAACGGGTCAACCAACCCGGATCGCACCAACTACTGGGAAAACGTTCCCTCCAACTATCTGGAACTAGCCCTTTGGCTGGAGTCGGACCGTATGGGCTTTCTGCTGGATGCCCTGGACCAGCAGCGTTTCGAGATTCAACGGGACGTGGTAAAGAACGAACGCCGCCAAAGCTACGAAAATCGCCCTTACGGTATGGCCCAATGGAACATTCAGGAGGCGGTTTTCCCCCTGCCCCATCCCTACCACTGGATGACTATCGGCTCCCAGGAAGACCTGGACGCGGCCAGCCTGGATGACATCAAGGACTTCTTCCGTCGATTTTACTCTCCTTCCAATGCCAGCCTGGCCATCGCCGGGGACATCCGGCGGGAAGAAACGCTGGAGATGGTTAACCGCTATTTCGGCGACCTGCCGCCGGGCCCGGCGGTACGCCGCATCGGGCGTTTCGATTCCGGACTGGCCGGCCGGGTGGAACTGGAAATGCGCGACAAGGTTTCGCTACCTCGCCTCTATATTGTCTGGCCGTCCCTGCCCGACAACGACCCGGATGAGGGAGCGCTGGAAATGCTGCGGTCAGTCCTGGCTGACGGGCAAAGCTCCCGACTTTACCGCTCCCTGGTTTATGACCGGCAAATCGCCCAGAGCGTGAGCGTCCGCAACTACTCGGCGGAAATCGCCGGCCAGTTCATCGTGGAAGTCACCGCAGCGGCGGGAAAGTCTCTGGACGAGGTGGAAGCCGCCGCTGACGCCGAGATTGCGCGTATCTGGCAAAACCCTCCCACCGAGGAAGAACTGCAACGGGCCAAGAACCGACTAGAAAGCAGCCACTATCGGCAGTTGACGCACATCGGAGGGTTCGGGGGAAGGGCGGACATCCTCAATTACTACAATGTTCTCTACGGCGACCCGGAAATGATAAATACGGGCCTTGACAAGTATCTGGCAGTTCGACCGGAAGACATTCTCCGGGTAGGCCAGGAGGTGTTGAGCCAGCGTCAGGTCAGGCTGCGGGTGCGGCCCGAATCCTCCTTTCAGGCGGGAACATCGGCCCAATTCGACCGGACGGTTATGCCGCCGGCCGGCAAAGAACCAGAATTTACGCCGCCGGTTCCGGTGCACCGGGAGCTGAGTAACGGCCTCAAAGTTACCGTTATTGAGAAACCCGGCCTGCCAATAGTTTCCTTTGCCTTGATGGTACAAGCCGGGGCAATCTGCGACCCGCCCCAAGCGCCGGGGTTAGCCTGGTTTACGAACCAGTTGCTGCCGGAAGGGACCCTAACCCGTTCCAGTCAGGAAATTGCCCACTCCTTCGAGTTTATTGGGGCCAGGCTGTCCACCGAAACGCGAAAGGAAGTTAGTCTGCTGTCCACCGAAACGCTGGGCAAGCACTGGACCACCGCCCTGGAATTGATGGCGGACGTCGCCCGGAACGCCGTTTTTCCCGAACATGAAGTGGAACGAATACGCCGGGAACACTTGACTGACCTCCGGCGCAGCAAGGATGATCCAACCTTTATAGCGGAAAATATTGCGCCCGGTCTCATTCTGGGCAGTGAATCTCGCTACGGTCATCCGGCTATCGGCACTGAACGGTCGGTGTCAGCCTTTGGCCGGCAAGACCTGGAGGAATTTTTCCAGGCTTACTACCGACCGGCTAACGCAAATCTGGTAGTAGCCGGCGATGTTGACCTGGACGAGGTGCTTGAACAGGCAGAGAGAACTTTTGGAAGCTGGGCCGACAATCCTTCGCCGACGGCCGGTTTTACCGACTCGCCGGCTGACCAGGACCAGGAATCACCGCCGGCGACCATCTACCTGGTAGATAAACCCGGAGCGGCCCAGTCGGTAATCCGGGCCGGCCACGAGACGGTGCCGCGGAGCCACCCCAGTTACCTGCCGTTAACCTTGCTCAATTTTGCCTTCGGCGGCCAGTTTTCCGCCCGGCTGAACCAGAACCTGCGTCAGGACAAGGGCTACAGCTACGGCTTCCACTCAAGCATTTCCTGGTTCCGGGAGAAATCCCTGCTGATGGCCGGAGGAAGCGTACAAACAGCCGTCACCAGGGAGTCGGTAGCGGAAACCCTGAAGGAATTTCAGGAAATCCACGCCGAAAGACCGGTAACCGCAGAGGAATTAAAAGCGGCCAAAGACAGTATGCTGCTGGGGTTCCCGGCCGGTTTTGAGCGTCCCGGACAAGTGCTGTCCCAGGTTATTCAACTGATCCAGCATCAACTGCCGGATGATTACTTCCGAACGGTCCGGGAACGATTAGCCGCCGTAAGCCTTGCCGATGTCCAGGAGGCCGGAGCGGAGCGGGTTCGCCCCAAGGGTTTAACCGTGCTGGTAGTCGGCGACCGCTCGGCCATCGAGGCAGGACTGCGGGAACTGGGGCTTCCTCTGGTACTGCTGGACACCGAGGGCCGGGCTATCGACTAGGCCCGGAGCCGGCCAGGCCGGTCAAAGTCCAAAAGGGTTGTTGGCGGAAGTCTTTTGCCGGCCATTGCCACCGGAAATTATCTGATTGGCCGGAGTTGCCCGATAGCGCGACGCTGGGCGGCGAAGAGAGGTTCCATCCCTCGGGCTGCCACCGCCAGGATTTCCGCCACCCGCTGCCTGGGAAAAGGGGCTGCCTCGGTAGCCCCTTGCAGCTCTACCAACTCCCCGCGGTCGGTCATCACTACATTGAAGTCAACCTGGGCCGCAAAGTCCTCCCGGTAGCACAAATCCAGAAGCAGTTGCTCCTCCACCAGACCAACGCTTACGGCGGACACGGCGCAACGCAAGGGAATGCGGCGCAACACCCGGTTGTCCACCAGCATTTGCATTGCCTGGTAAAGGGCGACGTAGGCGCCGGTAATGGCAGCGGTACGGGTTCCGCCGTCAGCTTGAATCACGTCGCAGTCAATCTGAACTGTGCGCTCGCCCAGAGCTTCAAGATTGGTAACTGCACGCAGGGCCCGCCCGATGAGCCGCTGAATTTCCTGCGACCGGCCATTGATTCGACCCGTTTCCCGGTCCCGGGGAGTACGGGTATTGGTAGCTCGCGGCAGCATATTGTATTCGGCGGTAACCCAACCCCGGCCTTGTCCTCTCAGGAAAGGCGGAACTCGTTCCTCCAGCGAAGCGGCGCACAGGACCCGCGTGGCGCCGGTATCGATTAGCGCCGACCCTTCCGCATACTGTTGGTAGCCCGGGGTAATGATTGTGGCGCGAGTCTCATCCCAACGCCTTCCGTCGCTTCTATCCAAAGACCTTCTCCCGATTTATCGTTTCCGGTTCGGACCGGTCAACCGATTCTCAACCTGAACCTGGCATATGCCACTGACTTTTCGGCCCGGTTCCGAAAGCCCGACGCCATCCCGGTTTAACGGCGACAGCGACAACCGATGCGATGTCCCAAGAGTATAACCGCCGGCCCAGCTTAACTGAATCCCTGAAACCCGATACCGTCAATCCGCAACGGCGCAGTGAACCCGACCCGGCAGGAGCGGGTACGGCGCAAGTCGGTAGCGTCGTTAATCGCCGGCGGCGCTGCCGCTCTTGCGTCGGCCATCAATTCCTTCCTCTTTCACCGCTCTGTATCCACCCACAATCGGACTCCGTCGGTACTGAAATCGATGGTACCCATAGTTGCCGTGCTGAAAATCCCCCGCTCGCCAACCATTGACTCCAGCCGCTCGACCACCTCCGGGTGCGGGTGTCCATACTGGTTATCCAGGCCGGCGGAAATCACCACCCAGCGCGGAGTTACCGCTCCCAGGAACCCGTCAGTAGTCGATGATTTGCTGCCGTGATGTCCCGCCTTCAGCACATCGCTTTTGAGACTATTGCCGTTGCGGGCCAGGAAACGTTCCGCCTCGGCTTCAATGTCGCCGGTCAACAAGAAACTGACGTCTCCATACACCAGTTGCAGCACCACACTTTTGTTGTTGGAGTCCCACCCGGCTCCCCGGGGCGATACGGCCGGCGGGTGCAGCACTCGCAACGTGATGCCTTCCTCTAACGTAATAGTCTGCCCGGCCGTCAGTTCGACTACCGGCTGATTCCCGGCCTGTACGGCCTGGCTCCACTGCGGATACAGGGCCCGGTCCGGAGCTAGTTGGCCGGTCGCTACAGTCCCAATTCTGTAATTCTCCAGCACTCGCAAGAGACCGCGGCTATGGTCCGCATCCAGATGGGTCATCACCATCAAATCCAGACTCCGGTCCCAGGGCGGCATCAGTTCCGCAATGCTTTGGCTCGCAGTGTCAAAGTCAGGCCCGCCATCCACCAGCGCCTGGCGGCCATCGGGAGTAACCACGAAAATACTGTCGCCCTGTCCCACATCCAGGAAATAAATGTGCAGCCGGCCATCGCCGGCGGCGGTGAATTGCAGCAGCAGGGATATTGCGGTTACGGCAAGCAAAAATCCGCTGAGGCCCAAAGTTACAACTCGACCGTTCCCGGGATTCCCGGTCGAAAGCGCAACTGCCGAGTTGGACAGGTCGCTGCCTCTACCCCACCGGGCAAGCACGTTGGAGTGGTAAAAGCGACTCTCGGACAAAACCATTAGCGCCAGCAGGAGAGCGTAACAGCCCCAGACCCAGGCCGCTCCCTCTCCGGTGAAGACGACAACCCACTTGGGGACCGCTTCCACCAACTCCAGCAGCGCAGTTAAAGGGATCACCGCAACCACTCCCAATAGCTGACCGAGGAAAGGATGTATCGCGCCAGCCAGGGCTACCGCCAACCCACCCACCAGGGCAAAGGGCAAGAGCGGTGTTGCCAGTATGGTAGTCGGAATACCCAGCAAAGGCAGTTCCCGGAAGTACAGGGCTACCAGCGGAAAGGTAGCGACCGTGGCGGCTACCGATACTAGGGTTCCCGCCGTCAGCCACTGCAAGCCTACCCGGACGGCGGCCGCCCCGGGCCCGGTCGTCGCCACCCCGGCGTCTATTTTCCGGGAAACGGCATCTACCCAGGGCAGCGAAAGCGCAATGCCGCCCATAGCCGCAAAACTCAGCTGGAAGGAAACCTGGGAAACCAGGTGCGGTTCCAACGCCGTCATCACCACGGCGCTCAAGGCCAGGGCCGGCAGCAGGGAGTGGCGGGGGCGGCCCAGGCCCAGAGCAGACAAGTAAATGCTGCCCATAATGGCGGCCCGCACTACCGAGGCCGGCGCCCCGCTAAGCAGGACGTAAAACCAGATTAACCCCAGAACCAGCAATAAGGGCGCCGGCGTATGCCGCCCTAACAAATGCTGCAACAGTCCCAGCGCCATCAGCAGCAGGATTCCCAAATGGAGACCGGATATAGCCAATAGATGGGCCGTTCCGGTTTCCCGGAAGTTGGCGGAGACTTCCGCCGGGATTTGTTCCCGCAAACCCAATATTAACGCCCGGGCCAGCGCCGCCTCCGTCGGGGGCAAGGAATTTTCCAGGGTTCGGGCCAAATGCCGGCGCAGGTCATAAACTTCGCCCCTGAACCGACTCGGCAGTTCACCGACCGATGCCCTTAATCCACCGCTTGTTTCTGCTTCGGCAGCTACGGCAACTTCACTGGTCCACAGAACTGCCTGGATACCTTTGCTCCGGAGATAGGCCGGGTAATCAAAACCTTCAATCGGCTCCGGCTGATCCAGATTCCCGGACAGTTCCAAAATATCCCCGTAGCGGAAGGGGGGAATATCCCTCAGGGATACCAACTCCGGGGGAGGATGAGCGTAAACCAGTATCTTTCCTGACTTGGGAAGCTTCGTGTCGCGGCGGGCCGGAGCCGGCCTACTGATTGACTCCAGTTCCAGCGCAAATCTGATTCGACCACCGGAAACTTCAGGATCGTCGGCAATCCTTCCGCGGAAATTCTGTGACGCCCGGTCCTCAATAAAGAGCTGGGAGGGGGAGGCTTGAACCGTCTCGTACCGCCAAAGGGCCAGCAGAGATACTGCGATGAGAAGGGCCGGGAGTGGTGTAATTTTTACTAATCGGCAGATGCCGGCCACACCCAGAGCCGCAATCACCGGAAAGAGTAACGGCGCCGGGGCGGCATCGTACCAGCCATAAGCCAGAGCTAACCCGGTCAACCAGGCAGCCGCCAGAAGGGTCAGTTTCATGGAAATCCGGCGCCCGAGGGACTGACTGCCTCATCCCGCCGATTCCAAAACCCCACCGCCATACCCCTATCCCTTGTCCATAGGTCGCTGATTTCCGTGGCGGCAAGCAGCTAGGGGCCTACCGTTATCAGGTGTTGGAGGTTTTCCAGAATACCGGAGCCGATACCGGGCACGGCAGTGATTTCGTCAATGGCGCGGAATTGACCGTTCTCTTCCCGATAGACAATGATGGCCCGAGCCCGAGCCGGCCCAATACCGGGCAGAGATTCCAGCGCTGACCGGCTGGCCGTATTCAGATTAACCGGCCCCTCTTCCGTGTCGAGTTGATCAAGGCTTGCTGGGTCTCCCGGGTCCGACTCTTCGGTTAGCCGGTTCGTCGCCAACGGAGGGATTCTGGGTGTGGCCGTTACTTCAGCTACGCTTTCGGCGGCGCCGTCCGCTGCCTGAGCTTCAATCTTGACCGGGATGTAGTAGTAGTCCTCGTCCCGGACTCGCCGGGCCAGGTTCACCGCTTCCAGGTCGGCAACCGCAGTCGGGCCGCCGGCCGCCTCCAGGGCATCCACCAGACGCTCGCCGGGTTTCAAGTTGTAAACGTCGGGATACCGGACGGCGCCGGCAATGTAAACCCGCAGCGTCGAGTCGGAGTTATCAGCTGCGGTGGAATCCGATACGCCGGGAGCGGCGGCCTGACCTTCAGTAGTCGGAGGCGCTTCGCCGGCGTCTCCAACCCGGTCATCGGGAAGGGCGGCGGTAAGTTCTACCGGTTCGACGGCGCTGCCGGCGGCGTAAACGACGAAAAGGACTACCATTAACGCTGCGCCCAAAGCGCCTAGGCCAATTAGCAGGAGAACGCGGGGGCGGGACAGATTTTCCATTAGCCGGCCCGGTCAAAGGGACTGGAAATTTTCGAGGTCTGCTGCAATGCCGTCCCTGCTCCTCAAGGTATCCAAACTGCAACTGCTCTTCGCTTGCCAGATTATACCCAAACTGATTCAGGTTTGCTTGCCCGTACCACGTCCGCCCCTCTGGGTTAATCACAGAATTTCTTCGGAGCGTAACAAGTTGGAATTTACCTTTATTGCCAGCTTGCTCCTTGCTTTAACGAAAGTGGGTAGTATAATCGGATTAGTTTGGTCGATAGCAAATCAAGTTCTCGATAGACTTGCGAAATAAGGAGGTATTGCGAGATGACGCAACCGGTAATGCACGCACAGATGGGTGGATCCACCGGAGGCTCCGAAGAGCTGGTGTCGGCCGGCGCCGTAACCTTTGGCCTGGAATACCGCACCAACGTAGGCGCGATGAACGATGAAGGCATCTGCATCCACGTTTATGGCAACGAACTTGAGGGCAGCGACAAGGAACTGCTGCGGTTTGACTGCTTCCGTATAAATCCCCACTACCACTACCGCAACAAACCGCTGGACAAGAACGACCGGCTGGAGCTGGACTTCACGGCGGAGGGTGACCCGCTGGCCTGGACTCTGGACAAAATTCGCAGCCGGCTGCCCATCATGCTGATTCGCTGCCAGGCTGATGCAATCGCCCGCAATGTGGACCAGCGGGACGTTGATGCCGCCCTGCCCAAAATAGTTGCCTGGGCCGAAACCAAGACCCATAACCGGGGTTAATCGGCGTAAGTCATATCGGTTAGCCAAATATTGGCTGCCCGGTCTTTACGCAAAATCCACCGGCGGCGGGAAGGGTTGCAGCGCCCTTCCCGCTTTTACCTTCGCTACCGGGTGACCGGACGGCTTCTTGTGTTAAACTAGGGAACCTTTCCCAACAAGAATTGAGGAGGAATCATGCCACCCAAGCAGTACGCCAGCGCGCCAACGCTGATTCTGGACCCGACCAAGCTATATTTTGCTACCATCCATACCAACCACGGCGATATGCTGCTGGAACTCTTCGCCGCCGAAGCGCCCCGCACCGTCAACAATTTCGTTTTTCTGGCCCGGGAAGGGTTCTACGCAGACGGCTGCTTCCATCGAGTCATCAAGGACTTTATGATTCAGGGCGGCTGTCCGGAAGGAACCGGCCGCGGCGGGCCAGGCTACCGCTTCCAGGATGAACCGGTAACGCGGCCTTATGTTAAGGGCACTCTCGCTATGGCTAATGCCGGCCCCAATACTAACGGCAGCCAGTTCTTTATCGTCCACGGCCAGAACGTGGGCCTGCCGCCCAATTACACCATCTTCGGGATGCTGGCCGAAGGCGAAGATACCCTCAACACTCTGGCTAACTCGTCGGTAACTTCCGGCGCCGGCGGGGAGAGGTCTGCTCCCGTGGAGCCGCTGCAAATCCAAAACATCGAGATTCACGAACGGGATGTGGTCCCGGCCGGCTGAATCAGCCGCTGCGCCGGTTCAACTCTAGCCCCCGGCATTAAGCCGCGGGGCTGTTGTTTTGTCTTCTGAATTATAAGGGAACCTGGCATCGGGCCGGCGGCTTTTCTAATCCTGACCGGGGAGCCTGGGCTTTCGAGCGAAAAGGAAGAGGACTCCGCCCAGGAAGTTAAATCCGGCCAGCAGCAGGAAAGCCGCGTCATAGGAATGCTGAATATCGCGCATATAACCGGCCAGAGGAGAGCCAATCAGCAGCAGGACATTCATCGGCACCGTGGACAGGCCCAGAATCCGGCCAAAGGATGAACGGCCGAAATACTCTCCCCGGATGGCAGTGGTCAACGGGTTGCGTCCCCCAAACCCGATCCCAAACAGCACGGCATACAAGTAGAACATCCACAAGCTGCTGGACACGGTAAGGACCACCACCGCTGCCGCCTGAATGCTGCTGAAGATGAACAGCGCAATGTGCTTGGGCCAACGGTCGCCTACGTAGCCTCCCACCAACTGAAAGACCATCGCGATGGCGGTATAGACAACTACAATCCAACCTGTCGTTTGAACGTCAAACCCCTTGTCCTTCAGCAGCAGCCCCAAGTGGGTCATAATCGCCAAAATCACCATTGAAGTAAAACCGTGCCCGAAGGAGATAAGCCAGAAAGCCGGCGTCCGTAAAGCCTGGGCTGCGGTCAGGTCCGGTTCGTCCCGAGCCACGGAGCGTTGAGCGGCGGCCGGCGCTTGTCCGGTCCGGTCGGCGCGCCGGGCCGCCGCCGTCCGATCCAGGGGCGTTGAATCCGCCGGATTCGGTTCCGGCCGATCCCCATCCGGAAGTTGGCCGTAATCCTGGGGGCGGTTACGGATGAAACGGGTCAAGGGGAAGGCTATAACCAGGGTGAAAATACCCAGAATCAGGGCGGTTAGCTGCCAGCCCAACCGGGTATGTTCCGGATCTATGGCCCAGGCAATGGCCGGAACCAGCAGCAAAGCTCCGACACGGCTGCCTACATTGGCCCACCCCATTGCCGTAGCCCGACGCCGGGAGAACCAGTTGTTGATGGTGGTCATCAGGGGCAACCAACTGCCCAAACCCTGGCCCAGAGCCATCACGATGAAGGCTAGGTAGAACATCCACAAGCTTTTTACGCTGGCGAAGATGAGAAACCCGACGCCCAGAATGAGCAGTCCGGTTAGAATCATCCGCCGGGCGCCCAGACGGTCCGTAAGGTAGCCTTCAATCGGGCCCATCAACCCACCCTCGATACGGGTGAAAGTGAGGGCAAGTCCCAACTGTCCCCGACTCCAGCCGAATTGACTTTCCAGCGCCACCGACCAGACGGCCATTGCGTGATAAAGCGGCACCGTGGCGATGGTCATGGTAAATCCGCTGAGGATTACCAGCCACCAGCCATAGAAAATACCCGTCGCCCGGTTAGATAAGGCTATAACTCGGTAAGCCCGTCCCAAGATTGCGCTCTTTCGGCAGAAGTAGATACAGGGCAAGTCAATCCAAGTCTGGAGTAACTTTCACGTTGCGGAAGGGAGTGTACCACACCGCCGAAAGCGGCAAGCTACTGATCAAACTACTGATTACCCGCCTCAAGAACCGCCGGTGATGGCCTGGGGCCGAGCCGGAACCGGTTGATCACAAATCTTTCCCGGTCTCCAGCCAGAGCCGGTACACTTCCTGACGGGACAGGCCCGTCGTCGCCGTTACTGCCTTTACCGCATCCCGTGCTTTGGCGCCATCCTCTCGGAGCTCCTGCAAAAGTTGGCGAACTGCTTCCGGGTCTGCCGCTGCTTCCGGTTTTTCGCCGGCGCCGGTTACCACCAACACAAACTCCCCGCGGGGAGTGGCGAATTGCTGCTGCATATCCTCTACGAGTCCCCGCCGGACTTCCTCGTGGAGTTTGGTTAGTTCCCGGCATACAGCCGTTTGGCGGTTGCCCAGAGTTTGGCGCAGGTCGGCCAAAGTAGCTTGCAAGCGGTGCGGTGCCTCGAAAATTACCAGCGTTTCGCGACAGTCGGCTACTTCCGCCAATCTGGCCTGCCGTTCCCGACGGCGGCGGGGCAAAAAGCCTAAAAACAGGAAGCTGTCCGCCGACATCCCCGATACCGCCAGGGCCGCAGTTACCGCCGACGGCCCCGGAATTACCGCAACGTCAAATCCCCGAGCCGCTGCCTCCTGAACTACCGCCGCCCCGGGGTCGCTGACCGCCGGCATTCCGGCGTCGGCAACCAGGGCCACGTCCCCCTGCTCCAGGGCGGCAAGCAATTCAGGAAGGCGCTGGCTCCAATTGTGTCGGTGGCAGCTAAGCAGCGGCGTCCGCAAACCCAGGTGATTCAGCAGTCGCCGGGTAACTCGCGTATCCTCAGCGGCGACCAGCGATACTTCGGCCAGTATCCGGGCCGCCCGCAGGGTAATATCCTCAAGATTTCCAATCGGTGTTCCGACTACGTACAGCGTCCCCATAGGGGAAATATATACTTCCCGGCCTTGCGGTTCAAACCGGCACCTTCAAAGAAGGACGAAACTCCGGCAGTCGTTCGGCGCCGGCTTACCTGTCGGTGCGCGAAACAAGAGAAGCTGCCTCGTCGGAAAACACTTCCCCTAGTTCTCGCCGTCGGGTTTCAATTTCGTCAAACTAATCCGGGTTTCCAATCGGACCCCTACATCCGTACCGCCACGGGCCGGCCAATTCCCTTTTCCCTTGCCGAAACGGGGCGGTCAAGGTAAGCTTTTAGCGTTCAGTACCTTACCGACCGAAACCGGCGCACAAAGGAGTTATTTATGCCCAACCTGAACGGAGGTCACCTTTTTATCCGCTGCCTGAAACAGGAGGGCATCAAGCGGGTTTTTACCATTGTTGGCGATACCGTGCTGCCCCTGGTGGACGCTGCCGCCGACGAGGGGATTGAGTTTATCGACACCCGCCACGAGGGAGCGGCAATGCACATGGCCGACGGCTACGCCCGAATTACGGGAGAACCGGCAGTAGCCTTGTTCACCGGCGGGCCCGGCTTTTCCAACGCTATATCCGGGTTGCCGGCGATTTACACCTCGGAAAGTCCGGTCATCTTCGTGGCCGGCTGCGCCGAGTTGCCCGAAAAGGGTATGACCACCTTCCAGGAAGTGGACCAGGTGGGTATGACGGCCCCGGTTACCAAGGGTTCCTGGCTGATTCACGATCGCCGGCGAATCCCCGAATTTGTGGCTACCGCCTTTCGCACCGCCATGTCGGGCCGGCCGGGACCGGTGCACCTGACTCTACCCATCGACATTCAGGACGAGCCGGTTTCGGAAGAAGAACTGCCTCCCTACCTACCCAGCGAGTATCGCAATATGGGGCGTCCCCAGGGAGATCCGGCGCTGATTCAGCAGGCAGCCGATTTGCTGCGGCAGGCCCGCCGTCCGGTAATTATCGTGGGCAACCCCGCTCGCTATACCGCCACCGCAGAGCAGTTGACCGCCCTGGTGGAAGCCGCCGGAATACCCTCCTTTACCGTAGAGCAGGCCCGGGGCATGATCGACGATGAGCATCCCCTTTGCTTTGGTTACGCCGACGGGGCCCTGAATACCACGGCTCGCCGTTTTCGGGAGGCCGACGTAGTTCTGCTGTTGGGTAAACGGCTGGATCATCGCTACCGCTACGGCCAGATTTTCAGCCCGGAAGCCAGGCTAATCCAGGCCGACCCGGCGGCGGCGGAGATTGGACGCAATCGGGGCGTTGCCGTAGGTCTCCTGGGGGATCTAGGCGCCATTACCGAGCAGCTGACCGTCGCCCTCCGGCAGGGCAGCCGCGCCGACATATCGGACTGGGTAGCGCAGCTGAGGCATGACCGGCAAGGTTGGCTGGAAGAGTTGCGCGCCAACGCCACTGGCGAGGAACCGATGCACCCGCTGGACGTTTTCACCGAAATCGAAAGCCTGATTGACGCGGATACCTTCATCGTGATGGATGGCGGCGACTACGTGCAGTGGGGACGCTCCTACTTCCGCGCCCGCAAGCCCGGACGATTTCTACGCTTGGGGCCACTGAGCCACCTGGGAGCCGGCATACCCTACGGGATGGCGGCAAAACTGGCCCATCCGGAGAGCAAGGTAATGGTCTTCTGCGGGGATGGCTCCTTCGGGTTCTACCCCATGGAGTATGACACCTGCATCCGCCATAACCTGCCCATAACCACCGTCCTGGGGAATGACTCCAATTGGGGCATCGACAAGACTTTCCAGTTGGCCTATTACGGTCGGGCCGTAGGCACCGACTTGCGGTTCGTTCGATACGACCGGGTCGTGGAAGCCATCGGCGGGTACGCCGAGTACGTCGAGAAGCCGGCGGAGGTGAAGCCGGCAGTGGAAAGAGCCATTAACTCGGACCGCCCGTCGCTGGTGAACGTAGTCGTCCGACCGGGGGCCAGCCCTCTGGCCCAAGCTATGATTAACCGAAGAACCGGAAACTAGCGGTCAGGCTCGCCCCAAAATCTCCTAACCAACAGAGATCGGGGCCGGCTGCAGCCGACCCCGATCGTTTTACATCCCGCTTCCGGCTCCCCTGGCCGGGCGTAGCCTTCGCCTAGTAGTACCGCAGTTCCACCACATTGTCGTCCGGGTCGTAGATGTAGAGGGAAATACCGTCGCCGTGAGAACCCCAGCGTTTCCCCGGGCCGGCCTGTATCGCCACCCCGAGGGCCTCGAATTCGGACTTCAGGGCCTCCATATCGGTAGGCTCGATGACCATACAGAAATGGTCCTGATTCTTGGCCCCGTCTTTGCCGATGGGCGCCTGGTCGCTGGCAAACAGGTCGATAATGGTATCGGCATTCAGCCTGACCGAGGGGAAGCGCACCGCTCCGGCCCGCCATTGTTCCACCCGTTCCACCTGAAGGCCCAGCAACTCTGCGTAGAAGCGTAGCGATTCTTCCACATCCTTGACTCGCAGTACGATGTGGTCCATTTCGGTGATAGTTACCAGGGGTTGGGTTACGCGGGGAGTAGTTTCAGTTTGGGTTGCCATATTTATCCTCCTTGCCGGCTCAATCTCTATGCCGGGCTGATGTTCTTGCCGGGGATTGGTTACACCTTTACGGTATTATACTCCGGATATCTCCGCCACTGGGGACTTTCGGCATAGTGGGTGAGTTCTATCGCGTTCCCGGCGGAGTCTTCAATACCCATAGGATGCTGCACCAGTTCAATCATGTTGCCGTCGGGGTCGTGGATGTAAGCGTAGCATCCGCCGCTGTAGTCCCGGCGTCCCCAGGAATTTTCCGTCTCGTTGCGGCGGCCCGGCGTGGCGGTGTAGTGGACTCCCAGCCGTTCCAGGTTCTCAATCAGTTCGTCCCAGTCGTTGATTTCCACCGCAAAGTGCACCGAGGGTACGGGGGTCGGGTTGCGGGAATCCGTGGTATGAATTTCGCCGTTGCCGATACGCAATTGCAGCTGCCGCCGGTTCAATTCAGGGCCCCGGTCAAGGTACTCGGCCCCCAGAACATCCTCATAGAACTTGCGCGTCTTTTCCCGGTCGCTTACCTGAATGTTTATGTGCTGGATCAGGGTAACTCTGGACATAATAACCCCTCCTGACGTCATCTATGGGTAAATCCTTCCCGCTAACCCTGACTTTACTACCGAAACGAGTATTGGGCAAGATGGATGGCTCACCCGCCAAAAGTGCGTTCACCTCCGTTGACATGGATGGTCTGGCCGGAAATGTAGTCGCCGGCGTCAGTACAAAGGAACAAGCACAAGGAAGCGATGTCATCGGTGCAGCCCATTCGTCCTGCCGGAATATCCGCCAGACGGTTGCCGGTACGGGCAGCGTTAGAACCGTCCCGGGTAGTGTCAATCATTCCGGGCACTACGCAGTTAACGCGGATTCCGTGGGGGCCGAGTTCCGTAGCCAGGGCGCGGGTGAATCCCACCAAACCCACCTTGGCCGCGGAGATGTGGGCGCCGCCGTGCCGGCCCTGGTGTGCCTGAAGACCACCCAGGTTGATTATCCGGCCCCAACCCCGTTCCAACATTCCCGGCACGGCGGCCCGGGAGGTTATGAAGGCTGAATCCAGGTCAGTAGCCAGAACGCCCCGCCAATCCTCGTAACTCATCTCGCTAAAGGGTTTGTGGGGACGCACCGATGCGTTGTTAATTACTATGTCCAGGTGGCCCAGCTCAGCCAGGGCCCGGTCCAGCAGCTGCTCCAGTTCGGCCCGGTCGCCGACGTCAGCCAGAATCGGCAGGGCGCTGCGGCCCAGTTCGCGAACCTCCGCCGCTACTGATTCTACATCTTCCCGGTTGCTCCGGGCGTTTACCACCACGTCAGCTCCCTCCTTAGCCAGGGCGAGGGCAATGGAGCGGCCAATGTTGCGGCCCGAGCCGGTTACCAGAGCAGTTTTTCCTTCCAGTTGCATGAGACCTCCAGCATTGTCATGGTTAGCATTAGATCCTGTGCCCGGCATTATGATTACCGATTCCTTTCCTGACAACTCTTTTACCGGGCCCGAAGTGAGCTGAGCCATAGCGCAGCCGCTTTAGCCAACCAAATCGGGGCCAGGTAGCGAAAAACGGCCGGTCAACTTATAATAGCCGCAACTTCTTACAGGAGAGTGGCTTATGTATCTGGTACGTAGAGTTTGCAAGACCAAGCCCGGCCAGTCCTGGGCGGTGGCCGGCTACCTGGCGAAAATTTGTGAAGCCTACGAAGATGGCGGGCGCGACAAGGCGCGGATTTACATCGGCGGTCAGGGACTGCCGGGAACTCCCAATATGGTTTATGCCGAGTGGACCCAGGATTCTATCGAGCCTAACTGGTTCTCCAAGGTTCCCCAGACCGTCCGGGAGTACAATCCCAAAATGCAGGAATTGCTGGAAGAGTATCTGCTGGAAATTTACGAAGTCGCAACCTCCGATAAGCTGGCGGAGCGAGGCGTGGCCCAGTAGCAGGCCGTTGTTACCAGGCTGGCTTAACGTGGGCGGCTCCCCTCCGCTGTCGGTTTCAGGACCGGAAGGGGGTCGCCCTTTTAATCGACATTCCGGTACAAGGAGTTGAATATGCTGATCGTTGATGCCCAGGTTCATATCTGGGGAGCGAATCTCCCCACCAATCCGGCCCACCGGCAGATAACCTCATTCACCAAAGAGGATTTACTCCGTGAAATGGACGAAGCCGGCGTGGACGCAGCGGTAATTCATCCCCCGGGCTGGGACCCGAACTCCGGTCAGTTGGCTTTGGCGGCCGCCGCCGAACACCCGAACCGCCTGTCCATCCTGGGCAACTTCCCGCTGGACCAGGAATCCAGCCGGGGGCTGGTGGGCGGCTGGAAACAGCAGCCGGGAATGCTGGGACTGCGTTTCACCTTCCAGCAGCCGCATATGCTGGCCTGGCCCACGGACGGCACTATGGATTGGCTGTGGCCGGCGGCCGCCGCGGCCGGACTGCCAGTAGCCCTGGCTTGCTCAGCCTTTCTGACCGCAGTAGGGCCGATAGCGGAGCGGCACCCGGAAGTTAAACTGATAATTGACCATTTTGGCCGCGGCGGCGGAGCTACCGACGCTGAAGCCTGGGCCAATCTGCCCGATCTGCTGGAACTCGCCAAATACCCCAATGTAGCGGTAAAGGCTACGGGAGGGCCCAGCTACTCCAGCGGTGAATACCCCTACAGCAACATTCACGACTACATCCACCGGATTTATGATGCCTTTGGCCCGGAACGGATGTTCTGGGGGACGGATATAACCCGTATGCCCTGCTCCTGGAAACAGTGCATCACTATGTTTACCGAGGAATTGCCCTGGCTAACCGCCCGCGACAAGGAACTGATAATGGGCCGCGCCTTGTGCAACTGGATTGGCTGGGACTTGCCGGGCTAGTTCGGGCAGGATTCCACTGGATTTGTCAGCGCAGCGAATATCGAAGTTGCCTACGAATTAGATATATTGTTGGGCATTTTTTATTTGACTCTTTGATATTAGGAGTCTAAACTGTATCTGACAGTCCGGGGGCAACATCTATAACTCTGCGCCAGGGCGGGAAGTTGTCAACCGAAGGCTGATACCGCAACGATATGAATCAGGAGGTAAATCCTGATGGACTTTGGCATATTTCTGGACTTTCCGACGGGGGGCGGGTCCCACGAAGCGGCTTTCCGGGAAACCTTTGAATTGGTGGACCTCGCCGACGAACTGGGTCTGAATACGGTCTGGCTGGGAGAAACCCATTTTACACCGGAAAGGGCGGTTCATTCGGCGCAGATGGTGATTGCCAGCGCCATCGCTTCCCGAACCAAGCAGCTGCGCGTCGGTTCGGCAGTGCATGTGCTGCCGCTGATTCATCCGCTCCGCATCGCTGAAGAGGCGGCCACGGTGGATCAAGTCAGCGAAGGCCGGTTCGAGTTTGGCGTGGGTCGCAGCGGCAACATCCGGGCCTACGACACTATGGGGATTGACTATCTGGAAAGTAAAGACCGGTTTCAGGAAGCCCTGGAAATTATTCTTCAGGCTTTCACCGGTGAGACCTTTTCCTATGAGGGGAAATTTAACCACATTACCAACGCTCGCCTCACCCCTCGTCCCTATACCAAGCCTCACCCTAAAATTCGCATCGCCTCCAGCGGTCGGGACAGCTTTGAGCGGGTAGGCCGGCTGGGCTTTCCCATCTTCCTTTCCATGCGGGGTATGGACGTAAACGAACTGGAAGCTAATCTTGAAGATTATCACCAGGCCTGGAAAGAAGCCGGACACGCGGGCGAAAGCGGAGACATTTCGGTGCGCTTCCCCATGTACGTGGCCCCCAACGAAGAAGACGCCCTGGAGGAGCCTCGGGAGAGTATCGAAAGCTACTTCCGCCGGATGCGGGAACGGTTCCAGCAGGGCCGGTTCGAAGAAGCTCTCACCGATGTTACCGGCGGCCCGGATTTAATCGAAGCGCGCCGGGAACGGTTGGCCCGCCTGGAGTCCATGAGTTATCAGGACATCCTGGACACCAAGGTTATAGTCGGCAGTCCCGACCAGGTCATCGACAAGCTGCACCAGTACCGGGAGAAGCTGGGTATCACCGGCTTTACTGCCGAGCTGAACCCGGGCGGCCTGCTGCCCAAGGAGGCGGTACACCGCAGTATGAAGCTGATTGCCGAAGAAGTGATGCCGGCCTTCAAGTAAATGCCGGGCCCGCAATCGGGGTAAACGAGGGGCCGGGTTTGAAACCCGGCCCCTGGCTTTGGTTAATCCGCTAATCCCAAAAGGTAGTTAGCTAATCGGCGCTGCCCACCGGCAGTTTTGCGCCCTGAAAGGGGCCTTCCGTAGCTTCGAAGCTCTGGGAGAAGGAGAAAATCTCTTCGTCCGACTGGGTATCCAGGTCAATGGGACGACTGAAACCCTGCTTTACCACATAGCCGGTCTTGTAATAGACCTCCCCCACGTTGCCTTCCGGGTCCTCAAAGTAGATGCTGTGGGAAATGCCGTGGGTAACGGTGCGCAGGATAGGAGTTCCCTCCGCCTTGAAGCGGCGATTCAACTCCCGCAGGGAATCCATGCTGGACACGATGAAGGAAACCTGCCCCACGTTCCGGGTGCGCGGCCGGTTCTCGTTAGCCTGCCCCAGGTTAAGCTCGTGGTGCTCGTTCTCCGGGTCGGCGCTGAGGAAGCAGCTGCCCCGATCGGGATCTTCATCGGTTACGGTCAAGCCAAGCACGCGGGTATAAAAGTCGCGCATCTTCAAAAAGTCGTCGCAAATAATGCCCACGTGGCCCAGGCTAGAAATAAGAGTCATAGCCATACCTCCTACCGCATCTTCTATGTATGGTAGCACCCGACGCAGCCCTTTACAAGCCGAAGCTAATCAGCAGCGGCGGCGTTGCGAATAACCGGGGTGGCATCCTCCGCACTGGCATACACGGAAACTCGGGGAGCTTCGTCTATGGATTCCAGCGCCGGAATGCCGGAATCGTTGCCCACCACCAACTCAGCAAAGCGGCGGCCCTGGGGAGCCAGACGCTGATCGAAGGAACCCACCGACTGATTGTAGGCGCTAACGGCCGACTGCAACTCTCGGCCAACGCGGGAGTAGTGGTTCATAAATGTAAGCAGACGCTTGTACATTTCGTCTCCGACCTGTTTAATTCGGGCGGCATCCTCAGCCAGGCGGAACTGCTGCCAGCCATTAGCCACGGCCCAGAGCATTGCAATCAGGGAGGCCGGAGTTGCGATGGCTACTCGCTTCCCCATAGCATATTCAATCAAGCCGGGACTGGCTTTCAAGGCCGCTGCCAGGAACTGATCGCCGGGGACGAACATCACCACAAAGTCCAGGGAGCCTTCCACAATCGCTCCGTAATTCTTGCCGCCCAGGTCGTCCACCTGCCGGCGCATGGCCTGGGCGTGACGGCGCCAGGCGACATCGGCGGCTTCCGCAGTTTCGCTTTGCTGCGCTTCCATAAATGCCAGGGTTGACGCCTTGGCATCCACCACTATCGCCCTCTTTTCCGGCAGTCTGACCACCAGGTCCGGGCGTACTTGGGAACTGGTCAGGGCCTCTTGTTCGGCAAAATCGCAGTAATCGGTCATGCCGGCCAGGTCGATAACCCGCCTGAGCTGCACCTCGCCCCACTGACCGGCTTGCCGATTATCCGTTAGAGCGGAGGACAACCGACCTGTTTGTTCCGCCAGAGACTGGTTCTGCCGGGTCAATTGCTCAATCTGCGGGTTCAGGCGGGTGTAGTTTTCGGCCAGGGGCTTGACCAGTTCCTGGAACTGCCGGTGGCGCTGCTCCAGTTCGCCCTTGGCTTGTTCCATAGTCTTGCCCAAACTTTGCTCGGACAGTTCCATAAACTGTTTGTTGTTGGCCTGCAGCGCTTCCGCCGCGGTTAGCTTGGCCGTTTCGCCAAACTGGAGTTTTGCAGTCTCCAACAGTTCCTGCGCCGACTTGACCTGCTCCAGTTGGCCGGTTAGCTGGGCGATTTCCTCCTGCCTGGCTCCCAACTGTTGCTCGTGCTGCAACAGGACACCGGCAAATTGCTCCTGCTGTTCCGCCAGTTGATGCTCATATTTCAAATTCTGCTGCGCAATCTCTTCCTGTTTCAGACCCAATTCCTTTTCGTGGGCCAGTTTCTGCCGGGCCAGTTCCGAATTGCTATCGGCCAGTTGTCGCTCGTGGACTAACTTTTGCTCAGCCAATTCGGCGCTGCCGGCAGCAAGCTGCTGTTCCTGTTGCAGCCGCAGGTTCGCAATTTCCGCCTGGTGGCTCGCTTCGCCACCCGCCACCCGAGAGTTTGGCACCATACCGCGTATAAACCAGCCAACCGCTCCACCCAGAGCAAGCGCTAACAAAATAATTGCGATGCCAACGGTTAGATCCATTATCGTTACCCTCTCTTTTAAGTACGGGCCAGCTCCAACACGCTGTCGCATACCCGCTTCACTTCCCGTAAAACGGTAGAATCGGGCATACTTCCGGCGGCCGCCGCTGCCGGCATAACCCACTCCAGGGCATCCTCCCAAGAGGGTCGGGATTCCATCAGGTCGGAATCCCCGGCGCCCTCCGGCAGACTTACTAGCTGCGGCGCAGTGTCTCCACCGCAGAACAAAGCCAGCGTTGGGCCCGCTTCTGCCGCCACTCCAAGCTGATTCCGCAGCTGGCGCTGGGTGGTTGAAGAACCGTGCTGCCCGAAAATCACCAGGTGGGCAAAACCCAGCTTGCACTCCTCAAATCTGGCGCGAAAGGAGCGGAAAACGTCGTGGGCCGCCTTGTCTGCGCCGGACACCAGAAAAACGGCATATACCGGCGGGGCAGCAACGGGAGTGTCCTCCAGGTCTCGCTGCCAACGGCGCAATTTGTCCAGGTCGTGAGCGTCGGCGCGACCAGCCATAACTCATCTCCTTATCAACCAATTCCTGAAGTATTCAAATGGGCGCGGGAAGTCCAATGCCGGTATATACTTTCCGGTGCGCTTCACCCCCAAAAGGCGTTCAGCAGAAGCCAAAGGCCCCAAACCAACAAACCCAGGCCGGCAATACGTCCTGCCCATAATCCGCCGGGAACCACTTTCTCGGCCAAAACGAAGCCGGCCAGCGCGGCGATCCACAACAGGTTCATTACGCCCAACAGAAAAAGCAATCCCATCAATGCCCAGCAGCAGCCGAGACAATAAGCGCCATGGTGGAGACCCATCGCCAGCGCGCCCCGGCGTCCTTCCCGCCAATCGTTAGTGATGAATCCCATGGGAGTACGGCAATGGCGCAGGCAGGCATTCTTCAGGGGAGTCCACTGGAAGACACCTTCGGTCAGCAGCAGAATGCCGCCCAGGATTGGACTGGCGCTGGACAGCATCGGCGACAGCAGGGTTGCCGAATGCAAGGCCCACTGGACTGCGGTGGCAGCCACGGAGAAGAAGGCCCATACCATTAAGTAGCCCGCTAGGAATACGCCCGTGGGAACGAAAAGGCTGCCGCTCTCGCGCCGGCGCCGGTTGATCGCAGCGAAAGTCAGAATCATGGGAGCCGCCGAGGGAACCATCATACCCACCATCATCACCGCCCACATCAGGAACATCAGCCCGAAGTCCACCGGCCCCCATTCCATCATCCGGGCCGACCCGGCCATTGCCCCGTCTCGCATACCGGTCATTTCCCCCATGCCGTCCATTTCCTGAGCCAGGTAAAACAGGTAGGCCCAGGCAAGCAGGACAATCACCGCCAAACCGGCAATCGTCAAATATCGGTCTCGCTTGAGGGCGGTTTCCAGGAGAGAATTTTGGGATGCAGGCTGGGACATAGCGCCATTTTGACACAGGAAACCAAGTTTAGCCACCGGGGAACTATTTCCGGCACGCTGAAACAAGTATAGATGTATGTAATATTTTACTTGACTGATTATTTGGGTTAAGGATAGTATATTGACTTAAATATGAACGTTCATTCCACCGAATCCGAAACTTCCGGCGCCAGCCCGGCAGCGACAAACACAACCCAGCGGCGGGAGAGCCGCTTTTTTTATGGTTGGTACGTGGTGGCCGTGTCCTGCCTTCAGGGTATGTTCGGCAACGGGGCCATCTCTACCGGATTTCCCCGCTTTTTCGAACCCATACGGAACGACCTGGGCATTTCCTACGCCGCTATGTCCCTGGTGTTCAGCCTGGCCCGAGCCGAGGGAGGCCTGGGCGCTCCCCTGGTGGGGTGGCTGGTGGACAAATTCGGTTCCCGACCCATGATTCTGTTCGGGGGACTGACGGCCGGCATCGGTCTGATGCTGCTCGCCTTCGCCCGGGAATACTGGCAGTTGGTGTTTCTTTTTGTTGGCGTAGTGTCGGTGGGAAAAACCGCCGGGTTGGGCCAGACCCTGATGGCGACGGTCAACCAATGGTTCGTCCGCCGCAAGGCCGTGGCTCTCTCTACCCTGATGACCGCCTTTGCCGGGGGAGGCGCAATAGTAGTTCCCCTGCTTCATTTGGGGATTGTATTCCTGGATTGGCGTCCTACCGTTTTCATCATCGGCTTGTTCATCACCCTGCTCACCTTGCCGGTAGCTTATGTTATCCGCAGCAAGCCCGAAGACATCGGGCTGCGGCCCGACGGTGATCCTCCGTCGGGAACGCCGGCAGCGGCGCGACCCGCCCGGCGGGGCGGTCACCACCACGGCGATGCCCCCGCAACCACTGAAGAACAGAATTTTACCGTGCGACAAGCCCTGCGCACTCGAACCTTCTGGTTCCTCCTGATGGGAGTAATTACCCGGGTATCGGCCACCAACTCCATCATTATTCACCTGTTCCCGCTTCTGGTCTGGAAAGGAGTAAACGAGGACACCGCTACTCTGGCAGCTTCGGTGATGTTCTTTATGGCGATACCACTGCGCTTCCTCTTGGGAATCGCCGGCGGGCGTCTCTCGCCGCGAAAGTTGCTGTTCTATGGAATGAATCTGGGCGCCGTAGGTCTGTTGGGCCTGTGGGTACTTCCCCAATGGCCGGCGCTGGTTGTCTTCATCCTGGGCTTGGCAATTGTGGAGGGAATTACGTCGGTCAACTGGATAATGGTGGGCGACTACTTTGGCCGCAGCAGATTTGCCAGCCTGATGGGAGCGATGAGCATTTTCCACAATATCGGGATGTTCGTGGCTCCCATCTATGCCGGCTGGATTCGGGATAACACCGGGGGATACGAGATAGTGCTGGCTACCTTTGCGCCAACCTTCGTCATCAGCGCCCTGATGTTTGCCCTGGCCAGCCGACCGGCGCCACCGCCGCAAGATGCAAGCGCTCCGGTGAATTAACCGGACCCGGTATCAGGACAAGGGAGCCAGGCCGGTTAACTTTGAGCCTAGGGCCAGGCGTGTCAGATAGGTCGGCGACCGCCGACGCAGGCAAAGGAAGCCGGCACGGTTGGCAAGAAGGGACTGCGGTTAGCCGCCTAAAATTCGGCCACCACCGGATTAGTCAACACCCCCACTCCCGGTATATCGACTTCCACCGTATCGCCGGGGGTAATGGCGCAGGTTACGCCGGTGGCCCCGGAAAATACCAGGTCTCCCGGCCGCAGGGTTATATGCTGACTAATGTAGCTGACTATTTCCGCAAAGCTGAAGAGCATATCCGAAGTGTTGCACCGCTGAACCTCTTTGCCGTTAATGCGCACCAGCAGGTCCAGCTGCTGGGGGTCTATCTCGGTTTCGATCCAGGGGCCAATGGGAGCGAAGGTATCGGCTCCCTTGGCGCGCCAGAAGGTCCAGTCATCCTTCTGCCAGGTTCGTTCGCTGACATCATTTCCGCAAGTGTAGCCCAGGATATAATTGGAAACGCGCTCCGGGGGAATGCGCCGGCAAAGCTTGCCGATGACGGCTACCGCCTCTCCCTCGTAATGAACCTCTCCGCTGGCGTCCTTGGGGATAATTATGGGATCGTTGACTCCGGTCAGGGAGTTGCGGCCTTTGCGCCACGGCTGGGGCTTTTCCGGCACCGGCATGGCCGCCTGTCCGAACACGGACCCGGCATACTCCAGGTGGTCCACAAAATTGAGGCCCGGACACCACAGCTCCGACGGGTCGGTAGGAGGCAGCAGTCTCACGTCGGACAACGGGTGTCGAGTGTCGGTAATCCTGAAATTGGTATAAATGCTTCCCCTGATTTCCGCTATTTCTTCGCCAAATACGACACCGTGCACCGTCCGGTTTCTGGAACGAAACCTGGCTATCTTCATCCGAAGTACGCAGCCTCCTTTACATAACTTTCTCAAGTATGCTGGATTCTACAGAACCAAAGGCAGTCGGTCAATTGAATTTTGGAAATATCCGGGCGCAAATGGCCCGATATATTTTTATGGTGTTCTTCGAGACCGGGGTAAACCGGTTCACCAGGGCGTTGTCCCGGCGGAAAACTTCATTGTTTCTCTACGCTGCAGCGAATAGAATATTGGACAAAGCTTCGGGAAGGTAATTCTTCCTAAATTATTGATAAAGGTAAGCGCTATGAAGCTCGGTTTCTTTGTTACTAACCAATATTTGCCCGGCGAATCCTTCGCCCAGAAAATACAGGAGAGCGCCGAGCAGGTCCGGGCCGCCGGAGAAGCGGGATTTGACCTGATTTGCACCGGGCAGCACTACCTGGCAACCCCTTATCAGATGAGCTCCTCTTTCCCTTTGCTGGCCCGCCTGGCCGCCGAGGCTGGCGATATGGAGATTGCCGCCACCGTCATCCTGGTTCCCTTGCACAATCCGGTGGAGCTGGCGGAGAGCGTCGCTACTATGGACGCTATTTGCGGCGGCCGCTTCATATTCGGCGTTGGATTAGGCTATCGGGATGAGGAATACACCGCCTTTGGCGTGGCAAGGGAAGAACGGGTAGCGCGCCTGCGGGAAGCATTGGACGTGATGAAACTGCTCTGGACTCAGGAGGAGGTAGAGTTCGCCGGCCAATACTATCGAGTCCCCCGAATTGCTCCTTCCACCAAGCCGGTGCAGCAACCCCATCCGCCCATCTGGGTGGCGGCCAACAACGATACCGCCATCCGCCGGGCCGCCCGCTGGGGCTATCCCTGGCTGATGAATCCCCACGCTACTGTGAAAATGGTATCGGAACAGTGGCAAGGCTATGAATCGGCCCTGGAACGGGCCGGCCAACCCCGACCCGAGGCTCTTCCCATGATGCGGGAACTGTACGTGGCCCACGAACGGGAAACGGCCTTTCTGGAAAGTGAGCCGTACCTGGCTCCCAAATATGCCGCCTACGCCGCCTGGGGACAGGATAAAGCCCTCCCCGGAGAGGAGAGTTTCGCCGTGCCATACCGCGACCTGGCCCGGGACCGCTTCCTGTTAGGTTCGCCCGAAGACATCGTTGCTGAAATACGCCGGTACGAGCAAGAACTGGGAGTCAACTACCTGATTTTTCGGGTGCAGTGGCCGGGAATGTCGCAAGAGGCGACCCTGCGACAAATCGAACTCCTGGGGCAGGAGGTTATACCGCAAGTCAAGGGGTAAAAGTGTCTGCGAGCAGCCGGCCGAGGTTGCGGTTTGCCGGCCAATTCAGGGCCTTTGGCGAAGCGGCGGCGGATTTACGCCGGGGGATTTTGGAAAAATGCCGGCTAACCGTCGGTACGTGGCCCGGGGTCAACCGGTTGAACTACTGCCGCGCCGGCAAGGCTAATGCGCCGCCAATACTGAACCGTCTTCTGCGAAGATTATGTTGCCGTCGCTCATAACCACCCCGTCTTCGCAGTAGCACTCTACCCGACCGCCTTCAAACTGCTCCTCATAGAGCCGGGCGTACAACCCGCCACGGGCCAGCAACTCCCAGTGGGAGCCCTGTTCCGCCACCCGGCCTCGGTCAATGACGTAGATTACGTCGGCGGCGATGATGGTGGAAAGGCGATGGGCAATAGCTACTGTAGTCCGGCCCTGCATCAGAGGCTCCAGGGCCGACTGCATGTAACGCTCGCTGGCCGTGTCCAGGGCCGAGGTGGCTTCGTCCAGAATCAGAATCTTCGGCTGATGTAAAATAACCCGTCCGATGGCAAGCCGCTGCCGCTCCCCGCCGGACAGTCGGTAGCCCCGTTCGCCAACAACGGTATCGTAGCCGTCGGGAAACTCCAGGATGCGGTCGTGAATGTAGGCGGCCCGGGCTGCCGCTTCCAGTTCCTGCTGACTGGCCCGGGGATTGCCGTACATGAGGTTATCCCGAATGGTGGCGTGGAACAGGTAGCTTTCCTGCGTTACGTAGCCAATCAGACCGGCCAGAGAAGCCTGTTTAATCTTCCGTACATCCACCCCGTCAATGCTGATGCGGCCTTCAGTGGCGTCATAAAGTCGGGGAATCAGGTAGGAAATGGTTGACTTGCCGGCGCCGCTGGGCCCTACCAGGGCCGCCAACTGGCCGGGACGAATGTCCAGGGATACGCCATTCAAGGCCCACCGGGGCCCCGTTTCCGCTGCATCCGGGTCCGATTCTTCCCCTACGGAGTTTCCCGGCAGGGCTTCCTGATTCGCGGCGTAATTCACTCGGACGGCATCAAACTTGATGGCTCCGGCAACTCTTTCCGGCGCCAGGTCTATGGCGTCCGGCGCATCCACTATCTCCGGTCGGATGTCCAGGTAACCGAAGATTCGCTCGAAAAGGGCCAGCGAAGCCTGTAATTCCACCGAAACCTCCAGGAGCCGGCCGATGGGGAAGTAGAGGCGACTTTGCAGGGTAGTAAAGGCAACGATAGTCCCCGCCGATACTTGATTGCCGCCACCGATAATCAGATAGCCGGCCAATAGATAGATGGCAACGGGAGAAACGGAGAAGAATATCTGCATCAGGGTAAAGAAGGATTGTCCGGTCATTTGCCGCCGGATAATCAGATCGGACAATCTTTGATTTTCCTGGTGAAAGCGGTCAATCTCGTGGCTCTGCCGCCCGAAGAGCTTGGCCAGCATAATCCCGGAAATCGACAAGGTTTCCTGAGTAATGGCCGTAACCTCCGCCGTGGACTTTTGCGTCTCGGCGGCGATGACCCGCCGCTTGGCGCCCACTACCCGGCTGAGCAGGAAAAACACCGGCGCAGTGCCGACGGCCACAATAGTGAGTTCCCAGGACAGCACCAGCATGGCGATCAGGGTGCTGATGAGGATAACGCTGTTGGAAAGGACATCAGATACGGTGTTGGTAACTACCCGCTGCACCCCGCCAACATCATCGGCTACCCGGGACTGTATCTCCCCGGTGCGAGTGCCGGTGAAGAAGGCCAGCGACAGGCTCTGCAAGTGTCGGTAAAGGGTGTCGCGCAGGTCCCGCATTACCCGCTGACCCACGAGGTTGGTAAGATAGGTCTGCAATATGCCTAATCCGCCGGTGATTACCGTAATACCGGTCATCACCCCGGCAAGAATCCAGAGCAATCGCAAGTCAGGCCCGGCCCCTTCGGGGAACAACGCCTGGTCGAAGACTACCTGAATCAGAACCGGATTAACTACGCCCAACCCGGCAGTTACCAGAATCAGCAGTCCCACCAGAACCACGCGCCCGGTATAAGGACGGAAAGCGGCGAAAATTCGGGGCGTTAATGAGGGACGAGCAGCGTCAGCAACCATAGCATAAATTTACTACAGAAATGAAAAAGGGAAAAGGCGGGCATATCAGCAGTAATCGGGCGTTCCGGCTGCTTGCTGCCTGAAATACAGAGCAACGCCAGCCATTGCGGGAGACGAGCCCGGGCCTACACCCTGACCGGCCCGGGCTCTTTGCCGGCCCCGGTTGGGCCGCGTATCCGGGCATACCCTATTGACACTTATCCCGGTGCGGTCATAAGTTTATGTCAGCCTGACACAAAATTTTCACCAGAATCAGCACGGAGGCCCTTCCTTGCCAAAACCTGTTCCTTCCAATTTCCAGTCAACTCCGCCCGTAGCGGAGCAGCGAGCCTACAGTTTTACTTGTCACGGAATTACTATTGAAGACCCCTGGCGCTGGCTGCGTGCCGCCGATTACCCAACCGTTGACGATCCCGACGTGCTGGCCTATTTGACGGCGGAGAATGAATATTTTGCAGCCTGTATGGCCCCTTACCGGGAGTTGACTAATACCATTTTCGAGGAAATCAAAGGCCGCCAACAGCCGGACCTTTCCAGCGTTCCCTGGAAGGACGGCGACTGGTATTACCAGTGGCAGTTTGCCGAGGAGAGTCAGTACCGTATCTGGCGGCGCTGGCCGGCCGACGGGGTCGAGGCGCGGGAATCGGCTACCGCCGCGGCGCAAACTATCCTCGACGAGCCGGAACTGGCCCGAGACCTGGAATACTTCCGGTTAGGCTCCCTCTCGGTAAGCAATGCCGGCGCACTGCTGGCCTACTCCACCGACACCGATGGCTCTGAGCGCTACAAACTGGTAATAAAAATTCTGGAAACTGGGGAGATACTGGCGGAGGAAATCCCGGATACCATCGGGCCCGGCGTGTGGGCCAGGGACGATTCTTCTTTCTTCTATACGCTGGTGGACGCTAACTGGCGTCCCTGGCAAGTTCGCCGGCATATCCTGGGAGAACCCGTGTCTCAAGATGCCGTGATTTATGAGGAGCGGGACCCCGGCTTTTTTGTCGGGATTGGGATGTCCGCTTCCCGGGAATACATCATTATTTCTGCCGGAGACCACGTTACCACCGAAGTCAGGCTGATTCCCGCCGCCGACCCGACGGCAGCCCCCTTGCTGGTATCTCCCCGCCGGGCCGGGCATAAATACTCAATAGACCACCAGGGAGACCGTTTCGTAATTCGCACCAATGATACTCACAAGAATTCCCGGCTGGCTACGGCGCCGGCCGACGATCCCACCGAGCCAGTCTGGACTCCCCTGGTGGACGCCTCGGATACCCATTATATCCGTAGCTTCGACCTGTTCCGGGACTTCATCGCGGTAGAGGAACGAATCGACGGTTTGGATCAGGTAAGGCTGATTGACCGGGACGGCAAATCAACCTACGTTGACTTTCCCGAGGACGCCTACACTGCTGCCGTGGGTCAAAACCGGGAATTTCAAACCGATACTCTGCGCCTGGAATACACCTCAATGGTGACTCCCAGCACTGTATTTGACTATCACCGGAAAACCGGAGAGCTGGAAGTCCGGCAGGTACAGCAGGTGCCCAGTGGCTACGATGCTTCCGAATATGTGACGGAAAGGCTGCTGGTTCCGGCCAGAGACGGGGTGTCAATCCCGATTTCCCTGGTCCGCCGCGCCGAAACCCCGGTCGACGGTTCGGCGCCCCTGTACCTTTACGGCTACGGCGCCTACGGGTACGCTATCCCTCCTTCTTTCTCTACTACCCGTCTGTCCCTGCTGGACCGGGGATTCATTTTTGCCATTGCCCACATCCGCGGCGGCGATGACCTGGGCTACCACTGGTACGAAGCCGGCAAACTGGACCGGCGCGCCAATACCTTTAACGATTTTGTGGATGTCGCCCGGCGGCTAGTTGCACTAGGCTATGGGGCGGAAGGGAACATCGCCATCGCCGGAGGAAGCGCCGGCGGCCAGTTAATGGGGGCGGCAGTCAACCAGGCCCCTGAGTTGTGGGGCGCAGTGGCCGCTCACGTTCCTTTTGTGGATGCCCTCAACACTATGCTGGATGATACCCTGCCCCTTACCCCCATCGAGTGGCCCGAATGGGGCAACCCCATCGAGGACCAGGCCGTCTTCGAGTATATTCGCTCCTATTCTCCCTACGATAATCTGACCGCCGGGGAGTATCCGCCCATGCTGGTTACCGCCGGACTAAACGACCCCCGGGTTACCTACTGGGAGCCGGCCAAGTATGTAGCCAAGTTGCGGACGCTGAAAACGGACGATAATTTGCTGCTGTTGAAGACTAATATGGGCGCCGGCCACGGAGGGCGGTCCGGTCGCTATGACCGGCTCTACGAAGTGGCCGAGGAATACGCCTTTATGCTGGCCGCTATCGGTCGGGCAAGCTGAAAGCCGGCCTTCGCTCAAGGAAGTTTTCGAGCCCGTGGCGGTTTACCCCCGTCCGGAACCGGCGCTTTTATTGCCCGGGGCCGAACAGTTGGGGCAGTTCCGTAACCGTGGCCGTCCCGACGGAAGGGTAGGCGAGGGCTAGTTCCTGACCGGGTGTAGCCAGAGCCGTCCGAAGGTAGCCTAAACCTACCAGATCTCCGGTGGCAGGAATGGCAGCCAGGGAGGTGATATTGCCCACATTGCGGCCTTCCAATTGCAGGCCGGCGCCCTCCGACGCCACCGCTCCATTGGAAAACCGGAACCGCGCCAGATATTTCTGCACCTTTTGGTAGGTGTCCAGGCGGGCGATTACCTCCTGACCAATATAACAACCTTTGGCAAAGTCCACCGAGCCAATCAACCCGGCCTCCAACGGATTGTAGGCCTCGCCCAACTCCCGGCCGTGGCGGGGAACGGCGTTCTGCACCAGGGCGGTGTTAAAGGCTTCCAGACCAACCGGAGGAATCCCCGACCCGGTCAGCGCCTCCCACACTGCCGGCCCGGCTGCCGCGGCCACCAGCAGGTCAACGGCCGGCAGAGCACCCAGAGGACGCCGGATTAGCAACGCATCGTGCCCGGCTACGGCGGTCGGCAGGACCGAATAGGGAGCCGTCGCCAAGTTCAGCGCAACCGACTCTTGCGGCACTACCTTGTCCAGCGCTTCTACACAGCGGGGGCCGCAAAGGGTAAAGAGAGCGGTTTCTGCCGAAAGGTCGGCAACCGTCAGGTCTTCCATAATCGTGTACTTGTCCAGCCAGTCCATAATTATCGGTTCACAACCGGCGCTGGTCAGGAGCAGGACGTATTCACCGATATTAACCACACCAAGCAAATCCAGAATCCGACCCCGATCGGTAGTCAGGATAGTCGGCGCCCCCTGACCAGGCTTCAGGTTAACGATGCCGTTGGTGGAAAGGCGATTCAAAAGGTCCAGGGCATCTGCGCCGCTGGCTTTGAGCCGTCCGAGGTAGGAGGAGTCGTGCAGGCCGGCGGTCTCGGTAATAGCTTGGTACTCGACGGCCACGTCACTGAAAACCGGGGTCAGCGTGGGCGCTGCCATAGGATTAACCTCCCGTAAGGTTGGCCGGAAAGCGGGATGGAAGCCGCAGCGTTCCGATTGGGTAAATTATACTCGATTCAGGGCAAGGCCGCCGCGGCGGCCAGCAGCGTCCGCTCGATAGCCTGACACACCGGACGCAGATAGGGTCGGGCCGCCTTCATTTTCTCCGGCAATTGGCCCAGGGAATCCACTGGCACTGGTCGATTCCTTCCGTCAAGTCGGGAAGCAACGGGTCGGCAAGGTCGCCGGCGTAATCCAGCAGAAACCACTGTACGGTCTTGTTGACGGGCCCAATTGCGTAATAGGAAATATAACTGGTGCGACAAAGCTCGGTACGGATGGTCATTCGATCAGGAGACAGACCCGTTTCTTCGGAAATCTCCCGCAAAGCGCATACCCTATAGGATTCGCCGGGGAAATCCAGCTTGCCTTTGGGCAGATCCAGCAATCGGTGCTTGCGTATAACCAGGGCATAACCGCCGCAGAGAACCAGACCTCCGGCGGCAAACATTTGGGGCAGTCAGATCTATTCATGGATCAGTATTCGCTCCAATATCCCTACCTGGTCCCGGTTCAGGCTGGTAAACAGCACCCCGTCCACAATCATATCGGTAAGCAGGTCCATATCCGGGGCCTGGTAAATGAACTCGGGCCGCAGGTCTTTGCCCTCGTACTCAAAACGGGTCAGGATGTAGTGGATGGCGTTCAGTCTAGCCTGCTGTTTATTGTCCGACTCGATGATTATCCAGGGGGCGTAGTCCGTAGAGGTAACGGCAAACATACGCTCCTTGAAGTAGGTCAGCAACTGCCACCGCTCGGCTACTTTGCGGTCGTTGGCGGAATATTTCCAGTACTGGAGGTCGCTGTCCTGCCGGATCCGAAAGCGCAGGTCTTGAGATTCGCGGCTTACCGACAGGTACAGCTTGATAAAGGACACTCCCTCGTTCACCAGGTCCCGTTCCCAGTCGTTAACCTTGTTCATAAAGTAGTGATACTGCCGCATGGTGCAGTATCCCATAGCCGGCTGAATGAGGGCGCGGGAGTACCAGGAACGGTCATATACCATCATTTCGCCGGGTTTGGGCATCAGCTTGTAATAGTGGCCCAGCCAGTTGCGCATCTGCTGCGGGGTCGGTATGCCCTGGCTGATTATGCCGGAAGTCCTGGGGTTCAGGTAGTGGGTGATTGCCGCCGCGATGTTGCCTTTGCCGGCGGCATCCCGGCCTTCCAGGGAAATAGCTACCCGGGCGCCGGTGTCAACTACCCATTCCTGCAATGCCAGCAGTTGACGGCGCAGAACCCGCAGCTCAGTCCGGTAAGCCTGGTATTCAAGTCCACGGAAAGCGGGCACGTCGTGCCGGGTCGCCGTGGTTTCGGGCAAAATCTCGTTGTAATCTTGCTTCAATTGGTAGGCAACCATCTTGCAGCGACCGCCAAAACGCCAGGCAAACTTACCCTGATCTCTCATTATCCTAAATAAAGCAAATTAGCCTGTCAATTAAAAATAATAGCATTCTGCAGCCGATAGAGTCTTAAAATTCGGTTAATAAAATCTGTCAAATTGGCAATAGTTGGGATACACCGCACCCAGTTGATTTCGTATTATGTTAATCCGTAGTTCCTCTCCCGCAAGAATAATGCGGTTAAAAAGTGGGCGCTGCCGAACAGCGAAACGGCACATCCGGCGCCACCGACCCGAAGAATGACGAAGCCAAGCCCATTGACTGACCTGGTTCATTGAACGTAAAATGGCATTACTAGCAATTAGAAAATCTGCTTTCCGACGGGAGGGCTTGTATGGCAATTACCATGGATGGCGTGGAACTCGGTGTGCAAATCACCGAGAAGGCTGCCGAAAAGATTAAGTATTTTGCCTCCAAAGAAGGCATCAGCGAAGGCATCGGCCTGCGGGTGGCCGTCAAGGGCGGCGGTTGCTCCGGTCTGACCTATGACCTGAAAATCACCGACGAAGAACTGGAAAGCGACAAGGTGGTAGAGCAGCACGGCGTAAAGGTGATGGTGGACAAGAAGAGCTATATCTATCTGGTGGGAACCCAGTTAGATTTCTCCGACGGACTCAATGGCAAGGGGTTCACCTTTGACAACCCTAACGCCAAGAAGGCTTGCGGCTGCGGCACCTCCTTTAGCGTCTAACTTCCAGCCGCTGCGGAGAGGGTGGCGCCGGGGCAGATCAATAATCAGCCGCCGTACCGCCAAATTGTGCCGACGGACGGCCCGGCTAAGTCGGGCCGTCCCTACAGTATTACCCCACCGGCCGGAAGCGGGGGAATGCCCGCCTCTGGCGCGATTCTGATAAATCGCTTAAGCCGCCGCCGCATCACACCGGGTCTCCGTAATTTGGACGAGCCCTCTACTAATCAATTTTTTACACTTGAGCCCGCCGAGGTATTTACTTGCTCCACCGTTTCCGGACCGGGACAGACCCGACCAGCAACGATGTGGACGGAAATCTCTCCTTCACAATAATGGTAGCGTTCCGTATTAGGTGGTCGAGGTGTAGGAGCAACCACAGGGATTGTCCCGGCGGTACTGGAACGAATGATAGGCCCTGACTTAAACCACCTAAATTGCAACGCTGCCCACAATAATGCTTTGCTACCGGAAAGGCCGTCCGGTGGGATATAATAGCTCGACCTTTCCGTTTAGCGAGTGACCTTGATGCTGGGCAGTATTGCGGGGCTTCTCTTTCTTCTGGGACTATTAATTGTGATTTTCAGCATCGCCTACGATCCCCGGCGGGTTTTCTGGCGGGACCCGCGCCGGCGGGACAGCCGGGGATCCCACCTGCCCATTCGTTTTTTCTGGTGGTGACTTTACCATCCTGGCAATTGAGCCGCTGGCGGTGAGAGCCGGCCCTATGGAACTTTTACCGCTACCAAAGGAGTCCCTTTGTCCATTGGCAAGATAGGAGAGCTGCCAGCGCAACAGCGCAAAATAATCCGCGCCTGGTGTATCTACGACTGGGCCAACTCCGCTTACGCCACCTCTGGCGGCGCGGCCATCTTCCCCGTCTATTTCGTTTTCCTCTTCAAGGATTCCCTGGGGGAGTCGGTGACTTTCCTGGGAATCAGCTTCACCGGCAGTTCTACCTGGAGTTTGGGCATTGCCCTGGCTACGGCCATCGTTGCGCTGTCCAGTCCCATTTTGGGAGTGATTGCCGACCGGGTTGCCATTAAAAAGGCTTTGCTCTGGGCCTATACCATCACCGGGTCTCTGTTCAGCGTCCTCATGTTCTTTTCGGCCTACACCGGCCAGCCTTGGCTGTGGTTCCTGGCGATGTTCATAGTCGCCAACGTCGGCTTCGCCGGCTGTCTCGTTTTCTACAATACCTTCCTGCCCCACATCGCGCCCCGGGAACTGCTGGATGATGTCAGCAGTCGCGGGTTCGCCTACGGCTACGTGGGCGGTGGACTGCTGTTGGCGGTTCACCTGGCGATGATTGTGGCAACTCAGGACAGCTCATGGGCGGACCTGGTTACCCGTATAGCAATCTCTTCCGTCGGGGTCTGGTGGTTCGGTTGGGCGTTGTGGACGCTGAAGGTGGTACCTGAACCGCACATTCCCAATCCGCTGAAAAGTCTGTCCCCCTTACGCGCCCTGCCGCTGGCCTGTCAGGAACTGGCCCATACTTTTCACCAACTGCGGCGGTTCCGGGTAATCGCCATCTACCTGGTCGCTTACCTGTTGTTCAACGACGGGGTGCAGACGGTGCTGGTGGTAGCCGGCGCTTACGGAGCGGATACCATCGGAATCCCTCTGGTCTTCAACATGGCAACTATCCTGATAATCCAGTTTGTTGCCGCTTTCGGGGCCATGGGATTTTCGTGGCTTGCCGGGTGCATTACCACCAAAGGAGCGCTGGCCGTATCGCTGGCCGGCTGGTCGCTGGTCGTATTGTTCGGTGTAGCGGTGGCCCCATTGGAACCCCGGCAGCAGCAGGACTTTGACTACCAGCTTGCCTACGATTCGGCAGCCAGGGCCTACCAGATTGAGACCGCTCCTGACTTGCAGGACTCGCGCCAGGACCGGGCGTGGCAAGGGGAGGTCAACGCTATCCTTGAAGGGGTGCCCGGGAGCGATTCAGGAGCTGCGGGCAATCCGGAAGCCGGGCAAATGCTGACTGTACCGGAAGCAAGGCAACTGCTGGAGTTGGTTCGTGCATCGGAATACGCCCCTTACGGCATAACCCTTATCGGGGGAGAGCTGGCCGGCGAAAGTGCCATTGGACGCTTGCATCCTTCGGCCCTGGGCGAAGGGCCGATTGATTGGTGGCCGGATACGGTGCGTCGGCTGGTCTGGGAACCGCTGCGCCTGCAAGTCGGTTACCAATGGCTCCTGCTGGGAGTATGCCTGGGGATGGTTATGGGCGGCAGCCAGGCCCTGGCCCGCAGTCTGTTCGCCCAAATAGTCCCCCACGCCCGAAGCGGCGAGTTTTTCTCCTTTTTCGGGTTTATGGGCCGAGTGTCGTCGGTCTTTGGCCCCATACTTTACGTCGTCGTAACCGGTGTCCTGGACACTCGCATGGCCGTCTTATCCATCATGGTCTTGATTATTGCCGGGAGAGTCATCCTCAAGTGGGTGGATGTAACCGCCGGCTCCCAAGCAGCTGATGAAGAGGATGCGCGACTCTACGCCCAGGCCGGCCAGCAAGCGTCAGGTTAGCCGGCCTTTTCCGTCAGACCGGCAACAGGAAACGGTTAGGTCAACCGGGCAGCCGGCGCTTAACCGGACTGCACGATGGCCTTGCCGGGCTAATGCGACTTGTCCGGGTTAAAGATATAATGGGAATATGGTAAAGAGTCAGGCCGACCGCAACTGGGTATTCTACTATGACGGCGAGTGCGGTTTTTGCGCCGGTACGGTGCGCCGGCTGGCCCGGGCTGACCTTTTTCGCCAAGTGAACTGGGTCGCCTTCCAGGACTTGCCCGTCCCCCCGGAAGGGCTGGTTTGGTCCGACCTGGCTAACGCCGCCTATCTGGAAACGTATAAACGATGGGGCCCATCAGGGGGCGATGTCCGGCGGGACGAGCTGTACCGCGGTTTCTACGCCTTCCGAATGCTCTCCCTCCGGTTGCCGCCCCTGATGCCCCTTGTCCCGCTCCTCTGGCTGCCCGGCGTCCCCCAACTGGGAGAGTTCATATACGCCCGGATTGCCGCCAATCGCTACCGCATCAGCCGCCGCTGCCGTTTGAAACTGAAAAAGTAACCGTCCTGAAATCGACTAACTCGGTTGAACCGGGACGCTGGTGGCGACATTGACCGCAAGACCTGGGCCCGTGAGCCTTCTCCGCCCAAGTCTAAAGCCGCTGGGCCACAAAAAGATGGCCTCCGTACCCTCCCGCATAACCGGGCAAACTGATTAGCTCGGCGTCAAATGCCGAATCACTCAGCAGTCGCAGCCAGGTATCGGTAGCAAACAGCCCGGTAAGGTGCCTATCCTGCTCGATGCGCAATGCACCACCTTCTTTCAAAATGAAGAAAAACACCGACTCAATGGTAGTGTCATCCGGGTCCGGGTCGTGGCAGTACTCGATTACCGTAAATGCCGGTTCTGCTGATTCGCAGACCCAGTGGAGAACCATCGGGCCGGAAAAGGTCTCCTTGAGAAAGTCGGGACAAAGCAGCAGAACCCCACCGGGAGTTAAATGATCCCGGGCCGTAGCGAAGGTAGCCAGCAGGTCTTCTTCGGTCAACAAGTAGCAGACGGCATCGTGAATCGCCACCGCGTCAAAGGTTTGTCCCAATCGGACATTACGCATATCCCCGACGTGGTGCGGCGTTGCGGGATTCAGCTTTCGGGAGAGGGCCAGCATTTCCGGCGACAAATCTACGGCCGTCAGCTCAAATTCAGCGGTCAGGTGGATCAGGGTGTGGCCGCCGCCGGAGCCAAGCTCCAATACCGAGTGACGACCAGGCCCCAGTCGCTGCCGCAATACCTGTCGCCAATGTTCGGCTTCAGCAGCGTAGTCCTCCGGCGGACTGAAAAGAGGCCAAAGATAGGACAGGTCGCTGTAAAGACGGTGCATTCGAGTCATTATGCTATTATACAGGTACTCCAGCGATAATAGAGGAAGAATGATGGGCAAGTTGGACCACAAAGTAGCGGTGGTAACCGGAGCCAGTCGGGGTATCGGTGCGGAGATTTCAGCCCGGTTTGCCGGCGAGGGAGCAAAAGTCATTTGCGCCGCTCGCACCTTGAAAGAAGGAGACCATCCGCTGGAAGGTTCGCTGGAGAAAACGGTCGCTGACATACGGGCGGCCGGAGGCGAGGCCACCGCCGTAGCGGTAAATCTGGCCCAACCCGAGGAGTGCGAACGCCTTATCGCCGCGGCCGCGGCAATATACGGCCCGGTAGATGTGCTGGTAAACAACGCTGCCTTGACTTATTTCATTCCCGTCAAGGACTTTCCTACCAACCGCTGGATACGCTCCTGGGAAGTGAATTTTCACGCGCCCTTTATCTTGAGCAAGGCAGTTCTGGAACAAATGATTCCCCGCGGCGCCGGCAGCATCATCAACATTTCCTCCGGGGCCGCCGTAGGGCCGGGGCGGGGCCCCTACCGGGGCGACAACGCCGGCATTGTCGGAGGCGCTTGCTACGGGGCGGAAAAGGCAGCTTTGGAGCGGTTTACCCAGGGCCTGGCCAGCGAAGTGTACCAGTACGGCATTTCAGTGACCTGCGTCTCGCCGTCTCTGGTGGTTCCTACGCCGGGGACGGTGTACCACAATCTGGTTGACGGCATAGATGACCCCAGGGGCGAGCCGCCTTCGCTGATGGCCGATTCGGCCCTGCTGCTGACAACCGAACCATTGGACGCCGTAACCGGGCGGGTTACTTACAGTCAGCAAATACTTCAGGAGTTTGGCTGGATTGCCGAGGCCAAGGGGCGCGGGGTTACGCTGCCCGGAACCGGGTTCAGCCAGATTTAGGAGCAACTTCAACCGGCGCCGGCCCGAATCAGCAAAGAAAGCTGATTGTCCCGGTTACAGGAAGGAAGTATCCCAGAGAGGGTCGATTTAAGACAAAAAAAACGGAGACCCGTTTTTAACTCGGGTCTCCGGATACCTTATAGGGGATTGACTGGCCCAGGGAGTCCAATCGACCTAGTGGCCGCCGCAACCGCCACTGCCGCAACCACAGCCCCCACCGCCACAGCCGCAGCCACCACTGCCGCAACCGCCGCCGCTGGCGTACATGGGGTTGTTAATCACGAAGCCGACCTGACCTCCGAATTCTTCCACGTAGTCAATAGTGGCCTCTTCCAGGAAAGGTGCGCTGTCGGAATCCATCAGGAAACTCAAGCCATCCAGGTTTAAGACGGTATCGTCCGGCTGGGTCTCCTTTTCCATAGTAAGCATATACTGGAGACCTTGTCCGGAAGGCATAGCAATCACGCGCAGAGAATTGTTAACTTCCTCTTCCTGATCCAGTACTTCCTTGAGCTTTTCGATAGCCAGGGCCGTTACGTCCATGATGCAACACTCCAATTCAATTGACGGGGTGATGGGCTTTTCCTGAAGATAGGCTAACATACCCCCAGGCGGTAGTCAATTACAGCATTGCGGCAGGGCTATCGCATATGAAAAAATTTCAGGCTCAGAACGGAACTTTCCGATGTTTTGGCGGCGCTTTACTGGGTAATCAACATCAAAACCAACGGTTTAAGTCTTAAATTACCCAAATTTAGCAGTTAAAAACGGAGATTTACCCGTCAATTGGCCTCTTAAAATCCATATGCGATAGCCCTGAGCATTGCGGCAGGACAGGCCCTCACCCCCGGCCCCTCTCCCTATGGGAGAGGGGAGCCTGGCTTCACTTTTTTGTGAAGGTTTAGGAATACGCTATACCCGGGCAAATGGCCCGGGTAAATGTGTGGTAGTATGAAGCCGGACGACAGCCATAATTATGCACGAGCGGCGTAATCTGACGCCACACTCCGCAGATTAAGGAGGGACTTGCTATGCCATTCGGAGGCAATGACTGGCTCGAGCTTACCCAGGAGCCAACGCTGGAACCCGGTTTGCCGGTCTGCGACCCGCACCATCACTTTTGGGATTTTCGCGCCGAGCGAATTCCCTACCAGCGATATTTAATTCACGAATTGGCTGACGATATTAACAGTGGGCATAACGTCCGTTCCACCGTGTTTATCGAGGCCCGTTCTATGTACCGGCCCGACGGCCCCGAGCCAGTCCGGTCTGTCGGCGAAGTGGAATTTGTTCAGGGAATCGCCGCCGCCAGCGCCAGCGGTATCTATGGCGAAGGGCGAGCCGCCGCCGCCATCATTGGCGCCGCCAACCTGGACTTGGGAGCCGGAGTTGAGTCGGTACTAGATGAGCTGCAAGCCGCCAGTCCCAATCGTTTTCGGGGAATCCGGGCCCATACCGGCTACGACCCTCACCCGGAGATAGAAAGCCGCGCGCCCCGAGGCCGGATGTCCAACCCGGATTTCCGCGCCGGAGCCTCGGCCCTGGCGCGTCGGGGACTGGTTATGGACATCACCGCCTACTTCCATCAGGCGGAGGAAATGGCGGAGCTGGCCCAGGCCGTTCCTGATTTGCCGATAATTTTTAACCACATCGGGGGATTGCTGCGGGTCGGGCCCTACGCCAACCGGGATGAGGAAGTGTTGGCCCAGTGGCGGGCCGGCATTGACACCGTAGCCCAGTGTCCCAACATCTATATGAAGCTGGGCGGCGTCGGTCAACCTCGCTACGGGTTCGACTGGCACGAGTGGAACCGGCCTATCGGCTCGTCTGCCCTGGCCGAGGCTCTGAGGCCGTTAATGAACTACTGCATCGAGAAGTTCGGGCCGGAACGGTGCATGTTCGAAAGCAACTTCCCGGTGGACAAAGTTTCCTATTCTTACAACGTGCTGTTCAACGCCTTCAAGCGCCTGTCGGCAAACTACTCTGCGGCAGAGCGGGCCGCCCTCTTCCACGACACGGCGGTAAAGGTGTACGGAATAGACTATCGGTAGCGAAGGACTGCGCCTGCCAGCAATCAACCTCGGAATACAGGACGGAAAGCCATGAACGCAACTCAAACTCTGGCCCAGTTTATCGCCGATACGGAGTACGAAGATCTGCCCGAATCCGTAGTTATGGCCGCCAAGATTGCCATCCTGGACGGGGTAGCCAATATGGTTGCCGGCTCGGCTCAGGAACTGGCGGACATCATTGGCCGATACGTGCGGGACGGCGGCGGCGCGCCCCAGGCGTCGGTGGTTGGCTGGGGATACCGGACGAACCCGCCGGCCGCCGCCTTTGCCAACGGAGTCTTCGGCCATTGCCTCGACTATGAGATTCAAGGGTTCCCGCCCACCCACGGCACATCCTCCTGTCTGCCGGCGGCTTTAGCTCTAGCCGAACAGCAGCACGCCCCAGGCAAGCGGGTCATCACCGGCTACGTTCTGGGCTGGGAAATCCAGGGCCGCCTGCGGGCCGCATCGGCGCCGGCCACCGCCCCGGCTTACCACCCGCCCGGTCTGGTCGGACCTCTCGGCGGCGCCGCGGCCGCCGCCAAGGCCCTGGACTTGGACATGCCGCAAACTTTGATGGCCCTGGGAATTGCCGCTTCCCGCACCGGCGGTCTCACGGCCAACACCGGCACGATGGTTAAATCTACCCACCCCGGCAATGCCGCCCGGATGGGAGCCGAGGCCGGCATTCTGGCCGGTATGGGCTACACCGCCAGTGACAGTGTGCTGGAATCGCCGGTAGGTTACGCCAATGCCTTGTTCGGAGGAAATTTCGATTGGGAGTTAGCCATCGGCGGCCTGGGACACTCATGGCGGCTTACGGCCCCGGGCTACGACATCAAGCGGTTTCCGGCCCAGGTCTATATGCAGAATGTCATCGAGGCGGCCCTTAACCTGCGGGCGGAGCATAATCTGTCCCCGGATGTGATTGAACGGGTAACAATCCACCGCCGGGGGCGCGGCCATTCCGGGCCGGTCCCTCGCAGCGGACTGGATGGCAAGTTCAGCGTGGAATACTGCGCCGCCGCCGCCCTGCTGGATGGACAGGTAGGAATCGACACCTTCACCGACTCCCGACGCTTTGCGCCCGATATGGAAGAGATGCTGGGCCGCATCCGGGTGGAACCGGAAGGCCCTGAATCGGGAGCTACCCGAGCCACGGCCCTCCTCAAGGACGGCAGCACGGTCGCCGTCGAGTGCGCCGCCTTTCGCGGTTCGGCAGCCAGCCCGATGTCCCGGGAGGAACGGCTGGTGAAGGTCCGGGACTGTTTCCGGCGGGGTCTTTCCGACGCCGATACCAATCAGGTTCTGGAGATGCTGGAGAACCTGGAGGAAGTGGAAGACGTGGCGGCGCTAATGCAAGTGTTGGGGCGAGGGGCCGGGGGATAGAATTTAGACCAGGCATGGAGCCAGCAGGCAAAGAATTGCCTTCGACCTTGCTTTAAGTTGAATTAGCTGGCTGATGGCCCTGTTAGCGGAACGGTTTCACCAATTTTGAACAGTTAAAAGGAGTTGCTGTGGTTGACAACACAAACGAGGTCGCCATTCTTGGCGGAGGATGCTTTTGGTGTATCGAGGCCGTCTTTACCGAGATTCGCGGCGTAGCTGCCGTTACATCCGGGTATTCCGGCGGGCATACGGTCAATCCCACTTACTACCAGGTTTGCGGCGAAAAGACCGGCCACGCCGAAGTAGTTCGGGTAGAGTTCGACTCTAGCCAAATAGCGTTTTCAGAGATTCTTGAAGTATTCTTCGCCAGTCACGACCCGACCACCCTCAACCGGCAAGGGGCTGACGTCGGCACCCGCTACCGCTCGGTGATTCTTTACACTTCCGAGTCTCAGCAGGAACAGGCGGCGCAGCTTATCCAGGAACTAGGCGATTCGGGCGCCGTCAGCCGGCCGATAGTAACTGAGCTGGCTCCCTTCGAAGCTTTCTATCCGGCTGAAGCGGAACACCATCTCTTCTACCGGAACAACCCCGGCAGTATGTACTGCCAGATAGTAATTAGTCCTAAAGTGGCGAAAGTCCGGCAGAAGTTCGCCAACAAGCTTCGCTAATCCCCGGCAGCGCAGCATTGGCTCAGGCCACGGTCATCTACCCGGAGCGGGGCAGGTTTTTCTTTCGCAGCCCCGCTCCGCTGGCCCGGGTAGGGTATCAATCTTCGTTTGCCAAGCTCAACGGCTAATGGCACAATAGTTGCTATGAGTGCGCACACTTCGTCCCTCGGCGGATTCGGTCGGCTGATACCCTCTTCCATGCGCTACGGCCAGTTCCGCTACTACTGGCTGGCCCTGCTGACCGGGGTAACGGGACACCAGATGCTGTTCCAGTTCACCCTGGGCTGGCTGATGTTCGACCTCACCGGAGACGAGGGCTACCTGGCCTACCTGGGACTGGCGATAGCCCTGCCGGCCCTGGCCTTAAACCTGGTGGGCGGGGTCCTGGCCGATCGTCTGGAGCCTAAAGTACTGGTAGCCACCGCCCAGAGTGTCTCAGCCACCGTGGTAGTGGGCCTGTCGGTCCTGGTGTGGGTAGGGCAGGTAGAACCCTGGCACATTCTGCTGGCCGCCTTTATCGCTGGCGTCGGTCAGGCTTTTGACCAGCCCAGCCGGGCCAGCATATTCCCGCGCCTGATGGAGCGGGAGCATATCGTCAACGCCGTGGCGATGGAGTCGGTAGTCTGGAACGGGGTGCGGGTCCTGGCCCCGGCGCTGGCCGGCCTGGTAATTGCCCGACTCAGCATCGAAGCTTCCATGCTCATCAGCGCCAGCTCCTTCTACGTATTGGCCGCCGTGATGGCATTGCTACGGCTGCGGGATCGGGCGCCGGCCACCGGGCGAGTCTGGCAGCAGATTGGAGAAAGTTTCCGCTACGTCGGCAGCCATCCCATATTTCTGTATGTGATGCTGATGACCTTCTGCAACAGCCTCTTCGGAATCTCCTACATCTTGCTGATGCCTTCCCTGGCCGAAAAATCACTGCAAGTAGGAGCGGAACGAGTAGGCTGGCTGTTGGGGTCAGCCGGCGCCGGCGCTATCCTGGGCAACTGGATTATCGGCAGCCTGCGACCGGGCAGTCCCCGGGGATTGATCATCCTCTTTGGCGCTATGCTGTATGGAATCTGCCTGATGCTGTTTGCGCTGGCCGCGTGGCAAGGGCTGTATTGGGTATCAATGGGCATCCTGTTCGTAGCCGGCATCAACTTTTCCCTGTATCTCGTGGGGGGATTGAGCTCGCTGCAGGAGCTGGTGCCTGACAACATCCGCGGCCGGGTTATGGGGCTGTATGGGGCCACCTGGAGTCTGGGGCCGCTGGGCATGGCCCAGGCCGGCTTCGTGGCCCGCTATCTGGGCGCGCCCTTTGCGGTGGCCGTCGGGGCATTGATAGTGTTCCTGGTTGCCGTGCTGATTTTCTGCTTCCGGTCAGACCTGCGCCGTTTCCGAGGGGGCCAGCCGGAGCATCCGGCTACTCTAATCCCGTCCAGGCTTGATTCCGGCCGGGGCGAACCGGATATAGCTAACCGATAGCTTTTGGCGGCTCGAAATTCACAAGTTGGAGATGACAATGACCAGCAACGCCTATAATCCATTAACACCTCAGGAGAAATACATCATCGAATTTAAGGGTACGGAACGGCCCTTTTCCGGTGAGTATGATGACTTCTACGAGAAAGGCACCTACCTTTGCCGCCGCTGCAATGCCGAACTTTACCGGTCTGAGGACAAGTTCAACGCCCGCTGCGGTTGGCCGGCCTTTGACCAGGAAATACCCCAAGCAGTGAACCAGCTGCCCGACCCGGACGGATTTCGGACGGAAATCGAGTGCGCCAGTTGCGGCGGACATTTGGGGCACGTCTTTTTCGGCGAGGGTTTTACTCCCACCGGCGCGCGCCACTGTGTCAATTCCCTGTCAATGAAATTTATACCGGCCGAGGGCAACGAGTAAGTAAACCGGGCGCCAGGACCCGAGGCAGGGCTATCGCATATGGAATTTAAGAGGCCAATTGACGGGTAAATCTCCGTTTTTAACTGCTAAATTTGGGTAATTTAAGACTTAAACCGTTGGTTTTGATGTTGATTACCCAGTAAAGCGCCGCCAAAACATCGGAAAGTTCCGTTCTGAGCCTGAAATTTTTTCATATGCGATAGCCCTGGGACCCGAGGCAGGGCTATCGCATATGGATTTTAAGAGGCCAATTGACGGTTAAATCTCCGTTTTTAACTGCTAAATTTGGGTAATTTAAGACTTAAACCGTTGGTTTTGATGTTGATTACCCAGTAAAGCGCCGCCAAAACATCGGAAAGTTCCGTTCTCATCCTGAAATTTTTTCATATGCGATAGCCCTGGGACCCGAGGCAAACCGGCTTGTTACTACGGGCCGTAGCGTGGTATCCTAGTACCTGCTGGCAATAAGCGTGTCCCCGTAGCTCAACGGATAGAGTGCTGGCCTCCGGAGCCAGAGATGAGAGTTCGACCCTCTCCGGGGATACCACCTTAACCGGCGCCAGCCACGACAGCGCCGCTCTACAGCGCAGCGCAAACACCTACGGGGCGTGGCCCAGCGGCAGGGCGCCTGGTTTGGGACCAGGAGGTCGGCAGTTCGAATCTGCCCGCCCCGACCATACTTCACCGCGCTGTATTCCCTTTTACAATCACCGTTGCGCCGCAACTGCCGCCGGCGTGTCCGGCCCCGGCGCCGCCAGTAGGTTGTCGTTGCCTCGGCCCGATTATCTCAAGTTTGCGCAAACCCGGAGCCGGCGCCCCGGGAACCGATGGAGCAAGGTTGAAAAATGGCTGAAGAATTTGTTATCACCGAGAAGAAGGGCGGCGTATTGGTGGTGCGGCTGCACGACCCGGCCACCCGAAACGCCATCAACCCGGAAATGGCGAAGGAATTTTTCGCCGCGCTGGAGCGGTTCTAGGATGACCCGGAGCTTCGGGTACTGCTGCTTACCGGCGCCGAGCCTTCCTTCTGCTCCGGCGCCAACGTCAGAGGCTTCAATCTCAGCATTCAGGAAAGGGAAGACCGCAGCGAGGCGCAGCAGGAGCGGCCCTGGGGCGGTATGGAAGCTCGCTACTCACGGCGTTTTGACCCCGAAAATTCCCGCGCCCCGGAGATGGTACTCCGGTTACAAGAGCTGCAAAAGCCCACCATCGCGGCGGTCAACGGCCACGCCATCGGCGCCGGTATGGGGCTGGCGCTGGCCTGCGATATCCGAATTGCCTCGGAGAAGGCCGTATTTTCCGAAGCCTTCGTCCGGATGGGGTTGATTCCCGCCGACGGCAGCTGCTGGAACCTGCCCCGGCTGATTGGCGTAAGCAATACCCTGCTGCTCCAGTACACCGGCGACCGGGTGGAAAGTCAGGAAGCTCTCCGCATGGGTTTGGTCAGCCGTATAGCGCCCGATGACCAGCTGCTGCCGGCGGTGCTGGAGCTGGCGGAACGCATTGCCCAGGGCGCAACCCGCTCCCAGTCACTGATCAAGTATCTGGTTCGCCAGGGCAGCGAGCAGAACTTCCGGGAACATCTGGAGCTGGCCCACGTGGCCCAGGACCAGGCCCGAACTACCGAGGACCATAAGGAAGCAGTGCGGGCTTTTCTGGAGAAGCGGCCGGCAGAATTCAAGGGAAGGTAGCCGGGCAAGGTCCGGAGCGACAACATCGGCAAAGCCGAGCCGGATGCCGGTTGCTTGCCGCGCCCCGTCCTTGACACTCTAAAGAGTAGATTATAAGCTGAATGCAGGGAGGGCCTGTAGCTCAGTGGAAGAGCAACCGGCTCATAACCGGTAGGTCGCTGGTTCGAACCCAGCCGGGCCCACCATCTTGATTACTTCCTCCCCCTTCCCTGCCGACTAAAGCCCTCACCCTTAATCCCTCTCCCTGAGGGAGAAGGAAACTCATTGATTATTCTCCCCTCTCCTCGCGGGAGAGGGGGGACGGCAGTTCGTCAGCCATTGTCCAGGGTGTAGGTGAACTCGTCGCTGGCCGTGCCACCGTACTGGTCGGTGGCGGTGATGGTGATGGTCATTCCCTGGGAGGCAGCCTTGCCGCCGGTCAGGGTCAGCACACTGCCATTCCAACTGCCGGTCACCTTGTTCCGGGCTACCGAATTCAGCGCGCCGGTCTTTGATGCGCCGGTTTTCTGGTGGGTGGTGGTTACCATCACTTCATAAGTCAACCCGTCGCCGCTGAAGTAGTCGCCCATATCCAGGCCGGTAGTCTCGCCATCGGACGCCTCGACATTCTCGAAATCGCTGACCAGCTCTGCCGGATTCTGCGTCGGCGTGGGCGCTGGCGTCGGTTCCGGTGTTGGCTCCGGCGTGGGTTCCGGTGTCGGCTCAGGCGTCGGCTCAGGCGTGGGCGCTGGCGTCGGTTCCGGTGTTGGCTCCGGTGTTGGCTCCGGTGTCTGCGCTGGCGTCGGTTCCGGGGTGTGCTCAGGCGTGGGCGCTACCGTCGGTTCCGGGGTGTGCTCAGGCGTGGGCGCTACCGTCGGTTCCGGGGTGGCCGTTGCTGTTGGCTCCGGCGTGGCTGTCGCCGTTGGCGTGGGGGTTGGGTCAACGCCAACGGTCAGTTGGAAGCTGTCGCTGACTTCTTCCCCAGCTCCATCGGTGGCAATAATTTCCAGAGTTAAGACGTGTTCTCCCTTGCGCCCGGCTCTCAGCGTTAGCCGGTGCTCATCGGTCCACAGCGTCCCGTTAACCTTGTTCCGCGCCACCGTGTTGAGGCAGGGCTATCGCATATGAAAAACTTTTCAGGGTCAGAGTAGAAATTTCTGCGTTTTGGTGTGTTTTGCTGGGAAGTGAACATGGAAATCAACGGTTAAAGTCCTAAATAACCCCAATTTAGCAGTTAAAACCGGAGATTTACCCGTCAATTGCTCTCTTAAAATCCATATGCGATAGCCCTGCGTGTTGAGGGGCTTGGTCTTGACCTTGCCGGTGCGCTTGTTGGTGGTGGTTACCATCACTTCGTAGGACAGACTGCTGCCGCTGAAGTGCTGGGTCAGGTCAATATCTTTACTGGTCGAATTCGCCATGGCCAGGTCCGGCAGGGGACTGATTAACGCCAGCGTCGGCGGAGGAGTTGGCGCGGGCGTAGGCGTCGGCTCCGGAGTTGGAACCGGCGTCGGGCCACCCTGCACAAAGGGGGGCGTCTTGGTTACATGGTAGTGAATCCCGGTGCGAGGATCGACCCCGGCATTGTAGGCTGATATGTTCCACGCGATGTCCAGCCGACCGTGCCCGGGCCGCAGGAATTCATACCGGCCTTCGTAATAGACAGTGCGGCCTCGGTCAACGCCGACGGTGCCCGCTCCTCCGGCGACTACGCTGTCCGGGTCGTGGGTAACAGCCCAGTAGTAGGGCCCGGTTATCTCCAGGGTCAGGGAAACCTTTTCCCCGTCATCCCACTCAGCCTCGACCGTGGCGGATGTGGGCGGGTCAAAGATGGCGTAGTACACCCCCCACCTCGGAATCGTAGTACCACCCCAGCGACTTGAAGCCGTAGCCGGGCCGGTGGAAAACGAGATACCGGCCGGTCTCCGAGTACCAGACTTCCCAATTGGTGACAGTGACGTCCTCCGGGACCTCTCCACGGTCATATTCCAGCTTGCCGTCGGCGTCCCGGGAAAGGGTTACGGTGACGCTTTCGCCGTCGTCCCACTCAATGGTGGCAACCCGGGAGTAAACCGGCTGCCCGTTGGCGTCGGCGGTAAACTCGGCGGAAGGGTCCGGATGGGCAACATCCCGACAGAGAAGGCCCTCAATTCCCCTATACCAGCCGCAGCGAGTCTGCATAGCGCCGAATCCGGGGCGGCGGAAAATCGTCTCGTAGTCGTAGTCGATCACCTCCACCGTAGTGTCCGGGCCGTGGCTGATGGTGTCCAGGTCCGGATATGGACCAAGTTCTCTGAAGGAGTGAGTCAAACGCTCCTGGTAGGTCGGTGAGCCGCGCATAGTTACGGAGATTTTCTCCCCGTCACTCCATTCCAGATTCATGTCTTTGACCCGGGCCGGGGTCCCTTCCTCGAAACGGTAGTAAATCCCGGTCTCGGTGTCGTACCACCACCTCAGCCTGGCGTATTCTCGCTCTCCTCCGATTTTGGGACGCTGGAAGATGATGGTGCGCTGGGTTCGCTTGTAGTCACGCCACCAGCTATCCGTGGCTTGGTTGATACCCTTTCCCCAATAGGCGGTATTCGGTCCGGCGCTGAGGTCGCTGTAGTCCGGGAAGCCTTCGTCGTGGGTCAGGGTGACCGTGGCCATCTTTTCCCCGTCGGCCCATTCCAGGTCCAGCGTCAGGGATTCCGCCACCGTCGGGCTGTCTCCCGAATCCGAGGCCGGCAAGTCGGTAGGCGCGGGAGGGTCCGGCCGATACCAGATGCGATGACCTTTGGCATAATGCCCGGAAATTCTCATCTCGATGTCGCCGAAGCCCGGGCGCTGGAAGGTCATCAGGTAGGGGTTGCCGTCATTCCAGGGGGATTCATCCTCTTCAACCCGCACCACGACGTCGGCGGCGTGGGTGAGGCTCTCCGGAACGTAGCCGGTGGGGGGCGGTGTATAGATGACGATTAGGGAGGCTTCCGCTCCGTCGCTCCATTTAACCGTGGCCCAATAGTGGCCTTCGGGAAGCGGGGTAGGCTCGGGAGTGGGAGTAGCTTCCTGGGCCGCGCCGGCTACCGGGGACTCCGCCGGGGCGCTTTCCGCGGCATAAGTCGGGTACAGATTGGCCGCGGTCAGGTAACTCAACAAGGCGAAGGCAAGGACCGTTGCCAGCGCGCCGGCTTTCACGGGATTAACTCTCAAACCACCCGGGTTCATAATGGCTTCCTCCGTATTTTCCCCAGCATATCGAGTCTAGGATGGAACCTGATGAATATACGTTAAAATTCTTCCGGTTTCAATATCTGCCGGGCGTGGAATTCCATTGCTTCCGCTGCCCTAGACGCCGAAACTCCTGCCGGGATATTGGAATCCTATCGCTTCCAGGTGTGGCGGGAAAGGGCCGTCTGCGGTAGTATTTAGGGCAGCCTGTCTTCCAGGAGCAAGCCTGAATGAAAAACAAGATTTACCAGACCTTTGACGCGGCGGTAGCCGACGTCCCCGACGGGTCGGCCATAATGTCTCCGGGATTCAGTGGCGTAGGAGTGCCTCGCAATCTGCTGGCCGCCCTGAGCCGCCAGGGCGCTAAAGACCTGACGGGCATATCCAACAACTGCGGCACCCTTGACGACAAGGTGGACGTGGGTACGCTGATTGCCGCCGGGCAAGTGAAAAAGATGTACGCCGCTTTCACCGCCCCGACGCACCCTTCCCAGATAACCCCCTTCGTGCGGATGTATAACGAAGGGGAAATCGACGCCGAGCTGGTGCCCCAGGGAACCCTGGCCGAGCGTATCCGGGCCGCCGCTTCCGGCATCGGCGCCTTCTACACCCCGGCCAGCGTCGGCACCGAGCTGGCCGAAGGGAAAGAGCATCGGGAAATAAACGGCCGCACCTACGTTCTGGAGTATCCCCTGCACGCCGACTATGCCCTGATTCGGGCCTGGCGGGCCGATACCTTCGGCAACTTGCAGTTTCGTCTTTCCCAGCGAAACTTCAACCCCATTATGGCTATGGCCGCCCGGATTACCGTTGTTGAGGTGGAGGACGCCATCGTCCCGGCCGGGGAGCTGGACCCGGACAAGATTCATGTCCCCGGCGTTTATGTCAACCGTCTGGTCCAGATTCCCCCCGACGGCATATTTGACTGACCGGGACTTGGGGAAATTTGACCCGCAGTCCCGGCCGGACTAGCGAACAGTTGCAATGTAGCTACATATCCCGGACGCCCCGGTTGGCCCGACGGCAAAACCGCCAGGGAGGGTCCGGTTAAGGAAAGGAGGAGGCCAATGGCAACCGACAAGCCCCGATTGCAGCGCCAGGCGATGTGCGACCGGCTGGCGATGGAGTTTCAAGACGACTGGATTGTAAATCTGGGGGTGGGTATGCCTACCCTGTGTTCCAACTACGTTGACCCCAGCAAGGACCTGGTCTTTCACTCTGAGAACGGCGTCATCGGTTACGGCCCCCTGGCCCCCCAGGGCGAGGAGGACAAGCACCTGGTAAACGCCGGCGGCCAGAACGTGGTCGCGGTGCCGGGGATGGCTATCGTGCACCACGCCGATTCCTTTGCCCTGATTCGCAGCGGTATGGTGAATGTGACGGTTATGGGCGCCTATGAGGTGGCCGAGAATGGCGACTTTGCCAATTGGCGCATCCCGAATCGCAAGGGCGGCGGCATCGGCGGAGCTATGGACCTGGCCGCCTGCGCCAAACAGGTGTTCATCGCCATGGAACATACCACCCGCGACGGCAAGCCGCGGATGCTGAAACGCTGTTCCCTGCCGATAACCGCCCCGGGAGTGGTTACCCTGGTCGCCACCGACCTGGGCCTGTTCCAGGTCACTCCCCAGGGATTTGAACTGCGGGAAAACGCTCCGGGCTGGACCCCGGAAGAAATCCAGGAACTGACCGAGGCCGAGCTGATAGTCGCGCCGGACTTAAAAGAGTTCCGGTTCAGGGACTAGGGGGGTTGCAATATCAGGTTACACGGACCGGGCCATCACCAATCGATGGCCCGTATCTATTAGGTGTCCGGAAACCAGCGTTGCAGGGTGGCGCAAAATTTCCGGAAGGCGCGGTCCCGGCAACGCCGAAAGTTGACGCTTCGCGCAACTTCCCGAAACAGTTTCCCATTTAGCGGCCGGTGGGTTGACGTCAGTACCGCTTCAACTGCCCTTTTGGGGTCTGCCGGTTTGCCTGCACCCTCAACCCAATGCCCATTGCCGGCCAGCCACGCCCGCAGGGGACGGCTATCCCTCCAGCCAACGGTCTGTTCCAGACTGCTCATGGAACCACCGAAGAGCCAAGCTTCCAGCTCAGGCTCGATGACTACCACGCTAATGTCATCCAAATTCCAACCGTTTCTTTCAAGCTGAAGCTCCAGGTCAGTCTCCAAACCGGCTGCGTCAGTATCGGTGACGCCGCAGCCAGCAAAATCGAACAGCACCATAGCCTTGCCAAAATCGTTCCTTATTTGCCGGAGGTAAGCCACGGACTCGGTTCGGCAGCCAGGGTCTCTATGGTTGTGCCTTCGGACTTCGAAAGAGATTGGGCGAATGCCTAGCTGGCGGCAACGGTGGTTCAGCAAAGTCTCAACAGTTTGCTGCATCTGGTGGTCGGCGGTGAGGATAAAAAGCTCCCCGGGTTTGGGAAGATTAATCAAGCAAGAATTCCTGAGGCGAAGAAAGTTCCCAAATTTATTTCTGACTGCCAGTCGCGCAGCTGTGGGTGGTAGTTTCCCGTAGTAATATCCACCTCGCCGGTATCGGTCTTGCCAAAGATGCGCAAATGGGCAAGGTCTGAAACGGCGACTAGCTCCGGGGAGTGGGTAGCCAGCAGCACTTGAGCGTTATAAACGCAGGAGAGCGAATTGAACAGCTCCTCAATGGCGCCCGGGTGAATGCCGTTTTCCGGCTCCTCAATCATGTAAAGTCCGGTTAGATTAGGCAGGTTAGCCAGCAAGGTCAGGGTCAAAAACCTTAATGTTCCATCCGAAGCCTTCCAGGCGGGTATCTCCAGTCCGTTACCGTATTTCAGCATCAGATACTTGTGCCGGTCGTCGGGACGGTCAATTACCCTTAAAGACTTGAATCCTTGCAGCGCGCATTCCAGGTGCCCAAACCACCACTCGGTCCGCTCCCGGTCCGCTTGCAGCAGAGTCTCGGCGATCCAGGGAACGTTAGCGCCGTCGGGACGCAGCGCCTCCGTCCCCATTCCCGGGGGACAAGACTGCCGCATCCGCTCGCTGTTCAAGGCCAGGGAAACGACTTTGTCTCGCAGGAATACCATAGTTCCGGTTGACGCCGGGAAATGGTCGTCATGGTCGGGCAAAATAGACAATGCCGAACGATCAGAACCTAGATTCATCCCCAGGCTCCAGTTAACACTGCCGGTATCTTTAACGGTTTCGTCATTAAATCTGCTCCGTCCACTAGCCCGCTTCCTGAATATAGTGCGCCGGCCCTTGCGCGGTCGCTGCATTATGGAGGCGGGAGCCGGTACCGGGTCAGGAAACAGCGTCAGCCGGCGCTTCTGGCGCATTGACTGGCTTAACAAGGAACCTTGTTCTTCAGCCAAATCAATTCTGCCGGTTTCCGGGTTAGCCGAGACCGCCAGCTCATAGCGAAAAATCTTGAAGGAATAGGCCCCGGGCAATTTAGCCCGTACCGCTTCCGGTAGGGCGAACTCCAGGGCAATCTCGAACCTTTGCGCCTCGGGATGATCCGGACGACCCCACACTAGGTCGGCAAAGTTGGCGGTGCGGGAACGACAAGCGGCCTCTACCCCGTCCCGAACTACGTCCGAAACGAATTTGATGGCATCCATCAGGGTGCTTTTGCCGCTGGCGTTGGGGCCGATAAAAACGTGAAATCGGTCCAGTGGTACGTCAACGTAGCGCAGGCACCCGTAGTTAAGCGTCTGTACCCGGCTGATAATTATTCCCGGCACCTGTTCAGCTTCCGACATTTTTCGCTGCGAACCACCCTAGAAAAAGGCGGCGCCTCCGTTTACGTGCAGCGTTTGGCCGGTGATGAAGCCCCCGTCATCGCTGACCAGGAACAGGCAGGCTGCGGCAATTTCCTCCGTCTTTCCCTGACGGCCCAGGGGAATCCCCGCCGCATTGGGCGGTTGGCTCCCCGGGTACCACTCGGGGTTGGCCCGGCTGGTGTCGATGATGCCCGGGGAAACCACGTTCACCCGCACATTATAGGGCGCAAACTCGGTAGCCAGACTGCGGCTGAAGCCTACCAGTCCCATCTTGGCCGCGGAGACGTGCCCCCGCTGCGCGCCGCCGGCCCAGGCCCCGTCGCCGGTGAAAAAGAGAACCCGACCGTAGTTGTTCTCCACCATGGAGGGCATAACGGCGTGGGTGCAGTAGAAGGCCCCGTCCAGAACTACTCCCCGGACAAACTCCCAGTCTTCAAGGGTCAAGTCCAGGAAGGGTTTATGGGGACGGATGGCGGCGTTGTTGAGCAGAATGTCGATGCGACCGAACTCCTCCAGCCCCATCCGGACCATACTGTCCACCTGCTCCTTGTTGGACACGTCGGCCAGGACGGGCAGCGCCCGGCGGCCCAGGGCCCGCACTTCTGCCGCCACTGCTTCCGCCTCTTCCCGATTGCTGCGCGCATTGACTATGATGTCGGCGCCCTCTTCGGCAAACTTGAGGGCAGTTGCCCGGCCAATGTTGCGTCCCGAACCGGTAATCAGCGCTACCTTATCGTCTAATTTACCCATAGATAACTCCTTTCGGTTTTCTCCCTTCGCTGCTTTAATCGACCCGTCGCCGAATCAGTCTCGGTCTTTAAGTTCCACTATGACATTGACGTACCTGGCATCGCCCACGTTGGTCACCCGGTGCTGTGAATCTTTGTCCCGAAAATTCACGTCGCCCAGGGCATAGGTATCGGTGCTGCTGGTCCCGTCGGTAAACTCTGCCTTCAGGGTGCCCGGTACGGTCACGATGGTGACGTACCAGTGGTGATGGTGGTGCCACTGGCTGGACTGCCCGGGCTGCAAGTCCAGGTTCCAGACCTTTACGTGGTCATTCTCGAAAAGAACCTCGGTGCCTACATCGCCGTCGGGATTTTGGGGACTGTTCATGCCATCCCTCCTCGGTACAGATTGCAGCTTACGGCAACAGTATCAGGCTGTGCCGTAGAGCCGGTTCAGGTTCCCGTAGCGGTTCGGGTCCAGGTCTTTGCCAATCAGGGCCGGATGGTCCGGGCCGTAGCGATGGGCCCGAAAAACGCCGTTCTGCGGCGGCCCGCCGGACGCTTCCCCGTAGAAGGGGCTTACGTACTCCCAGACAATTTCTCCGGCGCGGGTTACCTCAAATATACGGCCCGGCGCTCCTTCGCAGATTACCGTATTGCCGTTAGGCTGGCGTTCGGCGCTGCTGATGTTATAGCTGAAAAAGGAGAGGTCCGGGGTGGCGGTATACTCCCAACCAATTTCATTAGTTTCCGGGTCAACCTCAATGATTCGGGAACGGCTCGCCCCGCGCCGGTGGGACCCATTATCGAAAATCATCACCCGGCCATCGGGCAGCCAGGTGGGGTGGTGTTGATGATAAACTTCGCCGGGGCCCCACTTCCAGCGGAACTGACCGGTGGCCTTTTCCACGATGCCCACGGTGCTGGTCTGGCGGTAGCTCACCAGCAGGTCGCCCTCCGGCGTAACGTTCAGCGCATTCTGGTGCGACCATTCCTTGCGCCCTTCCAGGGGGCAAATCACATCTTCCTCGGGTTTGAGAAACTCCCACGAGCGCCACTCGTAGATGACCTCGCCCTCCGGGGTAATTTCCTGCACTACGTCGCCCCAAATCTGCTCCGGATCGTCGTCGGCCACAAATCCTCCCTGTACCTGGGCCGAGAGATCAGCCGGCACGGGCGCCCAGAGCAGAACCAGGGTGTTGCCGTTGAGTAGCCGCTCAAAGTCGTGGTGCAGATACATTTCGGGACTGCGATACTGCCAGACTAGATTCCCGTCCCAATCCAACTCGATTAAGGACAGAGAACGACCGCCAAACTGGGGGCCTTCGCTGGCATCGCGCGCCGTCCGGCTGCGGAACAGGAGGTGTCCATTGGGCAACAGGTAGCCGTAAACGATTTCCTCCGGGTGATACCAGCGGTGGCAGATGCGTCCCTCCATATCAATCAGGTTGGCGTAGCAGCCGCCTCTATTGGTGGCTACCAGCGTGTAACCGCGGTAACTCTGCTGGGGGTTGTAGTAGATTAATCCGTTCTTGTGGTGGCTGGACCAGCCCATATTAGCCTCCCTGCACTGAACCATTGGGATACCTGACCTGGATTGTGGGCTAGTCAAGCGAAACTGTCAAACCGGAGTCAGAAGAAACCCAGCGAGCTAACCCCGACTACAATCATGGCGATGGCGGCAAACTTGATGGACAGGGCCTGACGGGTTACCGCCTCTTCCATCAGCCGCCAGCGTCCCTGACTAAGCAATGTAGCCAGGATGAATACAAACAGGGGTGTAGTCGCCAGAAATGCCGAAACCAGGGACACCGGGCCCAGGTTGGTTGCCTGCAAAGCTCCGGCCAATACTACTATCGGCAGCAGTCCCTCCCCTACTGTCAACAGCCCGACCGTCTTGAAGTTTCGCAGCGTCCGCGCCAACTGAAGGCAGACTACGGGACGGCAAAAGGGTAGAAAAGCCAGCAGGGTTCCCACCTGCTGGTAAATGAAGACCGTCGAAAAGGAGCTTTCCGCCAGGGCGCCCTTGGTGGCGAAAAACCCGATTCCCAGGAACAGACCGCTGGCTGCTGAGGCCAGTACCCCGCGGGATGGCTTGAAAGCCGCCCCCCGGTCGGGCGATTCCGACCGGGATATGAGCATCGTCCCCAGCACGATCAGAACTATGGAGGCCCATTGCCAAAGGCTGATTTGTTCTCCCAGAAAGGGTACGACCAGCAGGGCCACAAAAATGGGGTAGATTTGGGCAATGGCAACACAGCGGGTCGCTTCGTCAAGCTTTAGCCCTACGAAAAGCAAAGCGTAGCCAATTCCCAGCGCCAGACCCGAGGCCAGGGCGATAAGGACGTAGGTTAACGAAGTATCGTTGGGGATCCCGAAAATAGCCAGGGCGCCGACAATGTAAATGACCAGCACGAAGGAGACCCAGGCGTAAAGGGTGTCAATGTTGGGCAAATGGTGATCCAGCAGGCACTTGTCCACGAGGTTGACTACCACCAGGGTCGCCGCCGCAATCAGGGCAAAGAGTATCCACATTAAGTTAAGGCCTTAAAATTGGAGGATGTCAGCAAATCGGGTTAACGGATTCCTGCGCTGGGCAGCAATGCCCGCTATCGCTCGGGGCGCCGATTTTCCCGAGTCTCCCAGCCCGGGCCAGCCGGAAGGTTCGGGTCTGTTCCTTTGGCGGCCCGGGCCGCTCTTGCCCTGGGGCGCCGGAGGCTTTGGCAGTGGATGACGGCCACCAGCGCCGGCAAGGCCACAGTATATGGCGTCATCGCCAAAGTATAGCCAAAGTATCCGAAGTACCCCAACAGCGCCGTAAGGAAAACAATCCCGATGAAGAAAGACGCCAGGCACCAAGTGGCGCTGCGCTGCCGGTAGAGCAGGAACAGGGAAGGCAGTATCATCAGGAAGGCCGGCAAGGGAACCATTCCCAGCAGCGCGCCGGCAGCAGTGGCGGCTCCCCGCCCGCCATAACCTTTCAGATAAATTGACCAACTGTGTCCAATGACCGCCGCTGCCCCCACCGCCAGAACTATCCCGTTATTCAGCAGATCTCCGGACAAGGAGGCCGCCAGGGGGTAATCAATCGGGCCGACCGGGAGCGCCAGGCGAACCAGCAATACCGCCAACAGACCCTTGGCTACGTCAATGGCCGCCACTAGGATGGCCGGCTTCAGCCCGGCCAACCGGGCCACATTTTCCGTGCCAGCGTTGCCGTCGCCCAGCCGTCTAATGTCTTGCCCCAAGTGGCGGCGAACCACCAGGTATGCCGGCGAAAGGCTACCCACCAGATAGGCTATCCCTACGGCGGCAGCAACCCGAATCCAAAAAAGGAGACTCGGCGCGAACTGCTCCACCGGCGCTTTCACCTTAGGTCAACGGGTCGGCCCGAAGCAGCCAACGGCCCGGATACGGCCCCCAGCTTAAACCGTTACCGGGCGTGGGGATGCCGGCGTACACCAGTGGCGATACTTTTCGTTGCGGCCAACTACTATATCAAAGTACATCTTTTGCAATTTACTGGAAATCGGCCCGGCATTGCCGTCGGCAATCAAACGGTGGTCCAGCTCCACCACCGGGGTCAGGTGGGCCGCCGTGCCGGTGAGAAACACCTCGTCGGCCAGGTAAAGTTCGCTGCGGTCGATACTCCGCTCCTGCACTTCCAGCCCCAGTTCGCTTTGGGCCAACTGCATTACCGTATCCCGGGTTATCCCGGGCAATACGTTGTCCTCCAGACTTGGAGTTATAATCCGCCCGTCGCTAACGACAAAGAGATTTTCGCCGGAGCCTTCGCAGACGTGTCCGTCCTGGTTCAGGATGATTGCTTCGTCAAATCCGGCCAGGGTAGCTTCGGTCTTGGCTAGAATGCTGTTGACGTAGATGCCGCAAATCTTGAGGCGGGCGGGTATCATGGGGTCGTCCACCCGCCGCCAGGAAGAGGTGCAGCAATGCAGCAGGTCAGAGCCCAGGTAGTTGCCGAAGGGAACGGTGATGAGGGTAAAATCGCTGACCAGGTCCTGCAGCTTGAGATTGGCTACCATTTCGGCGCTCTTGTAAACCAGGGGACGGATGTAGATGTCCTCCTGATGTTCGTTGCGTTCCACCAACTCCACGGTGATGTCGCACAACTCTCCGACACTGTAGGGTATATCCAGCATCAGCAGGCGCGCCCCCCGCAGCAGCCGGTCATAGTGTTCCCTCAGCCGAAAGACGTTGACGGCGCGCTGTTCCTCGTTCCAGTTGCCCCGGATGCCCTCAAACACCCCGGTGCCGTAATGCAGGGCGTGGGTCATCACGCTGACTTTAGCTTGGCTGATGGGAACGACTTCACCCCGGAAAAAGGCCAGTAATTCTCCGGCCTGGCTGCTGGTCTGACCTGTACTCACGGCATACCCCCGTAACCTGTTTGCTGAACTTTTACCCAGATTATAATCGGGTTAACCATCGCGGCACAAGGCATTGACCGCCCCGAGGCCAACGCAGGATTGGCCCCGGGGCTTAACCGGCGCAAAGGTCGGGGCCTGACCCGCCGCCGGCCGGACTGCCCCGACTTACTTGACAATGACCGGGTAACGCTTCAACTCCCGGCTGCCGTGGTAGATGCGAATCTCCGCCGTGCCGGAATAGCAGCCCGTGATCTGCACCGGAAAGCCGTTAGGCAACGCCATTCCGGAGTTCTCCCCGCCGGGACAAGGCTTATTGCCAATGGTTAAATTGCCGCGCCCCATCTGACTGGTCAGGTAGTTGACCCCCACCCAGGCTTGCGGCACGTTGGTCTCCACCGTAAACAACTGCCACTCCCCGGCGCGGAAGGAGGACGGCGCCGGCGACAACCGGCCCCAGTCGGGCAGCAGCGGCGTTGGGGTCGGCGTGGGGGTAGGCGTCGGGGTCGGGGTTGGCGTGGGAGTCGGCGTCGGCGTCAAGGTAGGCGCCGGGGTTGGGGTGGGCTTCGGTGTTGGTGTCAAGTCAGGCGTTGGCGTGGGGTCTGGATCCGGGTCATTATCGGGGAGTACTGTCACATCATATAGGTTCAGCATTATATTCGTGCCGGCTTGGTACAGACGTACTTGGGCAGTACCTTCCTTGCAACCCCAGATACGCGCCGTGTCCCCTTCGTTGTAATGCGCCTGGCTATCCGGGTTAAAGCAATAATGGCTTTCAACCGAAAGGTTGTCGTTGTTGACTTCCAACCGCACATTGGATGTCCACAGATTAGAAAAGTTCACCCGACGCACACGGTTACTTCCCACTCTGATCGAACTCAGATTTGTCGATAAGCTGGCTTCCGGCGCCGGATTCGGCAAGTTGGCATAACCACTCCCCCAGATATGGTTAGGGTCGGTATTGTTGGGAGCCTCTTCCTCCATTTGCTCGGCGGTGTCTCTCAACCAGTTAGCTAAATCTGCTGCGGTAAAGTTTTCCCCCCAAGTGTCACCATAACGGTCCAGCACCAAAGCTGCCAGACCACTTATAACCGGCGTGGAAAGGCTGGTTCCGCAAACCGGTTCGCAAGTAATACCTGCAATATCGGGCTTGGCGGTCCCGTTGATAGCTGGCCCCAGGTTGCTATCCTCCCAGATAGTCGGTGTAGCGTCAGGCTCATCGGCAAGCAGGGCGCCACCTACGGTTAACTTACCCGGATTATTGCTTTCTCCCGGAGGTGACATTTGATACCAATTCGGGCCAGGGTAAACATACTTCCCGTCAACTACCTCTCCTTCGTCTCTAGCATATTCCAATCGGAGAGAGCCAAGCCCATCAACGTGTATATGTATCCAGGGTGGGTCGTCACTTTTATAAGGACAATCCATATGTTCAATAGCCAAGTAATAATTTCCAGTGAATGTGGTTATGTAGGTAATTTTCCTATAAGGTATATTCTCTCCATAATTATGATGCGCTCCTCGCGCCAGTGGATTATTAAAAGAGTAATTTCTATCCACTAATAGCAGGTCCACAGGGCTATCGCATATGGATTTTAAGAGGCCAATTGACGGGTAAATCTCCGTTTTTAACTGCTAAATTTGGGTAATTTAAGACTTAAACCGTTGGTTTTGATGTTGATTACCCAGTAAAGCGCCGCCAAAACATCGGAAAGTTCCGTTCTCATCCTGAAAATTTTTCATATGCGATAGCCCTGAGCAGGTCCAAGTCGCAAGTGCCATCTGGCCAGGCATCCTCCCAACGCATATCTATCTTGAGCTCTTCATTTTTGCTGACATACATTTGATTAGTTTCATCATCACTATAAAATTCGAGGAACCTGTCCTCATCGGCGTTGCTGTATTTCCCGTACCAAGTACTTTGGCCCTCGTTGCCACCAGCTGTAACCCAGAGGACTCCGGCTGCGCCGCCGCCAGATCGACCCATTTTAATGGATGATTAGAGTCTCTCTCTTTGTTGTTAGTCTTCCCTGGAGTACCATCGCCCGGAGCGTCAAGTCGCCATCCCTTGGAATAATTTATGACATCTACTCCCTCTCCAATCATCCAATCCACCGCATCTCCCTCTGTGTAATTGGTAGTGTTAGAGATGTACAATGTTATCTCCGGAGCAGTACGGACAAGAGTCTCTGATACTATCGTGCCGTGGGTTCCCCCCACTCGCAGTCAGTAATGTCATCGGTATATTGACGCGGGTAGGCCTGGAGATAACACCGGGCGTGAACCCGGGCCGCCGGAGGCAGTGTTCTGCCTATTTTGTCGCTGAATCCTCCGAATCCCTCATCAATTATCCCTACTTTAATGTCATTGCCCTTATATCCCTGTTGATGCCAAACTTCTACCCCGTGCCACGGGAAATCAGAATTACTGATCTTCCCGGCATCGACACTTGCGCTCGGAGAATTAGTAACTTCGCCAAAGTAAATAAAACCCACACCGGCTTGCAGCGCAGTAAAAGATTTGACCCAGAGCAAAGTCATTAAAGCTAGAACCGCTAGCAGGCCGGCAATAACGATATATATTTCCTTGTTTTCCCCAAGCCTAATTACCCGACCCACATTGCTATCTCCCATAAAATACTCCTATAACGCCATCCAGCTCAGATAGCTCACCCAGCCACGTTGTCGGGATCACCATCAGAATGGAATTATGACCAAACATAATAATTCCAATAGGCCCCTTATATAATTCGTGGGCTGGCAAATCAGCAAATCCAGTTACTTGAAGCCCTTTCTTTTCCAGCCAATCCCTGGCGAATTCCCGATGATTTTCAGACTCAAACCTAACATACACAAATTGATTTCCAACATCTACCGTGCTGGGATCCAACCCGGCGGCTTTGGCATCAGCTACAGTTTCCTCAGCTTCCACCACCGCTTTGTTGAAGTTATAGCCCAGCTTCGGGTACTGGAGGGTCGGTGTTGGGTGCGTCTGGAAACATACTTCCCCACTTGGCGTATCTACTCCCTGAACGCATTGCGTTGGAAGAAGCGTTGGTGTAGCCGAGGGCTGCACCGTGGCCGTAGGTGTTGGTGTCGCTACTTGGATGGCCGGTGGAGCAGGAGTTGCTGTGGGTGCAGACGCCAAGACCACTTGGAGAGCCGGAACCGGCGTAAATGTAGGCACCGGTGTTGCGGTTGGCGTCGGGGTAGGAGACGAAGTTGGCGTAGGAGCCAACTCCGTGGTGGCTGGCGTCTCGACTGGCGCTGGCAGGTTGGTAGGACTTGGCTCGGGAGGAGCGATAGGGGCAACAGTCTGGGCATCCGGAGCAGGTTCCGGCGTTGCAGCCGGCGCCGGCGTAAAAGTTGGCTCCGTTTGCGGAACGCCGGCCAGTTCTTGGGCTGGCAAGGGAGCCGGGGTGTCTTGCAGTGCGGCAGTGCCGCAGGCCAGGAGCAGGCCGGCGGTCAGCAGGGTCAACAACGGCAGCAGGAAGAAAATCTTGCGTATCATATCCTTCAACCTCTATGGATGATTGGCTTAAGTGCAGAGTATAGCCGCTGTTTGACCATCAGAACCAGCCGGGAATTGACCCCTGCTCCCTTGACTCCCTTACTATGCCAAACATCAGCACCATGTAAGGCTACACCCCGAGAAATCACTGGCGTGGGTGTAGGCGCAGCAGAGACCAATGTGTCTAACATCCCAGAGATTGAGTGACCAGACTCCGGTCCAGCTTGGGTTGTTACCTGAACCCCGATCCAGTAAGCACCCCCTATCAATGCCCCCACCAAGAGCAAGGTCAGGCAGGGGAGAACATTCTGAACTTCCCTTTCATCCGAATTTCCCCTCCCATTAAAGTATAAGGTGTCTAGCAAGCGAATTCGTTACCATGTTGATCAAAGTAACTGCATTCCGGACGTTCGATTCTTTCTACTCTTGTAACTCCCGGTTGCTCCGACAACGGGCCCAACTGGATAGCCGGCACCAGATCCAGGTCCCATTCCCCCGAATCTCGGTAGATCATTACTTGGAACAATTTGTCAGGGTCTTGATGCCTGGGCTGGACAATCCCACGATGCCCCCTCCCCAAGGGGTAGTACATCATTCGGATGTCCGCTCCGAACCGATGGTTCAACTCCTCGGCTGGTACTTCCCCACCGACATAGACGTAGGTCTCCGGAGCGGAAGCTATGGGGTCCGCATCCGGCCCTCTAGTCTCTGCCGCCGCGCCCTGACTCCGAGCCCAGGCAATCAGAGCCTCCGGGTCTTTGCCCGGTTTCATCCAGATATGACGCGCTACCGGGAGAGTTGGGGTGGGAGTTGGAGGGTTGCCCTTGGCAATGGCGTCGGTATATTCGGCATTAATGACATACTGATGCAACTGGGTATCTATGATTAGGATACTTGGGAGTAGGGTCGGGATAGAGACCTTCCATAGCACAGAAAAAGGATGGTTGGTCGGGCGTATCAGTTTCCCAGCAAATACAACATCTGCCGGGCAAGAGGGTCGGGGTGGGTTCCGGTGTGGCCGTAGATTCCGGGGTAGGGTCAGGCTGAACCGTTGCGGCAGGTTCTGGCGTTGCAGCCGGCGCCGGCGTAAAAGTTGGCTCCGCTTGGGGAACACCGGCCAGGTCTTGGGCCGGCAGGGGAGCCGGGGCGTCCTGGGGCGCAGCCGTGCCGCAGGCCAGGAGCAGGCCGGCGGTCAGCAGGGTCAACATCGGCAGCAGGAAGAAAATCTTGCATGTCATATCATTCAACTTCTATGGATGGCTTGGCTTAAGTGCAGAGTATAGCCGCTGTTTGACCATCAGAACCAGCCGGGAATTGGCCGGGGGGAATTAAAGGTCGAGTTTAACCGAGTTTTGCCCTGGACTGGCCCTTGCAATAGCGTCAATGCGTTCATTGCCGGCAAGTGATATAATCCCTGTTGCCAGCGCGGGTTTCCGGTCAAGGGAACTTGACCCGAAACTGCGCCAGAATTATGTAATATCGTTGGCTCAAAAGCCACGCTTCAGAAAAAGACCGGGAGGAATTGTGAGTATCGAACCCCAGAATCTTCGAACCCCGGGCCCGACGCCCATCCCCGAGGACATTTACGAGGCTATGTCCGACCCGATGATCAACCATCGGGGGCCCGAATTTTTCGAGTTGATCGCCGAGTGCACCGAGAAGCTGAAGCAGGTCTTTATGACTGAAAAGGACCTGTTCATCCTGACTTCTTCCGGCACCGGCGCGCTGGAGGCCTCCATCGTAAACACCCTGTCGCCGGGAGACAAGATTTTGGCGGCCAGCGCCGGCTCTTTTGGCGACCGCTACGCCGACTTGCTGGACGCCTATGGCGCCGCAGTAACCCGCCTTACCTTCGAATGGGGAGAGGCCATTGACCCGGACGGCATTCGCCAGGCTCTCCGCGAAAATCCCGATTTTAAGGCGGTTATCGTCACCCACAATGAGACGTCCACGGGGGTCACCCACGACCTGCAGAGCATCGCCGCCGTGGTTAAGGGCGAATTTGGCAAGCTGCTCCTGGTGGACGCCGTGAGCAGTCTGGGCTGCGTGCCGCTGCCGGTGGACGGCTGGGACTGCGACGTGGTTGCCACCGGCTCCCAAAAAGGGTTTATGATTCCCCCGGGACTGGCTTTCATCAGCTTCGGAAAGGATGCCTGGGAGGCGCAAAAGTCGGCCACTATGCCCCGCTTTTACTTCGACCTGGAGGAAGCCAAGAAGTACCTGGACCGGGGGCAAACTCCCTGGACTCCCAACCTTTCCGCTATGTACGGATTGCGCGCCGCTTTGCGAAGTATCATGGCCGAAGGGATGGAAACAGTGTTTGACCGCCACGCTTCCATCGGTCAGTTCACCCGGGACGGGGTACGGGCTTTGGGCCTGGAACTGCTCTGCGCCGATGAGTCCCGGGCCTCCAACACCGTTACCGCAGTCAAGATGCCGACCCATATCGACGGCGAACAATTGATGGAGATTATGCGTACCGAGGAGAATGTGGTTTTGGCCGGTGGGCAAGGCAAGTTAACCGGCCATATATTCCGCATCGGACACTTGGGCTACGTTAATGAAGACCACATTCAGGAAGTTCTGGATGCGCTGTCCCGGGTGCTGCCCCGGGTAGGTTTCTAGCCTGACGAAATCGCGAGCCAGCGCGCTGTCTTCCGCTAAAGGGCGTATTTCAAAACCGGGGCGGTGAATTGGCGTAAAGGCGGTTCGGTTTTCGCCGAAGCGCCACCGCCCCAAGTTTCCAAGGCAAGGTTTGGCCGATGTCAATGTCTCAACTGCAACAAACTATGGCTGCCCTCAGGATGACTCTGGCCGAACTGCGGAATAAGGAACAACAGCTTGACACCCTGATTGGACAGTTTCGCACCCAATTGCAGCGGCTCCCCCGCCAGGTCATCTACGGCGGGACGCCGCTGGACATTTCCCTGTCGTCCATGGGTGAAATTGAGGAACGGTTGGCGGATACCGAGGCCACCAAGCGGCGTCTGCTGGCAATCAAGAAGACGGCAATGGAGGAGCTGGCCGCTCTGGAGTCGGTGAAGCAGGTCGATGAGGCCAGGCAGACCCTCGCCAATTTGAAGCGGCAGCTGCGATTTGAAGGGGAGTCGCCGGAAATTCTGGCCGAAATCCGACGTCTGGAAGCCTTCATCGCCGAACACAGCAAGCTGGCCGAGCAGGTCATCACCGCCCGCTACCAGGAGCGGCACGGCGGCTGACCGCGCCAGCCGCTAGACGATAGTCCCCTCCAGCCGGTTAAACACCAGGCCCGTCGGCAACTTGGGGTAGAAAAAGGTGGACTTGGAAGGCAACCGCTGCCCGCTGCCTACGATAATCTCAAAGGCGTCCATCGGAAAGGGCTTCAGCAGAAATCCCAGTTGCTGAGTTCCCGATTCGACTAACTCCACCGTGCCGACTGCATCGTGGCGGTAATCAACGTGGCGAGCCATGGAATCTCCCAACAGGGGCTTGATGACCTGCTCGTCCAATACCCACGCTTCGGAAACCGCCAAATCACCCCACTGCCGCCAGTCGATGCCGGCGCCCAGGCTGAGCAGCCGGGCCTGACCGGGGCCGGGTCCTACCAACCCTACGGTGTGTCGCCCTTGCCCCCGCTCAACCACTAACCGACTTAGCCCATCACCACCGCCGCACTGGGCCAGGTCAACCGGCTCAACGTCGAACAGCGCGGCCAGACCGGCTTCCAACTGCTGCAGCCGCTCCGGAGCAAGTCCGCCAATCAGCTTGTGGTACGGGAGCAACTGGAGGCCTGAGTCGTCAAACTCGGTTAAAGACATCATCACGTAGTTGTGGGCGGAATCGGCCGAACTGGCGGCGGCAGCCCGGGACTTGCGGTATCTCAGCGCCGCCTCATAGCGGTGGTGGCCGTCGGCCAGGAAAATCGGGCGGCCCTCAAAAAACCGGGTTATTTGCCCTTGCAATTCCGGGTCGGCTATGCGCCACAGGGTTACTTCGCCGATATTGCATTGCGGATTCCCCGGGGTGGTCAACTCCGCCGGAGAGTCCGTCACTTGCTCCAACAGGGCAGTCAGCTCACCTTCAGCGTCTCGGTAAAGGGTCATCAAGGGGCTGAACTGGGTTTTGGAGGCTTCCAGCAAGGCTACCCGATCCATAACCGCCGGCTCCCGGGTGAACTCGTGCGGCAGCACCGAGCCTGCTTCGTAGTCCTCGGCCAGCACATCTCCCCACAAGCCCAACTGATGCCTGACCTGCCCGCGGTCTTGGTAAGAATGGCGCATCAAGTAAAAGCAGGGGGCAGTCTCCTGACGCAGCACGCCTTGTTCCAGCCATTCCCGGAACAGCCGGGCGGCGCGACGGTAGCCGGTTTCCGGCTCCACCGGGTCGGGCTGCTCCCCGCCTTCCAGGTGTACCGCATTGTGTGGACTGTTCCGTTGCAAAGAATCCTTAAGCTCCGGGCCAATCATATCGTAGGGAGGGCAAAGCAGAGCGTCCAGGCTGCCGGCAACCTCCGGGACGTACCGGCAACCGCGGAAAGGGCGAAAAACGGCCATAGCTGTCGCTCCTGGGAGGGGTAAGGGAATTATAGGCTAGTATGGAAGGACAAGTCCAGATTGTATCCGAGTCGGTGGGGGCGCCCTCACCCCGGCCCCTCTCCCTCAAGGAGAGGGGGGAGTAGGGAGGTTCTGACTATTGTCTTGCCACTCCTCCTGGGAACGGTCTTCCCCCGCACCGCCCAAGAAGGAAGTTCGGGGACCGAAAATAGCTCCCTTCTCCCGGGGGAGAAGGGCCGGGGGTGAGGGGAGTAAGGTTTTTGCCTTTCCCTCCGGCGGCCGGCTTTCCTTGACATAGCCCCGCGCCACTACCATAATTCCCCTAGTTCCTGGCTGCACTTGAATCAGCAATCACCTTTTAATTTCGCTAAATTTCTTCGTTGACCGGAGGCCGACTATGACCACCGTTAAGTATTCCTTGGACGAATTCATCCACGATATGGAGTCCCTGCTGCAGGAGCAGCCGGACCAGGAAAGGATTTTTGACCAGGGTTCCTCTCTGCTGGAACGTTTGATCGCCAATCCGGCGGCGATTCCTGAGGAATATCTGGTTCCGGTGGGCTGGGGCGCTCGCAGCAATCACGGCTCCTATGCACTTTACCAGGGCGACATCGGCCTGCTGATTACCTCAGTGGTTTGGGGGCCCGGCGACCACGCATCGCCCCACGACCACGGCACCTGGGGAATGATCGGAGTTATGGGCAACCACTTGACCGAGACTCGCTTCCGACGGGTAGATGACCGGACGGTGGACGGGTACGCCAAACTGGAGAAAGACCGCAGCGTCGAATTTTCCTCCGGCGAGATTACCTTGCTGATTCCTGAGGTTGATGAAATTCACCAGATGGATAACTTTACCGACCGTCCCACCGTGGAAATCCACGTTTACGGCAGCGACCTGCGCGGCCTGAATCGCTGCCGCTACAGCCTGGATACCGGCAAGATAACACCCTTTAGCACCGAAAAGTACGACAATTGCTAAGTGTCGCGGCCTGTGCTCCGGTAATAAATTGAGGTTGCTTCGGCAGCGCAGGTTGAATCCCTCTGGCCCACGGCCGGGGATAAAGGGGATTCGGATTTACCAATCCGTTTGAGGTGATCAAACTATGTCTCAGGAAATTTCCGCCGCCGCTCTCGCCACCCTGCTGGAGAGCGATGCGAGCTTCGCCTTGATTGATGTGCGCGAGGCCGGCGAGTACAACAGCTCTCACATACCCGGGGCCAGCCTGATACCCCGGCGCGAGCTGGAGTTCCGCATTGCCGCTTCAGTCCCTTACCGCGGCGCCCACGTAATTCTGTGCGACGATGACGGACGCCGGGCTTCCCTGGCCGCCGCAACTCTGGAAGGTCTGGGCTATTCCCGGGTTTCGGTGCTGGACCGGGGGATTAACGGCTGGGCCAGTCTCGACTACCCTACCGAGTGGGGTGTGAACGTTCCCAGCAAGGATTTTGGCGAAAAGGTGGAGGTAGTGCACCACGTCCCTGAGATTGACGCCGCCGACCTGCACCACCGGATTGAGCGGGGGGACAAGCTGGTGATCCTGGATACCCGCACCCCGGAGGAATACCATCGGTTCTGCATCCCCGGCGGCCGCAGCGTACCAGGCGGCGAACTGGCGCTGCGCATCACCGACATTACCGCCCAACTGGACCCGGATACGACGGTAATCGTGAACTGCGCCGGGCGCACCCGCAGCATCATCGGCACCCGGGTCTTGCAGCGTATGGGACACACCAACATTTTCGGTCTGAAAAACGGGACTTCCGGCTGGGTTCTGGCCGGCTACGAACTGGAGTCGGGGGCTGACCGAACCGATTTACCTGAACCCTCTTCCGAAGGATTGGCCGCCGCCGAAGCCTACGCCGACCAACTGGCTAGAGAGGACGGCGTTCGCTACCTGGATGTTCCGGCGCTGCAGCAAATGATGGAGCGGGCCGGGACCGAAACCGTGTATTTCGTGGATGTGCGCACCAGCGCCGAATACGCTGCGGGCCACATCCCGGGCTTCCGCTGGTTCCCCGGCGGGCAGGCGGTGCAGCGTTCCGACGAAGTGGCTGTGGTTAGAAATACGCCGGTCATTTTTGCCTGCAACGGCAAGGCTCGTTCTACCATCACCGCTTCCTGGTACCGGCAATTGGGCCACACGGAAGTTTATGCGGTAACCGGCGGAATCGCCGCCTGGACTGCCGCCGGTCTGGAACTCGAGACCGGCGCTCCGGCGGAACCAATTCTGGGTCTGGCCGAAGCAAAAGCGCAAGCAGCAGAAATTTCCATCGAGGAACTGAATCAAGCCCAGGGGGATGTTTCTTCCGGGACGGTAATCTTTGTGGACACCAGCGGCGACTTCGCCCAGGGGCATATCCCCGGGTCGCGCTGGGCGCCCCGAGGTTGGTTAGAGCTGCAAATCGACGGCCTGGTTCCCGCCAAAGACACGCCGGTAACCGTCACTTGCCGCGACGGCCAGAATTCCACCCTGGCGGCGGCGACCTTGCTGGAGCTGGGCTACATCAACGTCGCCGTTTTGGCCGGGGGAATGAACGCCTGGCGCGCCGCCGGGCTGGCCGTGGAAACCGGCCTTTCCGGGGTGATGAGTCCACCGACCGACCTGGTAGCCAGCGGCCCGGACCGGAACTATGCCGATATGATGAATTATCTGCGCTGGGAAACGGCGCTGGGCGAGAAGTACGCCGGTTAGCCGACGGCGAGGAAAAGACTGCTGTTGAGCGCCAATGTCTTAACTTCCCGGTAGGGTTGAGTCCTTCCTGGTGGGGATTCAACCGGCAGCAAATGGAATTACCCGGCCAATGAGGTAAATCATGCCCATTATTGATCACAGCGCGATTAGAATGCCGGCTCCGGTGGACTACCGGGCCGAGCGCATATTTGTTTCCCGCGAGCAGGGCGCCGCCTCCCTGACCATCAAGGAGGTGGAGCTGCACCCCGGCTGGGAGGGCCGGCTGCATACGCACCCCACCGACACCGCCATGATGGTATCGGCCGGTGCAGTTCAGTTGATAATTGGCGACGAACTGCGCACGGTACGGGCGGGAAGCACCCTCTTCGCTCCGCCGGGAGTACCCCACAAACTGATCAACAAGCTGTGGATTCCCGTGCGGCTGTTGATGATCTACCCGACCAACGAGTTGGAGACCGACTATCTGGAATGATGCCGTCAGCCCCCTGCCTCGGTGGTAAATTGGCGGCAGACCCACAGCAGACAGCACCGTCCCCAGACCCAAGATCTGGCAAACCAAAACGCTTCAGGAGGCCAAGCAATGGCAACTCAAAGCCTTCGCACCGAGACCAAACCGCAACTCATCCCCACCAACGCCGGACTCCGTACCTGGGCTTCGCCGCCTGAGGCCTTGCAGCAGGAAGTAGTCCCCAATGACCTCTTCTACATTCGGAATCACTGGACCGATGCTCCTGAAATTGACGTGAACAGCTACCGGCTGGTGGTGGACGGCGAGGTAAATAATCCACTCAGCCTCTCCTTTGACGAAATCCTGTCCCTGCCCCAGCGCCGTTTTCAGGTTACTTTCGAATGCTGCGGCAACAGCCCGGTGCCCGACTACTGGGCCAAAGCCACTCGCACCGGCTCGGTAATGGAAATGATTAAAGGACACGGCATTATGGGCAACGCCGAGTGGGCCGGGGTGTCCCTGGCCGACGTGCTGGCTAAAGCCGGCGTCAAAGACTCGGCGGTGGAGGTAATGTTCGAGGGCGCCGACCACGGGCCCGATGAAACCGTGGGAGACCCGCCCGATGTAACCTATGAGCGCAGCCTGCCCCTGGCCAAGACGGTCCATCCCGATACCTTGCTAGCCTACGAGATGAACGGGGAACGACTACCGATGAATCACGGCTTTCCGCTGCGCCTGCTGGTGCCGGGCTGGTACGGTATGACTTCGGTAAAGTGGCTGGTGGGCATCCATGTCCTGAATCACGAGTTCAAGGGCTTCTACCAGACGGAACGGTATATGACGCAAAACGGGCCGGACAGCCCCGAGTATTACACCTACCATACCAAGATGAAGGTGAAGTCCATCATCACCAACCCGGCTCCCGGCGAGGTTATCCCGACCGGCGGCTATACCCTGGCCGGCGCCGCCTGGTCCGGAGAGGAAGATGTGGTGCGGGTGGAAATCAGCGCCGACGGCGGCAATACCTGGGATCTGGCGACTATCGCTCCCCGCAGCAGTTCCTATTCCTGGTATCGCTGGCAGTACCAGTGGCGACCGGCCGGGCCGGGCCGCTATACCCTGATGTCCCGCGCTACCAATAATCTAGGCGAAACCCAGCCTATGGAATTTCCTAACCAGTGGGATGGCCGGGGTTACGGCAACAATATGGTGTTTCCGGTGGAGGTACAGGTACGGTAAATTCTACCTTCTCACCGGAGGGAAAATCAGGAATCAGCCGCAGCTGAAGCCCAAAAGGGCAGCGGGGGAGAAATGCTGAAATCCCTGCGGGACAGCGTAATCAGCAGATTGGGCGATACCGACCGGCAGAGTCTTCGTCAGATTGTCGCCGCCATTAAGCAAGCCCGGGGCGGCAGCCCGGCACCGGCGTCCGGTGGCCGGATTACGGCGCGGGAACTGCTGGCCGAGTGGAGCAAAGACCTGCCGGCGGACGTCAACGCCGCTCTGGAAGCCATCCTGACCCGGGATGAGAGTGGCCCCAGAGTTGGCGAGTTGGCTCCCGATTTTTCCCTCCGGCGGCTCGGCGCCACGGAGCGGGTTCGCCTGTCCGACTTCAAGGGCCAGCGGCCGATAGCTCTCGCTTTCGGCAGTTACACTTGACCGCCCTTCCGCGCTCAGGCTGAGCGCATGACCCAAATCTACCGGCAGTATCGAGACCGGGTAGAATTTTTCGTCGTTTATATCCAGGAGGCTCACCCCACGGACGGATGGCAGACCGACAGCAACATCCGGGACGGCGTCCTGTTCCGCCAGCATCAAAGCTATGACGAAAGGCAGGAAGTGGCCCGGACTTGCAGCCTGGACCTGCACATCGATATGCCGATAATCATCGAAGAGATGGACAATGTCATTGACGAGTCCTACGGCGCCGCCCCGGAGCGCCTTTACCTGGTCGGCCGCGACGGCCGAATTGCCTACCACGGCGGGGCCGGCCCGCACTTCTTTGACCTGGATGAATGGGAAATGGCTATCGAGGCTTGCGTCGGCGTCGGGTCCCGGGGCTGAATTCCCAACCACCGAACCGATGGAGTAGAAACTTGACTGAACTTATCGATTTGACCCTGACTTTGGGCAGCGACCGGGTGGCGCCGGTGCCGGGACTGATTGGCGTATGCACCTCTCCCCTGCACACCCACGAAACCCACGCTCGCTCCAATACCAAATTGACGCTGGCAACTCACATCGGCACCCATGTGGATGCGCCCTATCACTTCCACGCCGACGGCGTTACTGTGGAGAATATGCCCTTGAACCGTTATATGGGGCCGGCGCTCCTGCTGGACTTGCGCCCGGTAGCCGAAAGCCTGACCCCCTTGTCGGTATCTCAACTGCAGCAAGCCGGCGGCGTTCCCGGCGCAGTCAAGGATGCGATTGTAGTTCTGTTTACCGGATGGGCGGCGGCCGAGTCCGGCGGCGCCCGCTTTTATTCCCAGGGGCCTTACCTGAGCAATGAGGGAGCGGCTTACCTGGCCGATAACGAGGTCAACGCCGTGGCGGTGGACTTTCCGATCGACAAACATCCGCCTACCCCCGAGTCTTCCATCCACGACTTCCCCGTGCACCGTTTGCTGCTGGGACGCGGGGTTCCCTTAATCGAAAATCTGGTCAACCTGGACCAATTAGTCGGTCGGGATTTCGAGCTGTGGGCCCTGCCCATCAAGCTCAAGGACGGGGATGGCGCCGCAGCGCGAGCCGTGGCCCGGATTTTGTAGAGCGGGTTCCCCGGCGATGACCGTTGCCGCCAATCCGCCGCCCATCCTGCTGGCTACCGGCAATCCGGCCAAGCAGCAGACCCTGCGTGCGCTGCTGGAAGATTTGCCCCTGACCCCGGTTACTCCCGCCGACCTGGGGCTGAAGGCCGACCCGGCTGAAACCGGCCAAACCCATACCGCCATCGCCGTAGAAAAAGCGGTTGCCTGGTCGCAGCTGGCCGGGATGCCGGCTATCGCCTCTGATGGCGGCCTGGTAGTTCCGTCGCTGGGGACTAACTGGGAAAGCCGCTATACCCATCGCTTTGCCGGGCCGGCTGCCGATGATACAGAACGCCGGCGCCGCCTGCTGGAACTGTTGGAACCCTTGCCAGCCGCCGGCCGGGCAGCTTCCTGGATCGAAGCGCTGGCCGTAGCCGACCGGGGCCGTCCGCTCCAGTCTTGGGAACTGACGGGCGGACAAGGAGTTATTGCCCGCAGTCCGGAACCCGGCCCGCACCCAGAGGGGTTCTGGGTTTTCCCTCTGTGGTACTTTCCCGACCTGGGCAAGTATTATAACCAACTGACCGAAGGGGAACGGGAAGCGCTGGGCGACCATTGGGCGCGCCTCAAAATACTGGTACAGAGTTATTTTACCGAAGAGTTCTCCGCCCGGCTGCCCGGCTCAAACGGGTGATTTAACCACCTTGATGGGATACAATAGATTCCGAAAATCGCAAACGCAGGCGCCGTACCATCGGCAAATTGTTCGCCTGTTACTGGAGCAGCTACATTGACCACCGCCGCAGCTCAACCTACCTCCATTGACCAGGTTCAGAATCTGCTAAGAGACCAGGAGTACGTCGCCGACCGGGGTTTGGCCGTAGCCATTTATCTGGCTTTGACCTTGCAGCGTCCCCTGTTTCTGGAGGGTGAAGCTGGCGTCGGCAAGACCGAGATTGCCCGCTCGCTGGCCCGGGGGTTGGATACCGAGCTAATCCGGTTGCAGTGCTACGAAGGGCTGGACGTGAACCACGCCGTTTACGAGTGGAACCATACTCGCCAGATGCTGGAAATTCGACTGCTGGAGTCCGGGGGGAACCTGGACCGGGCCGCCGCTACCGATGACCTCTTCAGCGAGCGCTTCCTGATTAAGCGGCCCCTGCTCCAGGCTATAGACGAGAGTCGGGACCAGTCGCCGGTGCTGCTGATTGACGAACTGGACCGGGCTGATGAAGAATTTGAAGGTTTTCTGCTGGAAATGCTGGCTGACTTCCAGATTACTATCCCGGAATTGGGTTCCTTTCGGGCCGCCCATCCACCCATCGTCATCATCACCTCCAACCGAACTCGAGAAATTCACGACGCCCTGAAGCGCCGCTGCCTCTACTACTGGATTGACTATCCTGACTACCAAAAGGAACTGCAAATCGTCAGTGCCAGGCTGCCCCAGGCTCCCCGGCGACTGGCCCAGCAGGTAACCGGCTTCATTCAGGAACTGCGGGAGACGGAGCTTTACAAAATACCCGGCGTTTCCGAAACTATCGACTGGACCGCCGCTCTGCTGGCCCTCAACCAGACCGAGCTGGACGCCCAGGTAATCGACGATACACTGGGCATAATGCTGAAGTACCAGGACGATATCGAGCTGGTCCGGGGCGAGCCGGTGCGCAGCATCCTGGAGCGTTCCCTGAATCGGGGACCACGTCGGGGCGGACGGCGCGGCTGACCGACTCTCGGAATAAGTCGTCGTTTTCTTAACGGCAGCAGTCCCTTGCGTCCCAGAATCACCGCAGGATGTGATATGACCCAGGCAGATACTAACGGCAGCAATACAGAACTCGACGCGAGCGAAGGCTATATTCTGCATAACCTGATGCTCTTCGGCGAGACTTTGCGCCGTCTGGGGCTGGACTTTGGTTCGGGCAATATGCTGGACCTGGTGCGGGCCACCGAGACTATTCCCATCGGTCGCCGGCAGGATTTTCGCCATGCGGCCCGCTGTCTGCTGGTTCATCGCAAGCAGGACTTCCCTCTTTTTGATGACGCCTTCCAAATCTTCTGGCGGCGGCCCGCTCACGGCATCAGCACCCTCGACCTGCGCAGTATGGGCGAAGAACGCCGTTACCGAAATCCGCAGGTAGGCTCCCCGCCGGCTGCCGACGCGGAGACCGGAGACTTTCCGGGCGAAGCGCCGGAAGGTATGCCCGGAATAGATATGAGTCAGACCTACAGCGCCCGGGAAGTGCTGCGTCAGAAAGACTTTGCCGACTATTCGCCCCTGGAAATTGCCCAGGCCCGGACTATGATGTCCGAACTTTCCTGGGACCTGGGACGCCGCAAAACCCGAAGAACCCAAACCGGCGACGGTGTCTTGCTGGACTGGCGGAAGACCTTTCGCGGCAATCTCCGTTACGGCGGCGAGCTGCTGGAATTGTCGCACCGGCAACCCCGGGAGAAACTGCGCCCCCTGGTCCTGATTTGCGACGTCAGCGGCTCAATGGAACGCTATACCCGACTACTGCTCCATTTCATCCATACCATTGCCGGAGACCTGGGCAAGGTTGAAGCTTTCCTGTTCGCCACCCGCATTACCCGCATTACCCGCTACCTCAACTACCGCAGCATTGACCAGGCCGTCAACGAGGTAGCCCGCGCCGTCCCGGACTGGGCCGGCGGCACCCGTATCGGCGAGGCCGTCAAGACTTTCAACTATGACTGGGCGCGGCGCACCCTGGGCAGCGGCCCGGTGGTGCTGATAATTTCCGACGGCTGGGACCGGGGCGAGCCGGAACTGCTGGCCCGGGAAATGGCGCGATTGCAGCGCAGCTGCCACCGCCTGATTTGGCTGAATCCATTGCTGGGTTCCCCCAACTACCAGCCGTTGACGCAGGGCATCCAGGCCGCCCTGCCCTACATCGATGACTTTCTGCCGGTGCATAATCTCCATAGCCTGGAAGCTTTGGCGCGACACTTAAACCGTCTCCCGCCGCGCCAGCAGCCGGCCTCTGCCTACCGACCGCAGCGGCCGGTGGAAGGGGCCGTAGAAGCTGCGCCCCGATCGCCGGCCCGCCGTCGGGAGGAAATGAATCCGGCTCTGGCGCCTACCTTCCGCCATCCCTTGTGGGGACAGATACCGCGGGAAGAATGAACCACTGATACTCCGGTTAACCGGGTACAAGGCCCTGATTACACGGCGAATCGGCATACTAATTCCCTGAAGAAAGGCTTTTCGGCAATGTGGCAAGCAACGGAAGCAGACCTGCCCGCCATCGCCATCGGCGCCGGTATCCTGGGGACCGGCGGTGGCGGCAATCCCTACATTGGACAGTTGCGCGCCGGACAAGCCCTGCGCCGCTGGGGGCCGGTTACTGTCCTGACCCCGGAGGAACTGCCCGAGGCAGCCCGGGTTATCTGCGTCGGGGGCATCGGCGCACCCACCGTCGGCATAGAAAAAGTGCGGGACCTCCAGTCTTACCACGCCTTGCGAGCCATCGAAGAGTACACCGGGGAGCAGGCTACTGCCCTGATTTCCAACGAAATCGGCGGCAGCAACTCAGTGGAGGTCCTCATCGCCGCGGCCAGGGCCGGCCTGCCGGTGGTAGATGCCGACGGCATGGGACGAGCTTTCCCGGAGTTTCAGATGAAGACCTTTTTCGTTTACGGCGTATCTTGCTGCCCCATGGCTATCGCCGACGAAAAGGGAAATTCGATTATCATCCGGGAGACGGTCACTCCCCTTTGGGCCGAGCGGTTGGCCCGGGCGGTAACCATACAAATGGGCTGCGTCGCCTGTTACGCCGTTGCTCCCATGACCCCTGACCAGGTGCGCCACACCGCAGTTCCCAATACCTTGTCGCTGGCCCGCAGCCTGGGGCAGGCCGTCCAACAGGCTCGAGATAATCATCAGGACCCGCTGCCAGCGATTTTGGCTGCCTGTCCGGGCAAAGTCCTCTTTTCCGGCAAAGTAATTGACCTGGACCGGCGCACCACCGCCGGCTTTGCTCGAGGCTCCGTTACCCTGGCCGGACTGGATACCTTCGGAGGCCAACGGATGGTCATCGACTTTCAGAACGAGAACTTGATTGCCCGGGTGGATGGAGAGACGGTCTGCACCGTTCCCGACCTGATTTGCGCCGTGGACTCGGACGGGGGAGAGCCGGTAACCACGGAACTAATGCGCTACGGCCTGCGGGTTACCATCCTGGGCTTCCCGGCGCCGGCGCTGTGGACCACTCCTGAAGGATTAGCCGCTGCCGGGCCGGCCCATTTCGGCTACGATACCGAATATACCCCACTAAAGGTTTAGGGTGGCTTCGTGTTTATTGGCGTGGACGTAGGCGGCACTAACACCGATGCCGTTCTGCTGGACGGACAGCGACTGGCCGCCGCCGCCAAAATGCCCACAACCGGCGACGTAACTGCCGGCATCGTTAACGCTGTGGCCGAGATGCAGAAACAGTCTCCCGCCGCCGTAGATGCGGTAATGGTAGGCACCACCCACTTTACCAATGCCCTTCTGGAAGGGCGGGGGCTGGCTCGTACCGCCGTGATTCGTCTCGCTTTGCCGGCTACGCAGCTGCTCCCGCCGCTGGTGGATTGGCCTCTGGAATTGAGGGATACCATCGGCGGTCTCACCTGGATGGTCGGCGGCGGGCACGAGTTCGATGGCCGGGAAATATCCCCTCTGGACCGGGCCGGCTTGTTGCAGGCAGTGGCGGAGCTGCGCCGGCAAGACGTAGAGGCCGTAGCTGTATGCGGGGTTTTCTCGCCCGTTGACCCTTCCCACGAGCAGGAGGCAGCCGCCTTGATTCGGGAGGCCGCCCCGGAACTGCGCGTGTGCCTTTCCCACGAAAATGGGCGCATGGGTTTGCTGGAACGGGAAAATGCCGCCGTCCTCAATGCCTGCCTGGGCCGGGTCGCCCAACGCACCTTGCAGGGAATCGCCGCCGCCCTGACCAATCTCGGCATTGACGCTCACCTGTTTATCAGTCAGAACGACGGCACCCTGATGGACGCCGACTTTGCGGCTCGCTTCCCGGTGCTGACCATCTCCTCCGGGCCAACCAACAGTATGCGCGGCGCCGCCTACCTTTCCGGAGTCCGGGACGGTATCGTGGTGGATGTGGGCGGAACGTCCACCGACGTCGGGGAATTAGTCAAAGGATTTCCCCGGGAATCGGCAGTGGCGGTCCACCTGGCCGGTGTGCGCACCAATTTCCGGATTCCCGACGTAGTATCCATAGCTCTGGGTGGCGGCACTGTGGTTACAGCGGAGCCCTGGCGGATGGGCCCGGAAAGCGTCGGCTACCGATTGACTGAAGAAGCTCTCGTTTTTGGCGGCCCGGTCCTGACCCTTACCGACCTGGCCGTCGCCGCCGGCCGGGCCAATGTCGGCGACCGACAAGCGGTGGACGGACTGGCTCCAGCGCTGGTTGAACGGGCTATGGCTGAAATCCGGGAACGGGTGGAAACTGCCCTGGACCGGGTGAAGCTCAGCGCCGGCGACGCGCCCGTGGTACTGGTGGGCGGCGGCAGTATCCTGCTGCCGGACCGGCTGGCCGGCGCTTCCCAGGTCTTGCGTCCCCAACACGCCGACGTAGCCAACGCCATCGGAGCTGCCATTGCCCAGGTGGGCGGGCAAGTGGAACGAGTCTATTCCCTGGAAAGCGGAGGCCGGGCGGAAGCCATCGCCGACTGTTCGGCGGCCGCCGTCAATCGGGCCGCCGCGGCCGGGGCCGACCCGGCCACCATAGAAGTAGTGGAAGTGGAAGAGGTGCCCCTGACCTATCTGCCCAGCAACGCCACCCGGGTACGGGTAAGGGCCGTGGGTAGCCTGGCGGCGGCGGAAGTGGTCAGGAATCTCGGAGCCACGGAACCCGGCAATTAAACGCACTCCGCCGCAGCTTTCCGAGGTCAGGTAGCGGAGGTGCGCTGGTGCTGGCCGATGTAGCCGACTATCACCTTTTGCGTTGGGCGATCCCAGTCAAAGGCGATGCGGATAGTACGGCGAGGGTCAAAACTGTTGCCTTTGCCAATGTGTTCGCGGAGCCAGATACGCCGGCCGTTAACCCGGGTGCTGTAGGAGTCGGGATACTGCATCATGGTCGTTTCGTGCTGGCTGGTCTTGTACCACATCTTACAGGCCAGACGGCAGGATTCGTCCATATCCGGAATAGGATTATTGCCCAAATGCGAGTCATAGTAGTCAGTTGCCAACCACTTGAGGGCATTCCATACCTGTTCCGGCCACTTGAAAGCGCTGGTATCCACAGTTGAATGGGCATTGAAGAGGAACATCAACTGCTCCGAAAAGCGCTCCTCGGCTAACTGAACCGCCGCCTTCACGTCCGCCAACTCCGGCACGGCATCCGCCTCTTCCCCGTTTTCCTGATAAGTCAGGGCCAAACGCCAGCCTTCCCCTCGGTGCCGACTTTCATACAACTGCTGTTCCAGCGCTTTCACCTGCTGCTTGAGGCTTTCATTCGCGTGTTCCAGCTCTTCGTTTTCCTGTTCCAGTTCCTGAAATTCCAGACGCCGCCGCAGATAGTCTTCGATTTCGCAAGGGGGTATGGGATTATGTTGGTCGTACCAGTCGCCGGCCTCCGGGTCAGCCGGGGCGGATTGGTCAGATTCCGCAGCGGCATTGCTCCCGTCGTTAGCGGCGTCAGCGGCGGTGGCCTGGCTGCTGGCGCCGAGGGCAGCGCCGTATTCCGACCCGCCGTCAGCATCGACTTTACACACAGGCTCTGAGTCATCGTCTCCGGAGTCCTGAGGGTCGCCGGCGCCAGTCGCATCACTGCCGGCGAACATCCGCTGCAAAGCCTCGCCGGCGGCGGTGATGCGCGGGAACATTTCAGCTCGCTGGGCCATAAGCTCAATTTCCCGGGCGACCACCGGGGCTTGGGCGCGGATGGACACATATTGAGCCAGAAGCCCCTGCAATCCTTCAGCCTGTTCCCGTATTTGCTGGAAAGAAACACCGGGTGCGGTGTTCCTCAAGTCCCAAGCGGAGGCGTCGCACTGGAAAAATTCCAGCAGGTCGGCATAATCCGACTCGAATTCAGCCAGAAATTCAGCCAGCGCCGCGGCCGCTTCCCGGTCTGCCCCCTTAGTTTCAACAAGGTTGGAAACGGAGGAGATAAACTTCGGGATAAGGGATTCCCACTCGGCGGCAGTGGGAGGCAGGTTAGTCAATGCGGACAGGGTGTCATTCAGCAGCCGGCCGACCGTCATTTCGCCGTCGAAATCCGCAATGGGGTTTTCCGTTTCCTCCGAGCCAGCCACCAAAGCCTTGCCCGTCAACAGTTGAACCATCAGGGTCACCGCATCCTTGTCCTGGTCAGCGTGGCAGTCCAGACACCGCTGCAAGGCAACGGACAAGGCCGAATCATTGCCAACCAGCTCCAGCGGTTCGACCAGAGAATCGAGATTCCGTACCGGGATATTCAGACCCTCCAGTTGGGCGGTTACCGATTGGCGCAGCTGGGATTGGGATTCACCCCAAGCTCGCAGCGCCAGCAAAGCCAATTGGGAGGAGCCGCGGACGCAATGGCACAATTGCTTCAAAATCCGCATCGTGGGCGCCTGGCTGGCATATCGGAACCCTTGCGCATTTACGTGGCGGTCAATAGCCTGGTTTAGCGTGGCGCTAACATCCGGCGGCAACTGCTTTCGGCAATCCAATACCTGTCTGACCACCGATTCCAGGAAGTCGTCGGTCATCATCCCGAATAAAACGGAGGCCGGCGCCATATTCAGAGTATCGTCCGGGCTGCCCAATGTATCCTGCATCGTAGTTCCCTGCCAATTCCATTAGTTAGTATCCCTAATGGCCGGTTCACAAATTGCCGGCCCTCGATTTTTTCCGGTGCGTCAATTCCGGGTAACACCCTGGCCGGCCTCAAGCCGCCAAACCCAAATTGCGGTAAGTAATTTAACTATACCGGACTAAAACTTGGGCCCGCAAACCCAGGGTGGACGTTGGGATAACCCAATTGATTATAGGCATTCAAAGGAAGGCGTACAATATAACCGAGGTTCCGGTATTCTTAACCTAAGGTGGAAATAGCTATATAGCGGCATTGTCAGGGATGGCCCAAACTAAATAGCAGCACAGGTTAAGAATTCCACTGCATCCCCCCATCTTGCCCCCAGCACCTTCACAAGCTATAATTTCCTTGGCTACCTACCAGGGGCGGCGGAGCAGGTAGCTCCTCATTAAACGTAGCTCCGTCGCCAATTTTCGGGAGGCTGTACCTTTGGGAAACCTTGCCGCTGTTGCCCTGGAACCCCGCAACGAGGGGTTCGTTGCCTCAGTCCCGATTGCTCAACTGGAACGGTTGGGCGACAAGCCGGAAGTTTCATTGCAAATCGCTTGCGACGCCTATACCCGGGCCGTGGAAACTATGCGCGAAGTGTTGGCCGATCTGGATTACTACAAAAGTAACCGCATCCGCATTCCGGCCCGCAAGGTGTGGGAACTGGGCGATGCCGTATTTGTCCTGGGCGCCGAAATGGGCGGCAATTTTATGGAAGTGGACGGCCTGAACGATCATCTGGTACGGGACCTGGGAATTAACGTCAAACGAATGGGAACCATCCTTACCTTCCGCCGCAACCTGCCGGACAAGGAAGTTATCCCCGAAACCCTGGGCTGGAGCCAATGCGAGAAGCAGGCCAGAAAGGTGGCCGAAGAGCTCAAGTCCACCCAGCCCCGGTCAGAATAAACGTGGCCTCTATTGCCGGTACAACAGCCCCCACCCGTGCGCCGACCCCGTGATTTTTTCGCCATGCAGCTAAGAGACTTGGGGGAATTTGGCCTTATTGAACGGCTGAATGGCATGGTAACCCGGGAGCGGCGCGGCCGGGATAACGGGGCGGCCTACGGCTTCACCTTGCTGGTAGATACCGGCGACGATACCGCCGCCTGGACTTCCGGCGCGGCCACTGAACTCTTCACCACCGATACCGTAGTCGAAGGGATTCACTTCACCCGGGAGACCACTCCCTGGCTCGACCTGGGCTGGAAGTCCCTGGCTTCCAACATCAGCGACATCGCCGCTATGGGCGGGCTGCCCCTCTACGCCCTGGTTACTCTGGGCCTGCCGCCGGAAACCGAGGTGGCCCAGATTGAGGAGCTTTACCGGGGTATGCTGGAGATTGGCGAAAAGTTCGGCGTAGCCATCATCGGCGGTGATATAGTGCGCTCCCCGGTAGTCTTTATCACGGTGGCTCTCACCGGGGTACGCCGCAGCGTCCCGATGCGGCGCGCCACTGCCCAACCGGGCGACCAGGTGGGCGTTACCGGCTATCTGGGTTCCTCCGGCGGAGGGCTGAAGCTGCTGCTGGAAAACCGCCCCGCCGCGGCGTCCGCCGCCCGCTACCTGCAAGAGGCCCACCGGCGCCCCCAACCGGCGGTGGCTGCCGGACAACTCCTCGCCCGGGCCGGCGTCCTGACAGCCATGGACGTGAGCGACGGGCTGGCGGACGACCTGTCAAAGCTGTGTCTGTCCAGCGAAAGGGCGGCCCGTATTTACTCGGAACACATTCCCGTGCATCCCCACCTGAAGGAGACCTTCCCCGACGAGTTTCTCGATTTGGCCCTTAACGGCGGCGAGGATTACCTGCTCTTGTTTACGGCGCCCGAATCAATTATGCGGGAAGTAATTCCGGAACTGCCCGAGGGGGCCGCCGTAGTGGGCGAGATTATTGACGGGCCGGCCGGCCAGGTTTCGCTGGTCGGAGCCGACGGCGATGAGATTGTGGTGAATCGGGCCGGCTGGGACCATTTCGGGTAAGGTAGGTCGGGGTTGATGGCCGAACAGTTGCACATACGTACCGAATCGCCGGAAGAAACTCAGGCCCTTGGCCGTCTCCTGGGGGAAAGGGCGCAGCCGGGCGATGTATTCCTGCTTACCGGCCCGTTGGGGGCCGGCAAGACTTGCCTGACCCAGGGAATCGCCTGGGGACTGGGCGTTGTCGAATACGCCCGCAGCCCTACCTTTGTTATAATGACTCGCTACCGCGGGCGGCTGACGCTGTACCACTTCGACCTGTACCGGATCGACGACCCTCTGGAGACGTGGGACCTGGGCCTGGACGAGCAGCTCTTTGGCGACGGGGCCTGCGTGGTGGAGTGGGCGGACCGGGCTGAGGAAATTTTCCCCCCGGACTGCCTTTGGCTGGACCTGGATTACGCCGAAGCCGGCGACGGGCGCACCATTACCATTACCGATGCCCCGCCGCGTTACCAGTCCATGCTGAATTCATTGGCAAGTTATTCCCGGGAATGACCCGGACGGCATTCTACGGCGTAAACCGATGTTGACCGCGCCCGACTTCCCGGTTCGGGAGCGGAGAAGGAATCTAATGCTGCTGGCTATCGACACCTCAACCCGCAACGCCGGGGCGGCGCTGGCCCGGGACGGCCAGGTAGTATCGGCCCACTCCTGGCGTTCGGCAGTAAACCATACTGCCGAGTTGATGCCGGCCGTGTCCCAACTGCTGACGGCAGCCGGGTTGACGGTCAATGACCTGGATGGGATCACCGTAGCTCTGGGCCCAGGCGGATTCAGCGCCCTGCGCGTCGGTATGAGCGTGGCCAAGGGGCTGGCGATGGTCTCGGGTAAGCCGCTGCTGGGAGTGAATACCCTGGAGGCTGAAGCTCAACTCTACCTGAAATCGGGCCTGACCGTCTGCCCCATGCTGGACGCCGGGCGCGGCGAAGTGGCATCGGCCTGCTTTGCCCCCGGGGGACAGCGGGTCCGGGAAGATATTATTTGCTCCCCGGAAGAGTTGCTGGAAGAGCTGTTGCCGGTCACGGCAGGAGCCATCCTCTTCTGCGGGGAAGGTTTGCCGCCCTACGCTGACCTGATTGGGCCGCGGCTGGGTTCGCGAGCGGTCATAACCGGCCATACGCCGGCGGCCCGGCTGTGGGCGCTGGCGGAACTGGGCCAGCGGCGGCTGACCGCCGGCGCCGGCGCTGACCTGGCGACCTTGCAGCCCCACTACCTTCGGATGCCCAGCATCGGCGGCCCCAAGCGCCGGGACCGGGTAAGACAATAATAATCCGGTAACTTTCGCTTCATTCGTATATAGACAGAAAGCAGGGCTATCGCATATGAAAAAATTTCAGGCTCAGAACGGAACTTTCCGATGTTTTGGCGGCGCTTTACTGGGTAATCAACATCAAAACCAACGGTTTAAGTCTTAAATTACCCAAATTTAGCAGTTAAAAACGGAGATTTACCCGTCAATTGGCCTCTTAAAATCCATATGCGATAGCCCTGAGACAGAAAGGAATTGAACTAGCTATGGCAGAACGTACACTGGTATTGGTAAAACCCGACGGAGTGCAGCGGGGTCTGATTGGAGAAGTTATCACCCGGCTGGAACGCCGGGGGCTGCAACTGGTTGGAATGAAACTGATGCAGGTCGATACGGAATTGGCCCAGTGTCATTACGGAGAGCATGTGTCCCGTCCCTTTTTTGCGGGACTGGTCCAGTTCATCACCGCATCGCCGGTGGTGGCAATGGTTTGGGAAGCCAACAACGCAGTGAGCATTGTGCGGCAGTCCATGGGCGAAACCAACCCGGTCAGTTCGCCGGCCGGCACGATACGAGGCGATTTCGGCATCGACATCGGGCGCAACCTGGTGCACGGTTCGGACAGTCCGGAGTCGGCGGAGCGGGAAGTCAACCTCTTCTTCCGCCCGGAGGAGATTCTCAGCTACCAACGGGCTCTGGACCCCTGGCTGACTGAGTAGCTACAGAACCCGGACAACCTGGGGAGCGCGGGCCCAGAGGCGTTCCAGTTCGTAGAACTCCCGCTCCTCGGGCCCAAAAATGTGGACGATGATGTCGCTGAAGTCCAGCAGAATCCAGCCCGAGGCCGGCGTGCCTTCCCGATGGAACCGGCGGACTCCCGACTCCTTCATAGCTCCGGTAATATCCTCTTCCAAAGCTTCGATCTGACGGGACGAGCTGCCGGACATGATTACAAAGTAATCGGTGAAAGGGGCCAGCCCCCTCAGGTCCAACATAACGATGTCCTCGGCCAGTTTCTCCGAGGCGACTTCTACCGCCAATTGAGCTACTTCTGCAGAATTCAGACCGGCACCTCACTGCGCACTGCTTTATTTGTTTTCTCAATTTGGAGTATAGCCGAGTCAAGTAGGCGGGTCAATGTTGAAGTGGGTGCCCTAATGACATGCAGAGTCTGGCAGGCAGTTGGACCTTACGCTGAGGGCCCCGCGTACCCGCACCCTCAGTATAGGTGGGAATTACCAAGAGAAATGCCTTTACTCCCCTTCGCCGAAATAGGCTTGTAGAAACTGGAATGCTTGACGCTTTTGTTCCTCGGAGGCTGACTGTAGTATAGCCATTACGTTCAACCAGCCGGATTCGTCATCCCAATAGTTCTTCTTCATAACTTGATGCCGGCCGCAAAGCGGTTGCCATTGTTCCGGGTCTGTAGCATCGGCATTGGCATATATTGAGTGGGGCACTTTATGGTCAGGGGTCAGGCGAACCGTCCCACCTCCCACTGGGTCAATATCGCCTTGCTTTAGACCGCAGATAACGCCGCTTTCCTCCCACGCACACGCCGAATCATGAGCGGAAAGGATAACTTCCCAGACAGCGCTGGTCGGCCGCGACCGTTTGGATGCGGCACTGCGGCGTTCTGAGTTGGGCATCATATATTCACTGACGCGGAGGTGGCCCCGGTTACGCCAGGAAAGAATTTATCTTTCGGTCATTATCGAGCCTTGCCTTGTGGTGGCCCCGGTTACGCCAAGAAAGAATGGTGTAACCGTCGTCTGTACGAAGTTCTGACAGTCGCTGATGCCAATTCTCCGGTATGCGTCCACTCTGAGGATCTGTAGCAACCTCAATAAGTTGTTCCCTTGTAGCTACCTTTCCCAAGTTTTCCAAGAAAAAAGCTTCCATCCTGGCTTTGATCGAACGCTGCGGATAAGGACCGCGTACCGTTGCATTCCGGTCTTCTGTTTCTGTTTCAATATGGCGGTCTTCTACCATAAACTACTCCCAGCCTTTCTCTCGTCACATCCAGCCACTTGGCTGAATGGTCGCACAACAGGGCGCGTCTCTCTAACATCCGGCATACCTCACCCGTAGTGCCGGCGCCACACATAGGGTCGATTACCAAGTCTTCTTTCTTGGTAGTCATCAGAATGAGCGGTTCAATAACTGCTAAAGGCTTTTGGGCAGGATGTCCCGTCTGTTCCTTTTTTCCGACGAAACCGATGTTAAGGGGCGCTTCTAACACCGATGGCGGTCCCGGTATAAAACGCATCTTCCCAGAATTGAGACGCTCTAACTGTCCGTCGGACAGGAAGTGTTCAGGATACATGGTGGCATTGATTGCTGATATATGCAGGCAGGTGTATTGCGCGGAACGCCAGCCTCTAACTACTGAAGGACAGTTCTTGTAATACCAGGTAAGCCACATGGCCAATTGATGAGTCTGTGGGAGAAGGGGAATTTGACGAGACACAATCTCGGGGAATCCCCACACAAATACATGCTCCGCAAGATTGCAAGCGGCCGACACAACTTCCGATAGCCAATCATCATAGTCAGCTCGCTCACCACCGATGCCCCGGTTGTACCAAGGGTCAAGGACCACAGTTTGTGCAGATGGAGCAGTTCTCAAAGTGTCAAGGACATCTGCAGGAGGTAGAACTTCAACATTTTGCATTTCTGGCGGTATATCAAATAGTCTGGCGTTTACCATTAATACACTCCGAACTGCATAGGAGTTGTCGAAATGAGTTGCATTCAGCTAACCCTTTCGGCACGCACAAATCCTACTCCCCTGCCGGCTTGAAGTACGGCACGGTTATCTGGTCGTTGGCCCGGACGAAGGTTACTTCCACCGGCATACCGATAGTTACGTCCCGGGGATTGCATTCCACGATGTTGGTGAACATCTTTACCCCCTCCTCCAGTTCCACCAGGGCCAGAACGTAAGGCACCTCCTCAGCAAACCCCGGTGTGCGGTTCTGGTAGGTAACCGTAAAAGTCCACACCGTCCCCTTGCCGCTGGCCCGTACCCACCGGATACTTTCCGACCAGCAGTTAGCGCAGATGCCCCGGGGGTAGAACTGGTATTCGCCGCAACGGTCGCACTTTTGAATCAGCAGTTCCCCGCGGCGACAGGATTCCCAATAGGGCCTGGTTTCGCCCACCACGCTGGGCAAGGGCTTGTTCCATTCCGACCTGGCTGTAGTCATTTCTAATCCCTCCCCAATATGGCGGTGCCGCCGCTGTGTCGGGCGCCCAGAGAGCCGCCGGTACCGTGGCACAGGGCAATCCGGCAGTCAGGAACCTGGCGCGGGGTTCCGGCAAACTGTTGGCGAAGTTGGCGAGTGGCTTCCAGCAGCAGGAAAATACCCCGCATACCCGGATGGTTGGAGGACAGCCCGCCGCCGTCGGTGTTAATCGGCAGCTTGTCCGGGTGGGCCGAGTCCACTTGCAGCCGCCCGCCGGAAACGAATTGGCCGCCTTCGCCTTTTTCGCAGAAGCCCAGGTCTTCCAGCGTCTCCACGACGGTAATGGTAAAGGAGTCGTAAATCATCGCCATGTCAATATCCTGGTGGGTAACCCCGGCCATGGCGAAGGCCGGTTCGTGGCTCTGCTTGGCGGCGATATACATCAAGTCCCGCTGGCCGGCCCCCTGGTGCGCGATGGCCTCCCCCACGCCCAGAACCCACACCGGGGTGTGGCGGCAGCTTCGGGCTACCTCCGGCGAGGCTACTACCACCGCGCCGCCGCCGTCGGTGATGACGCAGCAGTCGGGCAGATGCAGGGGCGATGAAATCATCCGGGAGTTCACCACGTCCGCCACCGTTATCGGGTCGCGGAACAGGGCTTCGGGGTTCATCGAGGCGTGTTTGCGCATCGCTACCGCTACCTCGGCCAACTGTTCGGAAGTTGTGCCGTAAAGGTGCATATGCCGCTGGGCAATCATGGCGTAAAGACCCACGGTAGTCAGCCCGTAGAGCTCTTCAAAGCTGTCGGGGGACGGGTCCAGACGGGGGTGTCCGTAGCGACCCACGCCTCCGGTTCCCACCGAAACGCCCCCGGAACGAGCCTGGCTGCTGTAGGTGATGACGGCGCAGTTAATCCGTCCGGCGGCGATGGCGGTGAGGGCATGGGACAGGTGAAACTCAAAGGAACCGCCGCCTACAGTGGTGTTGTCCACATACTTGGGGTACATATTCAGGTAGTCGGCCAGGTTCATTCCGCTGTTGCGGATGCTGCTGGAAGCGGTAAAGAGACCGTCCACGTCCTTTTTGGACAGGCCGGCGTCGGCCAGGGCCTGGATAACACTCTCACCTTGAATCTGCAACTCGCTTTTATCCGGCGCGTAGCGGGTAACGTGCTCGTGAATGCCCACGATGGCCGCGCCATGCTTAAGGTCAACCATAATCGGAAAACCTCCAAAGGGGAGTTGGGTAAAGCAGGGCCATTATGCCATATTTGCGGGAATGGGGGTAGCTGAAATTGGCCGGGCAATGTTTACGGCAGTTCAATTAGGCTCGGACGGTCCCGGGCAGCTCAAAACCTGGCGCTTTTCGGTTTGGCTGGCTCTCGACCAAACTCACCAAATCAGCATAGCGTCCCCGAAACTGTAAAAGCGGTAGCCCCGCTCAATAGCTTCGGCATAGGCGGACAGGATATTTTCCCGGCCGGCGAAGGCGGATACCAGCATTACCAAAGTTGAACGGGGCAGGTGAAAGTTGGTAATCATCCCGTCCACCAACCGGAATTGGTGGCCCGGCAGGATGAACAGGTCGGCTTGACCACTAACCGCCTTTAATGGTTCCCCATCGGCGATTCCGGAGTTGGCCCGGTCTCTCCCCACTTGTTCCAGAGTCCGAACCGACGTGGTTCCTACCGCAAATACGGGACGCCCTTCCCTTCGGGCCCGGGTCAAAGCAGCGGCGGTAGCGACGGGAAATTCATAGTACTCGGTGTGGATGGAATGTTCCGCCGGGTAGTCCTCGGAAACCGGCCGGAAGGTGTCCAATCCCACGTGCAGGGTAACAAAGACGGTCTCCACCCCCTTGGCGCGCAAGGCCGCCAGCAGTTCCGGCGTAAAATGCAGTCCGGCGGTAGGCGCGGCCACACTGCCCGGTGCGTTGGAATAAACCGTTTGGTACCGCTCCGGGTCTTCCAGTCGCCGGTGAATGTACGGAGGCAGAGGCATTTCGCCCAGCCGGTCAATTCCCGTCTCGACCGATAATTTAACTCGCCGGATGCCCGCTTCCGCCACCGACAAAACCACAGCATCCACGGTTTCCGGCGCCGTCGCAATGCCGCTTCCCAGCGGCACGTCTTGACTTCCAGTTTCCCGGAGTATATCGCCGCTTCGGGAAATGTCACGCGCTTCTAGGGTCAAGACAGCCCCGGGGCGTAGCCGCCGGCCCGGTTTGCCCAAAGCCTGCCAAATGCCGGCCTCTTCCCGGCGCAGCAGTAGCAGTTCCACCCGTCCGCCCGAGTCCTTCCGCCGCCCGTAAAGGCGAGCCGGTATTACCCGACTGCGGTTCAGCACTAGGACAGCGCCGGACGGGATCAGATTAAGGATGTCGGTAAACTGATGGTGCTCGATCCGTCCGGTATTTCGAGCCAGCGTCAGCAGGCGGGAGGAGTCCCGGGGTTCCGCCGGAGTTTGGGCGATTAAGTCCGGCGGCAGGTAGTAGTCAAAGTCATCGGTGCGCATGGAGGGCTAATATCCTGACATTTCCGGTTGGGATAACTGCGGCGGCGAGCTTGGCGACAGCGCCAATCCGCTACCCGCCAATGAGGGCGGCTACGGCGCCGGCCGGGTCCTGAATTACGCAGAAACTTTGGCCTCCCACATCCCGAGGGCCGTCCAGCACCTTCCCGCCCAGCTCCAGGCAGCGTTGGGCGCTCCGGTCAACGTCTTCCACCACGATATAGACCAGCCATTGCGGGGGAATATTTGCGTTTGCGCCCTTGGCGTGGCAAATTCCGGCAACGGTTTGGCTGCCGTCGGGCAATTGAATATTGTAGTCGTTATAGTCGCCCATATCGTGGTCAGTCCAGGTCCAGCCCACTACCTGACCGTAAAAGTCCCGCACCTCCGCAGCGTTGGGAACCGTCAGGTCTTGCCAGGCGATGCTGCCGGCCGGAGGAAGCTCAAATTCCTGGGGCTGTTCGTCGGTTTGCCTGAATTCGGTCATGGCAACTGCTGCTCCACTAGCGAGTTTCAAGGAACTGAGGACTACCGCCGGAATATAGCCGGGCCGGGCCAGCTCTGCCGGATATTGGCGCGGCGACCGCTAATGGCCGTGAATGCTAATTCGCGCCGCCGTCAGGGTATTAACCAGGAGCATGGCAATAGTCATCGGCCCGACGCCGCCGGGCACCGGGGTAATGGCCTCGGCTTTGGCGGATACGGGTTCAAAGTCCACATCTCCCTCCAGCCGGTAGCCCCGGCGCCGGGTTGAGTCTTCCACCCGGTTGACTCCCACGTCAATAACCACTACCCCATCTTTAACCATATCGGCAGCTATGGCGCGGGGCTGACCAATGGCGGCCACCAGAATATCGGCCTGGCGGGTAATCTCCGGCAAGTTGACAGTGCGGGTATGGGTAACTGTGACGGTGGCGTTGGAGCCTTCCCGGCGTTGCTGCAACAGAGTTGCCAGGGGTTTCCCTACAATATTGCTGCGGCCGCACACAACCACGTGCCGCCCAGCCGGGTCATAGCCGTAACGCAGGAGCAGCTGCTGAATCCCGGCCGGCGTGGCGGGAATGAAATCGGGGACGCCTTGCAGCAGCTTGCCCAGATTGAAGGGGTGGAGGCCATCTACGTCCTTCGCCGGAGCCAGCGCCTCGATAATGACCGTCTCCTCAATCTGCGGCGGCAAGGGTAGCTGCACCAGAATGCCGTGGAACCGGGAGTCGGAATTGAGATTTCCGACTAATTCCAGCAGCTCTTCTACGGTGGTTTCGGCCCCCAGGTGGAAAATTTCACTGAACATCCCGGCTTCGGTACAGGCTCGGCCCTTGTTCCGCACGTAAATTGCGGAGGCCGGGTCGCCGCCCACCAACACTGCGGCCAGGCCGGGGGTTACGCCGTGCTTTTCCTGCATTTCCGCAACGCCGTCGGCCACTTCGGCGCGCACTTCCTGGGCTAAAGCGACTCCATCCAAAATCTTTGCCATACGACAAACTCTCCGACGTAAAGGTCAGGTTGGAATTTCGAGGAAATTTTATCACGGCATAAGGTAGCTCTCAACGGAGCCCTTGACGGTACAGGGAAAAGCCCTCACCCCCGGCCCCTCTCTCTGAGAGAGAGGGGCCGGGGGTGAGGGCGGTTGCTCACAATATCAGATTATACAATATCCAGCCAACCAGCAATTCATCGACTGCTTAAATTATATATCCTGTTTACCAATATTCCACATACGTAATTACGTAATATCACCCTTGCTGTAATCAATATTACACTTCAGCGCTGCCCTATCACCCCCTTACAATGATGTTATTGTATCCCTATTCCAAAGTCTGATTATCTATTTGTGGCATAATCCTGTTGGCATACCCCACTTTACCTGATAGTATGTATCCATCATAACCCAGGAGAGAGAGAAAATATGTTGCACCTCAACCGCAAAGGGCTCATCCCGGCCAGCATCGCCGGCGCCCTCCTCGCTTTGGCCCTCCTCTTCGGCCTGGCCTTCGCCAGCCCGGCCCGGGCCGACGCCACCCCCACGACCACCACGACCCTGGACTCCGCCATCGGCGCCGCCTCCGAATCGGACCTCACCGAAACGGTGGCCCTGCAGTGGAGCGACGGCGAGGAAGTTTCCGTGACCCTGACCCGGGTGGACGGCAAACCCACCTATGACCCGGACAGTCTGGTCCACGGGGCAGACACCACGGTCAAGATCGCCGATTACTGCTGCGATTTCGACCAGAAGAGCATGACCTTCCGGCGGGCCGGTTTCGGCGATATGTGGATCAAGTGGTGGGCCGGCTACCCGGAACAGCGGAACTACGTGGCCTACCGGAACCCGGACCCGCCGGCGGGCGTGAAGGGCCCCCAGGAATCGGCGGTGATTGAGCTGGACCTGGAATGGCTGGAAGGGACCAAGCTGGTGGTGCCGGTGTCCCAGCAGAACGGGAACCCGGAGATTGACGTGGACGCGGCCCGGGAGTCGATTCGGAACACCAGCGCGCGGATTCAGTGGGTGTTCTTCTCCTACATGGAGGACTCGACCTTCGAGACCATCGTGGTGAAGAAGCAGTACGACCAGGGGAACTACGACCCATCTACCTGACGGTGTACTACGACACGGAAGCGGGACTGTACTACCAGATTCAGCGGCAGGATGCCAACAAGACGGTAACTGGCCAGTGGGGCGATGGGGAGGAGTTCTCCTTCCGGTTCTACCACGATGGGATGCGGCATTCGGAGCTGGCCTCGCAGAGCATCAGCCACGGGGAAGACACGGAAGCCACCTTCCGGTACCGGGTGCACCGCAACGGAGCGACGACCTTCAACTACATCCGGTTCGAGCGGCCGGGCTACGGGGACGCCCTCTTCGAGTGCACCTGGAACATCCACTGGGGCCTGTACTGCGATGAGCAGCGGAACCCGAACCCGCCCACTTCCCAGACGGACACGCCCATCACGTCCACCAGCGCCTTGCTGGAGTGGAGCGACGGGAAGCACATCAACGTGGACCTGCACCTGGACGACGACAACAAGCTGACCTACAGCAACCTGACCCACGACAGCGCGGTAGCGGCGGAAACGACGGTAGAGTACCACGACAGCGGCTGGCTGGACCGGTACGAGAACTGGCGGTCGCTGGAGTTCCACCGGCCGGGTCAGAACGGCATGACCCTGAACTGGTACTACGATGCCGACTACGGCATCTACTACGAGATTGACTACAAGCCCACTACCGAGACCTTGAGTTATGACTGGGCCGGTGGGGAAGTTTCGATGACCCTGACCTATGCCGATGGCAAGGTCACGGTGGACCCGGCCAGCATCAGCGCCCATTCGGACGCGGCCTACAGCACGGGCGGCAATGTCTGGGAACATCGGGCCAAAATGATGTTCTACCGGGAAGGGTACGGGATGCAGACCCTGTACGGGGTCTGGGACGACCGGCGGGGATTCTCGATCCGGCTGAACCATTACCCGGTGGGGCAGGTGTTCGGGCTGACCGAACCGACGGAGTTGATTCAGGAGTTCGCCGACCTGACCCTGGAGAATAGCGGAGAGCAGTCCCTGGACATGGCGGAGCATTTCAGCGGCGAGGGGCTGACCTACCAGGTGAAGGTAACTACTACCCACAAGCGGACCGGGGTGGTGAAGATTGGGAACCTGAACGAGGTGGCCCGGAACAAGGTACGGGGGGAATGGGACGGCGAGGTCCTGACCCTGACCGACGGGGCTAAGGGCGACCACATCCTGCAGGTGGAAGTCATCGCCACCGATGGCGCCGGTGAATCGGCCAGCGACAGTTTCCAGTTGACCGTGGGCGGCGCGGCCGAACCGACCCCGGAGCCGACGCCCGAACCCACGCCGGAGCCGACGCCAGAGCCCACGCCGGAACCTACTCCGGAACCTACGCCGGAGCCGACGCCAGAGCCAACTCCGGAGCCGACTCCCGAGCCCACACCGGAACCTACTCCGGAACCCGCGCCGGAAAGGCCAGCGCTGAGCAACCCCTTCGGGGACATCGAACTCAGCCAGGGGGAGACCAGCGACCTGGACATGGCTAACCACTTCAGCGGCGACAACCTGACCTACGAGGTGATGGTAACCACCACCCACCAGAAGACCGGCAAGCTGGGTGAGATTGCCCGCAACAAGGTGTCGGGAAGCTGGAACGGGTCGGTGCTGACGTTGGAGGGCGGCAAGGCCGCCTCCCAGTACCTGACTATCCAGATAATCGCCAGCAACGCGGCTGGAGAAGAAGCCAGCGGCTCCTTCACCCTGTCCCTGAAGAACTAGCCCAGCCCACGCGGCCCGGCTGGAAGGCAATGGCGACAGACCCCAAGGCGGCCCCGCAAGACTGCGGGGCCGTTCCCTTTTCTGCCCTCACCCCCGGCCCCTCTCCCGCGAGGAGAGGGGAGAGTAGTTTCTTCCCCGTTGCTTGGGGGAGGGTGAGCGGCTGACTATTCCCGCTCGTCCGGGGCTGGTTCACCCTGGCCTATCCACCGTTACACCCTGAACAAGCTCACTCCTCTCCTCGCGGGAGAGGGGTCGGGGGTGAGGGCTTGACCGAGTGGTGGGGTCATATTCCGCGTGGGGTACCGGATTAAACCGGAACTGTTTCGGGGCATTTTGCCCTCTGCCGGATGACGGGTAAAAGAATGCTTAATTTTAAGGAATTCGGTTTATTAGCGGTTTTTAGAAATTGATTGAGAGCATAGCGCCTTGCCCTAGAGTCTGAAATAGAATTTTAACGAATTGCGTAACAGTATTGACTTAATCAACTTTTAAGCTAAAATCATTTGCTAATTATCTGTACCAGATAATTGGAAATCACAATCTTAATATATTTAGGAGGGACATACCAAGTGAGATTCAGGATTAGTGGCCGGCGGCGCCTGGGGCGCTGGTTGGTCGCATTAACTGCTATTACATCCCTTTTCATTATCGCTTGCGGAGGCGCCGAGTCCCCTACCGCCGTACCACCCGCTGCATCTACCGACAGTCCGAGTTCCGCTGCTGAACCGGCGGCTCCGGCGACCACTGCCGCGGACTCCGGCTCGATGACCGATCCCGGGTCTATGACCGATTCCGGTAGTTCCGGTCAGAGCCCGGAACCGGCCATGTCGCCCACTAACACGCCGGTGCCTACGGTACAGCCCACGCCGCGTCCTACCGAGGCTATGGTAATGGCGGCCCGAGACGATGTTATCATCGTACTCAACGAGGAACCTTCCATCCCGGATCCCTGGATTAGTACCACCTTGTATCCCAATCAGGTAATCCATAACGTTGCCCAGCCAATCTCCTTCTTTGGCCCGGAGTTCACCGACACGGCGACGGCCGGCTTTACCGGATTTGAACAGGTAGAGCCTAACGTCTGGCGGCTTTCCCTGCGGGAAGGCGTAACCTTCCATAATGGCGAGGCCTGGAACGCCGAGGCGGCGGCCTATACCATCAACCAACTAGGCAGCAACGTCGAGTATCAGCCCTACTCCCAGGTGCGGGAAGCCCATGCTGATATCATCGACGACTACACTGTGGACTTTGTCTGCACCAGCGCGGCCGGATGCCCGGTGCTGCCACGCTTTGGTCAGTTCCACGTTTTCGTCGCTCCCGGTTACCACCACGATGTATCTCAGGAAGACCGGGACGCTTCAGGCGAGGTAATTGGTTGGGGGCCTTACCAGTGGAAAGAGTGGGTCCGTGGTGAATACATTGACCTGACCGCCAATGCCGACTACGTGGAGCCTCAGCCGGTGAACTTTATCACCCAGGCGCCCTCCATCAAGGATGCCCGTTACATTTGGCGCGGGGAAGAGACCGTCCGCTCCGCTATGATCCAGACCGGCGAGGCCGACCTGTCCTGGGCGGTTTCCATCGACCAGGCCGAACCCATTAACAACAGTGAGCACGGCAAGACCGTCAAGGTGGTTTCCGGTGAGGTTTACACCATCAACGTCGATACTATCTGGCACCCGGAACTGCGGAAACTGGAAGTTCGGCAAGCCCTGACCCATGCCATCAACTGCGAAGAACTGGCTCTGGTCTTCTTTGGCCCCGAGTCCCGCTGCTCCAGCGGCCCCAACGGTATCCCCGGAACTTTGGGGGTAAACGAGGATAACTGGAAGCCTATTTATACCTACGACCCGGATAAGGCCAGGGAACTGTTGGCTCAGGCCAATTACGATCCGGCCAACAAAATCCAGTTCTGGACCCGGGCCGGCCGGTACGCCAAGGACGTGGAGATTACCGAGTCCCTGATTACCTTCTGGCAGGAAGTGGGGTTGAACGTCGAGCCGCAAATCGTTGAAGGCAGCGTTTGGCGAGATCGCCACCTGACCGGCCCGGCCGCAACCTACGATGCGCAGATGGAAGCCGGCGCCACGTCAGAGGAAGCCGCCGCGGCCGTTCCCGAGAATGACCCGCCGCGCACCGGAGCCTCCCCGGGACTGGTTTTCTTCGCTCCCGGCGGTGAGTACTTCGACTTCGGGCGGCAGATTAACTTCTACATGAGCTGCGCCGCCAACCGTTCCAAGAACTGCAACGCCGAGTGGCACGCCCTGGGCCAGCGGGCCTTGTCCGCCACCGGCGACGAGCGCCGCGAGCTGATGACCGAGGCTTACAATCTGTTCGCGACCAACTTGCTCCAGTTGCCCATGATGGAAATTGTCTCGGTCTGGGGCGTCAACAAGGACCTGGAGTTCGTCAATATGCCCGGCGGACGCCGCATCCTGATTAACACCATGACCTGGACGCAGTAAAACCTGACCTGACCTTTCAGGGTGCAACTCAAGGCCCCCGGACGCTTTGTCCGGGGGCTTTAGGTTCTAGGTATATACTCTGTGCTACAATTTACTAAAGTATCTTTTGGGAGATTCCAAATGGTGGTGGTTGAAGAAGAACTGTTGGTTGAGAAAACTGAGCTCTCTGATGATGACGAACCGCAAGATGTTCGCTATGACGTAATGCCATATCCGGCTGATTACACTGTAAAAGGATTGTACGATAAATGGCAAGCAGGACAGTTGATAATACCGAATTTTCAGCGTAACTACGTTTGGAGTCAAATCCAGGCGAGTCGATTTATTGAGTCATTCCTATTAGGGTTGCCGATTCCCCAAGTGTTCTTGTATCGGGACCGTTCTGATCCTAATCTAACAATTATAGACGGTCAGCAGCGAATTAGCACTATAGCTCGTTTTTACAATGGAGAATTCAGTATGAAAGGAGTTAATCCCCGGTGGGAAGGGCGGGGATATGATGATCTGATCGATTACGACCGTGCAGAGTTGGACGACGCTACTTTACGAGCGATTGTCATCAGGCAAATACGTCCTGACGACCGTTCCAGTATTTATCATATTTTCGAGCGATTAAATACCGGAGGCGTCCGCCTTAATGAAATGGAGATTCGCCGTGCCCTTTATCAAGGTGAAGCAAATGCCTTGTTGGAGCGGTTGAATAAAAATCCTGAATGGCGTTTGCTCATTGGAATGTCTGAACCTGACCGTAGGTCTCGTGACTTGGAGCTAATTCTTCGTGTATTGGCCCTTGCTGAAAACTGGAAAAGTTATGGCAAGCCGATGAAGAATTTCATAACCCGATACATGGAGACCCTTGACAAGGCGAACCCCGAAGAAATATATCAGATGGAACATCGATTTAATAAAGCCTGCCAATCAGTCTTGTCTCAATTGGGAGAAAACCCTTTCATCTGCGGAACAGGATTAATTTAGCGGCTTTGGACTCGGTTATGGCTTGCTCTATAGAATTGATCGATTCACTCAGGCCTGACATTGGGTTTGAGTACAAAAAGTTGTTGGATGATGAAACTTTTATGGAGGCAGTAACTCACGATACTAGTGATCAGTCAATGCTTCGAAAAAGATTCGAAAAAGTCCATGCAGCGTTCAGCTCCTAATAATATGCCGGACCTATTGCCTCTGACCGGATCTGCGATTATTGACTACCAAGATCATATAAGTCGGTATCCGGACACCGACCCTGTTATATTGGCTTATCTGGCAAGACACATCAACGGACTGATGTGTGCAGAAATAGAGCGAGTGGTAACAAGGTTAGTCTGTGAAAGGTTAGAAGCGAAATATAACGATAATGAAATCTCAAATTTCTTTCTAAACTTCTTGGATTCCCGACGTATCAGCAGTATAAAGAATGTAAGAGTCGATCAAGTACGTACTACTTTAACTGCATTTGGACGTTCTTATCGAGAAAAATTTGATGATCTGATGAATAAATTCGTAACTCCTGAAGATGTTGGAAATCTGAGTGTTGCCGTAAAAAAACGAAATGATGACGCGCATAGCATTCCGCCCACTGTTTCATTTGAAGAGGTCCAGGAAACCTATAGAGTTGCAACCTCGTTAGTGGACGCAGTCAGGCAAACTTTGGAAACCTGATTAAACTGACCTCCCCCTACCGCACCGGCCCGCCCAGGGGGGAACGGGGCGAGTCGCTTTCCAGGAACCCGCCGTAGCCCGGCTGCTGTTCCAGTTCTCCCTGATTAAGCAATACCTTCCCCCGCAGCAGGGTCATATAAGGGCGTCCCTGCACTTGCCAGCCTTCAAAGAGGGTGTAGCCGGCGTTGCTGTGATGTTCCCGGGAAGTAATGACTCGGTCGCCCCAGGGGTCCAGGATTAGCAAGTCGGCGTCAGACCCCACCTGGATAATCCCTTTACGCGGGTAGAGTCCAAAGACACGGGCCGGATTCTCCGACATAACCCGGGCCAACCACCAGATAGGCAGCCCTCGCTTCACTACGCCCTCGCTGTACATTAACGGAACCAGGGTTTCCACCCCGGGTGAGCCGAAGGGTACTGACCGGCCCTCGGCATCCACGAAAATATTGTCCCAACCTACTTGCTTCAACTCCTGCGGATACGGCGCATGGTCGCTGGCGGTGATGGAAATATGCCCCTGCTCCAGACCCCGCCACAGGGCGTCCTGGTCCGGGCCGTCGGCGGGACGCAGCGGTGGGCCAATCTTGGCTAAGGGGCCGTACTTGGCCATCTCGGCATCGGACAGCAGCAAATATTGAGGGCAGGACTCGGTCCAAATGCGCTGACCCAAAGCCTGGGCCTGTTTTATGCGTTCCAGCCCCAGCTGGGTACTCAGATGGACGACGTAGGTAGGGCAATTGGTGGCGGCAGCCATTTTGACGGCCCGATTTATCGCCTCTTCCTCAGCCCAATCGGGACAGGCAGCCGGAAAGTCGGTGGGGTGCGTATGCCCCTCGGCCATAAGCTTGTTCTCCAGATACTCAATGATATTGCCGCTCTCGCAGTGCAATTGCAGCACGCCACCGCCCCGGGCCACCATATCCATAGCCTGACAGATGTAGTCATCGTCGCACATACGGTAAGGGCGCTTTTTGTAGGTCATAAACATCTTGTAGGACTTTACCCCCAAGTCCAGGGCTTGCGGGAGACTGTTCAGGATGTTTGGCCGGTTCTGCAGGATGAAGTGGAAGGCGAAGTCGGTCACGGCGGTGCTTTCCACTTCCTCGCGAGAACGGTGGATAGCCTCGGGCAGCGTTTCGTCGCCTTCCAGGTTGTAGGTGCCGAAGGAAACCAGCGTGGTCAGACCGGCATGGGCGGCGGCCAGGGACCCCAGGGCATAGTTGTCGTGGCCGTCCAGATGAACGTGGCAGTCAATTAGCCCGGGCAGCACAAACATACCCGAAGCGTCAATGTATCTATCCGCCGGGGGCAGCAGGCTTTCGGGGCCGATGTCGGCGATTTTCTCACCGTCAATGGCAATAGAAGCCCGGTAAACCTGGGATGAGGTAACAATCTGACCACCAACGACGACAGTATCTACCCGCCGGTCAGTTTGAGTTGAGGTCATAGGGCGCCTCCTTGTGGTCAAGTGGGTTGATTCACGATTAGCCGCAGGAAGTCAAAGAGCTGCGCACAGCCAGGCGCGGCGTTCCGCACTTTGGTCGGGTGACGTTAGCCAACCGGCCTGGCGTATGTCCGGTCTGGTGTCAAGCGCCTTTTGACATACCGGCGGTGGCGCTGCTGTAGCGTGAGTTACTATACAAAATTCGGGCTAATCCTTCCACCGGGCCGGCCCTTCCCGCAGCCGGGCGAATCCCAGATCGTCGCACAGTTCCAGGTAGGATTCCCGGTTGGCGCCTTGCCATTCCAGGTCGGTCAGGTCTTCCGCGATGGGGACATCCAGACGTAATGTGGCTAGTTGCCGGTAAAGGATAGCGTCCGCCCGGTTCTCGTTCAGGCTGGCGGCCAGGGATTTGGCCCCGCGTACCGTGAGGTCCCACTGGGCCGGGTCGTCGGGAATCTGCTCGATGTGGCCGTAGCGGGTCAAGACCTGGGCCGTGCTTCGGGCGCCCCAGCGGGGAATGCCGGGGATGCCGTCAGCGCTGTCGCCTACCAAACCCAGGTAGTCGGGGATTGACGCCGGGGCAACGCCGAATTTTTCCCGAACCCCGGCTTCGTCAAGAACCACGTCCTTGCGCCGGTCCAGCGTTACGATGCGGTCGCGGCGCACCACTTGGGCCAGGTCCTTGTCGGGTGAGCAGAGCACAACCTGCTCCACTCCGGGAGCCTCCCCCCAGCGGTGGGCTGCCGTACCCAGAGCGTCGTCGGCCTCGAACTCTACCATAGGCCAGACTACTACACCGAGGGCCGCTGTCGCCCGCTCCGCTAGAGGGAACTGTTCCAGCAGTTCCGGCGGTACGCCTTCCCCGGTTTTATACCCGGCAAACAATTCGTTGCGAAAGGAGAGGATTTCGCTGTCGAAGGCAACGGCCAGGTGGGTGACTTCGGGTTGGCGCAGCAGATTATTCAGGGTTTGCAGCAAACCTCGCACCGCACCCACCTCGCGTCCGTCGGGAGCGGCGATGGACGGCAGGGCAAACCAGGCCCGGAATAGTTCATAGGTCCCGTCAACCAGGTGCAGCTTCATATCCTTTCCGGCTAAAGAGATTCCAGGACGCGGGCGATGCGCTCTACCCCTTCCAGCACCCGGTCGGCCGGGGAGCGCATCAGGGCGATGCGGAAGTGGAACTCGCCACTCTCGCCGAATCCGACCCCGGGAGTTACCACCACTCCTTCCCGTTCTACCAGCAGCTCGGCAAGTTCGGCGGAAGGTATATCTGCGGAGTAGCGGGGGAACAGGAAGGTGGCGCCCTCGGGCAAAGGACAGTGGACGCCGGCAACCTGGTACAGACGGTCGGCGGCCCGGATGCGAAGTTCGTTGCAGTCCTCGCGCCACTGCTCCAGGTGGGTTTGAGGGCCGCTCAGCGCCGCTGCCCCGGCCATCTGTACGAAGGGCGAGACGAAGCTGGCCGTCTGTTCCTGGATTTTCAGCAAGGGTTCCAGCAGCCCGGCCTCGGCCACGATACACCCCAGCCGCCAGCCGGCCATGGAGTAGGCTTTGGTAAAGGTATAGCTGGTCAGAGTCCGTTCGGCCATACCTTCCAGCGTCGCCAGGGTAAGGTGCCGGTGGGAATCGTAGGTAAAATATTCGTAAGTCTCGTCGCAGAGGGCCAGCAGGTCATATTCCCGGACGATTTGGGCCACCGCTTCCAGCTCGCCCCGGGTATAGACCCGGCCGGTAGGGTTGTTGGGATTGTTGATGATGACCATTTTGGTCTGGGGCGTAACGTATTCCTTGAGCCGGTCGTAGCTGATGTAGTATTCTTCCTCTTCGCTCAGGGGTACGGCGACGGGAACGCCTTCGGCCATTGCTACCTGCTGCCGGAAGCTGACCCAGGTAGGCTCCAGCACCAGCGCTTCGTCGCCTCGCTCAATGTAGGCGTTGATGGCGGCGTACAGACCCATCTTGCTACCCGGAGTTACCAGAATATCCCGGTCCGGCTCCACGCTCATTCCGTTGTGGGCGGCCAGTTTTTCGGCCAGGGCCTGGCGCAATTCGGGCAGCCCGCGGGAAGAGCTGATGTTGGTCAGCCCCTGCCGGAGGGCTTCAATCCCGGCATCGATAATGTGCCGGGGAGAGACGTGGTGCGGGCTGGATTGGCCCAGGTCGATTACGTCGTAACCTTGACGGGCCAACTGCCGGGCTTTTTCGCCGGCGGCCAGGGTAGCCGGTGGCTGCGTCCGCTGAATACGCGCTGCCGGAGTGCGGGCCATTGTGCTTCACCTCACCGGGAATTTTCCGGGCAGTGCCGGAGACCGGTATTGAGCATACCATAACCTGTGGGCAGTCTGCCCGGAAACCTTAAGCGCCTAACTCTGCGCTTGCCGGCCCCGGGTCCAGGGCTAATCTGCCGGCGAAACTCCGGGCCCGGCGCTGCCCCGGAGCGGCTGACTTAACTTCCGGGCGGCGCGCCGTGGGCCGAACTTGCCTTTACTGAGCGTAGCCGGGCAGTTCGGCCACGTTCTCCAGCAGGTACAGCGTCAAAGCGGTTACGTTTCCTAGCAGGTTGAGGTTGATATGTTCGAGGGTATCGGCCGGTGAGTTAATTCGGGACAGGTCGTTGGCGCGGAAATAGACTATGGGAACCCAGGCGTTTCGGAAGTGAACGTGGTCGCTGCCGCCTTCGGCCCGGCTGCTGACGTTTAGCGCCATTCCCTCCTGCCGGGCCCGTTCCGCCACATAATTGACCACCCAACGTTCCCCGGAAACGCGCAGGCCGGAGCCGGAACCTACTGAATCCAGATTAATCATCAGGTATATTTCATCCAACTGGGCCGGGGATAGGCTATCTACGTAGTGATTGCTACCGTGCAGCCCGGTTTCCTCGGCGCCGAAAGCGATGAACCGCAAGGTGAAGGGGAATTCTTGCGCCGCCGCCCGCTCGGATGCCGCCAGCAGGACGCCCATCCCGGAGGCGTTGTCGGAGGCCCCCACGGAATCGGGAACTGTGTCGTAGTGCGCTCCAATCACGATGACACCCGCTCCCGTCCCGGGAAGTTCCGCAATTACGTTATGGGAAATTATTTCCTGCTCCAGGACGGAGAGCGATACCGTTACCGGCTCCTCCAGGGCAATCAGTTCCTGCAAGGCGCGACCATCGGCCTGGGAGATGGAGACGGCCGGGATTCGGCCCGGGCGGCCCAGGGTGCCGCTGAACCGGCCGGGTACGTTGTTGAAGATTACGGCAGCCAGGGCGCCGGCTTCCCGAACCTGCGCTACCTTGCGGCCAAAGGTAATTTCGCCGCGTTCGATGAGGGCAATCTTGCCGTGCAGTCCGGCTGCGGGAATGTCCTCCGGCCGGGCCAAGCCGACGAATACTAACGGCGCCGTGGCTTGACCCGGGTTAGCGCCGAACAGGATATTGGCGGTAACAGCCCTCGCTGTGGGTTCGTCAATGATCAGACCGGCCTGCGGAGTTGACCACGAGAACTCCTGTAGTTGTGGGTTGTAGCCAAGCCTTTCCAGCCTTTGCGCCAGGTATGCGGCAGCCACACCCTCCAGGATGGTGCCGCTGGTTCGGGGGCCTATGCCGGCTGCCAACTCCTGGAGGTAGCCAAAGGCTAAATCCTCCAAGAGAGCCACGTCCTCGAACAGGGCGGAATCGTAGCCTGAAACCGTTGCTGCCGGCGCGCCGGTCGAAGCCGGTTCCGGCGTGGCGGCCGGGGCGGGGCGGTCGAAAGTCGGCTGCGGGGTCCCCGTGGGGGACTGGGATTGATGGGAGGCAGCGGTCGGGGCTTCCAGAGTCGGCGGGAGCGCTGCCGTTGGTCGTAGTTGTAGCGCCGTTGCGGGTGTGGCTTGACTGAATTGAGAGGCTGGAGATGGGGGGATGGATTCCGGCGGGCCAGGTGTAACCACCGGCCCGCCCGGAAAACAGGCGACGGCGGCAAGCCAAAGCAGAAGCAAGCCTGCCGCCGGAATCGCAACGGGTAATAGCAGTATAATGCACCGGCGCCTCATGCTGCTGCCGCTGGAAGGTAGATTCGGCCGAAGGGTATTCTGAAACTGGGCTTAAACGTTGCGCAACTTGGGATCCAGCCGGTCGCGGAGCCAGTCGCCCAGCAGGTTCATCGAGAGCACGGACAGCAGTATTGCAGTGCCGGGCCAGACCGTCAGCCACCAGGAAGTGACCAGCAGTTCCCGGCCGTCGGCGACCATCAGACCCCAGGCCGGCGTGGGTCGGGGCAAGCCGGCGCCCAGGAAACTCAAGGTGGATTCCAGCAGAATCACCTGGCCGACTTCCAGGGTTGCCAGCACGATAATGGTGTTGACTACGTTGGGGAAAATATGGCGAACGATGATGCGGAAATTAGAAGCTCCGGCCACCCGGGAGCGGGCCACGAAGTCCTGGGATTTGATTCCTAAAGTCTCGCCCCGTACCAGCCGGGCGTAACGGGACCAGAAAATGGTGACGATGACAATAAGCACCGTTTGGAAACTGGGGCCCAATACCACGGCCAGCACCAGGGCGAAGAGAATGGCCGGCATGGAGAGACAGATGTCCACCGCCCGCATCACCACGTGGTCGATGTTGCCGCCGAAATAGCCAGCCATCAGCCCCAGGGTGGTGCCGATAAGTCCCGCCAGGAAGATGGATATAGCGGCTACGGTCAGGGAGACCCGGGCCCCGTAGATTATGCGGCTCAGGATGTCCCGGCCCTGCTTGTCGGTGCCCAGGATGTGATTCAGGGAGCCGCCGGGGGTGGCGAAAATACCTTCGCCTTCGGCTTCGACCCAGAAGGGCGGCGCCAGCCGGCCGCTCAAGCTGCCTACCACCGGATCGTGGGGCGCGACCCACGGGGCAAGGATGGCCGGAAATACCAGCACCAGCAGCAGAATTGCCACCGGGATAATGGGGTACCGGCGTGCCGTCCCCAAAGCCCGCCAAAGGCTGCCGGCGGTTTTTGAGCCGGGCATTCCGCTGCGTACTGCCAAATTAGCCATAGAATTCAATCTCCTCAGCCTTCGCCGATGGTTGCCGTAAAGGTCAGTGGGTGTAGCGTATGCGCGGGTCCAGGTAGGAGTAGGCGACATCCACCAGCAGGTTGGCGGCGATGTAGATGGCGGCAAAGAAGATTACCACCGACTGCACTACCGAGAAATCCTTGGCGCGAAGGGCGTCGATCGCCAGCAGGCCGACTCCGGGCCAGGTAAAGATGGATTCGATTACCACCGAGCCGGTCATAGCGCCGCCCAGAATCAGGCCAAAGTAGGTGATGGGAGCGATCAGGGCGTTGCGCAGGCTGTGCTTCCAGATGACCATGCTCTCCCGCAGTCCCTTGATGCGGGCCAGCTTGACGTACTCGGTGTCCAGCACTTCCAGCATGGAGGAACGGGTGAGCCGCATCAAGGCCGCCACCTGGAAATAACCCAGAGCGATACCGGGCATCAATAGGTGCTGCCAGGTGCCGCGACCGGAGGTGGGCAGCCATTCCAGTTGAACTGCGAATACCCACATCAGCATCAGGGCAATCCAGAAATTGGGCAGGGACTGGCCTAACAGGGCGACGACCTTTCCGGCAATGTCGACGCCCGTGTCCTTTTTGACGGCCACGATAACGCCCAGGGGCACCGCAATCAGGGCGCTGACAATCAGGGCAACGGCGGCCAGTTCCAGGGTGGCGGGAAGACGCTGCCAAAGCAGTTCCCGGGCATCCTGGCCGGGGAACCGGATCGATTCACCGAATTTTCCGGTAGCGAAATTGCCGATATAGGTGAGGTACTGAATGTGGAGCGGCTGGTCCAGCCCCCAGTAGGCCCGCACTCTGGCGTAATCCTCAGCGGTGGCGTCCACGTCCAGCAGGGTATCCAGCGGGTCGCCGGACAGTCGGCCAAGTCCGAAGACAATCATGCTGACCGCAATCAGGGCGATTAGCGAGTGGAAGAGCCGGACCAAGATGAAGCGCTGCATATCCCGTTCCTTGCATACCTCCGGACGAGCCGACTATATATAAGTCAGCCGGAACTCCGGGGCAGTATTCCAACGTCTAGGCAATATATTCTACGTCAAATTGGATTGTCAATACTTAACAATGACGGTGTCAGGGCTATCGCATATGGATTTTAAGAGGCCAATTGACGGGTAAATCTCCGTTTTTAACTGCTAAATTTGGGTAATTTAAGACTTAAACCGTTGGTTTTGATGTTGATTACCCAGTAAAGCGCCGCCAAAACATCGGAAAGTTCCGTTCTCATCCTGAAAATTTTTCATATGCGATAGCCCTGATGACGGTGTCAAAGCCGCTGGCCGGCCCGGAATAGATTTCGGACACTGGTATGACCGTTGACGCCGGCCCCGGCATCGGGTAATTCGGCGCTTTCATCGCCGCCTCAGAGATAAGGTCAGCAAAGCTTTAAGTTTTAGTTGGCCCAGTACGATTTCGAGATTTGCATTCCGCTGCGCCACCGGAAATGAGGCGGTTTGTCCACTTACAATTTATTACCTTTAGATATGATATTTTCCGTTAATATCAAGTGTTTTCGTTGTAATATAATTATTTATGACAGTATTAATGATATATCAAGGTATAATATATATGTATTGACACTATTGAAATCTGCTCATATACTGCCCGCAATCCGTAGTTTCGGGATTGGATGTGTTTTGTCTGTGTCTGGATAACCCGGGCCCCGAATCCGCAGCCCTGAAATTGGGAGGTAACACCCATGTCCTATCATTGGTTGACCATACCCAAGTCAGTACTCATCGGTTCCCTGGTTCTGGCCCTGACCCTGCTGGCAGCCTGCGGCTCCGCCGCCCCCGAGATTGTTGAGAAGGAGGTACTTAAAGAAGTAACTGTAGAAGTACCCAAAGTGGTGGAAGTAATCAAGGAAGTTGAAGTGCCGGTGGAGGTAGAAAAGCAGGTCCTCCAGGAAGTGGAAGTGGTCAAGGAGGTAGAGGTACTGAAGCAAATCCCCAAGGAAACGGTGGTTGAAAAGATGGTCATTGCCACCCCCACTCCGATTCCGGCAGTGATGGATGCGGTGGAAACTAAGGTGGATCGGGTGATTTACGCTTTGGGGGAAGTGCAGGAAACCAACCGGCACTGGACGGTCAGCCGTCCTTCCTACTATCAGTTCGACCCTTACGGTGAAACGCTGGTGGGTTTGGACCCGCACAGCAACGAACGCATTCCCCGCTTGGCCAAGAGTTGGGAATGGAGCGAGGACGGGAGAGAATGGACTTTCCACCTGGTTGAGGGAGTACCTTTCCACTTTGGCTTTGGCGAGTTTACGGCCCACGATGCCGTGGCGGCCCACCATCGGACTCTGGGCGAAGATTCCCAGGCCAGTGCAGCTTCCTTTTTCCGGGGAGCCACCGCCGAAGCTTTGGATGACTACACGGTCAAATACACTTTCGACGGCCTGTCCCTGGACACGCCGGCAATCCTCTCCCGTGGTTTCGGCGGCGGTGAAGTTCTGATGCTGAGCCAGAAGCAGTTCGAGTCCGAGGGTCTCGAAGGCTTTGATGCCCGGCCGGCCGGCACCGGTTCTTATATGTACGGTGGCCGAGAAATTGGACAGGGGCTGTGGTTCGAAAAGGCGCCCGGTACCCATTGGCGCGGTGAGAATCCCGACTTTCAGGAAGTAGAGCTGCGCTGGGTGCGGGAAGACCTGACGCGTCTGGCGGCTTTGCTCACCGGCGAAATCCACGTCGCTGCCCTGTCCCGGGAACTGCAGCTGGAAGCCGGACGGCGAGGGATGAAGCCGGCGGCGGCCGGTGTGCCGACCAACTACCTGTCCCTGTTCCTGGGCGGGATGTATTTCTCCGAAGGCGACCCCGATTATGACCCCTCAGTGCCCTGGGCTCATCCCGCTACGGGTAAACTGATCCGGCAGGCCATGAACCAGGCCATTGACCGGCAGGAGATGCTGCAGCACGTTCTCAAAGGCGATGGCGAGTTGATGTATAACACGGCCTACCACCAGGTCCTGCGGGGCTGGAATCCCCAATGGGAAACGGACTGGGAAAGTCTGTACGGGTATGACCCGGAAGCAGCGAAGAATTTGATGGCCCAGGCTGGTTACGGCCCGGATAACCCGATGCCCTTTACCTCTTACAACTACTTCTCGGCGGATGAGCCGGAAACGGCAGTGATGTTGGAGGCATTGATTAATTTCTGGGAACCCATCGGCATCGACGTAACCCTGCTGGACAGCGAGTGGGGAACCGTCCGTAAAGAGTATCGCGCCAAGGGCGATTTCATCAAAAAGGGCGGTTGGGGCAACGTAATCACCATGCGGTCGCTGACCACCCGGCTGCGCGTCTGGAGCTTTGCCGCCACCGGAAATGGCGGAGGATACGAAACCGACCTCCAGGACCGGAACTATCTGGAATATATCGCCCTGGAAAACGTGGATGAAACTGCCATTAACCGGCTGATTCAGGAAATCGGGGACGACCGCTACTATAATTTTGCGGATATTCCCTTTTTCTGGTTCCGCCTGACGGTAATGTTCAACCCGGAAGTGGTGGAAAGCTGGACCTTCCCGGGCACCGCTTCTTCGAAAACCAGTCACTGGGACCTGCTGCGGGCCGCGCAGTGAATTTCCCGCGAATTTCCGAAAACCTAACCCGTTTTTGACGCCAAAATAGCCGGGATTAGCGTATTAATGCTCTAATCCTGGCTATTGTATATATAATCAGTAATACTATTCTGATTTATTGCTCATTGCATACATATCTACGGATATTCTGGATATAATTGCAGCATTGACACCCTCAAATTCCGGGGCATATAATCTGTCAAATTTTCTGAAATCCCCAGGTAGGGGGGATAAGGGAAATGGTATCCCATTTCAAAATTTGGGAGGTAACGGTTAATGACATTCCGGTTGCATAAATCTCGCGCACTTTTGATTGGATCATTGATTCTTCTGCTATCTTTTGTGGTTGCCTGTGGCAGCGCCGCTCCTGAGATCGTGGAAAGGGAGGTAGTCCGGGAAGTAGAAGTACCCGTCGAGGTAGAGAAAGAGGTAGTCCGGGAGGTAGAAGTACCCGTCGAGGTAGAGAAGGAAGTAGTCAAGGAAGTCGAGGTAATTAAGGAAGTCGAGGTACTCAAGGAAGTACCTAAGGAAACCGTCATCGAAAAGACGGTGATCGCCACCCCTACGCCGATCCCGGCGATGATGGAAGCCGTCGAGGCCAAGGTGGAGCGGGTCATTTACGCTCTGGGCGAAGTACAGGAAACCAACCGGCACTGGACGGTTGGGCGTCCTTCTTACTACCAGTTCGACCCCTACTCCGAAACGCTAATCGGCTTGGACGCAAATACCAACGAGCGGATTCCGCGCCTGGCCAAGCGTTGGGAATCCACTCCTGACGGCCGGGTTTGGACTTTCCACTTGGAAGAGGGAGTCCCCTTCCACTTTGGTCACGGAGATTTCACGTCCGCCGATGTGGTAGCCTCCTTCGACCGCATTTTGGGCGAAGATTCTCAAGTCTCTGCCGTGTCATTCTTTAATGGCGCCACCTACCAGGCGTTGGATGACCACACTGTAGAGCTGGCCTTCCCGCAGATTTCTTTGGATACCCCCTCCATAGTGTCCCGCGGCTTTGGCGGCGGCGAAATAATGATGCTGAGCAAGAATCAGTTTGACACTGAGGGACTAGAGGGCTTCGACAATCGCCCGGCCGGTACCGGTTCTTACCAGTATGGCGGCAAGACCCTGGGCCAGAGTATCTGGTTTGAGAAGGCGCCCGGCCCCCACTGGCGCGGCGAAAACCCGGACTTCCAGGAAGTAGAGTTGCGCTGGGTGCGGGAAGACCTGACCCGCCTGGCCGCCCTGCTGACTGGTGAAATCCACGTCGCCGCCCTGTCCCGGGAGTTGCAGTTGGAAGCCGGACGGCGGGGAATGCAGCCAGCCGCGGCTGGTGTGCCGACCAACTACCTGACCATGTTCCTGGGCGGACAGTATTACGGCGCTTATCAGGATGATTATGACCCCAATGTTCCCTGGGCCAGCCCGGAACATGGTAAGAATATCCGTCAGGCGATGAACAAGGCTATCAACCGCCAGGAAATGCTGGATCACGTCCTGAAGGGCGACGGCGAGTTGATGTTGCTGACTCAGTATCACCCGGTACTGGGAACCTGGAATGACCAGTGGGAAGAGGACTGGGAAGAGCTTTATGGCTACGACCAGGAAGCGGCCAAGAACTTGATGGCCCAGGCCGGCTTCACTCCTGACAATCCCATGGCCTTCACCTCCTACAACTACTTCTCGGCGGATGAACCGGAAACGGCAGTTATGCTGGAAGCTCTGATTAACTATTGGGAGCCGATCGGCATCGACGTAACCCTGCTGGACAGCGAATGGGGTACCGTCCGCAAGAACTACCGGGAACGGACCGACTTCATCAAGAAAGGCGGTTGGGGCAACGTAATCACCATGCGCTCCCTGACCAACCGATTGCGGAGCTGGAGCTCGGCGCAGGGAGTAGGTGGAGCCGGATACTATTCCGACATCATCGAGCGCAACTATAAGGCTTATCAGGCGCTGGATACGGTGGACTACGACCGAATCAACGAGCTGTTGCTGGAAGTAGGTAACGACAAGTATTACAACTTTGCCGACATCCCCTTCTTCTGGTTCAGTCTGACGGTGATGTACAACCCCGAAGTAGTAGAGAGCTGGACTTTCCCCGGAACCGCCGGCTCCAAGACCAGCCATTGGAACTTGCTGCGGGCCGCGCAGTAATCGGAATCTAATCGGCAGTTCCGGCTAACCGTCCTCTGCCAAAGAAAAATCGGCCTCCCGGGGTAACTGCCTCGGGAGGCCAATTGTTTGGCCGGATGTACAGCGCAAGCCGCTGGACTGGATACTCCATTGCATCTGGGAAAGCCTACCGGAGGCTGATACAATAAAGGCAGTAAGAATAATAATTTATTTCCTGGCCTTTTCCACCGTAATCGGGATTGCGGCTGCTATTGCCTGGCTAAGTGTTGTAGTCGCCCCAGTGGAATCTCGGCAAAGAGGATTAACTATCCTGGCTATTGCCTTGAGCGGACTGGGGGTAGCCGGTGGCATCGTATATTTGGCGGAAAAGCTGATTAATCTGGCGAAAGGAGTATCGGTAATGCTGGCAGAAATAATTGTAGAAAAATACAAGAAGCGCCAACTGGAAAAGGGGATAAAAATCGGGGAGAAAAGAGGCCGGGAACAAGGCTTGGAACGGGGTTTGGAGCAAGGTTTGGAACAGGGCCGCGAACAAGAACGACAGGCTTGGCGGGACTGGTACACAAGACAGCAGGCTGCCTACCGTGCCGGGCGGCTTTTTGATGAACCACCGCCGGGGTAATCTGCTGGAAGTGCTGACCGGGATTAGTTACCGGTCTTGGCTGCCTGGTTTATCCCGACCATTTGCGCGGCGGTTCCGGTTGCCGCAATGCCAGGTAGAGCCGAAAACTTCGTTCGCCTGTTTGAGTTTAATCTAGTATAAATACAATACGGAGGGAAGATGGCAACGCAGTCGCAGGAAATTCGAAATATGCGGCTAATTTCGCACCATGACCTGAACGGTTACGGCAACATCGGCGAGGGTGTCCATTTGCACCGAACCAGGGACGGTCGCCGGGTTCTCTACATGGCCCATGAAAGCGCCCCCAAGGACATCACCAGCGTCGATGTGACCGACATTGCCAACCCCAGACTGCTGGCCCAGACAGAGCTGGCCTACGGGCACCTGCGCTCTAATTCTCTGTCCATTGTGGATGACACCATGCTGGTGGCTTACCAGTCCCTGAACCCCGGCCAGCCGGGTACCGGCATGGGAGTGTACGATATTGGCAATCCTGAGGAGCCGCGGCAGATCAGCTTTATGGACCTGGGCGGCGAGTATTCCCGGGGCTGCCACTGCCTGTGGTGGGTGGATGGTGAATATGCGCACCTGTCCACCGGCGCTGCTGACTTCCAGCCCCGCAATCAGAAAGACGACCAGTTTTATATGATTGTAGATGTGAAGGACCCCACCAGGCCCCAAGAGGTTGGGCGTTGGTGGCTTCCCGGGACCCGGGAAGGCGACGCCGAGCCGATGCCGGCCCGCCATCCCCAGTTTGACGCCGGTCACCGCTTGCATAACGGCAACGTCTATCCGGAGCGTCCCGATCGGGCCTACTGCGCCTATATGGACTCGGGGGTAGCCATCCTGAATATCGAGGACAAGGCTAATCCCCAGGTGGTCAGCCAGATTAACTATGCGCCACCCTTTCCCGGGTTCACCCACACGGTCTTGCCCCTCTTTAATCGGGACTTGATGGTGGTAACTCAGGAGGCGGTTCGGCTGAATGGCGAAGACTACCCCAAGCTGATGTGGATGATGGATATACGGGATGAAACCAATCCCATTATCATCAGTACTTTCCCGATGCCGGATACGGAAGACTTTTTCAACCGGCCCGGCCGCTTTGGCGCGCACAACGTGTATGAAAACCAGCCCGGCCCCACCTGCTTCTTCTCCGATACTTTGGTGTTCGCCACCCTGTTCAACGCCGGAATTCGGGTGTACGACACCAGCGACCCCTTCCGGCCCGAAGAGGTGGCCTACTTTGTGCCGGAAATTCCCGAGGGAGCTCCCTCCAACGGAATTAATGACGTTTACGTGGACGAAAACGGCATTATGTACGTGGTGGACCGATTGAAGGGCGGCCTCTATATCCTCGAACTTACCCTTTAGCCCGGCCGGCTAGTTCAGGACGGAGTTCCGGGGCGGGCCTTCAAACCCGCCCCTTTGCGTAGCTCGACCACCCGGCGGCCGGCAACGAAAGGACCTCATCCCAGGTCGCAGCCTGCTTGACGCCCGGTTTTGCTGCCGTGCTAATATGAGGCATCGGCCCGAAGGTTTCCCCAAGGCAGGAGATTCCTTACTTTTGGTTTCTAAAGTCACGCGCAGAATTTTGGTAACTATAGCTGAGGGCTTCCGGCAAGACCTTTCGGAGCCCTGGCTGGAAAGTGTGCTGTCAGTTGCGTTGAACTATGCCTTGCCTCCGGATGAAACCGCTCAGGTGAGCCTGTTGATAGCTGACGATGCAACGGTTCAGGAACTAAACCGGAGGTTCCGGGGACTGGATGAGGTAACTGATGTTCTCTCCTTCTCCACCGCTCACCAGGGCCACTGGGAGGGCGAAGCAGAGGCATCCGTCGAACCGGGTATTGAGGAAGGGGAAGGCTGGCCCGATTTTGTTCTGCCGCCGGACGAGCTGCCGCCCTTAGGCGAAATCATAGTTTCCTATCCGCAGACTTGCCGTCAGGCCAAGACCACGGCCCACCCGGTAGAACGGGAGCTGGCCTTGCTGATTGTGCACGGGGCATTGCATTTGGTAGGCCACGACCATTTGGAATCGGAAGAAACAGCCCGAATGCAGGCTTTGGAACGGGCCGCGCTGGCCGAGATATTTGCCGACCCGGAGGATATGCCATGACCTCCCAGGTCTATTACCGCAAATGGCGCCCCGGTTGCTTTGCTGACTTGGTGGGGCAGGAGCACGTGGCTACCACCTTGCGTCAAGCCATTAAGCAGGGGCGGGAATCTCATTCGTATCTGTTTTGCGGTCCGCGGGGTACCGGCAAGACTACCACTGCCCGCATCGTAGCCAAGGCGGTTAACTGCCTGGAACCTTTGGATGGCGACCCTTGCAACCGCTGCGCTGTCTGCGTCTCCTTTAACGAAGAGCGGTTCCTGGATACCATTGAAATGGACGCCGCCAGCAATCGAGGTATCGAGGACATTCGAGACATCCGGGACAAGGTGAACTTTGCGCCGGTTGAGGGCCGCCGCAAGGTATATATCATCGACGAGGCCCATATGCTTACCGATCAGGCCTCTAATGCCTTCCTCAAAACCTTGGAAGAGCCGCCGGCCCACGTCATTTTTATTCTGTGCACTACGGAAGCCAACCGGATTTTACCCACCATAGTCTCCCGTTGCCAGCGTTTTGACTTTAGACGGCTGCCCGCCGAGCGAATCTACCAGAGACTGGCGGAGATTACCGAGGGAGAGGGCGTTTCGGTGGCGCCGGAAGCCCTGCGACTGGTAGCCCGCTACGCTGCCGGCAGTCTGCGGGATGCGGAGAATCTACTGGAGCAGTTGGTAGTATCTTTCGGCGACGGCGTAACGCTGGTCCAGGTTGAGGAACTGCTGGGGCTTGGGCACGGCGACCGCTGGCTGGATTTAGTCAAATATCTGCTGACCGGCAACACTACGGCCTGCCTGGAGGTCGTTAATCAGGCAGCCTGGGATGGGGCGGACCTGCGTCAGATGCACCGGCAGGCCCTGGAACTGCTGCGGGGGGCAATGCTTCTGGAATGGAGCGCTGCCGATACCCTGGAATTTCCCGAGCACGTGACCGGCCAATTGCGGGAACTGGTAGGCAACTTGCCTAATACACGCATAGTAAAGGCCCTGCGTATCTGGGGCGAGGTCAATATGCGCTATGACGCTCCCTCGACGCTGCCCCTGGAATTGGCGATAGTGGAAATCTGTAACGAAGACCTGGCGCCGCCGGCGGAAGCCGCTCCGGCTCCAGCCACTCCCCGGACAGCTCCCGCCCCGCAGAATCACCGCACGGGAGGAAGTCCGTCCCCGGCCTCCGGGCCGCCCCATTCCAACGGCGCCCCGGCCCAACCTGAAGTCGCCTCGCGTCCGGCAGAACGTCCCCGCACCGCTCCAGCGCGCCCCCAGCCAGCAGGCCAGGTAGCCGAAACTTCCGGGAGTTCCAGCGACGGCGAGGGTATATCCGACAAGTGGCTTGCCGCCGTGAAAGCGTTAAGTCGCTGTACGGGAAAGAAATACAATCTCGGCGCGCTGCTGCGGGACTGCAAGGCCAACACCATAACCCTGGAAAGTGATACACTGTTGATACCCTTCGTGCATCGCCCCAATTTGGAACGGATGCAGGAAGAAATGGAAGACTCCGGCTCACGGCAAATGATTGCCGAGGCGGTAACCCGGCACTTCGGTACGCAGTACGATTTCAAGATATTTCTTGCGGGACAAGATGAGGAAGGCTCTCAACCCGGTCGGCCCTTCCAGCACAGTCCGTTGGTGCGTACCGCGATGAACATGGGAGCCCGGATCGTGGAGGATACAATCGAATGAACCGGAACATGATGCGTCAGGCCCAGCGAATGCAGGCGCAGTTGCAAAAAATTCAGGAAGAATTGGAGACCATGACCGTTGAAGGCAGCGCCGGCGGCGGTGTGGTCAAAGTCGTGATGACGGGTAAACAAGTGGTGGAGTCGGTTATTATTGAACCGGAAGCGATGGAGGATGTGGAACTGCTGCAGGACCTGGTGGCGGCCGCCTTCAACGATGCCTCGGACAAGACCCAGCAGCTGGCCGCCAGCAAAATGGGCGCCATCACCGGCGGCATGAATATCCCCGGTCTGACTTAATCGTCCCAGCGCAGCCGCGCCGGGCAGCTAACTGAGTTGGGGCATTTCTCCGGTTTAAGGTACTGCTTTGATTGTTGTGGCCCTGCGGTCAAGGACTGCCTTCCGTACTTCTATGTTGGGAGTCCGGACTGTTTCACAGAGGGACTATGGTAGATCGCTATCAACAACTGCAACTGGATATTGAAATTGAGGATAGCGCTGCGGATGATGCGGCGGTTGCCCTGGTCAAGTACGATATTTCCAGCTATGGAATAGACTTCGACGTGGAAGGCTTGTACCGGCGGCTCAAGCGGGCAGAGATTTTTGTACCATCGTTCCAGCGCAGCTACGTTTGGAGCCTGGAGGAAGCCTCTCGATTTATTGAAAGTCTGTTGTTGGGTTTGCCAGTTCCTGGCATATTTCTGGCGAGAGATGAAGTATCGGGCAAGCTGCTGGTAATCGACGGCCAGCAGCGCCTTAAATCCTTGATGTTCTTTCTTGACGGTGACTTCAACTCTGACAACAGCGGCAAAGCCCGGCAATTTAAGCTGAAGGATGTCCAGGGAGAATTTGCGGGCAAAACTTACGCTACCCTGCCGGAAAAGAACCGAATCGACCTGGACAACGCCATTATCCACGCCACCGTTGTCAAGCAGGATCACCCGCAGGGCGATGACACCAGTATTTACCATATCTCTGAGCGGTTGAATTCCGGAGGAAGGCAGCTGTACCCTCAGGAAATGCGGAGCGCCTTGTATCACGGGACGCTGATTGACACTATCCAGGACTTGAACCGGCACGAAAGCTGGCGCAGTATATACGGCCAATCCAGCGCCAGGTTAAGGGATCAAGAGCTTATTCTCAGATTCCTGGGGTTGTATTACTCTGAGGCAAGGTATTCCCGTCCTCTTAAAGAGTTTCTTACCAAATTTCTTATCCGACACCGCAATCCTGCACCGGAGGTGTTGGACTCGTACAGCAATACCTTTTGCCGGGTCGCCGACTTGTGGTGGGAAGCGTTGGGTAACAAAGCTTTCCGCCCCTCGCAAAATTTTAACGCCGCCGTTTTCGATTCAATGTTTGTAGCGCTGGCTAGAAGAGTCAACCAGGCTGATGTTCCGGCTCCGGAAAAATTAGCTCGAGCCTATCGGGAAGTTTGGGATGATGCAGACTACCGGAGCGCTATAGTAACCCGATCGACATCTGAAGAATCTTCGGTGCAAACCCGTCTGGACAAGGCGACGAGTCGTATTGCAGAACTGTAAATGAGGAACGTTCGCCTGGTCGGTCAATATAATACCATCCAGTCCCTTATTGAGCGAACCGGAACAGCCACCGGAGAAAATATAGAATTACAGGGGCATTGGGGACGTTATCTTTGCATATTGGCCGCGGGACTGCTGGAAAATTCAATCCGGGAAATTTACCAGGAATTCGTCCAAAACTCCGCCAGTCCTCCGGTAGCCAGCTTTGCATCATCCCGGTTGCGCGGTATCAATAACCCGAAGTCAGAGAGATTTGTTCAAGTCGCTTCCTCCTTTAGCCAGGAATGGGGACAGTCTCTGGCAGAGTTCCTGAATGCCAGCAACGGGGAGCGCAAGGACGCCATCGACTCAATAATAAATAACCGCAACCAAATTGCCCACGGCAGAAACACCAATATTTTCGTAGTTCGAGTGAAAGGCTATCTGGACCGAGTGGTGGAAGTCATTGACTTTATTGAATCCCAGTGCAGCGAGCGCTGACTACCCGTCGGCCCAGCCCGAGAAGGTGCCATGACCCTGGAACATTTGCCATCGGCCGCCCCTTCCCTGGCGCGGCTAATTCAGGAACTTAACAAGCTGCCCGGCATCGGCCCCAAGAGCGCCCAGCGGTTGGCTTACTTCATTATCCGCTTGCCCGATGCCGAGGCTTACGACCTGGCCGACGCCATCAGCGCCGTGAAGCGGAGCATTATGTTTTGCGGCCAATGCCAGAACTTGACCGACTCCAACCCGTGCGCCGTCTGCGCCAATAGCCAGCGCAACCGGGAGCAAATTTGCGTGGTTGAAGAGCCGTTGGACGTACTGGCCCTGGAGCGTACCCATTGCTACCGGGGCTTGTACCACGTCCTGCACGGCGTTCTGTCGCCCCTCAACGGGGTGGGGCCGGAGCAAATCAAGCTGCGCGAGCTTTTCGCTCGGGTGTCCGGCGGCGAGGTCAAGGAATTGGTCATCGCCACTAATCCGACGCTGGAGGGCGAGGCTACGGCGATGTACATTTCCCGCCACTTGGCCGGAAGCGATGTAAAGGTAACTCACCTGGCCCGGGGGCTGCCGGTGGGCGGTTCCCTGGAATACACCGACGAACTGACCTTGAGCCGCGCTTTTCAGGGTCGGCAGGAAATGGAGTAAGGCCGGTATCGGCTCTCCGGCCCGTCCCCCACCTTGCCGGAGCGTCGAGGAAATCCTGATACTCTGGCGAATCTTCCGTGTTCCGAGGACTTTAGCCGGTAATGTCTGCACCCAGAATGTATCGCGCCGAGGCGCTGACGCTGAAGAACTCTCCCTATGGTGAGGCCGACCTGCTGGTTACCGCCTACAGCCGGGAGTGGGGCAAGATACGCGCCCTGGCCAAGGGCGCCCGCCGCTCCACCGCCAAGCTGGTAGGCCACCTGGAGCCTTTGACCGTAACCCGTCTGGCCCTGACCCGGGGGCGCAGCCTGGATTTGATCAGTCAGGCCGAAACTCTGGAAAACTTTACTGCGCTCAAGACCAACCTGACCGCCTTGACCCGAGGACTCCAGGTCGCCGAGCTGGTGGACGGGTTCGGTTCCGAAGCCAGCCCCAATGAACCCCTTTACGTCCTGGCCCTGACCACCCTGGATGCCATTGGACGATCCCCGGATGACGAACTCCCGGCCTGGCATTTCCTCCTGCATTTGCTGTCCGTTTCGGGATTGATGCCCGAACTGCAAAACTGCGTCGAGTGCCGCCGGCCGATCGTGCCGGGACAGCACCGCTACAGCGCAGCCGGGGGCGGGGTTTTCTGCCTGGGCTGTACCCCAGACCAGGTAGGGCTGCGTCCATTGTCGCTGGGGGCAATCAAAGTGCTGCGGCTGCTGGCCCGCAGTCAGGCAGCGGAGCTGCCGGTCTTGAACCTGACGCCAGCCCTTGCCCTGGAACTCAAGACCATCCTTACCGGAACGGTTCAATACTGGCTGGACCGGGAAATCCGCACCACCTCTTTCCTGAATCAACTGTCCCGCGCTACAGCGCCGGGGCGAAAAGGGTAGCTGCTAACGAGCCCGTATACTGAAGTTCGGCGCCCGGAGTGTCTGGCAGCTTTTGCAAAGCCGACCGGGTTGCGCTACACTAGATTGATACCGGTCAATAGGGAAATTTCCCAGAAATGAGCCACTTAGCGGACGGGAAGTAAGGTAAACAAGTGTCCACCTATCGCTTGAGAGTTGGCGAACAGTGGTACACCGTGGACGTGGGGGACGTCAGTCGTTCTCCGGTGGAGGTAAACGTCGACGGGCAGACTTACTACGTGGAAGTCGACGCGGCTGAGGCAGCTCCGGCGCAGCCCCGGACCCGGCGCGGCCGTCGCCCACCCAGCCGGGTTGCGCCGCCGACCTTGCCCCGGGTCGGTGGAGCGGTGCCGGCCTTTGACCCGTCAGACAAGGTGCTGCGCGCTCCTATGCCGGGGCGGGTGATAGCCATCCGCGTCCGGCCCGGCGACCGGGTAGCTGCCGGCGATGAAGTCTGCGTGGTGGAAGCTATGAAGATGGAACAGAGCATCCGCGCCGCCCGGGATGGTTTGGTCAAGGAAATCTACGTGCGGCCCATGGATTCGGTAGGAGCTAATGACGCCCTGATCGAATTGGAATGATGGCTATGTCCATAGAGTTGCAGCTGATTATCCTGTCCCTGACCCTGACTATCGGCTCGGCCATAGCCCAGGTAGTAGCCAAGCTGTGGGCCCACAAGGTTCTCAACGAGCTCAGGTCCCAACTGGAGGAAGCCCGCCGGCGCCATCGGAACCTCCTGACCGAATACTATCTGCGCCAGCATTTTCTCTGCCGGGAACTGAGTCTGCCGCTGCCGGCCCGGCCGGCTTCCACCATTCCTCCTCAACCCGGCGACGCGGATGAAGCGTCCCGACCCCTTTGGCGAAGGCTGCTCCGCCGCAAGCCCAAAACCACCCTGACCCAAGGTTCCACCGGCTCCGCCCGGTTGATAGTTGGGCGGCACGCTTCCAGTGTAGCCTTCAGTATCATTTGGAAGCTCACTTCGGCCAGCATTTTGCGGCTGGTCCGGCCTTTGGGGATGCGTGCGGTCCAGTCGCTGGCGCCCCGGATACTGCAGCCCCTGGCGGCCCGGTCCGTACACATTGCGCCCCGGCTGTTCGCCCTGGGCGGCGGCGCCGGTTCTGCCGGCGGCTCCCTGGCGGCCTCCACGGCGGCGCGGGCTGCCGTCAGCACCATCTCCATAGTTGGCATTATCATCGGGCCGGCTCTGGCTGCCTGGACCGTAATCAGCGAACTCCGCAAGATTAAGAAGGCTCGCCGGAATTTGAAGGTTATGCTGGAAGAACAGAATCTGGAACTGGCCGCTTTCCAGTCCCGTAATCGAGAGCTGGAAGGCGAGTATGCCCGGGCCGCGAAATCCTGCACCGGGGCCAGAGAATTGGTGATCAGCGGCGTTTAGCCTCAGCTACGGTTAAGTTGCTTCCCTCTATATATTTGATTTATCCACCAGTGGGCAGGTGTTCTTCCCATTGGGACGAGTCTTGATGTTTCCCGATAGCAAAGCCAGCTCTCGGCTGGACTGCTCACTGTAAATATTGGCGAGTATCCGGTATCAATCCCCGTATTAACCTTCCCTTGCCGGCGTGGATAATGGAAGCATACAGGTGTTAAAATCAGCCGTGCATATTTCTACCGAAGGTGTTGGCCTATGCCTCAAGATTTTATCCACGTTAAGGGCGCGCGGGAGCACAATTTAAGGAACGTAGAAGTAACTATTCCCCGGGACAAGCTGGTAGTAATTACCGGCGTTTCCGGTTCCGGCAAAAGCTCCCTCGCCTTCGACACCATCTACGCCGAGGGGCAGCGCCGGTACGTGGAATCTCTTTCCGCCTACGCCCGGCAGTTCCTGGGCCGCATGGACAAACCGGACGTGGATTACATTGAGGGACTGTCCCCGGCCATTTCCATCGACCAAAAAGGCGTTTCGCACAACCCCCGTTCCACCGTAGGCACCGTAACTGAAATCTACGACTACCTGCGGCTGCTGTTTGCCCGGGTAGGCAAGCCCCACTGTTCCAGGTGCGGCCGTCCGGTGGAGCGGCAGACCGTCCAGCAAATAGTAGATGCCATCCTGTCCCTGCCCGAGGGAAGCCGAATCACCCTGCTGGCGCCCAAGGTGCGCCGCAAAAAGGGGGAACACAAGGACGTTTTTGAGGCGGCCCGCCGCGCCGGTTTTGTCCGCATCCGGGTCAACAACGAAATCCTGATGCTGGAAGAGACCGACAACCTTAACCTGGACAAGCAGAAGTGGCACTATATCGAGCTGGTGGTGGACCGACTCATTGTTCGCCCGGACACTGAATTGAGCCGGGTCTCGGAGTCGGTAGAGACGGCCCTGCGCGAAGGGGAAGGCGTATTGCAGGTCCTGCGGCTCCCCCAAGAGGAGGGCGCCAAAGAAGAGGAACTGGTCTTCTCCGAGCAGTTCGCCTGCGTCCGCTGCGGCATCAGCCTGCCGGAAATTGAGCCCCGAACCTTCAGCTTCAACAGTCCCCACGGCGCTTGTCCCCAATGCACCGGCCTGGGCTTCAAGCTGGAGGTGGACCCCAACCTGGTTATACCCAACCGGAACTTGTCCTTGCTAGAAGGTGCGGTGGTTGCCTGGAACCGCTCCGGCGCCTCGTCAAGCTGGTACTTGAGCATGATGGAGTCGGTGGCCCGCGCGCACGACTTCTCGCCCCGAGTTCCGGTGAAAGACTTGACCGAAGAACAATTGAAGGTAGTCCTGTACGGGGTCAAAGGCCGCAAGGTTACTATCCGGCACCGCACCCAGAACGGCCGTACTTACAGTTGGGATACCAGGTTCGAGGGGGTCATTCCCAACCTGGAGCGGCGCTACCGGGAGACTGACTCCGACCACATGCGCCAGGAAATTGAGCGGTACATGACCGCCCGTCCCTGTCAAGCCTGCCAGGGTCAGCGTCTGAAGCCCGAAGCCTTGGGCGTCAAGGTGTGCGGGCTGAGTATCATGGACGTTACCGCAATGAACATTGCCCAGGGCGTGGAATGGGTACGAGCCATTGACCCGGATGTGCCGGGCGAGGGAGAAGGTGAAGTGCTGTCCCGCCGGGACAAGTCCATCGCCAACCAGATTCTCAAGGAAATCGAGGGCCGTTTACAGTTCCTGGACGGTATCGGTCTGGACTATGTCACTATGAACCGGACGGCCCGCACCCTGTCCGGGGGCGAGGCGCAGCGGGTGCGCCTGGCTACCCAGATCGGCTCCGGTCTTACCGGCGTCCTTTATGTATGCGACGAGCCTACGGTAGGGCTGCATCCCCACGACGACCACCGCCTGATTAGCACCCTCACCCGGCTGCGGGATATGGGCAACACGGTCCTGGTGGTGGAACACGATGAGGCCATGATGCGGGCCGCCGACTACATCGTTGACCTGGGTCCCGGGGCCGGCGAACACGGCGGTTACGTGGTGGCTACCGGCAATATTGACCAGGTGATGGCGAATGGCGATTCCCTGACCGGTCAGTATCTCAGCGGGGACAAGGAAATACCCTTGCCGTCAGGCCGGCGGGCCGGCAACGGCCTGCAGATTACAATAATCGGCGCTCGGGAAAACAACCTGAAGGGTGTGGATGTGTCCATTCCTCTGGGCCTGCTAACCTGCGTTACCGGGGTATCCGGTTCCGGCAAGAGTACCCTCATATACGACATCCTTTACAAGCGGCTGGCCCAGCAAATCAGCCGAGCCCGCGACTATCCCGGCGACCATGACGACGTTACCGGCATTGAGCACATCGACAAGGTGGTCAGCATCGACCAGTCCCCCATCGGCCGTACTCCCCGCAGTAATCCGGCCACCTACACCGGGGCCTTCACGCCGATTCGGGAGTTGTTCGCCTCCCTGCCCGAAGCCAGAGTGCGCGGTTACAAACCCGGGCGTTTTTCCTTTAACGTCAAGGGCGGCCGCTGCGAGGCCTGTCAGGGCGAAGGCTACAATCAGATTGAGATGCAGTTCCTGCCCGACGTAACGGTGCCTTGCGAGATTTGCCACGGTCGTCGCTACAACCGGGAAGCTCTGGAGGTCACCCTGCGGGACCAGAGCATTGCCGACGTGCTGGATATGACGGTGGATCAGGCTCTGGAGTTCTTCTGGAACTTTCCGCGTATTCGGCCCAAACTGGAGACCTTGCGCGACGTTGGATTGGGCTATATCCGCCTGGGGCAGCCGGCAACCACCCTGTCCGGGGGCGAGGCCCAGCGAGTCAAGCTGGCGACCGAACTGGCCAAGCGGGCTACGGGCAAGACCCTTTATCTGATGGATGAACCTACTACCGGGCTGTCCTTTGAAGATTGCGCCGCCCTGCTGCGGGTGCTGCATCGGCTGGTGGACAACCGCAATACCGTAGTGCTGATTGAGCACAATCTGGACCTGATTAAGAACTCGGACTGGATTATTGATCTGGGCCCCGGCGCCGGCGACCGGGGCGGCCGGCTGATTGCCACCGGCACCCCGGAACAGTTGGCTCAAATCACCGAGTCCCACACCGGACGCTATCTGCGGCCGCTGCTGGAAAAGGACGGCCGGGAACCTTTAACGGTGGTGGAGCCGCCACCCGAATACGCCGTTCCGGGAACAATCAAAGAAAAGAAGTCGGCCGGCAAGGGCAAGCGAAAGACGGCCAGCAAACGAACCAAAGAACCGGATAAGGAACCGGCAGTGGTGGGGGATGATTAGGCAGCGTTTCTTTTGAGGTGGTCTGAGTATAGGGGCAATCATAAAGATTGCTCCGGATATACCGAAACTAATCTTATGGTCTGACTTAAACCACCTAAATTGCAACTCTACCAGCCCTGCAGTAAGTGGACATTGCCTGTATTGAAGGGGATAATCTTTCAGCGCGGTTGTTTCTACTGACCGTTACATTATGCTGATTGGCGCAAAACCGGAGGACATAAACCGTATGACCCAAACCGCAACGCTTCAATACGACCTGCTGATTGACGGCCAGTGGCAGCCGGCCACTTCCGGCGATTACTTTGACGTGGAAAATCCGGCTACCGGGGAGACGGTGGCCCGAATGGCCAACGCCGGCCCGGAGGATGTGGCTCAAGCTGTCGCCAGCGCCCGGCGCGCCTTCAAGCATGGCCCTTGGTCTGACCTACCCGATGCCGAGCGAGGCAAAATCCTGTGGCGCATGGCGGATATTGTGGAGGAGCGGCGGATGGAGCTGGGCCGGATGGAGTCCATCTCCAACGGGCGGCCCATATCCGAGACTTCTTCCCAAATGCTGGTGGTAGCCAGCTACTTCCGCTATTTTGCCGGTTTCTGCGACAAGATTCAGGGTTCCACCGTTCCCACCGACCGGGGGCATCTCAACTACACGGTGCGCGTTCCCCTGGGCGTGGTGGGGCAGCTTACTCCGTGGAACCATCCCTTGATGATCGCCGCCAAGAAGCTGGCGCCGGCATTGGCCGCCGGCTGCGTCGTAGTATTGAAGCCTTCGGAGTGGGCGCCGCTGACTCCTACGGAAATCGGCAATATCGCCCTGGAAGCCGGGCTGCCCCCGGGCGTGCTCAACATTGTCAACGGCTTTGGCCCTACCGCCGGCAAATCGCTGGCGGGAGACCCCCGGTTGGGCAAACTGGACCTGACCGGCGGCACGGAAACGGGTCGCGCCGTCGGCGAGGTGGCCGGCCGCAATCTCACCCAGCTGCAAGCCGAACTGGGCGGCAAGGCGCCCGTAATAGTTTTCCCGGACGCCAACCTGGAAGATGCGGTCAATGGCTGCGCCTTCGCCTCCTTCGTCGCCTCGGGGCAGACCTGTATCCAGGGTTCCAGGGCGGTGGTGCACCGCTCGATCTACGACCAATTTGTGGCCCAACTGTCGGCAAAGGCGGCGGACATCCGCCTGGGCAGTCCCACTGACTTTGCGACCCAGATGGGGCCGGTGGTCTCCAAGCCGGCTTACGATCGCATTCTCAACTACGTGGATATTGCCCGGCAGGAGGGAGCCGCAGTAGCCCATGGCGGCAAACATCCGGCGGGAGCGGAATTTGCCAATGGATACTTTATCGAGCCGACGGTACTGGCTGACGTGAACCAGCGAATGACGGTGGCCCGGGAAGAAATATTTGGCCCGGTGGTCTGTGTCATACCCTTCGATACCGAGGAAGAGGCCATAGCCATTGCCAACGATATACCCTACGGGCTGGGCTGTTCAATCTGGACCCGCGACGTGGCCCGGGCGCATCGGGCAGCGTCGGCAGTAGAAGCTGGGATAGTGTGGATTAATGACCACCACCGACTGCACCCCGGGATACCCTGGGGCGGGTTCAAGGACAGTGGCTACGGCCGGGAGGGCAGCTTCGACTTTATCCACGAATACACGGCGCCCAAGTACGTCTGTGTGCGGGTCGAACCCCAGGGATTTGACTGGTACGCAGTCAGCGGGCCGAGGCAGCGGCTGAACTAGGGCGCTAACCCGGTTCCGGTGCTTCCCCATAGTTATCAACCGTTCTTGCGCATTGTTTCTGCCAGTATCGCGATGCCTTTGGCCCCGGTAGCCACTGCTTCCCCTATTTGGTAGAATAGCTGCGGCCAACCCCTAATTTTCCGGGAGGAACTGTGATGGATTTGCACTATGACGGCGAAGTAAAAATCGCCAAGATTAACATGGGCCCCTACGATAATAATGGCTATATAGTCGTATGTCCGGAGACCAATGAAGGGATAATTATCGATACCCCGGCCGAACCGGAAAAGCTGATTAATGCCGTCGGCGACGTCCAGATTAAAGCCATCCTGATTACCCATAAACATCAAGACCATCTTAACGGTTTCCATGAAATCACCGGAGCTTTCGACGCGCCGGTGGCGGTGCACGCCAACGACGTGGACGGCCTGCCGCGCTCGCCGGAAAGGGTGTTGAATGACGGCGACACCATCAGCTTTGGCAACCGGCAAGCGCAGGTCCTTTACACCCCCGGGCATACCGAAGGCGCTGCCTGTTACCTGGTGGGCAAGCATCTTTTCTCCGGCGATACCCTGTTCCCCGGCGGGCCGGGCAAGTCCCGCAGCCCCGAGGCCCTGAGTCAAATTCTGGAAAGCATTAGCGGCCAACTGCTCACTTTGACTGACGACATAGCGGTTTATCCCGGCCACGGAGCGGTGGACACCAGCATCGGCGAGGCCCGCAGCCGCTATCAGGTGTTTACTTCCAAGACCCACGCTCCCGACCTGTTTGGCGACATTGACTGGCTCGAAACCGAGTAAACGTATCGGCTCCGGGAACAATCGCGCACGTCGCCGACTCCCGGTTCAATCTGCCCTTTCCGAGTCTGTCGATGGTCATAGCCGCCGGGCAGCCCCGGCTCGACAAGCTCGGGAAGGGTGGTTTTATTAACTTCAGAGCTGCCGGGCGGCAGCCTCTTTGAGGTAGAGATGTTCCAACGTTCCGTCCTGGACAACCGGCTGCGGGTTTTAACTGCGGCTATGCCCCACTCTACGTCGGTCTCGGTTACCGTCACTGTGGGCGCCGGCTCCCGGTATGAGCCGGATGAATTGGCCGGCCTATCCCACTTTCTCGAGCACCTGCCCTTCAAGGGAACCGAAAACTGGCCCACGGCGCGCCAGGTCAGCGAGGCTATTGAGGGCGTGGGTGGCGTGATGAATGCCAGCACCGACCGGGAGTTCACCGTATTCTGGTGCAAGGTGGCCCGGCTGCACTTCCAACAGGCTTTCTCGGTGCTGCTGGATATGGTGCTGCACCCGCTGCTGGTTCCCGCGGAAATGGAGAAGGAACGGGAAGTCATCCAGGAAGAACTGCGGATGACCAACGATTACCCCGGGCAGCGGGTGGACCTGCTGATTGATGAGCTGCTCTGGCCCGAGCAGGCAATGGGGCGGGACGTGGGCGGAACCCCGGAGTCGGTCAACAACATTACCGTCAATGATGTCCGGGAGTATATGGAGCAGCAGTACAACCCGGCCAATACCGTCATCGCCGTAGCCGGCAACGTGGCCCATGACGAGGTGGTGCAGCTGGTTGATAGCGCTGCCCGAGGCTGGCACCCACGGGAGTCGCTGGGCTGGCAGCCCATGACCGACTACTATTCCGCTAATGGTATCGGTTCGGTGGCGCGGGTAGAACAGCGGAAAGCGGACCAGGCCCACATCTGCCTGGGACTGCCCGGCATTTCCCTGACCGACCCCGACCGATATGCTCTGGGCATCCTTAACGGAGTGTTGGGCGATGGGATGAGTAGCCGCCTGTTCCTGAACCTGCGGGAAGAGCAGGGTTTGGTCTATGACGTAGCCAGCTCGCCAAATTACTTCCGGGATTGCGGCTCCCTGGTGGTTTACTGCGGTGTTGAACCTAGAAAGACCCGCGAGGTGGTGCGGGCGGTGGTGCAGGAACTGTCCGGGATGCGCCAGGAAGTACCCGTCGGCGAACTGAACAAGGCTAAAGAATTCGCCAAGGGCCGGTTAATGCTGCGGATGGAGGACACCCGGTCGGTGGCCGCCTGGCTGGGCGCCCAGGAATTGCTGCTGGGTCAGGTGGTCACGGTAGATGAAACCGTGCAAAGGCTGGATGAGGTTTCCGGCGCAGACGTAGCCCGGGTAGCGGAGCGGCTGTTAGACCCGGACAAACTTCGCCTGGCAGTGGTTGGCCCCCACCGGGGCGAGAAAACGCTGCAAAAAATGCTACAGTTCTGAGGGCGGATGGTCGCGCCGGAACTGCGGCCTAAAACGCCGGGACTTTGATTGTCTTACCCCTTCTATTCGCCGGCTTGTTCAGGAAAAAGCCACCCCCGGTAAACCGGGGGTGGCTTTTGGGTTCAACGCTTTGCCCCGCGGGAGCGGCTTACTTGAACACTGCCAGGCACTTGGGGGCGTTGAAGCTCCAGCACTCAGCCCATTCCAGGAAGTCGGCGTGCCGGTTCAACTCAGCCATAGCGCCCACCAGGCACTGCCAGTTCAAGGTTTCCTGCTGCCCCGATTCCTCTACCTGGTGCAGCGTCCAGTTCTTCCAGGTGTCGTACTCTCCCTTGCGCAGGGCTTCCAGCAGCACCCGGTCCGCCTCCAGGTCGGGATAGACCCAGTGGTTCTTCTCGGTCAGGAAGGCGTGGGACCAACTGGAAGAAGCCATCAGTACCACCCGGTAGGGGCTGTCAATCAGGGCGCGGGCGGTAGCCTGTCCCACCTCGAAGCAGCGGCGCGGGGTAGGCGAAGGCGGGTCCGGTTCATCCTCGAACACGTCGGCGCCGCCGCGCATCCGCACCACATTGCTGCCGTAGCAGTTTACGGCCACGGGCAGCACCGGGTAATTGAAACCTTTGCGGTCCAGGTCCAGGAAAAGGAGGGTGTTGGCGAAGGCGTGCCCCAGCCCGGCCTTCTCGTGCAAGGGCTTGTAGGCGTAGGCCATATCCACGCCCGATTCAATCAGCCGGCGGGTCAGGTAGCGGCCGGCTTCCCGGTGTCCGGGGACGCTGAAAACCTTGTCCTTTGGTTCGTCCCAGACATTGGGGCGGTCGCCGATGCGGTGGTAGGGCTGAAAATCAATCTGGTCATAGGCCAGGACGCAGAAAGGCGGGATAATATCTTCCCGGAAATTTTCGTACTGGTCGTCGCCCCAAAGCAGGATAAAATCCGGATTAAAGGCATCAATCTCTTCCCTGATTTTACGGAAAGCGTCGAATACCTTGGCCCGGTGGGCCTTGTGCGAGGTAATCCCCTCGTCGTCGCCCCACTCGGCCTGCATTTCTGCCGGCCAGTTGGCCGGATTCTTCATATGCTCCGGAATCCGGTTGGTCTTGAGCATACGGGTCAGAGGCCAGGGCTTGTATTCATCGGGAACCAGGCCCGGGGGATAGTGAGTGGCGCCAACGCCAAGTATTTCTCCCATAGAACCTCCTTATCTAACTTACACTTCGATTAAGTGTAAGCGCTGGTATTGATTGGACTGTTTGCCGAATTATAGGAGTTAGCGCCGGGGATAGTCAACAAATCGACCGGCGTCGTACCCTCATCTTCGTTTACGCTCCGCCGGTGAATGGCATCCGGCCGGCAGCGTCCCGGCGCTGCGGGAAAACCGGAATGTGCAACGTCGCTCCGGGGGCGCCTTGCCCCGCTTTTGGGTATTACCGAATGTGCCGGAGCCGGTCTCCAGTTTGCCGGGAATCAGGGAACCGAAGGCTTCGGGTCAAACCCGGTCTTCCGGTTCGATCAAGCTTTCCGCCAACTCCCGGTCATCCGGGGACGTGGAGAGGGCGACGGTGGTAAAACCGTCCTTTCGGTCCAGGATGTGCAGGCTTTGGATGTTTACGCCGGCTTCACCGAAACGCTGCGCCACCCGGGCCAGGGCCCCGGGTTCGTCTTTCAGCCGAATCAGCATAGCCCGGTCGGTAACGGCGGTATAGCCGGCGTCAGCCAGGACGATCAGGGCCTGGTCCGTCGCGTCGGTGCTGATGATGATGGTTCCCTGATCGCCGTTAATCTGGGTATTAACGCTCTCCAGGTTGATATTGGCCTGGGCAAGAACATTGGTGATGGATGACAGCACCCCAACTTCATCCCGGGCCATTATGACGATACGTTCCAAAACAATTGCTCCTCGATAAGAATAATCATTTATAGTGGGTTGGTTAAGTCGCGACCGGCGCCAGGCAGTCGTCCACCAATTCGTCAATCATCTGCGTCGTAACGTGGGGCATAGTAATCAGGTGAGCTATGTCGCCATAGGGGGCCAACTGCCATTTACCGATTACTTCCTGGGACGGTTTCGGGAAAATTACCGTTACCGAATTGTCATTGCGCCAGGCGGCGATGCCGCTGTCGTTGAATCGCCGCTCGGCATACTCCGCCAGGGCCAGCATCTCGGATACTACCTGCTTCAGGCCGGCTTCGCCGTAGCGTTCCAGGGCGTACCACAGCAGGAGCGGCGTCCAGGCGCTGCGGGAGCCGGGGATGGTAGTGTCCATGACTCCGACGTACTCAACGGAGCGGGCGATGCGGGCTACGTACTCCTTGCGGGTCAGTACCACGCCACAGGGCAGGGGGGAGCCAATCAGCTTGTGGCCGATGACGGCCAGGCTGTCGGCGCCGGCGTCGAATCCGTAGGGTTGCGGCTCCGGCACGAAGGGCAATATCATCCCGCTTAGCGCGGCATCGGAGTGGATGTAGGAGCGGCTGATTACCAGGTCATCCAGGATGTCGCGTACTTTCCGCAAGTCATCCACGGCGCCCTTCATAGTGGTGCCGATGTTAGCCATAAATATTACCGGCACATCCCGATTGATCCGTATGGTCTCGTACAGGTCATCGTAGTCTATTTCCCCGTTAGGCAGGCTCTTAATCATAATGTTGCGCATATTCAGCACCCGCAGAATTTTAAGGATGCTGTAGTGAGTGTCTTGCGAGAAATAGACTACCCCCTGGGGATGCAGCTCCCGGGCCATGTAGAGGCCGTACATATTTCCTTCGGTACCGCCGTTGGTCACGTAACCCCAGGCGTCTTCAGGGTCAAGGCGCATCAGGCCGGCGAAGCGGGCGATGACTTCCCGTTCGATTTCGTGGCAGTTGACCCGGTAATTGGTGCCGTGAAAAGGGTCGCCTACGTTGTTGGCGTTGTAATTGAGGAAGGGCAGAATTTCCCGGTAGTCAAAGTTCATATTCACCGGGTAGCCCAGCATATGGGCCGACGCTTCCTCAAAAACTTCCTGCAAAGCGGAAAGACGTTCTCTGGATTGCTGGCTCAACATACTCAACTTGACTGTCCTCAAAATTTGTCGGCGGGGATAAGCTATCGGGGAAAGCCCCCTGCCAATCCAATTATAACATTGGAACGAGAGATTCATTGAGCGGCCAAGCCCCGGGTATTCCGACGTGCTACAATTGACCCTGGAATCCGGTTAACCAGGAGCGACAGACCCTATGGCCAATGATTACGGCGTTAATGACGAAGGTGATGCGATTGAGGGTCTGGTGCTGCCGGCCGAGGGTGTAGAAGACCTTACGGACCAACTGACCCAATATATGACCGAGATCGAGCTGGGCGGCTTGACGGATATTATGGGGCAGGTGCTGGATGACTTTCTGGACCAGTGCGGCGGAATGCCCGAGGACTTGTCGGACTCCGGGGCCTTTGAGCAGATTACCCGCGGCCAGTTGGCGGTAACCCTGGCCTATCAGATAGGGCGGCTGGAAGGGCGGGCGCCCCAGATTGTCAGCCAACTGGTACGTCAGGCGGTAGATAAGTGGCAGGCCCGCTCGCTGGTTACGTCGCCGAAGATTTCGGACCGCGACTTGCTGGACCCGAAAGAAATGGTTTATCCCCGGTTACGCCGGCTCCAGGTCAGGGAACCGGAGGAATAATTGCGATACCGGCCGGCGATACCGGGCTTACCGGAAAGCCGGCAGCGTCGGTCCGATAATGATACCGGCCAAGGACCTATTCGACTCATCCCTCGTTCCGGCGCAGCCGGCTTGCAGTTCAGGAGGATGTTATGACTATGGAATCGGCCAGTTACGACCTGCTGCTGAAGGGGGGCACTCTGCTGGACCCGGGCCAGGGAATCCACGACCGCCGGGATATTGCTTTCCGGGATGGCGCGGTAGCCGCCGTCGCCGAGAACATCCCTCCGGAGCCGGCGGCCCAGGTAGTAGATATAGCCGGCAAGTTGGCCACACCGGGCCTGATTGACCTGCACGGCCACTTTTATCACGGCGGTACGGGCAGCGCCGTCCACGCCGACCAGAATTGTCTATCCGCCGGAGTGACTACCGGCATTGACGCCGGCAGCTCCGGCTTCCTGAACCTGGGAGCGATGCGAGACTACGTTTTCCCGGCCCACCGCACCCGGCTGCTCGCCTTTCTCCACATCGGCAGTGTAGGTCTGGCCGCCAACCGGGTACTGGGCGGCGGCTTGCAGGACCTGCGCATCATCGACGTGGACCGCACCGCCGCTGCCGTTAAAGACAATCCCGGCTTTCTCTTTGGAATCAAGGTGCGGATGGAGCTTAATGCCGTGGCCTACTGGAATGCCGCCGAAGCTATGCGCCTGGCCCGGGCCGCCGCCGACCAGTCGGGCAGTCGGCTGATGGTGCACGTTAGCGGTACGCCGATACCCCTGCCCCAGGTTCTGGACTTTATGGGCCCCGGGGACATTTGCACCCACGCCTTCAACGGCAACCATGAAGGCATCCTCGACCGGCAAGACCGAATCCGACCGGAGGTGCAGGCCGCCGCGGAACGGGGCGTCATAATGGACCTGGGCCACGCCGGGGTCCACTGTGATGTGGAAGTAGCCCGGGCCGCCATCGCCCAGGGTATGCCGCCGGACACCATCAGCACCGATATTCACCTGCCCCCGCCCGGGCGTCGGGTCTATTTGATGAACGACCTGGTCAGCAAGTTCCACGCCCTGGGAATGCCTTTGGCCGATGCCGTGGCCGCCAGCACCTGCCGACCAGCCCAGGTTCTGGGCCTGCAAGACAATTTGGGTTCCCTGGCGCCGGGGATGTGCGGCGATGCGGCGGTCTATGACCTGCGTGAAGGCCGGTTTGTGTGGCACGATATGGCGCGCAACAAGGTGGAGGGCAAAGTTCGGCTGGATACTTTCCTGACGGTGCGAAATGGCGGCATTGTCTGGCGGGAGGGCAAGCTGACCGAGATGGGGCCGTGCTGAACTTCCGAACCTGGGCAATCACACTTGTCGTTGCCCTTCTGCTGACTGCGTTGGCAGCGTGCCGCCAGGCCGATGCGCCGGAGCCAGCAGCGCCGACGAACGCTGCGACCGGCTCCGGCTCAACCGCAGCTGCCGCTGACCCAATGGTCGCGCCGGAAACGGAAGCCCTGTCCCCGGTCTCTTCCGGCGTGGCGGCCATCGCTATTGCCGAGGCGACTGCCGCCGCGCCCCGGTCTGCCCCCGACCCGTCGGTTTCTGCGCCATCAACCACCTCCGCGGCGCCGGGCACGACAAATACGCCAGCTGCCCCGGAATTTCCGACCGCCGGCGCCGTATCCGGGGATACCCTGATTCAGCTAATCGACCCTCTGGATGAGCCTGAATTTTACTGCGTGGATATTCGCGGCTTCGGCAGCAGCTTGGAAACCGGGAGTTCTCTTCAGGCGCATACTTGCAAACCGGGAGCGGCCGACAAGTTGTTCCGGTTCAACTATCCCGGCCCCGGTCAGTTTCAAATGCCGGCCTATGAACTTTGTCTGGAAGCCGAAGCCGGATTGGCCTATACCCGGGACTGCACCGGCGAATTAGTCCAGCAGTTTAAGCATGGCGCTGACGGAACGATTCGTACCGCCGCCGGTAATAGCTGCCTGTCGGTGGATCCGAGCGAAGGCGAACCGACCGGGGGACGGTCGCACCTGCGCCGGGACTTGCAGTTCCTACCCTGCGCCGCGGCGGAACGCCAACTGTCTCGTTGGTCGCTGCCGGGGGAAAATCCCGATTCCGCCCCGGGGCCGGCAACCCGGCTGATGCACGAGGCCCTGGATTCGGCGCTGACCGGCAACCCCTGGAAAATAGAAAGTATGGGAGCCAACGGCGACCCGGCCTATATCCCCGTGCTGGTTGAGATGATGCGCTTCCCCTGGGCGCGAATTAACCGGGGAGTAGAGGAAGCGATTTTTGAGGCCCTGGACCGGATTGTCGAACAAAACCCGGGCCTCGCCAAAGCCGATTTCGGGACTTTGCATGATGAATGGTTCCAGTGGGTTATCTGGATAAACCGGAATCCGGAAGTTTGGCCGCCCCCCGGATTTGCCGCCTGGAAGGGGCGGCTGTATGCCGAGCTGGTGGACCCGGAAATGGGGTCCTTCCTATATGACGGAATCAGGAGCGCCATCCGCATTGAAGAGATAGTCTGGGGCGGAGTCAGGAAGGACGGTATCCCGGACTTGACCGATGCCCCGGTAATCGCTGCTGCCGAGGCCGACTACCTGGAGCCGGGGGGCCGGGTATTTGGCGTCTCTTTCAACGGCGAACACCGCGCTTACCCCCACCGTATCGTCAATGCCCACGAAATGGCTAATGACGTAGTGGGTGGGGTGCCTTTTGCTTTGGCCTATTGAACTCTCTGCGGCGCGGGAATCGTGTATTCCACCGACATTGACGGGGAACGGGTCGAGTTCGGCACTTCGGGAATGCTGTACCGCAGCAACAAGCTGATGTACGACCGAAAGACCAATACCCTCTGGAATCAGTTTACCGGCGTGCCGGCGGCGGGGCCTTTGGCGGGAACTGACTTCCGGCTGGAATTGCTGCCGGTAGTTACCACAACCTGGGGCCAATGGGTCAAGGCCCACCCGGATACCACGGTGTTGGCCCGGGAGACAGGTATTTATCCGGGCCGCTTCTATAGTTCCGAGTGGGACTCCCGCTCGATATACTTCCACTACCGGGAGAGCGCGGCCACTATGTTTCCAGTGGGGGAAACCAGCGATGTCCTGTCCCTCAAAGGGCAGGTAATCGGCCTGCGCATTAACGGCGAGGCGAAGGCTTACCCGCTGGAAGAGTTAAGCGGGCAGCCGGTGGTCAATGATGAGCTGGGCGGCCAGCCGCTGGTAGTGGTTACCGCCGGGCCGCTGGGCAGCCGCGCCTATGAACGGGGTGAAGAAACGTTCCTTTTGGAGGAAGGCGGCGCATCCGACACTACCCTCCTTACCGACAGCGCGGGCAAGCTGTGGCGAGTGGAAGAAGCCGCCCTGGTTCAGGAAGACGACCCGGCGCTGCGCTTTCCCCGCATACCCAGCCACAACGCCTACTGGTTCGGCTGGCACTCCTTCTACCCGGAAACCGGGGTTTACCGGGCTGGGGAATGATGGATACCAGCCTGTTTTCTATAACCCGGTAGCGTTCCAATTTAGGTGGTCGTGATGTGGGGCGACCTCGGTAGCTGATGGAGCTCTGAGCCAAGGTCAATTCGGGTTGTCCTGTAGGTATTCAACCGGAGTTGTCCAGTTGACCCCGCAATCGAGCCAATTCAGCCTCGGCGGTCAGCCGGGCCTGCCGTTCTTCCCTCAAGGTCCGCAATCGTTCCCCGGTTTCACTGTCGCTAATCTGAAACTCTCCCGACGGGGTCCACTTGAAGTCCAAGTTCAGGATCGGACTGTGGACCCAGGGGTTGCCCTCCTGGTCTCGGTTAACCGGCAAGGGTTGATATTGTCCATCGGTCAAAACCTCGCCGGTTACGGGCTGGCCGTAGAGCTGGCCGCCGGTGGGGTCAAGGCGCCAGTATTCGGGAATGCCCAGCCGGGCGTAGAGGTCCCGCTTTTCGGTGCGGTCTCGGCGGGCGGTGGATGGGGAGGCCACTTCCAGTACCCAGTCTGGGGGTTTGCCAGCTTCCCAGAGGAGATAATTGGGCATGGTCCAGATATAGTCGGCGTTGACATTGCGGGCAATGAAGCAGTCGGGGGCGACGCGCTCATTGGTGTTGTCGGGAGTCCAGAAGATAAAACCTCCGGTGGAGACAAAAGTATTAGGACTTGCGAGGCGGTCTCGGAGCAGGTAGCCCAGGTCCAGGATATGAAACTCTTGCTGCATACCGTCCTCGATGGGTTCGGGGTCCATTTCAAACTTTTTCCAGCTTCTCTTTGTAGTAATTGTAGGTTGAGTCATCGGTACGGGCCTCCGTTGAGGTCTCTGTGTATAAGGCCAGTATTTCCGTACTGACCCTTCTTGTCAACGTGGGGAGACTGGTTGGCAGCGTTCCGTATTAGGTGGTCGAGGTGTAGGAGCAACCACAGGGATTGTCCCGGCGGTACCGGAACGAATACTATATCATGACTTAAACCACCTAAATTGCAACGCTACCCCAGGGCTATCGCATATGAAAAAATTTCAGGCTCAGAACGGAACTTTCCGATGTTTTGGCGGCGCTTTACTGGGTAATCAACATCAAAACCAACGGTTTAAGTCTTAAATTACCCAAATTTAGCAGTTAAAAACGGAGATTTACCCGTCAATTGGCCTCTTAAATTCCATATGCGATAGCCCTGAACGCTACCTTATAACCCCGGAAAGTTGACAATTTTGGAGGGCGCAGTAGAATTCTGTCGTTAGCCGGTTACTGCGCAGCGGGGGCCGGCTACAGGGCGGCCAAATGTCGACAACTTGGCCGCCCATTGTTACTTGGCAACGTTACAAGCCCGCAGGCTCCTTACGCTACCCCTCAATTCCAAAGACATCTTGCGCATTCTCCCCCAGGATACGCCGCTTCTCAAAATCGTTCAGGTGCTTCAGGGATCTAATCCAGGCCACCGGGTCGGTGGGGCCCATGTCGAAAGGGAAGTCGTCTCCCAGCATTACCCGGTCGGCGCCCACCCGGTCCACCAGGTACTTCAGGCCCTCGTCGCTGTGGGTGATGCTGTCGTAATAGAGGAGCTGCAGGTAGTCGCTGGGCATTCCCTTGATTGCGTTGACCTGCGGTTCCGGCCGCACCCCGGCGCCGAAATCCATACGCCCAATGCCGAAGCAAGCATAGCCGCCGCCGTGGGCAAAGCAAAGCTTCAGATTCGGGCATTTGTCCAGCACCCCGCCAAAGATAAACGATGCGATGGCAATGGTGGTATCCAGGGGAAAGCTAATCAGGTTGGAAAGGTAGTAGCGGCGGGCGCGGTCCGACCCGGCCGGGTTGTGGGGATGGAAAAAGACGAAGGCGCCCAGTCTTTCCGCCGCCTGAAAGAAGGGCAGAAATCGCTCTTCGTCCCAATTGAGGCCCTCCATATTAGTGTTGAGTTCCACGCCGGCGAGCCCCAGCTCCTGCATAGCCCGCTCCAGTTCCGACACCGCCGCCGCCGTGTCCTGCATCGGCACCGTCGCCAGTCCGATGAACCGGTCCGGGCGGGATTGGGCAAATTCGGCAATTTCGTCGTTTAGCTCCCGGGCTGAAGCCAACCCCGGGGCCGCGTCCAGGTGGTAGTTAGTCAGGTAAGGGGCCACCGACAGAACATGGACATCCACGCCCTGGCGGTCCATAAATGCGAGGCGCTCCTCCGGGGTAAATCGCCATTTCTCGTCGATGGGGCCGGCAACCCGATTCATGGCATCGATATACTGAATACCGTCCCGGGTAAAGAGACTGGCCCCGTGCCAGTTCCCCTCCCGTTCATTGGCGTTCCAAAAGCACGGTGGCACAATGTGACTGTGAACATCAATAACTTTCATTCCTGCGCTCCTTTCTCAAAGGGCTACAGTATCCCACCCTCCAACGGGTTCGGCAACTGGTGGTTTCTTCCGCTTCCCGCACCCTCCCTTCTCCCCGATAGAAAGTGAGAAAACCAGACTTCCCTCTCCTCGCGGGAAAGGGGCCGGGGGTGAGGGCCGCCGTCTTTTCCCGGCATAACGGATGGGACAACGGGTCTTGTAAATAGGGCCGGTCGCTGTCAAACTATAGAGCATGAAACTTGGTGAATTTGAACTCAACGAACCCCTTCCGGAACTTAAAGACCCTCACGTGCTGGCGGTGCTGCGGCCCTGGATTGATGTTGGACGGGTAGGCAGTATGAGCCTGAACCGTTTGGAAAGGCACTTGCGCGCCAAAGAGTTGGGCCGGCTGCATCGTCCCGGTCTGTTTTATGACTTTACCCGCTATCGGCCCAGATCATTTTTCAACCGGGGCCGGCGGGAGGTTTCCATTCCCAACACCATCATCCGGTACGCCGCCCGGGAAAACGGGCCGGACCTGCTCCTGGTCCACTTGCTTGAGCCGCATCTCTACGGTGAAGACTACTCCGAAGCTATGCTGGAATTGCTGGCCCGTATGGGAGTGAAGCGTTACTCGCTGGTGGGCGCAATGTACGATATGGTGCCCCATACCCGTCCCCTGCTGGTCTCCGGGTCCGGCGCCGGCGGCGACCTGGCCGAGGAACAGCGTCAGGCCAGAGTGCAGACCAGCGACTATGAAGGCCCCAGCACGATTACCTACCTGATTCCCCAGGAGGCGGCCCGGCAGGGTATGGAAACTCGTACCCTGGTGGTGCATTTGCCCCAGTATTTCCAGGTGGACGAAGACTTGATGGGTACGGCCCGGCTGATGGAGATATTGTGCGCCCAGTATCATTTGCCCGACCGGCTGATTGAACTGGACCGGGGCCGGGAGCAGTACGATTCTATTGCCAGCATGGTCAGCGACGAAGGTGAAGACGTAACTTCCCTGCTGTTGCAGTTGGAAGAGCATTATGACCAGGAGCAGCGGGATAAACAGCCGCCACCGCCGCCCCTGTCCTCCTCCATCGAGGACTTCCTGCGCGACCTGGACCAGGGCTTTGACCGGCCGGGAGGAAGCTGACCGCCAATGCTCGGAGGGTTAACCAACGACCCTGACAAAAAGCCCGGCTGATTCTAATCCGGGCTTTAGTTTTGCCGGGGATGGGTACGGTGGTAGTCTCAATATGGCGTACTGAAATACTCGCTCCATTTCCGGTTATCCGCCCCCTTTTTCCCTCCCTTCCCCGGACGTGAAACGCCCCGGCGCCGGCGTTGCTCGCCGTTGGCAATTGCCTTTAACCCATTGTGTCTGTATAGTAGGGCGAAATTCGGGGCCGAGGCGGGTTGCTCCCGCCGCCCAACTACGTTTTAACTTGCCTGGAAACGCCCCCGATGTCTGACAGCCATTACGACTATATAATCATTGGCAGCGGCATAGCCGGTCTGAATACCGCCCTGCTGGCCCGGGAACACGGTGCCACGCTCATTCTCACCAAGGGCCGGGTGGACGACTGCAATACCCGCTATGCCCAGGGTGGCATCGCGGCGGCCATTGGCGCCGGGGATACCCCGGCCCTGCACATGCAGGACACCTTGTCCGCCGGCGCCGGTCTCTGCGACCGGGAGGCGGTGGAAGTGCTGACCAGCCAGGGGCCCCAGCGGGTAGCCAGCCTGATCCAGTGGGGCGTTCCCTTCGATACCAGCCACGGCGAAATTTCCCTGGGTATGGAAGGCGCGCACAGCCGCCCCCGCATTCTCCACGCCGGCGGCGACGCCACCGGCCAGCATATTGAGTTGGCCCTGGCGGCCCGGGTGGCCGAATCGGACATCAAGGTGCTGGAATATACCCTGGCTACGGCCCTGGTGGTAGCGAATGGCCGCGCGGTGGCCGTGGAGACCCTCAATTCCGAGACCGGCGAAAAAAGAACCTACACTGGACGCAACATCGTTGTGGGTTCCGGCGGAGCCGGCCAACTGTTCAAGTACACTACCAATCCCGAGGTGGCTACCGGCGACGGCATCGCCCTGGCCTTCCGGGCCGGGGCCCGGGTGATGGATATGGAGTTCTACCAGTTCCACCCTACCGCATTGCGACTGCCGGGCGCTCCTACCTTCCTGCTTTCCGAGGCCATGCGGGGTGAAGGGGCGGTGCTGCGGAATGCAGCCGGCCGAGCCTTTATGTCCGACTACCATCCCCAAGCTGATCTGGCCCCCAGGGATGTAGTCTCCAGAGCCATTGCCACCGAGATGGAGAAGTCTGATGGCGGCACGGCTTATCTGGATATTTCTCATCTGCCCAGCGATCTGGTCCAGAGCCGGTTTCCGACTATTTACCGTTTTTGCCGCGGTTACGGTCTGGACATTACCCGGGAGCCGGTTCCGGTAGCGCCGGCCGCCCACTATATGATGGGCGGAATTAAAATAGATACCTGGGGCCGCACCAACGTTCCCGGCCTCTACGCCTGCGGGGAAGCCGCCTGCTCGGCGGTGCACGGGGCAAATCGGCTCGCCAGCAACTCCCTGCTGGATACCCTGGTCTTCGCCCAGCGACTGGTTAGCAGCAGTCTGGGACAGGCCCCGGAAGCAGGGCACTACGATGACGCCAGGATTATGCTGCGCCGTCTGCCGGAACGGGCGCCGGTTTGCGCGGCTATGCCCGAACCGAGCCTCGAGAACCTGCAAGACCTGACCTGGCGCAATGCCGGGATTAACCGGATGGGGTCTCGCCTGCTGCTGTCCGCCCGGATTCTGAACTTGTGGCAGCGGCTGCTGCCGCCGCCGGCAGACCGTGCCTCCCGGGAACTGGACAATATGACGCTGCTGGCCCGGCTGATGGTAGAGGCGGCCCTGCTGCGGCAGGAAAGCCGGGGTTCCCACTATCGGGAGGACTTTCCCGAAACCCGTCCGGAATGGGAAAAGCACGTAGTTTTGACTCAGGAGGAGGTGTGAGTATGAGCCAACTGCCCCCGGAAGTTTACCGCCTGATTGACGCCGCCTTGTCCGAAGACGAAACTTTTAATGACCCGACCACGGGCCTGCTCATTCCGCCGGACATCATCGGTGTGGGGATGCTGCGCGCCAAGGCGGTGGGAGTGCTGGCCGGACAGGATGTAGCCGGCTGCGTTTTTAATCGGGTTGACCCGGACCTGTCCTACGCGCCGCTGCTGGATGACGGCGCTGCCCTGAGTCCCGGCGACGCTATCGCCCGGGTAGAAGGCTCCGCCGGCAGCATATTGCGCGCCGAGCGGATTGCCCTTAACTTTATGCAGCGGATGAGCGGCATCGCCACCGATACTAACCGCTACGTGCGGGCGGCTGCCGGTTGTCCCGCTCGAATCGTGGATACTCGCAAGACAGCTCCCGGCCATCGTTACCTGGACAAGTACGCCGTGCGTATGGGCGGCGGATACAATCACCGGCTGAACCTGGCCGATGGTATATTGATTAAGGACAACCACATTGAGGCTCTGGCCGCGCGGGAAATGGAACTGAAGGACGTGATTCAACTGGCTCTGGCCCGGGCCTCGCATACTATCAAGGTGGAAGTGGAGGTGGAATCCCTGACCGGAGTGCAGGAGGCGCTGGCGGCCGGCGCCCACATAATTATGCTGGATAATATGCCCGTTCCGCTGATGCAGGAAGCTATGGACATTATTGGCGACCGGGCGGTAGTGGAAGCCTCCGGGGGCATCAACCTGGATACGGTGCGGGCCGTAGCGGAAACGGGAGTCCACCTGATCTCTATTGGCGGGCTGACCCACTCCACCCAGGCCCTGGACATCAGCCTGGACCTGGAGTTTCCCTGACCGTCGTTCCGTCCCGGGCCCCGGAGTCCGGGGCTGGATATTAACCACAGAAAATGAGCTGAGGAGAAGGTAAAATGGCACGACTAGCCAACGTAACCAGAGAAGAACTCTCGGCGGAAGACCAGCGCTTTTTCGACGAGATAGTGGGCAGCCGGGGCAGTGTTCGCGGCCCCTACGGAGTGTTGCTGCACAGCCCGAAACTGGCGGCCCGTGTGGCTCATACCGGCACTTACGTCCGCTTTGACTTTGACGTTCCCGAGGCCTTGAAGGAGGTCATCATCATCGCCACGGCCCGGGAGATTCGCAATCAGTATGAGTTTGCCGCTCACGCCCGGCTGGCCCGCGGCCACGGCGTATCCGAGGAGACCATTGGCGCCATCGCCCGAGGTACCGCGCCCGAAGGTTTATCCGGCGACGAGGCTTTGGTGGTAAAGTATGTTCAGGAATTGTTGCAAAACCGGAAAATCAGCGATGCTACCTTTAATGCGGTTATGGAACGCTTTGGCACCCAGAACACGGTGGATATTACCGGGCTTATCGGCCACTACCTGTTGGTCGGCCAAATACTGACCGCCTTTGAGGTGGAATTGCCCGAGGGCGCCAAGGCCGAGATAGTGGACTAAATCGGGTAAAGGAGTTGATGTATGGCCGTAACCGACGGAATTGTTACCGCCCTGGAACGGAATTGGGATATGGTGGACCGGGCTTTGGAGGGCATGGACTATGCGACCATGGCCCGCCGTCCCAACGACTCTTCCAATTCCATCTCCTGGATTCTGTGGCACATGAACCGGGTCTGGGACGCTCTGATTAATGTCTGGCTAACCGAGACGCCGCAATTGTGGATTCGGGATGGCTGGCACGAGAAATTCGATATGCCAGCCGACCCGGACGAGCGGGGGGTAGGCTGGACGGCAGAGCAGGTAGCCGCCTGGGAACCACCGCCGGTGGCGGTGCAATTGGGCTACTACGCCGCGGTCAAGGCTCAGGCCGCCGAATATCTGGCTGGCCTGACGCTGGAAGACCTGGAAAAGCCTATCATCGTCCCCCCCTTTACCGAACCGCGCTCGGTGGGTTCGGCAATCGGCCAGCGCACCTGGGACAATGTAGCCCACGGCGGCCAGATTGCCTACCTCCGGGGGTACTTCCAGGGTATGGGCTGGTATCCGCGGTAATCCTGACTTAAAGGTTGGGAACGAGCGCCAGCGAGTCCAGGTGGTCCTGGCCGGGCTACCTGCGGGGGCGTCGGCGGTCGGAGCTGTCCAGGAGCAAAGTTACCGGCCCGTCATTCTGCAGGGATACTTGCATATACTCCTGGAAGGCCCCGGTAGCCACGGTGAGCCCGGTGGCTCGGAAAAGGCTGACGGTGCGCTCATAAAGGCTTTGCGCCTGGGCCGGCGGAGCCGCTTGGGTAAAGTCGGGGCGGCGGCCCTTGCGGGTGTCGCCGTAGAGGGTAAACTGGCTTACTACCAGCAACTCCGCCCCAGTATCCAGGGCGGAGCGGTTGAAACGGTTCTGCGCGTCGGCAAAGATTCTAAGGTTGACCGTCTTGTCCACCAGATACTGAGCCTCGGCTTCAGTGTCATCTCCGGAAATGCCCAGCAAAATTACCAGCCCCGGCCCGATTTGCCCGACGCTGCGTTCTTCCACCGTCACCGAGGCTTGGGCCACCCGCTGAATCAAACCCGCAATCTGCTCTCCCCGCGCCTCTATGAAACTACCGCGTCAGCCCTGGTTAATGGGGCCGAAGTCTAGCTTGCCTTCGGCTCTGCCCCGCCCATTCGTCATTCCGGGTTAGACGGTGGATTCGGCAGCCGCCTTGGCCGTGGAGTCGCTCCCGGACTCGCCGGAAGATTCACCGGAGGAGCTGGATGACTTGGTTTCGGAAGAGGCTGATTCTTCCTTTTCCTTCGTTTCCGAAGGCGGCGTCTTGGGGCGACCATAGTCGGTGGTGTAAAAGCCGGAGCCTTTGTAAATGACCGGTACGGCGTGGAATACCCGACGGCCTTCGCCGGAGCACAAGGGACAAGCGCCGGACCCGGCTTCCTTGAAACTCTGGACTAGTTCAAAACGGTGGTCGCAGCTGGTGCACTGATAATCGTAGCGGGGCAACGTTTTCCTCCTAGGAGACTTGCGCCCGGCCAACGGCTGTCGGCTCAACTCTAGCGCAATCATTCACTTTGTTAATAATTTCACCAACAATTTATCATTGAGCCGTCCCGGTGTCAATCTGAAAGGAGACGGCATAAAGGGGCTTGTTCGACCAGGTATGCCCTCACTCCCGGCTAGTGGAAGCCCTCACCCCCGGCCTTCTCCCTTAGGTAAGGACCTCACCCCCGGCCCATCTCCCTGGGGGGAAGGGGAGAGGAGTTACACCGCGGCAATCTCTCGCGCCAGGTTCATTAGCGCTTCGTCGGCGCCCCGGTCGCCCAGCAGGGACAACCCAACCGGCAGCCCGGCTACCTGGGTAAGCGGCAGGGAAATCTGGGGCCGCCCGGTGTTGCCGGCGATGGAAGTCAGGGCGCTGTTGCGCAGGCGCAGTTCGTGCCTTTGGGAAACGGGTTGACCCGAAAGCGGCGCCGGGCCAATGGTGGTGGGCAGGCAGAGTACCTTGCTGCCGCCCTGGAACACCTCGTTCATACGGGCCACAATCTCCTCCCGGCGCAACTGGGCGGCGGAAACTTGGGAGTCGGTTACGGCCCGGGCCAGGGCGTACCGGTCTGAAACCTCGAAGCTGAAGGCTGGATTCACCCGGTCGATCCACTCCCGCACCGCCTCCCACGCCTCGCGACTTTGCAGAACCTGCTGCTGGTTAGACCAGTCGGTCAGGCCGGTGGGAGACAGCCGCACCCGGGTAACCGAATCGAAGCGAGAACCGATGCTTTCGGCCACGGCCAAAAGGGCGGCGCGGATATCCGGCTCGGCCAGATCAAAGGCATCCTCGGCGATAATCAGATGGCCCGGCCGGGCCGGGGCGTCAGTGGAGCCGAACAGGATTCGCCCTACCTGCTCAAAAGTCTCCGGGTCCCGGGCGAACCAGCCGATAGTATCGTAGCTGGGAGCCTGGAGCAGCATCCCGCTGCGCGGTATGCGGCCGTGGGTAGGGCGCATCCGTAGAGGCCGCAAAAACTGGCGGGAACCCGCACCGAACCTCCCGTGTCCGAACCCAGAGCAAAGTCCACCAACTCCCCGGCTACCGCCGATGCCGACCCACTGGAGGAACCGCCGGGAACTCGCCCCGGAGCGCGGGGGTTGACCGGAGTGCCATAATGCGCGTTCTCGCCGAAAATACCCCGGGTCAACTCGTCGGTTATGGTTTTGCCGGCCATTTCGGCTCCGGCGTCCACCAGCCGCTGCACTACCCAGGCATTAGCCTCGGCCGGGGCGTGGGTAGCTTTCCAGGCCGGGTTACCGCCGCCGGTGATGTGTCCGGCCACATCAAAGATGTCCTTGGCGGCAAATTTCAGCCCGGCCAGCAGGCCGGCGCCGCCCGGTATATGGGCGTTATCGTCCGGACAAAAGGCGTTCAGAATGTCGCGAACCGGATGAAGCTTTTGGGCCATTGCATATTCTCCTGAATGCCGGATTAACCACCCAATCGGGGGACCGGTACGGGACAAAAGAAAGGCCCGCAGCACGGGCCATCACGATAAAAAGCTGGAAACCTGGGGGCGCCCTTCGCCAAGTCGGAACTGCGACGGGTCGGGAGCGTCAGCCTAGCGGCGTTGGCGGCGGCGGCGGCGGGCGGCACGCTGGGCGGCCAATCGCTCCTTCTGGGCCTTGGAACGGAAGAACCGGCGGTCTTTTAGCTCGCGCAAAATCCCGGCGTGCTGCACCGAGGCGCGGAATCGGTTTACCAGACTTTCCGGGCTTTCGCCTTCGCGCGGCGTTACAAATGCCATTCAATTCTCCTTTTCTATCGCTGAGATTATGATTAGCGCTAATTTACCACAAGGGTCAAGGGCCGGCAAGTTGGGCCGGTGCAAAAGAGCAGTGAAAACTCCCCGGCCCAATCGATGCGCTTCCCCAGCCAACCCCTCAACCCCGGGTAAGTAGAAATCTAAGGTGGGAAGACCGGTATCGTCTGCTTGCCAACATCTCCCCTCTCCCTGAGGGAGAAGGGCTGGGGGTGAGGGCTTTAACCCGGTGTTTCTCCAACAAAGGCTCCGTCGGCCATTTCCAGCCGCCGGCTGCACATACCGGCCAGGGCAAGGTCGTGGGTGGCAGTTACCACGGTAACGCCGCGCTCCCGCACGATGTCCCGCAGGATAGTAGCGATGGAGATGCCGGTGACACTGTCCAATTCCCCGGTCGGTTCGTCAGCGAATAGAACCGATGGCCCGGTTACCAGGGCCCGGGCGATAGCTACCCGCTGCTGTTCGCCGCCGGAAAGCTCGTAGGGCCGGTGTCCGGTACGGGAACCCAGTCCGACTAGCTCCAGAACTTCCGCTGCCCGCTGGCGCCGTTCTCGCCACCTGGCCCCGGCAATGTGCAGCGACAGCTCCACGTTTTCGTAGGCGGACAGCAAGGGTATCAGGCCGAAGGACTGGAATACGAAACCGATACGGGTACGCCGCAGTTCTACCAATTGTTTTTCGGAAAACTCGGCCAGATTTCGGCCTTCCAGGCTAACCCCGCCGGCCGTTGGCAGATCCAGACCGGCCAACAAATTCAGCAAGGTGGTTTTGCCCGAACCGGAGCGGCCGGTAATCGCCAGAAATTCTCCGGCCCGGATATCCAGATTCACTTCCCTTACTGCCACTACGGCCTGGTCGCCGGCTCCGAAGGTGCGGCTCAAGCCTCGGGCCGATATGATGCTGGAAGCCGGAATTGGCGCCGGAGTAATTGCCGGGTCGGGCCCGGGTGCAGGTCGGTACATAGACATATCGTCCCTGGCAGTGCGTTTTTGCGCTTAACTTTTGTCCGGACTGAGCCGGCAGCCGGCCCGGGAGCATTACCGTTAGGGCGGTTGCCGGAAGGTATTTCAGATTAGCCTCCTGGCGGACGACGGAACAAGGCGTGCGGGTCGGGAGCCGGGGTATCCGGTTCCGGGGGCGGAACTGATAACGGTTCGACTTCCGGTTCCGACACTGCTGACGCCGGGGTTGGCATTGGCTCTTCCTCCGGTTCCGCCGCTACCGGCGTCGGGGCGGCGTCGGGGCGGCCGGCCGGCCGCAAAGTAACCTGGCCCTCGGCAAAATCCGCCGCGGCCAACCCGGCCAGGCCACTTCGGCGCAGCTGCTCGACGTAGTCCGGCGGCAACTGGAGGCGACCTACCTGGTCAACCACCAGGTATTCCTGCTGTACCAGGTCGTCAGCCCGGCGGTAGGTTGTCTGCATAAAGCTCTCGGCGCTGATTCGCCCATCCCGAATGTGCACCACCCGATTGACGTGGCGAGCCACGCCGGGATAGTGGGTAACCACCAACACGGTTACGCCAAAGGCTCGGTTCATCTGCCGCAGCAGGCCGAAAATCTCGTCGGCCATCTGGGTATCCAGTTCGCCGGTGGGCTCGTCGGCCAGGAGCAGGGGTGGCCGGTTGGCTAGGGCCACGCCGATGGATACCCGCTGCTGCTCCCCACCGGAAAGCTGATCGGGAAAGCGGAGGGCTTTGTCGGTCATGTCCATTGCCGACAACAGTTCCATGCTCCGCTGGCGGCGCTGGGCGCGGGGAATCCTGGCGATGGACATCGGCAATTCCACGTTGTCGCGGACGTTCAGGTAAGGCACAAGGTTGCGGGATGTTGACTGCCAAACGAACCCTACTTCCTGCCGGCGGTACAACACCAATTCTCGTTCCGATATGTTGAGCAGGTCCCGGTCGCCTACCCGGACCTGGCCGGCCGAGGGCCGTTCCAACCCGGCCAGGATGTTGAGCAGGGTCGTCTTGCCGCTGCCGCTGGCCCCGACGATGGCGGTAACTTCTCCGGTGGCGATTTCCAGGTCAACCCCTCGCAGGGCTACCACTTCCAGGTCGGCCAGCTTGAAAATTTTGAACAAGTCGCGGCATTCCAGGTAAGTTTGGCCTCGATTATCTGATCCCGTCGAGCCCGTAGGGGCTGGGATCCGGGTAAAGGTTGTCGGCTGCATTTCCGTCATCATTCCTTGCGTCCTGCCTGTTTCAGGTTGCCTTGCTATGGATTTATCCCGCCTCGCCGGCGCGTAATACTTGCTGGATATTCAACCGGGCCGTGAACCAGGCCAGCCAAATGACATTGCCCAGCGCAACCGCGGCCAAGGCCAGGTAAGCTACTGCCAGGGTAACCCAGTTGGTTTCCAGCGCCATCGGGGGCGTAACTCTTACTCCCCCCTCGGAAACTTCCAGAACCGGCAGCAGGGTGGTCCCGATTTGCTGGCCGGCCCAGGTGCCTAATCCGACGCCGCAGGCTACCATCAGCAGCAGGTTAAACCAGACCATGCCGTTTAACTGTCCCGCTGAGGAACCGAGGGTGCGCATCAGGGCGAACTCGGTGCGCCGTTCGCCGGTGTCCACGTAGGAGAAAAGCACCACCCCGGAAGCGCTGGCTAGAACCAGGGCCAGGAACATCAGGGCCAGCAGACCGCCCCAACTGGCATTGGCCAGGGGCTGCTCCACCCGGCGGCGAATCTCTGCCGCGGCGACCAGGGATTCCTCCACCCTTACTTCCCGGGCTGCCAGTTCCGCCGTCAGGGCCGCCAGGGCCGTGTCCGGGTCTGCCGCCGCCGCCCAAACCTCGTTGGGGCCCGAGCCGGGCCGGCGGCCGTGGCGGTCGCCGTAGCGGTTGAGGGTCTCCAGGTCCAGCACCATGAAGGGCATCTCGCGCGGGTCCAGGGTAGGAAAATAGTCGGCTACGGCGGCTACCCGAACCGGAAATGCCAGGTTGGAAGTGCCGACGTTAATCACCTCTCCGGTCTGGATGTCGGCCAGTTCCAGTATTTGCGGCGACACAATGGCGGGGACTGGCACGTTGGGCGGCCCGGGACGGATGGCGCGCAGGCTGATGCCGCCCGGCGACCAACTGTAGGCTGCCGATTGGCGACCTTCAACCCGGCTTACTGCCTGGCTGGATTCCAGTGCGTAGAGGCCGGGACGAGTGTAGTCCTCTACAATTTGCCATTCGTTGAGGGATTGAAAGTCGGCTACGGTTATTTCCCCGGCCGGCGTTACAGCGGTCAACTCATCCAGAAAAACCACTCCGGGGTCGATCAGCCCGAAGCGACTGAACACCTGCAAGTTTATCAGGGTAAAGGGCGGCTGCACCGGAGGCGGCTGGCGGTTGCCACGGGTGGGCCGGGGCGTAATTGGGCCGGAGATTTTCTGCCAGCCCGGTTCGCCCGGTTCGCCAATGATTGCGTCAAAGGTATGTCCGCTGCCGTCCCTCAGGCGGGCGCCCACGGCCAACCTGGCCCCCGGCTGTCCCGGGTTTACCCACAGGGAAAGCTCGGTAGCGTCCGGGGGCAGATTTATCCCGTCGCCGCCTCCGGGCAGCGCCCCGGGCGCAATTTGCAGCTCGGCCGGCGGACGCTCTCCGCCTAATTCGGCGGCGGGTTCTATCGCCCGCATCAGTGAACTCAGAGATTCATCGCCGGCAAAGTCGGAGCGGAACCAGGCAACCCGGTCAAACCGCTTACTGTCCACGGCCAGCAAGTTGAAGCGTTCACTGCTGAAGCCTTGAGTGAGCAGATTTCCGGTAAGGCGGGAAACCTCAACCACCTCCAGGCTCGGCCTATTCAGCGCCGGTGTATCGGCCAGTCCCAGGGACGCGACAGGTATGCGGTTCCCAGTGTGCTGGACTCGCAGGTCGGCGCCGACCTGATAGCTGGCTCGGTCTTCCTGGCTTTGTTCCAGGGTGGAGCCGAAGGCGCTGCCAATGACACCCAGGGCGGTAGCCAGCATCAGCAGCACTACCAGGCTGCCGGGGGTGATGGGGTCTCGCCCTACCCGGCGCAGCCCCTGCACCAGCCAAACCGGCCCCACCGGCTCCATTAGACGGGCCAGCAAGGCTACGGCCAGGGGGAAAAAGCGCAGGACGACCAGCCCCAGAGCCAGCAATCCCAGCACGGGGCCGACCAGCAGGGTAAAGTCAATCTCCAGTTGTCCCCTTCCCAAAGGACGCAGCAGGAAGGAATCCCGACTCTGTATTTGCCACCAGACCAGGCCAATGAGGGCCAGCAGCAGAAAGTCCAGGTAGTAGCGATGCAGGAAAGGAGCGCGGGCCGGCCGGGCGCCGGTCTGACGGAACTCCACGATACCCTGACGGGCCGCCGCCAATGTGGACAAGGTCAGGACCAGGACGGAAAGCAGGGCGCCGGCGGCTCCCAGCAGGAAGGCTCGGGTGGACAGCGTAATCAGGATGCCGTCGCGCTCGACATCGAAGAATAGACTGCCCAATGCGCCGGCCACCGGAGCCGCCAGGAGCGCGCCGATAATTATTGCCGGAATCGCCAGCAGCAAGCCTTCCACGAAGACCATCAGGCCAACCTGGAGCGTGGTAGCTCCCCGGCTTTTCAGCAGGGCGATTTCGGCGCTGCGGGAGCGGATGGTCAGGGCGGACACCAGCGCCAGGTAGTAGGCCAGGATACCCACCACCAAAAACACCATCAGAAACAGCGGAATCCGGGACAGCACCAATTGCTCCGAGTATTCGTCCATCAGCCGGTCCAGCTTGATGGAAATTGTGGAGTTTTCCAGGTTGGCGGCGACTTCTCCCCGGGCAATCCGGATGTACCTCTGGATGTCGTCCACTTGCTCAAAACCGAAACCCTGCCGGTCCAGGTCGTACATCCAGGTTACGTTGGAGTAGATACCCGGGTAGGCGTCGGCCACACGCTGCAGGATGGCGGCTTCGGTGGTGAACAGGGGCACCGTCGGCCACTGGCCGTTGTGGTTGCTGAAATTATGCTCGCGTCCGTACCAGAAATCGTCGTCCGGGTTGTTGCGTTCGAAGATACCGACGATCCGCACGGTCATTATCCGGTCTTCCAGATCTCCGGAGGCCGGCTGTATCTCCAGAACATCCCCGACAGTCAGATTTACCAGGTCTGCCCCGGTGCGCTCCAGGGCAACTTCCAGGGGAGCGCCGTCGGCCGTTGGCAGGTCGGACGGCCAGTTGCCCGCCAGCAGCCGGCTCCGTTCCTCCCCGAAAAGATTGGTCATAAACTGGATTCGGCCTCGCGGACGGGCATCCTGCTCGACATTGAAACGAGGGGCGCCGGTGAAGAAAAAGGTGGAGGTCTCCAGCAGGCGCGCCTTTCCTGCCAGATGAGGCTCAAAGATTGGGGTAACTCGCTCTTCAACGAACTCGATGCTGGATTGATATACCGATGCCCGGCGGCTGGAGATAGACGACTCTTCCAGATTATGAAAAATGCGAATCCAGAAGTTCACCTCGCTGGGTTCCGCCTGGCGCAGGGTGCGGCGCAGGGCGGCCTCGGCCAGCAGGTCGGAGAATACGACGCTGCTGGACAGCAAGGCTACCGACAGGAGAATGCCCAGAAACAGCACCAGCTCCAGCCGCCAGGCGGTAGCAATTCTCCGGCGCGCCATTGTATAGGCCAGTTGCAGAAAGGACATACTACTACCCTAACCCCGGTTCCGCAGTATATCGGAAGGACGCAGGCGGCCGGCCGCCACCGCTGCGACCAGAGTAGCCAGCGCCGCCGCAATAGCCAGGTTCGCAATCACCAGCGCAACCAGCCAGGGCTGCACGGTCAAAACCATGGGTGGGATTATCGGTTGCCCGTCCGGGGTCAGTCCCATGAGGCCCAGCGTCCAGCGGCCCAGGAAATATCCGATAGTCGCTCCGGAGAACAGTCCTACCGTTGCCACCAGCAGTCGTTCCAGTACCAGGATGCCCACCACCTGCCGCCCGGAGAAGCCCAATGCCCGTCCCACGGTAAGTTCTACCCGGGCGGCGCGAATAGCGACCAGGGAGTGGGTGACCATCGCCAGGGCCACAACGATGGTCAATGCGCCCAGTCCCAGCAGCGTCAGCCCGTTCCAGCCGCCGCCGGCCAGAGGGTCACGCCCGGCCCGGTCAACCAGTCCCTCCCGGTCAACGACGCCGGTGGAAACCGAGGTAACTTCTCGCACGGAGCGGATTGCCTGTTCCCGGTCCACTCCCGGTTCCAGCGCCAGCCAATATTCACGGGGCGGTCTGGGAATCCCCCGCGGCACTCGCGCCGTATATTCCTGCAAGGACTTCAGCGACACCAGAAAGAAGGACTGGTTTCTCCCCGTAATGGTGGGGAAATGGGAGACGGCCTCGCGCACCGCCAGCGGCGCCAGTTGGGTGCCTAAATCCACCCGCAGGGTATTGCCGCCGGCCAGAGCCGGGCTGCCGATGGCCTCCAGCGGAAAATCACCCGGCGGGATGATGAATCCCCGCGGGTCTTGCAGCAGCGGGTCCTGCCAGGTGAACTCGACTCCCCGCCCGCCGTCGCGCCCGGCCCGGTCGCTGACGACCAGCGTGTCGGGAACTTCCCCCCGGTGCGGCAGGCTAACCCAGCGTCCCAAGTCCTCGAAATCTTCGATTATTTGCTCGCCGCGGCCCGGTTCGGCGGTCGGCGCAGCGGAGGACTTGAGTCGGACGGTGATGTCATCCACGTAAATTGAGCCGGGAGGCATCCGGTACAGGGAACGGCCTACGAAATAGACTCCCACCACATTGAAGGGAGGCTCCAGCCAATATTTGTCCTCGGGCAGCGGGGCCTCGAAATAAGTCCAGTTCTGCCGGTTGGAGACCTGACCGGTTACGGGGCTTGCCAGTCCCCCTCCGGACAATTCCACCGAGCCCATTTCCAGGCTGAAATGGCTGCCGTCGGCGTCGGTCAGACGCAACCACAAATTCAGGGTCTGCTGAACGGAGCTGCTGGCAAAGCTGGCATTGTTTACCCACAAACCGAGGCAGTCGGTTTCCCCCGGTACGGGAACGCCCGTCGCCAGATTTCCGCTCAGGTCGGGAAGCCGGGATTGGCCGCGTCTGAGCGGAGTCAGCAAATCCGACAGGCTCTTGCCGGCCGGGGAAAAGTCTTCCCGGAACCAGACGACGTCCACCAGAGAAACCGGGTCGATGCCCAGCAGAGTTGCCGCAGAGCCGGGTATGGTATCCAGCAAGGTGACCGACTCGCGTTCGACGGGCGTGTAAGCGCGGACCGAAGGCAGGTTCGCCAGGTTCTCCTGCGTATCGTTGGCGGGGGCAATCACGTTGACCACCAGGTCGCCGCCGGCCCGGTATAAGGCTTGCTCCTGCTGGCTGCGGCCCAGGGTGGACTGGAAAGATGCGCCGAATACTCCCAGGGCGGCGGCCAGCATGATTATCACGGTTAGGGAGCCGTAGGGCAGAGGGTCGCGCGCCACCCGGGACAGGGCGAAGGCGGCCCAGGCCGGGGCCAGACGGCGGGCCAGCCACGCCAACGCCCTTACGGTTAGCGGCAATGCCCGCAGTATCAGGAATGCGGCGGTCAACAGGGCCAGACCCGGGGCCAGCAGCAGGCTGACATCCAGATCGGTGTTTCGGGAGGCCAGGGCGCGTTCCAAAAAACCGCCCCTTTGCTCCACCTGCCACCAGACCAGCGCCAGGGCGACGACCACCAGCAGATCGATGTAGTAACGCTGCAAGAAGGGTACACCCGGCGGTCGGGCTCGCTCCCGCAGGAAGTCCAGCAGCCCCAGGCGGGTAAAGTTAAAGTTAGCGGCCAGCAATACCAGCAGGCTCATCAGCCCGCCCACTGCCGCCATCACGAACATATCCGCCCGCAGGCCCACTTCCAGGTTTTCGATGCCTCCCTTGGGATTAATGGTGTCGAACAGCAGCAGCCGGAAAATCAGCAGGGCAATAAATGGGCCAACTGCCGCTGCCACCGCTACCAGCAAGGCTTCGGCCAGGGTAATGATTCCGCCCACCTGAAACATACTGGCGCCCCGACTGCGCAACAGGCCGGCCTCCTCGCTGCGGGTCTGGGCCAGTAGTCCGGTAACCAGGGCCAGGAAGTAGAGGATAACCACCACTATCAGGGAAATGAACAGGTAAATGGGTGCTCGGGCCCGGGTCACCGCCCGCTGGTAAGCGGCTAACAGTCCAGTGTCGCGGCTGTTTTCCAGCCGGGTCAGGATTAGAGAACGGGGAACCTGCTTATTGATGTCCGTCTCCATCCCCTTGAAGGCGTCCCGGGCCGGCTGTACCAAGTCAGCGTTCAGCACGTCGGTATCCAGAAACAGATACCAGCCAAAGTCCCCCACCAGGGTCGGATAGCGGGCGCCGATGCCGTTGAAGAAAAGTTCCTCCGGCACGTAGAGGGGCATCAGCACCACTTCCCCGGCTTCCTGAGGGCCGAAATAGTCGTGGAACCCCATCCAGTATTCCTCGGTAGTGTCCAGCGGTTCCACCAGCCCCACGACGGTCACGTGAATCTGCTGCTCCAGGTCCGAGCGATAGGGCAGGATGACCGCTTCGGCTCCCAGTTCCCAGAACATTACCGTGGCCGTATTTTCTCCCACGGCCACCTCGATGGAAAGGCGTCCGTCGTTTTCCCGGGGGGCCGGTGAGGGCCAGCGACCTTCGATGAGCCGGGTATGTTTCTGAAAGTCGGTCAGAAAGAAGGGACGGGCCGAGGGCGCTCCCAGAAGCTGCGATGTCTGGAAAGGTTCATCGACCAGCAGTATTTCCGGTTGGGGACGGCCGTAGCGCTGAATATCGCGCAGCATAAACCCGATTCTTTCCTGAACTATCCCTTCCAGGTTAGCGCGCAGGGAAGTATAGTCGGCCGGGCCCAGGGGTCGGTTGCCGGCTATGATGTGAGTGTTAAGGATGACCTGGTTGGAGGAGGCGACGCTATGCTGCAAACCCGCTTCGGCCAGGGCGCGGGTGTAAATTGCCCCCAGCGACATCAAGGTTACCGCTGCCAGCACTCCGAATCCGGTTACGGCCAGCAGCGCCCACGAAGAGCGCAGTCGCTTGGGCAGGAGCCAAAACAGGGAACCGGTCCAGTTCATTCTCTACTCGGAAATGCCCCTTCGGGTGAGATTCGGTCTAAAGCCTGTCCGCAACCCCATCTGCGTCTGATGGCCTGAAGGTCTGCGTCAGCGCCAGCCGTTGCAGCCGCAGATTGACTTCAATTGACTGCGGCGCCAGGTCTGCATTCACCGGCTCTTAAACCAGGTCTTCGTTGGAGCCGACAATTTGCGCCCCCAGGTGCGGGTCAAAGCGATTCCGGTATTCACGTAACCAGGCTTCGATTGCACCGTCGTCCTACGCTGGTAGCTCAGCTTCGAAGACCTGGCCTACTCCATCTACCGTGTCCAGGTTAAAGACGGTGTTGTCCTTCCGCCAAAGCTCCCGTTGCTTGCGAACTACTACCTTGACCCCCAGCGCAACATTCAGGACATCCTGAATCTGCTCGTCGGCCACCTGCCAAAGTTGGAACCGACTGGTTCTGGCTCCTCCTTCCTGGCGGTCATAGTAGTAGATTACTTGCGTTTGCCCTGGCTCTACGCGGAGCTTCAACCGCCGCGGCACGCCGTCGGTGGAGGGAGGCAAATGGTAAAAGAAGTCCGTCTGCTCCTTGACCTCGACGAACTCGGCGCCCAGGGCCTGGAGCTCCTGACGCACCGGAGTGAAGTCCGGGCAAAAAGCCTTAATCTCCCGGTTCAGTCTCACTTCCATCGCTGCTTGTCCATCCGTCATTCAACTCCTGCCCGGCCCCACCGCCAATGCTGACTCGGCCCGGCGCCGACTGTTAGGCTCAAATTGCCAAGCACCCGTACTAGCCAGCGCTCTGCCTCTGGCTTTGCCGGCGAGTTGCGAGCCTTGCCATCTCGGTTAGCCGGCGGCCTAAGTGATTAGGGGGCCGGTCAAACGCCGGTTTGTTCGCTTTTCCGGGCCGCCTCCAACCGCTCCTTTTCCTGCTCCTGCTGGTACCACATTATCATCACGATACCCGCCGCCACGATACTCATCATATCCCCGATCACCCAAAGCAGGAGACCGCCCAGTTGCTGGTCGGTAAGGGCGTTAAGGGGTATGGGCTGCGCCACCTCGGTATAGGACTGATACAGCAGACCTCGGGAAAAGGTGATACCGGCGCCCAGCACCGTATTGGGCAGCACAATCAGGCCCAGATACAATACTCGCAGTCCGTAGTGGAGCCGGGAACGGTGCGGTTTAGGGTCGATCACCAGCCACCAGAAAAGAAACCCGGAAAAGAGCATCGTGACGTGCATCACTTCGTGCAGATAATCGTTGCGCACCGCCGCATCGTGCAGGAAAGAGACTTGCCAAAAATACAAGGCGGCCAAGAATATCCCTACGGCTGCCACCGGGTTGGTCAAACGACTATAAGCGTACCGGACCCAGCTACGGCGCACCAGGGCGCGAACCCCTCCCTGCAGCAGCCACAGGGGAAGTCCCCGCAGCATGGGCGTGAGGGGCGCGCCCAGCAGCACCAGCAGCGGCCCCAGCATACGAATCATCAAGTGCTGTATCTGATGGATGAAGAAGTAATGCTCCGCCAGGGGGTCGATGGGGGATTGCAGGGCCAAAAAAAGGACCAGGAGACCGGAAAAAAAGGAGATTCGGTGCCAGATGGTAACCGGATGACTGGGTCGCTCCCACTTGCCCAGACCATTAATGTAAAGGTAGGCCGCGGCAAAGAGGAACAGGGTGGGCAGGGGATTTCCCGTGTTCCAGGCCAGCCACAGGTTGTCGCCGGGAGAGACTCCGCCGTGAGCCTGCGCGATGGAGTCCGGCGCAACCAGGCTGCCCAGAAAGAGAAAACCCAGTCCGGCCAACACCCAAACCTTCAGGCTGCTCCCAAGTCGCCGGCATACCCGCTGCTTCTCGTTGACGCCGCTAATTCCCGGAGCTTGCTGACTGCTTTTTGCGGACAAGGGATACCTGCAATCGGATTTTGGGTAGGAATCAGGCTGCATTGGCCGTTTCCCGACGGCTCTGGGTGCGGCGAATGGTCCAGACGGCGTAACCCACCCCACAGAACAGAATGACCGACACTCCGGCGAATACCAGAGAACCTACCCAATACTGGCGGGGTTCGGGTATGGTTAGTGTTCCCGGGGTAGTTTCTACCCGACCCAAGGGCCCGTCCACCTCTACGCTCAGATCCCATTGGCCGGGCAACTCCAGCTTCATGCGAGACCGGTAGATTTCGGGATGATCCGGCACCTCCAGGGCACGGGCCCAACCGGTCTCACCGCTTTCCTGGTGGCGGGTGTGGATGATTACCGCTGCGTCGGGTATCGGCTCTTCGGTCAAGGCATTCAGGACAGCAATACTGACCAGCGCACTTCCCAGGGACAGGCTGGATGCCTCGGCCTCGACGTACAGTCTGTACCCGCCCACAACGACGCTGCGGTCAATGCGCACCGGCCCGGCAATATCATCTTCGGCCCCGGCGCCCTGGGCCTGAGCCAGGCCCGGTATCAGCCCCGGCACAAGCAAGGCAGTCAGCAGCAGGCTGGAGAGCAAAAATCTGAAGGTATGCACTTTAGCTTTCCCTACCGTTATCAGATCGCGCAACGGATGCGACGGGCGCCCAATATTGCCTAATGGCATCGGAAGCAGGGCCGACAGTCGAGCAACCGAGCCGGGCAGTTTTCCGAAGCTGCCTAGAATCCGGCGGCCGGTGGTCCGATGGGCTGATTTCATCCCAAGCCTCAATTAGTTTACCAGATTCCTACCCGGCCGGCCCCACTGTCTGGGCCGCCAAAGCATTGCCGGTCGGGAAACGTTACCAGTCCGGTTCGTCCTGGCGCACCGCGCAGTCCGGCCGGAAAGTTGCCGCTCGGCAAACTGCCCCGGCCGGCAGCTGCTACACCTGGAAAGTCTTTTTCCAAACGCCCGGCGACCCGAAGGCATGGGTCATCATCGGCCGCACCCGAGCATTGGCCGGGTCGATGTCCCGCTGCCGTTCCCATTCGTCGCTTTCCGACACCAGCTCGTGCTCAAACTCGTACACAGTGGCGTACAATGGCGTACCCCGCACCGCCTTGTACCGACGGCCCCGGATAACGCCCGGCACTTTCTCATAATTTGGCACGTAGATTTCACTGTACCAGCGGTTCCATTCGTCCTCATTTTCCGGGCCTACGTCCATGCGGCCAATTTGCAGGGCCGGGGCCATATCGCTGCCGGCGATTTCCGGCGTCAACTCGACCGGGTGAATCATCCGGTAAACGTTGCTGATCAGCGTAGTAGCGATGGCCGGAGCCGAGGCGCGCTGGGCCCATTCGGAACGGGGACGGTTTCGGAAAGCATCGGTTTCCACCACCGACGGACTTTCCAGTTCGTAGCAGGCCAGGTGCTTGGGGCCGCTCTTCACCGCTTCGTAGCGGGCGGCGTTAAGAATACCGGGTATAGCCAAAAGTTCCGGGATATGCTCTTCGTTATACCAGGCGTTAAAGTCGGCTTCCTTGTCGGCCGGTACGTCGGCCCATACCATCAGCAACCCGGTTCCCTTCTTGTCTGCCATAACATCTCCTTACGGCGCCGCCGGGCGGTCTTTGTTGCTCGGGGGAGAGAATACTTGTCATCAAATTAGGTCAATCGCAACTGATAAACATAGTCCCGGGCGCTGCCCGGTTCCGGCAATTCGGGCTGCGCCTTGGCGCGGTAGCGGTAATCCGGGTCGTCGTCCACCTTGGGGCCGACGGTGTTGCGCAGAATGCCGATACCCTCTACTTCATGCTCCACCACGTCTCCGGGCTGGAGGAAGTGGGCCGGATAGCCTTTGCGGATGGCCTCGCCAATGGAGCCGCCGCCGACAGTGCCGCAGCCCAGCACATCCCCGACGGCGATGCGACTGTCCCGGGAGGCCCGCTCGACCATCGCCCCCCAGGTATGGTAGGAGAGGCCGCCGTCGCTGTCCTCTACCCAGGGGACTCCGTTGACCCGGGCCGAACATTTGACGTGCAGCCGTCCGTTCCGGATGTAGGGGGCCAATTCGTCGGTAGTTACCAGGCAAGGCCCCAGGGAAGAGGCGGCATCCTTGCCTTTGGCCGGCCCCAACCCGACGGCGCTCTCGTCCCGCTGGAGGTCCCGGGCGCTCCAGTCGTTAAAAATGAGAAAGCCGGCGATATATTCCAGGGCATCGGCCTCGGACACATTGACGCCTTCTTTGCCGATTACGCAGCCGATTTCCAGCTCATAATCCAGCATTTCCGATGCGGAGGGGTGCGGCACAGTATCCTCCGGGCCGTAAACGCACAGCGGATTGGAGAAATAGAAGATAGGCATCCGATACCACGCCTCTTCCCGTTCCCGGCTGCCCTGCTGAGTGGCGTGTTCCTCGAAAATCATAAAGTCCCGGATGGTGGGCGGACGCAGAATCGGCGATTGAAGCTTTACATCTTCCAGCGCAAACACGGGAGCCGGCGAGCCGCCGGACTGGAGGGCGGCGCGCACCCGGTCAACGGCATCATCCCCGGTTTCCAGCAATGCCTGTACGTCGCGCAAAGGCGAGGCGGCGTTGAGCAGGCCGGTAACGTCGATTACCGAGTCAGCTTGCAAGACGCCGCAGCGAGGGCCGGTTCCGGTGTTGTAGGTAACCAGTTTCATTTTCATTCCTCCAAATCCCGGGGGATCAGGGTTTACATCCAGTTCTTCGGTTGCTAAATATACCATAGTAGAGCCGTATTCGGGGAAAGCCGTCTCTGGCGGACGGCATTTGCGGTTCAGGGCACGGTGTGCGGCCGGTGGTTGCATTTTGGCGACGCTTGCCCGTAATATTGGGTATCAACAAGGTGGATTAAAGGTAAAGGAGGTCGAGAATATGGCGGAACTAACCTTGGCTTATCGGGTAAGAAGCTATAGTACCGGCACCCCGGGGCGCGCTATCTGCAATGCCCGCAACCATCACTTTGTGGCCGACGGTTCCGGCGGTGAGGAAATCGGCGCCGGCGAGCTGTTCCTGTCCGGCATCACGGCCTGCGCCGTAAACATGGTGGAGCGCATCGCCGGCAGTGAAGCCATCCCGCTTAACTGGATGGATGTCAGCGTTGAAGCCTACCGAGACCCGGACCGGGCCGCCATTGCTGACGAGGGCAGCGTTTCGGTCTATGATGACATCAAGGTTCACTTCCAACTGTGGGGCCTCGACGATGACCAGGGCCAGTACCTGGTAGATCAGTGGAAGCGCCGTTGACCCCTTTACGGTTCGGTCGCCGTGGCGACTCCCAGCGCCAGCGTAACCGCTGCTATCTACGCCGAAGCCTATCGTTAAGCGATTACCGCTCAGCAGGCTGCTTAAATCCGGCGGAAAATCGGCGAGGCTTTTTCAAGTTTTGCCGATTTTCTTTTAATTGATTCACTCAAATCGGTATTTTTAGTAAAATTTGCCAATCAAGGCAGGGCTATCGCATATGAAAAATTTTCAGGATGAGAACGGAACTTTCCGATGTTTTGGCGGCGCTTTACTGGGTAATCAACATCAAAACCAACGGTTTAAGTCTTAAATTACCCAAATTTAGCAGTTAAAAACGGAGATTTAACCGTCAATTGGCCTCTTAAAATCCATATGCGATAGCCCTGCCAATCAAGGCAGGGCTATCGCATATGAAAAATTTTCAGGATCAAAACGGAACTTTCCGATGTTTTGGCGGCGCTTTACTGGGTAATCAACATCAAAACCAACGGTTTAAGTCTTAAATTACCCAAATTTAGCAGTTAAAAACTGAGATTTACCCGTCAATTGGCCTCTTAAAATCCATATGCGATAGCCCTGCAATCAAGGCGCGAAAACTTCCGAATCAACCCGTTTTATGCTATGCTTGGCTTGCCTGAATATGTTATTTGATTTAGGCTTGGCAGCAGGCCCCGGTTTAACCTTTTTCCGGTCTTTTTATTCGTTGGGGCGGTAAGGCTGCCGCCGGATATTTCATTATTTTAATTGACCCAGATTGTCCGTCGCCCTGGTCCGATCCTGGTAGTTTCTGTGGTGTGGTGGGAGGCCGGGTAAAGCTACTGAACATATTGGACTCGAAAGGCAGCAACTGGCAGCGGCGTATGCTGGGAAAGGAGTGTGTTTTCGTGTTCGATGTGTGGGCATTAAGAATTATGGGAGCCGGCGGCCTCGGCGCTCTAGGGTGGCGGTTAGGGCCTTATGTACCGGATTTTCCCTCGGACAGCAAACAGATTATTCCCTGGAGCATTATCCTGGCTGTAGTGGGAATTCCAGTAGGGGCCTTTATTACCCCGTATTTGCTGCTGCGGCCCTGGCGTAAAATCGCAAGCTATATAAATTCTATTCCCGGTTCCACCCTGTTGTCCGCCGCCTTTGGCGCGCTGATCGGGTTAGTATTTGCGGCCTTAATCTCTATCCCTTTTTATAACATTGACGGTTGGATGGCCTGGGGAATTCCCATAATCGTCAGCCTTTCTCTAGGCTCCCTCGGCCTGGCTCTGGGCGGGATTCGCGGCAAGGATGTGCAGGCCGTTTTCCCATCCCTGGAACACAGCAATCACACCAACGGCGTGGTCAAGGAAAACCGCAGCGGCAAGATACTGGTGGATACCAGTGTCATCATTGACGGCCGTATCGCCGACCTGACGGGCACCGGCTTCCTGGAAGGGACTCTGGTGGTGCCCCGGTTCATCCTGGACGAACTGCGCCACATCGCCGATTCCAGCGACCCACTACGCCGCAACCGGGGCCGCCGGGGGTTGGAAGTGTTGGGTCGGCTGCGCCGGGATGACAGCGTTACTCTGGACATTATGGACGTCGGCATTACCAACGGCGACGAAGTTGACTCTATGCTGGTGCAGATGGCCCGTTCCATGAAGTGCCCGATTCTGACCACCGACTATAATCTGAACCGGGTGGCCGAGTTCCAGGGGGTGCAGGTACTCAACGTGAACGAACTGGCTAATGCCCTCAAGTCCATCGTTTTGCCCGGCGAAGAGATGCGGGTCAACATAGTTCAGGAAGGCAAGGAACTGGGTCAGGGAGTAGCTTACCTGGATGACGGCACCATGGTGGTGGTGGAGGGCGGCAAGCGCTACATCAATGCCTTCCATGACGTTACCGTTACCCGGGTATTGCAGACCGCTGCCGGCCGCATTATCTTCGCCCAGTCCAGGAACAACTAGGCAGCACGGGGATTTAATCATGGCACGCCGGAGCAACGCGGAATTTCCTCAGTATTTTCGCGGCTCCGACTGCCGGATTAGGAACCGGTGAGACGGGCAGTTGACTAGGGATGACCAAATTGGGGTGGTGGTGGTGGCGGCCGGCAGCAGTTCCCGCATGGCCGGAGTGGACAAGACCTTTGCGCCCCTGCTGGGTCGGCCTCTGATTACCCATACCCTGGATCGATTTGAGGAATTTTCGGCCGTATCCGAAATTGTGCTGACCCTGGCCGCCGCTTCGGTGGAGACGGGACGGGCGCTGGTGCGGGAACGGGGCTACCGCAAGGTTTCCCGAGTTTGCGCCGGCGGGCTTCGGCGGCAGGATTCGGTAAAGGCCGGCCTGGATTCCCTGAAGCCCTGCCGGTGGGTGATGGTTCACGACGGGGCCCGGCCCGGATTGGATACGGCCCTGCTGCAGCGCGGGCTGGACTGTGTCCGGGCCGCAACCGATGCCGCCGCAATTGCCGGAGTGCCGGTCAAGGATACCATCAAGGTCGTCAACCTCGACGGCGTTATTGTTGCCACCCCGCCCCGCTCGACTCTCTGGGCGGCCCAGACGCCCCAAATCTTTGCGCAAGACCTGCTGCGCCGGGCTCACGACAGCTTTACCGGCGACGCCACCGATGACGCCATGATGGTTGAAGCCCTGGGCTGTCGGGCGACGATGTTTTTAGGCTCCTACGAGAACCTGAAAGTGACCACTCCGGAAGACCTGGTGGTTATGGAAGCAGTGCTTCGGGAGAGGGAGTGAGCCGCCGCTCCTCCCACCGGCAGCTGCGGTTCGGGCATTCCTCCGGCGCAGCGGTAGTTCAGGACGCTGGACCCGGGCAGCAATGCAGGATTTACTGCGGACGTAAAATTTGCGTCCCGCCCGGGTCAATCAAGGCAACCATATCGAGAGCGTATAAGCGTATATGAACCCACCCGACTTTCGCACCGGCATTGGCTTTGACGGCCACGCCCTGGGCCCGGACCGGCGTTTGGTTCTGGGGGGTGTGCTAATTCCCCATAACCGGGGGTTGGTGGGCCACAGCGACGGGGACGCGCTCAGCCACGCCATCATGGACGCCTTGCTGGGCGCAGCCAATCTGGGTGATAAGGGGCAGCTTTTTCCGTCCTCCGATGACCGCTACCGGGACATCTCCAGCCTGCTGCTACTGGGCCAGGTAGTGGATCGGCTGGCGGCCCACAGTTGGCGCATAGCTAACGTAGATGCTACAATGTTGGCGCAAAGGCCCCGTTTGAGCCCCTTCGTTCCCGAAATGAGGGTCAGGACGGCCGCCGCTCTCTCCATTTCCGAAGAGCGATTGAGCGTCAAGGCGACCACCACCGATTACCTGGGGTTTGTCGGACGGGAAGAGGGAATCGCCGCCCTGGCGGTGGCTACCATCTTTCGGCAAGAATAGCGAAAACAGCCTTGCGCCACGTCTGGCCGGGCTTCCACAATATATCTCCCGCCGCCGCTCCGGTTAGCTGGCGCAGAGCGAGGGAGAAACTTACGGCAAAACTATGCGTCTATATAATACGCTGACCGGCGAGGAGAAGGAATTTGTCCCCGCCGACGGCAAGACCGTGAAAATGTATGTGTGCGGCGTTACTCCCTACTCGTCCACTCACGTAGGACACGCCCTCAGTTACGTCGTCTTCGACACCCTCCGCCGTTACTTGCAGCACTTGGGCTATCAGGTCAAGCACATCCAGAACTTTACCGACGTGGACGACAAAATCATCCAGCGGGCTCAGGAGGCTGGGGTCAGCGAGAACGAGCTGACCGAGCGGTATATCGACGACTTTTTCCGCACGATGGATGCTCTCAACATCCAGCGGGCCGATATTTACCCCCGGGCCACCCAGGAGATTGAGCCAATCCTGGACACTATCCAAAACCTGGTGGACAAGGACTTTGCCTACGCCGCCGGCGGCGACGTTTATTTTCGGGTGAATCGTAAAGCGGACTACGGCAAGTTAAGCCGCCGCACCCTGGAAGGTATGATTGCCGGGGCCCGGGTGCAGGTGGATGCGGATAAGGAACACCCTATGGACTTCGTATTGTGGAAGGGCGCCAAGTCCGGCGAGCCGGCCTGGGACAGCCCCTGGGGCCCGGGCCGCCCCGGTTGGCATATAGAGTGCACCGCTATGTCCCTGCGTTACCTGGACTATCCCCTGGACATTCACGGCGGCGGTCAGGACCTGATTTTCCCCCATCACGAGAATGAGATTGCCCAGAGTGAAGCTCACACCGGCATTGCGCCCTTTGCCCACCATTGGGTTCATAACGGCTTGTTGCAATTGGGCGAAGACAAAATGAGCAAGTCCCTGGGCAACCTGGTATCGGTAGAGGAGGCGCTGCAACGGATCAGCGCCGACGCTCTGCGAGTTTACTTCCTCAGTTCCCACTACCGGAGCCCCTTGCAATACAGCGACGAAGGTTCGGCGGCGATGGAACGCAGCATGGACCGGTTCCGCCACGCCTTGCGTCCTTCTGCTGAGGATGGAGACCGAAACGGTTCCGATGCTGCCGGCCCCGCGTCGGAAGAGGAAGCGTTGGACGCCGAAAGCCATCGCCAGCGATTTATGGCCGCTATGGACGACGACCTGAATACACCCCAGGCCATCGCCGCCCTGTTTGACCTGGCCCGGGAAATTAACCGGGAGCGGGACGCCGGACGCCCCGTTGCGGGCGATCAGGCGGTCCTGCGTCAGTTGGGCGGCATCCTGGGTCTCACCTTTGCGGAGCCGACCGCCGGCCGGGATAATCTGGCGGCCCGACCTTTCATCGAACTGCTGGTCAATACCCGCGCCGAGCTGCGCCAGGCCCGTCAGTTTGCCCTGGCCGACCGCATCCGCGACGAATTGGCGGCGCAAGGAGTGCTTCTGGAGGACACGGCGCAGGGTACCCTGTGGCGATACCAAATGTCGGGGTAACTCCGGGAATTGCCGCGCCGGCGGCGCTGACGAAAAGCAAGGGGGCTGGGTTTCTACACCCAGCCCCGTCCGCTTCCAACCCGCAGCAATGGACGTTTACAGGACCTCTTTCTTGAAGAAAATGTTGTCCAGGGCATATTTGCCGCGGCTGCCCATTACGCCAATGATGCCGGCAATGATGAACCAGAGGATGGTTACTTCACCGCCGTGGGCAACGAAGGCGTTGCCGCCGTCCGGCGGATTGGGGTAGAGGTGCGGCCAGGGCCACACCGGGCTAAGCGCTGCGTGGACGCCAAAATAGGCGACAATCATCGTTACGCACAGAGCTCCGGCGCCCAATCTGGTTAAGAAGCCAAGCGCAATTAACAAGGCTGCGATTATCTCCACCCAGCCGGCTAAATCTACCAGCAACCCTAATCCGTTGGGGTTAGCTCCGGCCGGAAAGCCCCACAGCAGAAATGCCTTCTGCATTCCGTGGAGAAGCACCAGCAAGGCAAATATGAGGCGAAACAGGAGCAAGAATTCCTCAGTATATTTACCGAGAAACTGCCCGAAAATTCCGCCACTTGATCCACCATTATTGCCTTCCGTCATTGCAGCCATCCCGTCCCTCCTTTTTCGTATTGGCGAATCAATCCGATTCCACCTGCTAAGTATCTTATTAGCGACTTTACACAATTGCAATAATTTTTATTACTAAAAGGTTATACTTTATGTTCCGGGATCGGGTCAGGAATTGTTAATTTCCGGCGCCGGGGCAAATCCAATAGTTTGGCGCGCCGGCCCGGTTGCCCTTTGGAATCAGCTTTGCCATAATGGAGCAGCGCCGGTGGCCCGGCGCCAAATTCGATAGCTGACAGGCTTTCCCTCGCCTGCTTGAGAAAACCGTCAAATTTATGATTGCAACTTCCATTGTCGCAGCCCTGTCCCACATTGTCGGCGAGGACAATATACTCTCATCCCCCTACGACTTGGACCGCTACTCGGCGGATGCCCTGACTCCCTTTCGGGCTTACCGGGCCGGCTACGCCTTCGAGCAGCTGGCCGACCTGGTGGTACGCCCGGGAAACGCTGTAGAGGTAGCCCAGGTCGCTGCCCTGGCTACTCGGGAAGGTATCCCCCTGGTTCCCTACGGCGGCGGCACCGGGGTTATGGGAGGAGTGCTGCCGGTGCAGGGCGGCATAGTCGTTGACGTGAAACGTCTGAACCGAATCCTGGAAATCAGTCCACGGGACATGACCGTTACGGTAGAACCCGGCGTGGTGCTTCAGGAAGTGACGGACGCTCTGGCCGAGCATAATTTGATGATTGGGCATGACCCTTACAGCGTTCCGATTGCCACCGTGGCCGGCACTATTTCCACCAATGGAGTGGGCTACCGCGCCAGCGCCTTTGGCCCGATGGGGCAGCAGGTGGTGTCCCTGCAAGTGGCCCTGCCCGATGGACGAATCCTGGACACTCGCTCGGTGCCTAAATACTCTTCCGGCCCCAACTTTAATCACCTCTTCATCGGTGGGGAAGGCGTCTTTGGAATCATTACCCGGGCCACCATTCGGGTGTTTCGCCGGCCCGAAGCGCAGATTTTCGCTACCGCCGGCTTTGACAGTTTCGACCGGGGGTTTAATGCTGCCGTCGAAATGAAGGCGCTGGAACTGCACCCCACCTTGCTGGACCTCACCGAGGAGGATGGGCAAGTGCGGATGTTTCTGCTCTTTGAAGGCTACCGGGAGGGAGTGGACGCCCGCTACCGCCGGGCGATGGAAATCTGCGCCGAGTTCGGCGGCCGGGACATTGGCCCCGATGATACTCTGGACTACTGGGAAGGAAGGCATGATTCAGGTTACCGCTACCGGCGCAACGCCCTGGGCCGGCCCCGGGAGGAACGCTGGAACCGCCAGTGGGGTCGCAGCTTCGATTACCTGCACATGGCCCTGCCCACCTCGCAGGTTCTGGAATACCGGCGGCGCGCCGAGGAAATTCTGACCGCCCGGGGTATCCGCATCGTCGAGTACGCCATCTGGAGCCGTCCGGAGCTTTTCTCAATGATGGTAGTACCGGAAGATACTGCCGGCGAAGCTGAGAACTTCCGGGAGAATTTGGCGGATGCGGTGGAAGAAGTATTGACCCTGGCCCAGGATATGGGCGGGGTCATGGAATACTGCCACGGGGTAGGGATGAAGCTTAATCACCTGTTGGCGCGGGAAATGGGCGTCGGCCACGACGTAATGCGTCAGTTAAAGGGAATTTTGGACCCGGCCAACATAATGAACCCGGGCAAATTGGGCCTTTAGCTCCCCGAATAGTTCTACTGAAGCCGGGAAGGCTGCCTCTCATTTTGGGCAGCCCTCCGGCAGCTATATGACCTTTTAGAGACATTGACCCATCTTTAGCGCTCATCCCGCCAGTCCAAAGCCGGGCTTTGCCCCCGTGCTTCTCGGCGGAGGAACGGCGCGCTCGGCGCTAAAAGGGCAGTTCCTGACCGATGCCCTGTTCCCGCGCCTTGCGGTAAACCAGTTGCGCTGCCGCAATGTCTTCCAGGGCTACACCCATCGACTCGAACAAAGTTACGGCCTGGTCGTTGGGTCTCCCGGCCACTCGGCCGGCCACCACGTCCTGCAGCTCACAGACCATATCCCAGCGAAATTCGCCCCGGCTTTCCGGCCAAAGCAAGTCACCGCATTCAATTTTGGCCTGGTCCAGGTCGTCAACTGCGATGACTGCCGACCGCAGAACCGCAGCTTCGTCAATTTCCCGGCGCATCCAGTGATTGCCGCCGGCAGCGTTTACGTGCGTGCCCGGCGTCAGCCACTCGCCTTCCAGCACCGGGTCCCGGGCCGAGGTGATGGTTACGGCAACGGCTACTTCGGAGACACATTCCTGCGCGCTGTCCACGGGAGTGACCTCGATGTTAAGCTGCTCGCTCATTCGCTGGGCGAAACTTTCCCGCCGTTCCGGGCGTCGGCTGTACACTTTAGCGCGCCGGATGTCCCGCACGGCGCATACCGCTTCCAGTTGGGTGCGCGCCTGGAACCCGGAGCCAATCACGCCAACGCTGTCGGCATCCGACCGGCCCATGTAGCGGGTAGCCAGACCTGAGGCCGCTCCGGTGCGAATTTGCCCCAGCCGGCCGCCTTCCATGCAGGACAGCAGTTCCCCGGTATTGTAGTCGTATAGCATCACGATCATCCGCGCCCCGCCGGCAAAGGACGGGTAAGCCTTGTAGCCGAAGACCTGGTGGTCGGCGTCGGCGGCGGCCATAAAGTGGAAAAATCCGCCGGGCATTCGAATCCGGGAGCGGGGCTTGATGTCAACCTTGCCGGCTCCGGCGTGGCGGAAAGCTTCATCCAGCACATCTACACATTCCGCCATGGGCAGCAGCTGCGCTACTTCTTGTTCGTTCAGAAACAGGGCCATGAATCCTCCAAGGATCTAGGTTCGTAAAAATTGGCAATCGGAACCCGGTTAGTATAGCACCAACCGGCCGGTCTCGAAATTTGGCACGAAAGCCGGGCCTATCGCAAGCCGGCTGGAACCGGCCCGGCAGCGGCTTAAAGGGGCCGGAAAGAGGAAAAGGTTCGGTTAAGGCTATATGCATATAAGGCGGAGTGAATTTGTGGCAAACAAAAAATCCTTTTGATAACATTTATTCAGGCAAGTAAAACTTCAGCGGGCTTCGTATTCTATGCCGGAGAGGAAAAGGTGGCTGAATTGAGCGGCAAACCCCGCGTATTTGTGACCCGTCGCATTCTGCCGGATGCTCTTAATCTGATCGAGCCGGCTGCGGAACTGGAAATTTGGCCCGAAGAGGCCCCACCGCCAACCCGGATTCTTCGGGAAAAGTCCGCCGCCGCCGCGGGAATCCTGACCAACATTATGGACCGGGTGGACGCTCAACTAATGGATGCGGCCCCGAACCTTAAAATTATCAGCCATCTGGCGGTAGGGCTGGACAACGTCGACGTTGCCGAGGCTACCCGGCGCGGTATCCCCGTCGGCTACACGCCGGGGGTGTTGGCCAAGGCTACCGCCGACGTTGCCTTTGCCCTGCTGATGTCCGCCGCCCGCCGCATCGGGGAAAGCGAACGCTGGGTGCGCCGGGGCCAATGGAATCTGGCCTTTCATCCCCTGCGCTGGCTGGGCGTGGACGTACACGAAAAGACCCTGGGCATCGTCGGGATGGGACAAATTGGCCTGGAAATGGCCCGTCGGGGCCGAGGCTTTGATATGCGGGTCATCTACCATTCCAGAACCCGCCGCCCGGACCTGGAGGCAGAGCACGGGTTGACCTATGTGGACCTGGCTACCCTGCTGGCCGAGTCGGACTTCGTTTCCCTGCATACGCCACTGACCCCGGAGACCCGGCACTACATTGGGGAGCCGGAGCTGCGGCAAATGAAACCGACTGCCATCCTGGTCAACGCCGCCCGGGGGCCGGTAGTGGATTCCAAAGCCTTGTACGTGGCCCTGAAGGAGGGCTGGATTTACGCGGCAGGGCTGGACGTTACCGACCCCGAGCCGCTCCCGGCCGATGACCCCTTGCTGACCCTGGAAAACATAGTGATTGCCCCGCACCTGGGCAGCGCTTCCCTGGCATCCCGAGGTGCCATGTGCGACTTGGCGGCCCGCAACCTGATTGCCGGTCTGCAAGACAAGCCCCTGGAGCAGTGCGCTAACCCCCAGGTGTACGAGGTCAAGGCATAGCCGGCGCCGCCGCTGGGAGCTGCCGGGCTGACCGACAGCGGCAGTCTTAACCGAAGCTGAAGGAAGCAATGAGCAAACGAAACTTGATAATAGTCGCAGCGGTGGCTGTATTGATTCCGGTGGCAGCATTTGCCTGGTGGCTGCTGGCCCCGCTTTTCCTGGACCGGACGGTTGACGAGCAGTTCCCCTATGCGGCCAATGCCCAGATGCCGGCGGGTATGACTATGGCCGAAGCGGAAACGGTAATGGAAACTATGGCTAAAATGAACCAGCCACCGATGACCGAGGCTATGCCGGAAATGGATGAAACGCCGATGGCGGTGGCCTCCGGCAACTTTCGGGATGCCGACTCCTTCCATCGGGGTAGCGGCACGGCCACCATCTACCGCACCCCGGACGGCGGCCACGTCCTGCGCTTTGAAGATTTTACGGTTACCAACGGCCCGGACTTGAGAGTGCTGCTGGCCCAGGCTGGCGACCCGCAAAGCCGGGATGAATTGGAGGCTGCCGGCTACGTCCACTTAGCCAAGCTGAAAGGGAACATCGGCAACCAAAATTATGAACTGCCGGCCGACATTGACCCGGCGGAACTGGGCAGCGTCATCATCTATTGTATGCCTTTCAAGGTAATCTTCAGCGTGGCGCCGCTGCAGCCGCCGGGGTATGCGTCTTCAGGTAGATCGACCGGCGGCCCTTCAGCCGGCCCGGGACGTTTCAAATTTCCCTTCGGCCAGCCATTCCAGAACATCCGCCAGGGAAAGCACGTCAGCATATTTCTGGTGCATATCAAATAGATTGATGGCATGAGTGGCCTGGTGCCGGTCGAATACGCACTCCTCCACTACAATCATTCGGTAGCGGTTGGTGCAGCCGTCCACCACGCTGGCCCGGACGCAGCCACTGGTGCTTTCGCCGCAGGTAATGATGGTATCAATACCCAGTCGGGTCAGGTGTCCGGTCAGCGGCGTACCCCAGAAGGCGCTGGGCGCGGTTTTGTATAGTACCGCTTCCCCGTCAATCGGAGCGCATTCGTCGATGATGTCGAAGCGGCGCCGCTGACGCGCCAACGCCCCTTCGTCTGCAATACCCTCCCGCCGGTCCGAGTTATCCGCCGGCTGCTTCAGGGAACTCCAGGATTCTACCCCCGAATCACTCAGGCCGGTTACGTGAACCACCGGAATTCCCGCCCGCCGCGCCGCATCCAGCAGGGTCTGGATCTGGGGGATAGCGTCCCAGGCTACCAGGCCGCAGCTGCCGGGCCAGCGCCGTACCGCTTCCAGCAAAGGTTCGGGTTCGTCGCCGAAGACCCAGCGGTAAAGGTCCACCAGCAGCAGGGCCGGACGCTGGCCGAACCCCACGCTCCGGGGCGTGGCCATTTCCAGATGGGCCTGATCCTGTTCGGTGAGATAGGGTTCCCAGATACGCTGCGTCATTTTTGGCACCTCGACCTTCGGCGTAAGGTAATGTTGCTATTCCCGGCCCCGGGGCGACCGGGCCTGGCGAAAATCTAGCACTATGTTCCCGCGGTTTCAACCTAATCGGGAAGAACTTCGGGACCGCCGGGTTATCGGTATTCGGGGCCTCATTAACCAAATCACCTAAAACGGAGCGCTATCCTGAATTTTCCGGAAGCAGCCTGCTGACAGGCCAGAGTATATAATATATACTTATAGTGACGCGGAGAGGTGGCCGAGTGGTTGAAGGCGCCGGTCTCGAAAACCGGTATATCCTAACGGGTATCGCGGGTTCGAATCCCGCTCTCTCCGCCAGCTTGTTTGACTCAGTCCATATTTTTGACCGTATCACCGGCGCCAGCCGGTCCTGCTGGGGGCCGTTATGTCCCGATTGCTGATCCCGGTCCTGATGATGTTTCTGCCCCGTATTCTGCCATCCCTGGTTCGCTATTTCCTGCTGGTGTGGCGACTCACTTGCGACCGGCGGGTAAACATCGTGCTGCGCTCCCTGGTTCCTCTGGCCCTGGTTTACTTCCTGTGGCCCTTCGACTTGCTCAAGGATTCCATACCCATCTTTGGCCGGCTGGATGACATCATTATTCTGGGTATGGCCGTTATGTTCCTGGTCAAGCTTTCACCGCCCCAAGTGGTCGATGAGCACTTGGGCCGGGTTCCCCGGGAGAACCCTGAGGACAATGACCCGTCCCGGGTCGTGGATGGCCGGGGCCGTTTTGTGGACGAAGAATAAGGACCAGGTGTCCTCAATGCCGGCCGATTCCCTTTCCCAATCGCCGGACGCAACGCTCTTTAGCGACCTGCGGAGCCTGCAACCCACCGGCATTTCCCTCTATATCCACGTGCCTTTCTGCCAAACCAAATGTCCCTACTGCGACTTCAACACCTATCAAGGCATTGAGGATCTGATGGCGCCCTTCCGGGAAGCGCTGCTGGCCGAACTGACCGCTTGGGGGCGAACGCTGGGACACCCGCCGGTAAACACGGTATTTTTCGGCGGCGGCACGCCTTCCTACCTGCCCGACGGTTACCTGGGGCAGATATTAGCGGTGGCCGGCCAGTCCTTTCCCTTTCGCCCCGACGCCGAAATAACCGTTGAAGCCAACCCCGGGGACCTGACTCCGGCCCGGGCAAAGAGCCTTTTGGCCCAGGGCATAAACCGGATCAGTATCGGGGTGCAGTCGCTGGATAACGACCTGCTTAACTTGCTGGGCCGTCGCCACGATGCGGCCCAGGCGGTGGCAGCATTTCATACCGTTGGTCAGGCCGGGTTCGATAATGTGAATCTGGACCTGATTTATGGCTTGCCCGGTCAGTCGCTGGCGCAATGGCGCGATACCCTGGGTCGCCTGGCGGCGCTGGAGCCGGCCCACATCTCCCTCTATTGCCTGACGCTGGAAGAGGGTACGCCGTTGCAGCGCTGGGTGGAACGGGGTCAGGTTCCCCGGCCCGACCCGGACCTGGCGGCGGATATGTACCATTATGCCCGGGAGTTGCTGGGCGCAGCCGGCTATCACCACTACGAGATTTCCAACTGGTCGCAGCCCGGGCTGGCCTCCCGGCACAACCTGGCCTATTGGCAAAACCTGCCTTACCTGGGGGTAGGCCCCGGCGCCCATTCCGGTCTGGGCGGCTACCGCTTCTGGGTTATGGACTCGCCCAGGGGCTATGTCGCGGCGGCAAAGCAATGGGCTGCCGCAGCGGACAGCCCACCGCCGGCAATAACCGGCGACTGGCTGGATTCGGTCCAGCCGGTGGGTGGCTTCGAGCCGATAAATCTTGACTTGGCGGCGGCGGAGACCCTGTTTCTTGGGCTGCGCCTGCTGGATGGATTGAACTTGACCGAGGCTTCCGCCCGGTTGGGGTTAGACCTGGAGTCCCGCTATCAAGTTCAGATTGAGGAACTGCTGGAACTGGGTTTACTGGAACGGGAGGCCCCCATAATCCGGCTGCACCCCTCAGCCTATCTAATTGCCAACCAGGTATTTACCCGGTTCCTGGATTAATGTCTGCGCCATCCAGCGTCCCTGATTCCGTCAGTTCACCCCAACTACCTACCGTATAGTCGGGAGAAATCGGCCCTTTTCCAGGAGCGGGGTTGGTCCCGGCTACGGAATAATTATTTTTCCCCAAGAACCCGTCTCCTTGAAGGAGAGGGAGCAAAGGTGAGGGGATCGCCGGGCAGTTTTACGTTTCTCAAGCTCCAGCAGGGCTATCGCATATGGATTTTAAGAGGCCAATTGACGGGTAAATCTCCGTTTTTAACTGCTAAATTTGGGTAATTTAAGACTTAAACCGTTGGTTTTGATGTTGATTACCCAGTAAAGCGCCGCCAAAACATCGGAAAGTTCCGTTCTGAGCCTGAAATTTTTTCATATGCGATAGCCCTGCAAGCTCCAGCCATTAGACTTGAACCCGGGGACTCAATTGTTTATTCTTATTAGTCACGTAATTGCATTTTTATCAGCAAATAGTGCTATGAATTAAACAACCTATTCCGGGCTGCCGGCTTGGTGAAATAATCTTCCGATATCAGCTTTTGGGGGCAAAATAACCTTGCATTACATCACGATTCCTTCCCTTTTTCCGTTAACCCGGGTCAGGTACGGTAGAGTTCTGCTGACCGGTTTGCTGGTCATAATTTCACTGGCGGCGCTGGCCGGCTGCCAGTCGGCTCCCGCGCCGACTCTGGCGCCGGCCAACACGCCGACGCCCCAACCCACGCCTAACATCCAGGCTACTATTGATGCGGCGGTAGCGTCCGCGGTGGCCGCCCTGCCGGCCCCGGCCACGGAAACCCCTACGGAAGAAGCTACCGAAGAGCCGACGGAAGAACCGGAATCCACTGAGGAACCGACGGCTACGGCGGTTCCCGAGCCGGCGCCGACCAGCGCCCCACCGCCTACCGCCGCGCCGATGCCTACGGCTTTGCCAGTTGTACCAACTCCGACGACTGCGCCGGCGCCGACGGCCACTCCAGTTCCGCCAACGGCTACTCCGGCGCCGACGGTTGAGCCGACGCCGACCGCCAGGCCAATTCCGGCCAACACCCCTACGCCGGCCCCGAATGAACCGGCGCCAATGGCAGAATCCGCGACCATCCAGAAGATTGACGGCAATGGCGTGCATACCTGTGTTCTTTTCACCGACGGTTCGATCCGCTGCTGGGGCAGCGACATAAACTCCCAGTTGAGCGTCCCGTTGGATATTACCTTCTCCGATGTGAGCGCCGGCGGCAACTTCACTTGTGCGATTCGGTCTGACTCCGGCAAGGAGAATGTCCCCTTCTGTTGGGGGAGAGACCAGTTAGGCACCCGGACGATTGAATGGGGCATTCGCCTTCAGGCGGTCAGCAGTGGCGACCGCCACATTTGCGGCATTCAGTTGGACGGCACCGTCCATTGCTGGGGAAGAAACAACCGCCACCAAACGGAAGCGCCGGCCAAACAGACATTCGTTGCCCTCAGCAGCGGCGCAGAATTCACCTGCGCCCTGGCGGAGGATGGTTCCGTTAGCTGTTGGGGCGCCAATAACTACGGACAGACCAACGTCCCGGAGGGCGAAAGTTTCGTAATGATTGACAGCGGAAGCAACCACGTCTGCGGGTTGCGCCAGGACGGGACTATCTTATGTTGGGGAAGTAATCTGGCGGGTCAGTCCAGCCCACCCGACGATGAAGGTATGGTGGACCTGGGGGCTGGCGGAGAATTTACCTGCGGCGTTCGTGCCGACGGCAGCGCGGTCTGTTGGGGGCGCGATGCTTCCAAAGAGCTGGAGCCGCCCGATAGAGGGGAGTTCGTCGCCATCAGCAGCGGCAGCACGCACACCTGCGGCGTGCGGGAAAACCAGACGGTGAAGTGCTGGGGCGAGAATTACCTGGGTCAGGCCAACCCGCCCCGAGATTTGACGATACCCTAAATTTGGAGAAGCTTCTGAAAGCGGCGATTCGGGCAGCCTCTTTTGATACGCTCGCGGTTCGGCGCTGAAGACGGGCCCCTTCTGTCGGCGTGAAAGCAACCGGGTCGTTGCATTGCAAGTTGCCACAGAATATGCCGGGGGCAGCGATTATGCCCCCGGCCTTTCTTGCATCCTTCTAATCACCGCCGGCCGCGGCCTTTGCCGCCGCCGCTTGAGCTTTTTGCTGGCGGCGGGCCAGGGTGCGCCGGATATATGCAGCGGCATCGGGCGTCTTGCAGCCGGTCTGGCCGTGGTCAACCTCTACTTTGCCAATACGGGCCGCCGCCGCCAAAGCTAGCTCCTCCAGCGCCGCATTGCGGATGCCGATGGCAATCAGCGCCGAATTCATGGCGTCCCGGACCCGATTCTTGCGGGTATGGATTTCCTCTTCAATGGTTTCCAGCAGGGTGAAAAAGTAGGAGTCGGGCAAGTCCAGGGACTGCATCGCCAGGTGCGCTATCAAGTGCCAGCCGGCCCGGCCCGGCCATTCTCCGGGATGGCTAATCCATGCGGCGGCCCGGGACTCGGCCAGCCCGGTCTTGCCGACAAAACCGGAAAAAGCGTCGGCAATTACGTAGCTGTCCAGGTCGCCGGCCCAGGATTCCAGCAGCGCCGCATCCGCCTGGAGCGGGTCGGCAACGAAAGCAGCCAGAACGCGGGCGTCGTGGTTGCCGGTGGCCCAAAGCTCCCGGGACAGGGAGTGGTCGCGCTTTATCGCCCGGGCCAGCTTTTTCTGGTTGGCAAAGCTTACGCCAAACATAGCGGCACTAACGCCGTGCCGGGCGTAAATCTTCCGGTTCTGGGCCGTACCCAGGGATTCCAGTTGTTCCATCGCTTCTGCAAGATTCACGGTTCTACCTCACACCGGTGGGATTGTTTTCGCGGCCGCTGGAATAATGCTGACTACGCTGATTATGATACACTTTAGCATCGGCGTCGGGCATTGCTTCGGGCGGACACTTACGTCAACATTTCAGCCGGCTGGCACGCGAAGAGGTCTCACCAATGTACGTAATCGGCACCTCCGGCCACGTGGATCACGGTAAATCTACGCTGGTCAAGGCTCTCACCAACATAGACCCGGACCGCCTTCCCGAGGAGAAGGAACGGGAGATGACCGTTGACCTGGGGTTCGCCTGGATGACCTTGCCCAGCGGTCGCGAGGTCAGCATCGTGGACGTGCCGGGCCACGAACGACTCATCAAGAATATGCTGGCCGGCGTGGGCGCAATTGACCTTGCCCTGCTGATTGTGGCGGCCGACGAAAGCGTTATGCAGCAGACCCGGGAGCATCTGGCAATCCTGGATATACTTCAGATTAAGCGAGGGCTGGTAGTAATCACCAAGACCGACCTGGTAGATGAGGAGCTAGTGGAACTGGTTAAAGCGGAGGTGGAAGACGCCGTTGCCGGGACCTCTTTTGAGGGCTGCGCCATGCTTGGCGTTTCCGCCTATACCGGCGCCGGAATGGATGAACTCAAGGCCGCCATTGACCAAATCCTGGACGCAACCGGGCCGCGCCGGGACCTGGGCCGCCCCCGCTTGCCGGTGGATCGCTGCTTCTCCATATCAGGTTTTGGCACCGTGGTTACCGGAACCTTGATTGACGGGATGCTTGCCGTAGGTCAGGAAGTGGAACTGTCTCCCTCGGGTATGCGGGGACGAATTCGCGGCCTGCAAAGCCACAAAGAGCGGGTAGAACACAGCGCCCCGGGGGTGCGGTTGGCCGTCAACCTCTCCGGCGTCGCCCGGACCGACATTCAGCGGGGGGAAGTGGTTACCCGTCCCGGCTGGCTGACTTCCACCCGCCGGCTGGATGCTCGACTGCGTATGGTTCAGGGCGCGCCCCATCCCCTGCGCCATAATGCCGGCATTACCTTCCATCTTTTCACCGGCGAAACTACGGCCCGGGTCCGTTTGCTGGACGCCGACCGACTGGGGCCCGGCGAAGAGGGCTGGATTCAGATTCTGCTGGACGATCCAATCCCGATGGTCAAGGGCGACTATTTTGTCCTCCGCTCCGCCGAAGATACATTGGGCGGCGGCCAGGTGGTGGACCCTAACCCCAGACGCCGGCACCGGCGGTTCAGCGCCGAAGCCGTGGAACGGCTGATGATGCTGGACCAGGGCACCGGCGAGGACATCATCTACAGCGTCGCCGACCAGTGGGGGCCGTGCGACCTGAAAACCCTATCCCAGCGTTCCAACCTGGCGACGACAGAGGCCCTGGAGCGGGCCGCCCAGTTGGTGGCCGAGGGGGTTTTGGTGGCCCTGGGCCGCCTGGGCGCGGACAACGATGCGGTAGTCTATTCGGCTCAGGGGTGGGATATTTTCAAGGGCAAGGTAGAGGTGGAGCTTCAGACCTACCACAACAACTATCCGCTGCGCCGCGGCGCGCCCACTCAGGAGCTGCGGAGCCGTACCGGACTCGCCCAGAACGTTTACCTGAAGGCCCTGGCCCGGTTGGTCGAGGCGGGCTGGGTGGTGGAAGAGGGACAGCACGTGCGACTGCCGGGCCACCGGGCGGCCCTCACCCCGGAACTGGAAAAACAGGCCAGTGATTACCTGCGCTCGCTGGAACGGGAACCCTACTCGCCGCCTACCGAGCGGCACCCGGAGCCGGAGCTGCTGGGATTTCTGATTGACGCGGGGAAGGTGGTAAAGGTCAATGAATCGGTAGTTTTCGCCGCCGCCGCCTATCGGGAACTGACCGACCGGATCGTGGCCCACCTGCAAGAGAATAGCTCCATCAAGGTGGCCGACGCCCGTACTATGTTCGATACCAGCCGCAAATACATCCTTCCCTTGCTGGAGTACCTGGACCAGCAGCGGATAACCCGGCGACTAGGGGATGAACGGGTGCTGCGGTAAGTTTCCGGATTAGCCGCCGCGCCGGCATTCAGGGAGGCGAGCAAACCCCCAACTTAATTCAGAAGATTCTGGTCGGGGTTATCGGTGGCAGCCCGCCACCGCCTGCGCCGCCCAGCAGCGAAGATATGAAGCCGCCGCCGCCGAAGAGCAGGAAATACAGCAGCAGCGGCGCCAGGACGAATGACAGACAAATTATGGTTAGTATCAAGCCGTCATATTTGAACGGGTTATAATCCGGTCGGGCGTATTCGGGCAAGGGACGCCTAAGTGCCTCCTTTTCATAGTAACGGCGTGCTCGCTCGGACCATGGGAGCCCTCGGGTACTTTCGTCCGCTTCGATTTCCTCGAGTATCTCGTACAGCATCTTGCCCGGTATCTTTGACCTCCTGGCTCCTGCTCGAATATTGCCGCCAGCGTTATTTATCCTCTAAAAACGTTAAACCTGACCTGCCGGGTTTGTCAATGTTCGCACTCAGCCGGGCCTTTTCACCCCTCTCCCTGAGGGAGAGGGGCCGGGGGTGAGGGCTGTATCCCGGCATCCCCCTTCTGAGGGAGAGGGGCCGGGGGTGAGGGCTACAATATTCCGTTTGCCCAATGGTTGCCTTTTTGCTACACTAGCGCCGGTGGCCCCGGCTTGGGGTCGCCCAATACTCGAAAATGGAGTGTGGCGATGATTTACGAAGTTCGGACCTATGATATGAAACCGGGCAGCGTAGCCGAATTCGAGGAGAATTTCGGTAAGGCTTTGCCGGGCCGGCAGGAAGTATCCCCGCTGGCGGCTTTCTGGCATACCGAGATTGGCCCGCTGAACCAGGTTATCCACGTCTGGCCCTACGAGAACGAGGAACACCGGGAAGAGTGCCGCAGCACTTCGGTTGAAGGTTGGCCGCCACCCAATGGCGGCAACATCCTGAACATGGACTCCGCCATCTGGAGCCCGGCCGAGTTTATGCGGCCGATGGGCGGCGATCAGGAACTGGGCGGGATCTATGAAATGCGAATTTATACCTACCAGGCCGGTTCCAAGGATGAAGTGCTGGAACGCTGGACCAACGCCATATCCCATCGGGAGCAGTATTCGCCTTTGGCCGCCGGTATGACCTGCGACCTGGAAGACGGAACCTTCAAGTGGATGCACGTTTGGCCCTACAAGGACCTGGCCGACCGCACCCGCGTCCGGACCGAGGCCGCCGAGAATCCTAACTGGCCGCCGCCGACCCGCGAGTTCCTGCTCAACCAGGAGAACAAGATAGTTATCCCCGCTTCCTTCTCCCCGATGCGCTAGGTTTTCCGGCGCCCGGCCGGCAGCGGTCCCGGTTGCCCTGGCCTGCCGATTTAACGAATATGGGGCGTCCAGAGCGGACGCCCCTGCCGAACTGCCGTACCGTCTCCCTTTCCGGGAACCCGTCCCCGGCATCGACTCAATCAACTGAAGCAAGGCAAGGCAATTGACTTATGCTGGCGCAAGACATAGAAGCGGTTAAGTAAGCCAATCAACGGTTCTATGACGCCTTTGGCGCTCTGGACGTGGCCGCCCTGGATGATATATGCCTCGATTCGGAACAAGCCCTGTGCATCCACCCGGGCTGGCAGCCTCTGGTAGGCTGGGAGCTGATTCGGGAAAGTTGGCGGCGTATTTTCGACAACACTACCCTGATGCACTTCAACATCCGCTACGTCAACGTGGTAGTAGAAGGCGACTGCGGCTGGGTTACCTGCGTCGAGAATATTACCAGTGTCCTGCAGGGCCGGGCCGACAATTTTGGGGTGTTGGCTACCAACATTTTCCTGCGTACACCCCAGGGTTGGCGCCTCATCGCCCACCACACCTCGCCGGGAATGTAGGAGGGTCAGCAACCGACCGACCGCCACTGCCCAGCGTCAATGGAGGAAACTGTGGTTTTCGGTATAGAAATGAATCCCTTCTGGGTTATTCTAGCTGGTGCGCTCGCGCTGGCAGCTATGTTCGTCTGGCTAATTCAGAATCAGGGCAAGCGCAATAAAGAGGCGGACCTGTATGCCCAGAGCAATGGATGGATTGATGAACCTCAATCCTTACCGACCTGGCGAAAATATACCAAGGAATATGAACAGGTCAACGCGGAAGTCAAGGTTGACTTTAGAGCGACACCGGCGGCGCCGGGCGCTGGGGATAATAAAAGCGGCTATATTGCAATTCTTTATCTGTCCGACGGTGATATGCAGTTGGGGACAGCCGGCGACGGTTATGGGCCGAAACAGGCGCTGGAACTGGCGGATGCGGTAATGGAAAATGCGTTGAGTCAGGCGGCTGAAGGTCAGACCATCACCCGGGAAACTATCAAGCAGCTCCACCCGGCGGCGATTCCGGTATAAAGAATTGCCCAAACTGCCGGCATTTCTGAAATACCGGCGTGCGGTGGCGCAATCCACCGGATATGTTCACGGGAACATACCGCCTGCCGGGTCCAAGCATAGGAGCTAACTTGGGAACTTTCAGCGTAGCAATAGAAATTGGCGATCCTGCCGGAACACGGTTTGAGACAGTTACCGCATTGGTGGATCCCGGCGCCAGCGTTACAACTTTGCCTCGTTCCTTACTTGACGGGTTAGACGTCCTGCCTCACACCGAATTCACCTTTATTCTGGCTAACGGGCGCAAAATTCAACGGCCGGTAGGCCGGACCTGGCTTCGTATCGGGGAACGTTCAGAAATCACTTTGGTAGTATTTGCCGGCGCGGATGTGGAGCCGCTGCTGGGAGCTTATACTCTACAAGGCTTGATGCTGGGCGTCGATACGCCTAACGAACGTCTGATCCCGGTCAACGCCTGGATGAAACAACTTGCTCCAGTTTTAGCGTAATTCGCAGGACACTTGACTTATGGTACCTTTGGCAACTTTGCGCGTCGCCGTGCGGGACGCTCTGGCCGGCATTTCGGGACAGCCCGATGTAGTCGAAGCCGAGGTTTTCGCTTCGGCCAACACCAACGTGACTCTGCGGCTGAACTACACTTCGCATATTCCCTGCAACGGCGTTGAGGAACCCAAGTCGGTGGAATCCAGCGGGATTGCGGTACGCGCCGTTTTCCGCAGTTACGAAGGAATGAAAATCGGCCTGGGCAGCGAACCCAGCGACTTGTCTCCAGCCGGAGTAATCCGGGCGCTGGAGAAGGCGCGCCGGTCTGCCGTGCCGGACCGGGAATTTGACAACCTGCCCCGGCTCACGTCGCCCCAGTCGCCCCGGGCGTCTTATCACGACCCTTCTCTGGTGCGGCTGCGCAATTCCAAGCTGCTTTCCCTGGGCTGGGATCTGCTGGGAGAAGCCCTGAACACCTTCCAGTCCTCTGAGGACTTGTTGGCCGCCCTGGAACGGTTCCGGAGCCGACAACCCCGGGGCCGGGATGCGGCGCAACTGGCCGACCTGGGCCTGATTCTGGGCGGCGATTTGGTGCTGCTGGACCAGCGGATGGCTATCGCCTCAACCAGTATGCCGCAGCCGCAAACGGACGAATCTACGCTGGTGATGTCCTTCGCCACGGCCATGGTCGAAGAGTACCAGGCCAAGGGCAGCGGCTGGTCGGTCAGCAGCCGGCTGGCGGACTTCACCGGTCAGTCGGCAACGTCGGCGGCGCAGCGCGCCATCGCGGGAATTGACGGCATACGGGTCCCCGGCGGCAGCTACCGGGTGGTATTAGGCCCCCAGCCGGTGGCCGAGCTGCTGGAATGGATTCTGCTCCCCGGGTTGTATCTGGAATACTTCCACGCCGACGCCTCTCCCTTTATGCGCCGGTTTGGGCAGCAGATTGCCGCCGAAAACCTGTACCTTTACGATGACGGTTCGCTGCCGGAACTGGCCGGTTCCAAGTCCATTACTGATGAAGGGCTTCCCACCGGCCGCACCGACCTGATTATGGATGGTCAATTGGTGGGGCTGCTGGCGGATTACTATAACTACCGCCGGATTATGAACCATCGTCAGGGGAGAGACAAGCTGGGCGTTGAACCGGCGGCGGTGGAGCGAGGTCTGCTGCCGCGTAACGGTTTCCGGGCCGGCAACGGCGGCGGACGGGACTTCGGGGCTGCTCCATCCACAGTACCAACCAATCTGGTTATCGAGGGCCGGGAAAAGCTGACCCGCGAGGAATTGCTGCAGCGGGTAGGTAATGGCATTTACATTGGCCGCATCTGGTACACCTACCCGGTAAACGGGTTCACCAGCGGCGATTTCAGCGGCACTGTGGTAGGAGATTCCTATGTCATCCGGGATGGCCGGCTGGCCGAGCCGCTCCAGCCCAATACCCTGCGAATGAACGACAATATCCAGGCGGTTATCAACAACATCCTGGGTATCGGATCGGAACGAACCGGGACCGTGCGCTGGTCTTCGGACCAGGTTACCTGGGCGCCGGAAATAGCGGTGGCGAACTTCCACCTGGAAGAGATTGCCGGGTATCCGAAAGGGGAGATGTAGTCCCGCGGACTCCCCGATACGGCCCTTCGGCAAGGTGGTTTACGCCGGGCTGCCGGGGGTTAAGCCGGCCGTTTCCCGCCGGTAATTGGGAAGTTAGCGCCCCTGGAACCAGGGCATCCGCTTGTGGGTGAAAGCCTGGACTCCTTCCTGAAAGTCTCCGGTAAACACGATGTTGCTGATGGCATCGGTTTCCGCAGCCAACTGCTCTTCAATGCCGGCCGACCAGGAATTGTCGAACAGGGCCTTAACCCGCCCGTAGGCAATGGTAGGGCCCTGGGCCAGACGGTCGGCCATTTCCAGGGCGTGGCGGTCAAAGTTTTCCGCCGGGCAGACCTGGTTGACCAGTCCCAGTTCCCGGGCGTACTCGGCGCCGATAGGTTGGCTGGCCATATAGATTTCCATCGCCTTGCCCATACCCACCAGTCGGGGCAGCATATAGGTTGAGCCGCCGTCGGCGGTGCAGCCAATACCGGCATAGGCCATGATGAACCGGGCGTCGGCAGAGGCCACTCGCAGGTCGCAGCAGAGAGCCAGGCTGAATCCGGCGCCGGCGGCCACCCCGTTAACGGCGGCGATTACCGGCTTCTCCAACTGCCGAATGCCCAGAATAATCTCTTGATGGAGGGTATCGGCCAACCGGCGCAACTGGCCCGACAAGCCTTCCGGCCCGGACTGCTCCAGATTTTCGGCGAAGTTTCTGACGTCGGCGCCGGCGCAAAAAGAGCCTTGCACGCCGGTAAGCAGCACCGCCCGAATCTCCGGGCGGCGACAGTCATTGATAGCCTGGCCCAGCCCGGCCACCATATCCGGCGTCAGGGCGTTGCGCGCCTCCGGGCGGTTCAAGGTAATGACCGCCAGCGAGTCCTTGCGGGTGAAATCAATCCTGGAGGAAGTCATCAGGGCGCTCCTGCTAATTCAGGTAAGGGAAGCGACCAGTTCGGGGATACGGTCGCGTTCGCTCCAGGGAACTACGGTGGAAAGGGATTTTAATAGATTGACGTGAGGTTTCTGCCACCGGAAAGCCTCGTCATTGAGCAAAGTTATCTTTAGGCTGGCGTCAAAATTGCCACTGCAATCTGCCCACATTCGATAAGCGCGGTCAACGGAGGATTTGGCGCTCGATGATCGGCTAATGCTAAGAATATGCAGCAGCGTGGAATCTTTAATCCGGTAGTGGACGCTGTAGTCCTGACCGCTGCTCCCCCGGAGCTGGACGGAAGATTTATATGGCAGATATTTATCCTTCAGAAACTTCTCTACCTTTCCTCTGAAAATAGCTTCGTTCTGCTTCGGTATATTTCGTCCCATAGGCCGATGCCTGGGGCTGGTGTAAATCAGATGAGAAGCCCCGATGGCTGTTTGAATTACATCTTGCATTATAGTCCCCAATTCTTGCATCGGACCGGTCTTGGTTATTTCTCCGCGAGAATACTCTACATCCTTGGTTAGGGCTATATCCTGCACATTAGCGCGTCCCCGCGGTGTTGCGGAAAGGTCATAGCCACTCATGAACAAGTATGAATCGGTCTCGCCGCCATCGGATACTCGAACATTTCCATCGCCCAAATCACTCACATGCAACGAGATAAGGGCGTTATTCGGATAAAGATACGGAGTAATAATGTTCAACTGGTCATAACTACCATCACAGTGGAACCCCTTGGACAAGGTTTCAAGGTATTGCTCGACTGTTTGGTTGCAGTTAATCATAAATGTCAGACTCCTTAAGCGAGTCTTGAATTCAAAGCTCAAGCACCGGGAACGTCGGTAATTTCGCCTCTGAACTCTATATTTGCTTCCCCGCAAAACTCGGTAAAGGCAGCATTGGGCTCTTCCGGTATATGTTCTCCTGGAGTGAAGGCAAACTTATCGCCATACCCTTCTAACCACTTCTGCTTGTGCGTTCTACGATTCCATTTTTCGTTGTTTATGACTTTGTTCTCGTGTAAGCCATTTACATCAAGGGAATAAATTCGATGTGAGCGATTAAGCACCAGAGAGAAGGACCTTTTGGGTGGATGACCAGGTGCATTCAACTGAACGTTTCCGTGTAAGGTAAGATTCCAATCGCCTTCATTTTCTACTCTGACACTAAACTTGGCCCAATTTGAGCTATGCTCCGGGTTGGAAAACCATGAAATATCGCTGGAAATCCACTTAAATCCGGCCAGGATTTGGTCAACCTCGGTCTCAGTTGGATTCCGGGCAGTCACTAATCTCAGCCCTAATCATCCCCGCCGGGTTGAGGTGACAAGTTTCTCGGTGATTCGGCCGCGGGCTGGAGGCCGGGCACTTTCTGGAAGATGGCTACAATACCACCGGATATAATTATCCAGACTACGGCCAGCGACGCTACCTGAAACCCTTGCTGGTAGTAAGGGCGGGCTTCGGCGGCGGTCATAAACTCTATGGTTGGCGGCAGGAACACGCCCAACAGGGTAGCCCCGATGGTGCTGCCGACGGTGTGTCCCATCTGTCGGGTAGTTTCCAGCATCCCTGAAGCAAAGCTCCGGTTGTCCGGCAGGGTGTTCATCACCACGGCGTTGTAGGGTGAAATGAACAGCGCCGTACCCACCGATGCCGGCAGCAGCAGCAGCGGCAGTCCCCAGATGGGCACCTGGGCCGCAAAAAGCCCCAGCAGCCCGATACCGGAGGCAATCAGGAACAGGGACAGCGGCCCCATCCAGCGGGAGTTATAGCGGTCGTAGATGTAGCCGGCGATGGCCGGCAGCCACAGGCCAAAGCTTTGGTGCGGCAGCAGCACCAGGGTTACCACCAGCGGCGAATAACCCAATCCATCCTCCACCACGATCGGCACCAGAGTGAAAATGGTCAGCATGGACAGGTGACAGGTGGTATTGCTGTAGAGGGCCATGGAGAAGTACTTTCGCTTGAAGTAGCGGAAGTCCAGGAAAGGTTCGGCGCTGCGCATCTGCAATACAACGAACAGACCAGCCAGCGCCAGACTGAGGATGTGCATCGGGACATGGTAGCCCAGGGCTTCCGGCGTGGTGAAGGACTCGACTCCATCGTGCAGATGGGAACCCGACAGGATGAACGTTCCCAGAACGGCTACCAGCACCAGGGCGGCCACAATGTCGATTCTGACCTTGCTCCGCTCCTCAATTGGCTGCAATTGGCTGTATTTCAGGACCGGGTAGGCGAACCAGATGGCGGCCACCCCAATCACCATGGCGGTCACGTACACCAGTCGCCAGCCCAGGTATTCCAGGAACAAACCAAAGATAGCCAGGCCGATGAGCGTGCCGAAGCGGGAGGCGGTCACGGGAACTGCGAAGGCCCGGCCTCGTTCCGAAGGCTCGAAAATCATGGCAATCAGGGCGTTGGAGTTGGAAATGACCAGTGCGCCGCCGATGCCGCCCACGCCGCACCACAGTATGAGTTGGTACAGGCTTTGGGCCGTGGCTGCCAGAAGACTTGATACGGTAAGCAGGCAGATGCCGACAAAAAAGACCTTGACGTGGCTGAATTTTTCACCCAGCCGGGCGGCCAGGAAAACCGTGCTGCCCAGGGCCAGCAGCCGGATGATAACCGTCCACGAAGCGTCGTCCACGTCGGAACCGAAGTAGTCGCCCACCGAAGGGATGGTCAGGGTTACGGGCAGGAAGGTAAGCTGCACCAGCAACTGGGAAGCAGCCAGGGCCAACAGGGTTTCCACCCGCTGCCGGGTACCGCCTAGCTCCCGAAAAGCGCCGACTATGTTCAGCCGGTCAACGATTATGGACAACATTCCCACGGCCGGCTCCTCGTGTCCCTGATATTACTTGTCAGTCTAGGAAGGTTGGGGAATAATGTCAACGTGGGACATTCAGGGAAAGGACTCCTTTCGCGGCAGTCCGGTGCATTTCAGGGTGATTTATAGCGCGATTGTTTGTCCGGGTCGCTATAACCGTTAGATATAGAGGCGGCCTTCCGCTTTCCCTGAAGAGGGCGATGCCTGGATACGAGCAAATGGGTTAGAGTTTTCAGGCTCCCCCGGCCGTCCTGGAGTTATGAATATGAGAGAATTTGATGCGGCTAAATTCCGTGAGTTATTTCTTTACATTGCCGAAAGCTGCGCGGAAGACCCACGGTTTGGGGCGGTAAAGCTGAACAAGATACTCTACTACGCGGATTTTGAGGCATATCGGCGTCTTGGCGAACCGATTACGGGAGATACCTACCGCAAGCTTAGCGAAGGGCCGGCTCCTGGCTGGTTACTACAACAACGCAGCATTCTGCTGGATTCCGGCGCCGCCCGGTGGAGTATCACCCCTACTTCACCGGAACCCAGCATCGCCTGGTGGCGCTCCGCCCGGCGCGCCGGGAGTTGTTTGAGCCGGCAGAGCTAGAAATCGTCGACCAGGTAATACAGGGTTTGTGGCACATGACCGCCCGGGAAGCTTCGGAATTCTCTCACCGGGAACTGGGTTGGCAGGCTGCTTCTCCCGGCGAAGAAATCCCCTACCAGACAGCCTGGCTAAGCTCTGATCCCGTATCGCAGGAAGCCGAAGAGCACGCCGCAGTTTTGGCAGCCCGGCTGGATACCGTGTAATCCTGACGCTATGCCTTACGAAGTGATAGAAACTCCGGAATTTCCTGGTTTGGTTCGGATATTCTGGGCAGCGTCGAGCGATGGGATGATATTGAATGGGGACAAGATTGGCTGCCGGAAAAGTCGCCCACCGACGGTAATTACCTGCCGCACTACGGTTTGTGATTGCTTAAACTCCGGTCGGAACCGGCCACTTGGGTATATTACCGAATCGACGCGGAAAACCGGCGAGTGTTCCCGATCGACATACAAATATTCGCCTTTTGACTCCTTTTACTCCCCCAGCGCCATTACGGCGTCGGCCAGGCATACCAGATCGCCGCGCTGGTTGATGCCCTTTATCCGGCACTCCACCAACCCGCGTCCCGCCTCTTCCAGCTTGCCGGTGATTTCGCCGCCGAAGGTTACCGTATCGCCGGAACGGAAGGGAGTGATTGCCCGCAGCAGCAGGCTGCCGCCGTTGTAAAAGGCACTGAGGGGGAATGACAGCTCCAGCATTTGGTCCACGTAGGACATAGTGGCCGGGCCGGCGTTTACCGTGCCGCCAAAAATGTTTTGACGGGCAAACTCTTCGTCATTGTGGATGTTACTTTCGCTGGGTTTGCCGGCCAGCCGAAAATCGCTCTTTCGGTTAATGATGGCCTGGCTCTCGGTGATGGCCAGCTCGGCCAGGGCGTCGCCTATCTCTAATGAGTCGAAGGTCAGCAATTGGGTCGGGACAGACCGGGCCGGCGCCGCTTCCGCCGGCGGCGGCTGGGCCGTACCCGGGGCTTGGGGAACTGGGCGCTGGCCTCCGGCATATTCAAAGATACAAGTATAGTCATATTGACCCACGGATTCGCCCCGCTGGTTGCTGGCCTCGATGCGGAAGGTAACGAACTTGCTGCCGCGCCGTTCGTACTTTTCCAGCACCCGGCCCACGCCGGTGATGGTGTCTCCGGCAAAGACGGGGCGCAACCAGCGGGCTTCACACTTGGCAAAGGGAGTCTGACGCCGGGCGGTTTTCGATTGCTCCAGAGCGATGAAGCCGTTATTCTCCGCAATCTCCGCCCGCAGCAGGGGGGCATAGGACAAGGCCATAGTCGGCATCGGCGCCGGTGAACCACCGTATTCTGCGCTGCCCTGCCCCACCCGGTAACGGGCATCCGGGTTCTGGGCGATGCTGGCATACTCGGCAATCTGTTCCGGGGTGATGGTTACCACGGTGGGCGGCGCCGCCTGTCCCGGCTGTACGCGATCGTAATCCCACAAGCGTTCCTGCATTTCGGTCATATTGTGTCCCTCGCCCAATAATTTCGGGACGACCTGATCCAGCGACGACCGGCCATCCCGGAATAGGTTGCATTCAAATAAAGTAGCCGAGTCGATTTGGTTTGGCGCATCCTTTAAGCGGCCGGCTGCACCAGTTCAATCAGCACGTCGTCGGGGCCTTCGATGTAAGCCAACCTGGTTCCGCCCACCACCTCGGTGAGAGGCAGCACGATCCGGATTCCGTCGGCTTCAAACTTGGCGAGCTCCGCTTCCAGGTCCTCCACATGGAACCCGAAATGCTCCAGTCCCAGCCGATTCAGTTCGGCTACTGCTGGTTCGTCGGAGGAACCGACCGGCTTGGAGGATACGTTCAGGCGGGTGGGCCCGCCCACTTCCATCCCGATGGTGATGGTGCCGGGCATAACCTCCCGTTCCGACACCTTGCGGGCCTCAAAGTACTTTTCGTACCAGGCGGCGGTGGCGTGGGGATCGGCGGCTCGAATGTGGACGTGGTTGATGGCGTAGGGCATATCAATTTCTCCTTGTCGGTATAAAAATCTCGGCTGATCAGGCAGCTCTAGCCGATGTCCGCAAAGGCCGGCGTGGGCATACCGGTCTCCCAGGTAGGGTCGCGCAATTCCAGCCGGTTGCCGCTGGGGTCAAAGAAATACAACTCCCGCCCGGTGAAGAAGCTCCGTTCCCGGTAAACCAGATCGTCAACGGGTACGCTGCGCTCGTGGAACAGGCGGCAGGCCGCCTCAAAGGTTTCCGGGGTAACGGTGAAGGAGTGGTGTACTTTGGGGTCTCGTTGGGCCGCCTGTTCGGTAGGCTCATCCAGTTGGCAGAGCAAGATATTGTGGTCGCCGACGTTGAAGCAGGACATTCCCGAGTTGCCCAGCCGTCCCCTGGCTTCCAACCCCAGCAGGTCACCGTAAAAGGCCTCGGCCTCCTCCAGATTATTTACCGGGATCGACCAATGGGTAACGCCTTCAATTTTCAGAATCCCCATGATTTACCTCCAGTCGGATAAAATCCGGGTTGACGTCTCAAACGGGAAGGGATGGCTTTGAGCTGGACACCTAGCCGCCCGAATTGTGGCGCGATTTGGCTGGAGGTAGTATAGCATTATTGTATTGCCATTCCCAACGCCGGTGGAATATGCCCTCACCCACGCCCCTCTCCCGCGAGGCGAGAGGAGAAGCGGGCCAAAGCGGGGAGTATCGATTATGGCGGGGAATTTCGGGCTTCCCGATTAAGTGATGTCCTTCCTCTGAAAGTCAGGGTTGATACTATTTCGTGGCGGGAATGCCGGTATTGTACGAACATTCATAATGCTTTAACCGTTTTATCCATATTTTAATTTGACGTTATGGACATAATGCAGGTATCCTGTTGGCATGGCTAAAGAAGGCAGCTACAAGGTTATCCGAGAGCGCAATGTAATGGTTCCCATGCGGGATGGAACCCGCCTGGCGACCGACATTTTCCGGCCCGATGCCCCGGGGCGGTTTCCCGTGCTGGTCAACCGGGGGCCTTACGGCAAGGACGACTATGTGGCCGCGCCGGACCATTCGGTATGGTTTTTTCCGACCCACGGCTACGTAGTGCTGAGTCAGGACTGCCGCGCCCGCTTCGAGTCCGAGGGCGACTATTATAACCCCTTGTTCCAGGAAGTGCAGGATGGCTATGACACGGTAGAATGGGCGGCCCGCCAGCCCTGGAGCAACGGTCGGGTGGGGACTACCGGCCAATCCTACCTGGGCGCCACTCAATATACCCTGGCTACCAACAATCCCCTGCCGCCGCACTTGCAGACAATGGCTCCCGTTTCCGCATCCTCTGACTTTCACCAAAGTTGGGTTTACCACACCGGCGGCGCAATGGAGTGGGGTTGGATGGTTCCCTACGCAATCCATAAGGGCCGCAACACGCTGCAGCGTCTGGGACGCAGCGACCTGCTGGCCCGGATGGATGACTACGTTCTGGAACCGGGCAACTTTGGCCGACCTTTGAGCGATGCGTGGTTTCGGCATCTGCCCCTGCAAGACTGGATTGAACTATTGAAGGAGACAGCGCCCTACTTCCGCGAATATTTCGAGCAGGAACTCGACGGCCCTTACTGGTGGCGGCTGAACCTGCTGCAGCACCTGGACGGCATCAAAATCCCCATGTTCCACGTCAGTTCCTGGTATGACATTTTTCTGGAAGGGGCCTTGAACGCCTACCGGGGCATTACTGACCGGGGCGGCAGTGATCTGGCCCGCCGTAATCAGAAATTGCTGGTTGGCCCGTGGGCGCACATCCGACCTTACACCCGGCCCACCTCCGGCGATACCGAAGACATCGACTTCGGCCCGGAGGCCGCGATCGAACTGCACGACCACTTGCGCCGCTGGTTTGATTACTGGCTCAAGGATACTGCCAATGGCATTATGGAGGAGCCTCCGGTCTATATTTTCGTGATGGGCGACAATCGGTGGCGCTACGAACAGGAATGGCCCCTGGCCCGTACTCACTACACCCGGTACTACTTCCATTCCGGCGGCGCAGCCAATACCCGGGCCGGCGACGGCTCCCTTTCTACGGTTCCGCCCGGGGAGGAACCGGCGGACACTTATATCTATGACCCTGACAACCCGGCGCCGACGCTTGCGGGGCAATACGCTGATGATTCCCCACGGTGTGGCCGACCAGCGGCCGGTGGAGGACCGCCCCGACGTGCTGGTATTCACGTCAGACCCCCTGCCCTCAGACCTGGAGTTAACCGGGCCGGTCCTGGTCAAGTTGTTTGCCGCCAGCAGCGCAGCGGATACCGACTTTACCGCCAAGCTGGTGGACGTGCGCCCGGAGGGATACGCCCACAACTTGCAGGATGGTATAGTCCGGGCCCTCTACCGCACCTCGGCGCGGCAGCCCTCTCCCATCACCCCCGGACGGGTTCACGAATATACCATCGACCTGTGGGCTACCAGCCACGTGCTTAAAGCGGGGCATCGGCTGCGGGTGGAAATATCCAGCAGCAATTTCCCCCGGTTCGACCGCAATCCCAACACCGGCGCGCCTTTGGGCGAGGATGACCGGCTGGAAAGGGCGCAGCAGACGATTCACCACAGCGCCCGGTATCCTTCCCATATCGTGCTGCCGATCATACCACGGTGAGAAGACATCTGAGCGCCAGCAGCGCGGAACACTGAAGATATTGCCCCGGCACCCCAATTTTCTCGCCGGGGAGCAGGGAAGCAGAAACGGTCGTCCTGACCTGGAGGCAGCGAGTATGACAACCGGTAGCAGCATATTTACGCAGGCGCAGCGGGCCCTGATTACCGCCGCCTATAATCGCATTGTTCCGGCCCAGGAACAGTTTCCCGGAGCTGGTGACCTGGGCGGCGCCCAGTTCGTCGAGCAGGTGGCAGCCCGGAACATTACCCTCCGCCGAAACTTTACTGAAGGGTTGGCACAACTGGAAATTGCCGCCGCCCAGCGGGGCGGTTCCGGTTTCGCCGATCTGTCCCCGAACCGGCAGGATGAGACGCTGCGTCAGGTAGAAACGGATCTCCCCGTCTTTTTCCGGGAATTTGTCCGCCAGTGCTACAACTTCTATTACACCAACACTGAGATTTTTGAGTTGATTGGCTACACCCTGCCAAACCCGCAGGACTACCAGCCGCTGCCCCTCGACGAGAGTTTGCTGGAGCCGGTGCGGCAGCGGGGGCAAATGTGGCGGCCGGTCTAAGTCGAAAGGCCGCTACTAATACGGGATAATACCGAAGGAAATTCTATGCCTGGGAGGTGGACCGATGCTGCGAGTGGACCTGGATCGCCAGCTTGCCGGCCTGCAAGAGGAAGTTGCGCTGTTGGCCAATGTGGTGGACAAATCCATCTACCGGGCGGTGGAAGCCTTGAAAAACCGGGACCTGGCCGAGTCCCAATCGGTTATCGACGGCGACGATTACATTGACCGGAAGCGCTATGACATCGAGGAAATTTGCGTTGACCTGATCGCCACTCAGCAGCCCATGGCCGGCGACCTGCGGGCGATCGTTGCTATGCTGCACATAGTGGTGGAGCTGGAACGGATGGGCGACTATGCCGAAGGTATCGCCAAGATTAGCCTGCTGATGGGCAATGAGCCGCCGCTGAAGCCGCTGATTGACATCCCGCGCATGGCTAATAAGGCCAATGAAATGCTGCGGGACAGCATCGAAGCGCTGCTGGAGCGAGACTTGTCCCGAGCGGAAAGGGTACTGGATGATGATGATGAGGTGGACGAGCTTTACGACCAGGTGTATCGGGAGTTGCTGCTGTTTATGATTCAGGACCCCCGCAGTATCCAGCGGGCCACCTACCTGCTTTGGGCCGCCCACGACCTGGAACGAATCGCCGACCGGGCGACCAACATTGCCGAGCGCGTCATATTCCTGATTACCGGCCGCATCCGGAAGGAGAAATTGAGCAAGTATTAGATTTGGCGGCCCGATAACCAAAGGGCGATGACGGGAAGCGAGCGAGCCGGGGCCGCGCAAAGTCGGCCCCGGCTTTGTTTATGCCAAAATCAACCGGCTGACTTACCCCCGGACGGGCGTTTGCATCCGGCCAACCCCTAACGTTGCGGGTTATTACGCCGGCATTTCTCTGGGTGCTGCCAGTCTCATCCTGACCGCTCTAGCTCTTCCTTAATGTCGCCGATTCTGGCCTCGGCAATATCTATGTACTCAGCGGCTATATCGATTCCGATATAACGCCGGTTGTTGACTAAGGGCATCTTGCAGGTTGTTCCGCTGCCGCACATAGGGTCCAACACAATATCGCCGGGATTGGACCAGGACCGGATATGTTCTTCCGCCAGCTTGTCCGGGAAAATGGCGGGATGCTGAAAGGCAATGCGGTCCCGGGTAGTGCCGCCCAGGCCAACGGCGTAAGCCCAGATATTGGTGCGGGTCTTTTCCTGCTTGAGCAGACCCCGCTTTTTCTTGTTGACTCCGTCCGGAAGTTTGTTGTGGGTCAGTAATTCCGCGCCGGAGCGACGGGTAGGCGTTTTCAGGGGATTGAAAGTGTCCGGCGGCCCGCCTTTACTCAACACCAGCATCAACTCGTAGGCATTGGTATAAGCGTTGGAGCGCATAAAGGGCGTGTTCTTTTTCTGATAAATCATCACATCATGGACGGTAAAACCGATTTCCTGAAAGTGGATTGCTTGCCTGAACCCGGTCAGGGAACGGCCGCCGCTGATTTTGTCGCCCACGACCCAGACCACAACGCCGCCGGGTCTTGTAACCCGCAGCAGGCCGGAGGCGATTCCTGCAAAGTTAAAGTCGTAACCTTCATAAGATCGGAGGCTGTCATAAGGGGGTGAGGTTACCGTCAAGTCAATGCAATTGTCCGGCCAGGGCTATCGCATATGGATTTTAAGAGGCCAATTGACGGTTAAATCTCCGTTTTTAACTGCTAAATTTGGGTAATTTAAGACTTAAACCGTTGGTTTTGATGTTGATTACCCAGTAAAGCGCCGCCAAAACATCGGAAAGTTCCGTTCTCATCCTGAAAATTTTTCATATGCGATAGCCCTGATTGTCCGGCCACTCGGCCATTACAGCAATACAGTCGCCCCGATAAAATCGGTTAGTTTCCGGGAAAATAGGGGTGGCGGCGTCTTCAATAATTTGCATAGCATCAATCCCGGTTTACGCAATCAGGGCCAGCTGCTGGTACTGGCGCGGCGCATTCAACTCCTTGGGGGCGGTAACGGAAGGCAACCGATAACGGCGGCGGGCTTCGTCCACCAGGTTCAAGACAGCTTCAGTGTATTCTTTGCCGGCGTAAGTATCCCGGTAAAGCTGCTGATAGCCGGGGGTCAGATGAGGATAAGATTCCCGCAGCATAGGCATAAACCACTCCCGGGAGCCGGGCTTCAGGAACAGAAGATTGGCCGAAAGGAATTGGGCGCGGTGTTTGGCCGCCGCCTGAACGGTGGCATTGATAGCCTCGGCGCTGTCGGAAATACCGGGCAGCAGTGGGGCCATCATTACCCCGGCGGGAATCCCACTTTCCACCAGGAACTGCATCGCCTCCAGCCGCGCCTGGGGATTGGGTGTCCCCGGCTCCGTTCGCTGCCACACCGTTTCGTCAATGCTGCCCACGCTGAAAATCACCTGGGTATCGGCGGCGTAGTACAGTTCCTGCAGCGCATCCACGTCCCGCCGCACCAGTATTCCTTTGGTGGTGATGGAGGCCGGGTTGCGAAACTCGGCCAGGACCTGAATAATCTGACGGGTCAGCCGGTACTGGGCCTCGGCCGGTTCGTAAGGGTCGGAAGCCGTGCCGATGGCGATGGGCTCGCCCTTCCACTTGGGCTTGCGCAACTCGTCACGCAGTACCTGAGGCGCATTAACCTTGGCGAAGACCCGCTGGTCGAACTCGCTGCCAGCGTTCATACCCCAGAATTCGTGGGTAGGGCGGGCGTAACAGTAGCGACAGGCGTGGCGGCAGCCCCGGTAGGGGTTCAGGGTCCACCGGAAGGGAAATCCGGGAGCATCCACCCGGTTCAGCAGAGTCTTGCAGGTAATTTCCTGGACTTCAGCTTGAGCCATGTCTTCACCCCATTGACAGTTGGTAGAACAAGTGTGCTAATTATATGCGGAGTTTCAAAAAGCGTCAAGAGAAATTGTTTGGCCGGCAGCGCCGAATTTAGCCAATTTTCTGATTCCCGACGCCAATGCGCGCTATAATCTTCAGGCGAGCCTCAGCCTCTGATCTCTTGTGAACAGGGTTGCTTTTATGTCCCTGGACCTGGGTAAAACCATACTGCAACTGGAGCAAGTTTCCCGTGCGGTGGGCAGCGGCTACGGCCACCGCCGGCGCCGATTAGCCCAATTGCTGTCCGAAGCCTCGGCCATAGCTCCCGAGACGGCGCGGCAGCGCACCCGCAAGTTTTACGAGCCCTTTCTGGCTGCCGAGGTGCTGGATACGCTATTGGGAGAGACCGCGCCTTTGCCGGCCCCCGGAGACTGGACGGCCCTTTCCGTAGATGGCTCCCACATAGATGTGGACCGGCACCTGCCCGTGCCTTGCTACCTGATAAACCTGGGTGGCTGCGTCCTGACTTACGGCGACAATTCCGACGCCCGATTCTTCAGCCGTCCCTATCTGGCCGCCACGGAAGAAGAGCTGTATTTGCGCAACCCCGGTCGGCCCAACCATGAGGAGGCGATTACCGGCAATCTGCTGGGGCTGTATCGAACCGTTCAGGAGTTGGAAGCTCTTTTGGAAATGGCGCGGGAATGCCCGGCGGACTTGCCTTTGCTGGCCTTGGTGGACGGCACTCTGGTTCTGTGGGGACTGGCGGGGCAGGGATACCCGGATTTTGTTCGCCGACACATCATCGAGACCGGGCTGCTGCCGGCGCTGGAAGAATTTCGCCGTCTGGCCGGGCAGCGGCGAGTTACCCTGGCAGCCTACGTCTCCCTGCCCCGAAGCGCCGAGGTAGCCAATGCCATTCGCCGCTGCCGCTGCACCTATGAATTAGCCCATTGTCGAGAGTCGTGCAGCAACCGTCGCTCGCAGCGGGAACCGTGCAGCGATTCCGACGACTTTATGGACCGGGAAATATTCGGGGAGTTGCTGCAGACCCATCAGCGGTCGCCGGTTTACCTGACCAACTCCTCAGTGTCCCGGCTTTACTACGGCGAGGCGCAGCAGGTCTGTTTCTACTACCTGAACGCCGGAGAGGAAATCGCCCGGGTAGAAATTCCGAAGTGGGTGGCGGAGGATGAGACCCTGCTGTCCCTGGGGCACAGCCTGATTGCGGAGCAGTGCCGTCTGGGACAAGGCTACCCCGTCGCCATTTCCGAAGCCCACAAGCAGGCAGTAATCAGCGGCCGCGACCGGCAGTTGTTCAAGCAGATGGTGGCGGAAGCGCTGGAAGGTCAAGGCCTCCCGGCCTACACTTCCCAAAAGGAACGCTCCAAGCAACGGCCGTGGCTGTGATCGATTTTCAATATAACAACTCCGCGTAGTCACTCCGGACCGGGAAAGCTCCGAGCCGGTTCACTCTGCCTCACCCTCCAAATAAGCGGTAAATTCCGCATAGCTGCCAAATTGGGAAACGGTAGTCAGGAACCGGTTCAGAGAGCCGCTCGCGTCGCGCAGATTCCGCACTTGCCGTCCGATAGGGCTGATTGAACCGGGCCCGGTGGCGTAGGAGCCATGGAAGGCAAAATAGGCCTGGTTCAGCTTGCGGATGTTGTAACCCTGAGCCACAAAAAGGCGCCGCCGCTCCTCCATATAAGTCTCAGCTCCGGCAATGTCTCCCTGGGCCAATATCTCCTCGGCCCGCCGTCGGGTCTGACGCATCTCGGCGGTGAAGTCAAACTCCCCGGGATTGCTCCGTATTAGCGGACGGGACGCCGCTTTGCCGGTCAGAACGGCGTAGGCCAGGTCTCCCATTTCTTCTCCGGCGATGGTCGCCGCCGTTTCGTTCAGGGTCAGCATTTCCGGGCTTTGCTGAAAGTTGCGTCCCAACGGGCGAAAAAAGAGCCAATGATGCACCCATTCGTGAGCGGCTACTTCCAGCCCGTAGCGCAGGCCGGCCGTATCCAGCGCTACGCTGGGATAGACTGACAAGCCCCCGGTATTCACTACCACCGAGGACAGATTCTCCGAGTTCAGCGCCGTAGTTTCCAGGTCAGTCCTAACCGCGTCGTTCAGTCCAGGTTGCAGCAGAAAGGCATCTTGCCGGTAGATACGGTCCCGCGGCGAAAGCGCCAGCACACTGGGGGGACTGCCAAATACGGTGTCCACCGGAGGAAAGACCCCCAGCCAGCGCGTGGTCATATCTTGTTCGCGTAAAATCCGGGTCAGGGTCGATTCAACGATGCGCTCTACCTCAGGCAGTAGCTCCCGACGCCGTTCCCGGTTATCGGTAATGGCTTGGGCGATGTAACCGGGCCCGGCCTCAGGCAGCCGTCCCGCTCCACCGCCGGCCGATTCCGGCCCACCCAATTCGGCCCGGCGCAGCCGCCTTTCCAATTGTCTTTGCGCCAGACCCAGTTCAAAGAATTCCTGAACCAGTTTAAGCTCCTCCTCGCGGGTCGGTTTGTCCCCACCGGGCCAAAGGCGGCGTATGGCCCGAGTCCACTTCTGGAGCAAATGTTCCAGCTCCCAATCCAGGATGCTGTATTGGTAAGGTGCGATGGCCCGCTCCAGCTCCGTGGGCCGGTAATTGGCATCGGATATTGCCAGCGCCAGCAAAGCCAGGGCCAGCAGCAGCAGACTGCGCCGCCAGGGCCGCCGCCGGAGTCTCCCTGGAGTTGACGCGGGAACTATTTTATCGTCGGATGACATCAGGCGTATCGCGAATAATTTTGCAGCGAGTTGGAAAGTGTGACGCCGACCCGTTTCTTTTAATCAAGCCAGCGGCGATAATACTACCGGCAACAGTGTCAGCGAGAATTAAGCTTAAAGGAACTCTGTATATTATGCCTGACATTACCTACGCAGTAAGCTCCCCGGTTAAACGGCGCAATCCCTTCGCTCCTATTGCCGAGGCTGAAAGCTGCCTCTACTGTCCCCACAAAGCAGCGTCCCATACAGGCACGGCCTACGCAGTCCGTATTGAAGGGCGCAAATACCGGAAGTTGATTGTCCATGCCATTTTCTGCCAGGCCTGCGCCGCAGAGAAGTCCACCGGTCAAGTGGCCTGCTGGCAAATGCCGGAACGGGTTTACCGCAACTTCACCAGGTACGGGGTAGAAATCTGACCGGAATACCGGCCATGCCAGAGCCTTTTCCGCCGGACTAACCGGGTCGCGGGCAGTGGATGAAGTCGATAAAGCCGATGGGCCGGGGCTGGCTGAGTTTCCCATTTCTTGACACTGCCCGGCGCCGGTTGTATGCTTTTGCCCGATACTCGAAGGGAGGTTTTGCCTTGTCCACCCCTGCCACTTTCCTTACCGAAGAAATGCGCCAACAGGCGATTGGGATCGAAAGCGCTCCGGTTACTATGGAGGTGGAAAAGGGGGCAATCCTTCGGTTTGCCGAAGCTATCGGCGATCCTAACCCGCAATGGAACGACGAAGCCGCAGCCCGCAAGACCAGGTACGGCGGATTGATTGCGCCCCCCACTTTCCTGCGCTCCGTGCGCGGGGTCAACCTTGAGTTGCCCTTTGACCTGTCCTTCAACCGCAGACTGGACGGGGGCAGCGACTGGGAATATTTCCAGCCGGTGCGTCCCGGAGACCGCATTACCGCCGTCGCCCGCATCGCCGAATTGACCGAGCGCACCGGCCGTCTGGGGCCTATGGTATTTATGACCACGGCCACTACTTATACCAACCAGTTTGCCGAAGTGGTTGCCACCCAGACCAATACGCTGATCGCATATTAGAGCGGCCAGCGCCCTCTTGCGCCGCTTGACGAGGCTCTTGGCCGCCAGGCGGGAAAGCCCCTGGATTCACCGAGGTGTAGTATGTCCGAGCAAGTTTACTGGGAAGATGTAAGCGAGGGTATGGAGTTGCCCACCCTGGTCAAGGAACCCACCACTCGCCAGTTGGTGCAGTATGCTGGCGCCTCCGGCGATTTCTACGAAATCCACTACGACAAGGATTTCGCCATCGGCAACCGGCTGGATGGCCCGATCCTGCACGGCGCCCTGAAGAGCGCTTTCCTGGGCCAGTTGGTAACCAATTGGATCGGGCCGCTGGGTATGCTGAAACGGCTGCAATGCCAATACCGGGGGATGGACGCGCCCGGCAGCGCCATCACGGCCAGGGGTACGGTTACGCGCAAGTACGAGGAAGAAGGACAAGGTCTGGTGGACTGCGTCGTGTGGCTGGAAACCGCCGCAGGGCAGAACACAACTCCGGGAAACGCCACGGTGATTCTCCCCAGCCGGAGGGCCTAAACTGCCATGACCGTACCCATAATCCCCGCGCCGCAACCGGGAGGACACACTCCCGCCAGCTATATGCAGATGAGCCATCACCTGCTGCAAAAATCCAGGCCGGAACTGGAGGCCGGCGACTTGATTCAGGCGTCAGAAAAAGTGTCCGGCGCAGTGGCGGCTTCCCTCAAGGCCATCGGGGAACAACGTGGCTGGCGGCACGACAGTCACGCCCTGCGACAGGCGGTAGTTTCTCAGTTGGGAGCCGAACTCGGGCCGGCTACTCCGATGGCTCAAGCCCTTTATGCAGGTCGAGCGGAAGCCAACTCAAACCATCAAAACTTTTACGAAAACTTTTTATACCTGGAAGACATCGATAGGTCCATTACAGTTGCTCAAGCCTTTATCCAAACAGTCGAACAGCTGATGAACGAAGCCCCCAAGCCCTTTACCGTAACCAGGCGACTGGATGCTCACCGTATTTCCCAACTGACCGGCTTTGAGCCGGGGCTGGACGGTGCCGATGCCCTGGGGTTTTGCCAACTTTACCGGACAGATGCGGTAAGGTCAGGCAGTAATTCCCGGTGGTCTGCATTATCGGATTTGCTGCCAACTCTTGGGAAACGCCAAATAATTGCGGCTGGCATTCGTTTATCCGGTTCAATGATTCTGGCCTTTGCCGCAGTAATTGAAGGGCACATAATTGCCGGCGGGCTTCTCAACCCGCCCGGGCAATCGTATGGGAGTGATTTTCGGATTACTCCGGCCCAGTCCGGGGCAGCCTTCGGAAATTCTCGATCCAACCAAGTTATAATATTCCGTCAGCCAAACCAAAAATCGAGGTTAAAACAAATATGGCAGATATACTCAAGGACAAGGTAGCCATAGTAACCGGCTCCGGCCGGGGCGTAGGCCGGGGCGTAGCCAAGTTGATGGCTCTGGAGGGCGCCCAGGTAGTGGTAGTTGACCCGGGCGTTAACGTGGACGGCAGCGGCGCCGACCATTCCATCGCCGAGCAGGTAGTAGCCGAAATCCGGCAGGAGGGCGGTTCCGCCGTGGCCTGCATGGAGTCGGTGGCAACTATGGAGGGTGGCGAAAAAATCGTCCAGACGGCGATCGATAACTTCGGCAAGTTGGACATCGTAGTAACCTGCGCCGGCATTCTCCGCGACCGGATGATTTTTAATATGACGGAGCAGGAGTGGGACGACGTTATCGCCGTTCACCTGAAGGGAACTTTCAGTGTCGTAAAGAATGCCTGCATCCTGTTTCGGCAGCAGCGCTCCGGGCGGATTGTCACCTTCAGTTCCCAGTCCGGTTTACAGGGCAATTCGGGTCAGGCCAACTACGGGGCGGCCAAGTCCAGCATTGCCGGGTTCACCAAGGTGGTGGCCCGGGATATGGGTCGCTACGGCGTAACCGCCAACTCCATCGCGCCCCGGGCCACCACCCGGATGATTGGCGCCATTCCCGACAGCGCGGCGGAAATCCGGGCCCGGGGTGGGGTGCAAACTCTGGACCAGGGGAACGAGCCGGAAGTAATGAACCCGGACGACATCGCTCCCTTCGTCTGCTACCTGGCCAGCGACTATGCGGCCAACGTCAACGGCCAGACTTTCCTGGTGTACGCCAGCGAAATTTCGCTGATGTCCCAGCCTCGACCCCAGAACTCCATATACTTTGACGGCCATTGGTCAATGGAAGATATTGCTCCCCAGGCCAGGAATAACCTGACCCGCGGCATTTACAATCCGGCGCCGCCGCGCGGCTAGAGAATTGTCGCTTACCAGCAAAGTTGACGGATGACGCAAGGTCTATGGAAATGCGGGAACACATGCAAACGGCCCGAGACTTTCTGGAGGTTGCCGATCGGGAGTTTGCCGCCGGCGATACCCTGCAAGCATCGGAAAAGCTATGGGGAGCCGCCTCCCATGCGGTCATCGCCCTGTGCCAGCAGCGGGATTGGCCCTTTGGGAAACACCGAAATCTCAAGAGCGCAGTGCAGAGCCTCTATGCAGAGACCGGGGAAGAAATTCTGAGGGGTGGTTTCTCCACCGCTGAGAAGTTTCACGCCAACTATTATCACGACTTTATGGAAGACTTTCAGGTGGACGAATATCGGCCGGCAGTGCACGATTTCGTGGCGCGTACTCTAGCCTTGCTGGAAGAAACTGCCTGAATCTAAAAAGTTGCGTTACAGTTAATCCGGTCATAAAACCCCAAATTTTAGAGCAGCAACTTATTCCTTAAAGGAAAGGATTCTGCCAGAGCTATGGAAATGCGAGAACACATACAAACGGCCCGAGACTTTCTGGAGGTTGCCGACCGGGAGTTTGCCGCCGGTGATACCTTGCAAGCCTCGGAAAAGCTGTGGGGAGCCGCCTCCCATGCGGTCATTGCCCTGTGCCAGCAGCGGGACTGGCCCTATGGGAAACGCCGAAACCTCAAAAGTGCGGTGCAACGTCTCTATGCAGAGACCGGAGAGGAATTTCTGCCTGGTGGATTTTTAGCCGCCGAGCATTTCCACGCTAACTACTGCCACGATTTTATGGAGGATTTTCAGGTGGAGGCCGACCGTCCGGTAGTGCGCGAATTTGTGAATCGGGTACTTGGAGGCTTGACCTGACCCCGGCTCATCCCAATGGTAAGGAACTCCCCGACTTTCAGGCAGTTAAATTTAATCTGGAGTACATAAATGCCCAATCTTCTTGAAAACAAAGTTGCAATTGTAACCGGCTCCGGCCGCGGCGTAGGTAAAGGCGTAGCCTTGCAGATGGCCGCCGAGGGCGCCAAGGTGGTGGTCGTTGACCCGGGCGTTAACCTGGATGGCAGCGGTTTTGACCAGTCGATCGCCGAACAGGTGGCCGCTGAAATCCGGGAAGCCGGCGGCGAGGCGGCCGCCTGCACCGAGTCCGTCGCCACGATGGAAGGCGGCGAGAAAATTATCCAGTCTGCCATCGACAACTTCGGCAAACTGGACGCGGTGGTAACTTGCCATGGTATCCTCCGGGACCGAATGATTTTTAACATGGGCGAGCAGGAATGGGATGACGTTATCGCTGTGCACCTCAAGGGCACATTTACCGTCGTCAAGCACGCCTGCATTTTGTTCCGGCAGCAGCGGTCCGGACGAGTCATTACCTTTAGTTCTACCTCCGGGTTGTACGGTAACTCCGGCCAGGCCAACTATGGGGCGGCCAAGGACGGTATAGCCGGGTTTACCCGGGTGGTAGCTCGGGACATGGGTCGGTATGGCGTAACCGCCAACTCTATCGCCCCCAGCGCCCAGACCCGTATGATTGGCAGTGTCCCGGATGAGGCCCGAGACTTGCGGGCGGCGCGCGGGATGAGCGGCGGCAATGTGGGCGGACTGCGCGGCGAGCCGGAAGATGTGGCGCCCTTCACCACCTGGCTGGCTTCCGACGAAGCGGCTCACGTTAACGGCCACGTCTTTTACGTTACCGCCGGCCTGGTCAGCCTGCTCAACGAGCCGGAACCGGTCAAGACCATGCACAAGAACGGCCGGTGGACCGTAGAAGAAATAATCCGCGTCTTCCCCGCCACCCTGGGCGTAGAGCTGCACAACCCGGCCCCAACTCCGCCGCCGGCGGTTTAGGGGGATAGCGTAGAATCAGTGGAGATAAGCGGCAAAATGGATGAATCTTACCGGGATGCCATCAGCCGTCTCATTTTGGAGTCGCCTTTTGAGATTGACACCAACGTGCAAATCACAGGACGGTTGCCTACCCTGGCAAGTTCCGAATTTTTGACTAACAAGGAGCAGGGTGATTGGGCTGAGGCCGTGGTTTTTAACGCCATCAACGAACATTCGCCTCAATATCGCGCCATAAAGTACGGTCGAGATGATACCCTTGCCGCTGGTGACCCCGGATTTGCCGAGTTTTACGCGGCCTATCAGAACGAATTGAACGATATAGGGAAAAGACCTGACTTGCTGATTTTTCGGCGTACCGATCTTCCCGACGATGCAGACTACGACCTGGATAGCCCGGAGTTAGTTCAATCTGCTATTGCTGCGATTGAAGTCCGATCCAGCAGCTTTCTGGCAGACCGCTACGCCACTTTCATGGCCCAAAGGAATCAGCAAGCGGAGATCGAGTGTGTCCGGTTGCAGGGGCTTATCTTGCGGGAGCCTTATGCCACCACACTGCTGGAGAGAAGTCCGCTCCTGCACCAGTTAATCGCTGGGGCTACAGCGGAAACTTTTCGGGAACTGGATTTCCGGGCCATAAGTTGGTCATCATCCAGAATCTTGAGAGAATTGAGCGGCTACCTTAAATCTTTGAAAGCTCAAATCAAGATTCTGCACCGGCGGGACTATCTCAGCATTACTCCCAAGCTGGAAGATATTGCCCTGGTCAACCGCTGGATTCAGAAATTTGGTGTTCCCCATTACTATCTCCAGGTTTTCTTTGATAAAGCCTATGTGATTCCCTTTCGGAAAGTTCTGGAACTGACCGCCAATCCCGATAATGAGGAAACGGCGTTTTCAGTGGAACGGGACGTTAAAAATCAGGGCAAGACTACTATTAAGGTCAACGTGCGGGTTTGCCGGGCAGTCTTGCGCAGAATTGAAATGCCCGAACACCGGTCAGCAATGAAAGAGCTGGATCGGGGCCGCTTGTTGTTCTATGTCACTTTTCAGGGTGGTCGAGGCTATCTGGATGCGGAAGTTTTCGCTCAAGAGATTGACAATGCAGCCTCATGAGACTCGCTATCTGCAAACTGTGGACAGTTCCCACCGCAAGACTTGGGGGCAGTTTTTCACGCACCCCCAAGTAGCCTCGTTTATGGTGCGATGGGTCATTGCATCGGGAAACGCCAACCTGTATGACCCAAGCTTTGGCTTGGGAGCGTTTCTGAACGCTTTGCCACAGGATTCTGGAACGACCTTTACCGGCAGCGAAATCGACTGCCGGATTCTGGACTTTTGGACTTCAACATCGGCCAGCGCTCAGGTGGAAGTGCGCCATGAAGATTATCTACTGTCCTGGGGACGGCAACACGGCAACATCGTTTGTAACCCGCCCTACATACCGTTTCAGCGTTTTCCCAATCGGCCTCAGGTCCTGGATCAATTTGCTCAACATTTGAATCTCAAAATGTCCGGCTACACTAACACGGCTTCGGCGTTCCTCATAAAGTCGCTATCGGAACTGACGGCCGGCGGACGGCTGGCCTACATTATGCCATTGGAGTTCCTGAATACCGGGTACGGAGCGTTAGTTAAACAGAAGTTGACGGCGGGGCGTCATCTGGCTGCTATTATCCGACTTGACTGCGAAAGAGAAGTCATTCCTGACGCCGTTACGTCCCTAGGTATCCTCCTTTACGACAAGGGCAATCAATTTCCCGGGGTCGATTTCTATACCTGTGACTCTATTTGCGAATTGGATTACCTGCTGGAGAAGGAGCCGGTTGCACATATCCCTTATGTCCGACTTTCCGCCAAAGATAAGTGGCTGCCTTACTTTGACACAGCCCGACGGATACCGGATTACGCCAACACCGTCCCGCTGGCACTTTACGGTCGGTTCAGTCGGGGAATTGCCACGGGCGCCAATCGATTCTTTGCCCTGCGCCCGTCGCAGGCCCAAAGGCTGGGACTGGACCCAGAGGAGTTGGTTCCTGCCATCACCAAAAGTGCGCAGATTCAACAACCATGGTTTGCCCCGGAGGATTACGCCAATTTGGTGCAAGCCGACGCCCGGACGCTGCTATTCAACGCTAACGGCCACGCTTCGCCGGCAGCTCAGCGCTACATTCAGTCAGGGGAGAGACAGGGCTTTCATCGAGGCTACATCACCCGCAGCCGTAGTCCCTGGTACAAAAACGAAACCCGCCAACCGGCCCCGCTACTGTTGGGCGTATTTTCCCGAGGTGGATACAAAATCGTCCGTAACACTTCCCAGGCTTTGAACCTGACCTGCTTTCACGGGTTTCAGCCCAACTTGTCGGGGCAGCGTTACATCGACCACCTCTTTCTCTATTTTCACTCTCAGCCAGGTCGGGAGATAGTATCCTTGTCCATCAGAAAATACGGCGGTTCCCTGGACAAGTTTGAGCCTAACGACTTGAACGGCGCATTGGTTCCCGCGCCGAGGGTGCTGGATACCATACCCACTGCTGCGGTAGAGTCCGCTATGCTGCAGCTGCAGACAACGGGCCGGATGCCAGCCGATGTAGATTCGTGGTTTTCCGAACTGATGCGGTGAATCAGGTCAGTATTTTCAGGTTCCCGATTGCTGGCAGTTAGAGCAGCCTTTATAATTGCCCTGAGCAAACTTTACATTTTAACCGAGGAATAACCAATGTTTCGCAGTTTTAGCGCTTCCTATGCCGGGCACGTTGTAGATGACAACCTGGGTTTTGCCGGCACTCCGGCCAATGACCGCAGCTATTCCAACAAAAAGCTGGCTGAGGCTTTTGACTGGGCGCTGGATTTTTCCCGCCATCTGGAAAGTCTGGGCTACGACGAATTTTGGATGGCCGAGCACCATTTCCAGACCGAAGGTTACGAGTGTATCCCCAACCTGCTGATGCTGAGTCTCTACCTGGCTGGCAATACCCAGCGGCTCAAGTATGGCTGCGGCTTCAACATTACCCCGATGTGGCATCCTCTGCGCCTGGCCGAGGACTTCGCCATGGCCGACATCCTGACCAAAGGGCGGGTCATTTTCGGCGTGGGCCGCGGCTACCACACCCGGGAAGTGGAGACCTTCGCGGCGCCGATGCTGGACGGCGACGCCAACCGGGAGCTGTTTGAGGAACAGGTAGAGGTTTTGGTCAAGGCTTTTACCGAGGATTCTTTCTCCCATCAAGGCAAGCATTACCGGATTCCCGCCGAGGTGCCCTATCGAGGCTACCAGTTGGAAAAGCTGAGCCTGGTGCCGCGCCCCGTCAGCCAGCCGGTGGAAATCTGGCAGCCGTTAGTTAGCGGCAATCCCAAGGGCGTCGATTTTATGGGCAAGATGGGTATTAAAGCCTTGATTGCCAACACCCCGGAGCCGGCCCTGGGCGAGCGGATGGCCCTCTACCAGCAGGCCGCCGCCACCCACGGACGGGAACTAGCCCTGGGTGAAGACGTGGCGGTGGGCTATCGCTTCTTCATCGGGGAAACTAAGGAAAAAGCCATCGAAGAGGCCCGCCCCTATTTCGAGGAAGCGATGAAGTTCGCCGCTCCCCTGGGCCTGATGCGCCTGAATCAGGAGCAGATTGACGCAGTGGCCCGTCCCGGCCGTTCCCGATGTATCGAACTGCCCACCCTGGAAGATGCGGTGGAAAATAAGGTCTGGCTTTGCGGGCCCGCTGAGGAAATTGCGGAACACCTGATGAGCGTAGAGGAAAAATACCCGGGAGTGGAGCGGATTAACCTGGGCGCAGTCATGGGGATGCCCCAGGAAGTATTCAAAGACCAGTTGACCAAGTTTGCCGAGGGCGTCTTTCCCTTGATGCAGGGTCGATAACCTCGGCGGCCGTTTGGAGCGGTGCGATTCGCGGAAAATGTAAGAGACGATGGGGAAGCAGCTTAACCCTATCGTCTCTTACTCATCTTCCCGACTGCTGATTTCCGGGTGCGGTACGGGGTACGCCGGATGGGTCAGGTAATGCCAGGTGAGGACGCCCCGCAGTCCCTGAAAGAAGAGGTAAATAAATACCAGGTTTAGCGCCAGCCCCACCGGATGCAGATTTCCCGGGCCTAACCCAAAGGCGGCCAGGCCGAACAGGAGCAGTTTGCTTACCACCTGATAGATTAACAGCAGTCCGGCGGCCACTCGACTGCGTTTCAGAACTCCGGCGGCCAGTCCCGCCACCAGCCCCGCTTCTACCAGCACAAACAGGAACTGGCCGCGGCTGGGCTGAACCACCCCCTCAACTTCCGTGTCCCCGACGAAGAAGGTGGACATTATCACGATGAAATTGATCACTGCCTCCGCCAGCCCGGCGCCGCCGCCCCACAAAATGCGCTTTCGGGCCTGGGTCAGGTCGGTTCCAATCAGCCAGGGGTTAGGGCTTGCGGCCGGTTCAGCCGGGGACCGGTTTTCCGTTCCGCCGGTTTCCGGGCCTTCGGCAGCTTCCCGGTCCTCGCTGATATTCCGCTCGTCGGGTGAGTCCATATCGGTAAGGTTAGCCCCGCAGTCGCCGGAAGGCCGCGATGGCCGCCGTGGCCCCGTCTCCGGCGGCGGCTACCAACTGGGCCGCCGAGCGCTGGCGCACATCGCCTACCGCATACAACCCCGGTTCGCCGGTTTCCATGGACAGGTTCACCGGAATATGTCCGGCGTTGTCCGGCTCGACCAATCCGCTTACCAGCGCCGAGTTTGGCTCCAGCCCGACGTAAAGGAATAGACTGTTCAGCGCAATATTGCTTTCCGCATTGGTCGCCGTGTTGAGCAAACTTACCCCGGTAACGGAATTCTCGCCCAATATCCGGGTAACCCGGGTGTTCCAAAAAATCTCGATTTTAGGGTGGGCCCGCAGCCGTTCCTGGAGAATGTGCTGGGCTCGCAGCTCATCCCGCCAATGGAACAGCAGTACCCGGTCAGCGTATTCGGTAAGAGTAAGGGCCTCATCGGCCGCCGAATCGCCGCCCCCAACCACGCCAACGGTTTGCCCCATGCTCATCGGCCCGTCGCAAGTAGCGCAGTGGGAAACGCCCCGGTCGCGAAACTCATCCTCGCCCGGGATTCCCGCAGTACGCAGGCGAGAGCCGGTGGCGATGATTACCGCCCTGGCCCGGTAGCTGCCGCCGTAACCGGTAACCAGCTTGAAGTCTCCGTCCCGGGATACCTCGGTCGCCTCGTCCATGATGAACTGCATCCCGGCATTCATCGCCTGCTCTTGCAGTAGCGGGCCCAGCTCGGCGCCGGAGATGCCTTCGGGGAAACCGGGGAAATTTTCGATGCGCTCCACGTTGATTATCTGGGCGCCGCCCATCATCTGTTCAACGAGGGCAGTGGACAGGCCATAGCGGGCGGCGTACATTCCGGCCGTCAGCCCGGCCAGACCGCCACCGATTATCAAGAGGTCATAGACGCCATCGCCAGCCACTTCAACACCTCCGGCAATTGAGCATGCCAGCTACTATAGCCGGGGCCGGTTTCAGGTGTCAACGAAGTATTAGTGAAAGCAAGAAGCTATACTGGGTAACAATCGGCTTGCTGCCGGTATTAGAATTGGGAACAGCCTTGCTCCGGTTTAATTCCAACGCGCCCCTGAATACTTGCCTTTGACCCGGGGTAAGAGAGCGTATAATGCTCGGCAACTGAAAGTTTCAGGCCCGTAGGATGTGGGATGATGGACAGGAGCCGTCAAGCTGCCCTGATTCTAGTCGTTTTGGGAGTGGGCTTAACCTTCCTGGCTTGCGGGACCGCCGCGCCCCAGGAGAAGCCGGGCAATTTGCCGGTTCAAGCTCTGGCCCCACAAGTTGACCCTACCTTCACCCCGGCGCCGACGGCAACCCGTGAACCACAGCAGACCATCCAGCCCACCAGCCCTGATCCAACAACACCACCAAGCCCGGTTATACCGGCACAACCGGTTGCTGCCGAGCCAACGCCACCCACATCTACGCCGACAGCCACTCATACTCCAACTTCCATACCTACTCCCATACTGGAACCTACGGCCTTATTGCTGCCTACCGCCAAGCTGGAGCCGGTGCCCACAACTGTTTTCCCAGTGGCTCCTACACCCACGCCCGTACTGGTGGCGGCCCCGACACCTACCGCACCCCCGCCCACGACTGTGCCAACACCATATCCAACCGTGTGTGTTCAGGGAGCGGACACGCCGAGCGGAGAAGTGTGCTATGAGGATCGCCCAACACCGACCCTCAAGTATCCCAGTCTGGGCTACAACTACAATAAGGACGTAGTCAAAGTAGAGGAAGCCTTGGCCGCTGCCGAAGCAGCCGGGTTAGACCCCAGCACAGTAGAGGTTGGCAATCAATTCGTGTATGTCCGGTTCGAGTCTGCAAGTCACCGGGAATCCGCTACGGACTGGCTGGAAAGCCGGGGACTTAAATTCATTGGCTGGCTTGACTCTGAGAAATCTAACCGGCCGGTAGGAATTATTCATACTGACAGTGATTACATTCTGATGGTGATACCGACAACGTGGCTGGTTCCTGTATCCGAACTGAATGGTTTTGTCGGGATATGGAATGGTTGTGGGGTTTTACTTCCTTGCAGATCTGAATAAATCCGGCGTTCCAGGGTGTTAGAGCTGTGTCGTCAATGGCGCGACGGTATCGCCGGTTCCATTCCCTGTCCCTGGATGCAATGGCGTTGGTGGCGGATGTGACACTATATACTGCTGTTTTGACGTCCCCCTGTATAAAAGGGACGGCGGGGCAGCCTCGACACTGCGCCCGCCGTCCTGATTGACCCCAGGGAACTGCTGAATCCGCCGGCAGCAGAACAACAGTTCCGCTACCGGAGGCAAACCTCGGGTTCCCGATATGAGGGGAAAGCCTTCTCTTCCAGCCTGACCTTCCCCGATTCCGTGAAAGAATCCTTTTCCGAAAGCTCCCGGGCGCGCCCGGGCTGACCGGTTAGCCCAGGTGCTGGTAGATGAAGGAAGTCATCTGCTCCAAGGCCTGTTGGGCAACGTCGGTGGAAAGGTCGCGCAGGACGCCCTCGCCTTCGCCCTCGAAGATGGTGACGTCAATCTGGCCGCCGGCATTGCGGTACTGGGCGATGAACTCATCCAGGTCCGGCCGGGGGTGGGCCGCCTCGTATTCACGGCACAGACACAAGGTAGGGGGCAGTTCAGCCTGCTCGCCCCGAGCCAGCGCGCGGGCGGGAGCGGCTTCGGCCATAGCCTCTTCCGTTACCCAGTACATATCGTGCATCCGCACGGTGCGTTCGCCGACGGATTCGGGGGGCTTGATGTCCTCTCGGATCCCCTGGGCATAGTGGTAACGGCCCAGCGGGTCAATAACGGGAGAGACCATGATGACGCAGCCCAGGGAACCATCCACGGCAGCGGCGCCGTTGGTCAGGGACAGGGCGCTGTAGCGGGAGTCGGCGGGACGCATACCCAGCAGCATGGCCTGGTGCGCGCCGCTGGAGGTTCCCATGGCTCCGACCTTGTCCGGGTTGCCGTTCCATTCGGCGGCGTGGGCCTTGGCCCAGCGAATGCCGTAGTGAATGTCCTGGAAAGAGGCTGGATAAGAGGCTTCCGGCGGAACGCGGAAATCCAGGGCTGCGACTATGACGCCGTTTCTGGCAAGGGCTTCGTTGCCGACATTGCCGTTCTCGCGGGTGCCGTTCACCCAAGCGCCGCCGTGCAATTCAATCATAACCGGGAAGGGACCGTCGCCCTGGGGCTTGAAGAGCCGGGCCTGAAAGGGCTTTTCGCCGTGGCGGAGATATTCCATGTCCTCAATCTGGACCTCGTAAGTCGTCTTTTGGCTGAGAGTCATAACAGCCTCCTTTAATTTGGTGGGTCGGTGGTTTCGGGTACACCTAGATTAAACACTACCGGGGTTGTAGTCAACTGTCCGGTCGCCGCCTGATCTTACTCTGGAAGAACGCTGCCTGCTATCCGACTCCCCGGCTGCGGGTGGGCGCGGTCAGGCGGACGGCCCACATCAGAAAAACGGATGCGGTGGTCAACACAGCGGCAATCTGGAATGCCCAGTAATAGTCGCCCTGCAGGTCGAAGAGAAGGCCCGCAATAATGGGGCCGAGACCAATGCCGATGCCCCGTCCCACTTCCATTATCCCCATCACCGTACCCAGCATACGGGGAGAGTACAGGTCGGCGGCCTTGGCCCCAATCAGCAGACCACTGATTCCGTCGCTGAACCCGTTCAGGGCCACAAAAGTAACCAGTACCCACCAGACACCGCCGGCGCTGAAGAACAGAACCAGAACCACGGCGGACACGGACATAGTCATACCAATGGTATAGACGAGCTCACGGCCAATAAGGTCGGACAGCAGGCCGGTTAATGGACGGCCGCCGATACCGAGTGCGCCGGCGATACCAATGGCCAGGGCGGCCTGGATTTCGCCGTACCCGGCCAGGAACAGGAATGCCAGGATGTGGACCATAATCATGTGATTGCCTACGGAGTTGACGGCCCGAGCGGCCAGCAAGAGCCAGACCGTCGGTTCCCGCAGCACTTCACCTACCGGGGAGCGGAAGGGCGTCTCGACCGCTGGCGGCGTATTTGCCGGAGCAACGGGAACGCCGGTCGGTGCAGCGGTTTCGGCGCCGGCGTCAGCCGCGTCTTCAGCCCCTTCGGAGTGCCTCCGCTGGAAGAGCAGGTTGGGAATTGCGACCAGCAGGAAAAAGGCTACGCCGAAAATCCGGAAAGCCCACTGCCAGCCCAGAGTAGAAACGATAAGCTGGGCCAGAGGCACCACAATGGCCTGGCCGGTCGGGTTGCCTGCGTCGGCCAGACCCAGCGCTACGCCCCGACTGCGGGGAAACCAGGGAGCCAGCGTGGCGGTGGCCGAGAAGGAGGAAATACCTACCTGCCCTACGGTGGCGACCACGCTGTAGAAGATGAATAGTTGCCACACTTCGCTGACCATGCTGCTGGCCAGCCAGCCGACGAGGATGAAGCACCCGGCTATGGGGAACAAGACGCGCGGGCCGTAGCGGTCCAGGATTAGGCCCAGCAAGGGGGCGACAAAAGCGCCGAACAGTCCGGAAGCGGAGAAGACGGCGGCGGTCAGCGCCACGCTGCTGCGAAAGTGGTTCCGCAGGGCGACCAGAAATACGCTCTGGACGTTCTTGGCCCCACCCTCAACGGTGAGGTTGGAAAAGGTCAGGAGAAAAATCACCCAACCGTAGTGCAGTCTGCCCTTAATGGCGGTTAGCAAGAGCCCCCGGTTTCCGGAATTTTGGGGAACGGCGCCGGTCCCGCAGAGTCGGGGTCTAGTTTGGGGTAATGCGTAGCAGTATATCCGATACCGGCGGTTCTTGAAACCCTTGCCGGGCCGACAAGTGAATCGCCCGGCCAATATCCTGACACACGCCGTTAATCGAATTAGCCCGGTATGCCGCATCAGGTCGAAAACGAAGGGCCGTCTTCAGGGGTTCAATTAAAGCCGCAGCAGGGGCGGTGAATGTCCTGGCAGTAAGCTCCAGCCCGAGTTATATCGTTTCCTCCGGTATCCCGGTATCGGGGTAAGAATACTCTGATTTTGCCAATTAGCCGGCGCTGAGAATACCACCATACCGGTCTCGTTGCGACGCCCCGGCCCTTTGGTTATACTACCCTACAGCCCGGATAGAAGGCAGCTTTCTGAAGGTTCGACCTTTGGCGACGGCCGTCGCCCAGTCCCTCAATTTCACTTTCAGGCCCGCGCGGGTTATCGCTCCCAGCTAGTCCTAGCCGCAAACGGTCATACGGAGGCCAGCTTAATGTCCAGTGTGAACAGCATTACTCCCGAACTCATCCACTATCTGGCCGGCGCCCTTGACGCCGAACTTCCTCCCAATGTGCAGGAAAAGACCAAGCACCACATCCTGGATACACTGGCGGCCATGGTATCCGGTTCCGTGCTCAAGCCGGGAGTCCTGGCCCGGCAGTACGTCGAGCAGCAGGGCGGGCCGGAGGAAGCTCAGGTTGTGGGCAGTTCTATGGTGGTGTCAGCGGTGAACGCTGCCATCGCCAATGGGATGATGGCCCACGCCGATGAGACGGACGACTCCAACGGTTCCGCCGGTATCCACCCGGGCTGCGCCATTTTGCCGGCCGCCATGGCCATGGCTGAACGGGAAGACGTCAACGGGGCCAACTTCATCAAGGCGGTAGCGTTGGGTTACGACATTGGCAGCCGCACTACCAAGGCGCTGGGCCGGGAGGAGATGCGGCAGCGAAACCACCTGCCCTTCAGTATTGGCGGCACTATGGGCGCCACCGCCGCCGCCGGATGTCTGGCCGGCCTGCGGGAAGAACAGTACCGGGACCTGTTGTCCTACGGCGCGCAGCAGGCATCGGGGATAATGACTTACCCCAGAGATGTGGAACATATCGAGAAAGCCTTCATTTTCGGCGGGATGAACGCCCGCAACGGGGTGATGGCTGCCGAGATGGTGCAGTTGGGCTTTACCGGGGTGTACGACACCTTCGCTGGCGACGGCAACTTTCTGGTGGCCTATGCGGACAACCCCCGGGGCGAGGAACTGGTAGCCGAACTGGGCAGCCGCTACGAGGTTATGCTGACCAACATCAAGAAGTTCTGCGTAGGCTTCCCCATCCAGTCCCCCGCCGAGGGGCTGCTCCTGATAATGGACAAGCACGGCATCGGGGCCGCGGACGTGGCGGAGATTGTCGCCCGTCTGCCGGAAAGCGGCGCCCACACCGTCAATGACCGGGAGATGCCGGACATCAACCTGCAGTACATCTTCGCCATCGCCCTGCTGGACGGCCGGGTTTCCTTTGAGGCGGCCCATTCCTTTGAGCGGATGACAGCTCCGGATGTGCTGGACCTGCGTTCCCGGGTCACGCTCATTGGCGACCCGGAACTCAGCGCCGCCAGCCCCGACTACCAGGCCATCGTTGCGGTAACCACCCAGGACGGCACGGTCCTGGAGGAACGGGTTGCCAGTTTCCGGGGCCGCGCCGAGAACCCCCTGTCCCGGGAAGAGGTGGGCGAAAAGGCGCTGGACTTGATGGAGCCGGTCCTGGGTCGCGCTCAGGCAACGGAACTGATTGACGCCATCAACCGGCTGGAAACGCTGCCCAGTGTTCGGGAGCTGCGGCCGCTGCTGGCGGTGTAATCGGGAGCCGTTATTGCAGAAATACAAAGAAACGGGGGCGCATCGCACGATGCGTCCCCGCCTCTGTTCTGCCCGTAGCTTGACCTGCCACCGTCAGGACAAAGGGATGTCAGACAGTTTAGACTACTGCCGGGGCCACCTTGTGGCACGCAGTCAGGTGGTCTGACAGAATCTCCCGCCAATCGGGTTCTACGTCGCGGCACATACTGGTTTCCAGGTATAGCGGACAGCGCGTGTGAAACCGGCAGCCGCTGGGAGGGTTGATCGGGCTGGCAACCTCGCCGCCGATAGTCGTTCCCATCGGCACGTCAGGGTCGGGCTTGGGCACCGAGGCCAGCAGAGCGTTACTGTAAGGGTGCAGGGTATTGCCGTAAAATTCGTCCCGGGTCGCCAGTTCCACCATTTTACCCACGTACATTACCCCTACCCGATGGCTCATGTGCTCGACGATAGCCAGGTCGTGGGAGATGAGCAGGTAGCTCAGGCCCAAGTCCCGTTGCAGGTCCACCAGCAGGTTGAGAATCTGGGCCCGAATGGAAACGTCCAGGCCGGAAACCGGTTCGTCCAGTACGATGAGCCGGGGCCGCAGGGCCAAAGCGCGGGCAATGGCGATGCGCTGCCGCTGCCCTCCGCTGAACTGGTGGGGAAAGTAGGCAGCGGTAACCGGGTTAAGCCCCACGTTTTCCAGCAGTTCGCCTACCCGCATACGCAGGTTCCGCCCCCGCATTCCCTGGTGGACGCGCAGCGGCTCACCGATAATGTCCAGCACCTGCATCCGGGGATTGAGCGAGCTGTAGGGGTCCTGAAACACCGCCTGCACCAACCGCTTGTATTCCCGCAGTCCGCTGCCCCGGAAGCGTCTGACGTCGGCGCCCTGGAAGGAGATGTTCCCGCGGGTTGGCCGTTCCAGGAGGAGAATCATCTTGGCGACGGTGGTCTTGCCGCAGCCGCTCTCGCCAACCAGCGCAAAGGTTTCCCCTTCTTCGACGAAGAAGCTGACGCCGTCCACCGCCCGGATAGTCTCTCCCCCGCTGGTGAGCCAGTTTCCGCCACCGCGAAAGTGCTTCGCCAGCCCGTCAACTTCCAGCAAACGGTCGGGCATCCTACCTTCCCTCCTCAGTCAACCAGCAGTGCACAAAGTCCTGCCCGTCCAGAGCGGTACGGGGCGGATACTGTTCCTTGCACTTGTCCATTGCCTCCGGGCAGCGGGGCCAGAAAGGGCAGCCCTGGGGAATGTTGAGCAGGTCCGGCGGCTGTCCTTCAATCTGGTACAGTTTTTCCCGCCGGGCGCCCATGAGGGGTACGGAATCCAGCAAAGCTTTGGTGTAAGGGTGCTGCGGTTCCTTGTAGATCTGCCTTACCCGGCCACTCTCGACGATGCGACCGGCGTACATCACGTTCACCCGGTCGCACATCTGGGCGACGATGCCCAGATCGTGAGTTACCCAGATGACGCTGGTGCCGTTCTCTTGCTGCAACTCCCGAATCAGGCGCAGGAACTGGGCCTGAATGGTAACGTCCAGGGAAGTGGTGGGTTCGTCGGCGATGAGCAGTTCCGGCTGGGTGGTAAGGCCCATGGCAGCCACCACCCGCTGCCGCATACCGCCGCTGAATTGGTGGGGATACTGAACCAGGCGCTGTTCCGGGCGCGGAATGCGCACCGCCCGCAGGGAATCCAGCACCCGGGTCATAGCTTGCTGGCCCCGCTCCTTCAAGTGCAGGCGCACCGGCTCGGCGACCTGTTCGCCGATAGTATATACCGGGTTCAAGGACGTCTGGGGGTCCTGCATAATGATGGCCATGCGGTGTCCCCGGTAGGCTCGCATCTCATGCTCGGTTATATCGAGGAGATTTTCGCCCTTGAAGCGGATTTCCCCCTCAACGATGCGGGCACCGGGCTTGGGAACCAGGCGCATCAAGGAAAGACAGGTCATCGTCTTGCCGCTGCCCGATTCGCCCACCAGACCTACGGCTTCTCCCTCAGCAACGGTGAAACTTACTCCGTCCACCGCCTTCAGAACGGCGTTGCGCTGGAAGAAGTAGGTCTTCAACCCATCTACCTTTATCAGGAAGTCGTCTTCTATGTTGCGGTTAAGCATTAGCCAATAAACCCGAAAATTCCGCTACAGTTGGCGCCGTCTGGGGTCCAGCGTGTCCCGCAGCCAGTCGCCGAACAGGTTCAGGGACAGCACCGCCGCCAGGATACACAGGCCCGGGAACAGAGTAATCCAGTAGGCCGAGGTCAGGAATTCTCGACCGTCAGCCACCATCAGCCCCCACGCCGGCTGGGGCGGAGGCACCCCGACCCCCAGGAAGCTCAGGGATGATTCCAGCAGAATCAGATGGCCCACTTCCAGGGTAGCCAGGACGATAATGGTATTAAAAACGTTGGGCAGGATGTGGCGCAGCAGAATCATCCAGGCAGGTGTCCCGATGACCTTGGCGATAGCCACGAAATCCCGCTCCCGGACGCTCAGGGTTTCCCCGCGCACAATACGGGCAAACCGGGCCGCCAGGAAGGGGGACAGGATGAGAATAACGCTCTCAAAACTGCGGCCCACCGCAAACACGAACACCAGGGCTACCAGGATGGTCGGCATCGCGAGAATAACTTCGATGCCCCGCTGCATCACGGCGTCCACCTTGCCGCCGGCGTACCCGGAAATCAGCCCCAGGGCCACGCCCACACCGCCGCCCAGAGCGATTACGAACAGGGAAAGGGACAGGGAGACTCGGGCGCCCCGAATCAACCGGCTCAAAATATCCCGGCCCAGTTTGTCGGTGCCCAGCAGGTTTTTGGCGCTCCCTTCTTCGTGCCACACCGGCGGCGCGAAGGAGTTGCCCATGTCCACCGCCACCGGGCTGTGGGGAGCGATCCACTGCCCAAAGGCGGCGAAAATCAGCAGTACCAGGAGCACCGCCGTTGGAATCTTGGGAACACGCCGCGCCACCGTCAAGCCGGAACGGACTCGCACCAGCCAGGCAGAAGTCGGGGTTGCTGTTTGTATTGTTGTGTTAGCCATAGGCTGCCTGCTACGGAGTGTACTTTATGCGGGGGTCAATGACCGCGTAAAGAATGTCAACAAACAAATTTATGAGAATAAAGAAACTGCCGAACACCACCACCACTCCCTGAATTACCGGAAAATCGCGCCGCACCACGCTCTGCACCGCCGCCGTGCCGATGCCGGGCCAGGCAAAGACCTGCTCCACCACCACTGATCCGTTCATGAAAGCACCCAATACCAAGCTGCTGTAGGTAAGGACCGGCAGCAGGGCGTTTCGCAGGGCGTGTTTCCCAATGACCACGGCTTCGGGCAGGCCCTTGGCCCGGGCCATGGCCACATAGTCGCTGTCCAGCACGTCCATCATACTGGACCGCACCAGGCGCACCATGCCGGCCATCACGCCCCATCCCAGGGTAAAGCCGGGCAGAATGTACGACTGCCAGCCTCCCTTGCCGGCCGGGGGCAGAAACTCCCACACCACGGCAAAGAGGATAATCAGCATAATGCCTGACCAGAAGGGCGGCATGGACTGTCCCAGAAAGGCCATGACCTTGGATACCCAGTCTATCGCCGAGTCGCGATAGACTGCGCCCAGCACCCCTAAAGGCAGGGAGAGGGCAAGGGCAAAAATCAGCGCGACCAGCCCCAAGGTGAAGGTGGCCGGCATCCGCTCCATCAGAATTTGGGTAACCGGGATTCCGTTGCTGACCGAATCGCCCAGGTCCAGCCGGACCAACTGCCCCAGGAATTTCAGGTACTGCTCGTGAATGGGCCGGTCCAGTCCCAGCTTGGCGGCCATAATTTCGCGGGCATCCACCCCGGAGTTGCGGGCGGTGAAAACCTCCGCCGGGTCGCCGATGGAACGGGAAAGTATGAACACCAGGGTTGCAATGAACCACAAGCCCAGTAAGGCCTGAAATATGCGAAACCCGATGTACTTGAGCATGGAATAGTCCTTAAACCGGAGGGTCTGACGGTAATTTCAACGGCTCCGTCAGACCCTTGCCACAATTTCGGTCTGCGTCAACCAACGGACGCGGGTTACGGCCTTATCGTCCAGTGGTTATGCGGGTAGGGCTTCCCGGTAATGGGAGTCCAGGTCCCGACTTTTTCGCTGGCCCCGAACACGGCCCCGGCTTCCAGCAAGGGGCCCGCCCAGAAGTCCCGGTTCAGCAGCCGGTGGAAATCGGCCATGGCGTCATGCTGATCCTGGAGCTCAAAGGAAGAACCGGCCTTGTCCAGCAGGGGATCCAGGATGTCCGGCAACCGCATCATCTGCCGTCGGCCTTCGGAGTGGTAGTAGATGTGCGAGCCCCGATAGGAGTGCAGGCGCGTGTCGCTGCCGCGGACGGCTATCTGGTACGGAGGCTGCCCCTTTACGATTGTTTCGATTTCGTCGTCAGTCTTGATGGCGTTATCGAAGGTCTCCCGCAGCACGGGGCCGTCCACTACCGATACGAAAGTGTTCAGACCGATAGCTTCCAGGTAACCGGCCACGGCTTCCGACAAGCCCGGCTGGTCAACGAAATCGGCATCGCCGGAGAAGGTTATAATTTCAATCTCGGAGCCCTCAAATCCAGCTTCCTGGATTAACTGCATGGCCCGGTTTGGATCGTAGGGATGCGGTTCCACGTCGCCCGGGTAGCCAATGTTGCCTTCCACCACCCAATAGCAGCAGGCGGGAGTGGTCTGGTCGGCGTAGAGACCCTTGCCGATGGCTTCCCGGTCAATGGCGATGGAAATGGCTTCCCGGATACGCTTGTCGTTGAAGGGATGCCCCGGCACCCAGGCATAGTTGTACCAGATCCAGGATATGTTGGCCGCCGGAGACTGGAGCACTTGGAGATCGGCTGCCTGCAGTTCCTCAACGCTGCGCACCGAGGCGGTAATCAGGTCGGCATTGCCGCTCTTGAGCATGGCCATACGGGTATTCAGCTCGGCCACGTCCCAAATTTGCAGAATCTGGTACCCCGGATTCTTCTCGTAATGTTCCTCGAAGGCTTCCATCTGGATGTACTGGCCGGGGACCCGGTCGGCCCACTTGTAGGGGCCGGAACCTACGGGCGCCTCACGGAAATTCTCAATTCCGCCCACGCTCTCAAAGTGGGCCTGCGGGAACACTACGGAGCGCGGCGGCGATGCCGAAGCGAAGAACAAAGGAAGCGTCGACTGGGGTTCTATGGTTGAGACCGTAACCGTGTTGTCCACCACTTCAAATCCCGAACTCAGCAGCGGGCCTACTTCCAGGGCGAAACCGCCCAGGGAGTCTTCCGCCACCGCCCGATTCCACGTCCAGGCCACGTCATCCGGCGTAATGTCATCGCCGTTGTGGAACTTCATACCCTCGCGAATGGTAAAGGTCCAGGTTAACTGGTCCGGCGATACCTCCCACTTGGTGGCAAATCCGGGGGTCAAGGTGCCGTCGGGATTCTGCCCGATGGCGTAATCGAATACCTCGTCATAGTAAACCTTGGTGGCGCTGTCCTGGGATATATTCGTATCTACCCCCTGAAATCCCAGGTAAGAGCTGACCGAAATAATCGAACCGGCCGGGTCCACCCTTCCCGGCAGCCGGCCGGACTCGGGAATCTGCACCGGCGTCGGGGTGGCGACCACTATCTTCTCCACCTCTACCTCGACCATTCTCTCCTGCACTAAGGGTACTTCTTTCTCAACCTCTACTTCGCGGACGGTTTCAACTTCCACCACCCGATCCACTTCTACTATTTCCGGTTCCACTGCCTCCGGCTGGGCGGCGCCGCACGCCACCAGCAGCAACAGGCAGAAGAGGCATACCAGAAGAAGCAACGGTCTGATCATACTATTCACCTCTGCGTTGTTGATTGCCCGGGACAACCTGACGATTCGAGATTGCCGCGCAAAGAAATGGTGTTGTCTTTGCGCCGGCTGTTTCATTCCAGGTTAATGCTATGAACCGGAATTCAGCAATATCTGAATACTTTGCACCGGAAAAGTGGCGTGATTGTACAGTTCAACCAATTCAGTGTCAAACTCTTGCCACTCATTCACCGGGGCAGTCAGTATCATCCGCCAGTTGGGTTTGACATCGTATCTAGGGACAAGGGGGAAATAGATGTCCGGGTGCGTCTTCAAACAGATCCTCAATCCGGGGGAAAATCTTTGGGTCGGCATAGATCCCACCCGGGCCAGTCCGGAGGTGGTTTGCTTGGTCCAAAGTCCACCCGAGGCGTAGGGAACTCTTCGTAGCTCAGATTCCTGGCATTAATCACTCCTTCCAACTGGGACATTGCCAGGGCAGCGGACCACGGCACATCAGCATGTATGATGCCGTCTTGTATGACCAGTGTTCCAAAAGCGAGGTAAGAAGTCGGTTCAGGACCTATCCAGACTGAAGTTACCCTGCCTCTGTTGGCCTCGATCCAGGAGGCTATGGATTGAGAATGGTTTGGCGCAGTGGATATTTCGAAAGGCAGCATTGGGTCCGGGTAGGGTGGCAGGGATTCCAGGATTGCTTCTCGTTCCGCCGGGTCCTGGGCTGCCGCGGCCTGAGCGCGCAGTTTGGCCCGATGAGTCGCCTGTTTCAGAATCCCGAAACGGTCTTCTCTATCTGACAGTAGTTCTTCTGCGTCTGCTCCGGTGATTATTCCAAATTCCAGGCAGCCTTGGATAATTAGTTCCACTTTCAGGCTTCCGACCCGGAGGTACTCCGGGATTGGGGTCATGGGAATGTCAATCGGTGGCGGTGGAGAATAGTATCCTTCAGACAGTATAATGCTGGGGCCGGGGTTGAGCCGGCAACGGGGCTGGGTCAAGTAGTCGCAATGCACCGGATTGAAGGCGGTCGTAGGGCTGGGAGTTTCGGTAGGCTTCGGGCGGGCCATTGGTTCTTCTTCCTGGGGCCGCCCGGACATAACCTGGGCCGGCAGATTGCCCGGTTCCTCCTGAGGCGCGGCGGTCCCGCAAGCCAGGAAGATTAAACCCGCTCCCAAAGCGGCTATAATCAGGGCAACTTGGCGGCTCCTTCGCTGCCAGGAACGAACGCTGCTCGTCATTTAGTTACCCCTGCTGCGGTGTTGCCCCGACTCTAACCTTGGTCAACCATCTTACCAACTACATAATCCAGGGCAGCCTGCCCCAATGTAACGAAAACCATCCAATTTTGATAGAGGGAGCAGTAGCGTAGACGGTACTATCGTCCAGATGTGAGAGTCTTGCTCTCCATATATCCCGACAGGCCCGTAGCCTTGAGCAAGGTCAGCGTATGCACCCCAGTTAAGACCCTGGTCAAATAGCCAGTTCAGCCCTCCTTGTTTCTTGCTTGGAGAATCGAAAAAAATAGTCACATATACGGTCTCAATTGCCACTGTGCTGGGATCCTGACCTGATTCCCTGGCGGCGGCCAGCGCTAACTCGGCGTCTTCTGCATAGTGGCTGTAGTCGTCTAACTCTGGGTACTTCTGGGGACGTGATGGATAAACATAAAGCAAATCTCTTTCTTGAAGGCAGTAGTGCAACGCATTTCAGGAGTAGCTGTAGGCGTACTGGTGGGAGTGGGATGTGGTGTCTCCGTTGGTGTTGGACTGGGCGTCGCCGTTGGCCCAGATACCAGGATAGGCGCCATCTCCGGTGTCGCTGTGGGCTCCGGCTTTGCGGTCGCGGTGGGGGTTGGGGTGGAAGTAGCCGTCGGTGTGGGTGTGGGAGATGGTGTTGGCTCGGCAGCAATCGGTTGGGCCGGTACGACCGGGCTTGGCGGTGGTGTCGGCTCAGGGCTGGTGATTTGGATTGTCGGCGGTGGCTCACTGGTCGCCGTTGGCGCTGGGGTGAAGGTCGGGTCAACCTGTGGCGCCACCACCTCCTGGGCCGGCAGGTTAGCCGACTCCTCTTGGGGTGCAGCGGTGCCACAAGCCAAGAGCAGGCCAAAGGTGAGGGCAGTTAACATTAACGGCAAGAAAGTTTTGTAGGCCATAGCCTTTACCCTCAACTGAAGCCGATGGGATTTGATTAGAAGCTATAGACGCTGCCATTCATTGTCAGAGGCGTATGCTATAGTGCCTCAGCGAGTCAACTGAGTTTGCGCTTCTCTGATTCGAGAACGGCGGGCAAAGGCATTTAGAGGGTAACGTGTGCAAATCTACCAAATGGGCACTGCCCTTGACGGGTTGGAGTCGCAAAATTCGCCGACGTTCAGACCCAATAGCCCAAGTCGCCCGAGCGGTTTTGGCTCTCAGGTTCCAACATCTCCAACTCCCCCTATCCCCCCACCTCCAGCGGGCCGGGCGCTTCGGCCAGCCGTTCCAGGTAGCGGATGCCCTTGCGCGTGTCGCTGGCTACCCGGGCCGGGTCCCAATAATGGAACCGGCGTTTGGACAGCCAATAGGTGAATTCCTTGCAGTCGGACATGGAGAGCGATACGCCCCCATGGGCGCCGGCCTCGCGGTGGAATTCTTGCAGCAGCGCGAGGCGGGTCTTGCCGTAAATATGGGTAAATGCTTCCTCTACCATCTCTTCGTGGTCGGGGTAGCAGCGCGCCTTTTCCCGCTTGCGCACCTCATCCTCTACGGCCTGCTGCAGCGCTTCCTCCACCACCACCCCGTACCAGAAATTCAGGTGAGCCCGGTGCTTGTTGCTGCCCATCCAATCCTTGAATTGCTGGGGAGTGATGTCATCCGGCAGGCGGCCTGTAAAGAGCAGATTTTCCAGGTCAGCTGAGGGGATGAAATCGGCAATTTCAGCGCAGAGACGCTCGGCTAGGGTCAGCCAGTCCAAAGCCTCACCAGCAATCAGATAGTGGTAAGCCCGTTCCCGGTAAACTTCCTGGGGAAGGGTCCACAGCGCGATGGCTTCCAGCAGGGCGCGGGGCCAGGATACTCCCGACCGGACCGCGGCCCGGATATGGATAACCGCATCCGGCGCGGTTTCCGCCAGGACGCCGAAGGTTCCGCCGGCGTACATCTCGGCCGTTTCTGCCCGGCCCTCCGGTTCAAGCGAGAGATGGGCCGGGGAGCGAGGACTCACCGGTCGGCCAACGGGCTGCGAGAATCCGGGGTTGCCGCGGGTAAGTCGGTGCGGGAATCAAACAGGGCCAACCGCTGCGGTTTGGGGGTGCGAATGTAGGCGAGGAACTGGGCCAGCGGCAGCGTATTCAGGATGTGCCGCGACTCGCACCAGGCCCGGCGCGCAATGGCAACGCCAAAGCGGCGATTCTTCAGTCCGGTAAAGTGGTGCGAATCGGTACTGATTGCCAGCGGCACACCCAGCTCGCGAGCCCGGTAAGCGTGGGTGTCCTTGAGGTCCATTCGCTCCGGGGCGGAGTTTATCTCCATGGCGGTGCCCGTTTCCCGGGCCGTCCGCAGCAGGGTCTCGATGTCGAACTGCACCGGCGGGCGACGGCTCAACAACCGGGTGGAAGCGTGGCCGATAATCGTTACCGCAGGATGCTCCATCGCCCGGATAATTCGCCGGGTCATAGTGTCGCTGTCTTGCCCCATGGCCGAATGTACCGAGGCCACTACCACGTCCAGTTCGGCCAGCAGTTCGTCGGGGTAGTCCAGGGTGCCGTCGGCTCGGATGTCCACCTCGGAGCCGCAGAGAATAGTGATCGGGTATTGGGCCTGCAATTCCCGCAGTCGGCTTATCTGCTCCGCCAACCGTTCGTTGGACAGACCGTTGGCAATGCCCCGGCCCGATGAATGGTCGGTCAAGGCCATATACTCGTAACCTTGCTCGGCGGCCGCCTCAATCATTCGCTCGATGGGGTCGCGTCCGTCGCTCCATTCGCTGTGCAGGTGCAGGTCGCCCTTCAAGTCGGCGGCGGTTACCAGGTTGGGCAAGGCTCCGGCCCGGGCCGCATCCAGTTCGTTCAGACCCAGCCGCAGTTCCGGGGAGATGTAAGGCAATCCCAGATATGCGTAGAAAGCGGCTTCGTCGGGAAACCGGGCCGTCTCCCCGGTTGCCAGGGTGGTGATTCCGTACTCATTCAACGACAGACCCTGACGGTTGGCGTAGTCCCGCAGACGGATGTTGTGCTGCTGGCTGCCGGAAAAATACTGAAGCATAGCGCCAAAGGATTCGGCATCGCCCAGGCGCAAGTCCACCTGAATTCCCGCATCCAGTACCACGCTGGTTTTTCGGGGGCCGTGCACCAGCACTTCCTTGACCGAGGGCAGGGCGGCCAGGACATCGCCCACGCCGGCCTGGTATTCTGCCGGGGCCACGCCCACCAGATCTATATCACCGATAGTCTCCTCCCAGCGGCGCAGGCTTCCGGCGGGGTAGAGTTGCTCCACTTGGGGACATTCCGCTTGCAGCTCGGAGATGAGCGACTCAGCCAGTTCCAGGGCGTGTCCGATGGGCGTCCGCCCGCCTTTGGCGCTCATCGCCCGGATGTGACGGAGAATATTGTCCGCAGTGCGCTGGCCCATACGCGGCAGGGCGGCCAGCGTCCCGTCGTGGATGGCTTTTTCGATACCTTCGATGGTGCTGACTCCCAGTTCCCGGGTTATCAGCATGGCCGTCCGGGAACCAATGCCCGGAATGGTCATCAGGGTAAGCACGCCGTCGGGTAGTTCACCCAGCAGTTGGTCATAGGCGGCCACCCGCCCGGTTTCCAGATACTCCTGAGTCTTTTCGCTGATGGCTTTGCCGATGCCGGGGACTTTCTTCAGGTCCACCTGGTCCTTTACCGCCTGTTCCAGCGAAAAGGAGAGATGGCTGATAGTGCGGGCGGCCCGCTGGTAGGCGCGAATCTTGAATACGGTATCGCCCTTCATTTCCAGAAGGGTAGCCATATTCTCGAAAAGCTCGGCTATTTCTTCGTTGCTAACTGGCATGTCGGTGTCCCTTACCGAGATTAGTTTACCACACGGAAAGCGTTCCCTTCCGGTGTTATGTCTTGCTATCGCCCGGTTCCGAATACGGACATTATGGGCTCCGAAACCCGCCCCGGATTGATTTGGGGATTATCCGTTGCTATACCGGAGGCAGCTAATTGGGGCAAGCTGCCCGGTTGATTAGCCGGTTTATCGACCTGTGCGCCACAGACATCGGACTTCCGGGCGCAAAGGCGTTGGCGGAGTCAGTGAACATCTTTCCGGGCGGGAAGGCCGACGCAATCCCCGGACCCGGCCAACAATGGTGAACCTTATGTCAGTACCGGAACCGGGCCGGTCAGCCGCTGGTGGCGCGGCCGCCGTACAGTTCCGGCACCAGACGGCTCATCAGGGATGACAGAAAACCGACGCCGCTGATGGCTTCGGCATAGCTCATGCGAGTTGGGCCGATTACGCAGATAGTACCGCTGGCCTGCTGGGGTATGCCGTACTGACAAAGGATGACGCTGAAGGGGCGCAACGGCTCTTCCAGGTTCTCCCCGCCAATGAATACGGCAATATCCTCGTTGTCGGGCTGTTCTGACAGGACGCTGCCCAACAATACCTGTTCTTCCAGCAACTCCACCAATTCCCGGGCCTGACTGCCCTGGGACATCTCCGGCTGGTTCAGCAGCCAGCGCAGCCCGTCCACATAATGCTCCGGCAGGGAGTAAGCGCCGGATTCTCGCAGGAGGGACAGGGCATTCTGCCGTACCTGCTCTTCCAGGCCGTCCAGTTCGGCGCCGGAATTTTCTATCTCGGAGCGATTCAAGCCGGCAAAACGGTCGTTCAGGCAGTTGGCTACCAAGTTCAACTCGTCCTGGTCGGTGGGGTCCTCCAGAATGAGCAGGCGCCGCAGCAACCGGGCCTCCTGCAACACCAGGATGAGCAGGGCGGTGTGCAAATCCAGGTAAACCAGTTGAATGTGCTTCAGCCGGGGCGAACGGGCCTAAGGCACCGTTACAATAGCCATATTGGTAGTTATTCGGGAAAGAATCAGGGCGCACCGGCGGCTTAATTCGGCGACATCGGCATCTCCGTGAATGAAATGCTGGTTAATTTGCTGCTGTACGCTGTCGGGCAGAGGCGGCACCTCCGCCAGGGTTTCCACGTAATAGCGGTAGCCCCGGTCGGAAGGCACTGCGCCGGCCGAGATATGGGGCCTGGAGATGTAGCCTTCTTCGGTAAGCCGGGACATAGCGTTGCGGACGGTGGCCGGGCTGACCTTGGTGGGGGACAGCCGGGCTATTTCCTCCGACGCCCCCGGGTTGGCGGTGCTAATGTATTCGTTTACCAGAATGTTTAGTACGCTGCCAGCGCGTTGGGTAAGCATAACATTCCCCGAAAGCCGGCTCGGGTATCACGGAAACTGTGCAATTATTTACGAATTTTCCCTAATTCGGGATTCAATAGTCAAGCGTTATCTGGCCAACCTGTCGGTGGCTTCTGCAGGACGTTAGCACGGGGCCAAATTTAATGTCAAGCGTTGACCCCTTTGCCATAGCGCAATTATACTTGCCGTTGGCTTCCGGGCCATAATGTTACTGATTATCCTGTATCTAATTTAAGGAAGGCTTCTTGAACGCTAACGCTCAACATACCTGGCCGGTGCTGGTGGATGCAGTTATTCCCGCCAGCGACCGGGCCCGCCGGTTGACCCGGGACGCCGCGCTGGTGGTGGGCGCCTGTCTCTTTACCGCTTTGCTGGCCCAGGTCAAAATACCTCTGGGATTTACCCCGGTGCCCATAACCGGACAAACCTTTGCCGTACTGCTGGTGGGGGCAGCCCTGGGCAGCCGGCGCGGCGCGGCGGCCATGCTGCTTTACCTGATCGCCGGCAGTTGGCTTCCTTTCTACGCCGGTGGAGCCTCCGGTTTCGTGTGGACTATCGCTTCCGGCGGCTACATCGTGGGATTCGTTCCCGCAGCTTTTGTCGTTGGCTGGCTGGCGGAAAGGGGCTGGGACCGGAAACCCTGGATCCTGCTGGCTATGCTGGTGGGGAACGTCATTCTCTACGTTCCCGGCCTGCTCTGGCTGGCTGCATTTGCCCCGGCAGAAGGCCGGTGGGCTACTACGCTGGAATGGGGCCTGTACCCCTTTATCATTGGCGATGCCATCAAGTTGGCGGCGGCGTCCCTGCTGCTGCCCGGCGCCTGGGGGGTAGTGAATGTGATGAGGGGGCGCGATAAATAGCTATGGAGATAATTTGGCTGGGACACGCCTGTTTCAGATTGCGCTCTGAAGACCTGGTAGTGGTAACCGACCCCTTCCCCGGTTCAATCGGCCTGCGTCCGGAGACGCGCACATCCACCGTAGTCACGGTCAGCAATTCCCACCCTAACCATAATAATAGTCAGGAAGTGGGCGGTTCGCCCCGGATTTTCGACTCTCCCGGCGAGTACGAATACTCCGGCGTGGCGGCCCGAGGGGTGATGACTACGCTACAGGAGGGGCAGCCCCAGCAGGAACGCAACGTAGCCTATTCCATCGTGATGGACAACGTAAATGTTTGCCACCTGGGGGATATTGCTATGCCCCTGACTACCCGTCAGGTGGAAGAACTGCAGCCGGTGGACGTTTTGCTGGCTCCCGCCGGCGGGGGCTGTACGCTGAACCTGGAGCGTATCTTGCAACTAATGCAAGATTTGGACCCCAAAATAGTAATCCCGATGCACTATCAGATTCCCGGCTGCACCGAACCGCTGGGCAGTCTGGACACCTTTCTCCAGCTGATGGGAGTTAGTGAGGTACAGCCGCGGCGCAGCCTGACGGTTACCTCCGGCAATTTGCCGGCCAATATGCAGGTAATTGTCCTGGAACCGCGGGCCCGGCCTCAAGCCTAGGCCGGCATTGCCGCATTTGGGCCGAAGGGGGAACGCCCCAATTCCGGGACGGAACCGGCGTCCCAATCCTCAGACGAACTTTGGGCGGAATTGCAGGAGGCAGTTATGATTTGGTGCCGCTTTGAACGGGAAGGCAAAGTCAGTTATGGCCGGGTGGTGGATGACGAGGTAATCGAAGTTGACGGCAGCCCCATCAGTGCGCCGGCGGACACCGGAGTAACCTACGCTTTGGGAGAGGTGCGATTGCTGGCCCCGATAATTCCCCCCATGCTGTACGCCGCCGGCCCCAACCACCGGGGCCACGTGGAGGGGATGGCCGCCCGCCGGGGCGCGCCACCCAGCTACCCCCGGATTCCCGAACCCAACTTCCGCTCAGTTCATGCCTTGATTGGAACCGAGGAAAACATCGTGGTGCCGGCCGACAGCTCCGGGGCGGTGCAGCCCGAAGGTCAGTTGGCGGTGGTCATCGGCCGCACGGCCCGCAAGGTAACCGGACGGGACGAGGCCCTGGCCTGCGTTTTCGGCTACACCATTGGCAACGACATCAGCGAGCGGGTTTGGCAGGGCGGCGACCGGACTATGTTCCGGGGCAAGAACTGCGATACTTTCAAGCCTTTAGGGCCCTGGATTGTTACCGGGTTGGCCCACGACGGTTTTCGTATCGTCGTCCGGCATAACGGCGAAGTTTGGGAGGACTTCACTTCGGCGGAACAAATCTGGGACGTGCCTGACTGGATTGTAGAAATGAGCAAATACACCACCCTGCATCCGGGCGACGTGCTGCTGATGGGCACCCAGGGCGCGGACGGCGATATGTTCCCCGGCGACACAATCGAGGTGGAAATCAGCGGCATTGGCGTCCTGCGCAACTACATCGTTGCCGAGTAGCGATAGACCGTCCGCCGGTGGACACGCCGAGCCACTAACGTAGTTCGGAATTGTTATCGGGTCATTCTTCGCTTGAGGGAAGAGAAGCGTTATGTCAACGTTGCACGAGTTTATACGGGGAGCCTTTGAGACTAATTGGGAATGGATGGAACGGTATATCGACGGCCTGACGCAAGCGGAAATCGAATACCGGCCCACCCCGGATTGCCACTCCATCGGCTTTATTCTCTGGCACTACGGGCGCGCGCTGGATTTATGGGTACAGTCTCGGGCCAAGGACGATACCCAGATGTACGAACAGGGTTGGGCCGACCGCTTGAGTCTGCCGGCCAACCCGGATGACGTCGGTTTCGGCTATGGCGTCGCGGAACTGGACAACTGGCCCTGTCCCGAAAAGGACTTACTGGTGGAATATGCCAATGCTGCCCGCAACAACTTGCTGGAGTTTCTGTTCAGCCTGGATGAGGCCACGATGCTGAATACCGAAATCGCAACCCGATGGGGGACGACCATCAGCCTGGCAACTATGTTCTCGCACCTGCTCTGGGAGGTAAATCAGCACGGCGGTCAGGCCAGCTACCTGAGGGGGATGCAGCGCGGTCTGGGGCAGTAGGATTTTCCGCCACAAATCAGCCTGACCCTTCGGTAATAAAAGTTGGCCGGTCGTCTCAGTACCTGAGATTGGGATAGCTGAAAGAGGAAAAGCGATGCAGATTACCGAGCATATCTACAGCACCCATATTCTGGAAGACCCGGGGACTTTTGGCGCCATGCACCCCGGTGGCACCCAGATTTACTTCGTCGGCGACCCCGGCGAGAGCATGGTGCTGGTAGATTCGGGAGAGCCTTACCGCTCCTGGACTCGGCAGATTCTGGACTACCATGCGGAATTAGGCCGGCCCCAAATATCCGCCATCCTGATTACCCACGGCCACGGCGACCATATCGGAGGGCTGGACCGGCTACAGGAAGCCTTTAACTGTACGGTGCGCTGCCATCCCAAACTGGCTCCGACCCTGGCCCAGCGATTGGGGGCAGACTGTGTGCTTAAGCTGAAATCCCGCGAACTGGTGCCGGCCGGAGGAGGCATCACCCTGCGGGCTTTGTTTACCCCCGGCCATGAAGACGACCACGTCTGCTACTACCTGAAGGCGGACAATGTCCTCTTCAGCGGCGACAATATTCTGGGCAACTCTTCTTCCAGCGTCCGCAATTTGAAACAGTATATGGCTTCGCTGGAACTTATGGCCCGGCAGCGGCCCGGGATTATCTGCCCCGGCCACGGGCAGACCATTCACAACGGGGAGGCGCGGATCCGCTGGTATCTGAAGCACCGCCAGGAACGGGAAGAGCAGGTGCTGGCGGCCTTGACCAAAGGGGCCGAAACGGTGGACGACGCCGTAACCGCCGTGTATCCCTCTAATCTCCGCAAGAATTTGCGGGGAGCCGCCGCCCGCAACGTCAGCACCCACCTGGCTAAACTGCGCGAAGAAGGCCGCATCAGCGAGCGCCCAGCCAGCTACTCGGTCAACTGAAGCGCCCCGCGCAGCGGCGCAGTGGCCGTGAAAATCGTGATGTCCCATGCCAGCCCCGGGCCGGCCGGGCTTACCCGCCGGCTTGACAGAGGGAAGGTCTCCATTTCCAGCAATTTCCAAAAGCAGTTTCCGAAAGCGAAAGGCAGGTTTAACAATGCAGGCAGTTTGGTACGAACGGAACGGCCCGGCTGAAATTATGCAGGTAGGCGAGATGCCGGAACCAGAACCGGGACCCGGAGAGGTTCGCATTAAGGTGATTTCCTCCGGCGTAAACCCGTCGGACTGGAAGCGGCGGCTGGGGATGAGTGCGCCGCTTTCCTTCCCTCGGGTCATTCCCCACCAGGACGGAGCGGGCATTATTGATCGAGTCGGCCCGGGAGTGTCGGAATCCCGGTTGGGGGAACGGGTCTGGCTCTTCGAGTCCCAGTTCGGACGCCCCTTCGGTACTGCGGCGGAATATACGGCGCAGCCGGCAGGCCATGCGGTACGGCTGCCCGATTCCGTCAGTTTCGAGCAGGGAGCTTGCCTGGGGGTGCCGGCGATGACCGCCCATCGCTGCCTGTTCGCCGACGGGCCGGTGGAGGGACGGACAGTCCTCGTGCCGGGCGGCGCCGGCGCCGTGGGCCACTACGCCGTGCAGGAGGCCAAGTTGGCCGGGGGAACGGTCATCAGCACCGTCAGCTCCGATTACAAGGCGGCCATCACCGCCGCAGCCGGGGCCGACTACACCATTAACTATCGGACCGAAGACGTCATCGCCCGGATTATGGAAATCACCGGCGGGGAAGGGGTGGATCGCATCGTGGAAGTCGATTTCGCCGCCAACTTCCCGGTGACCAGCGAGATATTGAAGACCTCCGGCGTGGTGGCAATCTACTCGTGGGGTACGGCCCAGCAGCCTCCGGTGCCGCTGCAGTTCCGCCGCAGCAACACGGTGGTGCGCAACGTACTGGTTTATGAAATGCCGGAGTCGGCCAAGGATGCTGCCGTCGCCGACATCACAACCTGGCTGGAGTCGGGGGCGTTGAGCCATCAAGTCGGGCCCCACTTTCCGTTGGAGCAAACGGTGGCCGCCCACCTTGCCGTGGAGGGCGGCGCCATCGGAAACGTTATCGTCGACGTCGGCGCCGCCGAGCCGCTGCACTGACCCGGAGCCGGGTTGCCGCCAAGCTAATTAGTGGTTGCTACCGGCTCCTTTGTAAATTAACTGGCTAACTCTCAACAACCAGCTTGCCGTAGAACTCCCGGGATTCCATTACCCGGTGGGCCGCCGCCACGTCGGTCAGCGGGAAGGTCTCGCTCACGATGCCGGTCAGTTCACCCTGGTGGACGCACTTCATTAAATCGCCAAAGCTGCGACGGGTGCGGCCGCCGCTGCCCATCAGGTGCAGGGGCCGGCCTTGCAGGATGGATAAGTCCATATTGGTACGCGCTCCCGAAGTTACGCCGGTGATTACCAGGCGTCCACCGGGTTTCAGGCACAGCATACTCTCTTCCCAGACGTCGGCGCCTACCACATCAAACACCAGGTCCACGCCCTTGCCGTCGGTCAGCTCTTTAATCCGCTCGCTGAGCCGGGGTGTTTCCCGGTAATTAATGCCGGCGTCTGCGCCCCATTCTTTGGCCCGCTCCAGTTTCCAGTCGCTGCCGGCAGTGGTGAAGACTCGCGCTCCTACCATTTTGGCAATCTGGATCGCCATGCTCCCCACACCGCTGCCGGCGGCGTGAATCAGCACATCGTCCCACGAGCGCACCTGACCCTGCACCACCATACATTGCCAGGCGGTATGGCCGGCCAGGGGAATAGCCGCCGCTTCGGCAAAGCTCATACTGTCGGGAATCTTGTAGGTGTTAATGGCCGGCGCGGTGATGTATTCGGCATGGCCGCCATCCAGGTCAACGCCGATGCGCTTCTGGTCGGCGCAGTACTGGTCCAAGCCGGCTACGCAGTTTTCGCATCGGTGGCACTTGACCCGGTTTTCCAGCAGAACCCGGTCGCCGGCCTGGAGGGTAGTATTGGCATCAGGGCTAATGGAAACAATCTCGCCGGCCACGTCCATACCCATAATGCGCGGGCCGCTGCCGCTGCGACCCCGGTTGCGCATACCAATGTCCGCCCGATTGAGGGCGCTGGCCCGAACCCGTAGCATGACCTCTCCCGGGGCAGCTTCCGGCTCCGGCAGGTCTCCGTAAACCAGGGCTTCCGGCCCACCCGGTTCTTCCAGATAAACGGCTTTCATCGCAATGGCCTCCTGAATTGCTGATTAACCATTGCCGCATATTACAAGAAGGGGAGGTTAGGGGTCAAAGATGAACGGGAATACGGCGCCTCTTTTCCAAATTCTAAAGCCGTAGCCTAATACTAACGTTGCTCTCTCTAATGTCCGGTTAGAATCGGGATTTCCACGGAACGGTTGCTTCTTCCCGACGCCGGTTAGAATTGAGCAAGGACTGGACTGACTACTTCCCGGCGTCATATTCCACGGCGGTCAAGAGCAGGCCGTATGAAGGCATTATACGCCAGTGGCTCGGAAATCCGAATCTACTCTGACGGGAATTCCACTGCCCGAACCGGAGTTAGCCAGGATAAGTCAGATGGTCAGCTTCGCTCCGACATTAGCATATTTTGAATTTGGAGTACATTTTAGATGGCGTCCGTGATAATGCACGAGGCGCCGGATAGCCATTCACAACTCAGGGCTATCGCATATGGAATTTAAGAGGCCAATTGACGGGTAAATCTCCGTTTTTAACTGCTAAATTTGGGTAATTTAAGACTTAAACCGTTGGTTTTGATGTTGATTACCCAGTAAAGCGCCGCCAAAACATCGGAAAGTTCCGTTCTGAGCCTGAAATTTTTTCATATGCGATAGCCCTGATTCACAACTACCCTCCCGTTGACGCTGCCCGCCTTCCGCTTTACACTGCCCCAAAACTGAATTTGCCATACTGGAGAAGAAGAATGAGCCTTCCTGAATTTGACGTTACCGGACAGAAAGTCCTGATTACCGGCGCCGGTCGTGGCATCGGCAAGGGTATCGCCCTGGCCTTCGCCGAGGCCGGCGCCGACGTCGCCATCACTGGTTTGACCGATACCGGCGTTAACCAGGTGGCCGAAGCAGTCCGCGCCCTGGGTCGCACCGCCCTGCCGCTGACCGGGGATGCCACCAAGGCCGAGGATATGGACCGTATTGCCGGTCAAGCCCTGGCCGAGTTCGGTTATCTGGACACCTTGGTTACCTGCGTCGGCGACGCCATTCGCAAGCCAGTGGTCAAGCTTCCCGGCATTGGCGTTGACGGAATGAGCGAGGCGGAATGGCATTTTATTGTGGACGTAAACTTGACCGAGGCATTCCAGGGCTGCCGGGCTTTTGGCGCTCACCTGCTGGAACGCCGGCAGGGTTCCGTAATCAACATTTCCGGGTGGGCCGCCTTTCGGGGCCGGCAGGGCTCCGCCGCTTACGATGCGGCGAAAGCCGGAGTTATGCGCTTTACCGAGTCCCTGGCCCAGGAATGGGCACCCTACGGTATTCGGGTTAACTCCATCGCCCCGGGCAGCTTCCCGGACCCGGATCAGATGTCTGCCGAGTCCTATCAGGCCCGTCAGGATGCGGCCAAAGAGCAGGTGCCTTTGGGACGGGTTGGCTACCTCAAGGAAATTGGTTACCTGTCCGTTTTCCTAGCCTCTCCCGCCGCTGCCTACGTAACCGGCCAAACCTGGGCAGTGGACGGCGGCGTGAGCATCAAGAGCGCCTGACGCCACCGCCCTTGCAGGACTGACCTACATTAGCCACCAGCAGACCGGAAAGGAGGGGCAGCATGACAATGCACTATCCTTTGCTAGTATCCCGTATTCTGAATCGGGCCAAAACCGCCTTTCCCGACAAGGAGGTTATCACCCGACTGGAGGACGGCGTTCACCGCTACACCTACCGGGAGATGGCCGTCCGGGTTAACCGACTGGCCAACGTCCTGACCGCTCTCGGCGTAGAACCGGGAGAGCGGGTAGGCACCTTTGCCTGGAACACCTACCGCCATCTGGAGGCTTACTTCGCCGCTCCCTGCCTGGGAGCAGTTACCCATACCATCAACATTCGCCTGTCCCCGGACGACCTGGTTTACATCATTAACCACGCCCGGGACAAGGTTTTGCTGATTGATCCGGACCTGGCGCCGCTCATCGAGTCCATTGCGCCGCAGCTGGAGTCGGTGGAGCATTATGTCATCCTGACCGATGCCCCGGAGCCGGCGACAGCCTTGCCCGGAGCCCATAGTTACGAGGCGCTGCTGGCGGCGGCTTCCGACGAATTCACCCCGGTGGAGTTGGACGAATTTGCGCCCGCCGGCCTCTGCTACACCTCGGCGACCACCGGCCGGCCCAAAGGCGTGATTTACAGCCACCGCGCCCTTTACCTGCATACTATGGCCGAGTGCATGGCCGACACGGTAGCCTTCAGTGAGCGCGATACCACCATGGCGGTTGTGCCGATGTTTCACGCCAACTGCTGGGGGTTCCCTTACTCCAGCGCTATGGTGGGCGCCAATCAGGTAATGCCCGGCGTCCGGCCCGACCCGCAGGCTATCTGTGAACTCATCGACCGGCATCGAGTAACGGTAACCGCCGGCGTTCCCACAATCTGGGTTGGCCTGCTGGACTATCTGGAGCGGTCCGGCCAAACCTACGACTTTTCCTCCTTGCGCGCCGTACTGAGCGGCGGTTCGGCGGTGCCGGTCAGTGTCATTAAGACCTATAAGGAGAAGTTGGGGGTTGACCTGGTTCACGCTTACGGTATGACCGAAGCTACTCCCATAGTTACCCTAAACCGGCTCAAGACCCATCTGGAAAGCCGGTCCGAAGACGAAAAGTACCAACTGGCCGGCAGTCAGGGCTTGCTGGTAGCGGGTCTGGAGATGCGGCTGGTGGACGAAAAGGGGGAAGACCTGCCCTGGGATGGGGAGCAGCGCGGCGAATTGCTGTTCCGCGGCCCCTGGATTGCCCAGGAATACCATAACGATGCCCGCAGCGCTGAAACTTACATCGACGGCTGGTATCACAGCGGCGACATCGCCTCCGTGGACCCGGAAGGCTACGTCCAGATTGGCGACCGGGTGAGGGATATGGTTAAGAGCGGCGGTGAATGGATTTCCTCGGTGGACCTGGAGACGGCTATCATTGCCCATCCGGAGGTTCTGGAGGCGGCGGTCATCGCCATTCCCCACCCGACCTGGCAGGAACGGCCGATGGCCTGCGTCGTCCCCAAAGCCGAGTCCCGGGAATCTTTGGACAAGGCCCGGATCCTGGACTTCATCCGGGACAAATTTGCGCGCTGGTGGCTCCCGGACGATGTAGTGTTCGTCGACGAAATCCCCAAAACCAGCGTCGGCAAATTCGACAAAAAGCTGCTGCGGGACCGGTTCCAGGACTACGTGGTGGGGGAGTGAGGGGATATGCTCTAATAAAGGAGGTTTAAGGACGTTCCTCTGGCGGCCATATGGCCCGAAAGGTATTTGTATCATGCCATTTCCGCATCCATTTCCTTATCAGGGAAGCAAAAGGCGAATAGCTCGGCAAATAACCAGATATATTCCCGAGGATACAGAATGTCTGGTGGAGCCATTTTGTGGATCTGGAGCAGTATCAATAGCTGCTTTATCAGAAAGCCTATGTAGATGTGTATGGTTAAACGATTTAAACAGTCCGCTTATGGAACTTTGGAAACGTATCCTGGAGAAACCACTGGACCTTAGTCGTGAATATGAGGAACTGTGGTACGCTCAACACCCGGACAAGAAGGATTTCTTTTTTGATATTCGCAAAGAATTCAACTCCTCTCACCAACCGCATCATCTACTATATCTCTTGGCGCGTATAGTTAAAGGTTCTGTGAGGTATAGTTCCGAGGGAATGTTTAATCAGAGTCCTGATAACAGACGCTCTGGTATGAATCCGGCAAAATTGCGGGAGCAGATTATCAGCGTTGCTTTAGTACTGAACGGAAAGACTTTAATTACGGACCAGGACTTCCGCGAGGTAATTCCGAAAGCCCAAGTTAATGATCTAATATACTTGGACCCACCATACCAAGGTACGTCCTTTACGCGGGACCACAGATACTATGATGGAATTACGTTTGATGAATTTGTAGATGCCTTGTCATTTATGAATAGTCGTAATCTGTCCTATATTGTCAGCTATGATGGACATACTGGTGGCAAGTCGCATGGTAGAAAGCTTCCTGATAGATTGTTCTTGGCACACCTTTATATTCATGCTGGACGTTCAACGCAATCAACCCTGTTGGGTGATAATCAACAGACAGTAGAGTCCCTGTATTTGTCGGAGGCATTGGTCGATAGGTTAAATGGTGTAGAGGAAAACTGTATTAGGGACAATCAACGGGATGTCAGTCAAGGCAGGTTTAGTTACGTATGAGTAACAAGAATTTTCCGCCGGAGTTCCTGCATATTCTGGAAAGCGTTCAAGGTCGCAGACCCCGAACAGTAATTGAGCATATCCTAGAGCACGGCCATATTACTACCGAAGAGATAAGAGACGTTTACGGGTACAACCACCCTCCCAGAGCGATTAGGGATGTTCGAGAACACGGGATTCCTATAGAAAGGTTTATGGTGACAGGTACCGATGGGAGAAGAATCGCAGCCTACAGATTCGGAGATCCTACAGAAGTGCGAAATGCTCAACTATCTGGTAGAACGGCCTTTTCTGCCAGATTAAAGTCTAGTCTCATAGAGAGATATGGGTCCCGTTGCAACATTTATCTGGAACAATTCCCCGAAAGGGAACTTCAAATTGACCATCGAATACCTTTTGAAATTGCAGGCGAAAGCGAAGATGCCGACAATTTGGAAGAATACATGCTGTTATCTCCGTCGGCCAACAGAGCTAAGTCCTGGAGTTGTGAGAATTGCGAGAATTGGCAGCTAAAGGACTCGAATCACTGTGTGTCATGTTATTGGGCCCACCCGGAAGATTATACACACATCGCAATGCGGGACATTCGCCGGCTGGATCTATTGTGGTCTGGAGAACAAGTGGCGGATTATGCCAAACTACGAGACTTGGCCGGAAGTTCGCAAGAGACCATGCCAGAATACGTAAAGAATGTTATAAGCCGGTTCTTGGAGCAATTGGATACATAGCTTTAATGCAGTGGTAGAAATTTCCTTTCCCGACAAGGTTGAATTATGCTAAACACTAACAGCCTCTCCGACTCCCTGCCCCGTACTGAGGGGGCGATGTACCTTCCGGGCCTGACTCAGGACGTCGAAGTTTATCGCGATGCCTGGGGCATTCCCCACGTTCAGGCGCCTACTATGGAGACGGCCTTTTTTGTCCAGGGTTTCGTCACGGCCCAGTATCGCCTTTGGCAGATGGAATTTGACCTCCGTCGGGGCGCCGGCCGCTGGGCCGAAGTGGCCGGGGAGACCGCCCTGGAGCAGGACGTAATGCTGCGCCGCTTTCGACTGGCGGACAGCGCCCAGGCTGACTACAACGCCAGCAACGACCGGACTCGGGAACTGTTCCGGGCCTACGCTGGCGGCGTCAATGCCTGGATTGAAACCGCCACCGCCGAAGGTTCGCTGCCGCCCGAATATGCCCTCGCCGGCATCGAACCGGAACCCTGGCTGCCCTGGCACGGTCTGCTGGTCTTTAAGGTGCGGCACATTCTGATGGGAGTCTTTGAGTCCAAAATCTGGCGAGCCCAGATGGTGCGGGAATTGGGGCCGGAAAAGGCGGCTTTCTTTGCCCCGGACTACCAGCCGGGCCAATTGCAAATTCTGCCGCCGGGCAGCCGCTACCCGGGGGAGCTGGACTACTGGCTGGCCGAGACGATGGCCGGCGCCGCGGCCGTAAACTTCCTTAACGAGACCGACAGCGGCAGCAACAGTTGGGCCCTGGCCGGCAACCGCACCGCCACCGGCAAGCCCCTCCTGGCCGGCGACTCTCACCGCGCCCTGGATACGCCCAACGTTTATTACCAGTGCCACATCGCTTGCCAAGATTTCGACGTCATTGGCCTGGCTATCCCCGGAGTACCCGGCTTCCCCCATTTCGGCCATAACGAAAGCGTTGCCTGGTGCATTACCCACACCAGCGCCGACTACCAGGACCTTTACATCGAGGAATTTGACGACTCTGGGACGGTAGGATTACAGGACTCCAATCCTCGGCAAGAAACTATCCGGGTCCGCGGCTGCTCCGACCATCGGTTGACTACCTGGGCCACCGCCCACGGCCCGATTATCGCCGGCGGCCCGCCGGGACGGTACGGCATTGCCTTGAAGTACACCGCCACCGACGGCGGGGGAAAGCCCTGGCCCGATACCATACCGCAAATGCTTGCGGCCCGGGACGCCCCCGAATTGGCCGACTCGATGCGCGGCTGGGTTGACCCCTGCAACAACTTTCTCTTTGCCGACACCCAGGGCAGCATCGGCTACTTGTGCCGTGGGGAAATTCCCATCCGTTCCCGGCGGAATGCCCGGCTGCCCGTCCCCGGCTGGGAACCGGAATACGAATGGCAGGGCGATATCCCCTTTGCCGACCTGCCCCGGTCGATTAACCCTCCTGAAGGTTACATCGTTACGGCCAACAACAAGCCGGTGGGCGACGATTATCCCTACTACATCTCTGCCGAGTTTACCCCCGGCTTCCGTGCCGAGCGGGTCAGAACGGCTCTCCTGTCCCTGGACAAGCCCACGGCGGCGGATATGGCCCACGTGCATAATGAGCGCATCTCCATTCCGGCCCAGGCTTACGTGGATTATCTGCGGGCTAACCGGGAGCGAATGAAAACCGGGGATTCCCATACGGCCCGAGCGTTGGAGAAGCTGTTGAACTGGAAGGGCAGCATGGATGCCGAAGCCGTAGAACCCACTATCTACAGCGCCTTCCGGGACGCCTTGCTGCACCGCATCTATTGCCATAACCTGGGTGAAAGGTTGACTAAAGAAGCCTGGAATCCGGCCAACCGGGGCACCGGCGCTTTTATGGCCCGGGTAAAGTCCCAGTTGATTACCTTGTTCCCGGCGGATGACCGGACGCTGCTACCGGAAGGGGAGACCTGGCCGGCGCTAATGTCGGCGGCTTTGGCCGAGGGTGTGGCGACCTTGCGTACCACTCTGGGCGATGACCTGGAGCAGTGGCGCTGGGACCGACTGCATCAAGCCCGCCCCCAGCACACCTTGTCCGGCGCCTTCCCGGAAATAGCCGAACTGCTGGACCCGCCGGCCATCCCGATGAGCGGCGACGGGGAAACGCCTCTGGCCGGCGCCTACTCTCCGGCGGACCTGGCTACTGTCGGCGGCCTGTCGGTGGCCCGTTACTCCTTCGACCTGGCGGATTGGGACAATTCCCTTTGGGCCATTCCCCTGGGCGCTTCCGGCCACCCGGCCAGTCCCCACTACCACGACCAAACCGAAACCTGGCGTAAGGTGGAAATGATACCGATGGAATACGGCTGGGCGGGAATCATCGAAAGGAGCCGGTCTCACTTGTCTTTGCGGCCGGCCCAAAGCCACCGGAGCAGCGAATGAGTATGTTTTACTGGTACCAACGAGCCTGCGCCCAAGCGGAACAGTTCTTGCCCAATCTGGACCCGGAGCTGGAAGTGGAGGTAGAGGAGGATTTCATCACTCCCTACGACGGCGGTGAGGAGTATGATACATTTCTGCTCCTGTTCTCCCATCCCACTAACCCGAAGCTGAACTGGACGATGGAAGTTAAGCCGGAAGCCGACTTTATCGAGAACGAGCTGGAAGCGGCGGTTCGCCGTATCTACTTCCGGCGGGTGGAGTAGCATTTCGTTCCGGCAATGCCCGGTTGTTTAACCCCAGGGGCCCAATTACCAGTCAAAATTTGTACGGATTCGTAAATAATGAGATTGAGAAGGGAAAGGTGAAACTATGCAGAATCAGTCCGACGGGTCCAATGGCCGGGTAGCAATTGTAACCGGCGCCGGCACCGGTATTGGCCGCAGCGCCGCCCTGGCTCTGGCCGCCGAGGGCTACTCGGTAGCGCTGGCCGGGCGGCGGGCGGCGCTGCTGGAAGAGACCGCGGCCCTGGCCGGGGAGGCCGCCGGTCGGATGCTGGCCGTGCCTGGCGACATTGGCAAGCCCGAGTCGGTGGCGGCGCTCTTCGCGGCTACCCGGGAACGGTTTGGGCGATTGGACCTGCTGTTCAACAACGCCGGTATCAGCGCGCCGCCCATCCCGTTGGAAGACCTAACCTACGAGCAGTGGCAGACCGTAGTCGATGTGAACATTACCGGCGCCTTCCTGTGCACTCAGGAAGCCTTTCGGATGATGAAGGAGCAAGACCCGATGGGCGGGCGCATCATCAATAACGGGTCGATTTCGGCTTACGTTCCCCGGCCCAATTCCGCCCCCTACACCGCCACCAAGCACGCAATCACCGGCCTGACCCGTTCTACTTCCCTGGACGGCCGCAAGTACGATATTGCCTGCGGTCAGATTGATATTGGCAATGCGGATACGGAGATGGCGTCGGTCTTCAAGGCCGGGGTGCCCCAGGCCCACGGGGCGATAGCAGTGGAGCCGACCATGGCCGTGGAAAACGTAGCCCGCGCCGTGGTCTATATGGCCGGCCTGCCCCTGGACGCTAATGTCCAGTTTATGACGGTTATGGCTACCAAGATGCCCTTCATCGGGCGGGGATAGTTCCCGTGTTTCCGCCCACCCAAACGGTCCACTGAAAAACTTGCGGAGGAATCATGCAATTTGGCGTTTCCCTTTCCGGTATGGGACAGCAGCCCATCGAGAAGGATATGCGGCAGAACTTCCAGGAAATTGTGGAGTATATTCACACTGCCCGCGAACTGGGGTTTGACTTTTTCTATCAGGGACAGCACTACCTCACTTCCCCCTACCAGCAGCTGCAAACGCTGCCGCTACTGGCGCGCCTGGCGGCGGAGGCGGAAGGAATGGGGATAGTGGCTACCCTGCTGGTGCCACTGCACCACCCGGTTGACCTGGCCGAGCGGGTAGCTACGATGGACATCATCACCAACGGCCGCTTCGCTCTCAGCGCCGCCCTGGGTTACCGGGACGAGGAATACAACGCCTTTGGGGTGGCTCGAAACCGCCGGGTAGCCCGCTATCTGGAGTGCCTGGAGGTAATGCGCCAACTCTGGACTCAGGACCAGGTTACTTTTCACGGCAAACACTTTCACCTGGAAGATGCACAGATGACCCTGCGCCCGATTCAGCAGCCGCACCCGCCCATCTGGGTGGCGGCCAATGGCGATGCCGCCGTGCGGCGGGCCGCCCGCCGGGGCTATACCTGGTACGTCAACCCGCACGCCACTTACACCGGCATCAAGCGGCAGATTGAGCTTTACCACGAGACGGCCCAAGCCGCCGGCTCCGGCGCGCCGGACACCTTGCCTATTGCCCGGGAACTGTACGTGGGGGAGACTCGGGAGCAAGCCTGGCAAGATGCGGCCCCCTTCCTGGGCGGCAAGTATGCAGCCTACGCCCAGTGGGGTCAGGACCGGGCGATGGACGAAGAGTTCAGTTCGGCTTTCTCGGAACTGGCCCGGGATCGCTTTATCATCGGCGACCCGGAGGAGTGCATCGGTGAAATAGAGAAGCTGCGGGAGTTGGGTATGTCCCACGGCAGCTTCCGAATGATGTGGCCGGGGATGGACTTGCGCCGGGGTCTCCGCAACCTGGAGCTGTTCGCCAAAAGGGTAATGCCCCATTTCCGGGAGTAGGGCCGGGCGCGCCTCTGTACCAATTCAACTTATCCGACTGACAAGGCAACGTTGCAAGTTAGGTGGTTTAAGTCGGAGCGCAGCATTCATTCCAGTACCGCCGGGACAATCCCTGTGCTTGCCCCTACACCTCGACCACCTAATGCGGAACGCTACCTTAAAATTCGGTTAATATAATCTATTGAATTGGCAATTGTTGGGATGTGCCGCGCCCGGTTGATTTCGCAGTTATGTTAATCCGTAGTTCCCTCACCGCAAGAATAATGCAGTTAAAAAGCGGGCGTTGCTAAAGCGAGACCGGATGCGACAAGGAAGTCCGGTACGGGTTCAGGTGGAACTGATTGGCAATAGTAAGTATGATTTAATCCCGCACCTTTCCAGAGCTACTTCACGGCATCCCAATGGACGAGGAGGATGGCGCGCCAGTAGCGAAACTCTCGGCTCGGGGAGATGTGGGGCAAACACCTGAAATAAACCGAATCGGCTTTCCCGGATTGGACGAATTTATTCTACTCGGGTATCAGCCCATCGCGGCCCAAAATCTCCGTTGCCTCTTCCAGAGTCAGATCCGGGTCCGGCAAAATCAGGTCCGATTCTACGAATTCATCCGGCGGCAGCGGCACGCCCCGGCTCAACACCAGTTCGTGCATCTTATTGAGCAGTTCCTGGAGCTTTGCTCCGTCTGCCACGGCTAAGGTTTGGCTGATCCGGTTATCCAGTTCCCGCAGGTCCTGGATAACCGTTTCCGGCAGATTGAATTGGCCCTCACCGCTAATGCGAACAATCATAGTAATGCTCCACAGGTTTAGGTCGTCCTCTTTGCCTCAGGCAGCGCTCAGGATTGGCGCCTGGCCCGGAGTCTGGACCGCAGGGAGGTCAGCTCATCGTCAAGGGTGACCTGTTCCTCGACCGGCGGCTCCTGATTGTCGGACGGTTCGGTGGGCGTATCCCCGGCATTGGCCGAATCCGGCGCAGTGAAGAGCTGGTTGACTGGAAGCTCCGGGAACTCGCTCCTGGCCGGGTCCGGTGGCGACAGGGGTGGGGGCGGATAAACTGGGGGAGCTGGAAACTCGCTCCTGGCCGGCGCCTGGGGCAGTGTGGGCGGCTGATAGACCGGGGGAGCCGGCGGCGTATCCGCGACGGGAGCCGGGGGCGGCGCGGTCGAGGGCTGATCGGACGGGAGAGCCTGGGGCGTGTCATTGACGGGCGACGGCGGAAGCTGGCGCTGAATGGGAGCAGACGCTGGCGCCGGAGACATTGGCCCCTTGAGAGCGGCCAACTCATCCTCCACGTTCTGATAGGCGGTAATCTGGGACAGTTGGCGCTCTATATCGTCCTGACCTCCGTAAATACCCTCCAGAACACCGGCAGCAGCCAACTCCTCAATGGCGCCGGCTTTGGCGCGCATCCTTTCAGTCCTGGTCTCGGCTCGCTGCACTGCCAGCGAAACATCCCCCATCTCCTCAGAAATTCCGGCAAGGACCGAGCCGATGCGGGTCTGGGCTTGAGCGGCCGAATATTGAGCCTTGATCACTTCCTTATGGTTGCGGAAATCGTCAACCTTGGCCTGAAGCCGTTGTTCCGCCAGGGTAAGCTTCTCCTGATCGTGCTCCATACTGGCAATCTGCTCATTCAAGCTCTCCAACTCGTAAAGACTTTCCTGCTTGTTCTGTAAGGCCAGTCGAGCCAAGTCTTCCCGTCCGGCGTCCAGGGACTGACGGGCTTGACGCTCCAGGCGGACAATGTTTCCACGCACTTTATCCGCTGACTGTTGGATGAGTTTCCTGGCGGTTGCCATTTCCACTATGCCACGCTTGACGTTCTGCAGCATTTCCAACTGCTTTTCGTAAGAATAGTCCAGGGCTTCTCCCGGGTCTTCGACGTTGTCAAGAATGCGGTTCATCTTCGCTTTGACGATGGTGGACATCCTGGAAAACATGCTCACGGTTCTTTCCTCCTCGTTGTAATGTATTCCGTTCAGATTCCCGGCGAAGCTGGAAGCTCCGGCGCCTCGGGGCGGCGACAGCCGGGATCAACCAACACGATAACGACGCTGACCGAACCAACGCCGGAGGCTGCTGGCGCCTCGGTCACGGCCAACCATGGGGCCGGTTGTCAGCAGCCAGAGCCGCCTCAATTTTGGCGGCGGCATCCTCAGTTACCCATCTCTTCCAGGTTGCGCTCTCGTTCCGCAGCCAGTACCGAGCGCCATCTTCTTGCGATGCCTTGTTTTCCTCCATCCAGATAAGGACTTTTTGATACTCCGGGATGTTAAAACGCCATTGCTGCAGCAAGTGAATCAAGGCCGGCGCACGCGGTTCCAATCCGGAAGTAACCGCAGTCAGAATAGTAGTCGGGCTGAAGGCGCAGGCTTTGTGAGTAAGGTTGCACTCGTCGCTGTAGGGAGTCTCCTTCAACTGCACCAGGTCCAGCAGCAAGGCTGGGTCGGCGGTGCCCCACATATAGCCCAACCAGGTATCCTTCTGGGAATAGGAGATGAACAAGTCATTAAACAGATCCTCCTGCGAGTCGGGTTTGACGACCTGCAAATGTTCCTCCAGCCCGTAACCGGCAATCTGGGCTTCGTTCTTGTGGAGACAAGCCCAGCCGACCGGACAGGACAGGAGGCGCGCCCGACCGCCGCTGGACGCATTCGCGAACAGCTCCCGGTAAACTGGGTCCTTCAAGTCGTCAACGTGGTCGAGCCCAGGGTATTCCTCCTGTAGATAAGCAGGAATCACGAAGGTGCTTTGCCAGTCCTGGCCCATACTGGAGCCGACCGGAATCACTTCGCCGCTGGACTGGGCGGCAAGCCAATCGGCCTGCTGCAAGGGGAGCCAGACTTCCATAGAAACGTCGATCTCTCCGTTCCGGAGCTTCTGAAACAAGTCCTCGGTTCTGCCGGGAATTACTGCGGTCTGGTAGCCGTACCCGTACTCGATGATGAATTGGGCGATTCGGTTTTGGACCTGGGCGCTGGTCCAGTTCAGGTCGGCGAAAATGATATTGGCGCGGTCTGTCGGCGCAGTGACAACGGGAGCTGCCCGATCTGCTCCCATCCCGGCGGCCGTGGGGACTGAGGAAATTGGCGGAGTCTCTGCCTGAGCCGAGCTTATCCCGGCGGCCGTGGGGACTGAGGGAGTTGGCGGAGTCTCTGCCTGAGCCGAGCGTATCCCGGCAGACATGGGATCTGAGGAACTCGGGGGAGTTAACGGAATTTCTGCTATCGGTTCGCCGCGGCTGCCGCCCAGGAAGAAAAACGCGCCTCCTCCGGCGATAACGGCCACCAAGATCACAGCAATTCCGATACTGATGAACCGCCCCTTTCTGGACCTGGAGGAACCAACACTGGCGCCGCAGTAGGTGCAAAAGGTAGCGTTATCGGGTATCGCGCTTTGACAATTGGGACAATCCACGTAAATACTCCACTTATACCGGGGTTAGGCGCAAGGGCGGCCACATTTGGCGCAAAACCGGGCGTTTACCGGATTGCGCCCTCCGCAGTGCATACAAAACCGCTCACCTTGATGCAGCTGCGCCAAACAATTTCGATTAGCGCAATAGACCAGGTCTTGCGAATTCTCCTGGCCGCACTGAGAACAGGCGATAGTTGGGGTTCCCGCCGGCGCCGCGGCCGCCGGGCTGGGCGGCGGTACGACGACCGGCTGCGGCTGATAGGCGGGCATGGGCGGTGGCTCCGGTTGATAGACCGGCTCCGGCGCCACCGGCTGGGCCGCGGCCGGGCTGGGCGGCGGCACGACGTCCGGCTGCGGCTGATAGGCGGGCATGGGCGGTGGCTCCGGTTGATAGACCGGATCCGACGCCACCGGCTGGGCCGCCGCCGTCGGGATAACATACGCGTCGGCATGGCTCACTATAGTTTCCAGGTCGGGCATCACTTCCAGTTCCTGGGAGCAGTAATGCTCCAGATAAAAGGCCAGACAGCGCACCTGTTCATCCGGGCTGTTTTTCAGCGCGGCAAAGCACCGGGATTGGGCCGGGTCGCCGTAGTCAACCTTGCGGAAAATCAAGTTATCTTCGTTATAAAACTGGTCCCACAGGCTGGGCTCCGCAATCAGGGCCAACAGGCTCGTATAGACCACCAGCGCCGGAAAGTTATCGGCGGTGGCGTCATACTTGTCCGGTGTCCGCAATGGAGGCTGAAAGTGCTGATGCCCCATTTCGGGGCTGGTTTGGCCGGCGTACTGGGGCAAGAATACGGCGTCATAGTCCACCAGCCGCAGGGACCGGTCCGGCTGCACCATCACATTCCCGTGCTGTAGGTCATTGTGGGCGACATTCAGAGAGCGGAGGGCGCTTACCAGCCCCCGCCAACGGGCCGCAATGGTCTTGATGGAGTTAGGCGAGTCCAGGTTATTTTGGACAAATTTGTTCATTGACTCGCCGTTGACCCAATCCATCTTGACGATGGGATACCATTCGCCGCGGACTTGAATCCCTTTCTCCTGATACTCAAACTCGGTAAAGGCCGGGGGCATAGTGGTCTTCAGGAAAGCGTCCAGTTGGGAATAGCGGTCCCGCTGATCATTTACGGTTCGGGTAAAGCAGCGCACGGCAAAACTGAGCGCTCCGGTGGAGACACGATATACGGCAGCGTAATTGCCCGCAGCAACTATCGGCATTCCGGCGCGGCCGCCGCGCTCATACATCGCAACCTCGCCGTTGGCCAGCTCCGGATCGCTGAAGGCCCATCCCGGGTTTTGAACCGAATTGCTGAAATCCGTTATTTCCGGCCACGCCACGATGGCTCTCCCTGGATGTACTTTGATTGGTATGTAATGGGGGACTGCCCCAAGCGCTGGCTGCACTGGGCTCGCCTAAATTCGGGAAGCTACTCGGCGACCATTACCTCCGCCATTACCAGAGTAGAATCGTCGTTGCGCAGCGCGCGTATCTTCCTCTGTTCCCCCAGCCAGTCTTCCCACTGGTCCGGCTCCAGTGTCCGGAGCATTTCCCAAGGCTGGCCCCCGGCCTCAGATTCACGGAGCAGCCAGGCAGCCACGGCGTCCGAAGCCATGAGAGTCAAGTCGCCGGCCTGGAACTCACCGTCGGCCTGTAGAACTGTCTGCCACAGGTCCGCGTTGTGTTCCGGGTTGCTACAGATGAGGGATGGAATACTATTAAACTGGCTGGATTCCTCCAGAGGAAAGCGCGTGATTAATTTCTGATCCCGCACTATGAAGAGGCAAGAGTCGCCTACGGCAAAGGCGCGCCAGGAAAGTCTGCCGGATTCGTCGGAGGCGGGGGAAACGGTCAGGCCGACCAGGGCAGCAAGGGCGCCAGCCTTCGTTTTGGCAACGCCGTGCCACGGGAGATTATCCCAGGGGACCTGCCGGCTCCACTGTTCCGCGGCGGGTTTCAGCCAGTCGATCAGCGCGGCGGCATCCGGTACGGGCAGGGGCAGCGGGTGATTGATGTATGCTTCGGTCAGAATTTTCGCCCAATTCCGGGCGAAGGCCGATTCGCTGGCGCCGTCGCACACGGCGATGCAGGACACTCGGGTCGCATCGGAACCGGCCGTGCCGCCCAACTGGAAATAGTCCTCGCTCTCTTCCGGGGAAACTCCCGTTTTGGCCGCGTAAAATGATTTCAATCGTCGTAATGTCAACATGCGCCGGTGCTGGCCTTGGCGTAAATTCAGCGTGGCTGGGCCCGGAGCGCCGCGGTCCGGAAACTGAGCCGAAGCCGTCGTCCAGCGGACGGCGGCAGACTGCCGGGCCGTTCCTCACCGCAGATCGATGTTGGACGGCCCCCGGGTGCCGATGTCAAGAAACTGGACCAGGGCGGTTATATTGGCGTTGAAAACAAAACCGCGGGCTTCCTCGCTTATGGCCAGGTCCATGCTGGCGGCCAAGGCGCGGCAGGACTCGGGCAGTACCGATGACATCCGAAACAAACGCACGGCAAAGTCGTCGGGCAGTTCATCCTCGCTATCCGGGAACTGAACCGGCGTAGTCTCCAACTCTGACAGGTGAACGTTAAACACCAGAACGTTGCCGTCGCTGGTCTGAAGTCCCATTACTTGCTGGGCGATAGGCAATGGGTCGCCGTCGCTGGATTCCCCGTCCGACACATGGATAACGATGGGTGGATAGGAGTCAGGATTCTGGGCCACCCAGTCGCTCAGGGCCTCCCAGGAATACTTCATCACCTCGCAGGTGGGCGTTCCAAATTCCGCGTGGGGACGCAGCCATACCGGGAACCGGCGAGAGACTTCGACCACGCCGCCAGCGCCATCGCTTTCCTTCACTTGCCGTTCCACAACCTCGGCTGCTTCCACCACTGCGCTAATGGGCATAAAGGGAGATTCCGGGATGGTTCCGGGCAGCACGCTGCTGATGATAGGGCTCCCCCGGTTATCGGTGTGATAGCCGAGAATGCCGATGTGGAAATAATCACGGATGTCCATGCCGGAGGAGCAGCGCTGCGATACGGCGTTCAGAATCCGGTTGATGGCGTCGGACGCCTGATCCGCCTTTCGCTGTCCCGGCTGTCCCGCCAGCGCATCCCCCATGGAAAAAGACTGGTCAATCAGGAACAGAAAGCACCCAGGATTTGAACGGCTAATGTCGGTTGTGTAGGGCATTCTATAAGCCTCCTCACCGTCGAACCTCAGCCACCCGGCTCATCAGTTCAGTTGCCGGTACAAATAACCCAAACCGTTAATCAATCATTATAATAGTTTACCCCCCCCCCCCCCCCCCCCCCCGTCAAGCATCCAGGCAAGGCGGGGCAGCACTGTGGCTGCTTCGCCAGTACCGGAACGGATACTATGCCCTGACTTAAGCCACCTAAATTGCAGCGCTGCCTTCCATCTGGGTATTGTTAATGTGCGTTGTTATTAAGTTTGGGCCATCCCTGGCAGCATAGCAGGGCCAGGAATCACACTCCCAAGTTCCATGAACAGCACTTCCCCCTCTCTTCACGGGAGAGAGGCAGGAGTGAGGGCTTCCCGGCTGGGAGCAAGGCCCAGGGCTATCGCATATGAAAAGAGCAGGAATTGGGTAAGATATTGGTTGTAGTTGAGTAGGAAGGGAGGACGGCATGTCCGAGCTAGAGGATCTGTTCGTTGACCTGGAGGATCCCCGCGCTGGCAACGCCCGCCGGCATTCCTTGCACGATATTCTGGTCATTGCCTTGTGCGCCATCATCTGCGGCGGCCAGACCTGCACCGATATGGAACTCTTTGGCCGGGCCAAACGGGAGCTGCTGCAATCTTTCCTGAAGCTGGAAAACGGCATTCCCAGCCACGACACCTTCTCCCGGGTGCTGGGAATGCTGGACCCGGAGGCTTTCCAAGGGTGGTTTATCGAGTTCATGGCCGAGTTTGCCCAAGGTGTTGAGGGAGTGGTGGCGGTGGACGGCAAGACCTTGCGCCGCTCCTATGACCGGGCGGGGGCACGCTCGCCACTGCATCTGGTCAGCGCCTGGGCGGAGGAGCAGCGGCTGTCGTTGGGGCAAGTGGCCGTTGCCGGCAAATCCAATGAGATTAAGGCTTTGCCCAAACTGCTGGAGTTGTTGAACTTGCGCGGGAAAGTGGTTACCGCCGACGCCATGCACTGCCAGCGTCAAGTGGCACAGCAGGTGGTAGCCCAGAAAGGGGATTATGCCTTGGCGCTGAAAGGCAACCAGGGCCGGCTGCGGGACGATGTGCAGTTGTTTCTGGAGGACCCGGACACCCCAGCGACCCAAGCCAGCGAGGTCAGCAAGGGGCACGGGCGGGTGGAGCGGCGGCAGGCCCGGGTCAGCGGGGACATTGACTGGCTGCAGGAACGATATGCCTGGCCCGGCTTGAAGGCGGTGGGCAAAGTAACGGCCACCCGGCAGTTGGCGGCGGCGGAACCGGCTCCGGGAGAACTGCACGAGGAAACCCGGTACTATCTGCTGAGCCGGGACTGGTCGCCGGAGCGGTTCAATGCCATTGTGCGGGGCCATCGGGGAATTGAGAACCGGCTGCATTGGGTACTGGACGTAACCTGCAATGAAGACCAGGCCCGCAACCGGAAAGGACACGGGGCGGAGAATCTGGCCTTGCTGCGGAAACTGGCTTTGAACCTGGCTCGGCTGGAACCGGGCAAAGGCTCCATGCGCGGCAAGCTGAAACGGGCCGGCTGGGACGACAATTTCCTGATTAACATCCTGGCCCAATTCACTAAATTCCATATGCGATAGCCCTGGAGCAAGGCCGTGCTTCAATTGACACTCCGGGGGCGTTGGTGATACATTGCACCAGGTTTTTCCCCAGCTATTTTCCTTGAGGAAGCGAGATGCAAGCCAAAATTGCCGTCCTGGCCAAGCAAGTCATCGACCCGGAGATGCCGATGGCCGCTTTTCAGATTGATGCCGCCGCCAAGCGGGTGGTTACCCCGCCCAATATCCCCCCGGTGGTTAACGGGTTTGACGAAAACGCCGTGGAAGCCGCCCTGCAAATCAAGGACTCCCAGGAAGCCAGCGTCACCGTAATTTCCGCCGGTTCCTCCTTCGCTCTGGACGTGATGAAGAAACCCTTGTCGATGGGCGCCGACGAACTGGTGCTGCTGCAGGACGATGCCTTTGCCAATACAGTGGACAGCTTTCAGACCGCCCAACTGCTGGCCGCCGCCATCCGCAAACTGGGCGGCTTTGACCTGGTTATCTGCGGCCGCCAGGCCTCCGACTGGGACAACGCTCAGGTACCGCTGGGGGTAGCCGAATTGCTGGGAATGTCCTGCGTTGCGTTGGGCAAGAAGGTGGAACTTAAAGAGGACAAGGTGGTGGTTGAACGCTTGATTCCCGACGGCTATGAGGTGGTTGAATCCGCGCTGCCGGCTTTGGTGACCGTCAGCAACGAACTGGGACAGCCGCGCTACCCGACTCTGCGAGGAATCATGGCCGCCACCCGCAAGCGCCCAACTATCTGGAGCGCTACCGACCTGGATTTGGATGGAAGCGAGCTGGAGCCGCGGCTTACGCTGCACGATCTGTTCGTTCCAGTCCGCAGCGCCGAATGTGAAATCATCGAAGGCGACGACGAAGCGGACGCCGGCCGCAAGCTGGCCCTGCGCCTGCGCGAGGAAAAGTTCTTCTAGTCCGGCCCTGAATCCTGTTTGACAATTTATAATGGCGGGCCAAACCGGCAATCGGCAAGCCCGCCGACCCATATCAGACCCCTCTGGAGGTTCCCAATGGCTGATGGCAGCGGAGTTTTGGTAATCGGTGAAACCCTGGGCGATGAACTGAGCCCGGCTTCCCAGGAAATTTTGGCGGCCGGCCGCACGGTGGCCGACCAACTGGGCCAGGAATTGGCCGTGGGACTGTTTGGCGACTCGGTGGAAACCGCCGCCCAAGCGGCCATCGCCCACGGCGCGGACCGAGTTTATGCAGTTACCCATCCCCTGCTGGCCGATTTTCAGGTTGAATTGTACCTGGCCGCCGCCGAAGTTCTCTGCCAGGAAACCGGGCCGGCCATTATTCTGATTGCCCGTACCAACCAGGGCCGGGAAGTCGCCCCCCGGCTGGCCTTTCGCCTGGGCGTCGGGCTGGCTCAAGACTGCCTGGAGGTATCCGCCGACCTGGCGAAGGGAAGACTCCTCGCCAACCGTCCGGTGTATGGCGGTAACGCCGTCGCGGTAGTCAGTTGCAACCAAACTCCCCAGGTAGCCGCCGTGCGGCCCAAGGTTTACGTACCCCTGGAACCGGATTCCACCCGCTCGGGCGAGGTTGTGTCCTTCCCGGTAGAGTTGGATGATTCGATGGTGCGCAGCCGAGTTATCGAGGTAGTCAAGGAAGAGGCCGAAGGGGTGAAGCTGGAGGACGCCGGTATCGTGGTATCCGGTGGCCGGGGACTGGGCGGCCCCGAACCTTTTGCTCAACTGGAAGAGCTGGCTAAACTGCTGGGGGGAGCGGTAGGCGCATCCCGGGCCGCGGTGGATTCGGGCTGGGTTCCGGCCAATTACCAGGTGGGACTCACCGGCAAGACCATCACCCCGGACCTGTACATTACGGTGGCGATTTCCGGGGCCAGCCAGCACATGGCCGGCTGCTCCGGCGCCAAAGCCATCGTAGCCATCAATAAGGATGGGGAAGCCAATATTTTCAAAGAGGCCCGCTACGGGGTAATTGGCGACTGGGAAAAGGTGTTGGCCGCCATGACGGAAACCGTGCGAGAGCTGGTGCAGGAATAGGCCTCCCGGAAATTTCCACCGCCAAATCCCGGTCGGCAACTTCGTAAGGCAAGAACGGTGCAACATGGAGCGGTCAACGCCCTTGATTGTTGGCGCTATCGGTGGAGCGGTCGCTCTGTCGGTAGGCATGGTCATCGTTTCAGCTTTCCGGCCATTGACGACTTTAGAGACCGCATTATGGCAGTTGATTTCAATGGTCGCCGGTCTGTACGGCTCTTACCACCTGGGCCGGAGGGCGGCCCGTGAAGCGGCGCTGGATACCCTGCGCCTGCATTCCCGCTCGGCGGTGCGCCGGCTCCTGGCAATTCGGAACAGTTTGCGCCGGCTGTCGAGCCGGATTGAAGAGTTTCAGCAGGAAGGCAAAGACGCGCGCCTGGATATAATTCAGGCAATCGTTGACGAACGGGTGAGTCTCGGCGACAGCGCCATCGAGGACTGGCGGGATATAGCCGCCGAGGATGTGGAAATAGTCCTCGGCTCGCGGGGAGACAGTCGGCCGCCTTCCGGCAATGGCAGCGCAAAGTGAATCCAAAATCGGAAAAACCACCCCTCCTTCGTCGCCTTAATATCCGTTGCCGTCAGGCGGCGAGTCGGCCAGGATGACGTTATCAATCAAGCGCGTCCGGCCCAGCCACACCGCCGTAGATACCATCACCGGACCTTCTACCCGCTCCACTTCTTCCAGTGTGTCGGTGTCGGCAACGCTGACGTAGTCGATACTGTCCAGCAAAGGTTCGCTCTCCAGCATCTCCCGGACTGCCGCCCGGAGGGTTTGGGCGTCGGATTCTCCGGTCTGCCACAGTTCCCGGGCCCGGGACAGGGCCCGATAGATTACCGGCGCCGCGGTGCGCTGCGGCGGGGTCAGGTAAGCGTTTCGGCTGCTCAGAGCCAGCCCGCCAACGTCCCGCACGGTGGGGACGGCCACAATTTCCACGCCCAGGTCCAAATCCCGCGCCAGCCGCCGGATGACGGCCAATTGCTGGCCGTCCTTTTGCCCGAAGTAGGCCCGCTCCGGGCCAATCAGGTTGAACAGCTTGGCAACCACGGTAGCTACCCCGCGGAAATGTCCGGGACGGGATTTTCCCTCCAGCCCTTCCGCCAGCGCCCCGGGTTCTACCCAGGTGTCGAAGCCCGGCGGATACACCTCTTCCGGCGCGGGGGCATATACCAAATCCACTCCTTCCGCTTCCAGCAGCGCCAGGTCCCGCGCCAGGTCCCGGGGATAGGCGTCCAGGTCTTCCCGGTTCCCAAACTGGGTCGGGTTGACGAAAATGGACACGGCGACGGCAGCGTTGTCCCGCCGCGCCTGCCGCACCAGGGCGAGATGCCCTTCGTGCAGCGCGCCCATAGTCGGCGTCAGCCCCAGGGGCCGGGGGATGGCCCGGAGGGCGTGGCGGAGGGCAGTGTTGGTGGTTAAGGTTTGCATAACGCCCTCACCCCTGGCCCCTCTCCCTGAGGGAGAGGGGGATTTTGCTTGAGGCCCTTACCCCTGGCCCCTCTCCTTGGGGGAGAGGGCCTGGGAGAGGGCGCGTAAAGACTTCCTACCCAAACAGGTCGTCAATCTCCCGCTCCAGCCGTTCTTCCCGTGTTTCGCCGGGGCGGGACTCGGCTGCCGGGGTCAGCTTTACTCCGGCGGTCAACTGGGCGTAGGACTCCGGGGTGCCGTAGTCCCGGGTGCGGACAACTACCGGCATTGGCACGACGTGGCCGAAAATCAGGGCTTGCTGCCGGTTCTCCAGCCGGGCCAGGACGCCCCGCAGTTGGCGGCTGCCGGCGGCGCCGGCCACCACGGCGTCTATATCCCGGTCATTGTCCAGCGAGCAAGTCAAACGGGAACCCAATTGGCTCATTACTTCCGAATCGATCCCGCCGGGCCGCTGGTCAATTACCATCAAGGTTACGTTGTACTTACGCATCTCCCGGGCGATGGCGCCAAAGGAAGTTTGCTGCGCCACCCCCGGAACCAGAAACTTGTGGGCTTCTTCAATAACAATCACCAATGGCCGGGGTTCGATGCCTCGACCGCCGATGGACTGTTCCTTTAACTCCACGTAACGGGCGTGGATCCGGCGGGTTAACAAATTGCTGACCAGGACGTAAGCCCGCATATCATCGCCATACTTGCCGAACTCCAGCACCACCTGCTGGCCTCTTTCCAGATGCTCAATAATTCGGGCGGCGGTATTGTGGCGATTGCCGTCTTCCAGAAATTCATACCGGGTCAGTTGCTCCAGCCGCCGGTGCAGCGTAGCCAGCGCGGAAGGGTGGAGATTCAACTCCGCGGCCAGTCCGTTAATGTCGTCGAAATTCAGGAAGTCCGACAGCCAGGAATTACCGAAGCGACGCTGCAAGTTGTAGGCCGAGGCAGACGCTACATCCGACAGGTTCAATACTTCCCGGAGAGCCTCGATGTCCTCAGGCTGGATTTCGCCATACCCGATACGCACTACTTCGTCCGGATGGGAACCCCGGTTGCGGGAACTCTCCTCGTCCAGCGTAAAGGTGGAAACCAGCGACGGGAAAAGCTGCTTCAGCCCCTTGACCTGAGTGTTGCGGTCGGTGTCCTGTCCGGCCCAGCCGTATTCGTTGTGCATATCAAAGATGAGGGACGAGGCAGCGCCTCCAGTCAATATTCCCACCAGTAGCAGCCGGGTCAGGAAAGTCTTGCCCGTGCCGCTTTTGCCGAATACGCCGATGGACCGCTTAACCAGTTCGTCCAGGTTCAGGCGGCACTGGGAGTCCATGTCCAGCAGGTTCCCAATCCAGAAATGGCGCGCGTCGTCCTTGCCGAAGACCAGCTCTACATCTGCGTCGACGGCGGTAAAGGCCTCGGAGAAGTGGGCGGGAATGGTCTTGGCTGCCGTCGGAGCCGCGTCGATGTCGGCGGTCAGGGGTACGACCAGGCTGGGCAAGGCGGAAACAACGCCATAGGCCATCGTTGCGGATATGACCTGGGACAAGACCGGATCAGCGGAGGGTGGGGGATTGTGGCGCAAGCGCGGGTCGGAACTTTGCAGTTCCAGGTCGGTTACCACCCCAAAGAATCGGTATCGCTTGCCCCGGATGGTGATAAACGTACCTACTTTAACGTCTTCGATTACGACGCTGCCGGAAGGGTCTAGGCGGATTTCCACACCCTCGGTCAGCGAGCCGCTGACCACCGTGCCGATGGGCGAGCCGCCGGCCGCAGCGTCGGCGCCGTTGTACCAGTCCAGAGAAATTCCGTTGGTCATAGCCTGACCCTCCGCAGAATTGCGCTCAGCCGGGCCGATTCACCGGATAATTCGGCGGCCAGGGCCCGGCCCGCGCGCACGACGAAGCTCTCCCGGTCGGTGCGGCTGGCCGCGCCCTCCCGCAAGCAGGCCGCCACTACTTCGTCGGCGTGGGGCAGTCCGGCATTGAGCAGAAATCTCAAAAAGTCCAGGTTCTCGGTAAACGCAGCCGTTACCTCCGGCGTGCCGGTTTGCACGAAGGAATGAATCGGCGGCGGAACCGGCGGCAGCAGTTGCCGCAGCTGCCCGGTGGCAGCGTAGCCTACGATTACAGCCTCGAATCTGGTGGTGAACAGCCGTTCAATTTGCGGATTATCCCGGTAAACCTCTTCCAGCGAAGCTGCATTCTCGCCCCGGGCCAGCACCGGGCGGCTGGGGTCCAGAGGTTCGGTGCGGACGCTGGCAACTACGACAAAGGTGGCCGGGTCGCCGACCAGCGCCAGCGCGCCCAGGGGCGGCGCCTGGTTAAGCCGGTAGCATTGGGCGGTTATGAACCTGGAATCGGCGCCGATAACCTCACCCACTCTTTTGTCCCGGTCCGCAGTCTGGTTCTGCAATCTCCGTACCTCGCTCTGCCGATTATAATCCAACTGATACTGATGTGAACAATAGTACAAAGTTCATTCGGGAAGCGCAAAACTCTATAAATGGGAGAAATTAGCTCCCCGCTCCCCAAGGAAGTGGGGCTGGAGGAGAGGGAATACCCCAACGTGCTATAATTTACTTTCAATGTACCTTAAACGGGAGAAGCATTTCATGGAAATAAATACCGTAGCTATTTTGAGTCCCGGCGACATGGGACACGCCGTCGGACAGCGTTTGCGAGAAAATGAACTGGACGTTGTAACCTGTCTGGCCGGGCGCAGCGAGCGTACCCGGGCCCTGTCCGATAAGGCCGGTATTCGCGACGTTGCAACTATGGCGGAGCTGGTGGAGCAGTCGGACCTGATAATGTCCATGACCGTTTCGGCGGCGGTGCCGGGTTTGTGCCGGCAGGTGGCCGATGCGATCCGGGCCACGGGAGCCGATACCCTGTTCGCCGAATGTAATGCCATTGCACCCCAACTTACCCGAGAGATGGAGCCGATTATTACCGAAGCCGGCGGCCGGTTTGTGGACGTTTCCATTATCGGCGGCCCGCCTCGTCCCGGTTACAGTCCCCACTTCTACACCTCCGGCGCCCACCCCGCCGAATTTGCCCAGCTCAACGATTTCGGGCTGGAAGTGCTCCAACTGGACGGCGCAGTGGGCCAGGCATCGGGGATAAAGATGTGTTACGCCGCGATGACCAAGGGCTCCTGGGCCTTGTACAGCGAGTTGTTGATGGCCGCCGAGCTGATGGGGCTGACCGAACCTCTGCTGGCGGAATTTGGTTCGGGTCAGGCCGCCGTATTGCAGCGTATGGAACGAACCATCCCCACCGTGCCGCCCCGTTCCCGGCGGTGGGTCAGCGAGATGGAGGAAATTCGGGACACCTTTGCCCACCTGGGTATGACCCCGCACCTGTTTGAAGGGGTAGCGGAGATGTACCGGTTTATCGGCAGCACTCCTTTGGGTGAGGAATTGCCGGAAACGCGGGATCGAAACCGCAGTTTCACCGAGACAATTCAGCAGTTGGCCGGGTACGTGCCAGCCCCGGAGAACCGTCAGGACGATTAGGGACGGTACGCGGCGCCGGCCGGCAAACCGGAAATGCAGCCCCGACGCTTGTACGTAAATCGGCCCCGGCAGCTGCCGGGGCCGATCCTGTGCCTATCCTGGAGTTGAAAACTACGGTTCGGTCTGTTCAGTCTGGCTGCCCTTCACGGTGACAGTGATATGGGCCATCGCCGTATCTCCCGGCGCGCCATGCCAGTGGTTCTCCCCGGCGGGAACAATTACCACGTCGCCGACGGTAATCTCAACATCTTCGTCATCGGTGGCTACGGTGCCGGTTCCTTCGGTTACGATGAGAATCTGGTCGCCGCTATGCTTGTGGAACTTGTTGCGGGAGCCGGCGCTGAAGCTCACCACGCCAAAGTTAAAGTTGTTGCTGTCCTCCGGCGTGAAAGGCGCCTGACGGGTAACTATATTGCCGGTAAATAGCGCGCTGGTGGCCTCTTCGGTGGCTACGGTGCTGAGTTTTACGACCTTCATCGGGTTCCTCCTAAATTTCTCGGCCCATCTTTACGGCGCAACATCAGCTCAGCCGTCGGCCGGGTACGCTGACGCCGGCCAATTAGGGTCGCCCCTAAATATACCCGTTGGGGCCAGGCAAGTCCATACCGGGTGCAGGGCAGGGCTATCGCATATGAAAAAATTTCAGGCTCAGAACGGAACTTTCCGATGTTTTGGCGGCGCTTTACTGGGTAATCAACATCAAAACCAACGGTTTAAGTCTTAAATTACCCAAATTTAGCAGTTAAAAACGGAGATTTACCCGTCAATTGGCCTCTTAAAATCCATATGCGATAGCCCTGGACCCACCCTCAGGGCTATCGCATATGGAATTTAGTGAATTGGGCCAGGATGTTAATCAGGAAATTGTCGTCCCAGCCGGCCCGTTTCAGCTTGCCGCGCATGGAGCCTTTGCCCGGTTCCAGCCGAGCCAGGTTCAAAGCCAGTTTCCGCAGCAAGGCCAGATTCTCCGCCCCGTGTCCTTTCCGGTTGCGGGCCTGGTCTTCATTGCAGGTTACGTCCAGTACCCAATGCAGCCGGTTCTCAATTCCCCAATGGCCCCGCACAATGGCATTGAACCGCTCCGGCGACCAGTCCCGGCTCAGCAGATAGTACCGGGTTTCCTCGTGCAGTTCTCCCGGAGCCGGTTCCGCCGCCGCCAACTGCCGGGTGGCCGTTACTTTGCCCACCGCCTTCAAGCCGGGCCAGGCATATCGTTCCTGCAGCCAGTCAATGTCCCCGCTGACCCGGGCCTGCCGCCGCTCCACCCGCCCGTGCCCCTTGCTGACCTCGCTGGCTTGGGTCGCTGGGGTGTCCGGGTCCTCCAGAAACAACTGCACATCGTCCCGCAGCCGGCCCTGGTTGCCTTTCAGCGCCAAGGCATAATCCCCTTTCTGGGCTACCACCTGCTGTGCCACTTGACGCTGGCAGTGCATGGCGTCGGCGGTAACCACTTTCCCGCGCAAGTTCAACAACTCCAGCAGTTTGGGCAAAGCCTTAATCTCATTGGATTTGCCGGCAACGGCCACTTGCCCCAACGACAGCCGCTGCTCCTCCGCCCAGGCGCTGACCAGATGCAGTGGCGAGCGTGCCCCCGCCCGGTCATAGGAGCGGCGCAAGGTCTTGCCGTCCACCGCCACCACTCCCTCAACACCTTGGGCAAACTCGGCCATGAACTCGATAAACCACCCTTGGAAAGCCTCCGGGTCCAGCATTCCCAGCACCCGGGAGAAGGTGTCGTGGCTGGGAATGCCGTTTTCCAGCTTCAGGAAAGATTGCAGCAGCTCCCGTTTGGCCCGGCCAAAGAGTTCCATATCGGTGCAGGTCTGGCCGCCGCAGATGATGGCGCACAAGGCAATGACCAGAATATCGTGCAAGGAATGCCGGCGGGCGTTGCCAGCGCGCGGGTCCTCCAGGTCAGCGAACAGATCCTCTAGCTCGGACATGCCGTCCTCCCTTCCCACTCAACTACAACCAATATCTTACCCAATTCCTGCTCTTTTCATATGCGATAGCCCTGCCGCCACCCCCTTGCCTCCCCCGGCCCTTTGCGCGATAATCGCGCGCGTTTTGGCGCGTAACAACAATACCCCCCTCCCCCCGATTCTTGGGAGAGGAAAACTCAAACTTCCGCCTTTGGGTCGACGGGACGGCGGGGGCATGATTCTTCCCGCTTCTATGCCGGACGGCTTTATGACGGCCAGCCAACAGAACGCCGCGTTCAGTACGCAGAAAATCCCCTTCCCGCCAGCTTAACCAACACTATCCTGCCAACTTCTGCCGAGCAGATGGCCGAGCTGCCTGACGGCAGCGTCCACCTGATGGTTACTTCGCCGCCCTACAACGTGGGCAAGGAGTATGACGCAGACCTGACCCTGAACGAGTATCGGGATTTCCTCCGCAGCGTGATGACCGAGGTTTTGCGGGTTCTGGTTCCCGGCGGGCGGGTCTGCTTCAACGTAGCCAACCTGGGCCGCAAACCCTATCTGCCCCTGCACCGCTACTTTATCGAGGATTTTCTGGCGCTCACCACCGAGAATCAGCCGGAGTCCCGTTTCCTGATGCGCGGGGAAATCATCTGGGACAAGACCGGCGGCGGCGCATCATCTACGGCGTGGGGCAGTTGGCAGAGTCCGGCCAATCCCACGCTGCGGGACGGGCACGAATACATCCTGGTTTTCTGCAAGGATACCTGGCGCCGGCCCCGGATGCCGGGGCGCTCTGCCACCATTGGCCGGGACGAATTCATGGAATACACCCGGAGCATCTGGCAGTTTCCGCCGGCCTCGGCCCGACGGGTCGGCCACCCGGCTCCCTTTCCGCTAGAACTGCCCCGCCGCTGCATCGAACTCTACACCTACTCCGATGAAGTAGTCCTGGACCCTTTTATGGGCAGCGGCACTACCGCCCTGGCCGCCCTGCAAACGGGACGGCGGTTTATCGGTTACGAAATCTCCCCGGAGTACCGGGCGCTGGCCCAACGACGATTGACCGCAGAAACGGCCCCGCTGCTGCTCTACACCCGCAGCGGCTCCGACGGGCAGGTAGTGGCGGAGAGGCGGAATGGCTATAGTCCAGTATGACCAGGTAGCCCAAACTAACTATGCGTCTTTTCTGGGCGGGCAAGAGTGGAACAATAATGCCCTACGGCATTACTTTGACGGCTGCTTCCAGCAGGCCATCGATGAAGTAGGCTGCTATCCGGCGTGGGTATGTATAGGATGCGCCAAGGAAGGGGGAGCTTCGGCGTGTTTCGGCAGCCGTCCGCGCTACTGCCCGCTCTGCCAGTCGGATCGAGTTTTTGAGGTGGCTACCTTCCAGAGTCGGGCTCCGGTAGTGGGCGGCGTCTTTGAAAGCGCGGTTCGATATTTACTGACAACCCGATTCGAATTACCGGCTCGGCCTACACCTGGTAACACGGTTACCCACGATATTGAAGTTACACCCCGAGTGGTTATAGAAAGCAAAGGTTCACCCCGCCGTCTGCTCAACCCGGACCGTTCCGTGACTACGCTGGCGCGACCGGGGCTGGAACGATCGGACACCTGGAAAAAAGCCCAGGCCAATGCCCGTAACTTTCGCCGCCAGAACCGGGACATCCCGTTTTACATCGTATCCAATGCGGTGCCTCCTCAACTGGTGGGCTACCGAAGCGACGACATCAGCGGCATCTTCAATCTTACCCAAGCCAATCGGGTTGACTCTTTGATTGAAGAAATCCGTTCCGCAATTTAGGCCCTGATTAGGGCTGTCGTCAATATAACCTGGTACAAATCATCAGGGCCCTAATTTGGCAAATTGCCAGGAATGACGCTTCGTTCTTGGCGTATCTGGTGGCTGCTCCCCGCCGTTGTTTGAACCCCAAAAAGACGTTCTCCACCGGATACCCTGGTTTATACTGCGCCTTGTCCTAATCCCGGGGTTCCTTCCGACTCCGCCGCGGCGGTAGCGCCGGCTATATCCCCGGTATTCTTAACACAAAGTGAAAATATCTATATCATCGTTGCTGGTTGATATTTCGGAGGTAGGGGCAATTACTTCTCAGGCGGGCCGTTACCGCGAGTATTTCCAAGCAGAAAGCCGGCCACTGACACTCTATCCTTGACGGACAGTCGGGTTTAGGGTAGGGTCTAGCAGTCCCGCTCCCTACCGAGGGAGTCTCTCCGGCGATTCCAATTCCTACAGGTGTACCTTACATGGCGAAATGGCTGCTTTCCCGATATACCCTCCAGCGTTGTATCCCAGGCATAACTTTCCTGACGGCACTGGCCTTGTTGCTGACCCTCAACTTACCGGAAATCGCTACTCCCAACGCCAATCCCGGTATTCGTCTGGGCCTTTCGGTAGAAGCCCGGGAGGCATTGCAGGAAAGCAACCTAGCTTTCCCCTCGGACTCCGCCGGCTTTTGCCTACTATCGAATAAGCAAAGACGGTTCCTATACGCTGGACAAGGACACCGTGGATGACTACATCTTCAAGCCCATCGGCAGCGGCTACACCGGGTTGCTGGAATCATCGGCTACGCTGGTATCCATCGGAGACAACTACACGGTAGCCAGTCTGTCGCTGCTGAACATTGATGGTCTGACTTCGACGGTGAACCTGTACTACGATGATGACGGGTGGATTGTAAGCTACCTGCCCAATGACGCCCCGGCAGCGCAGATCTGGCAGGCCCGGGGTGAGGACCTGGAGAACCCGGACTTTGACGCAATCAGCGCCACGACCCTGCTGGATGCCATCAACGTGGTGGTAGCGGAGTCCTTGAGTGAGAGCAAGATAGCCCAGGATACTGCAGGACTAGGCTATTACCATTGGCAGTATTCCACCGCCAATAGCTTCCTGATGATGGCGGTGTCCCGGGCAACCAAAGGAGACTACCCGGTACAGTTTGCGGTGCCGGATACATTGACGTTAGCTGAGGTTTCGGCGACGCTGTGGGTGTCCCAGGGAGCGAACCCGCAAGCGCCCTGCGCCCGGGTGCAGGTGGACGGGTCTGACCTGATCGCGAGTCAATGCACGAAGGGAATCTACAGCAGCAGTTTGGACTTGACCAAGTTTGGCGACAAGGAAGCGCACACCTGGAAGCTGGAACAGACGGAAAGGGACGAAGGGGCTTCCGGTGCGCTGCTGATGATAGTCTATACCACCCCTTAACCCGGTTAGCCAAATGGGGACGTTGGAATACCGGCTGGCGGGAAAGGCTGGGGAGCGTGATGAATTGGAACGCCGACTGGGAGTTGGCGTTCCATGCCCTCACCCCTAACCCCTCTCCCGCGCGGAGAGGGGGACTTTGGTCGGTAAGCCGGCATACCAGGCAAACACTCTCTCCCCCCTCTCCCCCAAGGAGAGGAGCCGGGGGTGAGGGGCTATCGCATATGGATTTTAAGCGACCGATTGACGGGTAAATCTCAGTTTTTAACTGCTAAGTTTGGGTAATTTAAGACTTAAACCGTTGGTTTTGATGTTGATTACCCAGTAAAGCGTCGCCAAAACATCGGATAATTCCGTTCTGATCCTGAAAATTTTTCATATGCGATAGCCCTGGAACGGGCCGCAGGGCTATCGCATATGGATTTTAAGAGGCCAATTGACGGGTAAATCTCCGTTTTTAACTGCTAAATTTGGGTAATTTAAGACTTAAACCGTTGGTTTTGATGTTGATTACCCAGTAAAGCGCCGCCAAAACATCGGAAAGTTCCGTTCTGAGCCTGAAATTTTTTCATATGCGATAGCCCTGAACGGGCCGTGCCTGGTGTTGATTGGCCGGCCGGTGGTTGTTATAATCTCAGTTAACCAATACATCGGCTTCCCCTTATGGGCTTGTAGCTCAGGCGTGAAGCTTTCCTACTACCACCCCCGCCCGATAGCTTCTATCGACTCTGTTATATATGCTGCCCGTAAGTCGGAAAGACCGGGCCAAGCAACGATAATCAACCCGGTGGAGATGTTCTTATTCGTTACTTGTGGCTGCTCATTCTGATTCCGGCTTTGGCCGCGGCGGCGTTGGTTCCCGGCGGGGCCGCCGCGCAAAGCCCCCCGGACGATGCCCCGAAAGCGGTTGACGTGGTCATCGAGGTGCTGGAAAACGGGGACCTGCTGGTTTCGGATACCCGGATTTGCGCGGTTGAAAGTGCCGACAATCTAACACGTAGTTTCGAGTACGATGTTCCTTTAGATAATTGGACAGCATCGATTCCGTATCCCTCACGAAAAACGGCGTCGAGCACCCCTTCGCTACCAGTTACAGCATTGGTGATGGTGCTCTGAGGATTCAATGGGATGTGGGCCGTGGAACCGGGATATTCGCACTGTGGCACCGTATTCGGGGCGGCATGCAGCTGGATAACTCCGGCGACCGGGCCGTCTGGAGTGTGCGCTTCACGCCCTCGCCGCTGTGCCATAAGGGCAAAGACAGCCGGATAACTATGCTGTTGCCCGATTCTCTGGCCGGGCAAGTGAGTGACTTCCAAGTATCCGGCAACCTGGACTCCGATTCGGTAACGATAGACCTGATTGACCCGCGTACCGTCACCGCCACTGCCGATGTTCATGTTTCTTCGAATGTGACCCAGGCGCTAACCGTTCAGGGCACATTCCCCCACGGCTTGCTGGACGTGCCAACCCCCGATTGGCAGCAGCCGGAGTGGCGGCGGGAAACAAAGGAATTGTTTGATTGGCGGCAGAGTCCCTTCCGCTTATCCCTGGTTCTGCTGGCCCTGATTCTGGTAGCGCTGCTGCCGGTAATTCGTCGGAAAATAAACCGGAGCTGGCCGCCAGTCGAGTATCCGACCATCGAAAGTCCGGTAACCGAGCCGCCCAGCGACTTGCCGGCGCCGGCAGCATCATTGCTGGTGAATTCCGGCGAGGTCAGCGACCGAACGCTGCTGACCCTGCTGGTTGATATGGCAAACAAGGGTATCCTGGAAGTCTCGGCCCGCTATGAATGGCCGGACCGAGTCAAGGCCGGCAATTACACTTACCGCTTTGTCTCCCGCAGCAACCCCCAAATTATTAGCCGGTTTAATTGGGAAAGTCATGCGCTCCGGGCCATCAGCCAAAGATCATCCAATCCTGAAAACCTGCTGGAGCGCTGGAAATATCGACTAGGAGACAGCAAGGAGAGTATCGCCATTGCCCTGGGCGAACATCTGGAGTCTGCCGGGCTGTTCGACCGGAACCCGGCGCAGGTACGAAAAGAAAATGGCTGGCAATTTTGGGCCCTGATGTTGGGGGCTGTTCTGTCCGGCGTTGGACTTATTATTTTATCCGACTTGTTTTTGCCACTGCTACTGAGTATTCCCGCCGGTATCGTTTTCGCTTTCTTGTACCTTGGTCTGTCTTTAGTCCTCCAGATCGGTAAGTTAGCTCCTAGCGAGACCGGATTGCGGGAGACTGCCCAGTGGCGTAATTTCGGAGAAAGCGTGCCGCCGCCCGGGTCAACAAGCCCTGACGAGCCTGACCCAATTCTGCCTTACGCGGTTGCACTAGACGCCGCTAAACCGTGGCTAATCGGGACGCCTACACCTTCCTGGTTTGTCCTCGAGGGACTGTCCGACACCGGCGACCGGGACCTGGCTTATCTCGGTTTCCTGTCGGTAATGGACCAGGGACTGGACGGAGCAAATAAAGACGCCTCAGAAGCTGTAATGCGTCAGACACGACATCCGGGGGCTATATAATCGTTGCTAACATCTTACTCGCCGCGGCATCGAACAGTGCAATTTTGTGCATCTCCGGGGTCCCGGAAGGAAGGCGTGACGGCAGGGAACCGGCGCCCCTATAACAGCGTCAGCATGATTATGCCGCTCAAAACCATCCCTACCGCCACAAATTTTACCGAGAGGGTCTTCCATTCCAGCCGCTCTTCCAGCAGCGGCAGCAGCCGGGTGCTCAGCAGGGTGCTGAAGAAAAAGACAAACAGCGGCCGGGTGGCCGTTGCAGTAGCCACCAGCGAGACGGGCCCCAGGTTAATTGCCAGCACGTTGAGCCACACCGCGAAGGGCGCCAGGATAAATTCCGCACCAATCAGCAGCAGCGCCGTCCGCCAGTCCCGCATGGACCGAAACAATTCCCCCCAGGCGCCGGGTTTCCAGAGGCATAAGAAGACGACGCCCATTCCATAGTTACGCAGGGAAAAGACTAACCAGACCGGCAGCTCGGCCAACGCCTGTTTGCCCAGCACCATACCCAGGGCGGTCATCAGACTGGCGCTCAGCAGAATGGGCAGGGCGCGGTTAAAGCGGATGACGATGCCGCCCTGAGACCCCCAGATGGAAACGAGAAAGACGCCGCTGACTACCGCAATTATGCCGGCTCCCTGACCCCACGACAGGGTTTCGCCCAGAAATACTACCCCCATAAAGGCTACAAATACCGGGAAGGTGTGGATGATGGCCGAGCAGCGGGACACCTCTTCCAGCTTGTAGCCCCAGAACATCATTGCCAGGGCGCCGCCCCAGCACAAGCCCGAGGCCGCCGCAAAGGCCAGCGGAACCGGAGAAACTCCGGTGGGAATGCCGGTAACGAAAAGGGCAAAGGTGCCGTAGCCCAATAGCGATACGGCAACCCCGGCGTAAAAGGCCGGCAGGCTGGGCATATTGTAGGAAGCCAGCCGTTTATCCAGGACGGTAACGAAGCCCAGAATGCTGGCGCTGGACAGGGCAACCCAAAGGTAAATCAGACTCAATCAGTTTCAGCTCCAATAAGGCTGGGGCGGCGGTTTGCCCGGCTTTCCGGGTCAGCCCGGGAAAGAACCGAAGGCAAGGGCCCCGCCAGTGGGAAAGGCGATTCTAACCCTCGTCCGGGTGGGTGGAAATGAAGCGGGCCGATTGGGCCGGGTCGATGTAGGAAGCGCGCACTTCAACGCCGGCCTGCTCTTCCTGGAGCAGCACGGTTACACTGCTGTCCCGGTCCTTCCAGCCCCGGTTCATGGCCTGAATGGCTACCTGCTCCGCCAGGGTTGCCATAGGCATCGGTACACTGTATTCCCGGGCCAATTCGGTAGCCAGGGAAATATCCTTGTAGGCCAGTTCCAGGGCAAAGTTGGCCGGGTCGAACTCGCCACGAAACATCGTGCGAACCAAGCCTTCGTGCAGAATGCGCATCCGACCCAGGGAGCCGCGGCGCATCCCTTCCCAGAGGGCCTCCGGTTCCACTCCCGCCTTTACTCCCAGGGTTAGACCTTCGGCGATGGCCTGCCGGACGCTGTGGCCTACCATGTTATGCACCAGCTTGCAGACCGACCCGGCGCCGATTTCGCCGGCGTAGAATACCTTGTCGCCAAAGGAGTCCAGCAGCGGCTTGATTCGTTCGTAAACCTCCCGGTCTCCTCCTACCATCACCGCCAGGTTGCCGCTGTAAGCCCCCGTCTTGCCGCCGCTGACCGGGGCGTCCAGCACGTAGGCCCCCTTGCGCCGGAACAACGGTTCAATCTCGCGAATCAGGGTGGGCCGACTGGAAGATAGGTCAACGTAAACCGAGCCGGGGCGGATGCCTTCAAGTACGCCGGCGTCTCCCAGCGCTACCGCCTCTACCTCTTTGGGTCCGGGCAGGGATGTGAAAATTATGTCGCTGGACTCCGCCACTTCAGCCGGAGTATTGGCTAACCGGGCGCCGCCTTCCAGCAGCGGCAGCGCCGCCTCTTCCCGCAGGTCATTGACTATCAGGGGATAGCCGGCTTTTTGGATGTTGAGGGACATACCCCCACCCATATTGCCCAGACCAATGAAGCCGATGGTTTCCATATAGTCTTCCTCCTCCTTCTCGTTTTACGTCCGGAGACCGGGAAAAGCAGTTTCCGGCGCTGCAATTTAAGCAGGCTCGCCGGGGCATTGTATTAGGGTCAAACGGGGCGGGTCAACGCTGGCGGTGTGACTGGCCTGGGCAATCGCATTTTAGCAGACCCGATTCCGGGGGGTTCCCTCACCCCCGGCCCCTCTCCCTCAAGGAGAGGGGAGCAGCCGTAGCTGAATACACCCTTGCCTACGCACTTCCATCCCGTGTAGAATGGCCCAAAACTTAAACGAGGCTGTTATGTACGAAAAATCGATGCTCAGTCTGGCCCAAACTCGCCAGGCGATGGACGCTATGCTGGACCAGGCCACTCGGGAACCGCACCGCCCCGTGGCTATCGCCATCGTCGATGATGGCGGCAATTTGCTCAGCTATGCTCGCATGGATGGCTGCCGGGCTAATCCCCAAACCTTTGCCATCCGCAAGGCTTACACTTCGGCAATGTCCGGTCAGGATTCGGCGGCATACGCCCAGCGGCTGCAAGAACAAGGTCGCTCCGTTTCCGACATGGGGAACCCGGGCCTTGTTGCTGCCCAGGGCGCAGTAGTTGCCCTCCACCCCGAAACGGGAGCGGTTTTGGGCGCTATTGGAGTCAGCGGGCTGAGTTCCCAGGAAGACGAAGACCTGGCTCGGCTGGGAGTTCAGGCAATGGGGCTGTAGCCCGAGTCCGGGCCGACTCTCCGGCAATCTGCCGGTTTACGCACCGCTACCGACCGGGCCGCCGCTGCCTTTTCGTTAACCTTACAGTTCAAAGCTAATGGGCCAAATAACGACAAATCATCATTGCCTGGAGGATTAATGGCAAATCCCCGCGCCGAATATTCACCGATATTTCACCGGCCCCCGATCAAGCTGCCCGGAAACGCCCGGGTCGCGGTATGGGTGGTCATAAACGTCGAGGAATGGGACATCAATGAGCCGATGGCTCGCACCGTGCTGCCAACTCCCCAGGGAGTAGAAGTAATTCCCGACATACCCAATTTTGGCTGGTTTGACTACGGCTTGCGGGTAGGGTTTTGGCGGATGAAGCGAGCCCTGGACCGGCGCGGCATCCGGGCAACCGTCAGCCTTAACGCCTCAGTGTGTAACAGTTATCCCCTGCTGGTTCAGGAATGTCTGGATTCAAGCTGGGAGCTGATGGGGCACAGCTACATCCAGCGGGTTATCAACCGGGAACCCGATGAGCGTCAAGCCATTCGACTCACCATCGACACAATCCGGGAATTCAGCGGCGTCTCACCCCGCGGCTGGATGGGGCCCGGCCTGGCCGAAACATTTGATACGCCGGACATTCTGGCTGAGGAAGGGATTGAATATGTTTGCGATTGGTGCAACGACGACCAGCCTTATCCCTTGAAGGTGAAAAGCGGCAGACTGATTTCGGTGCCATATACCGTAGAACTGAACGACATTCCCCTGTATATGGTTCAACATCATCCGGGGCCGGAGCTGTTCAATCGGGCCCGGGACCAGTTTGACACTCTTTACGCCGAGGGAGCGGAGAGCGCACGGATTTTCTGCGTGTCCACCCACCCTTATATCACCGGAGCCGCCCACCGCATCAAATACTACGAGCAGATTTTCGATTACATCAGCCGTTTTGAAGGGGTCGTATTTATGACCGGCAGCGAAATCCTGGACTGGTACAAGTCGGTTATGTAATTCAACGGGTCAGGGGTATGCCCGAGTTGACCCACAGCTATCGCCAATGAAACGGGGCAGGAATTAACTCCTGCCCCCCACGATTTATCAGTACAAAAAAATTTTATTGCTGGCGTATTTTGCCCTCGCCAGGGCCCAAAAATATAAAAACTGGAGACACCCCGGGTCGATCTACTCCTAATAGTCATCTCCGAAACTGCTGGCGGCCGGGGTCCCGGTCAGGGTGCTGCCGGCGAGCATATCGATACCCTTCCGGATACTGCCATTGATGCTGTTTATTTCCTTTTCCAGGGAGCGCAGGGTACGGAGAGCGTAAGCGTCGGCCTCGGTGCGCCGGGACTGGGCTTCGGCTTCCGCCAGCTGCAATATACGGGAAGCCCGTTCCTGAGCATCCTGCAACAGCTCCTCAGCCCGCCGCTGCTGTTCCGACTGGGTTAACTGCCGGGAAAATTCGTCCTCCGCCTTGGCCTTGGCTTTGCGGGCATCGGCCAAAGCCAGGTTCATGATTTCTTCCTTGCGGGATAGGACTTCTTCGGCGGCCTTGACCTCTTGCGGTACGCCCAGGCGCAATTGGTCCATCAACTCCAGCAGCTTGGTCTTATCTACTATCAAGTTGCCCGTAATGGGCATTGTCTTGCTGTTGTTGATGAGAATCTCGATTCTGTCGATAACGTTTATAATGTCTATGATGTCCTCCTTTCTCCCGGCGCCAATCTAGGACGCCGGCTTTCCAAATTTTGCGTAAACCTCGGCGGCCACCCGGGCTGTAACCATGCCGGTAATGTCGCCGCCCAGTCGGGCCACTTCCTTCAACAGACTGGAGCTGACAAACATATGCTCCTGAGAGGTCATAAAGGAGACCATATCCACGTCCGGAGCCAGCTTCCGATTCATAAAGGCCATTTCGTACTCGTACTCAAAGTCGGAACCGCTCCGCAGTCCCCGGACAATCACCGCCGCGCCGATTTCCTGGGCAAACCGGACAACCAGCCCCTCAAATCGGTGCACCGATACATTGGGCAGATGGCGGACCGCATCTTCAAACAAACTCACCCGTTCTTCGGTGGTGAAAAGCAAGTTTTTCGACGGGGTAGCGTAAACGGCGATTAGCACCTCATCGAAAAGGGCCGCGGCCCGGGCAGCAACATCAATATGGCCTCGGGTTACCGGGTCAAAGCTCCCCGGGTAGAGAGCCTTTACCATTGATCGCCTCCTGTTCGGTAGAAGTCCAGCAAGTTATCCCCATAGCGACGGTGCGTGTAAAGGGTCAACGGCCCAATTTGAGGCCCCAGGTTCACGTGCCGGGAATGTCCCACAACAACCATACACGGATTATCGAAAAGCCCCTCGCTGGCGGCCAGGACTTCCATAAAATCCGGCAGGCCCTCCATCCGATAGGGCGGGTCCAGCAGCACCACCCGGTAAGGGCCGGCAAGGCTGCCCAGAGCCCGACTGACATCAGCGCAGTAGCTCCGGGAACTTCGGGAGAACCCCGTCGACTCCAGGTTTGCCTGTAAAATCTGAAACTGGCGCCGGTTTCGCTCCACGAAGTCGGCCCAGGCCGCTCCCTGGCTGAGCGCCTCGATCCCCAGGCTGCCCGTGCCGGCAAACAGGTCCAGTACCCGGGCATCCCGCAGCAGCCAGGGCGGCAGGACGTTGAAAATAGCCGCTCTGGCCCTTTCCGAGGTGGGACGCACCCCCGGAATTGCCGCTCCTTTAAGCCGCTGGCCCCTGGCCATGCCGCCGGCCACGCGCAATTTACTTATAGGGGACATTATAATTCACTCTTTACCGCAATTTTCCAGCATAACAATGGGTGGATTTCAGCCATTTTGAAGGGTTCAGATAAGTCTAGGGTGCGCCGGCCACGCATTTCAGGCAAAATGAACGGAATATCCAAATCGGAAATTTAGCCGGCGGTTTCTTCCTGTTGACATATTTTCGGCAAGGTTCATAATATTTCTCAAGGTTTAAGGGTATCACACGGAGGGGCCGGGAATGCGCAGAATGTCGATCGACAGCATCAGGGTTAGCCCAATGAACTACCAACGGGTAGTCATTCTAAAAGAGAACGATTCCGACCGTTATTTGCCTATTTGGATCGGCCCGGCCGAGGCGGACGCTATTGCGGTCAAGCTGCAGGACTTGAGTGTCCCGCGTCCGTTGACTCACGACCTGCTGCGCACGGTGATTGACGCCCTGGGCGGCTCGGTGGTCCACATCCTGGTCAACGACCTGCATAACGACACTTTTTACGCCAAGATTGTCATTGAAGTTAACGGCGACACCAAGGAAATCGACTCTCGGCCCAGCGACGCTATGGCCCTGGCGGTGCGCGCTCAGGTTCCGATTTTTGCTGAAGAAACGGTGATGGACAAGGCGAGCATACTGCTGGATAAAGAAACCGGCAAGCCCATCACCCCGGAACGGGACGTCGCTGAACCCACCGGGGAAGTAAACGAGGAAGAATTAAGGCGAATGTCCGCCTTTACCGACTTCATCTCCGAGCTGGACCTGGAAGACTTCGGCCGCGAGCAGCCGGGGCGTTAGGCCCGGCCGGCCCGGAAAGTACCGCAGCTGTTCGACCCGGAAATCCAAATTGCCCCGGCGGTAAGTGTCGGGGCAGTTTAGTCCGGCCGGGCGGCGGTGATGAAGAATCCGGGTAAGACTTTTCCGGTTTAAGTTTGGACGTATCGGCTCGATTTGCACCGCCCCTCGTACCAATGGAGTTGCCTTGATGCCAATTTCCAGCCCAGCCGAAGTTGTCAATTGAGTTCGATTCGCTGCAGAGAAGCGCCGTTTTACTCAATAATTGCATCAAATAATACGATTTAGTTGCCATTACAATGAAATCATTTAGTTATACCGGCTTCCGACCCGGCGAAAAAACCTGCCCGGCAAATTGACTTTCCGCAGACCCGGTGATAATATGCTGGACGTTTGGAGAACGGGATGTCCTGGTGGGTAGTGGCCCTGCGCCTGACCGGGTTGGGATGGTACATCGCCTTCTGCGTCGTGGGTGGAATCCTGCTGGGAATCTGGATTGATAATATGTTTACCGGACTAAAACCGCTATTTACCATCGCCGGGGTAATCGTCGGCAGTACCGTCGCCTTTTGGGGCGTTTACAAAATGATTCTGCCGGCCCTCTACGGTTCGAGGGAGACCAAAATGACCGGTAAAGGGAGCAAAAGATAGTGCCGTCAGGTACTGCCGCAAAGCGAATGCTGCTGCTGGCCGGCCTGGTCATGGCAGCACTGTTAATCACCGGGTTTGTTGTAGGGGCCATCGGTTCCAAGATGCTTGGCCGAGGGGACCCTTTTCTGGCCCAACCGCACATTAGCCTCCCGCCGCAGCCGGTTTTCCCCTATTCCGAGGTCAAAGAGTACCTGGGTTACAAGGACGAAGCCGGCGCCGACCACAAAGAGCCAGCCGATGCCGCCCAGTCCGGCGACCACGCGGAAGCGGCGGATGCTCACGCCGAACACCACGTATATCCGCTGGACGCCACCGAATTTGCCATCACCAACACTCTGCTTTCCACCTGGGTCGCCAGCATTGCCATAATTCTCTTTTTCGTCCTGGGCGCCCGCAAGCGCAGTATGGTTCCCGGGCGCTTCCAGGGTCTGGTGGAAAGTGTTATGGAGGCGGTACTGAATTTTTCCACCGGCGTGCTCGGGGCCGAAATGGCCCGCAAGGTTTTCCCGGTGGTGGCTACCATTTTCTTTTTCGTCTTGTTTAACGCCTGGATTGCGCTTTTCCTGGTGCCAATCTACCAGGCGGTAGGATTTGGTTTTCCCGGCGATTCCTACGCCTGGTGGCAAACGAAGATTCAGATTCACCTGGTTCGGCCGGCCGGCACCGACCTGAATATGCCCCTGGCCCTGGCCCTGGTCTCCTTCGTTTTCGTTGAATACTGGGGTATTCGCACCCTGGGTCTGGGCTATTTCGGGAAATTCTTCGCCTTCGGCAACCTCATCCGGCTGCGTCCCAGTGGATTGATTGACGCTTTTGTTGGTATCCTGGAGTTTGTCAGCGAACTGGTCAGGATAGTTAGCTTCACCTTCCGTCTCTTTGGCAACATGACCGCCGGGGAGATTCTGGTGGTGATGATTACCTTCCTGGTGCCTTTCGTGGCTAATATCCCCGTCTTTGGGCTGGAGCTTCTGGTAGGGCTGATTCAGGCGGTAATATTTGCCGGGCTTACCCTGGTGTTCCTCTCGCTGGCAGTGCATCACGAGGAGCACTAATTTTGATGGCGCGGTGAGACAACCGGGCCGGCCGCGTTCCGGCTCTGAATAGACCGCCTTTCCTGGCTGCGGAGAGCAGCGGGGCCGGATAGACCCTAAACAACATACTTAATGGAGGACTCGCAGAAATGGAGCTACTACCGATTCTTTTGATGTTGGAGGCAGAGGCCGCCAAGTTTCTCGGCGCCGGTCTGGCCATTGCGGTAGGCGTCATCGGGCCTGGCGTAGGCATCGGTATTCTGGGCGCCGGAGCTATGGGCGCTATCGGCCGCAATCCCGAGGCTGCCGGCTCCATAACCACCAACATGATTCTGGCTATCGCCTTCGCGGAAGCGCTGGGAATTTACTCCCTGATCGTTGCCGTAATTCTGCTGTTCGTGGTCTAGCGTTATGGGTCTTACAGACTTGGGGATTAATCTACCCCTGTTAATCGCCTATCTGGTTACTTTCGTTATCTTGATGGTGATTCTGTATGTGTTCGCTTTCAAGCCGCTCCTGGCGGCGATGGACCAGCGAACCGCCCGTATCCAGGAGGGCCTCTCCGCGGCGGACCGGGCCCGCGAGGAAGCGGCCAGTTCTCAGGCGGCGATTGAGGAGCAGTTGAACGAGGCCCGGCGCGAGGGGCAACGGCTCCTGGATCAGGCCAGGGAGGCATCCCAGCGCTACCGGGAAACCGAGATGGAACGAGCTCGCCAGGATGCGGAAGCTTTCGCCGAGCGGGCGCGGGCCGATATTCAGCGGGAACGGGATGCGGCGCTGGAGGAATTGCGGGCCGGATTCGGCGACCTGGCAATTACCGCCGCCGAGCGAGTTATCCGCCGGTCTCTGGACCGGCAGGCTCACGAAGAGCTGATCACCCAGGTGCTGGAAGAGGGTGAAAGCTTGCGGCGAGGATAAAGACGGCTATGGCTAATCAGGTGCGTGGACAGCGCTATGCCCGGGCTCTCTTTGAGTTGGCGGTGGAACGGAATACCATTGACCAATGGGCTTCGGACTTGAGTCAGATGGCCCAGGTGATGCAGGATGAGGAATTCAGCCTCTTCCTGAAACACGCCCAGGTGCCTTTGGAGCAAAAAATCTCCGCCCTCGCCACGGTGCTTCCCGACGTTGACCCGCTGGTTCGCAACCTGGGTTCACTGCTGATAACACGAGGCTCAGTGGATTCCGTCGGGGACGTATCCGAAGGGTACAATCGACTGGTTGATGAGCAGCTGGGCCGCCAGCGAATTGAAGTCACGACGGCGGTGGAGTTGGATGCCGCCGAAGCGGAACGTATTCAACAGTTCGTTGTCAACCTGATCCGACGGGAAGTAGTTATGTCCAGCCGGGTGGATGAATCGATACTCGGCGGAATGATTATCCAAATAGGCGACCGGCTCCTGGACGGCAGCGCCCGTTCCAGGCTGGAAGAGCTGCGCAAGCAGATACGCACGGAGGCCGCGGTTAACTAACCCGGCCCGGGAATAAAAAGCATACAGTTGACTTGCCCACTCCGGTGTCCATTCCGTAGTTAAGGAGTTTCCCCAATGGCGATTAGGGGTCAGGAAATCGTTTCTTTAATCCGGCGCCAGATCGAAGAATTTGGCGGCGATTTGAGCATGGTGGATGTAGGCACCGTGGTGCAGGTAGGGGATGGTATCGCCAGCATCCAGGGCCTACAGGGAGTTCGCTCCAATGAGTTGCTGGACTTCGGCAACGATATTCTGGGGCTGGCGCTGAATCTGGAGTCCGATCTGGTGGGCGCCGCTATTCTGGGCGATGCCACCGCTGTCAAGGAAGGCCACCAGGTTCGTTCCACCGGTCAGATTATCGAGATTCCCGTAGGCGAGGCGCTGATTGGACGGGTGGTGGACCCGCTGGGCCGACCGCTGGACGGCAAGGGGCCAATAAGCACCACCGGCACTCGTCCGGTAGAGCAGGTAGCGCCTAACGTGGTAGTCCGTCAGTCGGTGGATACCCCGGTACAGACCGGCATTAAGGCCATTGACGCCATGATTCCCATTGGCCGCGGCCAGCGAGAGTTGATTATCGGCGACCGCTCCACCGGAAAAACCGCGATCGCCCTGGATACCATCATCAACCAGCGGGGCGGCGACCTTATCTGCATTTACGTAGCCATTGGGCAGAAACAGGGGAAAGTGGCCCAAGTGGTGGGCATCCTTGAAGAAAACGACGCCCTGGGGCATACCATCATAGTAAACGCCGGCGCTTCCGACTCGGCCCCGCTTCAGTTCATCGCCCCCTACGCCGGCTGCGCTATGGCCGAAGAGTTTATGGACCAGGGCAAGGACGTGCTGGTAGTCTATGACGACCTCACCAAGCACGCCTGGGCCTACCGCCAAATGTCCCTGTTGCTGCGGCGTCCGGCCGGCCGGGAAGCTTACCCGGGGGATGTGTTCTATCTCCACAGCCGCCTGCTGGAACGGGCCGCCAAGCTGGACCAGGAACACGGCGGCGGTTCCATCACGGCCCTGCCAATTATCGAAACCCAGGCCGGCGACGTTTCGGCTTACATTCCTACCAACGTGATTTCCATTACTGACGGTCAGATTTATCTGGAGCCGGAACTGTTTAACATCGGAATCCGTCCGGCGGTTAACGTGGGACTCTCGGTTTCCCGGGTCGGCGGCGCCGCCCAGACCCGGGCCATCCGGCAAGTCGCCGGGCGGCTGCGCTTGGATTTGGCCCAGTATCGCGAACTAGCCAGCTTTGCCCAGTTCGGCACTTCCGACCTGGATGCCGCCACGCGGGCCCAGTTGGCCCGGGGACAGCTCTCCACCGAGGTATTGAAGCAGCCCCAGTACCGGCCCTTGCGGCTGGACCAGGAAGTAATTATCCTCTTCGCCGTAAACGCCGGCCTGACCGACGATGTGCCGATGGACCGGGTTTCCGCCTTTGAGGAACAGTTGCTGGATTACATTCAAAGTACGCATCCGGAAATCGGACAGGCTATCGCTGATAGTGGCAATCTGCCGCAAGAAGAGACGGAGCAATTGACCGCGGCGATTAACAATTTTAAGGCCACCTTCAGCTAGTCGCAGCAGCAAAGGCGCCGGAATCAAGGATTTACCCAGTCATCCTTTAACGGGCATTCTCGCCCGTTGCCGAATTAGTGAGCCAGGAAGAGTATGCCTAGCGTTAGGGACATCAGGCGGCGAATCCGCAGCGTGGAAAACACCGGCAAGGTTACCAATGCCATGTCATTGATTGCCGCTTCCAAGATGCGCCGGGCGCAAAACTCCGTGTTGCAGGGGAGGCCCTACGCCGAAAAAATATACGAAGTAATCGCCCATTTGGCGGCCCAGCCAGCCGAGGACGGCGGCGCGCTCCACCCGTTGCTGGAAGTGCGCCCGATTAACCGCATCGGTCTGTTGGCGATTACACCGGATCGGGGTCTGGCCGGCGGAATGCACTCCACCATTAACCGCCGCGTCGCCCAGTTCATTCTCGATCAGTCGGCCCCGACTCGCAGCATTGCAGTAGGACGGAAAGGGCGCGATTTTATGGCCCGTTACGGCCAGGATTTGCTGGCGGTTTTCGCCGACCTGGGCGACCGTCCCCTGGTCGCCGACACCCTGCCCATTTCCCGGATGCTCATCGACAATTTCCTGGCCGGCGAGATGGACGAGGTTTACCTGATTTACACCAAGTTCGTTTCCACTATGTCCCAGGAGGCCGTGGTCGAAAAGCTGCTGCCAGTGACCCCGGCGGATCTCTCCGCCACCGACCGGTCCGGCTACATCTACGAACCGGACACGATGACCGTCCTTGGCTCCCTCCTGCCCCAATTTGTGGATATGGAGGTGTACCACGCGATGCTGGAGTCCATCGCCAGCGAGCAGTCGGCCCGCATGGTGGCCATGCGCAACGCTACGGACAATGCCAAGTCACTGGCCGATGATTTGACCCTCGTAATGAACAAGCTGCGCCAGGACAGCATTACCAACGAATTGCTGGACCTGGTGGGCGGCCAAATTGCCCTGGAAGGCTAGGCCGCCTCGACAAATCGCCCAACCTGAGACCCTGGGAGGTCAATGATATGCCCGGAAAAATCGTTCAGGTAATCGGAACCGTAGTGGACGTAGAGTTTCCGTCGGACCAATTGCCCAACCTGTTCGATGCCCTGGAACTGGACAACAATGGCGAAAGACTGGTGCTGGAAGTTCAGCAGCATATCGGCAATAACTGGGCCCGCTGCCTGGCTTTGGGTTCCACCGACGGACTGGCCCGGGGGACTGAGGTTGCCGAGACCGGCGACAAGGTGCTGGTTCCGGTAGGCCCGGAAACTCTGGGGCGCCTGTTCGACGTCACCGGCACTCCTTTGGATAATCTGGGCGCCGTGGAAGCCGGCCAGCGCTGGCCGATTCACCGCAGCGCTCCCAGCTTTGATGACCAGAACCCGGAAATTGAGATTCTGGAGACGGGTATCAAGGTCTTTGACCTCATTACTCCCTTCCCCAAGGGCGGCAAAGTTGGCGCTTACGGCGGCGCCGGAGTGGGCAAGACGGTTATCATCCAAGAGCTCATCCGCAACATCGGCGCCGAACATCAGGGCGTTTCCGTATTTGCCGGAGTGGGTGAACGGTCCCGCGAAGGCAATGACCTTTGGCACGAAATGCAGGATTCGGGAGTGCTGGACAGCACCGTGCTGGTTTTCGGTCAGATGAACGAAACCCCCGGAGTACGGGCCCGCATCGGACTGACCGGCCTGACTATGGCCGAATATTTCCGGGAAGAACAGAATCAGGACGTGCTGCTGTTCATTGACAATATCTACCGCTACATCCTGGCTGGGATGGAAGTATCCGCATTGCTCGGTCGGATGCCCTCGGCAGTAGGTTATCAGCCTACTCTGAGTACCGAAATGGGCGCATTGCAGGAGCGGATTACCTCAACAAAGTCCGGCTCCATTACATCTTTCCAGGCCATTTATGTGCCGGCCGACGACTATACCGACCCGGGAATCGTTACTACCTTCGGGCACCTGGACGCAGTGGTTTCTCTGGAGCGCTCCCTGGCAGCCCAGGGTCTGTACCCGGCGGTGGACCCGCTGGCCTCCTTCGCCCGAATTCTGGAACCGCGAATTGTCGGCGAGGAGCATTACCGGGCCGCCCGGGGCGTGCAGCAGGTATTGCAGCGTTACCGGGACCTGCAGGACATCATCGCCATTCTGGGTATTGAGGAGTTGTCGGAAGAAGACCGGCAAACCGTATTCCGGGCCCGCAAGATTCAGCGTTTCCTGACCCAACCCTTCTTCGTCGCCGAAGCCTTTACCAACCAGCCCGGCAAATACGTGCCGGTGCGCGAGACGGTACGCGGCTTCGTGGAAATCCTGGACGGCAAACACGACGAGCTGCCGGAACAGGCCTTTTATATGGTCGGCACAATAGATGAGGCCATCGAGAAGGCCGAACAGATGCAGGCCGTAGCCTAGTCGGCCAGCGATACAGACGAGGCAGCGCCGACAAGGATAAGGAGTTTCTGACATTATGGCTCCCATGCGACTGGAAATTATTACCGCCGAGCGGGAGGTTTTCGCCGACGATGTGGATGTTGTAGTCGCTCCCGGGGTGGAAGGCGAACTGGGCATTTTGCCCCACCATGCGCCGCTGATGACTGCCCTGCAGCCCGGCGAACTCCTGATACGCAAGGATGGGGAACCTTCCTATCTGGCGGTATCCGGTGGTTTCATGGAAGTGATAGCCAACCGGGTAACCATCCTGGCCGAAACTTGCGAGTATTCCGACGAAATCAATGAAGAGCGCGCCCAGGCCGCGATGGAACGGGCCCAGGAACGAATTCGCAGCCAGACTACGGAAGCCGAGTTGTCTGAAGCGTTGCGGTCCCTGCGCAGAGCTCAGGCGCGACTGCACATAGTACGCCGCCGCCGGCCTCGTGGCGATATGCGCTCGGCTATGGGAACCCAGCCGGGAGGTTAGCGACCGGCGATTCCATTGCTCTGTTGCCGGTGGAAGATTAAGGGGCGCACATCTCGGAGCGGGCGCCGCTCTCCTTTTTCCACCTAATCGGTTACGGGGAGTCTCCATTAGCCAGGTAATAGGTCATCGACTGGAGGGAGATAACCGGATCGATATTGCGAACGTTTACCCCCGCCGGAACCTGGGGCATCACCGGAGCGTAGTTAAGGATGGCCTTGATTCCACATCCCACTACCTGGTCCACTACCTGCTGGGTGTAGTCAATCGGCACGGCGACGATGGCGATGCTGACCTGGTAATCGCCCACCACTTCCGATAGCTGGGAGATGGGCTTAACCGTTAACCCGCCTACATCCTGCCCCACTACCCCGGGATTGTCGTCCAGCGCGGCCACCAGCTGGAACCCGTCCGGGGTAAACCCGGGATAATTGAGAATGGCTCTCCCCAAGCGGCCCACGCCTACCACCGCTACGTTCCAGGTAACGGTGAGACCCAGAATCTGCTTCAACTCCTCCAGCAAGTGTTCCACTCGGTAACCGCGGCCCTGTTTGCCGAAGCGACCGAAGTAACTCAAATCTTTGCGTATCTGGGCCGGCGTGATTTGGAGCTTTTCCCCCAATTGCTGGGAATTGGCAATCTGAACGCCATCGGCCATCAGCTGGCTCAACGTGCGTACATACTGGGGCAGCCGACCAATTACTACATCAGGAACATCAGCGCGTCCCGCAATGTCGTGTGGATACCTTTCTAGCATGGCCACCAAAAGTTTGTTCAGTTTGGGCCGGACCCGGAATACGAACAAAGTCGCCCGGTGGACGGGAAGATTCCTTCAATACATTCCGGCCAGTGTCGCGCAAACCGGGCTTCTGTGGTTACAATCTAAAGCGTTGTCGTTAATGCGTCAAGATTGCAGCGTCCGGGACGCCGCCATAATATCGGGAAAGCGAGCCATTTCGCCGTCCGACCTTGTAGCGAGAGACAGCACAGGAGGGAAAAGGAACCTTGCATATCGGAGCCGGTCGCCTGGTCATTTATTTGCCGGAGGCGCAAAGTCTCAAGGATCGCCGTCAAGTATCTCGTTCCCTGACGGCGCGAATCAGAAACAGGTTCAATGTGGCGGTGGCGGAGGAAGGGGATGACAATCTGCGGCAGCGATTGACTTTGCTGGTGTGCGCGGTCAGCAGCGACGCCGGCCACGCCAATTCCATTCTTTCCCAAGTGGTTGACTTTGTCGAGAAATCCAGGCCGGACCTGGAACTGCTGGACTACCAGGTGGAGCTAATTTCAGGGGTATGACCGCCTCGATGATACCCCGGAGAGATTAATAGTAAACCAGGGGAAGGACGTTAGCCTTCCCCTGGTCATTGGAAAAGTTACCCGCGTCTTCTTTTGTTGCGGGCAGCGCCGGGTCTAGTGCCCTACCGGAAGCCCGGTCCGGGCGGCGATGGCGTTCATCAGGTCCTGCAAGTCCGGGAAAATGTGGGCATCGGGTTCGTGGCGGTGCTCAGCGACAACCTCGCCATCCACGATCACATCAAACTTGCCGTGCGGCCCCGGGGTCAGCTTGAACGCAGAAATGGCTTCTCCAGCTCGGCTCAAAGCTTCGCCTGCCATCCAGGCAGCGCGGAGAGCGTGGCCTCAATCCTGACAATAAAGAATCTCCAGGTCCAGCTTCTTTTCGGTTGCCATCTTCCACCTCTACTATAATTAAAGGTAAAAGCATAATAGAGCCGCCTATCCCGGATGTCAATTAGCCCGGGCCCTCACCCCTGACCCCTCTCCCTCAGGGAAAGAGGAAACGCCGGGACGAAAACAATACCGGCCCTATCTCCTTTGGCAGTTCGAACCGAGGCCCTCACCCCTGACCCCTCTCCCTGAGGGAGAGGGAGAACGCTAGGATGAAAACAATACCGGCCTTAAGTATTTTAAGAATTGCAGTAAAACATCTAAAATGACTTGATATTATTCATATCAAGTCATATAATTCGTTGCCCAACAAACCGGGCTGGAACCGGAGTTGGAAAAGGAGGCCGATATGGCGTTATTCAAGCCTGCTCATAGTCTTATATCCAGGGGGTTTTTACTGGCGCTGACTCCTGCTTTGCTGTTGGCAACCGTCGGCGCGCTGGCTTGCACCAGCGATGACCGGGACGCCGGGGCCAGCCCGGCGGCTACGGCCGTGGCGGCGGCGGCGGCCGCTGCCGACGCCGCGAACCGGGCGGACACTGCCGCGGCCAACGCCCGCCAATCCTCCACCGGCAGCAGCGGCGGCGGCACTTATCCTGCCGGGCCGACTAACTGGGAACCGCAGGATGTAGCCGGTCTGCCCCGGGTAACCCAAACCCTGGTTGCGCCGCCGGCCTTACCGGAACACCAGCAGGTGGCCGAGGGCGGGCCAAAGGTAGTGGAAATTCGGATGGAGGTCGAGGAAAAAGAACTGGAAATCGCCCCCGGCGTCTTTATGTGGGCCTTCACCTTTAACGGTTCGGTGCCGGGGCCAATTGTCGTAGTCCACGAAGGCGACTACGTCGAGCTAACTCTGGTGAACCCGACCGGCAGCCAACTGCTGCACAATATCGACTTTCACGCCGCGGTAGGAGCTTTGGGCGGCGGCGATTTGACCAAGGTAGGGCCGGGACAGGAAGTGAAGCTGCGCTTCCGGGCCGTCAAGCCTGGCGTGTTCATTTACCATTGCGCGCCGGGAGCAACTATGGTTCCCTGGCACGTTACCCACGGGATGAACGGCGCAATTATGGTACTGCCCCGGGACGGGCTGAAAGACCCGCAGGGTAATCCGCTGCGCTACGACCGGGCCTACTATATCGGGGAGCAGGATTACTACATCCCCCGGGATGACGCCGGAAACTTCAAGCGGTACGCCACGGCGGCGGAATCCCTGCCCGACGACCTGGCGGCTATGTCCACCTTGATTCCTACGCACATCGTGTTTAACGGAGTCACCGGCGCGCTGCAGGGCGACGGGGCGCTGACGGCCAACGTCGGCGAAACTGTGCTGATTGTCCATTCCCAGGCTAATCGGCAATCCTATCCCCATTTGATTGGCGGACACGGGGATTACGTCTGGGAACGGGGCGCCTTCAACAGTCCACCCCGTCTGGACCTGGAATCCTGGGTAATCGCCGCCGGTTCCGCCGGGGCTTCCCTGCACCAAATCCGGCAGCCCGGCACTTACGTTTACCTGTCCCACAACCTTATCGAGGCCTTTGCATTTGACGCCAAAGCTATTCTAACGGCGGAAGGCGAGTGGAATAACGACTTGATGGAGCAGATTAGTCCCCCTGGCCCCATTCAGTAGCCGGCTGGCCGGTCAACAACCGCGGCGCGGGGGCGCATAGTTTGACGCCTCCGCGCCGCTATGGCGTAAGGGAGGCCAGAAAATCCTCCAGTGCCAGCCAGAGCGCTTCCTGATTCGAGTCAAATTCGTCATTATGGCCGGCGCCGGCCCAGACATGGAGTGTCCTGGGTTCGGCGGCGGCCTGATACAAACGCTGACCCTGTTCCAGGGGGATCATCTCATCCCGGTCGCTGTGAATTATCAGCAGGGGAGCGGCAATCCCCGATATTCGGGCCAGGCTGTTGAATCGATTGGGAACCAGAAATCGCAAGGGATTAAACCGATTGTGGAGCCGTGCCACCTCTTTAGTGTTGGTCAGGGGTGAAACCAGGATGATTCCCGCCGGGGATTGGCCGGCCGGCAATGAGTCGGCCAATTCCACCGCCACCGCCGTACCCAAAGAACGTCCCAGAAAAACGATTCGCCCCGACTCCACCCCGGGCCGGCCGGCAAGATGGGACAGCGCACCCCGGGCATCCTGATAAACGCCGGCCTCGGTGGGATTGCCAGAGCTGCGGCCGTAACCCCGGTAGTCAAAAATAAAGACGTTGACTCCCAGCCGCCGGGTAACCCGAACCACATCGGCGGCGCGATGGCCCAGGTTACCGCCGTTGCCGTGAAACCAAAGCAGGGTATAGGTGGGATCTCCGGACTCGGTCCGGGGAGCCGGCACGAACCAACCGTTAAGGGTCTCCCCGTCGGCGGTTGGAAAGTAGATGTCCTGATAGGCTGCGCCCAGGTCGGCGGGGGTGAAGTCAATGTTGGCCGTAGGGAAAAAGATAAACCGCCATTCCACCTGCTCCAGCAGCTTCATCGCCCACCCCGGAGCGGTAAGCAATAAGGCCAGCGATACCGCCAGCAGGATGAGTCGCGCCTTCGGCAAAGCGGCGCCATGTCTAGCGACGATTTCCCCGGGCCACCACGTTGACCGGGCTGCCGGTGGCGAACTGCTCCAGATTCTCTACCGACATTTCAAGGCCGCGCATAGTACCGTTATAGGCCATACCGCCGGCATGGGGAGAAAGGACTACGTTATCCAGTTTGGTAAGGGGGTGCCCGGCGGGTAAAGGTTCCCGCTCAAAGACATCCAGACCGGCGCCGGCAATCTTGCGGTCGCCCAGCGCTTCCAGGAGAGCCGCTTCATCAACTACCGCGCCCCGAGCCGCGTTAACCAGAATGGCCGTAGGCTTCATCAGGGCAAGTTGTTCTCGACCGATCAACCCTTCGCTCTCCGGGGTAAGGGCTACGTGCAAGGAAACTACATCCGACTGACGGAGCAATTCGTCCAGAAGAACGTAATCCACTCCATACTCGGCGGCTCGTTTCGGTGAGGGATTATAGGTCCAGGCAATGACTTTCATCCCGATGCCCTGCCCCAACTGAATCATCCGCCGGCCGATGGCTCCGGTGCCGACGACACCCAGAGTTTTACCGTACAATTCATCAATGAATCCGGCAGTCCAACCCCCTTCCCGAATTCGCCGGTCATTGGACACTATCTGGCGCGAGACCGCCAGCGCCAGAGTCAGGGCGTGCTCCGAAACATAAGGAGCGCCGTAGCCCGGCGTGTTGGCGACGGTGATACCCAGCTCTACCGCGGCTTCCAGGTCCACGTGGTCAACGCCGGTACCCCAAACGGACAACAGCTTCAGGTTAGGGCATTCGGTCAGGACCTCCCGGGAAAACTGCACCGAAGAGCGTATATTGATTACCGCATCGGCCTGCCGGATGCGCTGGATAGTGTCCTGAGGGTTCGCCGGACGAGTAACGTGCCACTCCACCTGGTCAGCCAGAGCGCGGGCCCGGGCTTCCAGAGGAGTCCCGGTCAAAACCGGCGGCTCATCATCAGGAACTACCAACCGGGAAAAGGGCTTGGACATAAACACACCTTAATCTACTATCTTGGATACTCACGGCTCGAACATAGTTATCTGCGTGACCTATTACAGTAACGATGAACAAGCCTCGCATTCTCGGGAATAGTTCGACCACCTTTCCAATAAGGTTCTACATGATCAACTTCCGAATCATCTACGCTGTGCAACCGTTGTTCACAAATTTTGCAAGTAGGATCGGAGTTAAATAACTCTTCCTTTATCTTTAAGGAAAAAAGCCTAGGGCCTTGGGATTCCTCTTCAGATAGTATTTCGTCTATTTCCTTCAGCCAAGTTTCGAATCTGTACTTTACTCTGTCCTCATCGCTGGTATGTTGGTCTATAGAGTTAATGAATAATTCATCGTTAACCAAAAGGTCCAAAAGCGACTCCCGGATTGCATCGCTCCTTCTGGTAATTTTGCCCCTGTCATTAAGGTGGACGGCAAAACCGTAGAGGATAACATCCCTTAAAGCCACATTTACTGCCCTACGCCATTGTCCTCAGGGCTATCGCATATGGATTTTAAGAGGCCAATTGACGGGTAAATCTCCGTTTTTAACTGCTAATTTGGGTAATTTAAGACTTAAACCGTTGGTTTTGATGTTGATTACCCAGTAAAGCGCCGCCAAAACATCGGAAAGTTCCGTTCTGAGCCTGAAATTTTTTCATATGCGATAGCCCTGCCATTGTCCTCCTCTTTCGCTGACGTCGAAACGCCGGAAAGCATTTTCTCCAAACACAGATTTGGAGAGGTTTAAGGCACCAATAAATGCTTGGCGCAATTTATCGATATCTTGGGGCGAAATGTTCTGACGATGTTTCATTTCCGAGTCCAAGAAACGTTTCATCCCTTTCCTGTAGGCTTGGTATGACAGATCATAGAAGGCAAAGAATATCAGCACGTGCTCTACGTCTAACATCCGTGATTTCTGAGTTTCAGTAAATTTGCACAACTCTTGGAAGACCGAGTTCATTGACAGTTCAATTATGAAGTCGTTAAATCTTCCCCGATTCACACAGTTGCGCAACTCCTGAGGATTCAGCTGAGATGAGCCGGTATTGAGACGTTCAAAAACGTCGTACTTCATGTCCTCATTTGAATCGTTCTTGATGAGAATCAAATGAAATGGCCTGTCCTCTATTTTGTTTTGGTGCTTGGTTGTTAGGTCTCGAAATCGTTTCCCATTAAGTTCATCCATAACCGTGAGACCTGTAAGAACCAATTCGTTATCAATATATGAAAAAACCGCATCTAATCGCTGTTGGCCGTCCACTACCACCTGTTTTCCGTCAGAATCTTCGGCCAAATAAACCAGAGGCAACGGAACGTCCAAAAGAATTGATTCAATGAACCTACTCTTTTTCTGGGGATTCCAAACTAGTCTCCTCTGAAAATTAGGTTGAAGCTGTAGATTTCCCCGGTTTCTCCGACGGTGCAGATCATAAGCGCTGGGAGATTGTGGTTCCCAAGCGATCCTTCTCTCATCAATAGGAATAATAGCGAAGTCATCGTGATCTTCTCCATCAAAAGGAGCTACACTGATAAGTTCTTCTACTTGAACCATTCCCTATCCTCCAAGACTAAGCAATTAAAGCTTCACTCACCAACCCTAATCCCCCAGACTGTCGGCCAGTATTTCCAGCACGTCTTTGGCCTGTTTCTCCTGGTCTTTTCCTTTGGCCTGGATACCCTCGGTCAGCATTTGCAGGCAGAAGGGGCAGGAAACGCCGACGGTATCGGCCTCGGTTTCCAGGAAATGGTCGGTGCGGGCGTGATTGATGCGCTGCCCCTGGCTTTCTTCAATCCACATATGGCCGCCGCCGGCGCCGCAGCAGAAACCTCGCTCCCGGCAGCGCGGCGACATCTCCACCAGACGCAACCCGGGAATGGCGCGGACAATGTTGCGCGGCTGGTCGTAGATACCGTTATGGCGACCCAGAAAGCAGGAGTCGTGGTAGGCCACGTCCATATTCATCATCTTGATGGGCTTGATGCGCCCCTGCTGGATCAGATCGTCAACGAACTGGCTGTAATGCAGCACCTCATACTGGCCGCCGAACTGGGGATATTCGTTGCGCATAGTGTTGAAGCAGTGCGGGCAAATGGTAACAATCTGCTTCACATTGTAGCCGTTCAGGGTTTCTATATTCTGGGCCGCCAGCATCTGAAAGAGATACTCATTACCCATGCGGCGCGCCGGGTCGCCGGTGCAGGTCTCTTCGTCGCCCAGGATGGCGAAGTCCACTCCCGCCGCCTTCAATACCTTGACCATGGAACGGGCGGCGCCCTGGCTGCGCTGTTCCAGGGCGGCGGTACAGCCAACCCAGAACAGGATTTCGGCATCGGGTTTCTCGGCCAGAGTCGGCACGCCCAGTCCATCAGCCCAATCGGTACGGGAAAACTGGGTGCCGCGCCAGGGGTGTCCTCGCTGTTCCATACTCAGCAAGGCATTCATTCCCGTCTCGGGAATGCGGGATTCTTCCAGCACCAGATTACGGCGCAGGTCCATAATGGTAGGGATATGTTCCACCACTACGGGACATTCTTCCATACAGGCCCCGCAGGATACGCAGTCCCAGACCATTTGCTCCGGTATGGCATTATCGATTATAGGCGTCGGCTCGACGTGTTCCGGGTCCCGGGGGCCCTGATGGCCGATGGCAAGCATATGTTCCTTGAGATTTTCCACGATGTGCATGGGAGAGAGAATCTTGCCGGTGGTATTGGCCGGGCAGGCGTCGGTGCAGCGTCCGCAAACGGCGCAGGCATAGCCGTCCAGCAGCTGCTTCCAGGTAAAGTCCTGCACCCGTCCGGCGCCGAACCGTTCCGCATTCTCCAGGTCAATCGGTTCCAGCGTCCCCCGCGGCTCCAGGGAGCGAAAGTAGGCGTTCAGGGGCGCTCCGATCATGTGAATGTGCTTGGAAGTAGGGATGTAAATGCCAAAACCCAGGATAATGCCCAGATGCAGCCACCAGAAAATTGCGTGCAGCGCCGCGGCAGCCTGGGCGCTCAATCCGATGCCGGTAAATGCTGACCCCAGAACGCCGCCAATGATGACCGCCGCCTCCGGCCCGCCGTGCCCGGAGGCGACATAGAAGGCGTGAACCAGCAGCGTTGCCACCATCAGCCCCGCCGTAAGACCCACCACGATGACGGCATCCACGTTTCGGGTCAGGTCAAAACTGAGGCGATAGGGTTTGCTGGCCCAGCGGCGAATCAGCGCCCAGGCCAGCACAACCAGAATCAGCACGGCGTACAGGTCCAGGTAAATGCTGTAAACCTTGACTCCGGTATCGGTCAGGAGGGTTTCGGGAAAGGGTCGCCAGAGGGAACCGATGAAAATAAAGATGAGATAGCTGAGGGAAAAGGAGAGGAACCCCCAAAAGACGAAGGCGTGGCCCAGACCGGCCAGGTCAATGCTGCGGCTCAGCGGGTCGATCGAGCCTACCCGCTGCAAAACCTTGCGCTGGCCGACCACGATACTGACGGCTCCGGTAAACCGCTGCCAGGGATGGTCAAATCGGGCGACGCTGCGTCCTTGCCGAATCAGGTGGATAACTCGTTTGTAAGCCAGCCAGGCCGCCAGAGCCTGGGTCGCAATTAATGCCAGATAAACACCAACCCAGACGGGTATGACTCCGAAAATATCGCCAGGTGGGGCCATGAATCAGCGCTCCCTTGAATTTGTGATTGGGCGATAGTGTACCATACCCGGGACAATTAGCTGTATAACTGCCTTGACGGCAGTTTTCTCGTCGCCAGGGGCATTGGTTTCCCCCGCCGGCGGTGGAAGAAGCCGGCCAATGGGGCGAACCGGTCTGCTTTTCCCAGATTAGCCGGTCTTACGCTCCAGCAGCCGGATTGAGCCCGCCGCCCGGATACGGCCCCGGCAGCCAATTCCGGGCTGCCTCGCTTTTCCCACTCGCCAATAATTGTGGTAAATTAAGCGCAGATTCGACCCGGCCCGGCGCCGGGTTACATGGAGGTAAATATGCTTGATTACAAGCCCAACATTGTGCTCTCCAATCAGGAGTACGATGTCGTCGGCACCCGTCCCATCCGGCACGACGGGCCGGACAAGGTAATGGGCCGCGCCCGCTATGCCGCCGACATTCACCTGACGGGAATGCTGCACGGCAAGATACTGCGCAGCCCCCATCCACATGCCCGCATCCGGGGCATCGACGCCAGCCGCGCTCTGGCGCTGCCCGGGGTGGAGGCCGTAGTAACCGCCGCCGACTTTCCCGAAGTTTCCGCTGAGGCGTCGGACCTGTCCGAAGGGGCCAACGTCAACTACGGGTTTTACAGCCGCAACGTTATGGCCCGGGAAAAGGCGCTGTATCGGGGCCACGCCGTCGCCGCCGTCGCCGCCACCAGTCCCCATCTGGCGGAAGAAGCCCTTTCCCGGATTAGCGTAGACTGGGAAGTGCTGGAACCGGTGCTGAACGTCGACGATGCGCTGGCCGAAGACGCTCCCCTGGTTCACGAACGCCTGGTAACTTTCGACAGCCCGGCTATGCGCCCCGGCGCCTGGGGGGACCAGTCAGGGAAGGTTACCAACCTGGCTAACCGATTCGAGTTCCGGCTGGGCGATGTGGAAGAGGGTTTCGCCGCCGCCGACGTCATCGCCGAGCGGGAGTTCCATACCCGGCCGGTGCACCAGGGTTATATCGAGCCGCACGCCGCCACCGCCCAGTGGAATACCGACGATACGGTAACTATCTGGTGCAGCAGCCAGGGACACTTTGCGCTGCGCGACCATACTTCGACCATTATGGGCCTGCCCGTCTCCAAGGTGAAGATTATACCGATGGAGATTGGCGGCGGCTTCGGCGGCAAGGGGATGGGCGGCTGTTACCTGGAGCCGGTGGTAGCCGCTCTGTCCCGCAAGACGGGCAAGCCGGTAAAGATTGCCATGAGCCGCAATGAGGTTTTCCTGGGTACGGGCCCGGCGCCGGCGACTCACATGAAGGTAAAGGTAGGGGCCACCAACGACGGCAAGATTACCGCCGCTGAAGCCCACTTGACCTACGAAGCGGGGGCCTTCCCCGGCTCGCCGGTGGCCTCGGCCTGCCGCACCATCTTCGCTCCCTATAATATCCCCAACGGCTACATTGAAGGTCTGGACGTGGTGGTTAACACCCAGAAATCGGCAGCCTACCGGGCCCCGGGTTCGCCTACCGCCGCCTTTGCCGCCGAAGTGGTGCTGGACGAGGTGTGCGAGAAGATTGGCATGGACCCGGTGGAGTTCCGGCTAATCAATTCCGCCAAAGAGGGCGACCGGCAGATTACCGGGCCTACCTTCCGGCAGATTGGAATGGTCGAGCTGTGCCAGGCAGCCCAGCAGCACCCGCACCTGGCCGAGCCGGTATCCGGCAAGAATCGGGGCCGGGGCGTGGCCGCCGGCTGCTGGATGAACGGGACCGGGCCGGCCAGCGCCGTCGCCAGTGTCAACCCGGACGGCACTGTCAGCCTGGTGGAAGGTTCGCCGGACATTGGCGGCAGCCGCGCCGCCATGGCGATGCACATCGCCGAAGTGCTGGGCATCGCCGCCGAGGACGTTAAGCCTTCTATCGCCGATACCGATTCCATCGGCTACAGCTCCGGCGCCGGCGGCAGCGGAGTTACCTTCAAGATGGGCACCGCCGTCTATAACGCCGCCGAGGACATCAAGCGGCAGTTGGTTGAGCGGGCCGCCAAGATTTGGGATGTGAACGTGGCGGACGTGGAATACAACAAAGGCGTCCTGAGTCACAAGTCCGACTCTGAGCTGAGTATGACCTTCAGCCAGATCGCCCGCCGGTTGAACGGCAGCGGCGGCCCCGTCGTCGGGCGCGCCACGGCCAATCCGCCGGGCGTGGGCAACGCCTTCGGCTTGCACATCGTGGATGTGGAGGTGGACCCGGACACCGGCAAAGTGGAAATCCTCCGCTACACCGCCTTGCAGGACGCCGGCAAGGCCATCCATCCCAGCTACGTTGAGGGGCAAATCCAGGGCGGCGCCGTCCAGGGCATTGGCTGGGCCTTGAACGAAGAGTATTACGTGGACCAGGAAGGGCTGATGGTCAACTCCAGCTTCCTGGACTATCGGATGCCCACCTGCCTGGACCTGCCGATGATTGACACGGTAATCGTGGAAGTGCCTAACCCGGGCCACCCTTTGGGCGTCCGGGGCGTGGGTGAAGTTTCCCTGGTTCCCCCCATGGGCGCCATCGCCAACGCAATCTACGCCGCCGTGGGCCTGCGCCTGACCGACCTGCCCATGAATTCGGCCACCTACCTGGAAGCCAAGTGGGAACAGGAAGACAACGGCGGTTAGCGAGTAGCGGCGCCAGCCGGTTGAACCAAAAGGCGAGGGGTGGCATATAAGTCACCCCTTCTTTCTCAAGGAGAAATCAGTGTCTAGCTCGAACGATGAACGTCCCCGGGACGCCGGACTGGAAGGCAGCGCGCTCCAAACCATCAGGCCGGAAGAGGTTGGAGGCGTTGCCGCCGAAGTCAACAGCCTGGTTCAAGCCGGGGACGAAGAGTCGGCCCGGGATATTCTGAGCTGGCTGCATCCGGCGGACATCGGTTCCGTCCTGACGGCAATGCCCCGCAGCAGCGCCCAAGCGGTCCTGCGGGTGATGGACCCGGAGAACGCCGTTTGGATCCTGCAGCAAATGCACCCGGTACAGGCCGGACACTTCGTTGCTCGCGTGGGTACGCAAACCTTTGAGAGCATCATGGATCAGGTCAATCCCGGACAAGCGGTGGACGCCTTGCGCCGGATTTGGCCCTGGCACGCTTTTCATTTGGCCGGAAATCTGCACCGGCAACTGGAAGCTCCGGAATTTATGGTGCACCAGCCCAACACCGCCGGCACCCTGATGATTTCCGATTACCCGACGGTCAAGTTTGCCGACCGGAGCGCCGAGGCATTGGAGAACCTGCGGGATTTGGGGACGGTCGGTTACAAGTTTTCCAACGTCTTCGCCGTGAATGAAGACAACACTCTCCTGGGGCAGGTCAGCATTGTGGACCTTGCCTTGACTCAGACCGATACTCCGGTCCAGACCCTGGCCTATCCGGTGGTGGCGTCGGTCAGCGCCTTGACGTCGATGGAAGAATGCGCCCGGCTGCGCCTGCACTATAACTTGAAGGAACTGCCGGTAGTTGACGAACAGAATCGGCTGGTTGGCGTCATTCCGGGCGAGTTTCTGATGACTGCGACGGTAGAACAGGATACCAACCAAATGCTGCGGGTAAACAATGCCGGTGGCGAGGACCCGGGCGGCCCCCTGCTGGGTTCAATCCGGGCCCGGCTGCCCTGGCTGACGGTGAATCTGGGCACCACCTTTCTGGCGGCGGCAACCATATCCCTCTTTGAGGGAATCCTGGCTCAGGTGGTAGTCCTGGCCGCCTTCCTGCCGGTAGTCGCCGGGCAGGGCGGCATTGGCGGTACCCAAACCCTGACCCTGATTGTACGGGGCATCGCCCTGGGAGAGCTAACCGGCGTCTCTACCTATCGACTGCTGGCCCGGGAAGCCTTGCTGGGCTCACTCCACGGCCTTTGGCTGGGGGTGCTGGTTGCGGTAATTGCGGCCTTCTGGAAACAAAACCCGGTCCTGGGTGTAGTGCTGGGCCTGGCGATACTGGGCAATATGGTAGTCGCCGGATTCGTTGGCGCCGCAGTGCCGCTGTTTTTGCGCAGAATCGGCATTGACCCCGCCGTCGCGTCGGCAGTCATCGTTACTACCTTTACCGATGTGGTGGGATTTGTTCTGTTCCTGGGCATTGCCGCCATCGTAATCAGTTGGCTGGTATAAACCGCCTGGCTTCCAGGCAGGACAGATGAACGGCGGTCAGCGCTGGCCCAAAGCTAACCGCGGACAAGGGAAGCCGGGGAGCCGGCAAAGAAACGGAACAACAGTAAAGCAGGGTGGAGGCAGCAGAATGGTACAAAAAAGCCCTTTTGCTATGCGCCGGGAGCTGGAACTGGAGCCCGACGAGGCGGTTGTCTGCATAGTCAAGCGCAATAGACATTACGTCATGACGTTAATTGCCTGGTTTGTCGCTTTAATTTGTCTTATTGGAGCTGCTGCAGGGGTGTACTCGGTCATTTCGGGAGACGAAGATATCGGCGCCGGCACCGGGATCATTACGGCGCTATTTTTTGGGGCGCTGGGGATAACGATTACAACGCTCCTGATACTGGCTAGAATCCGGGCTGGCCGAGAATTTATTGTCGTCACTAACCGGCGAGTGATCGCCGTTTGGTCTAATACCGGGGCAAGATTGTACCCCCAAATTATCAATCAAGATGCTCCGGACCCGGGAAGACTGGAAATATTACCGAAGGCCAATTTTTCCCTCCCCCATGAATCCATTAGAGGTGTATGGCTCGATTATTTCAACATTAGTCAGGAGAGCATCGCGGTGTACGTCGCAGTGGCGGACATTTACACCCCCGAAGGCACCTACAGATTATCCGGGATGAGCAGGAAGTTCGGGAGGAGCGAGTATGATCTGGCAAAAGCCATCCATGAATGCGCTAATGCGGAGGACCGTTTCGACAAAGAGGACTTGCGATTCTACCGACTAGGGGCAAGGTAAGGGGATGTAAGCAAGAAACCTCACCACCTTGCGTAGTTAACCGCAAGTCGGACTCCACCGGCGGCGGGGCGACTCTCCGTAACCGTCCCCAGAAAAATAACCGGCCAATAGAACCGGCTGTGAATATTCACCGTGCCGACGGAGCCAGCGGCAAGGGGTGGGAGGAGGCGGCGGCTGGAAATTCAGTCGATCGACGGCAGTCGAGACAACAAAGCCTGGGGGGTAATGATTGGAATGGGAAAACCCTGCTCCAATACCAGCAAATCAGCATCGCCGGTTACCAATGCGTCTGCCCGGGCCGCCAACGCCAATTTGAGAAATGGCAGGTCATTAGGGTCCCGGCAGTCTGGAACGGGGAGGGATTGGGGTACGGCAAATGTCTCACACCAGGGAAGGAAATCCGATAGCAGTGCCTCAATGGCCGCAACACTCAAACTAAATTTAGGATAAGCCAGGACAGCAACAAGTTCCTTTAAGGTTTCGGCACTGGCAATCGGGATAATATTTCCTTCTCGCCAATGGTAACGCAAAGGGGACAATAAGCTGGATTGAAACACCAGGGTTGACAGCAGTACGTTGGGGTCAAGCGCCACCCGCAACGCCACCTCTAATGGCCGCCGCTCCGGGCCCATTCAATCGCTTCCACGATATCGTCCTCCGTAATATTACGGCCCGCTAGTTCCTGGCGGACAACGTCAGCACTAGACGTCTCAATTGGAGTGAGAACAATCATCCGGTTTTCCACCCGCAATTCAAAAGTCTCAACACCGGCAAATTGGGAAGCGACCGAATCCGGAATCGTCAACAATTTCCCTTCGGTCACCGGAATCTGCAAGGGACGGGAGCCAGGCGCCGAGCGCAGTTCAGACCTGAATTCGATACTCACAGCTCATACCTCCGATTCACTGGAAGGGAAACATCCACTAACGCCAACTAATGCTTAACTAGTGGATTTATTATACTACCCTTGTCAATTCGGGCATAAAAACCATGGGGTTATTTGGTGGATACATATAGACTCAGATACCCTACACCAACCGCCGGTCCGGCTCCAGCCCGGCCCTTACCCGTCCGTACTGTTCGGCCAGCGCATCCCAGTTAAGACCTACGTGGTGGGAGGCGGCGTGGGCGTCCCGATGGAACCGCTGCAAGGGGCTGGAGTCGTAGAGGCTGTGTCCGCCGCCGGCCTCGAACAGCCGATTGACCGACCGCACGCACAAGAGGGCGATATAGGCCTGGTCCCGGCGGTAGCGCGCCCGGTCATCCAGGGAAGGCAGTTCATCCCGACGGGCGCCGGCCAGGATTTCTTGAACGTCCTGCCGCAGCAGCGCCAGGGCCGCCGCCACCTCGGCCGAAGATTCGCTCAGCCGGAGGTGGTAACTGGTAGTCTCGGCCAGGGGGCGTCCTTCCCGGGCCGAACGGCCGTGGCGCAGCCGTTCCTCAAAGCAGTCAATGGCCCCTTGCGCAATCCCGATGATGGGCGCGGCCAGGTGAAAGGGCAGGACACACTGTTGGGGTATCCGCTGGTTAGGCGTATTGTGTACCCAGCGTCCCGGCGCAGTCCCTTCCCGCAGCTCTACCATCGGCACCGCCCGGTACTGGGGCACAAAAGCGTCCTCTACCCGCAAATCCTTGCTGCCGGTACCTTTCAACCCGGAGACGTGCCAGGTGTCTTCGATGGCGTAGTCCCGTCGGGGCAGCAGAAACATCGTTGGCCCGTCGGGAGCGTTGCCAATCAGCAAAGCCCAGGTCGCCGCATCGCAGCCGCTGGAAAAATCCCACTGGCCGGAAATCCGATAGCCTCCGGCAGCGACGGCCACTTGTCCCCGGGACGGGTTGAAGGAGGTGGAAGAGAGGGTATCCGGCGACTCGGCCCAGTATTCTTCCTGGGCCTTTTCCGGGAACAGACCGATCAGCCAGTTATGACTGGCCCAAATGCCGTAGCACCAGGCGGTGGAGCCGCAGCCGCGGCCCAGCTCGGCGCAGACCTCCGGTGCCAGGTCAAAGTCCAGACCCAGCCCGCCAAAGCGCGTCGGCTGGGTGGCCCGGATAAGTTGGGCCTCTTTTAAGGCGGTGATGTTTTCGGGCAAGGGCTGGCGGCGGCGTTCCGTCTCTGCTGCCCCCTCGCGCAGGACGGGAACCAGTCGGGCGGCCCGTTCCAGCAGTTCGGCCCGCAGTTCGGCAGCAGCGGTGTATCCGGCCATTCCCGACTCTCCCTTCATATTGAAATTGCGACCCGAAACTCTACCGCCCGGCGTAGAGGCGATTAAAAGCGGCATAGCAGGCCGGGTCCAGGTCCTTGCCTCGCAAGGCCGGATGTTCCGGGCCGTAGCGGTGGGCCCGGAACAGGGAATTGGCGCGGATCCCGTCCCGAACGGAGTAAACGAACTCCGGATTGATGTATTCCCACACTATATCCTTGTTGGGCGTAACCTCAAAAACCCGGCCGGGCGCCCCTTCGCAAATCAGCGTATTGCCGTTGGGCAGGCGTTCGGCCCCGCTGATATGGTAGCTGTAGAAGGATATGGGCGGGTCGCCGGCGTACTCCCAAACTATCTCGCTGTTGGCCGGGTTGACTTCCACCACCCGGGAGCAGGTAGGCCCCGGACGGTGGCAGCCGTTGTCAAACAGCAGGATATTCCCGTTAGCCAGCATATTGGGAAAGTGCTGGTGGGAAATTTGTCCGGGACCCCACTTCCACCGGAATTCGCCGCTGGCCCGCGCCACGATGCCCACGGTGTCGGTACGCCGGAAACTGACAATCAAGTCCCCTTCCGGCGTAGTTCGCAAGGAGTTCTGGTGCGTCCATTCTTCCCGATTTTCCAGACCGCATATTTCGTCAAGCTCCGGGTTCAGGAACTCCCAGGAACGCCAGGCATAGACCGTCTCGCCTTCGGGGGTAATTTCCTCCACCATATCGCCCAGCATTTCCACTTCCCGGTCGGCGTCGGGCAGACCGCCCTTTATCCGGTCGGCCAGTTCCGGCTCCAGCGGTTCGAAGAGCAGCACCAGTGTATTGCCGTTGGGCTGGCGGTCAAAGTCGTGGTGCAGCAAAGGGTTTTCGTAGCGCCAGACCTCTACGCCGTCCCAATTCAGTTCAACGATGGCGCCGGACCGGGGGCCGGCATCGCTGCGCTGCCCGCCGGCCCGGGAGCTGATGGTGCGCGCCAGCAGATTGCCGTTGTCCAGCAAGTAGCCGTAGCCCAGCCGCTCCGGGTAGTACCATTGGTGGCATACCCGGCCTTCCAGGTCAATCAGGCGGACATAGTTGCTGCCGTTGGTAGTCAACAGGGTGTAGCCACGAAAGCAGTGCTGCGGAGCGTGATAAATCAGTCCGTCTTTATGGTGGCTTGACCAACCCATACAGTCCTCCCTTGCAGTCTGCCTGATGCCCGATGGGGGAAGTTTTTCGGCGACCTGATTTCCACTTAAGGTATAAATTCTGCGTATTGGTCCAGGATGGGCAGCAGAGTATCCCGCTCTTCCGAGGGCAGGAAGAATATCAGACGGTCAACACCGGCGTCGGCCATCCGCGGCACAATGTCCTCCCGGGGCGGCCCGAATACGCACAGGGACACGGGAATGCTGGACGGGTCGCGGCCGGCGGCCTCGGCCTGCTGACGCAGCAGGACTATCTTTTCCGCCAGAACACCTTCCTGGCCGGCCCCGCGGGCGATGGGCATCCAGCCGTCGCAGAACTCCACTACCCGGTCAAAGGTGGTGGCGCCGTCTCCTCCCATGAAAATAGGCGGATGGGGCTGCTGCACCGGCTTGGGGTAAGACCAGATCCGGTCAAAATTGACGTATTCACCGTGAAATTCAGCCTCTTCCTCGGTCCAGATGGCTTTCATCGCCAGGATGCGCTCCCGCAGCAGTCGCCAGCGGCGCCGGTAGTTGGTGCCGTGGTTTTCCATTTCTTCAGCGTTCCAACCGCCGCCGATACCGAACAGAAACCGGCCGTTGGACAGCATATCCAGGGTCGCTATCTCTTTGGCGGTAATAATCGGGTCACGTTCCACAATCAGGCAAATGCCTGTACCCAGCTTGAGGTTGGTGGTGACTGCCGCCGCCGCGCCTAAGGCAACAAAGGGGTCCATCGAGTGCCAGTATTCCCGGGGCAGGTCCGGGCCGCCGGGCCAGGGGCTGCGACGGCTGGCGGGAATGTGGGTATGTTCCGGCACCCATAAGGACTCAAAGCCCCTTTCCTCCAGGGCGACGGCCAGCTCCGCCGGACGCATTGAGTAGTCGGTAACGAAATTCAGAACCCCTATTTCCATGGTTGACTCCTTTAAGTACGGCATCCCGCCGGTCAATAACCCGGGTCTTCGGCGCAGATAGTTCAGAAAAAGTTGCTGACGTTTTTGGCCGACATTACGGTTTGGTCCAGCAGGATTCTCCGGGAGACTATCTGCCAGCCGGCGCCGGTACGCCGCAAGATGTCCTCGCGGCTTCCCACGTAGAAATCCTCCTCCCGCTCACCGCGAGTCCGGTACATCAGGAAGTTGGAATAGACCCTAACTTCCTCCGGTTCTGCCGTCGGCTCCAGTTCCACGTTGGAGATGAAGTGTCGAGTACGCGAAGGCGGATCCTCCGCCCAGGCCAGGCCGCTGTCCAGCCGTTCAACGCGGCGGCGCAGGGTATCCTTGGTCTCGTCCATCACCGCCAACTCGTCGGGGCCGGAAACTTCCAGCGACTCCTGCTGCGCTTCGTCCAGGAAGGCAACCGCCTTGCTGATTGAGGCGTAGCGGGAGCTGCGTACCGGCATCCAGTAGCGGAGGTTGTCGGCCAGCAGGTCCAGCCAGCGGTGGAACTGCCGGTTATCCAGCAGACGAGCTTCCCGGTAAAGAAATTGCTCAACCTCGCGGAGCAGGTCGGGTGTCACTTCCAAGTTCTTATCCTCACACCGGCGGTAGGTCTCTTACCTCGATCCCCTCTCTTCGGGAGAGCGGGGAGCTGTTTGAGCCAACTTTCGGGCGCAGCTAGGCCCAACTGTCCTCCGCCATCAATTCCGCCCAGCGCCGGTAAAAATGGCGATGGTTGCTTTCGCTAAGCCGGAATTCGCTGGCCCAGCCGCCCAAATCCGGTCGATATTCATCGTGGCCCAGTCCCATCTGCATATTCAGGTCATAGCGTCGGGATACCACGCCCCGGCAAGTATGGGTACATTCCTGCCAGTTGTCCATATCGTCCTGCTCGAAGGTGCCGGAAGGACCAAAACCCCGCAGCCCGTTGATCCGCAGCGCCTCCTTGACTTCCGGCGGCGCGGCCCGGTCCACAAAAATCCAGGACCAAATCTCTATTTCTCCGGGGCCTTTGGGGTGCCAGACCCGGAAGGAATGGGAGGTTGACCGAATCATAGAGAAATTCGGGAAAAGAGTCGCAACTATCGGGCTGACCTTTTCCAACCGGGGGCCGAGGCGAGCCACGGCTTCGGCGCGGCTGGCCTGCTCGTACTCCAGCAGGACCGGTTCCGGGGCCTCGGCGAGATCGCCGCCGCCCAGAGTAATGACACAGTGCCCTTGCCCCGGGGAGACCATTGCGCCGCCGGTGCCGGAACGAAGCCGAAAGTCTCCGGCAAAGCCCCCGCGAATAGCCGATAAATGGCTCCAGGAAACGTGGTACCCGTCCCCGGCAAAGTTCTCGGCTGGGAGCTTCCAATTGCAGGGGACAACCCACTTATGCACGCCGCCGACCACTTCTACCCCGCCCTCTCTGCGGTCAAAGAAACTGTCCAGATACCAGGCCATCTCGCCCAGGTAGTCGCGCAAGGTTGGCGCATCGGGAGCGAAAGTGGCAAACAGCAACCCTTTATAGCTGTCCAGTTGGGCTACGGGGATGAGGTTCCACTGCGCCAGGTCCAACTCTCCGTAATACGCATCCTGAAGATTGGGAACGGCTACCAGGTTGCCGTTGTTGGCAAAGGTCCAGCCGTGATATGCGCAGGTAAGGGTAGCGGCGTTGCCGGCCTCGGCGCGGCACAGGCGGTTGCCCCGGTGCCGACAGATATTCAGGAAGGCATTAACCTGTCCGCTACTGTCCCGCATCACCAGCACCGGGTCTTCGCCCATATAAGTGGTGAAGAAATCTCCGGGGTTGGGAATCTGGCTTTCGTGGCACAGGAAAAGCCAGCAGCGGGCAAAAATTCGCTCCAGTTCCTGCTGATAAATGTCCGGTTCAATGAAGATGCGACGGCTTACCAAGCCGCGCTCCGTATCCACCAATCCCTGAATTTCCGCAACCATAATTACCTCTCCAGAACCAGGCTGGACACCAATGATTCCGGGCCGGCTGCCGGCCCTTTGGCTGGCCTCTCTCGGAATCGGGCCACAACTTTCGGATCAGGTAGCGGTGTAGCCACCGTCAACCACCAGTTCGCTGCCGGTAACAAAGGACGATTCGTCCGAAGCCAGGTATAGAACGCCGTAAGCGATGTCTTCCGGCCGGCCTACTCTGCCCAGGGGTATGCGCAACTGGCTCTGCCGCAGCACTTCCGGGTCTGCCTGGCGGGCGGCGGTCATGGGAGTGGCTACCGAACCGGGGTGCACCGAATTGGCCCGGATACCGTCGGCAGCGTACTGAATGGCCGTAGTTTTGGTCAGCAGCCGCACCGCTCCTTTGGAAGCGTTGTAGGCCGCCGTCACCGTATCCTGGCCCACCAGACCGGATATGGAGGAGATATTGATAATGGAACCGCCGCCGGCCTGCTTCATCACCGGGATGGCGGCCAGAGTACCCAGAAAGACGCCCTTGCCGTTAACATCCATAATGCGGTCCCATTCTTCGCCGCTGGAGTCTTCCAATTTCCCCCAGCTGCAGATGCCGGCGTTGTTGACCAGCACGTCCAGCTTGCCATAGCGGTCAACCGCAGCGCGGACCGCAGCTTCCCAATCAGCCTCACTGGTAACATCCAGATGAACGTAAGTGGCTTCGTAACCCAGTTCCCGAATTTCGGCTTCCACTTGCCTTCCTTCTTCGTCCAGGATGTCGCCAAATACGACCCGGGCGCCCTCGGCGGCGAACATACGCGCCTCGCAAGCTCCTTGTCCCCGGGCGCCACCACTGATTAGCGCCACCTTACCTTCCAATCGCATAGTTCTGCCTCCTAATTCAGCCCGGTTAATTCTAAACCGGTTCCGGGCTTAACGGAATCATCCCGCCCTGCAAATCGAGAATCGAACGCCTAAACCGGCAAGATTGGCTCGGTGGTTCCTTCCGGCAAGTCAGCTTCAAAAGCGTTCAGAATGAAGGCCGTCTGCGCGTAGTGTCCCATCAGCGAGGTCAACTCAACCAGGTATTGAGCGCCGAACTGGGCCATAGCCGCTTGAAAAGTTGCGTCGCTTACGCGGTGCGCGCCGTAAAATTCATTGACGTAGTTGATTATTGTCCGCTCGTCGTCAGCCATCTCAGGCAAGGGCTGTCGCTCCCGCAAGGCAGCGATTACCGCATCGCTGACGCCTTCCCGGCGGGCTGCCGGGGCGTGGGCGTTCCAGACGTAGGGACAGTCCATAGCCCGGGCCGTGCTTATAATCGCCAACTCCAGGATGCGGCGGGGGAATTTGGTTTCATAACGCAGGTAATTGGTCAGTCCGGCGCGGCGGCGGGCCATTTCCGGACTGTTGAGAGTAATGGAACCGGGCCCGCCGGTAATCGGGCCGCTGGCGGTCAATTCATCATAGGCTTCACGGAACTCTTCGGGCACCATGTCGCGGGTTACGGCAGGCAGTCTGGCCATACTCATCCTCCTCTAATTCCCGAATATAATGGCCCCAGTATAAACGCTTTTGCCCCGTAGCTAAAGCCCGCCGCGGCAAACCGGCAGGGCGTATATTTCCTGAATCCTCCGGAGCGTCCCTTCCGGCAGCGCGTCAAGCTAACTCCACCTACGCCCGCCGCAGTTGGGGAGTGAAGATCGTCAGTCCGCAGGTGCAGACAATTCCGGTGATGCCGATGATGACTGCCGCTATTGGAGCGCTGTAAAAGCCAGCCAGCCAACCGGCGCCGGCGCCGCCGAAAGCATAGGCGTAAATCGCCAGTACCCGCAACCCCAGAACTCGGCCCCGGTATTCAGCCTGGGTAATCCGCAGCATCGCCGTCAACATCATCACCTGGGTGGAAGAAAAAGCCATCCCGGTAACCAGCAGGATCGCCATGGAAAGGTACATGGACGTTGACAGGGCAAATACCAGCATACTGCCGTGCCAGATTACCACCGCCAGAATCATCAGTTTTCCGACGTGGCGCAGATTACGGAAGGAGGCCCAGGCTATTGACCCGCCCAGCGCGCCGATGCCAAAGGAGGCAGTCAAAAGACCTAGCCCGTCCGGGCCGGTTTCCAGAACGTTACCGGCGAAAATTGCCAGCAGGGCAGTATGGAAGGGCCAGCCGGTCAGGTTGATGATGACTGCAATCGCCAGCGTAGCCCACAGTACCTGCTGACCCTTCACGTACCGCAGCCCTTCCATCACCGTGCCCAACACGGAACCTTCACGCTGGGAGGAAGATATGCGTATGGGGCGAACGAAGAAGGCGCAAATGGCGCTGGTGAAGTAGAGCAGGGACACGGCGGTGTACCCACCTTCGGGGCCCCAAGTCTTGTAGAGGAGGCCGCCGATAAAAGGCCCCAGAATGGTAGAAAGGTTCTGGGCCATGCTGCTGAGCGCGGCGCCGTTGCTGATTTTGTCCGGGGGCAAGGTATCCCCAATGAGGGCCTGGGCCGACGGCATTTGGAAAATTCGGACCAGACCGGCTCCCAGGGTAATGGCGAAAAGGTGCCATACTTCCAGCAAGCCGGTGAGCATCAGCGCCAATATCGACAGACCCAGACCGGTCAGAATCAGTTCCACCACCGCCAACAGCCGGTGGCGGGGCAGCCGGTCGGCGATGGCGCCGGAGAAAAGGGCCAGGAAATTCAGTCCCATGCGGGCCGAGGCGATAAGCCCTACCAGAAAGGGGCTTCCCGTAAACTCCAGAACGTACCAGGCCAGTACCAGCGCCTCCATCTGGTTGCCGGTCTGGACGGTCCAGACCGAAGACCAAACCAGGGCAAAATTTCTTTCTTTCAGGATGGCTACGGGGTAGGCAACTTGACGTATCGTGGAGTTTATGTTCAATAGAAATTCCGGGACAGGATTAAGAGGTCCCACAAGGAATTACGGGGCCGTTACATATTACCATACTGTCGCCCCGTTACAGCCCTTTGGAAACGCGAAAAAGACCCGCCGGGAGATTACACCGTACCTCCCGGCAGGCCGAAACTTTTGCCGGCTGGCGATCAGCGCTTTCCGGCGATGTTCAGAGTTTATCTATACATTCCGCAGCTTGGGATCCAAGCGGTCTCTAAGCCAATCCCCCAACAGGTTCATGGAGAGAACGGTCAGCAGAATAGCGATGCCCGGAAAGAAGGAGACCCACCAGGCATTGATAACCAGGGCTCGGCCGTCGGACACCATCAAACCCCAGGCCGGATTGGGTGGTGGTATCCCGGCCCCCAGGAAGCTGAGGGATGCTTCCAGGATAATAACCACACCCACTTCCAGGGTAGCCAGGACGATGATGGTATTCACCACGTTGGGTAGCAGGTGACGCAAAATTATCCTGGGAGTGGAAGCGCCGGCCACCCGCGCCCGGGCTACGAAGTCCTGGCTGCGCAAGCTCAGCACTTCGCCCCGCACCAGACGGGCGTAACGCGTCCAGAGCGTCAGAATCACCACAATGATGACAGTGAAGTAGCTGGGGCCTAACGCTGCCGCCAGAATCAGGGCTAACAGGATGGATGGGATGGAGACCTTGATGTCCACCAAGCGCATTATGACGTGGTCCCACAAGCCGCCCCAGTAGCCGGCAATCAACCCCAGGGCAGTGCCGACGATGCCGCCGCAAACGATGGATATAGCGGCGATAGTGAGGGAGATACGCGCTCCGTAAATAATGCGGCTCAGCATATCCCGTCCCAACTTGTCCGTTCCCAGAGGATGAGTCCAGGAGCCCCCTTCCATCCAGGCCGGGGGCTGCAGCCGCTCCAGAATGTTGCCCTTGGTTGGTTCGTGAGGCGCAACGTACTCGGCGAAAATTGCCGGCGTTACCAGAACAATGAGCAGAACCGCCAAGGACAGCAGGGGGAATTGACGCGCCCACCTTACTCCAGAGGCGATCCGACCTCTGGCGGCTGTTATCGAGCCCGGTTGGACTCCGACTATTCCGGCCATGTCGTTACTTCCTCCACGCGCTCCCCGCCAGGTTAAGAAGTGTACCGAATACGGGGGTCAAGGTATGCGTATAGAATATCCACCAACAAACTGCTTACGATGTAGATTACGCCAAAGAAGAGAACTACGCTCTGCACTACCTGGAAGTCTCGGGCGCGCAAAGCGTCAATCGCCAGCAGTCCCACCCCCGGCCAGGCAAATACCGTTTCAGTTACCACCGAACCGGTCAGGAAGCCACCCAGAATAAAGCCGAAGTAGGTTACCGGGGCTATGGCGGCATTGCGCAGGCAGTGTTTCCAGATGACCTTCCAGTTGGGTATGCCCTTAATCCGGGCCAGCTTCACATATTCGCTGTCCAGCACCTCCAGCATAGAAGACCGGGTGAGGCGCATTACCGCCGCTACCTGGAACCAGCCCAGGGCAAAGGCCGGCATGATGACGCTGGTCCAGCCTTCCCGGCCCGATGCCGGCAGCCATTCCAGGGTGACGGCGAATATCCAGATAAGCACAATACCTACCCAGAAAGAAGGCGCCGCTTGCCCCAACAGAGCTACGACCTTGCCCGCATAGTCGATTCCGGTATCTTTCTTGACCGCCACCAGCACTCCCATCGGCAGGGCCAGCAAGGCCGCCACCACCAGGGAGAGCGCCGAGAGCTGGAGTGTGGCGGGAAGCCGAGCCATTATCAGGTCGCGAGTGGAACGCCCGGGCCATTTAATGGAGACGCCAAATTCTCCCCGAAGCACATTGCCGGCATAAACCAGATACTGGATGTGCAAAGGCTGATCCAACCCCCAAAGCTCGGCGGTCTGGATATAATCTTGCTCCGTGGCATCTTCCGGGAGCAAAACGTCCATCGGGTTTCCCGACACCCGCGCCAGAGAAAAGACGATGATGCTCATGGCAAACAACGCCAGCAGGGCGTGGAATAAGCGTATTATGATGTAACGTTGCACTTTGACTCCCGAGAGCCGGGCCAGGCAGGTATTGTCCGTGCTCGGTCTCTACCAGCGTCCGATTTTTTATCCTGCGGCTACCGTTGTTAAGAGAGCGCCTCACCCCACCATAATGGTTGGGGATGAGACGCCCCCAGAGATACCTTGTTAGCGGCGATTCCCGGCGCCCTATTGCGGTACGGTCTCGATATACTCCAGATGGGTGTAGAAGCCGCTAATGAAACCGGGGAAGACGTAACTTTCAATATACTTGGGATTCAAGGCGATGTCCGGCGCTATATCAAACATGGGTAGGGTACAGATATTGTCGTAGCAGAAGTCGCCAATCTCCCGCATAATAGTAGTTCTCTGCGTCTTGTCGATAGTTACGTTCAACTCTTCAATCTTGGCGTCAATGAAGGGGTCGGCGAAGGAGTGCACCGAGCCGCAGGTGCAGAACAAGGTTTCCAGATGATAAACGGTGTAACTGTAACCGGCGGAGCCGGAAATAGTGTTATGAATCTCCCGCGCCCGTCGCTGGGACCGAATCTCGCTGGCTTCTATGTTAGCCAGCACCGGCTTCAAGCCGATGGCCTCAAAATCCAGCGCCATCGCCTGCCCAATATCGATAATCTCGGGCAAAGCAGAAGCGGAGTCCAGCGCCAGGGTAAACTCAAAGCCGTCCGGGTAGCCGGCCGCCGCCAGCAACTGCCTGGCCGCCTCGGGGTCGTAGCCGTAAACTTCGTCCCAGCGCGCTTCCCATTCGGGATTAATCAGGCCGGGCCATACGACTTCATCCAGAGCGGTGAACTTCACGTAAGAGGGTATCTGCACCTTGGCGCCGGGCAGCAGAGCCTGGGCGATAACTTCCCGGTTGACCGCCTTCACCATAGCCTGCCGCACTTCTTTAATCAGCATGGGATTGCCCGCCTGCAAGGTGTCCGGTTCCGTGTGGTAGTTGCCCCAGAAAGTCCAGTGGTGCTGAATGCCGGGAAACACGCCATTGGAGAACTCGAACCCTCGGGAGGTAACTTCGTCACGAATAGAACGCTCAATAACCGCCAGGTGGACCTGTTCGGTCAGCAGGGAAGCCAGTCTGGTTTGGCTTTCGGCAATGGCCCGGAACTCCAGTTGGTGATACTCGGGAACCACCCGCCAATGCTCATCGACAGCATCGTAAAGGACGTGGGAACCTTCCACTCGTTCCGCGTAGCTCAGGGGGCCGGTCCCTACCATTTTCTCCCCCATACCTTCGTCGCCTACGGCATCCCAGCGGGCCTTGCTTTCGATCGGCAGATTTCGCCGCTTGCCCAGATTGAATAGAGCTTCCGGCAGCACGATACCCAGGTGGATGACTACCTCATGGTCATTAATAATCTCCACCGTCGCTTCGGCGCGCTGGGCCACGGTTGCCGCATCATCGTCCCGGTTCACACCCATTATCTTGCGCCAGGTGCTGATGCCGCTGGGCTTGGCAGTAGGCTGCACCAGCAGCCACATGGAGTGGCGAACGTCTTCGGCGGTAAACTCGCCGTAACCGTCTTGCCAGGGAACGTCTTCCCGAAGTTTGAAAGTCCAGTCTTTGCCGTTTTCACTGATTTCCCAGGAGGTAGCCAACTCGGCAGTATAACCGCCGGTCTGGTTGTCCACCCCTACCAGATACTCATAAACCGGCCACTTGTCCAGGAAGCCGCCTATATTAACCTTGTAAGTGTAGTTGGAGTCCCAGGATTGGCCGCCGACTGCGATTGCTACCTTGTCCAGCCGCTCGGAAGTCGCCTTGGCTTCGATAACCTGAACCGGAATTGGCGTAGGCAGTATGACTCGCTCCACTACTCGTTCTGAAGGAACTTCCTTTACTACCTGCTTTTCAACAGTGACCTCAACCGGAACTTCCTTGATAACCTCTCGCTGAACTTCCACCGGAATTTCCTTGATAACCTCTTTGGCTACTTCGACTTCCCGGGGAACTTCCTTGATGACCTCTTTTTCCACTACCTGGGGAGCCGCGGAACCGCAAGCCACCAGCAGCAGAAGGCCCAGAACCAGCGTAAAGCTCAAAAGAAAATTACCTTTGCCTATCCTTCTCCTGACCAAGCAGCACCTCCGGCAAGATGGGATGTGAACACCGACGAGAAAACGACTAAAGATTTCCTGCATACTCACCCGGCAAGTTTTGCAGAGTATAGATTTGAACTCACTTATTGTCAAATCATTGCGTAAATCATCGTAAATCGCCACCGGATAAACTTTTCCTTTAATTTTTGTTTGAGAAAAGCGAAAAACAGACAAAATGGGGCATTCATTTCCGCCTGTGCCATGGCGGCTGCCGGGCAACCGCAGCTGATGCCGTAACGCCCAGAACCTCGTACATCAATTTCGGATGTATCTAAGGTCAAAGCGCCGGTTTGCTATTCATAGCTCTTTTACCGGCCACTCTCTCCCCTGCTGCCATAAACCGGCTGCCCACCCCACCGGGCGATTAGGCTGCAAGAGCGTAACCAAAAAAATAAGGGCAGGGTAATCCCTGCCCTTTCCTGAACGTCGCTTTATGTTAGCTGCCGGTTAACTGCCGAGGTCTTCCGCCGGGGTAACTTGCAGGGTGATGTTGTAGCCGTCGGGATAGGTCGTGGTGTGGCCCCGGCCGGTCAGGTCCTCAATCAGCCGAACGTCGCCGGGATTAAAAGTGTGGGAAGTTCCGTCGCTCAGCCCGATAATGGTTCGGCCCACGATTCCTACCTGCCAGCGACGGCGCGGGGCCGGATGGTAGTCGGAAAAGTGGCCCGGTTCCCGGTCGGACACACTGAAGTTCATTTGCGCCCCATCCAAACGAATCCCCTTGATCGCATCTTCCGACAGTTCCTCAATGTGGGTCTCCCCGTCGTCGCCCGTGTACATTCTGTAAACGCCCATAGCTGCTGCTCCTGTCACCGGATTAAGGCGGAACCGATTCAGCGCCCGACTGCCCTGACGAAATTCCTGCGCCGGGCTGCCGGATACTGTCGGTTTGCCTCACGTTTGGCAGTTTACCATAGAACTTTAAGCAGTGAACTGTCGCCGGTAGAAGCGTTCCAGTTGTTCCAGAGTTGATTCATCCATATTGGGCAAGTGGGAGCAGGCCGCCGCTTCCTCTACCTCGGCGACGGACTTGACGCCGGGGACAACGGTAGCAATGGCGGGGTTTTCCAGGCAGAAACGGAGGGCAGCCTGGGCCAGGGAAGGATACTGGGCGGCCAACAGCGGCGCCAGCGCCCGGGCCCGCGCGTGGTCCCGGGCCACTTCCGTATCCGACGCCGTTTCCCGGTCCAGTCCATCCACCAAAGCTCCGGCGGCATGGGAACGAATGCCGATGACGCCTACATTGCCGGCCCGGGCCACCGGCAGCGACCGGCCCTGGTCAACGTCATCAAAGCCGGCCGGAGGTTCGGCGTCGGCCGTCCGGTTCAGCAGGTTATACAGAATTTGCGCCGTGTCAAAAACTCCGCTCTCCAGAATCTCCCGGATGGCCGCCGGATGGCCGTCCCAGGCGGTAATGCCGAGGAAGCGTACCTTACCTTCTTTTACTAACTCCTGCATTGCCGCGCCGAGAGCGGCGCAATCTTCCCGATTCAGGAGCAGGGCATAACGCGGTGGCGGCCCGGCCGCAGCCATGTACTGTCCCATCTCGGCGCCAACCTGGTGGTGCACTTGCAATATATCAACATAGTCGGTATTCAGCCTTTGCAGGCTTAGTTCCACGGATTGCCGGACGGCGGCGACCATGTCGTCTGCACTGGCCCGGTCTTCCTCCCTCTGGAGCCGCACCTTGGTGGCAATGAAGGCTTCCTGACGGCGACCGGCCAGGCCCTGGCCCAGGTTCTCCTCGGACCTGCCGCCGCCGTACATAGGAGAGGTGTCAAAAAAGTTAATTCCCAGGTCCAGGGCGCGTCCTACGGCCTGGATGCACTCCGCATCCGTAGTTGGCCCCCAAACGTGCCCGATGCCGGCCCCGCCGAATCCAACCTCGGATACCCGCAGACCCGTGCGGCCCAGAGTTCGATATTTCAATTTTCCGCCTCCAGAGGATACGACAATTTGACTAGTTGACCGATGACACGGCCCAATATATCGGCGATTTCTGACCAAGCGAAAACGCTTGCCTGAACGGCAAGCGTCGCGGAAACCCGGATTACCTGCTGCCAGAGCCCCCTTACAGACCGGCTTCGCCTGCGGAGGCGCGCATGGTCTTCAGGTATTCCACGCTGGCGGTCTGGAGCAAAGTTCCCACATTCCCGTGGAAGTACTGCACTCCCATACCCAGGAACTTGGGGACCAGGTTATCGGGGCAGCTGACCCCGGCAATTCGACCGGCGGCGCGGATTATCTTGACTCCCTTCTCCATTTGAGCCTGAACGTCCGGGTGAGTCTGCTGTCCGGGATAGCCCATAGACTGGGACAGGTCACCGGAGCCGATGAAGAAAACGTCAACGCCGGCAACGGTAACCAGTTCCTCCAGGTTGTCGATGGCCTCAACTTCTTCCAGCATCAGGCAAACCAGCGTGTTCCGGTTCGCCTCGCTGACGTAATCGGAAGTGGCGCCGGAAAAGCCGTAACCGGCCGGCCGACTGCGGCTGAAAATACCGCGATGCCCTTCCGGATAGTACTTGACCGCATCCACCGCGGCCCTTGCTTCCTCAGCGGTGTTGACGTGAGGCACCTGCACTCCCCAAGCGCCACGGTCAAGAAAGGGGGCGATGATTTCCGGGCGGTTGCCCACCGGCCGGACAATGGGGGCAATCCCGCTCAATTCGGCAGCCCGCACCAGGTCTTCGGAGTTGTCCACGGTGATGGACCCGTGCTCGTTGTCGATCAGCACCCAGTCGAAGCCCAGACAGCCCAGCATTTCCACCACCGGGGCCGAAGGGAAAGTAATCATCACGCCAAAGACGGCCTTTCCGGCCTCCAGTTTCTGCTTAAGGGTGTTTTCCCGCATGACTGCTCCTTTCGACTACCCGACGGTGGGCGCCGGTTGCGTCTTCGTCATTGAAGGTAAGACGGCTGGACCGGTCCTTCTCCGGCAGGCGATACAAGCCTACAACAAACCGGCGCAGGGTGGTTCCGGCGATTATGCCGGCAACGGTCGCAATCCCGGCCGCCGTGCCGCCGGCCAGTATCGCCAGTTGCCTTGAAGTCATGGCCTGCCCGTCAACGCTGTGCATCTGCGGGATGGCAAAAGCAATTCCCAATGCAACTCCGACAATCAAGGCGACGACGCTACCCAGAATAAGTCCGCGGTACTGGGTCCAGACAGTATCCCGGTATTGCCAGACCAGAGATTCGGCCAGGGTCACGGTAAATGCACCAGTGAGCAGACCGATAACTGCCCATCCCACCGCCTCGCCCATCAGAACGGGGGGCAGATGACGTGGATTGGGTTCAATGTACAGGAACAGCAGGCCCAGCTGGGCCGCCAGGGGAACTATTGCAATGCAGACTGCCACCACTGCCAGGACGAATATCCCGGCGAAAATGCGATTACCGCTCACTTCCAGCCCTCGAGCCAACGACGCCAGGCGTCGAGGCTAATTAAAGTAGGCCCCAGCAGACTTTTCACAGATTCAATCATATTACGAATAATAACACAGGTCAATTATTGCCATATGCAATGCCAGGTCAATTTAGTCTGCCCAAGTTTCCCAATCAGAGACGGCAAGCTGTTTCGGTAACATCCGGTTGATTAGGTTAGCTTCCAAAGTTTGCATTTTCCTGCTCGCCGACTTACAATTTTGGCGTTTACCTTCATCTATAAGAACTGGACGCCGGCCGTAGATTCGACTGACAGGAGCTTGGTGATGCAAGTCAAAAGGTTGTCAAAGGCTGGATTTATGGTAGTCTTGGCCCTTCTGCTGGTGTTTGCCTGGAGCGCCAGCGCTCTCGGAGACTTCAGGGTCGCTTCGAATGAGGCAATGCTGGCCCCGCGACCTGCCCACGCCGCTTATGAAGCAGACTTCTTTGAGGACATGGAGGACGGATTAGACACCCCCGACACCGACGACGATGGTATCGACACTCCAATCACCGACGGCGATGGCATTGATACTCCCACGCCAACCCCGGACACGCCCACGCCGGACCCGGTCTCGCCGCCTACCCCAACCCCGGACACGCCTACACCGGACCCGGTCTCCCCGCTTACTCCTACCCCGGACACGCCCACGCCGGACCCGGTCTCCCCGCTGACTCCCACCCCGGATACGCCCACGCCGGACCCGGTCTCCCCGCCCACTCCTGCCCCGGACACGCCCACGCCAGACCCGGTCTCCCCGCCCACTCCTACCCCGGACACGCCCACGCCGGACCCGGTCTCCCCGCCTACCCCTACTCCGGACACGCCTACACCGGACCCGGTCTCGCCGCCTACCCCTACTCCGGACACGCCCACGCCGGACCCGGTTTCCCCGCCGACTCCTACCCCGGACACGCCCACGCCGGACCCGGTCTCGCCGCCTACCCCTGCCCCGGATACGCCCACGCCGGACCCAGTTTCCCCACCGACTCCCACCCCGGATACGCCCGAATCAGGATCAGATGACTCGGATGACGCGAGCAACAGCTAGAAAGGTCGGCGGCTGGAAATGCTTAAGGACCTGAAGACACTGCCGTTATATCCAAAAGTGGATTTCACGCCAGACCCCGCTCTGCCGGAATTGTCCAGCTTGTTCGACCCGGATTGGGTGGCAAACCTTTGCCGGCAGTTGCTGGATGCAGCCGAACCGGCGCCTCAACAGGTACGCATACTCCAATTTTCCTACTACCCCGGCCGGCAGGCCGTGGTTACCTATGGGGTAGAATGGGCTGAGGAAGACTACCTGCCCACACGCCAGCTGGTAGCCAGGGTGGAACGGGACAAACCGGTGGAATGGTTTCAGTTCCCGGACGACCGGGCGCTGCCCGGGCTGGGAGCCGTTGCCAACCCTGAAAGTGCGGTAAAGCTGCTGAACCGGTATGTCCTGACTATGGGCGCGCGCCGCTCGCTGGTTCAAGTGGTTCGCTACCGTCCGGGAAGACGGGCCGTAATATTCCACCGAGCCGGGCGGGCGAAATTCTACGTCCGCGTCCTGCCGTCGAGTTCGCTACCGGGCTACCTGGAAACCTGGCAGTCGGTGGGACTTTCCAGCTTTGTCGCCCCGCGCATCGCCGGAAAATGGCTGGACGGAGGCGTCGTCTGGCTGTCGGAAATTCAGGGAGAGAATGTGCGGCGCAGCATCCGCAAGGGGAGCTACCCGGATCCCGATATGGTGCTTTCCGGGTTGAAAAGCCTGTGGGAAAGCGCGCCACTGTCCCGCTCCGGTCCAGCCTTTAACCTGGAAGGCGCCTATAACCTGGCTAAAGGAGTCCTCGGGCAGGGAGCCCGGGGAGATGCTGCGGCAGCGGCAAGTTTTAACCGGGCCACAAAATCCCTGGACGCCTTTGTCAAGACCTGGCAGCCCACCACTCTGGCGCACAACGACTTCTATGACGACCAGTTAATGGTACTGCCCGACGGCAGGCTGGCCTTGGTGGATTTCGAGGAGATTGGGCCGGGCGACCCGCAGTTGGATGTCGGAAATTTTCTGGCTCACCTGCGGTGGACCGCCCACTTCGGCCAGGGTGCGTCGGCCGAAGCCCGGACTGAGTTTCACGGCATTTTGCGCACCGCCGCCCTGGAACGTTTCCGTTGGAACGAAACCGAGCTTAACCTTCGGGAAGCGGTATGCCTGTTCCGAATTTGCACCAACACGGTACGCCACCCCCAAGCTGACTGGCGCCGAAAACTGGAGTCGGGCCTTTCCCTGACCGGCGCGGTTATTGGCTGACCCGAAGGAAAGGCCCCGGTAAGTTGGGAAGCTCCGGCAGTTACGCAGAAGGCTGCCTGGTAAATAGCCGCCGCCCCCTGACTGCATTAGCCGGCAGCGGCGCCGACTTCGACAAAAAAGCGGCGGGCCGGAACTAACCGTCCCGCTGTTTTTGAGACGCTGGATTAGAGTAGTCGAGGCGCTGTTTCCGGTTAGTCGCCCATAGTGCGGACGGTGCCCCGGTGGTAGCGGTCGACGGTAGTATCCGGGTCCCAGTCAGAGGGCACTTCAGCGGCCCAAGGGGGAACCGGGTCTTCGAAGGAGAAGACGAAATCGCGGTCGCCACGGCCTCGCTTGAACAGCTCCTTGGAAGTTGGGTACTCGAAGTAAATCTCCAGACGGTTGCCCTCGGAGTCGGCGAAGTACATACTCCGCTGGTTGGCGTGTTCCACCAGGCGGTCCACGGTTACGCCGTGGTTAAGCAGATGGTCGTAAGCGTCCTTCATATCCTGGTGGCTGTCCACCTTGATGGCGATATGGGCCACGCCCACCTGGTTGCGCTCCGGAGCTTCGGCGGCAGTTTCCGGGTCTTCCACCGGGGACAGATCAAATACGTGCCCTTCGTGGGTGTCGTCCCGGCCCAGGCTCATAAAGACGCCGCCGTGTTCCGGGTCTTCCTCTTCAATGACAAAACCGAGAACCTCGGTGTAGAACTTCTTGGCTCGCTCGATGTCCCGGACTCGGACGGCAGCGTGGCCGATGCGGGAAAGGTTGATTGGCATGGAAATTCCTCCCTGATAGAATTATATTCCGGTCTGAAATACTCTAACTCACCCGGTCAGGGTAGTCAATAACTGACCGGGCGGCGGCCAGGGCTATCGCATATGAAAAAATTTCAGGCTCAGAACGGAACTTTCCGATGTTTTGGCGGCGCTTTACTGGGTAATCAACATCAAAACCAACGGTTTAAGTCTTAAATTACCCAAATTTAGCAGTTAAAAACGGAGATTTACCCGTCAATTGGCCTCTTAAATTCCATATGCGATAGCCCTGGGGCGGCGGCAGCGTTCCAATCAGGGTGTCTTAATTCAGGATATAGCATTCGTTCCGGTACTGCCTGGGAAACCAAACTTTCCTTCGGGAGCGGAGCGGGGTAAGCGCGACAAGCCAGGGAACCTGGGAACATTATTTGCCTTAAAACTAACCAGCATTTGGTATTGAAATCATTAGTTGAAAGATGTACTATGTTATAGCAAACAGTTGCAATAACTGGTGATGTTATGACTGGCTATGAGCAGCTTCTTGAGTCATTAAAGAGTCAGGGGCACCGGATGACCCCGCAGCGGCTGATTGTCTTGCGGGCGGTTGCGGAAGGCGGTCAGCACATGGGGGTGGACGCGGTATTCCGCCAGGCTCAGGCCGAATATCCCTACATGGATTTAGCCACCGTTTATCGCACCCTTCGCCTCTTTAAGCAACTTGGACTGGTTACCGAAGTAGCCATTGGCGACCGGCTGCATTACGAGTTGACCGATCCGGGAGAGCGGCATCACCACATGGTTTGCCGGGTTTGCCACGGGGCCTTCAACCTTATCCCCCATTATCTGGAAGAGTTTAACCGAACGCTGATTAGCGAGTTCGGTTTCGTTCCGGACCTGGATCACTTCACTATCACCGGAGTTTGCGTAAATTGCCGCCAGGGCAGCATCGGTTCGGCAGCCGCAAGCCCGGATGAAATTTTCGAGAATGCGGACACTTTTTAAGATATGCGCCAAATCACGTTACCTCCTTTCCTGTACGGTTTTATTGCCCTGGCCTTTCTGCTTACCGCTACGGGTTGCGCCGCCGGCGACAACGCTCCGGTCGATACTCCGGAACCTGCAGCGCCGGTAGCAGCGAGGCTGATGGTAGTCAGCACCGTGTCGCCCATAACCAGCCTGGTGGAGAATATCGGCGGCGACCGCATTCAACTGACGGGCCTGGTCCCGGAGGGAACCAATTCCCATACCTTTGAGCCGCCGGTGTCGGTGGCCGCTACCCTGGCTCAGGCTGACCTGATTATAGCCAACGGCCTTTTCCTGGAAGAACCTACTATCCAGATGGCCGAGGCTAACCGGAAAGACGGGGCCGTTATCCTGTTGCTGGGCCCCCAAACCGTCAGCCGCGCCGAATGGGTGTTTGACTTCTCTTTCCCGGAATCCGACGGCCATCCCAACCCTCACCTGTGGACGGCGCCGCACCTGGGCCTTAAATACGCCCAGCTAATCCGGGATGAGCTGGTGCGACTGGACCCGGCCAACGCAACGTATTACGCCACCAACTTCGAGGCGCTGGAAGCCAAAATCAACGACCTGGACCGGAGAATTATGGAGGCGGTGAACACCATTCCGCCCGAGAATCGGAAGCTGCTCACCTACCATGACTCCTTTCCTTACTTTGCGCCCCGGTACGGATTCGAGATAATCGGCGCGATCCAGCCCGCAGACTTTACGGAGCCTTCGGCTCGGGAAGTGGCAAGCCTGATTGATCAGGTCCAGGAAGCACAGGTACCGGCCATATTTGGCTCGGAGGTATTTCCGAGTCCGGTACTGGAGCAGATAGCCCGGGAAAGCGGCGCCAAATTTGTGGACCAGTTGCGCGATGACGATCTGCCCGGGCAGCCGGGAGCCCCCGACCACACCTATTTGGGCCTGATTCTGGAAGATGTCCGGATAATTACCGAGGCGCTGGGCGGCGACAGCGCGCCACTGGATGGATTTGACCCGGCCCGGGTTTTCTCGGGAGAAAGTGGCGCGGTGTATCCCCAGTAATGCCAAATCAATCGCAAGTCAAGGAAGGCTAATGCTGCATCCATTTCCCCACCACCGCGCGTCGGGGCCGCCAACCGTAGAGTTAAGAAACGTAACGGCCGGCTATGAAGGCCAGGCAGTCCTGCAAGACGTCAATCTGCGCCTGATGCCCGGCGACTTTGTGGGATTCCTGGGACCCAGCGGCTCCGGCAAAACCACCCTGCTGCGCACTATCCTGGGGGCCTCCAATTTGTTTCACGGGGAAACGGTGGTAAACGGCGAACCCGTAAGCAAGAAACATTCCAAGGCCGGCTACGTTCCCCAACTGGAAACCATAGACTGGAATTTCCCGGTCACCGTCGGCGAGGTGGTGATGATGGGATTCACGCGCCGCAATCCGCTTTTACCCTGGCACCGCAAGGAGGACTGGCAAATTGCCCGTGAGATGATGGAACGGCTGGGTATCGCTCACCTGGAGAATCGCCACATCCGGCAGCTTTCCGGCGGTCAGCAGCAGCGAGTATTCCTGGCCCGGGCCCTGGTCAGCAACCCGTCCCTGTTACTGCTGGACGAACCCACCAGCGGCGTTGACATCAAGACCCGGGACGAAGTGATGCACCTGCTGCACGAGCTGAATCACCAGGGCATCACCATAGCTATGACCACTCACGAAATCAACGCCGTGGCGGCCCATCTTCCCTGGCTGGTCTGCATTAACGGCCACATCCTGGCCGAAGGGCCGCCATCGCAAGTGATTTCCCCGGACATTCTCAAGCTCACCTACGGCGCCGAGATGCCCGTGATTAACCACGACGGCATGACCCTGGTGGCGGAGAGTCCGCACCACTTTGCGCGCAGCGGCGATGAAGGCGTCCCCCGCAGCGGTCTCCTGAATGAGCCGGAAACGGCAAGTCCGAAAGCCACGGAAAAGGACTACGCCAAAGACGACGCAAAGATTGCCGCCCCTTCGGCGGTGGCCGACTGACGGCAAGCAGGTAAAGTGTTCGAACCTTTCAGTTACGAGTTTTTCCGCAACGGGGTAATCGCCGCAACGCTGGCCGGTGGGTTGTGCGGGCTGGTGGGCGTGTATGTCGTTTTGCGGCATATGGCTTACATTGGGCATGGGTTGGCCCATTCGGTCTTTGGCGGAGCCGTAGTCAGTCACTTCGTGGTGTTCAACGTGATTTTTGCCGGGGCCGCGGCCGGCTCGGTTGCCGGCAAGGGTCTTGGCGAGACCTACCTTCTGGTGGGAGCCATCGGCTGGGGCTTCCTGTGCGCGCTGCTGATTACCCTGATTACCCGAATGCGAATAATCGGCGCCGATGCCGCCATCGGCATAATCACCACGGCCAGCTTTGCCCTGGGCATCGCCCTGATCAGTTACACCAAGTCCTTCCGGGACTTCGAGGCCCAATTGTTCGGCAACATTCTGGGCGTAACGGCAGCGGACTTGATAACGATCCTGGCAGTAGCCGCCGTTACGGGAATCGTATTCCTGGTCGGCTACAAGCAGTTCCTGTTCGCCGCTTTTGAACCCGAGGTAGCCGGGTTTTATGGAGTGCCGACCTGGCTCACCGACACCGTATTTTCCCTGACGCTGGCCGCCACCATCGTAGCCTCTCTCGATGTTCTGGGAGTGACAATGATTGCGGCAGCCATAGTGATTCCGCCAATTATTGCCCGCCTGCTGACCAATCGGTTCAGGACTATGATAATTCTTTCCACTGTAACGGGAGCCTTTTGCGGCTTCGGCGGCGTGTACGCCAGTTGGTTGGTGGACATCTCTTCCGGCGCCAGCGTCGTTATATTTTCCTCGCTTCTGTTTGTATTGGTTCTGATTGGTTCCAACCTCAAAAACTTGCTTCCCCTCGGCGCCGGCCGGAGTCCCCGGCTGCCCGGGACAACGCAGGGGAGCCGGGCGGCTTTTGACTAAGGAGGATTTATCCGGGGCCAGGGATAGCCCAGGCTTGCGCTTGAACCCGGCCGGTCTCCCCGTCGTACCGCTCCGAATGTTAAAATAAAGGCCGATATAACTGGTCAACTCAATTCCACCGAGAAAGCGATATGTGCGGACGCTACAGCCTTGCAGCCGATTTGGAGCAACTGGCCCTCCGATTTGACTTTGACCCTTCCGGCCTGGATTATGGGCCTCGCTACAACATTGCCCCCACCCAACCGGCGCTGACCGTGACCAACCGGGAAGGTCGGCGGGCCGAGTTTATGCGGTGGGGATTGATACCTTCCTGGGCGGCGGACGCCTCGGTCGGCAGCCGGATGATTAACGCCCGCGGAGAGACGGTGGGGCAAAAGCCCAGCTTTCGCGACGCCCTGCGCCAACGACGCTGCCTGGTGCTGGCCGACGGCTTCTACGAGTGGCGGAAAGCCGGCAATGCTAAACGGCCCATGCGAGTTGTGCTGAAATCCCGTCAACCCTTCGCTTTCGCCGGCCTGTGGGATTCTTGGCGGGATACCTCCGGGGACACTATCCAGTCCTGCACCATCATTACTACTGAGGCCAATAGCCTGTTGCGGCCCATCCACCACCGAATGCCGGTAATTTTGCCCCCGGAACTGGAGGACTTCTGGCTGAACCACGACATCACCGAGCCGGCAATGCTTTGCGACGCCCTGGCCTCCTACCCGGACAAACTGCTGGAGTTTTACCCGGTATCTCCCCTGATGAACAAGGCCAACAACGACGGCCCGGAACTGACCGCGCCGGCGGCGGGGATGTTTACTGAAGTTATGACTAGCGAACCGGATTGGCCCGGGTTGGCGCCAAAGCTGCCCAGTCGGTAACGAGGGGAGCGGCGACTTGGCAAGGTACGGCTGCCTGATAATTGGCATTCTGCTGGGGACATTGTTCCTGATCTACTTCTTCCTGTTCCGGTTCAGCGGGGGCGGGTTTTAGCGCGCCGAGGCATTGAGCGTAACGGCACCGCGGACAGGAAAATAAACAGGCTGTTGAGCGCCGGCTCGGAACGCCCAACAGCCGCTATACCACTAACTGCCGGAGCGGGAACTATTTCAGGGAAACACCTGCATGTTCAGATGCAATGACCGCCGGTTAGTTGGGAGTCCAGGCCAGGGCGCGCACTTCGGTAAATTCCTTCCTGAGCTTGTCCCAGCTTTCGCCGCCGTCCTCGCTGCGATACAGTTCCCCGTAAACGCTGTTTGCCAGAATCAGGTCAGGGTTGGCCGGATTGGTGGCAAAATTCCACACCGGCGAGTTGGGCTCCACCGGCAAAGGACGTTCCTCCCAGGATTGCCCGCCGTCGGTAGAACGGCGAATGGTTCCAGTGTTGCCGATGGCGGCATCGCCGTTAGCCACAAACATCACTTGAGGGTCGTCAGCTTTTACCGCCACCCAGCGACAATAGGGCATCTCCAGAGAAGACGATGACATCAGCGACTGGAAAGAAGCTCCTTCGTCCCGGCTGGCGAAAATCTCGCGCGGCGTACTGACCAGCACCGTCTTTTCCTCGCCCAGGCTGAAGGCCATGCCGTGAATGTCCGGGTTGGTGATTCCCTGCTCAACGTGGCTCCAGGTGTCGCCGCCGTCCCGGCTGAGGTAAACCCCGTCGATTTCCACGCCGGCCAGTACCGTATTGCTGTCCACCGGGTCCACCAGCAGCGCGGTAACCCTCGGGTCGCCGATGGCGCACTCCTGAGCAATATTGGCCGAGAGTTGTTCCCAGCTTTGGCCGCCGTCCCGGCTGCGAAAGAGGAAGGGCGGGCTGGTGCCGACAAAGATGTTTCTGGAATCGGAAGGGTCAACCGCGATGGCCCAGATTTTCAGTTCCTCCATAGGTGAATCCAGCTTGACCCAGTGCATACCCGAGTCTTCGCTGCGGTAAATACCATTTTCGGCGCCGGCATAGACCACGCTGGATTTGGCGGGATCTACGGCCAGGGCCCTTACTTGAGATTCGCCGGGGAAGGGGCTGCCGATACGCCGCCAGCTCTCGCCCGAGTCGGCGCTGTGGAACAGGCCAGCGCCGGTAGTGCCAACCAGAATACTGTAGCTGCCTGACATAGGTAAACCTCCTTGCCGATGGTTGATTCGGTAATTCCGGTTCTGAGCGCCTCAGTTTTTCCCTAATCATCAAATTCCGCCGGGCAACCGGACCCCAGATTGAATGTGTTCCACTGCGTCCGGGGAAAGGGCCGGATTTGCCTGGATAATTGGGTTGTCGGCCCCCGCCGTACCGGTTTGGCCGGAGAGACCCTAAGTGGTTGCCTGAGCCGGCCGGGCCAGCGCCTCATCCCAGGGGCCGGACAATCGGCCCTTTTTCGTGCCTCCAATCATGTAGCCGTTAGGGTCATGGCCCCATTCGCTGGCCGGCATTTCGTAAGAAAGCTCGATGCCGTTGCCGTCCAGGTCGCGAATATAGATGCCGATGGCGTGGCCGTGGTCGGACACCCGCTCGATGGGGATGTTCTTCTCCTTGACCCGATTGTATAGCTCCGCCAGGTCCTCCAGGCTGTGCATATACCAGGCCATGTGGTTCAAGCCCACCTGTCCGCGCTGGGGACCGGGCGCATCCTCGCCCACCTCAACCAGAGCGATTTCGTGGGAATTGCCAACGTCGGCGCTCATAAAGGCGGCGCGTCCGGGGGTGAAGCCATGGGTATGCAGGCCCAGCAAGTCCTCATACCAGTCCCGGGCCCGTTCGGCGCTGCGCACATAGATGTTGACGTGCCCCAACTGTCTTGGCGTATAACCCAAACCATCCTTCTTTTTCCGGGTGATTATCGTTATGACAACTCGCTGATTGATTATATCAAGCCTGATATTTCCGGACAAATGAAGAAACCGCAGCGAAGGATTTACCGGGAATAAGTCAGAATAAAGGACCGGAAGGGCGATAGTGGGTAAACCGCAGCGCCTCAACCGGCTCTGGAGATAGCCTAAACCTCCGCCCCGGCGTACCGGGCTATTTCCACAAAGTCGCCGGCAGCGTCGGACCAGGCAAACAGCGCCGACTCCACCACTCGCTCTCCATCGATGCCTACTACCAGTTGCTGTACCGGATAAGCCGGCCCGTCGCCCCAGGGACTGGCCGCAACCTGACGGTCCGTGGGGGAGAAGTATGCCTGACCGTTGGGGTGGGAGTGATAGATGACCAGCGGCGGCCGGTCGCTGTCCAGACTGCGGTTCAGTTCCAGCAAGTCCGGGGCGCTGAAGACGTAGGCCCGCTCGGCGGTGCGGTCGGCGACGGTGGGGTGATTGCCGGCAGCCTGGTCATTGACGCAGGGGTGGATGTCGGCGGCGGCGTTCTCCGGCCGCGGCCCGGCCAGCCAGCCGCAGCACTCTTCCGGGAAGCTGCGCCGGGCTTCCCGATAAATTTCCTGGAGCAGACTTGGGGAAATTTCCACCGGGGGAATGTTGTCTGGCGCGGCCGAGCCTTCAATCATAACCCTTTCTCCTGAATTGAAATCGGGCCCGGACAGCCGAGTAGTTGCCCTCGGATTCCGGGCAAATCCGAAAAAATGCAGATTTAGCCGCAAATCTTGAAATTTTCTTTACAATGTATGGCTATTTTATAAATATGGCAATATAATAAACGCTTGCAATTAACCAGTGTTCCGGAATATATTATTTTTATACATCCGCCTTGCCTCGGTTGGACGTATTACCGGAACAACTGGAATCTACCCCGCAAGGGGAAAGGATAGATGAAGTTATGCCAGAAACTACCAGGTTCTACTTCAAGTCCTGCGCCAAGTGCGGTGGCGATCTGGTTCAGGACCGGGATTTCGATGGCCCTTTTCTCAAGTGCTTGCAGTGAGGACGCATCCTTGACCTGGCCCCCAGGGCTATCGCATATGGAATTTAGTGAATTGGGCCAGGATGTTAATCAGGAAATTGTCGTCCCAGCCGGCCCGTTTCAGCTTGCCGCGCATGGAGCCTTTGCCCGGTTCCAGCCGAGCCAGGTTCAAAGCCAGTTTCCGCAGCAAGGCCAGATTCTCCGCCCCGTGTCCTTTCCGGTTGCGGGCCTGGTCTTCATTGCAGGTTACGTCCAGTACCCAATGCAGCCGGTTCTCAATTCCCCAATGGCCCCGCACAATGGCATTGAACCGCTCCGGCGACCAGTCCCGGCTCAGCAGATAGTACCGGGTTTCCTCGTGCAGTTCTCCCGGAGCCGGTTCCGCCGCCGCCAACTGCCGGGTGGCCGTTACTTTGCCCACCGCCTTCAAGCCGGGCCAGGCATATCGTTCCTGCAGCCAGTCAATGTCCCCGCTGACCCGGGCCTGCCGCCGCTCCACCCGCCCGTGCCCCTTGCTGACCTCGCTGGCTTGGGTCGCTGGGGTGTCCGGGTCCTCCAGAAACAACTGCACATCGTCCCGCAGCCGGCCCTGGTTGCCTTTCAGCGCCAAGGCATAATCCCCTTTCTGGGCTACCACCTGCTGTGCCACTTGACGCTGGCAGTGCATGGCGTCGGCGGTAACCACTTTCCCGCGCAAGTTCAACAACTCCAGCAGTTTGGGCAAAGCCTTAATCTCATTGGATTTGCCGGCAACGGCCACTTGCCCCAACGACAGCCGCTGCTCCTCCGCCCAGGCGCTGACCAGATGCAGTGGCGAGCGTGCCCCCGCCCGGTCATAGGAGCGGCGCAAAGTCTTGCCGTCCACCGCCACCACTCCCTCAACACCTTGGGCAAACTCGGCCATGAACTCGATAAACCACCCTTGGAAAGCCTCCGGGTCCAGCATTCCCAGCACCCGGGAGAAGGTGTCGTGGCTGGGAATGCCGTTTTCCAGCTTCAGGAAAGATTGCAGCAGCTCCCGTTTGGCCCGGCCAAAGAGTTCCATATCGGTGTAGGTCTGGCCGCCGCAGATGATGGCGCACAAGGCAATGACCAGAATATCGTGCAAGGAATGCCGGCGGGCGTTGCCAGCGCGGGGATCCTCCAGGTCAGCGAACAGATCCTCTAGCTCGGACATGCCGTCCTCCCTTCCCACTCAACTACAACCAATATCTTACCCAATTCCTGCTCTTTTCATATGCGATAGCCCTGACCTGGCCCCAATACCGGGACCGATAGCAGGCGCTCCCAACAAGCGTCTGGCGGCTTGAGTTCGCTAATCAGCCTGGCCGGGATGAGCTTCCGTGGTGAAGCGACTTTACTGCGCTTTACCCCGGGATCGGTTAACCACCAGCAAAACCAACCCGGGATGGGCATTAACCTGCAAAGAGTACTACCGGGACACCCGGGCTGGCCCTAACCCGGTCGCACCCGGGCTCCGCCGGTGCGCTTGCGATGTTCGGCATAGTCAAAGACCGACTGTTCCTGTTCCCGGGTCTGGATGGAGCCGGGGCGCATTTCCCGAACCAGGTCTATGGCCCGCTGCGGTTCGTAGCCCATATAGACCAGGTAGGCGGCCAGGACTGTTCCGGTGCGACCAATTCCGGCGTAGCAGGTTACCACCACCGGCCGCTCCCAGTTTTCGATCTGGTCTTCGATCCAGCGGGCCATCCGGTCAATTTGTGCCAGAGAAGGGGCGGAGAAGTCCGGCACCGACTCGAACATATCGTGCATATTCCAGATTTCGGCGGATATGGTGCTTTCCTCCATCCGCAGTACGGCCCGGATGTCCTGCTGCTGAAAGAATATCAGGTCGCGGCGGCTGGCAGGGCCCATGGCTCCGGCCAGGCAGCCCTCCAGCACCCAGCTGAAGTTCAAGTGTGCCAAGATTAATCTCCGTATCCCTTTCGACTGGTTGTTCCGGGGCAATTATACTGCCTGGGATTTAGCAAGCCAATACGAACCCGAAACGGCGGGCCGGTCTGGCTGCAAGGCGTTGCCGACCCGCCGAACTCACAATGAGCCTGGCGCAGAGTTTTCCTTCCGTGCGGCCAGGCGCCAAGCTATGCTTCCGGCGGAGGCCACTGGGTGCCGCCCTCGGAAGGACGCTGGCCCGGGGCCAGTTCCAAACCTTCGGCCACTATCTGCTGGAACTCCCGCAGAATTACCGCGCCCCATTCACCGGCCTTGCCCACCCGGAAGGCGGTGCGCTTGCCCCGGGCGGCGGCCCGTACCGCATCGCCGCTGGCGTCACCTTCGGCAGCCACCTCCTGGGCGATAGTCTCATCCATGGCGTCAATCTGAGGCACCAGGGAACGGGCTGTTTCGATGAACCGGGACACTTCGCCCATTTCGGCGTCGAAGGTAACGAAAACCGGCACGGTGCCGGCCCGGTTCTCCGGAAGAAAGCCGTTGGTCAGCTCCAGTTCATCATCCCGGCTGAACACTTGCAGGTTCAGCTTGTCGGTAGAGTCGGCCAGGCGGAGGATGGCCGGGGTGGTGCTGAGCGCATCTCCGCACCAATCCGACGTGAAGACCGCCAGATTCAATGGTTCAGACAAACCATCAAAAAAGGACTTAGTTTCTGCCGGGACTTCTACTCCGTTATAAATGTCTATAAAGGGCTGCTTGTTCACCTTGATGTAATCAATATACTCCTGGGTGGTCATCCCTTGTTCAAACTTTTCCCGGGACAGCGACATACCTTTACCTCCTGTATATGGATTATCCACAACTGAGCCGCGCAGAACCCGGAGCAGGCGAGCGCCGGCGGAAAATGCGCCAACATCGCCCCAAATCTCGCCGGGCCGGGACCGGTTACTTCAGCCCTTCCGGAAAGCGCTCAAGCGCTGCGGCTTCCTTCCTGAACCCTGAACGATTAAGCTAATAGCCCGGAGTACGCCATTCAAAGGCCAGGGTAGCGTAACGGACAAACACGGCGCCTCCGGGCGCCCCGATGGGGCCGTTCATCGCCAGCAGCGCAATGGTGTGCTGGTCCCCGGGCTTGGGCTCCGCGTCCACCACCACTCGCTGGGGAACGTTAAAGCCCTGAACCGCGCCCCGGTCCCGATTGCATTCGCCGTCGATCCAAAGTTCGCCGTAGTCGTCGATGCAGGTTTCGAAAATGCAGCGCGCCCCGGCGATGTCCCGTCCTTCCACCTGCTCGGGCAAGGTCACCTTGATACGATACCAGGCAAAGGTAACTCCCCGGGACTGCCACTCGGTCAAGTCGCGGCAAATCTCCCAGCCTGAATCATCATAGTCCGGCAAGCGAGCCGGACTGCCTTCCAGTCGGGACACCAACCCCTCGTTGGGTTCGCCGGGAACCAGACCCGGCGCCCACCGCCAAAGGCCGTTAACCGACTGCAAGTCAGCCGGGTTCTGCAAGTTCAGAATTCCTCTTGGCATCGCCTATCCTCCAATACTTGACTTTCTATCTTGCGACTATCGTGGCTGTCCCAATCACACGCCGACGATTTTTATCCCCGAATGTACCCGGTAAATCCGGTTGATATTTACCAGCAAAGGCGTTATCTGTTCCACGTATTTGGCATTGGTAAGAGCTCCCCCATCCACGGGCCGCAAATGAGGGATTTTCTCGGTCAAGGCCATCACCCGGTCTTTAGCTTCCCGATGGTCGCCACAGACTACTACGTCCCCTTCCAAATTCCGAGCCGGCTCCTGCAATTCTTCGGCGCTGACGTTCTGGAAAGCGGCCACCACCGGCGAGTCAGGCAGCAGCAGTTGCGCCTCTTCAGCGGCGGAGCCGGCTTCCACCGGCACGGCGATGGCTCCCCGGCCCCGTTCAAACCGCATGGGCGCGATGACGTTAACCACCACCTTGCCGGACAACGCCCCGGCCAACTGCTCCAGCATTGGCCTTTGCGCCTCGTAGGGAACGGTCAGGAAAACAATGTCCGCCCGGTCAGAGGCAGCGGCATTATCGGCTCCCTCAATCCGGCCCCACCCGGCGACGCCCTGGGCCAGTCCGGTCAATTCGGCGGCGGCGGCAACGGCTCGCTGGGCATCCCGGGAGCCGATTGCGACATCTTCGCCGGCCCGAGCCAGCCGCAGCGCCAAACCTTTACCCTCAGGGCCGGTGCCGCCCAGGAATGCCAGCATATTATCACCTTCCATCGTTAGACTCGCACCTAATATAACACAAGCGCAAACCTTCTTTGACTTTCGCCGACTTAAACCTTGACTGGAAGACCCGATTCAAGGCAGAAGTACTGAGACGGCCGGTGAACGAATTGACGTTGACCGGTCGGCAAGCCTAGAATCACCGACAATGGAATCGTCCGTAAATCAGGCAATTGGCCGGCCCCCGGGTTCCGGTCAGCGCCGGCCTTGAGGTGGGTATAGATATGGACAATGCCCCCCTCCGTGTGCTGTTTTTGAGCCCTTATTTTCGGCCCTACCTGGGGGGAATCGAACGGGCCATTGAGCGCTTGTCCTTCCGGCTGCTGGAATACCCGGCGGTGGAGGCGGTGGGAGTCCTCGCTACCAAGTACTCTTTTCCCCGGGAACCGCATCCCGAATGGGCCGACCGGGAACAGACTGCAGAGGGCATCTCTATTTTCCGGCTGACGGGATTCCCGGGGACAGGATTACCGATTTACTCAGTCCCGTTGGTCTGGTTTTCGCCGCAGCAGATCCGGCGCTGCCTGGAGGAATTTAACCCCCACGTCATACACTTCGTGGGAGACGGCTGGTTTTGGGGCCACTACTGGACCTGGCTATGGCGTCGCGGGCGCGCCAGGTTCGTGTTTACCCCCTCTTACCACACATTGCCCCGCGCCCGCGCCTGGCTGAAACCGATTAATCGGTTTCTTTGCCGCCGGGTGGACCACGTGGTATCCCTGACTCGACAGGAAGCCGGTCAGATAGCCGAAGATTACCGGGTTAACGCCGGGCAAATATCGGTCATCGGTTGGGGAGCTTCCGAGCTGGCAGTGGTTTCGTCGCCCGGAACCGCAAGCGCCGAAAAGGGCAGCGAGACCGTCAATATTCTCTGTGTCGGCCGGCTCAGCCGCCACAAAGGCCAGAGCTGGCTGCTGGACGTTTATCGCCAGGCTCGTTCCCGATTCATGAGACCAACCCGCCTGATTCTGGTGGGTCGGGATGAGGACGCCGAAAGGGAATTGCGGGCGCAAGTCAGCGCCGCCCAACTGGAGGATGAAGTTGTCTTCACCGGAGAGTTGGACGACGGCCGGCTGGGCTACTGGTACGACAAGGCCGACCTGTTTGCCTTGTTCTCTCAGTACGAGGCCTTTGGACTGGTTTATTTCGAAGCCCTGCTGCACGGCTTGCCGGTTCTGACCCACGCGGTAGGGGCCAACCGTGAACTGCTCACCAGCGGCGCAGTGGTCACACCCCGGTTTGATCGCGCGGCCGCCGGCGCCGAATTGGTCAGCCTGGTCAACGACACCGGACGCCGCCGCCGGTTGGGGCAAGCCGGGCGCGATTATGTATTGCGGGAATTTACCTGGGCCGCGGTAGCCGAAAAGTACCTGGCCCTGTATCGGGGGAAGTTTCAGGAGGCAGCCGGTGGAACGCACTGAAATGGAAGAACGGGCGCGGCAAATTCTCTTAACCAATTTGCGACAGGGAGTGGCCGACTGGAACGGCAAAGAGTTCAGCTTCGTGGTGCCATCCCTGACCGGCTACCCCTTTCAGTGGTTCTGGGATTCCTGCTTTCACGCCATCGCCCTGACCCACCTGGACCTGGCCCAGGCTCGAGCCGAGTTAACCACCTTGCTGAGTGGCGCGCAACCTGATGGCTTCATTCCGCACATTATCTTTTGGGAAATGGAGAAGCAGCCCGACTTCCTGAGTCGCAACATAGTAGGGATGACTTCGCCCTACCACAGCGCCACCATCCAGCCGCCCATCATCGCCTACGCAGTGGAGCGAGTTTACCGGGCCACCGGGGATACCGACTTCCGGGACGCCGCTTTACCCACTCTAATGGCTTACTACCGCTGGCTGCGTTACCACCGGGACCCGGACGAAGACGGGTTAATCGCCATTATCCAGCCCGAGGAGGCCGGCGCCGACTGTTCCCCCAAGTATGACGAAGCCTTGCAGTTGGAGGAACTGACTAACCAGGGCTTTATCGCCGCGCTGCGCCAAGTATATGCCGCCTATGCGCCGATGCGCGGCGACGACCGGCGCATTCTTACGGCGGACATATTCCACTTTGAAGACGTGCTGGTTAATTCCATCTACGCCTTCAGCTTGCGGGCCCTGGCTCGACTGCTGGAAGAGGCGCCGGAGGCCGCCGAGTTTCGCCGGGAAGCCGACAAAACCCGGGATGCCCTGCTGGAGAAGTGCTGGAACGAATCGGCCGGGGCCTTCTTTGACCTGCGGGGCGTGGCGGAAAAGCCGGTTGAGATGGTTACGATCAGCTCCCTGATGCCCCTGATACTGAGCGATTTACCCCGGGAAATGGTCGAAAGTCTGGTTGAGCGATGGATTTCCCGGCCGGAGCATTTCTGGCTGCCCTACCCGCTGCCTTCGGTTCCGGCCTCCAACCCCAGGTTTATGCCGGGCAACCCGCGCGGCTTCATCTGGCGCGGCCCCACCTGGGTCAATACCAACTGGTTCCTGTCCCACGCCCTGCGGGGGCACGGCTACCCGGAACTGGCCGATACTATAGCCGCCAAAACTCTTGAGGCGGTGGCAAGGGAAGGCTTCCGGGAATACTACCACCCATATACCGGAGAAGGTCTGGGCGCCCGAAACTTCGGGTGGACTACCCTGATACTGGATCTGTAAAAGACTCGGACTCCCCAAGCGCCGGCCGCTCCAAAAACAGAGAATTTAAGTTAGAGCAGGTTGAATCGACTCGGTAACGCTGGCGAAAGGCCGGGGAAACAATCGGGGGCGGAATTTCTCCCGCCCCCGGCTTTCAATCAGTGCTTGGGTCTAACCCTACTCCTCCACCACCGCCTCGGGTTCCGGAGTTGCCGCGGGGGACTCGCTGCTCTCCGATTCGCCAGACCCATCCGTCTCTTCAGCCGTGCCTGGCTCGGACACAGCTTCCGCGCCGATGTCGTCAACAATCGCCGGGGCCGAAACTCCGCTCTCCGGAGCAGCCGGCTGGGTCTCCGCCGCTTTGGGCTCGGTCTTCTTCCGGGACTCCCGGCTCGCTTTCCGGGGAACCTTCGGTTTTGATTCAGGCACGGGTTCCGGTTCCTGAGCCGGCGACTCCTGGGGCATCGTATCGGTATCCGGCCCCCATTGACTTACCAGCGCTTCCTTCACCAGGGAATGGGCCCGGTTAAGGTTAAAGGTTCGGAACCGACGGGTGCGACTGGTTTCCTCGTTCTTCTCCAGGTGCCAGTCGCGAATGAAAATCTCTTTTTCGCCCAGCTCCCGCAGCAGGCGGGTAACGTAGGTGCGCGAGTAGATTCGCCCGCCCCACCGCTGGGTAATTTCCGGGTGCTCAACTTCCAGCCCCTGCTGCAAAGCGATGCAAATTTCACCCACCAAAAAGTTGAAAGCTACGTGGCTGATTCCGTCCCTGTGTTCCAGCATATCGGCCATGATTATCAGGTCCGTAATGCGCCGCCCATCCTGGCCGTCGCCCGACGCCCGGGGCAGTTGCAACTGCGGCAAGGTTTCCGCCAATGCCTGCTCCAGTTCCGGCCTAATCGGAGCCGGCGGCTCATTTCCGGTCTCTACCAATTCCGTGGCATCGCCAGAGGCTTCAGTATCGTTCTGGATTTCATCGTTTACGGAATCGGTTTCAACTGTGGCTTCAACGCCGGGTTCAAGGAGTTGGGACTCAGACTGAACTTCTGCTTCAGACAAAGCTTCCGCCGCCGGGTCTTCCGTATGCGGTTCGTCTTCGACAGAGGCTTCGGGCTGAACTTCGACAGCGGCGCCGGCCGGGGATTCGACCGAATCTTCAGCATCAGGTTCCCGGTTGGGGATGACCTCTTCCGCGGCGGCGATCGATTCAATAGCGCTATCACCCACCTGGGAATCGGGCAAAGCTTCTACCGGAGTCGGCTCATCGGCCATGATGACCCAATCCACCAAGCCGACGGTAACCAGCTTGATATTCCCCTCTTCGGTGGTGCGGAGCATCAGCTTCTTGAAGCCGGAAAAGCCGAGTTTCTTTTCATCAAAGCCCGGTACCCGGCGCATAATGCGCTGCTTGAGCGAAGTTAGCAGAGGCGTTCTGCCAGCCTGCCGCTCGGCGCGAACTATCTCCTCAATTGTCCGCATCACATCGGCAAGCTGCTGTCGGTTGCCGCCGCCGGAACGCGCCGCGGCCCGACCGGTTTGGGCCGGCGGCTTTTCCGGTTGAATCTCCGGGTCAACATCGGAGTCATAAAGAATCAACCCGTCCACCTGGTCCGCCAGACGGCGGGAAGTGCTCCAGGACACTCCAATAATGATGACGTGCTTGCCAATGGCCCGCAGCGAGTTGATAACATGGATAAAGTCCGAATCGCCCGAAACCAGGACATAGGTGCCGATGTTCGGGTAGGAATGGGCGCATTCGATACAGTCCGCCGTCATCTTGACATCCACGCTGTTCTTTACCCGGGTAGTGCGGGAGTTCAAGGCGGTAGCATTGCCTAACGGCAGTCGCGTCGGCACATAGACCGGCTCAATGCCAGCTGCGTAGAGGGCAGGGGGATCGTTTATGAATTGGCTGGCCCCTTTGAGTTCAGGAGATCTGGTAACCCAGTCAGCATAAGCCTTGGCCACTACTACCCGCCCGTGGTTGGCAACCTCTTCCTTGAGGGCGGTAACATTGGGCGTTCTGTTGCCAGCGGCTAAACTGATTTTGAAGTTTTCCCAATCGATAAATAGGGCTACGTCATCTCCCGAATTGGGGTGACCGTTTACGTTTATGATACGCTCACATCTCCTGTGAAGCCTGAGGGATGCCGATAATAGAGTTTAGCCCCCCGCGTCAACTGCGTCAACCTGGATACAGAACCGGTATATCCGGATTCGGTTAAATTTCCTTTCCTCCCGGCCAACCCGGCGGTCGGGCCGCCTGAATTATTACCATATCCCTCACCGGACGGAGTGGCGAGCTGAGGGACACTGCACCGCGCCCATCGGAATTAATGCCAAATAGGGATGAGGACTCTTAAAATGACTTTTCATCTAAATCTTCACCACTCCCCAAATAGCATATTACCTAATGCTCGGCAATTTCAAACTTCGATGTCAGTTAGTTTCACGGATTATGGGACTCGGGGGCATTGTAGGCGGGTTTTCTATAACATATTCCCTACCCGGCCGCTCCGACAGTTCTCCCAACAATCTGAGAGGTACTTTACCAGACTCCACACTATGAGGGTCATTGGAGCGTTCTGTATTGGGTGGTCAAGACGTAAGGGCAACTACAAGGGTTATCCAGGATATACCGAAACGAATGCTCTGTCCTGACTTAAACCACCTGAATTGCAACGTTGCCCAATACTCAAAATAGCTTGACATTGCTGAAAAACGGTGAATATAATCAATCCAGTCCAATTAGCTGTTAGCCGTGCTTCCCGGCGCGGGCGGTCTCCGTTAGCCAACTTGCGCCGCGCTTTCTCCAAGTCTTGAGTTATACGCCTCTCAACCATTATTTTGTATCCTAAAGCATGACCACCAAGTATATTTTCGTTACCGGTGGAGTAGTCAGTTCTATTGGCAAGGGGATTTGCGTTGCCTCTATTGGTCGCATCCTCAAGAGCCGCGGGCTTTCCGTGTCGGTGGTAAAGCTGGACCCCTACCTGAACGTCGACCCCGGAACGATGTCGCCCTATCAGCACGGGGAGGTATTCGTAACCCGGGACGGGGGCGAGACGGACCTGGACCTGGGCCATTACGAACGCTTTATCGACGTTGAGTTGACTCGTTCCTCCAACGTAACCGCCGGACAAGTCTATTTGACCCTGATCGCCCGGGAGCGGCGGGGAGACTTTCTGGGCGGCACCATCCAGACCGTTCCCCACGTTACCAACGAGATTAAATCCCGACTCAGCGAACTGGCCCAACAATCGGAAGTCGACGTAGTGGTGGTAGAAGTAGGCGGCACGGTCGGGGATATAGAAGGGCTGCCCTTCCTGGAAGCAATTCGGCAGATGCGCAAGGATGTGGGCCGTAACAACGTCTGTTATGTTCACTTGACTTTGCTGCCTTACATCGCCGGCGCCGGAGAACTGAAGACCAAACCTACCCAGCATAGCGTTAAGGAGCTTCGCAGCATCGGCATCCAGCCCGACGCCCTTATCTGCCGCAGCGACTTTCCAATATCCGGCTCAATTCGGGAAAAGCTCTCCCTCTTTTGCGACGTGGACGGGGAGGCAGTAATTCCCCTGGAGACCGTGGACAACGTTTACGAAGTCCCCTTGATTCTGGAAAACGCCGGCCTGGGTGACTATATCGCCGACTTGCTGAACCTGAAGGTCCAGTCCCGGGATTTGGGCGAATGGGCCAGGATGGTGGAGCGGATGCGAAATCCCAAGGGCCGCCTGCCCATCGCTATAGTCGGCAAGTATGTGGAGTACCCCGATTCCTACATTTCGGTCAAGGAAGCCCTGCGCCATGCCGGTACGGCCCACGACCAGGAAGTGGAAATAAGGTGGGTACATTCCGAAGACATTGAAAAGAACGGCCCGGAAATTTACCTGAAGGACGTGCAGGGTATCGTAGTTCCCGGTGGTTTCGGCCAAAGAGGCGTCGAGGGTATGATCGATACCGTACATTATGCCCGGGAGCACAAAATCCCCTACCTGGGCCTGTGCCTCGGCTTGCAGGTGATGGTGATCGACTGGGCGCGGCATGTGCTGGGCTTGGAAGGGGCCAATTCAGCAGAGCTGGACCCGGCTACCCCGCATCCGGTTATCCACATAATGCCGGAGCAGGAGTCGGTAACGGACCTGGGCGGCACGATGCGTTTGGGGGGATACCCCTGCCGTCCGCAGAAAGATTCCCTGACCTTCTTCGCCTATCGCAACGAGGAGGTCGAGGAACGGCACCGGCACCGGTTTGAGGTGAACAACAGTTACCGGGAGTGGCTGGAGGAATCCGGGATGATGATGAGCGGCCTTTCCCCGGACGGAAAGCTGGTGGAAACGGCGGAAGTAGTGGCCCATCCCTTTATGGTGGGCGTGCAGTTCCACCCGGAGTTTCAGTCCCGGCCCAACCGCCCGCATCCGCTGTTCCGCGAGTTTATGGGAAGGGCGCTGCAAACGATTCGGGCCGACAGCCAGCAGCCGCTGCCGCTGTTAGCCAACTGAAAGGAACGCCGGTCGGAGCCGGAGCGAGGCCCCTGAACCGGAAACACTTTCCGGGGTAACCGGGCAACCATTAACATTATTAACACTAAAGCAAGCTATAGGGATGAAGTTCAGCCGTGAAGATTTTTTTGGATACCGCCAATATTGACGAAATACGCGAGGGCGCCGAACTGGGCGTAGTTACCGGCGTTACTACCAACCCGTCCCTGGCCGCCAAAGAGGGTATCGGCGGTCGCGCCGGTTACCGGACGGCGGTGCAAGAGATTGCCGACATTATCGACGGCCCTATCTCGGTGGAAGTGGTAAGCGTTGACGCTGCGGGTATGATTGCCGAGGGACGGGACATCGCCGAGTGGATTCCCAATCCCTGGGTCAAAATTCCCAGCACCGCCGAGGGATTCAAGGCCATATCCGTGCTGGCCCGGGACGGAATCAAAATAAACCAGACCCTTTGCTTTACGGTAAACCAGGCCATCCTGGGCGCCCAGGCCGGCTCTACGGTGGTTAGCCCCTTTGTGGGTCGCCTGGACGACATCGGGCAGGAAGGGATGGATTTGGTGGCGGACATAGTTGCCAGCTTCCGCCGGTATGAGCTGCCAACTCTGGTAATGGCCGCCAGTATCCGCCATACCCTGCACTGTACCCTGGCCGCCAAGGTGGGCGCCGACATCGCTACCATTCCCTATGGCATCTTGAAACAGATGGTGCAGCACCCGTTGACCGACTCCGGATTGGCCCGCTTCATCCAGGATTGGGAGAAGGCCGGCGCCGCCTGAACCCGTCAGGATGGCTGCATCTAACCGTTGGATGTCCGGCGGCCGCATTATGCTTGCGGCGTTCCGAAAACCTCTTTGCACCTTTACAAGGGACTGCTGAATCAATCAAGCCAAAGCTATGTATTGCCGGCGGTTCCATCCGACCCGTTGGGCCAGAACAGTCAGCGGTGGCCGGCTGATTCCATCCGACCACGCACCGATAATTGGCGGTAAATCAGTCGGGCTGGATGACCGGAATTGCGGTGCCCGTAACCCGATTGAAAAATTAACTTATTTATAACCGGAAACCGAACCCAAACACCGGGTTGTTCCCCGAATTTCCGATTCGGCCCGAAACAATCCACCGGGGCCGGCCCTTGGACCGCCGGGCCCAACAGTAGATAGAGGTGATGATGACTACTACGACTAAGTCACGGACGATGGAAGTAGCTGAATTGGGAGCTATGACCAAGGAGCAGTTACTGGACGTGGCCCAGGATTACAGCCAGGAAGATAACTCCGCCCTGGCCACGGTGCGCCGGGAAGACCTGCTGAATCGGATGCTCCACGCCGTTTCGGCGCAGCAATCCCTGATTTCCTCGGGCATTCTGGAAATTATGGATGATGGCTACGGCTTTCTCCGGCAGGTAAACTACCTGCCGGGCACCGGAGATGTGTATATCTCCCAGTCCCAGATCCGCCGCTTTGGACTGCGTACCGGGGACACTGTCACCGGCCAGGTGCGTCCCCCCAAAGAGGGGGAGCGCTTCTTCGGTCTGGTGCGCGTGGAGCAGGTGAACGGTCTCGAGACCGACCAGATTCACTCCCGCTACCGGGCCCAGTTCGAGTATCTGACGCCGATCTTCCCGGAGCGGCAGATAATTCTGGAGACCGACAGCGTTAACTTGTCCACCCGCATGGTGGACCTGTTCGCCCCCATCGGCCTGGGGCAGCGGGGGCTGATTGTCTCGCCCCCCAAGGCGGGCAAAACCACCATCCTCAAGCAGATTGCCCACAGCGTGGCTGACAATATCCCGGAAGCCGTTCTGATGGTGGTGCTTATCGGCGAACGCCCGGAGGAAGTGACGGATATGCGCCGGGCGGTGAATGGCGATGTCTTTGCCTCTACTTTCGACGAATCAGTGGAAGAACAGTGTCGGGTGGCGGAACTGGCGCTGGAACGGTCCAAACGGCTGGTGGAAAACTCCCGGGACGTAATAATCCTGCTGGACAGCGTTACCCGCCTGACCCGGGCCTATAACCTGGCCGTGCCTACCAGCGGTCGCACTCTGTCCGGCGGCATCGACCCGGCGGCCCTCTACCCGCCCAAGAAGTTCTTTGGCGCCGCCCGCAACATCGAGGAAGGCGGCAGCCTTACCATCATCGGCACCTGCCTGGTGGATACCGGCAGCCGCATGGACGAGGTCATCTACGAAGAGTTCAAGGGCACCGGGAACATGGAACTGCACCTGGACCGCAAGCTGGCCGACCGCCGTTTCTTCCCGGCTGTGGACATTGTCCGCAGCGGCACCCGCCGGGAAGAGCTGCTGTATGACGAAAACACGATGAAGCAAATCTGGCTGCTGCGCCGGATGATTTCCCTAATCTCCAACGATGGTTCCACCAATGCCACCGAGCGAGTGCTGGAACGCTTGTCCAAGTATCCCAACAACCAGGAGTTCCTGGCTAACCTGAACAAGGAAACCTGAAGCCAGGACACCCGGTCAGCCTGTTTTCGCCGCCCTCTCCTTTACCGGGAGAGGGCTTTTCCCGTTTACTGCCGGTAACGGCGGGTCAGGGCTATCGCATATGAAAAGAGCAGGAATTGGGTAAGATATTGGTTGTAGTTGAGTGGGAAGGGAGGACGGCATGTCCGAGCTAGAGGATCTGTTCGCTGACCTGGAGGACCCGCGCTGGCAACGCCCGCCGGCATTCCTTGCACGATATTCTGGTCATTGCCTTGTGCGCCATCATCTGCGGCGGCCAGACCTACACCGATATGGAACTCTTTGGCCGGGCCAAACGGGAGCTGCTGCAATCTTTCCTGAAGCTGGAAAACGGCATTCCCAGCCACGACACCTTCTCCCGGGTGCTGGGAATGCTGGACCCGGAGGCTTTCCAAGGGTGGTTTATCGAGTTCATGGCCGAGTTTGCCCAAGGTGTTGAGGGAGTGGTGGCGGTGGACGGCAAGACTTTGCGCCGCTCCTATGACCGGGCGGGGGCACGCTCGCCACTGCATCTGGTCAGCGCCTGGGCGGAGGAGCAGCGGCTGTCGTTGGGGCAAGTGGCCGTTGCCGGCAAATCCAATGAGATTAAGGCTTTGCCCAAACTGCTGGAGTTGTTGAACTTGCGCGGGAAAGTGGTTACCGCCGACGCCATGCACTGCCAGCGTCAAGTGGCACAGCAGGTGGTAGCCCAGAAAGGGGATTATGCCTTGGCGCTGAAAGGCAACCAGGGCCGGCTGCGGGACGATGTGCAGTTGTTTCTGGAGGACCCGGACACCCCAGCGACCCAAGCCAGCGAGGTCAGCAAGGGGCACGGGCGGGTGGAGCGGCGGCAGGCCCGGGTCAGCGGGGACATTGACTGGCTGCAGGAACGATATGCCTGGCCCGGCTTGAAGGCGGTGGGCAAAGTAACGGCCACCCGGCAGTTGGCGGCGGCGGAACCGGCTCCGGGAGAACTGCACGAGGAAACCCGGTACTATCTGCTGAGCCGGGACTGGTCGCCGGAGCGGTTCAATGCCATTGTGCGGGGCCATTGGGGAATTGAGAACCGGCTGCATTGGGTACTGGACGTAACCTGCAATGAAGACCAGGCCCGCAACCGGAAAGGACACGGGGCGGAGAATCTGGCCTTGCTGCGGAAACTGGCTTTGAACCTGGCTCGGCTGGAACCGGGCAAAGGCTCCATGCGCGGCAAGCTGAAACGGGCCGGCTGGGACGACAATTTCCTGATTAACATCCTGGCCCAATTCACTAAATTCCATATGCGATAGCCCTGAACGGCGGGTACTGTTGGGTATCCAGCGTGGTATTATTAACTGTAAGTTTGCGGGCTTGTTCGGCAAAGGGAATGCTTGCCCGCCAACCGGGCTTGCCGGCAACCTTGAGCTTGAACTGGTGACCCATCCGGAGAGGACCCTATGGCCGACAGTAAAATACTGATAATAGACGACGAGTGGGAATCATCTATCGTCAAGGCAGTCCATCGGCGGCTGGATGAAGAAGGGTGGCGCACCATTATCGTCAAACCCTTATCCCAATGGCTGGGGGGAGACGAATTTGAGGCCGCCGCCATCTACGCCATTGATTCCGAACGTCCCGACGGGGTACTGCTGGATGTCCGATTGGGCGAGCATCGGGACGACCAGTTCAAGGGCCTGGAAATCCTGCGCCAGATTGTCGAGCATAACCCCACCCTGCCGGTGCTGATGTTTACCCAATACGCCCAGGGGCCGGCCCGGGACACGGCGGTGCGTGGCGCGCTGCGCTGGAATGCTCCGGTGGACTTTATCGACAAGCTCGCCAGCCCGGAAGAAGTGGTGCTGCGTCTCCGGCGCTTGATGGGCTCCCGGCCGGAAATTATTCCCATCGGCGCGCACCTGCTGGTGGATACCGGCACGGAGACGGTCTCGGCCCGCCGGGACCGCAATGAAGCGCTGCTGCCGGTAACGGATATTCAAGGTATGAAGTTTGAAATCTTTCAGGAACTGGCCGCCGCCTGGTACCGCAGCCCCGGCGAACTGGTGCCTTTCAGCCGTCTGGAACGCTACTCCGACGGTGAAGAGGCCCGCGCCTCCCTGCGGGTGCGCATCCGCGAAATCAAGGTCTCCATCGGCAAGGCCCTGGGTGTTCAGCTAGGGGCCAACGACCTGATAGTCAACGTAAGGGACCGGGGCTATCGGCTCACTCCACCGCAACTGTGAAACTATGCTGATTTCCAACCTCAGACAAACCCTGTCCTGGCGGCTGCCCCAGACCCGATTCCGACCGGTGGGGCTGACCGGATTAGCCAAACTGTCGGGAGTGGGGCTGCTCATTATCGGATTGGCCGGCCTGGGGATGGCCCCGGTAGTCGGCGATGCCATGTTTACCCGCCTCTGGGGAATTGAACCACTCACTTATATGGGCGCGGCGCTGGTTATTCTGGGACTGGCCGTAACTACCTTGTCTTATCTGGTGTCCGATTTGGTGCGGACCCGGCGGCAGGAGGCGGAGCAGACCCGCCAGTTCGCCGAGCGGTGGGCCCAGGTAACCCAGCATTATTTCGACCTGTTTAACCACGACCTGGGCCGTCCCCTGCGTCGAATCCTCGGCAAGGAACGGGAAATACGCGAGCAGCTTCAGGAGGCCGGGGCCGATATTCCGCCGGCAGTGCGAGAACTGCTGGACGAAATAGAGGAGCAGACCCCCAGCTTCCGGCTGATGATGTCCAATATGCAGGTCCTGATCGAGCTGGAAACTCCCAACAAGGGCGAAACGCTGCACGCCGTAGAACCCGCCGAGGTAATCCGCCGCATCGTGGACCGCTACAGCCTGATGGTCAACGACGCCCATAAAAGCCTGATCTGGTGGACTGAACCTACTGATTTCGGTATGGTCTATTGCGACGGCTCCGCCATCGAGCATATCGTTACCAACCTGGTGGACAACACCATCCGATACGCCGAGAACCTTACCGAAATCAGCTTGACCCGCGATGACCGAAACTTCTACATCCGGGTTTGGGACGACGGCCCGGGCATCGCCAGCCGTTACCTGCCCTACCTGTTCGACCGGGGGTGGACGCCGGAAGTGGCCCGGCGGGAGGAGCGAACCAGCTCCGGTTTGGGTCTCTTCATCGCCCATACCTTGACCCGAAGGTACAACGGGACCTTGCAGGTAAAAAGCATTACCGCCCCGGACCCGGACCACCACACTGAGTTCACGGTTACTTTGCCCCTGCAAAGCGAACCGGCCCAGGCTTTGGGAGAATCGCCGGAATGACCTTTCCCGCCGGCGGCAAAGGGACGCGGTCAAATCGAGTCTGTCCGGCCCTTTCCTGGATACTGATTGCGGCGAGCCTGTTCCTGGTCGCTGTGTCGGGCTGCGTCCACGTTATCGACCGCCCGGGTATGGCGCCGGCGCCCACTCCCTTTGTTACCCCGACGCCGACGGCAACACCAACACCCACCGTTACCCCAACGGCCACGCCGCTGGCCACGCCGACGCCTACCGTTACCCCGACGGTCACGCCGCAGCCCACACCTACACCCACCGTTACTCCCAGGCCGACGGCCACGCCTTTGCCTACGCCCACGCCCACCGTTACTCCTACACCCACGCCTACGCCTACCGCGGCGCCGACGCCGACGCCCACTTTGACGATAAATTTGCCGGACCTGATTATCGAATCCCCTCAGAACCGCAGCATCGTCCGGGAAGAGTCAGTGACGATCGAAGGTACTACCAGCCCGGGAGCTTCGGTCAGCGTGCGGGGGCGGGCCATCGCTTCCGGCGAAGACGGCCGATTCAGCCTGTCCATACCTTTGACCCCCGGGGTAAACACCTTGCAGGTATTCGCCATCAATCCCGACGGACAGCGCCGGGGCTACCCGCTAATCGTTACCTACCTGCCGGTGGAGCCTTTCTTCCTGACCATCACCCAGCCGGACCCCGATCTGCCGGAGCATATAGTTGACACGCCCACCATCCGGCTATGGGGCCGGACCGCATCGGAAGCGACGGTGTCAGTAAGCGGCGTATCCATCTCCGTGGACCAGCTGGGCATTTTCTCCACCACAGTTTCGCTGCGCCCGGGCCCCAACATCATTCAGGTGGTGGCTACCGGCGCAATGGGAGACGTTTTGGAGCGAATCATCCAGGTTACCTACCGGCTGCCCTAGCCCCGGCCGCATCGCTTTCCGGCGCCGGTAGGCTCCCCACCGGCGACAGTATCAAGAGGGGCCAGGCGAAATTCACCAACCGGCCGACGGGAAAGAATGAGGCTGAAATGAGGTATGCAGTTAAAGGTGGCTGCCCGGCCGGGGTTCGAACCCAGACTTTCAGCTCCAAAGGCTGACGTGCTACCGTTACACTACCAGGCAAAGCAGGGTCGGAAAATTCGCGGATTATTCCGCTCTTTTGCGGAGGAAATAACTGCCTTAACATTCTGACCCGGCGGCCATCGGTAGTCAAGGGGCCGGCGGCGCTTAAACAGGGCTATCGCATTTGGAATTTAGTGAATTGGGCCAGGATGTTAATCAGGAAATTGTCGTCCCAGCCGGCCCGTTTCAGCTTGCCGCGCATGGAGCCTTTGCCCGGTTCCAGCCGAGCCAGGTTCAAAGCCAGTTTCCGCAGCAAGGCCAGATTCTCCGCCCCGTGTCCTTTCCGGTTGCGGGCCTGGTCTTCATTGCAGGTTACGTCCAGTACCCAATGCAGCCGGTTCTCAATTCCCCAATGGTCCCGCACAATGGCATTGAACCGCTCCGGCGACCAGTCCCGGCTCAGCAGATAGTACCGGGTTTCCTCGTGCAGTTCTCCCGGAGCCGGTTCCGCCGCCGCCAACTGCCGGGTGGCCGTTACTTTGCCCACCGCCTTCAAGCCGGGCCAGGCATATCGTTCCTGCAGCCAGTCAATGTCCCCGCTGACCCGGGCCTGCCGCCGCTCCACCCGCCCGTGCCCCTTGCTGACCTCGCTGGCTTGGGTCGCTGGGGTGTCCGGGTCCTCCAGAAACAACTGCACATCGTCCCGCAGCCGGCCCTGGTTGCCTTTCAGCGCCAAGGCATAATCCCCTTTCTGGGCTACCACCTGCTGTGCCACTTGACGCTGGCAGTGCATGGCGTCGGCGGTAACCACTTTCCCGCGCAAGTTCAACAACTCCAGCAGTTTGGGCAAAGCCTTAATCTCATTGGATTTGCCGGCAACGGCCACTTGCCCCAACGACAGCCGCTGCTCCTCCGCCCAGGCGCTGACCAGATGCAGTGGCGAGCGTGCCCCCGCCCGGTCATAGGAGCGGCGCAAAGTCTTGCCGTCCACCGCCACCACTCCCTCAACACCTTGGGCAAACTCGGCCATGAACTCGATAAACCACCCTTGGAAAGCCTCCGGGTCCAGCATTCCCAGCACCCGGGAGAAGGTGTCGTGGCTGGGAATGCCGTTTTCCAGCTTCAGGAAAGATTGCAGCAGCTCCCGTTTGGCCCGGCCAAAGAGTTCCATATCGGTGCAGGTCTGGCCGCCGCAGATGATGGCGCACAAGGCGATGACCAGAATATCGTGCAAGGAATGCCGGCGGGCGTTGCCAGCGCGGGGATCCTCCAGGTCAGCGAACAGATCCTCTAGCTCGGACATGCCGTCCTCCCTTCCCACTCAACTACAACCAATATCTTACCCAATTCCTGCTCTTTTCATATGCGATAGCCCTGGGCGCTTAAAAGCCTCAAGCCTCGTCTTTGTGGAAGGTTGACCCCGGCGCCTTAACTTTGAAAAGCGAAGGGTATCCAATGCGTTTACCCCGCCGGCGGCCCCCGCCGGCAGTGCTATAATGAAGCCGCCAAAATTCAGCGTCAGTGGCGTTGGACGCTCAACGCGTCAACTCGGCGCCGGGGTAAGTCTATGAACCGAATTCGCATCTCCCTGCTGCACCTGGCGCCCCTGACCGGCGAAATTGCGCACAATCGGGCTTTGGTCGAACGCGCCACCCGTGTCGCCGCCGGGGAAGGGGCCAACTGGGTGGTCACCCCGGAACTCTGTATCCCCGGCTATCTGTTTATGCAGCAGATTGGCGTCGACTGGATTCAGCCCCAGCCCGACCCCTGGATGCAAGCGTATTGCGATTTAGTCGAAGCGCTGGGACTAACCGTCTTTCTGTCCCATCCGGAGCGAGAAGCCGCCACGGACCGGCTTTTCAACACGGCTTTTGTGATTGACGCGTCGGGCCGCATTATCGGAAAACACAGCAAGATAAAGGCTTTGCGGGGCGCGGAAGGCTGGTCAACGGCCGGCGAAAATATCGAGCCAATAGACTGCGCCGGGACCAGGGTAGGGATTCTGGTTTGCGCCGACGCCTACAAGAACGAGGTCGCCCAGGTACTAAAGGAGAAGGGCGCCGAAATTTACGTATCCCCGGTCTCCTGGGGGCCCGGGCAGTGCGCCCCGGACGGCGAGTGGGAACAGCGCTCGCTGGATAACAACCTGCCCATAATCGTCTGCAACCGGTCCGGGGTGGAAGAGGAAGAACTGGACTACCGCCAGGCGGAAAGCGTCGTCGCCAAGAACGGAAAGCGCCTGCTGGAGGCTACTTCGGAGAGTTCCGTTGTCCTGACTTTTGACTGGGACCTGGAGAATATGACCTGCCTGTCCAAAGACTTCGAGCGGGTCTATCTATAGGTTAGCTCCCGGCCAGAAATCGCTCCAAAATCAGCACGGCGGCGGCGGCGTCCACCTCCCCTTTGCGGCGGGAGGGCTGGACTCCCGACTCCCGCAACAGCCCTTCAGCCTCAAAAGAGGTGAAGCTCTCATCTACCGTATGCACCGGCAAGTCGGTGCGCCGGCGCAATTCCCGAATGAATCCCTGCGCCAACCGGGTCTGGCCGCTAACCCCGCCGGAGGGCGAATAGGGTACGCCCACCACCCAGGCAGTGGCTCCCTTTGCCGCGGCCACCGCCAGAATCCGGGTCAAGTCCTGGCGGAGAGTCGTTCTTTCCAGATAGCCGACGGGAAGGACCGGCACCCCCGGGGCGCCACCAACCGCCATACCAATCCGGCGATTGCCCAAATCCAGGGCCAGCAGTCTTTGGGATGCAGTCATCCTTCAGTTCCTGTACCTGCCGCCAAGGGAATCCTGAAATTGCACCAAGCTTCCGACGGGTAGATGTAATTCGTCCCGGGTTAGAGGGATTCCCGAATCAGCTCGGCCAGCCGGCGCAGGGCATCCTCCAGCTTGTCCGCCTGTCGTCCCCCGGCCTGGGCCATTTCGGGTTGACCGCCGCCGCCGCCGCCCATAACCCGGGCCGCATCGCGCACCAGATTGCCGGCGTGGAGGCCGCGTTCCACCAGGTCGGTAGATACCATCGCAACCAGTTGCGGATTGCCGTTGACCACGGCTCCCAGACAAATTACACCGCTGGGGACGCGGGTTTTAATGAAGTCCCCCATTTCCCGCATTGCCTCGGCGCTGTTGGCCGAAGTTCGGCCGGCCACCAGCGTAACCCCGGCAACATCCTGATCGCGGGTCAGCAGCGCCTCCGCCTCGGTGCGCAAGCTGCCCCGTTCCAGCGTCGCCAAACGGTGGCGCAGTTCCTCCGTATCCTGCAAAAAGCTGTCCAGCCGCGACTCCAGGTCCACCACCGGCGTTTGCAGCTTTCGCGCCAGCGATTCCAGCCTGGCCGACTGCTGCACAAAAAGCTCCTCGGCGGCGCGCCCGGTTACCGCCTCAATGCGGCGCATTCCCCCGCCGATGCTGGACTCGCCCAGAACAAAGAGGGTTCCGACTTGCCCGGTGGCGCCGACGTGGGTGCCGCCGCAAACTTCAATGCTGAAGGCTTCCCCGTTGGACATTCGGACAACCCGCACCGTGTCGCCGTACCGGTCGCCGAAAAAGGCCAGCGCACCGTCGCGTACCGCTTCGGCGTAGGTGCTTTCTTCGGTGAGCACCTGAAGGTTGTCGCGAACCCGGGCATTAGCCAGGCCCTGGACTGACAACTGCTCCGCAGCGGTGAGTGGGCCGACGTGGCTGAAGTCGAAACGCAGCCGGTCCGGAGTTACCAGCGAACCCGCCTGTCTCACGTGGGGGCCCAATACTGACCGCAGGGAAGCGTGCAGCAGATGGGTGCCGCTATGGTTTCGGGCCGCATCCAGCCGTCTTTGGACATCCACCCGGGCTGCCACCGCGTCGCCCAGGGAAATGTCCCCCTGTTCCACCACGCCCCGGTGCACCACCAGCCCGGCCACCGGGCTTTGGGTATCCGCCACCCGCACCACCCCGTTAGGGCCGGCGATGATTCCCTGGTCTCCCACCTGTCCGCCGCTTTCGGCGTAAAAGGGCGTACCTTCCAGCACCACCTCGACCTGCTGACCCTGGGCGGCGTGTCCCGCCGCCGCATTGTCCACCAATAGAGCCGCGATCCGGGTCTCCTGTTCCAAGTTCCGGTAGCCCACGAAGTGGGTTGCGCCAAGCCCCAGGTTCTCGTAAGCGGTCAGCATCTCCATACTGCCGGCAAAGGACTGGGTGGCCCGGGACTGTTCTCGCTGGGCTTCCATCTCACGCTCAAAGCCGTCCAGGTCCACGGCAAGCCCGTGTTCCCGGGCGATTTCAGCGGTAAGTTCCGGGGGAAAGCCATAGGTATCGTAGAGCAGGAATACCGAAGCGCCGAGCAACTCGCCGGCGCTACGGCGCAGTTCTTCTTCCAGGATGGGCAGGCCGGTATCGATAGTCCGGCTGAACCGCTCTTCTTCCAAGCCGATTACCCGGAGAATAAATGCGTGGTTCTCGACCAGCTCACGATAAACGCCGCTGAACCGCGCCAGGACGACCTCAGCCACCTCTGTCAGGAAGGGCTGCACCAGCCCCAGCCGCCGTCCGTAGCGAATGGCCCGCCGGATAACCCGGCGCAGCACGTAGCCCCGTCCTTCATTCCCCGGCACCACACCATCGCCGATGAGAAAGGCGGCGGCTCTGGCGTGTTCCGCCACGACGCGCAGGGCATAGTCGGTATCCCGGTCAGCGCCGTAGGGTTTGCCACTCAGCTGGCCGGCCTTATCAATAATGGGACTGAACAGGTCGGTCTCGTAAACGTTGGGCTTGTTCTGCAGCACTGCGGCGGCCCTTTCCAATCCCATGCCGGTATCGACACTGGGGGCCGGCAGGGGAGTACGGTTCCCCTCCGGGTCCTGGTAAAACTGCATAAAGACCAGGTTCCACATCTCGACGAACCGTTCGCAGTCGCAGTTAGGGTGGCAGCCCGGTATCTCCCCGGGGACGCCGCTGTCCCGTTCTGCCCGGAATATAGCGGTCAACCGGTCCGGGGGAACCATAGGATTGCAGCCTTTATGGGCGCCGCCGTCATAGTGAATCTCGGAGCAGGGGCCGGTGGGGCCTTCCAGTCCGGCCGGCCCCCACCAGTTGTCGCTGTCCCCGTAGCGGTAAATGCGCTCCACCGGCACCCCAATCTCGTCCCGCCAGATTTGGAAAGCTTCGTCATCATCCAGATGGATAGTGACGTACAGGCTTTCCGGAGGCAGCTCGAATAGAGTGGTAACCAGTTCCCAGGCAAAGGCGATGGCCTGGTTCTTGAAGTAGTCTCCGATGCTGAAGTTGCCCAGCATCTCAAAAAAGGTGAGATGCTTGTGGTCGCCAACCTCATCAATATCCGTAGTGCGAAAGCTCTTTTGGGAACTGGTCAGCCGGCGGTTGGGCGGCGTCTGCTCTCCCATAAAAAAGGGCTTGAAAGGCACCATCCCGGCGCTGGTAAAAAGCAGGGTCGGGTCTCCGGCGGGTATGAGCGAGGCGCTGGGCATATGCAGATGTCCCTTGTCCTCGAAAAACTTAATGTAAGAGCTTCTGATTTCATCGCCGGTCATCAAGGTAGTCCACCTGCTTAACTCATCAATTTCGCCCGGCCTCGCGTCCGAATCCGCGCCGGACAACCTGGATTTTATGCCAGGCTCGAATCAGCGTCAATTGAAAGGACCAGTCAATTACCACCCAAACCAGGCCCAGAGCCGGGGATTGGCTGCCCCATCCTATCTCAATGTCTAACCCCGGCCATACTTCCCCAAGCAGCCAAATCCCGCATTGGGGTCGTAGGCCGGCTTCCCGAAGGTCACGGTATTCAGCGTGAGGGCCGAGCCGGCAGGTATAATACGGCCCAACCGGAAGTTTACGATGGGAGGAAAGGGATGCGTTACCGAATCAGTCCGGCCCGGCGTCCGACCGGCGGTCAACTGCTTCTGCTTTTGACCCTGTTAGGTGTTGGGACATTCCCCTGGCCTGCGGCACGGCTGCGCCCCAGGACGTTCCGGCCCCCTTGCCAGCCCAAGACTTGGCCGGCGTTCCCCAAGCAGAGGCAACTTTTACGCCGGCGCCTACTGCCGCGCCAGTGCGGGTTGTTCTGCTATGTGCAGAAGCTGAAGCCCCGGGTCAAGCAACTTTCTGTTTTGACGAAGAGCGAATTTACCCGGAAACGCTGATTACCCCAAACTGGATTCACACCTAAAAGACAAGGTAGTCGCTGCGTCCCGAACCGTTGCCGCCCGGGGACTGCCTACACCCACTCCCAAGCCTCGGGTCCAGCACATCTGGCTGCGGGCCGGGGTGGATCGAGAAGAATTCCTGGCCTGGATCAAATCCCGGAGTGCCGTCGCCGAAATTAGAGGGCCGGAACCAGACCCTTATCCCAGAGCCGCCATTTCCGAACCCTACATCTATACGGTGGGAATAATACCTGACCTGATGGGCCGGGAGGAAGATACACGAGTAATTTTTCTGCCCAACGGTCCGGGGAGTGGTTCTCCAAAAAGAATGCCTAAGCAAGACCCCAACGAAATAGTTAGAGTAAATGTATATACGGAAACGGAGTTGCAAGCCGAGGCTCTGGTCTCCTGGATACAAAGCAGGGGTGGTAAAGCGGCGCAAGGAAACTATCGCAAGAACAGTTTGAGTGCGTATGTACCGGTTAATTTGTTGGTTGAACTGTCGGAGCAGCCTGGAGTTACAAAGGTGTTAGGAGAACTGCAGCGGAAGGTAAACTAGTATTGCCGGCGCCTGTGTAATACATCTAGGATACGCCAATCATTCATAAAGGGAAGATACCAATGCAGAGCAGTATTAACAACGCATTCCGGCAGCCGAGAGCTGCAGCGGTATCCGGTGGTAGTGAAGTGAAATCAGCCCAACGCTGTACACTTTGCCGGCCTGTTGTATAATCTCCGGCAAAGTTGCGTTGCGACAATGGGAGAGAGGGAAATGGCGAATCGAGAGCGACTGGTCGAAACATTGATGACCCTGATTCGGATCGACAGTCCTACCGGCGAGGAAGACGCGATGGACCGGGAGGTTTCGGCGCGCCTGGAAACTCTGGGCTTCACGGTGCGGCACGATTCCTACGGGAATGTGGTGGCAAAAATCGACGGCGCCGGGGAGCCAATAATGCTGTCGGCCCACCTGGACACGGTGGAGCCGGGCCGTGGTATCCAGCCCCGTCTGGACGGCGACCTGCTGCGTTCCGACGGGACCACCATCCTGGGCGGCGACTGCAAGGCAGGCATAGCTATAGTGCTGGAAGCGTTGACCGCAACCCGTGAATCCGGGCAGACTCACCTGCCGATCGAGGTAGTCTTTTCCCGGGCCGAAGAGGGCGGGCTGAACGGGGCGCGCAACCTGGATTTTAGCCTGATTTCCGCCCGGCGGGGAGTGGTATTTGACGGGGAAGGTCAGGTCAAGCGGCTAACGGTGTCCGCGCCTTCGCAGAATGTGGTCCAGGCTGAGATTACCGGCCGCGCCTCCCACGCGGGGGTGGAACCGGAAAAGGGAATTTCCGCTCTGGTGATTGCCGGCCACCTCCTGACCCGGCTGCCCCTCGGCCGTATTGACGGGGAAACTACCGCCAATATCGGCTACCTGGAGGGCGGGTTGAAGCGCAACATTGTGCCGGAACGAGCTTTGCTGGACGGCGAGATTCGCAGCCGGTCCCCCCAAAAGCTGGACCACTATACCGATAAGTTCCGGCAGGTCTTTGCTGAAGTGGCCGCCCTTTTCCCGGAGGCGCGCCTGGACCTGAACATCACCAACAGCTACCGGTCCTACCGGGTTGACGCCGAGCATCCTACAGTGGCCCTGCTCTCCCGCGCGCTGGCCGCTATCGGGTTGGAGCCTCGGCTGGAAGGCAGCGGCGGCGGCTCGGATGCCAACGTATTTTTTGAACACGGCATCGCCGCCCTGCCGGTGGGCATCGGCGTCCGGTCATTCCACACTAAAGAGGAGACCGCGGTTATACCCGAAGTGCTGCAAGGGGCCGAAATGTGCCAAAAGCTGGTAGCCGCCCTCTGAAGCGACAGCTCCGCACCCCGGGTCAATATCGAGTTGACCGGATGGCGAGGCGTTGACGGTGCGGAAGGCTACCTCCGGCTACTGCTGAATACCGTTGCGTTCCATCAGTTCCTGAGTGCGCCGGGCCGCCAACCGGCGCAGCTTGCCGGCATTAGCCCGCTCTTCGTCCAGTCCCCGGTAAACATCGCTCAAGTACGGCGACCAGGTGCTGACCAGACTGCGCAGCGCGGCTCCTTCCCTTTCGGATGCTTCGGCCAGCAGGTCGGAACTGGGGCTCAGATAAGAAATTTGGGAAAGCTCCAGAACCCGACTCTCCAGGGCATTGAAACTCTGGCTGAACTGATTCAGCTCGGCCACGGCGCCGGCGCGGTCGCAATCGCCTTCGGTGCGGACCCACCGGTCAAAATCGGTATGAAAGTCGTCCCAATCCTGCATCAGGTCGCCGTAAGCCCTGGTAAATTCGGCCAGGTCAGCCAAGTCCTCTTCGCTGACACCTTCGATGATGCCTTCCAAGTCCCTGCCGGACTGCTTGCGAATCAACCGGGTATCGGCCAGGATATTTTCGAATTGATTAAAGTGCTCCGAGTAATCGGGGGGCATCGGAGTTGACTGGGGGATACCACTTTCACCGCCGGGCGTCGCCCCGGTAGGGGATTGGCCCGAGGCTGCCAGGTTCAGCAGGGCGGCAGTCGAGCCCGGGGAAAGCAGCCCGGATTCAGTCAATGGCGGGAAGTCTCCCGGCATACCGCTTCCGGGATTGTCCGGAGCCGTCTCATCGCTGCTGTCGGAACTTTCCGAGTCACCGTCGGCGCCGTTCTCGTCTCCCTCCGGTGGTGCGGAGGAGTCTGACCCGTCGGAGTCGTCTTGTTCTTCTGCTTGATTTTGGGCGGCGCTGCTTTCCGCTTTGGCCGCCTTACGCATCGCCTCAAAAAGATCGTCCAGCCCATCCGCTTCGGTATCGGCCGCATCGATCAGCCGGTTCAGCACATCTTGCGCCGGGTCGGTTAATCCGGCCGACGGGATACCCTCCAGGGCATTCTGGACTGCCTGCTGTTCATCCACCAGCAACCTTATCCGGGTAACTATTTCGGCAGCGGTCAGGTCTATCTGGTCGCTCTCCAGCGCTTCATAACTGGCGTAGAATTGGTCCCACGCCGTATCTACCGGGGCCAAAGCGTCAGCTAATTTCTGACCCGCAGCCTTGTCTTCAGGTTTATCCATTTCCTCCAGCTTGTCCACGGCGATGGCCGTAACCCGGAGCAAACCGGCCCCGTCATTTCGCTGGACGTACACCGCTTCCAGCAAGTCGGGATTGCCGGGCTGCCAGTGGTCGCGCAGGGCGCGCAAGGCGGTTTCCTCGGCGGTAGCCGCCTGGATGGCTTCATCGGGTAATTCTCGGGCAATGCTTCTGCCCGGCAGATCCCGGGCCTGCCGGGTGATGTTCCCGAATTCACTGGCGAACACCCGCAGGGCTTCTTCCGCCGCCGCTCGATCGCAGGCGCTCATTCCGGTGCGCCACTGGTCAAAGTCGGCATGAAATTCGTCCCAATCATCGTTGATAGCTTGTTGCTGCGCCGCAAATTCGACAACCCGGTCAGCCGACACTGGCGCCGGCTCTACCGAAGCCCCGTCCGCCGCCACCGCCGCCGATGGACTATTGGCAGCTTCGGGACCGGGGGCAACGCCAGGGGCCTGGGTGGAACAGGCCATTGCCAGGGCCAGTAAGAACGGCAGAACCGGCAAAAAATAACCCGGTTTCACTTTCATTTGGTATCAAACACTCCAGTAATGTCGTCAACTAGTCCTTCCCGGAAGGTATCCCTTTCCAGTCCTGCGATGACCGAATCCAATCCTTCGTCGGACTCGGCCAGAATAATCAGCACATCCCGCTCCCCGGAGCGATGCAGCAGCAGTAGCGCCCGGTCTTCCCGGGGAATCCCGGAGGCGAATGAGGCGGCGAAGGTTTCGTCGCTCACCGTGATGTCGTAAGCATCCAGATACCGGGAAACCGCGTCGTGGCTCCCAAAGAGGGAAAGAAACACCGTATCCCGGCTGACGTTCTCGGCGCCTTGCAGCCGGGCGGACACCCCTTTACGGCCCAGGACCTGCTTCACCCCGGCGGCCCGGGTTACCAGAGCCGGGTCGCCGACCAGAATATCAACCTCGTCCTGGAAGAATCGGGGGAAATCGGCCAGCGCATAGCTGCGCCCGCTGTCGGTAAGAAAATCGGCGATGTTGGAAACCAGCCGGTCATTGTCCTTCACCCCGATATAGGGGGGAACCATAAAGGTAAGGTCGTAAATAGCCAGGATGTTGCGCTGCGCCCCCACCGCCAGCGGCGAGCGGGGTTCGACTATTTCTGAAATGCTGGAGGAGGTGTTGCCATCGGTCATGGCCAGGCCAAAGCCGGTGGATTCAATTGATCCCGCGTAGTAAAAGACCATTTCCCGAATTCCGGTTGTGATGGAGTCGGCCCGGAAATCTCGGACGAAAATTTCCCGAAAGTTTGAGTCATACTCCTTCAAATTGTAGAGATAGTCGGGCTGAAAAAACACGCCAAAGGGTTCGGCTAACTGGTTAATCTGGAAATTGCGGCCCGGATCGGCCAGCAGCAGCAGCCTCCCGCCCTGTTCAACAAACTTGACTACCGCCTCAATTTCCGCTTCGGTGAAGGCCGTTATGGGCAGAATTACCAGAAAAGCGTCCACCTGGCTCAGCTGGTCAGCCAGTTCCGTCTCGGCATCATCATCCCGAAAACCGGTGGTATAGCCGCGGGCGGCTACTCGGGAAAGCAATGCGCCAATCTCGGAACGATTAAAGTTGTTCCGGTGCGACTCGTCCACCAGCAGTCGGCCACGAACGCCGCCGCCGATGGGGCTGGCGGTAAAAACGGGCTGGTCCGAAAAATCGGCGGCCGCCACCGGAATGGAGTCGATAGTCTCGAAGGCAATATCAGGCGTTGGCGGGGGAGTATATCCCCCGCGGTAGAAGACTAAATAGGCCACCACCAGAAAGGCGACCAGGAAAACAGGAAGTATCGCGAGCTTCCACACGCTAGCGGTCCGCTCCAACATACAAGTAATAGAACTGGGGACGGTTCACTTCGATGGGAAAATCGGAGAAGGTTTCCTGAACCGGCCTTCCCAGTACGCCGTACTCCAGGGGGCGGCTCAACGCTCCTGAATCCAGCCGGCCGCCTGAGGCGGAAACCGGGATGCCAATTTCGGAAAGCTCGACGGAATCGTCGCTTACCCCATCCTGGCCCAGAGCGGCCTGACGCCCGGCAAAGACTTTCAGCAGGCCCATATCCGATTCAGTCAAAGGCTCGTCCACATTGCCGGTGGCCGAATAGATACGGCGCAAGTCCTGCACGAAGAGACGGTTAACCTCGACGTTGACATTCACCAGTTCGTAATTGCTGATGCCAGCCAAATCGGCTACTTTCTTGAAAGCCTGGGTATCGCTGCCTATTTCGTCCACCAGACCCAGAGCTACCGCTTCCATTCCGGTGTACAGCTTGCCTTTGCTCAAATCTTCCCGGGTAATCTTCAGCTTGTCGCCCCGTTCCTGAACCACCATCTCCACGAAAGCTTCCTTCAGCATATCCAGGTCGGAAATCCAGTCCCGCCGGGATACGCCGGTCAGCTTTTGCGGGCCGGTAGGCACGACGCTTTCGGGAACCACCGGGGGGAAAACCGGGCCACTGCCGGCCACGACGCCTACGTTGCCCACCAGGCTGGAGGTCTTGGTATAAGAATGGTTGACCCCCATGGCCATCATATAGCCGCCGCTGGCTACCATCCCGTTCATCACCAGCACCACCGGCTTTTCTTCCCGCAGGCGGACGGTCTCGTGATAAAGCTGTTCACTGGCCGAGGCCCCGCCGCCGGGGGAGGCCAGCTTGATGACCACGCCCTTGATTTCAGGGTTGCGGCGGGAATACTCCAGATAAGCGGAAATAATAGCGGCGGAATTTTCGTCAATTCCGGAGAAGGGGATGTCAATTACGCCGATTTTGGGTTTACCCGGCAGAGCGTGGAAGAACAGCGCATACCCTATGGCAATGCCCAATACGGCCAGTGCCGGCCCGGCTATGTACCAACTGGTGAGAAAGCGGCCCAAGGCTCCCAGCAAAGTTTCTCCAGACCCTGAGTTTTGGTAACCCGCAGCGAGAGGATTTGTAGTCGCTCTCCCGAGGGCAGGGCTATCGCATATGGATTTTAAGAGGCCAATTGACGGGTAAATCTCAGTTTTTAACTGCTAAATTTGGGTAATTTAAGACTTAAACCGTTGGTTTTGATGTTGATTACCCAGTAAAGCGCCGCCAAAACATCGGAAAGTTCCGTTTTGATCCTGAAAATTTTTCATATGCGATAGCCCTGTCCCGAGGGTTCACCAGCTTTGAATTTACTGATTTTGATACTAAACTACCATCTGCCCGGTGTCAACGTTGCCGGGGACAGGCAGTCGGGTCGGAGACCGGGGTCGGCTAATCTCCGCCGGCTCTCAGGTCGGACCTCCGGAAGGCTAACCGGGCTAATCCCAGGAGAAGACCGATGTATCCGGCTGCGATGGGAATAAACCACCCTCGGGCCAGCAGGAGACTCTCGCCCTGTAACCCCTGGGCTATTCCCCAAAGCGTCCAGTCGGTAAACCGATTTACGGGCCAGTCAAACAGTTGGCCCAAACCGCCGGCGATGGGATAGGCGACTGCCTCAAAAAATATCAGGGAAAGGCCCAACCCCACCGTAAAGACGGTTGACTGACGCCAGTAGGCCAGAGCTGTGCCCAAGGCCAGGTACAGGAAAGAAGCCAGGAGGGATACCCCGGCGCCGATTACTCCATTGCCCCAATCCTGGAAATGGGGGAACACCGCCACCGCCGCGAGGACGGCTATGCCCATAATAATCAGGTGGTAAACCAGCAGCAGCAGGGAACAGAGCAGAAGCTTGGCGGACAGGACGGTATCCCGGGCTGCGCCCCACGCCGTCAGCGTTCTGCAGTTGCCCCCCTGCAAGTCAGTGGCGTGAACCAGCGCCGCCAGGAAAACGGCCAGCAGGGGACTTACCCAGAAGAGTAGTCCGGCGGCGGCCTGAAAATAGCTCACCGATTCCGAAAAAGGCGAAGCGGAGGAATTTAGCCAGGCGGCTATCCCTACGGTCGGCAGGGCCGGGAGCAGGGCGGAAATCAGCAGCGCCAGCGCGCCAACCCGCCGACTTAACCGAAACCACTCCCAGCGAACCAGCCAAATTACCTGGTTCATCCCGACTCCGCAGCTTCGCCGGCTTGAACTCGATTCACCGCCGCCAGATACCTGGCTTCCAGCGTACCGGTCCGGCCGACCGGTTCGGTCGGGCGCATCAAGGTCGGATAAATACCGGCTCCCGCCAGGTCGCGGGCAACTTTCCAGCTATCATCCGGCTGGATTGAAACCGATAGCGACTGGAGTTGTCCGGCTTCCGGAGCCGGGGCTGCCGGAATTGGGGAGGCATCCCACCCCTGCTCCCGCAATAATGCAAGGGCGCCGGCGTTGTCGGTAGTTTCAAGCTGGAGGGAGGAGGTCGACGGCGATGGGCCCGCAACGGGCCCCTGGTCGGCCAGGTTGCCGCGAAAGATAATTGCATAGTGGTCGCAGGTAAGTTCAACTTCGTGGAGCAGGTGGCTGGACATTATAATGGTGCGTCCGGTGGCGCTTGCCAGACTTCGAACCATTTCTCGTATTTCCACCATACCTTCCGGGTCCAGCCCGGCGGTTGGCTCGTCCAGCAGCAGCAAGTCCGGATTGCCCAACAGGGCGGTAGCTATCCCCAAGCGCTGCCGCATTCCCGTTGAGCATTGGCTGAATTTGCGGCTGGCAGCGCCCCCGTCCAGGCCAACTACGGCCAACAGCCGTTCCACTTCCTCCGGGTCTGAGCGACTGCCGGCGATGCCCTGGGCGCAGCGCAGATTGTCCCGGCAGGACAGGTAGGGCCAGAGCAGGGGACGGGAAATCAGCGAGCCGGTGCGGGCGAGGGCAAGCCGGTGATTTGCTTGCCCCAGCAGTTGGAAAGTCCCTGAGGTAGGGGAAATAAATCCGGCAAGGATGCTCAGCAGCGTGGTCTTGCCGGAGCCATTGGGTCCCAACAGGCCCAGGATGGTTCCCGCCGGAACGGTAAAGTTGACCTCATCCAGCGCGGTAATCCGGCCAAACCGCTTGGTGAGCCCCTGGGTTGCTACCGCCGGGACGCCGGCCGTCGCTGTGGTTTCAATTTGGTCAGTCAATACCCTGCTTTACCTTAAAGTTCGGCGCCGGCGGAATAGTCGCTTGAAATTTTGACTGCCGCTGCCCCGGAAATGAGGCAGGAACTCAGTGCTGTCCGGTTAGGGCGCAACTGGAACACTTCCGTTCCTGCCAGTCAATAACGGATTCAACCAGAATGTCGGCTCTACTTCAGCCGGAAAGGAAGGGCCTAGTCGCCCGGCGCCGGATAGTCGTCAAGATTGAAGGGTTCGCCGTTAAGGTTGATGGTATCCTCAAACAGCTCGGGCCGACCGAAAGACTGCCGGGCGTAGCAGCCATTGCGGGCATTGCGCATCAGGCCGGCGACCCGGTCCGGCGGGTCGCCGGATTCCACGTCGTAGTGAATGATGATTTTATCGGCCTTGGCCTGGATAGTTTGCCGCAACACCGAGCCTTCGGAGGAAACGGAGAACCCGATATTGGCCTTAACCTGTCCCAGATCAACCTTCATCATCTGAGCGTACCGCTCAAGCTGGGTCATCTCTCAAAACAGTATGGAGACGGCAAAATAGGTCATGGGCGACGGGGCGGTATTATCGCCCATAGGCGGCCCTTCGTCGCACATAATCGTAAAGCCGCGAGCTTCCGCCTGCTTTTTCATCCCGTCCAGGGTCATGGCATCCCCTTGAATCGTGAAGGCACGAGAAACACGGTCATTGTCCGGTTGCGCCGCCGGTGTGGTCATGGCTGCCTCCTCAGAATTGGAGTCGATATTCAGGCTTCGGGGGTTATCCCCATTTGTCCCAGCCGGGCCGGGCCAGCCAACAAATTATACCACGATGAGTTCAGTTACCGCGCCCTCACCCCCCGGAACCTCTCCCTAAGGGCGAGGGAGGTGTGTACCTGGGGCGCCAGATCAACGACCAGATTCCCCTCTCCTCGCGGGAGAGGGGTTAGGGGTGAGGGCATAAGTAGCGTTAGATACGATACAATTGCTTCCTGAATAATCACAGCCCCGACCAGAAGGCGGGGCATTTGGCTGAGAGGTGACTATGCCGATAATAGACCATTCCCAAGCCCCGGAAGTGCCCTGGCGTCCCGGCTACCGCAAGTGGGATGTGGCCGGCCACGAACAGGGAGTTACCAGTACCTTCAGTATCAATACGGCCGAACCGGGCGCCGGCGCGCCGCTGCATACCCACACCATTGACGAGTTTATTGTTATCCTGGAAGGCACCCTGGAAGTCAGCATGGACGGCGAAACCCGGGTTGTCGGCCCCAACCACACGGTAGTCATTCCGCCCGGCGCGGAACACTCTTTCCGGGTCACCGGGGCAGATACGGCCCAACTGCTGGTGTTCTTTCCGGCCCTGGACCCTTATTCCGCCGCGCACACTCACTACCTGGAAGGGGCGAGGCCGGCCGCGGTGCGAGACTAGCACGGCGGTAGAAATTTCCTTATTCCCCAATATGGAGGATACCAGACCCAACTTAACCGGCCTTCGGGGAAATTCGTGGCCGGGGAAGGCAGCCCTTCCCCGGCGGATACGTAAACGGACAAGGAGAAAAAATGACCTGGATTCGAGTAGAAGATGTGGGAATGCCCGGCATTATAAGCTCTATGTCAATCAACCCCGGGATGATGGAAGCGGTTCGCCACCTGAACCAGTCCATCAGCTTCGGCGCATCGGAACTGACCCGGGTGCAGGAAGAGTCTATCGCCGTCGCGGTTTCGGTGATTAACCGCTGTCGCTATTGAGCCTCCTCCCACGGAGGGTTCCTTCGTCAACATTCCGACGACCCGGAATACGCCAGCCATATCCTGCACGACTACACCACCGCCGAGCTGGACCCGCAAACGCGGGTAATGCTGGACTTTGCGGTAAAGCTCACCAAAGAACCAACGGAAATGCGCCAGTCGGATGTCCAGAAGCTTCGGGATTTGGGTCTGACCTACGAGCAAATTCTTTCCGTGGTCGGCATCACCTGCCTGTTCAACTTTATGAATCGGTTGGCCGACGGCCTGGGCGTGGACATTGAGGCAGAACGACAGCGGGCGATGGACGGTTGGGTTACGGGCCCGGCCCGCGACCAGGACTGGTTATGGGCCTTCAAGTCGCAACGGGCATAACGTTCGCCCAGAGGGAAAGAAACCGGTGGGCCCGGTTTTGCTCACTTGCGCAACAGTCAAAAACCAGGGGGCAGGTCAACCCCTGCCCCCCTTTCGCGCAAGCCCGGGAAGCCGCCGCTCCTAGTCGGGGCGGTCAGTATGAATACCGGCCCTGGTCCAGTAATCCCACAGGTTGGCGGCGTTCATCCGCATCACCCGGGGCGAGGTGCCGTCCTGCCCGACGTCCATCGGGTAGCGGTCGGTGAGGTCCGTCAGGTTCTCGACGGCTTCATCCCGGGTCATCCCCCGTTCCACGACCTGCCGGGCGTACTCTTTCCATTCCAGGATATACTCGCCCTGTTCGTCCAGGTAGCTTTTATCGCAGAGCCGCCCGTGGCCCGGCACGAAAATCTCTTCGTCCAGCCGCCGCAGCGACTCCAGGGCCCGCAACCACTGGTCTGGATTGGCTTCCTGGATGTAGGTCTGCACCTTATGAAAGATGTTGTCGCTGGTAAAGACGACGCCTTCTTCCTTAATCAGGATGGCCGCCTGGTAGAGGGTGTGGCCGGGCATATGAATCATCTGGAAGGTATGGTCGCCCAGGTGCATGGTCATCCCGTTGCGGAAGGTGATGACCGGGGCATTGGGAGTGTAATTTTCCAGCAGGGACGGCTCTTCCGGGCCCATGCCGGCCACCCGGGCCACATGCTCTTCCAGGTTGGTATCCAGGATTCGCTGTCGCACTCCCTCGTGAGCAATGACGGGCGCGTCAAAATAGGCATTGCCCGCCAGTGGTCGCCGTGGGGTTCCGTATTGATGATGTAGCGGAGCTCACCGTGTTTGGCAATCTCCTCTTTCAGCTTCAGGGCGTCGCTGGGCTTCTGGGCGCTGTCAATCATCACCACGCCCTCGGAAGTAACGACAAAGCCATGGTTGCAACCCCGAATCTGGGTCTCCGCAAATACACTGCTGGTTAGCTGCTGCATCAGGCTGCCTCCCTGTTAGTTTTGTTAGTTGTCACGCCATCCGGGCTGCCAGTTCCCGAAGGTTCTAATGGCGCCACAGTAAACTGATACAAGCTCCGAAAAGGCTCGCTCGGGCTCTATGGTGAACAATAACTCCATGGCCTTTGCACTATCATATTGAAACGAATTTCCTGATAATGGCGCGCACTGTCGTTCCTCATCTCTAACTCGGCTGCATTGTAATTATGGTACTTGAAAATTACTTTTTGCTCCGGTGGGTTGCCTTTGGAATTGGTTACTTCGAAGGCTTCCCCCATTACTCGTACAACGTCGTAATTTAAGAAGACATGGTAACGGTCATTGTACAGCGCTGTAAGATAATTCACCTCCCCACCGTTGAAAATAGATTTCATCAAAAAAGCCCGAAGCAATGCCTTACGCTGGAACCGGTCCTTTAGTTCCCGCATGGGGGTGCGCAGCCTCTGTTTGGACGGTTCTTTGTTATCTTTGTAATCATCATACCGCGGCGGAAAGGTATCTATGCAGTGTATAAGCAGCGCGCCTACTCCATTGAGCGCCTGAAATCCGTCATCGGTTTCGAACCGGTTACGCCCATAGAGGAAAATTTGCCATTTCTTCATCCCCGACTTCAGAGAGTGCGCATCGCCCGAAGGATCAATGACGTCCTTTTTGGCACGAGGATCGTTCCTGTAATCAGATTCCAGGCCTATAGCCAAGGCGAATTGCAGAGCATTATCGTGTCCCCGCTGCCTTATGCTGCGAGCTTGTTCTGAGGGAGAGCCTCGGCTAGTCATCGGTTGGGTTCCGCCAGATCAACAGTTCGTGAGATTTCTTGATGTGGGAACTGCCGTTACTTTGAATCCGATTGTCCCCAATACGAGTATCGCCCTGACCGAAGGTATATTGCCAGCTAGGGCTGAACATATTAAACCCCGAGTACCATTTCCGGATGGTCTCGCAATCGTTATAGGAAAGAATGAATCCTCCTTCGTGTTCCAGTAGAATATCTCTGAGCAGATCGTGTCTAAACCCTACATGATGAACCGGGAAGTTCCGGTGGGGGTACATTCCGGTAAAAGTCTTTCCGTCTTCCAAATAATAAGGTGGATCACAGTAAAGGAAATCGCTCCCGTGCCTGGTCATAGATTCTTCAAATCCCGCGCATTCTACGGTCAGACCCGGCGCTCGAAAATCCCGGACCTTCCGCAGCATCTTGTCATAGCGAGAATTTTCCAGGTAAATGTCCGAAGGCCAACCCAGGAAATGGGGACCATAGGAAGTATTTGAATTGAAGTAGTAATGCGATGCCAAGTCATCGCTGTCCAGGGTTGCTTCCCCGATCCAGTGTAAGTAAAGACGTTCCTTTACCTGCTTGAATGTGTCGCGATCGGGGGAGAATTCCTTCAAAAGCGAATACAAATCCTGAGGTTTAGCCAACTGCACTTGCCAAAAATTGACCAAAATGTCGAAGACATCATAACCAACTACTTCCAGACCTATTTCTCGAGCGCAGGCAACTTCAACCGACCCGCCACCGATGAAAGGACAGACCAAGCGGCTGATATTCTTGGGCATCCTCTCCAAGATGTAACCTACAGCTAGGCTCTTCCCACCGGCATAGCGAAGGGGCGATCCCAGATACCGTTTATAGTCCAACTTGCCGGCGCTGCGCAGGGTTACAAGGAATGAGTCCACCGGATTACTTTCCAGGATCAGCGCATTGCCCGGTGGCGGTTCGCCGCCCAATGAGCTTTCTGATTTTCTCAAAAGTCTTGCCAAAGGTTTATCCTTCCGGGCGTAACCTGCCAAGAGTTGAATACCTATGGTGACGCTTGGGCAATGTTAGAGGCACTTTTCGGCTATAATCAACTGCCAAGTGTCACTAATTTTGAAGATTAAATCTTCCAGAACTCCCTAGTTCAGCTGCCGCAGCTTGGGGTCCAGCCGGTCGCGCAGCCAGTCGCCGAACAGGTTCAGGGAAAGCACGGTAAGCAATATGGCTACTCCGGGCATAGTCGATATCCACCAGGCATCGGCCAGAAAGTCCCGGCCATCGGCCACCATAGAACCCCAGGCCGGGGTCGGGGGCGGCACCCCGGCCCCCAGGAAACTGAGGGTGGACTCCACCAGAATGACGATGCTGACTTGCAGGGTAGCCACCACAATCAGGGTGTTAATTACGCCGGGGAACAGGTGCACGAAGAGGATTCGCGGCGTGGAAGCGCCGGCCACCTTGGCCAAAGATACATAGTCCATCGTCTTCAGCTGCAGGACTTCACCACGAATTTGACGAGCAAAACGCACCCAGATGAACAGCACCAGCACCATTGTCGTGATAAAAAAGGATTGGCCCACTGCCACCACCAGCACCAGCGCCACCAGCACCAGGGGCAGGGCCAGGAAAATGTCCACGATGCGCATCAGGAGCTCGTCAACGAGGCCGCCGAAGTAGCCGGCAAGCAGCCCCAAGCCGGTTCCGATGGCGCCGCCGATACCCAGCGTAACCGCCGCTATTATCAATGAAATGCGCGCCCCGTAAATCATACGGCTCAAAATATCCCGGCCCAGGTCGTCGGTGCCCAGCAGATACCTGGAGTTTCCGCCATCCCTTAATACGACCGGCACTTCACTGCCCAGGGTAGCGTTGGGGTCAATGCGGCGGGCTCGGGAAATGGAAATCTGGCGGTGGCTCAACCCCGGCTCGGGAAATTCCACCACGGTCTTGGCCGTAGTCCGCTCCCCGATCCAGGCCGGGGGCAGTTTCTGGTCCGCCAGATTTCCCTTGTGCGGGTCATGGGGCGCAATCAGTGGAGCCAGTATCCCGGTGCCGGCTACCAGCAGCAACAGAAATGCCGATACTACCAGCGCAATATGCCGCTGCCGCAGCCCGCGCAGCCGCCGCACCGGATTCAGCGAGGAAGATGGCCGAGTTGCCAGAACCGTATTTGCCATTCACGTCTCCTCAGCAGTCAGCTGTAACGAATTCGGGGGTCCAGGTAAGCATAGAGAATATCCACCAGCAGGGAAGTGCCCAGGTACATTACCGCAAAAAAGATAACGATACCCTGCAGCAGCGAATAATCGGACTGGCGCAGGGCGTCAAAGGCCAGCAACCCGATCCCCGGCCAGGCGAACACGGTCTCGGCGACGATGGAGCCGGTTACCAACGTGCCCAGGGTAATCCCCATAAATGTCAGCGGCGGAATGACCGCATTCTTGAGGGCGTGCTTCCAGATTATCTGGGTCTCGGAAACTCCCTTGGCCCGGGCCAGCTTGATGTATTCGGTGTCCAGACTGTCCAGCATGGCCGACCGGACAATCCGCATATTGGCCGCCACGGTAAACCAGCCCAGGGTGATGGCCGGCAGGACAAAGCTGTTCCATTCGTAGCGTCCCGAGGGGGGAACCCAGCCCAGCATTACGGCGAAGAAGAAAATCAGCATAATGCCCAGCCAGAAGGGAGGCATGGACTGGCCCAGCAGGGCTACCAGCTTGCCTACCTGATCCCAGAAACTGTCGCGCTTGATGGAGGATAAAATACCCAGTGGAATCCCCACTACCAGGGAGAAGAGGAAGGCGGCAACGCCCAGCTGCAGGGTGGCCGGCAAGCGTTCCATGATGGTATTAATCACCGGCTGATTATCGATAACCGAAACGCCGAAGTCCAGCAGCAAGGCGTCCTTCAAGAAGATGGCATACTGGACGTACATCGGCTTGTCCAGACCCAGTTCCTTGCCCAATTCGTCCCACATTTCGGTGGTAGCATAGTCGTCCAGCAGCAAAGTCCGCGGGTCTCCGGAAGCGCGGGCCATTACAAACACGATTAAGGAGACCAGAATCAGCGTGAAAATCGTTATAACCAGACGCCGCAGAATAAATTTTTGCACTGATTAACCCTCTCGTAACGGCAGGCTCCAGGGGGCAGTTGAATCCTCGCTATAATTCTCACAAATGGGCTTGGGAAGGGGGAAGGCCGAGGCTGCTACGCCGCCGGCGAAGGGCCCGGCTGACCGTTTGACCGGCGATCCCGCCGGCCAGGGTGGCCCCGTTGGAAAACAGAATCGCTCCCAGCACCGACCAGGCGATAGGGCCCATGGTCGGTGAAGCGCAGCATTCCGGTTCTACCCCGGATCCGTATTGATAGCCGAACCAGGCCCCGCTTATTCCGGTGACCAGGGCGGCCAACGCCAGCAATCCGGTAAAGTTGTAGCTCATCCCTTTCAGCCACAGCCAGGCCCCGACGCTGCCCAGGGCGGCTCCGATACCGATACCACCCAACAGCATTGACAGCCAGCCGGTCCAGGAAGTTACGCCAAAGAGTAAAATCCCCATACGCGCCAGGATTACGCCAATGGCGGCGAATACCAGGGCAAAACCTATCCCCAGGGCAGTTCGGCCAACATAGCCGACAATGTATTGGGACAAGGCTGCCTCCCGATTAACTGGGCGCCGGCGCCCGGACGGAGCGTATTTTCAGGATACTATCACAAAGTATGCCCGGTGACTATCGGCTTTACGGTGGGTTTTCCCCGAGGCAGCCGGCCGGCCCGGGCTGAAGCGACACAATAACGGCAAGAGCGGGATCTGCTCTTGCCGTTTTTCAACTGCCACAGGCACTTCGCCGGATGTTTCCGGGGAGGTTAACCGGCTACGGGAGCGCCAAAGAAGGCTTCGCGCAGGCAGGCTGCGCTCTGCTCCACCGCCTCCCGGGCCCGGTCCACCACGACGGACATACCGTAGAAGCCGTGAATCATCCCGTCGTAACGGGTGCATACCGTCGGGACGCCGGCCGCGGCCAGCTTCCGAGCGTAGGCTTCGCCTTCATCTCTCAAGGGGTCGAACTCGGCCGTAATAACCAAGGCCGGAGGCAGCCCGCTCAGGTCGCTGGCGCGCATGGGGGCAGCGTAAGGGTTGTCGGCGTCGGCCGAGTCGGCCAGGTAATGGTCCCAGTACCAAATCATCCCGGCTCGGCTCAGCTGGTAGCCATCGGCGTTGTCAATGTAGGAAGCGGTCTCGAAATTCCGCTCGGTGACGGGATAAACCAGCAACTGGAAGACCGGGGAGGCCGTGCCCCGGTCGCGGGCCATCAGCGAGACGGCGGCGGCCAGGTTGCCCCCGGCGCTGTCTCCACCCACGGCAATGTGATCGGGGTCAACGTTCAGGGAAGCGGCGTTGGCGGCCAGCCACTGGGTAGCGGCGTAACAGTCGTCGGCAGCGCCCGGGAATTTGGTCTCCGGCGCCAGCCGATAATCGACGGACACCACGACGCAGTTTGCGCCGACGCAGAGATGGCGCGCCGAAGGGTCGGCTGAATCCAGGTCGCCTACAACCCAACCGCCGCCGTGGAACCAGGCCAGCGCCGGGAAGGGGCCAGATCCCGCCGGGGTATAGATTCGGACCGGTATATCGCCGCCGGGTCCCGGAATGGCTCGGTCTTCAACACGGGCAACTTCCGGGCCCGGAGCACGGGGGCGCGCTCGCCCGTTGGCCCGGGCCTCTTCCGGCGAAACTTCATTATTTGGCGGAAAACCGAGGGCCGCCGCGTTCTCCATAACAGTTACGATTTGAGGGTCCAGGGGCATAAGGCACCTCCAGTAAACACAAGGTAGGGGTAGCTGACTTGAGGCATTGTAACCTTTGGCAGAGGTGATTGCCAGTTTAGGCATTTCGATGGCAGCGTTCCATATCCGGTGGTCGAGGCATAGGTGCAACCCTTGTGGTTGCCCCGGCAGTACTGGAATGAATGATGCGCCCTGACTTAAACCACCTAAATTGCAACGCTACCTATAGCTTCACCGCGGAAATATGGCCCCGGCTGGGGCAAGAATCCCTGCAAACTCGGAAACGCCACATTTGCCCTTTTGCCGTTGCGTACTTAGGTTGAAAATAATGGGTATATAGCTATAATGAATCTCTATCCAGGTTGATTTGCGAAAGACGGCGCTGAAAATGCAGGTAATTGACGGAACCGAGTTGGCCCAAGCCTTTACGGCTGGCTTCAATTGTCTATTACGCTACCGAGACCCGATCAATGCCTTGAACGTATATCCCGTGCCCGACGGGGATACCGGCACCAATATGATGCTGACGATGCGGGCCGGAGTGGAGAAGCTGGAACAGTCCCCGGCCGGTTCCGTCGGCGAAGTGGCCGCCCGGATGTCTGACGGCGCTTTCTGGGAGGCTCGCGGCAACAGCGGCGTAATTCTCTCCCAGTTTTTCAAGGGCATTGCCCAGGGACTGGCCGGCAAGGAAGTCTGCGACAGCGGCGACCTGGCCCAGGCCTTCCGGGCCGCCACGGAAGCGGCCTACAAATCGGTGGGGAACCCGGTGGAAGGCACCATGCTCACGGTAATCCGCTGGGTGGCCGAGGCGATGGAAGCGAGTCTGGAAAACGGCGGTGAAACGGTGGCTGCCCGGTCTTTATGGCACACCGGCTACCAGGCGTCGCGCGAGGCCCTGGACGCTACGCCGTCTATGCTGGACAAGCTGCGGGAGGCCGGCGTAGTGGACGCCGGCGGAATGGGCATCGTGGTCATTCTCGGCGGCGCTTACCAGCATTTAACCGGAGCGACCGGGGCGGACTTGGACCTGGACCTGACTATCGCAGCCGGTAACATCGATCCCGCCCAACTGTCCTCAGTTTCCGTGGAAAGCGACTTCCTGGATTCATCCGTCGAGTCCCAGTGGGGCTACTGCACCCAATTTTTGATTCAAGGGGAAAACCTGGACATTGAAGCGGTTCGAACGGATTTGGCGCAAATCGCCGAATCGCTGGTCATCATCGGCGACGAGCGCTTCATCCGGGTTCACTGCCACCTGGAAGACCCGGGGGTAGCTCTCACTTATGGCGTGTCCCGGGGCGAGCTGGACCAAATCAAGATTGACAATATGAGCTTGCAAAACCAGGACTGGGCTTCCGGCCACCAGGAGCGCAGCGCCGCCAAGTCCGGTATCGCCCTGGTAGCCGTGGCGCCCGGCGAAGGTCTAGCCCAACTGTTTCGCGACACCGCCGGCGCCGAAATAGTCAGCGGGGGCCAAACGATGAATCCCAGCGTGGCCCAGCTGGCCAATGCCGCCGCAAAGAGCGGCGCCGCGGCGGTTATCCTGCTGCCCAACAACAAGAATGTCGCCATCACCGCCCAGCAGGCCGCCGAGCGGGGCGAGGAGACGCATACCTTGTACGTGGTGCCAACTGCCACCGTTCCCCAGGGGATGGCTGCTGCCCTGGCCTTTAACCAGCACCTGACGGCCGAGCAGAATCTGCAGGCCATGAATGAAGCGGTTTCCGGCGTAGTTTCCATCGAAGTTACCCGAGCCGTCCGGGATACGACCGTCGCCGGTATCTCGGTTTCCGAAGGGGATTTCATGGGGCTGGTTGACGGCGAACTTTCGGTAGTGCAGTCCAACGCCGAGGCAGCCCTGCTGGACTCCCTGACCGCCGCCGGCATCACCGCCGACCATATCGTAACCATCTACTGGGGCGCCGACACCGACCAGGAAAAGACTATGGCAGTGTCCGAACAACTGGAAACGCAGAATCCGGGACTGCATATTGACCTGGTTTACGGCGGTCAGCCCCACTATCCTTATTTTGCTTCCGTGGAGTAGTCTGCATGGCAGTGCGTATAGTTACCGACAGCGCCTCCGACCTTCCGCCGGAATTGGCGGAACAACTGGGCGTAACCGTCATTCCCGCCAACCTGGTAATCGACGACGTCACTTACCGGGACGGCGTGGACATATTCCCCGATGAATTTTACCGGAGGCTCCTGGCCGGGCCGCGTCTGCCCACCACTTCCCAGCCTACCGTGGGCGCCTTTCAGGAAACTTATCAGGAAATTTTGGGCCAGGGCGACGAGATAGTGTCCCTGCACGTTTCCGGTAAGCTGAGCGGGACCTTAAACTCGGCCGAACAGGCCAAAGCCAGCCTGGGCGGAGACTCAGCGCCTATCGAGATAGTAGATACGCTTAACGCTTCCCTGTCGCTGATTCTGATAATAGCCGGGGCTGCGGAACTAATCCAGCAGTCTCTGTCCTACCGGGAAGTAGCGGAACGGGTACGGCAGGACTTGCCGTTAACTTCGGTAGTTTTCGCTCTGGACACGCTGGAATACCTGCAGAAGGGCGGACGAGTCGGCAAAGCTCAAGCCTTTATGGGTTCCCTGCTGAGCGTAAAACCCATACTGACCCTGGTTGACGGCGAAGTGCACCCTCTGGAGCGCCCCCGCAATCACCAGCGGGCCATGCGGCGTCTGACGGAACTGGCCCGCGCGAAGGGGCCGGCCGCCCGATTGGGCGTTATCTACAGCACGGATGCGCAGTGGGCCACCGAGTTGCGCGCTACTTTGAGCGACCTGCTGCCCGAGGAGCAGATTATCACCGCCCGGTTCGGGCCGGTATTAGGCACTTACGTCGGGCCGCGAGCGGTGGGCATAGCCGTGACTACCGCCCGCTAGTTACAGCTGATACTGGGACATTCTTGAGGCTGCCCCCAGGGCTATCGCATATGGAATTTAAGAGGCCAATTGACGGGTAAATCTCCGTTTTTAACTGCTAAATTTGGGTAATTTAAGACTTAAACCGTTGGTTTTGATGTTGATTACCCAGTAAAGCGCCGCCAAAACATCGGAAAGTTCCGTTCTGAGCCTGAAATTTTTTCATATGCGATAGCCCTGAGGCTGCCCCCATCCGATATTGACACACTGCGCTCATTGCAACGCTGATGACTTCCCAATCAACCAAACCTGCCGCCTGGATTAAGCCGTTTCGGAACATTCTGGAACTGGAGCGGGCCAACGGATTTAACGACAAGGCAGTCATCGGCGGGATGGACAGCTTTGTCCGCTTATATGCCGATTCCATGCTCGCCTGGGCAGAACAGACCCCGGCCGGCCGGCGGTTAATCCGGCCCGGCTATGCCGCTATGACCGTGGCAGAACGGGAGGAGTGGGCCTCCCGGTGGCTGACGATCCTGGAGCGCTGGTCGGAACCGACACCGGAAACAGCAAGAGAAAGCTCCCCCGGCAACCCGGCGCGGGATACTGGGCAGGGAACCTCACCGAAAGCAGCCAGCAGCGTCTCCCTCCCATCCAAAGCGCCGCCGGCCGCCGGCCACAAAAAGGCAGCCCCAAAACGACAACCCTCTAAAAAACCCCCACCCCCCGGCATTACCCTCGATTCTCCCGTAACCGCTCTGAAACGGGTGAATGACAAGTTGGCCGCCCAATTGGCTAAGCTGGAAATAGCCACCATTCGCGACCTGCTTTACCATTTTCCCCACCGCCATAGCGACTACTCCCGCAAGGTCAAGATTGCCGAACTGTGGCCGGGGCAGGAATTAACGGTGGAAGGGCGGATAACTGAGGTGAGTGGGACGCCCTTAGGCCGGCAAAGGCGCATGGCAGCCGAGGCGACGTTGACCGATGAGACCGGCAGCGTCAAGGTGACCTGGTTCGGACAAGGCTATCTGGCCCGAACTCTCAAGCCCGGGGTCAACGTGGCGGTCAGCGGTAAAGTTGAAGCCTTCCGCGGCCGGCCTGTTTTCGAGTCGCCGGAGTACGACATTATCCAGACCGGGCAGCCGGCGCTGAATACCGGCCGGTTGGCGCCGGTACATCCTCTGACCGCCGGTCTGACCGGGCGCAATCTGCGCAGCCTGATTTGGCAAGCTCTCGACGGCTGCCTAGAGGAAGTAGCCGAAACCCTGCCCGACGCGGCCCGGCGGCGCACCGGTCTGCTCGGTTTGCGGGAAGCCATCCAGCAGGCCCACTACCCGGACAGTCTGGAGAACTGCGACCGGGCCCGGCGCCGCCTCGCCTTCGACGAACTGATTACCCTCCAGTTGTCGGTGCTGGCCCGCCGGCGGCGGGAAGTCGGGCTGCTTCAGGGTGTCAAAATTGAAGTGGATGCCCAGTTCATTCAGGGCATTATCGACAGCCTGCCCTTTGAGCCTACCGAAGCCCAACGCCGGTGCCTCGACGAGATTCTGCAGGACCTGGGCCGGGGCGGCCCGCCCATGAACCGGCTGGTACAGGGAGACGTGGGCAGCGGCAAGACGGTGGTGGCATTGGTCGCCCTGCTGGCCGCAATCAAGGCCGGGTATCAAGGGGCCATTATGGTGCCAACCGAGGTTTTGGCCGAACAGCATTTTCGGACCGTCACCCGGCTGCTGGAGGGTATGGCCGAGACTGCGCCGGGGGACAACCTGCTTACCGTTTATCTGGAATCTTTGGGCCGACCGATGACGGTGGGGCTGCTTACCGGCAGTGTCCCGACCCGGGCCCGAAACCGGTTGAGAGGCTTGGCCGCCGAGGGAACTCTGGACTTGTTGATTGGCACCCAGGCCCTGATTCAAGAGGGCGTGGAGCTGCCCAAATTGGCCCTGGCCGTTATGGACGAACAGCACCGCTTTGGCGTCTTGCAGCGTTCGGCCCTGCGCCGGAAAAGCGGCGAAAATCCCCATACCCTGGTTATGTCGGCAACGCCCATCCCCCGCACCCTGACCCTGACCTTGCACGGCGACCTGGACTTGTCCGTTATTGACCAGTTGCCGCCGGGACGCCCGGAAATTCAGACCCGGTACCTCGGCGCCGACCGTCGGGAAGCTGCCTACGGTTTCATCCGGCGAGAGATTGGCGACGGGCGGCAAGCCTTTATCGTCTGCCCGTTAATTGAGGAGTCGGAGGCGATTGAAGCTCGGGCGGCGGCGGCCGAACACGATCGGTTATCCCGGGAAGTCTTCCCCGACCTGCGCCTGGGGCTGCTGCACGGCAGAATGTCCAGCGGCGAGAAGGACCGTACAATGCGCCGGTTCCGCGACGGCGAACTGGATCTACTGGTAACTACCGCCGTGGTGGAGGTGGGCATTGATGTCCCCAACGCCACGGTGATGCTGATCGAGGGCGCCGACCGCTTCGGCCTTTCCCAACTGCACCAGTTCCGGGGTCGGGTCGGCCGCGGCGAACACAAGAGCTATTGTATCCTTATCTCCGATAACCCGTCCGAGTCGGCCCGGGAACGGCTGGCAGCGCTGGAGCGTACCCGGGACGGGTTCCAGTTGGCCGAAATAGACCTGGAACTGCGGGGGCCGGGCGACTTTTTCGGCACCCGCCAGAGCGGTTTGCCCAACCTGCGGATGGCCCAACTCTCGGACCGGGACCTGCTGGACCAGGCGCGGCAGGAGGCGAAAAAAATTATGGAAGATGACCCGGAGTTGGCCGAAGCAGAACACCAGGCCCTGAAGGCCCAGATAGCCCGCTTCACCGAGCGGGTAAGCGTGGAAGTCAGCTAGGCCGGCTTGTGGCGGTTCTGTCTGGGACGGTTAATCCATAACCCTGAAGCGGTAGCCGACGTTCCAAATCGTTTCGATGAAGGAGTTGTCCGGGTCCTCGATTTTGGAACGCAGTCTTCTTACGTGCACATCCACGGTACGGGTGCCGCCCAGGTAGTCGTAGCCCCAGACCTGACTTAATAGCACGTCCCGGGTGAATACCCGCCCCGGATTGGACGCCAGCATTACCAATAGCTGAAATTCCTTGTAGGTGAGGGATACCCGATGCCCCGCCATCAGCACGTCGTACCGTTCCAGGTCGATTACCAGGTCGCCGGCCCGCAGTAACTGACCTTCGGCCGGCCCGCTCACCCGGTAGATAGCCTGCTTTATCCGGACCAGCAGCTCTTCCTGCTGCATGGGACTCAGGATGAACTCGTCCGGGTTCAGCGCCGGATCGTAGTCCGCCAGAGAATCGGCCGGAACCACCGCCAGCACCGGGGCTTTCAAATCACGGCAGCCGGCGACTATTTCCTGGCAAACCGCCGGGGTGAAGGACGACACATCCAGCAGCACGGCATCCAGCTTGGGCTGCCCGGCTCCGGCGGCGTCGGCAACCTGGGAAAGCTCGGAGCCGAAAAGACAGGACAAGCCGGCGCGGCTGATAGTTTCCAGCCAGCGGTGCAATCCGTTGCTGTGAGCTGCCAGGATAAATACGGTGTACATTGGCCGGCCGCCTAAAAGCTGGTTATCGGTGGCGTTAGTATATTCGATTATCCGGCCGGTTCCAAATCTTGAATTTCAACCGCATAGCCGATTCAGTCAAGATTAAATTTCGTGTCCGAATTGACTACCGGGAATCGACAAGGCTACTATTGGGGCAGCGCGTCCTCACCCCCGGCCCTCTCCCTGAGGGAGAGGGGAGCAGCGAGGCAGTCAAAATATTTTAAGCCCGGAGGCGGAAATGGTTATCCAAACCCTCCCCAGGACGCCCCAGGATACGTGGGCGAAAATCCGCGCCGATGAGTGGCGGGGCGTTACCTCCGGGGTAGCGCCCGGCTACGTCCAGGCCAACCTGGCGATTCTACCCCAGGACCTGGCCTTTGATTTTCTCCTGTTCTGCCAGCGCAACCCCCGGCCCTGTCCCTTGCTGGAAGTTATCGAGGCCGGCCAGGTGGAACCGGGGCTAACCGCGCCCGGAGCCGACATTCGCACCGATATTCCGCACTACCGAGTTTACGAGGACGGCCAATTCACCGGCGAGGTGGATTCGCTCACGGAAATCTGGCGTGCAGACCTGGTTTCCTTCCTGCTGGGGTGCAGCTTTTCCTTTGAGACGGCCCTGGCCGAGGCCGGTATTCCCCTGCGTCATCAGGAAATGGGCTGCAATGTGCCGATGTACGTAACCAACATTGCCACCAACCCGGCCGGGGTATTCTCCGGCCCCATGGTGGTCAGTATGCGCCCGGTAGCCCACGACAAGGTTGTTCGGGCGGTGCAGGTTACCTCCCGTTTTCCGGCCACCCACGGCGCTCCGGTCCATATCGGCGACCCGGCGGTAATCGGAATCCGGGATATTCACCGGCCCGACTTTGGCGACCCGGTAGAAATCCGGCCCGGCGAAGAGCCGGTATTCTGGGCCTGCGGCGTAACGCCCCAGGCGGTGGTGCTGAACTGCAAGCCTCCCCTGATGATTACCCACGCTCCGGGCTATATGTTCGTTACGGCGCAACGCGATGCCGACTACGCCGTCCTGTAAAAGGTAACCAACCAGAGGGAGCGGGAAAGGCCGCCAAATTCGCCGCCAGCCCGCTCCCACATCGCCCGGTGAGGAAATGACCATGCAATTCAGCGGCAATACGATTGAGGACATCATCTTGTCCGAGGACAAGCGCGGCGTCGCGGCGCTGCGGCCCTTCCTGCCGGAGAACTTTTGTGAGCTGGCCGCCCGGCACATCCTGGCGCACCCGGGGAAGACGGCGATTATTACCGGATTCTACATCCTGTCGGCCAGCCAGCCGGAAACCGACGGCCCGCCGGGAGCGGTCGCCATCGGCAGCGCCCTGCAAGCTCTGGGCCGTCAAGTCTGTTATATCACCGACGGGCCTACCCTGCCTTTGCTGCAGGATGCGGTCGGCGACCGGGCCGAAGTGATGGAGTTTCCCATAGCCGACGACCAAGCCAGCCGGCAGGCCGCCGCAGAGTTGCTGGCCGCGGCGCGCCCCAACCTGCTGGTCTCCATTGAACGGTGCGGCCGCAACGCCAATGACGTTTACCTGAATATGCTGTCCCGGGACATTACCGAACATACGGCCCGGCTGGATTACCTGTTCGAGTTGGGCGTTCCCTCGGTGGGCATCGGCGACGGCGGCAACGAAATCGGTATGGGCAATGTGCTGGAGCATATTCCGCCGGTGGCGACTTTGCCCGACGAACCAGCCATTACTACAGTTGACCGGCTGGTCATCGCCAGCGTCTCCAACTGGGGCGGGTACGGGCTGGTCGCCGCCCTGTCCCGACTGGCCGGCCGCAATCTGCTGCCGGATGCGGCGGCGGAAACGCAGCTCATCCGCCGCATGGTGGATGCCGGGGCCGTGGACGGCGGCTCGGGGCTCAACCGCTATTATGTGGACAACTTCACCCTGGAGGAGAATGGGGAAGTGCTGGAGAAATTGCAGCAAATAGTTGACGACTTTATCGGTGAGTAATGGACGTACCTGATGGAACTGGGCCGGTTGAATCGGATTAATCCCCGGACGGTTTGGCCGCACGAGGCCGCCGACTTTACTCCCTGGCTGCGGGAAAACATCGACTACCTGGCCGAGGCCGTCGGCGTGGATATTCAGTTGGTAGAGTCGGAAGTCGCCGTGGGGGACTTTTCGGTGGACCTGGTGGGGGAAGAGCCGGGGCAAAGCCGTCCGGTCATCATTGAAAATCAACTGGAACGCACCAACCATACCCACCTGGGCCAATTGCTGACCTATGCCGCCGGCAAGAACGGCGGCGTAGTCATTTGGGTGGCGCCGGAGTTTCGCCCGGAGCACCGGGAGGCGCTGGAATGGCTGAATGACGCCACCCGGGGCAACCTGGACTTCTTCGGCGTCGAGTTGGAAGTGCTGCAAATTGACGATTCCCGGCCGGCGCCCAACTTCAAGGTAGTGGTCAGGCCAAAGGCAGCAGCAACGTCGCGTCGCCCCGCTTCCGGGCAGAACTCGTCCGCTGACCTGAATCGGCGGTATCAGGAATATTTCCAGGACCTGCTACGGGAGATTCGCAATCGGCAGCCCGATGCCGCAGGACGAGTTACAAATAATGGCTCACTTATGGTACGAGTACCTTCAGGTAGAGCCGGCTTCTGGTTCAGGCTCGCCTTTGCTTCGAGAAACCGATTCCACCTCGAAACTTACATTGATACCGGGGAGGCATCAAGGAATAAATCAGTTTTCGAGTGGTTAGAAGCACATCAAGCCGAAATAGAGCAACAATATCACGCTGAACTGGAATGGGACTGGATGAATAACCGACGCGCCTGTCGTATTTCCCAATACTACCCGGACGGCGTAAATGTAATGGACAGCCCGGAAGACTTGGATCGGTTGAGGGAATGGACGGTGGAAAACTTTTTGCGGTTCCGGGAAGTGATGCTGCCTTACATCCAGGGCGCGCCGCTGGCCCCGGTAGATTATGACCCGGAATTTGAAGACAACGCAGAAATGGAGGTCTAGCTATGGGCGATTGCCGACTTTGCCGGCAGGACGCCGGGTTTTTGCGAAACGTGCATCGGGAGTGTGAGGAGGCCAACGAACGGGGCCGCCGGCAAATGGCGAGTCTGGCCCGGAATGCCGCCACCGGCGACTATGCGGCGGAAAGACTCGTCCCCGAATTGGGCCGTATTGCCGAGGCCAGCTACATACCGTCGGCCGGCATCCGGGAGGCGCTGCTGACCGGTTGGGAGCAGGCGGTTACCGAGTCCCTGGACGACCACCTGCTAACTGAGGCCGAAGAACAGGCCCTGCTGGAATACGCCGACCGTTTTCACATTTCCCCGGCGGAGCAGAATCGGGGCAACGCCCGCACCCGGATTATCCAGGGGTCGGTGCTCCGGGACCTGCTGGACGGCAAATTACCCGAGCCGCCGCAGATTCACGGCCACCTGCCCTTCAATCTGCAAAAGTCGGAAAGGCTGGTCTGGGTGGTTGATGCCGTGGATTACCTGGAAGAACGGGTGCGGCGGGAACGGGTGGGCAGCTCCCACGGCGTTTCGGTACGGGTAATGCGGGGCCTTTACTACAGTCCCCGAACCTACAAAAGCCGCACCGTGGAACGGGTGGTAACCGAAAAGCTGGACACCGGCCTGCTGGGTTTGACCAACAAGCACATCTACTTCGCCGGCGAATCCAAGCGCTTCCGCGTCGCCTACAGCCGTATCGTCGCCTTTGAGCCTTACGCCGACGGCATCGGCATTATGCGGGAGGCCCAGACCGCCTGCCCCCAGTCTTTCATCACCGGCGACGGCTGGTTCATCTATAACCTGACCACCAACCTGGCGCAGCTGTAGGAGATGTCTATGCCGGTCACTGGCCGGATTACCCGGCCAAGGTCCGCTCTTCCAGGGCCAGGACCCGGCGCAGCTCAAAAATTTCGTCCCGCACCTGGGCCGCCTTCTCGAACTCCAGGTTCCGGGCCGCATCTTTCATCTGAACCTGAAGGTCTTTAATTACCTGGAACATATCCTCGCGGGACAGCTCCTGCCGCACGGTGCGGTAGCTGGCCCGGCTTTCGGCAATGCCCTTGATCCCTTCGGTGATGTCGTGCACCGCCTTGCTGATGCTTTGAGGCTCAATACTGTTTTCCCGGTTGTAAACGTCCTGAATGGCGCGGCGGCGGTAGGTCTCGTCAATGGCCCGCTTCATGGAATCGGTAACCCGGTCGGCGTACATTATCACGTGGCCTTCGGCGTGGCGGGCCGCCCGGCCAATGGTCTGAATCAGGGCGGTGGTGGAACGGAGATACCCTTCCTTGTCCGCATCCAGAATCGCCACCAGGCTGACCTCGGGCAGGTCAAGCCCCTCCCGCAGCAGGTTAATGCCCACGATGACATCGTAAACGCCCAACCGCAGGTCCCGCAGGATTTCCACTCGTTCCAGGGTGTGGATGTCCGAGTGGAGATAGTGGTTGCGGATGCCCATTTCCGACAGAAAGTCGGCCAATTCCTCGGCCATCCGCTTGGTCAAAGTGGTAACCAGGCAGCGTTGGCCCTTCTCGACCCGCAGCTTGATTTCATGCAGCAGGTCGTCAATCTGCCCATCCGAGGGTTTGACCTCAATTGTGGGGTCCAGCAGACCCGTCGGGCGAATCACCTGCTCCACCACCGCGGCGCTATGTTCCATTTCGTAGGGGCCCGGGGTAGCCGACACGAAAACTACCTGGTTAATGTGCCGCTCAAATTCGCCAAAGTTGAGGGGGCGGTTATCCAGCGCCGAGGGGAGCCGGAACCCGAAATCTACCAGAGTCTGCTTGCGCGACCGGTCGCCGTGGTACATCCCCCGAATCTGGGGCAGGGTCATGTGGGACTCATCAACCAGCATCAGATAGTCCTCGGGGAAATAGTCCAGCAGAGTCCAGGGCGCAGTGCCTTCTGCCCGGCGGGAGAGATGGCGGGCGTAGTTCTCCACCCCGGCGCAGAACCCGGTTTCCCGCAGCATTTCCAGGTCGTAGTGCGTGCGACTTTCCAGACGGGCCGACTCCAGCACCTTGCCCTGACGGCGCAATTCCCGCAGCCGCTCGGCCAGTTCGTCCTCAATGTCGGCGCAAGCCAGGGCCAGCCGTTCCTTGCTGGTTACGAAGTGCTTGGCCGGATAGATGGCCGCTTCCTGTCGCTGGGCCAGCACCTCGCCCGTCAGCGGGTCCAGGGAGACGATGCGCTCTACTTCGTCGCCGAAAAACTGGATTCGCATTGCCACGTCCTCATAGGCCGGCACGATTTCCAGAGTATCGCCGCGAACCCGGAATTTGCCCCGGGAAAGTTCCAGGTCATTGCGCTCGTACTGCATATCAATAAGCTGACGGAGCAGCCGCCCCCGGTCCCGTATCTCGCCGACGTTGACCTGGGCCACCAGCTTAAAGTAATCCTCCGGGTCGCCCAGACCGTAGATACAGGAGACCGAAGCTACAATCAGCACGTCCTGTCGGGTCAGCAGCGACGTCGTGGCGGACAGCCGCAGCTTGTCCAGTTCCTCATTGATGCTGGCGTCTTTTTCCACGTAGGTATCAGTCTGGGGAACATAGGCTTCCGGCTGGTAGTAATCGTAGTAGGAAACGAAGTACTCAACGGCATTATTGGGGAAAAACTCCCTGAACTCGGTAGCTAACTGGGCCGCCAGGGTCTTGTTGTGGGCAATGACCAGGGTAGGCCGCTGCACCTCCTGGATAATGTTGGCCATGGTAAAGGTCTTACCGCTGCCGGTAACCCCCATCAGGGCCTGCTGAACTACGCCCTCCCGTACCCCGTCGGTCAGCCGACGCACCGCCGCCGGCTGATCGCCGGTCATCTGAAAATCTGAGGCTATCGTAAATTCCGGCACCGGCTAACCCCCGCAAAGTAGAGTATTTGTCCCGGCGGCAACGTCAAGCGCATTGCCGCTATCAGGTAAGCGCCATCGGGAAGGCAAAGGCGAATTTGCGCTGTTTATGACTGCTCCGGCGCAGCGGCACCGGCATCCGCGGCGCAGCAGAACTACCAGCCCCCCAACTGCTGCAACGCTTGCCGCAGGTAGTCTTCCAGCGTCAAGTCCGGGGAACGTTCCAGGCTGGCTAAGGCTCGGCGAATTTCCGGAGTAGTGTAGCCCAGGGAGGCCAGGACATCGATCAACTCGCCGTCTCCGCTGGCTTCCGCTTCCGCCGCCGACACTTCAACATCTGCCATCCGGCCTTTGAGTTCCAGAATTATGCGGTCGGCGGTGCGCCGGCCTACGCCCGACACTCCACTGAGCCGCGCCGTATCCCCCGCAGCGATGGCCTGTTGCAATCCGGCTGAACCCAGGCCGGAAAGCAGGGCCAGCCCCAGACGGGGACCTACTCCGGAAACTCCGGTAACCGCCTGGAAAAGTTCCAGCGCCGCCGGGCTGGCAAATCCATACAGAACGGGCTTCTCCTCCCGAATCAGCAGATGAGTAAAGAGACTCACCGAATCCCCCACGGCACCCAGAGCCGGAACGTCGGCTGGGGGAACGAAAATCTGGAAAGTAACGCCGCCCAGGGTCAACTGAATCCAGTCATCGCCCGTGGCCGACAGCCGGCCGTTGACTCCGACAATCACGGTCTAGCGCTCCGAACCGGGCGGTATCTCCCGGGCCAGCGCCGACCGTTCGCTGTGGTGAATCAGGTGGCACAGGCCCACGGACAGGGCGTCGGCAGCATCCGACTCCGGGAGGGAGGCCAGCCCCAGGGTAGCGGCCAGGGCCCGCTGCATCTGGTCCTTGGTGGCGGCCCCGTAATCGGCCACCGCCCGCTTCACCTCGGCGGGACTGTAACGGTACACCGTAATGCCGGCGCTGGCGGCCCCAATCAGAACCAGGGCCTGCGCCTGACCTACGGCGATGGCCGGCCCGATGAACTGCCGCTCGCCCCGCCCCACAAAGGGTTCCTCCACCGCCACGGCGTCGGGCTGGAAAATGCTAATCATATTCCTGACGTGGGTGAAAAGCTGGAAGAGGCGCTCTTCAATAGCCATATACCGGGACAGGGCAACCACGCCGTAGTCTTCCGCCGTCGGCGCGCCCTCTCCGGAGAGCACTCCGTAGCCCATCCGGATGGTTCCCGGGTCTATTGCCAGGACTCGCATATCACTCCTCTGGAATTATCTGCCCCGCCTTTATTGGGGGAGGGGGGCTGTTTCCGGGTGACAGAGCTCGCAGTCGTCCAAAACAAGGCCGCCAATGTTATAGTCCCTCTGGTGGTTAAGTTCTTCCTGATAGGAATACAGCCAGGCGCTGCCTCGATTGCTGACCGCTGCTCCCCAAAGAGTACCGGCAATTATAGATGCAATGAAACCCGGGCCCTGTTGGACTAACCACTCGATGACAAAAATGGTCGCAACGGTGACTATATATACCCCCAGCCCATAGAGTATTTTCCAGCCAGTACTCGTGTGAGGGCGCCCTCTAGCCTGAAGCGCAATGAGGCCGATAGCCAGAACTGCACCAATCATTTCTCTCCTCCCTATGCAATCAGGACGCGCCCTTGAGAAGGATTCAAGGTCTGCAAAGTCAGCAAGCGGGCGGCGCTGCGGGGATATGCCTTAGAACATCAAGCCCTTGCACCGGCAAGATTCGCCACCGTTGGTCGGAAAACCGGGTCAACGGACGAAGGTTTGATGTCGCGTTGGCGGAAATCAGGAAGCCGCCCCGTACTGCTCCAGGACTTCCGGTGGAAAGTCGGCGTTGGTAAAAGCCTTCTGGATGTCAGCCAGGTCTTCCAGCAAATCCAGCAGCCGGAGGGTTTGCTCCGCCGCTTTGGCGTCCAGGATAATCGTGGACTTGGGCACCAGGGAAATGTCCGAAGAAGTGAAAGTTACGCCCTTTTGTTCCAGCGCTTTTTGGGTGGATTGCAGACCATCCGGGGCGGTGTGAATTTCCACGACGCCTTCCTCGATTTTGACATCTTCGGCGCCGGCGTCGATGGCTACCAGGCCCAGTTCTTCAGCTCGCTCTTCGTCATTCATCTCAATGGTTATGACGCCCTTGGTCTCAAAGTTCCAGGCCACGCAGCCCGATTCTCCCAGGCTGCCGCCGCCCTTGTTAAAGGCGGAACGGACTTCGGCGGCGGTGCGGTTGCGGTTGTCGGTAACGGCCTGAATCAGAATGGCGCCACCGCCGGGCCCATAACCTTCGTAGGTTATTTCAGCCAGGCTGTCGGCGCCTTCGCCTGACTCGCCGGTTCCCCGCTTGACGGCCCGGCTGATGCTGTCCAGTGGCATATTATTGGATTTTGCCTTGTCAATCGCCAGCCGGAGACGGAAGTTCATATCCGGGTCGCCGCCACCACCCTGAGCCGTGGCCAAGGTAATGTCCCGGGCCAGCTTGGTGAAAAGGGCGCCTCGCTTGGCGTCGGCCGCGCCCTTTGCCCGCTTGATTGTTGACCATTTCGAATGTCCTGACATACGGTTGCCTCCTATGGACCACGCGGGGCAGTCTCCATCCGCTGCGGAAGGGCTGCCCGATTCTGCCGGTCGGAAATTAGAGGATTGTCCTTCGATTTTAGCACCGGCAACCAGACCGGTCAAAGCGGCTTCAGTGTTGCGTTCCGTTTTAGGTGGTCGAGGCGTAGAGGCAGCCCCTGGTGGTTTCTCCGGCAATCCTGGAACGAATGCTGCGTCCTGATTTTAGCTACCTGAATTGCAACGCTGCCGCCGGGCCCTTGGTGGCTGCCGGAAGGCGGGAGAAAATCGGACGGGTGTCAGCCTATTCGCCGACCCTGATCGGCAACGCTTCCCGGATGACCGTCAGCGTTCCTTTCAGCTCGGATACTTCCCGGGAAATTTCGTCAACCCGGACCTGTAAGGCGTCAATACGACGGTTCGTTAGGTCAATACGTTGATTTACATCGTCAAACCTCAGGTTCAAGTCATCAATGCGCCGGTTCATATCATCAATGCGCTGATTAACCGCGGCAAAGCCCTGGGTCATCTTATCTTCTAACTCATCGCCCCGCTGATCCATCCGAGCTTCCAGGTTATCAATGCGCTGATCCATCCGGGCTTCCAAGCCATCGATGCGCTGATCCATCCGAGCTTCTAGGTTATCAATGCGCTGATCCATCCGAGCTTCCAAGCCATCGATGCGCTGATCCATCCGAGCTTCCAGGTTATCAATGCGTTGATCCATCTGGGATCCCAAGCCATCGATACGCTGATCCACCCGGGTTTCCAGGTCGTCGACACGCCGGTTTTGCATTCGGGCTACGGCCAGAATTAAGGTGGCGAGCCCTGCTCCCACACCAATAATGGCGATTATAACTGCGATTTCACCAGACATTGTGCAAATGGTCCTAAAATAATATGTCCAAGGAGTAGTATAAAGGCAAGCGCAGCCTTACGGGAATAGCCTGGTTGACCCAGCAGCGTTCCGCTTTAGAATGAACGTCATCTCACAGCATTGCTCTCTCAAGGGGTAGGAAGCGTGATTTCTCCCGCTTATTCGGGAGAGGGTTGAGATGAGCGAACCCCGGAAGGGAATATCGCCGGCAACGGGTAGTCTGGCATTTCCCTAATCGTTATTCCCGCGCCGGATTTGCTCTTCTAACTCCCGAACTCGGGCCTCGGCAGCCAGCCGGGCCTCTCGCTCACGGAGCCGGGTCTCCCGTTCCCGAAGCCGGCCGTCCCGCTCCTGGAATCGGGCCTCTCTCTCCCGTAGGCGCGCCTCCCGCTCCCCCAGAAAGGTAGCGATATGTTCCCTGGTCTCCGGGTCATGCCATTTTAACTCCCCTTGTTCCCAGCGCAGCAGCAAGTTCAAAATCGGGCTGTATCCCTGGAGTATTCCCTCGGCCACCTCCTCTATGGGCAACGGTTCATAATCCCCGGCTGCCAACCGTCCCCCGGCCAAGCGTTCGCCGTGAAACTCGCCGGTTTCGTCAAACCGCCAGTATTCGAGAACTCCCAAATCCGCATAGAACCTGGGTTTCACCTGGGTATCGACCTTGGCCGTCCTCTTGGAGCCTATCTCCAGCACGAAGTCGGGAGGCTTTCCCTGTTCCGACACGACATAGCCGTTGCTGTTCAAATAAGTTTGTGGGTCGGCATTAAAGGCTACCAGTAGGTCCGGGTAGCGCATCCCCTTGCCCCGTTCCTGGCAGATGTAGCGCTCTCCGGAGACAATCAAATCTTCCCGGTTCCCCAGGTGGTGCATCAGGAAGTGGGCGTTGCCGGTCAGGGACAGGTGTTGGAAGCTGGTCATATCGTCAGGAAGCCTTTCCGGTATGTCCGGGAGGGGAACAGGTTTAGTGAGCGCCCGTTTCTTGATTTTTGTCGATTGCTTGGTGACCATTTGACATTCCTGCTCAGCCGTTCGGAACGGGCCGGTTAGAAATAGGGATCCGCGCATCCAACTCCGTCGCTGGCGCACTGAAGTAAGATGTCCGAGGCGGCTGCCGGATACCGTGATTACCGCTCCAGATTTTGGGGCCGGTAAACCTCGGTATTCCAACCAAGTCGATGGCGCTACCAGGGCGGTAAACAATGATTCGGCAAAACTTGCGGCAAGTTCGTCCCAGCATTATCATCGGCACGGTAAGCCGCCGCCTCTTGATTTCAAAGCATCGGGGCGGGAAACGAGCAGGAACCGGCTAATTATTTCTCCGGTCCAGCGCCGGTTCCCTTGCCGTTTTCCAATGTATGCCGGGGTAAATGCTTCCGGGTTAGTCCAGACCCCGCGTCCCGACCCAGCCGGTCTGGGAAACGTCAATCATCTCCCCGTTGGGGCCTTCATACTTGGTCTCCACATTTTCCATGCGGGCGCCGACGGAACCAATGTGCAGGGCATTATTGACTTCTTCCATCGGCTTGGAATTGGCGGCGGCCAGACGGGCTTCAATATCTTCCAGACTTTCAACTTCAAAGCCGATATGGTGGATGCCTTCCCAATCTTTGCCCCGCTCGCCGGCTACGGCGTCGTTCTGAAAGTCCAGGATTGCCATGTTGATGTTGCCGTCACTGAGCATATAGCCTTTGGTGTTGACACTGTCCAACTGGGCAACCTGCCGCATACCGAACACTTCGGAGTAAAACTGGGCCGTCTTTTCGGGGTCGTTAGTGGCAATGGCAATGTGCTTAATCTGGGGCATTTCCAACCTCCGATTCATTCTGTTGAATTGCAGAAATCAAGATAACACTTTTGCCGATTCACCGCTACCCTGAGTTGACATAGAGGCGCAACCACCAGCCCGGCCGGGCAGTCTCCCCTCTCCTCGCGGGAGAGGGAACGGGGGTGAGGGGCAAACGAATTCCCTACTGAAGCTATACCATTTATTGACGCTTTGCCGACCCTCGCCTAGAATGAGCCAACAGGGGCAAGGCGGATGCTATCCTGGATAGCGCAAACCGACCCCGGCAACGAGACGGAATAGCCCGGAATGGCGCTTTGACTGATTCCAGCCCAGACTCGCAGCGTTACCCCCCCGCCGCGGACCGGATCGTCTCCGGCGTCTCCCTGCCGGACGACGAAAACACGGATATATCCCTGCGCCCGCGCCGCCTCAGCGAATTCGTCGGTCAACGAGTGGTCAAAGAGAACCTCGCTATCGGCATCCAGGCCGCCAGGAAACGGGGCGAGCCTTTGGACCATATAATCCTCTACGGCCCTTCCGGATTGGGTAAGACTACCCTGGCCCATATCATTGCTAACGAGATGGAGAGCAGCATCCGGGTTACCTCCGGCCCGGCCGTTGAACGGGCCGGGGACATGGCCTCAATTCTGACCTCGCTGAAAAAGCACGACATCCTGTTCATCGACGAGATTCACCGCCTGCACCGTTCGGTGGAGGAAGTGCTGTACTCGGCGATGGAGGACTTATTCCTGTCCTGGATGACCGGGAAGGGCTTGGCGGCGCGCAGCATCAACCTGCGGATCGAACCCTTTACCCTGATTGGCGCTACCACCCGCTATTCCCTGCTTAGCGCGCCGCTGCGGAACCGATTCGGCTCCATTTTCCGGCTGGACTATTACCAGGAAGCGGATATGGCGGAGGTAGTCAAGCGGTCGGCCGGCATTACGGGTGTAACCGCCGATGCTGAAGGTATAGCGGCGATAGCGGCCAGATCCAGGGGTACACCGCGCATTGCCAATCGACTGCTCAATCGCACCCGCGACTATGCCCTGGTGAAGGCGGATAACCGGGTTACCGGGCCGGTGGCCCGGGAAGCGCTGGACCAGCTGGGAGTAGATGGGCTGGGATTGGATGAGACTGACCACCGGCTGCTGACCAACATTATTGACAAATTCAGTGGCGGGCCGGTGGGCCTGGAAACCCTGGCGGCATCGTTGAGCGAGGACCCGGATACGGTGTTGGAGGTGTGGGAGCCGTACTTGATGCAATTGGGGTTTCTGGAGCGTACCCCCCGAGGCCGGAAGACGACATCCCTCGCTTATGAACACCTGGGCCGTGCCTGGACGGTGGCTTCGGATCCATCGGAACAGGGGCGGTTAGACGGTATCTGACCGAGACGCTGTACCTTCCTGGCCCATCGGTCAGCCACATTGCTTGCCCCGGGAACTGTACCCGACAAATACTTCAGACTCAAGGAGGAACCATGATTTACGAACTGCGAATTTACGAGACCATCCCCGGTCGCTTGCCGGCCCTGAATGACCGGTTCGCCAACTATACTCTGGGCTTTTTCCGGGATCACGGTATCCACGTGGTAGGGTTCTGGACCGAGGACATCGGCACCAGCAACCAGTTGGTCTATATGCTGGGTTACGACAGCCTGGCCGATCGGGAAGCGAAATGGAACGCATTCCAGGCCGACCCCGGTTGGCAGGAAGTGCGGGCCGAGACGGAAAAGGACGGGCCCATTAATGCCCGGGTGCGTAATATGATTCTGCGTCCTACCTCATATTCGCCGATGCAGTAGCCGGCTGAAGGCGGCAGAGTTTGTTGGGGAGGCTAAAGGCTCGCCCCAACAAACTTCCTCCGCCGATTTGTTGCTCCGGTTGTACCGCAGAAGTGAGCAGTCCGACGGCCCCGGCTGTCCCTGGAATCCGGCTTGGCTATAAAAATGTCGGTATTCCACCCGTACTCGCAGCGTCTCTGTTATAATGAGTAATGCTATGACAACCGTAAACATCAACAGCGCTGAAGATTTGATACGGGCGATGGAGGCGCGGCCGGAATTTGTTGCAGCCGTATGGGACTGGCTGCTGGCCGGCGGAGAGTTGCTTGAGGCGCTGGAACGACATCCCGATGTGCTGAATTCGCTGCGGCAAAAGCTACAGACGGAAGCCGTTCTGAAACTCCCGGAGCAACTGGCAGAGCTTACCGAGCGGGTCAACAGTTTCATAGCGTCGCAGGAGCGTTTCAACGAGCGCCAGGAGCAGTTCAACAGCTATGTTCAGGGCTTCATCGAAGACCAGAAGCAGTTCAACGAAAGGCAGGAACGCTTCAACGAGCGAGTAGAACTAAGATTTGGACGTATGGAAAACGATATGGGAGACCTCAAGAATTTTTATATGACTATCAAAGTTACTGGTGAGTCGGTGTCATACGACTTTGGCTTGACGCCGATCAGAACGTTAACTCAGAAGGATCTGATTGAGATTGCAAAACAGGCGCAGCTCCCGATCAACGAGGGAAGAAGTTTTATAAATGCAGACTTGGTGTTCGAGGCCGAACAGGAGGATGGAAGCCGTACCCTGTTCGCGGTCGAGGCCTCCTATACCGGGGCCGAACGGGATGCCGACCGGGCGCTGCGCAACGCCCGGATCTTGAACCAGGCTACCGGACTGCCGGCGATACCGGTAGTCGCCAGTGTCCGGAATGACTGCCGCATTGAAGAACTAATTCAGAGTCAGGAATTGCGCTGGCTGCAAATAGCCGACTAGTGAAACTAACGCGCCAGTTCGGAACAGCACGCCGGCCCTGTCTCAAAGTCAGGGCCGGCTTTTTGGTGGCCGGAAAGCCTGTAATCTTATATTCCTTACTCCTGAAAGTAGGCCGTCCCTTTGGATTACGCCGGAATGGTGGGCGGTGAATAGGGTATCGCCGGGGACTGGCCGGCGCCGGTGCAATCCGGTGCGTCGGCAAGTTAAAAACGCCGCTGCCCTGGAATAGAGACGCAATGCGGTTGCTAGGCACCGGGGCAACCGCTAAAATGGGTTCTCTAGCGGCTTTACCTTGGAATATTCCTACGGCGGAAATTTCTTGAATACTTTGGCTACCGGCGACCCTACTGCCAGCGGCGCCCTCCGCAGCTACTGCGGCCGGGCAAATTCAGGCGTGCTGCCGCTGGAGGCCGTCCTTTACTCCGCGCTGGCTGACGGCATACCGGTTTCGGATCAGGATTCATACCGGCTCGATGGGCCGGCGGGCCCGTCGTTAGAAACTCTCTGCGCCGCCGCATCCCGAATTCGGGACGCCGGTAAAGGCAGGATAGTCACCTTTTCCCCCAAAGTGTTTATCCCCTTGACTCACCTGTGCCGGGACTTTTGCGGCTACTGCACTTTTCGGCACAGTCCCCAAACCGCCCAGCGTCTTTATATGTCGCCCGAGGCAGTTCTTGCCGTGGCCCGAGCCGGGCAGCGGTTAGGGTGTACCGAGGCCCTGTTCACTTTGGGGGAACGGCCCGAACAGCGTTATCCCGAAGCTAAAGGCTGGCTGGCGGAGCAAGGCTATGCCACGACTCTGGAATACCTTACCGCCATGTGCCGACTGGTGCTGGAAGAAACGGATTTGATGCCCCATGCCAATCCGGGGACTATGAGCCGCCGGGAGTTGGCCGCCCTGAAACCTTACAACCCGTCTCTGGGGCTGATGCTGGAGAGTACCAGTCCACGCTTGTACGATGCGGGAGGCCCCCACGAATTTGCCCCCAGCAAGCGACCCCGGGTTCGTTTACGTACCATAGAACTGGCCGGCGAACTGGGCATACCCTTCACCACCGGCATCCTGATTGGCATTGGCGAGTCTCGCCGGGAGCGAATCGACGCCATTCTGGCGATAAGACAACTGCACCGGACTTACGGCCATATTCAGGAAGTGATAATCCAGAATTTCCGGGCCAAACCGGCGACGCCGATGGAAGCAGCCCGGGACGCTGCGTCCGAAGACCTGCTCTGGACAGTGGCGGTGGCGCGGATACTGCTGGGACCCGACGTTAATCTTCAAGTACCCCCCAACCTGAGCGCCGCCGACTACCCGGACTATTTGGCTGCGGGGATTAACGATTGGGGCGGTGTCTCGCCGCTGACCATAGATTACGTGAACCCGGAGGCCCCCTGGCCCGCTTTGACCGACCTGCAGCGGCGTACCGGGGAACAGGGGTTTGAACTGAGGCCGCGGCTGCCGGTGTACCCGGAGTATTTTCTGGGCGCCATCCGCTGGCTGCCCGACTCTCTCCGGGCCAGGGCCGTTGCCCTGACCGGTGAAGACGGATACGTTAAAGGAGGAATGGAGCGGTATGCCGGAAGGAACTGAGCGAGATGCAATTGACCGGGCCGCAGCCGGCAGCCTGGCGGGTTTGATTAATCAGCTTGAACCGTCGGTCGCCGATGTTCTGGACCGGGCGCTGTCCGGCGATGACATCAGCGTAGCCGATGCCGTGGCGCTGTTTCAAACCACCGGACTGGAGTTTGCCGCCCTGGGGATGGTGGCCGACGAACTACGCCGGCGCACGGTGGGAGACCTGGTTACCTATGTGGTTAACCGGAACATTAACTTTACCAATGTTTGTATTAAGCGGTGCGGATTTTGCGCCTTCAGCCGTGACTTCCGGGAAGAAGAAGGCTACTTCCTGCCGATTAACGAAATTATACGCCGGGCTAAAGAGGCCTGGGATTACGGAGCTACCGAGGTTTGCGTCCAGGCCGGCTTGCCGCCACAACTGGAAGGGGACCTGTATATCCGACTTTGTGAGGGTATCAAGGAAGCGCTGCCCGATATGCACATCCACGGCTTCTCGCCGGAGGAAGTGCTGTACGGGTCAATCCGCTCTCGCTGCACCATCCGCGAGTACCTGCTGGGTCTCCGCGACGCCGGGGTAGGCAGCCTCCCGGGCACCTCCGCGGAAGTGCTGGACCAGGAATTGCGGGACCGTATCTCGCCGGGCCGAATCAGCGTAGCCCAATGGCAGGAAGTTATCACTACGGCCCACGAACTGGGCATTCCCACCACTTCTACCGTCATGTTTGGGCATGTGGAGACCGACGAGCAGATAGCCCGCCACATCGCACTGCTGCGGGACATCCAGCGCAATACCGGCGGTTTTACCGAGTTTGTTCCCCTCAGTTTCGTCAATTCGGAAGCTCCCATGTTCCTCCGAGGGCTGGTGGACAACGTGCGGTCCGGCCCTACCGGTATGGAGGTAGTCAAGGTACACGCCGTCGCCCGCATAATGCTGAACAACTGGATTCCCAATATTCAAGCCTCCTGGGTTAAAGAAGGCAGCCGGATGTCGCAGCTGCTGCTGACGGCCGGCGTCAATGACCTGGGCGGTACCCTGATCAACGAGAGCATCTCCACCTCGGCCGGCGCCCAGCACGGCCAATTGATGCGGCCTTCCGAGTTTCGCCAGATGATTAGACAGGCCGGCCGCATCCCCGCCGAACGCTATACCACCTACGGCTTGAAGCGGATATTTGACCAGGACGACGGTCAGGTGGACCCTCTGGACCTGGTGGGCGACAATGTGGAAGAAATCTTTGGCTCCTACCACCGGCTGGTTAATCTGGATACCTTTCGGTTCGAACATCCCCGCCAGGCCGCCAACTCCGGCGCCGATGCGCGCTAACCGGTCGAGTTAACTGGCTCGATGATGGCGAATCCGGGAAATGTCCTGGCCCTGGCCGGCGGGGTAGGCGGAGCAAAGCTAGTTCTGGGGCTGGTCCGCCTGCTTCCCTCGGAGCAGTTAACCATCGTGGTCAATACCGGAGACGACGAGACCTTTCACGGCCTCCATGTATCCCCCGATCTGGACACGATGTTATATACTCTAGCCGGCATATCCAACCCGGAAACGGGTTGGGGAATAGCCGGCGAGTCTTTCAATGCTCTGGAAATGCTGAATCGCTACGGCGCGGCGACCTGGTTCAACTTGGGCGACCGGGACCTGGCAACTCACATCAGGCGTACCCAGTTGCTTCGCGACGGCGCTACCCTGTCCCAGGTAACCCGGGAACTGGGCCGGCAGTTGAATATAGCCCACTCGATAGTTCCGATGTCCGACGCGCCGGTACGGACCTTTCTGGAAACGGACGAAGGAATTCTGCCGATGCAGGACTACTTTGTCCGGCGGCGCAGTGAACCGCCGGTTAACCAGGTTCTCTACCGGGGAGCGGAAAAGGCCAAACCGTCGGAAGGGTTTGCCAACGCCCTGGAAAAAGCGGGCCTGGTAGTAATCTGCCCGTCGAATCCCCTGCTCAGTGTCGGGCCGATTCTGGCCCTGCCCGGGGTTCGGGATGCCTTGTCCGCGCCGGTCAAGGGCAGAGTCCGGGTAGCGGTCAGTCCCATCATCGGTGGTGCGGCGGTTCGGGGGCCGGCGGCCAAAATAATGGCGGAACTGGGCCACGAAGCAACCTGCCTGGGCGTGGCGCGGCGGTACCGGGACATTTGCGACCTGTTTTTGATTGACCGTCAGGATGCGCCCCTGGCGCCGGCAATCCGGCAGTTGGGTATTGAGCCGGTGGTGGCGCCGATTCTGATGGAGCGCGACGCCGACAAGGTGTCTCTGGCGAGACTCATCCTTGAACTGGGAGAGAGTTTTTCCCATGCTGATTGAAAATGTGGTGGACGAGACCAGCATTATTCCGATAATTCCCATGAAACCCCTGGCTGACTGCAAGACCAGACTATCGCGAACTCTGACTGCGGAGGAACGGAGCGACCTGGTAATTGGGATGCTGCGTCGGGTTATCATGGCTATCAAGGGCGCTTCCGTGGAAGTTTTCTGGGTGGTTGGCGGCGATTGGCGCATCCGTAACCTGACCCGCAATTTCGACGGCATCTGGCTGGAAGACCTGGGACGCAACCTCAACGATACGGTGGACAAGTCCTTTGACCGGGCGTCGCAGCGGGGCTACGGCGCACTGTATCTGCCCGGCGACCTCCCCTTTCTTAAGCCCGCCGACATTACCAGTATGATTCGCTCCGCCGGCCACGGCCGCAACATAGTCCTGGCGCCGGCCCGGCGGGACAGCGGCACCAATGGCATACTGATTCCGCCCAAGCTGGCCTTTAAGCCCGAACTGGGCAACCGCAGTTTTACCAAACACCTTAACCAGGCCGGCAAACTGGGCATTTCCGTGGCTATTTGCTACAGTGAAGGTCTGGGTTACGACCTGGATATTACCGAAGACTTGGAATTTTTCCAAAGACGGGAACCGGGCTTGCTGGATCGGCTTACCCCCCACAAGTCAGCCAACAGCAACCCGTTAACCGAATTTCCTGTTTTGCGAGGCGAAGGTGACCCAACTGCAATCTAACCCTACTTCTAATTCTGCCAATAACAAGGGGCGGCCCCGGCTGGGATTTCTGCTGCCAACCCGTGGTCTGCTGCTGGCCGAAGAGCGTCCCCAAAGCGCCGACCGGATTATTGACCTGGCCTGCCGAGCCGAGGAAGCCGGTCTGGATTCGGTGTGGGTGGGGGACAGCCTCACCGCTAAACCGCGTCTGGAGCCTTTGACTACTCTGGCTGCGGTGGCGGCCCGAACCAGTCGGGTACAGCTGGGGACGGCGGTGCTGCTGATGGCTCTACGTCATCCCGTTTTACTGGCCCAGACTCTAGGTACGGTGGACCTGATTTCCCGGGGACGCCTGTTAATCGCCGCCGGAGTAGGGGGAGCATTTAACGAAGAACAGCGGGCCGAGTGGCGCGCCGCCGGCGTATCCGAAAGGCGCAGAGCCTCCCGAATGGAAGAAATGGTTCGGATAATCAAAGGGCTTGGCCGGGGAGAATCGGTGGGCTGCTCGGGCCGGCACTTTGACTTCGACTCAGTCATCGTCAAGCCCTGGCCCGTTCAGGAAGCCGGCGTACCCATCTATCTGGCCTGCCACTGGCAAGCCGGGGCCCGGGATGCGCAGATACGCCGGGCGGCCCGTCTGGCCGACGGCGTCATTTCCATTTCCGACACCCCCGAAGAACAGGCTAAGATGATTGAGGCGGTGCGGGCTGAGGCCGCCCAATTGGGCCGCGACCCGGATTCCCTGGAAATGGTGATGTATATGACCGTCAATATGGACCCAGACCTGGCCCGGGCGGAAGCCGAATCGGAACGTTACTTGCTGGATTATTACGGTTCTGAAATTTGGGGCGACCGGTGGGGCCCCTTCGGTGGGCCGGAGCGGATTAAGGAACGGATTGGTCAATACTTTGCAGCCGGGGCTGATACTGTAGTGGTGCGATTCGCCTCCTTTGAACCGGAACGGCAGCTGAGTTCCTTCCTGGAGCAGGTGGCTCCCGAATTTTTGTAGGATATGGGCCGGCGCCACCGACCGGAAGATTTATCGGACAACTATTGCGGCAGCGCTGCAAGCTAATGGAGGGTTCCTGTGTACCCCATAGACTTGAGTGGCAAGAAGGGCGTAGTTTTCGGGGTAGCCAACGACCGGAGTATTGCCTGGGCTATCTCGCGCATTCTGGGCGAGGCCGGGGCCCGGTTGGCGTTGACCTATCAGAATGACCGGCTCAAGGATCGGGTGGTACGGCTGGCCGATACCCTGGAAGGCTCCGTAGCTCTGCCTTGCGACGCTGCCGACGATCCCCAGATCGAAGCGGTGTTCGAGCAGGTGGGGGAGATTTTCGGCGACATCTCATTCCTGGTGCACAGCATCGCCTTTGCCCACCGAGAGGACCTGGCCGGCCGCTTTGCCGATACCGGGCGGGAAGGCTTCCGGGTAGCCCTGGATGTTAGCGCCTATACCCTGATACCGATGGTCAGGCACGCTGCCCCGCTGATGCCGGATGGCGGCAGCGTCATCGCCATGACTTTCCAGGCATCCCAGAAGGTATATCCGGGCTATAACGTGATGGGTACGGCCAAAGCAGCCCTGGAACACAGCGTCCGTCAGTTGGCCGCCGAATTTGGTGAAAATGACATCCGGGTCAACGCCATCTCCGCCGGCCCCATCGATACCCTGGCGGCCCGGGGGATTCACGGTTTCCTGGATATGAAGCGAATTCATGCGGACAAGGCGCCTTTGAAGCGCAACATTGTGGCGGAAGAGGTAGCCAAGACGGCGCTGTTCCTGTGCAGCAATCTGTCCAGCGGCATCACCGGCTCCGTAATTCCCGTGGATGCCGGCTATCACATAATGGCGGTATGAACCCGGCGTAAGGCGAAATTCGCCCGGGCGCAGCCGTTCCTTTCTCCCCGACTCAAGGGAACCATCCCGGCCCGGCGCATTGCGGCGCAAGATTTCCCTAAATCGCTTCTAAACGGTGAAGGTCGGCTTCCTGCCGTTCCGGGCGGCCCAGACGCCCATAAGCCTCGGCCCGATGCTGCAATGCTTCCCGATATTTAGGGTCCAGGGCGATAGCCTTGGTGAACTGGTCGATAGCCTCCTGAAATCGCCCCTGGTTAAGAAAGGCGATGCCGCGTTCCGTCAGACTGGCTGCCGTAGGGGGACGCCTTGGCGGAGCCGGCGGCGCTGGCGGACTCGCCGCTGCGGATTCCGGCGGTTCGGCGACCGACTCTTGCGCCAGGACGGGTTCCGGAACCGATTCCTCTTCCGCAGTCAGTTCAGTTGATGCATCGCTGTCGGCGTCCGGCGCCGGCTGGTCGACGGTATCCGACTCCATAACTTCGTTGACGGGTGGCGGGCTGTCGGCTGACCGCTCCGCAGTCGGGGCAATATCTCCTTCGCCTTCGGGAGTGTCCGCCGGAGTGCGGGATAGTTCCCAACCGCACTGGACGCAGAAATTCAAGCCTCCCGTATCCGGAGCGCCGCAGTTGGGGCAGGGCATCGGTTCGGGTGTCCGGTTCCTGCTGAATAGCGGACTCCGGTAAAGCAGCAGTATTACCAGGGGAATCATCACCACCGGGCCGAGGAACTGGCGGCTGAAATTCCAGGCAAAGGTAATCAGCAAAACCGACCCTATGCCCCAAAGCCACGGATTAAGGCCCTTGGTGCGAGCCAGCCGCGTCGTCCAGAGAACGATAATTCCCAGGGAGAGCAGCAGTAAAATGTCCTGTGTAGTCATACCCGATGCGCTGCGGAACCGCAGGGCCCGTTCACTAAATATTGTGCCGGTCGGCGCTGAACGAACCTTTAGATAAGAATATACACTTTACGGAATCTATAGACAATGGCCGGGAGTATAATTGCCGGTGTGACATTGGCGAGACGGATTTAGTGGGCGCTTCCGGCCCGGATTTTTGGTTTGACCCTGAAGGGCAACATTGCTATAATTCGGCCTTGCAAATTCCCGAAGGAAATGCGTTCAAAATAAAGCATACCGGAACCGGGAACCGACCTGTCAAATACATCCGGTGGCTGCGCCATAAGGAGATTAGGGTATGAAACTCACTATTTCGGTACTCAAAGCCGATGTCGGCTCAATCGGCGGTCACACCAAGCCTTCGCAGCGAATGATGGACTCGGTCAATCAGGATGTGGCAGACGCCATCAGCATCGGCCTGCTGATTGACGGTTACGTCGGACATACCGGCGATGACATCTGCATGACCACTACCCATACCCGCGGCCCCAATGATACTGACGTGCACCAATTCGCCTGGAATACCTTCCTCAAGGCCACGGACATTGCCCGTCAGTACGGTCTCTACGGGGCCGGTCAGGACCTTTTGGCGGATGCTCCGTCGGGCAACATTCGCGGCGCCGGGCCGGCCGTGGCCGAGCTGGAGTTCGACCATGACCCGGTTAAGACTAACCCCCTGCGCCCGGCTGAATCTTTCTTTGTCCTGGCCGCGGACAAGTGCGGGCCCGGGGCTTACAACCTGCCCATGTTTCTGGGCTTTGCCGACCCGATGTACTGCGCCGGCTTGATGCTGCCCCGCCTGAGCGACGGTTTTACCTTCAATATAATTGATATGGACAACACCGACGGGGACAGCCTCATTTCCCTTAATGCCCCGGAAGATTACTACCGGCTGGCCGTACTGCTGCGGGACAACGAGCGGTTTGGCATTGATTCCATTGTTTCCCGCTATTCAGGCCAGATGGCGGCGGCCATTTCTGCCACCCGCCTGCACAACATCGCCGGCAGCTACACCGGCAAGGATGACCCGGTGGCAGTGGTCCGAAACCAGGGCATCTTCCCGGCGCCGGAAGAATTGACCTCACCCTACGCCAAGGCCCACTACATTGGCGGGGATGCCCGCGGCTCCCACGTAATGCCGCTGATGCCGGTGCCCATCAATACCCCGGTAACGGGTATGTACTGCCTGCCTCTGGTGTCCTGCGTTGGTTTCTCCATAGCCGCCGACGGAACCTTTGCCGATTCCAGCATCGACTTCTTCGACAACGCCTCCTGGGATCACGTCCGGCTGCTGGCCCAGCAGAAGGGCATTGAAATGCGGTCTCAGGGCTGGTCCGGCGCGGCAATGCTGCCCTACGGTGAATTGGAGTACTCCGGCTTCCGCCAGAGTATCGGCGACCTGGTAGCCCGCTTTGCTTTCCGCAACGGCCACGGCGCCGACGTCCCGGAAAAGGCAGCCACCGCCGACGATTAACCGAAGCTCAGGCAATCAACAGTCCCCGGATAAAGTTTTGGCCCGGACTGCAAATGTCCGGGCCATTTTTATGTCCCTGCGCAACAGTAATCGGGACGGCGCGGCAAGTGGTTTGCCGGGGAGCGCTACCTGCGACCATTGATTAGAGTCCGCAAGTTGCCTGCCAGACTGTCTGCGCCAAACCAATTGGGGTCATTTTCCATTAAAACCGCTGGTTGACGTGGTATTACTCCGTTTTCGTCAGCGATGGTCATCGGTAAGCATAACCGCCAGTCATCATAGGATGCCCTTACCAGCGCTTGTTCAGTATCGGCCCCGTAAAATTCCTTAAGCCAATCAATCGCATCCGTGTCTGGAATCAGAGGTAAACCTCTATCCAATACCTTGCCCCGAAACAAGGAATTGGATACATTGCACAATAGTAAGTCAAACTCTCCCACCAAATAACGATCGTTGGTGGTATTTTGACGCCTTAAATTGCTCCTTGATTTGTGGCATTTGACGGTGAAAAACGGAGTGGAGAATCTGCGAGATTTGAGCTTGAAACTTCCTCTTACGGCATTCTTCGTCTCGGCTTTAAGCCGCACCCCGTTCCTTCTGAAGGTAATGCTTACATCTTCGTCTATCATTCCTGATTGAGGATTAAGGTTAAGCTTTTCTACGCTCCATTCTCGCGGGTCAAGCGCTTGGCGCAGAAAGGCAGCTCCTACATATTCAGTTGCTTTGCCTCTAATCATCGGGAGGACTTTTTGGTCCTCCAGAATATCCAGCAAATTTTCTTTTGGAATGTTGTAGGTTCGGCAATACTCGGTTATGCCGGTATAAACTTGTACAACTTCCGGTTCGTTACCTTCGTACATCGTAATTTCGGATGAAGATTTCCCGCCCCTTGTAGCGGACTCTTCGGAATCCGTCCTCTTTTTTCAAACCGTTTTTCTGGTCGTCAGTTCGGTTGATAGTATAGTTCCACTGGTGGGAACTAATTTGGTTTACCCACTGATAAAGCTCCCAAACATCCGGGTGGTTATCATAGGTTAGCAAGAATCGTAAGCGGTGACTGTTCCGCTCTAAGCAATTAGAAAGACGTTCGTGGTCTTCCCTGGAGAAAGTACATTTGTAGAACTTTTGCTGATCAGCCCCATAGTATGGTGGGTCAGCGAACAGGAAATAATCATCGGGTAATTCGTCAATTACATCCTCAAAATCTCTGGCAAACAGATCTACTCCTTGCAGCTTGTCCGATACAGTGCGCAGGTGAGGAGGCCAATTTTCAGGACGCATGGAATACTTATCCCCAAACCCCCAATAGCAGTTCTCAGGACGCATTATTCCACTGTAAGAAGTTCGATTAAGGTAGTACCAACGGAAAGCCCGCTCCAGATCGTCCTGGGGTTCAAACTGATTTTTGTAGAACCGGTGGATTTCTTTGGTTGCCGGGATGCCATCAAGGAGGGTGATGATACCTTCAACGTTGTCCCTGATGTGAACAAGCGTATTAATGACATCCCAATCCAAATCATTAAGGATTGTTGCCGGCGCCTTGTCCTTTACGAAGAAAATAGAGGCGCCGCCGGCAAAAGGCTCGCAATAGCCCTGGTGCCAGGGCAGCATACTCAATATCAGGCGGCGGGCGTAGAATTTACCACCAGGGTACCGAAAGGGAGAGTTAGACTTCAGGGATCTGGGACGGTCTATTTCAAAAAGAACCACGCTTCCTCCTCGTCTTAGAATTAATGGTTCCTCTCATTCGAGTACAGAAATTTCGTCAAGCCTAATTCTCTCCCCTATACCTGTCAACGCAGAAGTGTCAGTAAAAAACGCCAAATGAAACGAATTACATAAATCTTCTACCCTCCCAGGACCCCGTGCCGTTCGAAGATGCGGGCCAGCTCCGCCACGCCTTCGGACACCGTTTCGGCAGTGGGATGGCCGAAGCACAGGCGGGCGCAGTTGGCGCCCCGTCCTTCCGGCGAAAACATAGTGCCGTTATAGTAGCCCACGCCCTCGTTAAAGGACTGTTCCTGCAGGGCGGCCAGGTCCACGTCCTCAGGCATTTCCAGCCAGATATAGAGGCCGCCCTCCGGCTTGCTCCACTGGGCCGCATCGCCGAAATTCTCGCCCAGAGCGGCCAGCATGGCATCCCGCTTGACCCGCAATGACTGGTTCTGCTCGTCGATGTGCGCCGCCATATTGTCCCGGGCGTATTCCTGAACCGCCAGGGCGGCAAACTGGTTGACGCCGCCGCCGCCCTTGAAACTCATGGCGCGCTGGATGACTTCCGGAGGGGCGACCATGTAGCCCAGCCGGACTCCCGGCGCAACTATCTTGGAGAAAGAGCCGACGTACAGCACCCGTCCGGTGTCATCCAGCGAGTGCATCGAGGTAACGTCCTCTCCCTCAAACCGCAAGTCCACGTAGCAGTCATCTTCCAGCACCGGCACCCCGTACTTCTGGGTAACCTCCAGGGTTCTGATACGCCGCTCCAGGGTCATCGTCCACCCCATCGGGTTCTGGAACACGGGAATGGTGTAGAGGAACTTGACCTTCTTGCCTTCGGCGGCCACGGCGGCCAGGGCGCGGTCCAGCTCTTCGGGGATAATTCCCGCAGTATCGCACTTGACGCTGCGCACGTCGGCGCCGAATCGCCGCATAGCCCGCAATGTACCCAGGTAAACGTACTCCTCGGTCAGCAGCACATCGCCCGGGTCGGTCAGGGCTGCGATGAGCATGGAGATGGCTTCACCCGAGCCGGAGGTTAGAACGATGTCGTCGGGACTGACCGTCATATTGCGGTCGCGGGTCAGCTTGTCGGCTACCCACTCCCGCAGTGAGGGCAGCCCGGCGGAAACCGGGTACAGCGCCAGCCCCCGGCCTTCCCGCTCCAGAGCTGTCCGCAGGGAATCGGCCAACCCTTCCAGCGGCAGAGTATCCGGGTCCGGGTAGGCCACGGCAAAATCGTACTTTGCGTGCCGGTTCTCGCCGCGGGCCACCGGGACGGAAAGTTGGGAATAAAGGCTGTCGTAACTGAAGGAATTTGCGGTTGTCATTTCGGTTCCCTCCTTTGATTGCGGTTAGCGAATAGCGGCCGGGCGGTTCCCGGCATATTTCCGGGCCGACGCTTCCCGGCTCCCTGAATTTTCGGCGCAGGGGAAGCCTAATCAGTTACTCGCAGGGCCAGGTCGCGAAGTTGGGCGGCATCTACCGGCGACGGAGCGCCAAAGAGCAAGTCCGTACCGCTTTGGGTCTTGGGAAATGCGATAACGTCCCGGATGGAATCGGCGCCGGCCAAAATGGTTACCAATCGGTCAATGCCGGGGGCAATGCCGCCGTGGGGCGGGGCTCCATATTCAAAGGCTTCCAGAATGTGGCCGAACCGTTCCTCTACCTGCTCCTTGCTGTAGCCCAATACGGCAAATATTTTTTCCTGCAATTCCCGGTTGTGAATCCGGATGCTGCCGCTGGCTAGTTCCGACCCGTTGCAAACCAGATCGTAGGCCTTGGACTCGATTCCGCCCGGGTCCGTACCGTCCAGCAAAGCCTCCTTGCCGTCGGCCGGGGCGGTGAAGGGATGGTGGGATGAATCCCAGCGCCGGTTGGTTTCGTCCCACTCAAAAAGCGGAAATCCGGTAATGAAAGCGAAGGACAGCGTATTGTCGTCCACCAGCTCCAGCCGCTCGCCAAAGTAATTGCGCATGGAACTCAGCCACAGGTTGACGCGGGCGGGCGGGCCGGCCATCAGGATAATCAAGTCGCCGGCCTGGGCGGACATCCGCTCGGCCAACCGCTGCGACCATTCCAGAGGCATCCGCAAGCCCGGGGAAAGCAGGAAATTCTCTTCCGTCAGTTGGGCCAGCGGACCCTCCCCCTGGATTCGGACGTGGCTCATGCCGGCGGCGCCAAATTCCCGGGCGGTTTCCTCCAGACGCCGCATATCGGAGCCGGTATAGTGTCCTTGCCCCGGGGCCACAAACCCTTTGACGATGCCTCCCCGGTCGATAGTAGTCAGGAAGATACGAAACTCGGTTTCGGCGGCCAGGTCGGTAACTTCGTTCATTTCGAGTCCGAACCGCAGGTCGGGCTTGTCGCTGCCGTAGCGGGCCATCACCTCGGCATAGGAGATTCGGGGGAAAGGCTTGATCAGCCGCTTCTCCGGGGTCAGTTTTTCCACCATGCCGGTATAAAGCTCCTCGGCCAGTTGCAGTACATCCTCCTGGTCAACGAAGCTCATCTCCAGGTCCAGTTGCGTGAACTCGGGCTGCCGGTCCGCCCGCAAGTCCTCGTCCCGGAAACAGCGGGCTATCTGAAAGTACTTCTCCACCCCGGACACCATCAACAGCTGCTTCAACTGCTGGGGCGATTGGGGCAGCGCGTAGAAGCTACCTTTCTGGAGACGGCTGGGTACCAGATAATCCCGGGCCCCTTCCGGAGTGCTCTTAATCAGAATGGGAGTCTCGATTTCCAGGAAGCCCCGGGCATCCAGAAAATCCCGGATGTACTTGACTACCTGATGGCGCAGAATCAGGTTGCGCTGCATTTGGGGCCGGCGCAGGTCCAGGTAGCGATACCGGAGGCGCAGGCTCTCGTCAGCCCGGACGTCATCTTCAATGTAAAAGGGCGGAGTGAGCGAACTGTTCAGAACCGTTACCTCGTCCGCCATCAATTCCACCAACCCGGTGGGCAGCGAAGGGTTTTCCGATTCCGGCGGGCGGCGGGAAATCACCCCCTTGACCTGGACAACCCATTCGGAGCGCAGCCGCTCGGCGGTGCGGTAGGCTTCCGGGGACAATTGCGGGCTGAACACCACCTGCACTGTGCCGGAGCGGTCCCTAAGGTCCACAAATATGACGCCACCGTGGTCGCGGCGGGTGGCAACCCACCCGGCCAGAGTGTGTCTTTCGTTAACTTGTTCTTCGGTAAAGTCGTTGCAATTTGCGCTTTTCAGCAGGGGCCTCCGTGATTAGCTTCCGGCCAAACCGCATCCGGGCGGCGCCGGCTAGAAGCTGACAAATCTCTCAAAAATACTGCCAACGGGATTGCCTGGGCCTTCCAGCGCCTCGGCCACCGCGGCGGCCAGCGCTTCCGCCCGGTTGACCGGGGGATAGCAGAGGGTATCGACGCAGACGTGAGCTGCCGCCGCGCCCGAGTCTGCCGGCACGGGCTTGATTATCACGTGGGGGTAGTTTATCCGGCTGGCCGCCAATGCCAGCGCATGGGTGTCCGCAGCGCCGGGTTCGCCCTCGACGGTTATCTCCAGGGGCGAGTGCAGGAACCGGTCAACGGCCACCGCATAGGAGGCTGCGTGTTCGCCAAAGTCCCGGTTGGCCTCGACGTAGGCCCGCAGCACAGCCTCGGCTCTGCGGTGGTAGCTGCCGTTCCCGGTGGCGTGGTGCAGCTTCAGCAGTCCCTCAACTACCAGCGCATTTTCCGGCAACGGTTTCTCCCGCAGCCTCATATAACCCACCGCGGCGGGGTTGGCCTCGGTATCAAAGTACCCACCTCGGGCCGGGTCGTAAAAACGGCGCTCCAACTGGACCGCCGCAGCCTCGGCCCGGTTCAGGTATTCATCCGGCGCCGCTGGCGAGCAGTTCCAGGCATCCATCAAGGCATTCAGGTAGGCGGCCCAGTCGCACAAGAGGTTGGCGTCGCCGGGAAGCTGAGGCGATGGATGGCCGCTTTGGTCGATGGCGTGGGCCAGACTCCCCGTGTCGGCGCGGGAAACTATGCCCTCCAGATAATGGAATGCCGTCCGGGCCAGGTCGGGCCGGGGCAGTTTCCACGCCGCCTCCAGCAATGATGAAATGGCTTGACAAGTCCAATTGGTATAACAATAAGGGTCCGGGGGCGGTACTGTGGCTGTTTTCCGCTCGGCTGCCGGCAGCTCAAAATAGGCGGAATGGGCTCCCTGACTGCCCCGGAATCCCCCGGCTTCCGGGTCGCCCAGCACGGTTGTCAGATAATCTATAGTACGAAGGGCAACGGCCTGGTATTCCGGGTTGTCCAGCAAGACTGAGGCATCGAGAAACACCCGAGCCAGGTTAATGTTGTCCTCCAGCATCTTCTCGTGCTGGGCCTCGGTCCAGTCGGCCTGGAAACAGAAGCGGAAAAATCCTCCTTCAACCGGGTCGTAAAGCTCACCGGACATAACGCGGTACAGGGTCTTTTCCAGCATCGCCCGGTAAAAGTTTTCTCCGGAGACCCGGTAAAGGTGCAGCAGCAATCGCAGTATCGGCGCCGAGGGAAACTTCGGTTCTTCTCCGAAGCCTCCGTTGCGGGCGTCGTAGGCTCCGGCCATACGCCGGGCGATCCGGTCCACCAGGCCGTGGCTCAGTTCCGGGCCGGCGGCTACCCGGCTCAAAAACTCCTGGCGCTGCCGGTGCAGTTGGGCCGCCTGGTCATATATCCCGGGCTTGTCCTCGGTGTAGGCCCGCTTAACCTCCATCAGCATCGCCAAAAGCTGGTCGGGGGGTAGATAAGTGGCGCCGGCAATGTAGCCCCCGTGGGGCGTCAGGAAAGCGGTAGTGGGCCAACCTCCGACGTTATAGCGGGCGTTAACTTCGGGGCGGTGGTCATTGTCCACCCGAATTGGCACGAAATTTTCGTTAACGAAAAGCGCCAACTCCGGGTCCGAATAGGTAGTATCATCCATTACGTGGCACCAATGGCACCAGACGGCGGAGATGGACAGCAGCGCCGGCTTGTCTTCCGCCTGAGCCAGCGCAAAGCTGTCATCATCCCAGCTGCGCCAGAGGATACCCTCTGCTCTTCCTTTAACGGGGCTGTCTCCCACCAATGGTCGGCACTTCCTGGTCTGTTGGTGAAATTGAATAAAATCCGGAGAAAAATCCTGCCTAAAGTTAGCATAGCCATTGCCGATTTTCAATGACAGCGGCCCAGTTTCCGCGCCCGACGGTCGCCGAATTTAACCGCAAACCGGCCTCAGGCGCGTTGGATTACTCTGCCCGCCCGGGATTTCCCGGCCGGGGCACGGGGAAGTTTGGGGTAAATCCGCGCCTTTACCGGGGGCGTATTGATCAAAGGACAGTTCCGGCAATGCGCAGCCGAGGGTTATTATGCCGGCCAGCGCCGGTAATCGGAGGGCAAAAGCGGGATTGGCGCATAACCGGGATTTCCCGATGCCCGGATAATTCTTTATATTTTCCTGAAATTCCTGGGTTATACTGACAATAATTCCAGGGCGCTGCCGGGATTTGGCTGCGGGCAGCAGCGCCTGATTTCGCAGCAGGAGGTCGCTTGGTGAGAATGTTTGACGGCAAAGCCTTGCAACTATTCAACCGGCAAAGGGTGAATGGCGCGCGGCGATTCCTCGTTTTCCCGATGGTGGCGTTGGCTTTAAGTTTGACGCTAATTGGGTGTTCCGTAATTAAACCTGATTTCTCCGGTGGCGCTTTGGCGGAGTCCGAATCCGGCAGAGCGACTTTGCAAACGCTGGATGCGGGCCTGAATTCCGCCGCTGTCGATTTGTCGCCGGATAAGGGCGGAAGTCAATTAACCGAATCGGAAATTACCACCGTCCCGGCGCCGGCCCAGACCGCTCGCAGTACGAAGCCGGAGCCGCCGGCCGTCCCGGGGGTGGCGACCCGGGAAGTAACGGAACCGGCCGGCCCCTTGAGCGCCATCCTGGGCGACAATCCGGCGCAGGTGGAACCGTCAGGGGCTGTCGGCGACGGCGTAGCCGGACAACTTGCCGAACTGACGGCCCAGGAAATTGTAGAGGCCCACGACCAGGTGCTTGGGGAGATCTATGATCAGGTTCTGCCCTCGGTGGTGCTGATTCGAGTTTCCCGCAACCTGGGTACAATCAGTCAGAACCGGGGAGTTCCCAACATTCCGGGTATGCCCGAAGACTTCTTCGAGCGTTCGGGCGGCACCGGATTTGTCTGGGACGACCAGGGCCACATAGTCACCAACCACCACGTAGTAGCCGAGGCCGACCGGCTCATTGCGGTACTGCCGGACCGCACCGAACTGGAAGCCGAGTTCCTGGGCGGTGATCCGGACTCGGATCTGGCGGTTCTGCGCGTGTCGGACCCGGACCGGCTGCTCCGGCCCGTCACTCTGGGAGACAGCGACCAGGTTTACATGGGACAGTTGGCCGTGGCCATGGGCAATCCTTTCGGGCAGCAGTTCAGCATAACCACCGGAATAATCAGCGGCATTGGGCGCACCATTCGGAGCGGCAACAGCGTCTTTTCCATACCGGAAGTTCTGCAAACCGACGCGCCCATAAATCCCGGCAACTCCGGCGGACCGCTGCTGGACCGGAAAGGGCAGGTCGTCGGGGTAAACACCCAGATTATCAGCCGCTCCGGAGTCAGTTCCGGGATTGGGTTCGCGGTACCAATAAACATAGCCAAACAGGTAGTTCCGGCCATTCTGGAAGATGGAGAGTACAACTACTCCTGGCTTGGCATCAGCGGTTCCAGCGTAACCCCGGACATTGCCGAAGCTATGGGTTTGCCTCGCTCCACCCGGGGCGCGCTGGTGATTGAAGTCGTCCCCGGCAGCCCCGCCGCCAAGGCTGACCTCAAGGACAGCGACAGCGCTTTTATGCTGGAGGGACGGGAACTGCCCATCGGCGGCGATGTAATTACCGCCATCGATGGCAAGCCGGTGCGTTCCATTGACGATGTCATCGCCTTCCTGGTGGGGAAGACCCAGCCTGACCAGGTCATAACTATGGAAGTTATCCGGGATGGCGAACCGGAGCAGCTAACCGTTACTTTGGGAACTCGCCCCGGTTCCTAGTTTCGGGAAATGGCCCGACTTCCGGGGTGGACTCCGGGAATCGGGCCGCAAGTATTGCGGGGGTGAGGCGGAATCTCGCCCCCGCAGTCTCCAATCTCCGCCGTTCTTCAAATCACCCAGCTGAAATATCTTTCTTTCCATTGACCCGGCGTGCCGGATACCCTACTCTAACTGGGCAGATGTGGCTGCCGGCCGTTACGCTGCGGCCCCGGCTTGCGGGGTTATAATAACGGCCCGGCGCATCACCATTGACGGAGCTGAGCGAATTATGCTGCTGCCCGCCCATGAATACCTGAATGAGCGGGGAATTGCCTACCATACCCTGGAGTTTCCTCCGGATACGGAAAAAGGAGCCTCCAGCGTGGCCCAAACCCTGGGTTTTCAGGAAGGGCAGATGGTCAAGACCCTCATCTTTCGCACCGGAGCGGGAGAGCTGGCCCTGATAATGGTCGGGGGAGACCGGCACGTGATTTCTGGGCAGCTGAAGCAGGCGCTGGGTTCCAGAAACGTGAGCCTGGCCCGACCGGAGACGGTGTTGGCCGCCACCGGGTACGCCATCGGTTCCATCCCACCCTTCCACTGGCAGCCGCCGGGCTTTCGCTCTTTTCTGGACACCGCCTTGACGGAATACGCAGAACTGGGCGTGGGCGCCGGAGTGTGGGGAGCGGAAATTATCCTTGCGCCGGAGGCCCTGATTGCCGCCTCCGGCGCAGTGGTATTTAACTTGACGGAGCGACCGGAATGAAGATATTTGTTGCGATAGCGTTATTGACGTTGGGACTGTTGGCTTGCTCCCAGTCTCCGGGTTCGACCGGCTCGGAAACCATCACCACTCCCTCCGGCCTCAAATACGAGGTGCTGACAGCCGGTAACGGCCGGGCTGCCGCCGTCGGAGATACGGCAGTAGTTCACTACACCGGTACGCTGACGGACGGCACCAAATTTGACAGTTCGGTGGACCGGGGAACCCCCTTTGAGTTCGGCCTCGGCGCGGGAAACGTGATTCAGGGCTGGGATGAAGCGGTGGCGGCGATGCAGATCGGCGACAAGTGGAAGGTTACGATTCCGCCGGACCTGGCCTACGGCGACCGGGGCGTGGGCAATCTCATTCCCCCGGGGTCAACTTTGGTGTTTGAAATCGAATTGCTGGACTTGAAGTAATCCGGCCAGCGGCGCGGGACAGGAGAAAAATGGTTAGAGCCAACTGGTATGCCGAGCATCCGCCGGCGTGTACCTGCAACAACTGTGAAGAGAAGCGAGCCATCGCCCGGCGGGAAGACCGTAAAATTGGCCGGAATGAGAAGTGTCCCTGCGGCAGCAACCGGAAATACAAGCGCTGCCACGGCCGCTAGGTTCCCGGACGGCGAGCCGATGGCACTCTTGAACCCGGTATGGGCCGTCAAGGAACCAGCTGCACGGAACTGCCGTTCAGTGAATCGGCCATTTCGGTGATAACCGCCCGGTATCCGGGCCGCGAATCGGCGTCGGCGCAGTCCCGCAGGACCGACATAGCTGCGGCCACGGCTGCGTCATCCGGCAAGTCAGCCTGACCCGCAATCTCCCGAAGCTTTCAGGCCGCATCCACCAGCCCCAGCCGGCTAATCCGGTGGCCCAGCAGCCATATTTCTCTTTTGCATTTATTCATAATTGATTCCGGAGTAAGGAGCGATTCGGGAAAATCGGCCCAGCCCGGAAACCGGAATAGCCCCCTGGAATTGCGCTGATTGCCTGCAACGGTCCGGGGCAGTCGGACCGATCGCCCGGAAGGAGTTGAGAAGGTAGTGGCGCGCCTGGCAGGACTCGAACCCGCAACCCCTGGGTCCGAAGCCCAGTGCTCTATCCATTGAGCTACAGGCGCATAAAGGTGCCGAAGGTCTTGAGTGTTGGTTAATTGGGGCGAGCGACGGGATTCGAACCCGTGATCTCCTGTGCCACAGACAGGCGCCTTAGGCCTCTTGGCTACGCTCGCCATCCCGGATAGCCGCCGATTTACCGGCCCTTCACAGCTCCGGAAAGACGGCAGGAAATATAGTAGCAAAAAGGCCGCCGCCTTTCAACTAATCTCCTCACCTCTAACTCTCTCCCTCAGCAAGGGGAAGGCTAAAAGGGTACAAGTCAGTTATTGACGGCATCCCCTTCTCCCTCAGGTGGGAGACCAGAGGAGATAAGAGGGCATATTCTTCACTCCGGCCTCTCCCCTCTCTCTGAGGGAGAGGTGCCGGGGGTGAGAGCCTTTCCGGGACAATTTCCCGCTTCCCTGATTCCTGAGGGTATTTCTTGCTTGACAAGCCAGTTTCCGAATATAATGCCGAGATTAGTAAATATAAGATTTGCTTGACTGCAATGATAATTCCAGCTCAAGCCGGAATCCCATTTTCGATTTACTGACTAATTAAATTTTTTGGAAGGTAGATATGCGCTGGAAATCGTTCCTGGTATTGGCAACCTTTGGTCTGATGCTGGTGGGCTGTTTCCCCGGGGATTCCCCGGATTCCGGGGCGGTAAGTTTGCCTACGGAAGCCCCTGCCGCCAGGGAAAACATGGCTCCTGAACCCACAGCTGCCGGGGAAGAGCCGGCTATGGCCGAACCTACTGCCGCCCCCCAAGTCGTGCCGGAACCTGCAAGCACGACCTCGGCTGCCGTGCCCGCCGCTCCGGTCTTTCCCTCCTCCCCTGCCGGTTCGGAAAGTCCCGGCCCCTACGTCGGCGGCGCCCGGACGGCCAACAGCGGCAACGGTATGGCTACTGACGGCGGCGTCTTGACTCTGCTCTTTGCCGACCCGCCTACTTTTGACCCTCACCTGGCCGAGGACAACATCTCCGGGCTGCTGGTTAACGAGATTTTTGGCGGGCTGGTTACCATTGAACCGTTCAATTTTTCCGTCGCTCCCGACTTGGCGGAAAGCTGGGAAATCAGCGAGGACGGCACCGTCTATACCTTCCGGCTGCGCCCCGACGCCAGGTTCCACGACGGCAAGCCGGTTACCGCCCAGGATGTTAAGTGGTCTATCGAACGGGTAGCGTCTCCCGAGCTGATTTCCCCGGTAGTTGACCAGTATCTGAACGATATAGTCGGCGTCAAGTCCAAACTGGATGGCGCTACTGCCGAGGTTTCCGGCGTGCAGGTGGTGGACGATCAGACGGTTCGGTTTATCGTTGACGCCCCCAAAGCCTATTTCCTGGCTAAACTGACCTACCCCAGCGGGTTTGTCCTTGACCAGTCCAATGTGGACTTGGGCGAAAACTGGATCGAGACGCCCAATGGCACCGGGCCTTTCCGGTTGGCGGAGTACCACATTGGCGAGACAATCCGTCTGGCTCGCAACGAGTATTACCATCTGGGCCCGCCGCACCTGGACGAAGTAGAGATGATTCTGAGCGGCGGTTCCCGGATGATTCTGTTCGAGAACGATGAAATAGATGTTACCGGCGTAGGGTTGGCCGACCTGGAGCGGGTGCTGGACCCGTCCAGCCCCTTGAACGCTATGGTGCATCCCTACCCGGCCCGGTTCTCCACCAGCTACATCGGCTTGAACGTGGAGCACGCGCCCCTGGACGATCCCAATTTCCGCAAGGCGTTGAATCTGGCATTTAACCGGGATGAAATTGCCTCTATCGTTTACGAAGGAGCGGTGCGGCCGGCCACGACCATCATTCCGCCCCGGTTCCCCTCCTATAACCCGAACCTGAACGTCTATCCTTACGACCCGGACCTGGCTCGCCAGCTTTTGGCCGAGTCGAAATACGGCGCCGACCCGGATAGCATTCCCCGGCTGGTGCTGAGCATTTCCGGCAGCTTGGGGGCGGCCGTGCCGTTGGGGCTGGAAGTAATCCTGCAATCCTGGGAACAGGAGCTGGGGCTCCAGGTAGAAATCCAGCAAACCGAGTGGGCCACTTTCCTGGAGGATGTGAACGACGAAAAGTATCAGATGTTTTCCCTGGCCTGGGGCGCAGACTACCCGGACCCGGAGAATTTCCTGGACTTGCTGTTCCACAGCGAGAGCGAAGGAAACCGGACTAACTACTCCAACCCGGAGGTGGATGCCCTGCTGGAGCAGGCCCGGGTAGAAAATGACCAGGCCCGGCGGTTCGAGATTTACAACCAGGTGGAGCGGACGATTCTGGAGGATGCGCCCTGGGTCCTGCTCTGGAATGACGAGGACTGGTATTTCCTGATTAAGCCCCACGTCAAGGACTATTACCTGCTCCCGCTGACGATTCCCAAGTTCCGCTATGTGCACATCGCCCAAGAGTAATCTGCCCTGAGGTATTAGCAGTGGGGATCTACATTGCCCGCCGGTTGCTGTGGGTGCCGGTGCTTCTGGTTATCGTAACCTTTATCACCTTTGCTCTGGGACGCTTTGGCCCCGGGGACCCGGTGGAGATATTGCTGGGCCAGAATTTCCGCCAGGAAGCCTACGAGCGAATCCGCCAGCAGCAAGGTCTGGATGACCATATTGCCGTCCAGTATGCCCGGTACGTGGGCAACGTCTTTCAGGGAGACTTTGGGGAAAGCTACCAGTATCGGGGCCGCAGCGTTACCGAGCTTTTGCGGAACAAAATCTGGATTTCCGCCCAGCTAAACTTTGCGGCCCTGTTAATCTCGGTTTCGCTGGGTATCGCCGCCGGCCTCTTCGCCGCCCTGCGCCAGGGCAGTTGGTGGGACAGCGCCACGGTAGCCTTTACCCTGGTGGGCCAATCCATGCACGTTTTCCTCACCATCCCCCTGGCCCTGCTGGTCTTCTCTCTCAAGCTGGGAATTTTGCCGACCCACGGCTGGGACGGGTTCTTTTCCACCAGTATCATTCTGCCGGCCCTGGTGCTGGGCATCCCCGGCGTCGCCATCGTTACCCGCCTGACCCGCGCCAGCACCCTGGACGTTATCGGTCAGGACTACGTGCGCACCGCCCGGGCCAAGGGCCTGCCGGAACGGCTGGTGCGGCTGCGCCACATCCTGCGCAATGCCCTGATTCCGGTAGTAACCACCCTCGGATTCTCCCTGGCCGGCCTGGCCAGCGGCTCATTCATCGTGGAACTGTACTTTGGCATTCCCGGAGTAGGGCTGCTTACCATCGAGTCCCTCTTCGCCCGGGACTACCCGATTATCATGGCGGTAACTTTGCTGGGCACCACTCTCTTTGTCCTGGCGAATCTGATAGTGGACCTGATCTACCCAATCCTGGACCCGCGCATCCGGTTGGGAGGTGACTACGTTGCAGGATGAAGCCCAGCGCCTCCGGCTGCCCGATGCCGAATCGAGGTCCCACGGTTACTTCTACCTCTCGGGCCGGCGGCTGCTCCGCAAGAAGCTGGCAATGACCTGCCTGGTCATCATCGTCCTTATGTACGGGTCCGGCATCTTCGCCCCGCTGGTGGCCCCCTACGGCTACAACGAGCAGAACCTGTCCAAAGCCAAGCAAGGCCCCAGCCTGACCAATCCTTTGGGAACTGACCGGCTGGGGCGCGATATGCTCAGCCGGGTTATGTATTCCCTGCGCACTACGGTCATCATTACCGTCACTTCCCTGGTAACGGGCGCGCTGATTCTGGGCGTGACCCTGGGGCTGGTTGCCGGCTACTTTGGCAAGCTGGCCGACGGCATTATCATGCGGGTGGGCGAGGTTACGTCGTCATTCCCCGACATTTTTCTGGTGCTGATAATCGTAGCCACTGTGAAACCCAGAATTTTGCAGTGGGTTCGAGGCTTTGAGGACGCCACGGGAATAGACTGGATTGTCCGGCTGGGCATTGTGGACTACACCGTAATTTCCCTGGCGCTGGCGGCATTTTCCTGGTTTGGCATGGCCCGCCTGGTGCGCGGTCAAGTTTTGCAGGCTCGGGAAAACCAGTACGTTGAAGCGGCCCGGGCCATGGGTTCCACCACCCGGCGGATTCTGGGGCGGCACCTGCTGCCCAACGTCATCAGCCCGGTAATCGTATCGGTGTCAGCCGGATTGGGAGCCGTAGCCGGCGCGGAAGTGGTGCTCAGCTGGCTGGGCATCGGGATTCAGCCGCCCACCCCCAGCCTGGGCGTGATGATTTTTGAAAATGGCAATATATCGGTGCTGCGCAGCGACCCGCACCTTACGCTGGTGCCTTCCACGGTGCTGGTGCTGCTCCTGTTCACTTTCAGCCTGCTGGGAGACGGCCTGAACGACGCCTTTAACCCCCGAGCCCGCTGACGGCCGCCGCGCCCGGTTAGCCCCAGACAAAAGGTTCTGCGCCGCCCGGAAAGTATAGACTGTTCCGGGACGGCGCGGCTCTTTCGCAACGTTCCCTGAAACTGCCCCCCAACCGGCGGCCGGTCGGGGGCCCGGTGCCGGGACTCATCTACCGCCAGACCTAACTTCTGTTCCCGGGCCGCCAACGCCGGCCCAGCGCCAGACCCAGAGGCGCTACCAGCAGCAGCGCGGTGAGTAATTCCCCGCCGCCGCCGGCCGGTGAGGCCGCGAGGCTGCACCCGCCGGCCGTATTCCCCGGCGCAGCGTTGTCGCCGCCGCTGGCCGCCGGCGGCGGTTCCGGTTCGCTTTGGGCTGGTACGGCGGTCGGCGATTCCACCGCTGCCGCCATCGGCTCGGGAGTCGCCGATGGCGCAGCGAGAACGGCGCTGTCCGACGGCGCCAGAGTAGGCTCTGCCGCCAATTCGGGCCGGGGCGCCGGCGTGGGCTGCGCCGCCGGTTCGGGTGCAGCCGCTTGAGGCGCAGCGCTCTCCCGCGGGGGAAAGGTAGGCATCAGTACCGGATTGATGGTGGGCTGCGGTTCACGCTGCCCGGGCAGTTGCAGCCGGTTTTGGTTGGGCGCTGGCAGCGGTTCCAGCCCAATTTCCAGACGCCAGGCCGAATCCAGCCCATGCTGGTCAAAGCCGTAAACCTGCTCCAACGCCTTGTCAATATCAAAGGTTCTGGCGATAGCCTGCATCAGCTCGGCCATCTTTGCCTCGCCGTACTCCTGGATGAGGAAAGTAACTACCGATTCACCGTGAGCGTAGGCGTAGATAATTTCGTCCGGGGTGCCGCTGTAGGTGCCTAGATGCCAGATGGGCCGCAGATCGCCCGAGGCTATGGCGCGTTCCACAGTGAAATTAACTATCTCCCGGGGGCCGCTGTGGCGGGAACCGTATTCCGCCAACCCTTCGTTGAGCCAGGCCGGAACGCGGGAGTAGGCGCGCCCCAGGGCATCGCCCACCAGCAGGTGGACAAATTCGTGAGCCGTGGTTCCGGTTACCGAGCGGTCTCCCGAATGAACCATCAAGACTCGCTCTTCGTCGAAGGCCATCCCCTGAGTTATCAACTGCTGGCTGGTGGCCTGAGACCGGAAGGGCAGAGCGCCAATCATATCCTGGTAATTGTGGTAGGTGATGATGTGCAAGGGCTGGTCCGGGCTGATTCCCAACACCGGGCCGGTAATCCGCATCGAGGCCGCCGCCGTTTCCAGAACGTGCTCGGCCCGACTCTTCACCAGGGGGCTGTTGTAATAGACGGTGATAATTCCTTCGGATACGGTAAACCACTCGAAGCGAGTATCCAGATAAACGAAGACCTCATCCTCAGTGCGCAGCGTTCGGCCCGTCGTGTCAGTTACTTCAAAGTGATAGGCCAGCCGGGTGCCGGGCGGCACGTAGTTGTTGCCGCTGGTCAGCAGCTCCGCCTCGCCGCTGACGTTAGTTCCGGGTTCGAACTCCACCTGGCGATAGGCGCTGCGGGCAGTCTGACCGATGGTCTTCATATAGACGCGGACTTCCGCTATATCATCCGGCCCGGCCACCTCAACATAAAACTTCACGTCCTTGGGGAAATCAGTTTCGACCCGGTGGGCCACTATCCGGATTTCGTTCTGTTGGGCCTCGGCCATTCCCGGCCAGCCGGCAGTCAGGAGAATAACGGCGACGACGCCGATGGTGGCGAGGGCAGTCAGGGCAAATAGTATCCGCATTACAGATTCCTCGTTTTGATTATAGTGACTCTGCCGCCAGCAGACCGGGGGCAGCATTGTTTCCGCCAACGGGAAAGAGCATTCTTGCAGCAAGTATGCTTTGAGTCATTATAGGGCCATTGCCAGGGGATTTACAGACAGCCGCATCGCTCCGGCGCTGCGCCGGGCAGATCACTGCGGACTTAACCGGCAACGGCAATACCGGGCAGGCAAAAAGAGGCCCTTCCACCGCCGCCCGGAATCCCCGGCTTTTCGGACAATGGTACGACCGTATCGGGTATTGGTAAATTCCGAACTAAAGCCCTATAATTCACTTATGAATATGCAAACGACGCTTTACCAGACTCATTTGGCGCTGGGCGCGCGGCTGGTTCCCTTCGGCGGCTGGGATATGCCGGTGCAGTATTCCGGCATAATCAACGAAGTAAAGGCGGTGCGCACCGCCGCCGGCATATTCGATGTATCGCACATGGGCCGAGTCTATATTTCCGGGCCCCAGGCCGGCGCCTTTCTGGACCGAATGTTAACCGGTTCGGCCACCAAATTGCGAATCGGGCGAGCCAGGTACTGCCTGATTTGCAACGAAGCCGGCGGCGTAATCGACGATACCATCTTCTACCGGCTGGACGAGGACCGGTTCCTGCTGATTCCCAACGCCGGCAACCGGCCGGCCGTGTTGGCCTGGTTCGGCAGCCGCATTGAGGCCGAGTTTCCCGGCGGCGTGACCATCGAGGATCGCACTACCGAGACCGCCCTCATCGCCTTGCAAGGGCCGGGAGCGGCCGACCGGTTGGACGGCCTGTGCCGGCTGAAGGATGGCAGCCCTCCGTCGTCCCTCCGGTTCTTTACCTGGGGCGAGGGAACCTTGCGGGAGCGGCAAGTCTTTGTGGGACGCACCGGCTACACCGGCGAGGATGGCTTTGAGCTTGCTGCTGCCAATGAGGACGCCGCAGCCATCTGGAATGCTCTTCAGGAAGCCGGCGCCCTGCCCTGCGGACTGGGCGCGCGGGATGTCCTGCGCCTGGAGGCAGGGCTGCCCCTGCACGGCCATGAAATCGACCCGGAAACCTCGCCCATAGAGGCCGGCCTGGACCGGTTCGTGCGCCGGGAAGGGGACTATGTCGGCCAGCCAGTACTCCAGCAGCAGCGGGAAGAAGGAACTGAACGCAAGCTGGTCGGGTTGACGCTGCCCGGGCGCAGCGCCCCGCGCGCCGGCTACCCCATATCCGCTCAGGGCGAGGTAGTAGGACACATTACCAGTGGCAGCTTTTCGCCTACCCTTGACACCAGCATTGCTATGGGCTACGTTTTGGCGGGTTATTCCCAACCCGGCAGCGTCCTGGCAGTGGACATCAGGGGACGCGCCGCCGAAGCCACGGTAGCGCCGCTGCCTTTCTATACCCGAAGTTAAATTAAACCCATTGACCGGGAGGTCCGGACAGAATGAGCCCCGACGACCGCAAATATACTCGTGAACACGAATGGGCCAAGTTGGAAGACGCCGACGCCAGGCTGGTGTTGGTGGGCATTACCGATTTTGCCCAGGACGAATTGGGCGACATAGTTTATTTTGACTTGCCCCAGGCCGGCGCCGCCGTTGCCTACATGGACAAAATGGGGGAAGTGGAGTCGGTTAAGGCGGTCTCAGACCTCTTTTCGCCGATAACCGGCACGATTGAAGCCATCAATGAAGCCCTCATCGACCGCCCGGAGCTGGTGAATGACGACCCTTTCGAGACCGGCTGGATTATGCGGGTGGTAATCGACGACCTGGCCGAGCTGGACACGCTGATGACCGCTGCCGAGTACGATGCCTACATCGGCCAATAGGCAAACTGGCAAAGGCTGATCATGGATGACCGATACGCCAAATATCTGAAAGCCCTGGATGACATCGCCAGCGACCTGATTCGCAATGGTTTGTACCCTCCTGAGGACCGGCTGTTGCGCGAGGTAGTAAATAACTACGCCCGCCGCCGACTGGCAGAAGAGGAGAAAGTGGTTCTGGGGTTTGAAAAGCAGTTCATCAGCTGGGAAAAATTCAACGACGCCATTATGAATATCGCGACTATTGAGCAAGAGGACATTTTCTTTGAGTGGGAAGCGGCTCGAGATTCAGTGAAAGCATGTCGGAAGATTACCGCTGACTCGGCTTGAACGTTTCTCGGATAGTTTGGCTGACTCGGGAGAACTTGGACGATGACCGCTTTCGGTAAACTTCTAACTTTTCTGGAAGCTGAAGGTAGAAATCTGATTGGTAAGGGCCTTTACCAGTCAGAGGAGGAATTTGTGCGGGACCTGGTCAGAGAACTCTCCAGAAGCAAAGTAGCTGCTTACCAAAGTTCGGTAAATGCTCTCGAAGAACGGCATATAAGTTGGGAAGAATGTAATCGGAAACTTAGCGGAACTGCCACCCCGGAGCGGGAAGATGGGTGGATGGAGTGGGAGACTGCCCGCGACAGATTGGAGGCTTGGCGTAAGCTGGAGCAAGAACTGTAATCACGAAAGCATTACCCCATACCATTGCAGGAGTATTGCCCTTGACCACGGCCCATTTTCAGTCCCACTACATCCCTAATACGGTACAGGAACAGGCCGAAATGCTGGCAACCCTCGGCCTTGCCTCCATTGACGAACTCTTCCATGACATCCCCGACGAGTTTCGCAACCCGTCGTTGAACCTGCCGGCGCCCCGGTCCGAGCTGGAAATTCAGCAGGAGTTGGGCGCTTTAGCCGCCAGGAACCGTTCTTTGGGAAGTGGGCCTTCCTTTCTGGGCGCCGGTTCTTACCACCACTTCATCCCGGCCGTCGTCAAAGCTCTGATGACCCGGGGCGAATTCCTTACCGCTTATACTCCCTACCAGCCCGAGGTCAGTCAGGGAACGCTGCAAGTCATCTACGAATTTCAGACCTTGATTAGCAGCCTGTTCGGGATGGAAGTAGCCAACGCCGGTATGTACGATGGAGCTACCAGCCTGGCCGAGGGTGTCCTGATGGCCTGCCGGGTTACCCGACGGGAAAGGGTAGCCGTTTCCGATACCGTTTCCCCCATTTACCTCCAGGTTATCCGCACCTATTGTCAGGCCCACGGCATCAACATTGAGGTGACGCGCCACTGGGAACCGACCGTTGCGGATGATACCGCCTGCCTGGTAGTCCAGTATCCCAACTTTTACGGGGGACTGGAGGAATTGAAAGAGTTTGCCGACCTGGCCCACGGGCATGGCGCATTGCTGGTGGTGTCTGCCGACCCCATGGCCTGCGGTATGTTCCAGCCGCCCGGTTATTACAGCGCCGATATAGTTACCGGAGAGGGTCAGCCTTTGGGCATCCCGGTGAGTTTTGGCGGGCCTTACCTGGGCCTGTTTACCTGCAAGGAACAGTATATCCGGCAAATGCCCAGCCGCCTGGTGGGACGCACGGTGGACAGCTATGGAGTCAACGGCTATGTCCTTACCCTGCAAACCCGGGAGCAGCACATTCGGCGGGAGCGGGCTACCAGTAACATCTGCACCAACGAAGCCCTCTATGCTCTGGCGGCGACCATCTACCTGGCGGCTATGGGCAAACAGGGCCTGCGCCAGGTGGCGGAGTTGTGTTACCACAAGGCGCACTATGCCGCCGCCCAAATTGAGGCCCTGCCCGGCTACTCCCTACCCTTCCACCGCGGCCCCTTCTTCCAGGAATTTGTGGTGCAGTGCCCGGCGCCGCCGGCGGAAATTAACCGGAAGCTGATGGAGCGGAACATTCTTGGCGGGCTGGACCTTAGTGTATCTCCCTTCAGCGACCCGCTGCCCCCGGAGGTGAATCGGGGGATGCTGGTCTGCGTAACCGAAATGAACAGTAAAGACGACATTGACGCTCTGGTTACAGAGCTGGCGGAGTTTAGCTGATGCTCAAAGGTGGCTCTCGCGATACGACCAGTCTGCTGATGGAACGCAGCGTCCCCGGACGGGTGGGAGTAGTAGCGCCCGGCCTGGATGTGCCGGCCCAGCCGTTGCCGGACGCCGGTATGCTTCGGGAGGACCTGTCCTTGCCGGAAGTGTCGGAGCCGGAAGTGGTTCAATATTTCACCGCCTTGAGCCAGCTCAACTTCTCCATTGACACCCAGTTTTACCCCTTGGGCAGCTGCACGATGAAGTACAACCCCAAGGTGAATGACGAGATGGCTTTCCTGCCCGGGTTCGCCGCAATTCATCCGATGCAACCGGCAGAACAAAGTCAGGGGGCGCTGGAACTGCTTTACCGGCTCCAGGGATTCCTGGGCGAGATTACCGGGATGTCCGGCGTCAGTCTGGCTACCCTGGCCGGCGCTCACGGAGAGTTGGCCGGGGTTTTGATGATGCGCGCCTACCACCACGCCCGGGGCGATACGGGCCGGACCAAAATGGCTATTCCCGACAGCGCCCACGGCACTAATCCGGCATCGGCGGCCATGGCCGGGTTTGATGTGGTTACCCTGGCATCGGACCGGGACGGCAACGTTGACCTGGACGCCCTGCACGAACTGGTCGGGCCGGACCTGGCCGGAGTAATGATTACCCTGCCCAGCACCCTGGGCCTTTTCGACCAGAACATCGTTGATGTCTGCCGTATCGTCCACGAGGCCGGGGGCCTGGTTTACGGCGACGGGGCCAATATGAACGCCCTGTTAGGCCGGGTTAAGTTGGGTGACCTGGGGTTTGACGTAATTCACCTTAACCTGCACAAGACCTTCAGCACCCCCCACGGCGGCGGCGGGCCCGGAGCCGGGCCGGTATGCTGCGCTCCCATCCTGGCTCCTTACCTGGCGGCGCCGGTGGTCAATGCAGCGTCCGACGGGAGTTTGGCGGCGGAATCGGGCAAGGCAGCCACCGACTTTTACCTTCTGGATACTCCGGAACGCAGCATCGGCAAGATTAGCGGATTTCACGGCAACTTCGGCGTCCTGGTGCGGGCTTACACCTACATCCGCACTCTGGGCGACGCCGGCATCAAATCCATCAGCGGCAATGCCGTGCTGAACGCTAATTATCTGCTGCAGGCGCTGCGGGACATCTATTACCTGCCCTATGACCGCACCTGTATGCACGAGGTGGTGTTTTCCGCCGACTGGCAGCGGGCTAGGGGAGTCAGCGGGTTGGACGTAGCCAAGCGGCTGCTGGACTACGGCTTTCACGCCCCTACAATGTACTTCCCGTTGATTGTCCACGAATCTTTGATGATTGAGCCGACGGAAGCGGAGAATCGGGATACTCTGGACGCCTTCATCCACGCCCTGCGGGAAATCAACCGGGAGTCGGAAGAGGACCCGGACATGGTGCACCACGCCCCGCATACCACGCCGGTGCACCGGCTGGACGAAGCCAACGCCGCCCGGCGCCCTAACCTAAGGTGGCGAAGGGATCAATGATTCGAGACTCTCAAGAAGTGTTAAGGTATGACTAGTTGTACCAACCCAAGCTTCTTTCTCAGCAGAAGACATTGTTGCGTACTTATCAACTCTTAGGGAGCGCCGCCTAATCCACTTCGCAACTTCCTCTTTGTCGCCCAAGCCTTGGGTTTCGGCTATCCGTATGCAACGCTCTATAGCTTCACCCATTGGCACGTAGAACATATACCCGTTAAGTGCAAGGAAAATCGCCGCCGCAGTAAGTTCGGTGCGTTTGTTTCCGTCCACCAGTGCATGATTCTTTATTATAGAACTAAAGAAGTATGGCTGCCTTGTCGAAGATCGATCGATATAAAAATCGGCCATCGAAGGTTTGCTGGGGTTGAGCTAAAGCAGATTCCAACAGCCATTTACCTTCTTCTCCACCAAGGTAAATAAAATCTGGCATCGGATCTGGGTATTCAGGGTAAAATTCCGATGCCAGTTGATATATCATCTGCTCAATGATAAATATATCGGGGAACCAGTACCTGGCAGCGCTGCAATTTAGGTGGTTTAAGTCAGGGCGCATCATTCATTCCAGTACTGCCGGGGCAACCACAAGGGTTGCACCTATGCCTCGACCACATAATACGGAACGCTGCCCCTACCGACAGGGCTATCGCATATGGATTTTAAGAGGCCAATTGACGGGTAAATCTCCGTTTTTAACTGCTAAATTTGGGTAATTTAAGACTTAAACCGTTGGTTTTGATGTTGATTACCCAGTAAAGCGCCGCCAAAACATCGGAAAGTTCCGTTCTGAGCCTGAAATTTTTTCATATGCGATAGCCCTGCTATATTGGGCCAGGGCTATCGCATATGGAATTTAGTGAATTGGGCCAGGATGTTAATCAGGAAATTGTCGTCCCAGCCGGCCCGTTTCAGCTTGCCGCGCATGGAGCCTTTGCCCGGTTCCAGCCGAGCCAGGTTCAAAGCCAGTTTCCGCAGCAAGGCCAGATTCTCCGCCCCGTGTCCTTTCCGGTTGCGGGCCTGGTCTTCATTGCAGGTTACGTCCAGTACCCAATGCAGCCGGTTCTCAATTCCCCAATGGCCCCGCACAATGGCATTGAACCGCTCCGGCGACCAGTCCCGGCTCAGCAGATAGTACCGGGTTTCCTCGTGCAGTTCTCCCGGAGCCGGTTCCGCCGCCGCCAACTGCCGGGTGGCCGTTACTTTGCCCACCGCCTTCAAGCCGGGCCAGGCATATCGTTCCTGCAGCCAGTCAATGTCCCCGCTGACCCGGGCCTGCCGCCGCTCCACCCGCCCGTGCCCCTTGCTGACCTCGCTGGCTTGGGTCGCTGGGGTGTCCGGGTCCTCCAGAAACAACTGCACATCGTCCCGCAGCCGGCCCTGGTTGCCTTTCAGCGCCAAGGCATAATCCCCTTTCTGGGCTACCACCTGCTGTGCCACTTGACGCTGGCAGTGCATGGCGTCGGCGGTAACCACTTTCCCGCGCAAGTTCAACAACTCCAGCAGTTTGGGCAAAGCCTTAATCTCATTGGATTTGCCGGCAACGGCCACTTGCCCCAACGACAGCCGCTGCTCCTCCGCCCAGGCGCTGACCAGATGCAGTGGCGAGCGTGCCCCCGCCCGGTCATAGGAGCGGCGCAAGGTCTTGCCGTCCACCGCCACCACTCCCTCAACACCTTGGGCAAACTCGGCCATGAACTCGATAAACCACCCTTGGAAAGCCTCCGGGTCCAGCATTCCCAGCACCCGGGAGAAGGTGTCGTGGCTGGGAATGCCGTTTTCCAGCTTCAGGAAAGATTGCAGCAGCTCCCGTTTGGCCCGGCCAAAGAGTTCCATATCGGTGCAGGTCTGGCCGCCGCAGATGATGGCGCACAAGGCGATGACCAGAATATCGTGCAAGGAATGCCGGCGGGCGTTGCCAGCGCGGGGATCCTCCAGGTCAGCGAACAGATCCTCTAGCTCGGACATGCCGTCCTCCCTTCCCACTCAACTACAACCAATATCTTACCCAATTCCTGCTCTTTTCATATGCGATAGCCCTGCCTGCCTACCGAAGCAAGCCCTGACATTTCCCTTTCAGATGTGGTATTCTTTAAGCCGTAGTTCCGGCCTGAACTTTTGGTCGCCCTGCGTGGCGAGGATCTGCCGGTTAGAATCAAGACAGAAAGGCGGTTTGGTTAGAAAATGGAAGTCGCCCAAATATTGAAGCCAGAAAGTAATCCCAACATCCCTGATTTTGGGGCCGGAGATACGGTGCGGGTCAATTTCCGAATCCGTGAAGGCGACCGGGAACGAATTCAGGCCTTCCAGGGTGTGGTGATTCGCCGCCAGAACGGGTCCGGCCCCGCAGCCAACTTCACTGTGCGCCGCATCGCCGGCGGCGGCGTAGGCATTGAACGCATTTTCCCGCTCTACTCTCCCCTGATTGAGTCGCTGGAGGTAACCCGCCGGGGCGCAGTACGCCGGGCCAAGCTTTATTACCTGCGCGGCTTGCAGGGACGGGCCGCCCGCATCAAGGAAAAGACCGTACCCCGACGGCCCCGGGGCGGAGCCACCGCGTCCTAATCGAAGCGCCGGGCAGCTCAAGATAACCGGAAGTCCGCCGGCGTTGACGGTGCCCGGCGGACTTAACGATGGATTAGGCAGCCGTCCGGGTGGGCAAACTTTCCGACGCCGGCCCGGTTGGTGGCTGACGGGGATTGGCGCATCCCGAAGCCGTTAGCCGTCCCAACGAAAACGCGCCAGCCTTGAAGGTATCCGACCGGCCCAAACCCAGGCAGTTCCACCGGCAGCTAACGCTATGACCAGATTCGCCGAAGTAGCTGTGGACGCCCCGGTGCACCATTCCAGCACCTTTTCCTACAGCATACCGGAGGGCCTCCGCCTGGAACCGGGCCAGTTGGTTTGGGTTCCTTTCGGACGCCGAATTCTGCAAGGGATGGTCATGGAACTGACCGCAGCGCCCCAGGTGGCCCAGACCCGGGATATTCTGCAGGCGGTGGAACCCGGCGGTCTGCTGAGCGACACCGCCCTGAATTTGACCCGCTGGTTGAGCGATTACTACTTTTGTTCCCGGTTCGATGCCGCCGCCCTTTTTCTTCCCCCGGGATTCAAGGCCCAGGTTCGTTCCCAAATTCTCCCCTTGCCGGTTTCCGAACCGGACCGGTCCGGCCTGAACTCTTCCGCCAAAGATGCGCTGGAGACGCTGGCCGGTCAAAAGCGGATGCGCGAGGCCGACTTTGCCGGTCTGCTGGGCCGAGCCGGGATGCGTGAGGTCAACCGACTGGTGGAAAAAGGTCTGGTGCACCGGCGCGTGGATTTACCCCGACCCCGCAGTTTCAGTTACGCCTCCCGGCTCATACCCGTCGGCAGCCCCGATGCGCACGGCAATTGGCCCGAAACCGGCGTTCCGGTATCCCCGCGTCAGGCCAGACTGCTTCAAGCGGCCCGGGAGCGGGACGGTGGCTATTCAACTACCACCGCAAATCGGGAGTTCGGCCACGGGGTAGGCGATGCCCTGGTAGAAAAGGGGCTGCTGGCCCAGGAATGGGTACGCCGGGAAGCGCGGCCGGTCGCAAATTCCGCCAGTCCGGACGGCTCGGCCCGGGATTTACCGGAGCCGGAGCCGCCCTTCGCCTTAACCGAAGCTCAGGAGCGGGCGCTGGCCCCCATTGCGGCGGCGCTGGCCGACTCGAAGCGGCAGCCCCGCACCTTCCTGCTGCACGGCGTTACCGGCAGCGGGAAGACCGAAGTGTATTTGCAGGCTATCGCCCAAGCGATGGGTCGGGGACGTAAGGCGATTTTCCTGGTGCCGGAAATTTCCTTGACTTCCCAGACGGTGCAGCGGGTCAACGCCCGTTTCCCCGGCAGGGTGGCAGTAATCCACAGCGGCCTTACCGACCGTCAAAGATTTGACCAGTGGTGGCAAATTCGGAACGGCGACTACGATGTGGTGGTTGGCCCCCGCAGCGCCCTTTTTGCGCCCCTGCCGGACCAGGGCTTGATTATCCTGGACGAAGAGCACGAATGGACCTACAAACAGGTGGAGGGTCGTCCCCTGTACCATGCCCGCACCGCTGCCCTGGAGCTGGCCCGACTGACCGGCGCCGCGGTAGCGCTGGGCAGCGCCACCCCCGATGTGGAGTCCTACTACCACGCCAGGAGCGGCCACTACCAATTGCTGGAGCTGCCGGAACGCATCCGAACCGACGCTTTGCCGACGGCGAGTCGGGGCAGCGGCGCCGGTGACAGTCCGGCCGATGTACCGGCAACGAGCGACGCCTTAGCCCGGGTAGAAATCGTCGATATGCGGCAGGAACTGCGGCAGGGCAACCGGGGTATTTTCAGCCGAGCGTTGACGCAGGGTCTCACCGATTGTCTCAACTCTAACCGGCAAGCTATCCTCTTTCTCAACCAACGGGGCAGCGCGCCGTTGGTGCAGTGTCGGGATTGCGGCTATGTGGTTACCTGCTCCGGCTGCGCCACCAGTCTGACCTATCACTCTTCCGATGCCCAACTGCGCTGCCACCGCTGCAACCGCCGCCGCCGGCTGCCCCGGGTTTGTCCTCAATGCCAGGGCAGTCATATCCGGCAGTTGGGCATCGGCACCCAGCGGGTAGTGGATGAAGTGCAGGCTTTGTTCCCGGACATCAGCGTAGAACGCTGGGATTCCGACGCCGCCAGCAGCGGTCTGGACCCGGATGAGACCATGGCCAAGCTGTTATCCGGCCAGGTTCAGGCTCTGGTGGGCACTCAAATGGTAGCCAAGGGTCTGGATTTGCCCAATGTAACCTTTGTGGGCGTCGTGCTGGCTGACATTGGCATCTGGCGGCCCGATTTTCGGGCCGGAGAGCGCGCCTTCAGCCTGCTGTGCCAGGTGGCGGGCAGGGCCGGCCGGGGCAGTCAGCCGGGACGGGTGGTTATCCAAACCTACAATCCCGACCACTATGCCGTAGCGGCCGCCGCCGGCCAGGACTACGCCGCTCTGTTCCGGCAGGAGATCGTTACCCGCCGGCAGCAGGGCAACCCACCTTTCAACCAGTTGGTGCGGCTGCTCTGCCAAAACTCGAACCAGACCGGCGGCCAGCGGCAGGCCACAAACCTGGCTCGCCTGATTCGGGAGCGAATCCGGGCGCAGGGACTTACCGATGTCAGCCTGATTGGCCCGGCACCGGGCATTCCCCAACGGGTCCGCGGGCGCTACCGCTGGAATCTGCTGCTGCGGGGACGCAATCTCCAGCGCTTCCTGCGGGAAATTGACCTGCCGCCCCGGGATGTGACCATCGATGTGGACCCGGTAGAACTGCTGTAGCGAAAAGGTTGCGGCGGCTACCCGTTCCGGGCCGAATCCGGTAGAGGCAGCGACGGATGGACGCTGGGGATAGCCAGCATAGTATAATCTCATCCGTTTAAGTATTCGGGAGGTTCAAGCAATGCCTACACTGGAATTTAAGGGAAAGCAGTTCATCTACGCCCACCACTTGACGGTGCCTTATCGCCCGCTGCCGCAGAACGCTGACCGCAGGTAAACTGCGGTCAGCGTTCTGCGGCCGGCCAGTTTATCGAACAATAGTTCTAATTTATCCCCTCTGGAAGACAACCTAATTATCCACGGCGACAATCTCCACGCCTTAAAAGCTCTGCTCCCCCACTACGCCAACCGGGTCAAGTGCATCTACATCGACCCACCCTACAATACCGGCAGCCAGGATTGGGTCTATAACGACCGGGTGAACAGTCCCTTAATGCAAGAATGGTTCAAAGAGAACAAGCCGGTGGACGGCGAAGACCTGGAGCGCCACGATAAATGGCTCTGTATGATGTGGCCGCGCCTGCACTTGCTCAAGGAACTATTGGCCGACGACGGGGTAATTTTCGTCTCTATTGATGACCACGAGCAACACCACCTGAGAATGCTGATGGACGAAGTATTCGGTGAAACCAACTTCATCACGAGCTTGTCCGCGGTTGTCAATTTGAAAGGCAGTAGAGACAATCGGGGTTTCGCCAATACGCACGAATATGTTCTGGTTTACGAAAAGAACCCTAAAGGAGCACAATTTTATGACCTGCCTCTACAGGAAGAAGGTTATGATGAATGGCAGGAAGATAGCGTTGGCTGGTATAAACGCGGTGCAAATCTGAAGTACAGTGGAGAGAGTGCGCCAAGGGAAAAACGGCCTAACTTATTCTATCCCATTTACGTACAAGACAGCGGTTCAATTTCTCTTGAACGTCTTTCGGAATCCGACCAAGAATTATGGCCTATTGCCGATGGAGGCAAAGAGGTCAGATGGCACTGGCAAAAACAAACTGTCTCTGAAAATACAAACGAATTAATCGCTGTGAAATCGGCCAAAGGGTGGAACCTTTTCAAGAAACAGCGTCCTTCAGCAGGAGTAGGGCCAAGCCGAAAGCCGAAATCAACCTTTTACGCTCCCATATACTCGGCTACGACAGCTACTAATCTTGTCAAGGGTATATTTGGCAATGACAGAACTTTTGATTATCCCAAGTCCCCGTATTTCATCTCTGACTTGTTGCGTATAGCCGGGGTCGGCCCCGACGACATCGTCCTCGACTCTTTCGCCGGCTCCGGCACTACGGCCCACGCTGTCCTGGCTTTGAACAAGGAGGATGGCGGCAACCGCAAGTTTATTCTGGTGGAGTGCGAGGACTATGCCGACACTATCACCGCCGAGCGGGTGCGCCGGGTCATTAATGGAGTTCCCGAAGCCCGGGACCAGTCCTTGCGGGAAGGGTTGGGCGGCAGCTTCAACTACTGCACCCTGGGGGAATCTATTGACGCGGAAGGTTTGCTGACCGGCACGAATCTGCCGGCTTACTCCACTCTGGCCTCCTACCTGCTGCACACCGCTTCCGGGATTGCGGCGCCGCCGATACGCTGACTCCCGCCGGCACTGACGGTCTCTTTTACCGCAGCGACGCCGTGGATTATTATCTGTGCTATCAACCGAACCTGGCCTGGCTGCGCAGCCCGCAGGCGATATTCACCACCGAACAGGCGGAGCGTATTGCCCGGCACAATCAGACGGAAGAACGCCGGGCCGTAGTCTTTGCCGCCGGCAAGTTTATCGGCCAGCGGCAGCTCACCGATTGGGGCATAACTTTCAGCCAAATACCCTACGAAATTCACCGGACTCTGGACTGAGCCGGTCAATCAGGCGAAGCCGGCTGCGGAATGCGGCGCATTCTCCGGGCCGGGAGTTCCTGTTGTCCAGTCAAATTCCACAACTGTAGCTGACCCGGCGCCGGCTTCATTCCGGCGCCGGCCCCAGCACCAACTTTGCACTTTTCGGCGGACGCAGCTATAATTATTGACCGAATTTAGCCCAGTGCGTCTTGATGCGACGCCACCGGGAAAGTCCGGGTAGTTCCGGGGGGTGTTTCCACTTTGTCTCGTTTGAGTATGCGGCATGTACCCGACCCCATTCTGCGCCAGCAGGCCCGTCGGGTTACCCAGATACCGACCAGCATGAAGCAATATACCGACGATATGGTGGAAACCATGCACGCCGAGCATGGCGTCGGCCTGGCCGCCAACCAGGTTGGCGGCCTGCAAAAAGTGGCGGTCATCCAGCTGCCCGAATGGAGTGAACCGCTAATCCTGATTAACCCGGAAATTATCCGGCGGGAAGGTGAGCGGGAAGTCGAAGAGGGGTGCCTCAGCATCCCCGGTTACCGCGGTACGGTTAAACGCTCCCAACGGGTACGGGCGCGGGCGCTGGACCTGAACGGCAAGGTTATTCGCATCAAAGCGGACGGTCTCCTGGCCCAGGCGCTGGAACACGAGACGGACCACCTGAATGGCATCCTGTATATTGACCATCTGGTTTCCCGAGACAGTATTTGGAAAATAGGCTACGAACCCGATCCGCCGGAACCGGAAGACGGCGACGCCCCGGAGTCGGAATCAGCCTCCGCTAATCCGGAGTAGCCGGCCCGGTTCGCCGGATTGACGCCCCGGCGCAGTCGCGGAGGGGTTACTGATCCGGTGGCCGAAAAAGTCTTCCCGCCGTCATTATCCGGTGAAGCCCGACTTCACTTACAGGACTGCCCGCCATTCTTGCTCAAATCGCCCAATTTTTCGCCGCTCACCTCCCGCCCCGGGAGGTTGGCGCTTATCTGGTCGGCGGGTTTCTCCGGGACTCGCTGCGCAACGGCGAAATCTCCGATGTTGAGAACTCCGCCGGCCCCCACGACATTGATATTGCCCTGCCCTACGATGGATTGTCGGTGCAGCGGCTGGGGCCCGAACTGGCCCGACTCCTGGGCGGCATTTTCCAGCCCCATAACCTGGCCCGGGGGGTGTACCAGATAGTAACCCCGCCTTCGGACAAGACCGGGGCGCCGCCGCTGGCCGTTGACCTGGCGCTCTACCCGGGCAGCATTGAAGACGACCTGGGGCAGCGGGATTTTACCGTCAATGCCATGGCCCTTCCCCTGACTCACCCCAGCCTGCTTAACGGCGATCCGGACTGCTGGCCCATCCCCGCCGTCCAATGGGCGCCGGATTTGATTGACCCCTTTGGCGGACAGCAGGATGTAATTCACAAACGCCTCCGGATGGTCGACGACCGGGCGTTCTTCTATGAACCGGGCCGGCTCCTCCGGGGCCCGCGGCTGGCCGGCCGGCTGAAGTTTATGCTGGAGCCGGCAACAGCCCGCCAGATTCGGGAGGATGCGCCCAGGCTGTCCCGGGTGGCGCCGGAAAGAATCCGCAACGAATTTCTGACCATCCTCTCCCGGGACGGCGCCCGCGGCCAACTGGAGGTGCTGGATCGCCTGGACCTGCTTTGCCGCATTATCCCAGAACTGGAGCTGACCAAGGGGGTTAGCCAGCCCAACGCCCACTACTGGGACGTTTGGAACCACAGCCTCCATACCGTAGAGTATGCCGAACTGGTTACCCGCGGCCACCAGAACTCGGCGATCTACTCGCTGGCGCCCTGGACTGCGGAGTTGGCCGACTACTTTGCCGGGGAGGTGGGGGACGGGTTTGACCGCCGTACCATTCTCAAGCTGGCCGGTCTGCTCCACGACATTGCCAAACCCCAGACCAGGGGGCTGGACCGGACCGGTCGAATCCGGTTCCTGGGCCATTCGGAGTTGGGCGCGGAAATGGCCGCCGCCCGTCTGGCCCAACTGCGGTGCTGCGCCGGTACGGTCTCTGCCGTTGCCCGGATGGTGGAACATCACTTGCGGCCGGCTCAACTGCGGCACGGAGACGAAGACCCTACGCCCAGAGCAATGCACCGCTACTATCGGGATTTGCCGGATGTGGCAATAGATACTATCTACCTGGCTATGGCCGATTATCTGGCCGCCAAGGGGCCGGAAGTGGTAGCTGACCATTGGGCCAAACATGCTAGAATGTTGACCAATCTGCTGCAAGCCGGACGGGAGGCCGCGCCGGCCCGGGGCGACCAACGGCTGCTGACCGGCCACGATTTGATGCAGCACCTTAACCTCCCGCCGGGGCCGCAAATTGGCCGCCTGCTGGAGCAGATTGACGAAGCCCGGGCTGCCGGAGAAATCTCAACCCGCGCCGAAGCCCTGGCCCTGGCCGCTACTTTGAACTAAGGGATTTTTAGGTATGCGGGAAAGAATAGGCAATCCGACCCCTTCTTTCCTACTTTTGATGTCCTCTATGGACGGAACGACAAGGAGTGATTGATGCGCAGGCGCAGTGTCCAACTTTCCATTTTGATAATTCTCATTGTGGGCCTTTCCATTGCCGCCCTGGCCTTTCGGGACATAAACATCAGTGTACCCGGATTTCCCGCCCTGGCCCGGGGCGGTGACGGCCCCCTGGGGTTGAAACTGGGCCTGGACCTCAGCGGTGGCGGCCACCTGGTCTATCAAGCCGATACGGGCACCCGCATGGATGTAGGCTTTGCCGACCCCGTCCGGGGCGTAGTTATTGAGAGCGCGCTGGACGGACTGGGCGTAACGGACTACGAAGTGCGCCCTTTGGATGACCGGACTTACGTGGTAAACACTGAACTGCTGGACGAAGTTACCCGGGAAGCAATTCAGGATGCCATAACCTACACCCGGATCGAATTCAGCTTTGACCCGGAACTGGACCTGTCGGAATCAACCGGGGTCGAAGACGTGGCCCAGGAACTGGAGCTGGAAAATTATCAGGTAGAAGATACGGGAGCGGACAACTTTTTCCGAATCATTACCACCGCGCCGCTGGACGATTCCGGGCAGGAAGAGTTGGAGACGGCCCTGGCCGAAACGGTGGGGGAGATAACCGAGTTTTCCGCCGAGGCAGTTGGCGTAAATACCTTCTCCCTTACTGAAATCCAGCCACCCACCCCCGACCAGATGGAAGGGGTTCTGGACCGGATTAACCGCCGCGTAAACCTTTTCGGCACGGAAGAACCCATCATCCAGTTGTTCGGGGAAGACCGGGTGATAGTTCAGCTGCCGGGGGCCAGCGGTTCCATCACCGAGGTAGAGTTCGCTGAGCCCACCGACACGGCCGCCATTGAAAGCATTCTGTCCAGCCACGATTACGAAGACTTTACGGTCACGGCTTTGTCGGAAACGGCCTACGAGATTCGCACCGTATCCATTAACGTAAACCGGCAGCAAGCCTTGCGCAGCGCCCTGTCCTCAGGTATTGGAACGGTCAACTCCTTTGAAACCACCGGCGGCATCGAAACGGCCAAAGCCCTGATTGGGCAAACGGCGCAGTTGGTATTCAAGGAACGAACCTGCTCCGACCAGACCTGCTTCACCTTCACCGACGCCGAGATTGGGTTGACCGGCGACGACCTGGAGAGTGCCTTCGCCGCCATTAACTCCAATACCGGGGAGTGGGAAGTCAACATCGCCTTCAATGACCGGGGAACCGGCATTTTCGCCGACCTGACCCAGCGCATCGTAGGGATCGAAACCAAGCGCATCCCCGTATTCCTGGACGATGAATTGCTCATCGCTCCGGTTTCACAAGCCTGGATTCGGGACGGGCGCAGCTCCATCACCGGAGGCTTTTCCCGGGAAGAAGCTCGCACCCTGTCCATCCAGTTGGAGGCCGGCAGTCTGCCCGTACCACTGGAGTTGATTAAGGAAAGCGACGTGGATGCCCTGCTGGGCGCTGAGTCTCTGGAGCGAAGCCTGTGGGCCGGGATTATCGGGCTGGGGCTGGTACTCGTATTTATGGTTGCCTATTACCGCATGGCCGGAATAGTAGCCGCCATGGCCCTGATGTTCTACACCATCGTGGTACTGGCGGTATTCAAGCTGGTGCCGGTAACCCTGGGGCTGTCCGGCATCGGCGCTTTCATCCTGTCCATCGGTCTGGCCGTAGATGCCAACATCCTCATTTTCGAACGGATGAAGGAAGAGATACGAATTGGCCGAACCCTGGCTTCCTCAATGGAGGTAGGTTTCAGCCGGGCCTGGCCGGCCATCCGGGACGGTAATTTTTCTACCATCATCACCTGCTTGGTGCTGCTGTGGCTGGGCAGCCGTACCGCCGATGACCTGGTAACCGGCTTCGCCTTCACCCTGTTCATCGGAGTAATCGTCAGCATGTTCACGGCCATCGTGGTCAGCCGCAACCTGCTGCAACTACTGGCCTGGATCGGGCTGGGCCATCGCCTGACCCTGTTCAGCCCCGAAGGTCAGCCGCGCATCGCTTCCGGGACCCGTACCGGCGCCGCCGGCCAGCCCCACAACAAATTAGAGAGGAACTGAGCAATGTATGACATCGTAGGCAAGCGGGGTTGGTACTTCATCTTTTCCGCCCTGCTCCTGATTCCCGGAATCATATCCCTGGCCCTGCCGCCCGACGGCTGGATTACCGGCGGCTCCGGGCTGCGTCCCGGCATCGACTTCACCAGCGGCTCGGTAATGGACATCACCTTCACTCGGCCCGTCTCCCAGGATGAGGTTCAGCAAAGGATGGACGCCCTGGGGCACCCGGAGGCGCTGATCCAGGGCGCCGGCAGCCGCGGCGTTATAGTGCGCACTAAAGTGCTTGCGGAAGCCTCCGGTTCCGCAGCGTCGGAGCGCCAGCTTATCGAAGACGACCTGACCCGGAACGTGGCCCCGGTGGAGGCGGTGAACTTCGACTCCACTTCGCCCATCGTCGCCCAGGAGACGGTGCGAAACGCCATCATCGCTTTGGCCGCCGCATCGGTCTTTATCCTTATTTATATCTGGTACGCCTTCCGCCGCGTCCCCAAGGCTTACCGCTACGGCATCAGCGCTATCCTGACCTTGATCCACGACACGCTGCTGGTGCTGGGGATTTTCTCCATCCTGGGCCGGGTGCTCAATATGGAAGTCAACTCCATGTTCATTGTTGGCATTCTTACCGTGGCCGGCTACAGTGTCAACGACACCATCGTAATTTTCGACCGGATTCGGGAGAATGTCATCCGCTACCCGGACCGGGCCCTGGAATCGACCGTCAATCTGAGCATCGTGGAGACGGTGGGGCGGTCGATAAATACCAGCTTTACTACCTTTACCGTGCTGCTGGCCATGCTGCTCATTGGCGGCTCCAGCATCCAGGAGCTGCTGCTGGTGGTAGGAATCGGGGTGATAATTGGAACTTACAGCTCCATTTTCATCGCCAGCCAATTCGTAGTCATCTGGGAACGGGGCGAATTTGGCCGCATCATCGGACGGGGCCGGCGGACAACGCCGAGCCCTTCCGGTTCCGGCTCCCCGGCTTAGCGTGCCCGACTTGAGCCAATCTGTAGTACAATTGGAGTAATCGGCAATTAGCCAAAGGACCGTTTTTCACTATGCAGCAGGATAGTTACCTGTATCGCCGAATCGATACCTTCGCCGACATTTTAACCGCCCTGGATACTGAACCCCAGCTGGCGGTGGAATTAGGCCGGCGTATTATCCCGGAGGAACTGGCGAATTTACCTGCCAGGTTTGATGAGTTCGTCCAGAGATTTGACGAATTCGTCAAGGAGCATACGGAGTTTGCCGAAACCACTAACCGGCGGCTCCTAAATCTGGAAGCCACCACCAGCCGGCTGGAAGCCACCACCCAGCGGCTGGAAGCCACCACCAGCCGGCTGGAAGCCACCACCCAGCGGCTGGAAGACAAGACCCAGCAGATGGAAGCCACCACCAGCCGGCTGGAAGCCACCACCCAGCGGCTGGAAGACAAGACCCAGCGGCTCGATGACAATTTAGCGGACCTTATTGGCAGCGAGCTGGAAAGGCGAACGCACCGCAATATCCGGTTTATCGCCCGTAATGAAATGGGGCTGAATCAAACCCAGGTATTGCTAAGCATCAGCCATGACTTGGGAGAAGTTGTAGAGCATATTCTGGAAAATGCCGAGTCCTCCGGTCGAATCACCCCGGAACAGACGCGCGACTTGCTGCGCACCGACCTCATACTCCGGGCCCATCGAATCGCTGATGGCAAGATAATCTATGTGGTTATTGAAGTTTCCCGGACCGTCAACCGACGGGACATCACCCGCGCCCGGACTCGAGCGGACACCCTGGCGGTCGCCACCGGCACGGACACTCTGGCGGCGGCGGTGGGAAAAGTCATCCAGCCACCCCAGCGCGCTATGGCCGAAACCGAGCAAGTTCAGGTCATCCTGTTTGAACCGGACGAGGATGAGGATGAGGAAACTGATTAACCGCCAGTAACCGGGGCGGTCGCCAATCTGCCGGGATGGCTGTAAGCAGTCATCCATTCCCGTAGCGAAGGACACCCCTTATGTTGGACTCGGAACGGGTAAGCTTTCTGTTCGCCGATGCGCGAGACCTCTATGCCGATGCGCTGGAGATGCTGGAACAGGGGCGGCTCCGCAACGCCGCCGACAAGGCTTGGTGCGCCACCAAACGAGCCACCGACGGCCTGATTCTGGCCCGCACCGGAGCCGAACCCCGTACATCCGGGCAAACTATGCGTCAAATTCGGCAGCTGCGCAGTCAGGACCCGACCCTGGAGCCACTGCGGATGCAGTATGCCACCCGCCAGTCCTTTCTGCACGGCGCCTGCTTCTACGACGGCATCCTGGAACCGGCGGAGGACATTATTCGCGACGTGCGGGAAACCATCGACTACATCCAGGACGCCAGGGCTATCGCATATGGAATTTAGTGAATTGGGCCAGGATGTTAATCAGGAAATTGTCGTCCCAGCCGGCCCGTTTCAGCTTGCCGCGCATGGAGCCTTTGCCCGGTTCCAGCCGAGCCAGGTTCAAAGCCAGTTTCCGCAGCAAGGCCAGATTCTCCGCCCCGTGTCCTTTCCGGTTGCGGGCCTGGTCTTCATTGCAGGTTACGTCCAGTACCCAATGCAGCCGGTTCTCAATTCCCCAATGGCCCCGCACAATGGCATTGAACCGCTCCGGCGACCAGTCCCGGCTCAGCAGATAGTACCGGGTTTCCTCGTGCAGTTCTCCCGGAGCCGGTTCCGCCGCCGCCAACTGCCGGGTGGCCGTTACTTTGCCCACCGCCTTCAAGCCGGGCCAGGCATATCGTTCCTGCAGCCAGTCAATGTCCCCGCTGACCCGGGCCTGCCGCCGCTCCACCCGCCCGTGCCCCTTGCTGACCTCGCTGGCTTGGGTCGCTGGGGTGTCCGGGTCCTCCAGAAACAACTGCACATCGTCCCGCAGCCGGCCCTGGTTGCCTTTCAGCGCCAAGGCATAATCCCCTTTCTGGGCTACCACCTGCTGTGCCACTTGACGCTGGCAGTGCATGGCGTCGGCGGTAACCACTTTCCCGCGCAAGTTCAACAACTCCAGCAGTTTGGGCAAAGCCTTAATCTCATTGGATTTGCCGGCAACGGCCACTTGCCCCAACGACAGCCGCTGCTCCTCCGCCCAGGCGCTGACCAGATGCAGTGGCGAGCGTGCCCCCGCCCGGTCATAGGAGCGGCGCAAAGTCTTGCCGTCCACCGCCACCACTCCCTCAACACCTTGGGCAAACTCGGCCATGAACTCGATAAACCACCCTTGGAAAGCCTCCGGGTCCAGCATTCCCAGCACCCGGGAGAAGGTGTCGTGGCTGGGAATGCCGTTTTCCAGCTTCAGGAAAGATTGCAGCAGCTCCCGTTTGGCCCGGCCAAAGAGTTCCATATCGGTGTAGGTCTGGCCGCCGCAGATGATGGCGCACAAGGCAATGACCAGAATATCGTGCAAGGAATGCCGGCGGGCGTTGCCAGCGCGGGGATCCTCCAGGTCAGCGAACAGATCCTCTAGCTCGGACATGCCGTCCTCCCTTCCCACTCAACTACAACCAATATCTTACCCAATTCCTGCTCTTTTCATATGCGATAGCCCTGGGGTTTGTCGGATTTTTTGCCCTAACCCCGGCCCTCACCCCCTAGCCCCCTCTCCCTGAGGGAGAGGAAGGACGGCTTTTCCGGGGGAAGGGAGAAAAACAAACACCCCTCTCCTCAGGGAGAGGGGCCGGGGGTGGGGGCTTCCCGGGGGAAGGATAAGGACTAGTCCAAAGTAAGAACCAGGGTCATTAGGGCGCTAACCGTCGCAATCACCATGGCCGCCGAGCCGCCAACGATGGCATAAAAGAGCCGGTCAATTCGGGAATTAACGCTCTGCTGCAAGGTGTCGATCCGGGCGGTCATCTCGCTTTGCAAGGTATCGATCCGAGTAGTCATCTCGCTTTGCAAGGTATCGATCCGGGCGGTCACGCCATCAATCCGAGTGTCCATACTCTGCTGCAAGGTATCGATCCGGGCGGTCACGCCATCGATCCGAGTGTCCATACTCTGCTGCAAGGTATCGATCCGGGCGGTCATCGCCCGCTGGTCCGCCCGTAGCTCCGATATTCCCGTCTCCACCACCGTAAACCGGGCGTTGGTTTCCCGCTGGTTGGCCTGCATTTCCCCGCGCAACTCCACCAGACCCGTCTCCACCGCTGTCATCCGTTCCGACAAATCATCCGTAGTCGTTACCATGGTTTCGTTTCCTCCTCAGGTGATAACAACTACTATAACCAATACCGGCACATTGTCAATCCGCCGAGGGAGACGGCCCAGGGCTATCGCATATGGAATTTAAGAGGCCAATTGACGGGTAAATCTCCGTTTTTAACTGCTAAATTTGGGTAATTTAAGACTTAAACCGTTGGTTTTGATGTTGATTACCCAGTAAAGCGCCGCCAAAACATCGGAAAGTTCCGTTCTGAGCCTGAAATTTTTTCATATGCGATAGCCCTGGGAGACGGCCCTCACCACATCACCCCCTTTCCCTGAGGGAGAGGGGGTACGGCTTTTCCCGGGTAAGGGAGAAACTAAACACCCCTCTCCTCAGGGAGAGGGGCCGGGGGTGGGGGCTTCCCGGGGGAAGGATAAGGACTAGTCCAAAGTAAGAACCAGGGTCATTAGGGCGCTAACCGTCGCAATCACCATGGCCGCCGAGCCGCCAACGATGGCATAAAACAGCCGGTCAATTCGGGAATTAACGCTCTGCTGCAAGGTATCGATCCGGGCGGTCATCGCCCGCTGGTCCGCCCGTAGCTCCGATATTCCCGTCTCCACCGCCGTAAACCGGGCGTTGGTTTCCCGCTGGTTGGCCTGCATCTCCCCGCGCAACTCCACCAGACCCGTCTCCACCGCCGTCATCCGTTCCGACAAATCATCCGTAGTCGTTACCATGGTTTCGTTTCCTCCTCAGGTGATAACAACTACTATAACCAATACCGGCACATTGTCAATCCACCGAGGGAGACGGCCCTCACCCCCCTTCCCTGAGGGAGAGGGGGGACGGCTTCCGGGGAAGGGAGAAACTAAACACCCCTCTCCTCGCGGGAGAGGGGCCGGGGGCGAGGGCTTCCCGGGGAAGGATAAGGACTAGTCCAAAGTAAGAACCAGGGTCATTAGGGCGCTAACCGTCGCAATCACCATGGCCGCCGAGCCGCCAACGATGGCATAAAAGAGCCGGTCAATTCGGGAATTAACGCTCTGCTGCAAGGTATCGATCCGGGCGGCCATCTCACTTTGCAAGGTGTCGATCCGAGTAGTCATGCCATCGATCCGAGTGGTCATCTCGCTTTGCAAGGTATCGATCCGGGCGGTCACGCCATCGATCCGAGTGTCCATACTCTGCTGCAAGGTATCGATCCGGGCGGTCACGCCATCGATCCGAGTGTCCATACTCTGCTGCAAGGTATCGATCCGGGCGTTCATCGCCCGCTGGTCCGCCCGTAGCTCCGATATTCCCGTCTCCACCGCCGTAAACCGGGCGTTGGTTTCCCGCTGGTTGGCCTGCATTTCCCCACGCAACTCCACCAGGCCCGTCTCCACCGCCGTCATCCGTTCCGACAAATCATCCGTAGTCGTTACCATGGTTTCGTTTCCTCCTCAGGTGATAACAACTACTATAACCAATACCGGCACATTGTCAATCCGCCGAGGGAGACGGCCCTCACCCCATCACCCCCTTTCCCTGAAGGAGAGGGGGGACGGCTTTTCCGGGGGAAGGGAGAAACTAAACACCCCTCTCCTCGCGGGAGAGGGGCCGGGGGTGAGGGCTTCCGGCCGCGTTGAACCTGCGGTGGTGGAGATGGTAGAATGGCCGGGCAAATTCGCCCGACGGGTTGCTTCCCGACCGGTTTACAAGTGGCGCAGTTGGCAGTCCAGGGGAATACGGCGGCCCGGCAGTTTCGGCAGAGCGCCACCAGTTGTCAACCGGGCTCAAACCGGCCGGACGCAGCCCTTTATTCCAACCCCGTCCGTCAGCCAAACTCATCCCCCGTTTCCAACGAGATACCGGACGGGACGGTCCGCACCGGCGGCTGAGAATCAATGTTTCTTGAGTCCCGTCCCATCGTCACCCTGGTTAATCAAGCCCGGCGCCCGCTGCTGCAGCGCCTGGGGAGCGCGGTGGCCGGGGCGCTGCGCAGCCTCCTGGCTTCGCTGCGGGACCTGGCGCCCATAATTCTGGTGATTGCCTTTTTTCAGATAGTGGTGCTGCAGCAGCCCTTTCCCAACTTTTGGGGTGTAATGGTGGGGCTGCTGTGCGTAGTCGGCGGGCTATCCCTGTTTATACAGGGGCTGGAGTACGGCCTCTTCCCGCTGGGAGAATCCCTGGCCCAGAATTTCGCCAACAAGCGCAGCCTGGCAGCCCTGTTGTCCTTTGCCTTCTGCCTGGGGTTCGGGACCACCGTCGCCGAGCCGGCCCTGATTGCAATTGCGGACGAAGCAGCGCGGGTAGCCGCCGAAAACGCCGCAATTCTCGACAGCGACGCCGCCCGTTCCAGTTACGCCTTCCGCCTGCGGATGGTAGTGGCCGTATCCGTAGGCGGGGCGGTGCTGCTGGGCGTGCTGCGCATCCTTAAGGGCTGGCCGATCCATCGCCTGATTATCGGCGGCTACCTGCTGGTTACTTTGATGACCTTTTTCGCCCCGCCGGAGATAATCGGGGTGGCCTACGATTCCGGCGGCGTCACCACCAGCACAATGACCGTGCCGCTGGTAACGGCCCTGGGCGTCGGCCTGGCGACCTCCATCCGGGGCCGGAATCCCTTGGTGGACGGCTTCGGAATAATTGCCTTCGCCAGCCTCACCCCGATGATTCTGGTTATGGCTTACGGAATGGTGGCATGAACGCAGGCTTCATTGACACCTTGTGGACCACGCTCCTGTCAACGGTATTGGACGTGTTTCCGATTGTGGCGGTTCTGGCCTTCTTTCAAGTCCTGATATTGCGACAGCGGCTGCCCCACGCCCGGCGTATGGTTACAGGCTTCATCTTCGTACTGGTTGGCCTGGCCCTGTTCCTCATCGGGCTGAAGCAAGCCCTGTTCCCCATTGGGGAAACCATGGCCCGCCAGTTGGCCGCCCCGGAAATGCTGCTGTCCTGGGGCGCTGCCGGGGCGGTGGACTGGCGAAACTACATCCTGGTCTATGCCTTTGCCGCCGCCATCGGGTTTGCCACCACCGTTGCGGAACCCTCGCTGATTGCCATTGCCCTGAAGGCTGAGGAAGTTTCCGGCGGCTCCATCAAGGCCTGGGGATTGCGGGTGGCGGTGGCGATAGGCGTTGCCCTGGGGGTATCGATTGGCTGCTTCCGGATCGTAACCGGCACACCCCTGCCCTGGTACATCATCGGGGCCTACCTGATCGTAATCGTGCAGACCTTCCGGTCCAGCAAGACCATAGTACCCCTGGCTTACGACAGCGGCGGGGTAACTACCTCCACCGTAACCGTGCCGGTGGTGGCCGCCCTGGGCCTGGGTTTGGCGGCCAGTATTCCCGGCCGCAACCCGTTAATCGACGGCTTCGGACTAATCGCTTTTGCCAGCGTTTTCCCCATAATGACCGTGCTGGGTTATACCATGGTGTCAGCCCAAATAAACCGCTGGCGGAGACCGGCAGGTTCAAGGAGAGAGTAAACTATGCGAATGAAGCTAATCGTTGCCCTGGTCAGCGACCATAAGACCGAGGCCGTTATCGAAGCGGGGCGCTCCGGAGGTTCTACCGGAGCAACGGTCATCACCAGTGTTCGCGGAGAGGGTTTGCGACCGGAGAAAACCTTTTTTGGCCTGCGCATAGAATCGCAACGGGACCTGGTGCTTTTTCTGGTGGCTGAAACCAGAGCGCGACAGATATTGGAATTGGTGCAGCAGGCGGGTAATTTCGACACCGAGAAGGGCGCCGGCATCGCCTTTCAGATTGACGTGGAAGATGCCGTGGGCCTGGCGACCCAGGTTGGCACTATCCGGGAAGAGGTGGAACAGGAGATATGAGCGAAAGAAGGGTTTTTCGGGTTGAAGACGTGATGTCAAGCACGCTCCATTCGATTGACGGTCTGGCGACCGTGGCCGAAGCCGTCGCCATTATGCGGGATAAGGGCATAAACTCTCTGGCGGTAAACCGTCGGGACGCCGACGACGAGGCCGGACTAATCCAACTGGCCGACGTCGCCGCCAAGGTGCTGGTGCCTAACCGCGCCCCGGAGCGGATTAACGTTTATGAGATTATGACCAAGCCGGCGTTGACCCTGAACCCGCGAATGCTGGTGCGCTATGCGGTGCGGCTGTTGGTCCAGTTTAATGTTACCCGCGCGCTGGTGGTGGACAACGACCGCAACCCCATCGCCGTAGTTACCTTACGGGATCTGGTTCTGGGGGAAGACCCGGAGAATTGAATCGACCCGTCAAGGACACGCCCTTATAGGTTACCGTGACGGACACTCGCGCGGGCCGCCGACTCCGGCAGGTCGTTTGACGCATTCCTTATCCGACCCTAAAATGCGGTTAACTCAGCTGCCGCACCTGCTGGAAGCACACCAATGGCGGGTGGCGCAGGCTCTCCTGACTTACCTTTGGTGCAGGCACGACATACAGTCATCAGAAAAATTAACGGAAGCTGCGGCCAGTAATCAAATCAGGATGGTGCATTAGCGTGACCACCCAGAGCCGGAAGCCGGAACCGGCTACCACCTTCAACGAGTCGGAGCCGGTTCAGTCGGAACCCTACGGCCCCATTGCACTCAAACTGGGCCCGGCGCTGCGGCTTACGGAGTCGCAGATGCTGGAGCTGTGCGCCTTGAACGATGCCCTGCGTATTGAACTCAACGCAAAAGGAGAGTTGGAACTTTTGCCGCCCACCGGTATGACTTCTGGAAACAGGAACGCCAATATTGTAATTGAATTAGGCATTTGGGCCCGGGCCGACGGCCGGGGCGAAGTGTTCGATTCCAATACTGGCTACACCCTGCCCAATGGCGCGGTGCGTTCCCCGAACGCTTCGTGGATATTGAAGAGTCGGCTGGCCCAGATTCCCGATGCCGAGAAGCGCCGGTTCGCCCGCATTGTCCCGGACTTTGTAATTGAACTGCGTTCCGAGTCGGACCGGCTGTCGGGGTTGCAGGCCAAGCTGGAAGAATACCTGGCGAACGGAGTCCGGCTGGGCTGGCTATTGACCCGCTGGACCTGCGGCGGCGGGTTTACGTTTACCGGCCGGATGCGCCGGTGGAAGTCCTGGAGGGCTTGGAAACCCTGTCCGGCGAGCCGGAGCTGCCCGGCTTTACCCTGGACTTGCGGCCCATCTGGGAGCCGACTTTTTGAGATCACTGATTCGGAGCCAAATTAATGTAAGCCCTGCAATCAGAACTACGGCGGTGTAGCCTGGCCGGCTTCATTACTGCCCCAGCAGGCGATGGAGCCGTCAGTCTTCACCCCGCAACTGTGGCTGATCCCGGTGCTGACTGAAGTAAATGAACCTGCCGGTGGATTGCCCTTCGCCTCTCCCCAACAGACTATAGAGCCGTCGGTCTTTACCCCGCAACTGTGTCTGCTCCCGGCGCTGACTGAGGTAAATGAACCGGCCGGTGGATTGACGACCTCCCCATGTCCCCAACAGACCAGGGAGCCGTCAGTCTTCACCCCGCAACTGTGGATCCACCCGGCGCTGACTGAGGAAAACGAACCGGCCGGTGGATTGGCCTGGCCGAATTCAAATTACCCCATATTGGGATTTAGTGAGCCGTCGGCCCCTGAGGAAAACCCTAAAAATACGTTGGTGGTGGCGCCACCCCAGCAGGCGACGGAACTGCTATCAGTCCTGATCCCGCAGGTGTGTACCCTACCGGCGCTGATTGAGGAAAATGAACCCGCCGGCGGGCTGGACTGCCCCTTATTGTTTTTGCCCCAGCAATTGACCCATCCGTCAATCCTGAGCCCGCAACTGTGGTTTCCCCCGGCGCTGATGGCAGTAAAGGCGCCGGTTGGCGGAGTAGAGTCATGATACCGCTCTTCCTCATTTGCGTCCCAGCAATGGGCCCATCCGTCAGTATCTAACCCGCAATGGTGTCTCCCTCCCGAGGTGACCGCAGTAAAGGTACTCTTTGGCAGGCGAGGCCGGCCAGCCCCCCAGCATTCGATGGAACCGTCAGTCTTTAGCCCACAGGTGTCGACCTCTCCTGCGCTGACCGATACATAGGTGTCGACCTCTCCCGCGCTGACCGATACATAGCTTTCATCCCCGCCACCACAGGCGGCCAGCGCGACTAGCAACAGCAAGACAGCCATTGGCAGGAAGCTATATCGGAGATTGCGTCGGATTATTATGGACATTCAGGACTTTCCCGTGAGTTTTGCCTTGGGCCGAGTGGGAAGCGGATTCACATTAATTATTTTACCATATACATAATGTTATAGTTGGGTTGGGCAATGCCAGACCGACTCAGCACCATTATAATACTGGTGGCGCAGCGCAATGTAGTGTCCTTTACGCTTGAGATAATTCACCATCCTTCCTTGCCCCGGCCAACCCTTCCGGTTATCATTAGGGGCGGTTTGGCCGCTCTCGGCGGCGCAGAATTTTCCCGGCATACTTTTGCGTCACTCACAGGATGTGTGTCGTGGCTCAACAGTACGACGTTATCGTGGTGGGCGCCGGAAATGCCGGTCCTCAGCGCAGCTCGTCTTTCCAGAGCTGGTAGCCGGTGGCAGCGGTGGCGGCCCAGGCTCCGGCGCACAGGACAATCAGCCCCCAACTGACTTCCACGCTACTTTGAAAGAATTCCCGGGAATCGGCGCGGGGGATGTTGCCCACATTAGCCAGATTGACCGAACCGACAATGGCGCTGACCGCCAGCAGGGAAAAGATGGCAAGCAGCAGGAAGCCGCAGGAACGGGGCGGATGAATCAGGCGCCACAGAACCAGGATGCCGGATAGAGCCGAAAGAATCAGAATTACCATGCCGTCCCCGACCAGGGGTATCATCCCGGGGGCCTCGGTGCCAATGACCCAGAAAACGTTGGATTCCCCACCTTCCATGCCATAGATATTCCGGTAGCCCGGAACCCGCGCCCAGGGGCTGAAGGCGCCAAAAATAACCAGGCCGATTCCCAGGGCGGCAACGAACATGGACACGGGGAAGGCTGGCGGTCTGACTACGGTTGCCCGCTCCAATATCTGCTCCTTGAACTGTTCAAAATTCCAAAACTGTCGAATATTTATCGCCCTGGCGGCGGGGGCTTCTGCCAGTGGGCGCAAAGGGCTAACGGTAGGCGGCCATAACCTGTTCAGTGAACAGCTTTACGGAACGCATTACCTGGTCGTGGGTTAGGTCTCCCCAGGCAAAAATCGAGTTAAAGTAATTGATGCTGCTGTCGTCGATGGTCCGCTTTACCTGTTCCGCCACCGTATCGGGTGAACCGGCAATCAGGACTTCCCGTTCCACCCAGTCATCAAAGTCGATGACCGCCGGTATGGGTACATCATACTTTTCCCACAGGAAGTTAATATTGAAAAACCAGGTGTCAAAGGCCTTGCGGCATTCGTCAATCGCCTCCGCATCGGTAGGGGCGACATAAACGTGCCGGGTCAACCCCAGCTTGGGCTCCGCAACGTGGCCGTTCAACCGGCCGTCGGTGTTCAAGTTTTCCTGCCAAACCTGTCGATAAAGGTCAAAGTGCGGTTTAACGTCCACCGCTTTGTCGAAAACGCTGCTGGTATTGAAGCCATGCTGGGCAATCCAGGGCACCGAGTCCCGGTTGTTGGTGGCGTACCAAAGGGGCGGATAGGGTTTCTGCTGGGGTTCGGCCCACATCCGAATATCCTTGTAATTATAGTGCTTGCCTTCGTAATCCAGAGTTTCCCGGGTTAAGCCCATAAGGATGACATCCAGGGCTTCGTGGAACATATCCCGGCCATCATCAAAATCCACGTCATAATGCTGGGCTTCCATCGGCACGATACCGCGGCCCACGCCCAATTCCAGGCGTCCGTTGCTCAGGTTATCCAGCATACAAATCTCGTGCAGCAGCCGCAAGGGACTGTAGAAGGGGAGCAGGAACACCAGAGGCCCCAGCCGGATATTTTGCGTCCTTTGAGCCGCGGCGGCCAGGAAAACGCTGGGCGATGGGGCCAGACTCAAGGGAGTTATATGATGCTCGGCCAGGTGATAGCAGTAGAACCCGTTCCGGTCAGCATACTCCAGTAGCTTCAACCGCTCCTCATAAATCTTGCTGTGCGGCTGCTTCTCCCATTCAATCCAGTCAAAAATACCGAATTCGACCGCATTGCCGTTGGACTGTGTAACGCTCATTTCCGGCCTCCTCTCGAAGTCTGACATAGAATATAGAGCAAAGGAAAGGGGGCAGGCAACCGCTCTGATTGCCTGCCCCCGAAGCGTCCCGGAGGAAATCCCGGTGCGCCGGCAACACCGGTTAGCCGGCTGAAGCCTTTACCGAGTGCAGGTGGCCGCCGCGCGGCACCGTGCTGCCGGGATACACCCAATCGGATACTACCGACGGGTCAACCACGATGGTGTGGGGGAACCAGAACAGGGGCATAGTCATATAGTTGTCAAATGCCCAGTTGCCCCATTCGCGCGCGATGCGGTCCCGCTCGTCGAAGTCGGTGGCGTTGCGCCAGTCGGTGCCGACCCGGTTAACCCAGTTGTCCTGGTAGTGGTTGCTGCGCCCAAAGGTGCTGGTGAAACCGGAAAGGTTGCCGTACTCCAACGGGAAGTAGATGATGATGTTGGGCCAGACCCGGTGCTGCATCTCGCGGCCACGGTAGCGCTGCCGCACGGTGGCGCCGTCCAGGTCCTCAATCTCTACCTCAATGCCTACCTGAGCCCAGTAGTTGGCGATGGCTTCCATCGCCTGGGGCAGTTCGGCCTCACCCGGGGAGACGTAGGACTGTACCGTTACCTTGACCGGGTTGTCCGGGCCATAGCCGGCCTCGGCCAGCAAGTGCATAGCCTCGTCCGGATTGTACTTGTACTCCGTCTCGTAGCGCTCCGGCCAGGTGGGGTCCCAACCGTAGTGGGTGGGGTGGAAGTAACCGACATACATCAGCTCGCCGATTCCCTTGTAGAGCTGTTCCAGCAGTTCTTCCCGGTTGATGGCCTTGTTCATCGCCCGGCGTACCTTCCAGCCGTTGTTCTCGAAGCCCGGCTGACCCTTCTGGGACGGCTCCTGGCCGACCCAGGGAGTCTCGGCCCAGGGCACTGTCGGGTCGTAAGCGGCGATGTCCTTGGGGTCGTCGCTGAGGTACATCCCGCCGAAGAAGACGAAGAAGTTGTTGGCGGTGAACTGGGAGCGAATCAGTTTCAGGCCATTGGAAGCCGCATCCTTCTGCAAGTCCAGCGGCAGGTCGGCCATGTGGGCTTCACCGGCCAGCAGGGCGGCGTAGCGGCTGGCATCCTCACGGATCCATTTAATCTTTATTTCCTGGAAGTCCGGGTCTTCTGCGGGAACGTCGTCCGCATCCTGAGTCCAGTGGCGGCCCGGGGTCTTCTCAATCAGGAAGTACTCGGCCGGGACAATTTCCACGTACTGATAGGAAGCGGTGCCCTGAAGACCATGCTCATCCAGGTTCTTTTCCCGGTCTTCCAGCACGTCTCCGGCCGATTCCCAGAAGTCCTTGCTCCAGGGGCCCATCTCCGAAGAGGCGTTGCTCATTACGAACTCGGCGTCAAAGGTGGTGGCGGGATTGCCATCCGGCCCGTGGAAAATGACCGTAAAGGTGTGGTCGTCGATTTTACGGAAGTATTGGTCCGGCCCGGCCTTCGGGGAGCCGTCCTCATTCCGTCCGCCGATAAAGTAGCGGGGAGTACCCAGCCGGGAATCTTCCCGGGTCAGAATCTGGGCGGTGTGCAGGAAGTCATCGGAGGTAAGTTCGCCCCAGTCATTGTGGAACTGGACGCCTTCCCGAAGGTGGAAGGTCCACTCGCTCAGATCTTCGTTGGCTTCCCAACTGGTGGCTAGTTCCGGCACGTATTTGCTGCTGGTGCCTTCAATGCCGATGGCGTACTCCAGGATGGGGTCATAAAGCACGTAAGCCTGGCGACTGCCGGCCCAGGGGCGGTTGGATTCGTTAGCGACCGCGCCAATGGCGTACTCCAGACGGGTTACGGAGCGCACATCGACCATTGGTTCGGGCTGAGGTTCCGCCACGGCGGTGGGAGCCGGCGCATTTGCGGCAGCATCCGTGCCCATAGGTTCAGTACCGGCCATAGACCCGCCGGATCCTCCCTCCATTCCGGTGCTGGGCTGGCGCTGCGCCGCCGGCGCCGGCGACTTATCCGTCGACAGTCCGGCGACTTCCGAGACCGACTGGGAAGTCATACTGTCTTGCGCGCCGGTATCAGCCGGCCCTTCTTCAGCCGCGCCACAGGCGATAATCAATACAAGTAATAAGGACAAGGTTCCGTAGAGCCACGTCTTGGGGTGCGTTAACCAGTGATATGCCATATCTCACCCTCCCTAGCCGTTCGGCAGATTTTGATTGGATTCCTTTGGTCTAACCGCGCCGGGCGGATACCCTGGTCGGATACAGCCCTCCGCCGCCTTGCCCCGCTTAAATACGGAACACAAACAGGGAACCGGCCAAGCGCCGGCAACTTGTGCGAATATAATGCAAGGCTACGAGAAAGTCAATAATTAACCACCGTTAAAACAGGGCTATCGCATATGAAAAATTTTCAGGATGAGAACGGAACTTTCCGATGTTTTGGCGGCGCTTTACTGGGTAATCAACATCAAAACCAACGGTTTAAGTCTTAAATTACCCAAATTTAGCAGTTAAAAACGGAGATTTAACCGTCAATTGGCCTCTTAAAATCCATATGCGATAGCCCTGACCGTTAAAATCGTCGCTTTGACTTGTTTACCGGCTTGGCGGGAGGGGAAATTACCGCAGTAAAGAGGCAGCCCCGTGATGACGGAACTGCCTCTGAAAGGGCCAAAATCGGGCAGACTCGCTCCCAGTCAGCTAATCCGGGCCGGACGGCCGATGCCGGTAAATCAGCGCTGGCTTTAAGGAATTAACCCGGCAAGGGGCCGAAATCCGGCGGCATTACCCGACGCTGCGAAGCGGACTCGTAAGACGAGGCAATGCTCAGCAGAATGTCCTCCTTGCCCGGCTCAGTACGAAATACCAGTGAGAAGGGCAGGCCCGGCTCGTCTAAAGCCGTCGGCGCGGTGGAGGGAGCCGAAACGTACCCAGTTCGGTCCTCGGACAGCCGGAATACGGGATCATAGGCGATCTGCACGTAGCCGGCAGGGATCAGTACCTCGGTGAGGCCGGCATTGGGGCCGTTGGTGGATTCCTGCCGGATGTTATTGCCGCCGCTGCTCTGGTTGGCGCCGCCAATCAAGGCCGGGGGATAGGGTGTGTGCAGCCTTACCAGCGCATCCAGCTTGTTCTCCAGAATCACCATCATATCCACCCGCCGCAGAAACTCCCGCAGCATTATCCGTTCATCCACTCCCTGCCGTCCGCCCAGGGGATTGCGCAGGTCGGTTACCTCCTCCCAGTTCTTGAAGGCGGCCCGTTGGTCGTCGCCCCAGAACTTGGAACGAGCGTTGAGGGTAGGCCAGTCCACCAGCGTTTCGGTATAACCCAGAGCCTGCCAGTCGGCGGCCCGACGGGTCAGGTACTGCTTGATGTGGTAGCGGAAGGACATCGCCAGAATCTGGTCCTGAATGGTCGCCAGGTCCAGATTAACCGGCGGCTCAATCAACCCGTCGGCCAACTCCACGAAGTAATCCACTGGATGCATCTCCCCGGAACCGAAGAAGATGCCGGGGGCAAATTCGGTAGGCACGATAACGTCGGCAAATTCTTTGAACACCGGCTGACCGTCGGGCCCCAGCCGGTAGAGGATGTCGGGCATGAAGACGGGCAGGAGGGCGGCGATGGCCCGACGGAAATCCACCCGCATCGGTTCGATTTCCGGGTCAGCCGGCCAGTTGCGGTCGGCAGACTCCAGCAGGGTGGCGCCCAGGTGGTCCCGCAGAACCGCCTTAATTTCCCGGTTGGCTGCATCGACTATGGGCTGCTCGGTCAGGGAGCCGGCCGGATAGGCCATAGATTCTCGTATAATGCCCAGCCGGACTCCCGCCAGGGCCCCGGCCTGGCCCGAACCGCGGGCGTGGACGGCATAGGCGGGCAATACCGCAGATCTGGGCACGGTGGTAAAGGGGTCTCTCGGGTCATAATACCCTTCCTCCGGGTCCTTCAGCGCATCCAGCACCCGGGCGCAGTCCTGGATCGTGCGGCAGTGGATACCGCTGCGGTCGCAGTAGATGTCGGCGCCGATGGCTCCGCCGTCAAATCCCAGCATCGCCTTGTGGGGCAGGATGAGGGCCACCGAATTGTGGTTAGCCGGGCCGCGGGTGGAGGCTCGGGTCTCCTCGCCCAGGCTGGCCATTACCAGATTGGTACTAACCGACAGGGCCGAGCCGGAGCTGGAACCCAACGAGGCCGAGCGGGAAGTGTCGTAAGGGTTGGAAGGGTTGCCGCCCCAACTGCTGCGCTGGTAACCCAGTACCGAGAGCAGCACCTGGTCGGGAGTGTGGCGGCCTCCCGGGTCGCCGGCCCGGCCGTTGTATTCGGTATTGACGGCCTTGGCAAAGATGATGGCGCCCTTGTTCCGCAGCTGCTCGACCAGCACATGGTCCCGGGCCGGGAAGTCAATATCGTAGGCCGCGTCGCCGCCGCCGGTAGAGCGCATATCCCTGGTGTCAAAGGGGTCTTTGAAGGAAAAGACCACCCCGTACATGGGCAGTTCGGCCAGGTCCGGATTGCGGCCGTACCGGGCGTCCAGCTCAGCCGCCCGCTCCAGCGCATCGGGAAACTGGCGGAAATACTCGCACACCGGCGGCGCTCCGGCCGGCAGCGGGCCCAGGGAGGGATGGCGATCAAAGTCCCCCTTGCAGGTAACCGACCGCTCGCCCCGCAGGTTCAGCGTTGCCAGCGCGTTGACCTGTCCGGCCTTTTTCTTCGCTACAATCATCCCGTACTGCTGCTGCACCGCCGGATCCGAGGCGGTAGGTTCCATCCGGCCCAGCTCCAGAGGTTTACCCCGATACTGGTCCAGGTCAGGAAATAGATCCGATACCTTTACCGTCTCGGTGGGAAAACGGATTGCTTCGCCGCCTCGCATGGTCCCGGTTGCTGCCGGTACGGGTTCTCCATTCTCGGTAACCAGCACGCTAGGCACGCCGTTGTAAGCGCGCACTCGGTCAATGTAGGTCTGCACAATATCCACGCAAGTCGTCTGGCCGGCCTGAATGGCGGCGTGCAGGTCCGCGATAGTTGCCTCCTCCAGTCGGAACCGGTTTTCATTCATAGCTCTTCACCTATTACTTTGCTGCCGCGCCGGGCGCGCCGGTTTACCGGGGATTTTTACGCCACAACCACCCGTTCATCCAGCAGGACGCCCCCTTCCCGGTAGGCGATGGTAATCGGGTCCTGCAGCAGGGCGGCCTGGACTGCCTCGAGGGGCATATTTTGGGGACTGCCCGGGACTACGATGCGGCGAACTGCGTTGCGGTGGATTACCCGTCCTTCCGCGGCGCTAAGCTGGGCTTGATCCCGGCCCCCGGCCACGTTCAGACCCACTTCGACCCGGATGTCCCGTACATCCTGTTCGGCGGACCGGGGCAGCAGGCGGCTGAGTGTGGTGGCGGTGGAAGCGGCCCAGGCGGCCTGGGCTGAAGGGAAAGGCGGCGGAATCAGACCGGGCGAACTGTGCCCGGCCATAACCGTCCAGCGGCTGGTGTGGGTCAGATTCTGGGTAGTGATATAAACCTTGGCCTCTCCTTCGTGCTGCATCGTTCCGTCGGCGTCATATTCCTTGGTATCCAGCAGGTAGCGGCCGTGCACCGTACCCGGTTGGATGACCGGCAGGTTGCCTTCCAGTGCGGGCAAATTATCCGCAGTTTCGGGGATCTGGGTAATCTCGCCCGACTGCCACTGAACTTCGTCTTCGATTACCATGGAGCCTTTGGTTAAAGCCTGACCTACGGGGCAGTAACGGGAGGCGCGCCGGAGTCGCAGCCGTTCCGATTCGGAGATGTCGCCCTTAAGGGTGACCGATTCCCGCACACCAAAACCGATGGAGCCGGCCCGTTCCAGCGGCTCTACTTCAAAGTCAACCTCGATGTCTTCCAGCGCTATTCCACCACGGTAGGCCACGCCTACCACCGTTACCACTGTTCAAGCAGCCCAGGCGGCTACCGACAGGTACTGGGACGGGGGGCCGACCATATCGGAAGTCTGGTTTGGGATGCCGGTGATACAAGGCCAGGGGCCCCGGGTCAGGTCCCCGGCCCCAATGAGGGTCAGGACGGTTTCATTGCCGATGGGCCTGGAAACAATGGTGCGGTCTTGTGGAATGCTAATCCGGGGTACATTACTCTGCGACATAACCCTCTCCTTAACTGTCATTTGTTGTAAAGACTGGCTCCCCCTGTCTGCGGGGGCCAACCGGCGAGACCGGCGGCGGGGATGAAGTTTATCGCACTATAAGCAAGCGGAAGGGAATGGTCAACCGGGGGCGCCAGGATTTTCCGCGCTGCTGACGCTATCCTGATTGACGGCGTAGTTGTCCTGCAATTAATATCGGGGCACTAAAGTGGGGGTAACTAAAATGGACGGCGGGACAATTAAGTGGGACTGGCCCATCAAACGTGAAGAGGCTGAAGGCGCCAAGCTGAGACTAATCCAGGCGAATCCCAGCGTCTGGTTTGATGGTGAGGCTACAGTTTGCTTCGTACTGCACGGACAAGAGCATCACGGCTGGATGCCGGACTACTCCGTAAATATCGATAGCAAATGGCTCAAAGCATTTATTGTAGGGGATTATGCCAACGGAGACTGGCAAATTATGATTCCCAATGAAACTATGTTATCCACAGAATTCTTGCGTATTCCAAAATCGGAACAGGGAAAGTTGGTTCAACTTGGCTGGTGGTGATGATTTTCAGTAATGCAGACATCCGAGAAGCCCTGAGACAGGGGACATTGGTTATTGATCCACACCCCGATGAGAATATGTACTCCACATCTGCGGTCGATTTGCGCTTGGGAAACGTTTTCAATATTTTGGACGATCCTGACCCAGACTCAGGCATTTTTGTTACTGTCGGCACATCACAACCTGAAGCGATAGCTGAGCGATACGGTATCCGAAGGGAAGTATTGGCCCGGATTACCTAGAGCTAAAACCCAGGCAGTTCATCTTGGCCTATACTGTGGGAGAGTCGAACTACCCTCAAATCTGGCAGCCAGGGTCGAAGGAAAAAGCTCTCTGGCGCGATTCGGATTATCAATCCACCAAACCGCGCCAACAATTCACGCCGATTTTCGGGGAAACATACGCTTGGAAATCTCCAACATTGGTCCCTTTCTGTGTCGCTTAACTCCCGGTATCCCTATATGCCAACTTGTAGTTGAAGAACTAAAAACACCAGCTACCGGGGCTTTACTTTCAAGATTTCAGAATCAAAGTCCGTAAATGATGATACCGGCTTCGGAGCTACACAAGACAGGCCCAAAAGCAACCATCGACAATCAGCTCTGCTGGAATTTCCGGCAGGACTGGCTGCTTTTCCTGATGGAATATTGTAAGGATAAAGCTTACGGCTCTACGTCAAAGGGGCCGGGCAGTTCCAAATCGTCGCCAATCTGGCGGATGGCCGGCAGCACTTCCTGGTCCATCAGTTGCAGGCAGCGCATAGTGTCCTGGTGACTGATGGAGCCGTCATTAGTCCACACCGCCAGAATGCCCGGGCGCACCTGCTCCAGCACTTCCCGCACCTTGCGAATTACCGTATCCGGACTGCCAATGACCAGCCGGTTGTCGTCAATCATCGCCTGGAAGGTTTCGTCGCTCACCGGCCCGGTTCGGAAAGGGTCGCTGGCCCGGGTTTCCCGAACCTTCGCTTCCCGTTCGTCGTCGGCCCAGATGTCCCGGGTAGTCCGGTTGTAACCGGGCGGGAAGGAATATTCGCGGGGCATCGGAACCCGCCCGACTCCTACCAGCGCTTCCAGGAAGCCCCGACCGGCGACTCTGGCCTTTTCGTCGGTGTCCTGTACGTGGATTGGCAGCATATAGCCAAAGTTTTGCGGCCCGGCCTCGTACCCGAACATTCGGGCGGCATCCCGGTAGATGTCCTGCATATATCCGAAGGTATAGGGGACGATGCCCAGGTAGAAGTAGGGGTAGTGATGTTCGGCGCACCAGGCCGCCGTCTCCGCGCTGCCCGTGCCGGGAATCCAGACCGGGGGATGGGGCTTTTGCAGCGGCATCTGAAAAGGGTTTACGTGCCGGAAATGGTAATGCTTGCCCTCCCAGCGGAAGGGGCCGGGCGTAGTCCACGTCTTTAGAATCAGGTCGTGAGCTTCCTCGAACCGCTCCCGATTATAGACGGGATTAGTGTTGGTGGCCCAGCTCTCGGTGCCGCCGCCCCGGACGAATCCAGATACCAGACGGCCCCGGGAAATGCAGTCTATCTCCGCCAATTCTTCGGCCAGCCGCAATGGGTTGTCGTGAATGGGCAGCGGGTTGCCCATCAGCACTATCTTCGGCTGTTTGGTTATGCGGGCCAGGATGGCCGCCTCCAGGTTCATAGCGGCTCCCAGGCTGGTGGGAGTGCTGTGATGTTCGTTAAGCATCATCCCGTCGAAGCCAATTTCCTCACAATATTCCCACTCGTCCAGGTAGTAATTGTACTGGTCAGCGGCTACTGACGGGTCAAAGTGGGAATTGGAGAAGGTAACCCGGTGGGCCCCGCCGGGGCTGTTCTTCACGTCTTCTTCGGTATAGTTGAAGTAGGCGCGCTCGGTAAATCTCATTACAAACATAGACGGCCTCCAGCAGGAAATATCTGCATTCAGCAGGTAAATTACTCTATGGGGCAGCCTTTAGTCAAACTGCCCCGGCAATTGAACCGAGACTCAGGGCCGGGTCGGGCGCAATATACCGGGCCCGGTGGCGATAACCGTCCCCGTGTTCCCCGACCCGGTTGAGCCGGTGGGGCGGCGCTCCGAATCCCTCGACCGCCGCCGCCACCGCTCAGCCCCAAAGCTGCGCCGACGCCAGCCTGGCTCCCTCCACCAGCGATTCCAGTTTCATCCAGACAATTCTGGAATCTACCTGGAGACGGCCGGCGAAGGTGCCGAAACCACAGTCCACGCCAGCAATCATATTTTCCTTGCCCACTACTTCGGCGTAGCGGACTATCCGGTCGGCGACCACTTCCGGATGTTCCACAAAGTTGGAGGTAGAGTCGATTACGCCGGGGATAATAACCTTGCCCTCGGGCAGCCTTATAAAGTCGCGCCACACTTTCCATTCGTGCTCGTGGCGGGGATTGGCCCCCGGAAAGGCCACCGCTGCCGGTTTGGCTTGCAGCACAATGTCAATCACGTCGCTGATGGGCACATCGGTATGGTGCGGCCCCAGGGTGCTGCCCCAGCAGATGTGCATCCGCATCCGGTCGGCGGGGATGTTTGCTACCGCATAGTTCAGTACGGCCACGTGCATTTCGGCCACCGCCCGGAACTCTTCTAGGGTAAGGTGGGAAAAAATCTGGTGTCGTCCCAGAGCCAGGTCCGGGCAGTCCAGTTGCAGCAGAAATCCGGCATCGACAATGGCCTGGTATTGGCGCTGCATCACCTCAGCCAGGGCATAGAGATACTCTTCGTCGGTGGCGTAATATTCGTTATGCAGGAAACGGGCAATCTGCCCCGGCGACGGCGAGGTCATAAAGACTTCTTCGGCTGGGGCCCCGGCAGCCGCCGAACGCAGGTTTTCAATGTCCATTTCCACCGCCGGCCAATCCTCCCACTGAATCGGGCCGGTACAAGTGGGGCGGGTCTGGAAAGGAGAAGCAAAGGGCTTCAGCAGCTCGGCCAATTCAGGAAACTCTACATCACTGGTCATTCCGCCCAGGGGCGTGCTTTCCCCGTCGAAGCCGGTCAACCGGTCCTTGACATAGACGGTGTAGTCCACTCGGCCCTGTTCGCCATCATTAATAACGTCCAGTCCGGTCTCCGCCTGCCGGTTTACTACTTCCTGCACGGCGGCGCGCACCGAAGATTCAAGCTGTTCCCGTTCGGCCAGGCGCTCCTGCTGCTCCTCCACCAGCAAACCCAGCATAGCCGGCGGGCGGGGCAGGCTGCCCGTGTGGGTGGTGAGAATTCGATCAATGCTTTGCTTCATGGCGACACCCTCATTTTAAGGTAGGAAAAATCGGAACTGTCCCGGTAGAATTACAGCAAGCCTATTGCATTTAGGCTGCTGAATCAAGCCAGAGAGGTAGAGATATGCGGGACTATCAGGTATTCGAACTGGGCGATGTGGACCTCCAGTGCGGTCTGCGGCTGCGGGGCGCCCGTCTGGCCTATCAGACTTACGGGGAACTTAATTCTCGCAAGGATAACGTCGTGGTTTTCCCCTCCTTCTTTGCCTCCCGGCACGAGGCTAACGAGCCGATGATTGGGCCGGGGATGGCTCTGGACCCTTCGCGATATTTCATCGTCGTTCCCAATCTCTGCGGCAACGGGTTGTCTTCCTCGCCCAGCAATACGCCGGAACCCTACGACCGGGCCCGGTTTCCCACGGTGACCTACCACGACAATGTCCGGTTTCAGCAGCGCCTGTTGGCCGAGCAGTTCGGCGTCGAGCGTATTGCCTTGGTCTGCGGCTTTTCTATGGGGGCGCAGCAGGTCTTCCAGTGGGGCGCCCAGTTTCCCGAGCTGGTGGAACGCATTGCGCCCTGGTGCGGCTCGGCCCGGACATCCCGGCACAATTTCGTATTTCTGGAGGGGGTCAAGGCCGCCTTGCGCGCCGACGCCGCCTGGAACAACGGTTGGTACGTTGTCCCGCCAACCCGGGGCCTCCGGGCCATGGCCCGAGTTTACGCCGGCTGGGCGCCTTCCCAGGCCTTCTATCGCAATCAGGTGTATCTGGACATCGGGTTTGCTTCACTGGAAGACTACCTGATTACCGCCTGGGAAGGCCGCTTCCTGCAATTGGATGCCAATGACATTTTGGCGATGATTGCGACCTGGCAGGCCGGGGACATCAGCGACAATCCGGTTTATCGGGGCGACTTCAAGGGGGCGCTGGGGGCCATCAAAGCCCGCGCCCTGGTTATGCCCTCCCAAACCGACCAGTATTTCCCGCCGGAAGACAACGAAATTGAGGTAAGTCTGATGCCCAACGCCGAGCTATGCCCCATACCTACTATCTGGGGACATACCGGCGGCGGGCCGGGCCGCAATCCCGTAGATACCGCCTTCATCGACCGGCAGCTAAAGGAACTGCTGGCGAGTTAGCCAACGAATCCGGCAAGCCGAACCCAGTCTGCGCAACGAAGGACAAACAGGGGGCCGGGTAAATGTCGCTGCAAGTAGTTAACTGGAATGTCCAATGGACCACGCCGCGCTCCCGGAGGACGCCGGAAATCCTGAACCGCATTCACCGGCGCGAACCGCAGATTGTTTGCCTCACCGAGGCGGACCACCGGCTGTTTGGGTCGGTGGGTTACACCATCAGTTCCCAACCCGACTACGGCTACCCGGTCCGGGAGGGACGGCGGAAGGCGCTGCTGTGGTCCCGGAATCCCTGGGAACAGGTTGACGATGTCGGTATTGAATCCCTGCCGCCGGGGCGGTTCATTGCCGGAGTAACCCGGACCTCGCTGGGCCCGGTGGCCGTTATCGGAGTTTGTATCCCCTGGTTTGGGTCTCGAACCCGGGACAAGCGCCGAGCGCGCTGGGAAGACCACGGCCAGTATCTATCCGGCCTCGCCGAAATTCTCGGTCGGCCGGCTCATCATCCCCGGATATTGCTGGGGGATTTCAATCAAATCGTCGGGGCCGGCTGCCGCGCCCCCAGGGAGCTGCAACTGGCGCTGCAAAAGGCGCTGGAACCCGGCCTGACCGTCGCGACCGCCGGATTGTCATTCCGGGGACGCGGCGCCATTGACCACATCGCCCTCGGCCCGAAATGGAAGGCGGCGGAAGTGGGAGCAATCTGCAATTTCCAGGAAGATAAAAGGCTATCAGACCACTTTGGCGTCTTTGCCCGGGTATCCGTCGCCTAAATCCCCAGACGGCCGCAAGGTAGGCCGCCAAGCCGCCAGCCAGATGGTGTAGATCAAACAGACGGCTGCGCCTCCGGACAGAGCCAGTGACCAACCGAACCGCTCTACCACCAGGGACAGCGGCAGAGCGCCGATGAACATAAACCCGGCGGAAATGTACCACAGGCGCATTACCTGACCTCGCAATTCCTGGGGCACCGAAGATTGCAGTGCGGTAGTTCCCAGGGAGATGTAACCGGCACTGCCCAGGCCGACGAACAGCAGAATGACCCAGGAAACTGAGAACGAGGTTGACCGGGCAAAGAGGAACAGGCTTGCCTCGAAAAGGAGCATGAACCCGATCAGTAACAGGTTCTTATTCTTGAACTTGACTAACCGGGCCAGCGCCAAATTGGCGGCCAGCGAACCCAGTCCCACCGCGGTCAGCTGCATTCCGACCGCTTCGGCTGAAAGGCCCCACAATTCGGCAAAGGCGGGTATTAGATGGAAGTAAGACATACCAAAAAATCCGAAGGCAAAGCCGATGCTAACTGTGGCAAAAACCAGGTACGTATTCCAAAAATAGACCGACCCATCCCACGAATTACGGAAATTTTCTCTCTGAACTTCTGGATCGGTCCGTCTGAAGTTACGAATCAGCAGCGCGCAGATGGCTGCAACCAGGTAACAGCAGGCGCTTACTGCAAGGGCGGCGCCAAAGTCGGCCAGATTAATTATGAACCCAGCCACAGCGGGGCCGATGATAAGAGTGGCATTCATAACCGTCGCATTCATGGCGTCTTCCCGTTCTACCAGGTTTACTGCCATAGACTGTCGGGCCGTTACATTGACAGCTTGCAACATTCCCAGCAGGAAAGATGCGGCGTAAATTTGCCAGACTTCCAGCAGTTCCGTAAGTATGAGTGAGGAGACGCCGAACATTACTAATGTGCTGCCGAAATGGGAAAGGAGGAGCAGATTCTTGCAATTGATGCGGTTGGCGAAAATTCCACCGAACAATACCAGGGTCAGATTGGGTATGCCGTAGAAAAAGACGGTCAGGCCCAACTGGAAAACCGACCCGGTAAATTCCAGCACCAGTAAACCCAGGATGAGGAACTGCATACCCTGGGCTAGAGCTTGCCCGGAGGTACTCAGCCAGAACCAGCGAAAATTGGGGTCGCGCAGAGCTTGTAATTTGGGCAGCCGGGGAGTAGCCACCCCGAAAATTGCCATCAATTGGGCATTCACCTTCCTTTGCAGTTAGCTCATTATAACCAATATCCCTCCTCATTTCACCGCCGCCCCGTAGCAAATCCGGTCGCTGGCGGCTAATTGCTTCCATCCGCCGGTCCAGGACGTTATGACCGGGAGGAATTGGGGTATAATACTCCTACTACCGCTCCCAAAACCCGCTCCTGCGAGGACGGCGCTATGACCAGCAACATACTCAGACAAGCAGAGGAACTCCGGGGCTTGGACCATTTCCCGGAGTTTCCGCCCAGGGACGATATGCAGAACCCCATCCATCTCTACGTGCCCGGCTACCTGACCACCCTGCACCGGCATTTTGAGCTGTCGGATACCACTTTGGTACTCAGCGAGGTGCCTTTGGGGTGGCGGACCAGCCAGCGGGCGGGGATTATGATACCCGACCTGATGGTGGCCTTTGGCGTGGATGTGCCGATGATTATTGCCCAGTGGGGGTATGCCATCGATACTCACGGGAGGCCGCCGGACTTCGTGCTGGAGGTTGCTTCTCCCACCACGGCCCGCAACGATGAGGCGGGCAAGCGGGTGGGCTACCGGGACTATCAGGTTCCGGAGTACTGGCGGTTTGACCCGTCGGGAGGTCAATATTATCGGCAGGGCCTGGCGGGAGACCGGCTGGTGGCCGGGGAGTACCAGCCCATTGAGCTGACGACGGAGGGAAATCGGACCTGGGGCTACAGTGCGGCGCTGGGGCTGACAGTGTGCTGGGAAGCAGAGAAGCTGCGGTGGTGGGATCCGAATGAGGAGCGCTACCTGGCAACCCATAATGAGGAGGCGGAGGCCAGGCGGGCGGCGGAGGCAAACCACCAGGCCGCCGATCAGCGTTTCCGCGCCGCCGAAGCCGGGAGACTGGCCGCCGAAGCCCGGATTCGAGAGTTGGAAGCGGAATTGGAGCGCCGGCGCAGCGCAGAACATCCCCAGGATTAGGGCGCTCGAAAACGTCCAATGTCCCCGTGCCGCCTTTTTTAATTGTGGCGGTCATTTGTCAACCCGACGGGATGGTCAACACCCTTTCAGTGTCAGTGGCTCTCTCCGCAATTGATGCCACTCATACTTACTCGGGACTGGAAAAGATAATTAGCGGGTCCGGTTTGTTACATCCCGGCATTTCTTGAGTAATGCCGGGGACGCGGCAGAATTATAATTGAGGCACATCGACGATGCGGGTGATGGTACTAATCAAAGCTACCGAAGCCAGCGAAGCGGGCGTGATGCCCTCCGCCGAGCTGCTGGAGGCTATGGGCGCTTACAACGAAGAGCTAATGAATGCCGGCATTATGGTGGCCGGCGAAGGCTTGCGGCCATCGTCGCAGGGTAAACGCATTGCCTTTGACGGGCCGGAACGCACCGTCATCGATGGGCCTTTCGCGGCTGTCGGAGAACTTCTCGCCGGATTCTGGCTGTGGGAAGTCAAGGACATGGCTGAGGCCGTCGAGTGGATTAAGCGGTGTCCCAACCCGATGCCTACGCCCAGCGAAATCGAAATTCGCCCCATGTTGGAAATCTCGGACTTTGGGGATGCCATGACCCCCGAGTTGGTGGAACAGGAAGAACGAATCCGGGAGCAATTGGAAGGCGACTAGAGATGCAGCTATTCGCGTCTTCCCAACTCAGCTTCCGCCGGGAGGTTGGCTATGGCTGAGGCCGGTTCTCGGCCCCGGGGCGAAATTATCCAGCAAATGGACGGAACCTACGAGCTGTTTCCTTTACCCACCGACACGGAAACGTTGCGCAGCATTCTCGATGACTGCCTGGCCGAGTGGAAGCACATTCGCATTGGAATGTTGGTGCCCGGAGCAGTTTGGGAGATTAAGCCGCCGTGCCCGCCGTGCCTCGGTTTCCTGGACGGCTATCTGACCGTGGACTTCCGGGAGTGGCATCTGCACCTTTGCATCGGGGAGCAAAGGTCGGCGCCGCCCGAGGTCGCTCAACTGCGGCGCACGGCCCGCGCCGAAATGTATCGCCGCTTGAACCCGTCCCAGCAGCCCACTTCCTGGGGATTTCGGCTTTTTAACGGCGGCGGTCAGCAGCAAATCACGATACTGCTGCCCAATCCCCACCTGGATGACCGGCAGAACTACCTGGATTGCCCGGACTGGACCCGCCTTTACCTTTGGGACCGGCTGCGGCAGAAATACCTGGCCCAGGGTTGGGATCCGGTGGACCGCTCGGCGCCCGGATTCTATCACGGCTGAGGCAGTTGAACCGGAAGCGTCGGAAGCAAGCATAAGTCATCTGCCTGCCACAGCTTTGAACTGCCCACACACCGGCGCGAATCAGCATAAAACCCGGGCGGTCGGACAACTTTCCATTCGTGAACGCCTGCGGTTCGGTAGTTGCCCGGCGGTTATCGAGCATCAACGCTGCCGGTAACGCCGTTGTCCGGTTCTTCAGGTCGGTCGCGGCGCCGCCCCACTCTGGGCCTGGTTGCTCTCTCCGGTGGCCTGCCGCTGCAACTCGTAGAGTTTATTGATGGCTTCCAGCGGAGTCAGGTTGGCGATGTCCAGGGAAAGGAGCGCATCGGTCAAGGGTTGTTCCGGAGAGAAAAGGGACATCTGAACCGCCGTTTCCGCCCGGCCGCCGGCCGTTGGGGCTTTGCCGCGGGCCCCGGTGGATTCTAATTGGTCCAGCACCTCCCAGGCTCGGTTGACTACGGCCCGGGGCAGTCCGGCCAGTTGGGCTACGTGAACGCCGTAGCTGCGGTCGGCGCCACCGGGCACAATCCGGTGCAGGAAGACCACTTTTCCGTCCTCCTCCCGAACATCCACGCTGAAATTGCGCACTCCCGGCAGGGTGTGGGCCAGTTCGGTCAGCTCGTGGTAATGGGTGGCAAACAGGGACTTGCAGCCCAGTCTGGGATCGTTGTGCAGATGTTCAATAACCGAGCGGGCAATCGACAGGCCATCGTAGGTGCTGGTGCCGCGCCCGATTTCGTCCAGAATGACCAGGGAACGGGGGGTAGCCTGGTTAAGAATGGCGGCGGTCTCCACCATTTCCACCATAAAAGTGGACTGGCCGGTAGCCAGGTCGTCCTGCAAGCCGACCCGGGTAAAGATTCGGTCAACCAGACCAACGACGGCCACGTCAGCCGGTACGAAGCTGCCGATTTGAGCCATCAAAACGATGATGGCTACCTGGCGGATATAGGTTGACTTGCCAGCCATATTGGGCCCGGTCAACACGATTACCTGAGCGTCGTCGTTAGCAAGGTTCAGGTCATTGGGTACAAAGACTCCTGCGCCCAGGTGCCGCTCCACTACCGGATGGCGCCCGTTCTGGATAATCAGGGCGTTGTCCCGGTTCAGGACCGGGCGGACGTAACCGCGCTGCACCGCCACCTCGGCCAGGGCGGAAAAAACGTCCACGCTGGCGATGGCTCCGGCCAGCCGGCTGACGGCGTCAGCGTAGCTGCCCAACTGAGCGCAAACCTGCCGGAACAGGCTTTTCTCCAGTTCCTCAACCCGTTCCCGGGCATTAAGCACCAGCGATTCATACTCCTTTAATTCCGGCACGATATACCGCTCGCCGTTGGCCAATGTCTGACGGCGAATATAGTCATCGGGAACCTGTCCCAGGCTGGATTTGCTTACTTCCAGGTAGTAGCCAAATACCTGGTTAAAGCCTACTTTCAGGTTGCGGATGCCGGTGCGTTCCCGTTCCCGCTGTTCCAGGCCGGCGATAAATGACCGGGCATCCCGGGAAGCGTGTTTCAGTTCATCCAGTTCGGCGGAAAAACCGTCCCGGATAACGTTGCCTTCGCCGACAGCGCCGGTGGGTTCGGGGTTAATAGCCTGCTCGATGAGGGCGGAGACTTCCGGGACCGGCGCCAGCAATCGCCGGAGCCAGGAAATCGGCTCGGCGGTGTCATCCAGGGCCGCTTCCAGGTCAGCAGCGGCGGTTACCCCGTTCTTCAGGGAGACTAGTTCCCGCGGCGCCGCCGACTCGGTCTGCAATCGACCGATGATGCGTTCCAGGTCGGCGATGTTCGCCAGGGTTTCCCGCGCCCGCGTCCGCCCTAATGCTTCATTGACGAAGTATTCGACGGCATCCAGACGCTGTAAAAGGACGTCCAGCTCCAGCAAGGGCTGACCCAGCCATCGGCGCAGCAGCCGACCGCCCATCGGAGTTCGGGTCAGGTCCAGGGTGGAAAAGAGGGATAACTTGTGACTATCCCACCGGCCGGCCTGAAACAACTCCAGATTACGCCGGGTTTGGGCATCCAGCGGCATAAACGATTCCGAGGAGTATATCCCCAGCCCCGACATTCGGGGGCCCATCCCCCGGTAACTTTGAGCCAGGTAATCCACAATGGCCCCGGCAGCCCGGACCGCCAACGGCAAGGATTCGCAGCCGAAAGATTCCAGAGTCTGGATACTGAACTCATCCAAAAGGGCCTCGGTTGCCAGGTCCAGGTCAAAGGAGGAAGCATTAACGCGCGAGACGTGAAACCCGGTTTCCTCGGTCGGCTCCGGAGCATTCGTTGGAGAGGAGCGTCCCGATTCGGCCAGCCACGCCGGAATAGTATCGCTGGCGGGAATCAGAACTTCAGCCGGGGCGATACGTTCCAGTTCGGGCCCCAGCCGCTGCCGTGCCATTTGAGTGGCGGCGAATTCGCCGGTGGAAATATCTACGTAGGCCAGGCCGACTTGTTCGCTCTCTTCAAATACGGCGGCCAGGTAGTTATTGGCGTTCTGCTCCAGCAGGGAAGCTTCAACCACGGTGCCGGGGGTTACCACCCGCACCACGTCCCTTTCCACCAGTCCCCGGGAATTGGCCGAATCGGACAACTGCTCGCAAATGGCGACTTTATGGCCCTTTTTAATCAGGCGGGACAGGTAGGATTCCAGGGCGTGGGCCGGGACGCCGGCCATCGGCACCTTGAAGTTCTTGCCCATGCTCCGGGAAGTGAGGGCTATTTCCAGTTCGCGGGCGGCCAGGTGCGCGTCGGCGTCGAAAGTTTCGTAGAAGTCGCCCAGCCGGAACAGCACCAGGGCGTCCGGGTAGGCGTTCTTAATCTTCAGGTATTGTCGGCGTACCGGAGTCACTGCTCCACCCGAAGGCCGGCCGGGAAAATTCTTTCTCCGCCGAGATTTCCAACATTTTACCCCACGGCGATTATTTCAACAAAAGCTGCTGCCGTGCGAGAATCGGTTTTCTTGGCGGAAATCCGGGATGATGAATACTGGACTCAGGGACTTTGGCTGCCGGACAACCTTTCGGGCGATTCCAAAGATGCGGCGGTTATTCCTTCCAGAATCGTTCTTCCTTGAACTGCCAGCCCAGGGGAGTTACCTGCTCTTTGACGTCGGCAATCATCCCGGGGTGTCCGCAAGTATAGACCATCGTATCTTCCCGGGGCAGGTCAAATTCCGCCAGATACTTTGCTACGATATTGTTGACCCGTCCTTGCTCTCCCGCCCAATCGGCGTTGCGTTCCGCAGTGGGACGGCTGACTGTAGCGACAAACCGGACGCATTCGGGATGACTGGCGGCGAGCTTGTCCAGTTCGGCATCGTAAGTCAGCTCGTCCAGGTAGCTGGCGCCGAGGAGAACGTAGAAGTGATGGCCTTGGCCGCCCTGATGCAGATATTCGCGGATGATGCTCAGGTAGGGGCCGACCCCGGTGACCGTAGCCACCATAAGATGGTGGCGCACCTTTTCGTTCAGGGTGAATATACCTTTGGGCCGGGGACGCAGCGACATAGTTTCGCCGGTCTGCAAACGCCACATCTTGGGGGTTAGCTCGCCTTCGGGCACCAATTCCACAAAAATTTCGAGCAACGGCTCGTAGGGAGCGGAAACTATGGAATAAGCGCGCTCTACACCCTCTTTGCCCAGGGTGCAATACTGGCCCGGCTTGAATACGAAGGGGCCGTCCTGAGGTTCAAGTTTTATGACCATCAGGTCTTCGGTTATGTCTTTGCGGTCAACCAACCTGGCTTGGGGCAATCTATCGGTTCGGTAGCTGGGGAGAGAAGTCTCGGCTTCGCTGACGGCGACGCCATTTTCACCAGTGGTCATTCTTCACCTCATAAATCTCGGGTAGGGTCAACGAGTGTCAGATCAGGGCTATCGCCGCCGGGCGGCATAACCGGAAGCGGGACGGCTGCCGGGAATACCGACGGCAGGGACTATTCACGGTCAATTTTTGCCAGCCTTGCCGGTACAATATGCAGCCCCGGAGTTCGGGCCATCGGGACGTATTCCTCCGACTGCTGCAGGGCTACGGCCAGTTGACCGAACAGCCCGGTAACGGCCACGGTTCCCGCCGGCAGGCTGGGATCAACCCGGACCAACCCGGAAATGTCCCCCTGCCGGGTTTCCACTCTGACGCTCTCGCCATCAGTAAAGGAATTTGCGGCGGCATCGGATTGGCTCAAGCCAACTATCTCTTCGCGGACTATGGTATTAAGCCGGGTTGCCGGGTCCAGCTCAACTGCACTGTTCCGGTCCGGCTGCAGCAGGACCCGGCCCGGCGCCAGCCACAAGGGATATTCCGGGTCCGGAGTTTCTGTCGAACTCCGGAATTCCGGAGTTATCAGGTTGGCCTTCCCCTGGGGGAAGGAGTCCCGATACAGGATCGGAGTGCCGGCGGCAGATTCCGCATCCACCGGCCATTGCAGCCCGCAGTATTCTCGTCCGGCGTAAAGCATTTGAGTCGGCTTGGGGCTTTCCAGACCGGTGCGCAGGACCAAGCTCGATGCCGATTCCAGCCGGGAATAGGTAACTCCGGCGTAGGTTGGCGTAACCCGGGCAATCTCCTGCATCGCAAGCTCGCCGGTGACGCCCGCGAACCCCGGGCCTCCTAATCGCTGTCCTAACTCCCCCAGAATCCAGAGTTCCGGTTTGACGCTGCCGGCATTGCCGTACTGGGCCGGCTTCAGTCGCTGAATCCTCCGTTCCAGATTGGTGAAGGTGCCGTCCTTTTCGGCGAAGGTGCAGCGGGGGAACACGACGTCGGCCAATTCCGTCGCCGGGGAAGGAAAAGTATCAATTACGGCCAGGAAATCAAGGGACTTGAGGGCTTCCAGCCCGTCGTCGGCCAGGTGTGGGCCGTCTCCAACCAGTACCAGAGCTTTTACCTCGCCCCGGTTGGCCGCCGCCAGGGATTGGGCAACTCCCAAACCCGGTTCGGCCGGCAGGGATACTTCCAGCAAATTCTCCAGTTCGGCGCGGTCGCGTTCGCTGCGGGGGGAGCGCTGGCCGGGCAGCCGGTTGGGAATGCAGCCCATGTCCCAGGCGCCTTGTTCGTTGGCGCCCCGGCGCACCGGGAAAAGGCCGGCGCCGGCCTGACCCACATTGCCCGTCAGCAGCGCCAAATCGGCCAGGGCGTTGACGCAGTCCCGCTGCAGTTCTGCGGGGATGTTGTCCAGCGCAAAGCACACCGCAGCCTTGCCGGCCGCGCCAAACAAGCGCGCCGCCTCGGCTACAGTTTCCCGGGATACTCCGGTAACTGCGGCTAACTCCGCCTGGTCCAGGCTGTGCAGGTAGTAGAACAGAGTGGCCGGGTCTTCGCAAAACTCAGCTACCCAATCGTCTTTGGTCAGCCCCTGGTCCAGGACTTCCCGCAGTATGCCGCCCAACAGCAGCAGTTCCGTGCCTGGAGCGGGTCTGAGCCACCGGCTGGCGTGGCGGGTAAGCTCCACCTCCCGGGAGTCGATTACGATGAGAGCAGCGCCCCCTTTGGCGGCCTTTTTCACCGGCAGGGCCATTACATTGTTGTCTTCGGTCAGATTGGCATTGAAAACCAGGATGCAGTCCGCCTGTTCCAGGTCCCAGATCGGATTGGTTGCCGCCCCGTAGCCCAAGGTTCGCTCCAATCCCAGAGTTAGCTCCGGCTGGAGGTTGGAGGTAATATCTACATTATTGGAACCCATTACCGTCCGGGCGAATTTTTGGGCCAGGTACAGTTCCTCGTTAGCGCTGTCCGGGGCGGCCAGCAGCGCGAAGGATTTGCCCTTGTGGTCCGACAGGCGGGCGGCAGTGTAGTCCAGCGCTTCCTCCCACGATACTTCAACCAGCTGACCGTCCTGCCGCACCAGGGGTTGCCGCAGTCGGCTGCGACTGTTGAGAAACTCCAGGCCAAACTTTCCCTTAAAGCAGGCTTGACCGCGATTGGCCGGAGAGTTGAATTCAGGCACCACCCGGATCAGGTCGCCGGTGTCATTGAGTTCCAGGTTAAGCTGGCAGCCGACCGGGCAATGGGGACAGATGGTCGGGGCTACCTGACGGGGCTTCTCCCATTTATGGTCCCGTTCCACCAGCGCTCCCACCGGACAAACGTCGATGCAGGCGCCGCAAAACTCGCAGCCGGATTCCAGCAGCGACGAACCAAAGGATGTGCCAATCAAAGCCTTGCCGGAACGCTCGGTAAAGCAGATGGCGTCGTCGCCCCGAATCTCCTCGCAGGCGCGGACGCACCGGCCGCAGGCGATACAAAGGTTGTAGTCCCGGTCGTAAAAGGGGTCGGAAACTTCCAGAGGAACCTGCTTGTACTTATAGTTGAGAGGCGACTCCAGTTCCATCCCCAGGTAGCGCACCGTGTCCTTAAACTCGCACCGCTCGTTCTTGGGGCAGGTGACGCAGCGGTCATTAACGGAAACGTGGCGCAGGCATACATCACTGGGTCCGCAGATGTCGATCCGGTGACAGGTCAGGCAGCCGTTAGGGTGCTCGGCAATCAGCATTTGCATTACGGAACGGCGCAGTTCATCCACATCTTCGGACTCGCTGCTAATCCGCATTCCGTCGGCAACGGGCAGGGTGCAGGCGGCGGGATAGCCCCGACCGCCTTCCACGGACACGACGCACATTCGGCAGGCGGCAAAGGGTTTCATGCCCGGGTGGTAGCACAGGTAAGGGATGTAGATGCCGGCATCAATAGCCGCTTCCAGCACCATCTTGCCGGGCTGGGTCTTAATCTCCACGCCATCAATGGAGATAGTAATGTCATCAGGCATCGGTTCCTCTCCCGTTCCCTTGCTCCGGCTACCGGCGGCTGAGCCGGGGTGAAAAATGGGGGACCTGGCAGCGTCCGGTGGGGCAGCGCTTTTCCCGGATGTGGCTCTCGAACTGCTCCGGGAAGTAGCGCAGCGCCGAAGCCACCGGATTGTAGCCCAACTGCCCGTGTCCGCACAGGGAACCGGACTGCATATTCTCCCCGATATTCTGCATCAAGGCCAGGTCGTCGGAGGTTCCTTCCAGGCGGCAAATCCTTTCCAGCACCTCCAGCATGTGGCTCATCCCCATCCGGCAGGGGAAACACTTGCCGCAGGATTCGTACTGGCAAAAGGCAATCAGCACCCGGGTCAGGTCCACGACGCAGGTATCCTCATCGGCGGCGATTATTCCCCCGGAGCCTAAAATGGCGCCGGCGCTGCGGAAGATGTCAAAGTCCAGCACCAAATCGGTAGCTTCGGCGCTAAGGACGCCCCCCAACGGACCGCCGGTCTGGATGAAACTCAACTGCTTGTCGCCCGGCACGCCGCCGGCTACCTGGTAAAGCACCTCATTCAGGTTAATTCCCATGGGCACTTCCACCATTCCGGTGTAATTCAGGGCGCCGGACAGGCAGAGGATGGCGGTTCCGGTGCTCCGGTCGTGGCCGATTTCGGCGAACCACTGGCCGCCCCGGGCGATGATTTCGGGTATGTAAGCCATAGTTTTGATGTTGTTGATATTGGTGGGCTTGCCGAATACCCCCACCTGGGCCGGAAAGGGCGGGCGATACCGGGGCATAGCCCGGCTGCCCTCAATAGCCTCCATCAACGCCGTTTCCTCGCCGGAAACGTAGGAATCGCCGGTCAGGGCAACTTCCAGGTCGAAGCTGAAATCGGAATCCAGGATATTTTTGCCCAGCAGTCCCAGTTCATAGGCTTGAGCTACAGCGGCCCGGGCCCGGTCGATGGGGCCATCGTGTCCGTGGCGAATAAAAATGTAACCGTGGTTAGCGCCGGTGGCGTACCCGGCCAGAATAATGCCTTCAACTACCGTATGGGGGTCGCTCTCCAGGATTCCCTTGTCGTTAAAAGCCCCCGGGTCGCCCTCTTCGCAGTTGCAGAGAATATATTTGTCGGGAGCGTTGGAGCCGGCCAGAAAGCGCCACTTGGTGCCGGCCGGGAAGGCGGCTCCGCCCCGGCCCCGCAGCCCGGATACATTGACTTCTTCCAGCACTTCCGCCGCGGTCAGCTCGGTCAAGGCCCGGTTCAGGGCCTGGTAGCCGCCGTTGGCCACGTACTGGAAAATATCCAGGGGGTCGATATGGCCGGCATTGCGGAGGGCAATGCGCTGCTCCTGCCGACGCATAGCGTGCTGGTCCAAATCCGGCAGGTCAAAGGACGGCCGGCTTCCCAGGTATCCCAGGGCCCTTTCGGAATCGGGCTGGCCGCGCCCCAGATGACCGGAAACGAGCTCCGGCGCCTGCGCGACGGAAACGTTGCCGTAAATTATTCGGGAATGGCCGGGCACGTTTATATCCACCATCGGCTCGGCAAAGCACATTCCCAGGCAGCCTACCCGGCTGACCGTACCTGCCAACCCCTGCCGCTCCAGCTCAGCCTCGATGGCCGCGGCGACCTGCTCCGCCCCGGCTGCCTGACCGCACAGCGCCGTTCCGACGCGAATCCAGGGGCGGTCTTCGGTCAAGCTGCGCCACCGCTGGGCGGCAGTTTCCCGGATTGCGTTAAATTTGGCAGCCATATTTTTCAGCTCGTTTTACGTAAAGGTCAGGTGGCGCCGGGTAAATTCAGTAAAGGAAAAGCAGCGGACGGCAAGCCGTCCGGAGCCTAAATTTCAGGGTTGAGCAAAAATCGGCCACCGCCGGCTACCCTTGCCCGCCGGTTCCGTGGGCGGCCGGTTCAGCAGAATCCAGTACTTGGGCGACCAGATGTTCGACTTGTTCCGGAATCACCCGCCCTACCAGGTGGTGATCCAGGGACATTACGGGCGCTTGAGCGCAAGCGCCCAGACAGGTGTTGTAGCGCACGGTCAGATTGCCGTCCGGGGTGTCTCCCTCATCATCAAGACCGGCGGCTTCCAACAGGGCGGCGATTACCGGCATCGCCCCTACCAGATGGCAGGAAGGGCCCCAGCAAACCTCAATGCGGTGGTCGCAGGGGGGAATGGTTCTGAAGTTCGGGTAGAAGGTGACGACGGCCCAGACGTCGTTAATCGTTACCTGATTATAGGCGGCCACTGCTTCGACGGCTTCGCGGGGGATATAACCCAGTTCGTCTTCAACGGCCAGCAAAGAGGAAAGGATAGTAACGGTGGGTTGAGGTTGATTGTGGACGGTCTTCCTGATTCGTTCTTTCAGCCCATCCATCACCAGGCTCCCTGACTGCATCCGCTGCGGGAAAAGCGGAATTTTACGGAGCAACACTTCGTGAATTTCGTAACAATTGCCGACTTCGATATTACCATACCAGGGAATCCCGGTTCAACCGGATTACAGCGCCGGGGCGACCATTGAACGTCAATTATCCGTTAGGCCCGGAGACCGGCGAATTTACAGGACGCTGTACCCTGAGTTTACCGCCGGGCGTCCTTGCGGTAACTATCCAATTTGGGATTGTCGGTGCCAAACGGTGGATCTGTAAGCTTCGTCAACTCTGCCCGGCTGTCCCGGTTAATTAGTGCGAGGGCGGCTTTAACCGCCCTCAAGCCTGAATAATTACTGGCCTGAACGTCCGGCTATAAAGAGTCCAGGTATTGGCCCATTGCCGACTTGAAGATGTCGTAGGGATGGGCGCCGGTGAACAGCAGATTCCCGACCACAAAGGTGGGTATGCCGCGGATGCCGTGCTGCAGGGCCTCCTGGTACTGGCCCATTACCTTGCCGGAAAATTCGTGGGTTTCCAGGCACTGGACCATTTCAGCGGCATCCAGGGACACCGATTGGGCAATTTCGGCCAGCACGTCGATTTTCCCCAAGTCCTTGCGGTCTTCCCAGTAAGCCTTGTAGGCGGCGTGGTGAAACTCCATAAACTTGCCCTGCCGTTGGGCGTATTCGGTAGCTTCCAACGCAAACAGGGTGTTGGGCGTAACCTGAGGCGGGCGCATTATCAGATTGGCTTCCCGCACCTGGGAGCGAATCGGCTCGCTCAATTCGTCTTCAGTTTCACCGGAACGGGGCTGACGCAGCAATCCCTCTTTGGGGGTATCGGGGCGCAGCAGATAAGCTCGTCCTTCTACGGCAATGTTGTAATCCTGGGCCAACTTATCGACTCTTTCCAGGCCGACATAGCACCAGGGTCAAATGTAATCGTACCAAACGATAACCCGAACCGGGTCGGCTCCGTTGACCGGCTGCTGAATATTCTCCGCCATTCTCTGCCTCCAAATTGGGGGATGGGTAGTATCAATCGCTGCGTACCGCTCCGACAGTTTCGGCACAGATCGCTGCCGGGCCGGTAGTGGATGGGATGATTTTATTCGGCGGCTTGCTCGTCAGGATAAAACCGGTCAATGCCGGGTTCGCGACGGGAAGTTTGCAGGGACTCCGGGGCATTGACTAGCAGCGCTTCCAATTCGGCCAGGCGGGAAATACGGACGCAATGGTCAACTTCGCCGTACCAGCCGCCCCGGTCCAGCAAAATGGCATACAGACCGGCGCCCCGAGCGCCAACCAGGTCGGACCGGGGCTGGTCGCCAACGTGAATAGCCTCGCCCGGAGCGACGCCGGCCCGCTTCAGTGCCGCAACAAAAATAGCCGGGTCCGGCTTTTCCACGCCAATTTCCGCCGAGGTAAGGCAAAAATCCAGGTAGGGGGACATACCCAGGTCCCGGCAGAGTTGGTCCATATCCCGGCGCAGGTTTGAGATTACCCCCAGACAATAACCCTGCCCCTTGAGCCGTTCCAGAGAGCCGAGGGTATCGTCAAAAGCGATAAAATCCTTGGGAACGCTAATGGCTACTTGCCATATTTGCCGGGCCAGGTCCAGGGTTACCGAAAGTCCGGCGTTTTCCAGGAGAATCTGCTCGTAGCGGGAGAAAAAGGCCAGGCGTTCCGCTTCGCTGCGCTCGGCCAGGGGCTTAATCTCATTTTCCCGGTTAAAATATATATCCGCCACCGAGTAACCGTAGTTAATCGCATCCTCGGTTAAATTGAACCCAAACTCCTGGCAGGATGCCATCTGAATTTGGGCCAATGGCGGCCAGAACCGTACCAACGTATTGTAGAAGTCAAAAAAGACGGCTTTGATCATCTACCTGTAGTTCTCCCGGCAATCCGCAATCTTGGGCCAATATTAACACTCATAATGTAATAACGCATTAAGTATTCAACTGGCAAAGGTTTCGGCTAGGGAATTCTAGCATAGTCGGCGCTGATTGTGAATCGTGTAACAAGTTATGCGCTGGGATGCCCTCACCCCGGCCCCTCTCCCGCGAGGAGAGGGGGGAGGGATTTTTCTCGATTGCTTGGGAGCAGGGGAGCAGCGGACTTTTCTCATTGGTTCGGAAGAGAGATCAGCTTGGTGTATGCGTCAGTATGCCAGGAACAGTCTCCCCTCTCCCTGAGGGAGAGGGGCCGGGGGTGAGGGCGAGTATTGCTCTCCGTACAGTTTCAAACTATCCTGTTTATTGGCTGGGCCACTACCTACATCCGGAGCGAGCTGAAATGCAGATAGCCATAGGAGCCGACCACGCCGGCTTTCCCCTCAAAGAACAGTTGAAACCCTGGCTGGAATCCGCCGGCTATGCGGTGGTCGATTTGGGGGCTCACGACCTGGACCTGGAGGATGATTACCCCGATTTTGCCGCCGCCGTGGCCCGCGCCGTCCAGTCCGGGCAGGTGGAACGGGGGATAATCTGCTGCGGCAGCGGCGTCGGGGCTAGTATTACCGCCAACAAGGTGGCCGGGGTGCGGGCCGGGCTTTGCCACGACACCTACAGCAGCCACCAGGGTGTCGAACATGACGCCATGAACGTCATCTGCCTGGGCGCGCGCATCATCGGTCTCGACCTGTCCCGGGAAATTGTCGCCTCTTTTCTGGCCGCCAGTTTCATCCCGGAGCCTCGCTTCCAGCGCCGTCTGGACAAGCTGAACCGGGTAGAGGCAGAGGGATAGGAACCGCCGGTTCCATCCTCATTAAAACGCAGGTATGGTACCAATGAGGGCTTAATGAAGAAATGTAGGTTATAGCCCTGGCCTTTCCCCTCAAAGGCGGGCGAGCAATTCCAGGGTCTCGGCAACTTCCAGGGGCGAATCTACCCGGTACAGGGCGCGGGTGGGTTGACGCGCCGGGCCAACGAACACGGAAAGGCCCCCCAATTCGTGGACGGCGGCGAATCCGTCCTCATCGGTCAGGTCATCGCCACAGAAGATAGCCAGCGTCCCCTCCGGGCAGTGGGCGGCCAACCGGGTGATGGCCTTGCCTTTGTCCCAATCCACATTGGGCCGCACTTCCAGCAATTCCTTGCCTCGGGTAACCCGAAGCTGCGCTGCGTACTCCGGATTTCGCACTACCCGGTCAAACTCGGCGAATACCCGGGGGCGCAGCTCTGCCGGGGTTAGCCGGTAGTGGAGGCTCAGGGTTAGGCCCTTCCCTTCTACCAGGACACCTTCGCAAGCGGCCAGACTGCTTGCCAGTTCCCGGCGGATGGCGTCTATTTCGGGGCGAACGGCGGCGGCTGCCGGATGGGTAAAGTCGATGGCAGTGCCCTTGATTTCCAGCCCATGATTGCCGGCGTAAATCAAGCCCGGCAAGGCGACCATTTGGGCAACGTCGGACAAGGCCCGGCCGCTGACGATGCCCAGGGTGAAGGACTCACGGCGGATCAGATCCACCAACGCCTGCCGGGTTCGCTCCGGCAAGGTCGCCAGTTCCGGGCGGGCAGCGATGGGCGCCAGGGTGCCGTCGTAGTCCAGGAGCAGAAGGACGTGCCGGGCTTGCGCAATTTGGCGACTGACCCGGGGCCAGACGTTAAGCAGGTGTGGCATAGCGGCAGTCGGCGCTCATAGTGGAAATTCCTACCGCAAAGCTGCCGAGGCGTATCGGGAGCGACCGAAAGCCGACCCGCGAGCGCATTGCATCAACTCGACCAGGAGTCGTGCGGCCCATTTGTAAATGTTGTTTTCCCGCACGGTGGCCCGCATTTGAACCATGCGATAGCAGCGTTCCGTCTCGGGCATAACCACCGCATCCCGAATGGCCTCGGCCAGATCTTCCGTGGCATAGGGGTTTACGATCAAGGATTGGGTGAGTTCCAGGGCGGCGCCGGCGAAGGGACTCAGAATCAGGACACCGTCATTATCGAACCGACTGGCTACGAACTCCTTGGCTACCAGGTTCATTCCGTCGTGCAGGGAACTGACGATGCAGAATCGGGAAAGACGGCGCAAGGCCATCAGGGTAACTGCGGGCAAGTCGTCGGGCTTATAGACGATGGGCTGCCAGCCGTCGCGCCCGTACCGGTCGTTAATGTCATCCACCAGTTGCTCGATCTGTCCTCCCAACTGCTGGTAGGCTTCGATGTCGCTGCGGCTCAAGACCCCGGCTTGAACGAATACCACCCGCCCCCGGTACTGGGTGTACTTCTCAAAAAACCGGTCGATGGCCCGAAAGCGGTGCGGTATGCCCTTGGTATAGTCCACCCGGTCAATGCCGAGGCCGATTAGCTGTCCTTCCAACCCCCATTCAGCTTCAATTCTGCGCATTTCCTGCTCCACCTCCGGGCTTTCGGAGAACTGGCAGATGTCGTCGAAGTCGATGCTGATGGGAAAGGGACGCACCAGGGTGGTTTCACTGCGGTATTCAATCCGGTTATATTCGGTATCCACCCGCACCGGCAGGGTACGGGCGGCGGTATCCATAAAATTGCTGCAATGGTCGCCGATGTGAAAGCCCAGCAGGTTGTTGCCCAGCAGCCCTTCGACCATCTCGGCCTGCCAGGGGCAGATGCGGAAAATCTCCGCATGAGGCCAGGGTATGTGCCAGAATTGGCCGGTGATAATGGCCGGCGCCGTTTCCCGCAGGTATTGGGGCAGCAGCGCCAGATGGTAGTCCTGGGTAAGCACTACCGCGGGGCGGTCGCCGGCCTCGTCCAGTACCAGGTCGGCAAACTTGCGATTGACGGCCTGGTACGTTTGCCAGTCTCGCAAATCGAACACCGGCTCGGTATAGGCATTGTGGCACAAAGGCCAGAGGGCCTCGTTGGAAAAGCCGTAATAATAGCCCTGCTCTTCCCGTTCCGTGAGCCAAACCAGCCGGAGGGAATAGGCCGGGTCGTCCGGTGGAACCATGACCCGGTCGTCCTGATCCACGATATAGCGGTCGCCCTTGCCGCCGCCGTAGGCAATCCACGTGCCGCCGCAGGCCTGCATCAGCGGGTCCAGAGCGCTGGTCAGGCCGCCGGCCGGCACAACGTACTGCGGTTCTCCATCCACCAGATTATGGATGTAAGGCTGGCGGTTGGAAACAATTATAAGCCGATATTCGCCAATCTGGCGGCGTACCAGAGCTTGAAGGTCTTGCTTGGTCCACATAAGGACTCCGCTGCCGGTCAGAGAGCAGACACTTTCAATAATTACTATCAATTATATAGTGCCACATAAATCGCTGGAAAGCAAACCCGGACTGACCTCGGGCCAGGGCAAATTTGCATTCTGACACCCTCGCCCCCGGCCTCTTTCCCCCGGGAAGATGGTTGGAGTCAGGGGCCTGGCTGGGTAGCGGGCGGTTGCGCCGCGCCGGTTTGCGCCTTCCTCAAATTGACAGACTAATTGGCGCTGGCTAGGATAGGAGCAGTCATCGAAAACTTTCATTTTGCGGCCAAAGGATAAGGAGGAGCTATGTTTGTTCGCCGGGACCTGACCGATAGTGTGCCGACCCGTGAAGGGAATATGCACTTTGTTAAGCAAGGCTCCGGGTTCCCGTTGGTAATGCTGCACCCCCTGGGCACCTCCACCTGGGCGTGGCATACCGTTATTGATTCCTTGAGCCAAAGCTACACCTGTTACGCCTTTGATATGCTGGGACACGGAGAGTCGGACAAGCCGGCCCGGCACTTCAATATCCCGGACTACGCCCGGGCCCTGGACGACGCCTGCCAGACCCTTAATATCCACCGGGGCCACTACGTTGGCAACTCGGTAGGCGCCTGCCTGGCCACCGAGATGGCGGCCAGCTACCCGGAGCGGGTGGACAAGCTGGCCCTGGTCGGCTGTCCGCTGTGGAATCCCTGGAACGGCAATCAGCGGGTAGCGGACACCGCCGGCGATTATGACGAAAACAGCAATGCCAAACCCCGCACCCTGGAGCAGATGCAGGAACGGGCTACCTTCACCGCGCCGCGGCCGGAGTGGGTGGACGCCACCAACCGAACCCGGGAACAGGCCGGTGAATGGGTGCGCAATCTGCATCAGTCCCTCTCCTATTACGACATTATGGCACGCTTGCCCTTAATCAAAGCCTCGGCGACGCTGGTTATGTACGGAGAGAAGGATCTGCTGCGGGAAGGCGAAGAACTGCTGCACAACAATATCGTGAATGCCAGCAAGACGGTTCTGCCGGGGCTGGGCCACATCCCCCAGATTGAAGACCCGGAGGCATTCATCGACGCTTTGCTGGCCTTCCTCCAGCCGCAAGGTTAATCCGAACAAGATGACGCCGGCCCGGCAGTGCAGGTGGGGACGCACCCTGGTGCGTCCTTGCCTTTTGGCATGGCCCGGACGTTATGCTGGCCGCCAGAACCGGCCCCGGGAGATGATTATGGTTAGAGCAGAATTTCGGCTGAACCTGATGGAAACCTTTCGCACCGTATTCTATACGCCCATATACGTAACCGTGGCCGGCGGCTACCTGGCGGCGGAAGGGCTGGAAGTGAACTTTGCGACCTGCCCGGCCCGGTTCCCGCACCCCTTGAGCGCCCTCAACCACGGCGCGGCGGACATTGTGCAAAGCGGAATTGTGCGTTCCATCATTGCCGCCGACTGGGGCGGCGAAGTCGTCCCCCGGCATTTTGCCGAGATTAACAGTCGGGACGGTTTCTTTGTATTGGGGCAGCCCGGCCAGCCGGATTTCCAATGGTCGGACTTTGCCGGTTCCACCATCATCCCGGTAGGGTTCTCGCCGATGCCCTGGGCCTCCTTCCAGTACGCCCTCCGCAATAACGGGGTAGCGGTGGAGGGATTAACCCTGCTGCCCGGTTTGAGTCTGGAGGATGCGGTGGCAGCTTTCCGGGAAAGGAGGGCCGACTTTATCCACTTGCCCCAACCGGCGGCGGAACAGCTGCTGGCCGACGGCTCGGGGAATCTGGCGGTGGCTCTGGGAACGGTCAACGGCCATATCGCCTACAGTTCCTTCGCCGCCACCAACCATTTCCTGCAAAACCACTCCGAAGCGATGCATCGGTTCGTTGCCGGATACTCTCGGGCCCTGACCTGGTTGGCAACGGCGCGCCCGGAGCAGGTTAGCGCGGCCATTGCCCAATTCTTTCCCGCAACGGCCCGGGAACTGCTGACCGCCGCCATCGCTCGCTACCAGGCGCAGCAGAACTGGCCGGCCACGCCCCGTCTGGCCCGTCCCCAATACGAAGGCTTGCAGGAAATCCTGGTAGCCGCCGGAATGGTTCAGGAGCGGCAGGCTTACGAAAAGGTGGTGACTACCGAGTTTACCGGGGAGTGAAGCGCGGCTTCCGACCGGCGCCCGGGCGCCGCTGCAATTAGCGTTTAACCTCATATGGTATAATGGCGGCAAATCACACAACTGTGGCTGCCAAAATGCAGCGCCCCGACAAACCGCCCCTTTTCCAAGAGGAACCGATGCGAATAACCGTTTTGCTTCTATTGGCCTTGACCTACGCGGCGATTACTGCCTGCGCTTCCGGAGACGGGGGGGGGGGGGGGGGGGGGGGCAACCGCCCCACCGCCTGATATTGCCGCCACGGTGGACGCCTCTATCCAGGCGACGCAAACCGTGGCGATGGCTATTGAATCCACCATAGAAGCTCGTATCGCCGCCACTTCCGCGGCCATGCCACCGACTTCTACGCCCTTACCCCCGCCCACAGCAACCCCGATACCGACCCTGACCCCAACTCCTGCTCCTACCCCGGAACCGACGCCCACGGCGGCCCCGGAACCTACGGCTGCGCCCACGCCGCAACTGACTCAACCGCCGCCGGCGCCCACGGCAATGCCGGAGCTGCCCGCGCCAACCAGTACGCCAACGGCAGCAATCCCGCCGCCAACCCCCCGTATCGTGATTGTGGTAGAGCCGGCCGGAACGCCCGAACCCGCTGCCACGCCGGCGCCGCTGGACATTCAAGGCTATGCGAATGCTTATGCCGGCCGGGCCGGTGCCGTTTACGCCGGCGACCTGGACCAGCTGGTTGGCTCTACCGCCGTTAGCGGCATTGTGGTTACCAAACCCGCCATTGAGCACAGCCGGTGGCTTTTCGAGTCGGAATACTATCAATCCCTCCTGACCAAGGCGCGCTTAACCAATCCAACGAAATTGACCTCCAATCTTGCGGACCTCGAGCTGCGGGTTGCCTGCTTCCGAGAGGAAGACTGTACGCGCTAGAGAAGCAGCTTGCGGCCAATGTGGCGGAGCGTACCCAGTGGCAGATTGGTATAGACTTCGTGCCTATCGCTAGATCCGGGATTCGGCCTACGGAAAGTCGCTCTATGCTGCTGTCCGGTGAGTTGAGTCTGCTTGAAATCTCCGGCTTCTACCGATTGGAGGACTACCCGTCGCTGGGGTTGTCCTATTTGCCCGGGGTGTGGCTGGACCAGCAGAACGCTTACGCCGCGCTCGCCAACAGCCTGGACTCCACCCACCGATTAATTACCGAAACTACCGGCGCGGTTCCCCTCTTCCACTTATGGCGCGGGCATACGGGGTATTTCCTGTTCAGCAAAGGCCGGTTGGAAACCGCAGCGGACTTTACCAACTCCTGTATCGCAATCACGAAAACGAACGCTCCCCTGGTTAAAGGTATGCTGGAAAGTTTAGCGGTTAAGAATGCGGAGTTTCAGGTTCTCGGAAACTCCGGACTTGCGGCTCAAATGGTACATCCCGGCAGCTGCGATGCCGCAATTGCCTCCGCCGATTTTGCCTACCGCTCGATTTGCACCAGTGGACCAGTTATATGTACGGGCCGCTGCCGGTCATTTTCCCTAATACCTTCGCCTTTGGCGGCGACCAGTGGGATGCCCTGCCTCCCGACTTGCGGCAGATTCTGGTTGAGGAAGGCGCAAAAATGGAGCTGGAATTCCTGCGTGTGGCCGCCCAGCAGAATTTTCCCTACAACGTGCAGCGCATCACCGAAGAATCTGAGGTGAAACACGCCGTTTTCAGTCCGGAACTGGAGCAGGCTATCTTTCTGGACGCTTCGAAAGAGATGGTATCCGACTGGCTCAACCAGATACACCAGACCGCCGGCCTGCCGGATTGGTCCGAGGCCGCCGCAATTTTCAACACCAGGATTGGCCCTTACGTCGGTTTGCGTATCGATACTCTCACTCCCAGCGAGTATCCCGCCATAGTAACAGTCCCCATAACCGAAGGCCCTCACGCCGGCAAAACCAGGGCGGAAGTACTGGCGGAGTAGGGGGAACGCGCCGGGGCCGCCAAACCGGAGCTGTCGGGTAAACCGCCGCCTTTAGGAGAATCTGATGCGAATCTTTGTCTTGATGTTACTAACTGCTGCCTTAGCCGCAGCAATGGCCTGCTCGGCCGGAAATGAACCGGCAGCGACTCCCGACGCTGCCGCTACGGTGTCCGCCTCCATCCAGGCGACCCAAACTGCGGACAGGGAGCAGGAAGCGGCCATAGCGGCTCAGGTTGCGGCGACAATGGCGGCTTTTCCGCCGCCGGCAACGCCCTTACCCCCGACTGCGCCTCCCCCGACCGCCATGCCCTTCCTGCCTCCAGCGCTGCCTGCGGAGCTGCCCCCTACCCCTACTTTGCCCCCGGCTTCACTGCCTCAGCCTACGATTGCTCCGGAATCCGGCTTAACCGAGAACGCAGCCGCAGTGGAACCACCTTTTGTCGCCATCAGCGCCGGAAGTTGGCACACTTGCGGGCTGCGGGCCGACGCATCCGTGGTTTGCTGGGGCTCCAATAAATCGGGCCAGGCGGCGCCGCCGCCAGGCTCATTCACCGCGGTCAGCAGTGGATTTGACCATACTTGCGGGCTGCGGGAAGACGGCTCCATCATCTGCTGGGGAACGTTGGAGAGCGGAAATAATTACGGGGATCCCTTTGTGGCGTTAAGTTCCGGTTCCGGCCAAGCCTGCGGGCTGCGCGCGGACGGCTCGTTAGATTGTTGGGGTTATACCGCCCTGGGCGACGTCCCGACCCGGGAGAAGTTCGTCTCGTTGAGCGTCGGGACCGAAACCTGCGGGGTGCGGCACGATAGTTCTATCCTTTGCTGGAGCTATACTTATTCCCGTCAGCATACTCCGGTCCCGGGAACCTTCGCCTCGGTCAACGCCGGGAGTTATCATAACTGCGGAGTACAGGAAGGCGGCTCCGTCGTCTGCTGGGGATCTAACCACTGGGGTCAAGCCAGCCCGCTCCAGGGGGAATTCTTCTCGGTTGACGCCGGGACAGTCCATTCCTGCGGATTGCGCCAAAATGGCTCCATCGTCTGCTGGGGCAGCGACGAACACGGCCAATCCACTCCACCTGACGGCGTCTTTGCTGCGGTCAGCGTCGGCTCGGGGCACAGTTGCGGGTTACGGCAAAGCGGTTCTGTCGTCTGCTGGGGAAACGACGAACTGGGCCAAGCCACGCCGCCCCAGGCAGCGGGGTCGGCTGCGGCGGCGGCGCCCACCGCTGCGCCACTGCCCATCGCCCCTCCGACCAGTCCCCCGGTACTGGGAACACCAGTACCCACAACTGCGCCTCTGGTCCCAACGCCGTGGCCCACACTCCACTTCGAGCCGGCTCCGGCTCCGGTTAATCCGCAAGCTCTGGCCCAGTACGCCGCCAGTTATGCCGGCGGGCCGGGCGCGATTTATACCGGAGACCTGCTCCAATTGGTAGGGCCTACCGCCACCGGCATTTACGCTACCCGGGAGGCGGTCGAGGCGAATCGGTGGCTTTTTGAGTCGGACTACTACAGATTGCTCCTGGCCGAAGCGCGCTTGACCAATCCAACGGAGCTGACCACCCAGGGTATGAGCTTTGAACTGGAAGTGGTCTGCATCAAAGAGGCGGACGACCTCTGCCAGGTTATAGCGGACTATTTTGCGCCTAATGTGGCGGCCCGCACCGAGGGACAGATTAAAATAACCGTCACAACTTTCGACGCTTTGCCAAAGATTTACGTAATGGATACCGGTGAATTGTTGACGTCCGGTGAGCTGGGCATAGCCGAAATTGGCAGCTACCGGATGGACAACTACCCGTCGCTGAATCTGGGTTATATGCCCGGACTGTGGCCGGATCAGCAAACTTCCTACGCAGCGCTGTCCAACACCCTTGAGGATACCCGGCAGTTAATCATTGAAACAACCGGCGCCGTTTCCCTCTTCAATGCCTGGCGCGGACATTCAGGCGCTTTCCTGTTCAGCAAGCGAAAGCTGGAAACCGCACGTGATTTTGACGGCATCAACACGGTAGCCGCAGATGCGAATCAGTGGTGGGTCAGCCGGCTGCTGTCCAGCCTGGGCGCTGACCGGTCCGGAGAAGGCCGGGGGTTAATCGCTAATCATTGGCACCATATCGGAGCGGATCTTTTAGAGAACGGCTCCTATCAAGCTACGGTGGCCTCAGCCGAAGAAGCCTACCGATGGGGTTTGCACCGACATACCAGCTATATGTATGGGCCGCTGCCCGTCTTCTACCCTACAACCTTCGCAATTAATCGCGCCGCCTGGGAAAGCTTGCCGGCCGACTTGCAGCAGATTCTGCGGGAGGAAGGGGCCAGGCAGGAACTGGAAAGCTTGCGGTTGACGGCCCGGCAGAATCTGCCCAACGACATCCAGCGCCTCATTAACGACACCGGTATTGAGTATGTGAAGTTCAGTCCTGAAATGAGGCAGCACAGCTTTAATGCTTCCCGCAGCGTAATCCTAAACTGGTTGGATTGGATCCATTGGGCGGAGGGCCGACCGGAGTGGACGGAAGCCGTATCCGTTTTCAACAGCAAGATTGGCCCCTTTGTTGGTTTGTATGTCGAGCGACTTACGCCCGACTCCAGGGGCGGCATAGCGGTGATTCGCATAACCGAAGGCCCTCACGCCGGCAAGACTATGGGGGAAGTACTGGCGGAGTAGGTGGAAATAAGATTGTATGATATTCCCTGGGGGTGTAGTCAGAAGGGTAAAATATAGTAACATAAGGCGATATGGAGTAGGGGGAACAACCCAGGGCTATCGCATATGAAAAAATTTCAGGCTCAGAACGGAACTTTCCGATGTTTTGGCGGCGCTTTACTGGGTAATCAACATCAAAACCAACGGTTTAAGTCTTAAATTACCCAAATTTAGCAGTTAAAAACGGAGATTTACCCGTCAATTGGCCTCTTAAAATCCATATGCGATAGCCCTGGGGAACAACCGGGTTTCCGGCAGCTTCAGGCTTGCAATCCCCATTCAGGAGGCTACCTTTGGAACTGCTGCGCAGTCTGATATTTGTACCCGGCAACCGCCCCAATATGCTGGAGCGGGCCTTGACCTTTCCTGCCGACGTTATCATGGTGGATTTGGAAGATTCGGTGCCTCCGGCGGAGAAGGTGGCGGCCCGGAGCGTGGCCGCCGAATGGCTGCCCAAACTGTGCCAGGCCGGTCAAAGAGTCATGGTTCGGGTCAATTCCCTGGATACCGGGTTGACGGCGGATGAATTGGTTGCGGTGATTTCACCCCAATTGTACGGCGTCAGCGTGGGCAAAACCGAATCCGCCTGGGATTTGCGGGAGGTCGAGCGGATAATTGCCCCCCTGGAAGCGCGAGCCGGGCTGGCCGCCGGACAAATCCGGGTCATCCCCTGGATTGAAAGCGCTAAAGCGGTGGTCAATGTCAACGCCATGGCTTCCGCTCTTTCCCGCACCGTCGCCATTGCCTTCGGCGCCGAGGACTTTACTAACGATATGGGTATTCAGCGCACGGACGACGGCGCCGAGGTTTACCATGCCCGGTCCACTGTTGCCATCGCCGCTCGAGCCGCTGGCGTCGCTTCCCTGGACGGCCCTTATGTAGCCTTTCGCAACCCGGAGGGCCTGCGCCAGGATGCGGGAGCGGCCCGACAGATGGGCTATACCGGGAAGTTCGCCATTCATCCCGCCCAAATCGAGCCGATCAACGAACTCTTCAGTCCCTTGCCCGAGGACGTGGCCTACGCCCGCCGGGTTATGGATGCCTGGCGCGAAGCCGAGGCTAACGGACGGGGTTCGCTGGCCCTGGACGGCAAAATGGTAGATGTGCCGGTGGTCAAGCGCGCGCAGAACCTGTTGGCTCAGGTGGAGCAAATCGAAAATCAGCTCGCCGCCCGCGGCCGGAGTTAGGCGGCGATGCGTCCGTCCGGCAGCCACATTCCCTTACGTCGGCTTTGTGCCGGATTCAGGTACGGGTTATGTCCTCGGATCGTATAATTCTCCAGGGGATGCGTTTCTATGGGTACCACGGGGTCAATCCCGAGGAAAAAGCCTTGGGCCAAACCTACGTCGTTGACCTGGAAGTCGAAATCGACTTGGCCTTGCCCGGTAAAAGCGACAATCTGGCAGATACGGTCAGCTACACGGCCCTCTACCGAACCGCCAAGTCGGTTCTGGAAGGAGAATCCCGCAACCTGCTGGAAGCTTTAGCCCAGGATATAGCCGACCGGCTGCTGGAGAATTTTCCGGTAACCGGAGTTGGGCTGATGGTCCGGAAACCGAGCCCGCCAATTAAGGGTTCCGCCATTGAACACGCCGCCGTCAATATTTACCGCCGGCGGAGGGACACTTCGGGCGCGGCTTAACCATTTCGTCTCGGATTAAAAGGGGCTTTGATGCAAAATCGCGACACTTCCGTAGCGCTGAATTATCACGAATCTACCAAACTGGCCTACATCAACCTAGCCAATAAGCCTCCCCTGTATAAAAGCTATTCCGGCCTGCCGGCGCTGCCCTTGCCCGCCGAATTTCCCGACCCGGAAATGCCGACTCTGGACGCAGTTTCCGCTTACGCGGCTTCCGGCGGCGGCGAACCGAGCATTGCGACTTTGGCCCAACTGCTTTACTTTTGCGCCGGGGTAATCCGAACCGGGCATTTCCGAACCGCCGGCGAAGTTCATTTCCGGGCGGCGGCGTCTGCCGGAGGGCTGTACCCGGTAGAAACTTATGTAGTTTGTTCCGGGTTGGAAGGGCTGGTCGCCGGCGTTTACCATTTTGGGCCGGACACCTTCTCGCTGACCCGGCTGCGGGAGGGAGATTATCGGAGCGAACTGGCCCGCGCCGCCGGCGGAGATGCCCGGATTGCCGGGGCGCCGCTGACGGTAGTATTTACGACGGTGTTTTGGCGCAGTTCCTGGAAGTATCGCACCCGCGGTTACCGCTACTGCTTCTGGGACAACGGCACCGTGGCCGCTAACCTGCTGGCCGCCGCTGCCGCCGCCGGCTTGCCGGCCCGGGTGGTCAATGCCTTTGTAGATAGCCAGGTTGACCGACTGCTCGGAATCGACGACGTCGGGGAAGCCTCCACCTGCCTGATCGCCATCGGCGACGCCGTTGACTCGACGCCGGCCGCAGAACCGGCGCCGGTTCTGGAGCCTGTAGGCGGCAGCTCGGTGATAACGGCCCCGGGCGAGATAGACTACCCGGACATCCGAGAGACCCACGCCGCTACCCGTCTGTCCGAGGTCGGGGAGGTAGCTTTATGTCAGGGAGGGCTGGACTATTCTACCGAACCGCCCACCAAGCCCTTCTTTGCCTTCCCGGACCGCGCCGAAACCTCTGCGCCCCTGGGTCAAACTATCAAGGAGCGGGGCTCCACCCGACGTTTTGAGCGTATTCCAATCCCCTGGTCCCAACTGGCGGCCATTCTGTCGGCGGTTACTCAGGGGATGCCGGCCGATTTTCTGGCCCGGCAGCCGGAGAGTCTGCTGGACTTGTACCTGATTGCCAACGCCGTAGATAACCTGCCCGATGGGGCCTACTACTTTTGCCCGCGGGACCAGGGCCTCTACCAACTGCGGGAAGGCGCCTTTCGTCAGGAGGCCGGCCATCTGGGTTTCGAGCAGGCTCTGCCTCATGATGCGGCGGCGGTAGCCTTTTTTATGGCGGATTTAGACCGGATTATGGCCCGGTACGGCAACCGGGGGTATCGGGCGGCCCAACTGGAAGCGGGAATCGTCGGCGGGAAACTTTACCTGGCCGCTCACTCCCTGGGATTAGGCGCCAGCGGTCTCACTTTTTACGATGATGAGGTTACCGACTTCTTTGCGCCCCACGCCGCCGGCAAGAGCGCCATGTTCGTGGTTCCTCTGGGGGTTACCGCCCAAGTTAATCGGGTTCGCCCCTTCCGCTCCCGTATCGCCATGACGCTGGACGCCCAGTCCCGGGGCGCCGGAAAAGGTTAGAGTCCTGATAGAGTGGGCGAACATCTAAAGTGTCAGGGAGAGGAACACTGCCCCTGTGCCAACATCGCAAATAGGGCCAATTCGGACTTCCGGGCCGTGATTACCCCGGAAATAAGCAAGCCAAGTTGACATTGAAATGGGCCGTAGTATATATTCCTGAAAATTTGGAACCGCAGACCTAATCAGGTATGCAGTCTCCGGGCCAAATCGGGACGAGGACTTATCGGTACCCTTAACATTCACAGTCGAATCGGCAGACCAGGCGAGCAGGATTTCACATTCACTAGCATTCGGGTTTTCTCCAGTGGTATCTACCATCCGGCGCATTCCGGCTCTGGCCCAGTGCGGCGCCCGGTTTGCGCTCCCTAGAGGAATTGATTGGTATGAGTGTTGATACAGGCAGCGTCATCCTGGATGTGGAAGATCTCCACACCTATTTTTTTAACCGTGGCTCCATAGTCAAGGCGGTTGACGGCGTAAGCTTTTTTCTGCGGCAAGGTGAAACCCTGGGCATTGTGGGTGAATCGGGCTGCGGCAAGACTATGACCGCCCTGTCTTTGCTGCGTCTGGTGCCCCAGCCGGCCGGGAAGATAGTAAGCGGTCAAATTCGGCTGAACGGAGACGACATCCTGCAAAAGAGTGAAGATGAGATGCGCCAGATTCGGGGACGGCAAATCTCGATGATTCTGCAGGACCCCCAAACTTCGCTCAACCCGGTGTTCACCATCGGCAACCAGTTGATGGAAGCTTTGGGAATGGCCCGTCGGGAAGGCCGAAAGAATATGATTACCCGGGCGGTGGACGCCTTGCGGAACGTGAACGTAGCCGCTCCGGAGCGGCGGCTGGAAGACTTTCCCCATCAGATGAGCGGCGGTATGAAACAGCGGGTAGTGGGCGCCATCGCCCTCTCCTGCGAGCCTGGAGTCATTATCGCCGATGAACCTACCACTGCGCTGGACGTGACGATTCAGTTGCAGTACCTGCGATTGCTGAAAGACATTCAGGCCGAAACCGGCCTGGCGATTATCTTCATCACCCACGACTTCGGCGTCGTGGCCCGGATGTGCGACCGGGTAGCGGTAATGTATGCCGGCCGGGTGGTGGAGAACGGGCCGGTGCGGGATATTTTCAACGAGCCCTCCCATCCCTATACCCGAGCCCTGATTGACTCGGTGCCCAAACTGGAAGAGCGAACCGAGCGGCTTTATTCCATCGAAGGGCAGCCGCCGTTGCTCTCTAATCTGCCGGAAGGCTGCCGGTTTGCCGACCGCTGCGAATTTGCCCAGGACAAATGCTACGGCGGGTATCCCGGTTCTTATACCATTAAAGAAGGCCACACTGCTGACTGCTGGAGGTTGGATGAATCATGGCTGTCATGACCGATGAACTCCCCCTGATTCAGGTAAACAATCTCAAAAAGTACTTTCCGGTTACCAAGGGACTGATTCTGATGAAGACCATCGGCTACGTTCAGGCGGTGGACAGTATCAGTTTCAGCATCCGGCAGGGAGAGACTTTGGGATTGGTGGGCGAATCAGGTTGCGGTAAAACTACCACCAGCAAGCTGCTGCTGCGGCTGGAAAGCCCGACGGAAGGGGAAATTTTACTGGACGGGCGCGACATCCGGAATTTCCGGGGCGCTGAATTGCAGGACTACCGAACCACCGTTCAGGCGGTTTTCCAGGACCCCTGGTCGTCGTTGAGTCCTCGAATGCGGGTTCGAGACATCATCGCCGAACCGCTGGTGGTAAACCGGCAGGTGAGCACCCAGGAACGGAATGAACGGGTTGCGGAGGTTTTGTCCCAGGTGGGCCTCCACGCCCAGCAAGCGGCCAACTACCCGCACGAGTTCAGCGGCGGGCAGCGGCAGCGGATCGCCGTAGCCAGCGCCCTGGCTTCCTACCCCAAGATGATAGTTCTGGACGAGCCGGTTTCCGCCCTGGACGTCTCGATTCGCGCCCAGATTATGAACCTGCTGGTTGACTTGCAAGCGGAGTACAACGTCAGCTACTTGCTTATCGCCCATAACCTGGCTACCGTGCGTTACATGGCCCATCAGACGGCGGTAATGTACCTGGGGCAAATCGTCGAGTACGCCGAGACGGAAGAGCTCTACCAGAATCCCTTGCACCCTTACACCAAGGCGCTGTTCTCGGCGGCGCTCCCTTCGCACCCGGACCTGGTGCGCGAAGAGATTGTGCTTACCGGAGAGGTGCCGTCGCCAATTAATCCGCCTTCCGGGTGCCGGTTCCATCCCCGGTGCCCCTTTGCTATGGACCAGTGTTCGGTTGAACCGCCCGTGGACAAGGAAGTAGGCCCCGGCCACCGGGTTTCGTGCCATCTGTACTGAGGGTCCGACCGGCAATTTAATCCGCAGCCAAAAAGACAGGCCGGGAAACCCCGGCCTGTCTTGCTTTTGGTGGAACTCCCGCTCTTGGGTACTATTCGTCCCAGTCGGAGTCCGACTCGGCGACGCCTACAAAGTCCGGGTTTTTTTCGTCCCCGTCGTCCAGCATCCCTTCTTCCATATAACGGAGCAGGCCCTGATTCAGGGATACCCGCCGCTCCTTCCGGGTGTTGGTGGGGAAGGAACTTATGTTGTGCAGGCTGGGGTGGCGATAGGTTTCCCGGATGATAATGGTAATTCCCCAGTCGTTTATCCCGACTACCGCCGCTTCGTATCGGTTTCCGCCGGAGATAAGCCGGGCCAGCCGAGCCGCCAGCTTTGCTTCAATCCGGCCCAGATAGCCGTCCTCGTGGGTGTAGGCCAGGATGGAATGGTTCTTTACCGCCAGCTTAACCGGGTCGCCGTGTGCAATGCTGGCAACCACTCCGGCGGTGGCCGGCCCCTGCAGGACCGTGGACCCCGACTTACCGCTTTCGGCGATAAACAGCTTGGAGGCGCTGCCGGGCTTGCTGGTCTGGCGGCCGGCAGCCGGGTTGCTTTCCAGTTGTTCCAGACGGGCCAGGTTCTTCCTGGCGATGGCGTTGTAAGGCGCTTTCTCCGTCAACTCGGCCAGCACCTGGCGCGCTTCCTCGTACTGGCTCAACTCCATGAAAGCCTTGCCCAGCCGGTTCATCGCGTCCACGTCATCCGGGTAAAGGCTGATGATAGCCTGATTCACTTCCGCCGCCCGGCGCCACTCTCCCTTCAGTGCCAGGGATATGGCCTCCTTGCTCCAATCACGTCTTAACTTGTTCTTGTCCGAAGTCTCGGTTAGTTCCATTTCGCTGTTCTCCAAAAACTATGAATATTGCAGTGTTCCAGATTTCCGGAAGAAGAACCGGATTGGCAGCAGACTCCTGCTGTTTCCCTGAAGTATCCTGGATGATGGCCGCAGTCCCCTCTTCGACTGCTTGCGCCGAGCGTTGTCGGCTCGCTATTCCAGTTGACTTAGTTGTTACATCAATAGCCCGCAAAGGGTCAAGGCAGTTTTGGTCTAAAAATTAAAATATTTTAATTTTTGAGGCGGCTATCCGCTTTTTGCCTGCGGTGATGCAAAGCTTTATTAAGTACGCTAATATATTAGCGGTAAAAAATTACCTGAACGTTACAATGCCTGACGTCGCGGCCATCGACACCAGGGTTAGCGTCCAATCCCCCAGCGAATCTTCAACACATCCCGCAGCATTTGGAGGGCATCTCTGACTGGCCGTATTTTGCTGCCTTCCCGATAATGCCAATCGATGGCAATTTCCCGGACTTCCAGTCCGGCTTGCCGGGCCAGGTACAATATCTCCACGTCAAAGGCAAAGCCGGCCAGCCGCTGCCGCCGGAATAAATCTACCGTCGTCTCCGCCTTAAAGAGCTTGAACCCGCACTGGGTATCCCGGATGCCCGGCACGGCGAGGAGCTGGATTATCCGGTTGAAGACCCTTCCCATTAAATGGCGGTGGGCCGGCTCGCCGATTCGGCGCGAGTCCGGCAATTCCCGGGAGCCGGCCAGTATATCGCCGGCTCCCGCCGCCGGGGACAGGAACCGGCTTATCTGGTCTGCCGGCATTGACAGGTCCGCATCGCAGAGGAAACGGTATTCTCCCCGGGCCGCCAACATACCCTGTTGCACCGCCCAACCCTTGCCCCGGTGCTCCAGGGACAGCAAGCGGATTTCCGGGTTGCCGCCGGCGGCAGCGGCGACGATTGAGGCGGTGGCATCGGCGCTGCCGTCATCGGCTACCAGAATTTCCCAGGAGTAATCCTGGCGCGCCAGATATGCAGCGACCTGTTCCAGCGTCAGGCCGATGCGGGCTGCTTCGTTGTATGCCGGAATGACGACGGAGAGGAAAGGACGTTGGGGAGAGAAATCTGCTTGCGTAGAGATTTCCGCTATTCCTTGTCGCCCAGTTGGAAACCTTCGTGTAGCAGCCGGACGGCCCGGTTAACCTGCTCTTCCTTGATGATGCAGGAAATGCGAATCTCCGAAGTGGTTATCATGTCGATATTGATGTTTCCGTCGGCGAGAATACGGAACATCCGGGAGGCGTAGCCCGGCGTGTTCTGCATCCCGGCCCCGACGACGTGAACCGAGGCCAGGGTAGGGTCGCTGACCGCCTGGGTGCCGCCCAGGTCCAGCAGGACGGCCTCTACTTCGGCGAAAGCCTGATTCAAGTCGGCGCGGCTAACCGTAAAGCTGATGTCGGTAGTGCGTTCTGCGCTGGTGTTCTGGACGATGGTATCCACGTTGATGCCCCGGGCCGCCAGGGGTTCAAACAGGGCGGCGGCGATCCCCGGCCGGTCGGGCAGGGAGCGAACCGTAATTTTAGCTACATTGGCCTGGTAAGCTATTCCCGTGGCTTTAACCCGATTCTCTAGTTCGTTCACTTTCTTAACCCGATGTATCAAAGTTCCCGGCAGGTCCCGGAAGCTGGAAGCGACGTATATCGGCACCGCGTTGACCGCTCCCAACTCAATGGAGCGGGGGTGCATCTTGGCGCCGTAGCTGGCTAGTTCCAGCATTTCTTCGTAGTCGATTTCGGCCAGTTTTCTGGCCTCAGGCACGATACGGGGGTCCGCAGTGTAAATGCCGTCCACGTCGGTATAGATGTCGCACCGGTCGGCCCCCAGAGCCGCCGCCAATGCCACTGCGGTGGTATCGGAACCGCCCCTGCCCAGGGTGGTTATATCCATATCTTCAGTCATCCCCTGAAAGCCGGCGACTATTACTACCTTCCCTTCCGACAGTTCACTCTTGACCCGGCCCGGATCAATGCTGAAAATTCGAGCCTTGCCGTACATAGTATCAGTATAAATACCGGCCTGGAACCCGCTGAGGGTTATGGCGGCGCAACCCATATTCCGCAGGGCCATAGTGAGCAGGGTGCAGGACACTAGTTCGCCGGTGGACAGCAGCAAGTCCAGTTCCCGCGGGTCCGGGTCGGCGCATACGGTACGCGCCAATTCAATCAGTTCATCGGTGGTATCGCCCATGGCCGAGGCCACGGCGACAATGTTTTGGCCGGTTTCCCGGACTCGGGCAATGCGCCGGGCCACGTCGGAAATCTTGCCGGCATCGGCCACTGAGCTGCCGCCATATTTGTGCACTACCAGACTCAAGATATAATCTCACCTTGCAATTAACTGACGGTTGCGTTGCCTTGCGGGAAAGCGAAATTAGTCCATCCCGCCGGATTGCTCTATCAGGGAAGGGCCTAAAGGCTGCCGGCGACGTGCGCGCCTAGCGCCGTCGGCCTGGTAACTTCCACCCGGCTTGAAATTCCGGTCAGCCGGGCTGCCTCGAACATTTCGTAGGCCACCGTCATTTCCCGACCCTTGGTGAGGGCCAATACGGTAGAGCCGCTGCCGGAAAGAAAAACGCCCAAAGACCCGGCCGCCAACGCTGCCGCAAATATCACCTTGATGGCCGGGAAAAGAGGCTGCCGATAGGGTTGGTGCAGCTTGTCCTGGGTGGCGATATTCAGGTATTCCGTCCGGTCCAGCGCCATACCGGCCACCAGCAGGGCCACCCGACCCATATTGAATACGGCGTCGGGGATGCTGACCTGCTGCGGCAAAACTGCCCGGGCATCAGCGGTAGCGATACGGGTATCGGGAATCAGCAGCACAACGCCCAGGTCCGCCGGCGCCGGTATGGGGGCGGTGTATAACTGGGGCCCGTCGGACACTACCAGCTGCAAGCCGCCCAGCACGGCGGCGGCCACGTTATCCGGGTGTCCTTCGATGGTAGCCGCCATTTCCAGCAGTTCCGGGGGTGAGTAAGGGGAGCCGCACAGGGTGTTGGCGGCCACCAAACCGCCGGCGATGGCCGCTGCGCTGCTGCCCAGTCCCCGGCTCAGGGGAATCACATTGTCGCAGCGCAGTCGCAGCGGTGGCAACTCCAGCCCGGCTTCATCGTAAAGGAACTGCATCGCGCGATAGGTCAGGTTGGTCGAGTCAACGGCCAGTTCGCCGGCCCCTTCCCCGATTATTTCCACGGTGGGCAAGTCAGACGCGGCCGGCAATACCTCCAGCCGGTTCCACAAATCCAGTCCCATCCCCAGGCAGTCAAAGCCGGGGCCCAGATTGGCCGTAGTAGCCGGGGCCAGCACTTCTATTGGCTGAAATTCACCCATAGCCGGTCGGTACAACTCCGTCAGAATATCCGGGCGCCGGCGCCGGACAAGAAGCGGCGACACGTGGCGCCCAAAAGCAACCGGAAAGAATTATAGAAGCAGCCGGGAAATTAGGCAAATGCCCTCACCCCCGGCACCTCTCCCTCAAGGAGATGGGAGAGTGTCTTTGGTGTAGAGTACCGGGCACCGGCCAAAGTCCCCCTCTCCTCGCGGGAGAAGCCCTCACCCCCGGCCCTTCTCCCCCAGGGAGAGGGGAGATTGGCTTCTCCCTATCAGGGAGAGGGTTGGGGTGGGGTAATATGAGCTGATTAGGGACGTGATTTTGCCGCGCCTACTCTACCGTAACCGACTTGGCTAAATTACGCGGCTGGTCCACGTCGCAGCCCCGGTCCAGGGCGATGTAGTAGGCCAGCAATTGCAGGGGAATCGCCGCCAGGAGCGGGTTCAGGTGGTCGGGAGCCGGCGGGATGAACAATGCCTCGTCCACTTCGGCGGTCAGCTCGCCGTCTCCGGCGGTCAGCACCGCCAGAACCACTCCCCGCCGGGCTTTAACCTCCTTAATGTTCCCGACCATCTTGTCGTACAGGCTGTCCCGGGGCGCCAGGGCTAGGGTAGCCATATTGCGGTCAATCAGCGCGATGGGGCCGTGCTTCATTTCGCCGGCCGGGTAACCTTCGGCGTGAATGTAGCTGATTTCCTTCAGCTTCAGCGCTCCTTCCTGGGCGATGGGAGCGTTGATGCCCCGGCCCAGGTAAAGGAAACCGCTATACCCGCTGAATTTTTGGGCCAACCGCCGGTATTCGGCAACATCGGCCAGCATATCGCCAATCAGGCGGGGGCACCGGGCTAAATCGGCCAGCAAATCCCGCCGTTCCGCCGGGGTCAGACGTTCCCGGGCTTGTCCCAGAAAGATGCCTAGCAAATAGAGAATGGTGATGGATGCGGTAAAGGTTTTGGTACTGGCAACCCCGATTTCCATCCCCGAACCCATATAGAGGGCTCCATTAGCCAGGCGCGCCGCCTGACTTTCTTCAGCATTGCAAATAGCCAGTATCTTGGCTCCGGCGGCGGCGGCATTCTGCATGGCGGCGATGGTGTCCGCCGTTTCTCCCGATTGGCTGATGGCGATTACCAGAGTTTCCGGGTCCAGGAAAGGTTCCCGGTAGCGGTACTCGGAGGCGCTCTCCACTTCCGCCGGCAGCCCGGCAAACCGCTCGATCAGATAACGGCCTACGTGGGCGGCGTGGAGGCTGGTGCCGCATCCGGTCAGAACCACCCGTCGCAGTTTTGCGGTCTGTTCTAAGGTGAAGGGAAAATCGGGAAATTCCACCCGGCCAGCGTCGAAATTGACCCGTCCGCGCAGGGCGCCGGCCACGGCTTGGGGCTGTTCCATCACTTCCTTCAGCATAAAATGGCGGTAACCGCCCCGGTCCACCAGGGCATCCTGGGGAAAAACGGTGCGCATCTCTTTAGGCAGAGGGTCCCCCGCCAGGCTGAAAACCTGAACCCCCTGGCGGCTAACCTGAACCATTTCTCCGGCTTCCAGGTAAGCTACCGGACCGGGCCGCTGGCGAAGAATCGGCAGGACGGCCGGCAGGTCGCTGCCCACCATGCCCTGACCGTCCCGGTAGGCCGCTACGATGCCGCCGGCATGGCCAACCCGCAGGGCGCATAGCTTGTCCGGCTCGCTTTGGCAAATAGCTGCGATGGCCTGGGAACCCTCCAGTCGGCGTCCCATCCGCCGAAAGGCATCGGAAAACTCCAGTCCCTGCCCCATCCCCTCTTCAATCAGGTGGGCGATTACCTCCGTATCGGTTTCCGAGGAAAATACGTGGCCGTGCCGCTGCAAGTCGTTCTTGAGGTCAAGATAATTCTCGACGATGCCGTTATGCACTACGGCAATCTGGCGATGGCAGCCGGTGTGGGGATGGGCGTTGGCATCGGTGGGTGGCCCGTGGGTGGCCCAGCGGGTATGGCCCAACCCGACGGCGCCGTCGGGATAGTCGGCCTCGTCGCCCTGGGTCAGTCCATCCACTTTGCCCACGGTCTTGCGGAGGTGCAGTTGGCTGGTCCGATCCAGCACCGCTATCCCGGCGCTGTCGTACCCCCGGTACTCCAGCCGCTGTAGCCCCTCCAGAACTATGGGCCAGGCGGCCTGGCTGCCGACATAGCCTACTATGCCGCACATTTCGGCTCTCTAGTCCAGCCCTGGTCGGCTAAAATCGGAACCATCGAAAACTCCCCGTCGCTGGATTCGTCCCGGCGGCAGCTCTACGGCCTGATAATGCGAACCGGCGCAGCTAGAATGTCGGCGCCGGCCGGTTGACCACTTCCATAATGGTGCGGGCCAGGGCCGAAGGGTCGTGGCGCAGATAAACGCCCGAGGCCAGCACCGGCCCGGTAACTATCTCCCGCACCACCTGGCTGCATTCCGACCGGTCCAGTTCCACCGGGAACTGTCGATCGGCGGCGTACCGGGCCAGCAGCCGGGGCGGCAGCGGGCTGTCGTTAAATATCAGATAATCGAGGGGTTCCCCGGTGCCCAGGTAATCCAGTAGCAACTTGACGAAGGTTGAAGCCTTGAACCCGTCGGACTCTCCGGGCTTGGTCATCAAGTTGCAGATGTGAATCTTGACGGCAGCGGAGGCATTTATCGCCTGGGCCACATCCTCCACCAGCAGGTTGGGCAGTACGCTGGTGTAGATGTCGCCGGGGCCGAGAATAATTGCGTCCGCTTGGGCGATGGCCTCCAGTACCGGGGGGTAAACATAAGCCTTGGGGTCGAGCCGGATGTAATCAATGCCTACATCCAGGTTGTGCCGGCGCAGGTCGATGGTGGACTCGCCGGACAACTCTTCCCCGTCTTCCAGGTGCGCTACCAGGGTGGAGTGAGTTAAAGTTACCGGCAATACCCGGCCCCGTATGCCCAGCAGTTGGGATGCTTCTTCAATGGCGGTAATGGTGTTGCCGGTAACTTCGGTGAGGACGGTCAGCAAAAGGTTGCCAAAATTGTGTCCGGTAAGGCCGTTGCCTGAGTTGAAGCGGTAATCAAACAGGCGCCGCATCAGGTTGCCTTGCGGGGTTTCCGCGGCCAGGGCCATCAGACACCGCCGAATATCCCCCGGGGGCAGGTGGCCCATTTCCTCCCGCAGGCGACCGGAACTGCCGCCGCTGTCGGTCATGGCGACGACGGCGGAAAGGTTGCAGTCCTCCTTGCGCAGCCCGGAAAGAGTGGTGTGATTGCCGGCGCCCCCGCCGACTACCAGTACTTCCTTCTTGTTCATCCGCCCCTGAAAACATTAGACCGCCGGCAGGACCGACGGTTAACAAGGTCGCAATGACCCGATTTGCGCTAGTATATGGATTGCCTTTTTCAGGTGTCAAGGGCAGGAATCCGGCGGAAGGGCAATGCGCCCACCCTTGATTTACCCGTCGGCGGCGCAAGGGCCTGGAATGAAGGGTTTTGCGCTGCCGGCTGCAACCTTATCGACAATAGCAGCAACTTGCAACTAATCAAAAACTGGGTATTATTTGAAAAGCTCTGCTCTAGTTATAAATTCGGATACTTGGGTATAATCCTTTGAGCGCTTCCTTTGGTGGCTGACCGGTATTTGCCGGTTGGGTCGTCAACGTAAGGAGAAGGCCGGGGAGTCATTGTGGCGCGGCCACGTTCCCCTACCTGCTGATTTCGGAATCAAGATGTTCGCTGTGCCGAAGCAGAGCTTTGGCGATTAAACCTGTTCGGTCAAACATTTTAGGACATTCGGGAATGATAGTGAGGATTTTCTTTCGCCGCCCCATTGAGGTTCACCTGTTGTTAGCCGGATTTTCCCTGTCGCTGCTGGGCCTGTTGCTGGTGGTATTTGCCGGCGACGGCGCCCCGGTTGAAGCTCAAAGTTCCAACTGCGCCGGCCCTGCTCCTTGCAACGTAACGGTGTCGGCCAAATCCCGCAGCCCGGCAGCCACAACCACGTATGAGGTAGAATTTGTAACCCCAACGGCCATTCCCTCCCTGACCGGGGCCATCACCATGGAACTGCACGATGAGATTCGGGTTCCGGTGCGGATTATCGGCTCTTTCGTTCAGTTGGAGTGTACCGACGCCGACGGGCATAACTGCGGCCGCGGGACCGCCTTCGGCGTTGATTCAATTAACGCTACGAATTATCTCGAACCCACCACCGTAATCGTCTCGCCGGCTTTGCGGTTGGGGGATGATCGGAACTTGACCATTCCGGCGGGAGCCCGGGTCAAAGTCTCCTTCCGGTCGGAAGTGGGTATGCGCAATCCCAGCGAAGGCGGCGCCTATTCCTGGAGGGTAGGGATTGGCAACGGGCCCATGTCAAATGCCTATCACCCGGACCAAAAGGTTCGCCAAGCCTATCGTGCGGCTTCGGACAGCGCATACGACCTCGGGCTGCTGGTGAATCGGGAAATCCAGTTGACGCTGAACGAAGTTACCCGGGGCCAGCAAGTTTCGGCAATTGCCCGGGGATATAAGAACGGGACAACGCTACGAGTATGGCGGGACGCAAACATCAACGGAGAGATTGACTGGAACGAGCTTGAACTGTGTACGGCGACGGTAGGGAGCAACGACATTGGCCGGTGCTATTTCAGCATTGACGTGCCTCCCTTTGAGCCGGCCTTTGGCGAGTGCGTCGCCGCAGCCAGGAACTGCAATTTTATTAACGCTCTGGACGGAAGAAGCGGCAGTTCCGTAGTGGTGGAAAACTTTTACCCGCCGGACGAGTTCCCGCACCCGATTTACGAATCCAGTCAAGCGCTGGACTTGCTGGGCAGAATAAATGTCGAAGTCCTGCACGGGATCGGTGGAAATATCGATTTGGAGCTGGTTGACTTTCCGCAGGGAGTTATAACTGCCATTACCATTGGCGGTGTTCCGGCAGACGTGGAGAATTGGGTAGTGGGCCCGTCGGGTCGGCTGTTTTTCAGCTTTTCGGTGCCTTTCAGAGCCCGGTCGGGGCGACAGCATCTGGAGCTAATCCTTACCCGGAGCGATAACGGTCAGATTTATTCCAGAGATGTCATTATCAACCTGGTTCACCCGGCGGCCGAAGTTCAGGTCATACCGGATACGGTCCTGCCCAACCAGCGGATAGCTATTTCCGGTCGGTGGCTTTCCGTGCAAGAGGAATCGGTAATAAATAAAATAAGAGTAGATGGCTATGAGCTGGACTCCTCCCGAGTAAATGACGGCACGGGCAGCTTTAACGTAACGGCAGACCGGAACTGGAGCGGGTCACTGGACTTGCCGATCAACGGCGCCACTACCGTATCCGGCACCCATAAGCTGTGGCTGCAGGACAGCAACGGGCGTACCGGCTCGGTGGATATTTTTATACCGCCGCGAAAGCTGGAAATAACTCCGGTTTGGGGTCGAGTCGGTTCCTTTGTCAACGTGTCGGGCCAGGGATTTCCGGCCCTCAACAGCCGGGGCAGCATTGTCTTTGTGAAAATCTACTATGAATCGGCCGTCGGCAGGACGGTAACCTATGCGGAGACCGATATTAACGGAGCCTTTTCCAAGGATATTCGGGTGCCATTGAATACGTCGGTGCCCTCTTCCAATTTTATTCGGGTTGAGTTTGAAGATGACAACGGCGCTTTGGTAACAACGTCGGTCAGGCACGAGATTCCCAGCGCCGTTATCCGGTTAAGCCGGGTATCGGGTATGCCGGGCAGCGCCATTAACCTGACCGGTTCCGGATTTCGACATTATACTCCGGTGTCCTCGGTTACCTTTAGTGGCTTGGACGTTATCCCGGCCGGAACCACATTAACCGATGCTCAAGGCCATTTCTCGATGACGATTCGCATCCCCGGGGCCAACGAGGGAGTTCAGACGGTTACGGCGACGGTGGCCGGAGTAAGCGCCAGCGTGCCTTTCCGGGTTGATTACAACGCCCGGGTTAGCGCAGATGCCACCCCGCTGGACCAAGGCTTGGCTAACCTGGGGGAAGCGCTCTCGAAGGTCTTTCACTTCAACAACAACAGCAAAGAATGGGCATTCTACGCCCCGGAAGTTCCAGAGGAAAGCGGATTGACCCAATTGTTGGACCGGGAGACTTATCTGATTCAGGTTAAGGCGCCGGTCGTGGCAATACTGAACGGCAAGCCCAGGCAGTTGACCTGCCGGGAGGGGAACTGCTGGAATCAGCTAGTCTGGTAGCCGGGCATCCGGGCATGAAAAATCCCCCTTCGGTGCTGCGGTGGTTAGCCCGCCGAATTGCCGAAGGAGGATTTCGTTATTGAGCCTTTACAGATTGCGCGCCGGGCTGGTGTAGGTCTTCAGCTTGTTGTAAATCTGGATTCGGCTGCGCTGGGTGTCCAGGATTAGCAGTCGGTTGTTCGGCGCATCGAAGGCTACGGCCCGGGGCATTTGCAGCCGCCATTCGGCCTGAAAGTTCTTCACCTCGCGCCGCCGCTTGACCGCCTCCGGGTTGGTGCGGACAATCATATCCGACCACTTGGTCAACTGCTGGGCATCGCCGACGAAGCTGGTGAAAAACTTGCCGGAGGCATCATAGGCCTGGACCCGGTCGTTGCCCCAGTCGCAAACGTAAACGTCGCCCTCCGGGTCCACGGCTACGTCCGAAGGGTGGTTCAGCTCGCCGCGGCCGGCGCCGTAGCTGCCAAACTGGGCCACAAACTCGCCTTCCGAGGTGAGTTTCTGCACTCGGTGGTTTTTGTGGTCCACCACATAAAGGCAGCCTTCCCGGTCCCGGGTAATGCCCCAAGGCGAGTTAAATTGGCCGTCGCCGTCGCCGGGACCGCCAAATTTAGCCAGGAATTTCCCGTCGGCGGTGAACTTCTGCACCCGGTGATTCCGGCTGTCCACCACGTAGAGGTTGTCCTCCGGGTCCATCACCAGACCGGAGGGGCCGTCAAATTCGCCGGCGCCGGAACCGGAGACGCCCCACTCCCGCAGCAGATTGCCGTTGGCGTCATAAACGCTAATCCGGTTCAGCCACTCGTCGCTGACGTAAATATTGTCCCTGGAATCCAGGGTCAGCCCGGCCGGCCAGATTAGTTGGCCCGGGCCGTTGCCGTTTTCGCCGAATTCCTGGATAAATTCCTCATCGCCGGCCTTAAGGCCCACGTCAAACTTGGTAACTCGCGCTCCCCGGGCGGTGCGATACCAGGGCACATTAGTAACAAACTCGCCGCCGCGGCTGAGTACATACACCAGATTATCGGAACTGAAAGCCAGGGCATTGCCCGAGTTGAAACCCGCGCCAACTCCGCCCCGGCCCATGGCGTGGCTGAAATCATAGGCTCTGCCGGCTACTACCCGCGTTACCATGCTAACAATCACTTCCTTTCCAAAACCAGGTTTGGGCTGAATTCCGATGTTGCGCCGCCGTTAGAGAAGCGGCTAAAAGTCCCGCCGTGATACCGTCTTGCGCTATTGAACGGCATTGTACTGATGACAAACGGGCCGGCGGTCTTGGTCAAGACGCCGGCCCTTTACAGCTAATCCGGTATTGTTCCTACAGGAACCTGGGCTTTTCGAACTCGCCCTTGACGATAGGCTTGGCGTCCAGACCCATCCAGTCTTCCAGGACGGTGGTGTAGAAGCTCCGGAAGTCCAGGTTGGGAACCAAGTCGCCCTGCTGCAAGTCTTCGGCCTTACGGGAAGGATACTCGCCGTAGAAGCCACCCCGCACCGGCTCGCCCAGGGCAAAGGCGGCGCCGGCCGCGCCGTGGTCGGTGCCGGAGCCGTTGTCCCGCACCCGGCGGCCAAACTCGGAGAACATTATCATCATCACGTTATCGGCGGCATCGTGTTCTTTCAGGTCAGCAAAGAAGTCGCCCACCGCGGCGCAAACGTCGGTCCACAGGCCGGCGTGCATTCCCGGCTGGTTGGCGTGGGAGTCGAAGCTGCCGTAGTCGCAGTAGAATATCCGGGTTCCCAGGTCCGCCAGGTGAATCCGGGCAATGTCCTTCAGCTTCCGGGCGATGGGATTGTCGGCGTACTCAATAGTGGAGGAATACATCCCCGGCGCCACCTTGAGAATATCCGCGCCTTTCATCGCTTCCAGGCCGGTCTCGCCCAGGTATTCCATCACCATACCCGAGCCGATGGTAGGGGTGTACATTTGGGAGAAGCGGTCCAGAATCTTGAGCCGCTGTTCCTGATTGGAAATGCCGGTGAGCAGGCCGTAGCTGTCCAGGCTGTCCACCGCTGCCACCGGAACGCCGGCGACGGAAACCGCCCGAAACATACTGGGACCCATACTGACGGTAGTTACCACATTCTCCTTGTGGGGGTCGATTTCCCGGGTGGCGAGTCCCAGCCAGCCCTCAGTGCCCAGCTTGTCCGGCTCGCAGGTGTGCCAAATGTCCATGGAGCGGAAATGGGAGCGCGGCGAATCAGGATAACCGACGCCGTGGACGACGGCCAGGTTGCCCTGCTGGAACATCTCTTCCAGCACCTTCATGCTGGGGTGGAAGCCCAACTCGTCATTGATGCGGATGATGTCCTCGTCGGCGATACCCACCGCCGGCCGATTGTCCCGATACAGGGGGTCGGTATAGGGAATAACGGTGTTCATATAGTCATTCCCACCGGAAAGCTGGAGTACTACCAAAACCGGGTCTTTCTTGTTGCTGGTCATTACTGTAATCTCCTTGTTGGGTCAGCCGTCCGGCTGTAATTTAACCGAAAATCGAGACACTGAGTTTCCTCAATCAAGCATACTGATACTCGCGCAGTGAAACAACCAACTGGAGCATCTCGCCAACCCGACTACTGGCCGACGGGAAGTCGGCCCAGTTCAGGGGGCCCGATTCTCTGGTGTGGTTAATCAGTTGCTGCCGGTTGTCGGGTTGGACTTGCAGGGGGCCCATCAAGTCCAGGCAGGCGTCCACAAAGTCCGCCGGGTCCAGGTCGCCCCGGGAGCGCAGGCGATTGATGACCGCCTGAATGCCGGGACGGGAAATGTCGCCTACCATATCGGCGGAAAAGTTGATCCGCTTCATCAAGGTGCCGCTGTTAATCCATTCGGCGCCGGTATGCCACCCCTCCACACTGGGCGGATTCAGCAGTTCCTGGCCCATATAGCCGGCTTCCTTGGAGAGGTTGCCGATGCCCGGCGCCGGGAACTTGTAGCCGCCTACCATACGCAAGGTTCCTACCAGCACTTCAGCGGGACTTTTAATCTTGGCGAAGCGGGCATTTTTGAAGAAGTCGGACTTGAATAAGACCCGCAGCGCTTCCTTCATCTCGTAGCCTGATTCCACGAAGGTTCGGGCCAGCAAGTCGATTGCCTCCGGGTCCTGGGGCGGCGTAACTTGCCAGGCGGGCACCTGGGGCTCATCGGCTACGAAGAAGTTGTAAAGGTGACGGGCGATAAAGTTGGCCGTAGCCGGCTGGGCACAAACAATCTCGATGATGTCCGCGCCATTGAAGTTTCCGGTATGGCCCAGGAAAGTCTTTTCTCCGTCGTCGTGGTCTTCTTCCAGATACTCAAACTCCCAGTCGTACCGGCCGTGGGCGTTGCGGGGGATGGAAGCGGCGATAGTCCAGCCGGTAAAGGCGCGGGAGCACTCCCGAACATCCTCCTCGGTGTAGTTGCCCACACCCATGCTGAACAGTTCCAGCAGTTCCCGTCCCCAGTTTTCGTTCACGGCGTAGTAATGGTTATCGCAGTTGTCCAGCCAGAATATCATGGCCGGGCTGCGGGCCAACTCCAGCAGCAGGTCCCGGTAATTGCCCATGCCATATTTGCGTAACATATCCACCTGGGTAACCATCTCGTGCCAGTGGTCCAACTTGGAACCGCCGGTGGCAAATACCTGGTGCCAGAAAAGGACCATCTTTTCTTCCAGGACTCGCTCCGTGTTGAGCATAGAGTGGAGCCAAGCGGAAGCGCCCATCCCCGGGGAAGTAATCGGTTTCCAGAATGAGGGATGGTAGCGCAGGAACTCGTAGCGGTCGGCGCCGGGAACGGTATCGGAATTTATCAGTTCCTCGACGGTGGCGTCATAACCCCGGGCCGCCCGTTCTTCCAATTCCTCCCGGGTGGCGCCGAAGCCGGCGCGGCGCATCAGGTGAGCCATCAATGCAATGTCTTCAGCCATATTCCTCCTTGCGGTAACCCGAACAATAAACCTGAATGCCTGGGCTGGAATAGGGCAACCAAATACAGGATTTCCCCTCGGAAATCCTGTGGGTTATTATCGTAGCTGACCTTTGGCTTGTCAACCGTACCGTCCTTCCGTGCCGCCGCCGGAGAACCGGAGACGGCAACAAGGACGGGATAAATTTTCCGTCTCTGGGAATGACGTAGCTGGGTCAAGGCCAAGTTCTTTGTTTCGGCGCCGGTTCTAAAGCCAGTGGTTAATATCCCGCCCGGTATGACGGCAGGCCCGCAGCACAATTTCACCGGAGGCCCGGGCGTCTTCGGCGGCGTCGTGGTGTCGGAACGTGATTCCCAGGTCGTGGGCGATAAGCGCCAGGTTCCAGCGGCGCCGGTACTTTTCCGGCCAGGCGCGTCGGGCGATGCGGGCGCTGTCCAGCCACCGGGCCGGCACCGGGGCTAACCTGTACTTGGCGGTAGCTCCATCCAGCGCCAAGCGGTCAAAGGAGGTGTGGCTTACCAGCGCCTGCCCATCCAGCAGCGAACGAAGCCCGGTATAAACCTGGGGCAGCGTTTGGGCGTCCTTGACCGTAGCTTCGCTAATCCCGTGCAGATTGACATTAAAGGAGTTGAACCGCTCTTCAGGATTTATCAGGATAGAAAGCTGTTACTTCAGCGCACCATCGACCACCCGAACAATGCCTATCTGGCAAATACTGGCCGGGCTGGAGTTGGCCGTTTCCACGTCAATCGCGTTAAAGGTAAGGTTTTCCATACCCTTCTCTGGTGATTTTATTAAGGGCCGCTTTTAGTTATCCGCTTTCCGTTTTAAGCCCCTCGATTTGGCTTGGCGTTAACTGCTTTGGGCGTATCACCTGAACGCAAGGGAAGCCGGTTCGACCGGGGCGCTGCTTGCATTATAGCCAGGCAAGGTGCGATTTCTCCCCGGCAGTTTGACGAGTGACGGGGTCCGGTATATGACTCGGGGAATACAACGGCGGATTAATCTTCTATCGGCGCCCATTGGACGGAGCCGTCTTCGATCAGGTCTTCAATGCGCTGATCGTTTCGGACGGTGGCGATTACCGGGATTGCGGTCTGCCCGGTAGCCTGCTGGAGCAGTCGGGCGTTTCGGATGGCCCGGCTGGTGTCCCGTTCGTCTCCGGTGTAGGAAAATTCGGCGGCTACCAGAACGCTCTGCGAATCTGCGTCAGTTGCTTCAAAGACCAGGTCGGCTTGGATGAAGCTGATTTCCTCCTGGCGCGGGAGATTAAGCTGCCGAACCAGGGCAATCAAGTTTTCCGTATCGAGCTTCCGGGTAAGGGTTAGTCCGAGGATATGAGCGATGTACGCCGGCTCCGTTTTGGCGAGCATAAAATGGTTTTTAATAGTGGACAGGTCGCCTTCCATCCGGCTGAAACGCTGTTCTGCCCGATAGTTGAATTGTTCCTGATTTGCAATGAAGCTTTCTACCCGGGCGTTGAATTGTTCCTGCGCTGCAATGAAGCTATCTACTCGGGCGTTGAACTGTTCCTGATTTGCAATGAAGCGTTCTACCCGGACGGTGAGACTGCTCACTTGTTCGGTGAGGTCGTTTACCCGTTCCGTGAGGCTGTCTAATCGTTGCGTGAGACTGCTCACTTGTTCGGTGAGGCCGTTTACCCGTTCCGTCAGTTCCGCCAGTTGCTCGGGCATTTTGAGTACCGCTTCAGACAGGAAAACTTGTCGGAGAGTTTCTTTGGCCTGAGGATGCCGCTCCAGAGCATCGACCAGGCGGCGGCCGGTTAACATCCAGTCCAACACGGCGTCGGCAAATTCGGGCCGGGCTTCCAGCGCCTGGATCAGTTCATCAGGGTTGTCGAAGTACAGGCTAGTCATAACTATCTAATTGTACCAGATTTCCGGGCTGTCCGGGCGCTGTTGTCATTTATCCCCAGGGCTATCGCATATGGATTTTAAGAGGCCAATTGACGGTTAAATCTCCGTTTTTAACTGCTAAATTTGGGTAATTTAAGACTTAAACCGTTGGTTTTGATGTTGATTACCCAGTAAAGCGCCGCCAAAACATCGGAAAGTTCCGTTCTCATCCTGAAAATTTTTCATATGCGATAGCCCTGCATTTATCCCGCAATTTTGGGTTTGCTTGGTTCAGTCCACAGGTAAACCGGCAGTAATTGGCGCAACTCCTGATTACTGACACCCTCCCGTTGCCGGCCTACTCGCCATCTGATTAGAATCGGAATCGGGTCGCCGGAGTTTCGCTCCGGGCGGAATCTGATATTGCATTACGGCAGGACGTGACGATGACAAACTTAACCGATACTCCGGATTATACCCGGCGCTTCTGGGCCAAGGCCGTTCCCTACCGGCAGAAGGGGCCGGCGCAGATTCATTTGCTGGAGCATCATCTGGCGGACGTAGGCGCATGCTTCGAAGCGCTGCTGCAACAGCCCACCCTTCGGCGCCGGCTGGCGTATGCCGGCGGTCGGGAGAATCTGGACCTGGACGATGCTATGGCGGCGCGCCTGGCTGTTTTCGCTGCGCTGCACGACATTGGCAAGGTGAACGTAGGGTTTCAGACCCAAATCTGGCAGGATACCGACTTTCCCGGAGGGCGGCGTCTAACTCGGGCCGGCCATTACCATGAACTCGCCCCGGTAATGAACCGTGAGGACAACGTTGCGTCTGACTGGTTTTTCGACTCTCTGGGCTGGTGGTATGACGCTACCGAAACCTGGGATGATCAGGGCGGAATAACCGTCTGCGACCTTTTCGTCGCCGCCCTGTCCCACCACGGACAGCCGATGCAAATGGAGGGGAAAGCACGGTGCAATCCTCAGCTCTGGCGTACCTACGGCGGGCTGAACCCGGAAGAATGCGTCCGCCGTATCGGGCAACTGGTGCGGCAGTGGTTTCCGGCGGCCTGGGACGCGACGGCGCCGCGCTTGCCGGCAACCGCCGCTTTCCAGCACTTGTTCCTGGGACTGTGTATCCTGGCTGACTGGATTGGCTCCAACGAGGTGTGGTTTCCCTTCTGCCAGGAGCCGGATGATAACTATATCAATACGGCACGGCAGCGGGCGAGGCTCGCCGTTAAAGCCATTGGTCTGGATTTGGCAGAGCAGCGGGCCGCCTTCTCCAGCCTACCCGAATTCCGCAGCTTATTCGGTTTTGACGCCAACGCCATCCAGCAGGCCGCCCGGGATACGCCGCTGGAGGAGCCGTTGGTAATCATTGAATCGGAAACCGGTTCCGGCAAGACCGAGGCGGCCCTGGCCCGCTTCGCCCGAATGTATGCCGAAGGGTTGGTGGACGGACTCTATTTTGCCTTGCCCACTCGGGCCGCGGCCAGCCAAATTCATGATCGCGTAAAACGATTCACTAGCCAATTACTCCCCCGGGAGAGCCAAATGAAACCTATTCTGGCTGTACCTGGGTATATCCGGGGCGGGGACGTTACCGGGGAACGCCTGCAGGACTATGACGTCTGGTGGGATGACCACGCCGACGGGACAACCCGTGAACGCCCCTGGGCCTCCGAAAGTCCCAAGCGATACCTGGCGGCCCAGATTGCCGTCGGTACCGTGGACCAGGCGCTGCTGGCGGCCCTCAAGGTACGGCACGCCCACCTGCGAGCCGCTTGCCTGTCCCGAAATCTGCTGGTAGTGGACGAGGTTCACGCCTCGGATGCTTATATGCGCCAGGTGCTGCGGGCTTTGCTGGATGCCCATCTGGGCGCCGGCGGCTATGCGCTGCTGATGTCCGACACCCTGGGTTCGGCCGCGCGCCACCAGTGGTTGTCCGCCGGTCGCCGTCCCGCCACCGAACCTCCGGCGCTGGACGCCGCCCAAGCGGCCCCCTACCCTTCAGTCAGCTTCAGGAAGGCCGGCGAACATGCTACCCGCGCCGCCGGCGAGAACGATCAGAAGAAAACCGTCAACATCAAAACTTTGCCGTTAATGGACGATTTCGGCGGGATAGCGGACCGGGCCCTGACTGCGGCTCGGGCTGGGGCCAAAGTCCTGATTATCCGCAACACCGTTGCCTACGCGGTGGAAACGCAGCAAGCCCTGGAGCGGGCCGCTGCCACTGCGGACCAACCCCTACTTTTCGCCGTCAAAGGAATCGCCGCCCTGCATCATGGACGCTTTGCTGCCACCGACCGCCGGGCTCTGGATAGTGAGGTTGAAGCGCGGCTGGGCAGGGAACGGCCCGCAGGCGGCGTAATCATCGTAGGTACCCAGACCCTGGAGCAGTCCCTGGACATCGATGCCGACCTGCTGATTACCGACCTTTGCCCGGTGGACGTACTGCTGCAGCGCATTGGTCGCCTGCACCGCCACAGCAAATCTCAACGTCCGGCCGCCGGTGCGAAGCCGGTCTGTCAGGTACTTACTCCGGGCGATGACCTGTCGCCGCTCCTGCGCCAATCGGTGAATGGGCTGGGCCAATACGTTTACCGGGACTTGCGCATCCTGGAAGCTACCCGCCGTCTGATTGAGGAATATCCCGAATGGCGCATCCCGGAGATGAATCGGGAATTGGTGGAACGGGCCACCCACCCGACTGTGCTGGAGAGCATCGCCCAAGAGAAGAGGGAGGACTGGATTGAGCACGGGCTTAAGGTTGACGGAGAGGATCTGGCGAATGTACAGACTGGCGGCGGCAGCGTCATCCGACGGGATAAGTCTTTTTATCGGGACAATGACTACATACTATTCAACTCCAGTGAGGAGAATATCCGCACCCGGCTGGGCGACGAAAGCATTGATGTGTCGCTGGCCCCACCGGCGCCCAGCCCCCTGGGCCAGGAGGCGTCCATTGAGCGGATAGCCTTGCCCTACCGCTGGCTGAGAGGCGCGCAAATCACGGAAGAATCGGCACCGCCGGCGATTGCCGATGGCGGCTTCACCTTTACCTTCGCCGGGCGTACCTTCCGCTACGATCGTTTTGGCCTGCACCCGGAACGCTGACCGGGGCAAATTCGCCCGCTAATTTTACGCTGCCGGGAGTATCGGACCTTCCCGGCAGCCTCTATCCCCGCAACTGCGGGGGAACTCGCTCACGACAAGCATATATCGTAGCGCGAAGCGGTCTATCCCCATCACAAATTGGGGCTTGACATAGAGATGCAAAGTCTATAACATTATCACTAATCTTCGAGCTACCTAAATAAAACCTTTATATTTTTTGAGCCCAGTTATTGATTCGGATAGTCCGAAGACCGAAAAATTAAGCTTGGTGTATCTCTGCCACCTTAACAGTTTTCCATAGGGCTGTTAGGTAGGTGATATAAGGGAGAGTAAGAGCAACATCCGGGGGATTGGACCTCCTAGCGACCGGGTGTCCGCCACCAAGCAAATATAAGGTATTGCTGACGTTGCGCCTTTGAGTTTATCACCTAGCCAGCAAATTGGGTACTGCCTGCTCTACGGCTCTCGATATTAACTTACTGACAGATGCTTCTTGCGCAAGACGGCTTTCAGGACATAAAGTTGCTGAGTCCTTCTGCTGCGGTCTAAATTTTTTAGGAGGATATTTTCTATGTTCAACTTGTTAACCGAGCCTTTAATCCAGGTTGACCTGACCGGGGGAAATCGCCAATCCCTTTCGCTGCCCGAGGTTTATGCGGTGTTGATGGCTGACACAGTGGACGCTTTCCCCGCCTTGCGTCCCCACCAGCGTCATGCCTGGCACGCCTTCCTGGTCCAGCTTGGCGCCATTGCCCTGCACCGGGCCGGTCAGGATACGCCGCCGGCGGCTGCCTCGGAATGGCAGCGCATTATCCGGGCCCTGACCCCCGACTACCCGGAGGACGAACCGTGGCAATTGGTGGTAGATGACATAACCAGGCCGGCCTTCATGCAGCCGCCATCAACAAACTGGAAAGGCTACAATCAAAAAGATCTGTTTTTAACTCCAGATTCTCTGGATATGCTTGATACCGCCAAAAACCACGATCTTAAGACTTATGTAGGAGTAGAAGCTGCGGCAGACGATTGGCTTTTTGCTCTGATCTCTATGCAAACAATGAATGGTCAGGTAGGTCGTGGTAATTACCCCATCGCACGAATGAACAGCGGAGACGGAAGTCGGACCGCTTTCAGCGTGACTCCATCTGTGCGTGTTGGCGCTCATATCAGGCGCGATACAGAGATTCTGGTTGAACAAGTGCAAGAAATTCTTGAAGAACTGCCCTTCAAGGGGGACGGTATAAGTCTTTTATGGATAAAGAAGTGGGATGGTAAAAAAGCAGAGGCGTTACTCTTATCCGATTTGCATCCATTCTTTATCGAGATCTGTCGACGACGCCGACTTTGCTTGGTGGAAACAGAGCGTTTGTATGGAATGAAGGCACCTAGCGAATTCCGCAGAATTGCAGCTGCAGAAAGCAGAGGTGTGGTGGGCGATCCCTGGATGCTCGTCGACTTGCGTGACAAGAAAGGCAATAAAGCTCTAACTTTGCAGCGCGACAGTTTCTCTTATAAAAAAGTTACAGAATATCTTACTTCAGGGGATTGGCAACTTCCATTGTTATGCAGACCAACAGACAAGGACAGCAAAACTGAAGTTCAATTGGTGATGCGCGGGATACGGCGCAAGCAAGGTGGTCAAACCGAAGGTTATTACGAACGCACTATTCCCGTCCAGCAGCGGCTCCGAAACGCCATGCTGCGCCGCAGCCAGAGTGAAACTGAGGACCTGGGCAATATTGCGCAAAGCCGAATTGATGAGGTGGCAACGGTCCAGCGCATACTCAGCCACGCCATTCGTACTTTCGTGGCCCGGGGAGACCGTGATAATACCGGCGGAGTGTCCGGCGAAAAAACCCGCCCCTGGCTGAATCGGCTGGACAACATCGTGGACACCAACTTTTTCTACGATTTGCAAACCGAGCTTGGGGCGGTCGCCGGCGACCGCCAAAGAATCCGGAACAATTGGTTGATGAATGGTAATGATGGAGTGGTGGACCACGCCCGGTCCTTGCTGCAAGAAGCCACCAACTTGCTGCCTTGCCCGGCGATTTACCGCTATAAAGCCAAAGTCAGTGCCGAAGGGCTGTTTGAAGTAAGGATAAGGGGAAGCGCTGGGCTGCCTTTCTTATTTTATCATGCCAACGAGGAGGACAACGAATGTTAGAACAGGAGCCAACCACAAGCAGTGCAGAATCTAGTCGAGACCTAGATAGCGCCGCTCCAACGGAGCAATCACAGAGTTACCGAATCCGTGAAAGCTCATTCACTAACCAGGTTATTGATGAGGCTCACCATTACGGTTGGCAATCGTTCCATCTGCGTGACCGGGACAGCATTCACATTGTCCGGGGTCGGGGATTTCCTGATTTAGTAATATATCGCCGAGATTCTGAGACAGGTCAGACAGAATTGATTGCGGCAGAACTCAAGCGAGGTTATGACAGTGAACTGAGGGATGAGCAAAAGGATTGGCTGGAAGCGTTGGGTCAGCACATTCCGACCTATGAATGGCGCCCTGAAGATTGGGATGAAATTGAAACTATCTTAAGGGATGGGCCTAAACCTTCACAGTTAACGATACAGATCCACGAAACCCGCGGAAGCCTCGGCCAAATACCTGCAAACTTCGGTAATATCATCACCGGTTTGGCTGAGACTATCGAGGCAATGGAGTATGGTACTGGGCCGCGCGCCCAATTGCGCCGAATGGACTTTACTAACCCCGATTCCGCAGCATTCTGGCAATTGATGATTAGGGAAGGTATGCCACGAAACCCGGATGTCGCCAAATGGGGTCTGATAACCCATGGTATAGCGCTTATGGCGCACGGCGCGGGTGTAGCGCATAAGCCCCGTATATCGGTTGGACAAGCTTTGCACCAGGGGGATAAAAATCCATTTTATAGTGAACCTCGCTTGGCGACTTTATTGGCGGCTAGAGGTACTACCTTACATCGCCTACTGGCCGGGCTTTTCCGTATGCTGGCTAACAAAAGCATTTCGTTTAACTGGCGCGAGATGGCTTGGTTCATACTCAACGAGGGATATAACGATGAACGAGCCGAAGAAGCCAGGGTCGAAATCGCTCGTGCTTACTATCGAGAACACTACCAAGCTCAGCGACGGGCAACTCAAGATTCCGGTGAATAATTAGTTACTTTAATTTCAAGGAGCATAACTATGCCTACTCCCCGTTTTCTGCAAATCCACACTCTCCATTCCTACCCGGCGGTACTGCTGAACCGGGATGACACCGGTCTGGCCAAGCGGATGCCTTTCGGCGATGCCATCCGCACCCGCATATCCTCCCAATGCCTCAAACGGCACTGGCGTATTGCCAAGGATGAGTTTGCCATTCGCAGCATTCCCGGCGCAGCGGATGCGGTACGCTCCCGTAGCATAATTGGACGTGCGGTGATGGAGCCGTTACGTAATGGTGACAAATTTACCTCGGAGGGCGTACAGATTACCGATGAAGTGCTGGCCGCCGTAGAAACAGAGTTTAATATCGGAGTGTACGGCTCATCTGTTCCCACGGGAAATGGCGGTCAACGCGGTCCCCAGCCCCTGTTGCTGGGCCGGCCCGAAGTAGAATACCTGCAACAGAAGGCAGCCGCCATTTGCGCTGAATATCCCACTGACGCCAAAACTGCCGGAGATGTTGCAAAGTTGTTATTCGTCGACCAACGTCGTAATGAAGAGCGGAACAACTTCCGGGCTTTTCGAGAGGTAACGACTCTCCCAGGCGGTTTGGAAGGCGCACTATTTGGTCGTATGATTACCTCCGACACCGGCGCTAACATTGACGCCTCCGTTCACGTCGCCCATGCCTTCACCGTTCATCCAGAAGAGAATGGGATCGACTACTTCACTGTCGTGGATGACCTGCTACCCGATGACGAAGACCCCGGAGCTGATTTCATCGGCGATATGGAACTCACCGCCGGCCTTTTCTACGGCTACGTGGTGGTGGATGTGCCGGGGCTAATTTCCAATCTGGAAGGCTGTCCTGCCGATGACTGGCAGAATGCCGACCGGGAACTGGCCGCCAAGGTGGTCGAACACCTGACCCATCTCATCGCCACCGTGTCGCCGGGAGCCAAGCTGGGCTCCACCGCTCCCTACGCCTGCGCCGACTTGATGCTGATCGAGGCCGGCAGCCGCCAGCCCCGCAGCCTGGCCAACGCCTACCGCCAGCCGGCCCGGGCCCGAATTGAAGACGCCACGGCCAAGTTGTCCGAATACCTGGGCAAGATAGACGCCGCCTATGGCGCCAAAGAGTCCCGCCGGGTAATGTCGGTGGAAGACTGCGACCTCCCCGGCGCGGGCCGATTGAATCTGGACGATTTGGCCGACTGGGCCGCGGCGGCGATTCGCAGCGGCGAGGCGGAATAATGGCAAGGCACCTGATTTTGAACCTGGAAAGCCCGTTGATGTCCTTTGGCGGCGAGACGATCGATAATCTGGGAGTCATCCGCCGCTTTCCGGCGGCCTCCATGCTTACCGGGCTGCTGGCTAATGCCCTGGGCTGGCGGAGGGTCGAGCGGGAACGCCACCAGCGGTTGCAGGACCGGTTGGTCTTCGCGGCGCGCATCGACCGGGAACATTACGGTGGGCCGAGAATGACCGACTTCCAGTCCGCCGCCATCAACAACTCGGAGCGAAGCTGGACGACACGAAGCTACCCGGAAGGGCGAGCCGGCGGCAACTTTCCGAACTGGCTGCGCTACCGCGATTACTTCACCGACATGCAGGTGACCGTCGCCCTGCGCCTGGCTGCGGACCCGGCGCCGGCTGATGCTCGGGGCGATGATGTTCCGGACCTGGAAGGCCTGGCCGCCGCCTTGCAGGAACCGGCGCGGCCCCTGTTCATCGGCCGCAAACCCTGTCTGCCGGCGGCTCCCCTGTTTGCCGGATTCAGCGACGGCGACACCGCAGCGGATGCGCTGCTGGCCTGGCCCTTGTCCGAACCGGAAGGGCGCCCAGTGGATTTGTTCTGGCCGGCCGGAGAAGGTACGACAGAAGTCCGGGCCAACCGGGAATATATGATTACCGACCGGCGTAACTGGATTTCCGGGCTGCACGGTGGCGGCCACGCCGTTTGCGAAGGAACCGCGCCGCGTCAGCAGTTTGCCCACCCGGAAAACACGGCCCGGGACGCTTCGGAACAGGAGGGTACGGAATGACGGCCACCACCGCAGCCTCACCACTGCAAATGCTCCGCGCCGAAATCGATGTAAGGGAATTTCAGCGCTGGATGGGGGTGAAACGGCTCCAGGACCCGGACCATGCTATGCACTGCCTGTTGGCCGAATGCTATGGCGACCTGGCGCCCAAACCCTTTCGCCTGATAATGCCCCGGAGTAGCGGCAGAGGCGTGCTTTATGGCTACGGAACCGCCAGCGCCGATGAACTGCGGGAGGCCGCCGCCATCTGCGCCGACCCACTGCAATATCGCATCCTCCAGGCCGCCCGGCTGGACAGCAAACCGATGCCAGTTCACTGGCGCGCGGGGCAGCGTCTCGGTTTTGAGGTGCGCATCCGCCCGGTGGTGCGCCTGCTCCGCGATGATTCCAACCGGCTGGACGGGGCAGCCTCCCTTGAATTCCGGAGCGGCGGTCGGCGTCCCGGCAAGGAGTGCGACGCTTTTCAGCGCGAAGCAGTGCAGTATCCCAAGGGAGGTATGGAACGAAAGCGTGAGGAAATCTATGCCGAATGGCTCGCGGAACAGATGGAACGAATCGGAGGCGGCGCGCTGGATACCGGTTCCACCAGGCTGGTATCGTTCCAGCGGACCCGCGCTTACCGCAAACTGCGGGGGCGTCCCAGCGAAGGCCCGGATGCGATTATGCGGGGTGTCCTGACCGTTGCCGGCTCCGAAGCCTTTGCCCATTTGCTGGCTCGGGGCGTTGGCCGGCACCGGGCCTACGGCTATGGAATGTTGCTGCTGCGTCCGGCGCGCAGTTGACCAGCGATCCATTATTCACCTTAACAACCGAAATTTCTTTCCCCCGCATTGGCGGGAACAGAGATATTTTCAGCACAACCGGGATCCCATACTTCCGGTGTCCTCCGGAAATGGAACCGAATCAGGAGCGAATCTATGTTACGCGGCAGATTAGGACTGGAAACGGCCCGGATACCCCACGCCGACCGTCACGGATTGCTGTGGTTGTCCCGCGGGGCGCTCACCGTGCGCGACGGCACCCTGCGATTTGAGCGTCAGGTCGGGTCGGAGGGCGACAACTCGCTGGAAGCGGGGGAATATGGCATCCCATTTCAGACGTTGTCGATGATTTTGCTTGGCCCCGGTTCGACCGTAAGTCACGATGCGCTGCGGCTGATGGCCCGCCACGGCACGGCGCTGGTGGCGGTGGGCGAGGACGGCGTGCGTTGCTACACTGCGCCGCCGCTGCTGCCGGATACTTCGGACCTGGCCCGCCGTCAGATGCGAGCCTGGGGAGACCCGCACGGCAGCCGCATCACCATCGCCCGCAAAATGTACGCCCTGCGACTGGGAGAAGTTCTGCCGCACCGGAGCATCGAAGCCTTGCGCGGCATGGAGGGGGCGCGTATGCGGCGTACCTATCAAAACCTGGCCCAGCGTTACGGTATCCAATGGCGCGCCCGCCGCTACGACCGCACCGAGCCGATGTGGGCGGATATTCCCAATCAGGCCATCAACCATGCTTCGGTAGCCGTAATCTCGGCGGCAGTGATTGCCGTAACCGCAGTGGGCGCAATTCCGCAACTGGGCTTCATCCATGAGCACAGCGGCGACGCCTTTGCGCTGGATGTAGCCGACCTGTTCCGGGATACTATTTTGATCCCGGCCGCCTTCAAGTCGGCTCGGGCGGTGCAGGACAATCCGGCGCTGGACATCGAGCGCTACACGCGGCGGACTACCGGCGACCTGCTGCGCACCGAGCGGGTCATATCCAAGATGATTGACCGCATCAAGGCCCTTTTTGATGACGTTCCGTTGCCGGCAGAAGCGGAGTCAGAGGCCGAATCTGAGGAGGTCAGCCCGTAGAATTTCCGCAAATATCGGAAAATAACGCAAGGGAGAAAAATGACCATAGTAGTAACCGTTAACGTAGAGGCGCGCTATCGGGGCTTTCTGGCGTCGGCCATGCTGGAAATAGCCCCGGGCGTATATACATCGCCCCAGATGACCCAGGGGATTCGGGAAAGAATTTGGGATGTTCTGGTCCGGGTGGCACGCCGAGCTGGGCCAGGGGACGATAGTGATGACGTGGCGGGACCCGGCGGCGGTGGGAGAACAACAGATTAGGACTCTGGGAGAACCGCCCCGGGAAATCATAGACGCCGACGGTATTTATCTGGTAAAGTACCACTGATTTCCCACCCTTGAAAGTGAAATAATTTTTATTTCACTGCAAGGGTTTCCCCCGTACCCGCGGGGATAGACCGCCGAGGCTCTGGTGGTGCCGGTGATCCGGCTGGTTTCCCCCGCACCCGCGGGGATAGACCCGTTACTCTCCCACCTGACCCTGATGTGTATTGGTTTCCCCCGCACCCGCGGGGATAGACCGGTACGGGGCCGGTGGTTCCCGACCAGACCCGCGTTTCCCCCGCACCCGCGGGGATAGACCTACATGCTGACTATGGCCGGGATGGACCTATAGGTTTCCCCCGCACCCGCGGGGATAGACCGTTGCGTTCCGTACCCGGCGCCCCTTTACTTCGGTTTCCCCCGCACCCGCGGGGATAGACCTCTCGTTGACAATATCGCTAACGATTTCCCCGAGTTTCCCCCGCACCCGCGGGGATAGACCTCGCAATCTTTGATTCAAGCTGAATCGGGTATAGTTTCCCCCGCACCCGCGGGGATAGACCGCCTTGCCTTTCCGATTTTGCGTTACATCCATCGTTTCCCCCGCACCCGCGGGGATAGACCGCCGGATTGACGCAGATAAACGGGATGTGAGGCGTTTCCCCCGCACCCTCGGGGATAGACCCAACCTTCCAAATGGAAGGTTAGGGAAGGGTTAGTTTCCCCCGCACCCGCGGGGATAGACCTTGACAAATACACCGGATTTTATGGGCCACGTGGTTTCCCCCGCACCCGCGGGGATAGACCTCGCTTGCAACAGGGATACGTATCCCGCGCATTGTTTCCCCCGCACCCGCGGGGATAGACCGCCGCCGTTACCGGGGAGCAGAGCGGCAGAGCGGTTTCCCCCGCACCCGCGGGGATAGACCTCTCCTGGGCGGGCCCTCCGGGGAACCCTGCCCGTTTCCCCCGCACCCGCGGGGATAGACCGCCTTAAAAAAGCGCATTGCCTTGCTATTAGGAGTTTCCCCCGCACCCGCGGGGATAGACCGCAAGAAAATGGTTTCATAGGCGGGGGTGGGGTGTTTCCCCCGCACCCGCGGGGATAGACCGACAAGAGCGGAAAAATCGGAGACAGTTAAGAAGTTTCCCCCGCACCCGCGGGGATAGACCGTGTGCCGGCCGGCCCAGTGCCGGCCGGTTGCCGTTTCCCCCGCACCCGCGGGGATAGATCCTATCTTGAGAAAATAAAGAAAGCTAACGATGCGTTTCCCCCGCACCCGCGGGGATAGACCTCTCGTTGACAATATCGCTAACGATTTCCCCGAGTTTCCCCCGCACCCGCGGGGATAGACCCCGGCGCAGTTGCTTTCAGCGTGGGGGGCGTGGGTTTCCCCCGCACCCGCGGGGATAGACCGCAGTAATGTCGCTTCCGCCAGTATTGGTGGGGGTTTCCCCCGCACCCGCGGGGATAGACCTGGAGACATCAATGTATCCTGATTATAGCAAGGGTTTCCCCCGCACCCGCGGGGATAGACCGACCTCTGGCGTGATGCTGGGGTCCCTGGTCCCGTTTCCCCCGCACCCGCGGGGATAGACCTCAGTCTCCAGTTTCAGGGGGTGCAGTTGGGGTGTTTCCCCCGCACCCGCGGGGATAGACCGCCCAGATGGTGCTGGCCGGGCATACTTCAACGGTTTCCCCCGCACCCGCGGGGATAGACCTATGCTCCTGAAAGACGTCGATGACATGGTCTAGTTTCCCCCGCACCCGCGGGGATAGACCGCCTTGCCGGAAGGCTTGGAAACGGTGGAGAAAGTTTCCCCCGCACCCGCGGGGATAGACCCGAGGCAAGAAGGCATAACGATGGATGTTGTGGGTTTCCCCCGCACCCGCGGGGATAGACCGTGGTTGCTGTTCTAGCCGGGTTTTGCGCCGGGGTTTCCCCCGCACCCGCGGGGATAGACCTGGACAGACAAGGTTATAGCGTGGTTTGACTCTGTTTCCCCCGCACCCGCGGGGATAGACCAATGGGTTGTTTTGGGTATCGACATACCCATTTGTTTCCCCCGCACCCGCGGGGATAGACCTCGCTATACCCATTTCAGCTTGAATCCAAAATCGTTTCCCCCGCACCCGCGGGGATAGACCCCAAACGCTGACTGTTACTCCTAGTATCAATACGTTTCCCCCGCACCCGCGGGGATAGACCCTACGCTGCATCCATTTCCACTGCGTTGGATGGGTTTCCCCCGCACCCGCGGGGATAGACCCGATACGGACGTTCATAAAGCCAGATAATCTCTGTTTCCCCCGCACCCGCGGGGATAGACCCATAGGATTCGACCGTTGACCCTTGATTGTACCGTTTCCCCCGCACCCGCGGGGATAGACCTTCCTATCGGCTTCAGCTATGGCATCTTCAAGCGTTTCCCCCGCACCCGCGGGGATAGACCGACTGCGTATTAGGATGTGTATCCTGACTGAAGGTTTCCCCCGCACCCGCGGGGATAGACCCCCGCTTATCGACGGAGGGACAACAGAGGCCCAGTTTCCCCCGCACCCGCGGGGATAGACCCTGACCAGGTCGCTCGCCGACTGGGACTCGTTTGTTTCCCCCGCACCCGCGGGGATAGACCCCAGCCCAGGGGTGGGGAGGTTGGCACCCCTGAGTTTCCCCCGCACCCGCGGGGATAGACCTAACTCCCGACGCCAGCCGGGACTTATGCGCCTGTTTCCCCCGCACCCGCGGGGATAGACCCTACCTTAGGGTTAGACCACAAAAAGAGAGGCCGTTTCCCTCGCACCCGCGGGGATAGACCTGACGGCGACTCGATGCGCCCGGCCATATACGCGTTTCCCCCGCACCCGCGGGGATAGACCTGGACCAGTGGTAATAAATCCAAGGGGGGCGGTGTTTCCCCCGCACCCGCGGGGATAGACTGCGGTAACTGCTGATGATGCCAATAACGAAAGTGTTTCCCCCGCACCCGCGGGGATAGACCAGACCCGGCGATTGGCTCGCACGGGGTCGGGGGGTTTCCCCCGCACCCGCGGGGATAGACCCATCAGGGGTTCCAGGGAGACCCATGGAACACGTTTCCCCCGCACCCGCGGGGATAGACCCGGGGCTGTACGGGGCTTACAAGGCTTTGGGGGGGTTCCCCCGCACCCGCGGGGATAGACCTGGTGCGGGCCGAGATGTTCTGGTAGAGGCTTAGTTTCCCCCGCACCCGCGGGGATAGACCTCCCATTGGTATTGCCCGGGGCGGAAGGTACGGGTTTCCCCCGCACCCGCGGGGATAGACCGCCGAAACGCAGAGGAAAGACAAAAGAGCATCCGTTTCCCCCGCACCCGCGGGGATAGACCTATTACTGATAATGTAAATACCAACCGAAGGCGGTTTCCCCCGCACCCGCGGGGATAGACCGGGCCCCCGTTTGGGTAGCGTGTGCTTGCTGCAGTTTCCCCCGCACCCGCGGGGATAGACCGCCCTGTTCGTCCTGATTGTCGGTGCTGGAAAAGTTTCCCCCCGCACCCGCGGGGATAGACCTCCATTACACACGACCTTGACGTTTTTTCAGGCGTTTCCCCCGCACCCGCGGGGATAGGCCTTTCAGTTTCTTTGGTATAATGACTAGGATTACGGTTCCCCCGCACCCGCGGGGATAGACCCTCCAGCTCCAACCGCAGACCTCAGGCGCCGCCGGTTCCCCCGCACTTGCGGGGATAGATTTTGTCCGGCGAGACGCTGGATCTGACCGCCTACCAGAGTAGGGCTGGGCAAGGCCGACTTGGGGATGGCTTGGGAGCTTCGCCGGGCTGCCGGTTCGGCTCCCCCATACCGTCCCTGAGCCGGCCGGTCAGATTCTGATCTTTGCGAAAGACAAGGCCCGGATGGAGCGTCAAAACTCCATCCGGGCCTTCCGTTGTTAACCGGCTGGGGACAGTTCCTCAGCTGTTGTCCAGGGTGAAGGTGAACTCATCGCTGGCCGTGCCGCCGTACTGGTCCGTGGCGGTTACCTTAATTGTCAGTGTCTGGGACACCGCCCGACCGCCGGTCAGGGTCAGCACATCGCCGTTCCAGGAACCGGATACCTTGTTGCGGGCTACTGAATTCAGCGCGCCCGTCTTTTCTGCCCCGGTACGCTGGTGAGTTGTCGTCACCATCACTTCGTAGGTCAAACCGTCGCCGCTGAAGTGGCTTGCCATATCCAGCGCGCTGGTCTCGCCCTCGGATAGCTCAACGTCATCGAACTCGCCAATCAGGCTCGCCGGATTCTCCGGAGCAGGTTCGGGCGTTGGCTCCGGGGTCGGCGCGGGCGTTGGTTCTGGGGTCGGCTCTGGAGTAGGCGCGGGCGTTGGTTCTGGGGTCGGCTCTGGAGTAGGCGCGGGCGTTGGTTCTGGGGTCGGCTCTGGAGTCGGCGCGGGCGTTGGTTCTGGGGTCGGCTCTGGAGTCGGCGCGGGCGTTGGTTCTGGGGTCGGCTCTGGAGTAGGCGCGGGCGTTGGTTCTGGGGTCGGCTCTGGAGTAGGCGCGGGCGTTGGTTCTGGGGTCGGCTCTGGAGTCGGCGCGGGCGTTGGTTCTGGGGTCGGCTCTGGAGTCGGCGCGGGCGTTGGTTCTGGGGTCGGCTCTGGAGTCGGCGCGGGCGTTGGTTCTGGGGTCGGCTCTGGAGTCGGCGCGGGCGTTGGTTCTGGGGTCGGCTCTGGAGTCGGCGCGGGCGTTGGTTCTGGGGTCGGCTCTGGAGTCGGCGCGGGCGTTGGTTCTGGGGTCGGCTCTGGAGTCGGCGCGGGCGTTGGTTCTGGGGTCGGCTCTGGAGTCGGCGCGGGCGTTGGTTCTGGGGTCGGCTCTGGAGTCGGCGCGGGCGTTGGTTCTGGGGTCGGCTCTGGAGTCGGCGCGGGCGTTGGTTCTGGGGTCGGCTCTGGAGTCGGCGCGGGCGTTGGTTCTGGGGTCGGCTCTGGAGTCGGCGCGGGCGTTGGTTCTGGGGTCGGCTCTGGAGTCGGCGCGGGCGTTGGTTCTGGGGTCGGCTCTGGAGTCGGCGCGGGCGTTGGTTCTGGGGTCGGCTCTGGAGTCGGCGCGGGCGTTGGTTCTGGGGTCGGCTCTGGAGTCGGCGCGGGCGTTGGTTCTGGGGTCGGCTCTGGAGTCGGCGCGGGCGTTGGTTCTGGGGTCGGCTCTGGAGTAGGCGCGGGCGTTGGTTCTGGGGTCGGCTCTGGAGTAGGCGCGGGCGTTGGTTCTGGGGTCGGCTCTGGAGTAGGCGCGGGCGTTGGTTCTGGGGTCGGCTCTGGAGTAGGCGCGGGCGTTGGTTCTGGGGTCGGCTCTGGAGTAGGCGCGGGCGTTGGTTCTGGGGTCGGCTCTGGAGTAGGCGCGGGCGTTGGTTCTGGGGTCGGCTCTGGAGTAGGCGCGGGCGTTGGTTCTGGGGTCGGCTCTGGAGTAGGCGCGGGCGTTGGTTCTGGGGTCGGCTCTGGAGTAGGCGCGGGCGTTGGTTCTGGGGTCGGCTCTGGAGTAGGCGCGGGCGTTGGTTCTGGGGTCGGCTCTGGAGTAGGCGCGGGCGTTGGTTCTGGGGTCGGCTCTGGAGTAGGCGCGGGCGTTGGTTCTGGGGTCGGCTCTGGAGTAGGCGCGGGCGTTGGTTCTGGGGTCGGCTCTGGAGTAGGCGCGGGCGTTGGTTCTGGGGTCGGCTCTGGAGTAGGCGCGGGCGTTGGTTCTGGGGTCGGCTCTGGAGTAGGCGCGGGCGTTGGTTCTGGGGTCGGCTCTGGAGTAGGCGCGGGCGTTGGTTCTGGGGTCGGCTCTGGAGTAGGCGCGGGCGTTGGTTCTGGGGTCGGCTCTGGAGTAGGCGCGGGCGTTGGTTCTGGGGTCGGCTCTGGAGTAGGCGCGGGCGTTGGTTCTGGAGTAGGCTCCGGAGTTGGTTCGGGCGTTGGCTCCGGAGTAGGCGCGGGCGTTGGTTCCGGGGTCGGTTCCGGAGTGGCAGCGTCTCCCTGGGGCGTGGCGGTTATCGTGTTTGACCAGGCGCCAACCTTGCTGCCGTCAAACAGCGCTCGGACTCTGAAGTCGTAGGCTTCACCGTTTTGCAGTCCGGTAACCGACGCGGCGGTATCGTTTACCGTTTCCGAGTCACCTTCGCTCCACTCTGCGCCGTCCAGGGTGTAGCCCACTTCGTAACCGCTGGGAGACTCCGGCGCGTCGCTGTCGGTTTTGACGCTGTTCCGGCTGGCGGCCCTGGTTTCCCGGGACCCGATGCCGTAACTAATGGTCTCTCCGCCGGCTCCATCCTGCTCGGTCAATCGCCAGTCGAGCCCTACTTTGCCCCGGCCGGGCTGCGCCCTGAACTGGACCAATCGCATCAGAGTCACTCGCTTGGTCTCGGAGTAGGTCTTTGTTTTGCCCCGGCCGGGCCCAGACCCCTTGACCGAAATGACCCGAATCCGGTAGGTGTCTCCTTCGGTCAGGTTAGTGATGGTGTAAGGGCTGGTCACGTCGTGCGCGACCTGCCAGAATTTGTGGCCCTCTTCGTGCAAGTACTCCAGATCGATGGAATCGGCGTCGGGGACGTCATCCCACTCCACGGTCAAACTGGTGGCAGTTGGCGCGGAGCCGCGCACGTTTTGGGGGCGATGGTTGGTGGTAGCGTTGATCGAATTGGACCAGGGCCCGCTGCCGGCGCTGTTTTTGGCCCGGACTTGCACCGAGTAAGTCTCGCCGTAGGCCAGGTTTTTGATGTCGTAGGATGTCCGGCGATTGGTGCTTTGGATTTCTAGCTTCGTCTCAGTACCGCCGGAGTTAGTGTGCCGGATTTCATAACCGGTCTGGGCCGCTCCGAAGGGATAGTCCCAGGAAGCACGGAGGGTGTTGCCGTCCCGCACCAGCATATTGATGAGAAAAGTTGTCCCCGGGACCGGGATCGGTGTAGCGGTCTGCAAGGCTGACCACGCCCCCCAGCCATGCTTGTTGCGGGCTGCCACCTGGAGTTCATGCTGGACATTGTTGTTCAGATCGAAAATCCAGTGCTCCAGTCGGTTGCAATCCAACACGAACTGGTGGGTCCAGTCTGCGGCCCCGTCCTCCTTGTACCGAATCCGATACTGGATAATTCCGTTGGGCTCGGGAACGTTCAAATGTTCCAGACTCACGCTCTTGCCAATTATCGCCGCTTCTGGAGCCTGGCAAGTAGCCAGTCCATCATCGAGGAGAGCGCACAGCACGCTGGTGAGACTGGTGCCGTCTGTCAGATGAGACACCGGATATCCGTCAGGTATTTCCGTATCCCCTCAGCACTTCAGATTGCCGTCGCTCTTGAGAATGCCGCAAGTAAAGATATCACCCGAAACGATCTGGGTAAATTGATCTGTGGGTGGCGTAGTGAACCAGAAGGAGAGACCTTCGTCGGCACTGCAATCCACTCTCTCATCCGACTGCTTGATCCAGCAGAGGTGGTCTTCGCCAACGGCCAAATCCGTCACCGCATAGCTCGGGTAGATGTTTGATCCCCGATAGACCAGGTAATCGGAGTTGCCCCAACAAGCGGGCGTATCGTCGGACACTTTAATGGCGCACGCGAAGTAGGACCCTACAGTCAGCGACTTCACGGCCACATCCGGTGGCTTGCTGGGGAGAATCAAGTTGTTCTCGCCCCAGCAGGTCGCCTTGTTATTCTTACTCCCGCTCGAAGACTGAATGATGCAAGCGGTGTCGGAGCCGGCGGAAATCTCCTTGGCGGCCAGGTCCGGCACGTCGTCGATTATCTCTTGAAGCTCGCTGGACGCGCCCCAGCACACCGGCTTGCTGTCGGACTGTTTGATGGCGCAGGAGAAATGCTCGCCGGCCGCGATAGCCTTTACCTCTACAGACGGCGCACCCGACACTTGGCCGTTATTGTCGACGCCCCAGCACAGAACCATCCCGTGATCTGCCGCTTGTCCGTTGGTTACCTCTGCACTGATTCCGCAGGCGTGATCCACGCCGGTTGCGACCTCAATCCACGCGAATTCGCCGCCGGGAGGCGACCATCTGGCAACCAGGGCTTCATCCAGGCCAGTAACTGATTTCCAGGTTGGCGCAGTCGGTGTCTCCCCCGCCTGCGCGGCCGCGGGGGATGTGTCCCAAAGCGCCCATCCAACCGGGGCCAAAGCCAGCATAAATAACACGACAAAATAGTGAAGCCACCAACGGCGGTTGAGACAATACTTCATTCTCGCGCCTCCGGTTGCCCCTGGAAGCGGTAAGCCGCCGACTTTATGGTGGCGGGGGGGGGGGGGGGGGGTATGCAGCATAAGAAACACATCTAAGATGCCGACGCCAAGCCGGCAAATTCCGAAAAACTCAACAGTGCTATAATATACTGTACGAAATCGTCAATATCAACCACCTGGACGCATTAATATTCTTAATCTGAGCTGTTATTAAGTTTTGGCCTCCCGGACAACGCAGCAGGGACGGAGAGTACACCGACCTTGCCACGCTTTTGGCGTACCCACCGGTTCGGGCTATCAGCCGCCGCGTCCCGGACCGGCCGCTGCCTCAGGAAAATCCGTCGGGCCCGGTTATATGGCGGTCGCCACCGCAGGTCAAGAATACTCTTGAACCGGTGTGTTATTATATACTTGGCAGTACGGACCAAATCCCAAATTTCCGAGGAGGACTCAACTATGGCGCAAACTACCGGACTGGGCCACGTGGGAATTTATGCCGATGACTTTATGAAGCAGCGGGACTTCTACAGCCGGGTTATCGGCCTGAAAATTGCTGATGAGAATATGGAACGGGGTATGTGTTTTATGTCCTCGGATCCGGTGTCAGAACACCACGAATTTGTGGTGATGAAAGGTCGCAAGGCCGATGCCGACACCAACGTCATCCAGCAGATTTCCTTCAAGGTCCCTACGATCCAGGATATGCGGGAATACAAGGCCAGGCTGGAGGCCGAGGACATCACCATCGAGCGTATCGTCAGCCACGGCAACGCCTTTGGGATGTACTTCTTTGACCCGGAAGGCAACCGGGTAGAGCTTTACTACCGCACCGGCTTTCCGGTTCCCCAGCCCCACGGCGACCTGATCGACCTGGACCGTTCGGACGAAGAACTGATAGCCGACGCGCATCATCTGTTGATGACCAAGCAGCCCAGCTAGTGTCGGTCGGTGAATTTCCCTCCGATTGGCAAATCCAGGCAATTAGGTCCGAGGCGCCCGAAGTTCCGGGCGCCTCTCGTCAAATGTAGAGTCCAATCCAGGTGATGCGGCGGTGGAACAGATGGAGCGCGCCTTGCTCAAAGGTATGGGTAGATGGGCCTACCGTCTCTACCTGGCGCTGGGCGTCATTCTGGTGGCGGTAGTAGTCTTGTTTACTATTTTCCCCCAAATAGCCACCGGATTTCATACCGCGCTATTTGTGTCGCAGGTGCTGAATGTGCCGGTAAAGCCCCAGCCCTGGTTCACGCCGGCGCCGGTGCGGGAGGAAGTTACCTACCAGCGCGCCGCTGCCGAGGGTCAGGCCGACATTTATTATATCCCCGACGGCCGCCGCCGGGCCGCTTTACTGGTCTTCCTGGGGGCTAACGCTGCCGGTCGCGACGACCCGGATGTGGTGAATTTTGGCAACGCCCTCTCCCGGGCCGGTTATGTTGCCATGTTCGGCTGGTCGCCAACTATGGGCCAGCAAAACAACGTGGACCCGGCTGAAATAGAGAACCTTACCTGGGCCTTTCGCTACCTGCGCAGCCGGGATTACGTGGACCCGGACCGGGTGGGTATGGCCGGTTTCTCCGTGGGCGGTTCCTTTGTGCTGGTGGCCGCCGCCGACCCCAGGATTCGGGATGACGTAGCCTTTGTCAACTCTTTTGGCGCTTACTACGATGCCCGGGATTTCTTCGTTCAGATTGCCAGCAACTCCAGGCTTTTCGGTAATCAGTACGAGCATTGGGAGGTGGATCAGCTCACTCGCCAGGTATTCACCAACGAGCTGATCGAGGTCGCTCCTACCGAAGGGGATCGGGAACTGCTGGCCCGCCGGTTTCTGCGCCAGCAGGCGGTTGACGCGTCAGAATTGACCCAGCTTTCGGAGCAGGGGGATATTTCCCGGCAGCTGCTGGAAGGAACGACCCCCGAGGCGGCCGGGCAGCTGCTTGACCGGCTGCCCGCAGACTTCCGGGAAAAGCTGGAAGGCATTTCGCCCAGCAACTACCTGGACCAGGTGAAAGGCCGACTGCTGATAATGCACGACGTCGGCGACCCGTTGATTCCGGTGGGCGAGTCGCGCCGGCTGGTGGAAACCCTCAAAAACCGGGGCCGCGCAGACCTGCGCTATACCGAGACCGAAATATTCGAGCACGTAAGGCCGGGCGCCGAGGTACGTTCCTGGCCGCTGGTCAAGGGCGCAACCAAGCTTTACCTGCACATGTACGGCATCCTGCGGATGGCGGCCTGATTCCGGCAGTCTCTTTTTCCGTCCCAAAGGTCGGGGTAAGGATAGAACCGCCAACGAACCAACTGAAAATGCCCTTCGGCAGGCTCCCAGCGAGCGCGCCGAAGGGCATTTCCGGTAATCAGGCGAGTGAGGACAGTCGCTAATCCGGAGCCTGGATGTCAATGTCGTAGCGGGACAGCACCGTTTCAATCTGGGCCGCCGATTTTTCGTCCGCCGGAATTAGCGGCAGGCGGGGATTGCCTACATTGAATCCGACGTGATTCAGGGAGTGCTTCACCGGGATGGGGTTGGAGACGATGAACAGTACCTTGAAAATTTCCAGCAGGCGGCGGTGTTCGGCGGCGGCCCGCTCCACTTCGCCCTCCAGCAGCAAGCCCATCATTTGCTTAATCTGATTGCCCACCAGATGGGAAGCTACGCTAACCACCCCGTAGCCGCCAGTAGCCATGATGTAGAAGGTCTCGTTGTCGTTGCCGCTCCACACCCGAAAACCGTCCCGGGCCCTGTCAATAATCCGGGTTATCTGGTCCATATCGCTGCCGGCTTCCTTGACTCCAACGATGTTATCGACGTGGCTCAGCCGGATAGTGGTGTCGTGGGTCATATTCAGGCTGGTGCGGCTGGTTACGTTGTAGAGCATACAAGGGAGGTTGACGCTGCCGGCGATGGCCTTGAAATGCTGGTACAACCCTTCCTGGGGCGGCTTGTTGTAGTAGGGAACTACCAGCAGCAGGCCGTCAACGCCGGCTTTTTCCGCTTCCTGGCTCAATTCGATGCTCTCGGCGGTGCTGTAATTGCCCGTGCCGGCCACCACGGCGCCCCGGTCGCCAACGGCATCCTTGACTTCGCCATAGAGCCGGATTTTCTCTGCGGTGGTGAGGGTAGGAGATTCGCCGGTGGTGCCGGATACGATTACGCCGTCGCTGCCCGAATCCAGCAGGGCATTAGCAAGACGCTTGGCCTGGTCGTAATCCACCCGCCCCTCGTCGTCGAAGGGAGTTACCATAGCAGTTATCAGTCTGCCTAGCTCCGTCATGCTGACCCTCCTCTTTGGATTTTGCCGCCATTATACACGCTGCCGCCGGTTTTTGCTTGACAATACCGGATATACTTTTTACGAAGGTTCTGCCGTGGGATAATTTAGCCAGAATCCTGATAGTCAGTTTGACTTGGCAGACCGGCATCAGGCCGGAGGAAAGGTTTGTCGCTTGCTGTCGCAGTGAAAGGGCCGGAAGGTATTGTATTAGCCGCAGATGCACGTATAACCCTCAATGCTCAAGGGCCGGAGCTACCGGGCCCGTTGCGGGTAAACTTTGACAATGCAACCAAGTTGTTAACTTTTGGCAAGCCGCACAATTGGGTTGGTGCAGCTACTTACGGCGACGCAACTATAGGAGCTCGAACGGCGCACAGCTTCTTGCCCGAACTTGAGCCATCACTTGAAAACAAGCGTCTTAAAGTTCGGGAATACGCAGAAAAAATTAGTGCGTTCTTTCTTAATCGTTGGAATGATTCCCAACTGCCGAACCAAGTACCTCCAAACGGTGGCATGACCTTTTTAGTTGGCGGGTATAACCAGGACGAACCTTACGGAGATGTATTCCGGTTTAATATTCCCCGAAACCCCGAACCATCTCCCCAAAATGAAGGAACAAACTTTGGCATGAGTTGAGGAGGACAACTTGATATAGCAAACCGTCTGATACAGGGTTATGATCCTAATCTCCCGCAACTCATTGAGGCTAAATTAGGAATGACGCCGGAACAAGTTACGGAAGTTTTTCAGAATATCAGGGGTGATTTGGAATACAGAGTGCCCTATGAAGCCCTTCCTCTTCAGGACTGTGTAGATCTGGCGGCTTTCTTAATCAGGACTACTATAACCGCTCAGAAATTTGCGATTGTTGATAGAGGTGTGGGCGGGTCTATAGAAATAGCCGCAATAACTAGAACGGAAGGGATGAGATGGATCCAGAAAAATGAGCTGCACGGGGAGGCCTGAGATGATGGATAGGTCAGCTACCACAAACATGGATATATGGGTAGGTTCCGGCTGGACGATTAATTCCAGCCAAAGTTTTGGGGCAGTGGATGCTCCCCCGCCACGGGCCTTCAAACAACTTTCTTCAGAGTCCCCTGAATCGCTGGTGGGATTAGGTGAGACGTCCCAGAGCCAAGAACTTGAAGATTGTTTCGAACTTCTTGAGGACCTATTGGCGGCAGAGGAAGCTGAGAGAGAATACGACCGCCACGGCGCCGAAGGTACAGTTTCCTACACCGAATATCGGAATAAGTGGCTTGAGTCAGAGTCTTCCGTATGAGGTAAGGCTTGACTCACGCGCACAGCGTGATTTAGAGGCCGTACCTAGGGCGACCGCCTTCGATTAGATGAGCGCATTCTATCTTTGTCGGATGATCCTCGACAGCGGGGCGTCAGAAAGCTAGGCAACAACTCCTACAGGATTAGGGTCGGGAACTGGCGAATCATCTACATCGTAGATAATGTTAATCGACTGGTCCTGATTACTAACGTCCGGCGTCGGGGAGAGGGCACCTACCGTAACCTGTAGGAATCAGCTCCCCCCTTAATCATTGGGTAAATGCCCGGTTTCCCGGGCCCAGGCTTGCAGGCCCCGGCGGAAGGCCAGGGCGCCCATAGGGACGATCACCGACTGCAAGGCCTCCAGAATTTCCGTGGGAGTGGCCCCCGCTTCCAGCGCCACTCGCACGTGAGCCTGAATCTGTTCTACGTCGGCCTTCAGGGCGGCTTCGACCACTATCTGCAGCAGCTCCTTGGTCTTGCGATCCAGGGTGCGCTGGTCGGTATAGGTGGCCTCGATAAATTCACCATACTTCCGGGCCCATTCCAGGTCAACTTCGGCCATAATGCGGTGCATCTCCAGAGAATAACCGCGATTTTGCGCCTGGGAATCCAGAAATGCCTGAGTTTCGTCGGTGGACATTTGTTGCTCCTTACATTGTTGGTTTAGCTACAGGTCATAGTGGGTGCGAGCCGCCGCCTGGCGCGGGTTGTCTTGCTGAAAGAGGTCCGGGTGCTTGCCCCGGTTCAATGCCAAATAGTAGGTAAACAACTGTAACGGGGTTACATAAGCCAGGGGACTCCAAAGCTCCGGCAGGGGCGGCAGGGGGAAGCTGGCCTCGGCTAACTCCGCCAATTCCCGGTCGCCTTCCTGCATCAATGCCCATACCGGGGCGCCGGCGGCGGCCGAGGCCCGGGCAATGTTCAATGCCCGCGCGTAGCCCGGCCCGGGCGGCGCAATCAGAGTAACCAGGCACCGGTCGTCAACGGAGCAGAAGGGGCCGTGCAGCAACTGCTCCACCTGCAAACCCTCGCAGTCGGCGGCGCTGGTCTCCTTGATTTTCAGGGCAACCTCATAGGCGTTGGCGGTGTTTGGCCCCCAGCCTACGGAGATGAACCGCTGCCGGTCGCCGAATCGCTGCGCGGTGTCGGCGATGGCCTGCTGCCGGGCAATGACGTCGGCAACGGCATTGGGGACATCCGCCAACCGGGCTTTTAGCTGGACCGATTCCCCGTCCTGGTTCAGGGCGCTGCCCAGTTCCACCGCCAGCAGAGCCAGCACGGTCAATGCGGTAGTGTAGCTGATAGTAAAGGCAGAGGAACGCTCCGGGGCTACGGTATGCAAGGAAACATCGGCTATCCGCAGGCGCGGGCCGGGGTCGCTGGAGGTTATCGCCACGGTATAGGCCCCTCGCTCTTGTGCCAACTCCAAAGCCATAAAGGAATAAGTTTTGGTCCCCCGGTGGCTGATGAGGATTACCGCATCTTCCGGCCCGAGGGGTGGCGGGTAGGCGCAGAACTCGAAGGAATGCCAGCCCTGCACCGAAATTGCCGGGCCGGTAAAGTGGCGGAACCAATGCTCGGCCACCAGGACGGCGTGCCAGGAAGTGCCGATGCCGACGATATAGATGCGCCGTTTGTTCGACAGAGTAGCGGCCACATCTCCAGAGGCTTCTGCGTGGCGGGCCAGCATCTCGGCCAGCGCCTCGGGCTGGCCCAGAATGGCATCATACATAAAATAGGGGTGCCCCGGTCGGGTTTCCTGCGGTGAAGTCATAACATATTTTCCTGATCAACGATAATCGAATTTTGAGACAGAAGAATTGTAGCCCTTCCGAGCGGTTTTTTCACCCGACCATCAGCATCGGATTTGCGGATAGTCATCAACCGTCTTTCCTCAGGATAGCGGGAGGAGGTATTAGACCGCTGGTCGGTTAAGTTGAAGCGCGAAGCCTTTGGTATTTACCGGGCGTCCGGCCGTGTTACAATCCTGTATAGTATTATGCAGTATCTTGCCAGGCCATAAATCGAGTTGGACTTGGCCGGCGCTAATCCAGGGAGGCTTTATTACGGGACCGCAATTTCCACCTTTCCTGCCCGAGTATTTCGGACGCGAGGACGAAAGCGACGACAGCCTCTTCTACGTCCAGCCTCGGCTGGTAGTACACATCGACGACGGGGCGATCGCCGCCGTAGGCAATGTCTTCCGCAGCCTGATTCCACCGGATTCGGCAGTGCTGGACCTGATGAGCAGTTGGCGTTCTCACTGGCCGGCGGGACACCCCCGGGCGCGGCTGGCCGGCCTGGGCATGAATGCGGCGGAGATGGCGGAGAACCCGGACCTGGACGACTACCTGGTGCAGGACATCAACCTCGACCCGGCGCTGCCTTACACCGCAGACACCTTTGATGCGGTGGTCATCACCGTATCGGTCCAGTATCTTACCTGCCCCATCGAGGTGTTCCGGGAAGTGAACCGAATCCTCAAGCCCGGCGGCATCTGCATCGTAACCTTTTCCAACCGGATGTTTCCCACCAAGGCAGTGCGCATCTGGCGGTACTCCACCGACCGGCGTCACCTGGACCTGGTAGCGGCCTATCTGGAGGAAGCGGGCGATTTTGACAACATCCGGGGCGGCTTCACCAACCCGGAGGCCAGTCCCCCCGGAGACCCTCTCTTTGCCGTAGTGGCCAACAAGGCTACAGGTTAAGGTTTCGCTCGCCGGTCGGCAGGAGGCTGTATTCCGGGAACCAGAGTGGGCCGGGGCGTATGCCTATAGCATATCTTCGGCAAGTGGGTCAGGCCCGTACTTGTTGGGGCCTGATTCTCCCGGCATAGCGCAGAGGATGAGTATTATCGCTAACGATGCCAACGCGGGAACCACAAAAACCGGGTTTATCAAATTGATTAGCGGGACGGTCAAGACATTCAAGACGTAAATTAAGGCCAACCAGCCGGTGCGGCCGGTGTCGTGCAGCCGCCGCGCGGTAACTGCCAGGATCGGCAGTAGCAGACCCCAACTTACGATGCTGCCCAGGATCAGGCTCCATGACGTTGCCAGTCCCAGCACGATTTGGAATACTGCAAACCACCAGTATTCCGCCCGCTGCGCCCGCCCGCGGAAGTCAAAGCTCTTTCGGAAACAGGTGAATATAGATTCGGCAATGCTCATGCTCTTTCGTACCTGAATAACCTGAAAGCCCTGCTTACGCCCCGTCACCGTCACCGCCGGAGTAATCGGAAAAGCCGCCGCTTCTTTCGCCGGAGGGATCTCTGCCCTGGGCTAAGGCCCCGCGAGCGACTGCTGCAAATAGCATAATCCAATAATACGTTGACAGCAACAGTCCAAAGAGAGCCATAGTACGGAAATCTTCATCGTTTAGAATTACAATGGTCACTATCACCAGGCAGATAACCAGGACCCACACCCCAACGGGGCGCCGGCCCGAGTCGCGCAGCCGCCTTGCTATTACTGACAGTGTAGGCAGCAGCAAAGCTAACAAGACCACCAGGGAAGACACAGTGACCCAGGAGTTTACATGCTCATCTGCTATTGAAGACGTGTAAATTACAAAGGTTACGATACTGACCAAAACTACCGGGACCGGCAATATAAAAGAACTCCCGGAGCCCCGCCCGCCCATCGAAGTCGGCATATCTATGGAGGCAAGTTAGCACAAATTGTCCGACATTCATGGTTGAATCCTCCAATCCCGAATAACTGAAGCGAGATTCTTCGCAGCTATCGGCGCCTATGGCGATTTACGGATGTCATTTCAGGATTGTATGGAATTATTATAACATACGCCCTGGCGTAATACGTAACGTCACCCTGGCCCACACCTCCGGGGACAACGGGATGGATGACCGGATAGCCTCTAACTCCCATGGTTCTGCCGCAAGAAATTGCAGGATCCCGGCGCCGACCTGCTTCTCCCTTTCTCGAGAGACGGCAATGTCCGGCTTGCCCTCCTTCCATGCTCCCGCTCCCTCCCGGAGCGGAAATGGAGGTGAGGGAAGAGTTCACCCTCTTGTTCGGGGCGGGGTGGCCGTTAGCACCAGCAGTCCGGCGATGAAAACGGCCACAGCAAAAATCCGGAAGGGAATCAGATAGCTGTCGGTGAAATCGTAGAGGAAACCGGCGATGACCGGGCCCAGGGCCTGGCCGCCCACCTGCACCGGCAGAGTTATGCCGGTGATGCTGCCCAAATGCTCTCGTCCGTAATATTCGGCCCAGGCCAGGCGCAGCAACAGGTGCAGACCGCCCACGCCCACACCCAGAATTGACGACGCCGGCAGCCCCCATGCCAGAGTTGAGCTGGCCTGGACTCCCAGCGCACCCCCTGCCACGCAGAAGGCGGACAGAGCCAGCAGGAACCGGACCGGCGCCCGCCGGGAGGCCAGACTGGACCAGACCAGACCCCCCAACACCTGACAGAAGGCGAAGGCTCCGGCGGTAAGGGCTGCCAGCGAAGAATCCATCCCCTGATTAATGAAGTGGGAGACCTGGTGCAGACTGACTCCGGCCTGCACCATAAAACCGGCTCCGGAGAAGACCGCCATAACGTAAAAGGCCCGGGTTCTTAACGCCTGGGATACGGTGTAGCTGGTTTCCGTCAAGGAAGTTCTCAGATTGGGAGCGGCTGCCGTTGCGGGTTGCTCCCGGCGGTTGAGCGGCGCTTCTCCCGGTACTGGCCCGGCTCCGGTTCCCGGTTCCCGCTGCTGTTGCGGCGCAGTGTCCGGCGGCGGTTGCAGCGTCCGGGGTTGGCCCCGGCGCGGGTCGGCGGTGAGGCCCATGTCCTCCGGCCGGCGGGCCATCAGCAGCAGGGCGGGGATGACGCCGATAGCCAGGGTATAGATTCCCAGAATTGCCCAGGCATTACGCCAACCCCACCCGGAAATCAGGAACTGGGCCGCCAGCGGCATCGCGGCCAGGCCGGTACCCTGGCTGACGGTGAGCAGGGCCAGGGCCAGGGGACGGCGGCGGATGAACCAATTGTTTACGGCGGTGGTGGTTCCCAATTCCAGAGGGCTGGCAAAGGCCATGCGCCCCGGCACGTACAAGGCATAGAAGGCCCAGGCTTGATGAATCAGGGACAGCCCGAAGGCGCAGCTGCCCACAATGGCGGTGGTAATCGCCAGAATTACCCCGGAACCGTAGCGGTCGATGAGCCGACCCACAAAGGGCGACACCCCGATGGCGCACAGGCCACCCAGACTGACGACGCCGGAAAAGAGGCCGTAGGACCAGCCGAACTGGCTGGTCATCGGCACGGCAAAGACGGACAAGGTAGCTACCGCCATCAGCGGCCGGGAGGAGTAGCTGGCTAAAGCCCCAATGGAGAAAATCACCCACCCGTAGTAGAAGGGCAGCCACTGGGCTAATTGGTAGCGCAAATGGGAAGGAGCCTGAAAAATGCTGTCTCCGGGGCCGGCCAAATTATCCCCAAAGCAAGGGCGTAGCCACGAATCTTCACCGATGGATTTGGTTTATCCGGTTATTGGCGAACACTTGCGAATGGAAAACGTTATTGTCCTTTGCCGCTGCTGCCGCGATTAAGCAATCGCCCTTCCCTATTCCGGGTGGATAACCAGTACCGGCAGGTGGGTGGAGCGAATGACCCTATCGGTGACGCTGCCCACCAGAAAACGGCGGACGCCGCCCCGTCCGTGGGTGCTCATAATTATCAAGTCGATGCCCGCGGCGGCGGCATAAGCTACTATTTTATCGGCGGCTGGGCCATCATCGGTGGCCTTGACCACCTTCAGCCCTACTGAGGTCAGCTCAGCCTCGACCTCGTTCAGATACCTCGTGATGCGCTCCCGTTGGGCGACGGCCAGTTCGTTCAGCAACTGCTGGGAATACTCCACTCCCGTGACGCCAAGCTCGGACCCGCGCATCAAGTTGAAATCCTCCGATTGAGAAGATACCTGCAGCAGATGAATCCGTGATCCCAGTGCTTCCGACAACTGTCGGGCCGTTGGCAAAGCTCTTGCCGACAGGTCGGAACCATCCAGAGGCACCAAAATTTCCTGGTACATTTTCGCTCCTTGTCCGGGTTCTCCCGGGATCCCGCCGCCGAGATTTAAGGTATTCCCCAGCGATTGCCTAACCGACCGCTGCTCCGGCAAGTATGCTTGAGCCGGTCGGCAGTGTCAATGCGCCGGGCAAGGCAACACAGGGCTATCGCATATGGATTTTAAGAGGCCAATTGACGGTTAAATCTCCGTTTTTAACTGCTAAATTTGGGTAATTTAAGACTTAAACCGTTGGTTTTGATGTTGATTACCCAGTAAAGCGCCGCCAAAACATCGGAAAGTTCCGTTCTCATCCTGAAAATTTTTCATATGCGATAGCCCTGCAAGGCAACATCAAGAAGGAAAACACCCCGGCCTGCACCCCCGGCCCCTCTCTGGCCCTCACCCCGATCCTCTACCTGGGGGAGAGGGAGAAACTAATCCCCCCTCTCCTCGCGGGGAGGGGCCGGGGGTGAGGGCAAAGTCCAAGGCCAAAATAACGCTTGTCCCTCACCCCCGCCAACTTGTAAAATAACCCCTCAAAGTCAAGCTGGATGCCTTCGAGGTAGCGTCATGTCACATTTGGCTGGAATTGCCTCCCCCTCCTCCCGTTAGCCGAATTTTCAGAGCAATAACTGCCTTACCCGCCAGGGCGCTGCTGGGCCTCTTTGGACTGGGGTTGACGCTGCTGATGCTGGCGGCGCTGCTGGTCTGGGGGCTGGAACCGGAGCCGGTCAACGCCCAAATCACCCAATCCTCGGTTGCCAACGACAAGGCGGCGCTGGAAGCCCTGTACGATTCTGCCGGCGGGGCTGGCTGGACTGACAAAACCAACTGGAAAAGCTCCCAACCTATGGGCGAGTGGTATGGGATAACCACCGATTCCTCCGGCCGCGTAACCGAGCTGAACCTGGAAGACAACAATTTGAATGGGTCCCTGCCCACGGACTTGGGGAACCTTTCCGAGTTGGAGAAGTTATTAATCAGGGACAACCACGACCTGACGGGCAGCATCCCCGCCAAACTAGGTAATTTGTCCAACCTGAAGGAGTTGGACCTCATCCTTAACGACCTCACTGGCAGCATCCCCGCCGAGATGGGAAGCCTCTCCAATTTGGAGAAGTTGCTGCTCCAAAGCAGCTATGGTCTGACGGGCAGCATTCCCACCGAGCTGGGGAATCTTTCCAACCTGAAAGAGTTGAGTATCTACGGCTATAAGCTGACGGGCAGCATCCCCACCGAGCTGGGGAACATCTCCAACCTGGAATATCTGGACCTCTACGGCAATAATCTGACGGGTAGCATTCCCACCGAGCTGGGGAACCTCTCTAACCTGGAATATCTGGACCTCTACGGCAATAATCTGATTGGCAACATTCCCACCGAGCTGGGGAACCTCTCCGGTTTGGAATATCTGGAGATCTCCGGCTATAGTCTGACGGGCAGCATTCCCACCGAACTGAGTAATCTTTCCAACCTGAAGGAGTTGGACATTAACGGCCGCAAACTGACTGGCAATATTCCCACCGAACTGGGTAACCTCTCCAATTTGGAGCGGCTGGAACTCTACGGTCGGGCACTGACGGGCAGCATCCCGGCCGAACTGGGGAATCTCTCTAATTTGGAGAGGTTGGAACTCGACGTCCCAGCGCTGACGGGCAGCATTCCCGCCAAACTTGGGGATCTCTCAAATTTGGAGTATTTGCACCTCTCCGGCCCGGCGCTGACGGGCAGCATCCCGGCCGAACTGGGGAATCTCTCCAGTTTGGAGTATTTGTACCTCTCCGGTCCGGCGCTGACCGGCAGCATCCCGTCTGAGCTAGGGAACCTCTCCAATCTGGAACATCTGGACATCTACAACTCTAATCTGACGGGTAGCATTCCGGCTGAGCTGGGGAACCTCTCTAATTTGGAATTTTTAAAGCTCGCCTATAACGATCTCACCAGCATCCCGGCCGAACTGGGAAACCTCTCCAGTTTGGAGTGGCTATACCTCGGAGATAATGAGCTCACCAGCATCCCGGCTGAATTGGGGAACCTCTCCAATTTGGAAAAGTTGTCCCTCTATCGCAACCGCCTCACCAGTGCCCCGGCTGAACTGGGAAACCTCTCTAATTTGGAATGGCTAGCCCTCCAAAATAACCGACTCACCGCCATCCCGGCCGAATTGGGGAGCCTCTCTAATTTGGAATGGCTAATCCTCGGAGATAATAAGCTCACCAGCATCCCGGTCGAACTGGGTAGTCTTTCCAATTTGGAACGTTTGTACCTCTACAATAACCGTCTCACTGGCATCCCGGCCGAACTGGGGAATCTCTCCAATCTGGACTCGTTATTCCTCCGAAATAACCGTCTCACCGGCCAACTCCCGACCGAATTGGGAGACCTCTCCGGTTTGGAGTGGCTGCGCCTCGAAAATAATCAGCTCACCGGCAAACTCCCGGCCGGGATAGCTAACCTGTCCGAGCTGGAGAATATAGACTTTAGCAACAACAACGGCCTCTGCGCCCCGGATACTGCCGCTTTTCGCCAGTTGCAGAAAAGGATCACCGATTCGGATAGTTTGATAAAGGGTTGGGCTGGCGACTTTTGTAGCGCTACGACGCCCACACCCACGCCGCCGCCGGGATTCATAGTTCCACCAACACCCAGCCCAACGCCGGAGCCTACCACTTTGCCGGCGCCTACTCCAACCCCAACATCTGCTCCGGAGCCTACCGCCGCGCCAACGCCGGAACCCACGTCCACGCCTGCGCCCAGCCCAACGCCGGCCCTTACCGCCGTGCCAACTCCGGAGCTAATCAGCGAGTTCGACGACATCGAGCTGTCTAATGGAACCAGTGCTGACCTGAATATGGCGGAGCATTTTAGCGGCGCCGGCCTGACCTACACCGTGATGGTCACCACAACTCATCAGCGCACCGGCGCCACCAAGACCGGCGAACTCAACCAGATAGCCGTCAACAAGGTCACCGGGTCCTGGAACGGCAGCGTCCTGACGCTGACCGGCGGCCCGGCCAAGTTGCAGTCGCTGACCATAGCCATCACGGCCCGCGACGAAGACGATGACACGGCCCGCGACTCCTTCACCCTGACGCTGGTAGCGGAAGTCTCAACCCCGGAACCAACGCCGGCACCTACCCCGGAACCGACTCCGGAGCCTACCCCGGAGCCTACCCCGGAGCCAACACCGGAACCGACGCCCGAACCGACGCCGGAGCCTACTCCCGCGCCAACACCGGAACCGACGCCCGAACCGACGCCGGAGCCTACTCCCGCGCCAACACCGGAGCCGCAGAACCCGGCAGATTTGATTAGCGACTTCGATGATGTCGAGTTGTCCGAAGGCGAGACCGACACCCTGGATATGGCGACCCACTTCAGCGGCGACGGGTTGACCTACGCAGTGCAGGTGACGACGACCCACCAGCGTACCGGGGCCGTAAAGACGGGGGCGCTGAATTCCATCGCCAGGAACAAGGTAACGGGCTCCTGGAATGGCAATGTGCTGACGCTGACCGCCGGGTCGGCCGCATCCCAGGAACTGACCATCAAAATCACCGCCACCGACCAGTACGGCGGCGCCGCCAGCGACGAGTTCACCTACACCCTGGACAACGGTTGATGAGGCGGCCCTCACCCCTGCCCTCTCCCTGGGGGAGAGGGAGAATCTACTCCCCTCTCCTCGCGGGAGAGAGGCCGGGGGTGAGGGCAAAGGCGGCCGGGAGTGAGGACTACCGGGCAAGGGCTGACTTTCCTGCGCTGAATGGTTTAATATATACGGACACTGGCGCATAAAACTCCGGGGTGTCCATGATTCGCAATTTTCGACTGGCCCTGGCCCAGTTCAACCCCACCGTAGGCGACATCGAGGGCAACACCAATCGCATCCTTGAATACATCGAGCGGGCGCGGGATTTTCAGGCCGATTTGGTGGCCTTTCCCGAGCTGGCTATTACCGGCTACCCGCCGGAAGACCTGCTGTTCAAACCCTCTTTCCTGCAAGCTAACGCAGCTGCTATGCGCCGGGTGGTTGCCGCCGCGCGGGACATCGCCGTGGTGGTGGGCTACGTGGAAGTTGGCGATTCAACGCTGGGGATGGATATTGCCAATGCCGCCGCCATTGGCTATGACGGCCGGTTGATTGACAGTTATCGCAAGATGTACCTGCCCAACTACGGCGTTTTCGACGAGGACCGCTATTTTCGGCGGGGCAGCGAATGTCCGGTGTACCGCATCAACGGGGTGGGCGTCGGGGTCAATATCTGTGAGGATATCTGGTACCCGGTAGGGGCCATTGCAGTCCAGCGGGAAGCCGGCGCCGAATTGATTGTCAACATTAACGGCTCCCCTTTCCATATTGGTAAGTCGGCCTACCGGGAGAAGATGATTGGCGTCCGGGCGGCGGACAACGGACTGTTCGTCGCCTACGTGAATATGGTAGGAGGCCAGGACGAACTGGTCTTTGACGGGTCCAGTCTGATTTGTGATCCGGGCGGCGAGATAATTGCGCGTAGCCCGGCCTTTGCCGAAGACTTGCTGGTGCAAGACCTGGAGATTGACTCAGTGTTTCGCTCCAGGCTGCGAGCGCCGCTGGCCCGTAAAGAAAATCCGACCATCCTGCAGGAGATTGGCGTTCCCCGGAAGCTGGCGGTTTCCGAATACCATACCAACAGCCGGCAGCGGCTGGAAGTATCGGTCAAAGCCCCGGCGCTGGATTCGGTGGAAGAGGTTTATCAGGCGCTGGTGGTGGGAACCAGGGACTACATTCGCAAGAGTGGATTCTCCCGCGCCCTGGTGGGCCTGTCCGGGGGCATTGACTCGGCATTGACCGCTACGGTGGCCGCCGATGCGCTGGGGCCGGAGAACGTGACCGGCATAACTATGCCGTCCCGGTACTCTTCCGAGGGCAGCGTCAGCGACTCCAGGGCCTTGGCGGACAACTTGGGCATCGAATGCTGGGTAATTCCCATCGAGCCGGCGCATCTGGCCTTCACCGATATGCTGCAGCCCTACTTCCGGGATACTGCGCCCAATGTGGCCGAGGAGAACGTGCAGGCCCGCATCCGGGGCAACGTCCTGATGACCATCTCCAACAAGTTTGGCTGGATTGTCCTGACCACGGGCAACAAGAGTGAAATGGCGATGGGTTACGCTACCCTGTATGGAGATATGGCCGGGGGATTTGCGGTCATCAAGGATGTACCCAAGACGCTGGTTTACGAGTTGTGCCGCTGGTGCAATCGGCGGGCCGGTGGCACGGAGGGCGGCATCCCGCCCATCCCGCAAGCTACCATCGCCAAGCCGCCCACGGCCGAGCTGGGCCCGGACCAGTTGGACGCCGATACCCTGCCGCCCTACGAACAGTTGGACCCCATTGTCCGGGACTACGTGGAAGAAGATTACAGTTACGAGGAAATGGTGGAACTGGGACACGACCCGGCGGCAGTGAAGCAGGTAATTTCCTTTGCGGACCGCAACGAATACAAGCGACGCCAAGCCCCGCCGGGCGTGAAAATTACTCCCCGCGCCTTCGGCAAGGACCGGCGGCTGCCCATAGTTAATCGCTACCGGCAGGTGTAGGCGTAAATCGGGCCGCTCTAACCCGAATCTCCGGTCAATGAAATACGGCGGTTCTGCTACTGACGCCGGGCCGGATGCGCCGGTTAATTACCGGGCAGCCCTTCAATGCCGGCCTGCATTCGCTCCCGAAACTCCGGCGGAATTTCCCGCAGACGGCGGCGGAAGGCAGTATCCTCCCGCTCGGGCAGACGGCGCACGGCTTCCAGCATCAGCTCGACGCCGCCCAGGTAGTCATCCTCGTGAATGTATTCCGCTTCGATGCGTCCTTCCGGGGCGCCGTTGTGGTAGTTCCCCAAAGGGAAGGCAATTCCGGTAGTTCGGTAGCCGTAGAGGGAAAATGCGCTGGCCTCACAGGTGCCGCCGCTCATCAGCTGCCGTTGTACCTTAAAGCCGTCGGGACGCGCTTGCAGCGTTTCCCGGGCGCGAATCAGGGCCGACTCGGCCTCGGAGTTAAAGGTGAAGCCGGCGTCCCCGACTCGGATAACCGGCCCGCTGCCAATTTCGGCTCCCGGCAGGGTGCGGCTGGACTCCAGGGACACCACCAGGGTTTCCCGGGGCAAGGTTCCGGCCTCGGCCAGCAGGCGCGCCCCGACCAGTCCCACCTCTTCGGCTCGGGTGAATACGCCGTAAACGTCGCCGGCCGCTGGCTCTCCGGCCAGTACGGTCAGCATTGCCAGGGCGCTGCCGCAGCCGGCCAGGTCATCCACGGCGCGCATCCGGATGTAGCCCTCTTCCAGCCGGAAGTCCACCAGGTCAAATACGACGGAGGCGGGCAAGGAAACTTCGGCCCGGCGGGATGAGTCCTCCAGCCGGATAAGAACCTTCCGTTCCGCCGGCTCGCCGGCCGGGCCGACGGTGACAGCCGCCAACCGCTGGCCGTCGGGCAGCAGTACCTGCAAGGGTACACCCGGCTCGAAGGACGGCTGGGGTACGCCACCCATAGCCGCGCCGACCAGGAAGTCGCCGTCCACCGCCACCGCTTCAAACCCCGGGTGGTCCATGTGGGCCATGAAAGCCAGGGGCGGCAAGTCCACGTCCGGCGAGTTTCCGGGCAGGTGGGCGATGATATTGCCGTAGGCGTCGGTGCGATAAGGTATCCCGGTTTCTGCCAGAATTTCCCGCACAACCTGAGCCACACCCGCTTCCCGGAATGCGGTGGCGGGTTGAGCGCCCAGCCGGGCCAGAATGTCCAGAGCCAATTCCTTGCGGTCGGTCATCACAGTTACCTCAATCTTGCTGGTGTCAGGGATTATATACGTCTTGCGGCGGCGGCGGTAGTTAAAAATTGACGGCGGTTAAAGGTTGTAATATAAGGGAGCGCCACTATCGTTTCCCCGGCCCGGAGCTTGGGGCCGCAGCGGTCAATGTCCGAAGCGGCCCAAGTTGGCAATACCGCGTCACTGCTTTCCTTTTTCCGGCTTTTGCCCTTGTGCTATAATCGCTAGGCTTTTGGATCAAGGCCGGAAACGCGGGCATAGACTTTAGGTGATTCCGAAAAGTAGAGCGACCTTCGTTTCTGCTTGGCATTCCGCACAGTCCGGCTGGGGCGGCAGTTACGCCGCCGGTTTAGTCTCTGGAAGGGGGTATGGCTGCCGTTAATTTTCCGGGGCAGTCCATTAAATATGACCTACACAAAAGGCCCGTTGGTTGACTCCGATAACTTGCGGATTTTCAGTGGCAACTCCCACCCGGCGCTGGCCCAGGATGTATGTGATTACCTGGGTATTCCCCTCAGCCGGGCCGAGGTCTTCAAGTTCGCTAATGACAACACCTTTGTACGCATTATGGAAAACATTCGCCAGCGGGACGTGTTCATCATTCAGCCCACCGGGGCGCCGGTCAACGACAACCTGATGGAGCTGCTCATAATGATTGACGCCTGCAAGCGGGCTTCGGCCGGCCGGATTACGGCGGTCATTCCCTATTACGGCTACGGGCGTACCGACAAGAAGGACCAGCCCCGGGTGCCGATTACGGCCCGCCTGGTGGCCGATCTGCTGACTACCGCCGGCGCTGACCGCCTGCTTACCGTCGATTTGCACGCCGGCCAGATTCAGGGCTTCTTTAATATTCCCGTGGACGAACTGACCGCCATGACCATTCTGGCTGATTACTTCAAGACTCAGGAGATTGACGATCTGGTAGTGGTAGCGGTGGATATAGGCATCAGCAAGCGAGCCCGGGATGTAGCCGAGTATCTGGATGTGCCTTTGGCGATCATCGAAAAGCGCCGCATCGACAACGCCGACCATTCCGAGACCCTCAATGTTATCGGCGATGTGAAGGGTAAGGTGGCCCTGACCTTTGATGATGAAATTCTGACCGGGGGAACCACCGTTAACGCCGGCCACGCCCTGCTGGACGTCGGCGTAACTCAGGTCTATTGCTGCGCCACCCACCCGGTCTTCGCCAGTCGGGCCTACGAAGCTATCGCCGACAGCGAATTTGAAGAGGTAGTGGTAACCGATACCTTGCCCCTGAAGCCCGGGGCCAACGTCGACAAAGTAAAGGTGCTGTCGGTCGCATCGCTGCTGGGTGAGGCCATCAACCGCATCCATATCGGCCAGTCGGTGGGCGAGCTTTTCGGCACTCGCACTTATTCCTGACTTTCCCGGCTTCCGGCCTGCGACCATGGAATAGCGCAGTCAAATCCTGCCCGGATTTTCCGGGATATTGAGGAGCGTTTCTCATGTACGATTTGCTGATTAAAGGTGGAACGGTAATTGACACTGCCCAGAATATTAACGGGCCTAATGACGTGGCGGTGGCGGACGGCAAGATAGCCCGCGTGGCTCCCGACATACCCGCCAGTGAGGCGGCCCAGGTGGTTGAGGTCAAGGGCAAAATCGTAACTCCCGGCCTGATTGACTTGCACACTCACATCTATGACGGCGTAAACGGTAACGGAGTAGCTGCCGACATTGGTGGAATCCGGGCCGGAGTTACCACTATGGTGGACGCCGGCAGCTCCGGCTGTGATACTTACGGCGGCTTTCCCCGGCACATCATTCCCAACAACGCCACGGAGATAATCCCCTTCCTGCACATCTGCCGCACCGGCTTGGCGACTACTCCCGATATTTTCAGTCCCGCCAGCATTGACCTGGACAAGACTATTCAGGTAGTAGAGGAGAACCGGGGAACCATCTTCGGGATCAAGGCCCGCATGGTCTCGCCGGCTCTGGAGATTATGGGGATGGAGATGCCCCGGATGGCGAAGCGCGCCGCCAAAGAAGCCGGCGTGAAACTGATGGTGCATATCGGGGATACGGAAAAGCGCTACGATGAAAAGGTTATTCACCAACTGCTGCCCATCCTGGAGGAGGGAGACATCGTTACCCATCTCTTTACGGCGAACCCGGGCGGAGTGATTGACTCGGAAGGGAAGCTGGTTCCCGAGGCCCAAGAGGCTCAGGAACGGGGTGTATGGCTGGACACGGCCCATGGCCGAATGAACTTCAGCTTTGACGTGGGCCAGCGGGTTCTGGACCAGGGGCTGATGCCCCACTGCATCAGCACCGACCTTACCCTGCCCGGCCGCCAACTAACTGTCCACAGCATGACGGAGATGATGACCCGTTTCCTGGCGATGGAGTTTACCCTGGAGCAGGTGGTGGAGATGTGCACCCTGAACCCGGCCAAAGCTCTGGGTCAGGAAGGGCGTATCGGTTCCCTCCAGCCGGGCCATCAGGCGGATATATCGGTGTTGGACCTCAAAGAGGGGGACTGGGTAGTTTATGACGTGGTGGGCGGTAGCCGACGGACGGAACGGGCGGTAGTGCCGGTTCTGACGGTAAAAGGTGGTGAGGTTTACGAAGCCGGCTGGGGGCCTCGTCCCTGGGGCTGGGAACCGGATACGGCCTAATCGCCCCGGCCCGGAACGGGTATGCCCTGGATAGGTTCCTGCCCCGGCAGGATTAACCCGGGCAATCAAGGTTGGCCCGGCGGGGTTGGTTGGCTATAATTGTTGCCGAATCGACAAGACCGGCGCCGGCGCCGGGCGGAATTATCAAATCAGAACTGACGCAGAAGGAGGGTTTATGGCAGATTTCGTAAAGGTGGCTGCGGTGAGCGAGGTAGCTCCCGGAGATATGAAGGTGGTGGACGTAGGCAATGACCAGATTTTGCTGGTTAATGTGGACGGAGAGGTCCACGCCTGTGAAGACATCTGTACCCACGCCTACGCCTCCCTTTCCGAGGGAGACCTGGACGGAGCGGAGGTTCAGTGTCCGCTGCACGGGGCCATCTTCAACGTCAGAACCGGCAAGGTATTGACTCCGCCGGCGGTGGACCCCCTGCGCACTTTTGAGGTCCGGGTTGAAGGCGACGACATCCTGGTGGGCCCGGCGCGGGAAGAGGAAGACTAGAAGCCGGTGGTCAGGATTCAGACCGGCTCTTCCTTTCAGAAAGGCTGGAAATGGTGGCCGGGAAAAGGTCGGGCCGGGTATGAAATTGCCGGTCAAGGGGAGCGACTTCCGGGCGGATTGGCCCGGTGGCTATCGTAAATTGTCCACGAACTGTCGTGGCGGCGCACAAGTTGATGGGCGTTGGCGTCGGTTCGTGGATAAATTTTGTCAGCGGGGTACGCCCAAGTCTTCAAAGGGCCAGTAGATTAGCGATACTTTGCCCACCAGATATTCCTCGGGCACCGGCCCCCAGTTGCGGGAATCGTTGCTGTGATCCCGGTTGTCTCCCATCACGAAATATTCCCCCTCGCCCATAGTTTGCGGGGACATATTGTAATAGAAAGGGTCTTTCAGGTAAGGCTCGTCATAGGGTATGTCGTTAATCCGAATCTGGCCGTTCACAATTTCTACCGTGTCGCCGGGCAGCCCGATTACCCGCTTTACGAAATCCCGCTCCGGCTCGCGGGGGAAATGAAAGACAATTATCTCCCCCAGTCTGGGCAGCCGGAAGGGGCGGCTGACGTGGGATTCGTCCACCCGCCAGAAGGGAATAGACCTGGAGAAACGTTCAACATCAAAGGTGAAGTAGATAAGCTTGTTTACTACCAGGTATTGCTCTCCCTCCAGAGTGGGGGCCATACTGGAGCCCTCCACGCGAAAGTTCTGAGCGGTGGCCTGAATTAATATGAAGACCACTGCCGCCAAGGCTACAGCTTCGATGACTTCCCGGAATACTCCTGCCATATTTCGCTGTCTTCCACCAATTGATTTCCGTTTCCCCTGACCGCTCTCCCATCCAAAACACCCACTTAATTTAGCCCAATGCCCTTACAATATCAATACCTGAATTTCATCCGGAAAGCGCAAAACTCCAGGCCGCAGCCCTACCCCCGGATAATCGAAAGCATCCAAACTCCCCTCTCCTTGAGGGAGAGGGGCCGGGGGTGAGGGCGCGTCAGATGTGGACATTCGCGCTTATTCGTGGATAATCTGCCTTATACGATCAATCTACTGAGGAGGCATTACCCGATGCCATTGCAATATCGGTTTGAGCTGCTTAACCAACCTTACGGCGGCGTCAGCGAAGGCCCGGTGTGGGACGGCGAGTCAATCATGTTCACCCATATCCCCACCAGCCGAATTATGCGCTGCGACCCTGACACCGGAGCCATTACCGAGGCCCGTTCCGGAACCAACCACACCAACGGCCTGGCCTTCGATACTACGGGCAATCTCTTTGGCTGCTGCTCCGGCGGCCGCGCCATTGTGAGATTCGATGCCGACGCGGTAACGCCGGTGGCGGACCGGGTCGACGGACAAAAACTCAATACACCCAACGACCTGGCTATAGACCGCCGGGGGCGTATCTGGTTCACCAATCCCTGGAACGCCGGCAACATCGATCCCAGCGAAGTGGAAGAACTGGACAACCGTTCGGTGCTGTGCGCCACCCCCCAGCCCGACGGCAGCTACACCGTGGCCCGGGTTACTTTCGACACGACTATGCCCAACGGCGTCCTGGTATCCCCGGACCAGCGGACTCTTTACGTAGCCGAAAGCAACAGTGACCGCATTGACCTGAACCGGGAACTGCGGGCCTATCCGATTAACGACGACGGCAGCCTGGGGGCTTACCGGACGCTCCACACCTTTGGCCGGGACTCCGACTCCGTGCACCGGGGTATTGACGGGATGTGCCTGGATGCTGAAGGTAATATCGTTGCCACCGCCGGCTGGGAATTGGGCGGCCCCGGATCGATGATTTACATCTTCTCTCCCACCGGCCAGGTGCTGGAGACCCACCCCATCTCCTGCAACCGGCCCACCAACTGTTGCTTTGGCGGCCCGGACCTGGATATGCTGTACGTAACTTCCACCGACGGACATTTCTACCGGGCCGAAACGGACCGGGTGGGCTGGGCCCTTTACCCCTGACCGGGCGGTCGGGAATTTCCAATTGAGAACTGAGGCAGCATTATGAATATGGATTTGCGCCGGCATGGTATCGGAAGGCGTCAGTTGCGCCAGGGCGGTGGCCGAGGCAGCGGGAACGACCACGTGGAAGACCTCTACGGCTGTACCGAACTTTACGTTTACCAGCCGCCCAATCGAAAGGTAACCGGCTACGAGTCCCTGAAGCTCTTTATCGAGTCGGAGGGGTGCGAGATTATTTTTACCGCCGACGCCCCGCCGGAGTTGAGCGACTACGAGACGATGCGCATCACGCAGCGGCAGGGGCAGCCGATTCCCCCGGCGGTAGTCAAGCGCACCCATTCCTGGGCGCATCAGCGCAACTTCCTGCACAGCTTCTTCAAGCCGATGTACCATTAGCCGGTTTATCCGGATCAGGGGTATCATAGCGGCCAGGGAGATTTAGCGGGACGCGCGCCCGACGAGGTCAGCCGGCGCCGAAATTTTTGCGTCCGGGCCCGAGCCGGAGCCCGGTTAGTCGAGGAATAACTATGATTGCAGAGTCCCGGTCAGTCCAGGAACAGCTACAGGAAATCGAGGCAGCGGCGATAGACCTGGCCTGGGGCGCCGGCGAGATTCTGTCCAGCCAGTTTGGCCGGCAGCTCTCCATAGAGTACAAGGACCGCAACCAACTGGACCCGGTAACCTCGGCGGACAAGGCAACCCAGGAATATCTGGCGCGTGAAATCAGCCGCCGGTTTCCGACCCACGGCATCCTGGGCGAAGAAGGGTCTGAGCAGACGGACCCGCCCGGGCCGGCCCCGGACTTGCTCTGGGTGCTGGACCCGCTGGACGGCACCACTAACTTTCTTAATGGGCTGCCGGTTTATGCCTCATCTATCGGAGTTCTGCACCGCGGCCGTCCCGTAGCCGGGGCGCTGTACATCCCCTGGCCGACGCCGGGCGGCGGATTTGTGCTGCACTGCCGGCAGGGCGGCGGAGCCAGGTTTACTCTATCCGCCGGGGCTCCCGGAGAACCGGTATCGGTCTATGCTTCGGAGAAGCCGGTGGGGAATCGCCTGATCGGGCTGCCCGGCTTTTTTGTCCAGACCACCAGGTTTGGCAAGCCGGTGGGCCGGCATCCCGGAGAACTGCGGACCACCGGCAGTATCGCTTATGAGTTGGCGATGACCGCTTGTGGCGTATTACAGTACGCCGTCATTGGCGCGCCCCGAATGTGGGATATGCTGGCCGGGGCTATAGCCGTGCAGGAAGCCGGCGGCACGGTTATGACCCGTCTGGGCAAAGAAAAGCGGTGGCGGACGATGGAATCTCTGCTGCCGACCTGGGAGGAAAATCCGCCCACGCTGAAGGAACTGCGCCAGTGGGTAGCGCCGCTGGTGGCCGGCAACCAGCAGGTAGCACCCCTAATTGCCCACAATATGCGGCCCAGATTCCGGCCCATCGCCCGGATCCGGCAGGCAGCAAGAAAAGCCCGAGGGCTGGTTAAGAGGAACCCGGGTAAAGCAGGGTAGAAGGACATTCATCAGATCGGCTAACGCCCTCACCCCCGGCCTCTCTCCCGCAAGGATAGGGGAGACAGCCGCCATACAAGCTCGTCCATTGTTACCCCGACCTTCTCCTGATAGGAGAGGGGTATTGTTGGGACGCAGACTATCGCCCGTCCGCTCTCAGTTGAGCCACCTCGCCCCAATCGGGGTGAGAGCATGGGGGGACGGGGAATTTTGCATTTCCCGGCGTCTAAAGTCCGATTGCGGAAAGTCGGCTAACGCCCTCACCCCCGGCCCCTCTCCCGCGAGGATAGGAGAGATGCTGGGCTGAAGACCATTCCAGTTAGCTCTCCGTTGGTTCTCATGACCCCAATCGGGGTGAGGGCATAGGGGGGAGATGGGGAATTTGCATTTCCCGCGAGAATATGATTGCTGGAGATGGCGGAGTTAAACGGACGCTTCCGAGTTGCTCACTATAGCAACCGGGGCATACGTCGGTATGCCCCGGTTGCTGTGTAATCTACGTTGTTACGGTCAATCACGGCTATTTGGGTATAGCCTCCTAGCTGCCGCGCCGTCCGCCGCTGTTGCCCAGGAAACGACGGTCTGAGATGCCGCCGCCGGGTCTGCCGCTGCCGCCGCCACCGCTGCGGGGGCCACCACCCCGACTGCCGCCAGGTCCGCCGCCAGGCCTTCGGCCCCGGTCGCCGCCGCCACCCCGATTGCCACCGCCGGGGCCGCCGCCCGGCCCGCCACCGGGGCGCGGTGGTCGGTCATTGCCCCGATCCCGGTCATAAGAGGGCCGCGCCGGACGGGGGGTATCGTCGTCGCCAAAGAGAGCCCGGCGGGAGACGTTTACCCGTCCCATAGAATCAATCTCCTGAACCATGACCGTGATTTCCTGGCCGACTTTGACCTCTTCGGCCATGTCGCCCAGGTCTTCGTTGCGCACCAGGCCGTCCTTGCCGGGCAGCAGCTCGACGAAAGCGCCGAAGCTGGCGAGCCGGTTAACCTTGCCGGTGAGGATATCGCCCACCACCAGTTCGCGGGTCAGGCCCTCAATCTTGCTGCGGGCCAGCTCGAGCATGGCCTGGTCGGAAGAGCTGATGGTAACGCCGCCGTCGTCGGCCACGTCAATGGAGGCGCCGGTCTCCTCAATGATTCCCCGAATTACCCGACCGCCGGGGCCAATGACGGCGCCAATCTTCTCCACGGGAATCTGGACGCGGATGCTCTTGGGGGCGTAGGGGCTCATCTCGGAGCGGGGTTGATTGATAGCCTCGGCCATTTTGTCCAGAATGTGGAGCCGTCCCAGGCGGGCCTGCTCCAGGGCTTGCCGCAGAATATCCTCGTCCAGCCCCTTCAGCTTGATGTCCATTTGCAGGGCGTTGATGCCGTCAGCGGTGCCGGCCACCTTAAAGTCCATGTCGCCCAGGAAGTCTTCGATGCCCTGGATGTCGCTGAGGACGGCGTAACGGCCGTCATTGTCGGTAATCAAGCCCATGGCGATGCCGGCTACCGGCGCCTTCATCGGCACCCCAGCGTCCATCAAGGCCATACTGGAGCCGCATACGCTGCCCATGGAAGTGCTGCCGTTGGAACTGAGTACCTCGGACACCACCCTTACGGTGTAGGGAAATTCCGATTCCGGGGGCAAGGCCGACAGGATGGCGCGCTCGGCCAGTGCGCCGTGTCCAATCTCCCGGCGGCCCGGTGAGCCGACCCGCCGCGCCTCGCCTACCGAGTAGGGCGGGAAATTGTAATGGTGCATAAACTGCTTGGTATCGTCCGGGGAGAGGGTGTCCAGCGTCTGCCTCATACTCAGAGGCCCCAGGGTGGCTACGGAAAGCACCTGAGTCTGGCCTCGGGTGAAGAGGCCGGAACCGTGGACCCGAGGCAGGGTACCTACCTCGCAGGTTATGGGGCGAATTTCCGACAGGCTGCGACCGTCGGGGCGGATACCCAGGTCCAGGATACGCCGCCGTACCTCCCCTTTGACCACGTTCTTGAACCCTTCCGCGATACGGTTGCGGCCATATTCTTCGGCCAACTGCTCGGCGACTTCATCCTCCAACTGGTCCAGGCTCTCGTCCCGTTCCGCCTTGAAGGAATTGCGCTCCAGCACCTCGGTTACTCGCCCGTTGACGATGGCCTTAATCTGGGCGTCCAGCCGCTCTTCCGCTTCGTAGTCCGCCGTCACTGCATGCTTGGGCTTGCCGACTTTGGCTACCAGCTCTTCAATCAAGTCGATGGTAAGCAGGTTGGCGCTGAAAGCCTTTTGGATACCCTCCAGGATGATCTCTTCGGAAACCTCATAAGAACCGGCTTCCACCATCATAATGGCGTCCCGGGTGCTGGCAACCACCATATTCAGTTGGCCGTCGGCGATTTCGGCGAAGGTGGGATTGACGATAAAACCGCCGTCGTTGTAGGAGACCCGGCAGGCGCCAATGGGGCCTTCAAAGGGCAGATGCGAAACGGACAGGGCGGTGGAAGCGCCAATCATCCCCAGAATCTCCGGCGGATTCTTCTGGTCGGCAGAGAGAACGGTCAGGATAACCTGAATTTCGTTGTGCAGACCCTTGGGGAACAGGGGGCGGATGGAGCGGTCGGTGAGGCGGGCGGAGAGGATAGCTTCCTGTCCCGGGCGTCCCTCTCTGCGGAAGAAGCTGCCCGGAATCTTGCCGGCGGAATACAGGCGTTCCTCAAATTCCACCGTCAAGGGCAAAAAATCCACGTCCGGGCGGGGCTTGTCAGCCATCACCGCGGTAGCTAACACTATCGTGTCGCCGTAGGTGAGAACCGCTGATCCGTGGGATTGAAAAGCCAGTTTGCCCGACTCGATGACCAGCTTTTCGTTTCCGATAATTCGTTCTACTACAGTAGCTTCAGGCATAGGAAAGTTGAACAACCTCGCACATTAAAGATAAATGGAGAGGAGACAAACGCGAAGCAAGCACATTTAGCGGGCGGGCGGCTTTACCCTGTATAACAAGACGGCGTCGCGGGACAGCCCGGGGGCTGGGCGAGAAATTGTAATGGTTAGCGGCGCAGCCCCAGCCGGCTGATCAGAGTCTGGTAACGGTTGACGTCTTCGTTACTGAGGTAATTAAGTAGCCGGCGACGCTTCGACACCATGGTGACCAGGCCACGGCGGGAGTGGAAGTCCTTCTTGTGTGTGCGGAGATGATCGGTTACCTGCCGAATCCGCTCAGTGAGCATGGCGACTTGCAACTCAGTGGACCCGGTATCTTTGGGGTGGGTCCGGTATTCCCGCGTTATTTGTTCTTTGGTGTCAGCATCCAGCATTACTAATGCAAAACCTTCTATCTCATCTTCTCTAACATCACCAGAGATTATAGCACGGGTCCGGCAAAGTTGCAACGCTGCCGGGGCAATGGAAATCTTACACCTGATCTGTCATTGAGAACACCTAGTCAACGGCAGTGTTGCAATATAGGTGGTTTAAGTCAGGGTGCAGCATTTATTCCAGCACTGCCGGGGCGGCGACAAAAGTTGCCCCTATGCTTCGACCACCCAAAACGGAACGTTTCCGGGACAATGATGGGCTTGACAGATGGCGAAATTCCACTACAATAAAGAGAACCTTTATAAAGTGGCTTGATAAGGAGGTCATTATGGAAGGGAAAGTCCAGATTGAGATTACTTATTGTGTTCCTTGACAGCACCACGCTACCGCCACGTGGATGGCGAATGAATTCTTCCGAACCTATGGCCCCGATGCGGCGATAACCATTTCCCCGCGCGGCCAGGGCATAATGGAAGTCTTTGTTGACGGCGAAAAGATTTTCGACAAGAAGGCTGAAGGTAATGCCTATCCCGACCTGGCCCGGGTCCGCAAGATGAAGGAAGTTATCACCGAGCGGATCAGCAACCTCGAGCCGGTCCCCGCCGATAACTAACATTCAGTCCAATTACGATGGCAGGGGTTGAGCTTCTCTTATACTCCTGCCATATTTATTTGGTTGCTGCAATGTAAGGCAGCAGCCATATTTTTATACCAGCCCTTTTGACTGTTTTCTAAATGATCCTCCGGCTATCCGCCTCCCCTTTCCCCGGCCCCGGTCAGATTAGACCCGATATTACCTGTGTTGGCTTATGCTGCCTCCCCCAAAGGAAGTTTCCTTCCTTGACCCCCCTATGGGCGTATGCTAGAGTGCCAGTGGAGAGGTCAGGCGAGACTGGGTGACCGCCGCGGCGAAGCTATGACTATACTTCGCCGGGGAGGAAAGTCCGGGCTCCTACGGACAGGGCGCTGGGTAACTCCCAGGCTTCCGGGACAGCCGGCAGGCTGCCTCGGGGGACGGAAAGTGGCACAGAAACATACCGCCGCCGGCAAAGTCGGCGGTAAGGTTGAAATCGGACGGTAAGAGCGTCCGGTCGCCTGCGGTGACGCAGCGACGGCCAAACCCCGCCTGGAGCAAGGCCGAATAGGGGGACTATGAGAGTCCGGCTCGTCCCCGGGTTGGCTGCTCGACCCCGACGGCAACGTCGTCCGGCGCCTTTCATTGGCGTCGACCCTCAACCGTCCTTGCCGACGGCTTGAGGGGGGCTAGATAGATGGTCACCATCCCTCCGGCGGCGGCCAGTTTCTTGATGTGGCAACCGGCCGGTGGGATACAGAACCCGGCTTACAGGTCTTGCCGCCCCTCCTTCCCTTTCGACTTTCAGTCAGTTAAAAAAGCAATACCCGCCGGGATTGGCCGGATACTTCGCCTCATATCGGGACGCTGGCCGGCCCAGCGGCGGGCAGGAGATGAAATGGTCCGAACCAACTTGACCAAGGCAAAGATTAATTCCGGTCAGACCGCATTAGGCGCCAGCATCAACTTCTACGCTCCCGGCTTGGTGGAACTCTACGGCGTCATGGGTTTTGACTGGATATGGATTGACTGCGAGCACGGCTCTTCCAACGACTCGGAAACGGAAAATATGGTCCGCGCCGCCGAGCTCTATGAATTGACCCCCATCTGCCGTATCCCTAACGCTTATCCTTCAACCATCCTGCGGTTCCTGGACCGGGGCGCTCAGGGACTCATCGTTCCCCACATATCCACCCGGGAGGAAGCGGAGGGAGTAGCCCGCGCTTCCCACCATTACCCGGAGGGCGACCGCAGCAGCGCCACCGGCGGGCGCACCAACCGCTTTGGCGCTGGCCTGTCCACCCCGGAGTACTACGCTGCCGCTAACCGGGAAGTACTGGTCATCGTGATGATTGAGACGCCGGAGGCAGTAGAAAACGTGCCGGCTATCGCCGCCGTGCCCGGCATCGATGCCCTGCTGGTGGGCAGTAGCGACCTGACCCAGACGATGGGTATGGCCGGCCCGGCCGAGCTTGACGCAGCCATTGACCGGGTAATTGAGGGGACCCAAGCCGCCGGCAAGGCCGTTGGCGTAGCCGGCGCCGGTATGTCCCTCAACAATATCCAGCGATTCCAGCACTTCGCCGGCCGGGGCGTGCAGCTCCTGTCCGTCGGAACCCAGGATATGATTCGGGGCGGCGGCGACGGCTTCCTGAGTGCCATGCGGGGTTAGGGCGACTCTTTTCCGGCGTCCGACTCCCCGCCGGTCGGCGGACATTAAGGTCGTTCCGGTTGCCGAAAGTTGCGCCAAAGGCTATTATGTCCCTGCGGCCCGTCCCGGATTGCGAGGTGGATCGCTTCGTCCTTTGTTTGGAATGCTTTTTGCCTTGGTTCGGCTAATACCCTGGAGAAGATTGCGTACCCGATGTATCTGGACCTGCACAGCCACTCCGTTTCCTCCGATGATTCCCGGGCTACCGTTGAGCAATACGTCAAATGGATTCAGGTGCTGCGCCGGCGCGGCTACACCGTGGACGGTTTCGTCCTGACGGAGCACCGCAAATTCGACTTTGACAAAGACTATTCCCAACTGGCCGCCGAGTATGATGTCCTGATCCTTAAAGCCTCCGAACTGGATACCAGGTACGGCCATTTTCTGGTTTACGGCGTTACCGAAGCCCTGGCCCGAGAGATTAACCTGGCCGATGTGCGGATGGACGCCCGGGAGTTGATGTGCGCCGCCCGACACCATAATGCCATCGCCTTTCCGGCCCATCCCGGACGCTTCGGCATTGGCTTGGTGGATTATATGGAACAGGGCGAGTCCTTCGCTGACGTGAAAATCGTGGAACGGATCAACGGAGGCAGCCGCCCCGGCGAGAACGAGCGGGCCGATACGCTTTGCCGGGACTGGAACTACCTGGGCACCGGCGGCAGCGACGCTCACCTAGCCAGTCACCTGGGCGCCTGCCTCACCTCATTCCCCCAAGCTATCAGGACGGAGTCTGATTTGGTGGAGGCTCTGTTGGCCGGGGAATTTACTCCGGTGTGGCTGGAAGAAACCAGGTAACTGTCGGGCCAATTTTTAACTGCCGAAGTCGGCCAGCAGCCGCGTCGCGGCGGAGACGACCATGACCATGGAATTGGAATACAACCGGGACCTCTACGGCGTCGAGCATGAAGCCGGGCCTTTTGAAATAACCGATGAGTTAATCCAGACCTTCAACCGCAGCATCGGTGAAACCAACCCGATGTTTACCGACGCGGCGGTCGCCCGGGCGGCCGGATATTCCGGAGCGCTGGCGCCGCCTACTCTCTGCACTATGCTGGTCCGAAATGTGGAACTGCCGGACATTGATCTGAAATTCGGCAAAATGCGCTTTCACGCCGGCCAGCGAGTGCAGTCCCGCGCGCCCATTGTTGCCGGCGACCGGTTGATGGCCTCCTCGCACTTGAAGGAAGTCTATCCCAAAACCGGACGCAGCGGCACCATGGTGTTTACCGTCTGGGAGACTACCTTCCGCAACCAGGACGGCGTGGTGGTGGCCGACGTGCAAGAATCCTACGCATCCCGGGAGTGACATAACAATGGCTGAAGGGAATTTCCCGTTTTTCGAGGACATCGAGTTGGGCGACGAAATCGGCCCGGTCGAGTTAGTGGCTACCGACGAAAATGTTGCTACCTTCTGCGAACTGTGGGGCAACCCGATGCCCAACCGTTTTACCGACCCGGCGGTAGCCCAGGCTGCCGGACTGCCCAGCCCGATAGTTCCCGGAGTTATGAGCATGGCCATAATGAGCCAGGCATTGACCGACTGGGCCGGCCCCGAGGCGCTGAAGGACCTGGACCTGGTATTTCGTCAGCCGGTGCCGCATAACAAGCCCCTGTTTATTTCCGCCACCGTCACCGATACCCGGCAGGAAAGCGACGAGAATATTATTGAGTGCGACGTGCTGATGACCGGCGCCGCCGGCGAACGCTATGTAGGCGGTACCGCCATCATTGCCCTGCCCGGCAGCCCGGGTTAGACCCTGCGAATTACTGAACCGGGCTGGGTGGCAAAGCCGCCCAGCAGCCCGAAGGAAGCGAGGCAAGAGATGTATGACCTCATCGGCAAGGTAGCCATCGTAACCGGCGCCGGCGGTCGCCACGGCATCGGCCGGGCCATCGCGACCCGGCTGGCCCGGGAAGGCGCGGACGTGGCAGTTACCGACATCCCCCGGTCGGTGGAGGCAATCCGGGCCGAGGACCGGGCCGCCGGGTGGGAAGGTTTGCCCAGCGTGGTCCAGGAAATCGAAGCTGAAGGTCGGCAGGCGCTGGGCCTGTTCTCCGACGTTTCCGACAGCGCCCAGGTGGACGATATGGTAAGACTGGTTCTGGAGCGTTTCGGGCGGATTGACATCCTGGTCAACAACGCCGGTTCCCGTCCCGGTCGGGACCGGGTGCCGGTGGTGGAACTGGAAGAGGACGCCTTTGATGAGGTTATGCGGGTGAATGTACGGGGTACCTATCTATGCTCCCGGGCGGTGGCCCGGCACATGGTGGCCCGCAACGAGGGCGGCAAGATTATCATCATCTCATCCGGGGCCGGCAAGCGAGGCATTGCCCGTTACGCCGTCTATTGCGCTTCCAAGTTCGCCCTGGTTGGCTTTACCCAGGCGCTGGCCCAGGAAATGGCGCCCTACGGCGTCAACGTCAATGCCATTTGTCCCGGTCTGGTGGACACGGAACGGGTGGATTTTATCGCCGCCGCCCTGGCTGCCGAAGGTCAGTCAGGGGAGGAACACCGGGCAATGATGGTGCGGGAACGCTCTACCCGAGTGCCGCTGGGCCGCATCGCCCGGGGTGAAGACATTGCCAATATGGCTGCCTTCCTGGCCTCTAATGAGTCGGAATATATGACCGGACTCTCCATCAGCGTGTCCGGCGGCTCGGAAATGAACTGAACCGCCAGGGCATTCGTGCCGGCCGGTTCCGGCATCCGGAGTGGCAGGCGAATCCCGGTATTGCCGGCCGGTACGCCCGCCGGATTGACCAACATTCAGCCTGGGCCCGAAGGCCCTACCGGACCGAATCCAAAGCCTGGGGAGAAACTATGCCCCTAAACCGCGCCGAGGTTGAACACATCGCCGCCCTGGCCCGCATCGGGTTGACCGAAGCGGAGATGGTTACTTTCCAGGAGCAGTTGTCCAACATCCTGGCCCAGTTTGAGTTGCTCCGGCAGTTGGACACCGAGTCGGTGGAACCGACCGGCCATGCCGTGGCGGTAAATTCGGTGATGCGGGAAGATGTGCCGGACGCGCCGCTGGCTACGGAGGAAACGCTGCGGAACGCTCCCCGCAGCGAGGATAATTTCTTTCGGGTTAAAGCGGTTTTGGAGGAGTAAGCCCCGGTGTCGGAACTTTGGCAGCTTACCATTCACGAAGCCCGGGCCGGTTTGGATGCCGGGCAGTTCAGTGCCGTGGACCTGACCCATTCCTGCTTCCAGCGCATTGCCCAGGTGGAAGAAAAGGTCAGGGCCTACATAACCTTGACCGAATCCCGGGCTTTACAGCAGGCCCGGGCCGCCGACCGGACCCTGGCCGAAGGCGGAGGAGGTCCACTGACCGGTATCCCGGTACAGCTCAAGGACCTGATTTCCACCCAGGGCATCCCCACCACCTGCGCCTCCCGGATGCTGGAGAACTACGTCCCGGTGTACGACGCCACGGTGGCGGCAAAATTGTTCGACGCCGGGGCAATTCTGCTGGGTAAGGGGAACATGGACGAATTTGCCATGGGGTCGTCCTGCGAAAATTCGGCCTTCTTCCCCACCCACAACCCGTGGGACCTGGGCCGGGCGCCCGGCGGCAGCAGCGGCGGCGCAGCGGCGGCGGTGGCCGCCGACGAAACCATTGCTGCGTTGGGGTCGGACACCGGGGGCAGTATCCGGCAGCCGGCGGCCCTTTGCGGGGTGGCCGGGTTGAAACCTACCTACGGACGGGTTAGCCGCTACGGTTTAATCGCTTTCGCCTCGTCTCTGGACCAGATTGGGCCGGTGGGCAAGGACGTTACCGACTGCGCCATGATGCTGAATGCCATTGCCGGTTACGACCCCAGAGACTCGACTTCGCTGAACTTGCTCCCTGAAGACTTCGCCGGCGGACTGACCGGCGACATTCGCGGTCTCCGGGTGGGTATCCCCGGGGAATACTTCGTAGCCGGGATGGAGCCGGAAGTTCGGACCGCAGTAGAGGGAGCCGTCAAGGAGCTGGAAAACCTGGGGGCTGCGGTGGAGCCGGTGTCGCTGCCGGCCACCGAATACGCTCTGGCCTGCTACTACATCATCGCTCCGTCGGAATGCTCGGCTAACCTGGCCCGTTACGACGGGGTGAAGTTCGGGTATTCCTATCAGGACACGCCCGATATGTGGCAAGCGATGGAAACCACCCGTCAACTGGGGTTTGGCCCGGAAGTAAAGCGTCGAATAATGCTGGGAACCTATGCCCTGTCCGCCGGCTATTATGATGCCTACTACCTCAAGGCCCAGCAGGTGCGGACGCTGATTCGCCAGGATTTTGCCCGGGTATTTGAGCGGGTGGATGCCCTGGTAACGCCAACCTCGCCGGTAGTCGCCTTTCCCCTGGGTGAGAAGACTGCTGACCCGGTGCAGATGTATTTGATTGACGTCTGCACGCTGCCCATTAATATCGCCGGCCTGCCGGCCATTTCCGTACCCTGCGGCTTTTCCGAGGGGTTGCCGGTGGGAATGCAGATTATCGGGCCGCACCTCTCCGAGAGCCGGCTGCTGAATATCGCCTACGCCTACGAGCAGGCTGCCGAGTGGTATCGGGCGCGCCCTGGAATTTAGAGCGAGCGCCCCGCCAACCGTGGCGGCCCGGCGACGAACTGGCCTTTCAAGCGAACAGTACGACCCAGTGGACTCATCCTTCCGCTGGACGTAGGCCGGTAGTCTGCCGACAGTCCCGTAGCCGTTAGCCCCGTAAAAGTTAGCCCGGAAGCCCGGCATCTTGAGTCGGAGCAGTCAGACTGCTCCCTGCCGGCGGCCCTTAATGCGCTTTTCCTGCCCGCCGCTCGGTGCTAGAATCGGAATATACGGGCCGGCACAGGAGGGAATGTGCGATGCAGCGTACTAAAGTGAAAGACTTACTGAATCGGGAAACGGCCGGGGGCCAGGTACTGGTGCAGGGTTGGGTCAAGACCCGGCGTTCTTCGGGTGCCGTTTCCTTCGTTCAGATTAGCGACGGTTCAACTCTCAAAGACCTGCAAATCGTAGTGGAACAGTCTTCCCGGGACTACGCCCTGGTGGAGAACCTGAATACCGGGTGCAGCGTCTGCGTCCGCGGCGAGCTGGTCGAGTCCCAGGGCCGGGGGCAGAAGTATGAAGTCAAGGCCAGCCAACTGGAAGTGCTGGGGTTGGCCGACCCGGAGGAATACCCGCTCCAGAAGAAGCGCCATACCCTGGAGTTCCTGCGGGAGATTGCCCACTTGCGTCCCCGCACCAACACCTTCGGCGCGATGGCCCGGGTTCGCAATACTATGGCCTACGCCATCCACAGCTTTTTCCAGGAGCGGGGATTTCAGTATATCCAGACCCCGATGATTACGGCCAGCGATGCCGAAGGGGCCGGTTCAATGTTCCGGGTTACTACCCTGGACTTGCAGGAGCCGCCCCGCAGGGATGGACTGGTGGACACTGCCGCCGACTTTTTTGGACGACCCACTTACCTGACCGTCAGTGGACAACTGGAGGCGGAGATTTTCGCCCTGGCTTTGTCCGACGTCTATACTTTCGGCCCTACCTTCCGCGCCGAAAACTCCAACACTTCCCGGCACCTGGCCGAGTTCTGGATGGTCGAGCCGGAAGTAGCCTTCTGCGACCTGGACGGGTTGGCCGAGCTGTCCGAAGATTTTCTGAAGTACATCTTCAGCCAAACCCTGGAAAAATGCCCGGAAGATCTGGCTTTCTTCAACCAGTGGTACGATAACTCCGTTATCACCACCCTGGAGGGCATCGTAAACTCCAGCTTTGAGCGGTTGACCTACACCGAGGCCGTGCGACTGCTGGAAAGTTCGGGGGAGAACTTCGAGTTTCCGGTGGCCTGGGGGCTGGACCTGCAATCGGAGCACGAGCGGTACATTACCGAAAAGCGGGTGGGCAAGCCGGTGGTAGTAACCGATTACCCCAAAGACATCAAGGCTTTCTATATGCGGCTGAACGAGGACGGAGAGACGGTACGGGCTATGGATGTGCTGGCGCCCAGAATCGGGGAGATTATCGGCGGCAGCCAGCGGGAGGAACGCCCGGAAGTTCTGCTGGAACGGATGCGCCAGTCCGGGCTGGACGCGGAAAACTACTGGTGGTATCTGGACCTGCGCCGCTACGGTACGGTTCCCCACGCCGGATTTGGTCTGGGTTTCGAGCGCACCGTGCAGTTTGCCACCGGAATGCAGAACATCAGGGACGTCATTCCCTTCCCCCGGACACCCAACAACGTGGAGTTCTGACCCCGGTTTGCTGGCAGCGGTCTTTGGGCTAACGGGAATTAACGTTTCCGGGGCGAAAGCATTGGCCCTGATACCTCAGGGCAGCCGAACTTTTCAACTAGGCGAACGGCGAAACCCCGGGGCATAGCCGCCGGCGACAGCCTCCAGCAGCAGGTCAACGCATTTTGTGGCCCGGCGCCAGCGGGTGTCTTCCCGTTTGGCTTTGGCAACGTGGTCGCAGTAAGCCTTGCGGTGGGAATAGGAGAGACTCTGGAACACTTCCGCCGCCTCGGGTTGCGCTTGCAAGGCGGCGGCCAGCTCGGGCGGCGTTGTTACCTGGCGAGGCTCCGTTGTCCGCTCCAGCACGACGTCCGCCAGGTCGCCGGTGGCAACTCCGGCCCGGTCCCGCAGCTCTTTATTGACGACCAGGATATGCACCCCATCGCCCTGAGGCAGCAGGGACGACTCATAGGGAATGCCGTTAATGGTTCCCTTGACTGCTACCTGCCCCTTCACGCCAAACTCTTCGGCCACGTTGAAAGGGATTCGGATGAAAGTCCAGGCGCCCCGCAGTTCCGGCTTTTCCAAAGGTGCCTGCAAGCGATACTCGCTCATTGCGTTACTCCGGCTAGTAAATTTACCGACAGTTGAGAAGTCAACGAAAATCATCCCCCCTCTCCCTCGGGGAGAGGGGACGGGGGTGAGGGCCTCATTCAAGCAAGCTGAGCGCCGCGTCGAAGTCAATGAAATCCCGGTCGAACTGCACCTGGGCCCGGGCGGTGTCCAGCCAACCTCTTCCTCCCGATATAAAGGTGCCTTCCACCGGAGCGGCTTCGGTATAGTCCCGTCCTACGGCAAACTTTACCAAAACCCCGGGCCGGGCGGCTATCTCGCCGCGGCTCGGGTCTGCGGGAATCCAGCCACGCTGCGGGTGCCAGAATTCCACCCAGGCGTGGGTCTCGCCTACCTCTGCGGTCAGTAGGCCGGAGACGTAGCGGGAGGGGATGTTCAAGGCTCTCAGGAAACCCAGCGTCAGGTGAGTCATATCCTGACAAACCCCTACCCCGGACTCCAGAACTTCCGCCGCCCTGGTAGCTACAGTGGTGCTTTCCTTCACGTACTGGATGTTCCGATAGACCCATTCGGTAACGGCCTGCACCGCTTCCAGCAGACCGCCCGCCGATTGGGTGATTTCCCCGGCCCGGTCCGCCAGCCTCGCGGGATGCACCAGCGGCGTCGGAGCCAGGTAGGGATAAAGGTTTGAGTCTATTTTCAGAGAACTCAGAGGGACATCCCCGGGCAATTCGCCGGAATTCTCCCACCGCAGCACCCCAATGGATAAAATCGTAAGTTCCTGGTGGGGAGCGGTAACGCTGACGCGATGGATAACGTTGCCGTAACTGTCCCGGGAGATGCTCATTGGCCCGGACGGTTGGATCAGCACCGAGTTGGTCCAGGGAATCTGCCGGGCGTCGGCGCCGGCGGTTAGCCGGAGAGTATTATCGTTCCCCACTACCACATCGCTGTAAACATACCGGGCGGCGTAGCTGTAGGCCGCGACTAGACCCGCATTGCTTGACGAACCACCGAGGTTGGTTTGCATAGGCGCTCGACTGTTTGTTGGTAACTGCCGGTATCCGAACAAAGAGATCAGGATCAGCTTTGATAAGGCGTATCTTTATCCAGCATCAGGCAGGGTTCACCCCACTGGCTCCCATTGGTCAAATCCCAGGGCGCAGCGTCGTCAACATCCTTGAGGCGGATGCCTTCGCTGCCGCCGAAAATTAACAAAATTACGCCGTCGCCCGAATCCTCGGCCAACGCCGCCAGCGCCGGACAGGGGCCGGCTTCCTCCCAACCGACAACCTGACGCCATCCGTCCGCGCCAGTCGGGTCTGCGGTTACGATTCTTTGAACCGGCTTGGGGTCTTCCAGCAGGTCAAACACCCGGTCCAGTGCCATAGGGCTGTTGCCACCTTCATTAACTTCTACTTCATAAAGCATAATCGTATTCTTCAGTAAATATTTCGGCTTTCCGATTTCACGGGGGGATTCAGACTCGCCGGTTGAATCTCCTAGAGAAAGGGTCGTAGCAGGTTAGCAAAACGGTTGATGGCACGGTCGAGGGACTGATAATTCATTGCTTTGAAATGCTCCGCCTGGTGCACTGGACGGTTAATATTTCGCTCGCCCTGGAGTAAAGTCATTATATTCAAAGTTACTTCTGGGAAATACGACATAAGTGTGTGGCTTCTGGGGCTGCCCGCTTGAGTATTAGCCAATGGGTTTGAGTAATCCCCGCCGAGTTGGCTTTCTAACTGCAAAAGGCAACATACTAAATTTGGGTGCAAGGATTTAAGCAAACGAAAATCCACAAGGATGCGTTTAAGCATAGCGTTTTCGGTATATGACTTACACTCAATCCCCGTCCACAAATACGTGGCAATCGACATGGGCACGATAAAAATAGTCTTTCAATCTAGTGGAAATATATTGGCGAGTTTCTTTGGGTAATCGGTTAAGGTAACTCTCTTGTATGGGAACTTCGTATCCTTTAGAGTCCCCAAATGAAATTCGTTCCTGATTTCCAGCACATTCTTGCCAAGCTAACCGGACCACATGAGGGGCTATACTCTCAACTAGTTTTCCCTTCGCAGCGCGTATCACGCCGCCGTAAGCTCGGTCTTCTTCGTTAATGGCTTCTTCTTCGATACCGCCTACCAGGAGATTATACGCCTGAATTATGTTTTCCCGTGTTGCCGTAAGGGCCGGTGCCGTCATAGCAAATCCTCAACCGATTGCGACGAGCAGGACTGCTATCTTTACTCGCGAACGAATTGTAATTGGGTCCCGGCCAGCCTTTGCTGCGCCGTTTCGCAGTATTCCGCGGCAGTATCGATGCCCAGAAACCGCCGGTCATTTTTCCGTGCCACCAGAGTGGTAGTGCCGGCTCCGTTAAACGGATCAAGAACGGTATCACCCCGAAAGCTGAATAACAGCATTACCCTTCTAGCCAATTCCTCCGGGAACATGGCCGGGTGATTAAACTCCTTCATCCTTCGTTCCGGCGCAATCGACCATTTGGCATTCACCCATTCCTTAAATGAGTCGGCGTCAATGTCGGCGTCAACCGACCTGCCCTTCTTTTTGAGGGCTCCTTTGCAAAAGACTTCCAGGAACTCCCAGGTGTATTTCAGGTAGGGGCTGGAGGGACTCTTCCAACTGCCCCAGGCAGTGTATTTGCAGTTGTAATTGTTCTTTTCCCACAGAATTTCGCCTTTCCAGATAAGCCGACGCTCCATGAAAAAGCTGGAAATTATGTGGTGACTGGGGATGTAGTCGGAAAACAGGGGTTGAACGTTGACCACAATCCGGCCTCCGGTTTTCAGTACTCGGATGCACTGCTCGAAGACGGCGAATAATTTGGCAAAATACGTTTCCCAGTCATAGGCATCACCGGCATTGTCCGAGTTTGGCGCATCATAGGCCAAACCAAAGTTGTAGGGAGGCGAGGTAAACACCAGGTCAATGCAGTTGTCGGGCAATTCCCTGAGGACCGATTCACTATCTCCGCAAATAATCCGGTCGGTGAATTGCGCCGGCAGCGAAGTTTCGGTGGGCCAGAAGTCGTGGTCGTTGGCGTAAAAGTGCTTGCCCCGGCGCAGTTCCTTGTTTTTCCGGTCAACGACTTTCCGCTCGCGGTTATAGCCAACGTACAATCGCTTTTTCCCGTTAAGCCCGTAGCTGCGGATATTTTCAACGGCGCTGACCAACTCGGCCAGCAGCTCCTGATTGCCGTAGCGGACGGACACCCGGTCTGCGGCCGCAATCAACTCCTGCGTATCGACTTGCCGCAAGTATAACTCCCAACGCCCTCCGCTGGCGGCCACAAAAAATTCGTCCGGGTCAAACATACCGTTCAAAGCGGCAACGGCGGCTTCACCTTCCGCTTCCGTCAGACAAGGAGTTGCCAGTTCTATTCGCAGGTATTCTTCCGTTGCCGGCATACGGGACTCCTCGAGAGCGCGAATCTAAACTGACGCTCATCTTACTCGCCGCATCGATGAGCTGTCCATTGCTCACCGTCATTGTAATCCATCGCCCCTTTTACCTGCCCTTTATTCCCTTTCCCTAATACCTTATACTTACGCGCAACACCTCAAGGGTCAGCCTGGCCCACCCGCTGCTGCAGGAGGCGGTTATGCGCTTAGGTTATTTCACGATGCCCCTCCATCCCCCCCGGCTCGGACCTGGCCGCTACTCTGGAATCGGACCTGGTTCAGATGGAAACCCTGGACCGGCTGGGCTATCGGGAAGCCTGGATTGGCGAGCATTTCACCACCGTTTGGGAAAACATTCCGGCGCCGGATCAGTTTATTGCCGCCGCCCTGCCCCGAACCCGGAACATAATCTTCGGCACCGGCGTTACCTGTATGCCCAACCACGACCCCTTTATGATTGCCCACCGGGTAGCGCAACTGGACAACCTGGCCCGGGGCCGGTTTTACTGGGGAGTAGGCTCCGGCGGTTTCCCCGGCGACTTTGAGGTTTTCGGGATGGACGCTTCCGAGGGCGCGCACCGGGGGATGTCCCGCGATATGATTGAACTGATCCTGGAGCTGTGGGAGAACCCTCAACCCGGTTCCTACCGGCACCCTTACTGGCAGTTTGCCATCCCGGAGCCGGTGCCTGAAATCGGATTGCAGTTTCACGTCACCCCCTACCAGAAGCCGCACCCGCCCATTGGTGTGGCTGGGGTTTCCCCCAAGTCGGACACCCTGTTGCTGGCCGGCGAAAAGGGCTGGCTGCCCCTCAGCATCAACCTGGTGCCGCCGGCGACCCTGAAAAGCCACTGGGAAGCAGTAGAAGCCGGCGCCCAGGTATCCGGTCGCACCCCGCAGCGCTCCGAGTGGCGCATTGCCCGGGAAATCTACGTCGCAGAAACCACCGAACGGGCCCGGGATGAAGTGCTGGAAGGCACTATCGGACGTGATTTCCGGCATTATTTCATTCCCTTGATGAAATATATGAATGCTTGCAGCCTGTTCAAAACCGACCCGGAGATGCCCGACGCCGACGTTACTCCCGAGTATCTGGTGGACAATGTCTGGATTGTGGGCAGCCCCGATGAGGTAACCGAAAAGGTCCGGCAAATGTACCGGGACGTCGGCGGGTTTGGCGTGCTGCTGGCTATGGGCCACGAATGGCAGCCGGAAGAGGGTTGGGTCAAGTCGGTAACCGCCCTGGCTCAGGATGTTATGCCCCGACTGACCGACCTGAACTAGCCGCCACCTGCCATAGTCCGGGGACCGCTTGTAGCTGAAAAAGGAGCCGTCCGAGGTCAATGATTGAAATAGAATCTCTGCGCCGAACCGCTTTCTTTCTGGTATTAGCCACCCTGCTGTGGAACCTGTTGGAAGCCGTGGTAGCTTTGTGGGCCGGTCTTGAGGCTGACAGCGCCTCCCTGCTGACCTTCGGCCTGGACAGCGTTATTGAATTACTGGCCGGCGGCATCCTGCTGCTGCGCCTGAGTGGAGTAGGGCTGGGCCGGGATGAGGCCACCGCGGAGCGGAGGGCGCGTCGGCTGGTGGGACTCAGCTTCTTTGCCCTGGCAGCATACATTGTCCTGCATTCCGGGGCCAGCCTGCTGGGATGGCTGCCGGAGCCCCAGCCGAGTCTCACCGGCATTGTGCTGGTGGTAGCCAGCGCAGTTGTAATGACCGTCTTTTACGTGGTCAAAATGCGCATCGCCGTCCGAATTCAGTCCCGCGCCCTGCGGGCGGAGGCTTTGGAAAGCCTGTTTTGCGATCTTCAAGACCTGGTCGTCCTGGTGGGCATCGGGTTAAATGCCTTGCTGTCCTGGTGGTGGGCCGACCCGGTGGCGGCCTTGTTCCTGGTTCCGTTGCTGGTCAAGGAAGGCCTCGAGAATCTGACCGGCGAGGAAGAAGAGGACGAAGACGGGGCGCCGCGGGTCTGCTTCGGCCGGCATTGCCTCTATGGCTTGCGCTACTGTCGGGCGGCTTGCTGTGCGGGCTGAATCGCTTATGCCGGAGCTAAACTATCGGAACCGGGACGCAGCGGCCGGCCTTCCCGTCCAGTCGGTTCCGGCGCCGACTGGCAAGAATGGACTTTGACGCGGCCAACGGGATAAATGCTTTAAGACGAACTTGGAGGTAACGTTATGGCGTTGGGACTCAGGACTTACCGACCCCTCATTGCCGGGCGGACTCACATGGCCGCCGCCGGTCACTACCTGGCAACTGCCGCCGCCTACCGTATCCTGGAGCAGGGCGGCAATGCCACCGATGCCGGGGTAGCGGCGGGCGTTGTCCTCAATGTAACCCTGCCGCAGTACACCAGCTTTGGCGGTGTAGCGCCAATAATGGTTCACGACGCCGCCCGGGGCGAAACGACGACCATCAGCGGTCTGGGTCGTTGGCCCCAGGCCGCCAGCGTGGACTATTTTAATACCCACCACGACGGCCAACTGCCCGGCGGGGCGCTGCGTACCGTCACTCCCGCCGCGGCCGACGCCTGGCTGGTCGCTCTCCAGTTCTTTGGCACGATGACCTTTGAGCAGGTGGTGGCCCCGGCTCTGGAACTGGCCGACCAGGGTTTCCCGATTCCCTATTCGCTGCACCGCGCCCTGATCCGGGAGGAGGGGAAGTTTGCCGATGGCCGGCGGGATTCCCGGCATTGGGCCACTACGCTGGAGGTCTTCTTCCCCGGCGGCAAAGCCCTCGGAGCCGGCGAAGTGGCCGTCCAGAAAGACCTGGCTAATACCTTTCGGCGGTTGATTGACGCCGAGCAGTCGGCGGCCGGCAAGGGCCGGGTAATGGCTCTCCAGTCGGCCCGGGACCGGTTCTACCGGGGCGATATTGCCCGGGAAATGGTGGAGTTTAACAATGCCCAGGGAGGGTTGCTGTCCCTGGCAGACCTGGAAACTTTTGAGGCCCGGCTGGAACCTCCCGTCTCCATCGACTATAAGGGCATCGAGGTAACAACCTGCGGCCCCTGGTGTCAGGGCCCTACCACCATCCAGGCGTTGAACATTTTGTCGGGATTTGACCTGAAGGCGATGGGCCACAACAGCCCGGATTATCTGCATACCCTGATTGAAGCCCTGAAGCTGGCCTTCGCCGACCGCCATGCCTACTACGGCGACCCGGATTTTGTGGATGTTCCCATGCAAGGTCTGCTGGATGCGGACTATGCCGCCGGCCGCCGTCAGGAAATCGATCCGGCCGTTGCCTGCCCAGATATGCCCCGGGCCGGCGACCCCTGGGCCTATCAGGGCTACAGCGGTAATGGAATTCGCGCGGCCCACCCGGAGCCGGTAGCCGGCGCAGTTGAGCCGGATACCAGTTACATTTGCGTCGTTGACCGCTGGGGCAACGGGTTCTCGGCCACGCCCAGCGACGGCATTTCCGGTGCGGCGGTAGCTCCCGGGTTAGGTTTTGCCCTGTCCACTCGGGGATACCAGACCTGGCTGGACCCGGAGCATCCGGCTTGCCTGATGCCGGGCAAGCGTCCCCGGTTGACCCCCAATCCGGCCATGTCCTTCCGGGACGGCAAGCTGTGGATGCCCTTTGGCACCCCCGGCGGCGACGTGCAGTGCCAGTCTATGACCCAGCTCTTCCTCAACGTGGCCGAGTTCGGTATGGACGTTCAGCAGGCCATCGAGCAGCCCCGGGTTGCCAGTTGGAGCTTCCCCGATTCCGGGTTCCCCCACGGCTACACTCCGGCGGCGATGTCGGCGGAGGGACGGATTGCGCCGGACACGGTTCGGGAGCTGGAACGGCGCGGCCACTCGGTGGAGGTCTGGGATGACTGGACCCCGCGCATGGGCGCGCTCTGCGCCATCACCCTCGACCGGGAGCGGGAGACGCTGGAAGTAGGCGCCGACCTGCGCCGGGACAACTACGCTATGGGCCGGTAGCCGCCCTCCTTTCCGCTCAATGGCGTCAGGTAAACTTAAGGGGTGGGTCTCAAGAACCCACCCCTTCCCTTTTCAAGTCAGGAAGTAAAATCGGTGGAATCAGGATTAAAGGTGTACGGCGCACCCGGGAGAATACAGCAACGGACTGGCCCGGCGGATTTACGGCCACCGGGCTTCGGTTTGCGCCGGGGCTTGCGGGACTCCGGGCGACGGCTCCAGCCCAACCCCGTTGCTTGTCCGCCAAGCCGGAACTGTACGCCGCAAGCCGGTTACATTGCCGTCCGCCCCCCGTCAATTACCAGTTCACTTCCGGTGACGAAAGAGGATTCATCAGAGGCCAGATACAGGGCGCCATAAGCCACGTCCTCCGGCGTTCCGATGCGGCCCAGGGGAGTACGGCCCAGACGTTCCCGGTACTGTTCGTCGTCGGCCAGCAGTTCCGCCGTCATGGGCGTTTCAATAATTCCCGGGTGGATTGAGTTGGCCCGTATCTTGTCGCCGGCGTACTGGATGGCGGTAGCCTTGGTGAAAATCCGCACCGCCCCTTTGGAGGAACCATAGGCCGCCGACATCTGGCTGCCTACCAGCCCGGCCACCGAGGAGATGTTGATTATGGAGCCGCCGCCGGCCCGACGCATTTCCGGAATAGCGCACTTGGTGCCCAGGAAAACCCCTTTGCCGTTGATGTCCATTATCTGATCCCAAAGCTCTTCGGTAGTCTCTTCCACCGTCTCGGTGCGGTAGATGCCGGCGTTGTTGACCAGGATGTCCAGCTTGCCGAATCGCGCCACGGTACTTGCCACCACTTCCTGCCAGTTAGCCTCGCTGGTTACGTCCAGCCGCAGAAAGAGGCACTCGCCGCCCTGCTCATTGATTTCCGCCTCCACCTGCCGTCCCGCATCCTCCAGGATGTCGGCGATGACTACCCGCGCCCCTTCGCTGGCGAACAGCCGGGCTTCCACTGCGCCCTGCCCCCGGGCGCCACCGCTGATTAACGCCACCTTTCCTTCCAGTCGCATACTGCTTAACCTCCTTAAACGCAACGGCGCCCGCCGTCTTAACCTGGATGTCCGGGCTCAATATTGGGATTGTAACGTCAGCGACGCCGTAGTCAAGGGCCAACCTTAAATTAGGACGCCACTCCGGTTTGACCCAAATCAGCACGGCACATAAAATATTCCGGCCAGGCAGTAATCTATACCTCAAGCGTCGGAACGAGCTAATTGGCCTAATGGACTTCCTGGACTGGATACTGGTTGCAATTCGCTGGAGCCATGCGCTGGGCGCCGTGGCCTGGGTGGGCGGCGGCGTTTTCTACCTGATGGTTCTGCGCCCTGCCTTTCGCCGCGCCAGTCCACCACCGGAAATCAGCCGGACCATTGGCGAGGAGTTTCGGGGACTGGTGAACACGGCCATCATCGTTTTGGTAGTAACCGGGGTGATTCTGACCGCCAGCCGCCTGACTGCCGATACGGTTGCCGCTCCCTATGTCGCCGTCCTGGTCCTCAAGATTATCCTGGCCCTGTATATGTTTGCCGTAGTGCGGTTTCGCCGTCCGGGCCGCTCAAGCACTTCGGTCAACGGGGAGTCCGGCTTCAGGGCAAGGATTCGGCAACAGCTTACCGGCCCAACGGCCCTACTGGTCATTGGTGTGGTAATATTCGGCCTGGCCGATGTGCTGGGCGCCTTGTTTGAAGCCAGCCTGGCCGGTTAAGGCAGCGCTGCCGGCGGCTGGCCGCGGGAGGAAATTTGAAGAAGGAATTAATGGATATACTGGCCTGTCCCATCTGCAAGGGCGAGTTGGAGCTGACGGTGGAATCGGAGGAGGCTGAAGAGGTGATTGAAGGCTTCCTGCGGTGCCGCAAATGCCCCGAAACCTACCCGATTACCGATTCCATCCCCAACCTGCTGCCGCCCGACCTGCGCGGGTAGAGGTAGGTGTTTGACAAAAGTTGAATCTAGCTCGAAGTGTGGCGCCGTAGCGTCCTAATCAGACTTGACCAGTTATCGGTAATAAACTTTGCCGAATCTCAGGGCTATCGCATATGAAAAATTTTCAGGATGAGAACGGAACTTTCCGATGTTTTGGCGGCGCTTTACTGGGTAATCAACATCAAAACCAACGGTTTAAGTCTTAAATTACCCAAATTTAGCAGTTAAAAACGGAGATTTAACCGTCAATTGGCCTCTTAAAATCCATATGCGATAGCCCTGTGCCGAATCTCTAACGTTGTTGACATTACTCTCGCGAAGCAGCTCAAACATGGCGCGCAGGTTGAGGCTGGAAATGTTGGCTAACAAGCTCGTAGATTCCTTTAAGTTTTCTGCGGTTTGAGCCGAATCTTTAGTCAGCTTCGCCAGGTTTTGCGCCACATCTTCGGAAACTGCGGCAAAGTCTTCGGATATTTTCGCCGTGGCGGCGGTGGACCTTTCCAGGTTGTCCGACGTTCTCCGCCAACTGGGAAACAGTTTAATCAACCCAACAGTCAGCACCACCAGCAGCGCCGTAGCCGTCACAACTAAACCGATAATCGATACATCCTTGATGATGGCAATAATTTCTGCGACCAATTCGACCTGCCCCTACAAAAAAAATTGAGCCGGCAATAGCAATAATGGCCGGCTCAAATAGAAACCGTGGCAGTCCCGTCTAGTTTCCGGTCAGAATGGTGACCACCTCGGTAGCCAGCCCTTCGGCCCGCTGCCGCAGTTGCTCCCGGGACAGGTTTTCGATGGGGTGTTCGGTAAAGATGGTGGGGTAGTCCGCCGCGCCCCACATTTTAGCCATTCCCCGGGCCGTGGGGATGAACCGGTCGGTGCAAATGGTGGCTGAAGGCAGACCGGCCTGCTCAACGTGAATCCCGTCGTGCACACTGCACGCACTGCAAGACCCTCAATCGCCGATGGCGATTACTACCGCATCGCAACTGGCCGCCAAATGGGCAATGGCTGACGGGTCGGCCGGCCGGGAGGCGCTGGGCTTGCGATGCCACTTTACGTCGCTGATTTCGTAGCGGGTTCGCAAAACCTCCGCCAACTCTTCCAGCAGCACGTCGGCGTTGCGCTTGCTGTCGTCAATGATGCCCAGCCGCGCGCCGGCCAGCGTCGGCAGCCGGGGGGCTCCGTCAAAAGGCGGCGTAACCGGCTCGGTGGTGGGATTAATCAGGGTGTATTCACTCATACTCTCCTCCCGTTCTTTAATCTGGGTTGCCGGGCGGCCCCTTGTCTCTGCTTCATCGCCCCTGGAGAGAAGGCGCAGGCACGGGCAGATACCGGGCTCAATTTACCGGCGCACTTCCCGGGTAACTGCGGTGGAGCCTACCTTGGGCCCCCAACTGGGTATCACCGAGGACATATTGGACTCCTCGCCGCCGGCAAATACTACCAGAATATCCTCCGGAGCGTCGGTCAGGGGGACAAACAGCTCCTCGTCCCCCGGCTCCATCGCGCCGGGAAATACGGAGGCTCGCTTGAAATCGGCGACCGTCCGCCGGATGTGGGCGTGTAGATACTCTTTAACGTCGGCCTTGCTCCAGTCCCGCCACAGATCGCTGTTCCCGGCGATGGTGACCACCGTTTCCCCTTGCCGGATACCCTGGGCCGGGTCCCCCACGGAGCCGGAAGTGGAAAGGGATGTGCCCAGGGAAGAGGCAACGTCGGCGATGGCATACAAGATTGCTTCCGGTCGTCCCACGGAACGCACCTGCCGCGGCCCTTCGGCAGCGAACAGGGTTACGGCGCTCTGGTCCGGAGAAAAACCCCGCTCCACGTGCAGCGGCGTCCAGTGAGTCTCCGTTTCCGCCTCGGCGATACAGTAGCTGAACTTGCCCGGATGCCCGATGACGCTGCGGTCGTACAGGCCGGGGATGGCGGCGCAGGCGTTCATCAGGATGAGACGCATCGCCCGGCCAATGGTGGAATTGGCCCGGTTGCCCGGCCCGAACAGGTTGTTGCGCGCGTTGATATTGAGCTCCCGGGCGATTGGCCCGTTGACGATTACCAGCGTGGCGGCGCCGCCCATGCTGGATGAAGGCCCAATCAGGTTAAACTCCGGCGCCAGCATCGCGGCGGCGGCAGCCAGCACTACCGGCATATACTCGGGCCGGCAGCCGGCCATCACGGCGTTGGCGGCAACCTTATCGGCGGTAATCTCTCGCCGCCGCTCCGGCAGCTCCCCAATTACCTCGTTCCCTAGCCGCCCGGCGTAGTCCAGAAACTCGGCAACCCGCTCCGCAGTGGGGGGCAGAACGGGCAGCCCGTCAGTCCAGCCCAACTCGTACAGGGTTTCTACCGCCTCGAAGACGTTATCCCAGGATGCGGTGGTATTGCTCAATTTGGTCTCCTTCCCTAATGCGCAAGCTGCTGGCAGCAAGCGACCGGGTTCAGGCAGGATTGCGCCCGTTGCTGGTTCCCGGCAGTCTCCGGTGATGACTACCGGGATTTCGGCTATTATACATTGAAGGGTATGCGGTATCCAATGCAGCGTCCGGCGGCAGGAAGGTGAAATACCGGGGGTGGACTGGCTACCGAACCATAGCCGCCATATTATACCCGCCGGAACCTGATTATAGCCGCTGGGGCCGCGCTTGCGGCGAATACCGCCGCCGCTACCCCTTGACAAGGAAGGCGATTAGCAGAACAATCCATTGGATATTAATGCCAAAGACGCCAAAGTAATTAATACGGGAGGTTAGTATGGCTACTGAACAGCACCGAACCCACCTGTACGTAGGAATAGCCGGTGAAGGGCCATTGATTGCCGGCATTGGCGAGCCCCGGCCCCTGGGCAGCGGCGGACTCTATCGCCAGGCCGACGGCGAGGACGATTGGCACAGCATTACCAAAGGACTCCCGGAAGAACCTCAGGTTCGGGCCTTGCTGGTTCATCCGGAGAATCCGGCGGTGATCTTTGCCGGCACCCAGGCCGGCGTGTTCCGCAGCGATGATCGCGGGACCCATTGGGAGTCAACCGGTTCCCCGGAAGGGGATGTCTGGTCGTTGGCGTCGCATCCCCAAAACCCCGACATAATGTACGCCGGGTATGACGGCTGCGTCATTTGCCGCTCCGACGATGGCGGCGCCACCTGGCGGAAGGGGAATACCGGTGAAATCAACTTCCCGCACATCACCATGAACCCCTATCCTATTTGCAAGCGGGTAATTGGCCTGGCTATCGACGCTCATAATCCTCAGGACGTTTACGGCGCCATCGAAGTTGGCGGACTGGTCGCCAGCCGGGATGGCGGCGACAACTGGGAGTCCATTACCGACGGGCATTACACCCGCACCGGCCCCGTAGATTTGCACGGCGTTCAGGTCAACCCCAAAGCTCCGGGTCTGGTTTACATCATTACCCAACTGGCTATGTTCCGCAGCCGTAACCGGGGCAGTAACTGGGAGTTCGTGGACATTGAGGAGATGTTCCCCGGCGGAAGCTACTGCCGGGACCTGGTAGTCGCCCCCAATGACCCCAACAAGATGTACCTGGCGGCCGGCGCCGGAGGCGGCAGCGCCCCGCCGGGGACTACGGAGGCCGGGGTGCTGGTCCGCAGCCGGGACGCCGGCGAAAGTTGGGAGCGGGTGGAACTGGGAGAAATGGCCCCCAGCCGGATGTTCCAGATTGCCATCGACCCCCAGGCGCCGGACAACGTTTACTGCTGCGACCGGGACGGCCTGGTTTTCCGCAGCCGGGACGGCGGGGAGACCTGGAGCAAGAGTCAGGTTCCGGGCGAGATGTCCCGCGGCCGGCACGTTTATCCGATGGTCTGCGGCTAATGGTTTAGCTAACTGCCACACAGAATGCGAAGGCGCGCCAAAATTCGGACGCCTTCGCACCCGTTGTGGCGTCGGTTCTTTCCCCCGATAGTATGGTTCTTTACTTCCTGAAGGAAAGCGAGGTCTGCATTGTCATCCGCAGCGTTAGAACGAGCCACCTACCGAATCTCGGAGCAGGACCTGGAATATATGGTTCTGGACAAGGGCGATTTACCGCCGGACTTTCAGAGTTACCAGCAAGTGCGAGTGGGCCTCCTGGACAATGAAAATATGGCGGCTCACGGCTTTCCCGGCAGCACGGCGGCCCGGTTCCGGCAGGCCGGCCGAATCACCGGCTATATGCGGGAGTTTGGCCCCACCGCCGATATGAACATCTTTGACGGGTTCAATTTTGTGGGTTCCACCGTAGCCCATCTCTTCGACACCCCGGATGCAGTGTCCGGGTGGATGCACGAAATCTTCCTGAAGGACTTTGAGCGCAACGTAGGCGAGAGTGTCGGCGAGGGCCACCAGTTGATTTCGGTGGACCGACTGGAGCCGGACGGCTTTTTTGATGCGGCGGTGGCGTTAAAGGCGGTGCAAGGCGGCCCCCAGGGAGTAGTGTCATCAACGGTCATCGACTTCCGGGTGGGGCGCATCCTGGGCGTGGCCTTCGTCGGTTCGGTAGGCAACCACGACCGGCTGGAATTGACCGGTCAACTGGCCCTGGCCCTGGAAAAACGCATAGTGCAAGTAGTCCTGGGCGCGGCGTAGGGGTTGCCGGCCCAAGAATTTTCCAACCTCTTCCCCGGCGACTCCGCTCAGTGCCCATACAAGCAGCCCGCTGCTTCGAAGACGGGCCGGATCGGGCAGAATGCGTCCTTCACATATTCGCCCCCGGCCCGCCCCGGCAATAAAGTGCCTTTCGGAGCCACTCTTCAGGTCTTGACCTAATGCTTTTCCGCCCTTTTAGCGTAATCCCAAGCCGGCTGAATTTACTGACGGGAGCGCGTTGACCGAGGCAAATGTAATTTGTTAACTTTGCAACCGATAATATCAAGAAGTTGGTGCTGCTATCTTGGCAATGCTCAACCAGAGCAAGAAACAAAGGGTTATTGCGCGTCTGTATGAGATGTGTCGTGAGAGGGGTGATTTGACATTCAGCAATGACGAAGTAAAAGTCGTCAGCTCTGAAATTGGGTTTGGAAATCCTTTTGACGCTACCAAGATAGACAACTCGGCAGTGCTGCCACAAACGCTCCGGGATGAAGATATGTTTGTCGTTCACCTGGGCCGGGGCCGGCATCGATTCGTGCCAGGCATCGCTAACGGCTATCACGGATTTGAGCCGGTAGCTCCCGAACGTTGCTACCAGTGGCGCTAAAGACGCAGCATTTTGAACAATATCAACACTAGTGAAAGCAATATCCTGTCAGTGGGTTACAATCAGAGGATAATCCACGATTTTCTATATGACGACATTGCCGCGTCGCCAAAGGTTTACGGCTCTAACCGTACTCATATTCCATTGGATTACCAAATCGGAGATATTGAAATCAACGCCGAGCGGGTTCAGGTGGAGATCGATTTGACTATGGAGTATCAGGGAGCGATTACGGTCTTTGAGGCGAAAAACGGCGCTCCGGCGGACTTTAACGTGTTCCAGATATTCAACCCATTCCGCTACTATAAGCGTGCAACCGAAGGGATTGAAGGAGTATCGATAAAGGCCTGCTATCTATTGCGGCAAGGTTCCCAGCTAATCCTGTTTCTCTATTCCTTTGCCGATCCACGAAGCCCGGGATCGATATACCTGGAACGTAATGCTGAATACAGGCTGGTGCCCAGATGAGCTTGTTACCCGAGAAATATAGAAATCGGGTGGTCAACGAGGACGTGATCTCGGTTCTGAGAGACTTGCCTGACGACTGCATTGATCTGATCTACGGCGACCCGGACTATAATGCGGGAATCCGCTATGAAGGCCAGACATTCACGTCTTCGTGGGATGATTACGTTGAATGGTACATAAGCCTGGCCAGGGAATGTCTGAGGGTACTTCGAACCGACGGCAATATGTTCCTGATCAACTATCCGAAACAAAATGCCTATTTACGAGTCAAGTTTCTGGATGACCAGGCCTATTCGGTTTACGATTATGTTTGGGTTTACAACACCAACGTAGGTCACAGCAGCCGTCGGTTTACTACAGCGCACCGTTCCATCCTGCACGTCACAAAATCGCGACACAACCGATTTTACAAAGAGCAGGTGGCCCAGCCCTATCAGAACCCTACCGATAATCGTATCAATGAGCGTATCCGTCAGGGGCACAAGGGGCGTATGCCGTCAGGGCTATCGCATATGAAAAAATTTCAGGCTCAGAACGGAACTTTCCGATGTTTTGGCGGCGCTTTACTGGGTAATCAACATCAAAACCAACGGTTTAAGTCTTAAATTACCCAAATTTAGCAGTTAAAAACGGAGATTTACCCGTCAATTGGCCTCTTAAATTCCATATGCGATAGCCCTGCGTATGCCGTATTCCTGGCTGAACTTTAATTTGGTCAAGAACGTGTCCCGCCAGAAAACTACCCACCCTTGCCAGATACCGGAAGGCCTTTCCGAACTTCTCATCAAGTCCTGCACTCAGTCTGGCGACACCGCATTCATTCTATTTGGCGGCAGTGGTTCGGAAGTAGTGCAGGCCAAGAACCTTGGCTTAGCCTATCTCACTTGTGAAGTTCAGCCGCAGTACTGTGAAATTATAGAAAGCCGGCTCCGAAACGACGGCGAGATCGAGGAAGTTTATCGCCATCCGTCGCAATTGAAGCACCGAAGCGCGCCGGAATGTGGGTCAGCATTGGCCGCAGTGCAAAAGCAAATGCTGGAACAGCGGAAGCAGTACGGTTAAAGGGCTGTTTTGGACCTGAACCTGGATTTCTCGGTCAGCAATGACCTGAAAAGCCGGAGTCAAATTGCCCGCCGAGTTACCGAAGCTTGGGCTGCAAGTAACCTGTATTGCCTGGCGTGCAGTTCGGATTACCTGGTCGCCGAGCGGCACAACACCCCGGTAAGTGATTTTGTTTGCCCTCTTTGCGAAACTACCTATCAACTTAAAGGGAAGCAGTGCAGCCACGGCAGTATAGTGGCTAATTCCGCATACCATCACAAGATTGATGCCATTCGGCAAAACCGAGCGCCCAATTATGCCTTCTTGAGCTACGGCCGCAACTGCGCTAGAGTTACCAATTTATTTGTGGTGCCGGGCCACTTCATCACCGAGAGAGTCATCCAACCCCGAAATCCGTTGTCGGCAGCGGCGCGCCGGTCGGGATGGGTTGGTTCCAATATTCTGTTGTCTGAAATACCCCAAGAGGGCCGGATTGCTGTTGTTGCGCATAAAGTTCCCGTAGCGCCGGAAGCCGTTCGATCCCAGTGGAGCAGGTTCCGGTTTCTGAAAAACGATGCGAGGGCGTCCGGTAGCTGGGGTGCGGATGTTCTGGCTGAAGTTCGGCAGATGCAATCCGACACCGGTCAGGATGAATTTATTCTACAAGACTTTTATTTCCGGTTTCGGGAATCGTTGTCCCGTCAACATCCCTGCAACCGTAACGTTGATGCTCAAGTAAGGCGTCGATTGCAACTATTACGGGATAACCACGTTCTGGAGTTCCGGGGAAACGGACGCTACCGTATCATAGGGTAGTCTATACAAACCCCGCCTTGGTCCGGCAAGCCAAGACCCCGCGAAAATTCTTCTTCGCTTGACCGGGTAAGGCGACGCCGCTGCACCGCCCAGGCCCGGCCCAACGCAGCTCAAAATCAGGACAAGGAGCGCTGGGCTGATTATATTGCCGCTTCTCCCTTCCTGGCCCATCCTTTTCACCGGACTGAAATGAATTAGAACCCGATCCCATTCCTCTCCATTAAGAATACTCATTACAGGGCTATCGCATATGAAAAATTTTCAGGATCAAAACGGAACTTTCCGATGTTTTGGCGGCGCTTTACTGGGTAATCAACATCAAAACCAACGGTTTAAGTCTTAAATTACCCAAATTTAGCAGTTAAAAACGGAGATTTACCCGTCAATTGGCCTCTTAAAATCCATATGCGATAGCCCTGATACTCATTATGTTTTTTATTGACAGTTATATGGTTTAACAAATAGAATCACACCTTAGAGAATATCCGTAAATCTCACATTTTCATCATTATGAGGGGCTGCTCCAATGACTACGGTTAAACAACTGTATTGCCTTCAGGAAGTGGACCTGGAGTTGGACAGTGTCAACAAACAGGTAGCTACTGTGGAGCAAGAACTGGAGTCTCGGCTGTCGCTGGGCTGGATCGAAGAATCACTGTACCAGGCGCAGGGCCGGCTGCAGGGGATTCAGGATACGCACCGGACATTGCGTCTGGAAGCCGAAAGTCAGCGGGAGCGGTTAAACCATCTCGACAGTCAACTTTACAGCGGCGATTTAGCCAGTTCCCGGGACCTGGAGGCTTTGCAATTGGAAGCCAACAACGCCCGGCACCAGTTGGAACAGACGGATGTTCGGCTTCTGGAATTGTCGTTGCAGGCCGAGGATGCCCGTACCGCCATCGCCTCCCTGGAACAGCATTTGGCGGAAACTCAGGCCGCCTGGGAAGCTCGCCAGGCCGAGTTGTGGCAGCAACTGGAGAAATTGACCGACCGGCAGGAGACCTTAAAGAGTAACCGCACCAACCTGGCCTCCGGGGTAGATTCGGTTGAGCTGTCCCGTTATGAAGGGCTACGGCGGAGCAAAGGCGGCCATGCCATTTCGCTGGTAGTGCGCGGCCTCTGCCAGGTCTGCCGGATGTCCCTGCCCTCCCAACACTTGCAGCGGGTGCGCTCCGGCCGTCAAACGGTGCTCTGCAACAGTTGCGGAAGAATGCTGCTGCCCGGGTAACGGCGTATAACCGGAGACGGTAGGTCAAATCTCCGTAACTTGACCGGCACAAAAACGCCTGAGTTCCCCGGTTGCCGCAGTCCCGGATATAAGCGTTGCGGGGACTCCGGTTACGGAACTATGGCGGCCCTGAGTTTGCGGCATCGGCAGTTGTTGCCTCCAGCGCCGGTATTCTGGACTTGACCTGCTCCCAAATCCTTTCCCGCACTTCTGCGATAGTCAGGGTGGAGTCAATTACCACCCACCGTTCCGGGTCGGATTCGGCTTGGGTATGGAATCCCCGGCGAGCGGCTTCGTGAAATGACAGGTCCAGATCCTCAAAGCGCCGCCCTTCTTCATTGCGGGACGCGGGACGGAGACTCTGGTCCCCGTCCATTGCCAGGGGCAGTTGGAATCCTCCCGACGCCCGGAGCAACCCGGTCCGGGGCGCCAGATCCAGCAGAAAAACCAGGTCGGGATTGAGTCCCTGGGTGGCAAAACCGTTCAGAGGTGTAATCACGCCCAGGTCCATACCCCGTCCGCAGCCTTGATAGGCGATGGTGGAGGCGGCGAATCGATCGGCGATGACCACCTTGCCGGCCGCCAGCGCCGGCTGAATCCTGGTTCCGACCAGCTCGGCGCGGGCCGCCGCAAACAGCAGCAGCTCAGCTTCGGGAGTAAGGGGGTTGTAGCTTTTGAGATAGTTTCTCAGGTACTCGCCCAGCTCGGTGCCGCCCGGCTCCCGGACCAGCTCGCAGGGAATAGACAAGTCTGCCAGCCGTTCCTGCAGCAGACCGGCTTGAGTAGTCTTCCCGACGCCCTCGCCACCTTCAAACACGATAAAGAAACCGGCCCCGGCTCGCCGCTGCGGCATACCGCCTCCCTTCCAGCCACGTTAATGCCCACGCATTATACCACCGGCGACATTGGACGCCCGGCTTTGCAGCAACCGCCGGGGCGAGAACTGCTTTCCGGTTAAGGACGGTAAATCAGAACCGAGCGTTCCGGCTCCCGGCCACGGCTGGTGGAGGCCAGATTGAATCGTTTAGCCAGCAGGTGCTGCAGCCGGCGCACGTAGGCCCGCTGGGGGTTCAACTGGATGCTGAACTCGCCCCCTAATACCTTCTGGGCGGCCTCTTCCGCTTCCGTCAATGCCTGCTCCAGAGTTTCCCGGGAGCTGGCATCATCCCATCCCCGGCCGCTGCCCGGCGTCGGGACTCCCTGTTCTTTAGCCAGGGTGCGCAGGAAATCCATTAACTGGGGCAAAGTGTTCTTGCGCAACACAAAGACCGGGGTGCCGGTGGATTCGGCAGACTTTACCAGTTGAGCGCCCCGGCGGTAGTGGGTCTTGGTGGTCAGCACCAGTGTAGCCCGGCGCAGCTCGTTGACAATATCCACCGACAATCCCAATCCCGATTGAGCCGTTTCCAGTTTGTCCCGGCTTACCCCAAACAGGAATACCTGGGCTTCCAGCTTGCGGGCGCCGTTGTCGGCCGCGGCGCTCTCTTCCGGGTTCCGGGAGTCTCCGGTATCCCCATACCCGGTACGGGGCGGATAATTTTCCTGGTAGGCCGGCGGGGCGGCAAAGGTCTGACCGGGCCGGCGGTCCGGCTGCCGGCCTTGCCGTCGGTCCGAGCGGCGTCCGCCATAGTTTTGCGCGGCGCTGCTGCCGCCAAAATCCTGATCCCAGGGCGCCGGGGGGGTAGCGTTGGGGCGCGGCTCGCCCTGCTGTTCAATTACATTGCCGGCTTCGTCCATGCAGCGGATTACCGGGACTATGGGATACCCTCGCAGCCACTGGTCCACTACCTGGGCCACGCCGTCGTGAACGGCGACTTGCTCCCAGCTCTGGATTTCCACCACGACGTCGAAGGTGGGGGGAGCCTTGCGTTCCAGCACCGTCTTTTGGGTGCCCCGGTAGCGGGCTTCCTGGTCTCCCAGCGTAACCGATTGAATCCCGCCCACCAGGTCGGACAGGGTGGGATTCAGGATGAGGTTATCCAGGGTATTGCCGTGGGCGGTGGCGACGAGCTGGACGCCCCGCTCCGCAATGGTGCGGGCGGCGGCGGCTTCCTCTTCGGTGCCCATTTCGTCAATGATGATGACCTGGGGCATATGGTTTTCGACCGCCTCGATCATCACCGCGTGCTGTCGGGTAGGGGTAGCTACCTGCATCCGCCGCGCGTGGCCGATGGCCGGGTGCGGTACGTCACCGTCGCCGGCGATTTCGTTGGAGGTATCGACGATGACAACCCGCCGGCGAGCATCGTCGGCCAGTACCCGCGCTACTTCCCGCAGCATGGTGGTCTTGCCGACCCCGGGCCGCCCCAGCAGCAGGATATTCTTGTTGGCGAAGGCCAGGTCCTGGATAATCTTGATGGTGCCGAACACGGCCCGGCCGGCCCGGCAGGTTATTCCTACCACCTGGCCCTTGCGGTTCCGAATGGCGGATATGCGGTGCAGGGTCCGTTCCATCCCGGCCCGATTGTCTTCGCCAAAGTCGCCGATCTGCTGCACCAGGTAATCCAGGTCTTCCCGGCTGACTTCCCGGTCATCCAGGATGACATCTCCGGCCGGGAAGCGGGCTTCCGGCAGCCGGCCCAGGTCCAGCACCACCTCCAGCAGGTCGGCCAGGTTTTCCTGCTCGACCAGGCTGCGTTTAACCCGTGGCGGAAGTATCTCCAGCAGGCGTTCCATTTCTTCCTGGACCAGCTCCTGAGCCACTGCCAATTTATGCCTCCACCGGCGCCATTCCGCACTGGGCAGTGGGAACGGCAATCATTTTGACCAGCATCGTGTATTCGGCCTTATTGACAAAATCCCGGGTGTACAGACGCTCCCGAAGCGCCGGTTCGTAGTCCGGAACCAGCCACCGCAGGCGCGGCGCCCGGGACCGGGCTAAGTCAACCAACCGGAACAGCTGGTCCGGCCGGTCCGGGTGCGCCATCAGTTCGGCCTCGGCGCAATCGCCGCGCCCGACAATTCTTACCCAGCCTACCAGCCGGTCGGACTGTTCCGCTACCCATTCCTGGGGCCGGTTGACGGCAATTCCACCGCAGCCGACTCCGCAAGCATCCTGCCATTGGTCAAAGGTAAGCCCCAGGGCCTGCCTTACCCGCAGGGGAACGCTGGCGCAGTACAACTGGAACAACCCGTAATCGTCGGCTGGCATCCGGTTACGCAAGCCGGCGTCCGGGTTATCCGCTCTTTCGAGGTGCGCCCAGTCTTTGCTTTCGGGAGCGCCCGGGCCTTCCAGCAGGGTCTCGCTATAGCAGGGTACAAAACCGCTGCGCCGAATCAGAGGAACTAGAGGTTCTCCTGACCGCAGCCGCAGAAACATTCGCTCGGCCGAGCGTGCGCCGGCTGCCTGGAACATTTCCTCCAACAGCGCGAGGAAATCGGCAGAGGCTTCCGTTGAATCGTTCCAGTGTTTGACGCCATTGGCGTCCGGGGCGTCTTCCCTGGCGCACGGCAAATCGGCGGCAGACCGGTACAATCCGTCAATTTCCCAGGCTCGGCTACTGTTGCCGGCGCGGGCTGAAACCAGCCCGGTTAATCCGGTGCCCCGCCAGCGAGCCAGCGCCACTCGATTCCGGGGCTGGAGCAAGGCGTGGCGCCACCAGCGGGCGTTGGGTAAAGACCACCCGGAGACAGCGGACAAACTCTGCCGGGGACAAGCCAAATTTGGCCCCCGGGGCGCATTCAGCAGGGTGCAGCGCAAGGCGTCGCTGATGCGGAAGGATTGGGAAGTCGGCATTGGGGCCATCGGCGACATCGCAAGTATCAGCCTTGCCGGCCGAGAGCATCGGGGTCTGCCGGTGCGCCGGCCAGGGCCACGAAATATTGGTGCAGCCGGGTATCGCTGGTCAGCTCGGGATGAAAGGCGGTAGCCAGCAGGTTGTTCTGGCGCACCGCCACCGCCTGGCCGCCGGGCAGCGCCGCCAGGGTAGCCACTCCCTTTCCGACTCGGATAACCACCGGGGCGCGAATAAAGATGGCGTGGAAAGGGTCCGGTTCCAACCCGACAAAGGCCAGGTCCTGCTCAAAACTGTCGATCTGGCGGCCAAAGGCATTGCGCTGAACCCCGATGTCCATCAGCTGCAAGGGGATGGGGTCGGCCTCGGTAATCTCGTGGGCCAGCATTATCATCCCGGCGCAGGTGCCCCAAATCGCCTTGCCGGCTGCTGCCATAGCCTGCACCGGCTCCCGCAGGCGATAGATGCTCATCAGCCGGCTCAAGGTCGTGCTTTCGCCGCCCGGAATGATGAGGCCGTCGATGTCTTCAAGCTGTTCCGGCAACCGGACCTCACGGCATTTGACGTTGAGCCGCCGTAAAACGGCGATATGCTCGGCAAAGTCGCCCTGTACCGCTAATACGCCAATTTCCAACGCCTTGAGTTGGCTGCCCCCTTCTGGATTAACCACTTTACCGCTATCGCAAGCTTGCGGGAGACAAGCGATTCTTCAGAGTTTGTATATCCCCGGCGGACAAGGTGTACACATTATCTATCGGTTTATCTTCGCTGCGGCGGCCGGCGTCGCGCTCCAGGGAAAGCAGCGGCCAAAGCTGATAGAAAAACGCAAAATTAAATCGGTTATCGGATAATTTAGCGAACTCGCTATTGGGCCAGCGTTCCTGGATAACGGCTTGAGCGGTCAAAGCCGAGAAGGACTCCAGCGATACTTGGTCCATTATTTCCCGCGCCATTTCAATCAAGCCCGGCTCATCTTCGTCAAGCTGTCTGGCGGCGGGGGTGATTTCGTACAGTCGGGCGACGGTGCTGCGCACCAGCCGTATTTTCGCCGCCTCTCCCTTTTGCGTCCTGACGATGGCGGGAAGCAGAATATCGTTATCGAAGGGGACGTAATGACTCTGCGAGATGGGGTTATCCGGCCAGGTATCGACAAAGGCTCTTTTGGCGTCCCAAGCCCGAATCCCGCCGCCGGGCCGGCTTTCCCGGGAAAAGTAGTTGACTATCGCATCAATGACTTCCTGATCCTTCGGGCATACAACAGGGCCATCTTCCGCAACGGGTTCCAGCACCAGGGCTGACTTGGCGTCTTCGGTCATCGCATATTTAGCCGGCTGGCGCTGAATGCGGGCCACGCCCATACTTTGCAAAATCGGCCAAATGGAAGCTTCGACAAACTTGCCAAACTGTTCGGACTCGTAACCGGCGGCAGTGTGCTTGATCAGGACACTGTCGTCCTGCATTACTTCCTGCATTTCGGCATAACCGAAATAGGCGCCCAGGTCAAATTTTTGAATGATTGCTTCGGCGACGTCTTCGTCCGTTAGAGCTTCCAGCGATTCTTTAGCCGTATCCGGCAGCGTCCGGATGTACGGTCTGGGCACCAGTCGCAAAGCCTCGGAAACTCCGGCCTCAGCCGGATGGTTAATCAGCAGGAAAGGCACTCTTTGCTCCGTCTCCCCGCCCCGGTCGCTGGCCGCTATCAGACTCATCGCCGAACAATTATTCAAGCCGTTTTCCTTGAAACGACCGGCTCGATCAAAGAGGACTATAAAATCGCTGTCGTTAGTCAGGACCGCCACAAAGCTGACGCTTCCGGAAAGCATATCTTCCACCGCATCGGCGACGATGCAAAGGTCGGAAACACTCTTTTGCTGGTTTCGGTTAAAGGACTGGGTGTTGACGATTCTTACCTCAGGTTCTACCTCATGCCAGTGGCTTTTGAATTCATCAATGAATCCGTCGATGCACGCTTTCCACAGGGATTCGTTCAAATTCCTTCCGTATAAACTGATACGGCTGATGCGCGGTAGGATGTCATCCCAGTCTTTAAGGGTATATCGGACAATGTTTTTTGCGGTTTGTTCGTCTCTGCCGAGGTTTTCAACATCGACATATATGCCGGTGCCGTAGTTTCTCCGGTTAGTACTCATTCACCACACCCGCTGAGGCAATATTTCAAAATTTCCGAAACCCGGGCCTCCGGCCGGGGACAATCCGATATTAATCAGACTTTCCGGCATCGGAGAGCTTCGGCCTGGGTAAGCGCCGACCGGCGTACCCATTGGCTGTGCCCCAGCTCCTATTTGTTTGTATCGGCTGTTTACACTGGATTTACGCAAAACCTTAAATTGAAAACCGGGCTAATATGTTGAAATCTGCCATTCCCGGCGCAATTTCCCCTTCCCCAAAAGTCCGGGGGGTAAGCCTTACCCCCCCCCCCAGGGGAAGGCCCGGCCGGCGGCCTACACGCTGCGGGGCGCCAGCAGTTCTTCCTCCGGGATCGACCGGGCGCTGATGCCCACCATCGGCTCGCCCAGGTCCTTGGAAACGTCGGCCAGAATCGCCGGGTCCTTGTAGTGGGTAACTGCCTGGACTATGGCATAGCCGCGCTGGGCCGGGTCGCCGGACTTGAAAATACCCGAACCTACGAAAACGCCGTCGGCGCCCAGCTGCATCATCAGGGCGGCGTCGGCTGGGGTAGCTACCCCGCCGGCGGCAAAATTGACCACCGGCAAGCGGCCCAGTTCCCGGGTTTGGGTCAACAGCTCCAGGCTAACGGCCAGGTTGCGGGCTTCTACGACCAGCTCGTCCTCGGGCATATTTTGCAGTTTGCGAATGGCATCCTGCACCGCCCGCATGTGGCGTACCGCTTCCACCACGTCGCCGGTGCCGGCCTCGCCTTTGGTACGAATCATGGCCGCGCCCTCGGAAATGCGGCGCAGGGCCTCGCCCAAGTCCCGGCAGCCGCAAACGAAAGGCACCTGGAAATCGTGTTTCCAAACGTGGTGCACCTCGTCCGCCGGGGTCAGCACCTCGGATTCGTCGATATAGTCAATTCCGATAGCTTCCAGCACCTGGGCTTCAACGAAGTGACCGATGCGGCACTTGGCCATAACCGGGATACTGACTACGTCCATAATGCCCTGAATCACGGCGGGGTCGGTCATGCGGGCGACGCCGCCGTCAGCGCGGATGTCGGCGGGCACTCGCTCCAGGGCCATCACGGCCACGGCCCCCGCTTCTTCGGCGATTTTCGCCTGCTCGGCGTTCACTACGTCCATTATCACGCCGCCTTTAAGCATCTGCGCGTGTCCCGCTTTGACTGTAAAGGTTCCAGTAAGAACGTCAACCATTTCCAATACCCTCCCAAAGGGGATAGCCTTCCAGCTCCAAGTTCATCGATAAATATTATACGTCCTTGCCCTTGCCATATCAATTGCCCCCATCGGGCCGGCAGCGTTGCAATTCAGGTAGTTTAAGTCCGGGCAGAGCATTCGTTTTGTTATATTCCGGATAGCCCTTGTACTTGCCCTTACATCTCGGCCACTTAAAACGGAACGCTGCCTGGATCGGCCCATACATTGACCCGCCAATGTTCCACAGTTATATTACTGTCAACTTTGTTCCGACTGTTGGCAGCGGGCCGGATGCCCGATTCGTTGCCTTCCCGTTCAACGGGGGACTTGAAATGTATGCGCTAATATTGGCGGGAGGCAAGGGAGAGCGGCTGCGACCCTTGACCGATTCGGTGCCGAAACCGCTGGCCCCCCTGGACGGCAAGCCGATTCTCTGGTATCAGTTGGAGTGGTTGAAGCAGGCCGGCGTTACCAACGTCATCTTTCTGGTTGGCTATCGCTGGGAGATGGTTCGCCAGTATTTTGGCGACGGCTCCAACTTTGGTATCAAGCCCATTTATAGTGTGGAAACCAGACCCCTGGGTAGAGGGGGAGCCATCCGCGTCGGGTTGGCCCACGTACCGGAGGAGGAAGACAACGTCATCGTCCTGAACGGCGACATAATCACCGCTCAGGCGCCGGGGCTGGTGCTGGAACACCACATTGCCCAAAAAGCGGCCAATCCGGACCTCCTGGCAACCGTCATGGTCGTGCCGATGGTAAGTCCCTATGGTTTGGTGGAGCTAAACGAAGCAAGCAACGTGGTGGGATTCCGGGAGAAAGTGGAGCTGCCCCACTGGATTAATGCCGGGGTTTATGTTTTTGACCGGAGTATGGGGCCATTGCTCCCGGAACTTGGCGACCACGAAGTTACTACCTTCCCGGAACTGGCCGAGACCGGACGCATTTCTGCCTTTCAGTCCCGGGCCTTCTGGCGCAGCGTCGATTCCTTCAAGGACTTGCGGGAGGCGGAAGAATACGTCAAGCAGCGGGATCCCGGCCCGGATAACACAGATTCAGGATTTAGCGAATAGTGTCGGAGATTATCAGCGCAGAAATGGTGGCCCGAATCGCCGAGGCTGCCGCAAGAATCAGGGCCAGCGTAGGCCTCGTCCTGGTAGGCAAGGACCGCGTGGTGGAGCTGACGCTGGCAGCCGTGTTGAGCGGCGGGCATATTCTGGTGGAAGATGTGCCGGGCATCGGAAAGACGACCCTGGCCCGGGCCTTGGCCGGTTCGCTGGACTGCGGGTTCAAGCGGATTCAGTTTACCCCGGACTTGATGCCGTCGGACATTACGGGAATCCACTTTTACAACCAGAAGAGCGGCGAGTTTGAGTTTCGCCCCGGGCCAATAATCTCTCAGGTGGTGTTGGCCGACGAGATTAACCGGGCTACTCCCCGCACCCAGTCGGCCTTGCTGGAAGCTATGGGCGAGCGTCAGTTGACCATCGACGAAGCGACTATTCCACTGCCGGCTCCCTTTCTGGTTATTGCGACGCAGAACCCGGTAGAGCTGGAAGGAACGTTCCCGCTGCCCGAAGCCCAACTGGACCGTTTTCTGGTGCGCTTGCAGCTGGGCTATCCCGACGAATCGGAAGAGGAACGGATGCTGCTCCGGTTCGAGAATGCGGATCCTCTGGGCAGCCTGGCGCCGGTAGCTACCGAGGCGGACATTCTGGAATTTCAAGCCATGACCCAGCGCGTCTATGTGGACCCGGTGCTGCGCAACTACACGGTGCGCATTGCCCAGGCCACCCGTCAGCATCCCGAGGTTGAGTTGGGCGCCAGTCCCCGGGCCACCCTGGGCCTGTACCGCTGCAGCCAGGCCCTGGCGGTTATGCGGGGCCGGGAGTACGTCACTCCCGATGAGATAAAGGAACTGGCCCCTTTTACTCTTTGCCATCGGTTGATTCTCAAGTCCCAGGCCCGGCTGAGGGAGCGAACCCCCGATGATGTCCTTCAGGAAATCCTGGAACAGATAACCGTGCCCGTGTAGCCTCCCGAAGTTCTCCGGTAGGAAGCCAATGCTTAACGACTTCTGGCTCTTCGCCAGCGCGGTTTTGCTCTTCATTGGGCTGGTCACCAGCCAGGGACTCCTGCTGGTAGTAGGGGCGCTGGTCATCGTCGTCTGGGTTCTAGCCAAGTTCTGGGACCGGTTCGCTTTCAAGAAGGTCAGCCATCACCGCACCATCGCCCGGGGGCGCGCCTTTGTTGGCGATTCGGTGGAATATTCGGTTACTCTAGCCAACGACAAGGTAGTTCCCCTCATCTGGGTGGACATTCAGGACACATTCCCGCGGCAGTTGGACCTGCCCGGGGCTACGGTGCGGGGCACCGGCCTGGAAGTGGATCGAGAACACCGCATCACCGCTTCGCTGTTGCCTTACCAGCAAGTCACCTGGAAGTATAATTTGCGGTGTCTGGCGCGGGGCTATCACCGTATCGGCCCCGTCCGGCTGCGGAGCGGCGACATTTTCGGTTTCACCGCCTCGGAGACCCGCCTCGACGGGGTGGACCACATCCTGGTTTACCCCCGGGTCATTGACCTGAAGGAACTAATCCTGCCCACCGAACATCCCCTGGGCGAAACCAAAGGACAGAGGCCAATCTACGAAGACCCTACCCGTTTCTTTGGGCTGCGGGACTACCAGCCCCGGGACCCTATGAAGCATATCGACTGGAAAGCCACCGCCCGGCGGGCCCAATTACAGACCAAGGTTTTCGAGCCGGTGGTGTCCCTGAACGTGCTGATTGCCATGAACGCTACTACTACCGAACACGCTTGGCAAGGCACTAACCGCCGCCTGTTTGAGCGGGCCGTAACGGTGGCCGCCTCCGTAGCCAACTACTGCGCCGACGCCGGATATGATTACGGGCTAATCAGCAACGGAGTAGCCGTTTATTCGGGGAAGTGGCTCAGCGTCCCCTTCAGCAGTTCCTCCTTCCAACTGGGGATAGTGCTGGAATCGCTGGCCATGGCCGGCCCCTACTCGGTACTCTCCCTGGCCGATGTGCTGCAGCACGAACGCGGTTCCCTGCCGCCCGGCGCCACTATCGCGCTGGTTACATCAATCATAACCCGTTCTCTGGCCGGCGAAATTAGAGACCTGCAATCCCGGGGTTACAAAGTATTAGTCCTCTTCTCGGGCGACGGCGGCCCGGCAATTCGTTTGTCGCAAGTCCCGGTCTATTTGCTGGGGCGCGCCCTGGAAGCTCTGGAAACCGAAACGACGGAGCAGGATGAACCAGTTCTGGCGAGTTAGCGCAATCACGGGAACGGTCCTTTTCCTGGAGGCTGCGGGCGCTTCCCTGGTTATCGCTATGTTTACCGCTTTGTCCAACACTCCGGAGGCGAAACTGCCGCTGTGGCTGATTCTGGTCGCCCTTTTCTGGGCCTTCCTCCTGTCGCTCTACATCCAGACCATCCGGTTTTCCCTGAATCTGCGGGGAGTTATTGGTCTGGTTATCAGCGCCGTATCCCTGCTGATCTTGACCAATCTCAATACCGGGTTAGGGTTCTTCCCCGTGGGACAAATTGTTGGCGGAGACCTGCGGACGGCCTTTGCCCTGGCGCTCACCTTCGTTTTTCTGGTGGTCTTGTGGTGGCGGGGCACCAGCCTGGCCCACGATGAGGTAACGCTGGACACGGTGCGGATGTCCTTTCAGTGGGGGCTGGCGGCGCTGATTGTGGCCGTGGTGGTGGACAGCATTATCTCGGCCAATCTGGTCAGCGGCTTTCTGGTAATGAGCTTTTTCGCGGTGGGACTGGTGGGGCTTTCCCTGGCCCGGTTCTCGGCGGAGTCGGCGGATGTGCAGGTGATGTCCCGGGAATGGCTGCTCCCCATTGGCGCTGCGGTAGGCGGCGTCCTGCTGCTGGGGCTGCTTATTTCCGGGCTGGGACTGGGCGGTCTGGATGACGTAACCCGGGCAATTTTGCGGATCCTGGGCACTATCGGCGAGTGGGTTTTGCGACCCATCCTGCTGGGTTTGGGCTACGTCGCCGCCGTCCTGGTATCCTTCGGCAACTGGCTAACGTCGGTAATGGGCGGCGGCGACCTCAGCGGGCTGAATGAGGCCCAGGAACAAATGCGACGCTTTCACGAAAACCTGGAGGACATGGAAAGCGAGGGTCTGCCCCAGTGGGTTTACTCCCTGATGCGGTGGATCGCATTGCTCATAATGTCCCTGATTGCCGGGTTCGTCTTGTATCGCGTCTTCCGCTTCCGCCGATTCTTCCGACTGTCCGGAAATGTCCAGGAGATACGTGAGTCCCTGTTCACCTGGGACAAGGCCAACACCGATTTATTCGGTGTGGTTGACGGGTGGTGGAAAAATCTGGTTCAGAAAGCGACGGCCGGCGACAAACCGGAGCCGGAGCCGGAAAATCCCCGGGAAGTTTACCATCGGTTTCTGCAAATTTCCGATAATATGGGCCACCCAAAACCGGAGGGCCAGACCCCTCGGGAACACCAGGACGAAGTGGAAAATACGCTGCCCAGTCAGCCGGTGGACCGGATTGTAGGCGGGTTCCACACGGCCCACTACGGCAATCGCCCGGCGGTTCCCGGAGAAATGCGGGAACTGCTGCAAGACTTGTCGGTACTGCGCCAAAGGGAAGCGGAATGGAAGGAAATGGAAAAAGCTAAAGCGGAAGAAAACTCCGGCGAGGAAACTTCCACCTGACCGGCCCGGACGAAACTTTTCGCCGGCCACTTTTTCCGGCCACCTTGCCGATGGCGTTGGATTAGCCCGGGTCGGGCCGCCGGCGATTAAGCGTCTTACCGAAACTGAGGAATAATCTCCGCGGCGAGGGTTTCCATTAACTCCCGGATACGAGTTGCGTCCCCGGTGTTCAGGGCCAAAACCAGATGCTCCACCCCGGCGTCCCGGTAAGCGGCGATAGTCAGCGCCGCCTGCTCCAAATCGTGGCCCGGAATGCGAGCGCGGTCGGCGGCGCGCTGGTTGGAGGGGCCGGGAGTGGCTTCCACTTCCACCCGGGCCGACCAGGTGAAGGCGCCGGCGTCGCGCCCGGCTGCCTCGGCCAGCGCGCTAATCTCCTGCTTCAGGACAGCGTACTCCGCCGGAGCCACTCCGGAAGGGTGCCAGCCGTTGCCCAGGCGGGCCGCCCGGCGCAGCGCTCCGGGGCTGGCCCCGCCAACCCAGATCGGGATGTGCGGCTGCTGGACCGGCTTGGGCGAGAACCGCAGGTCGTCAAAATTCCAGCGCCGGCTGTGGTAACTGGGCGCCGGGTTGGCCCACAACTCCCGCATTACTTGGATGCTCTCATTGGTCAGCGAAGCCCGCTCCGCCATAGGTATGCCCAGGGCCTCGAACTCTTCGGTCATGGCGCCCACGCCAATGCCCAGGGTCACCCGGCCTCCCGACATCTGGTCCAGGGTAGCGGTGTACTTGGCTAGTTCCACCGGGTTGTGGTAGGGCAGTACCAGCACCGAGGTACCCAGCAAAACCTGGCTGGTGGTAGCGGAGAGGTAGGAGAGAGTTGCCAGGGGATGGTAGTAGGGCTTGTCGTCCAGCCGTTCCCGGATGTAGCCATTATTGAACAGATGGTCCATCACCCATACCGAATCGTACCCCAGTTCCTCGGCCATCGGCCCAAAGGAGAGGGCTACCTTTACATCCTCGATGCCCCAGTTGTTAGGGACGGTTACCCCGAACTGCATTGTGAACCTCCGGCTAATCCGTTTATCAGGTTACTCCAGAGCGTATGGTCGGATAGCTTCCAGTAAGGCTGATGAGGGATTTCTCGCCTAAATGCTGACCCTGCCCTTGAGTTGTACCTTGAGGGTCTGCTCACCGTCTTTGTGGTAAGCCAGGAAATCAGCTCCTTGCCAATCGTCAGCTAACTTGATGCAGTTATATCCGTAATCGGCCAGTATGGCGGCAATTTTCTGGAAATTGTAAATTTCCCGCTGCTTTGCGCTGAGTTCAGCATAGCGGATTCGTTGCAAGACTATCATCCCGCTTTAATCGCCTGAATTAGCCGGGCGGTTTCTACGGCGGCGGTAGCGGCGTTGCTGCCGATGTTCCCGGACTTGCCCCCGGCCCGGTTGATGGCCTGGTCCATATTGTCGGCGGTCAAGACGCCGAAGATGGCCGGCACTCTCGTTTCCAGTCCCACGGAGGCGATGCCGCCGGCTGCCTGGCCGGCAACCATTTCGTAGTGGTCGGTTTCGCCCCGAATCACGGCGCCCAGGCAAATTACCGAATCGTAGCGACCGGTCTGCGCCAGAGTCTTGGCGACCACCGGCAGCTCAAAAGAACCCGGCACCCAGGCGACTCCGATATCGTGGTCGCGAACGCCGTACCGGGTCAAGGTTTCCAGCGCTCCGGTAAGCAGTTGTCGCGTAACGAAATCGTTGAAGCGGGCTACCACCACGGCTACTCGCAGCCCCTGTCCATCCATATCACCCGTCAATTCGTGAGGCAATGTTGTGTCCTCCCTGTTGAGTATCGATGTTGAGTATTGAGTATCGATGATTCCAAATACGTTGGGAAACAGTTTACTCGGCCGGGACTCGGCCGGCCAGGAGCGTCTGGTCAACCAGGGCCGTTTCCGGCACCGGCGGGGTCAAGCGATAAAACTCGTTCACCAGAACCAGCGGTACGGCGGGTACGTTCAGGCTTCGGGCCAGAGCCGGGTAATCCCGCAACTGAACAACCTCGGCGGAAATATTGGGGTTTTCCTCGGTCAGGGCAAAGGCCATATAGGCCGTTTCGGCGCTTTGCTGCTGGTCCGGAGTTACCATAACCTGAAGGTGTACCGGCCGGAGGGCCTGACGCAATTTCCGACGGCTGGCATTGCTTAACGGGCTTACGCCCCGGGACAGAAACCGGACGGTTTCAACTATAGCGGCCGTCTGGTAGCCCAGGGGAATCCCGTAGAAAGCCATTCTGGGACGGTCTTCATTCCCCAGCAGGACAGCCGGGATTCGGGACACCGCCAGATCCCGGGCCGTCTGCGGATCGCCGTAATAGTCGTGGATTTCCAAAGTCAATTTCGGCGAGGCGGCGGCTATCTCCTCAATCAACTGTTGGGCGCCGGCGCAGGTGGGGCAGTCCCGGCCCGGAACGGCTATGGGCGACGGCGTAGTGGTAAACAGCCGCAGCTTGACCGGAGCCTTCAGGTCTTTGCGGAAAGTGCGGCGCAATTGGGTCCGCTGCTGGGGAGAAATTGCGGTCGGCTGAGTCAATTTACCCACTCCCGTACCGAACTAGAGCCGGCGGCCAATGACATTGAACCGGATAACCGAGCCGGCTGCTTGCCAGCGGAGCTGGCAAGACAAGCTTGCACGCCGCCCGGCCGGTTAGCTATCCTGCTCCAGCAAACCGCGAATCGTAAACAGCCGCTGAAACAGGGTAAAGCACGATACAACGGCAATCAGCAGCAGAATCCAGGGCATCAAGGCAAAGCCGGTTAATCCGTCAACAACCAGGCCGACGCCCAGAATCGCCACCCTTTCCGTGCGGGTCATCAATCCGTCCCGGGTGAAGGCGCCCAGCCCTTCGCCTCTGGCGCGAAGGTAGCTGACACCCTGGGAAAAAATCAGGGCCAGCAGTATGATAATCACGTAGAAGGAGTGAAACTGTCCTTCCGGGAACCAGCCCGGCGCTGCCGCCTGACCGCTCAGGGCGTAAAGGCCGAAGCCGACAAACAGGGCAGCCTCGCCCAGCCGGTCAAAGACCGAGTCCATCAGCGCGCCGAAGGGACTGGCTTTGCCGGTCATTCGGGCCAGCGCCCCGTCAAACATATCCAGTCCGCCGCCGATTAGAAAGACTGTCCCGCCGGCCAGCAGCCAGCCCTGACTGACCAGGCCGGCGGCGGCTATGCAGATGGCAAAGCCTACCAGGGTGATGGCGTTGGGCGAGAATCCCAACGCCTGGAGAACCCTGGCGCCGGGAATCTCAATGAAGCGGGCAAGGGATGCCCGCAGTTGCTCTCTACCGGGTACTGCCATTTGTCTCCGCAATACAATCGTAGTAATAGGTCTCTACCTGTCGGGCTACCACCTTCCAGCGGTATTTTTCCACCAGCCGGCGGCCGGTGGCGCCCAACTGCCGGGCGTAGTCCGGGTTGTCAATCAGGACGGCCAGGGCTTTCGCCAGGGCCTCCGGGTCCTTTCTGGGGAAAAGCAGTCCCTGCTCACCGGAGCCGATGATACCCATATAACCCTCAATGGCGGAGGCGATAATCGGCTTGCCGGCAGCCATTGCCTCCAGCAGCACGATGCCGAAACTCTCCTGGCCGGTGGCCGGCGAACAATAAATATCCGCCGAGGCGTAGTAGCGGGGTAAGTCATCATAAGGCACCCCGCCCACCAATACTACATCCTGGGGGTTGCGGGCGCTCAAAATCCGGTGGGAATCCTTGTCCAGGTTGCCCGGCCCGACAACAATCAGTCGAGTATCGGGATATTCCCACTTGAGCCGGCTGTAAGCTTCCAGCAGGTATTTCAACCCCTTTCGCTTTTCCAGCCTCCCCACAAACAGGATGTTAGTCTTGCCGTCCTGAAATTGAGGCCAGGGTCGGGCCCGGTTGGTGAAATGGTCGACGTCGATGCCGTTGGGGATGATGCGGTATTCCCGGGGGAAAAAGTTGTGTACGTACTTGTGCGCTGCCGGCGAAACTGCGATGCCGCCGTGCAGGCGCTGGTGCCAGCGTTTCATTATTGGCTGACTGAATCGGTAAAGATGCTGCCGGTGGTAATAGGCGTGAAAGGTGCCGACATTGACCGTGTTGGAACATTCCAGAACGCACAGGGGCAGCACCGGGGCCAGCGGCTCATGGAGGTGGATAATGTCAAAGCATTCCTGCTCCAGGATTTCCCGGACCCGGCGGTAAAGCCACCAGGACAGGGAGACGCGGGCAATAGAGCCGCCGCTGGGCACCGGCACCGACCGGCCTAAGGGAACGAAGGTTTCCAGCTCGCTGCCCTCCCGGGAGGGCGAGTGCGGCGCCAATACCTTTACCTGGTGGCCGCAGCCGGTCAACTCCTGCGCCAACTGGGACACGTGAGCCGTAACGCCCCCGGGCCAGGTAAAGTCATAGGGGGATACCATCGCTATTTTCACAGCAGCTTGCTAATCCTCCGGACGGGGCGGGCTTGTGGTCGGCAACCGGGAAAGGCGCGCCCCTGTCGGCAGACCGGGCCGGGTGAATCACAGTTCATCTTCGGGAGGCAACTCTACGGGAGTGTTGTCACCGCGAATGAAAGCCTCGACCATTTCCCGGGCCGTATCGTCGGTGTACTGCACCGGCGGGGACTTCATAAAGTAGGCGCTGGGGCCGGCGATGGCGCCGCCGATTCCCCTGTCCAGGGCTAGTTTGGCGCACCGGACGGCGTCCACCACCACCCCGGCGGAGTTGGGGCTGTCCCATACCTCCAGCTTGGCTTCCAGGTTGATGGGCGCGCCGCCGAAAACCTCGCCCTCCATGCGGATGTAACACCACTTGCGGTCCTTCAGCCAGGGGACATGGTCGCTGGGGCCGATATGAATCTGGTCGGCGCCGATTTCGTCATCCATCTGGGAAGTTACCGCCCCGGTCTTGGAAATCTTCTTGGACACCAGGCGCTCCCGCTCCAGCATATTCAGGAAGTCGGTATTGCCGCCGAAGTTGAGCTGGTAGGTATTCTCGATGGTAGCGCCCCGGTCTTCAAACAGCCGGGTCAATATACGGTGCAGGATGGTGGCGCCGACCTGGGATTTGATGTCGTCGCCCACGATGGGAACGCCCCGTTCCATAAAGCGGTTGCGCCAGTACTCTTCCCGGGCAATGAACACGGGAATGCAGTTAATCATGGCGCACCGGGCGTCCAGGATTTGCTCGGCATACCACTTGGTAGCCATCTCGCTGCCCACGGGCAGATAGTTGATGACCACGTCCACCTGGCGGTCCCGGAGTATGCCGGAAATATCGGCGGTGGAGTGGGGGGACTTTTCAACCAGGTGGGAAACGTACCGGCCTACGCCGTCATGGGTCATTCCCCGTTCCACGGTTACGCCCAATCGGGGAACGTCAGCAAATTTAATGGTGTTATTGGGCTCGGTAAAGATAGCCTCGGACAGGTCCTTGCCTACCTTGTTCTTGTCGATGTCGAATGCGGCGACTACCTCGATGTCTTCGACCCGGTATTCGCCAATCTGATTGTGCATTATGCCCGGAATTTCAGCGTCGGTGGGGACTTCCACGTATTTGTGAATGCCTTGAACCAGGGATGAGGCGCAATTTCCCACGCCGATTATCGCTACCTTTATCTTGCCCAAATTCTTTCTCCTTCGGGTTTCCGGATCAAGCTTTGCCCGCTATTGAGTTGTAAAATTTTAACAGCTAACCTTATTCGTAACAAGAATACCGGCCGGGTTGGTGCCAATGTCCGCCAAATGCCGCTGTTTGGGGTCTTTGGCGAGATACCCGCCGCCAACCCGAGGGAAGCAGCGGCGCTAGAAGAACCGGAAAATGCCGGTCTGGTCGTCGTGCCGGAACCGGCCGCCCAGCAGCTCCGGGGTGATGCCCCGTTCCAGCCGCTCGTCAATGGCCTGCTTTACGACCGCCGCTGCGTCCTCCGGGGTGGTCGAACTTCGGATAAAGCCCGCCAGTTCTGCCAGATTCACGTTATCGGTAATGCCGTCGGAGGCGGTTATCAGCCGGTCTCCGGCGGCCAGCTCCACCTGGTCCCGGTGCAGGTTCAGGTCTGCGCCGGCGCCGATAGCCTTGGCCGTGCCCATGCGGAGAATACCGCCAATTCGGCCCGACAACTGCTGGTGTTCACTGCCGCGAATATGAAACACCGGGCTGTCGCCGGCGCTGATGATGTACAGCGGCCCGCCCAGGAAAAGGGCTACCGAAACGGTGGTGAGCAGAAAACGTCCGCCCCCAACCTGGAAAAAGTCGGCATTTTGTTCTTCAAGGATTGCAACCACGTCTTCCGGCGTGGCGATGCTGGCAGATTCCAATGCTTCGGCCACGGAGCGGCTGGCCTCCTCGCCTCCGTGGCCGGTAACACCGTCCATCACCGCATCCAGGAAGCGACCTGCGCCCAGATCCCGGATTAAATAAGCGTCTTCGCCGTGGGTTGAGTTATCAAACAAAGTTGCTACTGCACTGGCAAGAATACCGTTAGTCATCTCCCTTCCTCTAACTCAAGAATGAACTTGTGAATTTCCCTAAGGCAGAGTCTGGAAATTCTCCAATGCGCTCAATTCAGGCTCCGGTTGGAAATCGTACTTGCGCCAGTGGTCTTCGCGCAAGAGATTCAGGGACTGCAACCAAACTTCCCGGGCCTCATTCAGGCTGGACAAGCTTAAGTTGCGATGGCGGATGGCCTCCAGATATGCCGTATAATCGGCGCGAAACTCGGCAAATTGGGAGTAACTCCGGCTCCGCACCCTTTCGATAACCTTCAGCCCGGCGGCCTGGAGTTCTGCGGCAGCGTCGGGCCCCGCGGCAATCTGACGACCCATTTCGTCCAGTTCCTGCTCGAAGTTTACCACCGGGCGGAGATTAACCGGGTCGCGGTACCCGGAAACATCAGTGGGCGGCGTCTGGCAAGCGGTGTAAAATTTCAGCATTTCCAGGTAGAAATCGTGAATATCCTGCGGCGCGCGGCCTACCGGGGTTCGGTCATTGTCGCCGCTGATCAGGGCCCCCGGGTCAATGATTGCAATGCGCCCGGAGCCGGGTTGAAAGAAAACATTATGGGGGCCCAGGTCCAGCAGCACATATCCGGCTGCATAGAACTTCTCTTCAGCGTCGAGCAACTGTCGTTGTACCGGGAAAGGGTCATCACTTTCGGCGTAAGCCAGAGGGAAAAGGCAAAAGAGGTTTTGGCCCAAGCCGATGGGGACGCGCAGGATTCGGGCTCGCGGGTCGCCCACCAGGGGGATGCCCGCAGCGCGCCGGGAAACCGTTACCCGATATTCCTGCCCCAGTGAATCACCATAAAAGTCGTCGTGGTTGGCCGACTCGGTGTAGCCCAGCATGGGGCAGACTTCGGCGATGGAATTAGCCAGGTCTGCGTGCAGCCGGATGGTTCGCTCCGTCCTCTGCTCCACGCTGCCGTGCATCCGGCGGGAAATCATCTGGGGTACCGGTCGCTTGATTACGACTTCGGCTCCCGTGGACACCGCTACGGCGGAACGGACTTCGTAGTCGGCTCCGCTGCCCAGCAGTCCGGTTAACTGATAGTTATTCAGTTCAACAATTTCCATGGCAATACCGATTCGTTATTAACCGAAAGTATAGCACTATTTCGTACCCAATTTAACGAAATGCACCCGGATTTGCGGTCAAAGTAACCCAATCTTCCCGGGGCCAAACATCAATGTCGGTGTAGCCAGCCTGGGCCAATGCGACTTCGGTTTCGGCGTGCTGTTCTTCAATGATACCCGAAGCAATCAAAAGGCCGCCGGGCTTCAGGGTGGGTAAAATGTCGGGAGCCCGTTCCCGGATACCCCGGGCCGATATATTGGCAACGGCCAGGTCAAAGGCATGGGCCGGGGCCAGCCGGTGGGGCAATGTTCCCTGGGCCAGCTCTACTCGGTCCATTATGCGGGTGCGGTGAAAGTTTTTTCGGGAAGCCTGGACCGCCTGAGGGTCGATGTCCAGGGCCACCACCTTGCCGGCGCCTAATTTAACGGCGGCAAGGGTCAGTATCCCCGACCCGCAGCCCAGGTCCAGCGCTTGAGTGCCGGGCTTTACCAGCCTTTCCATTACCTCCAGGCAGGTGTAGGTGGTTGGGTGATATCCGGTGCCGAAGGCTAGACCGGGATCCAGCTCGATCAGAACATCGTCCGGCTCCGCAGCGTAATCGATCCAGGAGGGTTTGATTACCAACCGTTGGCCGATGCGCAGCAGATTGAAATGTTCTTTCCAGGCGTTTTGCCAGTCGGAGTCCTTGTCCAAGGGCGTAACCGTCAACTCACCCAGGGGTTGGAGCAGGCTGGCTAACTTTACCCCGACCTCGATATGGGAATAACGCTGGCGAGCTTCGCTGGGCAGGTAGGTTCTCAACCGGATTTGTTCCGGGCCGTCATCCTCCATGCTCAACCCGTAGCCGTACCGGTCAAACAGATAGGAAATAGGCTCAACATACTCGAAAGGTACACTGATGCTGACTTCCTGCCACATAGGACTCCTTACTTCACTAAAAGACCCGGCGGGAAAAATGCCGGGCCCGGCCCTGCTAATGCTGCGGTACGCGACCAAACCGGAGATGTTAAATTAAAGACCGGCTAACCCAAAGCGTCTTTAATCCGGTCAAAGAGTCCCTTATCCCGGCGCTCCCCCACGCCGTCAGCGCCGGCCTCCGCCAGGGATTCGTCGGCATCGGATGCCGCTTCGTCCGGCTCTGCGGCATCCAGTCCGGGGTCCAGAGAACGGGCGAAATTCTCGAGGAGTTTGCGCTGCCTGGCGGTCAGCTTCCGGGGAATTCGAATATCCACCAGAACCCTCAAGTCGCCCCTTCTGCCGTTGTTGATGTGGGCAATACCCTTGCCCCGGATTCGGAACTCAGCGTCCGGTTGGGTGCCCGGGGGGATTTTTAACGTAGTGGAACCGCCTTCCAGGGTAGGGATTTGCTTTTCTACCCCCAGAGCGGCCTCGGCGACGTTCAGTTGCAAATAATAGAGCAGGTCATAATCCTCGCGCTCAAATACATCGTGCTCCCGGACATCCACCTGGATGTAAAGGTTTCCCGGCGGGCCGCCATTGGCCCCCACGTTGCCCTTCCCGGTAACGCGTACCTGCATTCCGGCCTGAATGCCGGCGGGAATATTTATCAGGGTCTTGCGGCTGCGGCGCTCCATACCGGCGCCGCGACAGTTGGCGCAGGGACTTTCGATGACACTTCCCTTGCCCCGGCACTCGGGGCAGGTGGAAACCTGGGAAAACTGGCCGAAAACGCTGCGCTGCATCCGCCGGACCTGACCGTTGCCCCCGCAAGTGGAGCAAGTATTGATTGCGGTGCCCGGCGCGTTGCCGGCCCCGGAGCATTGCTGGCAAATTTCCACCCGGGATACGTCCACCTCTCGTTCGATCCCGAAGGCCGCCTCCTCAAATGTCAGTGTAACCCGATGCTGCAAGTCGCTGCCGCGCTGGGGAGAGCGAGCGCGTCTCCCGCCGGCGTCGCCAAAGAAAGAATCGAAGATGTCCCCAAAGCCGCCGAAAACATCAAAGCCGTCAAAGGGGCGGTCAAAACCACCACTGGCGTTCACTCCGGCATGGCCGAAGCGGTCATATTGGGCCCGCTTGCCGGAATCGCTGAGCACCTGGTAAGCCTCGTTAATTTCCTTGAATTTTTCCTCGGCGTCCGGGGCCTTGTTGCGGTCCGGGTGGTATTCCATCGCCTTCTTTCGGAAAGCCTTGCGAATATCCTCCTCGGAGTCCTGCCGGGAGACGCCCAGAACGTCGTAATAATCCCTCTGCGTCGTCATTCGCACCTATCCTGGAATTGCGGCGGCTCTGATGTCCCGCCGTCCGGTCATTTTCCGGTATTATTTGACATTATAGCCCAGGTATCAATAGCGGCTCAACGTGGGATTCGGCAAATGCCGGGTTCGGCATTATGATATAAATGTGGTTCCGGCAAATTTGCCCGGCCATTGAATATTATAAGTTTGAGTGTATAATACCTATTTAGTGTACTCAACTGGAGTACGCTAGGGGCAGTTTCCCGGTTATGGGCCAGATTCGGCTGGCAAGTTCCGGGATGCCCCGGCAGGGCTAATACTTAATCAGTGAGGGAAAACCGATGGCATTGATGGCACCCGACCCCACTTTCTATCCCTCCGCCCGTCTGGCCGGGCAGGCTCCGGCCGAGCGCTTGGGATATGTGGCCGTATTGAACACCAACGGCAAACCCGACGCGATGTCGGTGGTGGACCTGGACCCGGAATCGCCTAATTACAGTTCTATTGTAAACGCCCTGGAAATGCCCAATGTAGGCGACGAATTGCATCACTTCGGCTGGAATGCTTGCAGCGCATCGCTGTGTCCCTATGCGCCGCACCCTCACCTGGAACGCCGGTATTTGATAGTGCCTACGCTGCGCACCTCCCGCATCTACGTTATCGACACCAAGCCAGACCCTTACAATCCCCAGGTAGTTAAGACGGTGGAATCCGATGTAATCGCCAATCGCACCGGCTACAGCCGACTGCATACCGTCCACTGCGGCCCCGACGCCATTTACCTGAACGGCATCGGTTCGACGTCCGAAGGTGGGCCCGGTGGCATCCTCCGAATCGATCATAATTCCTTCGAGCCGCTGGGCGCCTGGGAATTGGAGCGGGGCCCACAGACCCTCGCTTATGACTTTTGGTGGCACATGGGTTCAGACGTGGTAATCACCAGCGAATGGGCTTCCCCGGATCTTTTCGAGAACGGCCCCTCCCTGGCGGATATTGTGGCGGGCAACTACGGGCATAAAATCCACTTTTGGGATCTGCGCCGCCGCCGCCACTTGCAAGAAGTGGACCTGGGAGTGGAAAACCAGATGGTTCTGGAGCTGCGACCTTCGCACAATCCCACCAATACCTATGGCTTTGTGGGCGTGGTGGTCAATAATCAGGACCTTTCCTCTTCCGTTTGGACCTGGTATCAGAAGAAGGGAAAGTGGGACGTCACCAAAGTAATCGACATTCCGGCGGAGCCGGCCGACCCGGCCGTGCTGCCCGAGGCCTTGAAGGGTTTGGGAGCCGTGCCGCCCCTGGTAACCGACCTGGACCTTTCGCTGGATGACCGGTATCTCTACGTTTCCTGCTGGGGCAGCGGCCAACTGCGCCAGTACGATGTCTCCGACCCCTTTAATCCGGTCCACACCGGCACCGTGGAGCTGGGTGGCATCGTCCGCAAGGCGGCTCATCCCAAGTCCGGGCCGCTGGTGGGCGCGCCGCAGATGGTTGAAATCAGCCGGGACGGCCGCCGGGTTTACGTTACCAATTCCCTTTACAGTTCCTGGGACGACACCTTCTACGACAATATGACCGGCTGGATGGCAAAGATAGATGTCGCTTCTGAGGGCGGGATGTCCTTGAATGAAGACTTCTTTGTCGATTTCGGTGAAGGGCGCGCCCATCAGGTTCGGCTGGAAGGGGGCGACGCCAGTTCCGACTCCTTCTGCTATCCGTAACCGCAGGACCGTATGATTTTTGCGCTGCCGGTTCATGCCGAACCTGCCGCCTTGGCATCTTTAGGGCCGCTAATGAGTTTAGCGGCCCTGGGCGCTTTTCACGGCATCAATCCGGCGATGGGCTGGCTGTTTGCCGTCAGTCTGGGACTGCAAAGACAAAGCCGCCGGGCCATTGGCAGCGCGCTGCTCTTTATCAGCATCGGCCATTTAGCGTCTTTGGCGCTGGTTGCCGTCGTGCTGGCGCTGGTCGGCTTTTTTATCCCCCTGTTTTGGCTTCGGATTGCCACCGGAATAGGTCTGCTGGTTTTTGGCGCCTACAAGGCGATTCTGTACTACCGCCATTTTCGGTGGGTCGGAATGAACGTCAGCGGGCGCGACCTGGTGGTGTGGTCTTTTCTGATGGCTACCTCCCACGGGGCCGGGCTGATGCTGGCCCCGATAATTCTTAATCTGGAAGAGAAGGGGCCGGGGGGCGTTCCTGACCTGGAACACCACGCCGGGCAGCTGGACGTTACCGATACGGCGGCGGCGTGGGGCATCGGCTTGGGAGTGCATACCGTGGCAATGCTGGCAGTCATGGGGGTGGCCGCCTGGATAGTCTATGAAAAAGTGGGGTTAGCCTTTCTCCGGCGCGGCTGGCTGAACGTAGATATCCTGTGGGCCGGCACCCTGGTACTGGCCGGCATCGTCACCCTGGTTCTAGCCCTGGACTAGGATTCGGCAGGTACGGGAAAGGGCGCAGCGGTTCCGGGCTGGACTCTTCGGACTGGCATAGACATTACTGACTTCTGCCTTTTGCATTTTCTCGGTGTCTCCTTTAATATATAGCGTAGGCATCGGGAAAATGGGCATGGGTCCGCCCCCTAAGTTGGCCGAATAAAGGGGAAGAAATTGAGAATGGGAAGTAACCGGTGGCTCCGCAACAGCCTGGTTTACCTGTTGATTATCATTGGGGTGATAGTGATTTTCTACACCCTGATTCCGGCCTTCGGAACCAGCAACGACCTGCCATTGACCGAGGTGGTTGCCAAGGCCAAGAACCACGAAATCAGCGAGATAATCGTTGAGGGAGACAAACTGACCGTTATCCCCCTTGTTTCCGGTGGAACCGGCGCCAATCAGTTTACCAGCCGCATTAATGAGCAAACCGACATTATGCAGGTGCTGGCTGATAACAAAGTGGAAACCGGGCCGGGTGGCGTGCAGGTTACCTTTAAGGGTTCTGGCGGCTTGGGCAGTTTCCTGGGATTGATGCTGAATTTCCTGCCCCTCATCTTCTTCGGCGGGCTGATCCTGTTTATGATGCGTCAGGCTCAGGGCAGCAACAACCAGACCTTGAGCTTTGGCCGCAGCCGCGCCCGGATGATGCCCTTCAATCGACCTACCGTCACTTTTTCCGACGTGGCCGGCGTGGATGAGGCCAAGACCGAATTGGTCGAAGTGGTGGAGTTCCTGAAGTACCCGGAGCGGTTTCTCTCTCTGGGGGCGCGTATCCCCAAGGGCGTACTGCTGGTAGGGCAGCCGGGGACGGGCAAGACGCTGCTGGCCCGGGCCGTAGCCGGCGAGGCGGGAGTGCCTTTCTTCCACATCAGCGGCAGCGAATTTGTGGAAATGTTCGTCGGCGTGGGCGCAGCTCGGGTGCGCGACCTTTTCGACCAGGCCAAGCGCAACGCTCCCTGCATCGTGTTCGTGGACGAAATTGACGCCGTGGGACGGCACCGGGGCGCCGGCCTGGGTGGCGGCCACGACGAACGGGAACAGACCTTAAACCAGATATTGGTGGAAATGGACGGATTCGAAAGCAACACCAATATCATCGTTCTGGCCGCTACCAACCGGCCGGATATTCTGGACCCGGCCCTGCTCCGTCCCGGTCGCTTCGACCGCCGGGTGGTGCTGGACTTGCCCGACGTGGTAGGACGCCAGGCTATCCTGAAGGTGCACTCCTCCGGCAAGCCCCTGGCCCCGGAAATCAACCTGGAGACCCTGGCCAAGGAGACCCCCGGGTTCAGTGGCGCCGACCTTTCTAACCTGATTAACGAAGCGGCCCTGCTGGCTGCCCGCAAAAACCAGAAAACAATCTTGATGCCCGACTTTGAGGAAGCCGTAGAACGGGTCATTGCCGGGCCGGAACGCAAGAGCCGGGTAATCAGCAGCCGGGAAAAGGAGATGACCGCCTATCACGAGGCCGGCCACGCCCTGGTAGCCTGGGTGCTGCCCCACGCTGACCGGGTACACAAGATTTCCATCATCTCCCGCGGCAATATGGGGGGGCACACTACCCTGCTCCCCGAAGAGGACCGCTACTTGTGGACCAAGAACCAGTTCCTGGATATGATGGCCGTAACTATGGGGGGACGGGTAGCTGAGGAACAAATCTTTGACGAGGTCACCACCGGCGCCAGTAACGACCTGGAAAGAGCTACCAAGATTGCCCTGAGTATGATTAAGCGCTACGGTATGAGTAGCGCCCTGGGGCCGCGAACCTTCGGTAAACGGGAGGAGTTGGTCTTCCTGGGCCGGGAAATCAGCGAGGAACGGGACTACGGCGACAAGGTGGCTGAGGAGATCGACCAGGAAGTTAAGGATTTGGTGAACAACGCCTACGTTCAGGCCTGTCAAATCCTGACCGACTATAAGGCCAAACTGGTGAGTATCGCCGAATACCTGATCGAACACGAAGCCGTTTCCGGTGACGACCTGAACCGTCTCTTTGAAGGAGAAGATTTGGGAGGCCACCCGGACTCGGGTACTCCGGCCGCGCCGCCCGAACCGCCGCCCTATGCGCCGAAGCCAACCCAGCCGAATTTCCCGCCCCAGCCGGCGCCGGCGCTGTCCAGCCAAAGTGCCCAGGATTTGGGCGCAATGTCCACCGGAAACGGCGACGGCTAAATTCGCAAAAAGCTGTCGGTCTCTCCGTTAAGAATAAGCAACGGGGGCGAGCTATCGGCTCGTCCCCGTTATTATTTTTGGAATTGGGCTGCCGCCTCAACTTACCGGGTATAGGGCACCAGTCAAGTACCCGGCGCAAACCGGGCATCGGCCAGTAAAAACCGATTCCGGCAAACCCGATAACCATTCCTGCGGATGGAGACCGGGAGCGCCTTCCCCTACATCCCCGGCTCATTCCCGGTTGGGCCGGTCAGAGCCGGCGGATTTTTCACCCGGCGGCGCGGCGCGTCCTGCCGAGCAGCCGGAAACCCTTAACCGCCGGCTCCGTCCTCCGCAACGTCGGATTCCAGGGGCAACTGCCGGTAATAAATTCCCCAATCCTGCATCAGCGAAGCTACTCTGGAATCTTTAAGGTTCACCAATTCCCGGAAAAACCCGGCCAATGCGTGGGCCGGCATCTGTTCGGGGGAGCAGACCCAGCTGCGCTCCCCCGGCACTACGTACAGCAGTCCGCTCTGGTGGGAACAGGTAACCTGAATCCGCGTCATATCGTCCCCTGGGGCAATCGTCATCCCATTGTCAGTCATCACCATCAGTCCTCCGGGCAATTAGCGCCGGCGGCGACCGGCCTTTTGGCAAATCGCTGCGGCGCCGCAGTCAGAAAAAAACCGGCTGCTATTACTATTATATAGCTTACCCCGTGGGGAACAAGCCACGCTCCGCCAGATTTAAGGTATAACCGGGATGAATGCCTGAAGTTCCAATCCTTGAGTATCCCGGATTTGGAGTGTTATCGCCGGCGCTGAAGGGAATTAACGGCCCCGGCCCGCTGACCGCTGGCGCATCTGTCAACAGAATCGGCCAAAATCGTTACGTACTTGCCAAATAATGGTAGAATCTATGGCGTAGCTTTCCGGTTCTTCAAAAGATGATGGCGCGCTGGAATCCCGAACCGATTCTCCGGAACCGGTAAAGGCTATAAATTTCATAAGGACAAAGCTTATGTATCCACCTGGCGGACAACGTCAGCCCGAAATGGACTTTGAGCAGGTAAGCGCTCGCTTTCGCGAAGGAATGGGCCGTTTCTCCGGACGCTTCGGCGGCGGCGGATTGGCGCTCTTTATCCTGGGAATCATAGTTTTGGCCGGCATAGTTTGGGCCGGCACCGGAGTATATACCATCGGCCCCGGTGAGAACGCCGCCCTGCGCCTCTTTGGCGCCGTACAGGGCAACCCGGTCACCCAGGAAGGTCTCAATTGGTGGTGGCCCACACCGATAGGCAACCGGGACGTAGTGCTGGTGACCGAGACCCGGCGTATGGAGCTGGGTTTTCGCAGCAACGTCAACGGCGCCGGCAATCCTTTCCCCACCGAAGCGTTGATGATTAGCGGCGACCTCAATATCGTCGACGTGCAGATGGTGGTTCAGTACAACATCAAGAGCCTGAACAATTTCCTCTTTCGGGTGGATGACCCGGGCGAGGAGAGCCGCAACATTCCCACCGGACGGCCCGACGGTCGCACTCTGAAGGACGCTGCGGAAGCTGCCTTGCGGTTGGTGGTGGGGCAGCGCTCCATTGATGACGTGCTGGTCCGCAATCGTGAAGAAGTCGAAGAACAGACGAAGATCAGGCTGCAGGAAATCCTGGACAGCTACACCTCCGGCATCAACATTGAAACGGTGCAGCTGCAGGACGTGAAAGCTCCCGAAGAGGTTCGGGACGCCTTCGATGACGTGCTTCGCGCCCGGCAGGAACGGGATACCCGCATTAACCAGGCCAGGGCCTTTGAAGCCGACATTATCCCCAGGGCCGAAGGTGACGCCGAGCGGATTAAGGAGGGAGCCGAAGCCTTCCGGCAGGCCCGTATCGCTCGCGCTCGCGGTGAAGCGGAGCAGTTCAAAGCGGTACACCGGGAGTACCTGAATTCCAGGGAAGTAACCCGCCAGCGTCTCTATCTGGAGGCGATGGAGGAAGTCCTGCCCGGGGTCAGCAAGATTATCATCTCACCCGAGGCTGAAACGGTGTTGATTTTGGGTGAAAACGATAGTCTGACTCCGGTGCCCATCGGCCCCCAGCCCTAATATAAGGAAAGTGAAGCCGGCGTGGGGTCTCCCGCCGCCGGCCCGCCCCGAACCAGTACTGAAGAGAGTAATTATGCGACCATTAATCATCTTGGCGATCGTAATAGTAGTCGGGTTAATCGTTCTGCGCCAGTCGCTTTATATCGTGGATGAAACGCAGCAGGTTATAATCTTGCGCTTTAACGAGGTTATCAATACCCGACAGGACCCTGGGTTGTACTTTAAGGCTCCTTTCGTCGACACCGTGGTAACTTTCGACAAACGGATTTTGCGGATTGACGCCCCCGCCGCCTCTATGCCGGACAAGGAAAAGCAGAACCTGATTATCGACTCCTACGCTCGTTATCAGATTAAAAACCCGGTGCAGTTCCGCAAGACACTCCAAACCGAAATTAACGCCAGCAGCCGTTTGGGGGACATCGTTACCTCTACCTTGCGCGACCGGGTGGCGCTGCGGGATCGTTTCGAGATTATCGGTTCCGAGCCAATTATTGACGAACTGGGCAACCCGGTAGAGGACGACGAAGGTCTGCCCCTTTTCGAGGGCCGCAACACCCGAAATGAGATATTGGCGGAGGTGCTGGAAGGTGTTCGGCAGCTCACCATGGAGCAGGATTTCGGAATCGAAATCATCGACGTAAGAATCAAGCGGGCCGACTTCCCCGAATCGGTTACTCCCAGCATCTATACTCGTATGCGGGCGGAACGTAACCGGATCGCCACCCGCTTCCGGGCGGAAGGTGAAGAGGAAGACCTGAAGATTCGAGCGGTAGCCAACCGGAACCGGGAGGTCATTCTGGCGGAGGCGGAACAGCAAAGCAACGAGATTCGCGGTGAAGGTGAAGCTGAAGCCATTCGCATTCTGGCGGAGGCTCTGAACCAGGACCCGGAATTTTTCACCTTCCGCCGCAGCCTGCAAGCGTACCGGAACTTCCTCAGCGACCAGGACCAGATTATCCTCTCCGCGGATGAAGAATTGTTCAAGTTCCTGGGGACGCCGAATGAGCAATAAATTCCCCTCGCTCAACGCCTACCGCTAGTTAAACTCATGGTAGGTAGGAGAGCTTCACCGGGAAATCGAAACAAATCTGAAGTAATGCGGCGGGCGTTGTCCGGCGAGTCCGGCGAGTTTTCTGCAATGCGGAAATTCACTCTGGCCCAACAAGAATCAATGACCGCCCGCTGCGCCATCAGTTAAGGAAGCGCCAATGAAACTGCACGAGTATCAAGCCAAGGAAATCTTTGCCCGTTACGGCATTGCCGTCCCGCAAGGAATTCTGGCGGAAACACCGGATCAGGCCCGGGAAGCCACTCAGCAATTCGGGGACCAATCGGTAATCAAGGCCCAGGTGCACGCCGGCGGACGCGGCCAGGCCGGCGGCATCAAGCTGGTTCGCTCTCCCGAGGCCGCGGAGCAAGCAGCCCGGGATTTTCTCGGTCAGAACCTGGTAACCCGTCAGACCGATGCTCAGGGAGTACCCATAAATTCGGTGCTGGTGGAAGAACTGGCCGATATTCAGAAGGAGCTTTATGTCGCCCTGACCATCGACCGGGGTTTCCGCGGGCCGGTAATGATCGTAAGCGCCTCCGGCGGGATGGACATCGAAGAGGTAGCGGCCAGCAATCCGGAGGACATCCACACTGAACCTATTGAGCCAGTGCTGGGTCTGATGCCTTACCAGACTCGCCGGCTGGTGGCGCAGTTAGGCGTGGAGCCGTCCCAGGCCCGCGCCGTTACCGGAGTCTTGAACGCCCTTTACCGAATTTTCACTGAAAATGACTGTTCTCTGGTGGAAATCAACCCCCTAATCATCACCGGCGACGACCGGGTGGTGGCCCTGGACGCAAAGCTGGACGTGGAGGACGATTCCCTGTTCCGACACGCTGAGTTGCGCGAGCTGCGGGACCGCACCCAGGAAGACGCCCTGGAAGCCAGGGCTTCCGATATGGAGATTGCCTACGTTAACCTGGAAGGCAGTGTTGGCTGCCTGGTTAACGGCGCTGGCCTGGCCATGGCGACCCTGGACGTTACCAATGCCGCCGGAGCGGCGCCGGCCAATTTTCTGGATGTGGGCGGTGGCGCCGACGAGGAAAAGGTAGCCAGCGCGGTAAGCATTATCCTGTCTGACCCCAAGGTGGACCGGGTACTGGTCAACATATTTGGCGGAATCCTGCGCTGCGACATCGCCGCCCGGGGCATCGTGATGGCCTTTGAACGGATGAACTCAGAATTGCCGCTGATTGTCCGAATGCTGGGCACCAACGTGGACGAAGGCAAGGAAATCCTGGGCGCCTCATCCCTGAAAGTAACCTTCGCCGATACTTTGACCGAAGCGGCAGCGGCCATACGCCAATCCGGTTAAGAACCGTCCAGCCGGGCCTCGAAAAGTCAGGTTGGCCCGATGGGACTCAACCGAGAAAGCTTCTCGACCGGCGCCGGACAGCAGCAATTCTTTGCACACATCAATGGAACGGAGCAATCCTTAATGGGCATTCTCTTGAACGAAAATTCTCGAATCCTGGTGCAGGGCATTACCGGACGGGAAGGCAGCTTCCATGCCCGTACCGGCATCGCCTACGGCACCAATGTGGTGGCCGGCGTCACCCCGGGACGGGGCGGGCAGCTTTTTGACGATAAGGTGCCGGTTTTTAATTCGGTGGCAGAAGCCGTAACTGAGACGGACGCCAACGTGTCCCTGATTTTTGTGCCGCCTCCCTTCGCTCCCGACGCCATTGTGGAGGCGGCGGACGCCGGCGTACCGTTGATTGCCTGCATTACCGAGGGCGTGCCGGTGCAGGATATGGCTAAAGTGGCTCGCTATCTGGAGCGCCGCCCGGTGCGGTTGATTGGCCCCAACTGTCCCGGAATGATTAACCCGGGCGCACGCTGCAAGGTAGGCATTATGCCCGGCAACATTCACCTGCCCGGGCGCGTGGGAGTAGTATCCCGCAGCGGTACGCTGACCTACGAGGCGGTAGCCCAGCTAACCAACCTGGGTATCGGTCAATCCAGTTGCGTCGGCATTGGCGGCGACCCGATTATCGGCACCAGCTTCGCCGAAATTCTGCGTCTTTACAACGAGGACCCGGATACTGACCTGATTGTCTTTATCGGCGAGATTGGCGGGACTATGGAGCAGGAAGCGGCGGCTTATATCAAGGAGTCGGTTATCAAGCCCGTCTGCACCCTGATCGTAGGAGCCACCGCGCCGCCCGGGAAGCGCATGGGCCACGCCGGCGCCATCATCACCGGGGACAGCGCCCGGGCCGAAGCCAAAATTGCGGCGATGCGGGACGCCGGCGCCCACACAATACCTACCCCGGCAGACATCGGGGCCACCGCCCAGGCAGTGCTTCAAGGTATGGGATAACGATAGCGAGGGCAATAATAAACTTCCGGGCGGCGCCAAGTCGTAAAAGCCCTTCCGACGTCCGGGGAATCAAGCCCCGGACGTCGGAAATGAGGCAGACCGGCTAATCTGCCCCCGATTTTCGCCGCAATGGTCTATCGCTTGCTGAAATGTCCGATTCTATGGCCTGGTAGAGGATAAGCTCCGGTTGATGCAGCGGCGAAACATTCTGCCTCGGGAGGCTCTCACCAGCCTGGCGCATTAAACCTCGCCTACCGACAGAAATACCGTAAAATTAAAGGATTGAGATGGAAACAGACTTAAAAGGAGGGCTAAATGACTACCAAACGACTAAACGGTCGGGACTACGAGGAACGCCTGCGTACCCGGTTGGGGACATGGTGCGACATAGCCTACGATGCAAATATGGACTTTCAATATAAGATAGATTTTACCATCACCAGATTTCGGGATACTTTTTTCACCAACCCGATTGGAATTCAGGTTACTCTTAAAGACGATGACGTCCGAAAGCAGAGCGAATTTCTTAGAATCCACCGGTCCGGGAGAGTAGTCCCCAAGGCAGTGTTTATCGAAATAGCCCCCAATGCAGATCTGGACAGCGCCGCTAGTATCTCCTACATTGCTTTGGGCAGTCTAACTTTTTCTAAAAGCGCGCAGGTAGGAGCGGACCTGAAGGTAGTTGGAATCCGGATAGAAAGCGACTCCTTCGAGTTCTTCAAGCTGGAGGATAACGCCCAGTCGATTCGGTCGGAAGCGGTGCAGCGCAATGTGCCGGGCCAGGACAAGCGGCTGTCCGGGGAAGTGGTATGGTATAACGCCGACCGGGCTTTTGGCGCTATTTTCTGTCCCAGCCGAGGTGAGGAATTCTACCTCCACATTTACAAGGCGGACCCAAACCTCAAAAACCGCCTGCAATCCCTGAATGAAACCGGGTACTGCAACCCGCCGATTCCCGTGACTTTCATCGACGGCGGCTATCGGGAAGGCCACGCCAACCCTCAAGCCTTCTACATCAGCCTGGCGCAAAGTTAGTGGAGAGAAAAATGTTTGGACTCGCGGTGCTAACGGTCAGCACTTCAGGTTTTCACGGCCAGCGGGAAGACACCAGCGGCGAAAAAATCAAGGAACTGCTGCCGCCGCCGGACTACCAGCTGGTTCGTTACGAAATAGTGGCTGACGACAAAGAAGTGATTGCCCAGCGTATGGCCGATTGGGCCGACGAGCCTGAGGTCAACCTGATTGTAAGCACCGGCGGCACCGGTTTGGGCCCACGGGACGTAACCCCTGAAGCCTGTCTGTCCATTATTGACCGGGAAGTGCCCGGCCTGGCGGAGACGATGCGGGCCGAAACCCTGAAGTTTACCCCCATGGCTATGCTTAGCCGGTCGGTGGCTGGCATCCGCGGCAAAACCCTGATTCTTACTCTGCCCGGTAGTCCCAAGGGCGTGGCCGAAACACTGCAAGTTGTACAACCGGTGCTGCCCCACGCCCTGGAACTGCTACGGCGAGAGTCGGTACAGGAACACCCGGTTTAGCTGGAGTTAAGGCTGACCCAAAAAATAGACTGGGTTACCGGGTGCAATAAGCCTCTTTAGGTCGATCCGGCAAGTCCAACAAGGAGCAATACGAATGACGCAGCCCAGCCCAGGTCCCGAATCGGTCTATTGGCCCCGGGTCAAGCAAATTCTCGAGGACATTATGGAGCGGTGGAAGGAACGGTGGGGACGGGAACCTTATCCCGGCATCCACGAATACTACTGGGAAACTCCCCAGGAACTGGCGGAAGCGGTGCTGAACGGGTTCCGGGCCATCGAACCGGGCCTCCCCGGACGGGAGACTCACCTGGTGCGTTCCCTGGCTCGGGGGGTAGGAACTTTCGGCAAGATGCCCTTGCGCGGCCCCTTTCTGTCCCGAGCGGAGGTGGACGAAATTGCGGCCTGGATTGACGCCGGTATGCCCGAAGGCCCTTCGGAGTAATAGGCAGCCTTACTCCATTTATACCCAGGTTATACCAAGTAAGAGGGGAATCCCGGTATCGGGATTCCCCTCTTGTCTGCCTGACAATCGGCTGGGATTTAGTGGCTAGACCAGCGCCGGCTCCTTAACCTTCTGGTAAACCTGGATACGGCCTCGGGTGTGGTCCAGGACGCAAACGCGGCCCTGTCCATCCAAGCGAACCGCACAGGGATGGGCAAAGTTGCGCTCGTAAGTGGGGTCGTTGGAGAAGGCCAGCGCCCGCTGCCGAATCATATCCGGGTTGGAGAGCAACTTGTCCTTGCCCCACTGGGACATTACGTGGTCGCCAACCATTTGAGTAACAAACCGGCCGTCGGGAGCCAGTACCTGAACCCGGTTGTTCAGCCAGTCGGTAACGTAGATGTCGCCATCGCCGTCCACCGCGACTCCGTTGGGTCGATTGAATTCACCCACCCGGCTGCCGGAGCGGCCAAAGCTGGCCTGCCACTGACCGTCAGTGTTAAATACCTGGATTCGGTCGTTGCGCCAGTCGGCTACGTAAACGTTATTGTCCTTGTCCAGGGCGATGCCCCAGGGCATATTCAGTTCTCCCGGGCCGCTGCCGAAAGAACCGAACTGGCCCAGATATTGACCGTCCAAAGTAAACTTCTGGACTCTGGAGTTGCGGCTGTCAACGATGAAGACCGTCTGGTCTTCGCTGATGGCAATACCGGAGGGGCGGTCAAACTCTCCGTCGCCGGAACCGGCAGCGCCCCAGTTGCCCAGAAATTCTCCATCCTTGGTGAAGATACTGACCCGATTCAGCCACTCGTCGGTGATGTACAGACGTTCTTCTGCATCGATGGCGATACCGGCCGGCCAGATGAAGTTGCCATCCCCTTCGCCATAGGTGCCGAACTCGCTGATGTATTCCTCATCCAGGGTACAGGCGGTAATCCTTACCCCGTCAGGGCGATTCTCGTAGGAACGATTCACGACATACGCCACCCCGTCGGCGTCAACTGCCATGTCCGACGGATTGCGGAACCCCGTACCGGCAAATTCGTTACGACCTACAGAATGGCTGTACTCGAAGGTCCGGTCGGTAAGCCCAAAGAAATGGGTGCTCATGCTCTTACCTCGTCAATTCGCAGTTATGGTTTCCCTCGGCTTCGACCTGGCTGCCTCCGGGAGGCGGCGCAACCGAAGCCGCGGAATCTTGCATCTTAAAGGGCCGTCAACTCACCGGCCTACAGGAAGTTTACCTTCTCAAAGGAGCCGCCGACGATGGGCTGGGCGTCCATCTTGAACCAGTCTTCCACGATAGTGGTATAGATGGAGCGGAAGTCCATGTTATAGCGGAGGTTGCCGCCCTCTTCCTGCTGGCTGGGCTCCAGGGACGGATATTCACCATAGATACCGCCCTTAACGTGATCGCCGACAACGAAGGCGATTCCACCAGCGCCGTGGTCGGTGCCGGAACCGTTGTCGCCAATGCGGCGGCCAAACTCGGTGAACATCAGCAGCATCACATTGTCGCTGGCATCGTGGTCCTTCAGGTCCTGCAGGAAAGTATCCACGTTATTGGACACGTCGCTCCACAAGCCGGAATGCAGCGTTGCCTGATTGGCGTGGGTGTCAAAGCTGTTATAGGGGGAGGTGGTATAAAGCACCCGGCTGCCGAACTCGGCCAGATGGGTCTGGGCGATGTTCTTCATATACTGGCCGACCACCGTGTTGGAATACTCCACGTTGGAGGTGTACTTGTCCGGCGCGGTAGCCAGAATGTCGGCGCCCTTGAGGGCATTGGTGCCGGTGCTGTGGATGTAATCCAGCACGGCGCTCCGGCCCATAGCCGGCGAGTACATTCGGCCGAATACGTCCAAAGCCTGGTCCCGCTGGCTCTCGCCTTCAATGCCGGTGAGCAGGCCGTAGGTTTCCAGGTTGCCGACGGAAGCAACGGGAACCCCTTCCATCACCAGGGCGCGAGGAAGGCCACGACCGAAGTTTACACCGCAGAGAACGTTCTCGGCATTAGGGTCGATTTCCTTGAGAACCCGACCCAGCCAGCCCTCGGTGCCGATCTTGTCGGGCTCGCAGGTATGCCAGATGTCCATGGAGCGGAAGTGAGAATAGCTGGGGTTCTCGTATCCCACGCCCAGGAAAATAGCCAGCTTACCCTCATCCCAGAACTTCTTCAGGGGCCCCATAGTCGGGTGAAAGCCCAGATCGTCGTTAATGGGGATAATATGCCCTTCGGGAATGCCCAGGGTGGGGCGATAGTCCCGATACAGGGGATTGGAATAAGGAATCACGGTATTCAAGCCGTCGTTGCCGCCGGAAAGGGACAGTACGGCCAGTACCGGGTCTTTCTGTGTAGAAACCATATCTTCTTCTCCTTCTACCAACTTACTCGAACTGGAACTCTGCCGTAGCGGCAATCATCTGGAACATTTCGCCGGTGCGGCGGGCGAACTCGGCCCGTTCCGCATCGCTGCCGTGGGTCAGGTCGCCGCCCTTTGTAGCGTGAGCCTTCAGCTCCTGCATAGTATCATCGGTCACCGTCAGCGGGCCGGTCAGGTCCAGGCAGCCTTCCACAAACTGCTCGGGGGTCAGGCTGTCGCCCCGGGCCATCAGTCGGCCAACCATCGACCGGACGCCGGGCAGCTCGGTATTCCCCATCAGGTCAGAAGCGAAGTTAATCCGCTCCACCAGCGTACCGCTGTCAATCCACTCGCGACCGGTGTGCCAGCCCTCAACCGTGGGAGGATTCATCAAGTCCATACCCATATACTTGGGTTCCTGGGAGTACTCGAACAGGCCGGGTTGAATGTCCCGATGTTCACCCACCAGGCGCATCGTGCCGACCACCATTTCGGCGGGATTTTTCACCTTGGCATAGCGTACATCCTCGGCCTTGAAGAAGTCGGACTTGAACAGGACTTCCAGCATAGCCTTGATTTCGTAGCCGGAGTCAAAATAGGCCTGTTCCATAGCCTCAATGGCGGCCATATTGTGCGGCGGAGTCAAACGCCAGGCCGGAATCTGCACATCGTCGGCGACGAAGAAATTGTACAGATGACGGGCCAGAAAGCGAGCGGTGGCCGGCTGCTTGCAGATAATATCCAGCACATCGTCGCCGTCAAAGTTGCCCGTCTCGCCCAGGAAAGTCTTTTCGCTGTCATCGTGGTCGGCCGGGTCATAGCGGAACTGCCACGGACTGCGGCCATAGGGGAAGGGCGGGTAGGAAGGGGCTATATTCCAGCCGGTAAAGGCGCGGGCGCAGGCCTTTACATCGTCCTCGGAATAGTTAAATTCCTCGTCCTTGCCGACACCCAGGGAGAACAGCTCCAGCAACTCCCGACCGTAGTTTTCGTTGAGGTTTTCCCTATGGCTTTCACTATTGTCCAGGTAATAGACCATCGCCGGGCTGGTGGACAGCAGGTAAAGCAGGTTGCGGAAGTTGCCCATACCGTGGTCCCGGAACATCTGAATCATCCGGCCCATTTCCTGGCCGCTGTCAATCTTGCTGTGGCCGGCGCAGAAAATCATGTGCCAGAAGAGGGCCATCTTTTCCTGTAACTGGCGGGGGGTGTTTATCATTCGATAGACCCACGCCTGGATATTGGTCTCGATTGCGGCCGCTTCGTGGTAGGCCGGCATATAGCGCAGCAACAAGTCATCTTCAATTCCCGGGTTTGATTCGGGATTGAGGAGTTCATCGACTACGCTGTCATAACCCTGGGCAGCTCTCGCCTCGATCTCATCGCGGCTGGCGCCAAATCCGGCTCGCCGCAACAGGTGAGCCATCAAGGCAACATCATGTTGGTCCGCCATACAATCCTCCTTAAATATTCTCGGTTAATCCAATGGTATCAAAGCCCCGACAGAGGCCAAACCCCGGTCGCTACCCCCCTTTGTTAATGGACTGAAAGCGGTTGCCCCAGCCCCTAGTTTGGTAACGATTATAAGGTAAAAAAAAGATACTCTAAAGCCTTCCTTCTGTCAATATTGAAACGTTGCTACTCCAGGGCTATCGCATATGAAAAGAGCAGGAATTGGGTAAGATATTGGTTGTAGTTGAGTGGGAAGGGAGGACGGCATGTCCGAGCTAGAGGATCTGTTCGCTGACCTGGAGGATCCCCGCGCTGGCAACGCCCGCCGGCATTCCTTGCACGATATTCTGGTCATTGCCTTGTGCGCCATCATCTGCGGCGGCCAGACCTACACCGATATGGAACTCTTTGGCCGGGCCAAACGGGAGCTGCTGCAATCTTTCCTGAAGCTGGAAAACGGCATTCCCAGCCACGACACCTTCTCCCGGGTGCTGGGAATGCTGGACCCGGAGGCTTTCCAAGGGTGGTTTATCGAGTTCATGGCCGAGTTTGCCCAAGGTGTTGAGGGAGTGGTGGCGGTGGACGGCAAGACTTTGCGCCGCTCCTATGACCGGGCGGGGGCACGCTCGCCACTGCATCTGGTCAGCGCCTGGGCGGAGGAGCAGCGGCTGTCGTTGGGGCAAGTGGCCGTTGCCGGCAAATCCAATGAGATTAAGGCTTTGCCCAAACTGCTGGAGTTGTTGAACTTGCGCGGGAAAGTGGTTACCGCCGACGCCATGCACTGCCAGCGTCAAGTGGCACAGCAGGTGGTAGCCCAGAAAGGGGATTATGCCTTGGCGCTGAAAGGCAACCAGGGCCGGCTGCGGGACGATGTGCAGTTGTTTCTGGAGGACCCGGACACCCCAGCGACCCAAGCCAGCGAGGTCAGCAAGGGGCACGGGCGGGTGGAGCGGCGGCAGGCCCGGGTCAGCGGGGACATTGACTGGCTGCAGGAACGATATGCCTGGCCCGGCTTGAAGGCGGTGGGCAAAGTAACGGCCACCCGGCAGTTGGCGGCGGCGGAACCGGCTCCGGGAGAACTGCACGAGGAAACCCGGTACTATCTGCTGAGCCGGGACTGGTCGCCGGAGCGGTTCAATGCCATTGTGCGGGGCCATTGGGGAATTGAGAACCGGCTGCATTGGGTACTGGACGTAACCTGCAATGAAGACCAGGCCCGCAACCGGAAAGGACACGGGGCGGAGAATCTGGCCTTGCTGCGGAAACTGGCTTTGAACCTGGCTCGGCTGGAACCGGGCAAAGGCTCCATGCGCGGCAAGCTGAAACGGGCCGGCTGGGACGACAATTTCCTGATTAACATCCTGGCCCAATTCACTAAATTCCATATGCGATAGCCCTGCCCTCCCCTCCAGGGCTATCGCATATGGAATTTAAGAGGCCAATTGACGGGTAAATCTCCGTTTTTAACTGCTAAATTTGGGTAATTTAAGACTTAAACCGTTGGTTTTGATGTTGATTACCCAGTAAAGCGCCGCCAAAACATCGGAAAGTTCCGTTCTGAGCCTGAAATTTTTTCATATGCGATAGCCCTGGACCCACCCTCAGGGCTATCGCATATGGATTTTAAGAGGCCAATTGACGGGTAAATCTCCGTTTTTAACTGCTAAATTTGGGTAATTTAAGACTTAAACCGTTGGTTTTGATGTTGATTACCCAGTAAAGCGCCGCCAAAACATCGGAAAGTTCCGTTCTGAGCCTGAAATTTTTTCATATGCGATAGCCCTGACCCACCCTCAGGGCTATCGCATATGGATTTTAAGAGGCCAATTGACGGTTAAATCTCCGTTTTTAACTGCTAAATTTGGGTAATTTAAGACTTAAACCGTTGGTTTTGATGTTGATTACCCAGTAAAGCGCCGCCAAAACATCGGAAAGTTCCGTTCTCATCCTGAAAATTTTTCATATGCGATAGCCCTGGACCCACCCTCACCATCCGTTGACTATCCGATTACCCCACGTATATACTGCCGGGGGGAAGGCTCACTGTAAATGTCCGGTTTTTCCGGCATCCCCAAATTTCACGGACGGGAGGCGTGAAGTGAAAGTTCCGATAAAATTAACCGTTAATGGCAGGTCTTGTGAATCGGAAGTGGAACCGCGGACGCTCCTGGTGCACTACCTGCGGGAGACCCTGGGCTTGACCGGCACCAAGATTGGCTGCGATACCAGTCAATGCGGCGCCTGTGTCGTCCGCATGAACGGGGCTACGGTCAAGTCCTGCACCTGCCTGGCCGTCCAGGCCGACGGCGCCGAGGTAACCACTATCGAGGGTCTGGCCCAGGATGGCGGCCTGCATCCGGTCCAGGAGGCTTTCTGGAACAATCACGGCCTCCAGTGTGGCTACTGCACCGCCGGAATGATTATGACAGTCACCGAGTTGCTGGAGCGCAACCCGCACCCCAGCGCCGAAGAAGTTCGGGCCGGGCTGGAGGGCAACATCTGCCGCTGCACCGGCTACCAGAATATCGTCAAGGCGACTCTGGCCGCCGCCGAGGTTATTGCAACGGAAGGCAGGGGAGGTTAAAGGATGACTACTCGACTTTTCGGCTCCGGTATTCGCCGCCGGGAAGACCCGCGGCTGATTACCGGCCAGGCCTCTTATACCGATGACATCAAACTGGCGGGGATGGTCCATGCCGCCATCTTGCGCAGTCCCCACGGCCACGCCCGCATCCGCAGCATCGACACGGCGGCGGCGGCGGCAGCCCCCGGCGTAATCGCCGTCTATACCGGAGCGGATACGGATGGGACGCTCAATCCTATGCCCTGCGCCTGGGTTATTCCCGACTCTGACGTGAAGGCCGTTGCCTACCCGCCCATTGCCAGGGACGTGGTGCGCTACGTGGGCGACGCAGTGGCGGTGGTGGTGGCCGAAGACCGCTATCAGGCCGAGGATGCGCTGGAGCTAATCAATGTGGACTACGAGCCGCTACCGGCCGTGGTTAATCCGGAAGCTGCCTTGCAGGAGGGTGCGCCCCAACTGCACGAGGATGCTCCGGGCAACCAGGCTTTTCATTGGGTGGCCGCCGGCGGCGATACCGACGCCGCCTTTGAGAATGCCGAGGTGCTCGTAAGGGACACGATTATCCAGCAGAAGTTAATTCCCAACCCCATGGAGCCGCGCTCCGCAGTAGCCAGCTACGTGCCGTCAATGGGGGAGTTGACTATCTGGAATACTACACAGAACCCTCACATCGCCCGGTTTGTAACCTGCCTGGTAACCGGCGTACCGGAACACAAGATACGGATAATCGCCCCGGAAGTGGGCGGCGGGTTTGGCAGCAAGATTGCGGTTTATGCCTGGGAGATGATTGCCGCCTTCTGCGCCATGAAACTGGGACGGCCGGTCAAGTGGACGGAGACTCGCTCGGAGAACTTTGTCGCCACAACCCACGGCCGCGACCACGTAGAGCATGTGGAAATGGCCGCCACCCGAGACGGCCGTATTACCGGCGTGCGCAGTGTAGTCTATGCCGGTATGGGCGCCTACCTGTCCACCGCAGCCCCGGGCATTCCCACAATCCTGCACGGGCTGATGTATTCCGGGCCCTACGACATCCCCAATATCAAGGCGGACATCTACGGCGTCTTTACCAACACCACGCCGGTAGAAGCTTATCGGGGCGCCGGACGTCCCGAGGCTACCTTCCTGCTGGAAAGGTTGATTGATCTGGTGGCGGCGGAAGTGGACAAAGACCCGGTGGAAGTGCGCCGGCTGAACCTGATTCCCAAGTTCGACGACGGTTATGACGTAGCCATCGGCCTGACTTACGACAGTGGTGATTACCAGCGGGCGCTGGATACGGCCTTGGATCACGTCAACTATGACCAGTTGCGCCACCAGCAGGCTCACGACCGGAGCCACGGCAATTACACCGGCATTGGGGTCAGTTGCTATGCCGAAATCTGCGGTCTTGGCCCCTCCCAGGTAGCCGGGGCGGTAGGCTTTGGCGGCGGCTTGTGGGAAAGCGCCACGGTGCGCTTCTACGCTACGGGCAAGGTAAACGTCTTTATTGGCACCTCCCCCCACGGTCAGGGCGAAGAAACCACCTTTGCCCAGATTGTATCCGGGGAGTTGGGCGTCCCGGTGGATGATGTGGAAGTGGTCCACGGCGACACCGATAATACGCCCATGGGCTGGGGCACTTACGGCAGCCGCACCACGGTGGTGGGCGGCGGCGCGCTGGCTCTGAGCGCCCGCAAGATAAAGGAGAAGGCCGTTACCCTGGCGGCTCACCTATTGGAGGCGGCGGAGGCCGACATCGAGTACGAGGATGGCAACTTCTTCGTCCGGGGCGCGCCGGACCAGGGCAAGACTATCCAGGATATTGCCCTGATGGCCAACGTGGCCTGGAATATGCCCGAAGGTATGGAGCCGGGACTGGAAGCTACTACATTTTACGACCCGCCCAACTTCTCCTATCCCTTCGGCGCGCACGTAGCGGTGGTCAGTGTGGACCCGGACAACGGCCATATCGTCCTGCAGCGCTACGTGGCCGTGGACGACTGCGGCCCCCAGATTAACCCGATGATTGTGGAGGGGCAGGTTCACGGCGGTGTGGTGCAGGGAGCCGGCCAGGCCCTTTGGGAAGGCGCGGTCTATGACGACAGCGGACAGCTGCTTACCGGCTCGATGCTGGACTATGCCCTGCCCCGCGCGCACCTGCTGCCCGACATCGAGACGCTCTCTACCGAGACGCCTTCACCGCACAATCCCCTGGGCGTCAAGGGTATCGGCGAAACCGGGACCATCGCTTCTACCGTAACCATCTACAATGCCGTCATTGACGCTCTGCGGCCGCTGGGGGTTACCCGCCTGGAAATGCCGCTGACTCCGGAACGGGTCTGGCGGGCGATTCAGGAACAGGGCGGAAGTCCTGCGCACAATCACGGTCACGACCATGCCCACGACCACGGCCACGGGCATGAGCACGGACATTAGCCGGGTCAGGGAGGAACTGCTATGTACACGCCCGATTTTCACTATCACAAGGCCGGCTCAGTGGCCGAGGCTGTCGAGATGCTCGGCTCCCACGAGGATGCCCGACTGCTGGCCGGCGGTCACAGCTTACTGCCATTGATGCGGTTGCGGTTGGCCCGCCCTGCTACCCTGATTGACATCGGCGGGTTGAGCGAACTCAAAGGCATTAGCGTCGCTGGCGACTCGATTCGTATCGGCGCGCTTACTACTCACGGCGAGATTGCGGCGTCTCACGATTTGCGGCACGCCAATCCCCTGATGGCCGAAGTTGCCGGAGGCATCGGCGACCCGCAGGTGCGAAACCGGGGCACCATTGGCGGCAATATCGCCCACGCCGATCCGGCTTCCGACTGGGGAACCGTCCTTAGCGTGCTGGACGCCACGATAGAGGTGCAGGGGCCCAACGGCGCCCGGACTGTGGCTGTAGCCGATTTCTTTCAGGGCGCCTTTGCCACGGCGGTGGCGGAAAATGAGGTCGTTACCGCCGTGACGGTGCCAGCCCTGGCGCATCACTCCCACGATTCGGGGCACGGTCATGACCATGGACACGAGCACGGGCACGGCGCGGCCAGTATTCACGGCGAAGTTGGCGAATACGCCAAGATGGCGCACCCCGCTTCCTTCTACCCGGTAATTGGCGGCGCGGTGGTCATCAACGCTGCTGACGGTCGCTGCGTCTCGGCCCGGGTGGCGGTAGGCGGACTGGTTCCCGCGCCCCGGCGCGCTCCATCGGTGGAAGCGGCTTTGGCCGGCCAGGAACTGACTGCCGAGAATATCACGGCGGCGGCTAATCAACTGGGCAATGACCTGGGCGATGAAATTATTGGCGACGTCTTTGCTTCCGCCGACTACCGCAGGGCTATCGCTCCGGTGGAGGTCAAGCACGCTATGTTTCATGCCATCGGTCTGGCCCACCACTAGGCAGCGTTCCAATTTAGGTGGTTTGGCTGCAGGATGGGTTAGGCCAGGTTGGCTGATCCAGTTCAGAGAGGTGGCGCAGATGGGACTGTTATATGATCTGGAAACGTAAATGGAGCAGGAGATTCCCGCCCGGCTGCAACCGCAGGAGGCCCGGGACACTTACCGGGCCCAGTGCCCCGGCTGTCAGTCCACTATGCACCGCCACCACCGTTACCCCCCGCTGCATCATGACCGGCTATGGTGAATTGCAGTTGCAGATACCGGTATTCCGCTGCGGCCAATGCCGGCAGATGTCCAGTGGGATGGACTTGCTGGGGGAAGCGGAACATTACCGCCGGTACTCAAAAAAACTACCGAGTTAGCGGCAAAACTGGCGGCGTTGGGGTTGAGTTATGCGGCGGCCCCGGCTACGAGGGCGGCGGCTGGAAATGGATGGGTTGTGCGGACTCGGTCCGGGCGTACCGAAATCAAGGTAGTACGGGATGAAAACGGGGTAGCGGTGGGAGCCGGGGATTGACCTGGCCTGGCGGCAGGGTGCGGTGGCGCCCTTGCACTTGGTGAGCTATGGGGATCGTGCCATTGAATCCGCCATTGCCTTGGTCTATGGGCGGCCAGCGCCCCACCAAATTCCCTCACCCCCCAGCCCCCTCTCCCTGAGAGCGAGAGGGGGAGAAACTAAACACCCCTCTCCTCGCGGGAGAGGGGCCGGGGGTGAGGGCCGTCCCTTCTCCCGGAAGAGATGGGGAATCTGGCCGGGGGTGAGGGCCGAAGAATCAAGGGGACGGCCCGCCAATATCCCCCAAGGGGTGGCGGGCCGGGTCTGACCGTAAATGGATTAGTATCTGCTGCCGGCGGGCTGTGGTTTACCGGTCCATTACCCGCATGGTGCTTTCCTCCGGGTTGTACTGGTAGCGGACAAGCCGATCTAGCTTCTGGGATTCCAGGCGAACCACCAGAGCGCGTCCGCCGGTAACGTTGCGGGTGTTGTGAATCTCGCCGGGCAAGAAGAAGGCTACCGCGCCGGCCTTTTGTACGAACTGGCCGGTTTCCTTAAGCTGTAAGCGCTCGACTCCCTCGCCGGGATAGAACCAGCGCCATTTGGTCTGCTCGATAGCGCCGTCGTACACGCCATAGACTACCCAGGCGTTGCCGTGGTCGTGGGGCAGGTTGTCGCGGCCATCTTCCTGCACCGAAGCCATCAGCCAGAAGCCGGGACCGGGGTGCCCGGAATCCTCTTCCAGGTGCAGGCTGACCGGCCCATAGCCGCCCTCTTCGGGCAGGTCCAGCATCTCTTCCAGCCAGCCGGGCGTATCCAGCAAAGTCTTCAGATTGTTAGCCACCGCCTGGGCCTGAGCCAGCGGGTCGCTGGTGCTGGCAAAAGTATCTCTTACATCGTCCAGGAAAGTGTCCATAGTGTAAGTGGGAGCTAGTGTCATACCGACCTCCTTACCAGCCAGAGTATCGTGGGTCTCCACTATTTTGATTCAGCCAGGGGCCGGTGTCAACCCGCACCAGTTCAAACAAAGCGGAAGAAACCGTCCGGCTCTCCAGTAGGGACAGAGCCGGTGACACCGCTGCCGTGCGGGTATAATTCTCCCCTCTCCTCGGGGGAGAGGGGCCGGGGGTGAGGGCATTGGCCGCGCCGAGGGAGAGGGGCCGGGGGCGAGGGGATACCGCAGTGGGGAGGGACATTCGTGTCTCTCCCCACTTTCCGGCTGGATCGAGGCCGGTCAGGCTAAGAGTTTTTCGCCTCATCGACCGTATTTCTGTCGCTGCTGGTTGTAGTTATCTGCAACTGTCGGGACTGCCTGGCCTCCAGTCTGGGTAATGCGATGGTCAGCACGCCATTCTCATACCTAGAATCGGCCCGGTCCACATCCAGGGTATCAAGCAGGCGCAGGGAGCGGTGGAAGGAACCGGTATGGCGCTCCCGCATCAGGTAGTTGCCCTCCTGCCGCTCGCTCTCGCCGGAAGTCTGCCCCCGGATGGTCAGAACGTCGTTTTCGATGGTTACGTTAAGGTCCGCCGGATTCACCCCCGGCACCGAAGCGCGTACCACAACCTGCTTTTCCTCCTGCACTACGTCCAGGGGAATAGCCCACTCTTCCATCCCGGCGCCACTGGGGTTGGGCGGAACGAAATCCTGCCACAGTTGGTCCATATTTTCCTGCATCCGTCGCAGTTCATTGAAAGGATACCAGCGTCGAATAACCATTTTTGAGCCTCCTTTTTATTTAGCTGACTCGGCAGAGTCAATATATCTGATACATATTGTATCAACTTCGCAAGGTATGATACAAACTTGAGTATATTTTGTCAAGGATATTGTTAATATTTAGAATATATATTGACGCAGTAACACTAAATAACTACAATAGTATTATCAAGGCAACTACCTTTTAGAGGTATTTCCATGGCGGTAAATTATTACGAGATATTGGGCGTGCCCCGGGACGCCGGCGACCGGGAAATCCGACAGGCCTACCGCAAGTTGGCCCGCCAGTATCACCCGGACGTTAATAAGAAGGACCCCGGGGCCGAGGAAAAATTCAAGCGAATCAACGAAGCTCACGGGGTGCTGTCCGACGCGGAGAAGCGGCGAAAGTACGACAAGTACGGCGACCGTTGGCCCCAGGCTGACGAAATCGAACGGGCGGAGGCCCAGGCCCGCAGCCGCAACGGTTTTAACTTTTACTCCGGCAACGGCCCCGTCGGGTTCGATTCCGTTAGTTTCGATGTCGGCGGCGACTTCGGCAATGTCGATTCCGACGGCCTGTTCGACCGGCTTTTCAAGAACTTCGCGGCGGAACATCGCGGCCAGCGACCGGCCGCAGTCGAATACCCCGTAGAGGTTACCCTTGCCGAAGCGGCCGAGGGAACGACGCGAACTCTGGATTTGTCCGAAGGGCGTCGAATTGAAGTCAAGATTCCTGCCGGGGTGGATAACGGCTCCCGGGTGCATCTGGCCGCCGGGGCCGGGGCTGACGGCGACATTTACCTGACTATTAAGGTTATGGCTCACCCGCACTTTGAACGAAAAGGCAAGGACCTTTACACCGAAGTTGATGTGCCCGTCGCCGACCTGGTCCTCGGCTCCGAGGTTACCGTTCCTACCCTGAAAGGCAAGGTAGCCTTGACCATACCGCCGGGTACCCAGAACGGGCGTCGCTTCCGCATCGCCGGCCGAGGTATGCCGGAGCTGAATCTGTCCGGCGCGGCCGGCAGCCTCTATGTCCTGGCAAAGGCGCTGCTGCCCACCAATCCCGGCCCCGCAGAACAGGATTTGTATCGCAAGATTAAGGATTTGCAGCACAACTAGAGGGTATTGCTATGGTTTACCGAAATAATTCCGACGAACCCTGTTTCGTCATCAGTATTGCGGCCCGCATGGTTGGCCTCCACGCCCAAACTTTGCGTTACTACGAACGGGTAGGGCTTATCTGGCCTTCGCGCTCCAACGGAAGGCAGCGGCTCTATTCCCAGGCCGACATTGAACGCTTGCGCCGCATCAAGACCTTCACCGAGGACATGGGCGTGAACCTGGCCGGAGCCGAGGTAGCGTTAAAGTTGATGGAGCGTATTGAAGCGCTGGAGCAGGAGATTCAGGGCCTGAATGCCACCATCAACCAACTGCGCCAGCGATAATAACAGTCGGCCTCAGCCGACGCCGACCCAGTAGCGGAGGCCCTCCCGATGGCCGGAGGTTCCCTGAATTGTTAATTTCCGCCGCCTCGGCAGCCCGGTTTTTCGGATTGGCGGCCCGGGCGCGGATTTGGGAGATGAGACGATGACCCTTAAATCTGAAGACTTTACCGAACAAGCGCAGCAAGCATTGCACGACTCTCAGGAGTTGGTGCGCAGCTACCGGCACAGCCAGTGGGACGTAGAACACGTACTCCTGGCCCTGCTGTCCCAGGAGGAGGGGATCCCGGCCCGGATCCTGGCCCAAATGGGTATTTCGCTGCCGGCGGTGCGGGCCCGGCTGAAGCAGCTTTTGGATGCTTCGCCCAAGCTGGCTAACCCGGCCAGTCAAATCTACACCACGCCCCGCATTCAGCGACTGCTGGATACGGCCCAGGAAGAGTCACGCCGGCTCAAGGACGATTTCATCAGTGTTGAACACCTGTTTATCGCCGCCCTCCGCGAACCCCAGGGGGATTCGGCTCGGGTGGTGCAGGAGTTCGCTATCGACCAGGAACGGGTTTATCAGGCGTTGACTACCATCCGGGGCGCCCATCGGGTTGATGACCGCCGGGCCGAGAGCCGTTACCGGGCCCTGGAGAAATACAGTATCGATCTGACCCAACTGGCGGTCGACGGCAAGCTGGACCCGGTAATCGGACGGGACGCCGAAATCCGGCGGGTAACCCAGACTTTGACTCGCCGCAAGAAGAATAACCCGGTCATTATCGGCGAGGCCGGCGTGGGCAAAACCGCCATTGCCGAAGGGCTGGCGGCGCGCGTTGCCAGTAACGACGTCCCCGATGCGCTTAAAAGTCGACGGGTTCTGGCGCTGGATCTGGGCGCAATGGTCGCCGGCTCCAAGTTTCGTGGAGAGTTCGAGGAGCGCCTCAAGGACGTTATGGACGAGGTGAAGCAAGCTGCCGGGGAGGTCATCCTGTTCCTGGACGAGATTCACACTATGGTTGGCGCCGGCAGCGCCGAAGGAGGACTGGACGCCAGCAACTTGCTGAAACCCGCCCTGTCCCGCGGCGAACTCCAGTGCATCGGCGCTACCACCGCCGACGAATACCGGAAGTATATCGAAAAGGATGCGGCCCTGGAGCGGCGTTTCCAGCCGGTATTCCTGGAAGAACCCAGCGTCGCGGACACGGTGGAGATTCTCAAGGCCCTGCGTCCCCGGTACGAATCCCACCACCGGGTCAAGATTGACGATTCCGCCCTGGAAGCGGCGGCAAAACTCAGTGACCGTTACATCACTGGCCGCCAGCTGCCCGACAAGGCCATCGACTTTATCGACGAGGCCGCCAGCAAACTTCGTATCGACGCTGAGGGCCTGCCGCCCGGTTTCCAGGAGATGGAAGACCGACTCCGGCAGTTGACCGACCAGGAGGAGGCCGCCGCCCAGCGAGGTGAGTACGAACAAGCGGCCCAGCTCAAGACCGAACGGTTGAGACTCCAGCAGCAGTACCGGGCGGCGCAGGAAGGGCCCGATTCGGACCGCAATACGGATATGACCGTTGCGGCCCGGGACATCGCCGACCTGGTTTCCAGTTGGACCGGCATTCCGGCCGGGCGGCTGCTGGAAAACGAAGCGGAACGGCTAATCCGGATGGAAGAAATTCTGCGCCAACGCCTGGTGGGACAGGAAGAGGCGATAACCGCCGTATCTGAAGCCATCCGGCGCGCCCGTTCCGGCCTTAGCAATCCGCGCCGGCCCATTGGCAGCTTTATATTCCTGGGGCCTACCGGGGTTGGCAAGACCGAACTGTCCCGGGCCCTGGCCGAGTTTTTGTTCGACGACGAAAGCAACATGGTGCGGCTGGATATGTCCGAGTATATGGAAAAGCACACCGTGTCCCGGCTGGTGGGCGCACCGCCGGGCTACGTTGGTTACGACGAAGGCGGGCAGTTAACCGAAGCCGTGCGCCGCCGGCCGTACCGGGTAATCCTGTTCGACGAAATTGAGAAGGCTCACCCGGACGTCTTTAACGTTCTGCTCCAGATTCTGGAGGATGGCCGTTTGACCGACGGCCACGGCCGCACTGTAGATTTCAGGAATACGGTCATCATAATGACCAGCAATCTGGGTACCGGCCACCTGGGGCGTCACAACGTAGGCTTCAACGTCTCGGCTCAGGCGCGGCAAGGTGAGCGGGAGCGTCTGGAAAAGTCGGTGCACGAAGCCTTGAAGCAGGCTTTCCGGCCCGAGTTTCTTAACCGGATTGACGAAACTATCATCTTCCATCCCCTGACTCGGGAGCAGATAGCGCAGGTGGTGGAGTTGATGGTGCAGGACGTTGCGCTGCGGCTGGCAGAACAGGGAATCACTTTCGAATTGACGCCGGCCGCCGTGAGCTGGCTGGCGAAAGAGGGCTTCGACCCGGTGTACGGCGCCCGCCCGCTGCGCCGGGCCATCCAGCGCAGCCTGGAAAACTCCCTGTCCCGGGGCATACTGTCCGGGGATTTCCGGGCTGGCGACCACCTGGTAATCGACGCCGGGGCCGCCGGCCTGTCCGTGGTTCCGGCGGAGGCGACCACCTCGGCCGCCTAGACCGCCGGCTGCCGGCAAACTATCGGGTTCCGTAAGCAAGCAAACGGGACGGACCGCAACGGTCCGTCCCCTCTTTGCTGCTGGCGACTTTGCGCTGCATCTTCAGGTTTCCACTGCGCCAATCAACTGCTTGACGTCGCTGATTCCCCGCTCGCCCAGGTAAGCCTGGATTCCTTCCAATATGTGGAAAGGCGCCCACAGGTCGGCTAGATTGGCGCTGCCCACCTGCACCGCCGTTGCGCCGGCCAGCAGGAATTCCAGGGCGTCCGCCGCCGAGAAGATTCCTCCCACCCCAATTATGGGGACATCCACCGCCCGGGCCGTCCGGTAAATCAGCGCGGTCACCACTGGATGCAGGCCCGGGCCGGAAAGTCCGCCGGTGATATTGCCCAATACCGGCCGGCGGGTTTCCAGGTCAATAGTCATTGCCGGGATGGTGTTGGCGATGGTAAGGGCGTCGGCGCCGGCCGCCACCGCCGCTCGGGCTATCGGAACTATGTCGGGAACGTTGGGGGCCAGCTTGGCGAAGACCGGCGCCTGAGCCTGATTCTTAACGGCGTTTACCGCATCGAAGGTCCCTTTGGCGCTGTGGCTGAATAAATCTCCCTGCTCCACGTTGGGGCAGCTCAGATTAAGTTCGATAGCCTCGAAACCGGCGACCCCGCGGGTCATTTCGGCCATCTCGCCGAACTCACTCACACTGTCGGCGGACATACTGAGCAACACGGTGGCATCCCATTCGGCCCACTGGGGGGCCAAATGCTTCAGCCCGGCTGCAATGCCGGGGTTGGTCAGGCCGATGGCATTCAACAGGACCGGCTGGTGGCTTTCCCGCGCCACCCGAAAAGACTCCGGATACCACCTGGGTTCCGGATTGCCTTCTCGGGGCTGGCGGGTGAAGGTCTTGGGGATGATGGCGCCCAGGCGGGCCAGGTCCATATCGGGCGTCAGGCCCCGGCCGTAGCCATCGTAGCCGAAGGTTCCCGAAGCGACCATGACCGGATTGGTCAGGGTCAGGCCGCGGGGGTGCCGGGGCGCCAGGTCAACGGACAAGTCCGGTACGAGAGCAGGTCCCGTTGACCCGGCGCCTACGTTCCGACTATAACTCGCCATCCAGGACCCGCTCGTAGTAGTCAAAGTCGTTATGGTCGCCCAAGTCGCTAAGTCCTTCGCTGTTGTCTTCGGAGCCGTCCGGGAGACCGGCGGCAATTTCCTCTTCGCTGCTGCCGCCGTCGGAGCGCAACTCGCTGTCGACGTAGAAGCCTGAAGTTGCCAGATCGGTTTCCCCATTGCCGAAAGCCATCTGCGTTCCCGTCGGGGCATTGGGAGCTTCCAGCCAGCCGGTGGTTACCAGTTCTTCAATTTCGCCCATCTCCTGGAAATTGGGCAGGGGTGTGCTCTCCGGCTCTTCGGTCAGGCCCGTAGAGGCTACCTGGGCCGGAATCAGACGGCCGATGATGACGTTCTCCTTGAGGCCCTGGAGGTAGTCATGCTGACCGCTGACCGCCGCCTGGGTAAGCACCCGGGTGGTTTCCTGGAAGGAGGCCGCCGCCAGGAAGCTGTCGGTGCGCAGCGAAGCGCGGGTTACGCCCAGCAGTATCGGCGCGGCGGTGGGCGGTTCGCCCCCTTCGGCCAGCACCTTGGCGCAGTTTCCCTGGAACTGAATCTTGTCCACCACCTGGTCGGGGATAAAGTCGGAGTCGCCGATGGACTTCACCTGGACCCGGCGCAGCATCTGCCGCAGGATAATCTCGATGTGCTTGTCGTGGATGTCCACCCCCTGGGACTTGTAAACCTTCTGCACCTCGTCAACCAGATACCGTTTCAGCTCGTCGGTCCCCTGAATGTTCAAAATGTCCACCGGGCTCTTGTAGTCTTCGTTGGTCAGGGGATCTCCGGCCCGGACCACATCTCCGGTGTTGACCCGGAGGCGGCCGTAGTCCGGTTGATTATCTTCGTCCCGCACCGGATAGAGCCGTTCCTCGACTTCTTCCCAGACGACGGAGATGTTATCTGATTCTATTTCCACCCGACCGTCCACCAGGGAGACTACTTCCGGCGCCGGCTGACTCTCGGTTTCGGCGCCGGCTTCCTCTTCATATCCCAGGGAAGGCAGAGTAGCCGCCAAAAGCATACCCGCTTCCACCGCGTCGCCGTCGCTCACCATAATCTGGACACCCTCGGGCAGCGGGTAGGCTTCCCGGTACTCTTCCCGGCTGATTACCCGGACGTAGAGGCCGTACTCATCATCGATGATTTCCACTTCACCGTCGATTTCGGTAAGCAGGGCGTGAACGAATGGAACTCGCGCCTCGAAAAGTTCTTCCACCCGGGGCAGCCCGGTCCGCACTTCCTGACGCCGGACAATACTGGTGATACCGCTGGCGCGCACCTGCCCGGTGCTGGTGCGGGACACTCGGCTCACTTGGCCGCCGGTGTGGAAGGTACGCATGGTCAGCTGAGTGCCCGGCTCGCCGATACTTTGGGCGGCGATGATGCCTACCGCCTGGCCCAGTTCCACCAAATCCCGAGTTGCCGGCAAGTGTCCGTAACACATTTGGCAAACGCCGCGGCGGGCTTCGCAAGTCAGGGGAGACCTTACCGGCACCTGGTCGACGCCGGCGTTGATAATCTTTTCGGCGATGGCTTCGTCAATTACCTCATTATGGTCCACCACTATCTCCCCATCAGCGCTGATTATGGGAGCGCCGGCCAGACGCCCAACAATTCGCTCCACCAGTCGGGATGTAGAGTTAGTCTCAGGACTGGATCCAATGGTGTAGAAATCGTAAGTGCCGCAGTCTTCCTCCCGGATGATTACGTCCTGGGCCACATCCACCAGCCGGCGGGTGAGGTAGCCGCTGCTGGCCGTATTCAACGCCGTATCGGTCAACCCCTTGCGGGCGCCGTGGGTGGAGATGAAATACTCCAACCCGGTAAGGCCCTCCCGGAAGCTGGACCGGATGGGAAGCTCGATAATCTGCCGGGAGAGGTCAGTAGTGGGCTTGCTCATCAAGCCGCGCATACCGGACATCTGCTTGATTTGCATAATGTTGCCCTTGGTTCCTGACTGGGCCATTACGCCGATCCCGCCATAATTTTCCAGATCGTCGCTGACCAGTCCTTCGATTTCCTCGGAAGCCTGGGTCCAGGCCTCCACCACTGCCATGTAGCGTTCGTCGTCATCCATCAAACCAAATTCAAAGTTATCCCGATATCCGGAAATTTTCTCCTCGGCTTCCCGCAGGCGAGCGATTTTCTCGGTAGGCACCTGTAGGTCGCTGATTGCGACGGTTATGCCGGAACGGGTAGCGTATTCAAACCCCAGATCCTTGATCCGGTCCAGGACCTCCGCCGTTTCGTCGTTGCTCAGCTCCCGGTACAACTCGGCGGTCAGTCCCTTGATGGCCTTGCTGTCCAGCACGTAGTTCTTGAAGTCAATCCGGTCCGGCAAAATTTCGTTGAAGATAAGCCGTCCCAGGGTAGTTTCGACCCAGGAATCTTCGCCGCAGCCGGAGCGGGGAACGCGCCGGACGTAAATTCTGGCGCGCAGCTCGATATGCCCGGCGGCGGCGGCGATGCGCGCTTCGTCAATATCGTAGAAGCGCAAGCCTTCCCCTCTGGCTCCGGGCTGCATTTCGGTCAGGTAATAGCAGCCCAGCACCATATCCAGCGTCGGGGCTACCAGCGGTTCCCCGGAGGCCGGCGACAGCATATTATGCGTACTCAGCATTCCCTGGCTGGCTTCGTGCACCGCCATGCGGGAAAGGGGTACGTGCACCGCCATCTGGTCGCCGTCAAAGTCGGCGTTGAAGGCGGAGCAGACCAGCGGGTGCAGCTGGATGGCGTGGCCTTCAATCAGCACCGGCATAAAGGCCTGAATTCCCAGCCGGTGCAGGGTCGGCGCCCGGTTGAGCAGTACGGGACGGTCCTTGATGACCTCTTCCAGGATGTCCCAGACCTCGGGCCGAGTTCGTTCCACCAGTCGCTTGGCGCTCTTGATATTGGGGGACACCCCCAGCTTAACCAGCCGGTGCATTACGAAGGGCTTGAACAGTTCCAGGGCCATGCGCTTGGGCAGGCCGCACTGGTGCATTTTCAGCTCCGGGCCGACCACGATAACCGAGCGGCCGCTGTAGTCCACCCGCTTGCCCAGCAAGTTTTGGCGGAAGCGCCCCTGCTTGCCCCGGAGCAGGTCGGACAGGGACTTGAGCTTGTGGTTGTGGCTGCCCTGAATTGGGCGGCCGCGGCGGCCGTTGTCGATCAGCGCATCCACCGACTCCTGGAGCATCCGCTTCTCATTGCGGATGATAATATCCGGAGCCATCAGGTCCATCAGCCGCTTGAGCCGGTTGTTGCGGTTGATGACCCGCCGGTACAGGTCATTCAGGTCGCTGGTGGCGAATCGCCCGCCGTCCAACTGCACCATCGGGCGCAGTTCCGGGGGCAGCACGGGCAGGACGGTGAGGATAATATCTTCCACTCGGTTGCCGCTGCTGCGGAAGGCCTCAACCACTTGCAGGCGCTTGATTGCCTTTTTCCGGCGCTGGCCGGAAGTGGAGCGCATTTCCTTGACCAGCCCGTCCCGGATCGCTTCCAGGTCCCTGGTTTTGAGAATCTCCAGGATGGCCTCGGCGCCCATGCCGGCCTGAAACACATCGGCAAAACGGTCTTTAAGCTCCCGATACTTGGATTCGGCCAATATCTTCAGGGGCTTCAGGTCTTCCAGCTCATTGATGGTTTCCTGGAGCTTGAGGTCCAGCTTATCCAATTCTTCAGAGATTATGGACGACAATCTGGTTTCAACTGCTTCATATTCAGCTTCGAGCGCATAAATTTCGGCGTCCTTCTCAGTCGCCAAAGCCGTCTCTACTACCGGCGCTTGTTCCCGAACTTTGATAATCCGTTCAATCTCGGATTCTATTGCCGTGTCGTACTCTTTTCGCAGTTCAGGATCTCGCAATACTTCCCTGGCACCGTTTAATTTCTTTGTACGTTCTTCAGCATCAGGGGAATTGTTGCGATCAGGGTGCCACTTCAGAATTAGTGTTCGATAGGCTTGAGTAATGTCTCTATCACTTGCTCCGAGAGGGACGTCCAGAATGAGATAGTGGCCGACCAAGTGATCTGGAAGGTCGGACAAATTCACAGTTTCTGAGGAAATTTCCGGCTCTTCCGCTGAAACAGGAGCGGGAGAATTCCGTAGCTCATTCAGCCTCACTCTGAGTTTTTCAAGTTCTTCACGCAATTCAGCTATCGTCCCAGAAGAACTCTCTAGAATCCGCTCCTTCTCTATTTCCGTCCGCAGCTGCTCTTCCTCGATGATTTCCCTTCGCTTTTCGTCGTCCACCGAGATGATGATGTGCTGGGCGAAGTAGAGGACCCGCTCCAGATTGCGGGGGGAAAGGTCCAGCAGGAGACTCAGCCGGCTGGGAGTGGTCTTGCTGAACCAGATATGGGCGACCGGGGCGGCCAGCCGGATATGCCCCATCCGCTCCCGGCGCACCTTGGAACGGGTAACTTCCACCCCGCAGCGGTCGCAAATGACACCCCGGTAACGCAGGCGCTTGTACTTGCCGCAGAAACATTCCCAGTCCTTGGTCGGCCCGAACAGCCTTTCACAGAACAGGCCGTCCTTCTCCGGGCGCAGGGTTCGGTAATTGATGGTTTCCGGCTTGGTGACCTCGCCGTGGGACCAGTTCAATATCTGCTCGGGAGAGGCGACGGAAATGCGAATCGCATTAAAGTTGGTGCTCTGGACCTCGTTCCGGTCTTGCATTCTGACCATTAAATCGCCTCCAGTGATTCGTAAATATCAGCGTCTTCGTCCAACCCGTCCACCAACGAGGGACGCTCATCCTCGTTCAACAGCTCCACCGCCAGGCCGAGGCTTTGCAGTTCCTTGAGCAGGACGTTGAAGGATTCGGGAACGCCGGCCTGACCGATGGGGTCTCCCTTAACGATGGCCTCGTAGGTCTTCACCCGCCCGGCCACGTCATCGGACTTTACGGTTAACACCTCCTGCAGATTGTAAGCGGCGCTGTAGGCTTCCAGCGCCCAAACCTCCATTTCGCCGAACCGCTGGCCGCCGAACTGGGCCTTTCCGCCCAGGGGCTGCTGGGTAATCATGGAGTAAGGCCCGGTGGAACGGGCGTGAATCTTGTCCTCTACCAGGTGAATCAGCTTCAGCATATAAATGCTGCCGACGGTTACCAACTGGTCAAAGGGGTCGCCGGTGCGGCCATCGTAAAGCTGGAACTTGCCGAAGATGGGCGGAGCAATCTTCCTTTCCCGGTGCACCCGGAGGGCTTCCTGGTACATCTCAGCCGAGCTCATTCCTTCGGTTTTTATGCCAGCCTCCTTCTTCAGCCAGATTTGCAGGCAGGCGTCCCGGGCCAGGCCGGGGTGTCCGTCGTCAAAGATTTGCTCCGGGTCATACCCGCGCTCCAGCAGCCACTCATCCACTCGCTGGCGATTTATTCTGGGCGACCAGTCGGTGGGGCTGCCGTCGATGGCGCCGGACTGCTCGGCAAACCACAGTCGGGAAAGGGAATCCTCGATCGAATCATCGGAAGCGCCGTCGAACACCGGCGTTTGGGCCCGGAAGTTCAGGCCCCGGGCCGCCCAACCCAGGTGCGTTTCCAGCACCTGGCCCAAATTCATTCGGGAAGGGACGCCGATGGGGTTGAGAATCATATCCACCGGAGTGCCGTCTTCCAGGTAGGGCATATCTTCCACCGGCAGAATGCGGGAAACGACGCCCTTGTTGCCGTGGCGGCCGGCCATCTTGTCCCCGACGGAAATCTTGCGGGTCTGGGCAATCCACACCCGGACGGCCTCGTTGACGCCGGGCGGCAGGTCATCCCGGCCGGCCCGGTTGAGAATCTTAACGTCGATAACCTTGCCCCGCTCCCCGTGCGGCACGCGCAGGGAAGTGTCTTTCACGTCCCGGGACTTGTCGCCGAAGATGGCCCGCAGCAGCTTCTCCTCGGCGGAAAGCTCCGTCTCGCCCTTGGGCGTAACCTTGCCCACCAGAATGTCGCCGGGCCCCACGTCGGCGCCCACGCGGATTATTCCCCGCTCGTCCAGGTCGCGCAGGCTGACCTCACCCACGTTGGGAATGTCCCGGGTAATCTCTTCCGGGCCCAGCTTGGTATCCCGCGCTTCCATTTCGTACTTTTCAATATGGATGGAAGTGAACTGGTCATCCTTAACCAGCCGCTCGCTGACAATTATGGCGTCTTCGTAGTTGTACCCTTCCCAGGACATAAAGGCCACCAGCACATTCTGTCCCAGGGCCAACTTGCCCTGGTCGGTGGAGGAACTGTCCGCCAGAATATCCCCCGCAGCCACCACGTCGCCCTTGCGGACGATGGGACGCTGGTCGAAGCAGGTGCCCTGATTAGTCCGCCGGAATTTTTCCAGTGGATGATGGTGTTCTGCACCAGCAGAGTCGATTACGACGATTTCCCGTCCTGAAACGGAAGCAATCACGCCGTTGGCTCGGGCCAGCACCACCTGGCCGCTGTCCCGGGCCACCCGCTCCTCAATGCCGGTGCCCACCACCGGAACCTGGGGACGCAGCAAGGGAACTGCCTGGCGCTGCATATTTGACCCCATCAAGGCCCGGTTGGCGTCGTCATGCTCCAGAAAGGGAATCAGCGCCGCCGAAATGCTCATTATCTGCATCGGCGAAACATCCATAAAATCCACCGTATCCGGGGAGTCCTGAATATAATTTTCCCCCACCCGAATCTCAACCCGGTCGTGTTCAAACTGGTCCAGGCAGTCCAACTCGGAATTGGCCTGGGCAATGCGGTACTTTTCCTCCATGTCGGCGGACATATACTTCACAAATTCCGGCCGGTTGGATACGTAAGGACGAACTTGAATGGTGGTCCCCGGCGGCAAGCTCTGGATGGCCTTGACCTTGGCCAGGGGGATTTTCTTCCCGGCGGCCACTATCGTCTTGCCCTCAACATCCTTTACCTCTTCGGTGACGGTCCGGCCAATCAGCTCTTCCGCCGGCGCGCTGCAGGAAATGCTCTTCAGTACCTGCCGGTAGGGGGACTCGATAAACCCATACTCATTGGTTCGGGCGTAGGAGGACAGGGAGCTGAGCAGTCCGATGTTGGGCCCTTCCGGCGTTTCGATGGGGCAGATGCGCCCGTAGTGGGAAAAATGGACATCCCGCACATCGAAGCCGGCCCTTTCCCGGGACAGACCGCCGGGCCCCAGGGCGGACAAGCGCCGCTTGTGGGTCAGTTCGGCCAGGGGGTTGGTCTGGTCCATAAACTGGGACAACTGGGAGCCGCCAAAGAACTCCCGGACTGCGGCTACCACCGGCCGCACGTTGACCAGACCCCGGGGCGCAACTTCTTCCGCATCCACCAGCGTCATCTTTTCCCGAACCATCCGCTCCATCCGGGAGAGACCGATGCGCACCTGGTTTTGCACCAACTCGCCGACGGCGCGAACCCGGCGATTGCCCAAATGGTCGATGTCGTCGGCCCCTTCCTCACCCCGGTTTACCAGAATCAAGGTTCGCACCACTTCCTTAATATCATCCAGACTCAAAATGCGCAGATCTTCCCGGCCCTGGATGTCCAGGCGGCGATTAAACTTGTAACGGCCTACCCGGCCCAGGTCATACTGCCTGGGGTTGAAGAAGTCGTTGCGAATCAGGTTGCTGGCATTCTCAATGCTGGGAGGTTCGCCGGGACGCAGGCGGCGATACAGCTCGGTCTGGGCAAAGGCAATCAGCTCGGCAGTTTCCCGGTCATAGCTTTCTTCCGGGCGCAGCCAGCTCCACATATTCCGCAATTCTTCGTCCCGGAAGCGACGCCGTTCCTGGTCCGAGGGCGCCGGGTCCCGCTCCAGTGTCGTCTGGATATACTGGTGCTGCTCGGCGGTATCGACGTCGGCAAAGGTGGCGACGATTTCCTGCCGGGTAATTCCCAAAGCTTGTAAAAAGATGGTTACCGAAACCCGGCGCTTGCGGTCAACCTTAACCGAGAGGATGTCTTTATTGCTGGTCTCAAACTCCAGCCAGGCGCCGCGGAAAGGAATTATCTGGGCGACGCAAAGGCTTCGGTCGGTGGTGCTGTTTTTTTCGTATTTGAAATAGACTCCGGGCGAGCGCACTAACTGGCTGACCACCACCCGCTCGGCACCGTTGATAATGAAGGTGCCGTTTTCCGTCATCAACGGAAATTCGCCCATGTAGATATCCTGCTCCAGCTGCTCATTGCTTTCCTGCTTGATTAGCAGGGCTTTCAAGGTTAAGGGCTGGGCATAGGTCTTTTCCAGTTCCCGGCATTCGTTTGGCGTGAACTTCGGTTCTTCAAAATTATGCGCCAGGAAATGCAGTTCGTACTTCTTCCCGGTGTAGTCGGTAATCGGAGAAAATTCCTGAAAAACTTCCGACAGTCCTACAGTTTTGAACCAGTCATAGGATTCGGTCTGGCTCAAAATCAGATGAGGTACATCCAGCACCTCCGGAATGCGGGCGTAGGACTTGACCTGATCGGGCAGCGAAGCGACGCCATTAATTTGAAGGTCGCCCTGCCCATTAGAAACGGGAGACATAGCCATACTCCATTCTCCTTTTGGCAAACGCAGGATCGGGGCTAGTGGCCGTAAAAATTGGACAAAGTGGCACTAAGGAAGGGAAACTGTTTCGGAAAGTAAGCGAGAACAAGTGCTTGAGGCATACTACGTAACTTACTATTTTAGGTAAGATATGAAATTTGTCAATAACCTGACGCTTCAAATTTCAGGTTTTTTAAGGTATTCCGAGCCTGGCAGCGAGATTTATTTTCTCTTTATAATCCGGCAATCATCATTTTTCGTCTATTAGCCGACGTAACCCTATCTCAGGGCTATCGCATATGGATTTTAAGAGGCCAATTGACGGGTAAATCTCAGTTTTTAACTGCTAAATTTGGGTAATTTAAGACTTAAACCGTTGGTTTTGATGTTGATTACCCAGTAAAGCGCCGCCAAAACATCGGAAAGTTCCGTTTTGATCCTGAAAATTTTTCATATGCGATAGCCCTGAACCCTATCTGAAAAAACTTGACTTTCCATAACGGATTATGAAAAAATCTGTGCGACACTCTACGGCGAAATCCAATTGTCACTTTATTTGCCGGGGCGAGAGTACTCTTACCCAAATTTCCTACAAACCTTAACGAGGAAGGTACCGATGATCCCAATTACTAGGAATATCCACCATACTAAATATCTTTACTGGTCGATTGGCATAGTTGCCTTTATCGCTTTGGCCGGAGCAATGGTCGGCGCTATGCTGTACGGGCCATCCTCTTCTCCCACCGCTCCCGGCATCGTAGATAATATAACGCCGATTCAGGACAATAACACTGAACCTGCCTTTCCCCCCGGCGCTTCAGTCGCTACCTACTCCAGAGTCCCTCAAGTCCGGCTCAATCAAGCCGCCCGCGCGGACAGCGCCGGAAGTGAGACCCTGGCTTCGGTTTCCAACACCGTAATCGCTCCGCAAAGCTCCGGGGTCGCTCCGGCGACGGTCAGCATTGCGCCGGTGGAAGACTGGAACCCGATTTTCAGTCAGCACACCTTCACTATCGCAGTTAGCGGCGCCGACGGCGCTCCCGCCGACGGGGTCGAGGTCGAAGTTTTCCTCAATCGATTCCCGGAAGCCGTGGGCGACATCGTAGCCCTCGATGGGGAGAACCCGCGTAAGGTTGACAATTACTTTGGCCGGGTCATCACCAATGAGAACGGCGAGGCGATGCTTACCATCACGGCCACTCGTGAAGGTGATACCGACGTTACGGCCTTTGTCCCCCAGATAGAGGACGACAGCGCCCACAAGGTGTTCGCCGTCAAGCACTGGGTGGATATGCAGATTGAGTTCCCCCCGGATGCGGTGAACCTGATCGGAACTGACCATCCCATGCTGGTCAGGATAACCAAAGTCAGCGACGGCTCGCCCTTGTCCGGCATGGATGTAAGCTGGGCGCTGGTGGATACGGACCCGCCGGCTACCATCGATAATGCCTCCAGCGCGGTCAGCACCACCACCGATGATGCCGGCGAAACAGTGGTTGTGCTGCAGCAGGTAACCCCCGCCCTTGGCGACAATCAGGTCCTGATCCAGGTCATGGAAGAAGAGACCGGCAAGACGATGTTCGCCCATACCTTTACCAAGACCTGGCAGTCGCCGACCCTTGAAGTTGACAAGCAAGGCCCCGATGACCTCGGCCTGCGCAAGACCGCGGAATACACAGTCTCGGTCACCAACACCGGCGACACTGCGGCTACCAATGTAACCCTCACCGACCAACTGCCGGCCGGTCTGGCTTTTGTCAGTTCCGATCCTGATGCGGCCAGTGTTAGCGGCTCTACCGTTACCTGGAGCCTGGGCGACCTGATGCCCGCCGAGACGGTGAACGTTACAATGAAGCTTTCCGCTTTGGCGGTGGGCGATCAGCTGAACTCGGCTACCGCTCTTTCCGTGGAAGGAATATCCGGTGAGGACACCCACTTGACCAAGGTGGTCCCAGGTTCCCTGATTATGACCAAGACGGCTCCGGAAGAGACCGTTTTGGGGGATGGCATAGCTTACGAAATCTCCATAACTAACGATGGGGAAGGCGCGCTAACCAACATCGTTGTCGTGGACACCCTGCCCAACGGCGTGGCTTACCTGTCCAGCATTCCGGAAGCTACCGTCGGGAGCGGTTCCGTAAGTTGGCTGGTTGGCGACCTGGAGGCCGGCGCTTCGACTACGCTGTCGGTGTCCGGCATCACCGAAGCGGTTGGCGAGGCCGTCAACACGGTTACGGCCCAATCCGCCGAGGGCGCTACCGCTTCAGCGTTGGCGACTACCCTGATTACCAAGTCGGACCTGGCAATAACCAAGACTCCGGACAATCCCACCCCGGTCTTGGGCGATCCCATCGTGTTTAACATCGCGATTACCAACAACGGCGATGCCACCGCCACCAACGTAGCGGTGAACGACTTGCTGCCCGGTGTGTTCCAGCAGGTAACTTCCTCGCCGGAAGCCGGCATCGCCGGTGATGGCAGCCTCAACTGGACGATACCGTCCATTGAGCCGGGCGCTACCGAGAACCTGGCCGTTACCACTACCGCCACGATGTCCGGCGCGCACACCAACACGGTAACCGCCAGACACCGGGATGAGACGATTTCGGCGGATGCCACCGTAACCGTACTGCTGCCGGAAATAGCTCTGACCAAGGTCGGCGGCACGGCGCTGTACGTTGATGGTCAGCGCACCTATACCATCACGGCCACCAACTCCGGTACGGCTCCCTTGCATGATGTAACCATTACCGACACCATCCCGGCGGCGATGGAATATGTCTCCAGCGACTACAACGGTCAGGAATCCGACGGCGTGGTTACCTGGTCGGTGGGAACGCTGGAAGTTGGTCAGTCGGTTGCGGTCGAGACAACGTTGCGCGGCGTGTCGATTGGCAATGTGGTTAACACGGCCAACGTAACTACCGCCGAAGGCGCTACTGCCGAAGCCTCGGTCGAAATCCAGATTCTGGCGGCGGCGGCGGCCCACATTAACATCATCGACAGTGTTGACCCGATGGGCGTTGGCGAAACCGGCTCCTACACTGTGTCGGTAACCAACCAGGGTCAGGACCAGCCGATGACCAACGTGAATATCTCGATAACTATCCCGACTCAGTTCCAGATAGTATCTGCGGAGAGTGGCAGCATATCCAATAACGTGGTTACCTACGCTACCATTCCTGCGCTGGATCCGGGTCAGGTACAGGAGTTCACCGTTGAGGTTCAGGCTATATCCGAAGGCGATGTGGTAGCCTCCGCAACCCTGCAATACCAGGAGTTCGGACAGCCCATCACCGCCCAGGAAGGCACTACCATCGTACAGAAGTAGCGCCAACCTGAATCGAAGGGAGCGGCAGACATTTCCGCCGCTCCGCCGGTTTCCCCCGGATACAAGAGGGGCTCTCCGTGGAGGGCCCCTCCTCTTATTCCCGCCGGTCAGCGGCTTGAGCTACGGGCGCAATGGGGACAAACTCTTCTTTACCCCCCTCTCCCTGAGGGAGAGGGGCCGGGGGTGAGGGCGGTTGCCACGGAAACAGCGGTCTTGGGGGGTGGGGGCGGCGGCGGTTTCCCAAAAGTCTGCCAAACCCGGGCCGCATTGACAGACCTTTACCGCAAATCTACAATTTCCTAAATCCCAGTCTGGAGCGCCTGATTGACCCGGGTAGAACTCCCACCGGCGCAAAGCGCGGCAAAACGGTCCGGTTGCCGGGCCGCGCTGCGGGGTTCCGGGTGTATCCGGTGAGGTACGGTTCAGCGCATTGTGGTCTCATCTTTAGCCGGGCTTGGCGCCGGTGGGCCGTAAGGCTGATTAGCCTGCTTTCCCTGACCGCGCTGGCTTGTTGGGCGGGAGCGGGTTGCGCCGGTTCCGGAGGAGCGGCGACACCCGGGGAATCCCGACAAACCACGGTTACCGTATTCGCCGCCGCTTCCCTGACCGATGCCTTTAGAGATATTGCCCGGGCCTATAACGAGGAATACCCCCGGAGCCGGATAAAGCTGAATCTGGATGGCAGTCAGCGGCTGCGCAGCCAATTGGAACACGGCGCCAGCGCAAACGTATTTGCCTCCGCTGACTGGGAGCAAATGGAAAAATTGCAACGTTCCGGCCTGGTTGTCGGTGAACCGGTCAATTTTGCCAGCAATCAACTGGTTTTTCTGGTGAATGCCGAGTTTGATCGCCGGTCAGTCGCCAGCGCTACGGCAGAGGGAACGGCAGCGACCGGAAATTCAAGCTCGGTTGAGCGGATTTGGCTTCTGGCGGAACCGGGAGTTAAAGTCATCGCCGCCTTGCCTGAGGTTCCCGCGGGACGCTACTCGGAGGCTATGCTGGCGAGAATGGGCGGCAGTTCCGAATTTGGCCGCGACATTGGCGAAGGAATCCGGGCAAATATCGTGTCCCGGGAAATTAATGTGCGCAGCGTAGCCCAGAAGGTGGCCCTTGGTGAAGCCGATGCCGGCATAACTTACGGGACCGACGCCTTGCCCGATTACGTGGCGCAGCGGGTTCGGATTCTGGAAATTCCCGATAGCATCCGGATTACTGCCCAGTATCCGGTTGCCGTGGTTTCCCCCAGCGCGGAAACGGCCAAATTTATGGACTTTTTGCTGTCGGATAAAGGCCGCCAAACTCTGCAAGAACACGGCTTTGGCGAACCATCCAACGCGGCTCGTTCTTTCGAATAACCGGCAGCGGCGCTATCCGGTCCGGCCTGGCTGCCGCTACATCTACCCGAAAGTCTTTCCGAATAATGCGAAATTTCCTGGCAAATGCGGGTTCCTGGAATCCGGTGGGCTCTGCCGCCACCGCCATTTACGTGCTGTTCATCTTCCTGCCTCTGGCGGCGCTGCTGTTCCGGGCGTTGCAGCAAGATGATTTCCTGGTCAGTTTAACCAGCGAGCAAACTCTCCAGGCCCTGCGACTATCTCTGGTCACCAGCGTTATCAGCATTCTGCTGGTGATAGTGGTCGGGACACCCTTCGCCCGACTGCTGGCCCACAGCCAATCAACCTGGCTGAAGGTGGTGGACCAGTTGGTTGAGCTGCCCATCATCCTGCCGCCGGTGGTAGCCGGCCTGGCGATGCTAATGGCATTTGGCAAGAAGGGCATCCTGGGCCCCGTCCTTTCCCAAATGGGAATTTCCCTGCCCTTCACCACGGCAGCCGTAATTTTCGCCCAGATATTTGTGGCGGCCCCTTTTTACATCCGCTCGGCTAAGTTAGGGTTTATGTCGGTAGCCCGGGAATATGAGGACATCTCGCAAACTTTAGGGGTGTCGCCCTGGAAAACTTTCCTCAAGCTTACCCTGCCCCTGGCCGCGCCTTCGCTGCTGACCGGAATCGCCCTGGCCTGGGCCCGGGCCTTGTCCGAATTTGGCGCAACCATAATGTTTGCCGGTAGTCTCCCCGGGGAGACGCAGACCATGCCCCTGGCAATAATGAACGCAATGGAATCCAGCCTGGGTACGGCCCTGGCCCTGTCGGTAATGCTGCTGCTGGTGGCCCTGGTTGTGCTGACCGGGTTGAATCTGTTGGCCCGAATCCGGTGGCGGGAAGGCCGTTGAGCGCCGCAATAAAACATCCCGCCCCTTCCGGTCTCAGCCGGGGCTGGGTCAAGTACCGGGTCGGCGATTTTCTCCTGGACGCCGACTGGGAAGTCGGCCCCGGCCAGGTTCTGACCCTTTTCGGCCCCTCCGGGGCCGGCAAGACAACTCTGCTGCGCGCCATTGCCGGGCTGGTTAGACCCCGGGAGGGACACATCGAAATCAACGGGCGGATTGTATTCGACAGCTATACCGGAATCTGTGTGCCACCCCACCACCGGCGAATCGGCTTCCTCACTCAGAGCTATAACCTGTTTCCCCACTTAACCCTGGCCGGCAATATCGCCTACGGACTGTCCCGGATGGATGCGCCGTCCCGCCGGGCCCGGGTCGATGCGCTGGTTGAGCGATTCCAGCTAATCGGCCTGGAAAATCGGCTTCCGGCTGAGTTGTCCGGCGGGCAGCAGCAGCGCGCCGCCCTGGCCCGCGCCCTGGCACCCAACCCGGCATTGATGCTGCTGGATGAGCCCTTTAGCTCGCTGGACGTAGAACTGCGCCGAACCTTGCGCCGGGAACTGCGGGCCAGCATCACCCGGGACCAGGTGCCGGCCATCCTGGTAACCCACGATATTGAAGAAGCCATCAGCCTGGGGGACCAGGTCAAGGTAATCAGCAGCGGGCGGGTGGAAGCGTCGGGCAGTCCCCTGGAAATACTGGGGCAGCCCGGTCGAGGACAGGTAGCCCGCCTGGTGGGAGTGGAAAATCTGCTGCGCTTGCAGGTAACCGCGCGATACCCTCAGGACGGTACAATGGTTTGCGCCGTCGGCTCCGGCGGCCAGCCGGTTGAAACACCCCTTTCCGATGCCGCTTGCGGTGAACGGGTAACTGTAGGCATCCGCGCGTCGGATATAATTCTGGCCGACACTGCCCTTGCCGGTTCGTCGGCGCGCAATCAGCTTCCGGGGGTGGTGTCGGACATTCAATTACGGCCTCCGGGGTACGAAGTAACTCTGCACTGCCCGGACTTTGAACTGAAGTGCCATATCACCGGCGCATCGCTGCACGAAATGCAGATTGACTTGGGGCACCGCCTGTGGGCCGTGTTCAAGGCCTCTTCCTGCTTTCTGGTGCAGGATGAGGATTAGCCGCTGCCGGCCGGCGCATACTGGCCGGCGCCAGATTTTGACGGTAATATGGCCCTTGCTCGCCGGAGCGAGCCGGCAGCGAGGATAAAAGCCGGTCAACCGGACTAAAAATTAAACATCCAATTGATGCAATGATGGGAGCGCAAATACGACATGGTTAAATATCGGGCGATTCTCTTTGACATGGACGGCGTATTGGTGGACAGCGAGCCCTTGTTCCTCAGCGCGATTAACCGCTTGCTGGGGGAGGAAGGGGTGGAACCGGTTTCGGTCCAGGAGAACGAAGAGTTTCTCATTGGAACAACCATTGACGAAACCTGGCGGCAACTGAAAATCCACCGTCCCCTGCCCTTGCCGGCTGCGGAATATATCCGGCGCTATGACGACATAGTTCGCCAGGTGATGGCGGAAGAATTGGCCCCGCAGCCCGGAGTGCGGGAACTGCTGGCAGTCTGCCGGCAACGGGGTCTGGCAAAGGCGGTAGCCTCATCCTCGTTGCATATGTGGGTTGACCTGAAGCTGAACGCCATCGGTCTGACCGGGGCTTTTGACGCCGTATTGGGTGGGGATGACGTAAGCCGGGGGAAACCAGAGCCGGAAATCTACCTGAAGGCGGCCGCGCAGATGGGCGTCCCGCCGGAGCAGTGCATCGCCATCGAAGACTCGCCCATTGGCATCGCCGCGGCCGTGGCCTCCGGCGCTTACACCATTGCGGTTCGAACTGAATACACCCGCAACCTGGACGTGAGCCAGGCGCACCTGATATTGGAAACTCTGGAAGACTTCGATCTGAACCTGCTGGCCGACGGGCCGGAGGATTGACGGTTACGGCTGACGAGCAAGCTCTCCGCAAAGTCGGACGGAGCGGTCAGCGGCGCCGCCGCCGTCCCGGCAAACCCGGATAAGCCCGTTCCGACAGCACCCATTGGATTCGCTTCTGCAGCGCGGTCACCTCTTCCGGCAGCAGCAAGTCCAGCAGTTCACGGAAGGTTGACGTAGGGTTCAGAAACTGGCCGAGCAGCCGGGTCAGGGATTCCAGGTACTCGTCGGGGATGGCTTCTCCGCCAAAATCCCAGATAACGGTGCGTATCTTGGTGTCGGAATGAAAGGTAAGCCCCTGGTCAATTCCCCACAGCTTCCCTTTCGCATCGACCAGTACGTGGTTAGCCTTGCGGTCGGTGTTGTTGGCAACGATGTCGAAGCAGCAAATCATCCGCAGTTCTTCGGCGTCCGCATCTCCCAGGGTATAGTAGTTCAGCCGAGGGTCATGCTCCACGTACTGCTGCACCGACCCGATACCGTAAGGGCCGTCGCGAATTATGGTATAGGGGATGAAGTTCCAGCCCAAAACCTGGCTCAGCAGGTAGGCCCCGTACTCCCGCTTGTAAAGAGTGCCTCGGGGAAAGTCCCACAAGGGAACTTCACCATCGCGAGGCTTGTAAATAGCCTTGCCGGTACGGTCGCCGAGATTCAGGGAAGCTACAAAAGTGTAGTTGGACCCTAAGGGAGTAAGTTCACAAGTCTGGAATTCCCCGTGTCTCAGGAGGTTGAAATTAGTTTGGTCGAGTGCCACCTGAAATGTCCTGCGAGACTGGAATGAGGGCAGCGCCGGCGCAAGGCTGACCTAGCCGGTTTCAAAAACGGCGTGCCCATTAGCCCGGGGACACACATGCCCCGACGGGTCGATGGGCAGCCCGCAAAGAAAACAGGGCGGGCGACCGGCGGCGCAGATTCTCAGGCTTTCCTCGGCCAACGTTGCCGCCTGGTCAACGGTAATCCAAAAGCTTACCGAGGGAGGGCCTTCCCCGGACTGCTCATCGGCATCTCCCTGAACTTGCAGGTAGAAGGAGTTGGTATTCCGGTCGTGGCGGCCCGAAAGCGCCCGAGCCTTGAATTCAATCAGAGTTTCGCCCCCTCGCCAACCGGCGGCATCGGGAGAACTGCCCTGCTCTCGTTCCGACTCGGTTTGATGCTCCACCGCATCTTTAAGGCCGGCGCCCAATTGAAAAAGCTGCTCCTTCTCCAACCAAACGTAGGAGAGGGCTCTACCGGATTCCAACACCAGCCGGAAGGTTCTCCGCCCCGGCTGCCCAAAGGACTCAGCCTCGATCCGGGAAAGAGTACCCAGGGGATACTGTATCTCGCTCGGTTCCATACTCATAACTGACTTTGGCTCCCGCATAACTGCCGGCTCGGCGACATTGGCGTCCTGGTTCCGAAGCCTCACATCCCGGCCGGGCGGTCATTGCTCACCAGGGTATTCCGACTTCACTCAATCCCGCATCGGCCCGGCCCGCTTCGCTGCACTTGCTGATTGCCCGGCTCCGGTTAATACTTTTACCTAACGTAAAGCGCATCAGTGGGATACCGTATCCCGACCGGTTTAACGCACCTGACCGATTTTGGTTCCGCTAACTTTGACAATTAACGGTGGACTTCGTGGATACGGCGGTTCAATTCCGGCCGGGCGTCCTGCATCAGGACATTCCGACTGCACTCAATCCCAGACTGGGCAGGGCTGCATTACCGGAATCACTGAGCGACAGTCCCTGGCTGATGCCGGCGACATACTTTTCCTGCAACTCCCGCAGCAGGTGGGGCAAAGGCTGCTGGCCCTCGCCCAGATAGCTTGCCAGGTCAACCAGGCTGGAGTAGGCCTGGTCAACGTGCCAGAAGAAGGAAAGCAGCCAGGTCAATTCCCGCTCGTTGGCCGGCGCCGGTATGTCTGCCAGGTCGATGAGGGCGCTGTTCACCTTGGTGTAGCGCAAGATACCGGCTTTATCCTGACTGTCCCGGCCATAATAACGGCGGCGGCGCAGGTCCAGCACGCGGGCGGTGTAATCATCCTCGCCGTAAATTTCCCGGGGTAGCCACTCCTTGCGCAGGTCAACCAGCTCCTGCCCTTGGGCATTTACCACCGCTACGCCCACTTCCGAGCGCAGAATCGGGTCGTACTCAAACTTCACGGCGTCCCGCAGCAGGGCTTCCTGAAGCATCAGCGTTAACTCCCGGGGAATCTTCCGGTAATTGGCCCCGCTGGCCTCTTCGTTACTGTCCGCCCCGATACCGCCGGTGTTGAATACGTAGTACTCCTGGGGCATTCCACCCCAGGCCAGTTGCTGCAGGATATGGTACATCAGGTTGGCATTTTCATCTTCCAGGCCGATGATGAAGGGGTCTGAAAAATATTCCACGTATGGGCGGCCAATGGCGCCGATGGCGGCTCCCATCTGAACCGCCTCACCGTACATCAGCACCCGGATATACTGCTCCAGGCTGAGTCGGCGCAAGGGAGGAATCACCGTGTTCTGACGCATTACCTCTTGCCAGAAAACGCGGTCCGTATATTCCATGGGAACGTGCACCGAGTCGGTCAACTGTCCGCCGGTAATGGCTCCGATGAGGCCGCCGACTCCCTTGCGGGTCAGCAGGCGCTGCCGGGAAAGAGTAACCCGCATATTGCGAACCGGGTTTTCCAGGAAATTAGGCGCGGCAGCGCCGGCAGTGCCGGCAAAGACAACCGGCACATTCTCCAGCGTTTCCTGGGGATTGGGCTCTGCGGCTGATCCCCTTACGGCGTCGAAAGTTATGGGGTCTTCGGCTTCATTAAGACCGAAGGGCATCGCGTAAAAGTTGTTCTCCGTGCCGTCGATGCCGTGGGAGATGGTGTAACGGTTGCCCGACCGGTCGGACACTATCGGCTCCCGCAAGGGCTGCAGGAGAACAATGTCGTCGTTCATCGGATAGACCCCTTCCTCGGAGTCGAAAGGCAAGTCCAGCAGGCCGGCCAATTGGCTGTTAGCCAGCTCAATCATAATCGTCAGCGTACTCTTGCCGTGCAGGGAAGGGCCAACGGTAATCAATGCCGTATTGGACATCGCGCCGCCGAGGGTCTTGATGCGGGCCAGGCTCAGGGCGGCCTGGATGGCAATGCCGTTATTCTGCTTTACCTGGTGCATCGCAATGGACAGAGGGCCCATCTTGTGTTCTCCCACGTAGTCGAAACCCAGGTGCAGGGACAGCCCCTTGGTCGGAGCCTTGAAAACCAACTGGTTTATACCCATCTCCCTGAATCGGGCCTTGAGTTCCTCCGGCAGCCCCAGGTCTTCGTACCAGTGGGGGATAGACACTTCCATAATGTCCGGGGGCTCGGCCCGGTTTTCCTCAGGTAGTTCAAAGGTTAATTGACGCCACATATAGGGTAATTGCAAGTAGTCGGCGCCAAAAAGCAGCTGCCGGGCGTGGAAAGACCGGCCGGGAGCGTCGCAAATTTGCCGGTCGGTCTGAATGACCGTCTGACCGGACTCCAGATGGGCGCGCAGTTTGTCGGCAATACACCGGAATACCTGGGTGAAGCGGGCCTGATTCTCCTCACTGAAGGACAAGGCATCCCGGTTGGGGACGAACCCGTCCACGTAATACTGGGTGAGGTCCGGCCGGCGTACTACCCCCAATTGGCTGAAGAAACCGACGCCGCCGCTGTTCAGCCGCACGACGACGCCGGGCCAGGCCTTGGTCGCGGCGCGTCCGGCGGAATTGGCCTCTTCCCCCGCTTTGACTATTGCGCTGGCCTCCGCCAACACCTGGTTTCTTTGTTCCTCCGACATATCCTGAAATACCGGCATATTGGCAATCAGCCATGCGTCGGATGGGTTAAAGTTTTCGCAGTCGGCCCGGTGCCCCTGCCGCGCCAGAGCTACCAAGTTGTCCAGAGCGCTGGCGAAGTCGGGATTAGTTCCCGGTGGAGTTAAAGGGGACACCAACCCGGCGTCACTCTGCTGATCCGTTTGTTCATCTGCCACTTGTAGTTCCTCTTCGTTCCGGTCAATCAATTCGCATTTTCCGGCACTCTAACCGCGCTTGCCGGTGCCTGATATGCTACATTGTTAGCTGTGCGATGTCAAAATGAGCTGTAGCCGATTACCGGCGAATTTGGGCCAGCTTTTTCCGTCAGGAGCGTTAATGGCAGAGGACAACCGGGGCAAAAGAGCCGCCAGGAACCGGGCCGGGTATTTAGCGGAAGCTCGCCACTTGGCACAGGCTCTTTCGGCGCTGCTCAAGCGGGCGGAATTTGACCCGTCGCTGTGCAATCAGCTGCTGGAGGAATTAGGCCGAGAAGAAGCTAAACAATTGCAAATAAGTTATGGAAGAATAGGATCTCGCCGACGATTTAAGCGCGCACCATCTCAACCATTACTGCAAAACCGTCCAATAATCACATATTTCTGGATGAATCCGGCATTTCAGGCTCCGAGCCTTTGCTGGAACCCCGTGTGTTTGCCCTTGGCGCAGTGGCTATAGATGACAAGTCAATGGAGAGTTACATTCAACAAGCGAATCTCCTAAAGGAGAAATTTTTCAATCGAACGTATATCACTTTTCACGAACCCTATATGAGAAACCGCAGTGGAATTTATTACTTCGAGGGAGACCTGGATCGCCAACAGGCCTTCGACGAAGCCATTGAGACCTTACTGAATTCTACTGATTTCAAAGTTTTCGGCGTCGGCATTCGGAAAACAGCTTTTGAGGAGGATTTCATAAAAACCGGCATTGACCCATATCTCCCAACGGATGTTTACTCCGTAGCTATAATGCTTCTAATAGAAAGATATTTGGATTTCTTGAACTCACTACCAATAAAGCATATGGGCAGAGTTACTTTAGAAAGCATTGGTTCCCGGGAGGATGCGCTGCATCAATCTGATTACGCACGACTTCTCCTGGAAGGGTCGCAATGGGTGTCAGACAAGGCCTTTCGCAGTTATTTGGAAACAGGCCTTCGTTTCTTAACTAAGCAGGGATCTAATCCCCTGGAAATATCTGATATGTTCTCTCGGGACCTCTTTGAATGGGTTCGCAGCGAATGTACCGCAACTCCCAAACGTTGGCGCCTATTCAATCAAAAGATTTACTGCCGGGGTGATGGTATGATGGGGAAATTCGGATTAAAGGTCTTCCCTGATACCGACCTCAGAGACTTGATCGAAAATCATAGACGCAGTTGCGGAGCCGGAGTCGAGAGGGAGTAGGCACAAAGAAGCGCCCTCGTTCCTTGAACGAGGGCGCCGATAGTGGGAATCCACTATCCATTTATCGAGCATAGATTCTTACAACCTACACTTTAATACTTTATCTCTCGGAACATCTAGTGTCAAGCTCTATTCGAACACCCACCAGGGCTATCGCATATGGATTTTAAGAGGCCAATTGACGGGTAAATCTCCGTTTTTAACTGCTAAATTTGGGTAATTTAAGACTTAAACCGTTGGTTTTGATGTTGATTACCCAGTAAAGCGCCGCCAAAACATCGGAAAGTTCCGTTCTGAGCCTGAAATTTTTTCATATGCGATAGCCCTGGAACACCCACCATGATTAACCGCCACATCCAAGCAGTGGAGTTATATAATTCCCCCGGTACGTGCATAGCCCAAATCTACTCATTTAGAGGAAAAAATGCAGTCGCTAACTTTGAAGCCGGTCTCCAGAGTTGAAGGAACCGTGACGCTGCCGGGTTCCAAGAGCCTGTCCAACCGATTGCTCCTGCTTTCCGCGCTGGCCCGGGGCGCTACCGAAGTACGCAACCTTCTGGAAAGCGACGATACCCGGTTTATGACCGCCGCCCTGCAAACTCTGGGCATCGCCCTGACCTTTTCCGACCAGGGAACCCGCTGTTTGGTTGAAAGCGCAGGAGGCCCTTTCACTACGGCGTCGGCTGACTTGTTCCTGGGTAACGCTGGAACCGCCATCCGCCCCTTGTGCGCCGCCTTGTGTCTGGGCGAAGGCGAATATACCCTCACCGGGGAGCCGCGAATGCTGGAACGCCCGATAGCGCATCTGGTTGATGCCCTGAGACAACTGGGTGCGGATATATCCTACGCCGGCAGCGAGGGCTACCCTCCCCTACGGATACGAGCTTCCGGGCTTCAGGGCGGCCGGGTATCCATTCGCGGCAACGTTTCCAGCCAGTATCTGACCGCCCTGCTGTTGGCCTCCCCTCTAACCCGGAGCGAACTGCGGATTGAAATAATCGGTGACCTGGTGTCCAAGCCCTACATAGATATGACCGTTGACGTTATGCGCCGCTTCGGGGTGCGGGTAGAGAATGACGATTACCGCGTCTTCCGGGTGCCCGGTGGACAGCAGTATCAGTCTCCCGGTATGGCGCTGGTAGAGGGCGACGCCTCTTCGGCCAGCTACTTTCTTTCCGCAGCGGCGATCCGCGGCGGCGCCGTCCGGGTAACCGGCGTCGGCGCCGACAGTATCCAGGGCGACGTGCGACACGCCGACGTGCTGGAGCAAATGGGGGCAGAGGTGCGCCGCGGCCCGGACTATATCGAGGTATCCCGAGGCCGGCTGCAGGGGCTGGACCTGGACTTGAACCACATCCCGGATGCCGCCATGACGGTTGCCGTAACCGCCCTGTTTGCCGAAGGCAAGACGGTCATACGCAACATCGGCAATTGGCGGGTCAAGGAAACTGACCGTCTCGCCGCCATGGCGGCCGAGTTGCGCAAAGTGGGCGCGCAGGTTGTGGAAGGCCCGGACTACCTGGAAATCTACCCGCCAGCCGCAATACAGCCGGCGGAGATTGAGACCTACAACGACCACCGGATGGCTATGAGCTTCTCACTGGCCGCTCTGGGCAGCGCTGAAATGACAATTCTTAACCCCGGCTGCGTATCCAAGACATTCCCTGAATATTTCGAAAAATTCGACGAAATTGTTTCCCGGTCGGGAGCGTAGATTTGCCGGCGGTACGCCCTCACCCCCGGCCCCTCTCCCGCAAGGAGAGGGGTGTAGCGAGGTGATTAACCGTAATTTTACGCCGGCCGGCGCATCAGTTCAGCCCCCGGGAACGGTACTGCAGCGCTTCGGCCAGATGACTTACGCTAATGCTTGCGGAGCCGTCCAGGTCTGCGATGGTTCGGGAAACCTTGACCAGGCGGTGAAAAGACCGGGCCGACAGGTTGAGTTGATTGGATGCCATTTGCAGTAAAGACTTGGCATCCTCATCCAGTTGGCAGACTTGCCATACTTCGGCGGCGCCCATTTCGGAATTAAACTTGACCGCCCCGGCGTCAAACCGCTCGGCCTGCACCTCCCGTGCCCTTTCCACTCGCTGGCGCACCGCGGCGGAGTCCTCGGCCAGACCCTCATCCACCAGTTTTTCGTACTCTACCGGGGGAACTTCGACAAAGATGTCGATCCGGTCCATCAACGGGCCGCTGATTCGCTTTTGATACCTGGCTACGGCGGAGGCGTTACAGGTACATTCCTTGCGGGGGTGGGAATAGAAACCACAAGGACACGGGTTTTGGGCCGCCACCAGCATAAAGCTGGCCGGGTAAGTAACCGAGCCGGTAACCCGGCTAATCGTTACCACCTTGTCTTCCAGGGGTTGGCGCAAAGACTCCAGGGCGGTGCGGTCAAACTCGGGAAGCTCATCCAGGAAGAGCACTCCCCGGTGGCTGAGCTTAATCTCGCCGGGGCGGAGGTTTCGGCCTCCGCCCACCAGACCGGCGTTGGATATGCTGTAATGCGGCGCGCGGAAGGGACGCTCCGCAATCAGGGGACAGTCGGACGGCAAGGCCCCGCTGATGCTGTAAGTCTTGGTAGCGTCCAGCGCCTCATGGGAGGTCATTCGGGGCAGGATTGAAGGCAGGGCCCGGGCCAGCATCGTCTTCCCGCTGCCCGGCGGCCCATTGAACAGGATATTGTGGAAACCGGCGGCCGCCACTTCCAGGGCCCGCTTGGCGTGCTCCTGGCCTTTAATGTGGGACAGGTTGCAGCCGTTGGCCGTCGATTCCTTGCCCACCGGCAGCAATCCGGTAAACTCCATCGGTTCCAGGCGGGATTCACCCATCAGGTGACTTACCAGAGCAGCCAGAGTCGGGACGGGATAGACATTTATTCCTTCAATCAAAGCCGCTTCGGCGGCATCGGCAGTGGGTACATAAACGGCGGAAAACCCTTGTTCCCTGGCGACGGAGACCATCGGCAGAACGCCGTTGGTGTGCCGCAAGCTGCCATCCAGAGAAAGCTCACCCAGGAACAGCGACGGCTCGCCGGGTAAATCAATTTGCCCGGAGCTCAGCAGGATACCCACGGCGATGGGCATGTCGTAGGCCGGGCCGGCTTTTTTCAGGTCGGCCGGCGCCAGATTTACCGTAATCCGGCGCATGGGAAATTCGCAGCCGCTGTTGCGGAGAGCGGCCCGCACCCGTTCCCGGGCCTCCTGCACCGCCGTATCCGGCAGGCCAACCACGTTGAAAGCCGGCAGTCCGTTGGAAATATCCACCTCGACTTGGACAATGAAACCGTCCAATCCTACTACCGCGCAAGTTTGACTCTTGGCTAACATCGCAACTCCTTTGGCCCCGGCTTACTCCGGGCCGGTTAAATGAGCTGCGCTAACTATAGGGGGACGAATTGCGCCGGCGCTACGGGCTGCTGACAGTAACCAGATGCAGGTCATCGGCAACGGACACCGGGCCGTCGTGATGAGTACGCGCTTCAGCCCGGAGCGGCTGGGTATTATGGTGGAACGGAGTGTCAATGTGGGTGATTATCAGTTCCCGGACCCCGGCCCGCGCCGCGGCCCGGGCGGCTTCGGCGGCGGTGCAATGCCCCCGTCGATAGGCGCCTTCCTGGTCATCATCCGTGCTCAAAGCCTCGTGGATTAACAGGTCGGCCCCCTGGGATGCCTCGATCAAACTTTCGCTGTAACGGGTGTCTCCGGAGAAGACTATTGTTATTCCGGCGGTTGAAATGCGCCAGCCCACCGCGCCGCCGATGTGGTTGACCGGGAAACAACTGGCCCGGGTATCCGGTCCCAACTCAATCCACTGGCCAGTTTCCACCGGGTCCCAGGCTGCTACCCGGCTGCCTTCGGTGGTAGTAACTCCGTCCTGGTCAACCCGGTGGGTAATGCTGACCGCTCGGAAGAGGTTTTGCAGGCCAACCAGCGATTCCTCCAGGCTATGCACCACCAAGGGATGCGCGGTAGGAGCCATCTGGGTGCGGCGGCCCTGAATGTGGGGCAGGCCGCCCATGTGGTCGCCGTGTCGGTGGGAGAGCAGCACATGCTCAAAGTCTTCGGCGTGGATACCCAGTTGGGCGCCGTGGCGCAGGACGGAGTTCCCCGACCCGGCGTCCAGCAGCAGTCGGGCGCCGTCGGGACAATCCACAACTATGGCGGTATGGGCCCGGTGGATGCAGTTTCCAGCGCCCGTACCCAGGAAGGCTATGCGAACTTCCGCCAAAACTCTTTGCTCCTAACTGTATTTCTCCCCGGCGCAGCCAAACCGGCGTTCTTCACCCTTCGGTTTACGGCTCATTTTCCAGACCGGCCAACCGCCGTTCCAGCCGCCGCTGCTGCAGGGAGACCGCCAAATCTCCCCGGGTGCGTTCCAGCACGCCCCGCATAGCGTCGGTACTGCGGCGCAAACCGCCGGTAACCGCTTCCGGGAAGTCAATGGTAACCAGAATGCCGTAGATTTCGTCCATCACGTCCATAAACTCTTCGCAATACTCGAAGGAGTCCCGGCGCAGCGCATCCAGGATGTAGCGGCGCAGTTCCCCGATTACCTCGGCCATTCCGTTCAGGTAGGCCGGGGCGTCAACGTCAATAGCTGCGGGAGGCGGGATGTCGTTCCGTGAGATTACCGCCAAAGTAATATTGGCTTCGGCAAATTCCTTGCGGGCGTCGGAAAGGAAACCGGCGTAGTAGATTTCCGGGTTTTCGTCCCGGATCGGTCGGGTTTCGGCCAGCCAGCCGGCAGCCTGTTCGATCAACCGGCGGGCTTCATCAAATTCGCCCCGGTGCACGGCGCGAATGGCGTTGGCGGAAAAACGGATTACCTCCCGCGAGACGGCCAAGGCTTGCTCCCGCGCCTGGTGCCGGACGGTCAGCGCATCGATAGCGGCGGCGGCGATGCCGGCCAGAACATCGTTGTGGTCAGATGGCATCAGACTTTTCCTCCGGCCCGGAGTATTGCCTCGACCAACCGAGTTGCGGCGGCTTCCGGTTCCGGGGCCAGCCCTACGGCGGCGGTTACACAGACAGCGTCGGCCCCATACTCGATGACCGGGCCCACGTTGTCGGCAGTGATTCCGCCGATCGCCACCAGGGGAACATTGGTTACCGCCCGGGCTTCCTGCAGCCGCTCTGGGCCTTGCGGGCCGCGTCCTCCTGGCTTGGTGGTAGTTTGGTAGATGGCGCCAAAGGCTACATGGTCGGCTCCCATTTCCTGGGACTGAACCAGCAAGGGGATTTCCCGATTGGACCGGCCCAGCACCTGCTCCGGCGCCAGTACCTGCCGGGCCTGGGCTACGGGCAAGTCGGTCTGGCCGACGTGAACCCCGCCGGAGCCTACCGCCGCCGCCAGGTCCACATGGTCGTTGACGATAAGCAGGGCGTCATTGGCGGCGCAGAGGGCTTGCAAATCCTGGGCCAGGGGCAGAATGTCACCCTTGTCGCGCAATTTGTCCCGCAGCTGCAATATTTTGGCGCCCCCGTTTACGGCGGCCCGGGCGATTTCCAGCGGTTCGCGACCGCCGGTTACCTCCGGGTCGATAATCACGTAGAGGCCGCGAATTTGGCTCGCCTTTTCCCGGCGCAGCGCAGCGCCAAGCTGCGCCGCCAAATCGTCCAGAGCGGCTAACAGCGCGGGTACGGAGTCCGCCGGGACAGCGTCGCTTGCCCCTAATTCAGCAATTGAACTCAGGGCGCTGGCCGCCGCCTGCGTCAGCGACAAGGCCCCGGCAAAGGTTAGTTTATCCGGCCCGATTTCCGAGTCCCCCGCCAAGTGGGCGGACAATTCTCTCAGCCTGGGCAGGGTCTGGGGACTGTCGGGCAGCTCCGGGCAACTTAAGCGCAAAGCCGTCAGGCTGCCCCGAACCGTTTGGGTCAGAAAATCGGGTTGGTAAGGCTTTTGGGTCATAGCTCCAGATCCTTCGGCAGAGAGCCTTCCCGAGCGGCGGCGATGTTATCCCGTACCGAGTCGGGCATTTCCAGCCCGTGCCGTCGAAAGCCCTCTTCCACGTTACGGCCAATGTTGCGCGGGTCGCTGTAGTAATCCAGGGCGTTCCCTCCGCCCAATGCCGGGAACTGTTCGTGCACCGATTGTACCGTCTTTCCCATAGCGAAAGATGACATCCGCCGACGCATATCTTGACTTTGGCAGTGAGCGCAGACCGGCTCCAGTTCGGCATTGATGGAGCGGGTAAAGAAGGAGGACACCTGCCCACAGGCTCCACAGCGATATTCGTAGATTGGCATAGGTTCTGTTTCTCCGTTGCCTCCGGATGAGGTTAGCTTTCTTCGCTGCTTGTGGTGGCGGGGCTGTCGAAACTTCGGGGCCCCTGATTTATTTCCCGGCGCATCTCCTCGAAATCCGAAGTTACCTGTCCCCCCATCTCCTGCTTGATGCGTCCCATAAACTGGTCCAGGCTGCCCGGGTCGTCTTCGTTAACGTCCCGCAGCGTTTCGCCGCTGGGCGTCCAGTTCAAGCTTTCGCCCCAGGCGCGCCCCACGGAAAACCGGGACACCAGCCGGTTCAGGTTAGCGCCACTGCAGCGGGCGCAAGTCCGCTCGGTGTCTTTAGACCAACTGTAAACCAGCGCCGAGCTGACGTGCTGACAGTCTTCGCAGCGGTATTCATAAATAGGCATATTGTCGTCTCACCCCACCGGGGTATCCGGTGGCTTATCTCGCCTCGACCCCCATTGTAGCACGTAACCGACAGCCCGGTATCATCCGGCTCGGGAAATTCAAGCTTGCAAATTGGCGTTAATATCGCTGGACGTTCTCGTTTGTAGCTCTGGGCCGCTGTTGTATAATGCAGGCAATGCCTCCCGGCGGATACCGCCATATTTAGCGCCGGGGTACGAAAGCTCACCGCCAACTTTAGAGGTGCCGGTTATGGCCCAGAATCCCGCAGCAATGCCACTCTTTGAAACCGCTCCGGAAAGTCCGCTCTTGATGATTATGGACGGCCATGCGATGGTGCATCGATCCTTCCGGGCCATCTCAACCCAACGGAACTTAACGATTACGACCACCGGGGAAGATGTAACCGGAGTTTACGGCTTCACTAATGTGTTCCTCCGGGCGTTGCAGGAATGGAAGCCGGCCTACTGCGCCATCGCCTTTGATACGCCGGCCCCCACCTTCCGCCACCAGCGGTTTGAGCAGTACAAGGCCCAGCGGGATCCGTCGCCGCCGGAGCTGCGGCACCAGTTCGGTCGGGTGAAGGAACTGATGGCCGCCTTTGGCGTGCCGATTTACGAAGTGGAAGGATTTGAGGCGGATGACGTAATCGGTACCCTGTGCCGCCTGGCTGAGGCGCAGGGCCTCGATTCGGTAATCCTGACCGGCGACCGGGATACCTTTCAGCTTATATCACCCCGAGTGCGCGTTGACCTGGCTTCCGGTATCCAGGACCGGAGGGTGTATGACGAGACGGAACTAGCCAACCGGTATGGCGGCCTGACCGCCGCGCAACAACCCGACTTCAAGTCCTTGTTGGGCGACTCCTCGGACAATATCCCCGGCGTCCCCCGGGTTGGCGAAAAAAGTGCCATTGCGCTGTTGAGCGAGTTTCACGACCTGGAGGGTATTTACGCGCATCTGGATGCGGTAAAGCCACCCAGCGTCCGCCAATCCCTGGCGGAAAACCGGGAACGCGCCTTCGAGAACCGGTTTCTGACCACCATTTCCCGGGAAGCCCCGGTGGAACTGGCCCTGGATGTCTCCTGGGCCGGCGCTTACGACCGGCAGCGGGTGATTGACTTTCTCACCGAGATGGAATTTCACAGCGTAATCCCCCGACTGCCGGCGCCCACCCGCTCCCCGCTGGTCGGGGTGGAAAGTGTGCCGGAAACGCCGGCGGCGGCAGCGGAGGCCACCGATTACATCACCGTGCGGACGGAGGAACAACTGGAAAGTCTGCTGGCTGAACTGCGGTCTGCCGGGCAATTTTCCTTCGATACCGAAACTACCAGTCGGGACGCGATGGCCGGAGACCTGGTGGGAATCAGCTTCGCCACCGTGCCGGGTAAGGCGTGGTATGTGCCGGTAGGGCATCAGGAAGGCGAGCAGCTGCCCCTGGAGTTGGCGCTGGCTCGGGTCAAGCCTTTGCTGGAAGACCCGGAACTGTCCAAGTGCGCCCACAACGCCAACTTTGACCTGATGGTCCTGGCTAAATACGGGGTTAATACCCAAAACGTTGACTTTGATACCATGGTCGCAGCCCACCTGCTGAGCAAAAACCCGAACCAGTTGGGGCTGAAGTACCTGGCCCAGGATGTGCTGGGATTGGAAATGCAGCAAATTACCGAGCTGATTGGTCGGGGCACCCGGGGCAATCCGCAGAAGACTTTCGACCAGGTGGCAATTGAGGATGCTACTCCCTACGCCGCCGCCGATGCAGATATGACCGCCCGCTTGCGGGCCCGGTTTGAACAACAACTGGAACAGCAAAATTTGACTGCCCTGATGAATGATATTGAGATGCCCCTGGCTCCCGTTTTGGTGCAGATGCAGCGGCACGGCATCAAATTGGATACGGGAGTGCTTTACGAGATGTCGCGGGACCTCAACCAGCAGTTAGGGCAGACGCAAGAGGAACTATACCAGTCCATCGGCCACGCGGTAAACATCAACTCGCCCCAACAACTCAGCGACTTGCTGTTCAATGAACTGGGCCTGCCCAAGACCAAGCGCACCCGGACCGGCTATTCTACTGACGCCAACTCTCTGGAGGGTCTGAAAGGCTTGCACCCGGTAGTCGATAAAATTCTGGACTATCGGCAGGTTGCCAAGCTTAAATCCACCTACGTGGATACCCTGCCGGGGTTGGTCAACCCGGCTACCGGTCGGATCCACACCAGTTACAACCAGGTGGGTTCCGCCACGGGCCGGATGTCCAGCAGCGACCCTAATTTGCAGAATATACCCATCCGCACCGAACTGGGCCGGCAAGTGCGGCGCGCCTTCATCGCCGAGGATGCGCCCGATTGGGTGCTTTTCTCCGCGGATTACTCCCAGATTGAGTTGCGGGTTCTGGCCCATCTGTCCCAGGACCCTGAGCTGCTGGACGCCTTCCGTCGGGGCGAGGACATCCATGCCGCTACCGCCTCGCTGATGAACGAAGTACCCATCAATGAGGTTACCTCGGACCAGCGGCGTATCGCCAAGGTGCTGAACTTCGGTGTTATCTATGGCCTTTCCCCCCACGGTATTTCCCAGCAGACCGAGTTCTCCCGGGAAGAAGGGGCCAGATTCATCGAAATTTACTTCAACAAATATCCGGGCATCGCCGGCTATCTGGAGCGGGTGAAGGCCCATACCCGAGAAACCCGGTATGTGGAAACTCTCTGTGGTCGCCGGCGCCTGATCCCGGATGTCCACTCTTCCAATTTCAATACTCGCAACCGCGCCGAGCGCGAGGCCATCAATATGCCCATCCAGGGTACGGCCGCCGATATTATGAAACTGGCAATGATTCGAGTGCACGACCGCCTCAATCGGGAAAACCTGCGGGCGCGGATGCTCTTGCAGGTGCATGACGAGTTAATCTTTGAGACGCCCCGGGATGAAGCGGATGCCCTGCAAGCCCTGGTCTTTGACGAAATGCCGGCGGCGATGGACCTGGACGTAACCCTCAAGGTGGAAGCCAAATGGGGCGACACCTGGGGCGATATGGAGTAGGGAAGGACTTCTTTCATTAGGTAAATCATGAGCCTTGAATTTCGTGAAGTTACAAAGAGGCTTGGGTGCGTTCCATTTTAGGTGGCTTGGCTGTGAGATGGGTTAGGCCAGGATAGCTGATTTGGTTCGGAGAAGTGGCGCGGGTGGGACTGTTATATGACCTGAAAACGCAAGTGAAGCCAGGGATTCCCCCCCCCCCCCCCCCGGCGGCGGGAGTCATTGCAAGCGGCCCTGGACGCTTACCGGGCTCAGCGCTCCGGCGGTCAGTTGGACCTGGGGGCGTCACTACCGCTGCTCCCGTTCCATAATGACGAGCCAGGGCCAATTACAGTTGCAGCTACCGGTGTTCCGCTGCGGACAGCGCCCGATGGACACCCCCCAACCTGCTGGCGTTGCCCCAAATTCAGGGCAGAATCAATCCACCTGAAAGGAACACTGCCGCCCTCGCCACCCCATTGCCGAGTCGGCCAGCGAGTTGTTCAAGGCAAACGAAGTATCCGGCAAAGGCTCTGACGCCGCGGGCTGTCCCCATTGCCTCAGAATAGCCCGGACTGTTTCCGGCGCCGGCGCCGGAAATTCATGGAAGTGTCCCTAACAGTTTTTCCGGTGTGGTATATTACCTCACCTACACCTTTACAGTAACAGGGGCAAGCTAATGCACAACACCTTGACCTTTGAGCTGGGGGGACGGGTGGAGCTTAAAGACATGGCTGAAGGTTTCCAACTGTTCAATCAGTTGGTCGACGCACTGTCTCAAAAAGGGAAAATATCCTGGGTGGTTGATGACTTGCACTCTGGCAGCGCAATGGCAACCCTGCGCGGAGAATCGGAAGATATGAGCCTGGTTGCGCAAGTCATAGATGATTGCAATCGGGTAGGCGCTGCGCTGGAACAAGGCGAAATCCCCTCCGGCAGTCAGCCGGTTAAGCGGGCTGCTCGTAAAATCCTTAATTTCGCTGTCGGCTGCGATTACATCCGGCTTGGGACGCCAACGGCAGATTACAAGATTAGCGGCATCGTCCCGCCTGCTCAACCGCAACACCGGGTAAGTTTTGGCGTTATGGCCGGACAAGTCCAGCCCTTGACTAATCGTGGTAGCCTGCGTTTCGTCTTGTACGATGAAATCCACGACAAAGCGGTGTCTTGCTACCTGGAACCGGGGCAGGAAGAGAAATTGCGACAGCTTTGGGGACGGCGGGCCCAGGTTAGCGGACAAATATCCCGGGAGCGGGATTCAGGCCGCCCAGTCAGTATTCGCAGGATAACGAACATTGACCCGATTAAGGATGTTCCCCCGGGAACCTACCGGGATGCTAAAGGCGCTCTGCCTTTGCCCATCGGAAGTCCCAATCCCGAAGATGTTATCCGGAAGATGCGCGATGCCTGACCAGTCAAGAGCAATTTACTGGGACTCTTGTGTTTTTCTGTCCTACATTAACGGGATGGCAGAACGGCTTCCTAGCCTGGAAGCATTGCTGGCTCTTAGTTCATCCGGAAGCGGCGGCAAAATATATACATCTGAGCTGGCCCAGGTCGAGGTAGCATATGCGATTAGTGAACGGGAACAGCGAAGACTGGACGCGGCGACGGAGGAAAGGATTGACGCCCTTTGGACAGATTCGTCGGCCATCGTATTGGTAGAGGTTCACTCCAGCATCAGCAGTTTGGCCCGCCGGTTTATCCGGGAAGGGCTCGCTAAAAACTGGGACTTGAAACCGGCGGATGCTATCCATATCGCAACCGCCCAATGGATCAGCCAAGCCGGGCTCCCATTAGAAGAATTCCACACCTACGACCAAAGGTTGTTCCGATACGGGCCGGATGTGGGTTTCAACATCCTGGAACCTTACACTCCCCAACCTAATCTGCTCTAGCCCTCGCTGAACGTCAATGCGCCCAGTACCCTAACCACCCCCTACCCCGCTTCCCGGAAGGCTTCGGCCGTGGCTATTACCCGGGCCAGGTCTATGGGGTTGGCGATGATTCCGCCTTCCTTCAGGCTGGTTCCTACTATGGCGCCATCGGCACCGGGCAGAAACCGGGCGGCGTTGTGCGCATCCACCCCGCTGCCTACCAGCAGGGGCCGGTCGGGAACGGCGCGGCGGACCGTCGCCACGTCATCGGGAACGGCCGGCTGTCCGGTAACCGGGCCGGTCACAATCAGACCGTCGGCCAGTCCGCGGTAGGCGGTTTCCCGGGCCGTCAAGCCCAGGTCCGGCGCTCCCAAAGGCGTGGCGTGCTTCACCAGCACATCCGCCAATATTGACACATCCTCAGCGCCCAGCAGCCGGCGGCGGCGCAGGGTAGCAAAGGCCTCGCCGGTTACCATTCCTTCATCGGCGGCCATAGTCCCGTAATGGATGTTCACCCGAATGAATTGAGCGCCGGCGGATACCGCTACCGCCAGAGCGGAAAGGGCGTCGTTGCGGAGCATATTGACTCCCACCGGCAGGGGAGAGGCGCGGCAGACCAGCTCCACGGCCCGGGTCATGGCCGCCACCGTTTCCGGCTCCACCCGCCCAATGCGGAAAGGGGCGTCGCCGAAATTCTCCACGATAATACCGTTGGCCCCGCCTTCGGTGAGCAGCTCCGCTTCCCGTTCCGCCCGCTCCAGAACCGGATCCAGATTCCCGCCCCACCGGGGCGAGCCGGGCAGGGGCAGCAGGTGAATTACGCCGATAAAGGCTTTGCCAGCGCCAAAAAGTGTCTGCATAATGTTATTTCCTTCCCCGATGTCGCCCCGGCTCCCTGGCGTCCGAAGGGAGAAACCCGGAAGTTTACTTATTCCAGAGGAGGCCAATCCGGAGTGATGGGGCCTTTACCGGGAGGGGAACCGGGCCGCCAGGATGTCGATTATCAGGGCGGCGCCCAGTTGACTGGTTAGTTCAGAGGAATCATACGGCGGGGCAACCTCCACCAGGTCAAAAGCAATCAGGTTGCGGTTAGCCACCAGACTGATCAGGCAGTCCCGCATTTCGTGGTAGAACAGGCCGCCAATCTCCGGGGTGCCGGTGCCGGGCGCCTGGCTGGGATCCATCACGTCGATGTCCAGGGTGATATACAAATTCTCGCCCCGGGGTATCCGCTCCGCCACGCCTTGAGGGCCCAGGGAACGGAACTGTCCGGTGGTGATAATCAGGCTGCCGTCCCGCTGCGAGTCCTCGTAGGGTTGCCGGCGCGCGGTGCGAATGCCGACCGAGGTTATGTGATTGACAAAGGGCAGTTCCCGACAGCGGCGAATGGGGCTGCCGTGGGTATAAAGCTCCCCCTGATAGTCATGGCTGTAGTCCAGGTGTGCGTCAAAATGGACGATATTCAGCGGCTCGAACCGGCTTAATCCCCGCACCACCGGCCAGGTGATGGCATGGTCGCCGCCCACCACTACCGGGAAAGAGCCGCGGGCGGTCACCTGTTCCACCGCTTGGGTGAGCTTGTCGAAGTTGCGCTGCACGTTGGAGGGGATGGTTGTTATATTGCCGCAGTCGGCCATTGTGACTCCGCGCAACAGTTCATCGCCGGCCTCAATGTTAAAGAAACCCTCGGCCTCCTGCTGGCGGCCAAAGGGGTCGGTGTAGGAATAGGTTCGGGGCGCATCCCGAATAGCGTCGGGGCCGTAGCGCGCCCCCGGCCGCCCCAGGGTTCCCTGGTCGAAGGGCATTCCGATAAATGCTATATCGGCTTCCAGGTCGTCCAGATTGGCGCACAAAGGGGCCTTGAAAAAGGTACGCGGCTGGGCCCGGAGAATGGGCCATTCCTGTTCCGCCATTAGTTCCTCAAGTCAGCAGCTGGGCTGGATTAGGCGAGTCTCCGCCGCCGGGGAGATTCCGGTAGGATTGTACCCGGGCGAGTGTAAAACCCGCCCGGGTATGGTTCACGTCCGATAATGGTGAAGGTCGGCAGCTTCGTCCGGGTGTTAGTCCCAAATGGCAAAAACCTTGAAGGAAATCTGCGACTGCTCCTCCAGGTGGTCAACGATTTGGGCCGGTCGGTCGCCCACCACGCCCATAGGCACCAGCCAGTTCAGGAATTCGTGGTCGCCGGACTGCTGGATTTCTTCCGGGGTCAGCTCGGCTATCTGGCTGCTCTTCCCTTCCTTCAGCAGCTCCAGGTTGTGCCGGTCGAAATCGGTGTCAAACTGGGAACGGTTGAACTTGTGGGTCAGGAAGCTGTGGGACCAACTGGAGGACCCGATGATGGCAACCCGCTCGGCGCGAGTGTCCAGGAAGCGGCGGATGGACTGGCCCAGTTCGTAGCACCGCTTGGCCGTGGGCCGGGGCGGATAGCCTTCGCCGGCCTCCTCGCCGTAGCAGTTAACGAACAGGGGCAGGATCGTAAGTTCACCTTCCGGGTCCAGGAAGGTCAGCGGATTGCAGTGAGCGTGGGGCAGCCCCCAGTCCCAGCCGGTAAGCTTGGTCGCCGAGGACATATCAAAGCCTTCGCGAATCAGGTGGGACAGCATGGCTCGGGAAAATTCGGCCGGGCAGTTATAAGAATACTTGGCGTCCGGGGCGGCATCCCACAGGTTGTTGTGTCCCATAGGTCGGTGGAAGGGATAGGCGTCCACCCGGTCGCCGGTAAAGAGGCAGAAGGTGGGCAAATTTTCCCGCTTGAAGTTCTCCGCCTGGTCGTCGCCCACAATCATTACCACGTCGGGCTTCCAGGCATGGAGCTTCTCCTTCAGCACGGCGAAGGCGTCGGCGATGCGCTGCTGGTTCTTGATGTCATGCGACAGGCCCTCGTCGTCGCCCATCTGCTCAATCATCTCCGCCGGAGCTTCGTACTCGGGAATACCGCCGTAGATGCGCTTGCGCATATTGCGCCACTCTTCGGGCGGGTTGAGAATCATCGGGGCGTGGCTGCACCCCAGACCAAGAATTTCGGCCATTGTATATTCCTCCTGTTAGCTGGCGCCTTTAGGCAGCCCGGTTAGGCCCATTATAGCAGACCGGAAGGGCGATAGCCCAACAATCAGACATTCTCCGGGGAAGGCGCCGGGCCGGTCGCTATTGTGGCGAGACCGTCAAGAATTTTACCCGATTCACTTACGGGCGGGAGGCGCAAAACCTGCTTTTCCAAAATGGACCGGAGAACGCCGGAGCGTTGGCAAGAAAGGAGGAAGGTCAAGTTAGCGGCGGGAACTCAGGGTAATCGGTATTCTGCTAAAATAGGATTCTATAAATTCTCGGGAGCGCGCTATGCCTTCGCGCAAACTGGACCTGCACGGCAAAACCTGGGCTGAGGCTCTGGTCGAGTTTCGTGATTTCTACAATGCTGCGGTGCGCGCCTACCCCAACGGCAACGGGGCACCCCTGGAGGTAGTTCACGGGTACGGTTCCACCGGGGCTGGCGGTCGGATACTCACCAGTTTGCGCAATTACCTGGAACAGCAAAGCCGCGCCGGGCTGCTGGCTTACCGCACCGGCGAAGCGGCGGACGGCAACCCGGGCCACACCCTGGTTACTGCCCTGAAGCCGTTGCCCACCGCCGGCGACGACCTGGATGACAGTATCCTAGAATACTGCGCTCGCGCCCAAAGCCACAGCAAGGTCATGAACCGCTTCCGGCGACACGGCGACCCTGAAGTGAAAGAGGCCATCCGCCGTCTGGAGTCCCGGAAACGGCTGCAATCGGTAACTGTAGGGCGCGAGAAGGGGTATCGGTCAATTTAGGTCGGCGGAACAGCCCCATATTGCTTTCCATCTGCCGGCGTACCTCCCGCTTATTGACCCGCTCCGCTCAAATCAATGCTCCCCAAATCCAGCAATTCCCCGTCCTTGACGACTACCCGCTTTTCCACAGCACCGCCTTGCTTCCCGGGCCAGCGAAATAGATAGGTTCCCTGGGGCAACTCCAGCTGAAAATTACCCTGGACATCGGTTTGCCATTGGCCCACGGGTTTGGGCGCAGCCGGCGCCAGCCGTAGCAGACGGTCATCCCCGGGCCGGGACCGGCCCCGGCCGTCCCGATTGCTGGTGGTAAAGTAAACGTACCCGTCCGGACCCATAATCACGGCCCGCAGGCGGCCAAATTCGCCGCGCAGCAGACTTTGATTTCTTGCCACTGTCCGAAACTCCGGCGGCGCCAGAATCACCCGCTGCAATTGGGAACCCTTGAGCGCCGCAAAGAGCAGGTTGCCGTGCCAGGAAGCGGCCAGCCGGTCTACGGCAACGAAATCCGCCCCGGCGATAGCCACCGTCGGTGTCAGGGACAGGATGGGGGTCGGCGTATGCGGACTGGCCGGCGGCGCCGGTAACCTCAGGCCACCCGTAGTTGCGTCCTGCCTCCAGCAGATTAACTTCATCATCCCGGTCCGGCCCGTGTTCGGTAATGAACAAATCAGCAGTGTCGGGATGCCAGGCTAATCCCTGCGGGTTGCGGTGCCCGTAGGTGTAGATATAGGAGTCGGGAAAGGGGTTATCCGGCGGTACGGAACCATCGGCCGCCAACCGCAGCGTCTTCCCCGCCAGGGAGTCCAGGTCCTGGGCCAGGTCGGAGTCGGTGGCGTCGCCGGTGGTGGCGTAAAGATAGCCGTCCGACCCGAAACGAAGCCGGCATCCGTCGTGGCGGGAAGTCCCCGGAATCCCGTCCAGGATAACCTGATGCGACGTTCCCCGGCCTTCCCGGTCAGTCAACCGGGCAATTCGGTTATACCAGCTGCCATCCTGCCGATAGGTGTAGCAAAGGTAGAGCCAGCCGTTAACGTCGAAGTCCGGGTCCAGCGCCATCCCCATCAAACCGGCTTCGGAAATATGGGCCACCGCAATGACCGCATAGGGAGTGTCCTGAAGCCGGCCGTCCCGGAATACCCGGATTCTCCCCGGCCGCTCAGTTATCAGAATTCGGCCGTCCGGGGTGAAGACCAGATCCCAGGGAATTTCCAGTCCCTCGGCAACGGTTTCAACGACCACGCGGTCCGGAATCTGGACTACCTCAAGGGTTACCGGAGCGGCGGGAGCGTTTGCCCCGGCCGGCAAAGCCACCCGGCCTTTGACCGGGACGCTAACCGGGGTGGCAGACTGGGCCTCAATGCTGTCGGCCCCGTCCGAAGTTCCAACCGTCGGCTGACAAGCTGCTATAGCCAGGGCCAACACCGGAGCCAGGGCCAATACCGGCAAAAACGCCGCAAGCAGCAAAGCCGAATCGCGCCTCAAAGCAAATTTAACCCACGCCCGGGCCGGAGAAAAATGGCAGTTCAGAATAAATAACATATACTACAGGATACGAAAACCCTCCCAAATAATCAAAAGGGCAGTCTTAACCCGGCAGCGTTCCGTTTTGGGTAGTCTGAGTGCAGGGGCAATCTTTATGATTGCCCCGGATATACCGAAACGAATCCTATGCCCTGATTCAAACCACCTGAATTGCAACGCTGACTCCTGCCAGACCGGGGCTATACCATCCATAGGCCAGCGTGTATAATGCTTGTTTTCATTCTAGGTTATATTGTGATATATTTAACAAACTTTACGGAATAGCATCCGGGGAATGACTTGCGATTCCCCGAAGCTTGGTTATACGGGCTTCAAACCCTGGTCTGATACCTCTATCGGAACCCTGAGTGGGGGTTGAGTCAATGAATCAATTGCGAGAACTAGCCGAACACGGGCTATATTCTCCCGACCAGGAACACGACAGTTGCGGCGTGGGCATGGTCGCCAACATCAAAGGCAGCCAGTCCCACCAAATAATTACCGAGTCGTTGCAAGTACTGGTTAATCTGGGACATCGGGGCGCTTGCGGCTGCGATCCGGAAACCGGAGACGGCGCCGGCATCTTGATGCAGATTCCCCACGCCTTCTTCAGCCAGGTATGTCCCGCACTGGGCATCGACCTTCCCAACCCGGGGGATTACGGCGTTGGGATGGTGTTCCTGCCGCCGGCGGCCGAGGCTCAAGCCCGGTGTCAGTCGCTGATTAACCGCTCCATCGCCGCGGAAGGGCTCGCTCTGCTGGGCTGGCGCGACGTGCTGGTGGACCCCAGCAAACTGGGGCGGGATGCCCGGGCGGTTCAACCAACCATCCGCCAGTTTTTCGTTGGCGCCGGAACTGAGGGACTGGAAGCCGACCGGTTGCAGCGCAAGCTCTACACGCTGCGCAAGGTTATTGAAAAGTCCCTGCCCGATTGCGAGCTTAGCGCCGCGGACGCCGACTATTTTTATATTTGCAGCCTCTCCAACAGCACCCTGGTTTACAAGGGTCTGCTGATGGCCCACCAGATTGACGGCTTTTACCCGGACTTGAAAGAGGAGTCCCTGGTAAGCGCCTTCGCTCTGGTTCATTCCCGCTTTAGTACCAACACCCTGGGACACTGGAAACTGGCCCACCCTTATCGCTATCTGGCCCACAACGGCGAAATCAACACGCTGCGGGGCAACAGCAACTGGATGCACGCCCGGGAGTCTCAGTTCGAGACGCCCTTGTTCGGCGCAGACATCAAGAAGATTCCCCCGATAATGACCCCGGGCGCCAGTGATACCGCCGGTTTCGACAACGCTCTGGAACTGCTGCTGATGACCGGGCGCAGCCTGGACCATGCGATGTTGATGATGATTCCTGAGGCGTGGGAACAGCACGAGACAATGCCCCAGGAAAAGAAGGACTTTTACGAGTACCATTCCTGTTTGATGGAGCCTTGGGACGGGCCGGCGATGATGGTGGCCGCTAATGGCAAAGACGTTTGCGCCGTACTGGACCGCAACGGCCTGCGTCCCTTCCGCTACACTATCACCAAGGACGACAAGCTGGTTATGGCCTCGGAAACCGGCGTCCTGGACATTCCCGCCGCGAACATTCGGCAACGCGGTCGGCTGCAGCCGGGGCGGATGTTCCTGGTCAGCATGGAAGAAGGCCGGATTATCGGCGATGAGGAATTGAAGCGCACCCTTTCCCGCCGTCAGCCTTATGGGGAGTGGTTGCAGGAAAACAAAGTATCCCTGGAGCAGTTGCCGGAAGCGGCTGCGCCCGAAGTTCTGCAAGGTCAGGAACTGGTACGGCAGCAGCGGGCCTTTGGCTACACCATTGAAGAGCTGCGGATATTGACCGCTCCCATGGCCGCCACCGCTTATGAGGCGGTGGGTTCCATGGGCAACGACGCCCCGCTGGCGGTGCTGTCCGAGCAAAGCCAACTGCTGTTCAATTACTTCAAGCAGTTGTTCGCCCAGGTGACCAATCCGCCGCTGGATGCGATCCGGGAGGAACTGGTAACTTCGCTGGAGGCTTTTATCGGCCGGGAGCGAAATCTGTTCGAAGAAACTCCCCGACATTGCCATCAGCTCAAAATCAACAGTCCCATCATCACCGACGAAGAGTTAGCCAGGATACGCAGTCTGAACGTGGGCGACATTCGGGCCACTACGCTCTCCACTCTGTTTAATTCCCAGGGGGAAGGAGCGCTGCGCGAAGCGCTGGAGCGGCTTTGCCGGGAGGCTTCCCAGGCCATTAAGGACGGGTACAGCATTATCGTGCTTTCCGACCGGGGGGTGAATGCCCAGCAAGTGCCGATACCCAGTCTGCTGGCGACCGCCGCCGTGCATCACCATCTGATTCGCGAAGGCTCGCGCACGCGGGCCGGCCTGGTAGTGGAATCCGGCGAACCTCGGGAAGTGCACCATTTCTGTCTGCTGCTGGGTTACGGAGCCGGCGCTATCAATCCTTATCTGGCTCTGTCCACCGCCCGAAGCATGGCCGAACTGGGTGAATTAAACGGCGCCCACCCCGATTATGCCGTCAAAAACTTTATCAAGGCCAACGAAAAGGGCCTGCTCAAGGTAATGTCCAAGATGGGTATCTCCACGGTGCAAAGCTACCGGGGCGCCCAAATTTTCGAGGCCGTAGGAATCAATCAAGACTTCATTGACCAGTATTTCACCTGGACTCCTTCCCGGGTGGCCGGCATCGGCTTGGAGGTGGTGGAAGAAGAGCAGCTGCAGCGGCACCGTTTTGCCTTCCCGGTTCAGGAGGTTGAAGCAACGCTGGACCTGGACCCCGGCGGCGCTTACCAGTGGCGGCGCCACGGCGAAGTCCACCAATGGAACCCGGATACCATCGCCAAACTGCAATACGCCACCCGCGCCAACAATTGGAACTCTTACCAGGAGTTCAGCCGCGCCGTCAACGACCAGAGCAAGCAGTTGGCTACCCTGCGCGGTCTGCTGGAGTTCCGGCAAGACCGGGAGCCGGTAGCGCTGGAAGAAGTGGAGCCGGCTAAAGAAATTGTCAAGCGGTTTGCTACCGGGGCGGCCTCTTTTGGTTCCATCAGCAAAGAAGCGCACGAGACCCTGGCTATTGCCATGAACCGTATCGGCGCCCGCAGCAATACCGGCGAAGGCGGCGAGGACTATCACCGCTATACTCCGGACGAAAACGGCGACTCCCGCAACAGCGCCATCAAGCAGGTGGCCTCGGGCCGGTTCGGCGTTACCCCCAATTACCTGGTGAACGCCACCGACTTGCAGATAAAGATGGCCCAGGGTTCCAAGCCCGGCGAAGGCGGACAACTGCCCGGGCACAAGGTGGATGAAATTATCGGTTGGGTACGGCACACTACCCCCGGCGTGGAGCTGATTTCTCCGCCGCCCCACCACGACATCTATTCCATCGAAGACCTGGCCCAACTGATTCACGACCTGAAGAATATCAATCCGGACTCCCGCGTCCACGTCAAGTTGGTGGCGGAAGTCGGGGTAGGCACCATCGCCGCCGGCGTTTCCAAGGGGCATGGCGACGTGGTGCTCATCAGCGGACACGACGGAGGCACCGGGGCATCTCCGGAATCCTCCATAAAGCACGCCGGCCTCCCCTGGGAACTGGGCCTGGCGGAAACCCAGCAGGTGCTGGTAGCTAATGACCTCCGCAGCCGCATCGTGGTCCAGACCGACGGCCAGTTGAAAACCGGCCGGGACGCCGCCATCGCCTTTCTGTTGGGCGCCGACGAAATCGGATTTGCCACCGCGCCCCTGATTGTTAGCGGCTGCATTATGCTGCGCAAGTGCCACCTGAATACCTGCTCGGTGGGTATTGCCACCCAGGACCCGGAGTTGCGCCAGCGGTTCTCCGGTAAACCGGAGTACGTTATCAACTACTTCTTCTTTGTGGCCGAGGAACTGCGGGAAATTATGGCCCAACTGGGCTTTCGCACCGTGCAGGAGATGATCGGTCACGTGGAAGTATTGGAAGCCAATACCGACGTCCCCCAGTGGAAGGTTCGGGGGCTGGACTTCGACAAGCTGCTATATCGCCACCCCCGCTATGACGAAGTGACCATTTATCACTGCGAAGAGCAGGACCACGGGCTGGAGTTTGCCCTGGACCACCAGTTGATTGCCCAGGCCGCACCGGCGCTTGAACGCGGCGGTTCGGTCAAGATAGACCTGCCCATTCGCAATTCCAACCGCACTGTCGGCGCAATGCTCAGCGGCAAGATTGCCAAGAAATACGGCGAAGCCGGGTTGCCGCCGGGCACTGTGAAGATTGACCTGACCGGTTCCGCAGGCCAGAGCTTTGGCGCTTTTCTCGCCAAGGGCATTGACGTGCGGCTGGCCGGCGATACCAATGACTATATGGGCAAGGGTATGAACGGGGGCCGGCTGGTGGTGGTTCCCCCGCCCGGCTCCGACTTTGTGGCTGAAGAGAACATTATAATCGGCAATGTGGCCCTTTACGGCGCCACGGGCGGGCAGGCATTTATCCGCGGCCGCGGCGGGGAGCGTTTCTGCGTCCGCAACAGCGGAGTGCAGGCGGTCATTGAGGGTATCGGCGACCACGGCTGTGAATATATGACCGGCGGCGTGGTTGTAATCCTGGGGCCCACCGGACGCAACTTTGCCGCCGGAATGAGCGGCGGTATCGCCTTTGTGTATGATGCTGACGGCGACTTCGCCATCCGGTTTAATGACGGGCTGGCCGACCTGGAGTCGGTAACCGAACCGGAAGATGTCGCTCTGCTCCGTCAATTGATTCAAGACCATCTGGAATTCACGGGCAGCGCTCCGGCCGGGAAGATACTGTCGAATTGGGACAGTTCCCTGGCTAAATTCAGGAAAATAATGCCCCGGGACTACCGGCGGGTATTGGAAGAGCGCAAGAAAGCCGCAGAACTGGAAGTAGCGCATAATGGGTAAACCTACAGGATTTATCGAATTCGGACGGCAGCCGCCGGAGCGGCGTCCGGTCGCAGAACGAAAAGGGGATTACCGGGAGCTTTACCTGGACTGGGCCGAATCGGCGGCCCGGGAACAGGGTTCCCGTTGCATGGACTGCGCCGTCCCCTTTTGCAACATGGGATGTCCGCTGGGGAACGTGATTCCCGAATTTAACCACCACGTTTATCAGGGTGAGTGGCATAAAGCGTTGAAGGTGCTACTCAGCACCAACAACTTCCCCGAGTTTACCGGACGCATCTGCCCCGCTCCCTGCGAAGCTTCCTGTGTCCTGAGCATCAACTCGGACCCGGTTACTATCGAGTATATCGAGAAGGAAATTTCGGACCGGGGCTACCGGGAAGGCTGGATAACTCCCCAGCCGCCGGCGGAATGCACCGGCAAAAAGGTGGCGGTAGTTGGCTCCGGGCCCGCCGGCCTGGCCGCCGCCCAGCAGCTTAACCGCGCCGGGCATTGGGTTACCGTTTTTGAACGGGACGACTACATCGGCGGGCTGCTGATGCTGGGCATTCCGGACTTCAAGCTGGACAAGCAGGTGGTGCAGCGCCGTATTGACCTGATGGCCGCCGAGGGAATCGATTTTCGTACCGGGGTGAACGTCGGGGTTAATTATGCGGTTCAGGATTTGCTCGATGAGTATGATGCTCTCTGTCTGACCGGCGGCTCCACCCAGGCTCGGGACCTGCCGGTGCCGGGACGCGAGCTGGACGGCATACATCTGGCCATGGAATACCTGCCGCAGCAGAACAAGCTCCTGGCCGGGGCAGAAATCGCCCCGGAGGAACGTCTCTCCGCCGAAGGCAAGCGGGTAGTCATCCTGGGCGGTGGCGATACCGGCGCCGACTGCCTGGGCACCGCCCACCGGCAGGGCGCAGAGGTGGTGTACCAGTTTGAGCTGCTGCCCGAACCGCCGGAGCAGCGGCGCCCCGATAACCCCTGGCCCCAATGGCCGATGATACTTCGCTCGTCGGCGGCCCACGAAGAAGGGGGCATCCGCGACTACAATATCCTGACCAAGTCCTTCTCCGGCCGCAACGGTCAGGTGGAAAAACTCCACGCCGTCCGCGTCGAATGGACTGCCGGCGAAGACGGTCGCTTCACCATGAATGAGGTGCCGGGCAGCGACCTGGAAGTGGAGACGGACCTGGTGTTGCTGGCTATGGGTTTTCTCCACCCGGAGCACGCCGGAATGCTGACGGACCTGGGGGTCGAACTGGATGCCCGGGGCAATGTCAAGGTGGACGAAAACAAGATGACCAGCATCCCCGGCGTGTTCGCCGGCGGAGATATGGCCCGCGGGCAGTCCCTGGTAGTCTGGGCTATCGCCGAAGGACGGGAAGTGGCCCGGGGTGTTGACCAGTACCTGGTAGGACACACCAACCTGCCCCGGTCAATGCCAGCCCGGTAGCTCCCGATTAAATGTCGGCCAATTTATCCGCCAATGAGGGCTAATACTTGCCAATAATTTTAAGGTTATTGGCCGTAGCGTCAATGCCTTTTAGAATTGCATATATGGTGGAGCTTCGGCGATGGATGCGCGCGTAAAGAAATGGGGCGACGACTTCGCCATTCCTATACCTCAAACCTTAGCTAACCGCTTGAACCTGCGTCTCGACTCGCCGGTTAATGTGACCATTAACGGTAGGGAATTGATAATTTCTCCGATTGGTCAGGCTCCGGAATCCCTGGAACAATTGCTGGAAAAAGTAACCGAAGATAACCGCCACGAAGAAATTGACTCGGGCCCTCCGGTAGGGAAGGAAATTTGGTAAACCGCCCCGACTGGGTTCCAGCCAGGGGCGACGTCGTTTGGATTAAATCTACCTTTCCCCAAGTCAAGCCTGCGACCTGCGCAATCAATCATCCCCGAGTCTTCCCCCTGCTGCCACGCTTCGCCGCAGAATCGTCCGCAGCGCCACCGCAGTAGCAATGCCGACCAGGAGGCCAACGAGCAGCGCAGCCGGGGTAGGGGTCAAGCCGGGAGTTATGTCTTGCGTCAAGGCCGCTGCCGCCCAATCCCCGTACCCGAAGGCGAAGAACATTAACGGAAGCGCCGCCATAATGGCGCCGGCCAAAAAATGGCTGCCGCCGCTGGCCGCGAGCCACCCGACCAGCGAAGCGCCCTGTTCCCGCAATACCCACCACTGACCGGAACTGATACCCACGTAGAGGGGGATATTGGCTAAAGAATTCCGCATAACTACATTCCCCGACAAGGTATCCACCGGGTCGTTAAAGGCCGTGACATACAAGACCGTCGCCAGCGCCCCGCTGCTCACCGCCCCGATACTGGCTCCGGTCAGGGTATATTGCAGCCACCGGAAGGGATGGCGCAGATGCCGCCGGAGCAGCAGTGATTGAAACAGGCTGTTGCCGACCGCGCCCAGGAACATCGGCCCCCAACCCAGCAGCAGCGACAGGGGGATGTAAAGAATCTCCCGATGGCGGCCCAGCGGCGCCAGGTACAGGCTGGAAAACAGGTTGTAGAGATAAAGGGCACCGAAATAGCCGGCAATACAGACTACTATCCACAAAAATGCGGTGCGCCAATAGATTGAACGGGGACGAATTTCCATTTTGACTTCTCGAACCACAGCTATGCTGGCCGGCTATGGTTCCACCGCATCCGAGGCCGATGCGGTGGCGGCTGACCGTTGCCGAATGGCCCCCGGCGCTGCAATGGTGAAGCCACCCGCCGGAAGGCCAATGGCGCCTGCTTCCTGCGGCTGATCGTTGCCGACCTTACTCGCAGCTTCCCGATGCTCTCACTTCCCTCACCCGCGCCAGCAGCTTTTGTACGTCGCCCGCTACCCGGTCAAAGTAATTTTCCACGTAGGTTATCTTATAAATCGGATCGCAGCGGTCATTTGGGCCGTCATATTGGTCCAGAATTGCATAGTCCAGGCTGGGCGCAAAGGCAAAATCCGGGTCGGCGGCGGCGACCTGGTGGACCAGGCGGGTAAGCTGGTGCGTCCTTTCGTAGCGAACGTTGTTGGCGGAGATGAGGGCTTTCAGGGCGTGTTCCAACGCCTCTTGAGCATTTTTCCCCGCCATCCGGTCCACCAGGACCGGGTTTTGCGAACCGTGAATCAACCGGAAGGTCTCCAGATGTATCTCGGCATGGCGCACTCGCTGCTCGGTGACCGTCCATTCGTAGGCATAGTCATTATTTGACGGGTCCAGGTCATAGTCCGGATTTGAGGACATTACTATTCCTTCGTCCAACGCCCGCGCGATCAGATGGTTAGCGGTGCGGCGATACCTGGCAAGCTCCTCAGCCGTGTACCAAAGTATCTGAATGTTTACTGCATACCCGTACTGAGCCTTTGCCAGCTTGTTGGCGGCATTGTAAGCGGAGTCTTTCTGGGCCGGAGTGGGCCGGTTATCCTGTACCAGCAGGAGGTCAATGTCGGAGCTCCCGTCCCGGTAGTCGCCCCGGGCGCGGGAACCGTAAAGGATGGTCAGGGCGGGGCAGGCCGAAGAATCGGCCACTGCCTTTGCCACCGCCAGACTCCGCGTATCGCAGTTAGCCACTGTCATATCGCGTTGGGCGTTATCTTCGTTCTGGAGCCGGCGGGATTCGGAGCGGCTGGCGCCATTTACCCGGGCTGGCTACACAATTCCCGCCGCCGCCACCAGCTCCGCATATCTGGACAGGTACTCTTGTACGTCCAATACCTGAATGGTGTTGGTGGTGCCGGAGACGCCGGTCAGGTTCCCGTGGACGATGGTGACCACGTCGGATTCGTTAACCAGGCCGGTGGACAGCGCGCCGCTAATCAGGATGGCAACCAGTTTGGAGATGTCCTGCTCCGGCGGGATGACCCCGCTGGGCTGCAACCCCCAGCCCAGGCAAAGGCGCCGCAGGGTCTCCTCATCGTGAGCAAAGACGATTATGTCGCCTTCAGGTCGGTAACGGGATACTTCATAAGCCGCCCGACCGGTGCTGGTTATGACGACAGGCTTGGAATGCAGTTCATGAACCAGGCGGCTGGCGCCGGCGGCAATGGCCTGGGTGCGGTCCCGGGACCGGAAGTCTTTGTGGTAGGGGTAAATCTTTTCGGCTTCGCGGATGGTTATGTCGGCCACCCGCACCGCTTCCACCGGATACCCGCCTACGGCAATTTCATCAGACAGGAGAATGGAATCGCAGCCATCCAGCACCGCATTGCTGATGTCGGAAACCTCGGCCCGGGTTGGCGTGGGCGATACCACCATTGAACGCAGCATTTGGGTGGCGATGCAGGAAGACTTGGCCGCTTCATTGGCCTTACGGACAATCTCCTTCTGGACCAACGGCACCCGCTCCATGGGAATCTCGACCCCCAAGTCGCCCCGGGCCACCATCACTCCATCTACTTCCGTCAGAATTTCGTCCAGGTTGTCGATGCCCTCGCCTCGTTCCAGCTTGGCCATAATCGGGGCCCGGCTGCCGATGCTCTGCAAAAATGCTTTGGCCTCCTGCACGTCCCGCGCCGTGCGAACGAAGGACACTGCCACCCAGTCCACCTGCTGCTCCACCCCGAACCGCAGGGCGGCCTTGTCATCCTCGGTCAGCACCGGCAAGTCAATGGTTACGCCCGGAAGATTAACCCCCTTGTAGGAGGAAACGGTGCCCCCGTTGCGGACTCGCGTCCTTACCTGAAGTCCGTCAGATTCCAGCACTTCGAGGCAGACGATACCGTCGGATATGAATACCAGATTTCCTTCCCGCAAACTTCTGAGGACATCCGGATCAGGAAAAGGAATGACGGAAGGGTCCTTCGAGGACTCATCAGCGGTCAGCAGGTACTCTTCGCCGTGGTTGAGGTTGAGCACCGTGTCCATCTGGCCCAAGCGCAGCTTAATTCCGCCCAGGTCTTGCAGGATGCACACCTGGCGGCCGTGTCGCTCGGACAGGCGCCGTACATTGGCAATGACTTCCTCATGCTCCGCAAAGGTGCCGTGGGAAAAATTGAGCCTGGCGCAGTCCATGCCGGCCAGGATCAGCTTTTCCAGACTGGCTGAATCCCGGGAAACCGGGCCGATGGTAGCTATTATCTTGGTCTTTCGCATGGCTGGTTCCCCCAATAAACGGCGGCGATTACTCGCGGTTGGCGTAATAGGAGTCGGTAGCCCGCCGCAGACCGGCTATCCGGTTGGCCTGCAAGGACTCCTTCTGCTGGGCCGCCCACTGGTTAGAGGTGATAATGCCGGTCAGGCTGCCCTGGAAATGGGGCATCACATAGCGAGCCAATAGTTCGTAGCTATGCAGAATCTTCTCTCGGGGCGCCCAATCCTCGACGCGTATCATAAAGCTGCCAAAGCCGCCGCTGATTTCCTGCAGCCGCTCGATCCCGGCAATGCAGTCTTCCGGCGTCCCTACAATCCACTGGTTGTGTTCCACCATAAAGTCCACAATCTGGTCCTGGGGAACGTTGGGAGTTTCGTTGCCCAGCGTGTTGCCGAAATACTCGGTAACTACCCGGCCGCTGCCTACCCGAATGTCTTCAAAGGCTTCTTTTCTGCTCTCGGCCAGGTGCAGACCTACCACCAGGCCCCAGTCTTCCCGGTGGACTTCCTTGCCGTGTTCCGCCGCCGAGTCTTCGGCGATCGACCACAGTTCCTTGAGGCTGGTGGAGCGCACGGTGTCCCGGGGGATGCTCATCGACAGCACCGCGGCGCCGTGCTTGCCGGCCAGACTGACCCCGGCCGGTGACTGCACCGACGCAACGGCTACGGGCAGGTGGGGCTGCTGGTAGGGCCGCAGCTGCAGTACGGCATCATTCAGCTCGAACCAGTCGCTTCTGTAGGTCAACGGCTCCGTTTCGTTGAACAGGCGCAGGATTATACCCAGGGACTCGTCCATCATTTCCCGCTGGCGGGCCGGGTCGATGCCCAGCATCAGGGCATCGGAAGCGAGGGCGCCCGGGCCAACCCCCAGGATTACCCGTCCCCGCGTCAGATGGTCCAGCAGCACCATGCGGTTGGCAACCATCAAGGGATGATGATAGGGCAGGCTGATAACCCCGGTACCCAGGCGAATGTTGCGGGTGCGTTCGGCGGCGGTGGCGATGAACACCTCCGGCGAGGCGATGGTTTCCCAACCGGCCGAGTGGTGCTCTCCGATGTAGGCCTCGTCAAAGCCCAGGGTATCCAGCCACTGCAGCAGCTCCAAATCTCGTTCCAGGGCCAGGGTTGGATTCTCGCCCACCCGATGGAAGGGGGCCATGAAGACGCCGAACTTCATTCGTTGCGATTTGCCGTTAGTTAAACCTGCCATGCTTCAGTCCTCCCCTGCGCCGCTGCCACTGATATTAACCAGCTTACAGCAACGATACAAACTGTGCTGGAGCCATTCTAACACGGCGCCCAACCCTTTGGTATAGAGAAAACCATCCGGGGCAGGGCTATCGCATATGGAATTTAAGAGGCCAATTGACGGGTAAATCTCCGTTTTTAACTGCTAAATTTGGGTAATTTAAGACTTAAACCGTTGGTTTTGATGTTGATTACCCAGTAAAGCGCCGCCAAAACATCGGAAAGTTCCGTTCTGAGCCTGAAATTTTTTCATATGCGATAGCCCTGCCCCGGATGGCAGGGCTATCGCATATGAAAAGAGCAGGAATTGGGTAAGATATTGGTTGTAGTTGAGTGGGAAGGGAGGACGGCATGTCCGAGCTAGAGGATCTGTTCGCTGACCTGGAGGATCCCCGCGCTGGCAACGCCCGCCGGCATTCCTTGCACGATATTCTGGTCATCGCCTTGTGCGCCATCATCTGCGGCGGCCAGACCTGCACCGATATGGAACTCTTTGGCCGGGCCAAACGGGAGCTGCTGCAATCTTTCCTGAAGCTGGAAAACGGCATTCCCAGCCACGACACCTTCTCCCGGGTGCTGGGAATGCTGGACCCGGAGGCTTTCCAAGGGTGGTTTATCGAGTTCATGGCCGAGTTTGCCCAAGGTGTTGAGGGAGTGGTGGCGGTGGACGGCAAGACTTTGCGCCGCTCCTATGACCGGGCGGGGGCACGCTCGCCACTGCATCTGGTCAGCGCCTGGGCGGAGGAGCAGCGGCTGTCGTTGGGGCAAGTGGCCGTTGCCGGCAAATCCAATGAGATTAAGGCTTTGCCCAAACTGCTGGAGTTGTTGAACTTGCGCGGGAAAGTGGTTACCGCCGACGCCATGCACTGCCAGCGTCAAGTGGCACAGCAGGTGGTAGCCCAGAAAGGGGATTATGCCTTGGCGCTGAAAGGCAACCAGGGCCGGCTGCGGGACGATGTGCAGTTGTTTCTGGAGGACCCGGACACCCCAGCGACCCAAGCCAGCGAGGTCAGCAAGGGGCACGGGCGGGTGGAGCGGCGGCAGGCCCGGGTCAGCGGGGACATTGACTGGCTGCAGGAACGATATGCCTGGCCCGGCTTGAAGGCGGTGGGCAAAGTAACGGCCACCCGGCAGTTGGCGGCGGCGGAACCGGCTCCGGGAGAACTGCACGAGGAAACCCGGTACTATCTGCTGAGCCGGGACTGGTCGCCGGAGCGGTTCAATGCCATTGTGCGGGGCCATTGGGGAATTGAGAACCGGCTGCATTGGGTACTGGACGTAACCTGCAATGAAGACCAGGCCCGCAACCGGAAAGGACACGGGGCGGAGAATCTGGCCTTGCTGCGGAAACTGGCTTTGAACCTGGCTCGGCTGGAACCGGGCAAAGGCTCCATGCGCGGCAAGCTGAAACGGGCCGGTTGGGACGACAATTTCCTGATTAACATCCTGGCCCAATTCACTAAATTCCATATGCGATAGCCCTGCCATCCGGGGCAGCGTTGCATTTAGGTGGTTTAAGTCAGGGCATAGGATTCGTTTTGGTATATCCGGGGCAATCGCATTAATAATACCGGCCAACTCTCCTGGTTGACAGCAACAGCTTTCGGGGGTTATGATGTCTAGTTGATACTTTATATCAATAAAATCCAAACCGAGGTTTTATATGAACACGCAGCAAAAAGTGCCGGTTACCATCCTCACCGGTTTTCTTGGCTCCGGCAAGCGCATTTGGACGTTCTCAGCCGGGAATGGTCGGCGACTACGCCATCGCCGGAGGCTGGAGCCGGCGCGGTGCGGCGCTGGTGGTCGGCAATACCGAGGCCAACGGTTAGCGGTCTCCTGCTCCCGGCAGGTTTATGTGTATGACGCCGCGGCGTGGAGGTTTGGCGTTCCGATTCTCATCCCAGCACCGTCAGCGCGATTGCCTGGTCGAGAAGGGAACTGGCAACGGCCTGTTATGGTCAAGCGACCTTCTTCGACGCGTCCACCGGCGCGGCTCGCCAGAAGCTGGAGTGGCAAGGCTCTCTGGTTTCGATGGTACTGAGCCCGGACGGCGGCATCGTGGCCTGCGGCAGCCAGGACAACTCGGTGCACTTCTGGCGTCGCGCCACCGGGCATGATTCTATGATGTCCGGCTATCCCGTCAAGCCGTCGGCCCTGGCTTTCAATGACACCGGCACTCTTTTGGCTACCGGCGGCGGAGAGGCGGTGACGGCGTGGAGCTTCCGGGGAAAAGGGCCCGAAGGCACGCGGCCCGGCGTGCTGAAGTTTCATGTCGAACCCATAACGACGCTCACCTTCGCTCCCGGCGCGCTGCGCCTGGCATCCGGGGCGTGTGACGGCGCAGTGGTCGTGTGGGCGTTGCAGCGAAATGGCCGGGGCCGCCCGATCGGAGCCGAGGATTTGGGGGCCGCAGTGGCCGAATTATACTGGAGGCCCGACGGGAACGCCCTTGCCGGCCTCGACGCCCGGGGCGGAGTGACGGTTTGGCGGATGGGGCCAGCAAAGGGCCGATTCAGCTGCGCCCGCGCGCCGCAGCGACAAGGTGCGGAAAGAAAATGAGAGTCCGCTCGCTCATTCAGGGGACACCCTCAGGGCTATCGCATATGGATTTTAAGAGGCCAATTGACGGTTAAATCTCCGTTTTTAACTGCTAAATTTGGGTAATTTAAGACTTAAACCGTTGGTTTTGATGTTGATTACCCAGTAAAGCGCCGCCAAAACATCGGAAAGTTCCGTTCTCATCCTGAAAATTTTTCATATGCGATAGCCCTGGGGACACCCTCGTTACTCATTGACCCAGACATCGGTATTTGTTCATAAAAATCTATCAGGAGAGATGTTTTGCCAAATCTAATGACACAAGGTATCAAACATATTATGCCGGGGGCATTTGCACTATTTTTAGCGTTGGCGGTAGCCTGCGGGTCTCCCGCCGCCACCACGGAAAACGCGCCGTCATCTCCCGTCACTGCCGCGCCGGCGTCCACCGCGGTTCCGCCGCAGTCTTCGCCGACAAGCGGAGCAGCGGAACAGCCGGCCGCTGCCGCAGTTCCCCAGAAATCCTCGCCAGCAACCGGGGCAGCGGAACAACCAGCCGTCGCTGCGGAACCGTCGCAGTCTTCACCAACAAGCGGAGCAGCGGAACAACCGGCCGCCCCGACGGTTGCCAGCGAACCGGCCCCGGTTGACGTTGGGGAACGCCCCACCCTGAAGGTCGGCGTCATCTGGCTCAGCACCCCGATGGACCCGGTGGAAAGCGGGTGGGTTCCCAGCCAGTCGGGCCTGTCGGAAAACCTGTTCCGGTTGTCGGCCGCCGATATGAGCCCCGAGCCCTGGCTGGCTACCTAAGCCGAGCCCGTTGACGAACTGAACTGGGAAATTGGGCTGCGGACTGACGTTACCTTCCACAACGGCAACGTGATGGATGCCGAAACAGTTAAGGCTTCCCTGGAACGAACGGTCGCGATGAATGCGGGCACGGCCGACCAGCTGGCCATCGACAACGTCGCCGTTAAGGACGACCATACCCTCATCATTACCACCACCAAGCCCAATCCCACGCTGCCCGGTCGGCTGACCGGCCCCGCCGTCGGCATTCATGACGCGATGGCCGCCGAGTCTGCCGGAGAGGGTAATTTCATGGAGGCCGGCGCCCTGACCGGGCCGTACATGGCCACCCATTTTGTAATGGGGGAGATCCTGGAAACGGTAGCCAACGATAACTATTGGGGTGGCACACCCCCGCTAGCCGGCATTAACCACATTGCCATCCCCGACGGCAACAGCCGGGAGCTGGCCCTCCAGGCTGGCGACGTGGATATTGCCATCAACCTGTCTCCCGAGGGTACGCAAATCATCGACTCCAATCCGGGTACCAGCAGTGAGACCGCGGGAGTTGGCACCTCGGTTTCTATGTGGTGGGTCAATTTCGAACGGGGCAACCTGACCGATCCCCTGGTTCGCCAGGCGGTGGCCCACGCCATCGACCGGGAGAGCATTGCCGCCGTCATTAATCCACCGGGCACCGGCTTCTACGCGGCCAACCTGCTGCCGGAAGCGCTGGTGGCGTGCCCGGGTGTGGACGGCTACGCCTTCGATCCCGACCGGGCCCGGGAACTGCTGGCCGAGGCCGGCTATGCCGACTCCGACGGGGACGGCATCGTCGAAAAGGACGGACAGCCCCTGCAGCTAATCATCGGCGCTTACCCGCATCGGCCCCAGCTGCCCATCATGGCCGAATCGGCCCAGGCCATGTTAGGCGAAGTGGGTATCGGGGTTGAAGTGTTGATTACCGAGTGGTCCAAGATTCAGGAACCGGGTTGGGACCTGTTCGGGTGGTTCAACTCTGTCATCGAAGCCGGCGACCCCATCTTGAACGTCAGCAAGTTTGCCGGTCTGGAAGCCAATGACGAGGCCGGCGGCGCCAACAACTACGGGCAGTACGACAATGCTCCCCTGGCGGAAGTAATCGCTCAATCCGGCAGCGTGGCCGACCTGGAAGAGCGAAAGCAAATCGCCTGTGACGCCCTGGAGGTGGTAACCGACGATGTTGCCTCCTGCCCGTATCCCACGGGTACATGGTGTACGGCGTCAGCGAGGACGTAACCGGGTTTGAGCCGCATCCCACCCGCTACTACTTCGTTGACCATCGGATTGGGCTGGCCGAGTAATCGACTGCGGGCCTACATAATCAGGATTGTAACTTTGTTATGAGAGCATACCTGGTCCGGCGTCTGGCTACGCTGCCACTACTGCTGCTGGGGGTAACGGCGGCCAGTTTCCTGTTATTGAATCTGGCCCCGGGCGACTCGGCCGAGATTGTGTGGCGCCAGCGCAATTCCTGGCAATTGCCCAACCCGGCAGCGGTGGCAGCCATGCGCACCGAGCTGGGCCTGGATGCTCCCCTGCCGGTGCAGTACTTCAGTTGGGTGTGGGGGGCCCTGCGGGGCGACATGGGCAAATCCTTCATCAAGGAACGGCCCGTGGCGAAGGACCTGGCCCGTCGCACCGTCCCCACGGCCGTGCTGACGGCCACCGCCCTGGCGCTGGCGTTGGCGGTGGCCGTGCCGGTGGGCATCCTGTCCGCCCGCCGTCGGGGCAGCCTGGTGGATACGGCGGCCCGGCTGGTGGCCCTGGTGGGCGCTGCGGCCCCCTCCTATGTCCTGGGCTTCGGGTTGATAATCCTGTTTGCGGTGAAACTATCCTGGCTGCCGGCCGTGGGTTACGGGTCACCGCTCCAGGTGGCGCTTCCCGCCATCACTCTGTCCCTGGCCCCCATGGCCCAGATGATGCGGCTAATCCGGGCCAGTATGCTGGAAACCCTGGGGCAGGACTACATCCGCACGGCCCGGGCCAAGGGGCTTTCCGAGAGCGCCCTTGCCTACCGACATGCGCTGAGCAACGCCCTGCTGCCCGCCATTGGCGCCATTGGCGTCAACCTGGGCTACCTGCTCAGCGGCGCCGTCATCGTGGAGTCCGTATTCGCCTGGCCCGGGCTGGGTCAGCTGATGGTCTCCGCCGCCATGACCCGGGACTACCCGGTGGTGCAGGGATTCGTGAGCTACGTGGCGGTGCTGGTGCTGCTGGTCAATCTGGTCGCCGACATTGCCCTGCGATTTGCCGACCCGCGCCTGACCTTCGGACGAGACGAGGTGTAGCCGACCGTGGCTAGCGCTGCCCAACATACCGGGGAGAATGCTCCTACCCGGACCCGGTCCGGCGACATCAGCCGCCGGCGGTGGCTGGTGCTGCTGCGGGAACCGGGGACGGCGTTGGGGCTGTTCCTGGTAGTATCCCTGTTGTTGATGGGGCTGTTGGCGCCCTGGCTGCCCCTGGCCGACCCCACTAAAATCAGCTTGGCCGACCGCCTGCTGGGGCCGTCGCCGGAGCACCTGCTGGGTACCGACCATCTGGGGCGAGACACCTTCAGCCGAATCGTGCACGGCGCCCGTATGACGCTGCTGAACTCGGCGGCCACCCTGGCCATCAGCATGACCATTGCCCTGACGGTGGGCATCCTGTACGGCTACCACGGCGGCTGGCTCGATACGGCCCTGATGGGGGTGGTGGACCTGCTGTTAGCATTCCCGTCGCTGATCCTGGCGCTGGCGGTGGCCGGAGCTTTGGGTCCCGGCCTGTTCAACGTGCTGCTGGCGGCCGGCGCCGTGTGGTGGGTAGGCCACGCCCGCATCATCCGCGGCGTAACGCTGGCGGCCCGTCAGCAGGAGTACGTAACCGCCGCTCGGGCCGCCGGAGCGAGCAACCGGCGCATCATTCTCCGACACATCGCGCCGAATATCCTCGGCCCGATTATCGTCATTGCCTCCCTGGATGTCGGCTGGATTATCCTGGGCATTGCCGGGCTAAACTTCCTGGGCCTGGGGGCGCAGCCGCCCACGCCGGAATGGGGCGCCATGCTCAACGACGCCCGTCCACACCTGCAAACCGCGCCCCGCCTGCTGCTGCTGCTGCCCGGCATCGCCATATTCGTCGCGGTGCTGGGATTCAACCTGCTGGGCGACGGCCTGCGCGACCTGCTTGACCCTCGAACAGCGCATACGTCGGGTTGATTTTCCGCCGGCTGCCGCCTGGAAAGCAACGGCTGTTTAAGTTGACTACCACCGGGAATTTGGGTGCTGCGCCCTCATCCCGGCCGGGCGGCGGCCTTCACCCCCGGCCCCTCTCCCTCAGGGAGAGGGGAGAGTATGCTTGGTGGGACGACTGCTTCACCGGCCAGATTTCCCCTCTCCTCGCGGGATAGGGGTTAGGGGTGAGGGATCTCGGGTCTAATGCAGTGGAAGGTGGTGGGCCTGGATGGACTCGAACCAACGACCTCGGTCTTATCAGGACCGCGCTCTAACCGCCTGAGCTACAGGCCCACAAGGGGAAGCCGATACATCAGCTACTTGATATTATAACACCCACCGGCCTGTCAATCAACACCCACCACAGACACAGGGCTATCGCATATGGATTTTAAGATGCCAATTGACGGTTAAATCTCCGTTTTTAACTGCTAAATTTGGGTAATTTAAGACTTAAACCGTTGGTTTTGATGTTGATTACCCAGTAAAGCGCCGCCAAAACATCGGAAAGTTCCGTTCTCATCCTGAAAATTTTTCATATGCGATAGCCCTGACCACAGACATTGATAGCGTTCCGTAATAAGTGGTCGAGATGTAGGGGCAAGCACCGGGATTGTCCCGGCGGTACCGGAACGAATACTATACCCTGACTTAAACCACCTAAATTGCAACACTGCCCTGAGAAATACCCTATTGAACTACCTTCAATCACTACCTATAATAGTTGACGGCCTCGGGGCGACTTGCCGGGCCGGCGGCGGTGTTTGGATACGCGCCGGCGTAACTGAATCTGCATCAGGTCAGTAGGAAACGAAGGAGTAGTATGAAGGTCATCAAGTTATATCCAGTCTGGTTGACGATTGCGCTGGTTTGTGTAGTCGGGGCAATAGGCATAGCGCAATCGACGACAGCGGACGTGCCGACGCCGCAATTCCACCTGCTGCCCGATGACCCGGACAGCGCCTTCTTTGGCCCGCCAACAAAGCCGTTTATCACATACAAGTCGGGCGTGGGTGAGCTGCACGTACTCTACTTCCCGGGAGATAAATATCCCTGAGTCTAAGGGTACAACCGACGGTTTCCAGGCCTGCAAGACCACCCCTGGCGAAGAGCTGGAGGATGAGGATTGTGCGGATGCAACAACCGTCACCAATCACCCCCATAACGACAAATACAAGAAGTACACCTTTACGTCCTTGGGAACTAGCACCAAGTACCGGGTCGGTATGCGCTGGAAGAAATCCGACAACACCTATACCGAGATAACTTCGACGCTGGCGACAACGGACCTGAAGCTCAGCCCGCCCGAAGACATGACGGTAGTGCCTTCCGGCCAGTGGCATGAGGACAGCACCGACACGACGAGCTTCCTGGTCAGCTGGAATGTGAATTTTACCGGCGCAGATAACCCCAGCTCCAGATTTTGGTCTCGCTGGGAAGACGACGATTGGTACGAATGGGTATGGCCCAACTGGTACTGGGGCGGCTCTCAGAAAGAGCTTTATATCTGGGACTATGACGAGAATCCTGCGGGACAACCCGAGGGCAAAAAGTTTCACGTAAAGGCGACCGCCGTTGACCTTCATGGACCGTGGATGGAAAGCGACGAAACCGAAGTGGTCTTCACTCCGAATTCAGGGACGCTGGATAAGCCCGAGAACGTTACGGTAGAGAACGGAGACCGGGAGTTCACGGTTAGCTGGGACGCCGTTGAAAATGCCGGGCGCTACGACGTGTATTATCGGTGGACGAGTGCAACGAAAGAGAAGGACAAGGAGTGGAAGCTCTACGTTACCGATAAGACCGAGAAGTTCATCTGGGACCGAATTCAGAACTGCGCAACATACGAGGTGCGCGTAATAGCGCAAGCCGACTTCTGGCGCCAGAGCGATGACTCGGATACAGTCGTTGCCGAACCTAATGACCATCTGGGTCTTTGCCCACCTACCATCCCTCTGGTAGCGCCCGAGAACCTGACTGCCACGGCAAATGCCACGAGTACCGGCTTCACGGTTAGCTGGGATTCCGTTCCGCAAGCGCATTGGTACGACCTGGAGATCCGTACCGGAACACAGTCCTGGTCGCATAATGGCGGCTGGATTATTTACGACTCGGTTGGCACCTCGGTACTGATTGAAGATGACGAATGGTATGACCTGGATCTGCAAAACGGCGAATATGAGGTCCGCGTAGGCGCCAGAGCTAAGGGTGGCTACCCCGGCCCTTGGGAACATACTACAGTCACGATAACCGGGTTCACTGGAGGCACCGGAACCGGGCTGACCAGCGCCTTCAGCGATATCCAGATAGAGGAAGACATGACCATGGAAGTGGACATGTCTGACCACTTCACCGGCGATGACCTGTCCTTCGATGTGATGGTCACCACCACCAACCAGAATACCGGCGCCGAAAAGACCGGCGAGCTTAACTCGATAGCCGTCAACAAGGTAACCGGGACCTGGGATGGAGCGGTGCTGACGCTGCTGGGCGGCCCGGCTAAGGCGCAGGATCTGAGGGTGAAAGTCATCGCCACCGGCGGGGACGAAAATTCGGCCAGCGACTCCTTCACGCTGGCGTTGGTGGACGATGTTTCGGCAACGCCTGAACCCACCCCGGAACCGACACCTGCGCCCACTCCTGAACCTACCCCGGAGCCGACACCTGCGCCCACTCCTGAACCTACCCCGGAGCCAACGCCCGCGCCCACTCCTGAACCTACCCCGGAGCCCACCCCGGAGCCGACACCCGAGCCCACTCCGGAACCCACCCCGGAGCCGACACCTGCGCCCACTCCGGAGCCTACGCCTACGCCGGAGCCAACGCCCGCGCCCACTCCGGAACCCACCCCGGAGCCCACGCCCGCGCCTACTCCGGAGCCTACGCCTACTCCGGAGCCTCAGAATCCGGCGGACCTGATTGACGAGTTCAACAATGTTGAGCTGTCCGAGGGTGAAACCAGCGCGCTGGATATGACCAGCCACTTCAGCGGCGACGGGCTGACCTACGCTGTGGAAGTGACGACAACGCACCAGCGTACCGGAGCGACCAAGACCGGAGCGTTGAATTCAGTGGCCCGGAACAAGGTCTCGGGTTCCTGGAACGGAAGCGTCCTGACCCTGACCGGCGGTCACGCGGCATCCCAGACCCTGACCATCAAGATAACCGCCACCGACCAGTACGGCGGCACGGCCAGTGATGAGTTTACCTTTACCCTGGACAACGACTAGGAGCTTTGCTGAAGTCGGCTAACCGCTCCAGGCTGCAATAAAGTTAACGGCGCTTCCCACCGTAAAGGACGGGAAGCGCCGTTAACTTTTTGCCGGTTTTACGGCTGGGGAGATACGCGGAATCCCGCAATTACGGGAACTGTGGCCGGTCAAACATCAGGGAAGGAAAGAGTGGTTGGCTGGGAGCCAGGGCTATCGCATATGAAAAAATTTCAGGCTCAGAACGGAACTTTCCGATGTTTTGGCGGCGCTTTACTGGGTAATCGACATCAAAACCAACGGTTTAAGTCTTAAATTACCCAAATTTAGCAGTTAAAAACGGAGATTTACCCGTCAATTGGCCTCTTAAAATCCATATGCGATAGCCCTGGGCTGGGAGCGGGTGAGTCTTGACCCCAGCCGCCCCGATTGATACACTGAATCCAGCAGGGGCGGTTAGCTCAGTTGGTTAGAGCACTTGCTCGACACGCAAGAGGCCAGTGGTTCGAGTCCACTACCGCCCACCATCTTCTACAACCTTATCCCCCGCCGGAAAAGCCCTCACCCCTAACCCCTCTCCCGCGAGGAGAGGGGAACTTGTGTCGATAAATTTGTACCCCAAGCGAACACTCCTCCCTCTCCCCCAGGGAGAAGGGCCGGGGGTGAGGGCCTACCGGGTGGTTCGGGCAGGTTCCTTCCTGCGCCGTTGGGCTAAGCGGCTTCATCATAGGTGATGGCGAAAATCTTTTCTGATAGCCACTTACCGAACGATTCGTTGTCAGAGTATTGCCGGAACAGCTCCGTATGGTCGGCGAGCAGGTCAGTAACCGCGCGCTCCAAAGCTTTGTCGTGCTCGATACGCGCATTTTGCCGGTCGGAATTGGCCTTGGCGTTCTGGTAGGCTTTGTCCCTGGCGACCCGGGCCGGCAACTCTTCGGTAATCACCTGCTCTATCTTGTCCTGGTCCCGCCACTCGATGTTGCCGAAGCGGTTGTTGAAATCTTGCAGGATGTTGGAGAGGCGGTCCATTTCCGGTTCCGGCATTTGCCCGCCGCCGTCGGTGGGAACCGGCTCTATCTCCGCATCTTGATCCGGAAGCTGGATGTCCTGTGCGGCCTGCTTTTCCACCCGATAGCTGTCCATATCAATGGCCTGAAGGATGCCTCGGGACAGGTAGTCCTCTATCGGAGCCGGCAGCCTGGGTATAAGGAATGTCAGCAGGATAGAGAGTTTTTCCCAATCGGCGTAAGTGTAGGGGAGGATGGCCCCCAGGAAGCCGTAGGCCCGGAGAAATGCCTTTGCCTTGCTCTTGAAGTCAACCTGCCCGTCTTCGTCCAACTGCTCCCGGTAGAGGGCTACGCAATTATCCAGGATCGGATCCAGGCGGTCGCGGCCGGCCCCCGAAAGGTAGAGTTCCACCAGTTCGTTTACCTGTTCCGGCCCATAAACTTGATCGGCGTCAAGCGCCGCCTGGAGGTCATGCAGCCGGTTCGGGTCAGTCTCCTCCGCCAGAATAGTGGTGCGGTAGTAATCGGCGAAAGCGTTTTGTATGGTGTCGGCGTCGTTGGAAAAATCCAGCACGAAAGCGTCGTGTTTCCTGGGGTGCGCCCGGTTCAGGCGCGACAGCGTTTGTACCGCTTTGACGTCGGATAACGGCTTGTCCACGTACATCGTGTGCAGCAGCGGCTCATCGTAGCCTGTCTGGAACTTGTCGGCGCAGACCAGGAACCGGTAGGGATTTTCCTGTATTTTTTCGGCAATCAGGTTCGAGGGGAAGCCGTTGATGGACGCTTCAGTGACCTTTGCGCCGCCGTACTCCTGCTCCCCGGAAAAGGCGAGGATGGCCCGGTAGGGGCTTTTGCGCTCCAGCAGATACGCCTGAATGGCATGGAAGTAGGTTAGGGCTCGCTGAATGCTGCTGGTAACCACCATAGCCCGCGCTTCGCCGCCGATTTTCTTTAATCCCGCCACCTGCTCGTGGAAGTGGTCCACCATAATTTCCGCCTTGAGCCGGATGGCGTGGTCATTATCCTCCACATAACGGCGCAGCTTCTTCCCGGCCCGCTTGGTGTCGAACTCCGGGTCATCCGCCAGTGTCTTGACCAGCCGGTAATAGCTGTTCACCGGCGTATAGTGGGCCAGCACGTCGATAATGAAGCCCTCCTGAATGGCCTGCTTCATAGTGTAGGCATGAAAGGGAAGGTGTTTGGTATTTCCCGCTGGGGTGACCGGCGCGCCAAATATCTCCAGGGTCTTGTTTTTGGGGGTCGCGGTGAAGGCGAAATAGCTGGCGTTGGATAACAGCTTCCGGCTCTCCATCAGCCGGTTAATCTGGTCTTCAGCGGTTTCCGCTTCCCCTACCTCGCCGGCTTCGCCCAATGCCCTGGACATTGACGCCGAGTTGCTTCCGCCCTGGCTGGAATGGGCTTCGTCGATGATGATGGCAAACCGGCGCTCTCTATGATTGTTGCCAATAGCGTCCAAGATGAAAGGGAACTTCTGCACGGTAGTAATGATAATTCGCTTGTCCCCTTGAATCAGCGAGCCGAGATGACGGGAGGTCTCGGCATGGCCAACGATGGAACCGACCTGGGCGAACTGTTTGATCGTGTCCCGTATCTGCCGGTCCAGCACCTTCCGGTCAGTTACGACTAGCACCGAATCGAAAAGGGGTTGCCCTTCCCGCTCCAGCCCAATCAACTGGTGGGCCAGCCAGGCGATAGAGTTGGACTTGCCGCTGCCGGCCGAATGCTGAATCAAATAGCGCGGTCCTACTCCCTGGGCCAAAGCATCGGCCAGCAGCTTTCGCACTGCATCCAACTGGTGGTAGCGAGGCCAGATATACTCCCGCTTTTTGCGTCCCGTTTTAGGGTCTTTCGTTTCTACAACCTGGGCGTAGTTTTCAATAATGTTGGTCAAACTGTCGCGGGTGAAGACTTCCTGCCACAGGTAGTCGGTCTTGATTCCATTGGGGTTGGGCGGGTTGCCGGCGCCATCGTTCCAGCCCCGGTTAAAGGGCAGAAACCAGGACGCCTTGCCCCGAAGGTGGGTGCAGAACTGCACCTCGTGGTCGTCCACGGCGAAGTGGGCCAGGCAGCGGCCCGGCTCAAACAGCTTATCGTTAGGGCTGCGGTCCCGTTTATACTGCTCGACGGCGGCATCCACCGTTTGCTTGGTCAGGCTGTTTTTAAGCTCGAAGGTGGCTACCGGCAAGCCATTAACGAAGACGCACAAGTCCAGGGCCAGTTGAGTCCGGTCCTGGCTGTAGCGGAGCTGCCGGGTTACGCTGAAGCGGTTCTGCCGGTACAAAGTCCGGGCCTTTTCGTTCCCGGGGGACGGCGTGCCGTAGAACAAGTCAATCTGGCGGGGGCCGTGCTTGATACCGTTGCGGAGGACGGCCACACTGCCCCGTTTCGCAACCTCTCCCTGCAGCCGGGCCAGGAATCTGCGGCGGGCCGGGGTGTCCTGCTCCAGGTCCAGCGATTCGGCGGTGTCGGGCTGGGTCGCCGTGAGAAAGGCGGCAAGCTGGGCCAGGTCAACGCAATATTCGCGATCGTAATCCTGGGGGCTGCCGCTAATCCAGCCGGCGCCATAGCTTGCCGGCCGCTCGCCGACGCCGGACGGGCCCACGCCTTCCGGTGTCGCCCCGCCGGAAGGCCCGGTCAGGGTGGCAACAATCAGGCTTTCCAACCCCTTCTCGCTGGTGTCGGTGGTCATACTGCGCCTCTCCGGTCGGTCAGATAGGAACTTCCCGAAATTCGCCGGGTTTAATGCCGTCGATGGCCGCCCGGATGTCTTCGATCCGCAACCGGGCATAAGGCCAAGCGGTGGAGCGCAACACTATAACCGCCAAACGCCGGCCGGCCAGGTCCTGCTGATGGCGCATATTTTGGTCGGTGGTTATCAATATCTCGTAACCCTCACGCTCCGCTATGTCCAACAGGTTACCGTTGCTTAACTCCCGCCATCCTCGCTGGGCGGAAGTGTCCACCGAATGTTCGGTCAGGTGTCTGCGAAGTGGTCCGGGAACCCCGTGGTCAAACAGGAGTTTCAAGGCCGGCCTGCGATTCCGCAGCTTTCAGAGAATCGGCCACATGCCGCAACACGGCTCTGACCTTCCATTCTTCGGCGCCCTCGAACCACTCCAGGTATTCGGCCACCGTAGCGCCGCTCTCCAAGTTCTCAAACAGGCTCGCTACAGGCAACCGGGTTCCGGTGAATACCCAGGCCCCACTCACCCGACCGGGCACGCTCTCCACCACCGGGCAGGTTTCCCAATTTACCATAATGCCACCTTACCTCATAGCCTTCTCTTTCCGCATTGTCCAGCAAGCTTCCATTTCTGAGTTCGGCCCAGCCCTTCTCGTTGGCGGTATCTACAATGTGGTCCGGGAGGTAACGGCGCAGGGGCCGTGGGGTGTCGTGGTCAAACCGGATTCTCATGTTTTACCTTGACGTCAAGGCTCTTGACCACGTGTTCCAGCACGGCGTTTACCTGCCACTTTTCCATCCCGGCAAACCAGTCCAGGAACTCTGCTACGGTGGCTCCGGCGGCCAGATTCCCGAACAGGGCAGAAACCGGCACCCGAGTCTTAGTGAAGAGCCATTCTCCGCCGTACTTGCCCGGTATGCTTTCCACCGCCGGACAGGTTTCCCAATTTAGCATAGCATCACCCCATCCATATTTAACCGCTAATCCGGACTTTCGGCAACGTCCCGGGAAGGCTCTCCGGAGTCAACCGTCTGTCGGACCTCCTCTTCTCGCGGGCCATCGTCCTCATCCGGCAGCAGGGCCGCCGCCGCTCGCACGTCCAGTTGGCCGGTAACCACGTCGTTAATCAGGCGGGTGCGGTACTCCTCCGCCAACTCAATCTGGCGGCGGGCGCGGGCGATGGCAGCGCCAATGACGGCAGTGGCCTGGGCCAGGTATTCGGCGATGGCTTGCTGCTCGGGGAGGGGTGGGAGGGGGGCTATCCTGTGATAAGCGTCTTCACGACCTAGCCCCGGTATCGCAGAATCCTTAGTTACACTATCGAGTTTTAACCAGCCTAAAAGATAAAACAGCCATCGCAAATTTGCTTTTGAAAGTCGCTCATCCACAAAATATGTCGTATCTATTGCGAACGCCTGCTGGTCAACAAAGTTGACTTTGCCAAATGAACCTTTGCGGCCAATAATAACGCATGGCGCTAATGTATTGGCAGATGAATGACTACCGACGCACCCGTTTGACCCGTACACAGGAACATCGCCATCGTCTCTCATCTCTGCCGTAAGTGTGTCTCCATATGCAAAGCGACAAATTGATTTCAGCCGTCGCACTTCCCAATGCTCCGGCACATCGCCCAGCCAGGGGACGCCGGAGGGTTTGCAGGCGGGGTAGGGGTGCAGGGTGGGGGGCGTAATCGCCATCTGGCGCAGCTCTCGTTGGCTCAAGCTAAGGCTGCCCCGGCGAGACGGCGCATATCTGCAATGCCGTCTCCCTTGAGGGCGTCCAGGTCCGGGTACTGTTTATCGGCGTTTCTCGTCAAATAATCCTGTTCCTTTTTGCCCAGTCCTCCCATGTCTTCGTGGACTACGAAACTGATGAAAGGCAGCTGCGCCTTTTTGAACTCCAGGAGACAGATTGCCACGCTCTTGGCCTTGTTGTTTCCCCGCACTCCAAACAGGAACAGATCACGATTATTGTGAGTCAACGCCCAATCCACACTGATGACCGGGTAGTCAGTCAGTGGCGTGAGGTCGGCCACCGGCGAAAATTCATTCAAGCCGGTGGTTACATATTCCTGCAAGTCAGCATAGAAGGCATTGCGCACAACTTCCCGCCCCCAGTAGCGCATATTGCACACTTTCTGCACACACTCGGCGAACTGTAGAATACCTTCGTAAACACGATCGACGGGGACATCCAGATAGAAATTGCCGGTGTCATTATCTACCCGGTTGTTAATCAGGATGCTCCTTATTATTTCCTCTCTGGCGCTGGTGCTGAGGTCGAAAGTATAGGACAAGCGCATAAGGGCCATTCCAAAGTCGCAGATTCGGACATATCCATCGCCCAATGGGCTGTCATCCAGGTATATGTCCACCATGTCGCCGTCTTCATGCAGTATGGGAACTACCAGCTGGCAATCGCCGGTTTCCCGTTCATAAACGTCAAAGCCTGCGGAAGGCGCTTTTTCCAGTAATATCTGAGCGTGGTTAATATCCACCGAAGAGCCTCGCTTGAATTAACTCCGGGAAAAATTCGGTGTAGTTAGGGGCGCCGATGTCGGTAAAGAACACTCGCAGCGCCTCCTCAAAGGTGCTGTACTTGTCTGTAGCAACCCTCCATGTTTCTTGAGGCTGATAATGTTGGTTAGCCAGCTCTGCCGCGGTGATGTAATGGATGTGCGGCTAGGCATAATGCCCATCGAGAGCCCGGCTAACTTCTCCATGGGGGCCGTTATACCTTGCCAGGGTAATAGTCGTCAACTTTCCTTCGTTAGCTGAGTAGCGAAGGCCAATGGTGAAGTTCAGGTTTATTCTGAGATTCTGCCGGATAAACACCGAGAAAACTCTGCCGTCTTCGTCGGAAGACATTAATTCCAGGTCGCAACGCCGCTGATTATTTTCTTCCCGATAGCCTTGGACGGGACTTTTGCTAGTTATGCGCTTGGGCTGACGAATCAGCATTTCAATGTCTTGGTCGGTAATCATAGGCGAATTTCCTGCGCCAGCCACTCCCAATCAGCCGGGTTATCCAGATTGAGAACCCGCACAAATGTATGGTCGGTCGCTGCGTTGAGGCAATGCCATTGGGCGCAACGAGTCGCCAGATCAATCTCCAGGCTGGCTTCATTCGGGCCGAGAGATCATTCGGCGTGAACCCCGCCTTCCGGTGTCGGATACAAATACGGCCGGAGCAGGTCGGGTGCGTATCGCAACCTGAACTGTTCGGCAAGCCAATCCAGGCCTTCCGCCGGGGGCGCCTTCCCGTAACCTTCTCCCCATTGACCGGCCGGTTGCAGTCCGTCGGCCCAGCCGTCATTCAACCCTTTGAGTTCCGTCAGTCGGCGAGCTATGTCCAACGGGTCGACGGATACGCGCTCGCTTCGGCTTTGATCAATATATCGCATAGTTCTTGCTTTGTCCTTTAGATGTTGCTCTTGCCCTGTCCGGCGTCGCCGGTGAAAAGGGAGCTGCCGTTGTGCACCTCGGCGATGCGGCTGCCCAGGGGCGTGTCCCGCTTCATCTTGATCAGCTGCCTTCGTCGGTTCCAGCACCGCATCCAGGCGGCGGATGACGGTCATCGGCAGGATAGCGTCGCGGTACTTGCCCCGCACATAGACATCGCGGAGCACATCATCCGCAATACCCCAAATGAAGCTGCTGACATTGAGCGCGCTCATCAAGTCCTCCCCGCCGCGGACACGGTCGCCGTTACCTAAAGTCATTCCGTCCCGGCCGGTCTTCCCAGATCAGCAAAGGCGCCGGTGTTTACCGCCGCTACGGTTTCCTGCCGACGCATTGCCAACAACTATGGTATCACGCTGGAGGCGCTGGGGACAAAAACAGCAGCGGCGCGCGGACCTCAACCCCCGGCCCCTCTCCCTGGGGGAGAAGGGAGAGGATGCTTGGCACAGCGGGCAAGCTCCCCAACCCAAAGTCCCCCTCGCCTCGTGGGAGAGGGGGTTAGGGGTGAGGGCTTTCGGGGAATGGCGGAGGGTTACTCCTCAGGGTCGGGCAGGGGGACCCGAAACATGACGTTGCCGTCCTGGTCGTGGGAATGGGTCATTATGGCTTGCTGCAAGCTGCGAATCTGCCCCTGGATTCGCGCACTCTCATAACGAATTAACTCCTCGTTTTGGCGGATGAGGGCTTCCATGTGCCGGAAGCGTTCTTCGTTCAAGGCATTCATCTGCTGGAAGCGATCTTCCATCCGTTCTTCCATGCGCCGGAAGCGCTCTTCGTTCAGGGCGTCCATCTGCCGGAAGCGCTCTTCCATCTGCCGGAAACGTTCCTGGTTCAGGGCATCCATGCTTTCGAAACGGTCATATACTCGCTGAAAGCGTTCTTCGTTGCGGGCTTCCATACCTTGGAAGCGTTCTTCGTTGCGGGCGTCCATGCTTTCGAAACGGTCATATACTCGCTGAAAGCGTTCTTCGTTGCGGGCTTCCATACCTTGGAAGCGTTCTTCGTTACGGGTTTCCACCGCCTGGAGCTCGGCGCGGAACACTTCCGGTATCCGGGCCGTGGCCTCGGTGAGCTTGCCGATGCGGAAGACGGCCGTGGCCGAAAGTCCGACTATGGCGAGAAAAACGGTGGCAATGGCGGCGACGCCGGCAATATCGACCAGGTCCATGGTGTAGGGGCCTCCCCGGTTCTGGATGGTAGCTGCTATTTTAACCTATTGCGGCCGACTTGGGTACTGGGGTGGCGGCGGCCCTCACCCCCGGCCCCTCTCCCCCAGGGAGAGGGGAGAGTCTGGTGGGTGGGACGGTTGCTTCACTGATCTAGGCCCCCCTCGCCTCGTGGGAGAGGGGTTAGGGGTGAGGGCAAGCGAAGCCCCCGGCAGTATAACCGCCGGGGGCTTGCAGCTGTCACCGTCCTTTGGATTAGCGCTTGATTACGAAGGGCATGGCGATGGCGATGACTACCGCCACGATGGCGATGACGATGGCGATGATGCCGGTGGTGCCGCTGGCGTCAACGCCGGCCGCGCCGGCCGGACCCGCCGGACCTGCCGGACCCTGCGGACCCATTGCGCCATCGGCGCCGGTAGCGCCCGCTGCGCCAGCCGCGCCGGGATCGCCCTGGGGACCGATGGGCCCACGGGCGCCGTCGGCCCCGGTAGCGCCATCGGCGCCATCAGAGCCGGCCGGCCCCTGGGGACCACGGGCCCCGGCCGGGCCCCGTTCACCCGCCGGCCCCGTCGGACCCACCGGGCCCATATCACCGGCCGGACCCTGCGGCCCCGGCGGGCCTTGCGCGCCGACCCGGCCCGTCTGGGAGTTGGCCTGCAGGTGGAAGCCTGACTCGACCATACCCGACATCCAGTTGGTCAGCTGCCGGTCCGCGTCCACGCCGGCCACCATAAAGGTTACGGACGTACCCGAAGGCCGGGTTACGTTGACTTTGAAGGCGCCGTCCGCCTCGGTCATTGCTTCGCCGATTTTCATGGCCCCATCGTGGGCCGTTACCATTGTGCCCTGGGGCGGCACCGCTCCGTTGACCATGGCCGTGCCAATCAATACGTGCGGCATCTCCAACTGCTGCGCCATTGCGGTCAGCGGCAGCGCCGCCAGCATTCCCACCAGCGCAAGCAGGGCCAGGATTCTACTGACTCTTGCCATTTAGTTCCTCCCGTTTAATTAAGCTGTTTGCCGAGGGCGTGATGGCGGGCCGAGGACGTTGCGGTCCCCGGCCCGGCCGATTTATTCCTGACCTGGCTCTACCAAACTATCTGGTTCCAGCAGTTCCCGCCCACGCAGGTGAGGTTCCGGGTCCGCCCGTTCAGGATGGCCTCGGTGTCGCTGGTTACCAGGAACAGATAGGTCTCCCCGGTAATCAGGTGGAACAGGTCGCTGGCTTCCACCACGTCGGGACGCGGGTCGTAGAAGGCCCACTGCTTGCTGTCGTTGTTGAAGTAGAAAACGCGGACGAAGCTGTCGCCCAGGTTCGATACTCCATCGGCCACCGGCACGATGTTCCCCGGATTCTGGGCCGACGGCGTTACGGTGAAGCCCTTGCTGGCCGTCGTCTGCCCCACGTGCACCTCAATGGTCTGGATGCCGTTGTCCAGGCCCGGGATGGTGATGTCGAAGTTCAGCATCCCCTGGGCATCGGTGCTGGGCTTGGGCGCGGGAGTTACCTCCAGCGGGCCAACCTTGACGACGCTGACCGGCACGAAGGACTTGAACCCTTCGCCGGTGATGGTGATGGTGGAGCCCGGCGAGCCGCTGGTGGTGGACAGGTTGATGATGCCTTCCGGCACATCGTGGGTCACCGCCGTCACTACTGCCGTATTAGCGGTGCCGTACTCGTACTGGACCTTCACCGTGTTGGTGGAGGGGATGCCGGCGGTGGTGGGAATCCGAATCTGGGTCTCAAACCGGCCGCTGGCATCGGGCTGGGCGCTGACCGTGGTCCGGCCCGTGGCGCTTTCGTACACGATTTCCACGCTGAAGCTGTCGCCCTCATCATTCTTGCTGGGGAAATTCTTCCCCTGAACCGTGGCCAGGGTGCCGACCCGCCCGGTCTCCGGGGTGATGGTTACCTCCCGGGCCGGGATGTGGACCACCACCTTGCCGGTACGCCCCATCGAGTCGCGGACCCGAATCTCCCGGTTCCCTTCCTCGACGGTGGCCGAGTCCAGGGGCAGGTCCACGGCCGCGGACCAGTTACCGCCGCTGTCCACCTCGACGGGATTGCCGCCGTTAATCCGGGACCACATTATCGGGTGGCCGCCAATGGAAATTTCCGAACCCATGCAACTATCGCTATCACCGCGGCAGATACTGGCGCCGGCATTAAAGCCGGAACCTACCAGGCTGACCCGCTGGTTGGCCACCACATCTTCCGGCGTTACCCGAATCATCGGGCCGCTGATGGTAATCGTAGTCGACGCGTTCAAGTTAGGAGCTACGGTTACCCGCAGGTCCTGGACGCCGGCCGGAGCGTCGTCGGGAACAATCAACCGGAAGTTACCGTTGCCGCTGCTAGATACCGTGCCCGAGCAGTCGCCACCTGTGCAGAGGACCTTGCGGGCCAGCTCTACTTTAATTACTGAAGCGCTCTCATTACCAAAATCAAAGAGCTCGACCAGCAAACTTTCACCGGGCGACCCACCGTCGGGCGTTACGCTGATGGAGGATTCCAACTCGAAATCAGCCTGTTCCTCCCAGTCGGCTATATTGCTGCGACCGTCAACAGCATTAATGTGATTCGGGCCACCCTCAAAGGGCGGAGCAGTTACTTCAAACTGACATTCGCCTACATCATCCCCGTTAACGACCGCGCTGCACAGGGTGTACTCATCGTCATCCTGCATCCGGTTGTTATTGGTATCCAGCCAGAAGTGGATGCTGGTGCCGTTCTTGAAGCCCTTGCCGGTGGCGGTAATCATATCGCCCCGGCCACCTTCATCTTCGTTCAGGCTGATCTTGCGAGCTACGTGGATGACCTTACCACTGCTGCCCTCACCGGCTATCGTCCAGGCATAATCGCCTCCTTCGGAAGGCAACCTTACGCCGGCAGAAGCCTGGATGGTTATGGTCACCATATCACCCACCACGATGCCGTCAAGATCGTCGTCAGAGTGCAAATCTCCCATATGGAGAATTATCTCCTCATCATCTGTCTCGATAGCCTCTGGATGAGCAGCACCCGCATCAGCTCGGATAACTATGTCTTCGACGTCGATACTCGGAACATCAAAATCTTCCATTTCCAGCTTGATTAATCCGTCCAAAGCATCAACTTTATTATTAGCTATGTATTTAATTACATAGCGGGGAGAACCAGCAGGGCTTTCTGTGGATGCTGTTATATGCAGCCCTTCCGTCTTTACTTCGAAGTCTCTTTCGGCCATGTGGTAACAACCTAATGGAAGTTCCATCGGAGAACTCCAAGCACCACTACAGGTTCCAGATGTAATCCTATCACCGCCAACGTAAGCCCTGACTTGCCGTTGATAACCTGTGACAGTAAGGGTATAATCTTCCGCTTCATTCAAGGGATTCAATCGAGGAATCTCAAGCATATTCCCCATGCTATGCTTATGACTAGACTCACTGTTCGGAGGATTCTCAATATACCAATGGGGCCGGGAGAATGTACCGTCAGTTGGCCCTATCTTGAAGTAGTTTCTCATATCTACTTCCCGAGACATTTGAGTATCCCCTATCGAAATAGTAGGTTTATCACCCGGAAGGACCATCAAACCGGGCGCATCTTGGTCCGCCAAACTAGCATCAACCGGCTGGTCGGTGCTAGCGAAGGCGGGGTTGGCCAGACTGGCAGCGCCGAAGACGAGGGCGACGGCCAGAGCCGCGGCGGCGGCCAAGCCAATAATAGGATATAATCCTTTTGCCATAAAAACATCTCCTTTGTGTTTTAGGATAGGGTGTATTGTGGGGTGGGGTGTATTACGCCAGTGTTACCGGCAGTCCTCACCCCCTAGCCCCCCTCTCCCTGGGGGAGAGGGGGATGAGGGCCTGCGGGGTCAGGGGATTAGGGGCTAGTCCAGGGTAAGCAGGGCGCTAACCGTCACCATAGCCGCCGAGCCGCCAACGATGGCATAAAAGAGGCGGTCAATGCGGGAATTAACACTCTGCTGCAGGGTGTCGATCCGGGCGGTCACGCCATCGATCCGGGTGTCCATACTCTGTTGCAGGGTGTCAATCCGGGTAGTCATGCCATCAATCCGGGTAGTCATCTCGCTTTGCAAGGAATCAATCCGGGTGTTGGTTTCCCGCTGGTTGGCGTTCACCTCCCCGCGCAGCTCCGACAGGCCCTGCTCCACCGCCGTCAGCCGAGCGTTGGTTTCCCGCAAATCACCCCGTACCTCCAACACCGAGTGCTCCACCGCCGTCAACCGGGCGTTGGTTTCCCGCTGGTTGGCCTGCATCTCCCCGCGCAGCTCCACCAAGCCCGTCTCTACCGCCGTCATCCGTTCCGACAAATCATCCGTAGTAGTTACCATGGTTTCGGTTCCTCCTTACGACTCTGCCAACCACTATACCGGATACCGGCCCATTGTCAATCCGCCGGGGAACGGGGGGTGATGGCCTTCGGGGTCAGGGGGATTAGGGGCTAGTCCAGGGTAAGAATCAGGGTGAGGAGGGCGCTAACCGTCGCAATCACCATAGCCGAAGAGCCGCCAACGATGGCATAGAAGAGGCGGTCAATGCGGGAATTAACGCTCTGCTGCAAAGCATCAATCCGGGCGGTCACGCCATCGATCCGGGTGTCCATACTCTGTTGCAGGGTGTCAATCCGGGTAGTCATCTCGCTTTGCAAGGAATCAATCCGGGTAGTCATCTCGCTTTGCAAGGAATCAATCCGGGCGTTGGTTTCCCGCTGGTTGGCGTTCACCTCCCCGCGCAGCTCCACCAGGCCCTGCTCCACCGCCGTCAGCCGGGCATTGGTTTCCCGCTGGTTGGCCTGCATCTCCCCCCGCACCTCCAATACCGAGTGCTCCACCGCCGTCAACCGGGTGTTGGTTTCCCGCAAATCACCCCGCAAGTCTGCAACCGCGTGTTCCACCGCCGTCATCCGTTCCGACAAATCATCCGTAGTAGTTACCATAGTTTCGGTTCCTCCTTACAACTCTGCCAACCACTATACCGGATACCGGCTCATTGTCAATCCGCAGGGGGGCAGGGGCTAGTCCAAAGTAAGAATCAGGGTGAGGAGGGCGCTAACCGTTGCAATCACCATAGCCGAAGAGCCGCCAACGATGGCATAAAAGAGGCGGTCAATGCGGGAATTAACGCTCTGCTGCAAAGCGTCAATCCGGGTAGTCATCTCGCTTTGCAAGGAATCAATTCGGGTAGTCATCTCGCTTTGCAAGGAATCAATCCGGGTAGTCATCTCGCTTTGCAAGGAATCAATCCGGGCGTTGGTTTCCCGCTGGTTGGCGTTCACCTCCCCGCGCAGCTCCGACAGGCCCTGCTCCACCGCCGTCAGCCGGGCATTGGTTTCCCGCTGGTTGGCCTGCATCTCCCCCCGCACCTCCAACACCGAGTGCTCCACCGCCGTCAGCCGGGTGTTGGTTTCCCGCAAATCACCCCGCAAGTCTGCAACCGCGTGTTCCACGGCCGTCATCCGTTCCGACAAATCATCCGTAGTAGTTACCATAGTTTCGGTTCCTCCTTACAACTCTGCCAACCACTATACCGGATACCGGCCCATTGTCAATCCGCCTGGGGACAGGCCGCAGGGCTATCGCATATGGATTTTAAGAGGCCAATTGACGGTTAAATCTCCGTTTTTAACTGCTAAATTTGGGTAATTTAAGACTTAAACCGTTGGTTTTGATGTTGATTACCCAGTAAAGCGCCGCCAAAACATCGGAAAGTTCCGTTCTCATCCTGAAAATTTTTCATATGCGATAGCCCTGGGGCAGGCCGCCGACGCCTGGCCCTGGGAAGGGGCTAGTCCAAAGTAAGAATCAGGGTGAGGAGGGCGCTAACCGTTGCAATCACCATAGCCGAAGAGCCGCCAACGATGGCATAGAAGAGGCGGTCAATGCGGGAATTAACGCTCTGCTGCAAAGCGTCAATCCGTGCGGCCATCTCGCTTTGCAAGGCGTCAATTCGGGTGGTCACGCCATCAATCCGGGCGTTGGTTTCCCGCTGGTTGGCGCTTACCTCCCCGCGCAGCTCCGACAGGCCCTGCTCCACCGCCGTCAACCGGGCATTGGTTTCCCGCTGGTTGGCCTGCATCTCCCCGCGCAACTCCACCACCGAATGTTCCACCGCCGTCATCCGTTCCGACAAATCATCCGTAGTAGTTACCATAGTTTCCTTGCCTCCTAAACAATGCCAACCACTATACCGGATACCGGCCCATTGTCAATCCGCCGGGGGGACGGCCCAGGGCTATCGCATATGAAAAATTTCAGGCTCAGAACGGAACTTTCCGATGTTTTGGCGGCGCTTTACTGGGTAATCAACATCAAAACCAACGGTTTAAGTCTTAAATTACCCAAATTTAGCAGTTAAAAACGGAGATTTAACCGTCAATTGGCCTCTTAAAATCCATATGCGATAGCCCTGGGGGACGGCCGCCCTCACCCCCCTCTCCCTGGGGGAGAGGGGGGAACCAAACAAACACCCCTCTCCGTGCGGGAGAGGGGCTAGGGGTGAGGGCTTTGCGGGGAACGGGGGCAGGGGCTAGTCCAGGGTAAGAATCAGGGTCAGCAGGGCGCTAACCGTTGCAATCACCATAGCCGAAGAGCCGCCAACGATGGCATAGAAGAGGCGGTCAATGCGGGAGTTAACGCTCTGCTGCAAAGCGTCAATCCGGGTAGTCATCTCGCTTTGCAAGGAATCAATCCGGGTAGTCATCTCGCTTTGCAAGGAATCAATCCGGGCGTTGGTTTCCCGCTGGTTGGCGTTCACCTCCCCGCGCAGCTCCACCAGGCCCTGCTCCACCGCCGTCAGCCGGGCATTGGTTTCCCGCTGGTTGGCCTGCATCTCCCCGCGCACCTCCACCAGGCCCGTCTCCACCGCCGTCAACCGGGTGTTGGTTTCCCGCAAATCACCCCGCAAGTCTGCAACCGCGTGTTCCACCGCCGTCATCCGTTCCGACAAATCATCCGTAGTAGTTACCATAGTTTCGGTGCCTCCTTACAACTCTGCCAACCACTATACCGGATACCGGCCCATTGTCAATCCGCCTGGGGACGGCGGCCGCCCCCGGCCCCTCTCCCTGGGGGAGAGGGGAGTTTGTGTTTGGGGTAGTAGCCGGCTTATCCGCTAAAGTCCCCCTCTCCTCGCGGGAGAGGGGTTAGGGGTGAGGGCTTTGCGGGGAACGGGGGCAGGGGCTAGTCCAGGGTAAGAATCAGGGTGAGGAGGGTACCGAGCAGGGTAATTACTACTGCCACCGCACCGCCGATAATGGCATAGAAGAGGCGGTCAATGCGGGAATTCACGCTCTGCTGCAAAGCATCAATCCGGGCGGCCACGCCATCAATCCGGGTGTTCATCGACCGCTGGTCCTCCCGCAGCTCGGACATACCCGTCTCCAGGGCCGTCAACCGGGCGTTGGTTTCCTGCAAATCGCCCCGCACTTCCAACACCGAGTGCTCCACCGCCGTCAACCGGGCATTGGTTTCCCGCTGGTTGGCCTGCATCTCCCCGCGCAACTCCACCAGACCCGTATCCACCGCCGTCATCCGTTCCGACAAATCATCCGCAGTAGTTACCATAGTTTCGGTTCCTCCTTACAACTCTGCCAACCACTATACCGGATACCGGCTCATTGTCAATCCGCCGGGGGGACGGCCGCAGGGCTATCGCATATGAAAAGAGCAGGAATTGGGTAAGATATTGGTTGTAGTTGAGTAGGAAGGGAGGACGGCATGTCCGAGCTAGAGGATCTGTTCGCTGACCTGGAGGACCCGCGCGCTGGCAACGCCCGCCGGCATTCCTTGCACGATATTCTGGTCATTGCCTTGTGCGCCATCATCTGCGGCGGCCAGACCTGCACCGATATGGAACTCTTTGGCCGGGCCAAACGGGAGCTGCTGCAATCTTTCCTGAAGCTGGAAAACGGCATTCCCAGCCACGACACCTTCTCCCGGGTGCTGGGAATGCTGGACCCGGAGGCTTTCCAAGGGTGGTTTATCGAGTTCATGGCCGAGTTTGCCCAAGGTGTTGAGGGAGTGGTGGCGGTGGACGGCAAGACCTTGCGCCGCTCCTATGACCGGGCGGGGGCACGCTCGCCACTGCATCTGGTCAGCGCCTGGGCGGAGGAGCAGCGGCTGTCGTTGGGGCAAGTGGCCGTTGCCGGCAAATCCAATGAGATTAAGGCTTTGCCCAAACTGCTGGAGTTGTTGAACTTGCGCGGGAAAGTGGTTACCGCCGACGCCATGCACTGCCAGCGTCAAGTGGCACAGCAGGTGGTAGCCCAGAAAGGGGATTATGCCTTGGCGCTGAAAGGCAACCAGGGCCGGCTGCGGGACGATGTGCAGTTGTTTCTGGAGGACCCGGACACCCCAGCGACCCAAGCCAGCGAGGTCAGCAAGGGGCACGGGCGGGTGGAGCGGCGGCAGGCCCGGGTCAGCGGGGACATTGACTGGCTGCAGGAACGATATGCCTGGCCCGGCTTGAAGGCGGTGGGCAAAGTAACGGCCACCCGGCAGTTGGCGGCGGCGGAACCGGCTCCGGGAGAACTGCACGAGGAAACCCGGTACTATCTGCTGAGCCGGGACTGGTCGCCGGAGCGGTTCAATGCCATTGTGCGGGGCCATTGGGGAATTGAGAACCGGCTGCATTGGGTACTGGACGTAACCTGCAATGAAGACCAGGCCCGCAACCGGAAAGGACACGGGGCGGAGAATCTGGCCTTGCTGCGGAAACTGGCTTTGAACCTGGCTCGGCTGGAACCGGGCAAAGGCTCCATGCGCGGCAAGCTGAAACGGGCCGGCTGGGACGACAATTTCCTGATTAACATCCTGGCCCAATTCACTAAATTCCATATGCGATAGCCCTGGGGGGGGGGGGGGGGCGGCGGGATCTATGGCTATTAGAGAGGGAACCACCTTTGCAGCAGGGATCGTAACTCGGCAAAGGCTGGATCTTGGCAGTGAGTTAGGGATACTCGCGACGCCAGTTGGAGGTAAAGAGACGAACTGCGTGGCGTTTGCGTCTCACGTAAGACAGCTTGGAAAGCTTCTTTAGGACGCTCAGGTTTGTTTGTGCCCGGTTGCAGAAAATTCTATTCTACCAGCCAATTTCGTAACGACTGGGGACGACTCCCCCATCCGGCTACATCCGATACGTGGGTAGAGCCACTCCAAACCCACGTTTCCAGCTCCGGCGATAGCACTATTGTCCTTGCCCGTTCACCCCACCTTGAATTTGAGAATTCCTCATTCAGACTACTTTCCAAGACTATGGGAGTTAAGTTCTCTCTACCGCTGCCTTCGTGATCGAACAATAGTAACGCATGGCGATACTGGTTAGTGAAATTGGACAAGAAACTAACGCCATGTCTGGCGCAGGCGGGGTCATGTTGAGGGTGCACGCGAATATCAGTTTCAATGGCACGAATGTTCAGCGCTTGGGGACGATTAAGCAACCCTGTCAGCGTGTGTTCCATGTCCTTATCAGCAACCAGGACTATCAGGTCTTTCCGGCTCATCCCAGTACACCGGAGGCCAGCAAAGTCCCCAAATCAACATCACCTTGCCAATCTCTGAGTTTGGGATGTTCTGAACCAAGAACAATATCGGTAGAGCCGTCATCACATTTGGCGAAACAGATCACGCTGCTTGCTTGAGCTGCATTCAATACCACCGGCGAATGAGTTGCCAGCAGTACTTGAGACTTGTACAGGGAAGATAAAGAATCATAAGCGGTAGAAACAGCGGCAGGATGGATTCCGTTCTCCGGTTCCTCAATCAGGTAAGTTCCCGAAATGTCTGGCAAATATGCCGGCAAAGTTAGAGCTGCAAGCCGAAGTGTGCCATCGGAGACCAGCCAGGAAGGGATGCTCATTCCGCCGGCGTACTGGAATATCATGTAACAATGTCGATCTTCAGGTCGCTCAAAGGTTGAGATGTCAACCAGTTCAGGCAATGCAGTCCTTAGATGTCCGATCCAGGCACGATGCCGTTCCGGATGCTCCTGACCCAGCCGTTGGACAACCCAGGGAATATTTGAGCCATCGGGCAAGAAGCCGGGGATCCTGACTGGGGAGCTAGGCCGTTTTATAACTCGGCTATTTAGGACAAACGACTGGACTCCCTCGGTCAAGAAATTCCGAAACCACATAGCCACCGGGAATGAGTTTTCGTCAGCGGGCAAGTTTCCTAAAGCCGACCTTTGGAGCCCTAGTTTGAAGGAGGGCGCCCAACCTCGGCCCGAATGTTTGTATGTTTCGCTGTAAAAGTTGTCGTTTCCCCCGGGAACTTTGTTAACTACCACTTTATTAGCCGACCCATGAATTCCTACCAGTAATGTGGCCGGTATGGGCATCAGAGATGGAAAAAATGAACGCCGGTTTTCAGTTTCCCTGCCCTTGCCAAGTAGAAAGGTTTCTGACTTGAACTCAAATCGTCTTCCCGTTTCGTCCAGGCCCAATACAATCTGATAGCGAGCTGTCTCCAAATCCGGTCGGGCGGTTAACTCACGCAATGTATCCGGGATAAGCGCCTCTACTGCCAGTTCAAAACGGGATCCCATACCCTGAAACAGGAGTTCATGAGGGTTAGGAGTCCGCTCTAGCAAGGCATTTTCTAATCCATAGGACACCAAGTCGCTCAGGAAACCAATGACATCCAGAAAGGTGGACTTGCCGGACGCATTTGGGCCCACCAGCACATGGAAGGGATTGAGCGGCCTTTGAACGTAGCGTAAACAACGGTAATTCAGAGCTTCGACCAACGTAATCATCGGAAGAATCCCCCGTCATCATCGTCCAACCTTCATTGTTCCCTACCCCCTCCCCACCAGACCTTGCGCGGTGCGGATTACCCGGGCGGCGTTGGGGACGTAGGCGTTTTCCAGGGGGCGACTGTAGGGTACGGGAGTGTGGGGCGCCGTGACCCGGGACGGAGGGGCATCCAGGTAGTCAAAGGCTTCCTCGGCTACCCGCGCGCAGATGTCTGAAGCCAGACTGCATACCGGCGTATCCTCGTCCACCACCACCAGCCGATGGGTGCGTCGCACCGAGTCGATGATCAGGTCGTAGTCGATGGGCGACACGCTGAGCAGGTCCACCACCTCAGCGTTGATATTCGCTTTAGCCAACTCCTCCGCCGCCTCGGTGCAAACCCAGGTCATCCGGGAAATACCTACCAAAGTTATGTCGCTGCCGGAACGGACGGTCCGAGACTTGCCCAGGGGAATGGCATAGGGTTCTTCCGGCACCGGCCCGGTATCGCCGTACAATCCCTTGTGCTCGAAATAGACCACCGGGTCGTCATCGCGAATGGACGCAATCAGCAGCCCCTTGGCGGTGTAAGGGTCGGAGGGAACCACTCCCTTCAGGCCCGGTATGTGGCTGAAGATGGAGTAAAATGACTCGGAATGCTGGGCGGCGCTGCCGAAGCCGGCGCCGATGCGGGTCAACATAGTGAAGGGAACCTTGACCTGACCGCCGAACATATACCGCATCTTGGCCGCATTATTCAACAGCTGGTCCATACAGACGCCGACAAAGTCGACGAACATCAACTCGGCCACTGCGCGCATCCCGGTAGATGCGGCGCCAATGGCAGTACCCACGAAAGCGGCCTCGGACAAGGGGGTGTCCAGCACCCGCTGGTTGCCGAACTGCTGAATCAGCCCCACGGTGGTGCGGAAGGGGCCGCCCCAGGCATCGACGATGCCCAGATGCTCCCGGCCGGCGCCACCGGCAATCTCCTCACCCATAATTATGACCGTCTCATCGCGCTCCATCTCCTGGCGCAAGGCCTCATTAATGGCCTCGCGGTAACGCAGCTCCCGGGTAGTGTTGGGAGTCATGGTAGTAGTCATGGTGTTACTCCTTGCTTCAGATTCCGGTCAACTTTAGCGTCGCAGTAGGCAGGGCAAAATTTCCAGGTCTGAATTGCCAAAGAATCAATTCAGGCCGTGAGGTAACGGGAATTATTTTCCAAAAGAAGCAATTGTTCCCTTGCTTCAACTGCATCTCCCGTCAAGTTGGTCAGGTCATAGTTTGTAACAATGGCTTCCAGCATGGGTTTCCTGTTTCTCTCGTAGGCGCCAACGTGATAAAAGTGCTCCTGTATGGATACTGAAAACTCGTTCCACAGCTCAGGTACAAACCGATTGACTCGGTGCTGGTTGCTATGCCACGTGGACAGCATAAACCTGGCCGGTGTATTCTTCAACAGACCGTGCAGCTGCCGCTCCTGCCGGTCATCCCAAGTATGATAATAATCTACGTGTCGGCCAGCGTAAGGCGGGTCGCAATATACAAAATCATGGCTCGCAACTTCCTGAATCGTCTTCCGGAAATCCTGGCAGACAAAGTTCCAATTAAGCATTTGTACGGCTGCTCTAAAACACTCCACCTGGTTTACTATTTTCGTAATGTAAGCCGGCGAAAACCGCTTTGGCTTGTGCCCAAAGGGAACATTGAAATGCCCCTTGCTATTGAATCGGACAACTCCGTTAAAACAAGACCGATTGAGAAAAAGAAAGTCCAGGGGGCAAGCCAACGAATTGAAACGGTCTCTGATATAGTAGTAATGGGACTTGCCGTTATTCGCCAACAAGGTCCCCTCGCGCTCGAGGAAAAACCTTGTCGTCTTACCATCTAATTCTCCTTCTTTGATGGCCTGATAAAACCGAATGATATGAGGGTTAGTATCTGCCAGCAGAGCCTTCCGGGGCAGCACATTCAGAGCAACTACTCCGGAACCGAGGAAAGGTTCAATCCACACTCCATCAGAATCTCGGTCAAGACACCGCAAGATTTGCGGGACCAGTTTGGTCTTGATACCCTGGCACTTCAGCGGCGGGACTCGCACTCGCAAGCTCATCTCCTACTCCGACTCCGCCGGGCGCGGGGGACGATTTTAGTCTCGTCCCCACCGCGATATTTGACAAAATCTGGCAAGTTTCGAATTGTACGGGTCTCACCTGATTCATCCCGTACAGTGATACTATCGTAATTCATCCAATAATCATCGAACCACTCTTCACCGAGCACGGAGAACATCCCCTTCCCCGAAACTATGTCATAAATATCGGTTATGCTGCCAATGTTTGCTGTATTGCCGCTCCCTCTCCGATCACTGGCAATCTTCCACTTTTCCTGTACGAAAAACTGAAAGTCCCGAATCACTGAGGCTACAGACTCCAGGTCGTCCAATTGATGAGTCTTGGTTTCGCTTGCCGTATTACCAGAATTTCGGGAATATATCATTCCCAGGCAGTAGTGGCCCAAGTAGTCTCTATAGGGAAACTGAATATTCTTGGTACTGCTTCGATTCCTAAAGTACTCTCCGTGGGAGCCTAGAGTAAAGCCATTGCAAAAATCTGGAACACCGGCGATTCGATAGGTCGTCTTGAAATCGACGGCAAATTTTACCTCTGGATTCGTTAACTTCACAAAAGACAGGTCCGGATAATAGTTTTGGTGCTCTGCTAGAACTAGTCCGAAGCCCGTTTGCTCGGCAAATAACAGGAGTTTCGGGAAAAGGTGTATCTCAAGTATCTTGGATACTACTTTCGTGTCGGACGAAATAGCATATATGTTGCGATAAACATCTATAAAGCCTTTTACAACCCACTGCCCATCTTGTGTTTCGACTTCTCCGCTCCAGTCAGCGACGAAACTCGATAGAGCGCGGGAAAAGGAGATTTTCTCTTCTTCCCGGTCCAACTTAATCCCTATTTATGGCTAAAGTGGGAAAGTATATCCGCTTCAATTTAACCTGCTGACGTAAGTAAAGAGCCCCACAGTCCTCCCGGATGTATGCTGTCTTTGTGAAGATGAACGGCATGGCTCACACGCTGCTATTGACAAGGTCTGTTCAGTTGGTGTCCCTACTGATGAGATTAGCCCCCCTAAACTTCTAGGTTTATCCCCCGCTTCATCATATCGACCGGGTAGTCCACGTACACGTCGTCGTAGATTTCCGGCGGGGCCGGCAGCGGGCTTTCGTCGGCGAACCGGATCGCCTCTTCCATCAGTTCCCGGGCCGCATCGTCCAGCCGGTCCAGTTCGGACATGGTTACCAGGCCGCCGGGGGCGACCCTTTCCCGGAACAGCTTCAGCGGGTCGCGACCTCGCCAATAGTCCTGTTCTTCCTGGGTACGGTAGCTCAGGGGATTGTCGAATACGGTATGCCCGTAATAGCGATAGGTCCGGCATTCCAGCAGGGAGGGGCCTTCGCCGGCCCGGGCCCGGCGCACCGCCTCGCCGGCGGCTTCAAAGACATCGAAAACATCCATACCGTCCACGTGAATCCCCGGCATATCGTAGCCGGCAGCCCGGTCGGCCACCCGCGCCGTGGACAAGGCATACTCTACCGGGGTGGATTCGGCATAACCGTTGTTTTCACAGCAGAAGATAACCGGCAGTTTCCAGACGGATGCCAGGTTCATACATTCATGCAGTACCCCCTGGTTGGCGCCGCCGTCGCCGAAAAAGGCTACCGCCACCCGCCCCAGACTGCGCAGTTTGGAAGTCAGGGCAGCGCCAACGGCCAGGGGGATGCTGGCCGCCACCACGCCGTTGGTACCTAACATTCCCTTGCTCATATCGGCGATGTGCATTGAGCCACCCTTGCCCTTGTTGGGCCCGGTGGCGCGCCCGAACAGCTCGGCCATCATCAGCTTGGGATCCACGCCCTTGGCGATGCAGTGGCCGTGGCCCCGGTGGGTGCTGCCGATGTAATCGTCCACCGACAGGTGGGCGCAGATGCCGGTAGGCACCGCCTCCTGTCCGGCTGATGAATGTACCGAACCGGACATTCCCCGCTGGCCGGTCTCGGGGATTCCCCGCTCTTCAAAGTGTCGGATAGTGGTCATAGTCTTGTAGAGATAGAGCAGCATATCGCGGTCAAGTTCCATAATCCCTCTCTTCTGCGCTGGCAGACCAGTTACTTGGCTGGGCGAAATTTTCCCAATGGTAGCACGGGGCCAAAGGTTGTCAATAGCACCGGCCGCCGACAGACCGGCGGCTGCGCTGACTTGGCCCGCAGCCGCGTTGTCCGGTAGGCGTCGGAAACCGGCATCTTTGGTGGGCTGTCTTGCACCGATTCACGGGCCTACCGGAATGAGAACGCAGGTTTCAATACGAGTGAAGTGTTTCCATTAGGAAGCCGGGCCAACCCGGACCGGAGTCCCGACGCCGAGGCCCAACTCCGCAGCGGCGCTACCATCAGGGACGGCGATTTCCAGATAGCCGCTGCTGCCCAACAGCGCGGCCAGGGGCAGACCGTCGGGTTGTGCGCCGAGTTCCGCCGCCGGGTCATGGAAGGTACGGCTTAACCCGCGGATACGGCGCGGCCCGATGACTACGACTGCGTTGGCTGCATCATAGCCGGCCGCGTGCAGAGTCGCTTGGGAAATATTGGTTATCAGGTTCCCGAACCGGTCGATATAAATGACCTGGCCGGACACTTGCCGGTTCCGGATGCCCGGTTCCGGTAACGGGCGGTATATAATTTGCGCCGCTTGCGGCCCCAACTCCGCCGGAGCCAGGCCCAAAGAGAGGTGAGCGGCCGCCGGCGCGAAAACGTCCCGGCCGTGGAAGGTGCTGCTGACCGGCTCCAAACGATACCGGGGATTGGTAATTTCGTAGGCCGTCAATTCCGCCGGCAGGCGGACCAGGCTGCCGGCCGGGTCGATGTCGGGGGTTGCGTCCAGGTACTGCTTGACTACTTCGCTGAGCAGTCCGTTGTCCGGCGCCACGAAGGTGGCGGTGGGCGTTTGCAGCGCCAGCGCCCGGCGGTCGGTACCCACGCCGGGATCTACTACGGCGGTATGGATAGTTCCCGACGGGAAGTAGGTATGATTGACCCCTAAGAGGAAGGCGCCCTGACCCAAATTCTGGGGTTGTATGTCGTGGGTCAGGTCAATTATCCAGGCGGCCGGGTTAATGCCGAGAATGACGCCCTTCATTACGCCCACAAAGGCGTCGGACAAGCCGAAGTCCGTAGTCAGGACAATCGGCGGCACCCCGACAGCGAAGCCGGTCATGGGTTTGCCGGGCCGGAAAAGGTCTGTTGTTTAGTCACGAGAAGGCCGTTTGCTGCCAGGTCAACTGGAGAAAAGGCCCACGCTGATAATGGATACAATTACGAACAGCACGGACAGGGCGATGGTGAACTGGAACAAGGTCTTTTCCAGCCCGCGCCGGGTCCTGACGGTGGACTGGGCGCTGCCGAAAAAGCCGCTGCCACCCTCCTTGACCTGGCTGAGGATTATCAGCACCAGAACAACGGATACCAGTATCTGGGCAATATTCAAGTAGATCAATGCTCGCCTCTTTCGTGTGTCGGGGGTGCGCCGCAACGGGCGGGCTCCCCTATAGTTTGCGCTTCAATCCCGATAAATTCAATACCCGTGGCCTCCAGTCCCAGGGCTATCGCATATGGATTTTAAGAGGCCAATTGACGGTTAAATCTCCGTTTTTAACTGCTAAATTTGGGTAATTTAAGACTTAAACCGTTGGTTTTGATGTTGATTACCCAGTAAAGCGCCGCCAAAACATCGGAAAGTTCCGTTCTCATCCTGAAAATTTTTCATATGCGATAGCCCTGCCTCCAGTCCCGAGGTTCGGTCTATTGTCCTTGCCGGACAGTTTCTAACTCCTGCTGGACCAGCTCCAGAACCAGGTCGGGATGAGCCTGCCCGCGGGTCAGTTTCATCACCTGACCTACCAGGTATTTGGATGCGGTCTCCTTGCCGCCCAGGTAGTCGGCCACCGCCTTGGGATTTTCGGCCAGGGCCTGAGCCACCGCCGTTTCCACCACCGCCGAATCCCTGATTTGGCTGTATCCCTTTTCGGCTACAATTTTACCGGGTTCCTGCCCGGTAGCAAAGGACTCTTCCAGTACCGTCTTGGCCATAGTGCCGTTGAGCGTGCCCGAATCCACCAGGGCCAACAGTTCCGCCAAGTGCGGCGGCCTGACTTTCAGGTCGCCGATAGTCAGATTTTCCAGATTCATCAACCGGCTCAGGTCGCCCAGAATCCAGTTGCTGACGGACTTGGCGTAAACTTCCAGGGACGGCCCGGATTCGGGACGAAGAGCTGCCACTGCCTCGAAGTAGTCCGCCATCGCTTTTCCACCGGTTAACAGGCCGGCGTCGTAAAGCGGCAGCCCGTATTGCGACACGAAGCGCGCCTTCCGCTGGCCGGCCAGTTCGGGAAGCCGCTGCCGGATCTCGTCCACCCACTCCCGGTCAATCACCAGCGGCGGCAGGTCCGGCTCCGGGAAATACCGATAGTCGTGGGCGTGTTCCTTGCTGCGCTGGGAAACGGTAACTCCCCGTTCCTCCTCCCAGCCGCGAGTTTCCTGGGTAATCCGCCCGCCGTCTTCCAGAATGAGCCGCTGCCGGTCAACTTCATAGTTGAGGGCCAGGTAAACCGACCGAAAGCTGTTCATGTTCTTGATTTCGGTGCGGGTGCCAAATTCCTGACTGCCGGCGGGTCGCAGACTAATGTTAGCGTCGCAACGGAAATTGCCGTTCTGCATATTGGCCGCCGAAACGCCCAGGTACTGCATTATGGAATGGAGCGTTACCAGGTAGGCCCGAGCCTCTTCCGGCGAGCGCAGGTCCGGGGCGCTGACAATTTCCATCAGCGGCGACCCGGCCCGGTTAACGTCCACCAGACTGTAAGGCTCTCCGGGGGCGTCGGGAAAGTGGAGCAGCTTGGCGGCGTCTTCCTCCAGATGAACTCGCATTACGCCGATGGCCCGGACCGCTCCGTCCACTTCAATTTCCAGGGAGCCTTCCTCGGCTAGAGGGATGTCGTACTGGGAAATTTGATAGCCCTTCATCAAGTCGGGGTAGGGATAGTTTTTACGGTCAAACTTGGAGTATTCCGGTATCCGGCAGCCCAGGGCCAGGCCCGTCATCAGGGTGTATTCAACGGCGCTGCGGTTGATGACCGGCAGGGCGCCGGGCAGGCCCAGGCACACCGGACATACCCGGCTGTTGGGCGGGGCGGACTGGTAATCGGCGGGACAGCCGCAGAACATCTTGCTCCGGGTCTGCAACTGAACGTGGACTTCCAAGCCGATGACAGTTTCGTAGTTCATGGAAATATTATTATCTAACTAATGGCCTTGAATCTGGCGAATATCCTCAATTATAGCAGGGTTTCGGGCCAGCAGCCTCAGCAGCATATCGGCAGTCTTGCTCTGTAGCACTCGTCCCTTTTCCCATCGGATAACCACCTTCTGTCCCAATCCAAAGAGACGTTCCATCTCTTCCTGAGTGAGGTTGCATCGCTTGCGGATGTCAACTATAGCCTCGGGTGGCAGCAGGTTCAGCTTTTCCCGAGCCTTGTGTTTGACCAGATCGGAAACAGTTTTATCCTGTTCCGGGGTGAAGGTGGCTTCGCCGCATAATTCACACTCATACATTTCCACCGCGTCCAAACGAATAGACATTTGGTTGTAAATTGCATCGAAAGGGCGCATTACCAGAGAAGCGCCCTCTCTACCGCATACAGCACATTCATATATTGACATATTAATCATCTTTTGAAGTTATTTCTTAATTTGGAATACTTACAAACTATATTTCTACGCTGGTATCAGGCTTAAAGGATATTATCGTTGCTGAGTTAGCAGAAATTAGCTGTAACTTTAGATATATCCTTATGTTCAGATACCTTATCTTATATACGTCCTGCCACCGACCGGGAAACTTGTCCGCAGGCATACATTTGTAGAAATGAGACCCTTGCAAGGTGAGAATACAGTCAAGAACGTCCGCATAGTCAAATCCCATTGCAAGGGCATCTTGCCTGGCAGTAACGGTTATATGGTATTTCCCTTGCTCAACCAGAGCTTGGATTTCCGCCAGAGGGTATTAAGGCATTACCACCTCCTAGTTTAGTTTCGCAACGACATTGTTGACTCATAATAACCACCTCTTATCAGATTACTTACAACGTTTCACACATAGCTTGACTCACTGTAAATAGTAGCATGGTGCTACCATTAGCGCAAGTATCTCAGGAGTAGCAAGTCTTCCCGCCCCCCTAATCCACAAAAATGGCGTAACTGCTCAAGGGCGTCCTTTCCGCTCCCTGCTTTTCCCAAATCTGAACCGTATATACGCCTGGTCCCGCAGCCTCCAGAACGTCGGTAAGCCCTGCCGTTACCCGGAAATCGGGGCCGGAGGACTGCCACCGGTCAGCCGTAACCCAGGTCACTACTGTGGATTGGGCTACATCAACCTTCAAGGCCGGCGTGGAGTTTCTCTCCAGGGCCGGCTCAAGGGTATATGGGTCGATTCCTCCGGTCCACTGATAGCTGATTTCTGCGTTCGCGTAATACTGTCCCGGCGGTGGCGGCGGCCGGACAAAGGCTACCGGCCGCTGCCCAAAGCCGTGCCGGTGGGTGGCATCCAACTGCCCCAGCCCCAGGGGACGCGGGTAGGCGTGGTACCAGAGGGCAATGCCGTCCAATTCAATCCCCGTCTCAAACCGGCCGGCCAGTGCAAGCCGGCCGCCGGATATGGCCGGCAAATCGCTGAAAGTCAGGTGGTCGGTCTCAAACTGCTGCACCAGCCAGCAGCCGGCCTCGCCACAAGCTATCCCCAGGCTGACCTTCCGGTGCCAAGGGTCGAGGATATTGGCTGCTTCCGCCGGCTGGGACATAAAAGCGGCGTGGGCTTCGGTCAGCGTCCGGTGGACCGCTTCCGGGCCGGCGCCGGCCGCCTCGGGCGCTGCCAGAGGGCCGGCAACGTTCTCCAGAACTCGCCCCGTTCCACCGGCCAGGGTATAACGCATTTGGGGAGTCATACCATCGGTGTCCCAGTGGGAACGGTAACCGTAGGTCCGCATATTTTCGGTGTGCTTCTGGGCCGCCGGGTGGCTCCCCAGGGTCAGGGGTGAGACTTGGGCGCGCACCCGTTCCGAGTTTATGAGGTAGAGAGCCTGCCGCCGCAGCTCGGGCAAATCACTGACGGAAAGGGACGACCGGGACGAAACTGTTTCCGTGATTGACCCGTTTGCCGGGCTGCCCGACAGGGGTTGGTTGGTGAGCTCGGCAGCCCGAAAATCGGTGAGCGCCGGTTCGCCTGGCCCGTCGATTTCCCGCCAAACGATTAACGCAATAATTGCGGCCAGGGCAACAAAGGAAAACAGCACCAGGGATATTACCAGAAAACGATACATAGCCGGAGTCGCTCGGGCGCCGGATTTGCTCGCCATAGTTACCTGGCAAGCAGAGCGGTGGGCAAAACTGCGGGACGCCAATCAGAACGGTTCATTGGCGTCCCGTAAAAAGCGGTCAAATTTGGTATGCCGGCGGGTGGCGTCAAGGCGCGGTCACCCGGTTCTACTCTTCATCGCCGTACTGCTCCTTTAGCGATTCCACCACTGCCGGGTCCGCCAGGGTAGTGGTGTCACCCAGGGCGCGGCCTTCCGCCACGTCCCGGAGCAGGCGCCGCATTATCTTGCCGCTGCGGGTCTTGGGCAGCTCGGCGGCAAAGTAGATGTCGTCCGGGCGGGCCATGGGCCCAATCTTGGTAGCCACGTGCGCCTTCAGTTCGGTAATTAGGTCATCGGAAGTCTCAACCTGGTCCTTGATGGTTACGAAGGCGACAATGGCCTGACCCTTGATTTCGTGCGCCCGGCCGATGCAGGCCGCTTCGGCTACTTTGGAGTTGTCCACCAGGGCGCTTTCCACTTCCATCGTGCTGATCCGGTGCGCGGAAACGTTGATTACGTCATCCACCCGCCCCAGCAGCCAGTAATAGCCTTCCTCGTCCAGCTTGGCGCCATCGGAAGTGAAGTAGGTGTCCGGGTAGCGGGACCAATACTGCTGCACGAATCGTTCGGGGTCGCCGTATATGCCCCGCAGCATGGAAGGCCAGGGACGCTTGATGGTCAGGTAGCCGCCACCGCCCGGCCCTACCGGATTGCCCGCTTCGTCGAGAATCTCCGCCTCGATACCCGGGAAGGGATGAGTGGCCGAGCCGGGCTTCAGCGTGGTGATTCCCGGCAGTGGAGCGATTAAAATGGAGCCGGTCTCGGTCTGCCACCAGGTATCTACTACCGGGCAGCGGCCGCCGCCGATATGCTGCCAATACCAGACCCAGGCTTCGGGGTTAATCGGCTCGCCCACCGAACCGAGGAGGCGCAGGGTGGACATATCGTGCCGGTTGGGGTACTCCTCACCCCAGCGCATAAAGGTGCGAATGGCGGTGGGAGCGGTGTAACAAATGGTGCAGCCGTACTTTTCCACGATGGCCCAGAACCGGTCCCGGTCCGGATAGTCCGGCGAACCCTCGTACATCACGGAGGTGGCGCCATTAGCCAGCGGCCCATAGACGATGTAACTGTGTCCGGTTACCCAGCCGATGTCGGCGGTGCACCAGTAAACGTCATCCTCTTTCAGGTCAAATATCCACTTGGTAGTGGCATAGGTGCCGGTCAGATAGCCGCCGGTGGTGTGGACTATGCCCTTGGGCTTGCCGGTAGTGCCGCTGGTGTAGAGCATATACAGCATATCCTCGCTGTCCATCGGCTCCGGCTCGCAGGTCAAGGGCTGGTCGGCCACCAGGTCGTGCCACCAGACGTCGCGCCCGGCCACCATCCGGTCGTCGGCTTGGCCGGTGCGGCGGACTACCACCACCCGCTCCACCGGGGTATCGCCTTCCAGAGACTCATCGGCGTTTTGTTTCAGTTGAACGATGCCGCCCCGCCGGTAGCCGCCATCGGCGGTAATCATCACTTTGGACTGGGAGTCGTCCAGACGGTCGCGGATGGAATCGGCGCTGAACCCGCCAAAAATCACGCTGTGGGCAGCGCCGATGCGGGCGCAGGCCAGCATGGCGATGGGCAGTTCGGGAACCATCGGCAAATAGATGGTAACCCGGTCGCCCTTCTGGACGCCCAGGCTCTTCAGGCCATTAGCGAACCGACAAACTTCTCGGTGCAAGTCCCAGTAGGTATAGACCTGCCAGTCGCCGGGCTCCCCTTCCCAGATGATGGCCGCCTTGTTGCGGCGCCCGTTCTGCAGGTGGCGGTCAACGCAGTTGTAGGAGGCGTTAAGCTTCCCCCCCAGAAACCACTTGGCATAGGGCGGGTTCCATTCCAGGACCTGCTCCCAGGGCTGGAACCAGTCCAGTTCGCCGGCGAACCGGGCCCAGAAAGCCTCCGGGTCCTGGCTTGCTTCGGCGTAAACGTTGGGGTCTTGGATATTGGCGTTCCGGGCAAAATTTTCGGGAGGAGGAAAGGTTCGGTCTTCCTGGAGCAGGGCTTCAATGCCGCCGGTGTTTTCTACCATACTTTTACCCCTTCAATACACTGAGAATGGGCGCAGAATATGTGTTGATGGAGGAATTGCCAGGATTCCATCAGGTCAAGGCTACGCCATTTTAGGCATAAGGGCCGGGAGTTTGCAAATGCTCCTAAAACGGGGGGAGGATTCACGCTCGCTGTACCTCTGCAGAAGTCTGGACAATTAAGATACACGCGCTGATTTTCGTCAGTCAGAACTTCAACTTGCCTCCAGTAAGAGAAGTCATCAGGGAATTTGGGTGGAGGCTCAAACTTATAGCCGGGGCGGCCAAAAATGGTCTGAACATCAGGCCGTTCCTTCAGGCCTTCAGGCAGTTTTCCGGAAATAAAGACATAAGGGGCTGATTCGGGACCTCCCGGGGCGCATCGCCACTCCCAACCTTTCCCCGGCAGCGCCAGGCGGGGCTGTCTTGAAACTTTTCTCAATTGTGGCACAGCCGGCTTACCTGACTATTACTATTATTTCGGAGAGCGGCGGCCAAACTTGACGCTCTGACGCCGCCCTACCATAATCTAGCCAATTAATCCTTCTTCGCGCGGCGCGCCGCCGGCGTTGGATTGCGTCTCCCCCAGTTCGGTACAAGCTCAGTTGATTGCAGGAGGAATTATGGCCCGAGTTACCGGAAGCCACCTAATCGCCAAAGCCCTGAAGTTGGAGGGCGTCTATAACATCTTTACTCTGGCCGGCGACCACGTGCTGCCGGTGCTGGATGTAATGGCCGATGCTGATTTTCGCTTTATTGATACCCGCCACGAGCAGGCGGCGGTGCACATGGCCGACGCCTGGGGGCGCATTACCGGCCAACTGGGGGTTTGTATGTACACAACTCCCGGATTCGCCAACGCCATTCCGGGTCTGACCAACGCCATGCACAGCGAAAGCCCCCTGCTGTCCATCGCCGGTTCCGCCGACATCTCCGAACTGGGACGGGGAGCCATGCAGGAAATTGACCAGGTGGGTATGGCGGCGGCTACCAGCAAAGAGTCACTGATGGTCTATGACGCCCGCCGCATTCCCGATACCATCGCGCGGGCGGTGCGGCTGGCGTACAGCGGGCGCCGGGGCCCGGTGCACCTGACCATTCCGGTGGACGTGCAGGAGCAGGAGCTGGACGAGAACGAGGTGGTTTTCTTCAACCCGGACGAGTACCGAGCCAGCGAGTCCATTCTGGCGCCCCAGGCCCAAATAGAGCAGGTCATCGCCCTGCTGCGCCAGGCCCAGCGCCCCTTCGTAATCGCCGGTGAGGCGGCCGGTTATACCCAGGACGGTCGGGCGCTGCAAGAATTTGCGGAGACCACCCGGGTTCCCGTACTGACCGAAGGCCAGGCGCGGGGATTGCTGCCCGATGACCACCCCTACGGGTTCGGGTTCTTTGAGCGGGGATTGAACCGGGCCGCCAGCAAGCTGCGGGAAGCCGACCTGGTAATTCTGCTGGGACGCAAGCAGGATTACACCATCGGTTTTTGCCGCCCGCCCAACGTGGCGGCTGACGCCCGGATTGTTCAGATTGACCCGGCGGCGGCGGAAATTGGCCGCAACCGGGGCGTGGCAGTCGGCATCGTTGGCGACGTAACCAGCGTGGTGCGGCAGTTGACCGAGGCTGCCTCAAACCATACCTGGCAAGACTTGCCCTGGTTGGAAGAGCTGCGAGCCTCCCGCGCCGCCCAGGCGGAATGGGCCGAAGGGCTGGCCGTCCCGGATACCCCCATGCACGCCATGTTTGTCCACAAGACCCTGGAATCGCTGCTGCGGCCCGATGACTTCTTGTCCTTCGACGGCGGCGACTTCTGCCACTTCGGACGGGCCCTCCTGCCGGCGCAGCTGCCCAAGAAGTGGTCTTACGTCTCCAGCCTGGGGATGCTGGGATCGTCGCTGCCCTCGGCCCTGGCCGCCCAGGTAGCCTATCCGGATTCCCGGGTAATCAATCTGACCGGCGACGGCGCTTTCGGTTTTAACGGTATGGAGTTTGACACGGCGGTACGACACGGTCTGAACGTGGTAACCGTCCTGGGCAACGACTCGGCCTGGGGCATCGACCGCCAAATCCAGTTGGGTCTGTACGGCCGCCCCGTCGCCACCGACCTGCTGCAGACCCGCTATGACCTGGTAGTTCAGGGGCTGGGCGGCCACGGCGAGTTCGTGGAACGGCCCGAGGACTTGAAACCGGCGCTGGAGCGGGCCTTCGCCGCCAACCGGCCGGCCCTGGTTAACGTGGCGGTAGAACGCGCCATCAGCCCCCGGGCCGAGGCCGCCATCGCCCGCCGGCAAGCAGTGACGGGGCAGTAGGGGAATCATCTTTAGGTTAAATTCTCCGGAAACTTGTTGACAACAATCACACGGGTATCTTTACTGGAATTGGGTAACATGCTTCACCGCAAAGAAATGGTCCATCAGGCAGAATCTGCGCTCACCAAGACTGTATTCCCAAACCCTTGGGCAATATCGGCCTCTGTGCCGTCAGCATTACCACTAGGCGCAGCGTGGAAAAATAACCAGGTGTTCGAGATGCGCTAATTTCAAGCCGGCGCGTTTCCCTTGTGTGGCAGTTGCTTTATTGGACAGAGTGGGAATGAAGAAACCAGGAATACCCATTCCGCTGTCCGGCAAACCAACAGTAGTTACACTATCGAAAGTTCACCGGCATGGACCGCAGCAGATGCTTATGCAAGCCATTTTTACGTCTATATACTCCTGTCCGGTTGGGATTTCTATATCGGCCAAACCCGGGAGTTGCTTGAGATGTTGTCGGAACATCAGGATGGATGGGTGATGTCAACCAAGAATCAGAAACCCAGGCTGGTCTGGTTTACCGAATTACCTACCCGAGAGGCGGCGACCAAACTCGAAGTTGAACTGAAACAAATGAAGGATCGGGACGAGAGTGCCATTCGCCGAATGATAATCAGGTTTCAGGGATTGGTACGGGATCTGACCAGAGACTAAACCATCCGACCTGCGGCTGTAATGACCACGCTGAAATCCCGCAGAAAACTCAACAAGGAGGCCCTGTTATGGCCCAGTCACCCCACGGTGTAAGTTTTGAATCCTATCGTCCGGTAGTTATGGGACGGAACGGGATGGTCTGTTCCGGGCATCCCCTGGCTTCCCAGGCTGGTATTGCCATGCTGCAAAAGGGCGGCAACTTTGCCGACGCCGCCCTGGCTACCGCCGCCGCCCTCAACGTAGTGGAACCTCTGATGTCCGGCATCGGCGGCGACGGGTTCATTATGGTTTACCGCAAGGACACCGACGTACTGGAGGTGTGCAACGGCACCGGCGCCGCTCCCTATGCCGCCACCCGGGAACGCTACCTACCCGACGGCATCCCGATGAAGGGCATCCTGTCCGTGTCGGTGCCCGGGCTGCTCAACAGTTGGCTGGATGTTCACGAAAAGCACGGCGTCCTGTCCCTGGCCCAATGCCTGGCCCCGGCCATGGACCTGGCGGACAACGGCTTCCCGGTAACCCACGTCTTGTCCCGGGCCATCGCCTCCGATTCCTTGCTGTGCCAGTTCCCGACATCGCAGGCGGTCTTTGCTCCCAATGGTCGGCCCTTGCAGCCCGGGGAAATCTGTTACCAGCGCGACCTGGCCCGCACCTTCCAGACCATCATCGACGGCGGACGCGAGGCCTTCTACCGGGGCGAAATTGCCCGGGCCCTGGTCAAGTTCAGCGAAGAACAGGGCGGCCTATTGACCTTGCCGGACCTGGCCGACTGCCGGGCCCGTTGGCAGGCTCCCATCGCCACCACCTACCACGGCCATACCGTTTACGAAGCGCCGCCCAACTCCAGCGGCCATATCCTGCTCCAGGAGCTTAATCTGGTGGAGCAGTTTGACTTGCAAGGTATGGGCTGCAACACCGCCGAAAGCATTCATTTAATGGTGGAAGCCAAGAAGCTGGCCTTCATTGACCGGGAGGCTTACGTCGCCGACCCGGAGTATGTTGATGTGCCGGTGGAGGGTCTGCTGTCCAAGGATTACGCCCGGGAGCGGGCCAGGCTGATTGACCCGGAGCGGGCGGCCTACGCCGTGCCGGCCGGCAATCCCTGGCCCTATCAGTCCGCCCAGCCCCGGGGTGTACCGGCTCGGGTAGGCGCCGGTCAGGAGCAGGAAGACACTACCTGCTTCGTAGTAATGGACGGACAGGGCAACGCCATCTGCCAACTGCAAAGTATTCAGAGCGCCTGGGGTTCCAGCCTCATCGCCGGCGACACCGGCATCCTGCTGAACAACCGGATGACCTACTGGCATCTGGAGGAAGACCACGTGGACCGCCTGGAGCCGGGCAAGCGGGTCCGTCATACCATGAATCCGGTGATGGTCTTCCGCAACGGCGCCGCGTCGGGTAACGGCGCGGGCCGGCAGTTATCTCTGGTCTGCGGCACTCCCGGCGCCGATACCCAGGTACAGACCAATTTACAGGTGATTACCCACGTTCTGGACTTCGGGATGACCGTCGCCGAGGCGGTGGAGGCTCCCCGCTGGCGCAATACGCAGAACCCTACCGAGTCCAATGTGCCCCACACTTGCCCGGACGAATTGCTGGTAGAGTCCCGCTATGCCGCCGACACGCTGGAAGGGTTGCGGCGGCGGGGCCACGTCCTCAACGTCCTGGGCGGCTGGGAAGCCACCGGCAGCGAAATGATGATTCAGGTGGACGCCGACACCGGCGCGCTGCACGGCGGCGCCGACCCCAGGCGCGACGGCTACGCCGTGGGGTGGTAGGGAGTGGCAGGCGGAGCCGCATAACCTTCTTGAGGTTCGCGGCGGAGGTTCGTTTGTGGCAGCAATAGTGATGCACATTGGGCCGGCGCTGGTCATAATCGGTGCGTTCTCCGTTTGGGATTCTGATTTCCCTGGGTTCGGATCAGGTATCCGGGGAATTGAGCATAATTTCGGGATAATCACCCTGGTGCTGGGTATTGTTTCCCTGATACTGGTCTGGCTGGGAAGGCTATCCAAGCGGAAGAACGCTCCGGTGCAATTAATTTTGTTTGTGGTGTCCGCGCCAATTTCTTTAATTGGCATCATGCTTATGGTGGTAATAGATGATATAGGCCTGGGCTTGATAATGACCGCCATCGGCGGTGTGGCGACAGGCTTGGGAGCCATTGCCAGAGGATTCATACCCGATTCATCCTGAATGGTTTAAGGAGGATTAAGCGTCGGAAGTGCGACGGGGATATGCCGGACAGTCAGTTTCCAGCCGTCCGAGACCTAACTCACGGGACGCCGAAAGCTTAACATTTGACCGTCGCGAAAAAGATTGACAGGTGTTAGCTAATGTGCAACCATTAGTTACTGTAATATCCCCCGTCCTTTTCCGGAATATGGATTCAGGATGTCAGGTAAAGAATTTTTCAAAGAGTCGGGCAGTTCCCTGCTCGGCTCTTTAATTTGACACGGCAGATTATGGCTGGACCGGCAATTTTCACGGCAGCTCGCCGGTGGTCAGCCAGGTGGTTGTAATGCGTATCCCCGGACACAAGCGAAGTCAGGAACCCGACGATATTGGCAATCGGGCCGGTATTTTTGCCGAGGCGGTGCGGGACGGCGATATGAACCTGGCCTGGTCCATGCTGTCCCGGGAGACCCGGGGGATGCGTATGGGTGTTTGGGCTACCCGCAACAATATCGATATGCAGAACGCCTACCGGGCCGCCTATGACCTGGACCATAATCTGCGTCCCTCAATGATGAAGGACTTTCGCGACACGGTGCTTCGCCTGTGGCCCCTGGAGGACTTGACCGACCTGGGCGTGGCCCCCACCAACTACATCGACGACACCCACGCCTTCGCCTTCCTGCCTTTTGGCGTTACCGAAAATGAGAGCACGGTTACGCGCCGCCGTATGATGTCCGGTCTGGTGATTCCCATGCTGCTGGAGGAAGGCCAATGGCAGGTGGACCTGCCCGGCTGGCGTTTTCTGGAAACCTGACCCGTCTTTTGACCGCCCGGGCGACTCCACCCGGCTGTCGGCTGTCCGCCGCTTCGGTAATAGTAATCGTCCGCGGAGAGCCGTAGGTTGGCTCGCAGAAATTCTCGCCAGAGGCATCAGGCCCAATCCCTGCCTTCCCGCAGCGAAGCGGTCGAATGTGAGCTGTGCCTACGCGCAGTGGACCGGTACACGGTGCATCACCTGGTACCAAAGGCTCGGGGCGGACGCTTCGGGCCAACGGCGAAACTTTGTCCCACCTGCCACCGTCAACTCCACGCCCTCTTTTCCGAAACCACCCTCGCCAACGAACTCCACTCCATCCCCCTGCTCCAGACCAACCCGCGAGTGCGCAGCTACCTGAAATGGGTACGCAAACAGCGCAGCGCCGGAGGCTTCAAAGTACGCCGGGCCAAGGAGCGGGGGTAGGGGGGCTGACACCGCGTACTTGAATCACCCAAATCACTATAGTATTATCGCCCAGTCTGGGAAAGCCGGGTGGAACAAGCATTTGAGGGCAATATGACTGGAGAGCCGGAATTAACCGTAATATCTTTGGGTGGTGGGGTACAAAGCTCAGTGATGGCTTTGATGGCTGCCAAAGGTCTCATCAAACCGATGCCCGACTATGCGGTCTTTGCCGACACCGGTTGGGAACCCAAGAACGTTTATAACCACTTGGACTGGCTGGAGACCCAATTGCCTTTCCCAATTCGCCGGGTCAGCAGCGGCAGCATCCGTGATGATATTCTGGCCGGAACCAACTCCACCGGGCAGTCATTCAACTCCATTCCCGCCTTTGTCCGTTCCACGTCCGGCAAAACTGGCATAGTGAAGCGGCAATGCACCCGGGAGTACAAACTCTCTCCCATAGAAACGGAACTTCGGGACCTGTTGGGTTTGGGCTATAAGCAAGTGATCGATAAGGGGATGTTCGTCGAATTATGGATTGGCATTAGCCGGGACGAAATCATCCGGATGAAACCCAATCGGGAAAAATGGATTAAGAACTATTGGCCATTAATTGAACACGGTATGACCCGAGATGATTGCAAGACTTGGTTCAGCCGGAATTACCCCGGGCGCATTTTGCCTCGCAGCGCTTGCATCGGCTGTCCTTACCACACCGATGAAGAATGGACTGCAATGAAACTGGATGATCCGGAATCTTGGGCTGATGCTGTGTTCGTTGACTCTGCGTTGCGCACATCGGGACGGGCCGAACGGTTTGATGGTGAAATGTACTTGCACAAAAGCATGATACCTTTAGGGGAGATCAGGAATTTTCCCGACATCCATCAATACCCTATGTTCGGAGACGAATGCGAAGGGATGTGCGGGGTGTAGGGAGGAGTTTTCTATGCCTACTACCATTCCGGCGCTGCGCGGTAACTTCGGCACCACCGAGTACTTCCTTACCACGATGAACATCGGTGAGTTTGTCCGAACGGTTCGGTTTCCTCAAGATATGCAAGATTGGGGCAGTATGTCCATCGAGGAAAAATACCAGCGGGAAATCAGTATCTCTCGAGTGCGTAACGAAATTGCTCCCTACTTCGCATCGGATCCCGACCGCTTTTCCGGTTCACTGGTTTTGGCAGTTATGAACGACGAGGATATGATTTTCGAGCCTCTGCCTGCTGTCGGGGAGGGGGGGTAGGAATTCTCTGCCCCAGCTTTACCAAAGCGCCGCTCGGGATATGGGCTTTCTAACCTTCCAGAGAAGTGAGATTCTGGTGCCTTTGGACGGGCAGCATCGAGCTAAAGCTTTCAAGTTCGCTATCGATGGATCAGACGATAACAACCGTCCCATCGAAGGAATCAGAAGTAATCAAGAACTAGCGAAAGATCAGGTATCCATTATTCTAGTCAGGTTTGAACCCGTAAGCTCTCGGCGTATTTTCAACAAGTTGAACCGTTACACCAAAGCCACAACCAAATCCGACAACCTCATTACTGATGACGATGATTCTTTGGCGGTTATCACCCGAAATTTGTTGGGCGAGAATGGATTGATACCGGCTCGGCTGGTCAGACTTGGGGCCAATACTCTTAACGCCAGAGCCCCGGAATTCACCACAATTGCAACATTCTACAATTGCAATAAAGTTATTGCCGAGAGCTTGCGTTTGGTAGGCGGCGGTGAGTTGGAGCAACTGGAGGTGGCTCAGCGTGACTTGGTCGAGGAATCCGTTAGGAAAATATGGGACTTGCTCTTGACCGGCATCGACTGTTGGGCTCAAAGTTTAGAAGATCCGACTGAGCGAGGGGATGCCACTCGTATCAGGATTCGTGAGGAAACTTTGTTAGGCAAGCCCATCGGTCAATTTGCTTTGGTTCGTGGCTATCTAGTTATGCGGGAACGATGCCTGGACATCGATACGGATGAAATTTGCAATCGTTTGAACTGCATAGATTGGGGCGTTAAGAATTCTATGTGGCACAACGTTTTGATGAAATCTAATGGCAGGGTTATGTCGGGCAAAAACACAGTCAATCGCGCTTGTGAGTTCATCGCCCACCTCGGCGGCGCCAAACTGACTGCAGAAGAGACCAATCGCCTGCTTAACCACATCCACGGCGACGATTGGGAAAATCACACCTTGCCCGAGCCCGTAGTCTAGTCGGAAGCGGATGTAAGTCCGCTTCCATTTTTGCTAAACCTAAAGAGTCGGCCCCATCCTGCTCCCCCACGCATTTGTTTCGGCCTGGCGACGGCGTGTAGGTGCGCCTCCCCGCCGGAGCCGCCAAACTGCCAATAGGCAAGCGGGCCGTTCTGCGGTAGAATAAATCCCGTATTCGGGTAACTGAGGATAATTGAACTGCAATGGAAGCCGCTGAAATCGCCGCCTTATCCGCTTTTACCGCGGCCCTGATCGCCGTCATTGGCCTGGCCGCTACGGCCATATTCCGCATCGGCAAGCTGACCGAAGCCAGCGAAAGGCTGCCGCAAGAGATGCGCGCCGAAATGCACGCCGAATTGCAGCTAGTCCATCAACGCATTAATCAGGTTCACCAGCGTATGGATGATATGATAAACCGCTTTGACCGGTATGAAGCCAACTCCGAAGCTCGGTTCCAGCGCAACGAGGAAATGCTTCGTCGCATCGAAGAAAGAACAATTCGTAATGAAGAAATCTTGCGTTCCGAGGCGGCCAGCATCCGGGAAAGTATTAGCCATCTGCAGCAGTCGATAATGTCCCACTCCCACGATGAAGATGGGGGAATCGTGTTTCGGGTCCCCCTCACTGACTTTGATGAGTAGATTCCGGCGGCCCTGAGTTGACGACAAGGGATTTGACCCCTGACTCTCCATAGCCGTTGGAATTCCAGAAGCAACAGACCGGGGCCCATCAATTGTCTCCCACTGCCACGGAAGGACTTGCCACCTATGCCCACTTTACCCCCAACCTCGGATGTGGTAATCATCGGCGGCGGCGTTATGGGCTGCAGCATACTCTTCTGCCTGGCGCAAAGGGGCGTGACCAACACGATACTTCTGGAACGGGACGTATTGGGCGCCGGCTCCACCGGGCGCTCCTCTTCGGCCATCCGAATGCACTATTCCACCGAAGTCCACGCCCGAATGGCCTGGCAGAGTCTGGATGTCTTTCGCAATTTTGGTGAGTTGGTGGGTGGTGAGTGCGGTTACACGCAGACCGGCCAACTGATATTTGCCGGCGCAGCGGACGTTGAAACCTTTAACGCCAATATCGCCATGCAGCAAGAGGTGGGTATCAACACCCGCAGCTTGACCCGGGAAGAAGCCCGGGAATTGGCGCCCGGGTTTTACCTGGAAGATTGCGCCGCTATCGCCTATGAACCCTTGTCCGGATACGGAGACGCTTCGGCGACGGCCGCCGGATTTGCCCAGAGCGCCCGTGCCGCCGGGGCGCGTATGGCCCTGCGCTGCCCGGTTACCCGAATCGAGGTAACCGGCGGACGGGTTGCTGCCGTCCACACTCCGGACGGTGTAATCGCTACGGAACAAGTGGTAGTTGCCACCGGCCCCTGGAGCCGCCGCTTTCTGATGCAGCACGGCATAGACCTGCCCTTGACCGCTACTCGCCATGAGGTAGTTCACCTGCGGCGAGGGCTGGAAGGTCCCCTCCGGCATCCCGGCGGCGGCGACATTATCAATCAAATTTATTTCCGTCCCGAAGGCGCCGACTTGACCCTGGTCGGCAACGGGAACATGGAAGATGTTATTGAGGACCCGGAAATTTTCGCCCAGAGAGCCAGCCCCGGATTCATCCAGGAAATCTGGACGCGTCTGGCTCGCCGGATCCCACTATTGGCCGATGCCCAGTTCAGTACCGGTTATGCCGGCCTCTATACTTCCACCCCGGATTCTCACCCGGTTATGGATGCGGTGGCCGGGATTGACGGCCTCTACCTCTGTACCGGGTTCAGCGGGCACGGGTTCAAATTGTCGCCAATGGTGGGGACGCTAATGGCAGAGCTGATGCTGGATGGTCAGGCTGCTTCCATCGACATTACGCCGCTGCGTATGTCCCGGTTTGCCGAAGGCCGGTTGAACCACGACGGTTACGGCTTTAAGGTGATGGTGTAAGCGGCTCGTCGGTGGACTCCTCCGGCGCACCCTTCCGCCTAACTGACCGGCAAGGCGCAGCGTGCCCTAACCCGGAGAAATTCCCGACTTCTGCCGAGATTGCGCTGCGGGCGAGCTTTCCGGGTCACCCCTGTCCCCGGAATCGGGTATAATCTAGCTTTCACCCAAGCTTTGATTGAGGTTCACCGTGATTTCCAACCATGCCAGGGTAGGCCGAGCCCTCTATTTGCTCAAAATTGACCTGGATAATTTCATTCCCCGGGAATTCCAGTCCTATCACGCCGAACAGTCCCCGGAGGTCCTGAATCAGATTATCAGTCAAAATCGGGATGTCCAAAGGCCTTTCCAGAATATGAAGACCCAGGACTTGTTGGCAGTGATGCAGGCTGCCTGGTGGGACGTATTCAACCCTCTCTTGACTGATGTCGAACCGGTCCTGATTCGAGAGTTGGCAATGGTGCACGAAGCCTGGGCCAACCGTCAGCCCTTCACCGCAGACTCGGCTTTTCAGGCCCTGACCGCTATCCAGAAGCTGTTAGCGGCGATGTCATCCCCCAGCATTATGGAACTGGAAACGCTGAAGGTGGAGAGCCGGGATTCGGAGTTGGAATCGGAAGAGTACGATTCCATCCCCGCCCAGGAGTCGCTGCCTCACCGGGAAGAAGACTCTTCTCCGGTAGCGGTATTGGACGACTCCTTGGCTGATGAATCCGCCGACTCTGCTGAGGCGGAAGCTTCGGGTGTGACTGAAGAGACTTCTTCGGCAGAACCCGGTCAGTCCGATTTTCTGCGGAGGCTGCGCGATTTCGGTGCAGTGCAAGAGCGGGATACGCTGATGACGGCAACCAGCAGCGGCGCGACGCCCGAAAATGCCGCTGCTGCCATTCTAGCGGAGTCATTCCCCGAGCTGGCCCAGGCTTTGGCTGGCGGCGGCGGCCCGGGCCTGTATGTTTATCAGCAGAGCTTGATTGCCGCGGCGGCTGATGACGCTAATCTGGTTCTGGAGGCCGGTTGGGGCAGCGAACCGGTAATTTCCTGGGCCATTCCCCTGGCAGAATGTCTGCGGCGAAATCCCGGAGGCGCCGCGCTGGTGATTTGTCCTGAAGACCGGTCAGCGCCAGCGATAGCCGCCCAATTGGAGCAACTGCTGTCCGTTTCGGGAATCAGGGTGATGACCGTGTCGGATGCGCCATTGGAAGCTGAGGATTCCGACCTCCTTGACGCGGCAGACCCGGGGTTGGTCCTGGTGGCGTCAATGGATCAGCTTAACCGGACGCTGCTGGCTCGCAAGGGGGAGTGGCTGAACGTCCTGGAAAGCCTGAAATTTGTTGCCCTGGTTCAATCAGAGGAATACCGGGGCCATTTCGGCGCCAGCGCAGCTTTGCTCCTGCGCCGCTTCAACCACCTCTTGTCCATATTGGGCGCCGGCCCGCAATACCTGGTGGTGGCCTCCGGGTGCGCCAACGGCACGGAATTTGCCGAAGCGCTTACCGGAGCAGCTTTTCAACCGGTCGTTACCGCCACCGGCCCGGCGCCCCAGCGTCATTTCCTCTCCGTAAGCATTGACGAACCGGATTCTCGATTCCCGGACGAATTTCGAGAACGCATAGCCCGCGCCGCATTGGCCTGCCGGGAGGCCGACCAGTCGGTAATCGTATGCTGCCCCGATACCGATACGGCCGGACAAATTTACCAAACCTTTCTGGCCTTGACGGAATCTCAGGGAAGGGAAGGTTTGGCCGCGGAGTGGCTGCGTGAAGGAGACTCCGAAACCCGGGATTCAGGAAATCAATCGCCGGATAGTCCGGGGGCGAGGGTGGTTTTCGCCGGCATCAGCCCGGTTTCCGACCTGGATTGCGCCGGTTACAGCGCTCTGATTATGGCCGGTTTCCCCGCACGGCTCCGGGACGGTCTGGGTGTAATAGAGAGGTCAGGCGCCTACCTGGACACCGACACCTATGTCCTGCACTACGCCTTAAATAACCGGGCAGACCGTTTTGTCGCCGCTAATCTGCCCTGGCTGGCCGACAAGCGACCGGACCATCTGGTTGTCGATTCGGAGAATCCGGAAATTATCCGTTCCCATCTGCCGGCCTTCCTTCAGGAATCGGAAGGCCGCATCTACTCCTTTACCGCGGCGACGTTGGGCTCAGCCTTTTTTCAGGAGCTGCGCCGTACCGCCAGTGAACTTCCGGTTCCGAAACCGTTTCCCCAAGGGGACATAGACCTGCAAATTTCGTCGGATTCCGATTGGAGTCTGCTCGCTGCCGAAAAGCGGGTCGCGGTTGTATCCGACTACCGGAAATTCCGGGAAGTCTATGCAGGGGCAGTTTTCCCCCTGGGGGTAACCAAGTTTCGTGTACCCGGTGTCAGCCAAACCGAAGTCGCCGAGAGGTTCCGAAGCATTGCGCTGGAAGCTGCGGAAGGGTTGTCCGCAATCAGAACGGAGCCCAGCTTTAGCCGGTCGGTGGAGGTTCGCGATGAGTCTTTGTGCCTGTCGCCGGCCAGTGGAATATCGCTGCACTTGGGCAACATCCATTTGGAAGAAGGGCTGACCCACGTTACCGTGGTGACCGAGACGCCGGAAGACACTGCCGGCGGCGAGGGCAGCAATACAGCCGGTCAGAGTCACACCATCGAGATTTATACTCCCGAAAACGGGAATGCCCGGGAGTTTACCGCCTCGTCATTCTGGCTGGACGTTGCCGCTTTGCGGGTGAATGACGATTCCGACCCGGCGCCGGACGCCACTCCGGTTAGCCCGCCGGCTCTGGCTGCCCTGGAGCAGATGTTTCGGATTGGGATATTCTTCACCTTTTCGGTGGATGCCTACGAAATTATCACTCATTCCGAAGCGGGCAAAGTTTTCATCATTGAAAGTTCCCCCGGCGGATTGGGGATTGTGAAGAAGGCTTTCGACCTTTGGCGGGACATCCTGGAATTTGGCGCGCAACTGGCCGCCCGGTGCCCGTGCAAATCGGGCTGCCCCAATTGTCTGATCCCTTCCTACCCGCAGGACCGAGACCTGGACAAAGCGGCGGGCCTAACCCTGGCATACCGCTTGCTGGAAGCGACGCGAGTGTCCTGAACCTGAAATACGGCCACCCGAACTTGACCGAGGGCAGCAATTATGACCACCCAAACCCTCCGCATTAACGGCGCCCGTCTGAACCGCACCTTGACTGAGTTGGGCCGGATTGGCGAAACGCCCCAGGGGATGATGCGGCTGGCCTATTCGCCGGCCGACTTGCAGGGGAGGGAATATACCATCGGGCTGATGCGTCAGGCTGGGTTGGAAATTCGGGTGGATGCGGCCGGCAATGTCATTGGCCGTAAGTCCGGCGCCGAGCCAAACTTGCCGGCCATTGCCCTGGGTTCCCACACCGATACCGTTCCCAATGGCGGCAAGTACGACGGCGCGTTGGGGGTTCTGGGCGCGATCGAGGCTGCCCAAACCCTGGCCGAGAACTCCCGCCGCCTGCGGCATCCCCTGGAAATCATCATCTTCACCAACGAAGAAGGCACCCGATTCCACCGCTGGCTTTTGGGCAGCCGGTCTATGGCCGGTCTGCTGGAGCCGGAAGACTACACCGCCGTGGACCAGGAGGGTGTATCCCTGGAAAGGCGTCTGTCCGACATCGGCGGCGATTTGTCCCGTATCGACCAGGCCCGCCGCTACCCCGGGGAACTGGTCGCCTACTTTGAGCTGCACATCGAACAGGGGCCAACCTTGCACCGGACGGGTACACCCCTGGGCGCGGTAACGGGCATTACCGGACGCTATGTGTTCAAAGTCCAGGTGGAGGGTAAGGCCAACCACGCCGGCACAACCCCTATGTCCGACCGACAGGATGCCCTGGCCGCCGCCGCGCATCTGGTGCTGGCGACGCAGCGCCTGGCTACCGAGGCGGAAATTTGTCGGGTGGCTACCGTGGGCAACATCCAGGCGACGCCCAACGCCGTTAACGTCGTCCCCGGTCAGGTGAGCCTGGGGGTGGAGTTTCGGGACGTGGCTACCGACAGCCTGGCGGCGGCCGAGGCTGCCCTGCGCCGCAATGCCGCTGCAATCGCCGACGCCAACCGGGTGTCCATTACCCTTGACCCGGTAGAGGCTTCCCCGGCAGTCCCCTTGCCGGCGCGGCTGCAAGGGCTGGTGGCTGAGGCAGCCGACCAGGCCGGCCTGTCCTGGGAGTCGCTGCCCAGCGGCGCCGGTCACGATGCCCAGGCCATCGCCGCCATTACCGAAGCGGGTATGGTTTTCGTGCCCAGTGTGGACGGCATCAGCCACTCACCGGAGGAGTTTACGCCGCCCGCGGACTGCGCCAACGGCGCGCAGGCGCTGCTGAATATGCTGCTGCTGGCCGACGCCCGTTTGTAGGGTTATCCCCGAGTAAATCGAACGTTAATCCCGGAGGCTGTTCCCAATGGATATTTCCGCCACCTATGTTTTTGACGCCCCGGCCGAGCAGGTCTGGAATACTCTGATGGACCCGGCCGCGCTGGCCGGCTGCATTCCCGGCTGTCAAAGCTTGACCCCGGTGGGGCCGGACGAATATGAGGCTGTGGTCAATGTAGGAATCGGGCCGGTACGGGGCAATTTCACGGCGAAAGTAGCCATTTCCGATACCAACCCCCACCAGTCCTACCGGCTCTCCCTCAGTGGCAGCAGTTCGATCGGGTTCGGCAGCGGCGAATCGCTGGTTACGCTGTCCGAACAGGACGGCAAGACGACGGTGCGGGTGGACAGTCAGGCCCAGGCCGGCGGCACCGTAGCTCGTGTCGGGCAGCGGATGATGGAAAGCGTGGCCCGGACCCAGTTGGACCACCTTTTCTCCTGTCTGCGGGAGAAAGTGAACGGGCAGTAAGGCCCTCACCCCCGGCCCCTCTCTCACGAGGAGAGGGGAGAGTGTTCTTGGCGTACTAGCGCATACCTCACGGTGAACCCTCTCTCGAAAAAGGGGTAAAGAGCTGTCCTTCCCTAGCTTGGTAATAGGGAGAAGCCAGGCTCTCCCCTCTCCCTCAGTGAGAGGGGCCGGGGGTGAGGGCGGGCCTCCCTGTCCGGATGTCGCCCTGAGGTCAAGCTCCCTACTTAGGCTTAAGCTTCCCATCCAAAGGTGTTATGGACGGTAACCGGATGGTAACATAAGGGTTCTCAAGCGCCAATAAGGAGAAAGTAAAATGCCTGAGCCTTATGAACTTTCCGTCACCGAAGCTGCCAATTTGATTCGCCGCCGGGAACTGTCGCCGGTGGACTTGGCCCGGTCCCTCCTCGACCGCATTGAAGCCCTGGAGCCGTCGCTGCAAGCGTGGGTGTACCTGGACCGGGAAGCGACGCTGGCCGAAGCTGCAAACCGGGAAGGGGAGTTGGCTGCCGGCCGTGCCGCCGGCCCGCTGCACGGCATCCCCGTTGGAGTCAAGGATATTTACTATACTGCCGGCATCCCCACTACGGCCTGCTCCCGGGTATATGCCGACTTTGTGCCGGACTACGATGCGGCCCCGGTGGCGCGGCTGAAACAGGCCGGGGCGATTATGCTGGGCAAGACGGTTACCACCGAGTTCGCCTGTATGGACCCTTCGCCCACCAAAAATCCCTGGAACCCGGCCCACACCCCCGGCGGTTCCAGCAGCGGGTCGGCGGTAGCAGTAGCCGCCAGGATGTGTCCCGCCGCCCTGGGTTCCCAGACCGTAGGTTCCGTGCTGCGCCCGGCCGCCTATAACGGCGTGGTGGGCTTCAAGCCCAGCTACGGGCGGGTGAGTCGGTACGGGGTGATACCGGTCAGTTGGTCGCTGGATACCATGGGCTGGATGACTCGCAGCGTGGCGGCTGCCGCCCTGCTCTTGCAAGCATTGGCCGGGCCCGACGCCGCTGACCCGGTGGCCCGAAAGGTGGAAGCGTCGGACTATGGCGCGGCGCTGGCCGCCCCGGTGGCGCCCCGTATCGGAGTGCTGCGCCAATTTTTCTACGACCACGCCGACGGGGAAACCCGGCAGCACACTGACGGAATAGTGGAACGGTTGGCCGAGGCCGGCGCCGCAGTGGTGGAGCTGTCCTTGCCCTCCAGCATGGATACGGCCATTGAAGACCAGCAAATCATTATGGCGGTGGAAGGATCATCCTTCCACGAACCGATGTACCGGCGGCAGGCGGAGGACTACCAGCCCGGCATTCGAGGGATGATTCAACGGGGGCTGGACACCGACGCCGTTACCTACTCCCGGGCCCTGGAACGGCGACGTCAATTCAGCGCCGATATGCGGAACCTGGCGGAAGAGGTGGACGTACTGTTGACTCCGTCCACGCCGACGGCGGCCCTACCCGACCTGACCAATACCGGCAACACTATGTTCCAGGGTCCCTGGACTTCCTGCGGTCTCCCGACCATCACCCTGCCCACCGGCCTGGCGGCTTCCGGGCTGCCTTTGGGGATTCAGTTGGCCGGTTCCTACTTTGGCGAGTCCGGGCTGCTGGCGGCGGCCCGGTGGTGCGAAGAAAGGCTGGCAGTTCGACTGTCGCCGCCGGTGTAGGCGGGAAATAGAGCGCGGACCTAATCGGAAGCCAGCGCCTGTTCATACACTCGCTTCAGAGCTTCGTCCTTCCAGACGATGGTCGCCTCCCGACGCAGCTTGGCGGTAAGGTTGCCTTTGACCACTAAAACATCTTCATCGGTGCCGGCATCAGATATGCCTTGTTCTTTATAGACCGTTCGTAAAAGCTTCAGGTGGCCCAGGACAAATCGATATTCGCGGGGAGCCACCGTCGTCCAATATTCCTGAAGGTTATATCCCTTTCCTTCAAGATAATCACGACACTCCCGCCCATGCGGCTCCGGCGATGCGCAGGCTTCCAGCATAGGTTTCATATACTCCGAGGTTTCTTCTTCGGTAGGAACCAGCCCGCGGCGTTCCACTTCCGCCTGAATCAATACATCCTCCACCACGGCCACGACAGAATGCTGCAAGGCTTCCTGCTCGGGAAAAAGAGCGGGATTCGCCTCGTTCATAAACTCAGCCGGTTTCCTGATGTCCCCGCGGGTAATATTCTCACCCTGCACCACTGCCACCACTTCCGAGTCCCCTTCAGCTTCAACATAGATATGGCTGAATCTACCCTGCTGGCCCAGCGTGGTCCCGGCGATGGCGGCGCCGGCGATGAGGATGAGCGCAATAACGACACCTGGGATAATTACTTTACGCAGCATGGCTTATCTGCCTCCACTGCCAAAACGCCAACTTCGGAAACGTGAATGAGCGTTATTGGCTAATATACCTGGTAAGTAGGGGTCTTGAAAGACTTGACGGAGCAATGACAAGGAAACCGGGCAAACTGCCCCCATTCTTTAATCCCGATTTTCCGTTCAGCCTCAGCTGCAATGGGCCAGGTTAGCCAAGCCAATGCAAAGTTGTGGGTGAGAGTATTATTATCCTGGGTTGAGCAATCGCGGTGTGGCAAAATGGTTATGGGAAAATTTAGAGGTATTTGTAAAAAATAGCTTGACAAGCGGGGCAGCGCTTACTATACTAACCAAACGTCCCCAGGAATTGGGGCGGAGAGCAGGCACCTTAACAGTTGAATAGTAGAAGGAAGTAAGGTTTTTCCATAAAGAGAGTTTGATCCTGGCTCAGGGTGAACGCTGGCGGCGCGCCTAATGCATGCAAGTCGAGCGTGCCAAATGGCTTCGGCCATGCGGAAAGCGGCAGACGGCTGAGTAACACGTGAGTAACTTATCCTTTGGTGGGGTATAGCCCCGAGAAATTGGGGATAATCCCGCATAAGACCCGTAAGCTCTGGTTTACGGGTGAAAGCTTTCGGGCGCCAGAGGAGAGGCTCGCGACCTATCAGGTAGTTGGTGAGGTAATGGCTCACCAAGCCGATGACGGGTAGCTGGTCTGAGAGGATGACCAGCCAGAGGGGGACTGAGACACGG
>CBDAVT010000002.1:1497500-2422633 GCA_965201145.1 Dehalococcoidia bacterium
CGAGGTTCGCCAATGCGACCCACCGCCGTCTCCGCGGCGCGGTGGGCCAGCCCTTCCTCCACCGTAATGTCCAGTTCCCGGGCCCGGCTGGTTACGTTGGACAGCATCCGTTCGCTGAGAATCGAGCCGGGCGCCACGTTGTTAATCAGGATACCGTCCCGTCCCACTTCGTCGGCCAGGCTCTTCATGTAGGCCACCACCCCCATACGGGTAGCCCCGGACAGGGCCAGGTTGGGTATGGGCTGATAAACTGTGCTGGCTAAAATGTTGACAATCCGGCCGCCTCCCTGCTGCTTCAGGTGAGGAATCGCCTCCCGGGACATTCGGGAAAAGAAGAACAGGGAGCGCTGCACTGCCGTTTCCCACTGCTCTTCGGTGGCCGTTTCCGACCGGGCCAGCGGCGGCCCGCCGGAGTTGTTAACCATAATATCCAGTTGACCGTAGTGGCTGACGGTGGCGGCTACCAGATTTTTGATGCTGTCGTAGTTTTCCAGGTCGGCGGCTATGGGCAGCACCTCGGCGCCGGTGGTGTCCCGAATCTCCGCCGCCGCCTGCTCCAGGTCTTCTGCGGTACGGCTGCAGATGGTTAGTCTGGCGCCTTCCTCGGCCAGCACATCGGCGCAGGCCCGACCCAATCCTTTGCTGGCCCCGCCAATTATTGCGACTTTACCTTTAAGTTCCAGGTCCATTCTGGTTCCCCCTTTGCGCTCCGACTCTTCAGGCAAGCAAGAAGGTCGGGCGGATATGGCACGTTGGCCCCTGATTATAGCAGACGAATTAGCGAGCCGGTATTATGCCGCTGCGGGTTGCCGCCTAGCGAAGGCCCTCCAGCAGGCGGACGGTCATAGTTCCCTTGTCGAGGTTTACCTGCCGGACTACCTGAAGCAGGGCCGGCAGAAGCACTTCGCCACCTGGCCCTTGCACTACATAGACATCGTTGCTGCCGGTAACGATGATTTCCGCGATTTGGCCCAAGTCTTCGCCCGATTCGGTAAACACCCGCAACCCCAAAAGCTGGAAGTGAAAATACGCGTCTTCCGGCAGGGCGGGGGAAGCTTCGGTATTGCAGACAAGTTCCTGCCCAATCAGAGCTCGGGCAGCCGGGGCGGTGTCAATGCCTTCAAGGTTGAGGATGACCGAGTCGGCCCGGTTTCGGGAGGACGCCCTAATCCGGTGGGAACGCTGCCGCACCAGGAGAGTCTGCCCCGGGTCAAAGCGATAGGGGACATCGCTCATAACCCGCACCCGGAGGGCGCCATTAACTCCGTGGGAACCCAGGACAATTCCCACAACCGCCTGCGTTTCCGAGGCTGTCGAGTGGTGGTCGTGGCGTTCAGTCAAGGCTCAGTAAAATGAGGCTGTCCGTAGGATTTGCCCCGAAGCGCGGGCGCGCCGCCGGCAGTGAACGAATTGAAAACAGCTTTAGACTATCTCCACCAGAGCCCTGGTTCCTTCCTTGATGGCGGCGACCCGCACCAGAACCCGAATCGCCTGGGCAACCCGGCCCTGCCGACCAATTACTTTGCCTTTATCTTCGGGGGCGACTTCAAGCCGGATGATGACCTGCCCATCGGCAACGGTTTCGGTAACTTTAACCGCATCGGGATTGGAGGCCAGCGAACGGGCAATATATTCGATCAACTCTTTCATTCAGCCTGCTCTTCCGCTGCCACCGGTTCTTCGTCCGCAGCGCTGCCGTCTTCCGCCGCATTGAGCTTGGCAAAGATTCCATCCCGGTCAAAGATACGCTTTACCGGGTCTGATGGTTGAGCTCCCTTACTCAGCCAGGCCAGAGCCCGGTCTTCTTTCAGTATCACTGCCGGCGGGTCCGCCATAGGATCATACTGGCCGATCCACTCCACAAAGGCGCCGTCCCTGGGGGCCGCGGAATCAGCAACAACTATTCTGTAATAAGGGCGGCCTTTTTTCCCGACTCTCCGCAACCGAATACGCAGCATTCTAACTCCAAGTGGGCCGGCGCCGGGGCCGGCCTTAAGTTCACCTTGCAATTCTAAAAGCAGCCTATCTAATTGTCAATTCTCACCTGGACAGGCCCCAGGGCTATCGCATATGAAAAAATTTCAGGCTCAGAACGGAACTTTCCGATGTTTTGGCGGCGCTTTACTGGGTAATCAACATCAAAACCAACGGTTTAAGTCTTAAATTACCCAAATTTAGCAGTTAAAAACGGAGATTTACCCGTCAATTGGCCTCTTAAATTCCATATGCGATAGCCCTGGGACAGGCCCTCTCCCCTGTCCCGAGGGTAAGCCCTCACTCCCGGCCCCTCTCCCGCGAGGATAGGGGGAGGACTTTTTCTCCTAAAAGCGTATAAACTTGACCAAAACGTAAAAAATCATCTTCGCAGAGTTGCATCGAGCTAAATTAGGTTGCAACCGGTCCGACGATGGCTGACAATGATGGGGCTGAGTATATTGACTCGGAGACACAGATACGCCGCTTCATACGTCCAAAACCCGATTTAGCGAGGAACGTCTTGGAATATTCCAATATCAAGCTGGAAATCTTTGACTCGGTAGCTACCATAATCCTGAACCGCCCGGATGCCTTGAATGCTTTGAGTATGGAACTCTTGCGGGAGTTCTCCCAAGCGGTTGCGGCGGCCGGCGCCGATGAAACCGTCAAGGCTCTAGTAATCCGCGGGGAAGGTCGGGCCTTCTGCGCCGGGGCCGACCTGCTCTTTTTCGATACCGTTTTTGAGGACATTTCCCGATTGCCTCCCTACGTGCAGCTACTAAACCAGTGTCTCTTTCAACTGGAAGACCTGCCTGTTCCGACTATCGCCATGATTCACGGATTTGCCCTGGCCGGCGGGCTGGAATTGGCGCTGGCCTGCGATATGGCCCTGGCGGCGGATGATGCCCGAATCGGAGACCAGCATGCCAACTTTGGCTTGATACCCGGCGGCGGTTCCACCCAGCGTCTGCCCCGGCGCATCGGGATGCAGCGGGCCTTTGAGTTATTGACTACCGGGCGATGGCTTGCCGGAACCGAGGCAGCGGAATGGGGACTGGTGCTCAGGGCTGCGCCCCTGGATAGCCTGGAGGCCGAGCTTGAGACGCTGTTGAGTCAGCTTCGGGGGAAGAGCCGTACCGGGCTGGGATGGATTAAAAATATTACTCGTCAGGGCAACGACTTGCCCCAGTCAGCGGGTATCGCCCAGGAAGGAATGGCTTTCGTCCAGTATTTCGCTACCTCACCCCATCCCCGGGAGGGGATACGGGCCTTCAAGGAGAAGCGACAGCCTTCCTTTTAGCCGAACCTGTAGGTATTTATGCACTGCCGGACTGGTTGGCTAAAAATTTGCCCAAGGGTCGCTGGAGTCTGGCGCATCAGTCGCTGTAGCCGACCCCGCGACGGCGAAGGCAGCCCTTCATTCCAGTTCACCGCACCACCTTTGCAAGCCTGGCTCCGGTTCGAGGGAAGCCATCCCAAGTACGCCCGATAGCAGTCGCTGCGGTACCGTTCCGCTCCGGTAAACGGGCGTACAATTGGCAGAGAGGGCCTCACTGCGCTCCCCTAACTCAAATCCACCCAACGACTCCCATCGGCCTCTGTACCGCCGCCGTCCAGAGCCACCAATTCTCCCGCCTGTCCCAGCCGTACACCGCACCAAGTCCATCGCTTACCAGGTGCAAGGGAGCCACCGCACTCTGCTGCCAGGCCAAGTTAATCACCTGCTCCCAACTCTCATCCGAGGCCAATGCTACCCCGTTTCATACCGCACTACTTTGATTTCGGACTGTCCGGGACGGGCGGAGCCGTCCTGGTAATCTAGCTAGAAGGTGAAAGGTTGAGTGGGCATAGTGTCCGAATTAGAGCCGTTCGCCAGGCCGGGCCGGATTAGTAATCGTTCCGATTTCCGGTGGAAGCGGGCAGGGTCGGTGGCGGTTCGTCGAATGGCCGCCTTTCCCGCTGCGCCGTCTGCATCCGGTCATACCAGGCCCGCCACCGGGCATGGGTTGCTGCCTCGCTTCTGGCCTCACCCCGAGCTTCACCGCGGGCCTCGCCGCAGGCTTCCGCTTCTTCCCTGGCTTGACGGAAAGTTTCCCGGATTTTTTCTCTGGCCCAAAATACCATAAGGTAGCTCCTTTCAATTAAGACGATGAGAAAAGTATAAACCATACCGGCATAAGCATGGGTGTCTGTACCGAGCCTCGGGGCGTGACGAACTGTCCGGCCCGGGCGGATCTGTCCCGGTAATCTAGTTGAAAGGTAAAAGGATGAGTGGGCATAGTGTCCGAATTATAGCCGGGCGGAAGGCTGGATCGGATTAGTAGCCGTTTCGATTTTTGGTTGAAGTGGGCAGGGTTGGTGGCGGTTCGTCGAAAGGCCGCCCTTCCCGTTGCGCCATCTGCATCCGGTCATACCAAGCCCGCCACTGGGCATGGGTTGCTGTCTCGCCCCGCGCCTCCCCTCGGGCTTCACCTCTGGCCTCGCCCCTAGCCTCGCCGCGGGCTTCCGCTTCTTCCCGGGCTTGACGGAAAGTTTCCCGGATTTTTTCTCTGGCCCAGAATACCATAAGGTAGCTCCTTTCAATTAAGACGATAAGAAAAGTATAAACCATACCGGTGGGAGTAGTCATTGTCGCGCTGCTGAATATGACGTTTTTGCCAACTACCCAGTCTTCCAGGGACAAGCCGATCAAGGCTGAAACGACGAGGATGATGGGAATTCCCATCAGGATGTGCAGTAAGGGCCACTTTGAGGTTTCGTTCATTCCGTTTCCGCCGTCTCCGTCCGCTGTTGTTTCCCCGGCAACCGGCTTCCGCCAAACCTGCCAGTCAATATACCAGCGAAGGGGAGCGTGGAACAGAACCAAATGTCAGTTAGGTGTTGACTGCTTGATTACCGGGCAGTATTTTCTCGCCGTCTTTGCCAAATAGCCCGGATCATCAGCGCCGTTATCACGATACACATGAACCCGGGGACACCCAGCAGCACCCAGTCGTCGATTCGGCTCAGGAAGGCCAGAGCGTCAACTACTTTGCCCAGTTGCCCCATTCCAATAGCCAGAGCGCCGCTCAGCACAGTTATGCCGTAGAGAATGCGGATGCGTCCGGAATCGACAAACCGGGTAGCGGTGGTTCCAATCTGGGAACCTGCCGAGGCCGCTGCCAGGATAATCAAGGCCATCAGCGGATCCACGTTGTTGCCCAGGGCATAGAGCAAAGTTCCCCAGGAACCGGTTATGATTACCTGGAAAAGGTCGGTGCCGATGGCTACCGTCGTCGGAATCCCCATCACAAATACCAGGACCGGCATCAGAATAAAGCCGCCTCCGGCCCCCAGCAGACCGGCAAAGAAGCCGATGCCGAATCCGACGAAAATGGGTACAAATACGGAGATACTCTCGATTCCCGACACCCTGAGGCTGATATAGGTGGAGCGGGCTGGCCGGCCCGGCAGCTTGATGGAGTGGGGTGGTATGCGCAGGGACTGAACCCGCTGGGTCAGTTGCGCCGTGGATACCGTTTCGCCGGTCCCATCAGTACGGCGGGTTTGCCGACCAGTCTTGAAGTAGTCATAAATCAGGAAGGCTCCCAGCGCCAGCAGCACGGCTACGTAAATGTAGGGGATAACGTTGCCTACCTGACCGGCGGATTCCAGGGCGCTGTTCAGGGACTCGGCGATGAAAACCGCCGGTAATGCGCCGATGACCATGGGGATACCCAGCTTGAAGTCCACGTTGCCCAGCCCCCGGTGCTTGAGCATATTAATGATGGAAGAACCCATAATCAGGGTAAGGCCGGTGCCGATGGCGTAGATTTCCGGCACTCCAAATACCAGCAGGCCGCCGGTAATCAGGAATCCCCCACCCACGCCAAAGAAACCGCCCAGGGTGCCTACAATTAGTCCCAGCAGTCCCAGCAGGATGGGATTTACCACCACGTCGGCATTAGGGAAGAGCATAAGTGTTCCTAATGTCCCGGACTTCCCGGTGTCCGGCTGCCGTCATCGGCTCCAGAATCGCCGCTGCCCCGGTTGCTGCTGCTGTGTCCTCCGGAAAAGGCCAACCCCAGGCCGCGCAGGACCAGCTCCCAAAATCCGTACAGGAATAGCGCGGCGACAGCAATAACTGCCATAACCAGCAATGCCCAGAGCAGGGGAGATTCGGCGCTGAAGGTGCGCAGGAAGGGAAATATCGATTCGTGCATAACCTTAAGTATAGCTTATCGAGAAACAGCTTGCCGACTCCGGACGGGACGTCGCGGCCAATCCGGGGTTTCACCCATTAGGGGTTGAGTAATACGACAAGCTGCCGGCGATGTACACTGCCGGCAGCTTGGACGGCGCCGGAGAACCGGCTATCGAAAAGGATCAGCCCAGTCCTACACCTTCACCGAGGTATTACCGAGCCAGGGGCCGATATAAATCAGTTTGCCGTTCTTAGTTCGGGTCTTATGTACGCACTTGACTCGTATGACGTATTTTCCGGTGTCCAGGCCGGTAAGCGTGCCCGTAGTAGAATTGCTGTTGGCTACGGACATTCCCATCCAGGCAGAGGTTTTTACCTTGCGGTAAGCAATAAAATAACCTTCAACGCAGGAAGACTTGGCCGTCCAGGAAACCGTAACGTCGGAGCCATTGACCGTGGCGGTTATCCCGGGGGCCGGCGCCGGCGCCGTACCTTCGGCGGTTATCTTGCCGTGTTTCTTGGACGCCGTTCCCCGGCCGCCGGCGGTAAGTCGGCAAATAGCCTTGCTGTTAACCTGGTAGGCTACCCCGGGTACTGCGTCACTGATAGTAACCGTGCCGGGCCAGGTAGTACCGCTAACCTTATGCCGATAGGCAGGGCTATCGCATATGAAAAATTTTCAGGATGAGAACGGAACTTTCCGATGTTTTGGCGGCGCTTTACTGGGTAATCAACATCAAAACCAACGGTTTAAGTCTTAAATTACCCAAATTTAGCAGTTAAAAACGGAGATTTAACCGTCAATTGGCATCTTAAAATCCATATGCGATAGCCCTGTGCCGATAGGTCCCTTTACCGTGTTCTTTGTTGAAATACTTTACTATATACCGTAGCGCGCCCGAGCAGTCCGCAACGCTGGGCAAGTCTTTAACCACCAGGTCTCCATCCGCGGCTTCGGCCCGGGAATTGCCCGTTGCCGGCATCAGAAAGAGCCCCGCGGTCACCGCCGTCAGCGCCAGGGTCAAGGTCAGCCACCGGAAATTGATACGCGCTTGCTGAAAGAGAGACATTTTACTCACTTGATATTCCTCGATTAGACGTTATGTTGGAATTACGAATCTCTGGCATTGTCTTCTTTAACCGATTTTCGGCAATGAGGACAATGCCAACTAGGCGGAAGGATTGGCCGGCGCGCCGGCTATGACCATAGCGCCGAACTGCCGGTCAATTCCCCGGGGCCACTCCCGTCCCGCCGGATCGCTAATGTGGATTACCAGAGATGGGCCCAGTTCCGCAATCTCCATGCGGATGGTGTCTCCGTCCTGCACCGGGCCAATTTGCTGGTGATTGACGCCGGTAGCCACCACATCGCCCGGTTCCAGAGTGGTAATCTTGGAGAATTCGGAGATTAGCTCCCGAATAGGGTGAGCCATGTCGCTGGTGGGGAAGTCGTGGCGGGGATCGTCATTGTTCCACAACCGCACTTGCAGATTCTGCGGGTCGGGAATTTCATCAGCGGTTACCAGCGCGGGCCCCATGGGCGCGAAGGTATCCCAGCATTTGCCCAGGAAGAAGCTGTTGCCGATAGCCCACTGCAAGCCCCGGGCCGACATATCCAGGAAGTTGGTGTAGCCAAAGACGTAATCCAGAGCTTCTTCCTGGCTGACATTGGTCGCCGTCTTGCCGATAACGAAAGCCAGTTCCGGCTCGTGATGGAAGATGGAAGCCGGAGCCGGGGGCAGGACGCAGGTATCGCCGCTGCCAATGATGGCAGTGGGCGATTTGAGAAAGGCGTCCAGGGTAGCCGGCAGCCGTTGCCCAAACTCCAGATAGTTGACTGCGGCGCAAATCAACTTGGTGGGTCTGGGAACCGGCGCGCGTAGCCGAACACTATCCAGGGACACCCCGGCGCGTCCGTCAATGGCCGATTCGATTTTGCCTCGCATGGTGTCCCACTGGGTAATGACCTCGTCAATCAAGTCATGGGGATGTCGGAAGGTCATCCCCTCCACCGCTGCCATAGCGTCAACTACGTTGCCATTCTGAACTACACCCAGCCGGTAATCGTCGTACAGGACTATTTTCATATTTGCCACTCTCCTTATAAGTTCTCAAATGAAGTTTGGGCCTCGGTATCGGTCCGCATATTTGCCGCAGGAATGGGCCTAGTTTAACACGGCTCATTGGTTAGAGTAAGCGGTGGGGTGATTCGGCATTCAGGGCGAGTTTCCATATCTTTATTGCATTATGCAATATAGCAGCATTACCGAGATTTACGGCTGCCTTAAATTATATATCCTGTTTACCAATATTCCACATACGTAATTACGTAATATCACCCTTGCTGTAATCAATATTACACTTCAGCGCTGCCCTATCACCCCCCTTACAATGATGTTATTGTATCCCTATTCCAAAGTCTGATTATCTATTTGTGGCATAATCCTGTTGGCATACCCCACTTTACCTGATAGTATGTATCCATCATAACCCAGGAGAGAGAGAAAATATGTTGCACCTCAACCGCAAAGGGCTCATCCCGGCCAGCATCGCCGGCGCCCTCCTCGCTTTGGCCCTCCTCTTCGGCCTGGCCTTCGCCAGCCCGGCCCGGGCCGACGCCACCCCCACGACCACCACGACCCTGGACTCCGCCATCGGCGCCGCCTCCGAATCGGACCTCACCGAAACGGTGGCCCTGCAGTGGAGCGACGGCGAGGAAGTTTCCGTGACCCTGACCCGGGTGGACGGCAAACCCACCTATGACCCGGACAGTCTGGTCCACGGGGCAGACACCACGGTCAAGATCGCCGATTACTGCTGCGATTTCGACCAGAAGAGCATGACCTTCCGGCGGGCCGGTTTCGGCGATATGTGGATCAAGTGGTGGGCCGGCTACCCGGAACAGCGGAACTACGTGGCCTACCGGAACCCGGACCCGCCGGCGGGCGTGAAGGGCCCCCAGGAATCGGCGGTGATTGAGCTGGACCTGGAATGGCTGGAAGGGACCAAGCTGGTGGTGCCGGTGTCCCAGCAGAACGGGAACCCGGAGATTGACGTGGACGCGGCCCGGGAGTCGATTCGGAACACCAGCGCGCGGATTCAGTGGGTGTTCTTCTCCTACATGGAGGACTCGACCTTCGAGACCATCGTGGTGAAGAAGCAGTACGACCAGGGGAACTACGACCCATCTACCTGACGGTGTACTACGACACGGAAGCGGGACTGTACTACCAGATTCAGCGGCAGGATGCCAACAAGACGGTAACTGGCCAGTGGGGCGATGGGGAGGAGTTCTCCTTCCGGTTCTACCACGATGGGATGCGGCATTCGGAGCTGGCCTCGCAGAGCATCAGCCACGGGGAAGACACGGAAGCCACCTTCCGGTACCGGGTGCACCGCAACGGAGCGACGACCTTCAACTACATCCGGTTCGAGCGGCCGGGCTACGGGGACGCCCTCTTCGAGTGCACCTGGAACATCCACTGGGGCCTGTACTGCGATGAGCAGCGGAACCCGAACCCGCCCACTTCCCAGACGGACACGCCCATCACGTCCACCAGCGCCTTGCTGGAGTGGAGCGACGGGAAGCACATCAACGTGGACCTGCACCTGGACGACGACAACAAGCTGACCTACAGCAACCTGACCCACGACAGCGCGGTAGCGGCGGAAACGACGGTAGAGTACCACGACAGCGGCTGGCTGGACCGGTACGAGAACTGGCGGTCGCTGGAGTTCCACCGGCCGGGTCAGAACGGCATGACCCTGAACTGGTACTACGATGCCGACTACGGCATCTACTACGAGATTGACTACAAGCCCACTACCGAGACCTTGAGTTATGACTGGGCCGGTGGGGAAGTTTCGATGACCCTGACCTATGCCGATGGCAAGGTCACGGTGGACCCGGCCAGCATCAGCGCCCATTCGGACGCGGCCTACAGCACGGGCGGCAATGTCTGGGAACATCGGGCCAAAATGATGTTCTACCGGGAAGGGTACGGGATGCAGACCCTGTACGGGGTCTGGGACGACCGGCGGGGATTCTCGATCCGGCTGAACCATTACCCGGTGGGGCAGGTGTTCGGGCTGACCGAACCGACGGAGTTGATTCAGGAGTTCGCCGACCTGACCCTGGAGAATAGCGGAGAGCAGTCCCTGGACATGGCGGAGCATTTCAGCGGCGAGGGGCTGACCTACCAGGTGAAGGTAACTACTACCCACAAGCGGACCGGGGTGGTGAAGATTGGGAACCTGAACGAGGTGGCTCGGAACAAGGTGCGGGGCGAGTGGGACGGCGAAGTCCTGACCCTGACCGCCGGGGCTAAGGGCGACCACGTCCTGCAGGTGGAAGTCATCGCCACCGATGGCGCCGGCGAATCGGCCAGCGACTCCTTCCAACTGACCGTGGGCGGCACGGCGGCGCCGACCCCGGAACCTACCCCGGAACCGACGCCGGAGCCGACCCCGGAACCCACTCCGGAGCCGACTCCCGAGCCCACGCCGGAACCTACTCCGGAACCCGCGCCGGAAAGGCCAGCGCTGAGCAACCCCTTCGGGGACATCGAACTCAGCCAGGGGGAGACCAGCGACCTGGACATGGCTAATCACTTCAGCGGCGACAACCTGACCTACGAAGTGATGGTAACCACCACCCACCAGAAGACCGGGAGGCAGAAGACCGGCAAGCTGGGTGAGATTGCCCGCAACAAGGTGTCGGGAAGCTGGAACGGGTCGGTGCTGACGTTGGAGGGTGGCAAGGCAGCCTCCCAGGATCTGACCATCCAGATAATCGCCAGCAACGCGGCTGGGGAGGAAGCCAGTGGCTCCTTCACCCTGTCCCTGAAGAACTAGCCCGGCCCACGCGGCCCGGCTGGAAGGCAAGGGCGACAGACCCCAAGGCGGCCCCGCAAGACTGCGGGGCCGTTCCCTTGTCTGCCCTCACCCCCGGCCCCTCTCCCGGGAAGGGAGGGTGGTTTTCCTTGATTGCCCGGGAACGGGGAGCAACAGGCTTTCCCCGACGTTTCGGGAGAAGGCAAGTCCCGGCCCATACTCCGGCACGCCCGCCACAAGTTCTCCCCTCTCCCTGGGGGTGAGGGCCTACCCCATCACCCGGCGGAAGTAGTCCAGCGCATTGCCGCCAACTATCTTCAGAATATCGGCGTCGGAGTGGCCGCGCCGAATTAGCCCACGGATGATGTTCACTCCGTCGGCCGGCGACTCCAGACCGTCCAGGTAGAGGGCCGGCAGTTGTCCGTCGTTGCGGTTCAGGACATAACGGTGGAAAGCCACGTGGTCGCCTACATTAGTGTCGGTGCCGATGGCTACGTGATCCACCCTCACCAGGTTAATCATGTAATCATAGTGGTCCAGAACGCACTCAATATCCTGCTTGGGGTCGTCGCTGAGGGAATTAGGCACCGCAGTAATAGCGACGAGGCCGCCCTGCCGGGCGCAGGCGATTAACTCCATATCCCGGCGGGTGCGGGTGGTGGGACGCAGGGTGTAAGCTGCGTTATGACTGAAAGTAACCGGAGCCCGGTAAAAGGCGATGGCGTCCATGGCCGTGGGAATAGACGCATGGGAGATGTCCACGCACATACCCAACTGGTTCATCCGATGGACCACCGCGACGCCAAATTCGCTGAGGCCGCCGGCATTGCGTTCCAGTTGTCCATCGCCGATATAGTTTCTCCGGTTGTAGGTCAAGCCGGCCAGACGCACTCCGGCGCCGTACAGAATGTCCAGCCGGTTGATGTCGTTGCCGATGGCAAGATGTTCCAGGGTTGGGAGGAAGCCGATTTTCCCTTCCTGCTTGGCGGCGCGATTTCAGCGGCGCTGGTTACCTTTACCACGTCCTTCTGGCGCGCCACGTCCGACAGCACCAGGCCCACTTCGGTCAGGACATCATCGAACTCGGCAAAGGACATATCCGGATTATTGACCAGACAGCGGAACATATTGGCGGTGGCTACCGCCGTCCAGCCGCCCCGGCGAACCGCCTCGTAGCCCCAGCCATAATCGTTGGCGCGGAGATACTCGGTGAGGCGGCGCATATCTTCGGGCAAAATCATGGGGTGCTGGTGTACGTCCACCATTACGGCCTCTTCTACCAGCCGCCGGTAGCGAACTTCCTGCAGGGCATCCAGGCGGACCCGGCTGGAAGGGACTCGGTTAATCTCTTTGGCTAAAGGGATGTTTGGAGTAGTCATATTACACTCTCTTGTTTCGCTTGAGGGCGGTCAAATTACAGTGTTAATAGCATATAGGAAACGCTTCGGCAAGACCCTTTTGGAGTCATCATTCTTGCCTTCGATTTTATCCGCAGCAGAACCAGGGCAATATGCTATCAGAATCCCCAGGGCTATCGCATATGAAAAAATTTCAGGCTCAGAACGGAACTTTCCGATGTTTTGGCGGCGCTTTACTGGGTAATCAACATCAAAACCAACGGTTTAAGTCTTAAATTACCCAAATTTAGCAGTTAAAAACGGAGATTTACCCGTCAATTGGCCTCTTAAAATCCATATGCGATAGCCCTGTCAGAATCCCGCCTTGCCCACATAACTGACAGGGTATAAGATATGCGAGAAAATTTCCGCTTCCCCACAGGAGGAACCGTATGACCACCCCGGCCATCAAGCCTATCGACATCCATATCCACCCCTTTACCCAGGAAACTTGTCTGGGACATGGGCCGTCCTATACCGAAGCCCACTACGACTTCTTTGGCCGCAGCCCGGAGGCTCCCCATCACGGCAAGCAGTTCATCACCATTGATGAGACCTATGAGACCTTTCAGGAAGCCGGCGTGGACAAGGCGGTTATCGTCAATATGGTATCTTACAACCAATGGGGGCGCGCCCTGCCCAATGACTATCTGGCCCTTTACGCCGAGAAGTACCCTGACCTTTTCATCCCCTTTGCCGGCGTTGACCCCCACATGGGCCCCCTGGCCTTAAGGGAGATTGAGCGGGCCGCCGGAGAACTGGGCTGCAAGGGCCTCAAGTTCCATCCCGCCTACCAGGAGTTCTGCCCCAATGACAAGGCGCTGATGTGGGACATCTATGCCAAGTGCGTGGAACTGGATATTGCCATCCTGGTGCATACCGGCACTACCCGGATGACCCGCTGCACCATTAACGGCTGCCGTCCGGTAATGCTGGATGACGTGGCTACCGCCTTCCCCGACCTGCGCATAATTATGACCCACTTTGGCTGGCCCTGGACTGAGGAAGGTCTGGCCGTCTGCTGGCGTCACGAAAACGTTTATATGGACCTGTCCGGTTGGCTGCCCCGCTACATCTACGCAACTCAGCCTATCGTCTTCCAATATATGAACACGGTGCTGCAGGACAAGCTGGTTTTTGGCAGCGACTATCCGGCGATTAACCCCAAGGTGTGGCTGGACGACTACCAGAAGATTGTGGACAACGGCTTCGATTGGGGCGGCGCCCATCGCACCATCCGGCCGGAAGTGTACGAAAAGTTCGTCCGCACCAACGCCATCAAGGCGCTAAAGCTGGAGGGGTAGGGAGCTTGTACTCGACGAGGCGGTGCTGGGGAGCGGCGGAGTCCTTGCCGGGTAAATTCTGGCAGGCGGCACCGGAACGTTCCAAGCGAGCGGGCATCAAGGATGGCACTGGAGGGCTGGGGTAGAGACAACTCGAAATTTGCTCTTGTCGTCAACGGATCCGACGAGAAGGGGGTAGGAATGACTCTGGAGGAAACGGTCGCCAACATCAGAGAAAAGGTCCGTGCAGGCAGCTTTCCCAATGAGTACGCCGTATCCCTCTCATCAGTTGCCCCGCTCTTGGGATCATTGGGATGGCCTACAAACGACCCTTTGGTAGTGTATCCCCAGTACAAAGTGGGAGGCTTGTTTGTAGATTTTGCTCTTTGCCATCCATTGGGTAGGAAGGCGTTAGTTTTCATCGAAGTCAAGAAGGTTGGTGGTTTGTCCCCCAAGGGACAGGAGCAACTCTTTAATTATGCCTACAGTCAAGGAGTTCCGTTACTCGTCTTTACCGACGGAAACCAATGGGATTTCTACCTTGCACCTGGGCAAGGTAACTTCGAGGAACGCAAGATTTATAGCCTCGACCTCTTAAATGACGAGATGCTGGAAAGTTGCGCGCGTCTCATTCGATATTTATCCCAGAACAACGTTCTGTCCGGCATCGCTTCACGGAACGCTTGGGAAGATCACCAAAGGGAAATAAAGCGGCAACAAATTGAACAAACTTTGCCATTAGCATGGAATCAATTGCTGGTTGATGCAGACCCTTCAGTTGTAGATGCTCTACTGAGGAAAGTGCTGGATATTTGCGGCTCCGAACCTGACCGTCAGCAATGCGCAGCATTTCTTGCCGCTTTAAGCAAATCGACGGGCGGAGTCAGCGAAAAGTTGCCCACTTACAGCAACTCTATTCCCGCCCCGGAACCAATCATCGCTCCCTTGGTTGAACCTCAACCAATCCGCAGCGATAAGCTGGAAACTGACGATTCAGCCAGATCTCCCCTGCCCCTTCACGTAGGAAGATTGGGGTTTGTCTTGCGCGATGAATGGTATCCCTACCGTAGCGCCTGGAGGGTGATGGTCGGAATTTTTGAGAAACTAGCTGAGCTGGACCCTACTTTTCCCGACAGGTTCTATCAGAGAGATACTCGAAAGAATCGTAAGTATATCGCCAAAGAAAAGAGAGGCCTTTACGAGCGAGCCGACCTTTGTGAGAAATATTACGCCGAGTCAAATTTCGGATGGTTTGTCGGCACGAACTATGGCAGGAAAGACATTGAGCGGGCCACCAGGCTGGAGTGCGAGGTAGCCGGCCTGCAATTTGGTACTGACCTGGTACTACATTTGGATAAAGATTAATAACCTTGCGCCTGAACATTACCCGGTTTCACTAAAGGAGGTTTCCCGTGCTGAAGAATTCAGATTTGCACGACGTCCCCTTTTACTATAAGTCCATTGACTTTGCAGAGTTGGTGCGGGAGTATCCGCCGGCGCCCGATTTCTTCCGGGGCGTGTTCCAGTTGAGCCTGGAGGAAATTCGGGAGTTGCAGGAAACCCGGCTTCGGGGCGCCGTGGCGCGCGCTTACGAAGTCCCTTTCTACCGCCGCAAGTGGGAAGAGGCCGGCATTGAGCCCGGCGACATCAAGACTATTGAGGACTTGAAACGGGCCCCACTGTACACGGTAGAGGACATCCGCCAAAGCGTCGACGCTAATCCTCCCTTTGGCGACTACGTGGGCCGGGACGTGCTGGCCGGCGAAATCCCCTGGCGGATTCACTCCAGCGGCGGCACGGCCGGCGAGCCGCGCCCTACCTTCTATACCCCTTGGGACCGGGAAGTGGGCAACATTCTGCGGGCTCGCTCCTATTACTGGCACGGATTCAAGCCCGGCGACGTGGTGATGAATACCCTGCTCTATTCTACCCACAACGCCGCTTACTCGGCCCACGAGTCGCTGTGGCAGTGGCTGGGCTGCATTCCCGTAACCACCAGCGCCGGCGTGGTAACCCGGACTACCCGCGCGCTGGAGATTGCCCAGAAATGGCAGGTCAACGCCCTGGTGGGTTTCCCCGAGTATCTGCTCCATATGTCGCAGGTAGCCAAAGATATGGGGCTGGAAGTGGGCAAAGACTTGAAGCTGAAGCTGATCGAGTGCTTTGGCAAGTCTGACCTGGTGAAGGAAGCCTGGGGCGTGCCGGCCTACGACACCTACGGGATGCACGAGGTACAGGCCATTTCCTCCGAGTGTCCCTACGGCGGCGGCCACCATATCTGGGAAGATGCGTTCATCGTGGAAATTGTGGACCCGGACACCTACGCGCCGGTGGAGCCGGGCGAAGTAGGCACGATGATTGTTACCGCCCTCTACAAGGAAGCCTATCCCATCGTCCGGTACGACATTAAGGACGTTACCCAGCTGTGGCCCCAGGGTCAGTGCGAATGCGGCAGTTGGATGCAAAAGATTGACCCTATCCACGGCCGTTCCGATTTTATGGTCAAGCTGCGGGGGGTGAACGTCTGGCCCGAGGGCTGCGGCGCCATCGTTGCCACCAAGAGCGGACTTACCGGCGAGTATTACTGCATTGTGGAGCGACTAGGCAACCGGGAGGAAATGACCGTCCAGGTGGAACGCACCCCGGAGGCGGCGGACCTGGAGTTCATCCAGCGCGACCTGGAACGCACCTTCCGGGACCGGCTGAACGTGGGAATCAAGGTGGAACTGGTGGAACCGGATAGCCTGGCCCCGCTAACCGGCGCCGGTATTCTGCCCAAGGCCCGCCGGCTGGAAGACCGGCGCAAGCCGGTTCAGTAGCGAAAATTTCTCGCCGTACCGTCAGCCGAACCGCAGCGAGGGCGGATATTACCCTGAATCGGAGAAATGTTTGGGTAAAAATCCGCCCCCGGACATTGCCGGCGGTGGCCCTACCAGTCCACCATGCCGGCGCTGTCGATGTCCCGGTCCAGATTGCAGGCGGCGCTGATGAGGGCCAGGTGGGTAAAGGCTTGGGGGAAGTTGCCCAACCCTTCGCCACTGTGGCCGGTCTCCTCGGCGTACAGGCCGACGTGATTGGCGTAGCTCAGCATCTTCTCAAAGATCAGCCTCGCCTGGTCCAGGGCCTTGGGGTCATAGCGACCGGCCCGGCTTATCGCTTCCACCAGCCAGAAAGTGCAGATGTTAAAGGAGCCTTCGTACCCCATCAATCCGTCTGGGGACATCTCCAGGTTATAGCGATACACCAGGCTGTTGGACACCAGCCCGCCCCGTTCCGGCGACTCATTAATAGCTTCCAGGGTTTTCAGGATGCGAGGGTCGGAGGGGGCCACGAAGAACACCAGGGGCATCAGCAGGTTGGATGCGTCTAGGCTGTCGCTGTCGTAGGACTGTACAAAAGCTTGTCGTTCTTCGTTCCAGCCCCGTTCCATGATTTCCTCGTAAATCTCATCCCGCGCCTCGGTCCACCGGGCCCGGTCCGCGGGGAAGGAGCGGGCATCGGCCAGACGCAGCGCCCGGTCGATGGCTACCCAGCACATCAGCTTGGAATATACGAAGTGCTTGCGTCCGCCCCGCACTTCCCAGATTCCTTCATCCTCCCGGTGCCAGTTGTCCACCACCCAGTCGGTCAGCCGGCGCAGATGAATCCAGAAGTCGAAGGATATGGGTTCGGCGTGCCGGTTGTAGATGTACACCGCATCCATCAGTTCCCCGTAGATGTCCAGCTGCAGCTGGTTGTAAGCGCCGTTGCCGATGCGGACCGGCGCTGACCCCTTGTAACCTTCCAGGTGCCACAGATTGTCCTCGGCCAGCTCGTGGCGACCGTCGATGCCGTACATCACTTGCAGGGAACCATCCGGGTTTAGCTCGCTGGCGCGGGCCTCGATAAATTTCATAAACTTGGTGGCTTCGTCAGTAAAGCCGATGCGCAGCAAAGCGTAGAGGGTGAAGGCCGCATCCCGAATCCAGGTATAGCGGTAGTCCCAGTTCCGTACTCCGCCCAATTCTTCGGGCAGGCTGCAAGTGGGGGCGGCGACGATGGCCCCGGTAGGTTCGTAGGTGAGCAGTTTCAGCACCAGCGCCGACCGCTCGACCATTTCGCGCCAGCGGCCCTTGTAGTTGCAGTGGGACAGCCAGTTGCGCCAGTATTCCACCGTGTCGTTAAAGAGCTGTTCGCCTTCGTCCTCGTTAAAGGGGAACAGTTCCTCCTTGTTGCTGCTGGTCTCATCCAGGGCGAAGGTGACGGTTTGGCCTTCGTGGAGGGTAAACTCGGACACCAGGCCATCGCCGGACAGTTCCACCGGCGTTGAGCAAGTCAACTGGATGGTAATCCCGTCGGCCACAAAGGCCGCGCCCTTCCCGTTAAGGTGGATTTCGTGGGTGTCCCGGGCGAAGTTGAAGGCCGGGAAGCACTCCATCCGGAAGGTCATGGCGCCCCGAACCACATTGACGCGCCGGATCAGTTCGTTGTTATTGTATTTTGAGTGGTGTTCCCCCACGGGCATAAAGTCAATGACTTCACCCACGCCGTCGTTGCCCAGAAAACGGGTAACCAGGACGTTGGTTTCGGGCCAATACATCTGCTTGCAGGTCAGGTCATCCGTGGGCAGGGCCGGCGCAACCTTGAAATGTCCCCCCTTCTTGTCGTCCAGAATAGCGGCAAATATGCTGGGCGAGTCAAAGTTGGGACTGCAAAACCAGTCAATAGAGCCGTTCTTACCCACCAATGCCACGGTGTGCATATTGCCAATGATTCCATAGTCTTCGATGGGCTGATAAGGCATCTCGATACTCCCGGTTTGAATCTGTATTTGCCCTGGCGGTAAGGGTCTCCCGTTTCCGTTAAGTCAAGAATTTTCCTGAGGCAAAGGACGTTCTGTGCCAGGTTTCCGGATGATTTGGCTCCAACCTTAAAGAGCTGCCGCCGCTAATCCGCTTGATCCGGGCTGACACCGCCCGGGCCAAATCGCCGCGCTACGGTAAAACGGCGCAGGCTCGTCCGGGCTGCTCCATTCCCTCGATGTTTTGCAGCACGGCTTCCGCCTCTTCCATCGGGCAGAGTCGGGTAACAATGGGTCGGATACGCCCCTGGGCTACCAATTCTACCGCTTCGGCCAATTCCTGGCGGCTGCAGTAGCGGGAGCCGGTCAACACCAGCTCGTTGCTCAGCGACCGGGCGTTCAGAGGCAGGGTTGCCGCACTGTCGTAGGAGCCGACGAAGACCAGGCGACCGCCTTTGCCCAGGCTGTCCAGGCTGGCTTGCATAGTATCGGCAATGCCTACCATTTCCACCACCACGTCCACCCCGCGCCCGCCGGTTAGACGGCGTACTTCTTCATCAAAGCCCACTTCCCGGGAATTGATAATTTCGTCCGCCCCGGACTCCCGGGCCAAAGCCAGCTTTTCGGCGCTGATGTCAACGGCAAAGACCCGGGCCCCCAGTACCTTGGCCATCTGCACCATGTGGATGCCTACGCCGCCGCCGGCCCCAACCACCAGCACCGTCTCCGGCGCCCGGACGCGGGCTCTTTCCCGGAGAACGTGCACCGGCGTGGCGATAGCATCGGCGGTTACGGCGGCGTCCACGTAGCCCATTTCCGGGGGAATGTGGCACAAATTGCGCTCCGGCAGGACTACATACTCGGCCAGACCGCCGTCAATCTGACGGCCCACGTAACCGGCGTGGTTATCGCACAAATCCTCGCGACCGACGTTGCACCAGCGACAATTGCCGCAAGTAAGGTAAAAGTAAACGTTCACCCGGTCGCCGGCCTGGAAAGAAGCTACATTGGGGCCGGTCGCCACGACGTCGCCGGCGATTTCGTGCCCGATAATCCGCGGCACCTTGTCGGGGATAGTTCCCCGACCAAACCCGCGACCCTTCAGGTTCCACACCAGGGTGAGCCCCAACCCGCAGGCGCGTACCCGTACCAGAACCTCACCATTGCCCGGTTGCGGTACGGGAACGTCTTCCAGGCGCAGCGGGCCGCCTTGTTCCTTCAGAACCATCGCCTTCATCGCAGCCTCTCTCCAGCTTCCTTCCCCCGGCCTTAATACGAAAGCCGGGGCCGGCGCAGCCTTACGGTTAAACTTTTCCTGACACTAGAATTATATGTCGCTGGGCTGCCGGATACTATATTTTAGGGGAATTTGGCGGAGATTTTAGCGCAAGTTTGACCGGTGTTGTACAATGCCTCTCGACCCGCCAAATTTGCTGCGTAAAATAAGCCGAAATCGGTTTTTAAGCCGATGGACCGGGGAGGAAGGAGCATGGATTTAGGATTGGCCGACAAGGTAGTATTCATCACCGGCGGCGGGCACGGGATTGGTCGGGCCTTTGCGCTGGCCTTCGCCGCTGAGGGAGCGTCGGTAGCTATCGCCGAGCTCGACCCGCAGCGGGCCGACGCCACGGTGGGCGACCTGCGGGAACAGGGCGGCGCGGCCCTGGCCGTTCCCTGCGACGTCAGCGACCGGGGCCTGGTGACTGCGGCGATTGCCCGCACCCTGGAAGAGTACGGCCGAATTGACATTCTGGTCAATAACGCCGTCAGCCCCAATCTCACCGGCTCGCTGGAGGAATTAGAGGACCTGGACTGGGACCATAATTTCGATGTGAACGTTAAGGGCAGCTTTTACTGCTTCCGGGCGGTGGTTCCTCACATGAAGGAACGCCGCTACGGCAAGGTAGTCAGTATGGCTTCCATCGTGGGCCGGCGGGGCTCGGCGGAGCCTACATCGGCAGCCTACGCCGCTTCCAAGGCCGGCATCATCGGGCTTACGGCCACCATGGCCCGGGAGTTGGGGCCTTATAATATCAACGTCAACGCCATTGCTCCGGGCAGCATCAATACTCCCCGCTGGCGCGATGCCCGCAACGAAGAACAAGTCAACCGGACGGTTCAGGCCACCGCTCTGAAGCGGTTAGGCGAAGCGGAGGACATAGTCGGTATGTGCCTGATGCTGGCCTCGGACCGTTCCTCCTTCATCACCGGCCAGGTAGTTACCATTGACGGGGGAATGCTGTGTATGTAGGGGGTGAGAGTCGCCGGCCGGAAACTAGACCGGCGGTAGTGCGCTAATGTCTAGCGCGGCGTCGGCTGCCGTTTCGGGACGGTATCGGGTTAGCCGGCTCAGCCGGCGTTCTTGGTCTGGCGTGGCCGGTACAAATGGCAGCGGCGGCATTTCCCGAATTTCATTCAACTGTTCGAGGAGTTCAACACATCGGTCTAACTGAAACTGCACTTCCTCCCGGTCGAAGCGATGCTCATAGTAGTTTACGTGGGCATTCTCCAGGGTGCCGAACAGCAAGGAGATGTCGGGGCGCCCGAATTCCAGATACAAATGGGTCGCCAGGTCGCGCAGCAGCCCGTGGTTCTGATGATTCCAACCCCGCCGGGCTGCGATTGACTTGAGCGATTGAGCCGCCGCGCCCCAGGCCTTCTCGGAGACTTGAACGAGGTCATCATTGTCGTCCAGCTCTTCCTGTGCTTGCCGAATGAATTTGCGGCTCATTTGCAAGTAGCGGTTGGACAGCTCTTCCCGGTCGGCCATTGCTGCAACGCTCCTTTGCGCCGATTTGGAAAGCCATTTTAACCTATCTCGCTCCGGACTCACCGCTACTACGACTCCAGAAATTCCTGAACCCACTCGGTGGCCGGTTCCTTGTCGTACAGGCCGTACAATACGGTGGCGTTGCGGATCGAATCCCCGCCAAAGTAGCGTTCGTAGAGCACCTGGCGGGCGGCAAAGGAACTGCAGCAGGCGTCCCAAGCCAGGCGGAAGAGACGCACCCGTTCCGCGGCGGTGGCGGTGTCCGTGTCCAGGTACTGGTGAATTTCTGCGGCTAGGGGGCCGTTCAGGTCGGCTTCCGTCGGCAAGGCCATCAAGCTGCTGGAACCCAGGAAGTGGAGTATCTCCGCCATACGGGGGTACATCCGGATAAACAGGCTGCGCGCCACCAGCAGCGGCATATACGGCGGACACATCACGCCCCACTGGTCTATTTCTGCTTCTACCTCTGCCGTCCGCAGACAGGCTTTGGTTATCTCCAGATTTTCGATGACTTCAGCCACCATTTGCTGCACCTGCTGCAGCTGGGTTGATCCCAGAGTGCGAGTCATCAGGTTAGCCAGCCCCAGCATAAATTCGCACTTTACCACGTTCTTGGTAACTACCTGATGTCCCGTATGGGCGTTGCGGTTGGTGTCCTCGGCCCAGGTGTTGGCTAAATGAACGTCCCCCAGCAGGAAAACTCGTTCCCAGGGAACCAGGACGTTGTTAAAGAATACTACGGCGTCCATCTCCTCGAACCGGGAGCCGAGAGGGTGGTCGAAGTGAGACCGGCCCAGGTCGAAGCTCTCCCGGCAGAGAAACTTCATTCCGGGAGCGTCGCAGGGCATCGCAAAACCGAAGGCGTACCGCTCGCCGGCGCTGCCGGGCAGCCGGTGCGTGCGGGCCGGATAGACGATAATTTCATCGGACAGCGGCCCCAGAGTAGCCAGTACCCGCGCCCCGTTGACTACAATGCCGGCGTCGGTTTCCTTAACCACCGCCAGGGCAACGTCGGTACGGTCTTCCAGAGCGGTGGGCATCGGATTGCGGCTGCGCTGCAAATTAACCAGGGTGTGGGTCAGGGTCAGGTCGTTTTCCCGGATGTATTCGTAGTAGTTCTCGATATTCTGCTTGAACTCGGGCCGGTTTTGGCCGCAGAACTCGCTGGCCGCCGACATGGACATAACCGCTACGTTGAGAAAGTCGGGAGTCCGCCCCATCATCCCGCAACTGACCCGCGCCCAGTGCCGCATCATCACCCGGCGGCGGGCCAGGTCGGCGTGAGTCCGGGGGATGATGAAGGACAACCCCACCGGGTCGCCGGAAGTGGGGGATTCATAGGTCATTTCCGGCCCTATTTGGGCGTGATGCTGTAAATCGTACAGGGACGCCAGCGTCCGGGCGCCGTTGGCCAGGGTGGGGTGGGCGGTGGGGTCTTTGATTCGCTGGCCTTCCATATAGATTTCAGGCGCGGCTTCCCGCAGGCGTTCCAGATAATCCGCTCCAGTCCGGGCCGGCATAGCGTTCCCTCCCTCAGGCTTTAAGCCTGGCTGAATTGTGCGCTCCGATTTTCCCGTTGGGTAGGTTAAAAGCTAGTGTACCTGCGGGCAAACTGCCAGGCAAGCAAAACGGATAATTGCCGGGAAACGCAATTTTCCCCGGCGCAATCCATACTCGCAACCCTCAGCCCGGCATATCCCTTTCCCTGAGAAAGACGGGCCGTAGGCGCGGGCCGGTTGACTGGTAATCTGCGCCATTGGACTAATGCCGGTAATCGGTGTAAGGTAGGGCCACTATGCAGGAGGGGAAGCATGACTGAAGCAAGGGAAGGCAATACGGTAAGGGTCCACTACACCGGCAAGTTGGACGATGGCACTGTGTTTGATTCGTCGGTGGGAGGAGAACCGCTGGAATTTACCATCGGGCAACGGCAGATGATTCCCGGTTTCGAACGGGGCGTTGTCGGTATGGAGCTGGGAGAAAGCCGCACCGTCATTATCGCCGCAGATCAGGCCTACGGGGTGCACCGTCCCGAAGGGGTATTTGAGGTGGCCCGCTCCGAAATGCCCACGACGATTCCCCTGGAAGTGGGGATGCAGCTGCAAGCCACCGGCCGCGACGGTCAGCCGGTCCAGATGACAATAATTGAGCTGTCCGAAGACAAGGTAAAGCTGGACGCCAACCATCCCCTGGCCGGTAAAGACCTGACCTTTGAGATTGAAATGGTGGAGATACGGTAACGTCGGGTAGCCGTTGTCCATATCTTGGCGGCAGAGTTGACGCCACCCGGTTTAGAGCCGCCCACGGACCCGATTTAGGAAAGTAAATGGAGTTGAGGAGTAGAACTTATGCCGGAGACTAACGGCAGGTTGGAAGGAAAGGTAGCGATAGTAACCGGTGCCGGTTCCATCGGCCCGGGTGTGGGCAATGGCAAGGCCGCCGCCGTGCTTTTTGCCCGGGAAGGCGCCCGAGTGCTGCTGGTGGACGCCGTGCGTGCCCGGGCGGAGGAAACTCAGGCCATGATTCGCGAGGCCGGCGGCGTGGCCGAGGTGTGCGAGGCCAATGTGATTGACGCCGCCGACTGCCGCCGGATGGTAGAAACGGCGGTAAGCCACTGGGGGCGTCTGGACGTGCTGGACAACAACGTCGGCATCTCCCGCCGGGGTTCAGTCCTGGAGGTCAGCGAGGAAGACTGGGACTTTGTAATGGCGGTAAACGTTAAAAGCATCGTCCTGTGCAGCAAGTACGCCATACCCCGGATGATCGAAAGCGGCGGCGGCTCCATCATCAACATATCCTCCATTGCCGGACTGCGCGCCCACAGCAGCACTCCCTACACCACCTCCAAGTCAGCGGTGCAGGGGCTTACTATGTCGATGGCCGCCGACCACGGGCCCGACGGCATCCGGGTTAACTGTATTGCGCCGGGGCTGGTCTATTCGCCCATGGTTGCGCCCCGAATGGATGCCGACTTGCGGGAAATCCGCAAGAACGCCGCCCCGCTGCGCAGTGAGGGCGATTCCTGGGACATCGGCTACGCCGCCCTGTTCCTGGCGAGCGACGAGTCCCGGTGGGTCAACGGGGTGGTGCTGCCGGTGGATGCCGGGTTGACGTCGGTGACGCCGGTTACTTATCAGACCCTGGCCCAGCAGCAGTATGGAAAGCCTGGCAATTGAGCATTGGAGAATCGCCCGAAAACCGGCGGCTGGCAGCGGCCGGCGGCCCGTCCCAAATCCGGGCAGCGGTAGCCAATAGCCGGGCTGGGTGCTAACATTAAGGGGCTTTGTCGCCGCACCGGCGGCTGTAATTCCGTTTAACTGTTTGAGGAGTAACCGATGAGAATCGCCCGGTACGAAACCCACGGAGACATTCACTACGGCGTCATTGACGGAGACCAGGTGGCGGCCATTGAAGGAGACCTTTTCGGCAGCTTCACCGTTACCGACCACGTTCATAATCTGGCCGACGTTAAACTGCTGGCCCCGGTAGTGCCCGGCAAGATTTTGGCGATGGGCCTTAACTATACCAGCCACATTGGCGACCGGCCGGCGCCCCAATATCCGATGGTCTTTCACAAGACGCCTACCAGCGTCATTGGGCCGGAGGACACTATCGTCCGCCCCAGCGAGGTGGAACGGCTGGATGCCGAAGGAGAGCTGGTACTGATTATCAAGGACACCTGCCGCAACGTATCCAAAGAAGACGCCCTGAATCACGTCTTCGGCTACACCTGCGGCAACGACGTCAGCGCCCGGGACTGGCAGCGGCGGGACCGGAACGATAACAACTCCGACTGGTGGCGGGCCAAGTCTGCCGACACCTTCTCGCCTATGGGCCCCTGGATTGAAACGGACCTGGATCCTCACGACCAGCACCTGCGCACCCGGGTCAATGGCAATGAGGAGCAGAACGAATCCACGGCGCACCTGATCTTCGACGTGCCGACAATGATCGAGTTCATCTCCCGCTACGTTACGCTGGATGCCGGCGACTGTATCTTCACCGGCACGCCGGGCACCACCAGCAACATGGACGACGGCGCCGTCTGCGAAATCGACATCAACGGCATCGGCATCCTGCGCAACACGGTAAAGCTGGAGGGGTAGTGCCGGGTATCCCGGTAAAGCCGCACGTTTGCGCTATGGAGAGTCGAGGGCTGCTATAATCCGGTCAATCAGTCGGAGCTGGCGCAGCCCCGGACAGAATCGCAAGGCTGCGACGTTATAAATGTCCCTCGGCGCCCAGCTACTCCGTGATGGGGCGGGAGATAATCCACAGGCTCAGCACGGTGTAAATCACCATCAGGACCAGCATGGGCAGTTGGCTTTTCAGGGCTAACTGCCCGTTTTGGTAGATGGCGCCGGCTTTCAGGTGCGCCAGATAGACCGCAACGATATGCCCGACGACTATGGACGTTACCGCGAAGAACCAGACGAACCGGGCGTTGGTGATGCCGATGTTGACCGTATAGCCGGCGGTGCCGAACAAATTGGCGCCGGCGCCGAAGGGGTCTGAGACCAGCGGGATGAGCAGCTGCCCCTGGATGAGCAGAAACCCCAGGTAGTGGGCCAGATGGTAGGCCAGCGCTATGGGTACCAGGGAAAAGACGAAGGCGGTCATCAGTTCCGCCGCCGTCGGGCTGGAACCGCCGGACCGAACACCTAACCAGCCCATCAGGGCCGCAAATACCCAGTAGATTGCTCCGAAGGCCAGCGGGAAGATGACCAGACCCAGGGTATTGGCGATTACGATTCCGTTGAAGTAGGGGGAGGTCAAACCCGACGTTTGGGTCAGGGCAAATCCCACTGTCGCAGCCCACTCGGGTGTATCGCTGAAGCCGTCGAAGGTGACCGTAGCCAATACCAGCAGCACCATTGCTGTCAATCCCGGCGGGAAGTTCCCTTCCCAGTGCAGGCCAACGGCTGGCGGCCTCAGGTTCAGTTCCCGGTTCCCGGAAAATTCAAAGCACTCCAGGCAGTCCACGCAGCCCGGGTCAGCCGAGCCGTCGGCCGTCCAATCCCGGCAAGCCAGCCCCGCACATTCCCGACAAGCCGCCGCGTCGCTTACCCGCACTTCGGTGATGGAGAAGCGGGTCAGGATGCCGTAGATAACGGTGAACACCTCACCGTTTCTCAGCCATTGGTGCTTGCCGAAGAGGAACATACCGCCCAGGGTAAGGACGCTGTAGCCGAGTATCAGCCAGGCCAGCAGCGCCGGGGTTGCGTTGTTGGGCAAGGCGTTTTCCACCCACACGAAACCGAAGAACAGGGCCACTGCCGGCCAGATACCCACATTCTCCGCATAGTCCAGTCCCAGGGTCAGGTCCCATTCCGGATTGAAGCGGTGGTAGATGAACTCGACCAGTTCGAACAATATCCGCCAGGGATTTACCACCGCCCAAAGATTGCCCAGCAGGGAAACTACGAAACCCATACCTACCCACCAGATTATCCAGACAAAAGTGGGTGTCAGGTTATTGGCGGCCCGTTCCGAGCCAAAGAGTCCGGTAGCTATAATCAGGAAAAAGAGGAACAGCGACGCCAGTCGCAGCAGCCAGGCCGCCGGTCCGGTCAGGAGGATTCTCAAGGGGGCAATCCGGAACAGGTTAAGGCGAGGGTATCGGAAACCCCGTTGCCCGCCCTTGACGAAAAGGCCCACAACCAGGAAAGACAATATCACCGCCGCCGCTCCCGCTACTACGAAATAGGTCAAGGGCAGGGGCAGGTCATACCTTTCCCCGAAGCCGTGGGCGTAGGCGGGTGTGGGCAGACTTGCCAGGAACCAGAGCCCGGCCAACAGGCTCAGGGCAAGAAGCGCTCGCAACGGAAACATCGCCTTATCCGGTCAAAGTTGTGCGTCATTTAGTTTACCACTAGTCAGTCCTGAAGTTCATTCCCTTTAGGCGCAAAGGGCAGAAATCCGCCGGTTATCCGCCAATGTCCGCCGTTCTTCCTGAACGGTGATTCAGAGTAAGCGCCCGGCCAACCGGGAAAATTTGCGCCCGTCTGCGGGCAAAATTCGCTTCAGGCAGCTTTCAGGTTTTCGTGGCTCGGACCGCGAACTATCGTTGTTCCCGCAGTGTCAGGAAGGCCAGGGGAATCGACGATGCCAGCACCAGCAGCAAAGCCGGGGCGGCCGCCTGGGCAAAGAAGGTGTCCGAAGCTGCGCTCCAAATGGAGGACGCCAGCGTAGGAAAGCCGGTGGGACCCAGAATCAAGGTCGCCGGCAGCTCCTTCATGGTCAGGAGGAATACCAGCGCCGCCCCGGAAAGCAACCCGGGTCGGGTCAAAGGCAGGGTAACCGAGACGAATACGGGCAGGGGCGACCGGCCCAGACTGCGGGCGGCGTCTTCTATCCGAGGGTTCATCTGCAGCAGGGAGGCGCGGATGGAACCTACCGCCGCCGGCAGAAACAGGATGACGTAAGCCAGAATCAGCAAAGTCTGGCTCTGGTAGAGGAACCGGGCGTAGTTGGCTCCGAAAAACACGAGCCCCAGGGCCACCGCGATGCCCGGTAGGGCAAAGCCGATGTAAGTTATCCGTTCCAGCAGCGAACTGAGCGGTCCCGGATGGCGCACGGACAGGACCGCGATGGGAAAAGCGGCCAGGACCGAAGCTCCGGCGGCCAGCCCGGACAGCAGCAGGGAGTTGCCGGCCGCCTCCCACAGCAGCAGCAGCGGTTCTCCGGCCCTCACCCCCCGCACCACCCAGAAAGTGAGCACCGCCAGGGGAAGGGCCAGGGCGACGAGGGTTACCAGGGCGCAGAATCCGCAGGCCGGCCAGCGCCACACTCCCAAGGGCACCGTTGGCGCCGGTCGGGTGGTCCCCTGATCTACCCGGTAGTAGCGTGACCGTCCTCGGGTCAGGTACTCCCCCAGCAGAAAGGCCAGGGCTAGGGCCACCAGAGTCAGGGAAAAGGCGGCGCCCAGGGTACGATCCAGGGATGATTCATACTGGACGAAAATGGCCCAGGTGAAAGTTTCGTAGTGCAGCAGCGACACAGCGCCGAAGTCGCTCAGGGTGTAGAGGGCTACCAGCAGGCCGCCGGCCACCAGGGCCGGGCGCAGTAAAGGCGCCACTACCCGCAGGAAGGTTCGGCGCCAGGTGTGGCCCAACCCCCGGGATGCCTCCTCCAGGGAAGGGTCCAGCCGCTGCAGCGCCCCCCGCAAGGTTAGCAGCACGTAGGGGTAGCTGAGCAGGGTGAGGCACAGGGCCGCTCCGGGAAAGCCGTAGATTTCCGGCAGCCGTTCCACTCCGAAAAGGCTTTCCAGGTAGCCTTGCAGCATCCCCCGGGGGCCCAGCGCCACCACTATAGCAAAGCCGGCCACGTAGCTTGGTATGACCAACGGCAGCGCCGTCAGCACACTCCAGAGCCGGGCCAACGGCAAGTCCGTCCGTACCGTCAACCAGGCCAGGGGCAGGGCAATGGCAATGGAAGCAAGGGTTACTGCCACCACCAGCGCCAAGGTCTGTACGAGAATCTCCAGGGTGCGCAGGCGCAGCAGGGCGTCCCAGAACTCCGTTCCGGCCCCCAGCGAGCGAATGGTCAGGTAAACCGGCGACAACAGCAGCAGGGCGCCGATTGCCAGGGCCGGCGCCCATAGTAATACCGTTGGTCGCTCTCGCCGGCCGGTCAAGGCCAGCAATGGGCGGCTAATCCGGGCAAGAATTAAGGACAAAGAGAATACTCGATTCAGAACTCAGTCAATTGGGAACTTCCGTACCATTATGGCAGAACTCCCGCAGCCTGCAACAATTTCTGGGTTCCTTCCAGGTCCACCAGGTCGGCGGCGGTCAAGTCGGGCTTAACGATGTCCGTCAAGGGAACCAGTACGTGCTGGGTATTGACTCCCTCCACCAGGGGATACTCAAAGGTTTGGCCGGCGAAATACTGCTGCGCCACCGGGGAAAGCATAAAGTCCAGGAAGCGCTGGGCGTTGTCTTTGTTTTCGGCGGTAGCGAGGATTCCTACTCCGGCCACCATCACGATGGCGCCCGGCCCGCCGGCCCGGGGGTGGTAATTCCGGGCTGGGAAGTCCTCCCCCTCTTCGGCCAGAAAGCGGAACAGGTAGTAATGGTTGACGAATCCGGCGTCAATCTCGCCGGCGGCTACGGCGGCTACCTGGGGGGTGTTCTTGGGATAGACTCGGACGTTGTTCGCCTTGATTCCTTCCAGCCATTGCCGGGTGCGTTCCTCACCCCACTCGGCGCGCATGGCCGTAACCATAGCCTGGAAGGAGGCGTTGGTGGGCGCCCACCCGATACGACCGTCCCACTGGTGATCGGTGAAACCGAACATATCATCCGGCAAGTCCGCCTCGGTCAGCATCACCGAATTGTAAACCACGGCGCGGGCCCGCCCGGAAATGCCGACCCATCTGCCGTCGGCGGACCGGGCCCATTCCGGAACCTTATCCAGAGTGCCGGCGGGCAGTACGGCCAGCATCGGCTCGACGGCTCCCAGTCCTCCGGGATCCTGGGCGAAAAATACGTCGGCGGGAGAATTGCCCCCTTCCTCCAGCAGCGTCGCCGCCAGCTGCCCGGTACTGGCGTACCGGACTTCGACATCAATGCCGGTGGCGGCGGCGAACTGCCGGACAATGTTGTCCACCAGCGACTCGCCGCGCCCGGAATAGATTACCAGCTTACCCGAATCGGCTTCCCCTTCCGCCACTGCTGCGGGTACTTCCTCCCCGACGGTCTGCGACGGTTGAGTGGCGCTGCCGCAGGCTACTCCCAACGCCGCCAGCAGGGAAACAGCGGTCAACAGATAAAGATAACGGGTTAGGCGTACAATACGAATCATTTTACCCTCCAGAGTGTTATTCAAGGTCAAAACTGGGTTCCGGGTTTCGGATTTTCGAAATGGACGTTGGCGCATCCACCGATACGGCACGGGGAGGAGAGCGCGAAGGACAAGTGAATGCGCCAAGAGTTAATGTAGTAATATGTATATACACGATAAAAAATATGTTGATACTAATTTATTTCAGTCAAGCTAACATATTACATTTATCTTGTCAACATATTTAATCAGGAACTATACAATTCTCCCGTGCTGATGTGCGCTGGAGGGTGTTCCAGGCTGTCTCTGTCCTGGTTATCTCATAGCAGAATAGCTTTCTGGCCTCAAAGCCGGCGCCCGACAGTCCCAGTTGGGTTTGGAGCGCCGGATTCTCTTGCGGCGGCTCTCTACAGTTACCGCCAGGGTACGGCCAGGCAGCTCCGGCTTTCAATAAGCTTTGGCGCGGCCAGGCCCTATCGGATAAGGTGTCGAGTATGGCAAAAGTGGGGTATGCTCAACCGGGGAAAGTATGCCTCTTTTGTCCATACTTAACTCGTTCATTACTACAGCAAATTCTGTCAGGCAGTCAAAGCGAATTTTAGAATTAGGCTTGCCGGAAACAGTTGACAAATACTGCCAAAGGCATTAATCTTTTGGAGCATTAGGGCCAGACTTTGCAGCAATGACAGGCAGGGTTGAGTTAGTGGTAATCGCCGAATCGCTTTCACGCAAGAACCGCATTCCTGATGATACGCAACCGCCGGATACGGCTGGGGCGGTAACTGAACAATGGATGCTGGAATGTACTAATCTTGCCAAGCGTTTTGGCGCAGCCCCGGCCCTGGACGGCTTCAATCTGCGGGTTTCCCCGGGACAGATAGTTGCCCTCCTGGGGCCTAGCGGGTGCGGCAAGACCACCGCCCTGCGCCTGATTGCCGGATTTGCCCAACCGGATTCCGGAACCATTGCCATCACCGGCGAACCAATGCACGACCACCGGCACAGCACCCCCCCGGAACGGCGCCGGGTAGGTATGGTTTTCCAGGAAGGCGCCCTTTTCCCGCACCTGACGGTAGCGCAGAACATCGCCTATGGCCTGTCCAAAGAGGATGCCCGGAAGGAACGGGTTGACGAAGTAGTGAAGCTGACCGGTTTGGAGGGCCTAACCCAGCGAATGCCCTACGAACTCTCCGGCGGCCAGCAGCAGCGGGTAGCCTTGGCCCGGGCCTTGGCCCCCCACCCCCAGCTGCTCCTGCTGGATGAGCCTTTCTCCAACCTGGACCCCGGACTGCGTGAGCAGGTGCGCCGGGATGTGATGTCCATCCTGCGCCGCAGCGGCATTACCGCCATATTCGTCACCCACGACCAGGAAGAGGCGATGTATGTCGGTGATACCATTGCGGTGATGAACCGGGGCCGAGTCGAGCAGCAGGGGTCTCCCGAAGAAATCTTCCATCGCCCGCGCAGTAAATTTGTGGCTGAGTTTATCGGGATGGTGGATTTTGTGCCGGCTCACTGGAAAGACGGCCACATCTTTACCGACCTCGGCAAAACCCGGTGGCCCGACCTTCCCCCGGCCGGCGCGCTGGAGGCTATGATTCGTCCCGACTGCCTGGAATGTTACCCGTGTGCGGACGGCAACGGAGTTATCCTGGAACGGGAGTTCCGGGGAGCTTTTTACCTCTACCGGGTCGCCCTCAATTCCGGGGCCATAGTTCGCTGTCTGCTTCCCCATACCGACGAGTACGACTCGGGCGCCCGGGTGGAAGTGCGGGTGCGGTGCGGCCATTCGCTCCGGCTATTCCGGGATAGTCAGTCGATGGATAATTAGCCCCCATTCTCCGGTTATACCCCCCTCAGGGCTATCGCATATGGATTTTAAGAGGCCAATTGACGGGTAAATCTCCGTTTTTAACTGCTAAATTTGGGTAATTTAAGACTTAAACCGTTGGTTTTGATGTTGATTACCCAGTAAAGCGCCGCCAAAACATCGGAAAGTTCCGTTCTGAGCCTGAAATTTTTTCATATGCGATAGCCCTGATACCCCCCTCCTTTTGCCTACCAACGGCCCAAACCTCATTGTATAATTCCCCTATACCCGGATCTAAATTCACCAAACTGGCGGCTCGCGTCGGTGTCCGGCGACCGGGTCGGCCGATTGATGACGAGGTAGTCTTATGCCCAGGTCAAGGAAGGGCAGCGCCCGCGCCGAAAAAGCGGTTGCAGTCGAAGACCCGGAGGGACAGGAAAGATTTTCAGCCGTAACCGAAAACTACCTGCTCTGCCTCTACCGACTATGGGAAGACGCAGTTACTCCGACGGTTACGCAATTGACCGATGCCATCAAGCAGCTTCCCCTTACCGAAGGATTGGGGTCATCGGTGCCTTCGGTGGCGGGAATGACCCGCCGAATGCAGAAGCAGGGGCTGGTGGACATCGGCTCCGACAAGCGCATCCGGCTCACTAACAAGGGATTTGAAGGCGGGGAAGACATCGCCCGCCGGCACCGGCTGGCGGAATGGCTGGTAGTCCGGCTGCTGGGTATGGACCTGGAATGCGCCTATATTGAAGCCCATCGTCTGGAGCACGGCATTTCCGGGGAACTGGAGGCGAAACTGCGGGAGCGGTTAGGCTTTCCGGAGAAATCTCCCTTTGGCCGCCCCATACCCGGGGCCGGCGCGCCACCCCTGCCCGCCAACTGCATTACCCTGGATACGGCGGTTAAGGGCGCCGAATACATTGTAGAGCGGATCCCCGAGGAAGACCCCAACCTGCTCCGGTTTCTGGACGGTATGCAGATTGTGCCGGAAAGCCGGGTCAGTGTTGCGGAAGCCACGTCCTACCTGGGAGTAATGACCGTTGCCACGCCCAAAGACCAGGTGTCTATGGGGTTTAACGTGGCCCAGCAAATTCTGGTGCGGCCCGCGGCGTAGGGCGCCGGCGGTTTGCCGCCAGCAGAACCGTCCGGGCGGTTAGAGGGTTCTTTCCCTGAAGCGGGAACTCTATCCGCCGGTTAGCAGGGTATCTCTAACTTCGGCCCAGCCTTCGGCCATGCGGCGCTGGGGAAAGGGCGGCGGCTCGGCATCCCGCAGCACCTTTACCACCACAAAGACCGGTCCGGTTTCCCGCAGCACATCTTCCAACCCGATAAAAAACTCCTCGGGATTGTCGAACCGATAGGTGCGGGTATAGCCGGCGCCCTGGGCCATGGAGACAAAATTGATGTGGTCGATACCTTCCACCGGAATGCCGTCGGTGGAAGTGTAGGCAGCGTCATCAAAAACGAAGTGGACCAGATTTTCCGGCCGGGACTCGCCGATGGTAGCCAGCGCGCCCAGGTCGGTGCGCAGGGTGGCGTCGCAGTCCAGCACCAACACTTTGCGGTCCGGCTGGGCCAGGGACAGGCCCAAACCTACTGCCGGCGCCCGATCCATGCAGTCGGTCAAGTCAATGTCCAGGTCCCGCCGCTGGGAAACCTGGTTCCAGTCCCGCAGGGCCGCCGAAGTGGAAACCACCAAGGCGTCCTGCCGGTGGAAACTAATTGTCTTTGCCGCCTCCGTCGAGGGTATCACTGTTCTCCTCCTGTTCCATTTCCTTTTGCGCTGCGCTGCGGGCGGCCAGCCGGCGGGTAGTTGCCATCAAGTAAAGGCCGCCCAGAATCAGTGCGCTGCCGGCCGCCACTCCCAGCCCCAGCATTACCGGGTTATCGTCCCGAAGCAGTCCTTGATAGAGCACCCAGAAGCCCAGGGCAAATATGCCCAGGCTCAGCAGGCGACCCAGCAGGCTTCGGCTTAAATCCTTCAGCACCGATGATTACCTTTCCGCAGACTCGTGAAAATCAGGTCTGCCCCTGTCCCTATAATCTACACAGAAAGAGAGGCGGCCCGATCCTGGCCGCCTCACCGACATTTCCGCCGGAAATCTCGCCGCAGTTGCCGTCCATAGCGGTCAAGCCGGTTCCGGGTTTTAGTCGGAACCGACTCCCAAAGCCTCGGGTACCTCGGTGAAAGCCATCTTCACCGTGCGCGGCGAGCGGGTACGGAACTGAACCGGAGTATTTTCGATTTGCGGCTCCACCGCCAGGTGAATGAATACGGGGCCGACGGCGCTGAGGACTTCGTCGATTCCGTTGGTAAAGTCTTCCAAGTTATCGTAGGAAAAGACCGCCGCATATCCGGCCGCCTTGGCCATCCCTTCCCAGTCCTGCACTTCGGAACCCGGTATCGGCTGCCCGCCGGTTACCGCATAGACGCCGTTGTTAAACAGGAAATGGTAGAAGTTGGTGGGGGCCTTGTTGGCGGAGGTTACCATAGCGCCCAGGTTCATCAGCAGGCTGCCGTCGCCGTCCAGCACGAAAACCTTGCGATCCGGCTGAGCCAGGGCGAGCCCCAGACCGAGGTTGGAGGCTTTGCCCATCGCGCCGGACAAGGGCAGGTCCAGGTTCTGGTTGCTGGTAACGCTGGGCAGGCCAAAGCCTACGTTATTGGCGTTCATGGTAGGGACGATTACCGAGTCATCCCGCTTGCTGTCGATGAGCCTTACGGCATCGGTGTTGTTAATCATACTGTCTATCTCCTTGTTGGCGATGAACTAGACTCCGAATTCAGTGCCTACCAGCACACCGACGGGCCTCTGGGTGCGTTCCGCTTCTTCACAGGCAAAGCTGATGCGCTCGGCGTCTTCGTCAGTCTCAATCAGGTAGCAATTGATTCCCCAGGTGTGGAGAATGGGCTCGATGTAGCGGGCTGCCGAGTCGGGAGTGACTCCGCGGCGGGTCCAGCCCCGGTAGCCGATGAGCATTACCAGCGGCTGGTTGATGTCCAGTCCCAACCCGCGGATGGAGTCGCCGGACTCAAAGATGCCGGTATTCTGAATCAGGACTACGGGTTTCTTGCCGCCTACCCACAAGCCGGCGGCGATCGCCATCGTCTCGCCCTCCCGGCACACGGGCACCAGGTCCAGGGAATCTTCCTCGGTCAGCAGCTGGTACATAAAGTTGGTCTCACTGTCCGGCAGCCAGACCACATGGGTGATGTCGTTCTTGATTAGCTCGGCAATTATCGCCGGTGGGTGCAATACCGATTCATAGGTTGTCATTATGTCTCCTTGCCAGACCAAATTTGGCTCCAAGTCTGCCCCATTTTATACACGGGCTAAGTAGCTAGTCAACAATGGCAGGCGAGCGGGGCAACGTTCAGTGGCCGCGTTCCATATTACATGGTCGAGGTGTGCGGCAGCCTCTGTAATTGCCCCGGCGGTATTGGAACGAATGGTATGCCCTGACTTGAACCGCCTGAATTGGAACGCTGCCAAAAACACAGCTAAAATTGCCCGTTATTTACGAATGCGGTAGAATTTGTCAAATTCGCCGGCGAAGGAAATTGCGTATGCTGCTGGATGACTTGGTTAGCGTCATTGAAACTCTGCAACGACATATTAAAGAGCATGGAGATTCGCTCAAGCAGAACGAGTTTCGTACTCGGGTTGTTTTGATTGACCCCCTGTTGAAAGCACTTGGCTGGGATGTATCAGACCCATCTCTGGTAACGTTGGAACATGATGTGAGCGGGCAGCGGGCAGATTACGCTTTGTTGAATGACCCCGGCAAACGGGAACCGGCAATTTTTATAGAGGCCAAGAAATTGGGTGAGTCTCTAAATCCGCACCGGATGCAAATGGTCAATTACGCTAATATGTCTGGTGTACCGTATGCTGGACTGACCGACGGAAACAAATGGGAATTGTACAACGTATTCGAGCAGAAACCCTTGTCGGACCGTCTTATTCTGGATTTATCGATCACTGTCTTACCAGATTATCAATGCGCCCTGCAATTCCTGCTGTTGTGGCGTTCTAACTTGGCTTCGGGGCAGCCGATAAATGCGAAGGAGCCGATTTTTTCGCCGACTACTGCGGCTGTAGCATCACCGCCAACACCTGAGGATCTTAACGATAACAATCCAGCGTCGTCTCCGCTTCCCCCAAGTGATGGAAAATGGGTTTCCTTGTCAACGTTCGAGGCACACCCCGGGTCTCCGTCGCCTGTAGAAATACGTTTCTCCGATGGCAAACAACAGGAAATCAAGGGTTGGCGTTATATTACATTATTAACTGTACAGTGGCTGTGGGAGAAAAAGTTATTGACTTCGTCTAACGTTCCGGTGCAGTCAAGTCCCAAGAGGTACATAGTAAACACTTCCCCCCAACATCCAGAGGGTAATTCTTACAATAATCGCATTTTAGTAGATGAAACCAGTTTATTCATGGAAGGTAACATCAGTTCAATAGCTTCTATTGTGAATACGAAGACGCTACTGCGCCACTGCGATCAGGACCCGGCGACGGTGTGGGTTAGGGAAAAAGAGGGTTAGCCCCACCTTATCCGTGTTATCATACTTCCCGTGCTTGTCGGGTTTGGCAGCCCGGGGACAGAGGATATATTTGAAGGTGTTAACAGCCCGGCAGCCCGGCGTTGCTGCCCAATTACTCTGCATGACACTGCCCGGGAAAAGCTGGAGTTGCTGGACACGGTGGAACATCTTTCGTAATTAGCGGGTCGTCCCGGCAACCGGCTTGAGCCACTGCGGGGAAACCTGCTGGGGTGGAACAGCATCTGAGTCAATAGCCAGTGGCGAATCGTTTTCCGGTGGACATCGGAAGGGCCCGAGGAAGTTGAAATAGTTGACTACCACACTTAACCGCAAAACCAGGCAGCAGATTCTGGGCCGGATTCGGGTGCCTACCCATCGTCCACCCTCACACCCGGGGACGTTTATCCTGGAAGACTTACTGAAACCTTTAGGGGTGTCTCCAAGCCAGTTGGCCGATGCCATTCATCTGCCTGATGCCCAAGTGAACGAAATCATTAACGGACAAAGGCCGATTACGCCGGCCATCGCCCTACGCCTGGCTAAATACCTGGGCTTGCCGGCTACCTTTTGGATGAACGCGCAACTGGAGTGGGACCTTTACTATGCCCTGGAGTCGGACGCGGCGGCGCTGAACGCCATAGAGCCGCTGCCCCGGCCTGATTTGCCGGAGTTGCTGCAACTGGCCGGCCTGGAGGAGCAGGACTGCGAATAACCGCCCGTTAGTACCTGCCCGTCCGTGTTATCATACTTCCCGTGATTGTCGGGTTTGGCAGCCGGGGGACGGAGGATATATTTTATGTCCGCAACACCGCTGCCGCCCGACGTACTTGCCCCTCGGAGACGTGGCCCGCAGCCTTGCGTAAACTGGAACTTCTTGAAGGTGCGGCTCGTTTAGACCATCTGTTGGATCCCCCGGGCAATCGTCTCGAACCTTTGCGGGGCAATCTCCGGGGTTGGTATAGCATACGTATTAACAGCCAATGGCGCATCATATTTCGCTGGACTGATCGTGGCGCCGAGGGGGTTGCAATTGTCGATTACCACTCATAGCCGGAAAGATAGTAGCAGGTTTGAGGCCGGGCCTCGTCTGGGTTGTGCCCGGATTACCGAAGACGGGCCGCCGACCCATCCGGGGCAAATGTTGTTGGAAGAATTTCTCAAGCCGCTGGGGATTTCCCAGCGACAGTTAGCCGAAGCGGTACACTTGCCATATCGTCAAGTCAACGGAATTGTTAACGGCCATCGCCCCGTAACCCCGGCCATCGCGCTGCGGTTCACCAAGTATATTGGTATGTCCGTGGGATTTTGGATGAACTGCCAGCTCGCTTGGGACCTTCACCATGCCCTTAAAAGGGAAGAGCAGATTTTGAATACCATAGAGCCGCTGCCCCGGCCCGATTTGCCGGAGCTGCTGCAACTGGCCGGCCTGGAGGAGCAGGACTGCAAATAACCGCCAGTTAGCGACTACTCATCCGTGTTATCATACTTCCCGTGATTGTCGGGTTTGGCAGCCGGGGGGCCGAGGATATTTTCAATAGCCGCAATACCGCAGCCGCCCGTCGAACCTGACCTTCAGAAATATGGCCTGTTGCCCGACGGAAACTGGACCGGCTGCAAGAATCGGATAATATGGGCGAGCTGGCTGCCTTTCCGGGCAATCGGTTGGAGCCGTTACGAGGCCCTCTCCTGGGCTGGCACAGCATCCGGATCAATAATCAATGGCGCATCATCTTCAGGTGGACCGACCCGGGCCCGGATGGAGTTGAAATAGTTGACTATCACGACTGAAATAAACGAACAGAATCGGCTCGACATTACCGGACGTACCGGCTATTTGCGATTGCCGGAAGGACGCCCCCCGACGCATCCGGGCGAGATGCTGCTGGAGGAGTTCCTGAAACCTCTGGGTGTTTCCCAGCGTCAATTGGCCGATGCCATTGACTGTCCCTACCGGCAAATCAACGATATTGTCAACGAGCGGCGGCAGATTACGCCGACTATCGCATTGCGCCTGGCTCGTTACATCGGGCCTTCGGTGGGATTTTGGATGAACTGCCAATTGGCTTGGGACCTTTACCACGCCATCCAGTCGGACGCGGCGGTTTTGAACGCCATAGAGCCGCTGCCCCGGCCTGATTTGCCGGAGTTGCTGCAACTGGCCGGCCTGGAGGAGCAGGACTGCGAATGAAAGTTTATTACTTCAGCGAGTTTCCCTATCACGAATACCCGGATGCAGAAGGGGAGAAATACCCCTCCCTGCGGCTGACTTTCCCCAACACCTACTTTGAACCCGAAACCGCCACCGACCTGTTCAAGCGCTACTTTGACGAATGCGGCTACGTGGACGATATGGGCTTTGACGGCATTATGGTCAATGAACACCATAATACCCCGTCCTGCATGAACGCATCCTGCAATCTGTCCGCCGCCGTGCTGGCCCGCACTACCCAGCAGGCCAAAATCCTGCTCCTGGGCAACATCCTGCCCATTCACGACAACCCGGTGCGCCTGGCCGAGGAAATCGCCATGCTGGACGTCATTTCCGGCGGGCGCGTCATCTCCGGTATGGTGCGGGGAACCGGCGTGGAAACTCTGGCTACCAACGGCAATCCGATGTACAACCGGGAGCGTTTTGAAGAGTGCCACGACCTGGTAATCAAGACCTGGACTACTCCCGGCCCCTTCCGCTGGGAGGGGAAGCATTACAACTTTCGGGTAGTCAACCCCTGGATGGTGCCAGTGCAAAAACCGCACCCGCCGGTGTGGGTGCCCGGCACGGCCAGCCCGGAGACCGCCCAGTGGGCCGCGCAGCACGGCTATACCTACGTGGCCTTCCTGACTCCCCTGGACGTTACCGAGGACTTGTTCCAAATTTACCGGGCCACCGCCGCGGAGAATGGCTATGCGCCGACGCCGGACAATTTCGGGTATTTGCTCTGCTGCTACGTCGCCGACACCCAGGCCGAGGCCGACGCACAGGCTCGTCATTTCATTTGGCGGATGGGAACTACCACCCGAGGGCCGCGGGAGTATATGAACCCGGTGGGCTATCGTACCCAGCAGGGGGAACAGGTGGCGGCGCGCCGGGCCGTCCGTCCCCTGATTCAGCAAAGCTACGAGGAATTGAACGAAAACTATCACATCGTCGCCGGCACTCCGGACACGGTGCTGGAGAAAATCAAATACCTTCACGACCGGTTGGGGATGGAACACCTCATCTTCTACGGGCAGGAGTCCCGGATGTCCCACGATGCGACCATGCAGAACATCGGGTTGTTCGGCAAGGAGGTATTGCCGGAAATCCAGAAGTGGTAGATATTTTTCCCGGGGTGGTTGAGCTGGTAAATCCCGGTGGTATCTGGCTTACCGCCACCACCGGGATTTCCGACGCTGAGGCGGGCGGAAACTAGCCTTCCTCCCAAATATCCACCCTTTGGATAATCACGTCCTCCACCGGGCGGTCAGCTGGGTCGGTGGCGACCGTGGCAATGGCATCTACTACGTCCTGCCCCGCAGCTACCCGGCCAAAAATCGTGTGATTGCCGTTCAGCCAGGGCGTCGGCGCCACGGTAATGAAGAACTGGCTGCCGTTGGTGCCGGGCCCGGCGTTGGCCATCGCCAGCAGGCCGGCGGAATCGAAGGTCAGGGACGGGACGATTTCATCCGCGAAGCTATAGCCCGGCCCGCCGCCGCCCGTGCCGGTAGGATCGCCGCCCTGAATCATAAAGCCGGGAATAACCCGATGGAAGATTACCCCGGCGTAGAACCCCTCCTGCGCCAGAAAGATAAAGTTGTTCACGGTTACCGGCGCATCCCCGGCCAACAGCTCGACGGTAATCGTCCCCAGGTTGGTATGCAGGTCGGCAAAGTAGCTGCCCGTCGGATCGATCGCCATTTCCGGCGGGACCGGGTACTGTCGCGCCTCGCTTTCCCTGTCGGGAGTCGTCGGCTCCGGTGGGACAGCCGTATCGCCGTAACTCTCTTCTAATTCCGGCACGCAGGCTACCAGCCCCAGAGTGAAGGACAGAAGGAGCAGCTGCTGTTCCAGGGTGGGCTGTCCCGCGCCCAGGGCCGTCACCAACTCCTTCGGCTCGATAGTGTTCATCAGCTCTCGTATGCAGACTTTGTTCGCTTCGGTTAACTGCACTGATTCGGCGGCCAGCGCCGCGATTAGCACCTCCGCCACAGTCTCGCTGGAGGCGCAGGAAAGCAGCGCTTCCTGGTATTCATCATTGTACGGCAGTTGGCGCAGCGGTCGATCCTGGTAGGAATCCAGTGCAGCATCCCCCAGTTCCTGTCGGAGACAGGTCTGTTCCGGTTCGGAAAGGGCGTGATACAGGTCGTCAAAGGTGGACTCCGGGTCGGCTACAACTTCCGCCAGGGGCCGGGTCGCCTCACCCGGCGCCGGCGCCGTTGCCACCGGGGCGGCGGTGGACTCCGGTGCCGGAGTCGGTATCGGAGTCGCGGTAGGCGTTGGGGTGGCTGTGGGCATTGGTGTCGGTGTGGGCGTGGGCGTCGCGGTCGGGACTGGAGCAGGCGTTGGCGCCGGCGTGGCCGTCGGGGCGACCAGGGCAGCCGCGGTGGGCTGCTCCGGTATCGACTCCGCCGCATCCGGTTCGGAAGCGCAGGCGGTCAGCAGCCCAACCATTGTCGCAACTGCCAATCCAACTCCTAAAACTCTGGATATTTTCCCGAACATCGGGTATAACGCCAATACCATGTCAGCTCCGGTCTGCAACGATTTCCGGGTGGCGCCGCCGTCGCATTTCCACCCAGTTAAAGATACCACGAATTATAGCCCAGTCCGATATTTTCGGTCGGAGCGATTGTCAACCGACGCCGGACGGAAATAAGCGCCTCGGAGTAAATTGCCAGACTCGCCAGCGCCGCTTATATTCATAATCGGCCACAGGGTGCAGCCAGGGCGGAAACTGCGATTAAAGAGCGTAGCTGCCAACACCTCAGGGAGGAAGCGTGCCAGAATCCAGCGAATTGACTGCCGAATTGTTTGAGCGAGTTAAAGCCTTGCCGGCGCCAAAGGTGCCAGCGATACGCCCGATACGCCGGGAGTTGACCCGTCGCCTGTCCGGCGGCGACCCCGGCAGCCTTTTGGCCCTGGCCGAGGAAATTATCGACCGGTCCTTAAACTTCGCCGCGGTTGACCTGCGCTGGGTAGCCTGTGAGCTGGTTCACTATCACCCGGCCGCATTGCGTTCCCTGGACCGGGAAGATCTGGAGCGGTTAGGGGCCGGACTGAATAGCTGGGATTCGGTGGATACCTTTTCCTTGAATCTGTCCGGGCCGGCGTGGCGCAGCGGGCAGATCGCGGATTCTGACCTGCACCTTTGGGCTGCGGCGGCAGACCGCTGGTGGCGGCGGGCCGCCCTGGTCAGCACGGTGGCCTTGAACAACCGGGCCCGGGGCGGCCGGGGCGACGTGGAACGTACCCGCTCCGTGTGCCGGCTCCTGGTCGCCGACCGGGATGATATGGTGGTTAAAGCTATGTCCTGGGCATTGCGGGAGTTGGTCAAGCACGATGCGGCGGCGGTGGCGGGATTCCTGGCCGAGCACGACCATACCCTGGCGGCCCGGGTCAAGCGGGAAGTTCGCAATAAGCTGAACACCGGGGTGAAGAATCCCGGAATATCGAACCGGGCAAATGAGTCGCCGTCCGGTTAGTTCAGTTCGGGCCCGGCCGCCCGAACTACAGGTTAGGCGCTGCCCCGGTAGCTTGGCCCTGCGGCGGCCTACCCGAAGGGGTTGGCCCACAAGTCGTTCAACTGGAATTCCTGCTCTGCTGCCTGGGGCCAGCCCTGGGGCAGGGATATGTGGCGGTTCGTCAGCAGTGGCAGCGGCAAAGAAGCGGTCAGTTGAGCCGCTGCCGGGTTTGGCTCCAAGCCCCAAAGTTGGGCGTCCTTCCCCACCGGCGGCGGCAGATTTTTGCCTTGCGCCAGAACCGTAAAGTCCCCCAGCCCGCCGGGCCTGCTCAAGGCCAACAGACCGGCCCGGTTGGCGGCAATTTCCCGGGGCGATAACGGTCGCGCCGGCTGGCTTTCGGCGGCGTCCCCACCCTGGGCCGAACCGGGGTGAACCGGAGTTTGGCGGGCTGACTCGGCAGGTTTACCGGCGTCAAACCCGGAATTATTTGCCAGCAGATTGAGGCGGCGGCGAAAGTCATCCAGCCCCAGATTTTGCAGGAACCGGCCCTGGGCGGCGGTGCCGAGGAACTCCAGTCCGGCCCGGCGGCCGGCATTGACCAGGGCGGTAAAGTCCACCTGGGTGGTGATGTCCTGGTGGCCGATCTGGCGCAAGGGCGCATCGGTCTGCGTGTGGCGGTAGTAGGTAGTTAGCGTCCCGCGGAGTCGCAGCTGCGCCGAATATAAATCCGCCGCCGGCCGGCCGTAGTCGATGGTAAGGACAAACCCGTTTTCCAGCGCGCCGACCACCGACTCCGCCCAGGTATCCAGCCGCAGGTTAATTTCGGCGGTTTGCCCCTCGGCCAGCCGAATTCCCAACTCCTCCAGCCGGGCCGCCAGGGCCGGCGTGCTGGGTTCACCTAGCTGCTCGACCAGTGGGGCGTCCACTCCCTTTGCCGGATCCAGGGTGATAAAGACTTCCCGTAACCGCCCCTGCTCTACCCGCACCTGGTGCACGGGAAAGGCGTCCAGTAGTTCGTTGGAGAGAATGCAGCCTTGCAGATTGCGCAAGGGTATCCCATCGGCGGCTACCGACGCAAAGTTGGCGTACTCCGGCAGTCCGGTCCCCGGGTTGTAGTCCAGACCCAGGTAGCGGAGGCTGTCGGGAAAGCCCCGGGGCAGGGCGGCGGCAGCGGCGAGAATGTCCCGGGCCAGTTGTCCGCCGCCGGCCCCTAACTCAACCAGGGTGAAAGGTCGGGGCCGGCCCAGCAGTTCCCAGAACTGGTACACCTGCACCGCCAGCAAAGCGCCAAAGGCCGGGTGGGCCAGGGGCGAGGTGTAGTAATCCCCCTCCGGGCCGGTGGGCGACGGGTCGCCTCGGCCGCCCCGATAGTAGCCGCCGTGGGGCCAGTAGAGGGCCGCCTCCATAAACTCGGCGAAGGTCAGCGGCCCCCGGGACTGGATGCGGCGACGGATTTCCGCTGCAACAGACATTGGCAATTCAGCGACGCCAGGACGGGAAGTTTTGGCTCGCCAGCGGGATGTTCATCGGGGAATTATACAATCGTTGTTGGTGAATGTTTGCGTCCGCCGGTGGATTTGCCCGGGAATTACGGCGCTGGGGGAGAGAGCGTTCAGCCGGCCATCTCTTCCAGCGCGCCCTGTTCGCCACCACCGGCGCGAGCCCGGGGCGCCGGCTGGTACATCGGTTGACGGGGCGGCAGGTCAAAGCCTTGTCCCGCCAGCAATTCGTCGATGGTGCGGAGCTGGATTTTCGGGTAATCCCGCTGCCACAGTTCCGAATGGTAAAAGCCGGCTCCGGCGGCCTCGGCCCGCATATCCCGGGTGGGCGTTTCCAGGGAGATAAACAATCCCAGAGCCGCCTTTTCCCGTTCCACCACGCCCCGCAAGACCCGGATTTGCGGCGAGGATACCCGCCCGCCCTTGACCTGAACCAGCGTCCGCTGGGCGCTCCGGCGGGGGCCGTCAATAAAGTGCAGTACCCCGTCAATGCCCCGGTCGGCGCCCCGCTTTTGTTCGCCCTGGGGCTGGGCCTCCAGCAGGGACACCGCCCAGAACTGGAACTGGTAAGGGTACTGCTCCCACAAGGCCCGGGCGCTGCCAGAGTCCAGCGGCTCGCCCACCACGCTGTAGTCCACGCCCGGCTTCAGCCCAAACATCCCCTGGAGCCGGTTCTTCATCAGGGCTACCGCCAGATGGGTAATGTCGATACCCAGCCACTGCCGGTTCAGCTTCTGGGCCGCCGCCACCGCCGTCCCGCAGCCGCAGAAGGGGTCCAAAACCACATCGCCTTCATTGCTGCTGGCGGTAATGATCCGCTCCAGCAAAGCTTCCGGCTTCTGGGTGGGATAACCCAGGCGTTCTCTACCTGCTGCGATTGGTATGTCGTTCCATGAATCGCCAACAGGAATTCCCTCCTGTTCATCAAGGTATCTCTTGAAACGCGGAATACCCTTACCGTTGCGTGGAACGACTATCAATCCATCACGGTCTGCTTGTTCCATCCGTTCTTTCGTCCATCGCCATACCCGCGTGACACCTTTGAACTCGTAGGTCAAATTAGGTCGGTTTGAATTGGGATTCAGTAAACTTGTTAATTGGTATCTTCGTCCGGATTCCTCTTCAACCATGCTGTATTGTTCTTGAGCCCGGAGATTAATTGTGTAAGCCGGATGCCAAGTCGTATCTCGCCCCTTGCCATAGGCTAGAATAATGTCGTGATTTGACGCAAATCTCGTAAACGCTAATCCTTTAGGATGTGAACGAAGCCAAGTTATCTCATTCCTAAAATTCTCCTTGCCGAACACGGCATCCGACAAAATTTTCAAATAGTGGCTGGCGGTAGGGTCGCAATGGAGATACAGACTGCCGGTAGGTTTAAGCACGCGGCGCAATTCCACCAACCGGGGCGTCATCATCACCAGATAGGCCAGCATCGCATTCTGCCCCAGGAACTGGCGAAAGGCGGCAATCATATCCTTCACCGCCGCCGGCGTCCCGGGGTGCAGGATGATGTCCTGCGCAAAGGTGCGCTCCGTCTCCAGCGTCCACTCCCAGGTATCGGTAAAAGCCTTGATCTGGGCCGGAGACTCCTCCCCCGACTGCTCCCGAAACAGCACATTATAAGAGGCATTGGAATTAAAGGGCGGGTCCAGATAAACCAGGTCCACCGACAAGTCCGGGACATGCTCGCGCAGGACTTGAAGATTATCGCCGTAAAAAAGGGTGTTGGTCATGGGAAGATTCATACTATAGCCAAGCCGACGCCGATGGGTCAGCAGGGCTATCGCATATGGATTTTAAGAGGCCAATTGACGGGTAAATCTCCGTTTTTAACTGCTAAATTTGGGTAATTTAAGACTTAAACCGTTGGTTTTGATGTTGATTACCCAGTAAAGCGCCGCCAAAACATCGGAAAGTTCCGTTTTGATCCTGAAAATTTTTCATATGCGATAGCCCTGGATGGGTCAGTTAATATAATGCCGGTTAGCTAACTGGAAGAGCTATTATTAATCTTGATGAAGGCGCGGCCGGTATGATTTTCAACAATTTTTACTGCTGGTGTTCCTTCAAAAGTATGCGCGGCTGCGTGGAAAACCGATAGTGCCAAATCCTGAAGTGTCTGGTCGTTCTCCAATTCAGCAATAGTAAGGCCCTGTTCCCCAAATTCCTCTCGCGGTATGTGTCTGCTGTGACTCTTGAAATTCTGATGGTTAGCAAGCCACGCAGATATCCGATTAGCTTTTTCTTCAGCACAGGAATCGCCCCTGAACATATAGCTTTCCAACCATTTCCTGACCAATTCCCGCGATAGTTCCAAGGCCGTTTCACATCGCACTAAAAGATCGGGGCCATATTGGTTTAGCATAGGCAGCCACGCAGCCAGTTTTGCTGGATCAGCGCAGTCTTTCTGGGCTTGGTCGAATTGATCTAATATATCTTGCGCAGGAACGTACCTCGTTCCTAGCGGAGTTGCTAAGGGAATCTGTGCGTCAGTAGGTCCCAGAAACGAATGGTTTCCCATCACTATTTCGTCTGCCGCACAAGCTATCATGGTTGCAGCGGACATAGCCAAATTGGGAACAATGACTCGAATGTGGGAAAATCGAGACCGCAAATAATCGACAATGGCCTCATCTGCATCGATGGAGCCTCCCGGACTATGGAGAATCAGGTCCAGGTCAGGGCCATTTAGCCCTGCATTTACTTCCATAAGAGCGTGGATGTCTTCATCGCCGATTGATATGAAGTTTGACGGAACTCCGTCTCGTTGAATCCACCCTGAAGCGTACAGGATTACGTTGCGGCCAGTGTGTTCATGCAGTCTGTAAAGGTATTTTCTTCGGACTCCATCAATATCTTGTCGTCCACCATCAATAGCAGAAAGCCTAATCTCTTTGAGAATGTCACTCCAAGTAGGCATAACTATACTGGTTAAACCAATATTACTCGATACTGGTACGGTCGGAAGTGCCAAACTTTGCCGGCCGATTTGTAGCATCCCGGTAAACGGTAAACCTCTTTTCCTGGTCTTGCCAGTTCTGGTAAACCTGCATCACTTCAAGAACTCCGGGGCGGCTCAAGGCGTCCTTGAGCATTTCAGCCTGTTCTCGCTGCCTTTGGCTGTTGTGGTTCCCCTCGGCTGTTTCTTGCATAACTGCTGCCTCCCTCCCGGACCTGACGAGCCAATACTGATGTACTACCCCGCCATAACCGGGCGCTTATTTGACATTATAGCACGCTGGGCCTACTCCCGTGCCCTTGCCTCGGCGTCCTGGACAGGGCTATCGCATATGAAAAGAGCAGGAATTGGGTAAGATATTGGTTGTAGTTGAGTGGGAAGGGAGGACGGCATGTCCGAGCTAGAGGATCTGTTCGCTGACCTGGAGGATCCCCGCGCTGGCAACGCCCGCCGGCATTCCTTGCACGATATTCTGGTCATTGCCTTGTGCGCCATCATCTGCGGCGGCCAGACCTACACCGATATGGAACTCTTTGGCCGGGCCAAACGGGAGCTGCTGCAATCTTTCCTGAAGCTGGAAAACGGCATTCCCAGCCACGACACCTTCTCCCGGGTGCTGGGAATGCTGGACCCGGAGGCTTTCCAAGGGTGGTTTATCGAGTTCATGGCCGAGTTTGCCCAAGGTGTTGAGGGAGTGGTGGCGGTGGACGGCAAGACTTTGCGCCGCTCCTATGACCGGGCGGGGGCACGCTCGCCACTGCATCTGGTCAGCGCCTGGGCGGAGGAGCAGCGGCTGTCGTTGGGGCAAGTGGCCGTTGCCGGCAAATCCAATGAGATTAAGGCTTTGCCCAAACTGCTGGAGTTGTTGAACTTGCGCGGGAAAGTGGTTACCGCCGACGCCATGCACTGCCAGCGTCAAGTGGCACAGCAGGTGGTAGCCCAGAAAGGGGATTATGCCTTGGCGCTGAAAGGCAACCAGGGCCGGCTGCGGGACGATGTGCAGTTGTTTCTGGAGGACCCGGACACCCCAGCGACCCAAGCCAGCGAGGTCAGCAAGGGGCACGGGCGGGTGGAGCGGCGGCAGGCCCGGGTCAGCGGGGACATTGACTGGCTGCAGGAACGATATGCCTGGCCCGGCTTGAAGGCGGTGGGCAAAGTAACGGCCACCCGGCAGTTGGCGGCGGCGGAACCGGCTCCGGGAGAACTGCACGAGGAAACCCGGTACTATCTGCTGAGCCGGGACTGGTCGCCGGAGCGGTTCAATGCCATTGTGCGGGGCCATTGGGGAATTGAGAACCGGCTGCATTGGGTACTGGACGTAACCTGCAATGAAGACCAGGCCCGCAACCGGAAAGGACACGGGGCGGAGAATCTGGCCTTGCTGCGGAAACTGGCTTTGAACCTGGCTCGGCTGGAACCGGGCAAAGGCTCCATGCGCGGCAAGCTGAAACGGGCCGGCTGGGACGACAATTTCCTGATTAACATCCTGGCCCAATTCACTAAATTCCATATGCGATAGCCCTGTCGCAGGGCTATCGCATATGAAAAAATTTCAGGCTCAGAACGGAACTTTCCGATGTTTTGGCGGCGCTTTACTGGGTAATCAACATCAAAACCAACGGTTTAAGTCTTAAATTACCCAAATTTAGCAGTTAAAAACGGAGATTTAACCGTCAATTGGCCTCTTAAATTCCATATGCGATAGCCCTGGCCCTGCGACAAACCCTATTGCCACTGCCCACTCCATATTATAAAATAAATAATCCAGACCGGGGCTGTTGCTCCGCGCTGATTAGCGACCCCAAATCGGGTTGGCGGCCTTAGCTTAAACTGAATGACTTGAGGAGATGTCATATATCATGGTACTAAAATTACCCCCCCGTCAGTAACCGTCTGAGGCGGCCCCGATTCTGGGCGCTCCCCGTTGTCGCGCTGGCCCTGCTGGCGGGACTCTTCAGCGCCGCGGTCTGGTGGAACGCCGCAACAGTATCCGCCGAGTTCCCCCCGGCGCCGGACGGGGTGTCTGCCACCATCTATACTGACGTGGATCCGGACACCAACGTAACCAATCAGGCGCAGATTCACGTCCACTGGACGGAGCCGACCAATACCAGCGGCTCTCCCGTCGCCCAATATCGCATCTACCTGGTTAAGGGTAATGAACGCCTGGGCAAGTACATTCGCGCCCACCAGGTAGGAGCGGACGTACGCGAGACATCCTTCACCATGCTGGAGAACGATACCGAGTATCGCATCGAGATCGATGCCTGCAACGCGAAAAAATGGTGCGGACGGGACCACGACCGGGAGGTTAAGACAAAAGTAACGCCCAGCTCTTGGTCGGGTAAGTTTCCAATCAGCCGCCTGGACTCCAGGGTCCGCGGCGTTGCGGACATGCGCATGACCTGGGACACGCCCACCATGCCCGCCGGCTCTAACTATACCCTCCAGGGCTACGAGACCCGAGTATGGAACCAAAAATACTCTCCCTGGTCATGGGGTAGCTTACCGGTCGGTGACTAAGCACGACCCGGCAAGTGATCGTTATCACTTCCTTGATGGGGGGGGGGGGGGGGGGTACTACAAAAATTGGGGCGTCCACGAGTTGCGCCCGATAGTGACGGACAACGACAATAGCGACGCCCTGGTCCATGCACCCCTGGAAGCCGTCGGTAAACTGGATAAGGCCCCATCCGACTCTCCTGCTGCCGTTAGATATCCCGGCCTCGCGCGATCGGGTAACGATGAAATGGAGCATTCACCCCAGGTCCCTCTATCCCGATCATCCTGGCTGGGATCCGGGTCCCGACTATAGCTACGACGTCGAGGTGAGGTATAACGAGACCAGGAACTGGGACGATTGGAGCGCATGGATGGCTGGGCCCGATCCTGGGACTGCCGAATCCGTCACCGTTACCGGGCTGGACAAGGTGAGATACCAGTTCAGGGTTCGGTGGAAGACTAAGGAAGAGACGAGTAACTGGACGTGGTCCCCGGCTTTTATTGCCGCCGGCTTCTGGGCCAGCAGCATGGGCATGGGCATGGGCATGGGCGCCGATGACTTCAGCGCCGACAGCGTGGCGGGCTTCGCCAATACTGATCTAAATGCCAACAGCCCGGCCCAGCAGAAACGCGACCTGGCCTCCCGGCAGAAGCGATCCAGCAGCGAGGAGCCGGAAGATCTACCGGAAGAGCCAGAGGAACCGCCAGCTCCGGGCCCAGCGATTCCGGCGATAATGAACATCATCCCCTTCGCCGATGGCGTCAAGGTTGAGGGCTGGGAAATCGAACCCGGTTCCGGCAGCAGCGAATCAGAAGAAGTGGAGTATGAGTTCGCCTATGCCCAGGATGGCGACTGGGAGAACGGCGGCTCGGTAACGACCAGCGGGGACAGCGCCAGCGTCGATGGTCTCGTCAACGGCGATCTGTACGACCTGCGGGTGCGCGCCAAGGTGGGGGAATCGACCTCCGAGTGGTCCGGCGCCTCGGAAATCCCGGTGGGGCAAGCCTACAAGGCCACGATGTACGACAACTTGCCGGACGTGGAGTCGGGCTTCACGACGACCCGCAAAATTGACCTGAAGCAGCATTTCACCGGCACCTATTTGGCTTACAGCGCAACGGTTACCACCACTGACTTGAACGGGGAGGAAACCACCGGGCCGATCAACGACGTTGGCAGCGATATTCTGACCGGCGGAGTGCGCGGCTCGATTCTGACCCTGACCGGCGACGCGGACACGGAGGGTCAGGTTACGGTGACGGTGACGGTGACGGTGACGGTGACGGTGACGGTGACGGTGCCGGTGACGGTGACCGTCACCGGCACCGACGCCTTCGGCGGCACCGCCATCGACACGATGCAGGTGTCGGTGAGCGCGGCGGGCCCAACCCCCACGCCAACACCGGATCCAACGCCAACACCGGAACCCACGCCCGAGCCGGCGCCGGAGTACGGCTGTGTGGTAAAAGCTCTGAACCAGTCTTCGGAAAGCGTAACCGTGAACGGCAACTGGGACAATTCCTGCGACTCCGCTAACCGCCTAGACTTCAGCGGCTATATCAGTTACGCCAAGTTTTACAGTTTCACGCTTGACGAGCAGTCCAGCGTTGAGATCGGTCTGTCATCATCATCCTCAGCGGACCCGTATCTGTACCTGCTGGCCGGCGCGGGGACGAACGGAAACGTGATTGAGGCGGACGATGACGATGGCCCGGGCAGCGCCGCGCGGATAGTCCGCTCGCTGTCCGCCGGGACCTACACCATCGAAGCAACGACGTACATCATGAAAACCGGCAGTTTCACGCTGAAAGTGAAAGGCTTGACCACCGTGCCGACGCCCACGCCCGAGCCGGAGAACCAGATAGAGCTCATCAGCGAGTTCGGCGACATCGAGATTGCGGACGGCGTCAGCGTAGAACTGGATGCGGCCGACCATTTCAGCGGCGACGTGTCGGACTACGCCGCGAAGGTTACGACCACCAATCAGCGCACCGGCGCGACAAAGACCGGCGCCCTCAACGCAATAGCGGTCAACAAGGTAACGGGTTCCTGGGATGGCAGCGTGCTGACCTTGACCGGCGGCTCGGCGAAGCCGCAAGACTTGACGCTGGAAATCATCGCCAGCAACGAAAACAACGGCGAGGCCAGCGGCTCCTTCACGCTGTCACTGGTGGACGAGCTTTCACCCACGCCGGAGCCAACGCCCGAGCCGAGTCCGGAGAACCCGGCGAACCTGATTAGCGAGTTCGACGACATCGAGCTGTCCGAGGGAGATACCAGCGCGTTGGATATGGCGAGCCACTTCAGCGGCGACGGTTTGACCTACGAAGTGATGGTGACGACTACGCACCAGCGCACCGGGGCAGTGAAGACGGGCGCGCTGAATTCAGTAGCCCGCAACAAGGTATCCGGTTCCTGGAACGGCAACGTGCTGACGCTGACCGGCGGTCGTGCCGCATCCCAGGAACTGACCATCAAAATCACCGCCACCGACGCCAACGGCGGCACGGCCAGCGATGAGTTCACCTTCACCCTGGACAATGGATGAGGAACTGTCCCCAGCCGGTTAACAACGGAAGAAGGCCCGGATGGAGCGTCAAAACTCCATCCGGGCCTTGTCTTTCGCAAAACTCGGAAGCCGATTGGACGGCAACTCAGTCCGAACGTCGGGAATCCGGCGGCCAGTCCGGGCCGTTATTCGATTATATGGAGCCGTCGGGTTCCAGCCCCAGCGCCACCCGTCCGTACTGCTGTCCGCCCAAGTCCATAATCAGTCCGTCCCGATGAGCCACTGCCTGGGCGTCCCGATGAAATCGCTGCATCGGCTCCGACTCGAAGAGAGCGTGCCCGCCGCTCAAGTCAAAGAGGCGATTTACCGCCTGCAAGCCTAACTGGGTGCAGAATGCCTTGTCCCGCCGGAATTTGGCCCGCTCCAATGGAGTGAAAACCTCGCCGGCGGCGCCCTTGCGCAGGGTCTCGGCGACATCCCGGTCCATCAGAGCCTGGGCGGCGTCCGCCTCGGCGGCAGCCTGGGACAAGCGCAGGTGGATTGCCGCCGAGTCGGCGGTGCGGCCGGGGCCGGCGGTTCCGGACAGTCGGGCCACAAACTCATCAATCATCCCCCGGGCCAACCCAATCATGGGCGCTACCAGGTCCCAGCCCAGCAGCACAGGTATGGGGACGCGGTAGCGGGCCTGCCGGTGCCGTTCCCAGCCGCTCAGGTCGCTGACGCCGGCGGTGGCAACTTCGAGTACCCGGTGAGCGGGAATGAAAGCGTCCTGAACCAGGATGTCCTTGCTGCCGCTGCCGCGCAGGCCCGAGACGAACCAGGTATCCACTATTTCCCAGTCGGCCCGGGGCAGCAGCGCCCAACTGCGGCCACCGATCCCGCCGATGCCCAGCATTAACCACTCCGCCGAATCGCAGCCGCTGGAAAATTCCCACCGGCCGGAAAGCCGGTAGCCTCCGTCCGTCGGGAGGCATTCGGACTTGCCGGGGCTTAAGGAACTGGAGCAGAGGGCATCGGGCCCGGCGGCGAATACCTCTTCCTGGGCCAGGGCCGGCCAGTAGCCTACCAGCCAGGAATGGGCGACCCACAGGGAATAGCACCAGGAGGTAGAGGGGCAGCCGCGGGCCAGTTCCACGCCCACCGCCAGGAATGCGCCGTAATCCAGGGCCAGCCCACCGTAGCGGGCGGGAACGCCGAGGCGGTGCAGACCCGCGGCCAGGATGTCGGCAACGGTCTCCGGCGGCACCCGGCGCAGTTCCTCCGCCCGGGCGGCCCGTTCCTTCAAGGTTGGAACCAGCCGGGCAGCGCGCTGCAGCAACTCGTCGCGGGTCAGGGCTTCACCGCTGGCGTCGGGCTTGACGGTCATATTCTAACCTCCGGTGAGAAAGCTCCTTAATGCAGGAAACCCCTGGGCAAAATCGGCCTCAGGCGCCGGGCGACGCCGCGCCCTCCCCCGGCCCCTCTCCCTGAGGGAGAGAAGAGCTTGTTCCCGGTCGTACTCGCGCATAGGATGGGAGTCAACCGCTTCCCCGGTTTCCCGCCGCAAGCTACTCGCGATTTTCCCGGTCCAGCCGCTCTTCCAACCGGCGCAGAGCGGCCTGGGTGGCGCGAATTTCCTGCAGTAGTTGGTCGCCGGTGGGCGGCAGATCCAGTTGTTCCAGTCGCTCCCTTTTGGCATCGTCCAGATTGTTGATGATGATGGCGATAAACATATTGATAACGACAAAGGTGCCGATTACCACAAAACTTACGAAGTAGATCCAGGCCAGGGGATAGCGTTCCATCGCCCGGTTCATAATATCCGTCCAGCCTTCCAGGGTAATGATATTGAAGAGGGTCAGCACCGATACGCCCAGATTGCGCCAGTTCTCCGGGTCGTGTTCGTGAAAAAGGTGGTAGCCCATGATGGCATAAATGTAAACCACAATGCTCATCAGCAGGATGACGTGCATTACGCTGGGGATGGAACGTACCAGGGCCGACACAATCATCCGCAAGTCCTGGATGGCCGATATGAGCCGCACTACCCGGAGCAGGCGGGCCAGCCGGGTAATCATGGCGAACTGGCTGGTGGCCGGCAGCAGAGAAAAGACTATTACCAGGAAGTCGAAGATGTTCCACCCGTCCTTGAAGTAGCGCTGCGGACGGGGGGAGAGGGCCAGCATCTTGAGCAATGCTTCAACGATGAATATGCCCAGAGCAATCCGGTTGCCCCAGTTCAGCAGGTCGCCGTAGCGATGCACCAGGTCCGGCGAAGTTTCCAGACCCAGCAGCACTCCGTTAGCGATTATAACGGCAATGATGAAATATTCGAAGGAGTGGGAGTGAGCCACTCGCCCGGAAAGCTGTACCAATCGTGTCATCGGCAGACAGTCGCGCAATAGGTAGTTAATGACTGATAATTGTACATCCTGGCCGCCCGGCGCTAGGCAAGAATTAACGCGGCGCAACTCCGGCGGCCCGGACACAGTTTAACACATTGGCCCTCACCCCCGGCCCCTCTCCCTGGGAGAGAGGGGGGACTTGTTTCGGGCGTGCCGGCATTTAAGTCAGGCGCATACCCTCGCCCTGTCAATCCAGGAAAAACCACTCTCCCCTCTCCTCGCGGGAGAGGGGCCGGGGGTGAGGGCTTCCCCGACGCATACTTGACCGCAAGGGAATAGACAAAGAAACGGCCCCGCAGTCTTGCGGGGCCGCCCCTGCTGTTTGTCACCCTTGCCCTTTGGCCGGGCCGTTGGCTCCAGCCAGCTAGTTCTTCAGGGACAGGGTGAAGGAACCGCTGGCTTCTTCACCAGCCTCGTTGCTGGCGATTATCTGGATGGTCAGGTCCTGGGAGGCTGCCTTGCCACCCGTAAGGGTCAGCACCGCTCCGTTCCAGCTTCCCGACACCTTGTTGCGGGCAATCTCTCCCAGCTTGCCGGTCTTCTGCTTGCCGGTCTTCTGGTGGGTGGTGGTTATCATCACTTCGTAGGTCAGGTTGTCGCCGCTGAAGTGATTCGCCATGTCCAGGTCGCTGGTCTCGCCCTGGCTGAGTTCGATGTCCCCGAAGGGGTTGCTCAGCGCTGGCCCTTCCGGCGCGGGTTCCGGCGTCGGTTCCGGCGCGGGTTCCGGCGTCGGTTCCGGCGTGGGCTCCGGGGTCGGCTCTGGCGTGGGTTCCGGGGTCGGTTCGGGAGTCGGCTCCGGGGTAGGTTCCGGGGTCGGTTCGGGAGTCGGCTCCGGAGTGGGCGCGGGAGTCGGCTCCGGCGTGGGTTCTGGCGTCGGCTCCGGGGTCGGTTCCGGGGTCGGTTCGGGAGTCGGCGCAGGCGTCGGCTCCGGGGTCGGTTCGGGAGTGGGCTCGGGAGTTGGCTCCGGAGTCGGCTCGGGCGTGGGATCTGGGGTTGGCTCCGGCGTCAGTTCCGCCTCCGGGCCTACCGTCAGTTGGAAACTATCGCTGACCGACTCGCCCACGGCGTCGGTGGCGACGACTTCCAGTTGCAGGATATGGTCGCCCGATGCGCCGGCGGTCAGAGTCAGCACATCTTCCGCCCAGTCGCCCCGCACCTTGTTCCGGGCCACCTCATTGATGGGCCCGATTTTGGTAATGCCGGTGCGCTTGTGGGTGGTGGTGACCTTCACTGCGTAGGTCAGGTTCTCGCCGCTGAAGTGGTCCGCCATGTCGATGTCCGCCGCGGCGCCGTTGGTCAGCGTCAGGTCGGAGAAATCCTGGATCAGGGCAATCGGCGTGGCGATGGCCGCCGGCTCGCCTACGGAGAAAGGCTGGCGCCGGTCAATCCTTGTGGTAATCCCGTACCGGGTGTCCCAGTCGGTGAAGACCCAGATTCGACCCTGACCAGGCCGCCGGAGATCCATCAGATTGGTGTAGTTGCCCTTGTCAACGAAGGCAGTGTCCGAACCTACGCTGAGGCTGTCGCGGTCAACGATAATCTTGCCGTCTGCGTAATTCAGCGTCATGGAGACTGCTTCGCCGTCGTTCCAGTCAAAATTGACTGCCCTGGAAGATGAGATGTCGGCGGTCTCGTAGTAGATGCCGTAATTGTCGTCGTAATACGCACGCAGCGCCACGCGGCCGGTTCCGGGCCGATGGAAGGTCAGCGAACTGAAGTAGGGGTTCTCCGCCGTATAGCCCCAGTACTTGTAATAGACCGTGTACGAGCCGGTCTTCCGCAGCTTGCTGAATTTCAGGTTCCCGTTTCCGTCCAGGCCGATGTCGGCGGACACCGTATCGCCGTCGCTCCACGCCATCGTTACGCTGGCGGAAGTGAGGGGAGTGTCGGTCTGGGGCGTAGGCGGGTTCGGGTTATGCTGCTCAACGCAGGTAGGAACCCAGTACCCGTTCCAGCGGCAGTCCTCGAAGACGATGTCGCCGAAGCCGGGCCGCTCGAAGCGGATGTAGGAGAAGTAAGTGCGGCTGCTGTACGAGTCCTTTACGATTCCGTAGCTGGCGGTAACGTCGCTCTCGTGGGTTACGCTGTCCGTATCCAGCAACGTATAGCGGTGTCCGTCGTAGTAACTACGGAAGGATACTTCCTCGCCGTCGCTCCACTGCGCCGTCCAGGTCTTGGAGGCGTTCGGGTTTACGAGCTGGTAGTAGATGCCGGCGCCGGAGTCGTAGTACACGTACAGGCGCATCGGCGCGAAGTCGGGCCTCTGGAAACTAATGGACACATTAGTATAGTCCGCGTTGTAGTTAATGCGGTGCCAAACTTCGGTGTCCAGTCCGTGGAAGATTCCCTCGGCGTCGTAATCCGGCCGGCCGTCGGTCTGGAAAACCGGCACCGAGATTTGATCGCCGTCGCTCCATTCGATTTCGATGACGCCGGATTCCAGCTTGGTATCGACGGCCGGGGGATTCGGCTCGATGTCGATGCGGTAAACCAGGTGGTAAGGCGCGTCGGCGGCCCACCAAGTGATATACATATCGCCGAAGCCGGCGCGGCGGAAGGTCATCTACTTCCGGTCGCTGGCAGAATCGCTGTCGACGACTTTTACCGTGGTGTCGTCACCGTGGCTGAGGCTGTCCGGGTCATAAGAAATCTGCCCGTTGGTCTTGGTCAGGGTAACGGAGATTTCCTCCCGGTCGCTCCATTCCAGCTTAACTTCTTCGGAGTGTTCCGGTGTGGGAGCCGGAGTCGCTTCGGAATTTGACTGGACGTTGGCCGCGCCAAAGCCCATACCCGCAAACTGGGTTGCGGGGAAAGAGGGAGGGCTGTAGCTCGGGGCGGCGGCTATTCGGCGCTTTGCCGCCTGGTGCTGGGCGAGGGTGCCCCACTGTTCGGGCCGCTCGAAGTTCTGGCTGGGCCCGGTGGCGACCTGCGCCGCCACGACCGGCTCCTGGGCCTGGGTCGGGCTGGCGAAGGCCAGGCCGCACAGGAGGGCGAAGGCCACCAGGATCCCGGCGATGCTCGCCGAGATTAGCCCTTTGCGGTAGGCTGGCAACTGTTTTCTGGTCATCTAATCTAACGCTCCCTATGTAGATTTTCCCGGGGAGGGGTTCCTGCCGGCGGTTGGGCGGGTCAGGAATTGGGGGGCCGGGGGTGCAGCATCCGTCACTCTCTCCTTATCTAATATGGATACATCCTACCAGAGGGAGCAAGGCATGTCAACAATAATATACAAATATTTAATAATTATTCTTTAGAATAGCGATATATAATTGACATTGTAAGTTTTGATGAGCTGGTAACGGAGTGTAATTTGTAATTAATGTAAGTTTGATATTCGTAATTAATTAAGATTTACATTGGTAAACAGAATATATATTTTAATATAGCTTTAAGGCGTCAAGCTACATTAGTATTGTATAATTAAATATAGACATATATTATTCTGGCGACGCCCTCACCCCCGGCCCCTCTCCCTCAGGGAGAGGGGAGGTTGATCTCGTCCCTGTTCCTTGCAGAAGAGGGACGAGCGGGTATATGGTGAAAGCGAGACTTGGCCGGCTTTTCTCCCTCGCTTGACCAGGGCTATCGCATATGAAAAATTTTCAGGATGAGAACGGAACTTTCCGATGTTTTGGCGGCGCTTTACTGGGTAATCAACATCAAAACCAACGGTTTAAGTCTTAAATTACCCAAATTTAGCAGTTAAAAACGGAGATTTAACCGTCAATTGGCCTCTTAAAATCCATATGCGATAGCCCTGCTCGCTTGACGCTTTTATCTTTAACGCTACAATTGATTCGATATATAATTGTCGAGTTGCAAGTATGTCTGACGATTCTTTCAATGACCGGGAACGTTGGCGCCGGGAAACGCTGGAGCTGGTAATTGGCCGGTTCCCCGAACGCCGGGAGAGCTTCCAAACGGACAGTGGGTTGCCCATTGAGCCGCTTTACGCGCCAGCCACCGGCGACTCCGTCGGGGCCGGGGTGGGATTTCCCGGGGAGTTTCCCTACACCCGGGGAGTACAGCCCAATATGTACCGGGGGCGTATCTGGACTATGCGCCAGTATTCCGGCTACGCCACCGCCGCCGATACCAACCGTCGCTTCCGCTACCTGCTGGAACAGGGGCAGACCGGCCTTTCGGTAGCCTTTGACCTGCCGACCCAGATTGGCTACGATTCCGACGCTCCCCAATCCCGGGGGGAAGTGGGCAAGGTGGGAGTGCCGATTTGCAGCCTGGAGGATATGCAGACCCTGTTTGACGGCATCCCGCTGGACCGGGTTAGCACCTCGATGACCATCAACGCTACGGCCTCGGTACTGCTGTGCCTCTACATCGCCGCCGCCCGGAAGCAGGGCGTCGCCCAGGACAAACTGAGCGGCACGCTGCAGAATGACATCCTGAAGGAATACATTGCCCGCGGCACCTATGCCTACCCGCCCCGACCTTCCATGCGGCTGGTGGTGGATGTGTTCAAGTACTGTGCCGAAAACATCCCCCGCTGGAACACCATCAGCATCAGCGGCTACCATATGCGCGAGGCCGGCGCTACCGCCGTCCAGGAACTGGCCTTCACCTTTGCCAACGCCATCGCCTACGTGCAGGCCGCGGTGGATGCCGGGCTGGCCGTGGACGACTTTGCGCCGCGGCTCTCTTTCTTCTTCGTGGCCCAGAACAACCTGCTGGAAGAAGTTGCCAAGTACCGGGCCGCTCGCCGGATGTGGGCGACCATAATGAAGGAGCGATTCGGCGCCAAAGACCCTCGTTCCATGATGCTGCGATTCCATACTCAAACCGCCGGCGTTACCCTCACCGCCCAACAGCCGGACAACAATGTCATCCGCAGTACGGTGCAGGCCCTGGCCGCCGTCCTGGGCGGCACCCAGTCCCTCCACGTCAATTCCCGGGACGAGGCTCTGGGACTGCCTACTGAAGAGTCGGCGCAGCTTTCCCTTCGCACTCAGCAGATTATCGCCCACGAGAGCGGCGCCGCCGACGTGGTGGACCCGATGGGCGGTTCCTGGTACGTGGAAAGCCTGACCGACCAACTGGAGCAACAGGCCCTGGAGTATATCCGCGATATTGACCGGCAGGGCGGCGCCGTGGCCGCCATCGAACAGGGATACCAGGTTCGGGAGATCGGGGATTCGGCCTACCGCCACCAGCGGGAAGTGGATACCGGCGAGCGGACGATAGTCGGGGTGAACCGCTACGTGAGCGACTCTGCGCCCATCGGCAATTTGCTGCGGGTGGACCTGGAGGTGGCTCGACAGCAGGCGGCCCGCCTGGCCCGGCTGCGGCAGGAGCGGGATAACGGGCAAGTAAAGACAGCCCTGGAACAATTGCGGGAAGCGGCCCGCTCCGACGCCAACACCGTGCCGGCAACCCTGGAATGCGTGGAAAGTTACTGTACCCTGGGCGAAATTTGCCAGGTTTTCCGCCAGGTCTTCGGCGAGCAGCAGGGGGATCTGGCTTTTTAGGTCGGCAGCGCTAACTCCGGCAATGCCCAAGGATGAAACGAAATGACGCAAAAGAATGCCGCCCAAACTACCGCCGACCGGATCTTGGGAAGCGCCGTCAAATTGACGACACTCCCTAATCCAGACCGGCTTTCCGACCGGCTATAATTTGGAAACTATGCCCACTCATCCTTTCACCTTTCAGCTAGATTACCGGGACGGCTCCGCCCGGGCCGGACAGTTGGTCACGCCCCACGGCTCGGTACAGACACCCATATTTATGCCGGTGGCGACTCAGGCCACTATCAAAACGCTGACTCCCCAGGAGGTTACCGACCTGGGCGCGCAGATTGTTCTGAGCAACGCCTACCACCTGTATTTACGGCCCGGGGTGGAGACGGTGCATCGGCTGGGCGGCCTGCACCGTTTTATGGGCTGGTCGCGGCCCACCCTTACCGACAGCGGCGGTTTCCAGGCCTTCAGCATGGGCGCCTTCCGGAAGGTGGACGACGACCACATCCGGTTTCGGTCCCATATCGACGGCAGCGAGCACATCTTCACTCCCGCCCTGGCTATAGCCAACCAGCAGGGATTGGGCGCCGACATTATTATGTGCCTGGACCAGTGCATTGCCTACGGCGCGGACCGGTCGGAAGTGCAACTAGCCATGGAACGCACCCACCGCTGGGCCGCCCTCTGCTACACTGCGCACTACGAAAATCCGGCCCCGGCCTATGCCGATACCGCCCGACAGCAGGCCCTGTTCGGTATCGTGCAGGGCGGAACTTTCGCAGACCTGCGGCGGGAATCCACCGAATTCATATCTTCCCTTCCCTTTCCCGGTTACGCCATTGGCGGGCTGGCGGTGGGCGAGTCCAAGGCGCAGATGTATGCAACCACCGCGCAAGTAACCGAGCTGCTGCCGGCGGACAAGCCCCGCTATCTAATGGGCGTGGGTTCCCCGGAGGACCTGGTGGAAGGTGTGGCCCAGGGTGTGGATCTGTTTGACTGTGTGCTGCCGACCCGGGTGGCCCGCAACGGAGCGCTGTTTACCCGAACCGGACGAGTCAACATTGCCAACCGTCGCTTTGCCGAGCAGGATACGCCGCTGGAGGAGGACTGCGACTGTTACGCCTGCCGCAACTTTACCGCGGCCTACCTGCGGCACCTGTTCCGGTCCAAAGAGGTGCTGGGACTGCGGTTAGCCAGCATTCACAATCTCTATTTTGTGCTGCGGCTGATGAATGAAATTCGACAAGCCATCCTGTCCGACAGTTTTGAAAGTTTCCGCCGCGACTTCCATAACACCTACCAACCCACCGACGAGGCAGCCCGACAGCAGCAGAAAGCGAAATGGCTGGCGGCCCGGGGGTGAGTAGGGCTTCACCATATCTCGAAAGGAGCTTTTGATGATTCGCAGCTATCGGGGAATGACCCCCAGGATTCACCCTACCGCCTGGGTCAGCGAGTTTGCCTATGTGGTCGGCGACGTGGAAATAGGCGCTTACTCCAGCGTGTGGCCCGGCACCGTTATCCGCGCCGACACTATCAAGATTACGCTGGGCCAGTACGTGAATATCCAGGATAACTGTGTCATCCACGCCGACAGCGACGCCACCTACGAGGACTACGTTACTCTGGGCCACGGGGTCATCAGTCACGCCAAGCACATCAAGACCCATTGCCTGATTGGCAACGGCGCAACCCTGAATGACGGGGTAATTCTCGGGGAAAACTCGATCATCGCCAGCGGCGCGGTGGTGCTGGAACGGCAGGAATTTGGGCCCAGTTCCTTTGTCCTGGGGGTGCCGGCGGCGGCCCGGGAAGCGCCCACCAACGAACGCCACCACGCCATGATTCGCCGCACCGCCGAAAGCTACGCCCGCAAGGCGCAACTGTTCAAGGAAGAAGGTTTAGGCGGCGTGGCGGTGGAGGAGTAGCCGCCGCTTACGGCAACTGATAGCAGTCGGCCGGCAGGTGCCTTCGGGGCAAGGCTGGCGCGCTGCAGGGCCGGAGGCTTTACTTTTAGCGCCGCAAAATTTAACATACTGTTTGATAAGAATTTGCCCAGACAAGGAAACCGGGGTTCTTTATGGTAGCTAAATCACTACTGGGAAAAAGCGCTGTTCAACCGCACTCTTGGGAAACTCAGCTTGCCTCTTACCTGTCAAATATCCTGGGATCAAGAACCGCCGGGAATGAAACCCTCAACTCCGCTTTCTACGCCGGTTTGCGGCCGGTGGCTGCTGGATTACGAGAGGGGACTTTGACCGAGGAACAGGCGACTTTGCTCTTCGAGCTGCTTATATCCGCCTACTCCGGAGCGATAATAAACCAGCAGATTAGTACGGTTTTTCAGGATTGGGCTGAGGCAATTACTGAGTCGGGGCCAGGTGGCGACCGTGGCTAACGATAAACCGGAGAGGGTCTCTGATGAGCCGGCGACTCCGGCCGTCCCCCAGACCGATCGAGAAGGGGAAGGGGACTCACTGATACCGGCTGAAATTTTGGAGAACTTGGCTCCGGAGCAACGAAGCCACATCACTCGTTCATTCGCATCTATGACCCAATTCGCAACATCGGCTTTCAGCCCGGTGCTGCAGAGAATCACTTCCGATCATATCACACAGATAATAAACAATGTCGAAGCCCAAAGTAACCGGGAATCCGAATCTGAGAAGGCAAGCCGTAGGTATCAGCTCGTATATTTCATAGTTACCCTAGCGGCCTTGCTGTTCCTTCTCGTGTTCTTTACCGTGCGGGAGCGGTTTGACATACTCACTTCGGTAATTACCGGCATCGCCGGCCTTGGCGCCGGATTCGGAATCGGCAAGTTTACGAATCGCCGGTAGGAACCTGACTATTCTGCTCCAAAATTACCGCCAGACGGTAACCCCGGATGCCCGGTTTGCCAAATATTTTGTCCGGCTCCACCATGATAATCCGGCTATAGTCAATCCCCCCGCCCCAGCAGGGCCGCCACCGTCGCTTCTACTTCCCGGCCTTCGGGGGAGGTCCGCAGCCAGGCCCGCAGTTCGCGGCGGGCGATGGTTACCGTGAATCTCCTTCCCTGTCGTTCCAGCGCGACCCGCAGTTCGGCCAGCCTTGCCGACGCCGCTGCCGCCGTCCGCTCTCCGGCTCGGCTGATAGCCAGATGCAGCTTTTGGGACGGGTCAAACTCGGGTATGGGCAGCTTCCACAAGTGTTTTTGCAAGTGACGTGTTTTTCCTGACCAATTGGGTACAGTTAGAGGATTAACTGCGTTAGCCAAGGTGGTGCTGTTGATGATTGCCAGCAAGTAATGGGCTTCCCTGAAGTCTTTGCAGGCTATCCAGTATGTATTTGACTCAAGCAAGCAATCGTCATCTAATACTACTGCCGCAGTTGGTTCTCCGGACGCCGTGTAAATGACTCGAATCGGCCGATCCCCCGGAGCTTTCTGCCATTCCATTTGCGCGGTTAATTTATGCAGGTAATCCAGTTGACCCAGCAGGCTGAGCTGGTTGGCAGCGGCTTTATTATCCTCCCACAGTCGGCTTATGGTTTGCCAGCGTTCTCTCATTCGCCGGTCTAATCCGCCCAAATCCACCTGCCTCTGTTGCAGATTACGGGGACTTCGTTCAGCGGGAATTTCGTATTCGCCCCGCTTCACCGGCAGCAAGGCTTGCAACGGCTCCAGCAGGACGTAAGGGGCCACTGTTTCGCCCAGATGCACAGCGTAAAGATGGCTCCGCTCGACGGTCTGCCCGCTAATAGCGGTCAAATCCAGGTTCTTCCACGGCGCCTTGTCCTGACTGCCCCGACGGGGGTTGACGGAATGGTGTTGCCCGCCTGGATAACTGCCGTGTTTTCCGTTTCCTCGACGAAAAAGAGACAGCGGGGAACGATAGACGCGCCTTGTCGGGCAACCGGTTCGTAGAAGGATTGCCCCCGCGCCCCGGTATCAGTGATGCCGGCAGCTACGCGCCGGACAGATTGGCTGCCGGCTGGCCCTAACCACTGCTCCACCGTACCGGTCAGAGCCTTGCCCTCGGCGCCCCCAAACAGTTTACGGGCGAAGACGGCGTCGGCAGCTACGGGAAAGAAGGTGTTGGGTTCCAGCTTTTCCAGGTCCCAGGCCCGCTTGAAGGTGAAGTCCACGTGAACTTCTAACTGGGCGGTTTTGTTTCGCTGCCATTTCCCGGTGCGCCATTGGGAATGCTGGCCGCTTTGCAGGGCGCTGTGGGGCAGCACAAATCCGATAACGCCATTATCCTTGAGGTATAAATCCACGCTGCGCGTAAAGAAGAGGCCGGCCACGTCCTGGTGGGTGGCGTAGCGGCCGCCGGCCCAGATGCCGTAGGTATTGCGACTCAAATTGACCAGTTCCGCCCGCAGTACGTCCTTAGTGCTGCGGTAGTTGAGCCAGGGCGGATTGCCGACCAGCGCGTCCACCTTCGTCTGAGCCAAAACCACCGGCCGGACCATATTGCGAACATAGTAGGCCCAGATGTGGTTGCGGCCCTGCCGGTGCAGCTCCTGCATGGCGGCAATAGTTTCCGCCAGGACAGCTTTCTCTCCGCCATCGGTGATGTGGTGGTCGGACAAGGCGTGCAAGGGGTCATAACCCCGTTCAATGGCGGCGGCCACATCCACCATCAGGGCGTCGAACTGCTCCGGGCGTTCCACCAAAGATCTGGGAAAGACCAGCTCGATATTTTCCGAACCCTCAACTTGCAGGTTTATCGAGTTTTCGGAGAACATATCACCGACGCGATAGCGCAGCTGCAGGGCATCGCCCAGATACACGGGAATGGGCAGGTCATCACTGTAGCCGGATTCGGCCGCGGCCTGGATTACCGGGCGGGCGGCCAGCGTCCAGGCGGCCCGGGCCAGATGCACCGCTACCGGGTGGATGTCGATGCCGGTAACGTTGGCCCGCAGCTTACGGAGCAAGGTATGCGGATGCTCTTTGGGCGTCCCGCCTTCCGGCATAGCAGCGGAAATGAAATGGGCGATAGCCTCGGCCAGAAAGGTGCCGGAGCCGCAGGAAGGGTCCAGAACCTGCTGATTGAGCGGGTCGTCAATCAGCTCCTTAACCATCGTGCGGGCCAGCCAGTGGGGCGTGTAGTATTCGCCCAACTGCCGGCGTTCCTCGGCGGGGATGATGCTTTCGTACAGGACGGCGCCGATGTTGGCCGGAGCATCCCGCCAATTGAACTTGGCAATGCGGTGGGCCAGAGTTCTCAGGAAAGGCAACCCGCCCACCTCGGCCGGCCAGGTAAAGAAGTCCGATTCAATTATCCCGTTCAGGCCGGTGCGATTCTGGAACTGGCGGCCGTAAAGGAGGTCATGGGAGTCGTTGGCGGCGACCTGACGCAAGTCCAGACCAAAGGAAGCCTGCACCACCATTCCCACGGCGGCGCTCAAGTAGGTGTGGCGGATGAACAGGTCGTCCAGTTCCGCCTCGGTTTCGGCGATTTCCCCCAAAGCAGTAAGGAGCAAGTCGTGCCAGAGCTGCCGCTTGACCTGGACGGTGGGGGAATCCTTGTATTGGCCGTACAAGGCGCGCAGCAAGGCAATTTCATGCCGATATTTAGGGCTGTCCGGCCCGAAATGTCGGGTGATGTTTTCCCGGTCCAGAGTTTCCGCCGGCGCAACTTCCAGGGCAAAATCCCGCAGCCATTCGTAGAGGGCAACCAACCCTTCCCGGGGTTCCAAAGTGAAGGCGTCGGGCGGGGTCAGCTTAACCGGGCCGGCGCCGGGCCAGCGCAACAGCCAATACTTGCCGTCGGTAAGGACGCCCATGCGCGCCTTGCCCCGGCGGTTGGACTGTTCCAGATAATCATCCAGTTGCTGGATATAGTCCGGGTTTGGGTTCAGTCCGCCGGCGGGACTCAACCCGACCCGCTTTTTCACTTCAATGAAAGTGTCCAGAGCGGTCAAATCTACGGCCCGGCGGGAAGTGTCCGACGGTGGGTTCTCCTCGACTATTTCCCCGCGCTCAACCAGGCCGGTTCCGGTGAGAAAGTCTCGCAAGGCGCTGGTAATATTAGCCTCCGCCTCGTTGCGCCGGTGTCGATCCAGCAGCGCACCGGCCAGAGCGGAGTATCGAGGGTCATTGGGGTCGAGCTGCTGGGTCCGGTCTTCACCGACAACCATTGGCGCCACCTCGCCGGCAGAATCAAGCGCAGGGTCAGAAGTGCAGGGGTGAAACTGCCGCAATAAACCGGACTACCGCAGAGGCGCCCAAGTCCCCTGCGTGGTAAAAATGCTTCCCATTAACACAGTAGCGGGCGGACAAAACCCGCCGAATGTTTACCCCCCGGCTACGGCGGGGACGATGCTGATTTCATCGCCGGCGTTGGTGGTGGTCGCCAAACCGTCCAGGAAGCGCACGTCTTCACCATTCAGGTAGATATTCACGAAGTAGCGCAGCTCTCCGTTCTCGTCCAGCAGCCGCTCCCGGATTCCGGGGTAGGCAGCTTCCAGGTCTGCAATCATCGTGGACAGGGTGGCTTCGGGCACTTCCACTTTATCCTGGCCGTTGGTCATACGGCGCAGCGGCGTAGGAATACGAACCGTAACAGGCATCTGAGGGACTCCTCCTTAATTACTCATTTATCAATGTTGGGCAACCAAATCAGGCCGGGCTAGTCGGCAGCCTCTGCTTCGATTACGGCCAACGGCTCCAGAATGTCCAGCAAAACTTCTATATCCGACAGGTTGTCTCCGATGGTCTCCGGGTTCAGCAATCGCTTGCGGGTGTAGAAGAAGCCGTGCAATTCATTGGCAATGGCCTGCAATGTTCGCACCCGCGCATCGCCGGAAAGCTCCTGGCAGCGGCGCATAACCGGGAAGAAGTGATCGTGCCGATTGTATTGCCAGCCCTGGGCTTCGGCCACCGCCTTGGCCATCCACGCCGCCGCGCCCCAGCCCTTTTCCGACGCCTGGTGCAGGTCCTCTTCGGCCAGGTAACGCCAACTGTGTTCCAGGAAGATACGAGCCTGATTGCGATAGTCGGCGACTGCCTCTGCCGTCGGGTCAAAAGGCTCTATGGCTCCCAATTCGGTCATTCGGTCAAAACTCCTTGCGTCAAGGCCCGGATTACTTACTTATCGCTTTTGGGCAACCGGTCAGGGCCGGGCTAGTCAGCAGCCTCTGCTTCGACGACGGCCAACGCCTCCAGAATGTCCAGCAAAACGGCTACATCGGCAAGACGGCTCCTGATGTCATCGGGCCCCAGAAATCTCCGGCGAGTGTAAAAGTATGTATGCAAGGTGTTCGCCCGGTCGATGTATCCATCCACCCGCGCGTCGCCGGAAAGCTCCTGGCAGCGGCGCATAACCGGGAAGAAGTGATCGTGCCTATTGTATTGCCAGCCCTGGGCTTCGGCCACCGCCTTGGCCATCCACGCCGCCGCGCCCCAGCCCTTTTCCGACGCCTGGTGCAGGTCCTCTTCGGCCAGGTAACGCCAACCGCGTTCCAGGAAGATACGAGCCTGATTGCGATAGTCGATTACCGCCTCTGCCGTTGGGTCAAAAGGCTCTATGGCGCCCAATTCGGTCATTCGGTTAAATCCTTTTGGCGATACCGCTAACGGAACCTAGCCCTGCAATACGTCCCCGCTTACCGAGTCAACCCGGACGCCGATGGAGCTAACCCATTGCAGACCTCGCTCTATCTCCTCTTTCTCCCCGTCCAGTTCCAAAACCACCCAACCCAGCGAATCGCCGACATCGGCGCGGCGGATATTGGTGACCAGGTGAAAGTCGCGCCCCAGTCGATAGATAATTGGTTCCTTGACCAAGTCGCCATCGAAGGTAAACTTGACCCGCTGCCGGCCCATCTCGCCCTTCCTTTTCAAATCAAGAGCTACCAGTTGTTAATTTCTTCCGAATCGCCGCTGCATTCCCCAAACAATCCGTAGGACTCCGTTGGCAATCGATTAACCTACCGGCTGGCCATGGCGCTGCCTTCCAACGCCTCTTCAAAGGAACTCATGGTCGGCCGTATCAGCAGCGGATTGACCACTCCCTCTACCGCTTCCTGGGTCTTCAAGCCGTTGCCGGTGATGTAGGCAACGGTCAACTCGTCGGCGCCGATGGCTCCGCTTTCTGCCAGGTGCTTCAGCGTGGATACGGTAACGCCGCCGGCGGTCTCGGTGAAGATTCCCTCGGTTTCCGCCAGCAGCTTGATTCCCTCTACTACCTCAGGCTCGGGTACGGCGTAGGCCGAACCGTCGGAGGCCTTGATTACCCGCAGGGCATAGATACCGTCGGCCGGGTTGCCGATGGCCAGAGACTTGGCGATGCTGTCGGGCCGCACCGGTCGAATTTGTGTCTGACCGGAGGTCCAGGCGCTCACTATGGGCGCGCAGCCCTCGGCCTGGGCCATGTGCATCCGGGTAGTAACGGCCGGATGATGCACCGTGTTCTGGTCCGGGCCAAAGGTCATGGCTTCCACGCCGTCCAGCAGCCCCAGGCAGGCCAATTCGTTAAAGCCCTTCCAGATTTTGGTGAACATGGCGCCGGAGGCGGAGGGGATGACGACATGGTCGGGGATGCGCCAACCCAATTGTTCCGCCACTTCGTAGCCCAGGGTCTTGCTGCCTTCGGCGTAGTAAGGGCGCATATTGATGTTGACAAAGGCCCAGGGATAGTTGTCGCCCACTTCGCTGCAAAGGCGGTTCACTTCGTCATAGGTGCCGTCCACTGCCACCATAGTGGGGCCGTAAACGGCGGCGCCAATTACCTTGCCCCGTTCCAGGTCTGAGGGGATGAACACCACGGAACGCATACCGGCCCGCGCGGCGTGGGCCGCTACGCTGCAAGCCAGATTGCCGGTAGAGGCGCAGGAAATAGTCTCAAAGCCGAACTCCAGGGCTTTGGTAGCCGCCACCGACACCACCCGGTCCTTGAAGGAATAGGATGGATTTACGCTGTCGTTCTTGATATACAGGTTGTTAAGTCCCAGTCGCTTGCCCAGGTTGCGGGCCTTCAACAGGGGCGTGTAACCCGACATTATGTCCACCGGGTCTTCGCCGCTGGCCGGCAGCAGGTCATGGTAACGCCAGATACTCAACGGCCCGGCGGCAATACGGTCCCGGCTGACCACTTCGGCAATGGTGGCATAGTCATATACCACTTCCAAAGGCCCGAAGCAGAAGTCACAAACATTGAGGGCCTCACCCGGATATTCCCGGCTGCATTCCCGGCACCTCAAGCCACTTACAAAAGCCAATTTTGCCGTTACCTCCTGTTTCGGGTAAGGAGCTTATCCGGTTAAATTATACCTGAAATGGCACAATAATGCCGTCCATCAAAGGGCCGGACGGCTGCGCTGATACTATCAAAGGCCCTAATGGATGTCAACTTGCCCGCGTCAGATGCGCTTGTTTGGAATTCTGAAAGGTGCTATAATTCTATGACCGTTTGAAATTGCCCCTCATTCGGACACCGCATTCCCCAGTAGCTCAGCGGTAGAGCAAGCGGCTGTTAACCGCTAGGTCGCAGGTTCGAATCCTGCCTGGGGAGCCATCTTTACCTCCTCCAGATTCCACATTACCTTTACGGCGAACCGCCCCTTGCCGTACAACCTGCCTAGTCAGTCCCTTGGGGCCACCGAAATATACGGCTCAACTGTATTGCCTAACGTAATTGCGCCATCCGGCAAAAGGCAAGACCCCCGGACGATTTCCGGGGGTCCCGTCAGCCAACCTTGTCTGCGGTGGCTTGGCGACGATACCCGTTAGGAGTATTTGCCGGATATTTGCGGCGTGGTGGTATCAAAGCCCTGGTTCTGCCGGTCCAGACGGGTCTCCCGCGCCCAGGTACGCTTCAGGTCATCCCGGAAGTTGATGTTCAGGTTGCCCAGACCTTCGACTTCCAGGTCAATTACGTCGCCGTCCATCAGGGCGCTCAGGCCGCGATGGTTAGTGCCGGTAGCCACAATATCCCCCGGCTCCAGGGGGTGGATGGAAGTTAGCCACTCCATAATGCGGGGGATCTGATGGGCCATATCACTGGTATTGTAGTTCTGTTTAACCTCGCCGTTCACCTTCAGCACCACTTGACGGTTGAGTGGGTCGGTAAACTCATCGGCGGTTACGATCCACGGCCCGGTGGGTGCGAAGGTGCCCCGGGACTTCATCTGGTAGAAGGTATTGCCCGGCGGCAGCACGCCGCGAGCCGAGCCGTCAATAAAGTTCAGGTAGCCGAAAATGTAATCGTAGGCGTCCTCCTGGGACACGAACTCGGCTCGTTTGCCGATTACAAAGGCCATCTCGGCTTCAAATTCAAAGATGGTGGCGGGGATGTCCGGCAAATTTACGGTATCGCCGGGGCCAATAATGCAGTGGGGCGACTTCAGGAAGGCGTTAATGGGCGCCGGTTCAGCCCGGGTGCCGTCTTCCATGTAGTTTACCGCCATGCAGACGATAGTGTAGGGCTTGGGCAGCGGCGGACGCAGGCTGACCGAGCTTACGGGTACACCGGCTTCCGACTCCGCCAGAGCTTCAATACTGCCCCGATGGTCGTCAAATCCGGCGATGACCCGGTTAATCAGGTCCTGAGGAGACGTATGGGGAACACCGCTGACGGCGGCGGAAACGTCCACCACATTGTCACCCTTCACCACACCCAGCTTGAAGTCATCAAAAAAGACCAGCTTCATTTTTTGCTCCTGACCGAAATTTTTGTGGATCAGACGAAAATTTACCGTTAGACCAGGACACCGAAGCCGGATACGGTACACAGTTCGATCCGGTTGCCGTCCGGGTCATTGATATAGAAGGCTCGCTGGCCGTCGTTGCGGGTTTGGATGTCCGTAGTCTCCACGCCCTTGTCGAGGAAGTACTGCTGTGAGGCTTCGATGTCATCCACTTCAAAGGCGGTATGGTGGGACGGCGCCGAGGGAGCGTCAGGATTCTCGATAATGTGAACCATGGCCCCGCTGGGCAGCTGCAGCCAATAAAGGTGATCGCTGTTGACCATCTTGGGAATCTGCTTCACCCCCAGCACGTCCTCGTACCAGCGCAGGGCGGCATCCTTGTCCCTCACGTTGTAGGTAATGTGGTTAATGTTCTTGAGCCTGATATTCTCCTCAAGCATCGGGTCCCTCCTTGCCTGGATTTTTAAGTTGTTCCAGTTCGGCTTATGATACCAGCAATTGACGGGTTCACCAAATCAAACCGGAGTTTCAGCCGGGCGGCGTCCAAAGACTCGGGAACTATCGGGAAAACCCCGGCAGCGGCGCGCTCTCTTTATTGCGGTACACCACAAGCCCGGCCGCTGCGGGTCTAAATTTCCAGAACCCGTTCCAGGTTCTTCCAAAGAATCGCTTCCTTTTCGTCCTGGGTCAGACTCTCCAGGCTGTTTACCCATTCCACCGGAGAGTCAATTCCCATATCGTAGGGATAGTCGCTGCCCAGGAAAATGCGGTCAATGCCGGCGGAGTCGATCATATAGCGCAGCACCGCTTCACTATGGGTGAGACAGTCGTAATAGACCTTGTTTAAGTAACTGCTGGGAATCCCGGCGCCCAGGGCCCGGGCTTCCGACCGAACCTGCCAGCCTCGATCCATCCGGCCGGCGCCAAAGCAGGCGAAGCCGCCGCCGTGGGCCAGACAGACCTTCAAGTCCGGGAAACGGTCCAGCACCCCGCCGAAGACCAGGGTTGCGAAGGTTACGGCCCGGTCGGCCAGGTTGCCGATGGAGTTGTCGATGAAGTAGCCCTTGGTATCTCGTGGCGCGACTACCGTATCGTCCCCTTCCTGGTGGAAGAAAATCAAGGCCCCCAACTGCTCGGCGGCGGCCCAGAAGGGAATGAAGTCTTCGTGGTCCAGGGTCTTGTTGTTAATGTGGTCGCTGATTTGCGCTCCCTTCAGGCCCAGCTCATTAACCACTCGCTCCAGCTCGGCTACGGCCGCATTGACATCCTGCATTGGCAGGGTTGCCATTCCGGCAAACCGGGTGGGATTGGCGCGGGTCAGCTCCGCCACGTAGTCATTGCAGTCCCGGGCCGCCGCTGCGCCCACGTCGGCGGGCAGGTCATAGTTGTAAAGACCAACCCAGGTAGTCAGCACATGCACGTCCACATTCACGGCGTCCATTACCGCAATCCGTTCCTCGGGAGTGATGGAGTAGCTGGGATGGAGCCACTGGCGCTTGGAGCCTTGGACCAGGAACTGCCGGCCGTTAATTTCCTGACGGGTAAAGCCGTGCCAGGTTTGACCTTCCGGCAGGTGCGCGGCCTCCGCCGGCGCGATATGGGCATGGATGTCAATACTGCGCATTGTCGTCTCCTGTAATAATGTCTGACTTAAAAATCAGGCTTGAATCCTGCGCCGCTAAATGCCGAGCAGGTTCTCCAGGTTCTTGTAAAGAATTGCCTCCTTTTCCTCCTGAGTGAGGCTGTCGAGACCCAGCACCCAGGATACGGGCCAGTCGATTTGCATATCGAAGGGCCAGTCGGTGCCGAACAGTACCTTGTCAATACCTACCGAATCAATCAACATCCGGAGAGCCGGTTCACTGTGGGTCAGACAGTCGTAGTAGAAGCGGTTCAGGTAGGTACTGGGGGGAACATTGAGGTTGACCCGCGCCTCGGAGCGCACCTGCCACCCCCGGTCCATCCGACCGGCGCCGAAGCAGGTGTAGCCGCCGCCGTGGGACAAGCAAACTCGCAAGTTCGGGTACTGGTCCATCACGCCGCCGAAAACGAAGGAGGCATAGGTGATGGCCCGCTCCACCAGATTGCCGATGGTGTTGGGCAAGTGGTAACGGTTCAGGCGAGGGCCGACCACCGTCTCCATCCCCTGGTGTATCAGGATAACGGCTCCCGTCTGCTCGGCCACTTCCCAAAGGGGGTAAAATTCCGGCGCATCATAGGTTTTGCCGTTGACGCTGTCGTCAATCATCGCCCCCTTCAAACCTAGTTGAGTCATGGCCCGTTCCAGTTCGGTGGCGGCGGCGGGCACATCCTGCATCGGCAAGTTAGCCAGGCCGGCAAACCGGGCCGGATAGTCTTTCGTAAGCTGGGAAACGTAATCATTGCATTCCCGGTCCATAGCAGTGACGGCGGCGGCATCCTGGTCGTACAGGTAGAATATGGCGTTGGTGGAGAGGACGTGCACGTCCACCCCCAGGGAATCCATATCGGTCAACCGCTGCTCCGGCGACCAAGTAGTACGGGGAATGGCCTGATGAAACCAGTTGGCGCCAGCGGTAATCCCGTACCAGTCTTCCCCCTGCTCCAGGGCTCGGATATACCCTTCCGGGCTGATGTGGGCGTGAATATCGATCGATCGCATTAGTGGCTGCTCCTGAGTAATTAAGGGATTACCGGGCTAAAGCCCCAGCATATCCTCCAGATTCTTCCACAAAATAGCCTCTTTCTCGGCCAGGGTCAGGCTGTTCAGGCCCATTACCCAGGAAACCGGCCAGTCAATTCGCATATCGGCCGGCCAGTCGGTGCCCAGCACTACCCGGTCAATGCCCACTGCATCGATCAGCATCCGCAGCGCCGGTTCACTATGGGTCAGGCAATCGTAGTAAAACCGGCCCAGGTAATTGCTGGGCGGTTGGTCGATATTTACCCGGGCTTCTGACCGTACCTGCCAGCCCCGGTCCATCCGACCGATGCCAAAGCAGGCGTAGCCGCCGCCGTGGGCCAGAATGACCTTCAGGTTGGGGCATTTGTCCATAACCCCGCCGAAGGTGAAGGCGGCAAAGGTCACCGCGCGGTCAGCCAGATTGCCCACGGTGTTGCGGACGTGGTAGCTGGGCTGCCGTTCCGAGCCGATGGTCGATCCGCCCTGGTGAATAAATATAACTGCGCCCATCTGTTCGGCGGCCTGCCAAATGGGTAGAAACTCCGGTTCGTCGAAGGTCTTGCCATTGACCTGATCGCCAATCATCGCGCCCTTCATTCCCAGCGTATTCACCGCCCGATCCAGCTCGGCTACGGCGGCGGCGGCGTCCTGCATGGGAATATTCGCCAGGCCGGCCAGTCGTTCCGGGTAGTCCAGGGTCATCTGACGAATCTCGTCGTTACAGTCCCGGGCGATGGCCGCAGTAACCGCCACGTCCCGGTCGTACTGATAAAAGCCGGCGTTGGTGGATACCACCTGAATATCCACTCCCAGCGAATCCATATCGGCAATCCGCTGTTCCGGCGTCCAGGCGTTGCGGGGATTAAACAGCTCCCCATCGGCAGAGGTCATCCCGTGCCATTCATTGCCCGCCAGAACGGCCCGCTGAAAGCATTGTGGGGTTGAGTGTGCGTGAATGTCTATGCTGCGCATTTAGTTTCCTTTGAAGCGTCGTTTTGGTTAGGCTGGGCTCTCACTTATCCGGGCCAGGCCGGGTTATCCGATGCCCAGCAGTCGCTCCATATTCCGGTACAGGATAGCTTCTTTTTCTTCCCAGGTAAGGCTTTCCAGCCCCAGAACCCACGATACGGGCCAGTCTATCGCCATATCCGCCGGCCAGTCGGTGCCAAAAATAACCTTGTCGATGCCCACCGTATCGATGAGCATCCGCAGAGCCGGTTCGCTGTGGGTCAAACAGTCATAGTAAAACTTGTTCAGGTAGGAACTGGGCGGATTGCTGATGTTGACCCGCGCTTCGGGGCGCACCTGCCAGCCCCGGTCCATTCGGCCGGCCCCGTAGCAGGTATAGCCGCCGCCGTGGCAAAGACAGACTCGCAGGTCCGGGCAGGCATCCATCACCCCACCGAACACGAAGGAGGCAAAGGTAACGGCGCGGTCAACCAGATTGCCGATGGTGTTGTGCAGGTGGTAGTTGGGGTTGCGGTCCCGCACCAGCGTTTGACCGCCTTGCTGGTGCACCAGCATAACGGCGCCCATTTCCTCCGCAGCCTTCCACAGGGGCATAAACTCCGGGTTATCGTAGGTCTTGCCGTTAACGTGGTCGTCAATCATCGCGCCCACGAAACCCATACCATTTACGCACCGGTCCAGCTCCGCAATGGCCGCCCCGACGTCCTGCATCGGGATAATCGCCATACCCTTAAAACGGTCGGGATAGTCCACCGTCATCTGATTCACTTCGTCATTGCACTCCCGGTGCATGGCGGAGATTACCTGCGAGTCCCGGTCGTAGTAGTAGTAAAAGCTGAAAGTGGAAACTACGTGGACATCCACCCCCAGGGAGTTCATATCGTCAATACGCTGTTCCGGAGTCCACGAGTTCCGGGGGCCGATTCGCATCTCGCTGGGCTTGACGCCGTGCCATTCGCGACCCTCGCGCATAGCCCGAATGAAGCATTGCGGGGTTAGATGGGCGTGTATGTCGATACTGCGCAATTGTCCCTCCCGATTAATCGCTTTTCCGCCAAGTCCTTGCGCCGAAACCCTCTGAAGCCGCCGCCGGGCATTGAATCAATTACTCGGCGCCAATACCCAGCAGTCGCTCCATATTCTTCCAGAGAATGGCATCCTTCTCATCCTGGGTCAGGCTTTCCAGACTCAAGACCCAGGAAACGGGCCAGTCAATCTGCATATCGAAGGGCCAGTCGGTGCCGAACACCACCTTGTCAATGCCGGCCATATCGATGAGCATCCGCAAGGTCGATTCGCTGTGGGTCAGGCAATCGTAGTAAAACCGGCTCAGGTAGGCGCTGGGAGGCTGGGGAATCTGGGGCAGCCGTCCCACGTCCCAACTGCGATCCATCCGGCCTACGCCGTAGCAGGCGTAGCCGCCGCCGTGGGCCAGACAGATTTTCAGGTCGGGGCAGGCATCCATTACGCCGCCCATCACAAAGGAGGCGAAGGTTACGGCCCGGTCAACCAGGTTGCCCACGGTATTGGGCAAGTGATACTGGTTCGTGCGGGGCCGCACCAGCGTCCCGCCGCCCTGATGAATCAGGAAAACGGCGCCCATCTGTTCGGCGGCCTTCCACAAGGGCAGGAACTCGGGTTCGTCAAAGGTCTTGCCATTGACCTTATCGTCAATCATCGCCCCGACCATACCCAGTTGGTTCACGCAGCGGTCCAGCTCGGCAATAGCCAGGTCAACATCCTGCATGGGAATCTGGGCGAGGCCCTTGAAGCGGTCCGGGTAGTCAACGGTCATCTGGTAAACTTCGTCATTGCACTCCCGGTGCATGGCGGCGACGGTCTGGGCATCCCGTCCGTAATAATAGAACTGGGCCCCGGTGGAAGCCACCTGCACATCCACTCCCAGGGAATCCATATCCTTGATTCGCTGGTCGGGTGTCCACTCCAACTGGGGTTCAATGTCCAGCGATTCCGGTTCCAGGCCGTGCCAGGTTCGCCCTTCTTGCATTGCCCGGATATAAACCTGGGGCGTAACGTGAGCGTGAATATCTATGCTTCGCACCTTTACCTCCACAGTGAGTCAATCTGAAATGCCAGGTAATTATAAGCTGGAAAGCCTCGCCATAGTAGCACCTGTTGGCCGGAAAATTAAGCCTGCCGTCTTTGCACAAAACAATCTCCCCCGATTGGGGGAGATTGCAAGCTGGCGTCAGCAACGCCAAATTTCACTAATCGGCTAACGGCCCCGCTGCCGGGGGTCAAACAAGTCCCGCAGGGCATCGCCAAAGAAGGCAAATCCCATCACGGTGACGGTGATGAAGATGCCCGGGAAGGCGATAATCCAGGGCGCGCGCGGCGCATACTGGGCGGCCTGACCGGTCAGCATCCGGCCCCAGGAAGGCGTCGGCTCGGAGATGCCCAGACCCAGGTAACTGAGCCCGGCCTCGGTCAGGATTGCCGTGCCGAACATAGAGGACATTATTATCAGGAAGGGCGCTACCGTGTTCGGCATTATGTGGCGCAGCATCGTCCGCAGGTCCGATGCTCCGACGGAGCGGGCGGCCATGGTGTAGTCCATCTCCCGGATGGCGATGGTCGCCGACCGGATTATCCGCACACCCCGGGGCAGAATGGTTGCGGCGATAGCCAGGATAACGTTGGGCAAAGTATTCCCGAACACCGCCACGATGGTCAGGGCCAGAATCAGGTCAGGGAAGGACATCCACATATCCACCAGGCGCTGCACGATGGCATCTACCTTACCCATAAAGAACCCGGAAATCAGGCCGACGACGGCGCCGATACCGGTGCCGACCAGCACCGACAGGAAGCCCACCAGCATGGAGATTCGGGCGCCGTGGACGATCCGGGAGAAGATGTCCCGGCCGAAGTTGTCAGTGCCGAAGAAATAGGTAAAGTTGGGCGCGGTCAGTACATCGTCATAGTTTTGCGTCTGATATTCAAAGGGAGCAATCACGTCCGCAAAAATGGCGGTGAAAACCATCACAACGACGATGAACAGGCCCACCGTGCCCAGCAGTTTGTGTTTGAAATAGTAAATTGAATATTTAGCCATCCCCGGCCGTCGGGGCGGCTCCGCGGTCATCAAACTTTCGCGGACTCTTTCGGCCGAGGTCATTTCATCTTGAGTTGCCATTTTAACTCTCCCTGGCGTATATGATTTCTATCCTCAATCCGATTACAGAACCTCAGCTGAACCCTAGTTGTAACGGATTCTGGGATCGAGCCAGGCGTACATTACGTCGACCACCAAGTTAGCCAGCAGCACCACCAGGGCAATGAACATCACGATAGCCTGGACTACCGGGTAATCCCGGGCCGCCACGCCCTGCACGAAGAGCTTGCCGATGCCGTGGAGGTTGAATACCTGCTCAATAATAACCTGACCGCTCATCAGGAAGACGACCTCGAACCCGGCCAGGGTAGTTACCGGGAGCAAGGCATTCCGCAATACGTGCTGGCCCAGCACCCGGGAGCGGTAAAGGCCCTTGGCTTCCGCAGTTCTCACGTAGTCTTCCCGCAGGACTTCCAGCACCGAAGAGCGGGTCATTCGGAGAATCTCCGCCGAGCTGCGCAAGCCCACCAGGAAGGCCGGCAGGAGCAGGACCGACAGATTGCGCACCGGGTCATCCCACAGATGCCGGTATTCGATGGGCGGTTTCCAGCCCCAGATAGCCACCAGCCCGGCAATTACCATCAGCGCTAACCAGAAGCCGGGCATTGCCTGCAAGGTCATACTGGAGCCGCGTAATACGTAGTCAACCCATGTGTCCTGGCGCACGGCGGAAATCACCCCGCCAACGGTGCCCAGCACCATGGCCAGGGCCACCGCCAGCACGCCTAACTCAAAACTTAGAAAGATTCTCGGCGCCATCCGGTCCCACACCGGCTTACGGTTGGTCCAGGAAATGCCGAAGTCGCCCTGGAAGAAATTGCCCAGCCAACGGGCATACTGCACCGGCAGTGAACCATCCAACCCCAGTTGTTCCCGGATTTCCTGGAACTGTTCCGAGCTGGGGTCATAGGCTTCTCCGGGCTCTCCGCCCAACAATAAGGCCGTGGCGTAATCTCCGGGTATCGTGTGCAGCATCACAAAAATAAACACCGACACCCCAAAGGCAGTGGGGATGAAGAGTAGTAATCGCTTGATGAGGTAAGTCCTCATTCCGTAAACACCTCCCAGGAGCTTTAACGGAACCTGCTTGTGCCGGTTAGGGGGCTGGCTCCTCCGTTATGGTACGGAGTACGCAATTCAGGCCCCATCAGTTTGGCGCAATTATATTTGATTTACCGTAGTTGTCAAATACTTTTGAACGGAAAGAGAAAAATACTGAGTTTTCGCCAATAACCGGCTGTTCAATGACACAATCCAGCGCGTTCAAGCGCAATTTCGCCACATTTCAGACATTTTATAGCCTGGTGCAAGATGGGCCGCCCACCAAGTCCTTGGTGAGCGGCCCACCTGAGCGTTGGTCTAGTCCGATTTTGGCAGCTGCCTAAAGAGGATTAGGCCCCGCCCGGAACTCCGGACATCTGACCGGCGTTGCCGGTATTGTCCCGGTCATCCTCGTCAATCCACAAGTGCATAAACTTGAGGAAAGAGCCGTTGGGGGCCGGGAAGTGGGAGTAGCCGTTAACTTCCGGCCAGAAGGACACGGCTTCCTGCTCCCAGTAAACCGGGAAGGAGCTGTACTGCTTCATGGCGGCCAGCTCAATCTGGTGAGCCAGCTCCAGGCGCTTGCCCGCATCCAGCTCGGTCTGGGCCTGGTCCAGCAGCGAAACTATGCTCTCGTCACAGGGACCGTTGGGCGTCCAGTAGTTGCCGGCGGAATCACAGCGCAGGAAGGCGGCCACACCGGCATTGGGGTCATCGGCGGTAACGGTGTTGTTGCCGGGCTTCAAGTCGCCCCAAGTACCGCTTTGTTCCTGTTCACGGTAGGCGATGGTCTCCACCAAGTCAAAGTCAGTATTGATTCCGATCAGACGGAGCTGTTCCTGCAGGAAGGTGGCGCGAGCCTGCACCTGGGCGTCAGACTCCACAGTAAAGGAGTAGGTCTTGTCGAAATCAAAGCCGGCGCCCTGCAGCAGGGACCTGGCTTCGGCTCGGACGGCTTCCATGTCATCCGCTACGCACCAGCCGGGCACCGAGCAAAGCTCGCTCTGGGAAAGTTCCCAGGGGCTGCCGGGAGCGTAACCGAACCCGCCGGCCGCGCCGTGACCATCCTGCAGTACCTTGATGGCGGCATTGCGGTCGATCGCCATTATAACGGCCTGACGCACGTCAACATTGTCGAAGGGAGCGTTACGGGCGTTAATCCACAGGCGGAAGTTGCCGCGGGTGGCCCGGATTACGGTCATAATCTGGTCGTGGTCCACGTAGGACTGATACTGGCCCCAGTTGCGGACCCAGTGCCAGTCGGTCTGATGCGCCAACTGGGTCGCCTGCTGGGTGGACTCGTCCAGAATGCCGTTAATGACCAGCTCGTCAATGTAGGGCAAACCGGAGAAGTAGTAGTTGGGGTTCTTGTCGAAATACTGGGTATCGACACCAACGGTCTGACCTTCCCGCCACATGAAGGGGCCAAGTCCTACCGATACGTCCTGGAACATGGCATCTTCGCCGCCAGCCTCGAACCAGGCCTTGTTGAATATCTGGGCGCGGCGGTTAGCCAGCGGGAGCAGCAACACGGACTCGCCGCTGGGGCCGACAAAGTCCATCTGCAAAGTCATATCATCCACACAGGACAAGCCATGGGGGCCGGCGGAAGCGCTGTCGCCAACGTTGGCCAGGCGACTCTGCATATAGCTGGCGGTGATGCCTTCTCCGGTAATCATCGTTTCAAAGGTGAACCGGGCATCCTCGCAGGTGAAGTCCTCCCCATTGTGCCACTTGGTGCCAGGGCGGAAGTTAAAGGTAATTCCGTCCAGACCCTCGGCTATTTCCCAGCTCTGGGCCAGGTCGGGAATAATCGGCGCGCCGGAATCGTAGGGATTCTCCATCACCAGCAGCGCGCCGGTGGGCATCCGATACCGGTCGGTTACGCCGGAGCCGGCGCCCCAGGCGTTAGCGTGTTCCAGCGGGTCTTCGTAGTTGATTCGAAGAGTTCCGCCGTACTCCACCTTGCCGTAAAAATTAGCAACGTTATCCGGGATTGGCACTACATCGGAGCTCATATCCATGGACCCCGGATCTGCCATCGAATCACTAGGCGGCGGGTCCATAGCCTCCGGAGCTGCGGTAGGCTCTTCCATCATACCTTCCGAGCCAGACGCATCAGTCATAGGGGTTTCAGTGGGCGCCGCGGTCGGCGCCGGGGTTGCCGTAGCTGCGGCCCCGCAGGCTACGACGGCCAGGGCTAACAAAGTTAATAAGGGCGTAAACACCAACGCCCGGGGGGTTTTGAACCAGCGGTTATGCATCGTGCATTACCTCCAAACCTATTGTGAATAGACATCGTCCGGTTTCCAGCCAAGCGCTGGCAAGGGGATAATTACTATCTCTGGCAATCACCTCCTCAAAAAAGAATCTGGACGAGAACCACCGATTGAGAGAATATAACTTCGTGGTGCACACAAGGAAACACGAATTAAGCGAATATATACACTATGCCCTGTCCTGTCAATAGCTACCTTCTCCAGGGACAGGGCTATCGCATATGGATTTTAAGAGGCCAATTGACGGGTAAATCTCCGTTTTTAACTGCTAAATTTGGGTAATTTAAGACTTAAACCGTTGGTTTTGATGTTGATTACCCAGTAAAGCGCCGCCAAAACATCGGAAAGTTCCGTTTTGATCCTGAAAATTTTTCATATGCGATAGGCCCTGTCTCCAGGGAAGTCATAAAAATCCTGCGTCACAATCTATTGCTCATCCCGGCAATTCCCCTCTCCTTGCGGGAGCGGGGCCGGGGGTGAGGGCAGCAGCGAACCAGGTGCAAGGGTACTATTCAGCGTTGACAATCCATACGGGCCTCTATATATTCACTGGCAATGCGACTGGGTAATTTTGAACTGAACGTAGTCAGCGACGGTGTCTTCCGGATGAACGGCGGAACCGTTTTCGGAGTGGTCCCCAAGACCATCTGGGGCCGGCTGCGCCCGCCGGACCGGAAAAACCGGGTGGAATTGGGCCTGAACTGTCTCCTCATCCGCGCCAACGGCAAGACGGTCCTGGTGGATACCGGCCTGGGCGCCAAACATTCCCCGCACGTCAAAAACATCTACGGTATGCGGGCCGGCAAACTGGTACGCAATCTGGCCCAGCGGGGAGTCAAGCCCCGGGACATCGACCTGGTAATCTTGACTCACCTGCACTTTGACCACGTTGGCGGCTGCACCCGCAATGTGCGGGACCGACCCGACCCGGCGCCGGTATTTCCCCGGGCCATCCATCTGGTGCAGCGGACCGACTGGCAGGAAGCTAACGAAACCAATGAAAGAACGCGACCGGCCTACAATCCTGACGACTTTATTCCCCTGGAACAGGCCGGCCAACTGGAACTGCTGGACGGAGATGCGGAAGTGCTACCGGGGCTGTGGGCGCGCCGCATCGGCGGACATACGGCCGGCCACCAGTTCATTTACCTTGAGTCGGCCGGGGAGAAGGCAGCCTGCTTCGGCGACGTGGTTCCGACCCCGGAACATCTGCCCTTGAACTACCTTACCGCCTTTGACCTGTATCCCCAGGAGTCGGTGGCGGCCAAGCGACAGTGGCTGGAACGGGCGGAAGGGGAAAACTGGCTGCTGGTCTTCGGACACGGGACCGCGCCGGTGGCCGGCCGTCTCATTCGCAATGACCGGGGACGGTTGGCGATTTTACCCGAGGCAGTGGAGTAACCCCGGGACGCCGGAGTCCCGATAAGCAGAGGTGAATCCTTGACCAGCCAGGCGCCCTACTGTGTCTTCTGCGAAATTGTGGCCGGACGAGAACCGGCTCGAGTCCGCTATGTGGACAACGATATTATCGTCATCGTGAACCGGCTTACCTGGGTGCCGGTGATGCTGCTGGCTATGCCCAAGCAGCACTTGAGCCAACTGGAGCTGTGGAGCAGCGGGCTGATGCAGCGGCTGGGTACGATCGCGGTAGATCTGGGGTGTATGTTCTGCCCTAACGGTTTCCGGATCCTGTCCAACTTCGGTTACGACGGTTTGCAAAGCCAAAGCCACGGCCACCTGCACATCATCGGCGGCGCTTACCTCGGCCACTACGCCTGACCAAAATCCCGACTCGTACAGCGTCAGCTAACCCAGCCCGATGAACCATACTGAACCGACCAGGAGAGAAACGCCGTTATGGGAGATACCGTCCTCTACGAAAAAAACGACAATATCGTCACGATTACCCTGAACCGGCCCGACTCGCTGAATTCGATCAACCGCCAGCTGCGCGCCGACCTGGCCGAAGCCATCACCCGGTTTGACGAAGACTCCGAGGCCCGGGTAGCCATAGTTACCGGCGCAGGACGGGCTTTCTGCGCCGGCCGGGACTTGAAGGAACGGGCCAACGACAATGCTGAGGGACGGCAGGCCCGGGCCGGCGACAGTATGTACCAGGACCGGCCCTATATGTGGCCCCAAACCTGGAAGCCGACTATTGCCGCCATTAACGGCTTTGCGCTGGCCGGCGGCTGGTCGATCGCCCAGATGTGCGATTTGCGCATTGCTGCCGAGGATGCCAAAATGGGCATTACCGAGACCAAGTGGAACCTGCTGCCACCCTTTGGCACCATATTGCCCAAGCAGATTGGGCTGGCCGCTACTCTGGAACTGTGCCTGACCGCCCAACCCATCACCGCCCAGCGGGCTTACGACATCGGCTTCGTCAACAAGGTGGTGCCGGCGGAACAGTTGATGCCAGAGGCAATGACCATGGCAGAGCAGATTGCGGAAAATGCGCCCCTGGCAACTCAATTCTTCAAGGAACTGGCCTACCGTGGTCTGAATATGTCCACCCAGGACATTTCGGCCCTCACTTACCAAATGTACGACCGGCTTTTGACCACCGAAGACTCTAAAGAAGGGCCGCGAGCCTTTGCCGAAAAGCGGCGTCCCAACTGGCAGGGCCGGTAAACCGAACTCAAATCAAAAGGGTGTGGGCCGAATTCAGGGATAACCCGATTCCGGTCGATTCTGTCCACACCCGCAAACAGGGCAGTAACGCGGCTCGGTGCGGTTGCGACTTATCCGATTCCGGCGGTCTGGTCTCGCCTTGCCACCGACGCGGCGATGCTCTATCATCCTTCTACGGATAACCATAATCTCTGAATGTTCCCGCCGAGTAACGATATGCAGCCAGCGGATTTCATCGAAAGGCTCCAGGAAATTGTCGGCCAGGAGTATGTAATATTCCATCCCGAAGACCTGCTGGTTTACGAGTATGACGGTTCCGTGGACCGGGCCATCCCTCGGGCGGTAGTACTGCCCGCCAACGCTGACGAGGCCAGCCGCATCCTGGCCCTGACTTACCGGGAAGGGGTTCCGGTGGCGGGGCGCGGTTCGGGCACCGGGCTGAGCGGCGGGGCATTGGCAGCGCCCGGGGGAATCCAGATTGCTTTCACCCGAATGAATCGTATTCTGGAAGTCGATACGGAAAATCGCACCGCAACCATCGAGCCCGGGGTAATCAACCTGGACCTGGATACCTACGTCCGCAAATTCGGGATGCGCTACGCTCCGGACCCTTCCAGCCAGAAAGCGTGCAGTCTGGGCGGCAACATCGCCGAAAACGCCGGCGGCCCCCATTGCCTGGCCTACGGCACCACCACCAATCACGTCCTCGGTATGGAAGTGGCGCTGGAGGATGGTACGCTGGTTCATTTGGGCGGGCCGGCCCGGGAAGCGCCGGGGTACGACCTGCGGGGAGTCTTTGTTGGCTCTGAGGGGACTTTCGGCATTGCCACCAAAATCATGGTGCGACTGCTGCCCCTGCCCGAAACCGTTAAGACCTTCCTGGGCATCTTCCCGGACATCGAGTCGGCTTGCAGCGCCGTGTCGGCAGTCGTCGGCCACGGCATCGTTCCCGCAGCCCTGGAGATGATTGACGCCTTGAGCATTCGCGCCGTGCAAAACGTCACCGACGCCGGCTACCCCGACGAAGCCGGCGCCGTTCTGCTCATTGAGCTGGAGGGGCTGTGGGAAGAAGTGGACGAGGTCAGCCGGGAAGTAGAATCGGCCCTCTGGGAAACGGGGGCCGGTGAAGTCCGGGTCGCCGAGGAGGACGCGGAACGGGAACGCTTGTGGCTGGGACGGAAGACCGCCTTCGGCGCCTTCGGAACTATCGCGCCCAATTACTACCTGGTAGATGGCGTAGTTCCCCGCACCCGACTAACTCAAGTGCTGCGCAAGGTCTCCGAAGTTTCCGAGAAGTACGGCATCGTCATCGCCAACGTCTTTCACGCCGGAGACGGCAACCTGCATCCCTGTATGCTGTTTGACGAACGGGAACCGGGGGTAAAAGAACGGGCTTTGGCCGGGGCGGCGGAACTGATGGAATACTGTGTGAACATGGGCGGCAGTCTAAGCGGCGAACACGGCATTGGCCTGGAAAAGAAACACTTTATGCCTCTGGTTTATTCCGAGCGGGACATGGCGACGATGCAACTGGTGCGCGACGCCTTCGCCCCGTCCAACCGCCTGAATCCCGGCAAGATTTTCCCCGACGGCGAGGACTTTGAGCCGCAGCTGCCCCGGACCCCGATGCAGGCAGACCCGGAGTTTTACGTTTAGGTATCGGCCTGACTCCCTTTGAGGTAAAAGCTGTTTGCCCCAGGAAGGACCTTGACTGCCTCTATCATTCAGCAGCTATCCACCCTGCTCGGCCCCGATGCAATCCGGCCCACGGAAGGCTATGCCATTGACGGGATTGTCCCTCAAGCCGTCGTCCGGCCCGCCAACCGGCAAGGCGTCGCCACCGTATTAAGCTGGGCGGCACAACAAGGGGTAAAGATTTTTCCGACCGGCGGCGGCGTGCTGTCCCACTTGGGCAACGTCCCGACTCAGGTGGATGTGATCCTGGACCTGACCCGGCTGGCACGGGTGGTGGACTACCAGCCGGCTGACTTAACCGCTACCGTAGAGGCCGGCATAACCCTGGAAAATCTGCGGCGTGAGCTGGCGCAAGGGGAAAAATTCGTGCCGCTGGAAGCTCCTTTGCCCGGCCGCGCCACCGTAGGCGGCATACTGGCCGCCGGATTCAGCGGCCCTATGCGCTGCGCCTACGGCCTGCCCCGGGACTGGCTGATCGGCATTAGCGTGGTGGGCGCCAACGGGGTGGAAACCAAGTCCGGTGGCCGGGTGGTCAAGAACGTAACCGGGTACGACCTGAACAAACTCTACACCGGCTCCCTCGGCACTTTAGGCGTGATTGTCGAGGCTTCCTTCAAGCTGGCTCCATTGCCCGAAGCCTGGGGCGGATTGATAGCCTCCTATCCTTCGCTGGAAAGGGCGGTCGCCGCCAGCCGGGCCCTGATTGGGCAAGTTTATGCCCCCCAGGGAATCCAGGTAGTCAACCAATTTGCCGCCGAGCGACTGGGCCTGACCCTTCCGGCAAATGCCGGGGCGGCGGCGCTGGCCTTCGTCGCCGGCCGTCCCCGCGCTTTGGCCCGCCGTCTGGAAGAATCAACCAACTTACTGGCCGGATCTGACCCGCTGGCCGTCGACAGGCTAACCGAACCCGCAGCCGGAGACCTTTTGAGCCGCCTTACCGATTTTGCCTGGACCGCCGACGTTCCGCCGGTTCTTGGTCTTAAAGTCAGCCTCCCGCCCAACAACGCAGGCCGGCTGCTGGCTGCCCTGGACATTGCAGCTGACTTGGGCATCGTTGCCGACCCGGGGTTCGGCGAAGTGCAGATGTTTCGGTGGGACATCGACTCCACTGCCCCCGGAGTCGCTATAATGGAGTATATCGACACGGTGCGCCGGACGGCCCGTAATTTGAACGGTACGGCAGTGGTAACCATTTGCCCACCGGCGATAAAGGCCGGGATAGACGTTTGGGCGGGCAGCGCCGGAGGAGCGGAACTGGAAATTATGCGGAGCATCAAGAATAACCTGGATCCGGCGGGAATTCTGAATCCCGGCCGTTTTATCGGACAACTGTAGGGGAAGCCATGACCCAACCGGATATTCCTTCCCACACCCCCCTGGCAGGACTCAAAGAGCCTTTCAATGACGAGCCGGGGTTCCTGGGGGCCGATTCGCCGGCGGAGGCCGACCTGTACCGCTGTGTCCACTGTGGTCTCTGCCTCAGCTCCTGTCCCACGTACAGCGCCTTGCGGGTAGAAACTGAGTCGCCCCGGGGCCGTATCGCCCTGATGCGGGCGGTTCACGAAGGACGCGTCGGCATCAGCGACCGCATCGTGTCCCACTGGGAAATGTGCCTTCAGTGTCGGGCCTGTGAGGCCGTCTGTCCCTCGGGCGTACCCTACGGGCGCATCATGGAATACACCCGCGCCCAAACCCTGGCCCAAAATAAGCAGAGCCCCGCCCTGAAACGGGTGGACCGGTTCTTTCTGCGGGCCGCCCTCCCCCACCCCCGCCGATTGCGCCTGGGAGCGCACCTGCTGCGGCTGTACCAGCGTACCGGACTGCGGAAGCTGGTTCGCAGCTTCGGACTGCTCCGGCTTATGCCCGGAACTTTGGGCCAAATGGAGGCGCAACTGCCGGACTTGAAGGAGCCTTTTTTTACTCCCACCCGGAGCATTTATCCGGCGCAGCCCCGGGCGGCGGCAATGCCGGAACACCACAGCGTCGCCGACTCCGGGCAGCCAACCGGCGCTGAGCCCGCCGTTCCTGCCGGGGGTGAATCAAGGGCGGACGCAGCCTCGCCCACGGTAGCCCTGATTTCCGGCTGTGTAATGCCGCTGCTGCAGGGAGACACGATGCGCGCCGCGGTCAGGGTGCTTACCCGCAACGGCTGTAATGTAGCGGTTCCCCGGGGACAAGTCTGCTGTGGCGCCCTGAACCTGCACGCCGGCGACCTGGAAACGGCCCGGCGGCTGGCCCGGCGGAACATTGACGTTTTCCTCGCCGCCGGCGCCAACCAACCGGGGTACAAAATAATCACCGCCTCGGCCGGCTGCGGTTCCAATCTGAAAGAGTACGGAGAACTGCTGAAGCGCGATGCCCAGTATGCTGAAACGGCGCAGCGATTTGCCGAGTTGACGATGGACATTACCGAGTTTCTGGCCGACCTGACCCTGGACCCGCCCCGGGGCAGTGTCCCCCGGCGGGTAACCTACCAGGACCCCTGCCATCTGGCCCACGCCCAACGCATCACCCGCCAGCCTCGGGAGTTGCTGCGGGCTATCCCCGGGCTGGAGTTGGTAGAAATGGAAGCCTCGGCTATGTGCTGCGGCGGCGCCGGTTTTTACGGCATGGTGCAGCCGGAGCTTTCCGGGAAAATACTGGATACCAAGCTGCACAACATTAACGCCACCGCCGCCGCCCAGGTTGCAACCGCCAATCCCGGCTGTATGCTGCAAATCGAGCAGGGACTGCGGTCAATCGGCGCGGCAGCCGCTAACCAGAAAGTAGTCCATGTAGTGGATTTGCTGGACGAGGCTTATGCCGCTGACCCCGGGGCATAGCAATTGCTCGCGAAGAGCTTTATAATTGGATGCAGTAAATCCAGGAGCAGCCGACAAACTTGACTACCATCAATGACATCTCCGACCTGGTACAGATATTGCAAGAACGACCGGAATGGCTTCAGATTATCCGGGGGCTTATCATTGGGGAAGAGCTGGCTCAAGTTAATCAACACTTGGCCGCATTGGACCAGAAATTAGCTGAATTCATCGAGTTCACCAAGCAGAACGCTGAAATCGTGGACCGCCGGCTGTCCGCCCTGGAAACCGGCTTTGAGCGAATGGAAGCACGGCAGGATCGGTTTGAAGCACGCCAGGAAGAATTTGAAGCACGGCAGCAGCGGTTTGAAGAACGACTAGGGCTGTTTGACGCCCGCCAGGAATCTTTTGATGCTCGGCAACAGCGGTTTGAAGAACGCCAGGATCGGTTTGATGTACTGATGACCTCGGTGCTGCGAGATTTGGCTTATTTGAAAGGCTCCCATACTCGTAACGCCGCCGAAAAAAATACCCGACGCATCGCCAGAACCCAGAACTGCCGCCAGGTTCGTATCCTGAACGATGATGAGTTGTACGACCTGCTGCAGGAGAACGATACGTCCGACATTACGCCGGGAGACCAGCGCAGCTTTGTCGATGCCGACATCGTCATTGAGGGGGAAGACCGGAATACCGGCGAGACTTGCTATATTGCCGTAGAAGCGTCTTTCACCGCCCACGAAGATGATGTCCGGCGGGCGGCCCGGAACGCCGAGTATCTGGCCCGCTTCACCGGGAATCCGGCCATACCGGTAGTGGCGGCGGTGCATTTAGACGACAAAGTTCAGCCCGACTTCGACCGGGGCCGGGTTCACTGGTACCCGGTAATGCAGCGGGACATCGAACCCGACTAATCCACCATCCCTTCAACCGACACACCTCCGGCCCTCGCTATCGCCCCGATTACCCCGATGCCCTCGGAACAGAATCCGCAACCCTGGATAAGGCTGCCGCCGCAACCCGGACAAGATGTGCAGTGATTAGCAGAATCAGGGTGAAGGACAACCACTTATCCTTCAGGCGGGAGCCGCCAACGCCTTGGCCTGACCTTGATAGCTGACCGCCACGTTGTCGATACGCACCTTGTTCTTGTAGTAGAACAAGTCGTCATTAGTCATCCCGGTAATGTTCAAGGCCAGGCTGATCATATGCGGTTTCAGGTGCTTGTTGAGGTACATACCCATTCCGGCGCCGCCCAACGTGCCCGCAATTCCACCTATCAAGTTTCCCACCCCCGGAACTATGCTGCCCAAAGCCCCACCACCCATACCGCCCGCCGCTGCCAGTACGGTTGTTATTCCCATCCGGGACATTAGAGTCAAGGATTGAACAACCTGTATCTTATTCCTGGCAGTACGGTCGGCAGCCTTAAATTCCTTTTCGGTTTTGAGAACGCTGTAAACCAGTCTCGCCCCGGCGATGACTGCGCCGGCATAAGGGAGGATGTCCACGACACCATCGGGTATGTCAATACCCAAATTGCCGCTCAGTGTGGACAATCCATCTGCTATGCCTTCTACCACCTCGAAGTCAGGACCGATGTCAGCCACTATTCGGTTTGCTAATTCAGGGGCCTCCTCCAAAACTCGGTCATGCAACTCCGCCCCAAGGGCGAAAGGGTAATCAGACTCCCTAATAGCTTCGATTGTATCGTTAACTTGCCATTCGCTGGTTCCGGTCTTTACCTGAATTTGTATGGGTTCTCCGTTTGGGTCAAGACCATGCAGGTCAAACCCTTCCTGAGATGGATTTTCCGCCAGTTCTAGTTGATAACCCTGTTGGTTGAATTGGTCTCTGGCGTTGAACTCAGCCACCTTACCTTTTATTCCCCTAATAAATCCTTCCATGGATTCATTGCCACGATCAATCATATTCTGCCACTGTTCGTGCAATGAGTGATCTGCAGCTAGATTAGGATACTGTGCCTCATAGGCTTTTGCGAACGTGTCATCCACGTTGATACCTGTGAAGGGTACGTTCATACCAAAGAGAGTTCTATCACCAAATATGTACCACGCCCCAAAGGAAACCGACGCCGCAAACTCAGCGGCGTACATGGCCCGGTCCATACTCACGATGCGGGTAATGTTTTCGCGGAAGGAATGCTTTTGGCTGCCTGGTTAGCCGCCGGGCAGTTCCTGCAGGGCCGGCAGCAGGCTGGACGATTGCATAGTCATAATCCTTCTCGTCTCCCCCTAAAGTAGGATGCTTACGACCAGGGCGGCAACGGAGATGACGCCGGCGCCGGTGGCGACGCTGAGGAGCAAGGTTTTGGTTTTGCTAAACTGCTCTTGCAGAGCAGCTACCTCGTTGCTGTGCTGGCGAGCCTGTTCCTCCCGCTCGGCTTTGGCCGCCTCCAATTCGGTGGCGTGCTGACGGGCCTGTTCGGTTGCCGCGACTCTAATATCGGCCATCGCTTCCGCCTGTCGCTGCCGTTCAGCTTGCGCTTCCTGCAACTCGGCGGCGTGCTGGCGGGCCTGTTCGGTTGCTGCAGCTCTAATGTCAGCCAGCTCTTCCGCCTGTCGCTGCCGTTCATCCTGCGCCGCTTGCAATTCCGCCCTTACCTCGGCTATTTCCGCTTCGTGCTGTTCCTGCTGCTGTTGGCGGGCTTCGGCCAGGGACTCCCGGATGGCGTTGCTGGCAATCAGGGGCAAGTTTTCGTGGTCGGCGATGTGGGAAGTGAGCAATTCGTGCTGGCGGATTACTCGGGGAATCAGTTCCTGGTTAATCTTGTCCTGTTCCTCCCAAAACCGCACTCTTTCAGCGATGTTGGGAGACGTAATTTCTGTGGTATCGTCATTTGCCCGGTCAACGGGAGGAGCGGCTGAATTCCTGGTCGGCGCAGCTTTTAACAACTCAGGGTTATTAATATATCTCGCCAAACTAGCCACAACCTCTTCATTACCCATTTGGTATTCGTGATTGCCGGAGCTGGTGTTGATTACTAGGCTTCGTCCCTGATGAGTAGCCCTTACAATCCCGTGGTAGGAACGGGTGAATACAATGGCGCCTTTCGAGTCAGTTATAGAAACGGCTTGGTCAGTCAGGGCAATAACTTTGTTTCCCCAATCGAAACCGGCCCAAGCTAAAAGCTTATCTGGAGGCCGGATGATCGAGCGTATCTTCCCAGCGGCCTCGGGGTGAAGTTTTTCGTCGCCGAGTAACTGGACGTCGCCGGTGTTAACCATCAGTAATCACTCCCTAATCACACTGATTCCACAGTTTAGTAGGTAAGATTATACTTGCAATCCTCACCTACAGCAATTCACCTTTATCTCCGCCCCAGGGCTATCGCATATGGATTTTAAGAGGCCAATTGACGGGTAAATCTCAGTTTTTAACTGCTAAATTTGGGTAATTTAAGACTTAAACCGTTGGTTTTGATGTTGATTACCCAGTAAAGCGCCGCCAAAACATCGGAAAGTTCCGTTTTGATCCTGAAAATTTTTCATATGCGATAGCCCTGATCTCCGCCCCAGGGCTATCGCATATGAAAAGAGCAGGAATTGGGTAAGATATTGGTTGTAGTTGAGTAGGAAGGGAGGACGGCATGTCCGAGCTAGAGGATCTGTTCGCTGACCTGGAGGATCCCCGCGCTGGCAACGCCCGCCGGCATTCCTTGCACGATATTCTGGTCATTGCCTTGTGCGCCATCATCTGCGGCGGCCAGACCTGCACCGATATGGAACTCTTTGGCCGGGCCAAACGGGAGCTGCTGCAATCTTTCCTGAAGCTGGAAAACGGCATTCCCAGCCACGACACCTTCTCCCGGGTGCTGGGAATGCTGGACCCGGAGGCTTTCCAAGGGTGGTTTATCGAGTTCATGGCCGAGTTTGCCCAAGGTGTTGAGGGAGTGGTGGCGGTGGACGGCAAGACTTTGCGCCGCTCCTATGACCGGGCGGGGGCACGCTCGCCACTGCATCTGGTCAGCGCCTGGGCGGAGGAGCAGCGGCTGTCGTTGGGGCAAGTGGCCGTTGCCGGCAAATCCAATGAGATTAAGGCTTTGCCCAAACTGCTGGAGTTGTTGAACTTGCGCGGGAAAGTGGTTACCGCCGACGCCATGCACTGCCAGCGTCAAGTGGCACAGCAGGTGGTAGCCCAGAAAGGGGATTATGCCTTGGCGCTGAAAGGCAACCAGGGCCGGCTGCGGGACGATGTGCAGTTGTTTCTGGAGGACCCGGACACCCCAGCGACCCAAGCCAGCGAGGTCAGCAAGGGGCACGGGCGGGTGGAGCGGCGGCAGGCCCGGGTCAGCGGGGACATTGACTGGCTGCAGGAACGATATGCCTGGCCCGGCTTGAAGGCGGTGGGCAAAGTAACGGCCACCCGGCAGTTGGCGGCGGCGGAACCGGCTCCGGGAGAACTGCACGAGGAAACCCGGTACTATCTGCTGAGCCGGGACTGGTCGCCGGAGCGGTTCAATGCCATTGTGCGGGGCCATTGGGGAATTGAGAACCGGCTGCATTGGGTACTGGACGTAACCTGCAATGAAGACCAGGCCCGCAACCGGAAAGGACACGGGGCGGAGAATCTGGCCTTGCTGCGGAAACTGGCTTTGAACCTGGCTCGGCTGGAACCGGGCAAAGGCTCCATGCGCGGCAAGCTGAAACGGGCCGGTTGGGACGACAATTTCCTGATTAACATCCTGGCCCAATTCACTAAATTCCATATGCGATAGCCCTGATCTCCGCCCATCCCCATAATCAACCAGGGGCCGCCGGGCCGAAGGCCGGCCGCCGGGACAGATCCGGCGCGGCGGCGTAGCGGGGATCCGCCAGCGGCTGTCCGGGGGCCGGCGGCTCCAGAAAGGTTACACTGTCGTAAAAATCGTCCAGGGCCACAAAGATGCCGTGTTCCTCAGCCCATTCCCGCATTCCCCGATTACAGCTATGCCTCCACGACAAAACCTCAACCCGCCAGCCCCGGTTCCGCATCCGCTCCAGGTCAGCGTGAAAACCGACGCCATCGGCAAAACCGGCGCCGTCTCCGGTCAACAGCACCGCAATACCGGGATTTCCATTATAGTCGAAAGCATCCCGCAGCATCGCCGTCTGCAATACCTGGTCAACTCCCTGCTCCCGACCTTGCAGCGCGCCCCATTCCAGAAGCTGGACGGTTACGCCCTCGTTCTCCAGGCGATTCCAAACATGGTGCAACTCCGGAGGAACGGAACCTACCGCGATGGCGTGCTCAATTTCGCGTCCGGCGCTGGACAGTTCCAGCAGATGCCGGAAATTCAGCCGTATGCGGTAACGAGCCAGATCACCTTCCACTTCCACCCCCGCCTGCTGAGCGCTGATAAAAATATTGGAATTGTCCCAATAAATGAACACCTTATCCATCGTCAATTACCTGCCTGCCCGGAGAAATTCTTTCCTTCGGCTTAAAGAATCGTAACATAGACCGTGCTGAACGATTTATCTACCGAAAACTGTTGGCGCAGCGCAAATGCCCCTTGAATAGTCCGGATACACCCACTTAGAAGCCTAAGGCAGTTCCCCGCCACCCCCATAATCCACCAGGGCCCGCTGGGCGGCGGACAGGCTGGCTCCGGTGGCTATCTCGTAGCCCAGATCAGGCAGGATTTGTTCCAGCGCCGACAGCAGGGCGAAAACGTTGGTTTCCCGGGCTGATTCCCCCATCAAGCCGATGCGCCAGGCTTTGCCCCGTACCTGCCCCAGGCCGCCGCCGATTTCGATGTTAAATTCGTTCAGCAGGCGGCTGCGCACCGCCGCATCCTCGACGCCGTCGGGAATCAGGGCGGTAGTCAGGGGATTCAGCCGATAACCTCCGGGAGCCATCAGGCCGATACCCAGGGCGCCCAGGCCGGCCCGCAGCGCTCCGGCCACCCGGGCGTGGCGATGAATCCGGTTATCTATCCCCTCTTCCAGCAGCATCCGCAGCGACTCCCGCAGGGCATAGGTCATGGAAATCGGGGTAGTGTGGTGGTAGGCGCGGGTCTGGTTCCAATAGCTTTCCAGGTCTTTCAGATTGAAATAAAAACTCTGCACCTTGCTTTCCCGGCGGTTAATCACGTCGATGGCCCGGGGGCCAAAGCTGATGGGAGCCAGGCCCGGCGGCGCGCCCAGACATTTCTGGGTAGCGCTGTAGCAAACATCCAGGTCCCATTCGTCCATCCGCAGGTCGTGGCCGCCCAGCGAGGTAACCGCATCCACGATTATCAGGGCGTTATGGCGATGCACCAACTCCACCAGCTCCGGCAAGGGAGTCAGCACGCCGGTGGAAGTCTCGGCGTGGACTACCCCTACCGCCTTGACCGGCCCGTGCCGCTCCAGGGCGTCGGCCAAAACTTGCAAATCCACCGGCGCGCCCCATTCAAAGTCCAGGATAAACACCTCGGCGCCGCACCGCTCGGCGATGTCGCCCAGGCGGTCGCCGAAGAACCCGTTGCGGCAGATGATTATCCGGTCGCCCCGCTCCAGAATATTGGCGCAGGCGGCCTCCATCGCCCCGGTGCCGGTGGAGGACAGGGGAACCGTCATAAAGTTCTCGGTGCGGTAAACCAGCCGCAGCATCTCGCAAACTTCGTCCATCACCTGAAAAAACTGGAGGTCCAGATGGCCCAGGACCGGCAAAGTCATGGCCTGAAGCACCCGGGGATTGACGGAACTGGGCCCGGGGCCGAGCAGGATACGCTGGGGAGGATTAAATTCGTCAAGGTAACTATTAGTCAAAACAAGGCTCCTGTTTGAAGTGGATTGGTCGTACTGGACATTATAACTGTTGGCGGGGGCTGGGAAAGCTTGTATTATGAAGAGGAATCAAATCCGCTTCCAATTGTAACCCCATTAGGAGAGACGCAGCATCATGGTATCCAATAAGCCCAGTTATGAGCAGTGGTATGCTGAATGGTTGACCGAGATAGAAGATTCAAACCCTTCTACTTTGGATAAAGGTAGGAGATTCGCTGCTAAATTAGTGACTCAGTGGCTAGGCGTTACTACTGATGATGATGACTTTGTAATCTGTGACGGGGCCGGGGACGGTGGCATTGACATTGCATACTTGCGACGTGCCGACAGCGATCCGGATAAGCAGGAAAACGAATCGCTGGAAGGCGATATCTGGTATTTGGTGCAGAGCAAATACGGAACGTCGTTTGGTGGGACCGAAACTATCCTCACGGAAGGTAATAAAGTAATCTCAACTTTGCTGGGACAGAACGAACATCTTTCAGAGGACAGCAAACTTTTGCTGCAGAAGCTGGACAATTTCAGAGGGCAGGCTTCTGAATTAGATCGTATAGTGTTGGTGTTCGCAACACCAACTCCCATTTCCAGCCAAGACAGACAGGCTTTGGAGTCCATCAAGATATTAGGCCGTGAACAGGTAATGCCCGGATTCGATGTTGAAGAAATTTCTCTCACTACTATCTAGAGTGAACTGGATAAACTAGACCCGCCGAGGTTGTCTGTACAGGTCAAGGGTCAATTTGTGGAGCAATCATCCGGACTATTGGTGGGTACCGTTTCTTTACTCGACTTGTTTGAATTTCTGAAGTCATATCAGAGAGAAGCTGGGAACCTTGACAAGCTTTACGAAAAGAATGTTCGCCAATTCCTAGGTAGCCGACGAAAAATCAACAAGGGTATTGCTGACACTTTGAGCGAGAACCCGGATAAGTTCGGACTGTACAACAACGGTATCACAGTGGTAGTTTCCGGTTACTCAAAACAACAGGGCAATGGCGACGTAGTAACGATGCACGACCCATACGTTGTGAACGGTTGTCAGACCACGAAAACGATATGGTACGTGCTGGATAGCAAACTCAATGCCGGCGGTACGGGGCAAAGTTCATCCAACCATAACTGGCATGAAAAAGTTGCCAGAGGCGGGGTAGTAGCTAAGATTGTCCGCAGCGATGAAGCCAAAGTTACAAACATTACCCGATACACAAATTCACAGAACTCTGTTAGGGAACAGGACTTTATCGCTCTCAACAGAGGATTTCAACATTGGGCAGACGAAATGGCCCAAGAATACAACCTGTTTTTGGAGATTCAGCGAGGTGGAGTTGAATCACGGAAGGCTTGGGAAAAGCAGCATCCCGAGACTCAGGCATTTGAAGATTACGTAAATGCCTTTGACCTTATCAAGGTTTACGGCGCGGGCTGGATGACTAAACCAGGGTTAGCATTTAATAAAAACTCTCCGTTCTTGCCGGGTGGATCGGTATTTGAACAGATAGTGAACCGACCATCCTTAGAAGTACCTTTTGGAAAGGAGGACTTGTTCGCTGCATATAAGCTGAAGTGTGTTGCTGACAAAATCGGCTTTGGCAGAAATTCACGCATTCCTAGCCGGCGTCAGTCTCGTTTCCTTTTCTATTACATCATCATGCGGATGCTTAGGCAGGTTATACTATTAACTCCTGAACTAGAAAGGCCGCAGATTACCCACCAAGTACTGACAGAAGCCTTCATAAAGCTTTCTGAACACAAGAACGAGGATCCATTAAATACTCTTAGTGACTGGGCAGTTCAATTGTTGGATCAATATTTGACCTACGGTAGCGATCATCCGGTCCACAGCGAAAAGGTTTTCGTCGAAGCCTTTAATGGCGACTTAAACGCATTTTTGAAGTCAGACGAATTGGGCATAGACGACTACACACCGATATTGGGACAAGCTTTTGCTGTCCAAAATATTGCCTTTAACATGATCGGAGGAAGGCAGAAAGTGTCCGAAGCGTTGCGTTCGAGTTAGTCAACGTTCACCACATTCTATTTGTCAAATTTCCAAGCAAACAAGCTAATCCACGGCGACAACCTTCCGGCCCTCCGCTCCCTGCTGGAGGATTACCGGGGGCGGGTGTCCCTGGTTTACATTGACCCGCCCTTTGCCACCAATGGCGAGTTCCGGGTTGGCCGTGAGCGTACCGGCACGGTCAGCAACAGCCGAACCGACGAACTGGCCTATCGGGATAATCTGGTGGGCGAACCGTACCTGGAGTTTTTGCGGGAACGTCTGCTCCTGCTGCGGGAACTGCTGGCCGAGAATGGCTCCATCTACCTGCACATCGACTATAAGATTGGGCATTATGTGAAGGTGCTGCTGGATGAGGTGTTCGGTCAGCGCAACTTCCGGAACGACATCACCCGAATTAAATGCAACCCCAAAAATTTCCCCCGCAAAGGCTATGGCAACATTAAAGACCTGATTCTCTTTTACTCCAAATCGGCCCAAATCATCTGGAACGAACCCCGGGTTCCTTTGTCCCGGCGGGAGCAGGAAAGGTTGTTTCGGAAGATCGATGCCGACGGCCGCCGCTACACCACTGTTCCCTTGCACGCGCCGGGGGAAACGGTCAATGGCAGCACCGGCAAGCCCTGGCGGGGATTGCTGCCGCCCCCGGGCCGGCACTGGCGCAGTGAACCGGAAGCGCTGGAATGCCTGGCTCAACAGGGGTTAATCGAGTGGTCGGCTAACGGCGTTCCCCGAAAGAAAATTTTTGCCGATGCGAAAGCAACCCGGCGGATGCAGGATATATGGGAGTTCAAAGACCCCCAATATCCGGTTTATCCCACCCAGAAGAGCCTGGATTTGCTGCGATTCATCGTTGCGACATCTTCCAATGAGGGTGATTTGATACTGGACTGCTTTTGCGGGGCCGGCACGGCGCTGGTGGCCGCGCAGGAACTGGGGCGCCGCTGGATTGGCGTGGATAACTCGGCGCCGGCCATAGCTGCGACCCGCCAGCGGCTGGCGGAGCTGCCGGCCAATATGCTGACCCAATCCGAGTATGAGTATCTAACGGTAAGTTAGCATCCGCTGCGGCCTGGGCGGGACATCCCAGGGGATAGTCCCACCCCCGGCTGTAACCGGTCTAGTTGCCTAAACCACCGGCGAAGTCCCGCCGTCGATGTTGATGGCGATGCCGGTCAGATAGCTGGCCCGCTCCGAGGCCAGAAAAGCGATCACGTCGCCGGCCTCCTCCGTTTCGGCGATGCGACCCAGGGGGACGCCCCGCGCCTGGGCCGTCTGGGCGTAGAACTCGTCCAGGGACAAGTCCGGGTTCGTTTCCCGCAGCCGCTCGTAGCGGCGGGTGTGCTGGCCGCTCTTGACAATGCCGATACAGACGGTATTGACCAGAATGTTGTCCTTGGCCAGGTCCTTGGACAGGCCCTTGGTGATGGCGATGCCGGTGGCTCGGGAAATGGAGGTGGGCATAGAGGATGGGCCCGGAGTCCGACCGCCCAGATTGGTAACGTTGATGATGCGGCCACCGCCCACCTTGCGCATTTCCGGGATGGAACGGCGGATGAGCCGTACTGCGCCCCAAACCTTCAAGTCAAAGTCGTACTCCCAATCCTCGTCGCTAACTTCCTCAAAGGGTTTGGCCATGGAAACTCCGGCATTGTTGACCAGAATATCCACCCGCCCGAAGTTGTCCAGAGCAGTTTGAACCACCCGGTCCGCAGTATCGGGATGGGAAACGTCGGCGGCCAGGGGCAGGACAACTCCTTCAGTGGCAGTGCGGATGTCCTGGGCCGCCAAATCCAGCGTTTCCTGACGGCGGGCCACGATTACCACCCGCGCCCCTTCCTCGGCCATGCGCTGGGCGGCGGCTTTGCCAATGCCCTCGCTGCCGCCGGTAACGATAGCAACCTTGTCGGTGAATCCAAGCTCCATAACCTCGACCTCCTGATGGCAAATAATATCAACCCGCCGGAGCGAGCAATCTCTCACGATTTGCAGGTGGCCGAATTATAGCACAGGAACCTGGCCGGGTACGCCGGCCGGTCTGGTGAGGCGATGCAGCCTTACCTGCCGCATAAAGTTACAATTGGACGAAGGATAACTTGCAATTGGACGCCTGCAAATTTACAATTGGACGATGCCTGAAGCTAAACTTCAACCACGCTTCATCGAATCCAGACTGGCCGAGGCGCTGGAAGATTCGCCGGTAGTCCTGGTCCAGGGGCCGCGCCAATGCGGAAAGACCACTCTGGCGCAAATGGTCTGCGCGCCCGAGTTCCTGCCATCGGGAGTCGGGGCTGCGCCAGCCGCAGTCGGCGGCTACGACTACATCAGCTTTGATAACAACGTTGTCCGCGCCGGAGCCGAGGCTGACCCCATGGGCTTCATCGCAGACCTGCCGAGCCGGGTGGTTTTGGATGAGGTGCAGCGCGTCCCCGGTCTCTTCACCGCCTTAAAACTGCAAGTGGACCGGCAGCGGGTCCCGGGACAATTCGTCCTGACCGGTTCCACCAACATTTTGGCAGTACCGCCCATAGAAGAATCTCTGGCCGGCCGCCTGGAAACGGTTCGACTGCACCCCATGGCCCAGTGCGAGCTGCACACCGGCGCACCGGCAAACCCGAGTTTCATTGACCGATTGTTTGAGGCTGAATTCCCGGCGCAACGGACGGTGCGGTTGGGGCCCGAGCTGGCCGAGCGAATTGTATCCGGGGGGTATCCTCCGGCCCTGGCCCGACCGGCCGGCCCACGGCGCGCCCGGTGGTACCGCAGATACCTGGAGTCTCAGGTACAGCGGGACATCGGTTCCATATCCCGGATTGGCGCGCTGGAAACACTGCCTCGCATTCTCGCTATGGCGGCCACCCAAACCGGCGGTTTGTTCAACCTGAGCCGCATGGCGGCGCCATTCCAGATTAGCCGCCCTACCGTCGGCGACTATGTAACCCTGCTGGAACGAGTGTATTTACTGGAAAGGCTGCCGGCGTGGCATAACAACCGGAGCAAGCGTCTGGTCAAGGCGCCAAAACTCCACATCGGGGACAGCGGATTGGCCGCGGCCCTGCTGGGCGCAACCGCATCAACCCTTCGGACAAACCGAACTATGCTGGGACAGCTTCTTGAAACCTTCGTCTATCAGGAGCTGCGCCGTCAAGCTGCCTGGTTCGAGGGGCAAGTGGACTTTTTCCACTACCGGGACAAAGACCAGGTTGAGGTTGACATTGTCCTGGAGTACGGCGGACGGGTTGCCGGAGTGGAGGTCAAGGCCGGCGCCACGGTTACCGCATCGGACTTTCGCGGGCTGCATCGACTTAGGGAAGCTTGTGGAGACAATTTCGCCGCCGGAGCAGTTCTGTACGACGGTGAAGCAACCGTCAGTTTTGGCCCGGGTCTGCGCGCCATCCCCATGAGCCTGCTTTGGGAGTCCCAATAGATTACACCGGGGCGTACAAATTACAGCGTCCCTGATGCAGCCGGTGGCTGCCGCATACGGACATTAATCTTTCAATTGGACGGCCATAAATTTGCAATTGGACGGAGTGAAAATTGCAATCGGACGCAGAGTTTTACGTCAGTTAACGCTGATACCTCCAACCGCGCTCTAAAACTCGATTCCGGCGGCGGCAGCCACCGTTGGCACGTCTTTGTCTCCCCGGCCGCTCAGGCACATCAGGATAATCTTGTCCGGCGGCAGGCTGCGGGCCAACTCCGCCACGTGGTAAACGGCGTGCGCCGGTTCCAGGGCCGGGATTATCCCCTCGGTGCGGGACAACAGGTGAAAACCTTCCAGGGCCTGGGCATCAGTAACTGATGTATATTGCGCCCGGTGGCAGTCCTTCAGGTAGCTATGCTCCGGCCCCACGCCGGGGTAATCCAGCCCGGCGGAAATGCTGTGAGTTTCGTGAACCTGACCGTGCTGGTCCTGCAATAGATAGGACATAGAACCGTGCAGCACCCCGGGCCGACCGGCGCTGAGGGTAGCCGAATGGTGGCCGCTGGCGATGCCTTCGCCGCCGGCCTCCACCCCTACCAGGGCCACATCCGCATCGCCGATAAACTCGTAAAAGGAGCCGATGGCGTTGCTGCCGCCGCCCACGCAGGCCACTACATAATCCGGCAGTTGCCCTACCGTCTCCAACATCTGCGCCCGAGCCTCCCGACCAATCACCGCCTGAAAATCTCGAACCAGCATCGGATAAGGATGCGGGCCGACGGCGCTGCCGATGAGGTAGTGCGTTGTCTCCACGTTGGTAACCCAGTCCCGGATCGCCTCGTTAATGGCATCCTTGAGGGTACGGGTGCCCGACTCTACGGCAATGACTTCAGCCTCCAGCAGCCGCATCCGAAAGACGTTGAGGGCTTGACGCCGAATGTCCTCAGCCCCCATATAAACTACGCACTGGAGGCCGAGCATGGCGCAAACGGTAGCGGTAGCGACGCCGTGCTGACCGGCTCCGGTTTCAGCGATGATGCTCTCCTTGCCCATGTGTTTAGCCAGCAGGGCCTGTCCCAGAGCATTATTAATCTTGTGGGCGCCGGTGTGCGCCAGGTCTTCCCGCTTGAGATAGATGCTGGCGCCCCCGCAGTGGCGGGTCAAATTTTCGGCGAAATACAGGGCGGTGGGACGCCCGGCATAATGGCGCAGCAGATACGATAAATCGCGTTGAAAGTCTGCGTCTTCCCTGGCCGCGGCGTAAGCATCTTCCAGCTCGCTGAGGGCCGCCATGAGGGTGGCGGGAACGAACTTGCCGCCAAACTCGCCAAACCGGCCCCGGCTGTCGGGCCAAACTATTGTTTCACTAACCGTCATAGGTCAACACCTCTTTTCCCGGCGCAACCGCGCCCAATCGGCCGAATAGCGCAGCAAGCGCATGGAGGAAGCCCGTCGCCTGAAACACCGAATCCGGTAACCAGAGCAGGTTCACCGGAGCATTAAGCCTGACATCGGGCATTTCGGATAAAGGAGCGAATTTTTTCCGGGTCTTTCCGACCGTCGGTTTCTACCCCGCTGGAAACGTCCACACCCCAGGGATGCGCCTGCCGCACCGCCTGGGCTACATTGTCCGGCGTAAGCCCCCCGGCCAACAGGAACTGGCAGCCTTTTTGCGACAGCCGGCCGGCCACATCCCAATCAAAGCTCTGGCCGGTGCCGCCCTGCAATCCTTCTACCAATCGATCCAGAGTTATCCGGCAGCCCGCTTGCCGGTAACGAACCATCTGCCCTTCCAGGTCGCCGACGGCCTTGCTACCGCCACCGTCGGCTCCTCTAATACTCGCCGCGGCGGGGACGTGCAAGACTTTGATGATTTCCACCCCGGTTTGCGCCGCTGTCCGGCCACAGTATTCCACGGATTCACGACCGCAAAGCTGGACCAAATCGAGCTGGCAGACTTCGATTGCTCGAAAAACTTCGTCCTCGGGCTGATCCGCAAAAAGGCCGACTGCTTCAGGCGCATCCGGGTGGGCGGAGCGCAGGCTGGCGACTATTCTTGCCACCGCATCAATTTCAAGTCGCCGCCGTCGGTTAGGCACAAAGACCAAGCCGATAAAGTCGGCGCCGGCCTCGGCTGATACCAGGGCGTCTTCCGTACCCTGTATGCCGCAAATCTTGACGTGAATCATCAACGGCTCGCTGCGGTTGCCGGAAAAGCCAGTTCGCTAACTTTGGCCGCCGTGTCCGGGGCGGTTACCAGCGCCTCTCCCACCAGCACGGCATTAACTCCCAACTGCCCCAACCGCTGCAAGTGGGCCGGAGTGAATATGCCGCTCTCACTGACAATTACCCGGTCCCCGGGTAACCGGGGCGCCAGACTTTCAGTTACGGCCAAATCGGTTTGGAAGGTACGCAAGTCCCGGTTGTTGATACCCACAACTTCGGCGCCGGCATCCAGCGCGATACGGAGTTCCGCAAGGTCGTGGACTTCTACCAGAGCGTCCATTTTCAGCTCCCGCCCCAGGGCCAGCAACTCCGAAAGTTGGTCCGGGGACAGCAACGCAACAATTAAAAGATAAGTATCCGCGCCCATGGCCCGAGCCTCGTAAACCTGATACGGGTCAAAGATAAAGTCCTTGCGCAGCACCGGGAGGGAACCGGACACGCCGGATTCCTTGATAGATTCGAGGTGCCTCGGTTCGCCCTGAAAGCGCGGGTCGGTCAATACGGAAATGGCCGCCGCTCCATTTTCGGCATAGGTAGCCGCCAGACGCACCGGGTCGAAATCGGGGCAGAGCAGGCCACGGGAGGGAGACGCCTTTTTCACCTCGGCAATCAACCGTACTACCCCACCGCGCAGGGCATCGGCCAAACTCAGCGGCGCCGGTCGATTGCCAATCCGTTCCTCCAGCGTTTCCAACGGCGCCGACTGCTGCTGCTGCGCCAGCTCCTGCTTTTTGGCGGCAACTATTTCATCAAGGATATTTGGCATTTGGAAAAAGCTAACCTCCTGGCTGCGGTAATATCCTGGAATCCGAACCTGACTACTGCGCAGACCGGCTCACTTCCACCAGCGCTTCCAGCCGGGCCAGGGCTGCGCCGCTGTCGATAGCCTGGGCGGCCCGGGCGATGCCCTGATTCAGACTGTCGGCGCAGTCGGCGGCGACCAGCGCCGCGCCACTGTTCAGCAATACCGCATTCCGAATTGGCCCGGCCTCTCCCTGAAACAGGCGGCGCATGGCGGCGGCGTTCTCGGCGGCGGTTCCTCCCCTCAAGTCTGCCGCCGTGGCTTGAGCCAAGCCGGTATCCGCCACGTCAATAGTCCAGTTGCTTACCGCGCCCTGCTTGACTTCCCAAACCGTGGAAGAGCCCGACAGGCTAATCTCGTCCAGGCCATCCTCCCCGTGAACCACCAGGGCGTGTCGAATGTCCAATAGCCGCAGGGCATCGGCCATCAACCCGCCCAACTGGGGATAGGCCACCCCCAACAGCATAAATTGGGCGCCGGCCGGGTTGGTCAGTGGCCCCAGGATATTAAAAACGGTACGGATACCGATTTCCCGGCGTACCGGCCCCGCATAGCGCATGGAAGGGTGAAAAGCCGAGGCAAACATGAAACCCATACCGGCCTGCTCAATGCACTGGGCTACTCCCGCTGGCGACAGTTCCACTTTAACGCCCAGAGCCTCCAGCACGTCGGCAGCGCCGCAGGAGCTGGAAGCGGCCCGATTGCCGTGCTTTGCTACCTTTACACCGCAGGCGGCGGCGACAAAGGCCGAAGCGGTGGAAATATTGAAGGTATTTTTGCCGTCGCCGCCGGTGCCTACCACGTCCAGCAACGGCCCTTCCACATTCACTCGCAAGGCTTTTTCCCGCATCACCGCCGCCATCCCGGCGATTTCCTCGGTGCTTTCGCCTTTAAGACGCAGGCCGGTCAGGAATGCGCCGAGTTGCGCCGGGCTGGCATCGCCTTCCATAATTTCCTGCATAACTTCGGTGGCCTGCTCTCGGGTAAGGGAATAGCCCGATACCACTACATCAATAGCTTCCCTGATCATCGGGACGGCTCCTCCTGAAAATGCTCTCCACACCGCTTTCCCTGCCGTTGCAGTTCCCTATTATGGATGGGATGGGCGGCGCTGTAAACCGGGCCACTGCCCAACCACAGGGCTATCGCATATGGATTTTAAGAGGCCAATTGACGGTTAAATCTCCGTTTTTAACTGCTAAATTTGGGTAATTTAAGACTTAAACCGTTGGTTTTGATGTTGATTACCCAGTAAAGCGCCGCCAAAACATCGGAAAGTTCCGTTCTCATCCTGAAAATTTTTCATATGCGATAGCCCTGTGCCCAACCATTGACTATTCCGGCTATAATTGGGATTAAATTTTACCGTAAAAGGATTTGAGCTATGCCTGCTATGGAAGCCGCCATTGAACGACGCATGAAACGCTGGCAGGACCAGCGCTGGCTGCTGGACGTTGTAGTCCAGACTGTGGGAATCGAGTGGGATCAGCGCCGTATTGGCTACACCCTGGGGCCCTGCGGCCCGGAGGCGGCCCCGGACTTTAACGGAGTTCGGGCGCGTACCCGGCGGTTCAACGACGCCAGCCGCGAGTTCCGGCGCGCCGCCGTCCGGCGGGAGGCCAAGGCCCGCCAGCACGAAGCTGAAGGGCATTTGGTAGCCGCCGGTGAAAGTTACTTTATCGCCGCTCTGCTCTACGGCAGCGCCCAGTGGCCCATCTTTGCCCACACTCCGGAAAACGACCGATTGGGCGAGAAAAAGGTGGAGTGCTACACCAAATACACCGAGTACGCTAACCACGAAATTCGCCGGGTGGAGATTCCTTTTCAGGGCAAGGCCATTCCCGCCTGGCTGCACTTGCCCAATGTCCCCTTCAACCGGGCAGCCGGCAGCGGCAGTCGCGAAAATGGCAATCGTCAGCCTTTGCCCAGCGTAATGAGCATTCCGGGAATGGACAGCTTCAAGGAAACAGGAGTCGCCCTCTACGGAGACCGTCTGCTGGAGCGCGGCATCGCCGTGCTGGCTATCGACGGCCCGGGCCAGAAGGAGGCCCTTTCCCGGGGCATCCACGTTACCGCTACTAACTGGATGGACGCTGGCCGGGCAGTTCTGGACTGGATGCGCGGGCAGCCGGAGCTCGACCCGGACCGAATTGCGATCCGGGGCAACAGTATGGGCTCCTTCTGGGGAACTCAGGTAGCATCCATTGACCAGCGAATCAAGGGCTGCGCCGTGCAGGCAGTTTGCCACGAACCCGGGATGAACACCATCTTTAATCTGGCGTCGCCCACCTTCAAACTGCGGTTCATGTATATGTCCGGCTACGAAGACGAGGCTGAGTTCGACAGTTTCGCCGAGACTCTAACCCTGGACGGCGTGGGCGAGAAAGTTGCCTGTCCTTACCTGGCATTGGCCGGTGAGGACGACCACTTGAGCCCCATTGAGTACACTTACCAACTAATGGATACCATCTCGGCCCCTAAACAACTGGTAGTCTATGAAGGAGCAGACCATGGGTTGGGTGGCTCCACTTCCGCCGATTTAGGCCCCAATCCGGCGACGCTGATGGCCGACTGGCTGAAGGACCGGCTGGACGGCAAGCCGATGGAGAGCCAGCATATACTGCTTGATATGACCGGTCAGACCCGGACCAACAGTTTCGCCGACTACGTCCGGACCGTTTAAGGGAACGCAAAGCAGGATTCAAGAAGTCAAAACGCTGTCGAGTGAGCTATGCGGGACAAATTCGCCATCCGAGAGGAAGTTTGGACAGCCCTGGAACAGGCCCGGGTAGTGCGGGGCAAGACTGTCCACGATAAAATCCCCGACTTCTATGGAGCCTGGGAAGCGGCGGCCAGGGTTTTCGAGCTGGAGGTCTGGCAGCGGGCCCGGGTCATCAAGAGCAACCCGGACAAGGCGCAGCGTCCACTCAGGCAGCGAGCATTGGAAGAGGGTAAGCTACTCTATATGGCCGTCCCCCGGCTGCGCGCCGAACGATGTTTTGTGGAACTGGACCCGGCGGTTATGGCCGGCGCTCCGGCTCAGGCCGCCACCATCAGAGGGGCCTTTCGATACGGCCGACCGGTATTGGTGGAGGAAATGCGCCCGGTGGATCTGGTCATTTCCGGCTCGGTAGCGGTCAACCGGGCCGGAGTTCGCGTCGGCAAGGGCGGCGGGTACGCAGATTTGGAGTATGGGCTGGCTGCCGCCGCCGGCCTGGTCAGCCCGGATACCCCGGTACTCACCACCATTCACCCCTTGCAGTTGATGCCCGAAGACTTGCCCCGCACCGACCACGATGTGCCACTGGACTATGCGGTAACGCCCGCAGAGATAATTCGCTGCCCCGGCAACCTGCCCCATCCCAAAGGCATTTACTGGGACGACCTGGACGAAAAGAAAATTGCGGCCATCCCCCTGCTGCAAAAGCTGCGGGAAGGGATTGAGGGTATGTAGATAACCGACTAATCACAGAAAAAGCAGGGTTTTCTGTGATAAGAGGAGAGTTATCACAGAAATTGTGTGATAACCCTGTATCGCCCCTCTAAAAATCCCCGGCATCAAGGAAAATTGCGGCCATTTCTCCACTGTAAAAGCGGCGGGAGGGGATGAGGGAAATGTAGGTAAGCGAAAAGTTAATAAAAGAAATATGTAATTGAGCAGATTTTAATAAAGAGAAAAGTCTGTTTTCTTTAATACTGGCGGAGTTTTACTGCTGATTTCCTTGAAATTAATCATCTGCTGCCCTTATTCTGAATCCTCCGGGAAGTAAGCAATAAGGAGCCTGGATTTTGGCCGAGGACAAACTCGCACTAAATCGCGCCGGACGATACATCAATCAACTGTCCGGCTACCGAGCTTTCATCCCCAACTCCCTTCCACCTGAACCTCACCCGTCCATCGACGGGGAGCTGTTGTATCTACTTTCTTCTGCGGATCAAGCGCTGGGCAGATTAGATGCAATTGGCAATCGGCTGCCTAATCCTGAAATGGTAGTAACGATGTACGTCCGCAAAGAAGCAGTGCTAAGCTCCCAGATTGAAGGTACCCAAGCTTCTTTAGTCGATGTCCTGGAGTACGAGAGCAACACAGTTAGCCGACCATTGCCCGAAGATGTGCTGGAGACCTACAACTACGTCAAGGCTATGAATGCCGGACTGGACAGACTGAATGAGCTGCCCCTATGCAACAGGTTGTTTCGGGAGATACACGGTATATTGATGCGGGGAGTCCGGGGCCAGGAAAAAAAACTCCGGGCGAATTTAGAATCACTCAGAACTGGATTGGACGCCCCGGCAGTGGACTAAAAACCGCGACCTATGTTCCGCCGCCGCCGCACAAAATGAATCAGGCTATGGGAGAACTGGAACTCTACCTGAACTCGGATGAACCCACAGCCATTTTAATCAAGTGCGGATTGGCGCACGGGCAGTTTGAAATGATTCACCCGTTCCTGGACGGTAACGGGCGGCTTGGGCGCCTCTTGATTATTTTTCTACTATGTCAACAGAAGGTTTTAACCAGGCCTCTACTGTTCCTGATCGCCTACTTCAAAAGGAATCAGAGGGAATATTACCGCCGCCTTTTGTCCATCAGCGACTCGGGAGATTGGGAGGGCTGGCTCAAATATTTCCTGAAAGGGGTAGGGGAAATCGCCAGCGAATCCGCTGAAACCGCTCGCCTGATTATGGACCTGCGCGAGGAGCACCGGAAGCTGGTTCTGGACAAAGTTCGTGGACGGCAAAATGGACTGGTTTTGCTGGATAACTTGTTTGAGATGCCGGTTATAACCGTTACGTCTTTGCGCGCCAAGTTGGGTGTATCCACAGTTACTGCCAACAACTTGGTAAATGACCTGGCAGCCGTCGGAATACTCCAGGAAATCACACAAAGGAACCAGAACAGAATCTTTACCTACCAGCCTTACCTGGATATTTTGAACCGGGACCTGTGAATCTCATTTCCCGTCAAGTCATTATTCTAACTTCAAGAGTCGGCCCAAACCGGTCCAATATACAGCGCCGTACAACTAGATCAGCTATTAAAGAAAATCTTTACTTCATCAGTCGATAATAAAGTAAATTGCCATTTACATTTATTATGTATGCGCCAGTAAAGGTTTTCTATATTAAATCAAGCTACCGCTTAATTGCATTCAGGATGGCGGGGGATTCCTACGGCTGCCCTACCGTGTTTGTCACTCCCAGCTCTTCCATTAGCGCGGTTATCCCTTCCCAGGTTTGGTCTTCCACGTAGATGCCTTCCTCCCGGCGCTTCAATTCGGTTCGGTATTCAATCTCACCGGGGTAGAACACTTCTTCAAATCCGGCAGCCGGGGGCGAGGTCTTGATGAACTCGACAAATTCCCGCATTTCCCGCTTGAAGTCCACCAGAGGACGGAAATGCTCCACGTTGTAAACCGAGATGAACACGCCGTCATTATGCCGAGCCTGGGGGTCTATGCCGAAGCCCAACCCGGTCAACAAACCGGAGAACATCTCCACCATAAAGGACAAACCATAGCCCTTGTGTCCCTGGTCCGCGCCCACGGGCAGGATTGCGCCGCCGGCGAAATAATCGTTGGGGTCGGTGGTGGGATTACCGTCCTTGTCCACAATCCAGCCCAAGGGAACCGGCTCACCCCGACTGCGCTGCAAATTAATCTTGCCCATAGCTACTGCGCTGGTCGCCATATCCAGCAGCACCGGCCCCGGCAGGTCGCTGGGAACCCCGATACAGATAGGGTTAGTCCCCAACCGACGGGCCCGCCCACCGAAGGGGGCAGCGTTTTTGGGTCCGGCTCCGGAGTCGGCGGTTACCAGCCCAATCATCCCCTCATTCAAGGCCATAGTCGGGTAATCTCCCACTCGCCCCACATGGCTCTGGTGGTGCACGGTCAGGGCCGCTACGCCGTGGGCGCTGGCCTTGTCGATGGCCATGCGCATAGCCTTCTCGGTTTGCACAAATCCGAAGCCCCAGTTGCCGTTAATAACCGCCGTATTGGGCGTTTCCCGTTCCACCACAAAGGGCGCTCCGGGCACGATGTGGCCCCGGTCGATGCGGCTGCAGTATTCCATTAGCTGAATGATGCCGTGGGAATCGTGTCCGACCAGATTGGACTTGACCTGGTGCGCGGCGACTATTTCCGCCTCTTCTTCCGGCGTCCCTTTGGCGACGTAAATATGGTAAGCAATTTTGTGCAGATATTCGTGAGGAAAGACGGGCATAGCAAGAACCTCCCGGGCCGTGTTTGTAGTTTGGGGAGTAGTCTATTGGAAAGGGCGGCGAAAGTCCAATAAGGCGTCAACTGGGGCAGCAACTCCCGGTTTCCCTTTTACGCGATTTTGCGCCGGTTTTGCCGACGCCGGGACCAAACTTGCCGCCTTACTGCGCTTCGTCCCACTCCAGCCATTGGCTCAGTAAGGCAAAGAACCGTTGCGTATCCACGACATCCGTCACCGCTACCGCACCGTCCTGGGTAGCAGTTCGAGTGGCGCCGACCTCCGGCCCTTCGGTTGCCACGGTTAGGGCTGCCTGGCGAGTGGTCATTACCGCCGGCCGCAAGGCCACCGCCAGGGCCAGTTGGTCGTAGAAGAACAGCCTTTCTCGCCCGGCATCGACTTTGAACCAGTTTTGCACGATTTCTACCGCCAGCCTGCCCAGGGGATGCCTGGATTTCAGGGCAAAGGCGGCAGCCCGGGCTAAGGCCACCTGCCGGCAGGCCGCCAAGTCCACCAAAGTGAGCGGAACGCCGGTGTCCAGCACCTCTTTGGCAGCCAGAGGGTCGCTGTAGAAGTTAAACTCGGCGTGCGGAGTCGCATTACCCGGAGCGTCCACCGAGCCGCCCATCACCACCAGAGCGGCCGCAGCGGACAAAGCCCCCGGTCGCTGACGTTCCAGCCGCGCCAGGTTGGTCAGCGGGCCCAGGGCCACCAGAGTTATCCGGCCCGGCTGGGCGGCGAGTTGGGCCGCGAGGAAGTCCACGGCTCCCGGCGCCGCCGGACGGGAAGTCAGTTCGGGCAATCGGCGAGTGATACCGCTATTGCCGTGGAAGTGCGTGGCATAGGGGAACTTTCCGGTCAGCGGCCGGTTGCTGCCCCGGCATACCGGTATCCGTCTCCGCCCGGCGTAGTCCAGCAGGGCCAGGGCGTTGCGCAACCCCCGGGCCTGAGGGACGTTGCCGCCCACTACCGTCAGTCCTGCCACCTCTACCGAGGGCGCGGCCAAGGCCATGAGGATGGCTATCGCGTCATCCACTCCCGGGTCGGTATCAATTATGATTCGGGGCATAGCAGTAAATTACGCCAGGAAATTCGCGCCTTTTCGCACTGCGGAAAGCGCTTTACCCACTGGCAGTCCCCAATTTTCAGACCTCGGTCAGGTTTACCGGCGCCTCTTCCAAGTCAAAATTGTATTCCCACAGTTCATCCAGCAAAGCCTGTTCACCGTCGGTAATATCCGGTACATCAACCGCGTCGGTGTAGTCGCGCAGCTCATCCAGATTAGTGAAATTGGGCAGGACCGAAGCGATAGCGGGTTGGTACAAGGCAAACTTGATGGCCGCCTGCGCCAGGGTGCGTCCCGTTTCCTCGCCGGCCAGGAACTGCACCTGCTCCACCTTGCGCAGAGCCTCCCGCAGCCACTCCGCCCGGCGGTGGGAGCGATGGTCGCTTTCGTCAAAGGTAGGAACTTCAGTATAGCGGCCGGTCAGCGCCTCGGAGGCGTGGGGCACCCGGGACAACAATCCTACCTGACAGTCTTTGGCGATAGGGAAGAAGTCCTTGGCCGGGTCTTGTTCCAGGATGCTGTAGATGATTTGCAGGCTGTGCACGTCCCGCTCCCGCATGGAGGCCTCGCCTTCCTCGAACCAGCCGATGTCCGGGCCTAGGGCCACGCCGTAGTAGCGGATTTTGCCCTCGGCCTTCAGTTGCTCCAGTATCTCGAAAAGGTCGTCCTTCTCCAGGGCGTCGATACGGGGGTTGTGCACCTGATAGATGTCGATGTAATCGGAGTTGAGGCGGCGCAGGCTCTGTTCGCAGGCAAAACGAACAAAGTCCGGGTCAAACTTCTGGGGCCGCTCCTGATGGCCGATGCGGGGCGTCAGCTTGTCGTAAAAGTCATACCCGAACTTGGTGGCGATAACCAGGTCGTGGCGGTGCTGGCCCAGGACTTTGGCGAGGATTTCCTCACCGTAACCCTCGCCGTAAGTATCGGCGGTGTCAAAGAAATTCACGCCCAGGTCAACGGCGTTCTCCAGCAGGGCGGCGCGCTGCTCCTCGGGAATCTTGCCCCACCAGGTAGTAGCTACGGTCCAAATGCCGAAGCCCACCTCGGAAAGCTGAAGGTCAGTGCGGGGAAGTTGACGGTATTTCATAGTGTTCAGTTCCTTTTTTAGTCTTATGGTCGGATATTATGATAAGGTGTAAACCAACCGAGGTTAATTAAATTTCTTATCGCGGTTTGACGCTTTATTGCAGTATCTCTTACCGTAATTTTAACTGGCTGACCTTCTTTATTTGTTGCCTTCAGTTCTACTTGATCGATATTCAAGAACTTAACCTTGATGACTCTTTGGTCATACAAACTCCACGTAGAATTCAGAAATCGCTCAGAGTCAGATTCCAATTTCAAGCTTCCCTGAAAATCCACTGAGCTCCAAAACATGAGGAACCCACGGACACTATCCAATTCTACAGATTGGCCGCCAGAGGAAATTTCTAATAGCTGCCCAGCCAACTCCGGATCCCCCCCCCCCCCCCCCCCCCCCGTTTCGCAGTGTATCGTAAACCCCTCTAATATCAGGTAGGCAGTTAATGTAACGCTTCTGTGCAGGACGATCTATGAATGGAGTTGTAGCCGAACTTAATGCTACTAACTTGGGCCAGTTTATCGCTCCATCAGAGCAATAGGCTTGGGTGAACTCAACACAAAACCGATTGACCACAGGTCCATAGTTTTCCAGAAAAGCTTCGTTCCGTTGCCTGGCATTGTGGGCAATGGGCTCAATGATACGGGTATATAAGTCTCTATCGCCAGAGATCAACTCCCAAAACTCTTGCCCGCAATACTTGAAATAGTCACCTTTATCCGGATTATTATCCCGCCCGTAACAACAGCCATTTATTGCCACAACGTTTAGGGTACTGTTCCCTTGTCTCAACACTTGCCGGGCAGATCTGAAATTATCAGTCATTTTAGTTATCTGGGAGCTATTTCCCCAATTCGGGCCGGACTTTATTGAAACTATGTACCTAGCTTCGTTCTTGTCAAATTCTAAGTCAATTCCGGTAATACCTGACTTCCGGCCGCCTACAGTTACTGAAGCTACGAATACAGCTAATCCTTCCAGAAATACGCCAAATAATTCCTCTTCTTGGGAGCTAAGATAGGCATCCAGCATTGCACCTATCAGGTCTGATACTGTAACTATATTTTTACTTTTGAAAAGATATGGGTTCTTACGACTCAATAGGTTGTCTAACTTCAAGGAGTTAAGTCTTACCAACCTGCTTTCATGAAACGAATCAATATTAGCCGCGACATAGTTGAGTATAGCCTCATCGGTTATTCTGCTCATATAGCCAGCCTCATTTGCTTATCCAACTGCGCCTTCAAATTGTCATAATAGGATTGATGCAACTCAATTCCTATAATATCACGCCCCTTATTCAGAGCAGCGAATGTAGTTGTGCCGGAACCAATAAAAGGGTCAAGGACTACGTCGTCTGGGTCGGTGAACAACTCTATAAACCATTCCGGCAGCCAGTAGGGAAATACGGCGCTATGGTTACGGTTACCGCACTCAGTAGCCCTGTGCAGCACATTGGTAGGATAGACCATATCTCTGCCCAGCCAATTAGATACATTTTTACCAAACCCGCTGCCTACTTTGGACTCGTCCCGAGTACGGTCAGTTTCGCTCAAGTTGACCATACGGTTCCCGTACCAATCGCCCACCGGAACCATCACCGCTTCCTGATTCATCTTAAACTTACGTTGTTTGTTAAATTGCAACAGACGTTCCCACGAATCCCTAAACCGGTTAGGCCACTTGCCCGGATAGCAATTCTTCTTGTGCCAAACGAATTCTTCAGTCCAGAGCCACCCTCTCTTTCGCATTTCCAGGATTAACTCAATCACGTAGGTATGACGCTCACCGTTTATTGCTAGTTCCTTAATGTTCAAGATGAACGTGCCGGAAGGTTTTAAGACACGATGCAATTCGTCAGTTATAGGAAGGAACCATTCCACGTAGTCGTCCGGTTTAACGCCTCCGTAGGAGGTTACCCGGCGGTCAGCATAGGGAGGAGAGGTGACAACGAGATCAACCGATGCGCTGGAGACTTTAGCTAACTCGGTACGACAGTCTCCCAGAAGTAGAGTTGCATTAGCAGTAGTCATAAATTCCCAACTCAAAAAAGTCGTTTTAGGTGGCGCCTATGTTAGTTAAACGTAATCTCCCCCGTCAACCGCCACCGGTCAGCTTTCAATCCTGGAGTCTGCGCCCGGGGGGTGGGTGAAGCTGTAAATCAGGCCGAGGGCCGGGATTGCGGCGAACAGCAGGGGCAGCCACCAGCTACCGTTGCTGACCCCGGCCAGAATTAGCGCCGCCAGAGTAGTGTCAGCGGCAATGTTGAGGATTAACAGGAACCGGACGATTTTGAGCCCGAAGGGTTTTAGCCGCGGCACTACTACCAGTATCAGCAATCCGATGGCCGCCAGGGGATGGAGGCCCATGAGTATGGCCCGCTCCCACAGTTCGCCGCCGTCGGCAAAGCGGCCTACCGCCCCACCATAGAAGGCCAGCAGGAAATAGGCCAGCGCCAGAATGACCATCGGGATACGCATACGCCCTTCCTTCCCTACCGGGTTCGCCGCGCGGCGTCGCTCTAGCCGGCGGCTACGGCCAAATCCAGACTGCCCTTGATGGCGTCCACCTGTCGCCGAAACTCGACATCATTCAGAACCGGCGTCAGTTGGCCCAGGTCAATGCGGGGCAGTATCTCTACCCAGGAGGTGCAGCCGCCGTATTCCTTGATGTAGGGTACTGTTATGGGCTGCTCCATCCGATACACCCGCAGCAGCATGATGGACAGGGGCAGCATGGGCTTCCAGCGCAGCCGGGACTGGGCGTACTCGTTAGTCCAGATGTGGTAGGGCGCCAGGTCGTCAACTTTTTCCTGGGCCTCCACCTCGATTATCTCCACAGCGCGGGCCCAGTGACTAAAGGTTATAGCGTCCGTCCTGGGCGTGTCCGCCAGCAGCCGGGTCAGAGCCGGTTGGTGGGCCGCTTTCAGCAAATCCTCCCGCTGGTGTTCGTAGGTGGGATAGAGTAAAAACTCCGGGTGGATTACCCGGAAGTCCTGGCCCGATTCGTGGATACCCCCTTTACGCAGCAGCAGAATCTGCTCGCCTTGGGCCAGGGCCTGAACGGTCACCGCCCATTCCTTCAGCGCAATCTGACAATAATCTGGCAACATAGCGTATTCTCCTGAATTCATCCGGTAAAACCTGGAATCAACTTATTACAATGTCAGCCCCTCTTGCCCTTGCCGGCAAGAATGCGAGGCAAATCAGATCAACCTGACGGCCCTAACCGGCGCTGCGCCTCCGGCTGAAAAATGCGCCGAATACCGCACCGGCGCAAGACCGGCCTCACTCAATCCAGAAGTGTGGGTTCCAGGCAATTTCCCACAGGTAACCGTCCGGGTCGCTGAAGTAGCCGGAATAGCCGCCCCAAAAGGTGTCCTGGGCCGGCTTAATCAGCGTGGCTCCGGCCGCTGCCGCCACCGCCAGCAAGTCGTCCACCTCCTCCCGGGTGCGCAGATTATGGGCCAGGGTGACGCCGGAAAAACCGCTGCCCTCGGTGGAGATACTCACATCGGCGGCCAGTGCGGCCCGGGGATACAGCGCCAGCCAGGTGCCCCGGTTCTGGAAAAAGGCGATGGATTCGGTGTTCTCATCATACAGGGTCAGCCCTAACCCGTCCCGGTAAAACTGCACCGACCGGGCCAGGTCGGTAACGCCCAAAGTAATAATGCTGATGCGCGGTTCCATTTAGCTCCTGCAAATTATCTAACTATGTCGGCGAAGTACCCTCAAGTCCGTCGGTTTGCCATTCCCGGCTGTCTCGTCCCAAAGCGGCGCAGCGGCGATTTCTCCGGGCTATTTGCGATAAAGCGGATCAGGTTAACGGGGCCGGCCGCTCCGCTTGCAAATATTCCAGGAAGGCCTGCTTGCTGGGCGAAAGCTGCCGGTCTTTGGGATAGATGAGGGTCAGGGGACGCCGGCAATCCCAGTCCAGTACGGGAAGGACCACCAACATTCCGGCGCGGGTCTCAGCCGTTACCCCCATCCGCGAAATGACGGCCACGCCGCCGCCGGCCATGGCCGCCTGCTTGAGGGCCTGATTGCTGCCCAGGGTCAGGGCGGCGCCCGGGGTGATACCCAGTTCGTTAAATTGCTGCTCTGACGTGTTGCGCGTGGCAGACCCGGGTTCCCGCAGAATCAAACCGGCCTGGGCCACCTGTTCCGCCAGTATCCGCTCTTCCCGGGCCAGTGGATGCGTCGGCGCCGCCACCAGAACAATCTCATCCTCCATGTAATCGATCATCCCCAGGTCATTTTCACTGGCGCTGGGGTGGCTGCCCACCATACCTAAATCCAGTTCCTGCCCCAGGATACGGCTAATGATGCTGCTGGTATTGCCAATGGAGAGTTCTACGCTGATGCCCGGATATAACTGTCGGAACCGGCCCACGGCCAGGGGCAGCAGATACTCACCGGGGGTGGTGCTGGCGCCCAAAGCCAGCCGACCGGTTTGCAGGTTGTGAATCTCTTCCAGGGTTTCCAGCAGCTTGCCCGACAGGGAGAAAATCTGCTGGGCGTAAGCGAATACCGTCTCGCCGACCTCGGTGATGCGCAGGCCCCGGGTTCGCCGGTGAAACAGGGGGGAGCCCAGGAATTTTTCCAGTTCCTGAACTTGAATGGAAACGGCGGGTTGGGTGATACTGAGCGACTCGGCGGCCCGGGAAAAGCTGCGATGGGAGGCTACGGCATAAAAGATATACAGCTGATGAAAATTCAGCGTGCCGCCGCCGTTTCCGTTGGCGAATTTCAGCCTGGGGAACGAGGCGCTTACTGGCCCGTTAACCATAATTCCTCCCGGCCCCGGAGCGGCCCGGCGTAACTCCGATATTTAGGCAAAATACCCGGCCCTGATTTTCCATTGCCCGCGGTTGACCACATTCAAGCAGGGTTCGACTTACGCGGTTGACCCATTTCCCACCGTTCAGACCCGAGTCGGCCACTACTCCGTTGGATCCAGCCCCAACAGATTCGCCAGATTTCGGGTAGTGGTCGCCGCAACTTCTTCCAGGGATATGCCCTTTACCTCCGCCAGAAATTGGGCTACTTCGCGCACGTGGCGCGGTTCAGTCCAATTGTGGCGGTACTTCTTAAAAGGCTGGGGGTAAGCGTCGGTCTCCAGCACCATATTTTCCAGGGGGATTACCCGGGCAACGTCCTGCAGATAAGGCAGCCGAGTCAGGGGGCGCGCCATTGAGATGAAAAAACCGCAGTCGATAGCTTCCCGAGCCGTGGGTTCGTCTCCCTGGAAGTAGTGCATCACCCCGCCGACGGAACCGGCATCTTCTTCCCGCAGTGTCCGAAATACGTCGGTGTGGGATTCCCGAGAATGAAATATGATGGGCAGTTTCAGGCTTTTAGCCAACCGGATTTGAGCCCGAAACACCTGGTCCTGGACGGCGTGGTCCGGCGAGGTGGGCATATAGTCCAGGCCCACTTCACTGATGCAGACAACCTTGGGGTTATCCCGGGCCAGAGTCTCCAATTCCGCATAGACTGCATCATCTACCGGACTATGCGCTTCCATGGGGTGAATACCGACCCCGGCGTAGAAAGGGGCGTGTTCTTCGGTCATGCGGATACAGGCCCGGGTAGATTCCTGCGTGGTGCCGGCGCAGACGATAAAGCCGATACCCGCTGCGGCGGCCCTTTCCAGGATGCCCGGAATTTCTTCCGGGCCGTACTGGTCTAAATGAGTATGGGCATCGCCAAACACAATATCCCCGGACTGCTCGTCTTCTCGCTGACCCGAACTATTCACGGCCATTAAGCAAAACACCTTCCTGTCTCTGCGCTACCCTGGATGAATGAATTATCTAACGCATATATTACAGATTATATATCAAGCGTCAAGCTACATTCACCAACCAACGACAACCGGGGAAGGGCAATATTCGCTGCCGGAACCCATATTCCCCTTGCTTCTCACCCCAGAGAACGGACTCCCCTCGCCTCGAGGGAGAGGGGCCGGGGACGAGGGAATACTCAAGCTCGCTGGAAAAGGGTTCGGGTATCTCAGGGCAACGGTCGGGCGCCGGACGGAGCGGGGACGCCGGGCTATTGAACCAGCGCGAAAGCTATAATCCGTTGGATTATGATGAGCAAAAAGATTGCCACCATCGGGCTGAAATCGATCATGCCGAAGTTGGGAAGCACCCGACGAATCGGAGCTAATATCGGCTCCGTTATCTGGACAAACACCTGGGTAATGTTCACCAGCATCGGCGGCGGATCCTGCGCCATAAAGGACAGCGCAAGGGTAAGTATTATCCGGGCCAGGATGGACAGGTAAATTAGCGTGAAGAGCAGGTTAATGAGTTCCATCGGGTCTGGCATAGGTGTATGTCTCCTATCCCTGGCCCAGCTTGATGGACTTGAGGTAGGCTGCGTTGACGGCATCAACTACCGAGGCCGGGACTCCGCCTCGTTCCAGGGTTTGAAGCCCTTCGGCGGTGGTGCCGCCGGGCGAGACCACCATATCCTTAAGTTCGCCCGGGTGTTTTCCCGTCTCCATTACTAATCGTACACTGCCGTAAACCGTCTGCAGGGCCAGAGCGCGGGCCAGATCCCGGGGCAGACCCACATAGACGCCGGCATCGATCAGGGCCTCCACAAACAGGAAAACATAGGCCGGGCCGCTGGCGCTCAAGGCCGTAGCCATATCCAGATATTTTTCGTCGCTGACATAAATTTCCTGGCCGACGGTGTCCAGCATAGATTTAGCCAGGTCCCGGTGCGGCGCGCTTACCGTCTCCGAGCAGGTCCACAGAGTCATTCCGCAACCTATCTGGGCCGGCGTATTGGGCATTACCCGAATGATGGAGTCGTGCTGCAAACCCTGGGCCAGCGTGGACATTTTGGCGCCGGCCACGATGGACAAGGCCGCCTGTTCCGGAGCGAGACGGCCGCCCAGTTGACCAAACACTGTGGGCAGGTCCTGGGGTTTGACCGACAGCGCCACCAGGTCGGCATCCTGGACCGTCTTCAGGTTATCCTGGCAGGTTTCCACCCCGTACCGCTCGTACAGGTACTGGCGACGCTGGGCAATGGGTTCGCCGATTATGATGTCGTCGGGTTTAGCCAATTCGGCGGCCAACACCCCGCCCAGAATGGCTTCGGCCATCGTTCCCCCACCGATGAAAGCTAACCGCATAAAAATCCCTCCCGCGGAACGGCCCCGGCATAAACTCGACGTAAATCCCAAATCCCGGAATAACGTATCGCCCGGCAAGGCGACGCAAAAGTTGGATGTATTATATCACTTGCGGCTGCTGGCGGGGACGTGCCGGGAGGCCCAGTTCCCGGATGTCTGAGCTGATATGCGGCAGACTCGGCAGCGCCGGTAAATTTCCATTCCCGGCCCAATTTCTAACGCTCCATCTCGTTCCATCTATGGGCCCGGTTCATAAATACCGCCGGGTCGGTCAACCAGTCGCCGTAACCGATATTCCGCTGGTCGGTCAGCCAGTCAAGCCGCTCATTGAGGCAGGCACGCAGTTCTTTCGCCTCCGCCGCCAGGGTAAAGCCGCCGATTTCGGTGTGGTCGTCCAGGGCAGTTACCGCAAAGGCGCCGGTATTCGCCGCATCCCGGTTGCCAATCTCTCCCCGGGCAATCGCATCGATTTCACCGGCGGCCAAAGCGGCCAGCAGTTCGGCCTCGCCCAGTTCAGCGCCCAGGTAAACTACCTGGGGCTGACCGGCGTCGGCGGGGTAGAGCCGGGTACGGCCTTGCAAGTTGGGCGATGTCACGGCTGCGGATATGGTGTAGTCGGAACTGCCGTCGGCAACCAACCGGCCCTGGGGTGTTGTGACCGCTGCGCCGGCGGCCAGTGCGCCCGTCGCATCCACCAGTCCGGTTATCTCCAGCAGCCGCTGTTCGCCGGTGGTGGCCGCCAAAACCCCCACTCGCACCGTTTCAGTCAGGTCGGCATAGGCAGCCAACCGCGCGGCGTCCTCCGGCCGGGTCAAAAGAGACTGGCGGAAATGGATGTGGCCGTTGGTGAAAGCCACCGCCTCCCGTCCCGCCGCATCGCGAGTGCGGGAGTCAAGAATAGTAATTCCGCCACCGACTACATCATATTGGGGAGTCGCGGATTGCAGCCAGATACCGTCCCAAAGGGCAATGCCCCGGCGGTCAAAGGAAAGCTTTGGACTTTCCATAGCTTCCACCGCAGTCAGCAGGTCGGCTTCATAGCCCCGGTGGACATTGAAGTCGGGAGCAGTCGGGGATTCGTCGGCGCTGTAGCTGATGGGCCGGAAATGAGCGTAGAACCCCAGCTTGAGCGTACGATCGGCTTCCCCGCAAATGTTGGAAACCGCCGGCTCCCGGGGCGTAGCACAGGCCGTCGCCAAACCGGCCAGGCCCAGCAACAGGCACCAGTGCAGCAAGCGGACCGGAGTTATCACTTCAGCAGCATCCGACTGGTATCAAGCGGCAATCAGGATACAAAGACGGCCCCGGCCCCAAGCTTGCGCCGCATTCGCCGCTCTAAAAATCTGCCAGGCCGTTGCCCCGCGCCAGTTCTACCGCGAGGCGGATGGATTCCAGCATACTCACATGCTGGGCGATGCCCTGACCGGCGATGTCAAAGGCGGTGCCGTGGTCCACGGAAGTACGGACAAAGGGCAGTCCCAGATTAGCGGTTACGCTTTCCTCAAATCCATAGACTTTGACCGGGATGTGGCCCTGGTCGTGGAACATGGCCAGCACCGCATCGTAGCGACCCTGGATCGCCTGGTGGAACACACTGTCCGCCGGGATGGGGCCAACCGCGTCGATGCCCCGTTCCCGGCCCGCCTGCACCGCCGGGGCTATCTCGTCAGCTTCCTCGTTACCCAGCAGCCCGCCGTCGCTGTTGTGCGGATTAAGCCCGGCGGCGGCAATGCGCGGCTGGGGGAAACCCCACTTAACGAAGGTGTCGTGGGTCAATTGCAGAAAGTCCAGAATCCGCTCCTGCTTCACGTAGTCGCAGGCTACCCGCAATGAGCGGTGCGTAGTCAGGTGGACTACCCGCAGGTTTCTGGACATTAACATGGTGGCGATAGTCTTGATACCGGACAGTTCCTGCAACAATTCGGTATGCCCGATCGACTCATACCCAGCCCGGCTGGCCGCTTCCTTATTCAAGGGTGCGGTGGCGATACCGTCAACGATGCCGGCCAGCGCCAATTCACCGGCTTTGGTCACCCATTCCATGGCCGCCTTGCCGCAAGGCACGCTAATCTGTCCGACGGTGATGTCCTCCGGGTTCAGATTGTGAATGTCCACCACATCCACCGTGGCCGGATCCAGACCGGCGCCGGTAGGGTCATTAGTCTCCCTGACGGTCAGGGGCAGGCCGGTAACCTTTACCGCTTGATTCATAGCGTAGGTATTGCCGATGACCAGGGGACGACAGGAAGCATAAACCCGGGAATCGGCCAGGGCCTTGACCACAACCTCCGGCCCGATACCGCAAGGGTCGCCCATAGTAATCGCAATAGCCGGCTTTTGCGTATCCAAATCAACCATAACAATCAGCGCTCCCAGCACAAATAGAGCTTATCCACGCAGAAATTATAGCACGGGAAAGCCGGGATTTCCCGTCAACTGCGCCGGAAAGAAACTTCGCCCCCGGAACAAATTTGTCTCCCCAGCAGTTGCAAGTTTTAGCCGGGCGGCGCCCAAAGACTCAATTCAAATGACACTTTCCGGCCGGCTGAACCTTATCCGGCTCGTAATATACCTTCCTCCGGTTGCATTTCGGGGAATTCTCGAATACAGTCCTGAAGGCGCTAATCGGCGAGTCGCATACATCGCCAAAAGCGCCGGCTAAAATCGTACCGGAAAAGGTGAAACATCTATGCTGCAAACTCGCTTTACCGAGCTGTTGGGTCTGACCTGTCCAGTAATGTCCGCTCCGATGAGCAACCACAGCGGCGGCCAACTGGCCGCTGCCGTCTCCCAAGCCGGCGGTTTGGGAACCTTTGGCGGCAGCAACGATTTCGGCCCGGACTGGCTGCGACAGCAGATAGCGCAGATCCGGTCCCAAACGGCCCGCCCCTTCGGCGTGGGTTTCATCACCCAGCTCATCGAGCTGGACCCGACCAATTTTGAGATTGCCCTGGAAGAGCAGACGCCGGTGATAGTGTTCTCCTTCGCTGACCCGCAACCCTGGCTGGATCGGGCCAGAGACGCCGGCGCAATTACCGTCTGTCAGGTGCAGTCGGCAGAGTTAGCCGAATTGTCGGCAGCTGCCGGGGCCGACCTGCTGCTGGCCCAGGGCAATGAGGCCGGCGGGCATACCGGACAGATGAATCTGCTGCCCTTTCTGGTGGGCCTGGTGGAACGCTACCCCCAATTGCCAATTCTCGCGGCCGGCGGTATCACTTCAGGCCGCGCTCTGGCGGCAGCGTTGGCGGCCGGCGCTCAAGGGGTATCCCTGGGCACTGCCTTGCTGGCCACACCGGAAGCCGTAGAAACGCCGGCCGCCTTCAAGGAGCGGATAGTGCAGGCTGACGGGCAGGATACGACCTTTACCCGTCTCTACGATCTGCTGGGGAGCCGGCCCTGGCCGCCGGGGATTGCCGGCCGGGTGTACCGCAATCGTCTGGTACGGGAATGGGACGGCAGAGATGCGGATATTTTGGCCCACCGGGAAGAACTAGCGTCGGATGTAGCCAGCGCCCGTGCCCGTCAGGACCCGGAAATCGCCTCCGTATATATGGGTCAGGGCGTCGGGCAGGTCAACGCCATCCGCCCGGCGGCGGAAGTAATCCAGGAAATGTGCGACCAAGCAGAGGCGGCGCTGGCGGAGTGGGCGAAACCCTGATGATACGCCGCAAGGCCGATAACCGCACTGCCACGCCGGCAAAGCGACTTTCGGCCTGCTCGCTAAAATTACCTGCTCCTGATTCTCCCCGGCCCCTACACCCGCGCCGACGCTCGGTTGTCGGCCCGGGTTACCGACGTTACTCCCTTGACTCCTTCCAACTTGGCGAACAGCTTGCCCAATTGGTCCAGGCCGGTGGTGTGCAAGGTAAGCTCCATAGTTACGGTGCCATCGGCCAGTTCTTCGGTAATCACCGAGGCGATATTGACCCGTTCTTCAGAGACTCTTACGGTAACGTCCCGCAGCAGACCTACCCGGTCGTAGGCGGCAATGCAGACTCGCACCGGATACAGTTCCTTGGCCTCGCCCCAGGACACATGGACGATGCGTTCCGGCTCATCCTCGTTCAGCAGACTCTTGCATTCCTTTTTATGCACCGTGACGCCCCGAGTTCGGGTTACAAAGCCGGAAATTTCATCCCCGGGGATCGGGCTGCAACAGCCGGCCATTCGGATTAGCAGGTCACCTACCCCCAGCACCGATATGCCGGAACTGGGACTGGACAGGGGCAAATCCGGCTTGAAACGGGGGATTTCCGGTTCTTGCCGGAGGGCCTGGGACAAACGGTGGGTTAATTGACCCTCGGTAAGCCCTCCCGAACCCAGGTTCAGCAGGAAGTCTTCCATGGTCTCGAAGCGAACCAGCTTCAAAATTTCCGCGTCTTCCAGGTTAAGGTCAAGGCGGCGCAGTTCTTTTTTGAGTTTGTCGCGACCTCGTTCGATATTGCTGCCCCGGGCTTGGTGGTTGAACCACTGGCGCACCTTCTGGCGCGCGCTGGCCGATTTTACATAGCCCAGGTTTAGATTGAGCCAATCGGGACTGGGCCCCCGGTTGGACTTGGTGGTCATTATTTCAACGGTGTCGCCGTTCTGCAGAGGGGTATCCAGGCTTACCAGGCGGCCGTTGACCTTGCCGCCCATGCAGTGGTGTCCCAGCTCGGTGTGAATCTTGTAAGCGAAGTCCACCGGAGTGGAACCGGCGGCCAATTCCACTATATCCCCTTTAGGGGTATAGACAAATACCTGATCCCGGAAAATGTCCTGCTTGACCGACTCAATAAAATCTTCGGTCTCGGCGGCCTCCCGCTGCCATTCCAGCAATTGACGCATCCAGGTCATTTTCTCTTCGAACTTCAGGTCATTGGCCCGACCTTCCTTGTAGCGCCAGTGGGCCGCAACTCCGTACTCGGCCACCTGGTGCATCTCGGTGGTCTTAATCTGCACCTCCAGAGGCTGGCCGCCCTGACAGACTACTGTAGTATGCAGGGCCTGGTACAGATTCTCTTTGGGGGTGGCGATATAGTCGTCAAACTGACCCGGAATAGGACTCCAGACTTGATGGACCAGTCCCAAAGCCCGGTAGCAATCGCTCTCGGATTCAACGACTACCCGCAAGGCATACAGGTCCAGGATGTCCCGGAGTTCGTCCCCCTGGGCGGCGTACTTCTGCATCTTGTTATAGATGCTGTAAATACCTTTGGGGCGGCCGTACACTTCGGCATTCAGGTCGGCCGCGGCCAGCACTTCGTGGAGCCGCTGACATACCTGCTCCACGTACTCTTCCCGCTCAGCCCGGCGCACCGCCAGCATCCGGGAAATTTCCCGGTAGCGGTCCTCATTAAGGTGCCGGAAAGCCAGGTCGTCCAACTGCCATTTGATTTCCCAGATTCCCAAGCGGTGGGCCAGCGGCGAGTAAATGTCCAGGGTCTCCTGGGCAATGTTTTTGCGCTTGGCAACCGGCAAGGCGTCCAGAGTTTTCATGTTGTGGAGGCGGTCGGCCAGCTTAATCAGCACCACCCGGATATCTTCGGCCATTGCCACCAGCATTTTGCGCAGGCTCTCGGCATACAGCTTATCCGGATCGTAGGAGGCGGCGTAAGCGTTGAAATCGGCCCCGGGCAGCCGGTAGTCCATACGGGTCAGCTTGGTAACGCCGTCCACCATTTTAGCCACTTCGGAACCGAAGGCCGCGCTGATGTCGTTGTAGGTAACGCCGCAGTCTTCGATAACGTCGTGGAGCAGCGCCGCACAGATAGTATGGCTGTCCAGATTCAGGTCAGCGAGAAAGGAAGCCGCCTGCAAGGGGTGTACGATATAGGGTTCGCCGGATTTGCGCACCTGGCCCTGGTGGCACTCTTCAGCGTAGAGATACGCCCGCTCAACCTGGCGCACCGCTTCCCCGGGCAGGTAACGGGAAACCTTGTCCAGGAGGTCATTAGCCTCCTTTACCTCTACCCCATGTTTCATACCCTTACTTCTTCAACTCCCAGCATATTAATACTTGCCCGGCGCGCAAGTCTAGGCTTTTGGCGGCGAGCTTTCAAGACGCACGATTTCAATACCGCCATCCGATCTTGGATGCACTGCAATGCGATGATTCCAGGGCCAAGCACACCCTTCGCGCATTATTCTGGTTTGGCATACCGGAATATCCTGAGGAGCGCGCCCTCGAAACAACGGTATCAGAACAGGAATGATTTTATCTAAATTTTCCACACTTACTCGGCTATGTAATAAAGGTTTACAGTGCCGTCCAGTTCCTTTATGGCTACCACCGGATTGCCATAGACGGAAAAATTGTACGCTACGCCAGGAATCATCTCTGCTGGGTAGAATACCGGCATTTCACCTTCATAGGTTATGGGTGAACGAGCAGCCATTTGCAGGTTTTCGTTAGTTCCCGTGATTATTTCTTGAGAAAAACCCTGGCGCGAAACCGTCAAGAAATTTCGGGATCCCTCCATAGTTCCTTCGGCTACTGGAAGATGTCCGGTTAATTGAGCAGTTGCCATTATCACCTCGCTAAATGCGGGATACTACGTCCGACTTGTGCTTAACCAGCATCATCGGACTCCCATCTTCATTGCAGCGCGGATTGCCCTGTTCATCTACAACCTGGTAAATTCGGCTAACTGTTGTCTTGACCCGGACCAGGCCCCCGTCGAGCAACTTGTATTCGTTCCACTCCTCTCGTCCAATCTCAAAGTCCCGCTCTATCGCGTCCACTTCCTGGGCGCCAGCTTTAACTTTCTCAATGCGAGCCATTTCAAAATCCTCTCGGACCATATTTCCAGGGGATTCCCTACTCTACCCGATCAAAGCCGGGACGGTAGGGCTTGATGTCCAATACCGGGGAGCCGTCCTGGGCATCCAGGCCGACTACGTTAATTACATTATCAGCTATCGAGGCTATTTCGGCAACCGTCGCGGCGATGGCGTTGGGGCGGTACTGGCTGCGGGTAGCGAAGACTCCCCGGACGGGATTGGCGGGATTATGGCCCGGGTGCAATTGCAGCTCATACTCGGCAGCCCGGTGCAGGTGGAAGAGGACCAGAATATACCGTTCCTCTTCCAGCCCCATCAACCCCGGAGCCATTTCCGGCCGTAGCACGATCCGGGATGGCCTCTGCCGCATCTCCTCCGAGGGAGCGTAGCTGCGGAACTCGCTCTCCACCCAACCAACGGGAATGAAGGTTACGCCGGAAATATCCGGGGTATTTTCTGAGGGCATCAACGGCCACCCCTTAAATCGAAGGTAAGCATCCACCGGCCCCAGGGAGAATTTACTCCCGCTGCCATCGAACGAGACTTGCAGTCCTTTTGGCCTAAACCGCGGCCGCAACCGGAGCCAGCGAAGCCAGCCAGTCCAGCACCGCCGCCGAGGCCTTGTCCGTGCTGTTCAACAAAGAGTGATTGCCGCCGGGGATGATTACATATTCGGCTCGCGGGCTGTTGACTGCGGCAGTCACCATATCTTGGGGGCAGTCCCGCAGCCGGGTGTGGGTTTCCAGTTCACCGCCCAGTACCAGCATCGGAATCCGGACTCGGGGCGCCAGGGCTACCAGGTTATACCGCTCGGCCGGCCCGTGTTTGTCCAGGTAGGAAAAGGCGCTAAACATTTGCGCAATCGGGAAGCTAACCTCCATCAACTCCTGCGCCCGGTCTTCCGCCTCCATTCGGTCGGCTTGGGCAATAATACCCTTGAATTCTTCGGCGTCCTCAGATTCCATATAGTAGGAATAGGAGAGGCGCACCGGCGAAATGGGGATTACCGTCGCGGCCCGGTCGTCATCTTCGACGGCGGCATAGTAACCTACCTTGACCGCGCCCATGCTGTGTCCCAGCAGCCCGATGCTGCGGTAGCCTTGAGCCCACAGGTAGTCAATGCCCGCGCGGATGTCCTGACGGCTGTTATCGAGAATTTCCATAGCGTTGCCGTAATAGACACCTTCCCCCTGAGGCGCCCAAATCGTGTCGTGCCCCTTGGTGTTGATGGCTAAACAAGCGTAGCCACGGTTGCGCAGGTCTTCGGCCATAGCCTTGGTAGCCGGCCGATAGAAATTGCCGCCGGAGCCGTGGATGAGCAGCAGAGCGTCCACCGGACCTTTGGGGCTGACTCCCGGAGCCGTCGCAAAGAAAGCCCCGTCCAGGTTAATGCCGTCGTAGCTGGTGACCGTAATCAAATCCACTAGCATTGAGAGTTCCCTCCTGACAGTAATTAAACCGATAATCTATGAGGCATTGTAGGCCAGGCGCAAGCGCGGTGCAACGGAAGCCGCCCGGCGTACCGGGCCCAGCGGGACAAGAAGGATGCCTTGATTTGGCCGAGGCAGTGGAACGCGCCCCGGCTCGACAGTGGGAAGGTTTGCCGGACGATTTAGTCCAGGAGGGGAATACGGCCCCAGACCAGCGAGTCCGGGTCTGGTGATGCGCCCTGTTCTCGAACCAGGTCGCGAATCTGAAGCAAGGTAGCATTAACTTCCGGGGTGATGAAGACCCAGTCGGGTTCCTCGGGAATCCAGTAAGGCGAGTTTATCCGGACTACCTTCCCTTCGGCGGCGTTAAGGTATATGCCAAACTTTGAAAAATTCTGCATAAGTTCAGGCTTTCCGCTCCCTTACCCGGAACCTCCCGGGAGCATCGGGAATTATTTATTGGGAATAGTATCCAATGTTACTCATACGTGATCTGTTAATTGCCTCCACGATTGCCGGATCTGCGTAGTCGAGGTCTAGGCATCCGTGTATGTTTAACTTGCCCGTTAGCGTCTTTCAGCTGATTACCTTCAATGGTATCGCCTATATTCACCTTTCTACGCGGGACTTGAAGTAGGCGGGCCACCCCATTTTGGTCATCTACGTCGCGTACCGTTACCGGACTAGGTGTTCGCTTACTAACATCATCCAGCTCATCCACCAATCCCTCTACAATGCGAATACCGCTTCTTATTGACCTGTTTTCCATTTCATTATTGTAGAAGTTGCGGTGATGGGCTTCAGCAATTTCAATGCCCTTTGTTATATCAAGACGATTGTGGGCGCGCTCTAAAATGTTAGCGGCGACAACAATATTCTCGTGGCCTCGATGGTTCCACCCCTGTTCAGCGGCTACTGCTTTAACCGCGTGGGACGCGGCTCCCCATATTTTTTCTGATGCCTGGAGACGGTCCCCTTTTTCAAACTCACATTTAGCCTGGTCAATAAACTGGCGGCTTATCTTCCAATGGTCATCAGGAGTAGCCCCGCCCAGATGCTGCTTTCTTGGCGCGGGTAGCGCTACTTCCGGGCAAGGGTCGTGCCTAGCTTTACAATCTTTGTGTGGTTTGGGGTCAGGCATAGTCTCATTATTCTCTTTCCCTACTTATTCCGGTAACCGGCCACCACTGCATCCCGGAAATTAAGTCGGTCAGGGAATTACTCGTTCCACCAGGATAGTCTCATCCCGGCTGGGGCCGGTGGAGATAAGCTGCACCGGACACCCTACCAGTTCTTCAATGCGATTAACGTAGGCGCGGGCGCCTTCCGGCAATTGGGACAAAGAAGTAGCGCTGGCGGTGGGAGTATCCCAGCCGGGCAATTCCTCGTACACCGGCTCGCACTTTTCCAGCAGGCGCGTGTCCGAAGGGAAGCGATTGACCTCCTGACCTTCGGCGCGGTAGCCGACACAGATTTTGACGGAAGAGAACCCGTCCAGGATGTCCAGGCGGGTCAGCACCATACCCGTAAAGCCGTTTACCTGCTGACTGTATCTGCCGGCCACGGCATCGAACCAGCCCACCCGCCGGGCGCGGCCGGTAGTAACGCCGTATTCATGAGCTTTTTCCCGAAGATTTTCGCCGGCTTCGCCAAACAGCTCCGTCGGCATCGGGCCACTCCCCACCCGGGTAGAGTAGGCCTTGAAGACTCCCAGCACTCCCTTAATTTCCCGGGGATCGAGGCCCAGTCCGGTACAGGCTCCGCCGATGGAAGGGGAAGAAGAGGTCACGTAAGGATAGGAGCCGTGGTCCAGGTCCAGCAGTGTACCTTGAGCGCCTTCGAGCAGAATATTACGGTTATTCTCCAGCAGGTCTTGCACCAGTTGTTCCGTGGGCAATACGAAGGGACGGAGCTGATTACCCCATTCCAGAGATTGCTCCATAATCGCATCGGCGGATAAGGGCTCCTGACCGTAAATCGCCGTAATCAACTTGTTCTTGAAGTCCAGGTTTTGCTCCAGACGGGGCCGCAAGGACTCCGGGTCCAGCAAGTCGCCGACGCGAATGCCGATACGGGCCGTCTTGTCCACGTAAGTGGGGCCGATACCCCGGCCGGTGGTGCCGATAGCGGAACTGCCCCGGGCTTCTTCTTCCAGAGAATCCAGCAGTACGTGGTAAGGCATTATCACGTGAGCGCGCTCGCTGATGCAGAGCTTGTCAGTGTCGATACCGCGGGCCGTCAAATCATTCAGCTCACCCAGCAGGCCTTCCGGGTCAATTACTGCCCCGTTGCCGATAATCCCGTAAACGTTGGGCCAGCAGATTCCGGAAGGTACCAGATGAAATTGGAACTCGCCCTTTTCATTGACTACGGTGTGGCCGGCGTTATTGCCACCGGCGTAACGCACCACACCGGAGACCCCTTCGGCCAGGTAGTCAATCACCTTCCCCTTGCCTTCATCTCCCCATTGTCCGCCTATCACGGCAAAAGCCGGCATCGTACCTCCATCACATAGAAAACCTGGCCCGCCTCCTCAACAGGCGGATACCGCAGGGCAGTATAACAAAAACCCTTGCCAATGGAAAGAGCGGCGATAATGCGGGCAGCGTTGCAATTTAGGTGGTTTAAGTCAGGGCCTATCATTCGTTCCAGTACCGCCGGGACAATCCCTGTGGTTGCTCCTACACCTCGACCACCTAATACGGAACGCTACCGAGTGCTATAGCCCAGTATCCGGCCGATGGCGCTGAGGCTGCTCTTCCCCGTACATCCGCAAGGCTTGCTCCTTGACTTCCGGCCCTGGGCGGACATAAGCCCCGCCGGGGATGCAGCTCTTGGCGCAATCGCCGCACGGTACACCTGGCGTCCCCGCTGGAGGCCGCCCTTGCGCATCCAGTTGGAGCCGCAGCGGGTGCAGCGGACATCGTGGCGGTAAGTGCGGGCGCGGGGCGTAATCCCACCCCTCTCACAGTCTCAGCCCGGTTATAATCCATTAAGTCAGTACGTTGAGAATACCATTTCTCAATTTCCCGGCGTAATCGGCGGGGCCGCCGCCGGCAGCCGGAATCACTCCACCGCCCCTACAGTTAACGTATTTTTAACATTCGGGAAATTAACCTTTAACTTTTTCGTAATTCCAGGTTAACACCTGCCGCCTATGCTGAATCCGTTGCCCCAGGAACCATTAATTGCAGTTGAGGGAAGTACGGTATGGCAGTTGACGACGAAGCTCTAGTTACTAAGATACTCCGGGAAGACGATGCTTTGGTGCTGATTTGGGATGATGGCGCCCAGGGTGAATTTCCCCATTCGTGGCTCAAGGCAAATGCTCCGGAGAACCGGAAATGGTGCGCCGGGCTCCAGCCGTCCCCTCAGACGGCCCCCAACCCTTGGTCCGTTTGCGTTGAATATGATGAGACTCTGGTAATTTCCTGGGCCGGCCTCCGGGAAGTTAACCGCTTTCCCTTGAGCGAACTGAAGGATTCCCTGCCCTTAATCGAGAGCGCCGAACTAGCCCTGGCCGCCGACTAGTAACTCGGACTTTTCCCTTACCCTCGACCCCCTCTCCCTGAAGGAGAGGGAGACGCCCTCACCCCCCGGCCACTCTCCCGCGAGGAGAGGGGAGAGCCTTTTTTTCGGTGTGATTCGTTAGCAGGAGTCATCCCAACGTATTCGCTAGTGCGCCAGGGCCAGGCTCTCTTCTCCTTGGGGGAAAGGAGAGCTGGAGGTGAGGGCTTGACAAGATTAGCGATGGCGGTAACACTGGAAGCAACCGGCTGAAAGGGCTTAGCATATCACGCATTACAAGGGTGGTAAAAAGTTTTGACAACGTCACTGCAAGACGGTGGGCTGGAAAGCCGGATTAGCAATCTGGAAGGGCGAGTAACGGAAATATCTCTCGCCATCCAGGAAATCCGGCAAGACATCCGGGACATCCGCCAGGAAGTCCGGCAAGAAATGCAAGAACTGCGCCAGGAACTCCGGCAGGAAATGCAGGAACTGCGCCAGGAGCTCCGGCAGGAAATCCAGGGAGTCCGGCAGGAAATGCAGGAACTGCGCCAGGAGAACCGGCAAGAAATCCAGGGAGTCCGGCAGGAAATGCAGGAACTGCGCCAGGAGAACCGGCAAGAAATCCAGGGAGTCCGGCAGGAAATCCGGGACATTCGGACCGGCCAGCGCCAAATCATGCTGGCAATGCTGGGTATAGGCGCCACCCAAATCGGACTTATAATTACCCTGATTTTACGGATTACCGGCTAGACGCCCTCACCCCCGGTACCTCTCCCGCGAGGAGAGGGAGAATCTTTTTTCCGATTGATTTGGTGAGTAAAAGTACCGGCTTTTCCTGCGTGATTCGGTGGCAGGAGCCGTCCCAACGTATTATCTAGTGCGCCAGGGCCAGGCTCCCCTCTCCCTGGGGGAGAGAGGCCGGGGGTGAGGGCTTAACCAGATTAGCGATGACCGTAACCCTGAAAGCAATAAACCACCGGGGCTGCATCAACCAAACCACCTGAAACGGAATGCTGCCATAGTTGTTATAATGACCAGGTAAAGCGGTCGCCGGTGGCAACTACGAAATCCAGCAACTCAAACCCGGTTATTGAGGTTCCCGTGCCGGAACGTTCGGTGCTCGTCGTCGAAGACGAGGAAAATCTTCTGGAAGCCTTGCGCTATAACCTGGAACGGGAAGGTTATGCGGTGCATACTGCCAGCGACGGCGGTGAAGGGCTGGAGTTGGCCCGCAAGCTCAATCCCTCCCTGGTTATTCTCGACATTATGCTGCCCACCCTGGACGGGTTCGAGATTTGCCGAATCCTGCGCTGGGAATCGGAAGTCCCCATCCTGATGCTTACCGCCCGGGGTGAAGAAGTCGATCGGGTAGTTGGGTTGGAACTGGGGGCGGACGACTACATCACCAAGCCTTTCAGCATCCGGGAGCTGGTAGCGCGAATCCGCAACACCCTGCGCCGCACCCGCTACCTGGATGAAAGACAGCCCGGCAGCGGCGAGGAGCGCATTTACCGGGTCGGCAATCTGGAAATTGACCTTAACAGCCACGAAGCACGGCTGGCGAGCCATCCCCTGAACCTTAAACCCAAAGAATTTGATTTACTGGCCCTGCTGGCTGCCAATAAGGGGCGGGCCTTTACCCGGGACCAGATTCTGGAAAAGGTTTGGGGGTACGATTACATCGGCCAGACCAGAACCGTTGACGTTTACATTAGCTGGTTGCGGGAAAAGCTCCAGGCCGACCCCACCACAGCCCACAGCATTGTCACCATCCGGGGAGTAGGGTACCGATTGGACGGATGATTTTCCACCGCGCCGCGCTCTGGCCTTCCGCCCTCGTCCTGGCGGCCTTGCTGCCGGTCTCGCTGGCCGTTCTGGTAATCCTTTTGAATCTTGCCCTGCAAAGCCGGGCCGCCGCCGCCCTGGAAGCGCAGCAGGAAGGGGAGGCGCGACTTGCAGCCCTGCTGGTGGCCTCCTGCCTGTCGCCTTCTCCCGCTTCCCCAGATGTCTGCTCCCGACAAGACCTTAGCCTTGAACTGGCGCAGGCGGTCAATGGCGAAGCAGCTATATTTGACGCCGCCGGAGCAAGGCTGGCCGACAGCCGAGGCCCGGCAGGGTCTGGCCTAATCCCGATGGATGCCGGCGGGATTGAGCAAATCCGCCGCGGCAGCATTGTCCACTTCCGCCGGAGCGGACCGACCGGCGGCGAGGCCCGGCTTTACACCGCCGCCCCGGTGCTGGTTGACGGCCAGGTTGCCGGAATTATCCGCCTGGCGGTTCCGGCGCCGGACGCTAACCCAGTTCCAGCGTCAATCATTGCCTTGCTGTCGGTCTGGGGTCTGGGTGTCGGCCTGCTGGCAGTTGTCGCCGTCAGTTTGGTGGGCCGCTATTTTTCCCGTGGGCCGCGGACGGTGCGAGCGGTGCTGCTGGGCCTGCGCGAACTGCGACAGGGCGACTACAGTTACCGAATCCCGCCGCCGACCGGCTCCGGCAATTCCAGCGGGCAGCTGAGCGAAGCCTTTAATCGGATGGCGGATACCGTCAAGGAAACCGTTGACCGCCTAGCCTCAGAGCGGGACACCCTCTCCGCGGTGCTGGATACTATGGCCGACGGGGTGATTGTCGTCGAACCGGCGGGATACATCACCCTGCTCAACCCGGCGGCCCGGGACCTGCTGGGAATCAGGGAAGGGACGGAACCGGGTTCCCGACTGGCGGAACTGGTGCGGGATAACGAGATTCATCAACTGGTAATCGCTTGCCGGGCCGAAAAATCCCGCCGGCAGACGGAAGTTTTGCTGTACCCATTCCGGCGGTATCTCAGCGCCATCGCGACGCCGCTGCAGGACCAGAGCGGCGTCCTTTTGACCCTGCACGACCTGACCCGAATTCGCCAGGTGGAGATGAGCCACAAGGAGTTCGTAAGCAACGTATCCCACGAATTGCGCAACCCCATGGCTTCAATCAAGGTGATGGTGGAAACCATGGAGGCCGGGGCGGTAAATGACCCGGCGGTGGCGCCGGACTTCCTGGCCCGGATGCGGGGCGACGTGGACCGGATTAATGCCCTGGTTAATGACTTGCTGGAGCTTTCCCGCCTGGAAAGCGGCCAGTTCAGCATCGAGGCCGAGCCGGTGGCCCTGGCTCCGGTGGTGGAAGGCGTCAGGAAGAAGTTCAACGCGGCGGCGGTGGCGCAGAATGTCGCCATTGCAGCCGCAATTGACCGGGATCTGCCCCGGGTCCTGGCCGACGGCGAAAAGCTGGGGCAGGTATTTACCAACCTGGTGGAAAATGCGTTGAAGTTTACCCCGGCTGGTGGCGAGATAAGCGTTATTGCCCAGCCGGTTGGCGACTGGGTGCAGGTGCAGTTGGTGGATACGGGGGTCGGGGTGGCGCCGCAGCATCTGCCCCACCTGTTTGAACGCTTCTACAAAGTCAACCGCTCCCGGCGGGACGGCGGCACCGGGCTGGGACTGGCGATTGTCAAGCAGTTGGTGGAAGCCCACGGCGGGCAAATATCCGTAGCCAGCAAGGAAGGCGAGGGCTGCGCCTTCACCTTTACCCTCCCTCGCGCCGACGGGCCGGCGAATCCCGATCTGCCATCGGCCGGTAGGGCCTAATCGTCCCGGGGCTGCGGCTCCGGCCCGGTCGGAGTTCCTTCCCCAGCCGGTTCCGGAGTTCCGGCCTCCCGGAGCAGCGGCGCTCCCTTCAGCCAGCACATCAGCCCGGCGCCCAGGGCTGCGCCGATGCTGGGGCCAATCCAGTAGGCCCAGTGGCCATGCCACGCCCCGCCTACCAATGCCGGGCCCAGGGAGCGGGCCGGGTTCATGGACGCCCCGGAAATCGGGCCGGCGAAAATCGCCTCTAATCCCACCGTACCGCCGACAGCCAGGGCCGCCACCGGGCCGGCCACCCGCGGTTCCAGACTCAGGGACATAATTATCGCCATCAGGATGAAAGTCAGGATGATTTCCAGAAACAGGGACTGGGCGATGCTGCCGGCCGGGATAGTTGCGCCCATACTGGCGGCCGGGCCCAGCAGGTAATAGAGGGTCAGGCTGGCCAGGACCGCGCCGGTCAACTGGGCCGGGATGTAATATGCGGCAATGCGCCAGGGAAGCCGCCGGGTGATGGCGGAGGCCAGGGTAACCGCCGGGTTGATATGCGCGCCGGATACCGAGCCAAAAGTAAAAATCATTGCGGCTACAATCAGACCGAAGGTCAGGCCGATGCCCAGGTGGGTCACCTTGCCCCCGGACAACTCGTTAATCATAATTGCCCCGGTTCCGGCAAAAACCATCCCGTAGGTGCCGATTATTTCTGCCGCCGCTCGCTTCAGCAAGTTCATCCCCGAAGTCCGGCCCATTGCCCGGGCCGGCAAGTTTTGTTCCCGGCTGCGCCGGAATATACGCAATATAGACGAGTATCTTGAAGGGCGCATTATACATCGGTTAACCCAAGTTCAACCGAAAAATAGGGTATCATTTAGCGCTGTCGGCAAAGGCGTATAGCCGCGGCGCCGAGCCGGAAAGCCCGGATTAACTAACTATTAACTTGCCCTTAAACGGGAATTGATTGCAATCTAAATGACTGTTGAAGGACAAGGTATAGTATTTGCCGGGAAATGGGGCGGGCCGCCGACTAGATTCCAGCGGACTCCGGGAATTATCCGGAAACCTTGAAGTTGGTTTCGCCCCGGACTGAGTCAAGCTTGGCGAAAATGCCGGCCTCAGGGCTCGCGTCGTTGCGCTCCGGGCCGGGCAGTAGCCGCAAATAAGGAGGAATAATGGTATCCAGTAAGACTTGGTATTTCAGCTTCAAGAGTTGGATCATTCTCGGCGCGGTGCTGGCATCAATGGCTCTGATTGCCTGCGGCTCCGCCGGTCAGCCGGCCACCGGCTCCGGTTCCGCCGAAAGCGGCTTGTCCGGGGACATTGACATTGACGGCTCCAGCACGGTGTTTCCCATCACCGAGGCGGTAGCTGAGGAGTTTGGCTACCTGACCAACGGACAGGTGCGGGTTACCGTCGGCGTCTCCGGCACCGGCGGCGGCTTCAAGAAATTTTGCAATGGCGAAACCCACATTTCCGACGCTTCCCGTCCCATCAGGGCTAATGAAGTAATCCTTTGCCAGGAAGGCGGCGTGGAGTATATCGAGATTCCGGTAGCCATTGACGGCCTGACCGTAATCGTGAACCAGGATAACACCTGGGCCCAGTGCATGACGGTGGCAGAACTCAATACTATGTGGGCGCCCGAGGCCGAGGACGTGATAACCAGGTGGAATCAGGTGCGCCCGGACTGGCCCGACGCTGAAATGGAGATGTACGCTCCGGGGGTGGACTCGGGAACCTTTGACTACTTCACCGAGACGGTAAACGGAGCAGGCGGGGCATCCCGGGGCGACTTCACCGCCAGCGAGGATGACAACCTGATAATCCAGGGAGTTTCCGGGGGTAAGGATGGAGTGGGCTACCTGGGGTATGCCTACTACGGGGAAAACGCCGCGAAGCTGAAGTCGGTGGAGATTGACGGCGGCAGCGGCTGCGTTGCGCCCACCGATGCGGCGATTAACAACGGAACCTACGCTCCCTTGTCCCGGCCGCTGTTCATCTACGTGCGGAAAGATGCGGCCAACGCCCCGCACATCGCTGAGTTCATCCGGTACTACCTCAGCGAAACGGGACAGAAATTGGTGGCGGAGGTAGGCTACATCCCCTTCCCGCAGAACATTTATGACCTGGCCTTAGCCAAGTTTGAGCACGGGAACTCAGGCACCGTCTTTGGCGGCGAACACCCCAGGCACGGCACGGTGGAAGAAGTCCTGACCGGCTCCCAATAGCCAGCAGCAGTAAAAGTGGTCGGGATGACGGTAAGGAGCCGGCCATCACGAAACCCAGGCAACCAAGGGGGCGGTTCCAGGCCAGAGCCGTCCCCTTTTCCCTTTACTCCGAGGGCAATACATCAAGGCTTGATTGGATCATGATTAGACCTTACCTCCCGGGAAATTCACCTGCGCTAGTGACCTTGGTCGGTAGAATACCAATCCAGGTTAGGATATACTTGCGAAGCGTTGCGAACAGGGTATTAACGATATTCAAGCGGAGGCCAAAGATTATGGTAAAGATTCCTGATTACAGAGCAGAACCTCAACCCGTATTAGTTAATTGCTTGGAAGTTTACCGTCTTCCGGATGATGAAGAATATATAGTTCAGTTTCAAACCTTGAACGGAAATTTCACATCCTTCGTGCCAAAGCAGCACGTCATTCCTGAAGGCAAGTTTCTGCACGCATTCATTATTGGGGACGTGGCAGAGGGATTTTTGGTGGATATTCCCGCCGAGACTTTAACTTCCAGCCCCAGGCTGCTGGTTCGACACTCCGAAAGTGACACGGTACTAACATTTAAGGACTGGACAGATCAAAATGGTTCTAAGTGATCACGAGATATGGATGGAACTGCAAAGTGGAAGGCTAGTAATTTCCCCCGAAGTCCCAAACGAAAATATCAGCCCTTCCGCATTAGACCTGCGATTAGGCAATACTTTTACCAGATTCGTCCCACCAAAGATTGAAGGTGTCAGGACAACTATTGACCTGTCAACTTTAGAGAGTGTCGAGGATTTTGCTGATTCTTACGGTAACAAGACCATCCTGCAAGCCGGCGAGCAATTTACTTTGCATCCCGGGGAATTTGTGCTGGCATACACGATGGAGAGCATCGAGTTACCTAACTACTTGGCTGGGCGTATCGAGGGGAGAAGCACATTCGCCCGGTTGGGTATCTCCATCCACCAAACTGCGCCCACAGTTCACGCCACTTTTGAGGGGCAGTTAAGGTTGGAAATCAGAAACAACGGCATATATGAATGCAAGCTATCGCCAGGTCTGCGAATCTGTCAATTGGTGCTGGAGCGGTTGGGCAGTCCTGCCGTTACGCGACTCAACAGTTTGTTCCAGCAGCAAAGCCAGTAAACACAGTCCCGCAGAGCCGACCGAGGCCAATCTTTACCACCCGAAGCCCGAAGGCCCCGGAAATTTCCGGGGCCTTCGGTTTACGTTGCTCAGGTGTAAAGCGAAATTTTACAGCTGACCGCCGCTGAAAATGGCGTGCTGCTTGCGGAAGACCTGCAAGCGTTGGCGAGGGCATTCAAGCACGAAGACTCGGCCCTCGTCGTCCACCTCCACAGCAATCGGGCCGTGGAAATTTTTCTCCCGCTCGTGCAGGTTCAGGGCCAGCTCCCGGCCGCGCACGATGGTGGGGTCCAACTCTACCCGCTCCCGGCCCCACTTGGACAGGGTGGCTTCACCGTGAAGCTTGGTGATGAAATTGCCTTGAGAGTCGAACACCTGCAGCCGGTCATTCTTGAAGTCCGCTACATAGATTATCCCTTCCTTATCCACCGCGATGCCGGTGGGCCGGTTGAACTGGCCGTCGCCGTCGCCCGAGGAGCCGAACTGCAGCAGAAACTGCCCGTCCGGGGTGAACTTCTGAATCCGGTCGTTGCGCCAGTCGGCCACAAAAACGCTGCCTTCGTGGTCGATTTCGATCCCCCAGGGATAACTGAACTGACCTTCGCCATTGCCCTGGCTGCCCCACTGGAATTTGAACTGACCGTCTCTGCCGTAAACCTGTACCCGATGGTTATAGCTGTCCACCAGGTAGAGATCATCGTTGGCGTCAAAGGCCGTTCCGGCCGGCTTGTTGAACTCGCCGGCGCCGCTGCCGCCCTTGCCCCAGATACCCAGGCAATTGCCGTCCGGGTCAAAGGCAGTGATTCGCTGGATCCATTCGTCGGCAACGTAGGTGCAGCCCTCGCTGTCGACGGCCAGGGCGGTGGGCCACATAAAGGTGCCGGCGGGGGCATTCTCATTGGCGTCTTCCGGGGGGACTTTCTGGCCGAATTCCTGAATCAGCTCCTCGTCCACGGTAAACACGGTTACCCGCTTACAGGGGAAGAAAGCCGGGGTTTCGGACCCGCGGCTGATTACCGACAGCCGGTTTTTGCCGCTGCTGGCAATGTCCACCGGATAGAAAAAACCGGAGCCGCTGCGGTTTTCCTGGCGTCCGATGGTATGGCTGTACTGGAAGGTTATCGGCGTTATCTCAGTCGTAACCATTTTCCCTCACTAAAAACGTCTTGTCGCGATACAAATAAAGGCTGGCCGCGCCGGGCTGCCAGCCTTTACCGTTAAGTCCTGGCTGTTACTTGATGAAGTCGAACTGCTCGAAGCTGCCGCCGAGAATCGGATTAGCGTCCAGGCCCATCCACTGCTCCAGCAGGGTGGCATAGGTGCCGCGGAAATCGTTGTTCCACTTCAAGTCTCCCTCATCCAGCTTTTCGGGTTCCAGGGAGGGATACTCGCCGTAAAGGCCGCCCTTGACCGCATCGCCGATGACGAAGGCGACACCGCCGGAGCCGTGGTCGGTGCCGGAGCCGTTTTCCTTGACGCGGCGACCAAACTCGGTGAACAGCAGCATTACCACTTCTTCGTTGGAGTTGTGCTCCTTCAAGTCCTGGTAAAAGTCGCTGATCGCGGTGGTAACATCGCCCCACAGCCGCGGGAAGGTGATGTGCTGGTTGGCGTGGGTATCAAAAGTGCCGGGGTTGACGCCAGTGTAGAGTACGCGGGTGCCAAAGTCTGCCAGGTGCACCTGGGCAATGTTCTTCAGCCATTGAGCGAAGGGGCTGCCGCCATACTCGACACTGGAAGAATAAATTTCCGGAGCGGTACTCAGAATGTCGGCCCCCTTCAGGGCGTCCAGCCCCGTCTGGGAAAGGTAATCATTGACCGGGCCGGAACCAATCATGGGGGAATACATCCGGCCAAAAATGTCCAGGGCGTCCATGCGCTCTTCGTCGCCGTCGATGCCGGTCAACACGCCATAGCTGGCGAGGTCGCCTACCGAAGCGACGGAAACGCCCGGGGCGGCCAGGGCCCGGGGCAGGCCGCGGCCAAAGTTAACGGCGGTCAGGATGTTTTCCTTGTTGGGGTCCAGATCGCGGATGGCCTTGCCCAGCCAGCCGTCGGTTACCATCTTGTCCGGCTCGGCGGTGTGCCAGATGTCCATCGAGCGGAAATGGGAGCGGATGGGATTAGGGTAGCCGATGCCCTGGAGCACGGCGACTTTGCCCTCGTCATACATTTCCTTCAGCGGCGCCATGGCCGGGTGAAACCCCACCTTGTCATCCACGGCCAGCACGTTTTCCGGCGCTACCTTCAGCACGGGCCGGTAATCTGCATAGTGCGGGTCGCTGTAAGGGATGAAGGTGTTCAGCGCATCGTAGGCGCCGGACATCTGCAGGATAACCAGGACCGGGTCTTTCTTGTTGGACGTCATATTTTCTCCTCGCTGGACTCGAATTGGGTTGCGAACTTCCTTCTTATCAGGCACTAGCGAACCGAAAGCTCCGGTTAGGCGTATAGATATTCCTTGGTTGCCACTATCATCTGGAGCATCTGGGTCACCTGTCCCGGAAACTCCCGGGAGCCGGTGGGCAGGTCGCCGCTCTTCTCGGCGTGCTGAATCAGCATATTGCGGGTTTCCGGCTCCAGTTCATAGTGTCCCAGCAGCCGCAGACAGCCATCCACTAAACCCACCGGGGAGATGATTGATTCTTCTTCGGCCAGCTTCTGCACAATGTCCTGGATGCCCGGCTGAGTCAGGTCGCCCACGTAATCAGCGATGAAGTTAATCCGGCGCACCAGAGTGCCGCCGTCAATCCACTCCTTGCCGGTATGCCAGCCTTCCACGCTGGGAGGATTCAGAATTTCCTGGCCCATGTGCTTCATTTCGTCAAAGATTGTCTCGAAGCCGGGCTTGGGAGTATTCCAGTCTCCCACCAGCCGCAGGGTGCCGATGACGGTTTCGATGGGGCCTTTAATCCGGGAGAATCGAGCATCCTTGAAAGCGTCGGAGTGGAACAGCACCCGCAGCATTGAGCGGATGTCGTACCCGGAGCGGAAGTACTCGTCCTCCAGCATTTTGATGGTTTCCAGGTCCCGGGGCGGCGTATCCATCCAGGAAGGCACCTGAGCTTCATCGGCCACGAAGAAGCTGTACAGGTGGCGGGAAATGAACCGGGCCGTGGCCGGCTGCCGCACGATGATGTCAATGACGTCTTCGCCGTTAAAATTGCCCGTTTGCCCCAGGAAGGTCTTTTCGCCCTCGTCGTGGTCCTCCGGATTATAGACAAACTGGGAAGCATAACGGCCATAGGGCTGGCCGGGGATGTTGTTGGCAATGGTCCAGCCGGTGAAAGCCCGGGCGCACTCCTTAACGTCATCCTCGGTATAATTGAAACCGCCGTCCATGCCCACGCCCATGGAAAAGAGTTCCAGCAGTTCGCGGCCATAGTTCTCGTTGATGGATTCCTTATGGCTCAGGCAGTTGTCCAGGAAATAAATCATGGCCGGATCCCGGGATATTTCCACCAAAAGGTCCCGGAAATTGCCCATACCGTTCCGGCGCAGCATATCCAGCTCCGCCTGGGAAGTAACGTAACTCTGGGTCTTGCTGTCGGCAGTGCAGAGAATACCGTGCCAGAAGAGAACCATTTTCTCTTCCAACTGGTTTCTGGAATTAATCATCCGCCAGGCAATATACTCGGGTACACAGCGGATAAAGTGGTTCCATTCCAGGAAGCAGCGTTCCGCCAGGTCCAGGTCCATACCGTGGGAATTCTCCTGGGGGTTGAGCAGCTCTTCCACGGTAGCCGTATAACCTTTAGCGGCGCGCTCGGCCAGTTCATCGTACTGGGCGCCGAAACCGGCCCGCCGCATCAGGTGCGCCATCAAGGCAATGTCGTTGTCTGACATCCGTTCTCCTCCTCAACCAAGTTTGAGGGAATCATAACTGTGCCAATAATAGCATTGTCGCCGATTTCAATCAAGTTTGGGCAAGGGAGGGGCAGCGTTCCAATTTAGGTGGCTTGGCGGTAGGATGGGTTAGGCCAGGTTGGCTGATATGGTTTGGAGAGGTGGCGCAGATGGGACTGTTATATGATCTGGAAACGCAAATGGAGCAGGAGATTCCCGCCCGGCTGCAGCAGTCATTACAGGAGGCCCTGGACGCTTATCGGGCCCAGTGCCCCGGCTGTCAGTCCGCCATGCACCGCCATCACCGTTACCCCCGCTCCATCATGACCGGCTATGGCGAATTGCAGTTGCAGATACCGGTATTCCGGTGCGGCCAATGCCGGCAGATGTCCAGTGGGATGGACTTGCTGGGGGAAGCGGAACATTACCGCCGGTACTCAAAAAAACTATCGAATTAGCGGCAAAACTGGCGGCGTTAGGGTTGAGTTATGCGGCGGCCAGTGGCTGGGTAGGCAGTGTGAAAAGCAGTTTGTGCCGGTGGCTGAGGCGAACCCCCTTGCGGCAGCCCCAGTTGCGGGGGCGGCGGCTGGAAATGGACGGGTTGTGGACGCGTACTCGGTCCGGGCGTACCGAAATCAAGGTAGTACGGGATGAAAACGGGGTGGCGCTGGCTGCGGCTGATCGTTGGGAGCCGGGGATTGACCTGGCCTGGCGGCAGGGTGCGGTGGCGCCCTTGCACCTGGCAAGTGATGGCGACCGGGCCATTGAATCCGCCATTGCTCTGGTCTATGGGCGGCAGGCGCACCACCAATTGTATCAGTTCCATCTGCTGCGGGAGTACCGGCGGAACCTGGGCCGGACTGGTTGGCGGGAAGCTCTGGCCCTGCTGGGGTCTCAGAGTCGGGATGAAGCTCGGGGATATGCGGCTCAGATAGTGGAGTTGACCGAGGGAGCGGGGGAGTATTGGTGTCGGAAAGCGCTGGGGTCGGGGCTGCGGCATTTGGATACGGGGGAGGCCAGGCTCAAAACCACCTCAAGGTTGGAACGACAGAACCGGGAGTACCGGCGGCGGGAAAGGATGGGGACCGTCTGGACCACCCACAACCTGCTGGCGCTGCTCCAGATTAGGGGCCTCATTAACCAAACCACCTAAATTGCAACGCCGCAGTGGCCGGCTTTCCGGTTGGGAATATTTGCGGTGGCTGTTAATGTGGATTGTTATTAAGCTTTGGGCCATACCGGGCGGCGCCACGCCTCATCGTCTTCCGTGTTATAGTTGCCACTGTATTGACCCACCACAGGCGATTAAGTGCAGTCAGCTTGGAACAAATACTTCACACCGCCGAGGATTCCGTCGGGAAGGATGTAAAAACCCTGCGCCGAGCGTTGAAGGCCGAGTTTAGCCGGGTTCCGCCGGCGCGGCCGGGAGCGGCGGCGTTGGTGGCGCTGTGCGGTCTGCCCGGAACCGGCAAATCCCATTTCGCCGCCGCTCTGGCCCGGCGCGTTCCTTGCCTGACCCTGGGCAGCGACCGGATTCGTAAAATTCTGACGCCCCAGCCTCGATATACCGGCGAGGAACATGCCCGGGTCTTCACCGCCGCCCATGCGCTGCTGGAACAGTTGTTGCGTCAAGGCTATCGGGTAATTTTTGACGCTACCAACCTTAGCGAACGGGCCCGCCAGCCTCTTCACGACATCGCCGCCCGGGTCGGGGTGCGGCTGATTCTGGTCCAGTTTTATGCGCCGCCGAATCTGGTGCGGCAGCGCCTGGCCCGGCGCGCCCGGGGGCAAGCCTTCGACAGCTACTCCGACGCCGACTGGCGCATCTACTGTCGCCTTTACCCCGGTCAGGAACCGGTCGCCGGTCGCCACTTCAAGGTTGACACCTCCCGCAGTATCGAACCGGCCCTGACCCGGCTGACCAGCCGGCTGCGGCAAACCGGACAGTGAAGAAACGGGCCCTCACCCCCGGCCCCTCTCCCTGAGGGAGAGGGGAGACCAGGCCGGAAGGATGGCGGAAAAGCTTAACCGGGGAGCTTATCCCTCCGGCAATTTCCGGGCGTTAACGCGGTGTCCGCTACTGGCAAAAGGGCAGCCCGCCCAGATATGGTATGTACAGGCGATTATCCTTCAATCCAGCTGGAACACATCCGCTCAACCGGTTTTTGTGGAGGCTCGTGAACACCAGGCTATCCAGGTTGCCCAGCTCCGCCGGTATCTCCCCGCTCAACTGGTTTTCAGAGAGGGTCAACACTGCTAAGTTGGCCATGTACCCCAACTCTGGTGGCACTTCACCACTCAACTGGTTCTCGCTGAAGGACATCTGTTCCACGTTGACTAGATTGCCTAACTCCGGCGGTATCTCCCCGCTCAACTGGTTTTCGGAGAGGAGCAGATATTCTAGGTTAGCCAAATTGCCCAACTCTGCTGGTATCTCCCCGCTCAACTGATTCCAGTGGAGCCTCAGATCTTGCAGGTTAGCCAAGTTGCCTAACTCCGGCGGTATCGTCCCACTCAAATTGCTACCATGCAGTTTCAGCGTTTGTAAGTTAGCCAGGCCTCCCAACTCCGGCGGTATCGTCCCACTCAACTGGTTTCCGGAGAGGCTCATATATTCCAAGTTAGCCAGATTGCCCAACCCCGGTGGTATCTCCCCGCTCAATTGATTATCCCCGAGGTACAGCACTTGCAGGTTAGCTAGGTTACCTATATTTGGTGGGATATTCCCACTCAACTGGTTAAGGCCGATTGTCAGCAGTTCCAGTCTAGTTAGATTACCTATATCTGGTGGGATATTCCCACTCAACTGGTTAGCGATGAATTCCAATTGTGTGACGCGGCCACTGGCATCGGTGGTAACACCGTACCATTCGCCTATAGGGGCATCGGTCAGCCACCCATTGTTATCAGTCCAGTTTGGACCGCCCGTAGCACTATAGAGGGCAACCAGCGCTTCCCGATCCGGTTCATCCAGATCCGGGCCGCAGGCCAGCGGCAGGGTCAGGAGCAGTATCAATGCAATGATGCCAGCTAAAGACAGCCTTCCAAATAAGAGGGATGTTAACTGCACTCGTAGCTCCGGTGATTTTCGGCTGAATTTCGCCGCCGTATCCGGTACGGGGCGCCGCCGGCTAGAGGCGGGCCTGAACCAGTTCCAGCAAATAGTTTACCCGGTCATTGACCACGCCAAAGAAGGTCCCGATTATCAGCAGGGCAATTATCAGGCCGAAGAGGCAACCGGCCCCGAAGAGGCAGCCGCGCCCCATCTCCTTTACTGGCGAAAACAAGAAGTTGAACATTGTATGCCCTCACCCCCGGCCCTGCTCTCTCAGGGAGAGGGGAACTGGTTCTCCCACACCCGCAGGAAGGGCAGCCCTAATATCTCCCTCGCCCAGGGGTGAGATTAGGGTAAGGGTAAACCGGGAGTTTTGCCGTCCCCTACACTTAGTCCTGTATCGACTAGGCTGTTTTAGCTATGCTATCATCTGCACATTCAAAAATATATGGTGAATGCTATGAACATCGGAGTATTTATGCCCCTCTCCGCCCAAGCGGTGGACGTGGCCGAGTTGGCGCAAAAAGCGGAAGCCGCCGGTTTTGAGTCTATGTGGATGCCGGAACACCCGGTAATGCCGGTGCATACCACCAGCAAATACCGGGGAACTCCCGACGGCTCCGTACCGCCCTATATGTACGATATGGTTGACCCTTATATGGCCCTCTCCCGCGCTTCAGCGGTAACCAGCACAATCAAGCTGGGCACCAGCATCAGCCTGATTCCCGAACGCAACCCGCTAATGCTGGCCAAGGTGATCGCCACCCTGGACCACTATTCGGGCGGGCGGTTCATCCTGGGCGTCGGCGCTGGCTGGCATCGGGAAGAGACTACCATTATGGGCGGTAATTTCGACCATCGCTGGACGCAAACCCGGGAGTCGATCCAGGCAATGAAGGAACTGTGGACCCAGGAACAGGCTGAGTTCCACGGAACCTACGTGGACTTTCCACCGGTCTATTGCGACCCCAAACCGGCGCAAAAGCCCCACCCGCCGGTGCTGCTGGGCGGCGCCGCCACCAACCTGTTCCGGCGCATTGTCGGCTGGGCCGACGGCTGGCTCCCCGCCGGGCCTTCGGTGGACCAGGTGAAGGCTGGTCGGGCGACTCTGGACGAGCTGGCGGAGGCCGCCGGCCGGTACCCGGCGTCCATCCAGATTACCGTATTCAACGTCCCGGCCGAACCGGAAACCCTGCGCCAATACGCCGAGGCCGGCGCCGACCGGGTCATATTGGCTCTTCCCAACGCTCGGGAAGCTACTGCGCCGGATGAAGTGGAACGACTGGCCGCATCCGTCCTTTAGGAATCCGGTCCAACCGGGGCGCGCCGATTGACGCGGGAACACGGCAACTGTCCCGGTGTCCGGCGCCAATTTGAACAACAAATCAATCGCATTACTATTGTGAGGTAGTCATGGCAGCTTCCTTCTCAGTAATCGGCCAACCCATCGTCCGGGGCGAGGGGGCCGAAAAGGTGTCCGGCCAGGCCGTTTATACCTCGGATATTACCCTGCCCGGTCTGTTGTGGGGCAAGATACTGCGCAGCCCACTGCCTCACGCCCGCATTGTAAGCATCGACACCTCCCGGGCCGCCCAACTGCCGGGAGTGTACGTCGTCATCACCGGCCAGGACATCCCCGACCGGCGGGTGGGCCGTCTGCTGCGGGATTGCCCGGTGCTGGCCCGGGACCGGGTTCTCTTTGTCGGGGACAAGGTGGCCGCCGTGGCCGCCGCAGACCCGGACATCGCCGAAGAAGCCCTGCTGCTGATTGACGTGGAATACGAGGATTTGACCCCGGTTTTTGATTCTATGTCCGCGATGCAGGACGATGCGCCGACCCTGCACGAAGACCTGGCCTCTTATCCCGGCCTGCCTCAGCCTATGGCTGCGGTCAACAACGTCTTCGCCCATAATGTGTGGGACAAGGGGGATATTGAACAGGGATTCGCCGAGTCGGACCTGATCTTTGAGCATACCTTCAACACCCAGTTAATGCACCAGGCCTACCTGGAGCCGCACGCCTGCGTGGTGGACATTGACGCTGACGGGCGGGTGCAGGTTTGGGCCAATAACAAGGGGCCCTTTATGCTGCGGGAACAGTTGGCCGCCGTGTGGGAGCTGCCCCAGGACAGCATCCGGGTCAATCCCACCAGCATCGGCGGCGACTTTGGCGGCAAGGGTTCGTTTATGGACATTCCTCTCTGCTACTACCTGGCCCGGGCCGCCGGCCGGCCCGTCAAGATGGTGATGGACTACGTGCAGGAACTGATGGCCGGCAACCCGCGCCACCCTAGCACCATTACCCTGAAGACGGGGATGAAAAAAGATGGCCGCATCTGGGCGCGCCAGGCCCAAACCGTGTTTAACAGTGGGGCCTACGGCGCCTTCAAGCCCCGGGTGCACCTGCGGGGCGCCGACCACAGCGGCGGCCCTTACCGCATCCCTCACGTCCACATCGACAGCTATATGGTTTACACCAACAACATCCCCTGCGGCCACATGCGGGCTCCGGCCAAGCCCCAGGTCACCTTCGCCGTCGAAGCGCACATGGACCTGATTGCCCGGGAAATGGGGCTGGACCCCTACGAGTTCCGGATGCTTAACGTCCTCCAGGACGGGGATACTAACCCGGTAGGCGAGGAGTGGCTGAACATTCGGGCCGGCGACGTTCTGCGCCAGGCCGCCGAGACCGCCGGTTGGGATCAGCCCAAAGCTAACCCCCGCGTGGGCCGGGGCATATCTATTTCCGACCAGCCTCCCGGCTCCGGCCAGTCTGCCGCCGAGGTGCAGATGGACGCCGCGGGCAAGGCTACCCTGCTGATGTCCCTGTGGGACACCGGCACCGGCGCCCATACCGTCCTGCGCCAGATAGTAGCCGAGACCCTGACCATCCCGGTGGAGGACGTAGGGGTGATAATCCAGGATACCGACGCCGTAGCCTTCGAGTCCGGGCCCGGCGGCAGCCGGGTTACCTACACTTCCGGCCAGTCCACCCTGGGCGCCGCCGCCAACCTGAAGGAACAGTTGACCGTTATGGCCGCCGAGTATATGGGCTGTTCCGCCGATACCGTAACCCTCCAGGCCGGTCAGTTTCAGGCCGGCGACGGCCCCGAACAGCGCGCCATGCCGCTACAGGACGTGGCCGCCCAAGCCGTGGCCGCCCTGGGCGAGAACCTGTCCGCCCAGAAAACCTATACCTCGCCCCCGTCGGAATATACCTCCTACTGCGCCCAGGTAGCCGAGGTGGAAGTGGACCCGGAGACGGGCGAGATTAAGGTAAACAAGCTGGTAACCGCCCACGATGTCGGCACGGTGCTGAATCCCTTGACCCACCAGGGCCAGATTGAAGGCGGCGTCATTCAGGGCCTGGGTTATGCCCTGATGGAAGAGATGGAAACGGAAGAAGGACGCATCGCTACCCTGAGTCTGGGCGACTACAAGATACCTACCATCCAGGACATCCCGGAGCTGGTAACCGTCCTGCTGGAGCCCGGCGGCGGGCCGGCCCCCTTTGACAGCAAGGGTATTGGTGAAAGCAGCAATACGCCGGTAGCTGGCGCTATCGCCAACGCCGTGTATGATGCCATCGGCGCGCCCATAACCCAACTGCCCCTAACCGCCGAGCGGGTGCTGCGGGCAATACGGGAACGGGGGTAGGGGGTACTTGGGGTTAATCTGATGGTATAGTCATATCAGGAGAGTGGAATGACAACCGCCGGTCAAGTGCGAGACCGGTTCACTGATGCCCGTTATATGCAGTCCCAGGCGCTGGAGCGGCTGGCGGACGGCGACCTGCGGGATGCCGCGGAAAAGGCTTGGTGCGCCACCAAACGGGCCACCGATGCCCTCCTGTCGGCCCGCACCGGTCGGGAACCGCAGACTACTTCCCAGACCTCCGGCGGCCTGCGCACCCTGGCCCGTAACGACGCGCGGTTCCGCTCCCTGCGTTCCCGGTACGCCATTGCCATCTTGGAGCTGCACGCCGGCTGCTTCTACGACGGCCACTGCGAACCGGCAGACCTGATTGCCGAGGTAATCCGTGAAACAGCTCAATACATCCGGGACGCCGAAACCCTGGCCGAAGCGGAGTAGCGGCCCAGGCAGCGGAAAAACGGAATAGTCGACGGACACTGCACTGAAATTTGCCGGGAAGCCTCTCTTCCACTCCACCAAAGAGGGGCTTCCCTTCCCTTATCCGTTAGCCGTTACCGGAATACTTTTCTCAGTTTTCAAAAGCGGCGACTTGGTTCTCATACAGGCGCTGCAACTCTTGGTCATACCAGACTAGCTCAGACGCTTTGCGCAATTCACCGATGTACTTTAGCCTCTCCCGGTGAAATTCATCGGGGGTAGTATTCTCGCCGGTAAGTCCTCGCTTCTCCAGCGTGGCTCTGATGAGCTTCATCTGTCCCAACACCGACCGGTATTCCGGGACGGCCTCCCGCCAGGACGTTTCAGGGTCGGCGTACACCATTTCCCGGATATAGCGTTGACATTCGGCTCCTTCCGGACGGCGGCAAATATCCCTGGTCGGGGCCATGTACTCCATCGTCTCCTCCAGAGTGGGGACTAGTCCACGGCGTTCCACCTCCGCGTCCAGGAAACGTCTTTCTACCAGATAATAGAGAATCTCACCCGTAGCCTGACTCTCGGTCAAGGCAGGGTCAATGGACAGGTTCCTGTTGGTGGCTCGGCGCACATCCCCGCGAGTCAAGTTTTTTCCCGCCACCACTGCTGCTATCTCGGCATCGCCCCCTGCCTGAGGCTGGCTCCGGGTAAACCGACCCGGCTGCGCCAGAATAGCCCCCGTAATTACGGCGCCGACAATGAGGGCAACAGCCGCAATCGAGCCGACGACCGTCAGCTTGCGCGACACACTGCAACACCTCCATAAGTGAATCCTGGAGCGCCGATGCTAGTTATGCCAGTATAGCTAATACATGGGTGTTGGACAGCTTGGTATGAACTGGGGCAGCGTTCCGTATTAGGGAGTCTGAGCGCAGGGGTAATCTTTCTGATTGTTCCGGATATACCGAAACGAATCCTATGGACTGCCTTAAACCACCTAAACCGGAACGCTGCCGCCGGCCACTGACACTCTATCCTTGACGGACAGTCGGGTTTAGGGTAGGGTCTAGCAGTCCCGCTCCCTACCGAGGGAGTCTCTCCGGCGATTCCAATTCCTACAGGTGTACCTTACATGGCGAAATGGCTGCTTTCCCGATATACCCTCCAGCGTTGTATCCCAGGCATAACTTTCCTGACGGCACTGGCCTTGTTGCTGACCCTCAACTTACCGGAAATCGCTACTCCCAACGCCAATCCCGGTATTCGTCTGGGCCTTTCGGTAGAAGCCCGGGAGGCATTGCAGGAAAGCAACCTAGCTTTCCCCTCGGACTCCGCCGGCTTTTGCCTACTATCGAATAAGCAAAGACGGTTCCTATACGCTGGACAAGGACACCGTGGATGACTACATCTTCAAGCCCATCGGCAGCGGCTACACCGGGTTGCTGGAATCATCGGCTACGCTGGTATCCATCGGAGACAACTACACGGTAGCCAGTCTGTCGCTGCTGAACATTGATGGTCTGACTTCGACGGTGAACCTGTACTACGATGATGACGGGTGGATTGTAAGCTACCTGCCCAATGACGCCCCGGCAGCGCAGATCTGGCAGGCCCGGGGTGAGGACCTGGAGAACCCGGACTTTGACGCAATCAGCGCCACGACCCTGCTGGATGCCATCAACGTGGTGGTAGCGGAGTCCTTGAGTGAGAGCAAGATAGCCCAGGATACTGCAGGACTAGGCTATTACCATTGGCAGTATTCCACCGCCAATAGCTTCCTGATGATGGCGGTGTCCCGGGCAACCAAAGGAGACTACCCGGTACAGTTTGCGGTGCCGGATACATTGACGTTAGCTGAGGTTTCGGCGACGCTGTGGGTGTCCCAGGGAGCGAACCCGCAAGCGCCCTGCGCCCGGGTGCAGGTGGACGGGTCTGACCTGATCGCGAGTCAATGCACGAAGGGAATCTACAGCAGCAGTTTGGACTTGACCAAGTTTGGCGACAAGGAAGCGCACACCTGGAAGCTGGAACAGACGGAAAGGGACGAAGGGGCTTCCGGTGCGCTGCTGATGATAGTCTATACCACCCCTTAACCCGGTTAGCCAAATGGGGACGTTGGAATACCGGCTGGCGGGAAAGGCTGGGGAGCGTGATGAATTGGAACGCCGACTGGGAGTTGGCGTTCCATGCCCTCACCCCTAACCCCTCTCCCGCGCGGAGAGGGGGACTTTGGTCGGTAAGCCGGCATACCAGGCAAACACCCCCGTAGTCTGGGGGTAAATCCCGCCAGGATCATAGCTGCCCCTCGAATCCACATTCTGCCAGTATGTTACTATATTTTATCCTTTTGACTACACCTCCTGATAATATCAGCAATACAGGAGAGGAAATATGAGCGCACCCAAAGCCAGGGTATCAATTGTCGCCACCGGCGGCAGCATCGCCGGCGTAGGCCCGGACCGCCTGGATTATATTCTTTATCCCGAATTGGGGGAGCATATCACCATTGAACAGTCCCTGAATCGGATACCGGAGGTCAACGACATTGCCCAAATTGAAGCCGAAGATCTGGTTAGCGTGGGCAGTACGGCTATCGGGCCAGCGGACTGGCTGCGACTGGCCCAACGGATCAACCGGCTGCTGGAAAACCCGGAAACGACGGGCGTCGTGGTTACCCACGGCACCGCCACCCTGGAGGAGACGGCCTACTTCCTGCACCTTACCGTCAAGTCGGATAAGCCGGTGGTAATAACCGGAGCCATGCGTCCCCCCACGGCGATCGGCACCGACGCCGACCTGAATCTGCTGGATGCGGTCCGGGTCGCCGCCAGCCCTGTCGCCGCCGGCAAAGGTGCGCTAACCATCCTGAACAACGAAATCCAGTGCGCCCGCGACGTGGTAAAGACCAACACCTTCCGCGTGGAAACTTTTAAGCCCAATGAACTGGGCTTCCTGGGTTACGCCGACTCCGACGGCGAGGTAGTAATGTACCGCGCTCCCCTGCGCCGGCACACCACCAATACCGAGTTTAACGTTGCCGGGCTGGACTCGCTGCCTCGGGTGGACATCGTTTACTGCTTTGCCGGGTCGGATGATCTGCTGGTCAACGCCGTGCGGGCCAACCGTTCCAGCGGGCTGATTCTGGCCGGATTTGGTGGGGGCAGCTTTCCGCCTAAAGCCATCGAGGCGGCAGCCACAGCCGCCGCCGAGGGAATGCCGGTAGTTCTGGCCTCCCGGTCACCGGCCGGGCGGGTAGTTATGACTCCCCGCAAGCAGGAACAGGGTTTCATCGTATCCGATAATCTCCAGCCGCAGAAGGCCCGGATTCTGTTAATGCTGGCCCTTACCGTTACCGACAACCGCGCTGAAATCCAGCGGATGTTCCGGGAATACTGATTCGGGTCGAGGAGGTTTACGACCGCGTGCCGGCGCGAATTCTTCCGTCGGACAGTGCAAAATACACTCTCACTCCCGGCTCTTGTATCAATATTCATCAACAAACCGGGGAGCAGCTTCTTTCCGGCGAGTTGGCTGGCTGAAAAAGTACTGCCCGGCTTCCCCGGGGGTGTATAATCAGCGAAACCCCGGAAAGAGTTCGGCAAAAACGGCCACTGGATTGCCCTTTGTCGAGTCAAACTGATAAAGGCAGGTGACTAATTTGGCGGCAACCGCAGCATTAGCTCCAACGGGACAGGAAGGCCGAACCAAAAATTCGGTTATGGCTACCACCGTCATCGGAGCGCACGCCTTTGAACACTTCTACGCTCACACTATACCTTTCCTGGCAGCCATAATCGCAGCAGATTTGAGTCTGGGCGCCTTTCAGGTTGGGCTGATCGTCGTAGTTCGGTCCATCTTCGGCGGCATAACCAGCACGGTAGGCGGGTTCCTGGTTGACCTGTTTCACCACCGGGTATCCTGGGTACTGTCCATCAGCGCCTTCAGCATCGGAGTCGGCTACCTGCTGATGGCCGTGGCCCCCACCTATATCCTGATTCTAGCAGCCCTGGCGCTCGGGTCTATGGGCAGCGCATTGTGGCACCCGCCGGCCCTGGGGCTGCTGGCCCGACAATACCCCGAGCGGCGGGGCCTGTTTATTTCCATGCACCGGTCTATGGGTAGCATCGGAGATGTTTTAGGACCCATGGTAGCCGGCGCATTGGTAGCCGGCGCATTGGCCTGGACGCTCAGCAGCGGCGGCGTTGAGAGCGACCTATTTTCCTGGGAAATGCCCTGGGACGCCATCAGTTGGCGGTTGGTGCTGGGCTTCAGTACACCCATAATGTTTACTTCCAGCATCGTAATTTTCTTCCTGCTGCGCAACGCCGGCGGAACCAAGCCGGTGGACTTTGACCTGGGCCAGCGGGTGCGCACCAACTGGCACGGGCTGGTGGACGCCTTCAATGGAACCGGAATGTGGGCGATTTTCACCGTTTCGGCGGTGCGCGGCATGGCCGATCGTTCTCTGGTGTTCCTGGTGCCTCTGTATATGATTCAAGCCCTGGGGGTGGCTCCCTTTCAGGCCGCCGCCCACGTAGCCTTGATGGTAGGCCCCGGCATCGTGGCCGGGCCGATGATTGGCGCCCTGTCGGACCGCATCGGACGGCGGGCCATCATCATATTTGTAATGGCCGTAACCACGGCCCTCACCCTGGCAATCATCTGGAGCGGGCAGCAGACCGGTGAGTATAACTATTGGATAACCCTGTTCGTCGCCATCTACGGAATCCTGAACTTCTCGGTAAACAACCTGACCCAGGCAGCAGCGGCGGATATTGCCGCCGGACGGCGCCTGGAATCCAGCTTCCTGGGGCTGATGTGGGGCAACAACACCTTCTTCGGCGCCGCCGCCGCCCTGGTCATTTTCGGGTCGGTGGAATGGTTTAACGATAACAACAATGGCTGGCAGTACGGCTTTTACATCACCGCCGGCTTCTACTTTATCGGCCTGCTGGCTTCGCTGCTGATTCCCGGCAAACCCAAAGAAATGCTCCCGGCGAATTAGCGCCGCCGCCAACCCGACGGAGTCCCGGCAATCTGAAGGGCGGGCAGATGCTCGCCCTTTCTAATTGTCTGCTAATCAGACCAATTTTTCCAGGGCTATCGCATATGGAATTTAGTGAATTGGGCCAGGATGTTAATCAGGAAATTGTCGTCCCAGCCGGCCCGTTTCAGCTTGCCGCGCATGGAGCCTTTGCCCGGTTCCAGCCGAGCCAGGTTCAAAGCCAGTTTCCGCAGCAAGGCCAGATTCTCCGCCCCGTGTCCTTTCCGGTTGCGGGCCTGGTCTTCATTGCAGGTTACGTCCAGTACCCAATGCAGCCGGTTCTCAATTCCCCAATGGCCCCGCACAATGGCATTGAACCGCTCCGGCGACCAGTCCCGGCTCAGCAGATAGTACCGGGTTTCCTCGTGCAGTTCTCCCGGAGCCGGTTCCGCCGCCGCCAACTGCCGGGTGGCCGTTACTTTGCCCACCGCCTTCAAGCCGGGCCAGGCATAGCGTTCCTGCAGCCAGTCAATGTCCCCGCTGACCCGGGCCTGCCGCCGCTCCACCCGCCCGTGCCCCTTGCTGACCTCGCTGGCTTGGGTCGCTGGGGTGTCCGGGTCCTCCAGAAACAACTGCACATCGTCCCGCAGCCGGCCCTGGTTGCCTTTCAGCGCCAAGGCATAATCCCCTTTCTGGGCTACCACCTGCTGTGCCACTTGACGCTGGCAGTGCATGGCGTCGGCGGTAACCACTTTCCCGCGCAAGTTCAACAACTCCAGCAGTTTGGGCAAAGCCTTAATCTCATTGGATTTGCCGGCAACGGCCACTTGCCCCAACGACAGCCGCTGCTCCTCCGCCCAGGCGCTGACCAGATGCAGTGGCGAGCGTGCCCCCGCCCGGTCATAGGAGCGGCGCAAAGTCTTGCCGTCCACCGCCACCACTCCCTCAACACCTTGGGCAAACTCGGCCATGAACTCGATAAACCACCCTTGGAAAGCCTCCGGGTCCAGCATTCCCAGCACCCGGGAGAAGGTGTCGTGGCTGGGAATGCCGTTTTCCAGCTTCAGGAAAGATTGCAGCAGCTCCCGTTTGGCCCGGCCAAAGAGTTCCATATCGGTGCAGGTCTGGCCGCCGCAGATGATGGCGCACAAGGCAATGACCAGAATATCGTGCAAGGAATGCCGGCGGGCGTTGCCAGCGCGGGGATCCTCCAGGTCAGCAAACAGATCGTCTAGCTCGGACATGCCGTCCTCCCTTCCCACTCAACTACAACCAATATCTTACCCAATTCCTGCTCTTTTCATATGCGATAGCCCTGCCAATTTTTCGGAAAAGTATTGACAAGTTTATCGGAAGCTGATATCCTGTTTACAGAGTAAGATCGGCATTGTTGCCCAGACTGTTCCGAAATTCGGTAAGGAGGTGGAATATGGTCAAGGTTTTCGAACTGTGCCATAAGTGGCTCTTCCCTTGTAACGTCCCTGCCGGCTCGGAAGGGAACGGGTAATCAGCCCAGCGCTGTTCCAAACCCGGCAGGGATACGACAAACCGGGTAAGTCCCGCAGCGTTGACCAAATGAACCGGCGTTCTTGATGGGTTGCTTCAGGAAGGGTTCATCCGATAGTGAATATCGGAATGGCGGGAATACTCAGCGAAAGCAGATCAGGGCTCGGTAGGCGTACCGGGCCCTGATTGTTTTCGGCCCGGCCGGGGTAGGACATTGACAGTCCCGACAGACCGTTGCCGGGGTACGTCTTCCTTCATTGACCCAGGGCCGCCCGATACTGCTCCGGCGTGTTGAAGTCCCAAAGCACTTCCCCAGTGTCCATTTCCACCCGCCGGGTATCTCCCTGGTGGCGTCGCACCACCTCCCGAATACCCTGATCCTCCTCCGTAATGTCGCCTAGTTCCTCCAGCAGAACCCCAGCGAACAATATCGGATGCCCGCCCTTGCCGCCATGGGTAGGAATAGTTATCCGGCTTCGCCCGCTTTGGTGCTGTTGCAGCAGTCCCGAAATGGTTGCGGCGCTTCGCGGCTGATCCACATTCAGGAACAGCAGAGTTTCCGGGGGATGGGAAGCTAAAGCGCGCAGGCCGGCTTTGATGGATGTAGTCTTGCCTTGCCGGTAATCGGAATTCAGAACCCACTCAACCTTGGGCTTGCCGGCGATTTCAGGGCGAAGTTCCTCGAAGCGATGCCCCAGCACCACTAGCACCCGGTCCACGCCGCCGTCAACCAGCGCGGTTAACTGGTGTCCAATCAGGCTTTGGCCCTGCCAGGGCAGCAGGGCCTTGAGTTCACCCATTCGGCTGGATTCTCCTGCCGCCAGGAGAATGGCTGCAATTTCCATCCCGGTTTCCATTCCGGCGTCTGGCCCAAGGATTTGCCACCGGCAGAACAAGGACACCACGACCGGGGAGCCGGTCGCAGAATAGCGGCCGGCATCGGGAATGCCGGCTCCGGCTATACCTCTACGGGGTCTTCCACCGGGTCCTGGAAGCGCTCGGCAACCCGGTCAAGATACCATTCGGCCATCTGCATGGGGCCACCCTTGCCGCCGCGCCGAGTCATAATAATCTCGGACATTATGCTTACCGCCAACTCTTCCGGCTGCAATCCGCCGATGTCGAGGCCAATGGGGGCGTGAACTTCCTTAAGCCGTTCTATGGGAACACCCTGCTGCAAGAGACGCCGGTAAATCATCAGATTCTTTCGCATACTGCCCATCAACCCGATATAGCGCGCCCGGGTTTTCAGCGCGGATTCCAGCGCCATATCGTCAAAACGATGCCCCCGGGTGGCAACTACCACGAAGGTATTAACGTTGACTGCCAAGTCCTCGGACCACCGCTCATAGGAAGTTACCACTGTCTGCTCGGCGTAAGGGAAGCGGGTCGAGTTGGCGAACTCGGGCCGGTCGTCCACCACAAACACCCGGTAGCCCAGCATATTGGCCAGGTCGGCGGTAGCCTTGCCCACGTGACCGCCGCCGATAACCGCGAGAGTGGGCGGCGTTGTAAATCCTTCAACGAATACTTCGGTGCCGTCCTCGGTAGTAAAGCTCTCGTTAGACCCCACGTCGGAAACCTGCAACGCTACAGCTGCAGCTCGGTCATCCAGCTCCTTGCTGCCCAGAGTGCCGGAAACGGCGCCGTCCAGGAGCAGCATCAACTTGGCTCCCAGGTTAGGATTCCCCGCCGGCACGTTGACCACCGTAGCCAGGCCGACGGGGGCGCCCCCCTCGTAAGCGTCGATTACCCGATGGCCGATTTCCAGAAAGGACCGGGGCTCCCACATCGGCTCCAGGTAAAAGTACATTGTCCCGCCGCACACCAGGCCGTCCCGGGCGGCGATGTCTTCATTCAGGAAATAATCCTTAAACTCCGGGCCGCTGTGGTTGCGAAGCATCTCCCGGGCGGCGAACCAGATGTCCCCTTCAACGCAGCCACCGCCCAGCGTTCCCACCCCGGTGCCGTCCTGCCGCACCAGCAGCATTGAGCCCGGTTTTTGCGGGGTTGAACCCTTGGTGCGCACGACGGTAGCCAACACGCAGGGTTGTTCATCCTGAAGTTGCCTGACGGCTTCTTGAATAACCTCTTTCATGGTTTGCGCCTCAAGTCTCGGTTAATTGCGCCGGCGGTTGCCGGCGGGGAATTGACCTTTCCTTATTTCGTCTAAAGCTTACCAAATTTTACGCCCCCTAACAAATCGGCGGGACAATAACCGCTCAATTCGCAACGGGTAGCCTGTGCAATGGCTGTCGATTCAGCTATAATATAGTAGTTATATGACTAAGGTTGCCATCACCTCAGTTGACCTCCGCAATTCTCGCCGGTACGTCCAGATTATGGAATCTCTGGGCGCCACAGTTCGTCTTTTGCTGCCCCCGGATGAGCGTCCGGCATACCAGGCCCTGGCCGGCGTCGGTGGACTGCTGCTGACCGGCGGGCCGGATGTCGATCCAACCCTATACGGCGCCGACCCGGAGCCCGCCAGCGACCTGGAGCTGTGTCCGCCGCTGGACGACCTGGAACTGCGCCTGCTGGATTACGCCCTCGACCGGGACCTGCCCGTGCTGGCGATTTGCCGCGGAATGCAGCTGCTTAATGTCGCCTTTGGCGGCCGGTTAATCCAGAACCTGCCGGGCCACAAAGCGGAGCGGGAGGACGGCTGCTGGGAACCGGTCCGGCACCTGATTTACCTGGCCCCGGGCGCCAAGGCCGCCGCCATCATTGGCAGCGCCGGGTTTTTCCGGGTCAACAGCCTGCACCACCAGGGTCTGACGGAGGCGCAGCGTTCACCCCGCCTGATGACCAGCGCCTATTCGGTAGAGGATGGCTTGATTGAAGGCTTGGAAAGCCCGGCCCACAGTTGGGTCATCGGGTTGCAGTGCCATCCCGAGCGGCAAGACGAGGTGCCGCGCAGTTTTGCCAACCTGTTCGCCGCCTTCTACGAGCGAGCGGAAAGTTACCTGGGGCAGTGATTCATCCCGATGCGTATCGAAGATTTCATCCTTACGGCCCAGGAGTTTGTCAAGCGAATTGACCGGGACGGTCTAGCCTCGGTTGAGAACCACATCGTAGTTGGGGACAGCGCGGAACTGCTGCAATACCTCCCTGAGGAATGTGTTGACCTGGTTCACACCAGCCCGCCCTACAACATCGCCAAACAGTATCGGAGTCAGCGTCCCGACCTCACCCCACTGGGAGCTTACGAGTCTTTTCTGGAGCAGGTAATTGACGGCATCAAGCGTGTCCTGAAACCTAACGGGTCGGCTTTCTGGCAAACGGGATATACTCAAGTCCAGGGCAGTATCCCGGGCGACATCCTGCCCATTGACCTGCTTACCTACCAATACTTCCGAAATGAACCTTATCCGACCATTCTCTGGGATCGAATCATCTGGCGTTATTTCGGAGGGATGGCTTTCAAGAAGAAGCTCACCAACCGACATGAAACAATTTTATGGTACGTCAAGCCTGACGGGAAAACTGCCGAACCTTGCTTTGACGTTGACCAAATCCGGGAAAAGTCCCGTGAACTGGACAAGCGCAACAACTTTTGGGGACGAAATCCGGGCAACGTCTGGGAAGTTGACCGGGTAGCCTTCGGGGCCGTCGAACAAAGCTCGCACATCGCCGTATTCCCGGAAGAAATCAGCGAAAAGCTAGTGCGCGCCGGTTCACGGCCCGGGAATTTACTGCTGGACCCCTTTTCCGGCAGCGGCGCCCTGCCTAAAGTGGCCCGAAGTTTGGGACGAAGCTGGTTAGCAATAGAAATATCTGAGGATTACGCCCTGGAATCGGCCCGGCGGCTGGGCTATCAGCAGCCATCGGAAGTTTGCTCCCTGGCATCATACATAATCAAGTTTGAGGTATTTCGGGGAGAGCTTCGTTCAATGTCACTTAAAGACATTGGCGAAACTCTGGCGTGGTGGCTGAATCGGCTTGATACCGAATCGATACGCCGGAACTTCGATGAAATAATCGGCCAGGCCCTGGCTGATGAAACCCCGTCCAAAGGGCAGAAGCGACAAGCGTGGCTCGACCTTAATGGGCGAATTGACCAGGACCGTTCAATGGACCCGGTGGTAATCGCAGACCGTTTCCTGTGCCGGGACTATAAGAACCGGCGAAATCTGAATGGGCCAACCCGCTATCGCACTGCCCTGGAAACGCTGGAACACTTGCAACCCCTGGTTGGCCGCAGCGGTCAAGACGCCGAAGGACTGGCGCTTCAGGTTGCCGCTGCCGAACCGTCTGCTTACGCCATCGAGGGTAATAAAATCACATTGCTGACCACCGAAAAGCGATTGAAAGATACAGGAGGCGACCGGACAAGTTTCCAGCTTAATGCCCCCGAAACAAGCCAAGCGACGGCAGAGTCGGATTTGCATTCAAAGATGATTCTCCAAGTATGATTATCTAGGATTTTACGCGCTGTTATGGACTCCCGTAGCCAGAATGATGAATCAACAACAGAATCAGGAGTGGTGAACTATGGTTACTTCAGCCCCTCTGCCTCCCTCCGGCGGCATCAAGCCCATCCGGATCGAGGAGGAAATGCGCAACTCTTACCTCAGTTACGCCATGAGCGTAATTGTGTCCCGCGCCCTGCCCGACGTGCGGGATGGGCTGAAGCCGGTACAGCGGCGCATCCTTTACGCAATGCACGAAATGGGAATGCGTCCCAACCAGGCCCACCGGAAAAGCGCCCGCATCGTCGGTGAAGTGCTGGGCAAGTACCATCCTCACAGCGATACCCCGGTTTACGATGCCCTGGTGCGCATGGCCCAGACCTTTTCCATGCGCTACCCGCTAATCGACGGTCAGGGGAATTTCGGCAGCGTGGACGGAGACCCGCCGGCGGCCATGCGGTACACCGAGGCCCGGCTGGCAGCCATCGCCGATGAGCTGCTGGCCGACATCGACCTGAACACGGTTGACTTCTCCCTGAACTTCGATGACTCCCTGCACGAGCCCCAGGTGCTGCCCAGCCGATTGCCTAACCTGCTGGTCAACGGCGCCACCGGCATCGCCGTAGGAATGGCTACCAACCTGCCGCCCCACAATCTGGGCGAAATCTGCGACGCCGTCTGCTACGTTATCGACCATCCCAACTGTGTTACCGAGGATTTGCTCAAGCTGGTCCCCGGGCCGGACTTCCCTACCTGCGGCTACATCCGAGGCACCCAGGGCATCATTGACGCCTATACTACCGGCCGGGGCCGAATCGTGATGGAAGCCAAGACCGAAATCGAGGAAATCCGGGGCGGCCGCCAGCGTATCCTGGTTACCGAGCTGCCCTACCAGGTAAACAAGGCCAACCTGGTGGAAAAGATAGCGCAACTGGTGCGGGAAAAGCGAATCGAGGGTATTTCCGACATCCGGGACGAATCGGACCGGCAAGGTATGCGGGTAGTCATCGAGCTGCGGCGGGATGCCCAGGCGAATATTGTCCTTAACAACTTGTATCGCCACACCGCCCTGCGCAGCTCCTTCAATGCCATTATGCTGGCCCTGGTGGCCGGTCAGCCCCAGGTATTGCCCTTGAAGCGGGCTTTGACTCTCTTCGTCGAACACCGGCAGGAGGTCATCCGCCGCCGCTCCGAGTTTCTGCTGCAACGCGCCCGCGACCGGGACCACATCTTACAGGGTTTATTGCTGGCCCTGGATTCAATGGACCAGGTCATTGCGATTATCCGCGGCTCGGCCGACGCCGAGACTGCCCGCACCAACCTGATGAACGAGTTCGACTTGAGCCAGGCCCAGGCCCAGGCCATCCTGGATATGCAGTTGCGCCGGCTGGCCGCTCTGGAACGGGAACGGCTGGAGAAGGAACACGAGGAACTGCTCAAGACCATCGCCGGACTGGAAGCGCTGCTGGCCGACCCGGCCAAGATTCTCAACGAAATCAAGAAAGAGACCCGCAAGCTCAAGAAGGACTTTGGCGACCCGCGACGCACCCGAATTGAGCCGGAAGAGGTGGGCGAACAGACGGCGGAGCAATTCATCCCCCACCAGGACGTCATGATTACCCTGAGCCAGAAAGGGTACATCAAGCGGATTCCCTGCGATACCTACCGCACCCAGAACCGGGGCGGTAAAGGCGTCCGCGGTATGACTACCCGCGAGGATGACGCCCTGATGGATTTGGTGGTGGTGGACACCCACGATACCCTGCTCTTCTTCACCAACCGGGGACGGGTCTATCCGCTGAAGGCTTACCAGATTCAGGGGGACACCTCCCGCACCAGTCGAGGCACCTTGCTGGTTAACTTGATACCGATCGCCCGCAACGAACAGGTCCAGGCTATGCTGCCCGTGAAGAATGCGCGGGACAGCGCCATGCTGGTCCTGGCAACCAGGCTGGGCGAGGTCAAAGCCCTGAAAGAGGGCGAGCTTACCAACATCCGACCTTCCGGGCTGATTGTCATGAACCTGGAGGACGGCGACGAGCTGGTAAGCGTGTCCCAATTGGGCGACGCCGACGAAATCGTTATGGTCACCGAGAAGGGACAGGCAATCATTTTCCAGATACGCAACTGTGAAGACCCGAGGAAGAACCTGACGCCCCGGTCCCGCTCGGCCGGCGGGGTGCGCGGCATACGCCTGTTGGGCGACGACAAGGTAGCCGGCATGGCGCCGGTAACCGTCAACGGCCATTTATTGGTGGTCAGCCAGGGCGGCTACGGCAAATCAACTCCCTTGAAGAACTACCCGCGCCATGGCCGCGGCGGCCAGGGAGTCAGGACTTTCCGGGTTAACGAAAAGACCGGCCCGGTAGCGGCTTCCCGGGTCGTAACCGAAGAAGAAGGACAAGAAATCTTCATCATTTCGGCCAAGGCCCAGGTCGTGCGGATTAACCTGGAAGACGTTAAGGTAACCAACAGCCGCTATACCCAGGGGGTCATTGTCTGGCGGGACCGGGAAGCGGATGATTACGTGGCTTCGGTGGCCTGCTTCCAGGAAAACGATTACTCCACTTCGGGAACAGCCGAATCCGAAGCCGGCGCCCCAGTGTCGGAAAACAGCAACGGTAGCAGTCCATCAGAGTAGGCAAGCGGCACGTTGACGGGACCGGAAGTCCCGGTAGGATTGGCGGATATTAACCCCCCCCCCCCCCCCCCCCGGGACGCCAAAAGGGGAGCGCTCCATCCCTCACCCCGGCCCCTATCCCTCAGGGAGAGGGGGAGGCTGATTCCTACCCGGCAGGGCGTGTTGTGGAATGCCGGCCTGGGTGGTAAACTGGGGCCGTTTGTAATTTGGGCGCCTGAAAGCCTTGCGGAATCGCGGTATCAAGTGTCCTGAATTTACCGCTAATCGGCGAGAAACCTGATTCCTGATAGAGGGTTGCTGGCAAAGATCCGGTAGCCCTCTATATTTGCGAAGTCAGGTTGCTGCAATCTGGTCCTTATTCTCTCGCCGAATAGTCTGACCCCGGCCAAAGCTCACAAGTTTGATGGAGGAGGATAATCGGTGAAACTGGTATTCATACACGGGGCCGGAAGCTCAAGATTAGCCTTTTATTATCAACTACAGCATTTTCGTAATTCCAAGGCCCTGGACTTGCCCGGGCACCCAACCGGCCGGCCCTGCCCTACCGTAGAGCAGTATCTGGAGTGGGTTAGAGGATTTACGGCGGCGCGGCGTTACAAGAATATGGTTATCTGCGGACATTCCATGGGCGGCGCCATCAGCCTCCTGTATGCCCTGCGCTATCCTGAGGAAGTGCGCGGGATTATCCTGGTAGGAACTGGCGCCCGACTCCGCGTCCACCCTGACTACCTGCAACTGGGGCGGGAGGCCGTGGCCGACCAAAGCAAGTGGCTGGAGAATCAAATGGCGTATTATCCGGGCGTCGCTCCCGACCTGGTTCGGTCCCTCAAGCGGCGGTCGGAAGAGATTGGCCCGGCGGTAGAGTTGAACGACCTGCTGGCTTGCGACCGGTTTGACGTAATGGACGAAATCCGGAACATCAACTTGCCCACCCTGATAATCTGCGGCGCCGAAGACACTATGACCCCCGTAAAGTACGCCGATTACCTGGAAGAACATATCCCGGAGTCCCGGAAGGTCATAGTTCCGGGGGCAACGCACTTTGTGCAGCTGCAGAAATCCAAACTGGTAAACGCCAGTATCGAGGAGTTCCTGGCGTCCCTGAAATAAGGGATTGCCGGGTATATCAGCGATATACCCAGACTGCCAACCGAAGACCGGGAAAGCTCTAAATTCGCTCTCCCGGTCGATGTTTGTCCCGGGTTATTCCATCCGGTCGTTGGGATGATACCAACGGCTCTTGTAGAACATTAGAGGGTCGCCGGCTTCGTTGCTGATTACTTCCTTGACCTCGCCCAGGTAAACTGTATGGTCGCCGTACACGTGGGCGCCAACCACCTGGCAGCCGAAAAACACCATGGAATCATCCAGCATCGGAACCTGGTCCTGGGCAATGGTGTAGTGGTAATCGGTGCCTTCCTGCCGGTCCTCGGGCCGCTTGGCAAAGTAAACGCCCAATTCCTCCTGTTCTTCCCCCAGGATATTTACCCCAAACTTGCCGCTGCGCTCCACGTAGCCGTGGGTGTGGGTGCCGTGCGCGACGCAAATAAGCACCGTGGGCGGGTCCAGGCAAACTGAAGCAAAGGAATTGGCGGTCATGGAATGGGGTTCTCCGTCATCATCCAAGGACGTTACTACCGTTACTCCGGTAGCGAATAGGGACATTGCCGATCTGAACTCGTCTCTGCTTGTCAAGATGCCAACCTTCCCTTTGCGGTTTTGCCCAATTATAACCGCTGGCGCTGTAACTCGCTACTACGGGACAGCTTATTCCCCTTACTTTGGCCGATACCTGGTTAAACCCGGTTCAAGGGCCAAATCTCAAGACCTTCAGGCCGGAACCGCCAGACTTTTTGGCGGTCGGTTCCGGGCCGCGCCGGTCAGGGCCAGGTCAAGAAACAGTCGCCAATCTCCGCAGGCCGGGATTCGGCCGTCAAATCCGGGTTCAGCTTCAGCGTCGTGTCCGGCGGAATCAGGCCGGAAAAAATCTCGGGATGGGTCAGTTGCGCCAGAATCTCCAGCCCGGTTACCACCCGGGGCCCGGGGACGCTGAAGTAAACGGGGTCGATCAAATAGACTTCCCCGGTCCGAACTGCGGGCAGCTCACCCCAGCTCGGTTGGCCGGCCAGCCACGAAATTTCCGCCTTTTGTCGGCGCAGGTTCGACGAACACAAGTCGATAAACAGCTTTTCCGGGGCATACTTCACCACTTCGTCCCAATTAATGCGCCGGGCCGGCGAACCTGGAGCAAACAAGTCGTGCTGTCCGCCGGCCCGCTGCAGCAGGTCCGGAATCCAGTGCCCGCCGACTACCAGGGGATTGACTCCTTCCACGGAGAAAGTTCGAGGCCGGCTGGCGACGGCGCCCGCCTTTGCTGCAACGGCCCGCACCCGCTGCTCCAGGCTTGCCACCAGACGCGCCGCCGGCTCCCGGGCGGAACAGGCTTGCCCCACCTGAAGGATTGAATCGAATATGCCCGGCAGCGTTCTGGGTTGCAGCACGACGACTTCCGGGGGCCGGGGCATCAGGTTCACCGACCGCCCCACGGTTTGAGCATCGACTTCGCAGAAGTAGCACAAGTCCTGGGTCAGTACCACGTCCGGCGAGTTATTCGCCAGCCATTGGCCGTCCAGTTCGTAGGGACTCTCCCCGGCCGCCAGGATGCGTCGCATCATCTCCTCTACTTGTTGACTGGACATTGCGTCCACATCGATGCGGCTGCGGCACACAATCGGCTTCTCTTTCACTTCCGGGGGGTAGTCGCAAAGGTCGGTTACTCCAATAATCCGGTCGCCCAGACCCAGAGCGTACAAAATCTCGGTGCCGCTGGGCAGCAAGGAACAAATTTTCATCAGCGCAAAACCTATCCATATTCGTCAACTTGGGAAATACACCTGCGGCTCCCGGGGCATCCGGGATTCCCGGTGGAACCGGACATAACACTATTGTAGAATTTGAGTCGGCGGAAGTCATTGGCCCGAAAGCCGGCCGGATTCCGCTGCGAACAAACAAGCCATCATCCACCGCGTATTGTAACAAATGGCCTCTCCTGATTCAGAAATCAACCAAAACTGGAGCGTGCCGACCCTCCTGAAGTTAGGCGCTTTCAGTTTCGGCAGCACCGGCTTTTTTCTGGCGATGGAGACCATCATCCTGCCTACGCTGATTCTGGACGTTGCCCCGGAAGCGGCCAAAAACTCCCTGCTGGGCGCATTGGGACTCAGCGGCCTGGTGGCGGCAGCTATCGTCCAGCCGATGGTAGGTTCCTACAGCGACCGCACCCGCTCGCCCCTGGGCCGCCGAGTCCCCTATATGCTGTGGGGAGCGTTTTTCGTCTGCCTGGGGCTGACCGGCCTCTCTTTTCCCTTGACCCTCATTTCACTGCTCATTATCTGGATTTTCATCCAGGCCAATGCCGGGATCGGGATTGCGCCTTACTTGGCGTTAATCGGGGATTTGGTGCCGGCAAACCGAATTGGGGCAGCTTCGTCGCTGAAAATTCTTTCCGATGCCGCCGGCGGCATTGTGCTGGTGGCCGTTAGCGGCGTCCTGATCAGCTTTTACCACGGCCCCGACTCTATTGAGTGGCTGCGGATTGCGCTGGCGGCGCTGGGCGCCACCCTGCTGGTTACAGCCTTAATCAGTTCCGGCGTGGCAGTAACCAGAGAACGGGCCCTTCGCTCCCGGCGCCGCGGGGCGACAACTATCCGGCATCCCGCCGCCAACCTGAATCCTCAACTGCTATGGTTCCTGCTTTCCCGGTTTCTGTTAATCACCGCCACCTTCATTTTCCCCACCTACGGCCTCTATTTCCTGCGGGACGTGGTGCTGGTAAGCAACCCGGCGCAAACCCTGGGGACGGCGGTGCTGGCTATCGGCGGAGCTTTCGTGGTCAGCGTTTATCCGGCCGGGTGGGTATCGGACCGGGTCGGGCGAAAACCGGTCATTATTGGCGGAGCCTGCGGGGCGGCGGCCGGTACAATCTGGATTTTCTGGGCCGGCAGCACCAGCGAGGTCATCCTCATATCCAGCTTGATTGGCCTCTGTCTGGGGCCGGTACTGAGCGCCAGTTGGGCCCTGGCTAATGAACTGGCTCTCCCCGGCCGGGAAGGAACGCACATGGCCATCGTTAATTTGGCTACCATCGGCGGGGCCGCCTTTTCGAAAACGCTGGGGCCGCTGGTGGATTTATCCAACAAACTAATCGCGACGGAGGCCGGCTATGCCGCTCTGCTGTTTATCTGCGCCAGCCTTTTTGTCCTGGGCAGCCTGCTGCTGCTGCCCCTGAACCAGTCTCGCCAGGTCGTTAGCGTTGCGGAGGACCGGAGGGCGGAAGGGAGCCACTAGCGTCAAACTTCGGCATATTACGCCCGGATGCTTCAGGTCGGGGAAACCCGGGACAGGAAGTCGCCGGCGCCGCGGACGATCCACTCGTTGAAGGATGTCATCAGGAACTTGACGCCCTTTTCGACATAAGCGGTTGCGTTCTCATCATTTACCAGGGTTCCGGCGGTTCTTCCCGAATCAACAATTCGGGCGATGGCGCGGTCAATGGCGGCTTGCACCTCAGGGTGGCCCGGGTTGCCCAGATGCCCCATGGTCTGGGCCAAATCGGAAGGGGCGACGAAGAAGACGTCAATATCGTCAACCTGCAAAATCTCGTCCAGATTCTGCAGCGCCTCGACTTCCTCCAGCAGCACAATCACCATACTTTGGTCATTGGCGGCCTGAAAGTAGTCGGGCACGCCAAAAGACTGACGGCCGCCGAACATCCCCCGGTATCCCAGCGGGGCGTACTTGGCCGACTGCATCGCTTTTTCCGCCGCTTCCCGGCGGTTCACATGGGGAGTTACTATGCCCATAGAACCACGGTCCAGGGTGCGGGTAATCAGCCAGGGTTCGTTGGCGTTGACCCGGGTTATGGGAGTTACGCCCCACAGGTCGCTGGCGCGAGTCAAATCTCCCAACTGATCCCAGGTTACTCCGCCGTGCTCACACTCCAGCCAAATTCCGTCAAACCCCAGCGGGCCCAGGAAGTCCACCATTTCGCTGCTCAGTATGCCGGATATGGTTACGGTTACCTGTCCGTCAGCCAGCTTTTCCTTGAGCTGATTTTTTCTGATTGCCGCCATTGCGCCGCCTCTCCTTATCGTCTCCCGGCTACTAATTTTCCGGGGCTGGCCCGTATTTATCCGCATAGCCTCGGGGGGTTACTATCTTTCCACTCAGCGTATATGAGGTGGAGTTGCCGATGATCACGGTAGTAAACATATCGACTTCGGCGCAGCGTTCCTTCATCTGCTCCAGGTCGGTAACGATTACCTCCTGGCCGCTGCGGTAAGCCTCGCGCACCAGGCCAACGGGAGTGGTCGCCGGGCGGTGGTCCCGAAGAATGGTGCAGGCTTCCAGCAGCTGCCAGTCTCGCCGCCGGCTGCGGGGGTTATACAGCGCCACCACGAAATCTCCGACGGCCGCCGCCGCCAACCGCCGGATGATGACCCGCCAGGGAGTCAGCAGGTCGCTCAAGCTAATTGCGCAGAAGTCCTGCATTAGCGGGGAACCCAGCAGGGATGCCGCTGATTGCAGCGCCGAAATTCCGGGCACGGTTACGACTTCAGGGTGACGGCCGTCCCAATTCCGGTCGGTCAGGACCTGAAATACGGGCCCGGCCATTCCGTACACGCCGGCATCGCCCGAGGACACCACGGCCACAGTACGCCCGTGGGCGGCCAGTTCAACGGCGCGGGAGGCGCGCTCCAGCTCCTGGCCTAATTCCAGGGAAACCAGCTCCTTGCCCTCCGTCAGGTCGGTTATCTGCTCCATATAGCCCCGAAAGCCGACTACCACGTCGGCCCTTTCCAGAGCCGCCGCCGCGCCCGGCGCCAACAAAGCTGAATCCCCCGGCCCTAAACCCACCAGAATGAGCCGGCCTTCGGGGTTGTTGTTGGTATCTGCTACCGTCATAGCTGCTTGCCGCCTTGCGGTTTCGGTTGGGGGCGCTGCGGGTCGGGAGTGAAAGGAATCCGGGCTGCGGCCAGCGTTGCCCGGTCGGTCTTTTGCCGGGGTACCAGGAGTTCCCGACTGCCCGAGGCCAGCAGGGCGGCCGGCTCGGCAACGCCCCAAACGCCGACCAGGCGACGGGCCGCCGCCGACCGGGTGAGGGATATAGCGTCGGCACTCTTGTCGCTTCCAGATTCGCCGCCGGCCGTATCGCCCGGCTCGCCGGGGAATAAGCCGTTCAACTCCCCCGGCTCATAGCAGACCAGAGGAACTCCCAGCTGCTCGGCTAGTTCCAGCAGGCCCGGTTCGTCCTGCTTGATACTGGCCGTTGCCAGACACCTGATACTGGACAGCGACAGTTTATGCTCCTGAAAAGTCTCGGTCAGCAGCAGCTCCAGATGTTTACGGGAGACACCTCGACGGCACCCTATGCCCACTACCAGGCTGCGGGGTCGGTAAATTACCGTATTCGCCCCGGTCAGCCTGGCGACGTTATCTCCCGTCGCCCAATCCTCCGGCTGGACCACCCGGTCGGTAATCAGCAGGCCGGCGGCACAGTCGGCAGCCAGCAGCTCGGCGACGCTGGCGAAGGCTGCGATATGACTCGGCAACGACTTTCCGGCCGGCAGCCAGTTACCTTCGCCGGAATCCTGAAAAAGGCCGACCCTCTCCCCGTTGACTACCGCGGCGCTGACCCGGGTTACGGTTGTCGCTTCGGCTTCGATGCGCCACCCGAACCGGCGGCCCAGCAAATCAACCGCCAGAGTATCGGTTGCGTGGGAGGCGGAGGTGATGACCGGCTGGGATCCCAGAACAGCGGCCACTTCTTCCGCCAGGGCATCGGCGCCGCCGATATGTCCCGACAGGAGGCTAACCGCGAATCGGCCGGCGTCATCCACACACACCACTGCCGGGTCGTCGTGCTTGTGCCTGAGCTGCGGAGCAAGGAGCCGTACCGCCGCGCCAACGGGCATAAACAGCGCCAGCCGGCGGTATTCAAGAAACAACTGTCCGATAAGCGGCCGCAGGGGAAGGAAAAAGGTATGCACTTCCCGGTCGGGCAGGGGGCCGGCCAAATCCCGAAAACGGTCAACCACGTACAGGACCGTGGAATCGGGCAGAGCGGCGGTCAAGGGGCCGGCTAATTGGGCGCCCTGCCGGGAAATTGCCACAATGCCGGTGGACGGGACGGCCGCAGTATCAGGCAATCCGTCCGGCTTCCGGGATGTGGACTGACCGGCGTTGGTCACGGCCGGCCCTGCTCCGGGCCGGTGGCTCCGGTACTGGCGGCTGCGGCGCCGTCGCCGGGCTCAGGACTGCTCGAGGCGGCCCGGTTTCGGGAACGCCGGAACAGGTGGGTGTAATCTCCCGAGTAGAGGTGGGAGACGGCAAATTCCGCGTCGGGGGTCAGGGCCGGGTCCCGCAGCGCCGGGTCCATCGCCTTTCCCACCATAACCAGAGCCTGCCGCGTTATTTTAGCCTCCCGGACTTTAGCCACTATGTCGGCAAGGGTGCCGCGAATAATTTGTTCGTCTTCCCATCCCACCCGATAGACGATGGCTACCGGCGTGTCGCTGGCATAGCCGGCCGCTTCCAGGTCGCGAACTATTCGAGGCATCCGGGTAATGCCCAGGAAAATTATCAGGGTGCAGCCGTGAGCGGCCAAATCCTGCAACTGTTCCCCGGAGGGCATAGCGATTCGGCCCTGGGCCCGGGTCATAATAACCGTCTGGGCGACGTCAGGAACCGTCAATTCCGCCTTGAGTTTGGCGGCGGCGGCAAAGGCGGCGCTGACTCCGGGAATTATTTCATAGTCCACGCCGGCCGCTTCCAATACCCGCATCTGCTCCAGCATGGCGCCATACACCGAAGGGTCGCCGCTCTGGATACGGGCCACCTGTTTGCCGGCGGCCGCCGCTTCCAGCGTAACCTGCATAATTTCGTCCAGGGCCATATCTTTGCTGCCGTAAACGGCGGCATCAGCCCGGGCAAATTCCACTATCGCCGGATGCACCAGCGAGTCGGCATAAATGACCACGTCGGCAGTTTCAATCAGCCGCTTGGCTTTGAGAGTCAGCAACTCCGGGTCGCCGGGGCCGCCCCCGACAAAATAAACTTTACCTTCTGCCATTAAATCACCTTTTGATAATCAGCAGCGAAAAATAGTCCAGGTCTTCCTCGGTAAGCTGCTGCAAATCCTGGACTACCCGTTCCCTTTCCGTGGTGGCCCGGCGGACGTAGATGCCCTTGCCGGCCAGCCCCAGGCTTTCCAGATTAGCCAGGGCGTCCAGCAGCACCCGGTTCACTTTCATCAAGACAATAGTATCGTAATTGGCGATAGCTTCCCGCAAGTCGTCAATCCCGTACACCGCCGGCAAAATAGCCAGCCGCTGCCCGTGGGTTACCAGAGGAACGCTGGCTCTGGCGGCGGCTGCCATAACCGAAGAGACTCCGGGAATTATTTCCACGGCTATATCCGGGTGGTTGGAGCGGATACTCTCCAGCACGTAAGCAAAGGTGCTGAACAGCATCGGGTCGCCCTCGGTAATGAAGGCCACATCCTGCCCTTGACTCAACCGCTCGGCCAGCGTTTCCGCCGCGTTTTCCCAAACCCGGGAGGCTGCCTCGGCGTCATCGGTGGGGAACCCAAAGCGCAAAAGCTCCTGCCGGTCCGTGTCAATAAACTGACGGACTATGGACAAAGCAAAACTGTCCCGGCTGGTATCGGAATGCGGGGTACAAATAATCGGGACGCTCTGGAGAATGCGCTGCGCCTTGAGGGTAACCAGTTCCGGGTCGCCCGGGCCGACACCGATACCATAAAGAACGCCATAGTTGGGGTTAATCGGTTCACTGCTCATGGGGCAAGTCCTCCGGGGGATGCGCATCGCGCCAGGCGGTTACTACAAAGACCGGATTTAACGCTTCCAGGCGTACCGAGCCGTCGGGCAGTTCCCGGCTGCGGGCCGCATTGATCGAGTTTATTTCGGCAACAAATCCGCGCTGCTGAAACCATCGGTATGTTTCACTGGTCCTTTCCAGGGTGGCAAAGTTGGCAACTACGCGCCCGCCGGACTTCAACCGGGCGTTTACCGATTCCAGTATCCCCACCAAATTCCCGCCGCTACCCCCGATAAATACCGAGTCGGGATCCGGCAGTTCCCGAAACGACTCCGGGGCCGATCCGGCGACGACAGTTACGTTGCCCGGACTGTACCGGGCAATATTGCGTTCCAGCAACGGCCGGCTTGCCGGGTCTCCCTCGATGGCGTAAACCCGGCCCTGGCCGGCGACTATTGCCGCCTCTACCGATATGGATCCCGTGCCGGCGCCCACATCCCAGATGATGCTGTCCCGGCGCAACCCCAGGCAGTAGAGGCTGACGGCGCGCACCTCGCGCTTGGTTATCTGCCCGCGGTGGGGCCGACGCTGCTCAAAGGCTTCATCCCAAAGGCCCCAGGGACGGTCTTTGCCAGCGCTCGGCTCCAAACCGAATTCCCCCGTCGGTAACTCGGCAGCGAAACTATTGGCCCGGCTCACCGCCATTAGGCGCCGGCCCCCGCCGACAGCGGCACACCCTCCGGCGCGGTGGAGGCATGACCCAGCAAGTTGCCCTCGAAGTCGAAGCAAAGAACATCTACTATCAGGGCATCGGCGTCATCGCCCAACTGAAGGCGGCTCTGGTCGCATACCATCTGACACATCAAGGGGAAAACCGACAGGAGACCATTGGCCTGGGCAATCTCCTGGAAATGGCGAGCGCTGCTGGCCTGCCGAATCTCTTCCTGCACCGCTGCCGACGCGCCGCACTGACCGGCCAGGTCGGCCAGGAACTGGGTATCTACCTGATTGCCGGCCACGTGGGTTACAAAGTAACCCATCGCCATCTTGGAAAGCTTGCCGACCATCCCCACGTGGGCAGCCCTCTCGACCTTTCGCATTACGCACCGCTTCATCGCTGGGCCGCTGAAAATCCCCGCTTCAATGTAAGCCATATCCGGCAAGTCCAGGTGTCGCCGGGCGTACTCCTCGCTGCGGGTGCCGGTGGACAATACCAGGTGGGACAGGTCGTTGGCAGCGGCCACGTCAATAGCCAGGTGGACGCTGGCCCGCCAGGCCGCCGTGGAAAAGGGCTGCACCACGCCGGTGCTGCCCAGAATCGAAATACCGTTAAGCACCCCCAACCGGGAGTTGGTAGTCTTCTGGGCGATTTCCTCGCCGCCCGGCACCGATACCTGGACTACAAATCCGGTGTCGGGGGGCAGCCCCTGAGCGGCGGCGGCCCGGGCCGCCGCTTCGGCAATCATTCTCCGGGGAACCCGGGTAATCGCCGGCTCGCCCACTTCGATGCCGGTGCCGGGCCGAGTTACCGTACCCACACCGGGCCCGCCCGTCAGCCGGATTCCGGTCGCCGCCGGGTTCCGCCACACGGTAGCGCAAATTTCGGCGCCGTGGGTAACGTCGGGGTCGTCGCCGCCGTCCTTAATCACCGAGCAGGTAACACTGCTGCCGTCAGCGGCCCACTGGCAGCGATTCACCGGAAAGGTCACGTCTCGGCCCACCGGCAAGTGAATTGTGGATTCAGCGACCACTTCACCCGACAATAGGGCCTGCACCGCGGCTCCAGTGGCGGCGGCGGCGCAAGAGCCGGTGGTATAGCCGGTGCGCAACTGGCGGCGCCGGATGGTTTGACGGCTGTAGTCGCTCTCCGGCCTTGCTTCAATATTGGAATTTTCGGCCATCGGATTTACCTGTCAGATTTACCGCAGGGATCGAATCTTGCTTCTATTCTCACAGTCCGGTATCGGGGCGTTCCGGCCATATCGGGACTAGCCCCCGGCCCAAACCTGCCGAACCCGGTCGGCGGCTACGGCGATTAACCGGTCATCCACTCCCAGGGGCGGAGTCACCGTCATGGTCACCCCGGGGTACTTTTCCTGTAGCCGGTCCATAGTTCCCAAAACGTTGCGAGTCAAAATCAGGCCCGGGAAAAAGATATAGGGAACGCAGACGAGCGACGCCACGCCGCGTTCCTCGACCAATCGCCCGGCGGCAAATTCCATTGTCGGGTCACCGTAGTGCGACTGGGCAACTTCCACGGCATAGCCCGCGCCCAACCTAGTTTCTACCATTTGCCCCAACTGCCGCAGCCACGAACAGTCATCATATTGAGTACGGGTGCCGGCCTTCACCAGCAGCACCCCGACATCCTGACCGTCCTGCGGCGCCGGAGTGGTTTCACCCAAATCATTAATCCGGGCCAGAATCAGCTCCGCCAGACGCCGGTCGGTTCCCAATCCTTCGGCCAGAATCAGCTCTACTTCCGGCGATTGGGCCCGCACCTCATCCAGCAATTCATCCATTTCCACTGTGGCGTGTTTCCCGTTCCCCAACAGGTAGGGCAGCACCACCACCTTTTCCGTTCCCCTTTCGGATAAAATCCTGACCGCCTCATGGGGGAAGGGCTCGATGAACTCCAGGCAGGACAGAATGACCTGAACCCGGTCCGCGCTCAATTCCGCCTGAAGTCGGCGGGCGGCCTGCCCCAGCCCCTGGGGGGTGTTGGGACAGCGCCGGCACCAGCCGGGCCAGCCCGGCGAATCCGCCACCGCGTCTCCCTCGTTTGCACCTACGCCGGCGGCCTTTCGCCAGGCGCAGGAACATTCCAGAGGGCTGGCCCCTCGCTGGCTGCCGTGTCCCAGCAGGATGACTCCCCATTCCGACTTTTCGGCGCCGGAGGCGGCAACTTCTACCCGGGCTACGCCGTGACTGCCGTGGACGTGATGTTCGCTCAATTAAGCCTCCCCGCTCTCCGGGATACCGGCCAGCTCCAGCAGCGCATTTACCGCAGCGGCAGCGGCGGAACTGCCCCCCCGCCGGCCCATGATGGTAATGTAGGGCAGGTTCCGGCGCGCCAGTTCTTCTTTGGATTCCGGGCAAGCCACGAAGCCTACCGGCATTCCAATTATCAGCGCCGGCGCAATGGCTGCGGCGTCCACCAGATCCAGGAGGGCCAGGAGCGCCGTCGGAGCATTGCCTACTGCCGCTACCGCCCCGTTCAAGTGGGGCGCCAGCTCCCGCACCGCAGCCACGGAACGGGTAGTACCCTCCCGCCGGGCCCGGTCGGCCACTGCCGGCGCGTCAATCAGGCAGCAGGTAGCAACCCCGCAGCGTCTCAACAGAGCTTTGGATATGCCCATTTCCACCATTCGGACGTCGGTAACGACGTCAGCCTTGTTCCGCAGAGCCGCGATGCCCTGCTCTACGGCGCCGGGGCTGAAGCGCACCATCGCGGCGACCGCCGGGTCCCCCTCCGCCCGCACAATCCGGCAAAGCACATAGTTTTCCCGGGGCGACAGGCGGAGGCCCGGCGGCAGTTCCGCCTGCACCATTTTCAGGCTTTCCCGGTCAATCTCCTCGGGTAGGAGAGCATATTTTTCAACCAGTGTCATATACACTACTCAGCCGCTGACCGGATTAGACCACCACGACGTTTACCAAGCGTCCCGGCACGTAGATTGCCTTATCTACCACCTTCCCGGCGGTGTAAGGCTGCACCTTGGCGCTGGACAGGGCCAACTGGTGGGCCGTCGGTTCATCGATGCCGGCCGGCACTTCAATTCGGTCTCGCACTTTGCCATTGACCTGCACCACCAGAGTTATCATTTCCTCGGCAGCCAGGGATTCGTCCCAGGTCGGGAAACTCTGCTGGTGAATGCTGTAAGCGTGCCCGGTACGCTCCCAAAGTTCCTCGGAGATGTGGGGTGCGATGGGCGCCAGCAAAAGCAGGAATTTCTCGATACATTCGCGCCAGGTGTCCGGGTCGATACTGGCTTCAGCCCAAACCTTGCTGAGGTGATTTACCAGTTCCATCAGCGCAGCGATAGCGGTGTTGAACTTGAACCGGTCCAGGTCGCTGTGGCACTTGCGAACCGTTTGGTGCAGAATCCGCAGGGTATCGCGCACCGACTGGGCTGACACTTCCGCGCCACTCAGGTCTGCTGGGTTTCGCTCCACCAGGGTCCAGACCCGATTAAGCCAGCGCGCTACCCCATTGATGCCCACGTCGCTCCAGGGGCCACCCTGGTCCCAAGGGCCAATGAACATCAGGAAGCAGCGGACGGCGTCGGCGCCCAGGACTCCCACCACATCGTCCGGGTTGACCACGTTGCCCCGGCTCTTGCTCATCTTTTCGTGGTCGGAACCGAGAATCACCCCCTGATTGAACAGCCGCAAAAACGGTTCGTCAAAGTCCACCAAGCCTGTATCCCGCATAGCCTTGATGAAAAACCGGGAGTACAGGAGGTGCATTACGGCGTGCTCGGCGCCGCCGGTGTACTGGTCCACGGGCAGCCAATGCCGCAGCGCTTCCGGGTCGTAAGGCCCGTCATCAAACTTGGGGCTGATGTAGCGCAGCATATACCACGAGGAGTCGATGAAGGTGTCCATCGTGTCCGTTTCCCGGCGGGCCGGCCCCTGACACCGGGGACAGGCGGTATTAACGAAAGCCGCATTCTCCGCCAGGGGGGACTCCCCGGTGGGCTTGAATTCGGCGTCTTCCGGCAAGAGCACCGGCAAGTCCGCTTCCGGAACCGGCACGATACCGCAGTCAGCGCAGTAGATTACGGGAATTGGCGTTCCCCAATAACGCTGGCGGGAAATGAGCCAGTCTCTCAGGCGATAAGATTTGGCGCGGTGGCCCCAGCCCTTCTTTTCCACGTCATCGGAGATGGCGGCCACGCCTTCGTCGTCAGTCAAGCCTTCGTACTTGCCCGAGTTGGTCATAAAGCCGCTACCCAGATAAGCCTCGGTCGGCTCCTTGCCATCCCAATCAATGGGCGCTATCACCATCCGCACCGGCAAGGCGTACTTGCGGGCGAAGGCGTAGTCGCGCTCATCGTGGGCCGGCACCCCCATCACGGCGCCGGTGCCGTAGGTCGTCAACACATAGTCGGCGGTATAGATGGGCACCCGCTCCCCGTTCAGCCGGTTGACCGCGTATGCGCCCAGGGGGACCCCCGTCTTCTCCTTGTCGGCGGCCAGGCGGTCGATTTCGGAGGTCTGCCGGGCCTGGCTGATGTAGGCTTCTACCGCCTCCCGCTGCCCGTCGGTGGTCAGCAAAGGCACCAATGGATGTTCCGGGGCCAGAGCCAGGAAAGTTACGCCAAAAATCGTATCAATGCGGGTCGTAAAGGTGCGAATTTCCGGCTGCTCCAGGCCATGGTGGGAAATGTCAAAGATAATTTCCACACCCTCGCTGCGTCCTACCCAGTTACGCTGCATCATCAATATTTTTTCGGGCCACTCCACCAACCCGCTGAAATCCAGCAGTTCATCGGCGTAGTCGGTAATCTTCAGGAACCACTGCTCCAGGTCACGCCGGGTTACTACTGCATTGCAGCGCTCGCAGCTGCCGTTCAGCACCTGTTCATTGGCGAGAACCGTTTGGCAGGAGGGACACCAGACCACCGGAGCCTGGGCCCGATAGGCCAATCCCTGTTCCAGGAACTTCAAAAAGAACCATTGATTCCAGCGATAGTACTCGGGCAGACAGCAGACAATCTCCCGTTCCCAATCATAGATAGCCCCGATCGACCGGAGCTGTCCCTTCATATTCTCGATGTTGCTCATCGTCCAGGTGAAGGGGTGGATGCCCCGGCTGATGGCGGCGTTCTCCGCCGGCAGACCAAAGGCGTCAAACCCGATGGGGTGGAGTACGTTGTAACCCTGCATCCGCCGGAAACGGGCGTGGCAGTCGGCGGGAGCCATCGCGTACCAGTGCCCGATATGCAGGTCGCCCGACGGATACGGATACATTGTCAGGTCATACCACTTGGGGCGCGAATCGTTATCGTCAACCTGATACAGCTTATCCCGGGCCCAACGCTCTTGCCACTTGCGGTCAATCTCTACCGGGTTGAAACGCAGTTCAACTTGCCGGGGGGCGGAAGTCATCTTTGCTCACCTCAAACTCTGGCGCAACTAAAGCATATATTAGCACAGATAAGGGAAAGCTGCCGGCATAATCGCGGCGAAGTGCGGTACAATCGCCCCTGCTTCCGGCCCGGCTTGGCGCAGCAGTTCCTTGCTCGGCGTAGGCCTCAGGCCAAAGAGACCGCGGGATTATTGCAGATATAGAACCGAGCCAGGTCATTTTTGTACCATTAGCGGGTAATTCAACCTGATCGGAAGGCAATTGCCCGGCCCGCCGCTTTTACAATTGACACCGCCGGGGACGCCAACTAGAATCCAGGTGCCTCCAAGATGGCGGTCAACCTGCTTCGGGACGAATTTATCCGCCAAACCACCCGGGGGAATGCACTGCTTTGCGCCGAGACTTCAGGTGAGTCAAAACCGTCCAAGACGCCCAGTTGACCAGGTAATTCGGCTGCGCCGCGCCGCCGAACTGGAACCGAGGGTTTTTGAAGAGCCGCCCGCGCGCCGCCAGAAACGGGCGCTCACCCCTCCCTTCATTCTCCTTTACGGTTTCCTGGGCCTGATTGCGGTGGGTGTAGTCCTGTTGTATCTGCCCATCTCCCGGGGCGACCAGCAATCCACCTCCTTCATCGTCGCCCTGTTTACCGCTACCTCGGCGGTTACGGTTACCGGTCATACCGCCGTAAGCACGGCCAACCATTGGAGCGTCTTCGGGCAGGCAGTGATTTTCATCCTGATGCTGGCCGGCGGCCTGGGGTTCATGGCGGCGGCCACCATCGTACTGCTGCTAATCGGCCAGGGATCCAGCCTCTTTCAGCAATTGACGCTGCGGGAAGCCGTTGGCGGGGACCAGTTAGGAGGAATCCGGGAGCTAACCCGAAACATCATCATCATGGCGTTTCTGATTTATATCGTGGGCGCCATTGCGCTGTTCCCGGCCATCCGGGAAATCACCGGCTTTGGATTCACGGCAGCGGCCTGGCAATCCATTTTCCTGTCGGTGTCCTCGTTCAACAACGCCGGCTTTTCGATACTGCCCGAAATTTCCGACGCGCGGTCCCTGGCGATTCTCGATAATCGCTGGGGAATCCAGGCAATAATGGCCTTGCTGATAATCCTGGGCGGCATCGGCTATACCGTCCTGGCGAACCTGTACCGTACCCGCCGGTTTTCCCGCCTGTCGCTGGACACCAAGCTGGTGATAATTGGCAGCATATCCCTGTGGCTGGTCGGGTTTGGCGCCTTGTTTCTGGCCGGCTTCGTCGCCAGCGGCCCCTACGGCGATAACAATATCCTGGAGCGTACCGGCGAGTCGCTGTTCCACTCCATCAGCGGCAGAACGGCCGGATTCATCATCTACGACTTCGGCGAGATGGAGGATTTTACCAAGTTGGTATTCACTTTTCTGATGCTGGTGGGCGGCGCCGCCGGCTCCGTGGCCGGGGGAATCAAGGTTAACACGCTGTCAGTGCTGGTAGCGGCGGTAATTTCATCCATCCGGTCCCGTCCCCAGACCGAGGCCTTTGGCCGGGAAATACCCCAGGCCCAGGTTTTCCGGGCCCTGGCCGTTGGCACGCTTTCCTTCGCCTTCATCGTCGTTATCGTACCCATTCTGACCGTAACCGAGGCGGCGGCCCTGCGCTCCGGGGAATTGCAGTTTCTGGACCTTTTCTTCGATACTGTGTCCGCATTTGCCACCAACGGTTCCTCCACCGGCATTGTGCCCCAGTTGGGAATGGCAAGCCAACTGATTTTTATTGCGGCGATGATTATCGGCCGAATCGGCCCGCTGACTTTGGCCCTTACTTTGGTGCCTCAAGAACAAATTGTATATCGTTTTGCCCAGGAACGGGTTACAATAGGTTAACGGAGGGACGGAATGGCGAAGAAGCGAGTTTGCGTTATCGGGATGGGCCGATTCGGGGCCGGCGTGGCCCGGGAACTCTACCAGGCCGGCCATGACGTTGTGGTCATCGACAGCCGGGAAGACCGGGTGCAAAGTATGCTGGGCCATGCCACTTATGCGGTGAGCGCCGACGCCACCAATGAGGACACGCTCCGGAAGCTGGGGGTTCCCGACTGCGATGCGGCCATCTTGACCCTGGGCGACGAAAACGTCGAATCGAGCATCCTGATTGCGATGGTGCTTAAAGGGATGAATATCCCGATGATTATTGCGCGCGCAACCAACGCCCTGCACGGAGATGCCCTGAACCGGATCGGGGTGAGCAAGGTCGTCTTTCCCGAAGAAGAGAGCGCCAAGCGTCTGGCTCACGTCGACCTGAATCAGGGGATACTCGATTACATGGAAGTGGCCTCCAACGTGGGAATCAGCAAAGTTCGCCCCCAACATTCTATGGTCAGGAAGACTATTGAGGCCGCCGGTCTGGCCGGGTACGATGGACACCACGCCCCCTTGAACGTGGTCGCCCTCCGCCGGGGCCGCAACTACATCCTGAATCCTTCCAAGGACGAGGAAATCCGGCCGGGCGACGTTTTGATCGTTGTTGGCCCCAGCGAGTACGTCGCCAGCGTCTTCACCTCCGCCGAGCAGACCCCGGAAACGGTTGGCGCCTGATTCATTTGGCCGGGAAACGGCAAAAATAAATGCTGAAGAAATCCAGACTTAGAATCCTCACTCCGGTAAACGGCACCGCGGCCAGCCAGCAAGCTTTCCGTTGGACCTGCCAGCTTGCTCACCACAGCCGGGCCGACCTGCACGCCATCTACGTATTTGAAGTTCCCATGGAGTTTCCCCTGGGCGCCGTGCAGAGCCAAAGCCGGCTAATGGAAGGGGAAAAAATTCTGCGTCAGGCCGAGAAAATCGCCGAGTCGGAACACTGCAAAGTAATCACGACCATGGTTGAGGCCAGAAATGCCGGGCCGGCCATCGTGCTGGAAGCCGCCGACAAGGATATGGACCTGCTGGTTCTCGGCATACCTTTTCAGCCGGCTGCCTCTCCGGTGCCGGTGGGAAGCACTGCCGACTATGTCTTGAAGAACAGCCCCTGCCAGGTGCTGCTGTCCCGGGAGCCGGACCCCAGCAACGGCGAGAATAACTAGACGGCTATGGAGATTCTCGTTTACGGCTGCAGCCGATTGACCGACGCCCTGGCTCCGGTACTGGTACAGGATGGACACTACGTAACCGTATTGGACGAAGATGCCGACCGATTGGCTATCCTGAGCCGGCAGACCAATGTTTCCACTATCTGGGCCGCCGAGCCGCTGATGAAAGACTATCTCCTGGAAGGCGGACTGGAAGACTGCGACGCCTTCTTTGCCTTGACCGAAGACGACCACAAGAACGTGCTTTTATGTCAGATAGCCTCCCTAATCTTCAATCGGCCCAACGTGCTTTGCCGGCTGACCGACCCGCAGCTGCAGGACTTTTACCGACAGCTGGGCATTACAATCCTGGATAGCGGGACGGATTTCCTGAGTCGCGCCCGGGAGAGCCTGGAGGAATAGCAAGCCCGGATATGTTCGTAATCATAGTAGGTTGCAGTGTTATCGGCTACCATCTCGCCAAGCGACTTCTGGTGGAAGGAAACGAAGTATTGGTGCTGGAAAAGGGACTCGCTCGCTGCCAGTTAATGTGGGATGAGCTGGGCAGCATCGTAATCCAGGGCGACGGAACGGACCTGGTTGACCTGCGCCGCGCCGGAGCCGCCCGAGCCGATACGGTCGTTGCCGTTACCGGACGGGATGAAACCAATCTGGTAGTCTGCCAAATAGCCAAGCAGGTCTTTGCAGTGGAACGAACCGTCACCACCATTAAGGACCCCCGGAACCAGCCCATCTTCCGAATCCTGGGAGTGGATGCGGTGGTCAGCTCCGAGGAATTAGTCTTGGCTTACCTGGAACGCAGCGTTGAGGGGAGCGGCTTTAATCACCTGACCTACCTCAGGCAGCCGGGTACATCCCTGGTAAGCGTCACTATCCCGGCAGACGCAGCGGCATTGGGCAAGAAGATTTCAGACCTGGAACGGCTGCGGCACAGCTCCCTGCTGCTGGTTCTCCGGGGGAATGCCTGTCTGGAACCGCGCGAAGACCCGACACTGGAAGCCGGCGACGAAGTTTATGCGATTGTCGCCGCCGACGAGGAACAGAAACTTTACGAAAACTTGACCGGGGTATAGGTATGGTCAAACGCTTATCCTATCTGGGACCGGCCGGCACTTACAGCGAAGCAGCGGCTCTGCTTTACGATTCGCAGGCTGAGCTAATCCCCTGTCCCACCATCCCTTCCGTTTGCCGGGCCGTCTCCGATGGCATCGCTGACGAAGGTATCGTCCCCATCGAAAACAGCATCGAAGGCTCGGTAGTATATACCCTGGATTACTTGATTAGCGAAACGGACCTGTCAATTTTCAACGAAGTGGTCCTGGCAATCCAGCATTGCCTGATGGTGCGGCCCGGCGCCAATCCGGCTGAAATCAAGGTGATTTATTCCCATCCCCAGTCCTTGGCCCAGTGCCGGCACTTCCTGGAGGATAACTTCCCGGAGGCCGAGCCGATAGCGTCCCTGAGCAATTCGGCGGCAGTAACCGATATGCTGAACAGTGAAGTTGTCGCCGCCGCCATCGCTCCCCAGCGCGCCGCCGACCTGTACGGCGCCGAAATCATCGGGCAGGGGATTCAGGACGTAACCAATAACGTTACCCGGTTTGTGCTGCTGGGATGGGCCGACCACGCCCCCACCGGAAACGACAAAACGTCCATCAGCTTTACTTTTGCCGAGGATATGCCAGGCTCGCTTTATAACGCTATGGGTGTCTTCGCCACGCGCAATATCAACCTGGTGAAAATCGAGTCCCGCCCGACCAAAGAATCTCTGGGCCGTTACAATTTTCTGGTGGACTGCGAAGGCCACCGGGAAAACCCGGTAGTTGCGGAAGCGCTGCAAGTTTTGGCCGGTCAGGTCAACGGGCTGAAGGTATTTGGTTCCTATCCCCGATGGAATTCTACCGAACCGCCGACCAGTTAAATTCGCCCCGGCTCTTCCCGGTATTTTCGCCGCTCATTCCTGATTTCGGTTAAAACGCTCGCGCACTCGCTCCAGCACCCGATTGAATACTCCAAAAAAGCTGAAAAATTTGGAAACGTCCTTGGTTGAAGTAAGGACGATGCCTGATACCTCTTCCACGTTTTTCGCCGTCTGCTTCAAGGGGTCAACTACGCTCAACAGCCGGAACACGAGCAGCATTACCAGCACCAGAACTGCGATCAATACGGCCAGGTTAATTATTATCATCACATCCTTGATGAAGGAAACTATTGCCAGCGTACTTTCATCCATCCTGCACTCACCACCCTTTAGGAATACCTTAAATTAACCGGCCTCGGCCAGCCCAATCTGGTAGATTGCCACGTGCCCGTTGTCAAATTTCAGGACCGCGTCGCCTTCCTGCACCATTATATCAAACTTTGCCAGCCCTTCCGCCGAATATAGCGTCCGTTCCAGGTCTCCTACGATTACGAATCTGACCTGGTACTGACTCAGTAAATCTTTAGCCAGGTTCAAGTTCCCGGTATCGTAGATGAGGCGAACATCCCAGGCGCGGTCGTACACTTCGTCCGAGTAGGGCCCCCGCTGCTGTATCTGGTGCCAGGGCCAGCCCAGCACTGTAGGCAGGCCGGTATAGTTAGCTATTCTGCTGCCCCAGCGATACTGTTCCAAATGCGCTTCCAGAATAACCGGCGAGCCCTCAACGTTGTCCTGGAGCCATTCGATAGCCTGACGGTCCCACTTGAGTTCAATGCCTCGTTCATTCTCAAAATGCACCGCCGTATCCATGAAAGCCAGGCCATCCAGCGTCGGCGGCAGGTCATTGAACCGGTCATTCACCCGGGCCTGAGTCCCCAGGAAGGTGTAAATCAGGCTGGAGCAGACCAGCAGCGCCACCAAGCCGGACCAGACTAGAGTTGCGGTACGGAACAGCGGCGTCCCGGAGGGATAGTGGCGCCACATTCGCCACAGGAAGCAGGCCGCCGCCAGACCCAGCAGTACCCAGACCTCCAGATAATACTTGAACAAGGTGTTCATTCTGCCGATGTCGTCCTCGACCTTCACCAGGTCCACACCGACCGCTAACCCCAGGGCCAGTACCGTCAGCGCTAATGGAAAGAGGAGATACCAGTCTTGCTCCTCAGCCGACATTTGGCGGTCCCACCAGGCCAGACCCGCCAGCGCCAGAAAGCCCAGCAGGAACGCTACGGTAAAGTACGCGGCCGCGGCAAAATACACAATCGACAGCAAACCCAGCCCCAGGTAAATGAGAATCCATTTTCGGTGCACCGGTCGCCAGAGACCGGAATCCGACGCCATATCCGGGCGATTCCAGTAAGCGAAGCCTCTTACAGCTATGGAAAAGGGACGGCGAACCTGCCAAACCAGGAAACCGCCGATGATAACCAGGAACAAGCCGTGGATTCCCAGAAAATTTAACGGCGGAGTATTCCACCGGGAGATTTCCAAGCCGGCGCCGAAGGTCTCTAACCGGAGGAGGGGGAAAAAGGCCAGAACACTCACCCCGATGAGGGCGGCAGCGAAGCCTAAACTCTGGGGCAACTGTCGGCCCGGGTCGCGCAGGGGCAGTAAAAGGGCGGCCGCCGCCAGGGTCAGCAGGAGCAGCAGGTAAGTCGGATAGTCCCAACTGTTAATGGCAAACAGGGAGCCGACTGCAATGCCAGTCGCCAGCAATGCGGCCCAATGCCAGATTCGGCCTGATTTTCCCAGTCCCAAAACCAGGGTCAGCCCCAGCCCGATTACCAGCAGGGTGACGGGGATTGCCATCACGTGAGCGTGCAGGTCGGCAAAGAGAAAGCTGAAGAAGGGAAACTCGGTGATATGCCAGGCTACTTCCGCTGCTTCATCCTGCGTCCCCGACAGCCAAAATGTCAACAGCCCCGGTTCGATATTCTCCTGACTGGGCAGCATCCGGCTGCTACGCCAAAAATCAAAGTAGGGCATCCCGCCGCCAGCGCCGGTCAAGCCCCCCCAGGCGCGTTGCGCTAACTGAACCGTGCCGTCCAGGTTTCCAATGATTGCCACGAACAAGCCGGCAGTGAGTCCCGCAGTTACAGGACTCGGTATGAGGGATGGAAAAGTGCGGAAACGTTGGAACCAGCCGGTTCGGCCGGTTTCCACCGGCTCCGATTCCGGCTCCGGCGCTTCGGGCTCAGTTCGGCCGGCGAACCGGGATCGGGGAGAGCGCTTTACCCCTTCCGTCAGGTTATAAACCAAGGAATAGGCTCCGGTAACCGTCAGGGCGAACACCAGAGGCACTGCCAGGTTAAAGGCTACCGTGGGGATAATGCCGGCCAAACGGGTGGGGATAGCCAGCAGGAAATAGCCCCAATAGTAGTAATTGAGATAGCCGCCGGCAAACCAGGGGTCGTAGGGGGGCAGCAGGGTTGAGCGGACTACTGCGCTAAAGTAGGCCATCTCCATCGGCTTTTCCCCGCCCCGATAGGGATGCCACAAGTCGGGGTTGAAAGCCCGAATGGCGACAAAGGCCAGAAATGCCGCCAGAAATATGACCTCTCCCGTCAGCAGCAGCTTCCAACGTTCTCTCAGGAATCCGACAAACTGCCTCCCGTCGGCAGCCAGAACCAACCCGGACAGGCCGGCCAGAACCAATATTCCCAGCAAAATGGAGAGCGTGGAAAATTCCAGCCAGCCCAGGCCCACCACCAGCCACGTGATATAGGCAGCGCCCAGCAGACCGAAGCTGCGAGCCAGAATCAGGCCCCGGTCGGGCAAGGGCCAAAAGAGGAAAAAGCAAAAGGGGAGGGCGACCAGGTAAACCAACTCGATTACCAGCAGCCACGCTAATACGGGAATGCGGTTGGATAACCCATTCCGGTCAAACAACTCCGACCAGGTACCGCCGTCCTGCTGGCGAACTCGCTGATCCTCGGTCAGTTTAAGGTTATTCGACTCTGCGCCGGCCCCCGCTACCAACAGGATCAGAATCTCCTCCACCGGGAGCCGCGCCTGGTTGCGAAATACCATAACTTTTGGGTGGTCATAACCGACGACGTTATCGTCGGCGTAGCCCCAATTAAGCGTCAACCCCCGGGAGTCCGTCGCTTCCACCGGCGCGGGACGCTGGTAATCCGTCCTGACGAAGGGGTCGTCGGCTACGGATACTCCGGGCAAGCTGGGGTAAGAGACAAATTCCCGTTCCAGCGTATAGCCCAGGTCACCGGCAAAGAGACGGCGATAATACTGTCCACTCAGCGGAAATCGTTCCGGGTCGCTGGCAACGCTGACGTAGGGCCGATGGCTGTAGAATACCAGGTAGTCGGAGTCGGCCAGCCGCTGGCTCAGTTCGGCCATCTTGGCTACGCTGTCCTCTTCATAAGCGGGGAACTGCCACACATCGTACCGGTATAGTTCCGGCAGAAACTCATCCCAGTGGTTGTCGCTGATAATTACGCTGCCGGCCGGCGCTCGCTGGTGCAGCCACTGGGAGGCCGCTACTGCCGGATGCGGGTTGAAATAGACGCTCTGAAATGCCAGGGAATACAAGAAGGTGGCGGCCAGCGTCAAGACTAACGGAGCCCAGGCCAGCGACATCAAGACCCTTTGAACTGCGGGACGCTGCTGCAGCAATCGCCGGAGCCCCGCCGGGAAAGTTGCTGCGGCAGTCGGCCGCAGCGATAACGGCGCCAGGCTCTCCCGCATCCAGTTCCGCCGGTCGCGAATCCCAATCCTCAGGAAAAGAGGTAAGGACAGTAGCAGCCGGCTGCCCAACAGAATCATAAACAGTATTAAAGCAAAGTAGTATCGCTGGAAACGGACTTCAAAGGTCTCCAGGAATAAAATGCTGGGCGCCAACCAGAGCAAAATCAGCAGGTCGCCGCGGCGGGAGAAGGTTCCCTGCCAAACCAGAAAAATCGTAAAAGGGATGGCCGCCCAGGCGACAACGCCCAAAACCGGGCCCAGCCCCCAAACCGCCGTCTGGTAGAACTGGTAAAAGAAGGCGGGCGTTCCCACATACTGGATCGTAAAGGGCCACAAGCCGGCATTGCGGGCCATATTAGTCTGGGCTAACTGCTGACTCAGAAAGTTGTATATATCCAGAAGGGCATAGGGCGATACCAGGAAAAAGGCAATCAGAGATACCAGGAAAGCCGCTAAACAATGCAAAAGTATCTGCTGCATGGCATCGCGGTGCAGACCGCCCAGATAGCCATAGCCGCGGTCCACCAGCCGATAGCCGTAGGCCAATGCCAGCGGCAAAGCCAACGGGAGGATGCTTACCTTTGGCGCAAAGGCCAGACCCACCAGCAGGCCCAGCAGCAGCGAATCCCGGAGCCGTCTCCGCTCCAGAACTTGCAGCATGGCCCAAAAAACGGCCAGGACCAGCAGGGCGGAAAAGGTCTCCGGGCGGTAGAAGTGGCTGTTCTGGACGTGGATAACCGCCAGGGCCGTCAGGGCCGCCGCCAGGACTCCGACCCAGGGGCCGTACATCCGGGCGTAGATACGGCGTCCCAGCACATACACCAGAAAGATGGAGCCAACGTCGGCCAGCGCCGACAGCCCGCGCCCGACGTAGCGCAAGTCCAAAGCGCTGATGTCGGTGAAAAGCTCAATTACCGAGCGCGCCAGCACCAGGATGTAGATTAGTACGCTGCCCAGGGGAAACCAGTGGGGATTTAGCGGGCTGGTATCCGGGTCCAGTAATGTCCGAAGGTCGGGCAGTCCGGTTTGGGTGTCGGGATGGTCGGCTAGACAAAGCTCAAAACCGGGGCTTTCGGTAAGCAGGTCATACATACACCCGGCGCGCAGGTAGAGTGAGCGTTCGTCGGGATGAAAGCCGTGCCCGGAGTCCCAGTCCAGCCCATTAAGCCGAAGCGCCAGAGCTACAATGATTATCAGAAGCAGCAGCGCCCGGTCTGCGGAAAAAGTGCGTAACGACAACCGACTCAGCCGGCGCAAGTCGCGCCTCCTGTCAACAAGGCGTCCGGAGCGCCTCTATGCAACGAAAGTGTGGGACGAAAACGGGAGCTGCCGCAGTAGGCGGCGAGGAACCGTTCCGGTAACGCAACCGCTCCTCGCCGCCCGTTTCCCGACTGTCCGGGTAATTCTCCGGTTACTGGATTAAATGCCTTGATCGCTCATAAAGGAACAGAGGTCGGCGGTACGGCACGAATAACCCCATTCGTTATCGTACCAACCCATAATCTTCACCATATTGTCCTGCATTACGATGGTGGACAAAGCGTCAAAAATGCAGCTGTGGGAATTGCCGCGAACGTCGGAACTGACAATGGGGTCTTCCGTGTATTCCAGGATGCCTTTCAATGACCCTGCGGCGGCATCCTGGAACGCCTGATTTACTTCAGCAACCGTTACGCCCCGGCTGAGGTCAACCACGAAGTCCGTAACCGAGCCGGTGGCGGTAGGGACGCGGAAAGCGATTCCGTGCAGCTTGCCGTTAAGTTCCGGCAGTACCAGCCCCACGGCCCGCGCGGCGCCGGTGCTGGTGGGAATTATGTTCATCGCCGCCGCCCGCGCCCGACGCAGGTCCGAGTGGCGCTGGTCCAGAATGGCCTGGTCGTTGGTGTAGGAATGGATGGTTGACATCAGCCCATGCTCAATGCCAAAGGCCTCGTGCAGAACCTTGACCATCGGAGCGAAGCAGTTGGTCGTACAGGATGCGTTGGAAACGATGTTGTGCCGGGCCTTGTCGTACTGGTCGTCGTTGACCCCCAGCACCATAGTCAGGTCAACATTGCTGGCCGGAGCGGAGATGATGACCTTGCTGGCGCCGCCCTGCAAGTGGCCGGCCGCCTTTTCGCCGTCGGTAAATATGCCCGTCGATTCTACCACCAGGTCCACGCCCATTTCAGACCAGGGTATTTGCGCCGGGTCCCGTTCCGAAAATACCTTGATGTTCCGGCCGTCAATAATCAGGTCGCCATTGCCGGCTTCCACCTGACCCGGGTAAACTCCATAGCTGGTGTCGTACTTGAAGAGGTGGGCGTTAGTCTTGTCATCGGTCAGGTCATTAACCGCCGCCACCTCCAGCTTGTCGGGATAGCGTTCCAGGGTGGCCCGGGTTACCAGACGACCGATCCTGCCGAAACCGTTGACCCCTATTCGAGTAGTCATTGTTTGCTTCTCCAACTGTTTTTGCAAAGTTTGTGCGCCCGAACCTTATGGGCGGCCGGAAACCCTTGAGCCAAACCAAAGGTTCGGCAGGTTTACCCCAAGGCTGCTATCTTCGCCAACTGAACCAGCCGTAAATGCTGATTCTGGCCCGATTGACGTAAGTGGGCGTAGGCGACGACAGCAGGCGGCCCAAGCCGACAATTACCCGTCCCGACTGAACCACCAGCCACCAGGCAAACCGGAGCAGGCCCTTGCCGCTCTGGATGGACAGATAGCGGAAAATTCGCCACGCCAGGTAAGATTTAGACCGCTCCGTAACCGGAGTAAGCTCTGATTCCGGCATATTCGGCCTCCGCTCCCAGTTCGGCTTCGATGCGGAGCAAGCGATTGTATTTGGCTACCCGCTCGGACCTGGCCGGCGCCCCGGTCTTTATCTGACCTACATTCCAGGCCACGGCCAAATCGGCGATGGTGGTGTCCTCAGTCTCGCCGGAACGGTGGCTCATAACCGCTCCCCAGTTCGCATCCCGGGTCAGCAGCAAGGCCTGGAGGGTCTCATTTAGCGTACCAATCTGGTTCGGTTTTAGCAATACCGAGTTGCCGGCTCCGCTTTCAATTCCCCGCTGGATGCGCGTGATATTGGTTACGAACAGGTCGTCCCCTACCAACTGGGTTGTCGGCCCCAGGCGTCGGGTTAACTCAACCCAGCCCTCCCAGTCATCTTCGTCAAGGCCATCCTCGATGCTGACAATCGGGTAGGCTTGCCGCCATTCGGCGTAAAGGTCAACCAGTTGGCCGGCGTCCAGGGTGGTTCCTTCCCGCTCGAGATGGTAGCGGCCGGTTTCCCGGTCGTACAGTTCCGAAGCGGCGACATCCAGAGTCAGGAACACTTCCCGGCCCGGGGCGTAGCCGGCAGTTTCAATGGCGCGAATAACTACCTCAATGGCATCCCGATTGGAGGGGAGGGAAGGAGCGAATCCGCCTTCGTCGCCGACGTTCAGGTTATGCCCGGCCGAGCGCAGCAGACTTTTAAGAGCCTGGTAAATTTCCGCCCCGGCCCGCAGCGCTTCGGAGAAGGTCGGCAAACCGGCCGGTGACACCATAAACTCCTGAATGTCGGCGGAATTGGAAGCGTGGCGGCCTCCGTTAAGGATGTTGAACATAGGCGTCGGCAGAGTGACTTGATTGCCCTGCGCCAGGTGGCGCCACAGTTCACCGTCGGCATCGGGAGAGGCCAGGGAAGCGGCCCGCGCCGCCGCCATAGATACGGCCAAAATCGCGTTGGCTCCCAGACGGCTCTTGGCGGCGGTTCCGTCCAGGTCAAGCATGGCCAGGTCCAGGTCGGCCTGGTCCAGCGGAGACCGGCCGGCCAGGGCCGGCCCAATCACATCGTTGATATTAGCCACGGCCTGACGCACACCGGCGCCGCCAAACCGCTCGGCTTCTCCGTCCCGGAGTTCCAGGGCTTCGTGAGTGCCCGTACTGGCGCCGGAAGGAACGGCAGCATGGGCCTTAACGCCGTTGGACAACCGGACTTCCGCTTCAACCGTAGGGTTGCCCCTGGAGTCCAGCACCTCCCGGCCCAAAATCTCCGCTATGACGAAATGGGCATCCTTTCCAGTCATAGAACTACCTCTCTGCCGGTTTTCCCGAGTTTGGGACGGTCTGAATTCAGCCAGGCTGGCACTGCGCCATTGCAGGTTAGCGGGGTAAACCGGCCCGGAGACTTTTCGGGAAGACTTTTTGATTCTGCTGCTGCCCGCTGCTCCCGGTCGGTGAATTAAGGGGCGGCAGCCACGGCGGCCAGGGCTTTTTCCACCGCCTCCACCGGATCTGAAGCCGGAATTATCCCATCCTCCACCGGGTCGCCGTCGCCTTTAACGGTCAATTCCCAACTGCTCAATCCGACCACCGGAATTCGGGCGTCCAGAGCGTAGGCAATCTCCGACAGGGTGCCGAAAGCGCCCCCGATGGCGATGCAGGCTTCCCCGGAATGAACCACGATGATGTTTCTGGCGTACCCCAGGGTGGTAAAAACGGGAATGTCAATAAAGGAATTATGGGGTGAGCCCCGTCGGCCGGGCAGGATGCCCAGGGTGGTGCCGCCCTCGGCCTTGGCGCCCCGGCAGGCCGCTTCCATAACGCCGGTCATTCCCCCGCAAGCCAGAATAATCCCGCGCCGGGCCAACTCCCGGCCCACTGCTTCCGCCAGGGCTTCGTGTTCCGGTTTGGCCGTACTGCTGCCGATAACCGAGATAATCATACTGTGTCTTTCCTCTGTGCTGATACCAGCGTGAACCTACGGTCTGGACCTATTCCAGGCTTCGTAGTTTTGCCGCATATAGGCAATGTGTTCCGTTACGTGCCGGGCGTAAACGTCGAGCCAATCGTCCAGGGTCATATCGCCGTTTTCCGGATGATAGCAGACGTTGGCCCAAGCCGACTCCGGCAGCTGCTTCAGCAACGCACCGGTCTGCCGGCGCAGCGCCCCGAACAGGGCAATTGCGCCTTCCGGGTCAATGGAATGATAGTCGAGGGTCGCGGCCCAGCGATTCTCATCGTAGGCCATCAAGTCCTCGCCGGGTTCCGCAATCAACCGGCGGCAGCGGATATAGCTGTTAGCCTCGCTGTCGGCAATGTGGACAATATGCTCGTGAATGCTCCAGCACCCGTGTTCATCCCGGAATTGCCACATCTCCCGGGGAAATTCCGGCAATGCCTCGGTCAACTCCTCTATTGCGTTGCCGTAAGCTTCCAGCTTCTCTTTTCGCGACGGGGAACCCAAACTCGCTTACCCTCCCGGTAAGATGGCGGAACTGGCCCCGGCCACCAACTCCAGCAGGGGCGCCGGATAAACCCCCAAAGCTACCGTTGCGATTAATCCCAGCAGCACCACCGCAATAAGGGCTGCCGAGGGGCGGGGCAGCGGCACGTAGTCTCCCGACGGTTCGTGATGGGCCGGCGTGTGGGTGTGTTCCTCTGCCGGGTCGGCAGCTTGACCGGACTGCGACCCATGCCCGTCGTGTCCCGCATCGGCGGCGGCCAAGGCCGGCTGAATATACATCTGCCGGATAACCTGAAGGTAATAGTAGAGGGAAATCAGGCTGGTCAGGATGGCAAGTCCCGCCAACCACAGGTAGCCTTCGCTGGCTACGGCGGTAAAGAGATAGAACTTGATGGTAAAGCCGACGAATATGGGCAGGCCGCTGAGGGAAAACAGACCCACCGCGATAGCCATCGCCAGAAAGGGCTGCCGGTCGGCCAGGCCGGCCAGGTCGGGTATTTCCTCCTGTCCGGTAGCATTGAAGAAGGCAATCAGCGCCGCAAACACTACCATACTGGTTACCGAGTAACCTACCAGGTAGAAGATAACTCCGTTGGCGCCCAGCAGGGAATCCGGGGACAGGGCCGCAACTCCGGCCAGGATGTAACCGACGTGGCCCACGCTGGAGTAGGCGATCAACCGCTTCAGGTTACGTTGGGCCAGGGCCACCAAATTGCCCACCAGCATTGAAAGCGCCGCCAGCACGACGATGATTATCTGCCACTGGTCCCACCGCTCGGTCACGGGAACGAAAGCTTCGGCCAGCAGTCGCAATGTCAGCGCAAAGGCCGCCGCCTTGGAAGCTATAGCCAGATGCGCGGTAATCGGCAGGGGCGCGCCTTCATAGGCGTCGGGCGCCCACATGTGGAAGGGGACTGCCGCTACCTTGAAGCCCAACCCTACAACTACCAGGGCCAGCCCGGCCCAGAGCGCCGGACTGCCGGAACTTGGATCGCCCAGGGCCTGGGCCAGCGCCTCAAACCGGGTTACTCCCAGCGAACTGTAAACCATGCTGATGCCGTACAGCAGAATGGCCGAAGAAAGGGACCCGATGATGATGTACTTCAGGCTGCCTTCGTTGGACTTGGCATTGCCCAGGGCGTAAGCCACCAGCACGTAGAGGCTGAAACTCAACAGTTCCAGGGAGATGTAAGCCGTCAGCAACTCCCGGGACATGGCCATCAGGTTCATGCCCAGGATCGAAAAGAGCAGCAGCCCGTAAAATTCGCCGGGATGGGCCAGGTGTTTCCTGACGTAGTCTATGGAGCTGAGAATGATGAATATTCCGATGCCGATGAAGAAGACCTTGAAGAACAGGGAATAGGCATCAACCGCCAGCAGTCCGTTGTAAAGGGACTCCTCTGCACCGTTCAGCAGCAGCAGGGACAGAACTGCCAGACCGATTAGCCCCAATACCGAAAGCCAGCCCAGCCATTCCTTGCGGTTGTCGGGCAACGCCAGGTCCAGCGCAAATACCACAAAGGCCAAACCGGCCAGGACAAACTCCGGGGTCAGCAGATACAGGTTGGCGGTCAGGTTAGCAGCAGTCACAACGATTCAGCAGATACACCTAAAAGAGTTGCAGTACCGATTCTACGCCTACGTTAATTACCCGGGTGAAGGGAGCCGGCCAAACGCCGACAAAAAGTAAAATCAGGACGAAAGCGGCGCCCACCGTCTTTTCCACCGGACTGGCGTCAGTCAGGCCCGCCCAGCGGGGATCCGACTCGCCGAAGAAGGTGCGGGCCAGCAGCCGCAGAATGTAGATTGCCGTCAGCGCAGCCCCGATTACGGCCAGTATCGCCAGAGGCAAATAGGTCTTGAAAGCTCCCGTAAACACCATAAACTCGGCGACGAAACCGCTCAGGCCCGGCAAGCCCAGGGAGGCCAGGCCGGCGATGGCAAAGAAAAAACTGGCAAACCCCATTCGCTTCATCAAGCCGTTCAGCACGGTGATGTCGCGGATATGGGTGCGCTCGTAAATGGCGCCTACCATAGCGAACATCAGGGCCGTCATTATGCCGTGGGAGAACATCTGGAGGACGGCGCCGGTCAGCCCTACCGGGTGCAGGGTGGCGATACCCATTATCACGTAACCCATGTGGCTTACACTGGAGTACCCGATGATATATTTCAGGTCGCGCTGGGACATAGCGGATATGGCGCCGTAAATGACGTTGACGGTGCCCAGCACAATCAGCACCGGCATCCAGGACTGCGCCCCCTCGGGCAGCAGAACCATTCCCACCCGAATGATGCCGAAAGCGCCCAGCTTCATCAGCACTCCGGCGTGGAGCATACTTACTCCGGTGGGAGCCGCTACGTGGCCGTCGGGTGACCAGGTGTGGAAGGGCCAAAGGCCGGCCAACACCCCAAAACCAATCATAAACAGCGGGAACACCCAGTTCTGGAAGGTGGGACTGAAGGCGCCGGATTTAGCCAGTTCACCCAGGGTTACCAGAGAGAAAGTAGCCTCGCCGGCCTGGCCCGAAGCCACGTACATCGCCAGAATACCCACCCAGATCAGCACACTGCCGCCCACCAGCACCAGCATCAGCTTCATCGCCCCGTATTCCTTGGGGCGGTCGTAAGCGCCCAGGTCAAACCGGACGGGAATTCCCCAGAGCCTTTGTTTATCGCTGTCAAAGTAAGTGCTGCTGCCCCATACGCCGATGAGCAGGTACATCGGCAGCACGGCCAGTTCGTAAAAGAAGAAGAGGAAGAAAAGGTCCTGGACGATGAATACGCCAAATACCCCGGAGCCCAGGGCCAGCAAAAGCACGAAGAAATCCCGGGACCGGTGCTTGATTGTCTGAGAAATCAGCACGGCGCCGAAAAGCACGATGCCGTTCAGCAGCACCAGCGGCGCGGCAATGCCGTCCATGGCCAGGTGCAGGTCAATATTCAGCGGCGCATCCAGCCACTGATAAACTCGCTGGAACTGGTAGCCCCCCTGGGCAAAGTCGTACTGTACGAAGACGATTACCGACAGAACCAGAGTTATGGCCGAAACGAAGATGGCGAAGTACCAGGCATCGTTGGGCCGGTTCCGGGGCAGTAGCATCGAAAGCCCGGCGCCGGCCAGAGGCGCCAGGATAATCAGCAGCAGTACCACTTGGTTAAAATTGCTCATTGGTCCCTAATTGCTCACTACCGGGAAACCAGCCACCAGAAAATTGCCAGCCCGACCAATCCCAGAGCCATGGCCAGGGCGTAGCTGTAAACGTAGCCGGTAACGTGATACCTGAGCTTGATGCCCAGGAGCCGGGTCAAATCTGCCGGGCCGTTTATTCCCACGTCATTCACCAGCGCCCGGTCCACCCAGGCGACGAAACCGGAGAAGGACATTACCACCCGGTCAATGCTCCACTGATACAACTCGTCAACGTAGTATTTGTTCTCGGCGATTTTAAGCAGTCCGGAAAAAGTCCGGCGCGGGCCGTCGATGGAAATACTTTTTCTGGCGTAAAGCAGAAAGCCGAAAATGAAGGCGGCCACCGCCAGAACCGTGGACAAGGCCCCCAGCCAGAGTACGAAATGGAAACCTTCGCCTTCATGGTAAAAGATGAAATTGCCGATACCGGCGAAAGGGCCGGGCCAGTCGAGGGCTGCCAGACCGAAGACCAGCGCCAGGACTGCCAGCAGGCCCATAGTAACGGACATAGTTGGCGGGGCATCGTGAACGTGCTGGTGCTGCGCCGCAAAGCGGCCGTAGAACACGACGAACATCGCTCGCGCCATATACAGGGCGCTAAGCAGCGCCGTGAGCAGCGTCAACACTATAAAGATAACCGGTAGTTCCTTGTTGACCACAATCAGTATCTCATCCTTGCTCCAGAAGCCGGCCAAAATGGGGATGCCCCCCAGGGAAAGGGCGCCGATGGAGAAGAGTATTGCGGTAACGGGCATCACCTTGCGGAGACCGCCCATTTTCCGGACATCCAATTCGTCGGTACTGTGCATCACGCTGCCGGCGCCGAGGAACAGCAGGGCCTTGGAAAAGCCGTGGGCCAGCAAATGGAATATGGCCGCCGTGTAGCCAAATGCTCCCAGGGACAGCATCATCAGCCCCAGATGGCTGATAGTGGAATAGGCCAGAATGCGTTTCAGGTCCGTAGCCACCAGCGCGATGGTAGCGGCGCCCAGGGCAGTAATCAGTCCAACCGTCGCCACAATCAGCATGGCGGTCTCGGAGGCGCTGAACAGCGGAAAGGCTCGGGCCACCAGATAAACCCCGGCCGCCACCATGGTTGCGGCGTGAATCAGGGCGCTTACCGGTGTGGGGCCTTCCATGGCGTCGGGAAGCCAAACGTGAAAGGGGAACTGGGCCGACTTGCCCATAGCCCCCAGGAACAGCAGGAGCGCGGACACCGTGATTACGCCGTCGCTCAGCACGCCGGCCTCGATGGCGGCGAAGGTATCCAGCATACTGAAACTGCCCACCTGACTCCACAGCAGCAGGATGCCTACCAACAGCCCTACATCCCCGATGCGGGTTACGATAAAGGCTTTCTTGGCCGCCTCCCGCGCGTCGGGGCGTTCGTACCAGAAACCGATGAGCAGGTAGGAACAGAGGCCCACCAGCTCCCAGGCTACGTACAGTAGCAGGAAGTTGTCGGCCAGCACCAGAGTCAGCATTGCGGCGATAAAGAGGGCGTGGAAGGCATAGTACCAGTCCAGCCGCGGGTCGCCGTGCATATAGCCCAGCGAGTAAATCTGGACCATCAGCGCAACAAAGGTCGCCAATCCCAGCATAGCCAGGGTCAAGGGGTCAACTATAAAACCCCATTCCAGGTGAATCCGGTCGAACTGTTCCACCGGAGCGCCGGGAATACCCGCTTCAAACCAGGTGCGGTGGTAATTGCAGGTCAGGGCTTCCGTGCCTTCGCCAATATGACAATGCTCAGTTTCCGGGGTTGCCGACAGGAAGCCGGCGAAGACCACCCAGAAAATTATGAAGCCGCCCAGAATGGCCGCTATAGCCAGCGGGGCGCCCTTTCCCGGCAGATACCGACCAAAAAGGATAACCAGCGGGACCGCCACAAAGCTCAGTACCGGGATCAGCCAAGCCAGTTCCATACTAGGAAATGACCTCCGAGCCGGCGCCGGCAATCCTCGCAATAAATATCAAGGCGCAAATGTACCTGGTATCCACTTTCCGTTGCCTTACCATTTCATCAGGTTTATTTCATCCACGTTGACCGTGGCGCGATTGCGGTACATCCGCAGGATTATCGCCATCGCCAGACCTACCTCGGCTGCCGCTACGGTGATGATAAAAATGGCGATTATCTGACCGTCAAAATTGGCCCATTTCCCCGTTCCGTCCAGGTGGGAAGCGGCGGCGATGAGATTGATGTTAACGGCGTTCAACATCAACTCGATCGACATTACAATCAGCACGGCGCTGCGGCGCGCCATAACTCCGTAGAGTCCAATGGCAAAGAGGGCCGCGCTTAAAATCTGGAATGCCACCAATGGAACCATCTTTAGCGGTTGTCCTCCCCGGTTCGGGCAATGATTATGGCCCCGATTAGCGCCACCAGCAGCACCAGCGACGCCACTTCAAAGGGAATTGCCCAGGCAGTGAACAGGGAATTAGCCAATTCGGTGAAGGTCGGGCTGTTAGGCGAAGTTTCGGTGACGCCGTTCTGCCAGAAGGCGGCGCCCAGCACCACACCTACGGCGGCGGCGGCCACGGCGGCCAGGGGCCACTGCTTGTTGTCGGAAATGTATGGGTACTCGGCGGTGCGGGTCAGCATTATGGCGAAGAGCAGCACAATGATTATTGCCCCGCCGTAGATGAGAATCTGCACCAGCGCCAGGAATTCGGCGAAAAGAATCAGATAAACCCCGGCAACGGCTACCAGCGACACCAGGAGAAAGAGGGCCGCATGGACTACGTTGCGGGTCATCACTACGCCCAAACCGCCGCCCAGGGTAAAAACTGCCAGCACGATGAAGAGAAACCAGGACACGATTAGTTACCCTCTCCAAACCGCCGGCAGTCGGGCGGGCAAGTTAGTCCGGCGGCCGGCCGGCGCAGTTCCGGGTTAACGCCGGCGGCGCTTTTCCGGTGGGGCCGGTTAGAATTACAAAAACCCTTTTTCACGAATCCGTCTCTCAGTTAACTTTACTGCCGGGACTGCCGGCCTTTTCCGAACAGTCGCCGCAGCAGTCCCGGTTTGCGCCGGGGCAATGGCGGCAGGTCGCCCACCGAAGCCAGCAGTCGGCAAGTTGCGCAGTTGCAATTCTCGGGATGCGGCTTCACCTTTTCGCCGGAGCCGGCAGCCTTGCGCGCCGGCTTAATCTTGCGCCGCTGCAGAAACCGCTCGGTACAACCCGTGCAGGTGCAATAGGCCGGGTGCTGGCCCGAAAGGCTAAAGTTGCGTTCATCCTCGCGTCTGGGAATGGGACAATCCTCCCGGGAAAGATTCGGCGGCTCCGGGCGACAGGTCCGGGCCAAGCAGCTTTAATCGGCAGTCCCGGCGGCCGCAGTTTCAGACTTGGCGGCTTCCGCCGCCCTGGCCGCATCCTCGGCCTCCTTTTTAGCCTTGGCTAACACCGTGGGTGGGATCCAGGCCGTCTCCTGCTGGTACTTCTTGCCAATTTCCAGCAATGCCGGCAGGGCCAATCGGTCGCCGTTGCGCTGACTGGTGCTCATTTCGTGCTCGTGGCTCATCACTATAGCGTCAAAGTTGCACACCTCAACGCAAATCCCGCAGAGGATACACCGATTGAGGTTAATCTCAAAATAGTCAACTATCTTGCGCCGGGAGCTTTTGCCCTCCTGATTCAGCGGATTGTCCATCATACTGGCGGACATACACTGCGTCGGGCAGTTGCGAATACAAACCATGCAGCCGGTACAGTAAGGCTCGCCCACCTGCTCATCCCAGGTCAAGGCCGGAAAGCCCATAAAACGGGGCTGTACCGGCGTCGGCGCCGTGGGATACTGGCGGGTAACCGGCTTGCGCAGCCCGGTAAAAGTCGACGCCAGGGTTAACATCATTCCCTTAACGCTGTTCAGCATAGCTTCACTCCGCTAACCGCATTGCCTTTGCACTAACCCGGCAGCCGGGACGACTGCCGCTGGGCCAACTGGGCCGCCTGCCGCGCCTTGATTTCGGCTACCCGGCGCACCGGAGCCATCATCCGGCGATAAACGATGTAGCCCACCACCGCCAGCCCGGCCAGGGACATCAGCGTCAGCGTCCAGCCCGGCCAATCATAGTACAGATAAATTGCGGTTATTACTATAGTATAGAAAGACAACGGCACCATAGCCTTCCAGGCAAATGCCATCAATTGGTCAATCCGGAGCCGGGGGAAGGTTCCCCGAATCCAGAACACTACCAGTATAACCGCATACACCTTAATCAGGAACCAGATGAGGCTGATCAGCCCGCCCAGCCAGGGTAAATCGGGGAGAGCCGGCAGCCAGGCCAGGACCACCGTGTCCCAGGGCCAGGACCAGCCCCCCAGAAACAGAAGCGTTACCAGGGCGGCAATGGCGAAGGTGTTGATGTATTCCGCCAGGAAAAAGACCGACCAGTGGGCGCCGCTGTATTCCACAAAGGGCCCGCCCACAACTTCGGATTCGGCGTGGTAAATATCAAAGGGAGTCCGGCCCACCTCGGCCAGCCCGGCAATGAAAAACACCACCATTCCCAGGGGCAGAATCAGCGCATAAGGTATTTGTTCCTGGCTGGCTACGATTACTCGCAAATCCAGGGACTGGGCCAGCATCGCCACGGCCACAACGACCATAATCACCGGAATTTCGTAGCTGATTAGCTGGGCGGCAGAGCGCAGCCCGCCCAGAACGCCATACTTGTTGGCGGAACCCCAGCCGGCTAACACCAGCCCCAGGATGCCCACTACCGCAAAGGCGGTGATGTAAAACAGGCCCAATTCCAGGTTGCGCAGCACCAATCCTTCCGCCGCCGGAATGGTAACCCAAATCATAAATGCGGAAATCATTACTATTACCGGAGAGGCCCAGAAAATAGCCCGCTCCGAGGAAGTGGGAATTATATCTTCTTTCAGAATCAGCTTGATCGCATCGGCAATGGGCTGCAAGAGTCCCATCGGGCCGGTACGGGTGGGCCCCAGACGCAATTGCAGCCGTCCCAAAGCCTTCCGCTCCAGCCAGGTCATGGACAGCACCACTATGGACAGTCCGGTGAACACCAGCAGCAACGCCGCAACCATCCAGCCAATCTGGTACAGGGAAACGGCCAGGAGCGGTGAATTAAACAGCATTAGCGGTCCACCTCACCCAGCACGATGTCCAGCGAACCCAATATAATCACCGAATCGGCAATCCAGGAGTTGAGCAGCAGTCGCTTGATCGCCGACAGATTACAGAAAGAGGGTGGACGTATCTTCAATCGGTAGGGGCGATCCGTGCCGTTGCTGATCAGGTGGACGCCGATTTCACCCCGCGGATTCTCGGCCCGGACGTAAACTTCGCCGGCCGGCGGACGAATCAGGCGCCGGCCCAGGGAAGAAACTACCTCGCCCGGCGGCATCTGTTCCAGGGCCTGCTCAATAATCTTGAGGGACTCGTACATCTCCTGGACGCGCACCCAATGGCGGTCCCAGCAGTCGCCGTCCAATCCGACCGGAACGTCAAACTCGAACCGGTCATAGATGGAATAGGGCTGGGCCTTGCGGACATCATACTCAACGCCGCAACCGCGCAGACAGGGGCCGGTGAATCCGAAATCAACGGCTTCCTCCGCCGATATGGCCCCGACGTCCTTCAGCCGGGTCAGGAAAATTTCGTTAAAGGTAAGGATACGGTCGCTCTCCGCCACATCCTCCCGCAACAGGGGCAGCAGCTCGGCAATCATCTGCTCAAAGTTGTCCGGCAGGTCTTCCTTAATTCCGCCGATACGGAAGTAGTTGTGCATCATCCGGGCGCCGGAAACCGCCTCAAACAGCGACTGGATGCGTTCCCGCCCCCGGAAGGCGAACATCGTAGGGGTCATAGCGCCGGCGTCCAGCCCGATGGTCCCCACGTAAAGCAGGTGGCTGGCGATGCGGTTAAGTTCGCACAGGATAACCCGGACGTATTCGGCCCGCTCCGGAACCGCCAGCCCCATCAGCTTTTCCACCGCCTGACAATAGACCAGTTCATTGTTAAAGTTGGCAACGTAGTCCAGGCGGTCAAACAGGGTGATTACCTGGTGGTACTGTTCTCCTTCGCACAGCTTTTCGGAGCCGCGATGCAGGTAGCCGATGTGGGGTTCAACGGCAACTATCTTTTCGCCGTCAACCCAAAGCACCATGCGAAAGACGCCGTGGGTGGAAGGATGCTGCGGCCCCATATTGAGCAGCATTTCCACGGGTTCGGCATTGGCCGGGGGATTGGCAATCAGATTGGTTTGGCTTTCTACCATTCCTGTTTCACTTTCCAGACTGGGCCAGGCTCTACGCTTGAAACGGGATAACCGACTTGATAATTCTACAAAAAATTAATCCTGGGTTCTTTGGGCGGGGTAACCAGGCTGCTCATCCACACTTCGTCATTGTCGTAGAAACCGGCGTCAATAAGCACCTCATCCAAAATCCCCAGAGATTCACAGTCTTCCAGGTAAGCCGAAATCTCCTTGCGCAGGGAAACCCGAGCGGCTTCCGCCGTGTCCCCGAAGGCGGTAATCACCAGTTCCGGGCAATAAGCCAGATAGCTGCTGCCTTCCCGGGATTCCTCGATCTGGTAAACAATTCTATCCAATCATCCCTGCTCGTAAAGCGACAAAAGGTCGGGCTTATTTCGTCTCTTGTTTCGGTCTATTCTACAAATTCCAGTTGCAGTTCCGTATCTTCGGCCACGCCGGAAAATCCGGCCTGGGTCAGCGTTTCCTCCAGCGAACTCCTGCCATCCTGAACCTCAATCCAGCTGAGCATCAGAGAAATAAGCTCGTTCTGGGCCGCCTCTTTCGTATCCCCTTCCGCCTGTAACCCCAGGCTGTCAATCAACGCTACGTACCTGTCGTCTTGCCAAACCACCCGGGCGGTCAAGACGGCAACTTCCATGCCCTAAAACTCCCGGTATTCGTAGAAGGGGTAACTCTTGCGGCCGGGATAGCCGCCAAATCCTTCGTACAGCAACAGGGGCGCCGCATCCGGAATGCCGTCAAAACTGACCCCAAACAGGTCGCTGGCCTCCCGTTCGTACCACTCCGCCGCCGCCCAAACGCCCGATACCGACGGCACGGCCGGGTTTTCGTAAGGAACGTCGGCCTTTATTACCAGGGTCTGCTCCTTCTCCAGCGAGTGCAGGAAGTAAACCAACTGAAAACGCTCCTCGTAATCGACGCAGGAAAGGCACAAGAGCATCTTCAAGGCCAAGCGGGGATTATTCTTGGCAAGCTGGCAAACCCGGTCAATACCGGAGGAGTCAACCGTAACCTGGGGCAGGTCGGAAAGCAAACCCCTTTGGGGATGAAAGTCCCGGAAAAGCTCTTCGGCGGCCTCCAGCGTTTCCAGGCCGGTTGGGGACAACACGGAATAGTCGGGCTGTTCCGCCTCGGCCTCGGCATTGTGGGCGGAATGTCGATTAGCGGCCACTGTTCCTGGCGTCCTGCATAATTTTTTCCTGCAACTTCAGGATACCGAACATCAGCGCTTCGGGGCGCGGCGGGCAGCCCGGCACGTAAACATCCACCGGGATGATGTGGTCCACTCCCATCACCACCGAGTAGGAACGGTAGTAGGGGCCGCCGTTGGTCGCGCAGCTGCCCATGGCAATTACCCATTTTGGGTCGGGCATCTGTTCATAGAGCAAGCGAATGGGCTCGGCCATCTTTTTGACCACGGTGCCGGCCACAATCATAACGTCCGACTGCCGCGGCGAGGGCCAGGTCACCACCCCGAATCGGTCGAAATCGTGGTGCGCCATGTAAGTGGAAATCATCTCAATGGCGCAGCAGGCCAGCCCAAAGCTCAGCATCCAGAGGGACGACTTGCGGGCCATGCCAAAGAGCTGCTCGGTAGTGGTGGTTACTACCCCGGGAACCTTGCCGGCCGTGGCCTGATTGAGCAGGCTGGGGGCGGGCTGATTGCCGGGGCCGAGAATTATTTCTGCCATTCCAGCACACCTTTTTTCCATCCGTAGATAATGGCGAAGAAGAGAACGCCCAGGAACAACACCATAGCGTAGAAGGGAATGGAATTGCCCAGGTCCCGCTGCTCCAGGAAGATAACCGCCCAGGGAAAGAGGAAGACGGCTTCCACGTCAAATATCAGGAACAGGATTGCGAAGATGTAGAACCGAAGGTTGATGTTGGACCAGGAAAATCGGGCGGGTTCGATGCCGCATTCGTAAGTGCTCAGCTTGATGGCCGAGGGACGCCGGGAGGACAGGATGCGGCTGGCCATAAACATCCCGACAATGGCGCCCAAAGCAACGATGGCGGACAGGGCAACCATAGTCCAGTTGCCGGCATAAACGTTGAGATCGAAAGGCACTAATCCACCGCCAAATTGAATTTCCCCGCCGGGAAAACGGAGAAATAATATCACCGGGCATTGGGGGTGTCAATTTGCTGGCCGCAACCGCACAGGGCTATCGCATATGGATTTTAAGAGGCCAATTGACGGGTAAATCTCCGTTTTTAACTGCTAAATTTGGGTAATTTAAGACTTAAACCGTTGGTTTTGATGTTGATTACCCAGTAAAGCGCCGCCAAAACATCGGAAAGTTCCGTTCTGAGCCTGAAATTTTTTCATATGCGATAGCCCTGCGCAACCGCAGTATCTCCGTCTTAATTTCACAAATTCCCAATATCAGGTGAAATTGCCGGGCCCGCGGCGAACGCTCTGCAACTGTTTAACCGTCTGACTTGGCGGCCGCGCAATATCCGAACCGAAAGCCGCCGGGGCTCGGCAGGAAAAGCGCGCAAAGAGGCTGCTGAAATCTTCTGACCCTCGTTGCCATATCATTTATCTATCCCGGTCAAAGGGCCGGCAGCGGGGGGACGCAAGGGCTTCGCGGTCAATCGGCCGGCTGCACTTTGTGGTTAATGACTCGGACCATTCGGTTGCGCTCCTGTGGATGGCACAGGTTAATCGAGCCTTCCCGGTAGCGAATTTGCACTGTATTTGTGACGTTGATACCGCTATCGCCTTCCATTTCAGTAGCGATTGAGCCGGTGTAAGCTCCGTAGATGTCCGCAAAAGGAATGGACTTGTTTATATATTTGGGAATCAGGGAAGCAAATAACATCGTACAACCTGCATTTGCAGTTGCAGACACAGTATCATCGGCCCACATTCTCACTATCAGGCGTTTGTTAGTGACGTAACACCGTCCTTGCCCATTGACCGTCCATTTCATGGCAATCCACGCACAGTAGGCTGCAAATACGGAGAATAGCACCAGTGCCGGCAAGGAAGGCTCTAACCCTTCCACTCTACCGCTTGACAGTAAATAGCCGACCGTTGCTGCAAATATGGCAGCCGCCGCTACGAAAATCACCGAGCCTGTATTCCGACTGCGCCTGAAAACGTTCTCGACACTTTCGTCTGCATCCAATCTCGGTTTCAGCCCAGGGAGTTCCATTTATGCGTTAGACTCCTGACCGTCAGCTAAACCCGAGCTGCAAAAATCCGAAGGGAGCCGGCTCCAGTGGATCACACAGATCTATCAACAGCGCCTCATTCCCGGTTTTGCCTGCCTCCGGGCAACTCCTTTTCGCTAGTCGGACGTCGCTACCGCGCTAAAGGTAACTGTCGCGTTAATCGCCACCATTCCGTTCCCTCAACTCAGTGGACGAAATATCGGCCCGGAACCGGGACTCGGGTATGGCCTGGAACAGGGGGCTGAATCCTTGGGGAACTGCCACCTCCGCCAGAGTTCTGAAGGCCCCGTCAACCTGCCGGCCGGCTACCAGGAACCGGCAGCCCAGAGCCCAGATTTCCGCCAGGGCAGTCAGCATTGCCGGCTCGGAATCGCCGTAGTATTTGGGGTCGATGAGCCGAACCATCGTGTCCCAGCCAATAACGAAGACGCTGCCGGGAAACAACTCGGCCTTCCGGCGAAAAGTGGGGGCGCGAGTCAGGGCCACCACCGCAGCGCCGTCGATCCCGTTGACCCGCCGCCTGATCTCGCCTTCCGTCAAGGGCGGTTTATCCACGTTCAGCACCGACAGTTCATAAACCGGCTCCAGCCCGGTCAGCTCGGCGACTGCCGCCGCCAACTGCCGGTGTCCTTCGTGCAGGGGATTGAAGGACCCGGGCAGCGCCGCCACCGGCCCCGGACAGGCGGATTCGGCGGCGGTGAGCGAACCCGATTTATCGACTACTACCAGGTCCACCGCTCCGGCCAACAATCTTTGAATCGGGTTATCGTGCCCGGAAAAAGTTATTTGGGGGTGTTCCGCATCGGTGTAGCCGAGGTCAATTTCCGCCTCTACCTCAAAGGAGCGCGCCATGGCCTGAATCAGCAGCCGGCTAACCAGCTCTTCTTCACCAACGCGGTCCCGCTTGCCCTTGTCCAGAATCAGGCTGTAGTCGGTTACCCCGGCAGCGTCCCAGGTGGCAATACAAGCCCGATGGTCGCCGCGCTTGGGGCGGTCGGTGGCAATGGTGGCGGTACAGGCCACTCCCACCACCGGAGAATCGTCCTCCCGCAGGAGCAGCCCTCGGCGGTAGGCAGAGCGGGCCATATCCCGGGCGTTTTGCGGCGATACATACTGGCCTGGCTCCTGACCCACCAGGTCAATCATAGATAGCCGGCCGTAGGGAACCAGGGTTTCCAGGATGGTTCGGGATGCGCCGGCAACGCCCAGCAGCCAGGACATAGCGCTGCTGCCGGCGCCGGCAACCGCCAGAACCGATTTGTGGGGCGTGCCGTGCATCTGCGTGATTACAGCTTCAATGTTGCGGTCCATTTGGCTCACTTCAGCAATTCCGTGGGATTTTCAGTTCTTCCGGGGTTGAGTAGTTAATATTGTCCATAATGCGCCGGGAGACCTCAATTTCGGCGCCAATCCGGGCGTTCCAGGCCTCGTTCCATTCCCGGGGGATGAGCCGGCGGGCCTCGCGCCAGGTAATGGGTGATTTATCCGGGTCGGTTCCCCCGTCCACCACGTCGGCCAGGAAGCAGGTCATGTCGCCGCCGTCCATAGCATTTATCACCCGACAATCCAGAAAACCGGCGCTCTCCTGAAGAATCGGGCAGCCCGTCGCCCCCGAAGTGTAATCGAATCCGGCTAGTTTGTCCCGGTCAACTCCGGAAACCAGCCCGAAGTCGCGTATCCAGTGGAGGGTGTCGCTGCCGAGGAAATTGAGGGCAAAAGCTCTGCTGCCGCTGATCAGGCCGTGGCTGTAGTTCCCTTTGTAAATTTGTACCAGAACCCGGGGCCGGTCGGGGACAATGGAGGCCGCCGAAATTGCCACCGCAATCTGGGCGTTGGGCCGTCCCTGCCAATGACTGGTGACGGCAGACAAGGGAGACCAGAGCCGTCCCATTATTGGCGCAATTTCCCGGTAGTCCATACCAGCGCTCCACTAAAGGCCGGAGCCGGCCGGCTCCACTGCCAGGCAACCGACCCGGCTGCCCTCTGCCGGAGTTTAGCACCGGACAATGGCGTTGTCGAAGGGTACTGCAAGCCCTCGCCCCGGCCCCTCTCTCTGGGGGAGAGGGGAGTTGCTGATTTGCTCCAGGTGGTTACCAGTCGGGTCTGACATCTTCTCCGTCGCTCTTGGTCAGGCGGCGCTGCCGGGCGCCATCAGCATCCATAACCAGTATGTCGGCGGAACCGAAAAGGTCGGTAACGAAAGCCAACTGTTTTCCGTCGGGCGCCCAGACCGGGGACGAGTCATTGGCCTGGTTGGAAGTGAGCCGGCGCAGTTCAGCTCCATCGGCCTGCATCGTATAAATCTCCGGGTTGCCGTCCCGGGTAGAGACAAAGGCCAAAATTTTGCTGTTGGGATGCCAGACGGGGGAATAGTCTTCAATGCCGCCTTGAGTCAATCTGGTTTCGTCCAGTCCGCCGTCCCAGGAATCGCCATTCGCCTTCCCGGCTACATAGATGGCCCGGCCGTCTCCATGCTGCCGCACAAAGGCGATGTACTTGCCATCGGGCGACCAGCGCGGCTCGGTATCATGTTCTTCAGTCAGGCGGATCAGGTTCACCCCCTCCGGATTGCGCAGCCAGAGGCCCCGACTGCTTGCCGGCTCCAGGTTATAAAAAATTATCCATTCCCCGTCGGGCGACCAGTCCCCCAACTGCTCGGCGCTGTCCTCAAAAGTAACCTGGTTAGCTTCAGGATTGTCCAGGCTCACGTAGTAGATTTCCGAGCGGGCATTGTTTTGGGCTTGCCGCTGGGAAACGTAGGCCAGTTTCCGCTCCACCGGAGACCACCGGGGCGAGAAGTCGGGACCGGGGTTGTTGGTCAGGCGAACCTTCTGGCTGCCGTTCTTGTCGATCGCGCTTATCTCCCGGTCGCCGTCTTCCAGAGAAACGTAGGCTATATTTTCGCCATCGTAAGACCAGCGGGGGTCGGCGTCGGCGGTGTCGTTGTTGGTCAACCTTAACGACTCGCCGCTCTCGGCATCCAGCAGGTAAATTTCCCGGTTCCCGTCGGCATCGGAAACGTACACTATCGGCCCATTCTGGCCGGCGACCAGGGAACATCCGCTAACTAGAAAGGCCAGGAGCGCCGCCATTGCCCAATACAAGGCGCGAAAATTGGTTATAGTCCATATCCATTGGCCCATATTTGCACGCCACCTCCCCCAAAATCCCTCCGGCTGCCGGCCGCAACCAGGCGAATTTCCCGCCGGAACAGGTTACCGCAATCGGCGCCGGAAAACATATCTGAATGCGAACAACTTGCCGGCAAATTCGGATTGCCGAATTTGCCCTCCGGCGCCGCGCCCCACCGCAAAACCGCCTCCGGGTATCGGGCCGCCTTGACAAGGGGAATAGGCTTCTTTAGCCTTACAGCAACTTGTGATAATGCCGCTATAATTCCCCGGCGCATAAAACCGGCGGAGCCTTCAGCCCGGCAAAGGTGAATTGGCGCGGGATGGTTCCGGGACTCCCCAAAGCCGGGGATAACCGCCGAGTCGGTTACAGCCAGCACAGGAGGTGAGCGTATGAAAGCCCTGGTGGGAGCAACCCTGATTGACGGCTCCGGCGGCCCGCCGATGGAGGATGCCACAGTCCTGATTGAAGGGCAGCGCATAGCGGAAACCGGCCCGCGGGCCGGAGTAACCCTGCCGCCCAACACCGAGGTTATTGACCTGACCGGCATGACCCTGATGCCGGGGATGATCGACTGCCACGACCATTTGGCCTCAAAGGATTACGGACTAGCCAGCCGCATGGGATTTGACGCACCCCTGTCCCTCCAGCACTTGCGCACGGCCAAAGTTCTGGAGCAGACGCTGGAAGCCGGCTATACCTGTGTCAGGGACGGCGGCGGCCTGGATGCCGGATTCAAACAGGCAGTGGAACAGGGATTGTATCCCGGCCCGCGTCTGGTTGTTTCGGTGGCAATCATATCGCCCACCGGCGGGTTGGCCGACAAGGTTACTCCCTCGGGCCAGTGCTACCCCCACGATGACCCGATGCTACCCTCGGGCGTGGCCGACGGCGACGACCCGGTAAGGGCAAAGGTGCGGGAGATGTGCCGGGTCGGCGCCGACGTAATCAAATTCGCCACTACCGGAGGCGCCAGCTCCCGCCCCGGCCACGGCCCTCTGGACATTGCCTTCGGGCCTTCGGAAGTGCGGACTCTGATTGAAGAAGCCGGCGCTTTGGGCCGCCGGACTATGTGCCACGCCGTCGGCGGCCCCGGGCTGCGGATGTGCATCGAGGCCGGAGCTAACTCGGTAGAGCACGGCTGCTATCTGGCCGAAGACCCGGACCTGCTGAAAATGATGGCCGACAAAGGTATTTTCCTGGTGCCGACCTTCGAGATTTACGAATTTCACGCCACCCTCAGCGCGCCCCACATGCAGGCCCGCTCCCGGGCCTTGATGGACATCCATAAAGAGACCTTGCACCAGGCCCTGGCCGCCGGCGTCAAGGTAGTGGCCGGCACCGACGCCGGCGGCTACGTCCATGGCGACAATGCCCGGGAAGTTCAAATTCTGGTGGAAAAGGGTATGTCCAATATGCAGGCGATTCAGGCCTGCACCGGCTGGGCCGCCGAGTGCGTCGGTATGGATAAGGACATCGGCACGGTAACCAGGGGAAAGTACGCCGACCTGCTGGTAATCGACGGCAACCCGCTCCAGGACATTGAAACCCTCCGCCGTCCGGAAAATATCAAGCTGGTAATGAAAGGCGGGGCAGCAGCGGTGGATCGCCTCCCGGCGCGGGAAGCCCAGCCGGTAGTCTAGTCGGCGAAATAATCCCGGTGGCGGAACTATTGACCGGGCGGCGAGAAAAACCGACCGCTCCGGTAGGCTTTTGGGTCTATGCGTTTTCACATTTTGACACTTTTCACGGAAGTCTTTGAAGGGCCGGTCCGGTACAGTATGCTGGGGCGGGCGATTCAGCGGGGCCTGATTTCGGTGCAGGTTGCCGACATCCGAGCCTATACTACTGACGCTCACGGCACCGCTGACGATTACCAGTTTGGGGGCGGCCCGGGCATGGTGCTCAAGCCGGAGCCGGTTTTTGACGCCGTCGCCGATACCCTGGCCCAGTACCCGCCGGCCCAGCGGGACGCAATGCCCGTAATCTTGCTCTCCCCCCAGGGCCGAAAACTGGACCAGCAATTGGTGCTGGAGCTGTCGGAAACTCCTGGCCTGGTCTTGATTTGCGGCCACTACGCCGGGGTGGACGAGCGGGTCAGAAGCCATTTGGCTACCCACGACATCAGCATTGGCGACTACGTGCTGACCGGTGGGGAACTGGCCGCGATGGTGATAGTTGACGCAGTATCCCGGTTCACCCCGGGAGTAGTCGGGACGGCGGACAATGTGCAGGAAGATTCCATCACTTCCGGCCTGCTGCAGCATCCCCTCTATACCCGGCCGGCCGACTTTCGAGGATTGACCGTACCGGAAATTCTGCGCTCCGGGCACCACGGCGAAATCGAGCGCTGGCGGCGGCGGGAATCCTTGCGCCGTACCCGGCAGCGGCGCCCCGACTTGCTGGACGCAGCAGAGCTTTCCCGGGAAGACCGGGATTTTCTGGCCGCTCTCGGTTACCCGGAGGACGCCACCGGCCATATTCCGGAGAGTCTGCCCGGACGGAATCGGAGGTCAATTGAGCCGCCAATTGACCAACCGGACTAACCATTTCTAACCACTCTCAAGGTCTGCAATATGCCCAAGTCCGACTTCAAGTTTTCCACGCCGGTCAGAGTCCGCTGGATGGAGTGCGACGCCCAGGGAATCGTCTTCAATGGTTCCTACCTGGGCTATCTGGAAATTGCTCAGGCCGAATATTTTCGCAACCTGGGTTTTTCGATTTATCGCATTGCCCAAAAGGGCTACTTTGACAGCGCAGTAGTCAAGGCGGACCTGGAATTCAAGGCGCCGGCCCGGGTGGATGAAATGCTGGAGTTGTTCGCCCGCGTCGCCCGCATCGGAAACACCAGCCTGACCCTGCGGGTGGAAATCTACCCCCAGGATTTGGAGCGGCTGTTGACCCGAATTGAGGCCGTGTACGTCGGCTTCTACGCCGAGACGGGAACGACGCGCCCGGTGCCGGAGGCCATACGCGCGCTGGTAGAGGGCTTTGAGGGAACCGGGGAAGTAGCGGACCTGGCCCAATTCCCGGAGTTGGCGGCAGCGACTAGCTGATTGACGCGGAAGACTTGCCGGCCGACGGCCGCGAACGGCTAAACCATAAAGACCGGGGATTCGTCCCGGTTGATGCGTTCCTCATTAGCGATGCCGGTGCGGAGAAACTTGGGCAGATTAAACATACTCTGGTGGGTTTCTCCGTCGTAGAAGGTCAACTCGCCGCCCAATCGCTCCCGGATCAGGTTATCCACTTCGGCGGCGCTCCACGTCGGCAGCGGCGAATCCGAGGCCACATTAAAGCCCCATAAGGTCTGGAAAGCCGGCACGTGCACTTGATAGCAAACACAGTAGGCAAAGGTGTCGGCCAGGGTGCGGTTGACGGTAGTAAAACACTCCTGGTGGCTCAGCAAGCCGGCCGGCCCCGACTGAGTAACCAGGATTCCACCGGGATTCAACCTGGCTTTGGCAATTTCGTAGTACTGGCGAGTGTACAGGAGATAGGCCGGCCCCCCGTCCATAGGGTCCACCAGGTCCATCACCATAACGTCGAACAGTTCGCCCGGTTCCTGCAAATAGGCGCGGGCATCCTGGTGCCGCAGTTCCAGGCGGGGATCGTCAAAACTGCCCCGATGGTGCTCCGGCAGGTGCTGCCGGCACAAAGCTACTACCTGTTCGTCCAGGTCCAGCATCACCACCCGTTCTACCGTCGGGTGGCTGAGCACTTCCCGCAGGGTGCCGCCCTCACCACCCCCGCCGATAAAGACGCTGGCCGGCTTGGGATGGAACAGCATGGCCGGGTGAACCAGAGCCTGATGGTAAATGAACTCGTCAATTTCGGTGGACTGGGTCTTTCCGTCCAGGACCAGGCTGCGTCCGTAGAGGTTGGACTCCACCACTTCTACCTGCTGATATTCGGTCCTGCCGGCGAAAAGGACTTGCTGGACTCTCAGCATTACCGCCAAATCGGGATAGACCGTTTCAATTAACCACTTTCCGGTAATGTCTTCCATCTAATCAGCGACAATCCTTGACGTCAGATACCTACCGGAAGGGAAAGCAGGCCGCGCCGAACTTCGGTAATCTCCGGATTCTTGGACTCGAACCACTGAATAAGAACTTCGGCGGCAGCCTTCGGCTGGAAGGAGGAACCGCAAGTAAATATGTCGGCGGCAGCGTAGTTGAACTCCGGCCAGGTGTGAATAGAGATGTGGGACTCGGCGATAGATAATATGCCGGTGACCCCTTGTGGACTGAACTGGTGGAAAGACTCGCCGATTACGTGCGCCCCCACGCCTTCGGCAGCCCCATACAGTGCATCGCGGACGTGGTCCAAGTCGTCAAGGAGTTGGGGGTTACACTCCTTGAGTTCCAACAAAAGGTGCAGACCTAGTACATTCAATCACCTGCCCTCCTCTGCATTATCGGGGGATTGCCCCTGAATTATGGTAAACGAATGTAGATTTTATTTTAATTTTTGCCGGCAAGCAATACCTTGAATCGCCGAATTGGAAAATGAAGCAGATTCGTAGCCTGGCCGCTCAAAAGCTGCACCTTCCGGCCCGCTCCCGGTCGGTTCGGATTGCTCAGGCATCAGGTTTTGAGTAAAACAATCTCTTTTCTGAGTATTTTGGACTGGTATCACTCATCATCATCCTTAATTAGCCTGATCCCTGCAAGCATACTGCTTATGTCAATCGGATTCAGGAAAGCTACTTTCTCCGGCTGGCTGACCTTCGCTCATTGACTAGCGCCCGCCGCGCCGATAAAATTTGGGACACATGGCTCGGATATTCGATCTCCATATTCATACTACCAAGGGAAGCGCCGACAGCAACCTTTCCCCGGAAGATTTAATTCTGGAAGCGGAGCGGTTGGGACTGCGTGGCCTCTGCATTACCGAACACAGCGGGCCCTGGGACCGGCACGAGTTTGAACGCTTTGCCCACCGCCACAATGTGGTGCTGGTAAGAGCAATGGAAGCCGATACCGACATGGGGCATATGTTGGCCTTTGGGCTGGACCGCTACCAGTCCGGGTTTCACCAGGCCGAGATACTGTGCCGGGCGGCCCGGGCGGAAGGTGGGTTCGTCGTCAGCGCGCACCCCTTCCGGGGCGTCCTGGGCAAGCATATGCGGGAGCGGCCCTACCTCTACCGCTCGCTTCCCGGGGAACCCCTGCCGGCCATACCTGAAGAAGCCCTGGAACATCCCGTATTCAAACTTGCTGATGCCATCGAAGTGGTGAACGGGGGAACGGCGGATGAGGAAAACGGCTTCGCGATGGAGGTGGCAACCCTGCTGAAGATGCCCGTCACCGGAGGCAGCGACGCCCATTCTACCCACGGGTTGGGACGCTACGTTACCGCCTTCGCCGACGAGATTCACTCCGAAGCGGAATTTCTTACCGCCCTGCACTCGGGGAAATATTTCCCCGCCGTAGGTCTGCGGGCCGGTCAACTGCGCCCTTATATCGGCTAGAGACTCCCGGACACGGAAACCGGCCAAAAGGCGTTCACGCTTAACCCCGCGATTCCGTCAGCTGCCCTTACCAGCTATCAGCCCTGCCGGCGCCGCCGGCGCAGCTTGCTCTTGAAAGGTCGGCCCAAATGGCCCTGGGACAAATCACGCCAACAACGCCTATCCTGGAACAAACTTTTGTCGCTCTGGACCTGGAAACTACCGGGACCGCCGCGGAGCGGGACAAAATTATCCAGGTCGGCGCCGTGAAATTTCGCGGCGAACAGATTCTGGACCGGTTCGACACCTTCATTAATCCGGGTCGAGCCATCCCGGAATTCATCCAGCGCTTGACCGGAATCCGGCCGGACCAGGTGAGCCGCGCTCCCTACTTTTCCTCGATCAGTCAGGAAATTGAGACTTTTCTGGAAGGCCATCCGGTAGTCGGACACAATATCAACTTCGATCTGAGCTTCCTGGAATCCCACGGCTTGACGGTGCATAACCCCCGTTACGACACCTGGGACTTGGCATCTTTCCTGCTGCCTCGCCCCGACGTCGGGTACTCCCTGGGAGCGTTGGCGCAGCAGTTTCAACTGGCCCACGACCAGGCCCACCAGGCGATTGATGACGCCGCGGCCGCCCAGCAATTGTTCGTTGCTCTGTTGCGGAAGGCGGAGGAACTGGACCCGGCGCTGTTCGCCTACATTCACGCCCTGGCGGTTCGCAGCAATTGGGCAGTTGCCAACCTGCTGGCCGGACTGGAACCTGCCGGCCGGCCGGCGCCGGCCGACGGAGCCGGGAAGGTGTTCCGCCCTTCCGGGCTGGACTCCAGCATTCTGGCAGCGCGGCTGGGCCGACCGGAGCGACGCCGGCAAGACGAGGGACTGCTCCAACTGACCGAGGCCCAGATTACAGGCTTGATGCAACCCGGGGGCACCTTCGCCCAAGCCTTTCCGGGCTTTGAGGAGCGACCAGGACAGGTAGATATGCTGGAGGCGGTCACCGAAGCCGTCTATCAAGGCCGGAAGCTGATTATGGAAGGCGGCACCGGTGTGGGCAAGTCGATGGCTTACCTGCTGCCGGCGGCGCTCTACGCTGTCTCCCGGGGCGTGCGGGTGGTTATTTCCACCAACACCATCAACTTGCAGGAACAGTTGATGCAGAAAGACATACCCGCCCTGATTGAGGTTCTGGAAGGCTCCGGGGTGATGGAAAAAGGACTGCTCAAAGCGGCCCAGCTCAAGGGTCGCAGCAACTACCTGTGCCTGCGGCGGTGGAACTACCTGGCGCAAAGCGACAACCTTTCCCTCGACGAAGCCCGGCTGCTGAGCAAAACCGCCGTCTGGCTGCAGGACACGGAACAGGCCGACAAGTCCGAGATAAACCTGTCGGGGCGGGATGCCTCTACCTGGAGCAAAGTCTCCGCCGGCGATAAAGGAGGCTGTCCCGCCTCGCGGGGCGGCGGCGCGGCCTGTTTTCTGCGCAGCGCCCGGGAACGCGCCGACCAGGCCCACATCGTTGTGGTCAACCATGCCCTGCTCCTCTCCGACCTGGCCCACGGCGGGAACATAATCCCCGACTATCAGCACCTCATCATTGATGAAGCCCATAACCTGGAAGAGGCGGCCACTAGTCAGTTCAGCTTTGCCCTGACTCAAGAGCAACTGGGCGAGGAAACGGAACCGCTGACCCGCCTCCTGCGCCAGGTTCGGTTAGCATTGAATACCCTAGACAGCGCGCCGGCAGTCCGGCAAGATGGCGAAAGTAAGCTGGCCGTCCTGGAACAGGAGTTGCCCCGGCTGCGGCAGAACTGGGGTGATACCTGGGCCGCGATTCAGATTTTCTTCAATGCTCAAAGAAGGTCCATCGACAACTTCCTCATAACCTCCAGTTCCCGAAGCCAACGCAGTTGGAAGGACACAGTCGACGCCTGGGAAAACGTGGATACCGGCCTGAACCGTCTGGCCCAGGCGTTGTCCGACATTCACAAATTTCTCCACGATAACGACTCCCCCGGTTCCGCCCCAGAGCCTAAGGAGTCCGAAGGGGATGAGCCGGTAGAACCGGCCGTGGACCAGGCGTCGCTAATCTCCGAAGTTTCCAGCTTGCAGGGAAATATCGAGGTCCTTAAAGACCGGCTGGCGTCGGTCATCAGCCAGGAAGATGTCAGTCAAATCCACTGGCTGCACCTGGACAAGAATCGGGACATCTTGAGCCTGCATTCGGCGCCGCTGGAAGTGGGGCCGCTGCTGAAAGAAAAGCTGTTCAACGACAAGGAGTCGGTGGTCTTGACCAGCGCAACCCTCAGGACTCAGAAGACCTTTGACTATATACGGCGGCGGCTGGACTTGCCCCAGGATATGGTTGAAAAGTCGGTCAAGTCGCCCTTTGACTACGAAAAAGCGGCCCTGTTGATGCTTCCGGAAGATATGCCCCAGCCGAATAACGAAGGTTATGTGGCCGCGATCAGCAATGCTTTGGTGGACCTGGGCGGCCGGCTTTCCGGCCATACTATGGCCCTGTTCACCTCCTACGCCACCCTGCGCAATGTGGAAAAGCAAATCCGATCCCGGCTTAACGAGCAGGGAGTATCGGTCCTGGCCCAGGGGATTGACGGGTCGGCGCCCCGGATAAAACAGCGCTTCGTCGACAACCCCAAGGCAGTGCTGCTGGGAACCAACAGCTTCTGGGAAGGTGTGGACTTTCCCGGCGGCGTTATGCGAGCTTTGGTCATCACCAAGCTGCCCTTCCAGGTGCCTACGGATCCGATAGTAAAGGCCCGGTCCGACCAGTACCAAAATGCCTTCAACGATTACTCCATACCCCACGCCGCGCTGCGCTTTCGGCAAGGCATCGGCCGACTGATTCGCAGCAAAGGGGACAGCGGCGTAATAGTCGTTCTGGATAAAAGAATAACCGCCAGCAATTACGGGCATGCTTTCCAGAACTCGATTCCTTCCTGCACCTTCAAACCCAGCCGGATTTCCAGTCTGGGGTCCTTCGCCGCCCAGTGGATTGAAGAGGCCGATCGTGGAACTGGTCGTTAACCGGCCGCTGGACCTGGAAGCCAGCCTGATGGGCGGCCAGGCCCACCGCTGGCGGCAGGAAGAGTCGGCGGAGGCGCCCTGGTTTTCCGGGGTAGTTCGCGGCAACTTCCTCCGGCTGCGCCAGTTGGAGCCAGACCGGATCGAGTTCCACACCGCGCCCGGGCCGGAATCCGCGACGCTCCCGGTTCTGCAGCGCTACTTTCGGCTGGACGACGACTTGGAGCAAATCCAGGCGGAAATCAGCCACGACCGGCGCGTCGCCGCTATGGTGCAGCGCTATCCCGGACTGCGCGTTCTGCGCCAGGAGCCTTGGGAATGTCTGGTGGCCTATATCTGCTCGGCCAACTCCAATATCCGGCGCATCCATCAAGTGCTGGAAAACATCGCCGAAGCCTTCGGCAGCCCCATCGAGCTGGACGGAGCGACCAGATATTCCTTCCCGGCCCCGGCCCAACTGGTGGAAGCAGGGGAATCGGAGCTGCGCCGGCTGGGTTTGGGTTTCCGCGCCCCTTACGTGGACCAGGCCACCCAGGAGGTGGTGGCAGGAACGCTGAACCTGGAGGTTCTGGTAGAGACACCTTACGCTCCCGCCAGGGAGCGGTTAATGGAATGTTACGGAATCGGCAGCAAGATAGCCGACTGCATTGCAGTGTTTTCGCTGGAAAAGTTGGAAGCCTTTCCCATCGACGTCTGGGTACGCCGCGCCCTGGGAGAATGGTACTTCCCGGGCGAGAAGCCGCCGCCGGACCGGGAACTGCTGGCCTGGGCCCAGAATTACTTTGGCCGCTACGCCGGCTACGCCCAGCAGTACCTGTTCCACGGACGCAGACTGCAAAAGAAGGAGGCCGGGCCGAATTAACATTCCGGCCATCGACAATTCAGCGAGCGCCGGAACGGGCCGGCAACGCCCCTGAAAGTATGAATGGGTTCCGCCCGGAACTAATAAGCCCACCTCTCCGCCGGAAGGGAACCCGATATATCGACCATCCTTCAGTCCGGTATCACGTTAGTCCGGACTCACGGCTGCAGTAGCAGTTTGCCGAAAAAGGTGGCGTCTTCCATCGTTTGGTGGGCCGTGGCCGCTTCGGAGAGGGGGAATACCTGGTGGATGGCCGGACGGATAACGCCCCGGTTGAGCATCGCCACAATTTGCCGCATATCTTCCTTGCTGCCCATGAAAGTGCCGTAAATTTCGATTTGGCGGGTGAACAGCAGCCCCAGATGCAGTTCCGCCCTTAACCCGGTAGTTGCGCCGCAAATGGTGTAGCGGCCACCGGGCCGAAGGGAGTTAAAGGCGCTGGCAAAAAATTCGGCCCCGACGTGGTCCACCAAAACGTCCACGCCGGCGCCTCCGGTCAGGGCCTTAACCCGCTCTACAACGTCCTCTTCCTTGTAATTGATGACCGCATCGGCGCCCAGTTCTATGGCTTTGGCCGCCTTTTCCGCCGTGCTGGTAGTGGCGATTACCCGCGCCCCGACTACATTCCTGGCTACCTGAATCGCCGCCGTACCCACGCCGGCGGAGGCCGACAGTACCAACACCGTCTCCCAGGGCTGCAGCCCGGCCCGGCGAACCATCATGTTCCACACCGGCAGGAAGGTGGTCGGAACCGCGGCGGCCGCTTCGTAGGTAACCGAGTCGGCAATCCGGTGAGCGTTAACCGCCGGGGCCACGATGTATTCGGCGTAGCTGCCGTCGGATGCGCTGCCCATAAACCTAGAGGCCGGACAAAGGTCATCCCGTCCGGACATACATACCGAACACTGGTTGCAGCTGATCCGGGGATTTACCACCACCCGGTCGCCCACTTGCAGGCTGCCCACGTTCTCGCCCACTTCCACTACATCTCCGGCGCAGTCGCCGCCCAAAATGAGGGGTGGGGGAAATTCTCGTCTCAGTCCCCGGCCCCCGGCCCGGGTGTACAGGTCCAGCCGGTTGAGCGCCGCCGCTCTTACCCGAATCTTGACTGCACCGGAACCGGCCTGGGGTTCGGGACGGTCGCCGTAAACCAGGGCTTCGACGCCGCCATGGGCTTCAATGTAAACCGCTTTCATCAATCCCTCTCCGTGAGTATTCCGTTACTGAAGGCTGTTTTCCCCGCCGCCGGCAAGCCCGACGGCGCAGGTCAGGGCCGCCGCCCTTCGTAACAGTCATTGCAAAGGTAAACTATAGCCAGCGCTTCCTCGTGGCTGGAAATGCGCCCGCACTGGGGAATCTCACTGTCCCGACTCCAGGGTTGGTGGAATTTGCCGCCGCACATCTGACAGGAGGTCTGGTGGACACCATCCAGCGGCCCTTCGCAAATAACGCAGGATTCCCGCTCCCAATCTTCAAGCATGAAATTTTCCTACCCCCCGTCAAATTGAGCCGCGGCCCGGGTCGATTTGCGCGGCGGCGAACTGCTCCGGCCCGCCGGAAATCAGCGTCTCGACCCACCGACATTCTTCTTCCCAGCTGCCGACCCGTCCATCCAGTCGGGCATCCCGCAGCTCGGACAGAACCTTCCCTATCCGGGGGCCGGCAGGGATTCCCAGCTCCACCAGGTCTCTGCCCCTCAGCGCCGGCCTTACCTGCCGAAACTCGCCCAGGTAGCGCAGCAGGTTTGCGGCGACGACCGGGGAGTCGGTCAGGCCAGCCACCACGTACAGCGCTTCCGGCCGCTTGCCGTCCAGCAGCCGGGATACCCGGGAAGGGGTCCGCCCGGACTGACCCAGCCAGGTTTCAGTGGAGCGAACTTCGATGGTATCCTGAACCACCTGTGCCCACCCGACCGGCATATTCAGACGGCTGACCAGCGCCACTCCTTCCGGCTCCGACAGCGGATAAGCGAGGGCCGCCAGCCAGCCTAATCCGCCGGTTTCCCCGGCAGCATCGATCCGGCTCCCGACCGCAGCCCAGCGGGTCAGAAAATCACGGCGGGTCAGCGCCGGCGTCAGCGAGGCGAGAATACCCAATTCCACGGCGCGGCGGAGAATATTGCCGGGACATTCTTCCTCAAAAATCCTGACCAGTTCCTGACGCAGCCGGTCTCCGGTTACGGTACTACAGTAGTCGCCGGCGGCAGCCGCCCGGAGCTGCATTTCAGTCTCCTGCTCCAGTCGGAAACCGAGCCTTTGCTCGTACCGCACGGCCCGGAAGAGGCGGGTGGGGTCGTCCCGAAAACTTTGGGGATGCAGCGTCCGAATCAGGCCATTGCGCAGGTCTTCCCGCCCACCGTGAGGGTCGTACAGATCAGTTGCACCGGAACTCAGGGGAAGCGCCATAGCGTTGATGGAAAAGTCCCGCCGCGTCAGGTCCTCCGGCAAGCCGGCCAGCTGTACTTTGGGCAAAGCGCCGGGTACCGGGTATTCTTCCCGGCGGGCGGTTACCAGGTCAAACCGGCCGTGGGACAGACGCAGGGTAGCCGTGCCAAAGCGGGAATGAATCACTGCCTGGCCCCCCGTTGCTGCCGCCAGCGAACGCGCCAGCGCCGGGGCGTCGCCGGCCACCACAAAATCCAGGTCCCGCACCGGCACGCCCAGCAGCCAGTCCCGCACCGGGCCGCCTACCAGATAGACCGCAGCGCCCTGCTGCGCCGCCATTTCCTTGACGGCATTCAGCACGGCCAGATGTTCGCCGCCGATATGCGCTGCAATATCGGCGAAGGGGACGGCAAGGGAGCGGGAATTGGTCGAAACGGGGTTCATTGCAGTTAAAATTATAGCATACCCGCCGGAAAGCCCGGCAGAAAATCGGGGTATCTAAATCCGGGGGCTCCACATTGGCTTGGCTACCCGGGATTGATATGCTAGAATCTGGGGAATTAAACAGGAGGTGTCGAAATGGCTGAATCGGATTTCAAGACCTTTTACGACTTCCGTTGACCCTTCGTGTACAACGCTGCCATGTGGCTGGCGAAGGTACGGGAGAATACCGGGCAAGAGGTCAACGTTGACTGGCAGCCCTTCTCCCTGGAACAGGTAAACAGCGATAAAGGCGACGATTTCAAGTATTGGGAGCAGCCGGGAGCTCTGGACGGCACCGACAATACACTGCTGGCGCACCGGGCCGGGCTTGCGGCCAAACGCCAGGGCAAGGACGCCTTTGAGAGCTTCTTTATCGCCCTGCTGAAACTGCGGCACGAGGAACGCCGCAGCCTGACGGAAATGGAAGTTATGGAAGAGGCCGTGGCTAATTCCGGAATCGATATGGCCCGCTTCCGGGAAGACCTGGCCGACCCGGACCTGCTGCGGGAAATCGGCGAGAGTCACACCGAGGCCGTGGAGGAATACGGAGCTTTCGGCGTGCCTACCTATGTCTTCCCCAACGGAAGCGTAGCCTTTGTTAAAATGCACATACCTCCCGACGAACAGGCCGGGGAAATCTACGATTCGCTCACTCGGGTAATCACCGATGCCCAGCACGTGGGCGAAGTCAAGCGTCCCTCCCCGCCCTGGCCCCACGGCGTAATCTAGGAGGTCGCCAGGAATCCAATTGGCAATCAAAGACCTGGAAATAAACTTGGGTTTGGAGTTCAATGACCGGGGCCTGTTACGCCAGGCCCTGGTTCATCGTTCTTATCTGAACGAACACGGCGGCTCACCCCTGGAATCATACGAGCGTCTGGAGTTCCTGGGCGATGCCGTCCTGGAGTTAATCGTTTCTACGGAACTGTATCACTCCCAACCCCGCATCGCCGAAGGCGAGATGACCAAGCGGCGCGCCGCTCTGGTTTGTCGCCCCAGCCTGGCCCAGGCGGCGCGCCGTCTGGCGTTGGGGGACTTCCTGGCTTTAGGCAAAGGCGAAATGGAATCCGGGGGCCGGAATCGGGAGTCGATACTGGAAGAGACCTTTGAGTCGATCGTAGCTGCCATCTACCTGGACCAGGGCTACCCGGCGGCCCGCCGGTTCGTGCTCAACGCTTTGGAGCCGGAGCTGACTGAAATGCAGAATCGGGGAACGGCCCGGGAAAACCCCAAGTCCCGGCTGCAGGAACTCATCCAGGGGCTGGGAAAGCCTACGCCCCGGTATCGGCTGGTTTCCACCGACGGCCCGGAGCATCAGCCGGTGTTTACCGCCGAGGTTCTGGTAGAAGACCAGGTGGTAGGACAGGGAACCGGGAGCAGGAAATCCGGCGCCGAGCAGGCTGCGGCTCAATTTGCCCTGGACAACTACTTCATATCGAAAGACGCAGCCGAGACCCGGTACGCCCACGGCCGACCAGCCCATCAACCCGTTGCCGAAGCTCCGATCAGCGGCAGGGAGTCCACTCAAACAACAGCAAGGGACAGGCAAGAGAAGCAATGCTCTCATTCTTCCAAAGGAACCAGGCGAGCAATCAAGAAAAGACTGACCAGGGTGTCAAGCGGAGTCGGGAACGCTGGTTCGGACGTATCCTCGATGTTTTCCGGTCTGCTAATCTGGATGAAACTGTCTGGGAAGACCTCGAAGAAATCCTGATTTCCGCGGACGTTGGCGTGGAGACTTCCCTGCGCATTATCGAAGAATTGAAGGCGCAGGTGCGCGATGCGCGAATCTCCGACTCCGATACCGCTTTTGCCAGCCTGAAGGAAACCCTGACCCGTAACCTGGAAGACGGAACCTCCGGGAATCCCTGGCTGGAAGGCCCGGTTGAATCCGCGACCCCTTACGTAATACTAATGGTCGGAGTTAATGGCGTCGGCAAGACTACCAGCATCGCCAAGCTGGCCCACCACTTCACCCGGGAAGGCCGGAAAGTGGTGCTGGGCGCCGCCGATACCTTCCGGGCCGCCGCCGAAGAACAGTTGGAAATCCTGGGCCAGCGCGTCGGCGTAGATGTAATCAGCCACCAGCCGGGAGCAGACCCCGGAGCGGTAGCCTATGACGCGTACCAGGCCAGCAAGGCTCGCGGCGCCGACGTGCTGATTGTAGATACCGCCGGACGCCTGCACACCCGGTCTAACTTGATGGAAGAATTGAAGAAAGTCCACCGGGTCATTAATCGGTTAGACCCGACTGCGCCCCAACAGGTGATTCTGACCCTGGACGCCACCACCGGCCTCAACGGGCTGGCCCAGGCTCAGGCCTTTACCCAGGCCGTGGGGTGTACCGGTATATTTCTGGCAAAGTTGGACGGGACGGCCCGCGGCGGCATCGCGCTGGCAATCAAACAGGAATTAAATGTGCCTATTCTCTTCATCGGCACCGGTGAGACCCTTGAGGATATTGCTCCCTTTGACGCGGCTCAGTTCGTGGATTCGCTGCTGTCCCCCGTTTCCTGAAGCCCGGGAACCGATTGCATCTCAAGGCCGACCGATAGCTGCTTCTTTCGTGGAACAAATGACGCTGTCAGCTTCAACCCATTCCAACCAGGGCAGACTGCCTCTCCTTGTGGCGGTAAGTCGTGTCTAGTCTTCTGGCCTGGCTGCTGGTTATCGAACTGATCGGGCTGCTGGCCTTTCCAATAGCTTTTCTGCTGGCCGACCGGCTGCCGGACCGGGGTTATACGCTATGTAAAATCCTGGGTCTGCTGCTGGCCGCCTATGTCCTTTGGCTGCTCGGCCTTACCGGCGCAGTCCTCGCCGTTCCCCTGACGATAGCCGTAATTCTGCTGGGCGGAGCCTATTTGTTTGGCCGGCTTTACTACCGGCACTGGTCGGAACTGGAGTCTTTTATCAAGGCGAACTGGCGGTATATGCTGCTGGTGGAAGGAATTTTCCTGACCTTCTTCCTGGCCTGGGCTTTCTTCATATCCGAAGCGCCCGCCATCAATCACACCGAGAAGCCGATGGACTTTGCCTTCCTGACCAGCATTCTGCAAAGTTCGTCCTACCCGCCGGAAGACCCCTGGCTTTCCGGGTTTTCCATCAGCTACTACTATTTCGGCCACTTCATTATGGCCCTGCCGATGAAGCTGGCCGGAATCAGCTCCAACATCGGCTACAACCTGGCGGTGGCTACCCTGCCGGCGCTGGTGGCTGCGGCTTCCTTCGGCCTGGCCTATAACTTGATTCGGCTGGCCGGCGGCAGTTTTCGGGCAAGCGTTCTGTGCGGAATGGCTGCCCCCCTGCTCATCACCATAGCCGGAAACTTGCAGGGCGGGCTGGAGCTGCTCCAGGTAGTCGGCTTCGGCAGCCAGGAGTTCTGGCAGTGGGTCGGAATCAAGGGAATGACCGGCGCGGACAGCGACGGCTTATTCCCGGACAATACCTGGTGGTGGTGGCGCGCCACCCGGGTAATTGACACCCTGTCCGATGGGAGCAGCCTGGACTACACCATCACCGAGTTTCCCTTTTTCAGCTTTTTGCTGGGAGACCTCCATTCCCACGTCCTTAACCTTCCCTTCCTGCTGCTTACCCTGTCCCTGTCGCTGAACTTGTTTCGGTCGCCGGAGGCCACCGGCCCCGGTTGGGCCCTGCGGCGGCCCTGGCGTTTTGGGGCGTTGGCCCTTTCCCTGGGCGCTTTGTCCTTCATCAACTCCTGGGACTTTCCGGTCTATGCCGGAATCCTGGGAGCCGTAGTATTAGCCAGGACGCTGCTTAACCAATCCGGCCCTCCGGCCGGCGCAGTCCACCGAAGCCCGGAACAGGGACTGCTGTTTCTGGGCCGCGCCCTGCGGGATACCACTCTCTTTCTCATCCCGCTGCTGGCGGTCGCCGTGCTGCTGTTCCTGCCCTTTTACATCATGTTCAGTTCCCAGTTTTCCGGGATTCTACCCCATCTGGGGCCCGGAACCCGACCCTTGCACTTCCTGGTGGTTATGGGAATGCCGGCGCTGTTTGGCCTGGCTTTCCTCTGGCGGCACTCCGTCGGACTGCCCAAACCCATTCCCGGCGAGGCTCCGGTTATAGTTATGGCGCTGGTAATGGCTCTGGTTCCGCTGCTCCTCTGGCTGCTGCTGGCCGCCACCTGGGGCGCGCTGACCCAGGAAGTTGAGGGCCTGCCGCTGACTTTGCTCACCCGGACCTTGACCACCCTGCCGGCGCTGGCCGTGGCGGGACTGGCCGGCTATTGCGCTATCAGCCAAGTCTGGCGGTATCAGCAATCGGAGTTGACGTTTCCGCTGCTGCTGCTGGCCGCCGCCGCCTACCTTGTCGTCGGCGCCGAGCTTTATCACCTGGCCGATTTCTTCGGCAACCGGATGAATACCGTCTTCAAGGTCTATTACCAAGCCTGGCTGCTGCTGGGAATTGTCGGCGCCTTCGGAGTTTACTACTGTTATTCCCGATTCAAGGAGCTGAGTTTCAACGGGCGAATAATTCAGTCGGCATGGGCCGGCGCGGCGGCTCTGCTCCTGCTGGCTGCGTTATACTACCCGGCCGGAGCGATCCTGGACCGGACCGGCCTGTTCAGCGAAGAACACGAGTTCACCGACAACACCCTGGACGGCCTGTCGCACATCAAGGCAGACAACCCGGCCGAATACGACGCTATCATCTGGCTGCGGGATGAAGCCAGGTCCGGGCGAATGGTGGAAGCGGTGGGTTCGGATTACACCGACTCCAGCCGGGTTTCCGCCGCCACCGGCCGGCCGGCGGCGCTGGGATGGCCGGGGCACGAACAGCAATGGCGCGGCGGCACCGAGCTGTTCCGGGACCGGGCCGGGGACGTTGCCCAAATTTACCAAAGCCCGGACGCGGCCGAGGTGCGGAGTCTCCTGGCTAAATACGACATTCGCTACGTTTATCTGGGCCAGCGAGAAACCGACCAGTACGGAGTTCCGCCGCCAACCGGGAGGGATGGCGTACTTGAAACCGTCTTTGAAAGAGACAACGTATCCATACACGAGAGAGTGCAGGCACGTCCTTAAATGAATGAACCTACGGTCGAAAATCAGGCCGAGCAACCCGGTTCCGACCGGCCCAGTTCCGGCGGGGAGTTACCGACCCCACCCACTTTCCGCGACTCGTGGATTGGTCGGGCCTATCAGTACCTTACCGCCACCGGGCCGGGGCGGTATCTGACCGCCTTTGCCGGTCTGGGTCTGGTGGCTCTGGCGCTGCGTCTCTGGGAACTGGGCGGCCGCACCATGCACTACGATGAGGCCATCCACCTTTTCTACTCCTGGCGACTTTCCAACCTGGAAGGGTTCGTACACTCACCCTGGATGCACGGCCCGTTTCAGATTGAAATGGTGGCCCTGCTGCTCAAGCTGCTGGGCGATAACGACTTTGCGGCCCGCCTGATCTACGTTCTATTCGGAACGGGACTGGTCATCCTGCCCTATTTTCTGCGGCAGGAACTGGGCCGGGCCGGGGCCTTGCTGACCGGATTGATGCTGACGGTATCGCCGTCGCTGCTCTATTTCAGCCGCTTCGGACGAAACGACATCATCATGGCCTTCCTTACCGCTTCGCTGTTCATCCTGCTGTGGCGTTTCAGCCACACTCCCCGGAACCGTTACCTGTATCTGGCTTCCGGCCTGCTGGCCCTGGCCTTCGCCGCCAAGGAAACCGCCTATATCATCACCCTGATTTTCGGCGTCCTGGCCTTGCTGCTGGCTATCCCCTACAGCCAACTGCGGTGGCCCTGGGCCAGAGCCGAGTCGGAACCGGGCGGCAGTTCCCGGGCTCAATCCCGCCGCTCACGCCCGGCGGAATCGCCCCGGAAATCGGAGGGATTGAGCAGCATATTCGGCGGCTGGACTCAGCGAGCCAGGACTGCCTGGCGCTACCTGTGGCAAAACCCGGCCATCGGATTTATGGTCTTGCTGGCAACCTTGACACTGCCCCAGGGCGCAGCGGGGGCCGAACTGGCCCGCATCTTCTCCCTGGACTTGGTAGGGCTGCTTCTGGGCGACGCGACGGCGACAGCGCTGGAGCAAAGTCTGGGGCTAACCCTGGTGGAAGCGGGCCAGGTAAGCCAGGGCGTCGGCGGCGCTCCACCCTGGACGGAGCCTTTTGTCCAGCTTCCCCTGACCGGCATACCCTTGTTGATTCCCGTCATTGTGTCTTCACTGATAATCGCCGGCTGTATGTGGGCAAGCTGGAAATTTGTGAACACCCTGAAGACCCAGGCCATCGCCATCATACCGCCGGTCGCCATGTCCCTGGGGACGTCGCTGGTGCTGCTCCTTTCCTTGAGCGCCACCTTGAGTGTACTCCTGGCCTCCGGGCTTTTGGCTTTGAGCGTGGCCGTGTTTGTTTACCTGCGTCTTCCCTGGCGGCACGCCTTCCTGGCTATCTTCGTTCCCTTCACCACGACGGCCCTCTTTTATCTGACATTCCTGCCGGAGTTAAACGTTGACGCCCTGCTGGACAGCATACTGCCCGACGGCATTGATGTTGCCAGTGAGGACAACGCCGTTCCCCTTAACTACCTGGTGGCCGGCGGAGTTCTGTTAGCGACGGCAACGGTGTCCCTGGCGGTGGGCCTGCTCTGGCGCGGCGGCGTCTGGCTGATTTGCGCCGCCATCTTCTACGTCATCTGGATAACGCTGTTCACCACCTTTTTCACCAACCCGGCCGGTCTTTTCAGCGGTATCTGGCAAGGCCTGGGCTACTGGATTGCGCAGCAGGACGTGGCGCGGGGCAACCAGCCCTGGTATTACTACTTTATCGGAATGTCGGTGTATGAATTCCTGCCGGCCCTGTTTGGCCTGATCGGAGCCGTCTGGTTCATCAAAAGGAAAGACCGATTGGGGATGGCGTTGTCTTTCTGGGCCGGAGTAAATTTCCTGGCCTATACCGTAGCCAGCGAGAAAATGCCCTGGCTGCTGGTGAACATCACCCTGCCCTTCATATTCCTGGCCGGCAAAATGTTGGGCGACCTGGTTGACCGAGTATCCTGGCGCGACCTGAGGCACGACCAGCAGCCGTATCTGGCCGCCGGTCTCGCCGCAGCGACGGCCCTGACCGTTATCGGGGTATTCTCTCTGGCATTGACTTTAACGGACCGCGACGGCCAGAATTACCTGCTGGCCGGCGCAGTATTGGTAGTGACCCTGGGGCTGGCCCTGGTCGCCGCCTGGCTGGTCCGAAGGGCCGGCCCGACTCACGGCGTCCCGCTGGTTGGCCTGGGTGTGGCCGGCCTGCTGCTGGGGTTTACAATCTGGACCGCCTTTCAGGCCACTTACACCTTTGACGACTCCCGTCTGGAAATCCTGGTCTATGCCCAGGGCAGCCAGGATTTGCGGGAAAGCTATCGGGAACTGGAGGAGGCGGTCTTTGGAAATTACACTGCCACCCCAGCGTCCAAGCCGATACAAGCTGACTACGATGTCTGGTACCCTTTTCAGTGGTACGTGCGCCACCCGGATAAGGAGGGGCAGCTGAACTTCGCCTGCTTCAAGGAAAACGGCGGCTGCGTCGACCTTGCCAGCGAAACCGAGTCGCCGGCCTTGCTGGTAGCCGCCCACAATCGGAGAGTAGAGTCGGGAGAAGTCAGCGGTTACCGGGAAGACGGTCCCCGCCGCAACCTGCTCTGGTTTCCGGAAACCTACCGGAGGCCCGGAGAAAACCGCCCCGAGGAGGCTATGTCGGAAGAATTGGGCCAGGATCTGCAATTCTTCCTGAAGTCGGCAGTCTCTCGGGAAACCTGGGGGCAAGCTCTCCGCTACCTCATCTGGCGCGATATGGAATCAGACTGGTTCCGGTCGGAATACTATACTTATTTCAGACAGTAACTTGAGAACCCGGCGCGGCGAGACCACTGCCGGGAATCTCCCTGGCCCGAGGGACGGTTCGTTTGACATTCACCAATTGGCGGCTATGGGTCGGCGTTGGAGTTAGCGGGGTTTTCCTGCTGTTCCTGGTTTGGACCATTGACCTGGACGACCTGTTCTCCGCCCTGAGGAAAGCTAACTATTTCTTCGTGGCGCCGGCCGTCGTAATATACTTCGTCGGAGTATATTTCCGCGCCGCCCGGTGGCAGTACATCCTGTCCCCGCTAATCCAGGTTTCGGCGGGAAGGCTTTATCCGGTAGTGGTTATCGGGTATGCCGCCAACAACGTGCTGCCGGCCCGGGCCGGCGAACTGGTTCGCGCCTACTATATGGCGCAAAGGGAGCAGTTCAGCGGCAGCTCCGCTCTAGCTACCATTGGAGTAGAGCGTCTCTACGACGGACTGACCCTGTTTGTCCTCAGCATTGGAGCTGCGCTGGCGTTACTGCTGCTGGGATCCTTCGGTGAAATTGGCGAACTGTACCGCGACTCCGGCCTGGTGCTGGGGGGGATCGCCGGGCTGGGAATGATTGCCGGGCTGGCCCTCATCACCTTCCTTGCCGTCAATCCCCGGGCGATTCAGTTAATCGACTTCTGCTCCCGCCTGCTGCCCGCCGGGCTGCGGCCCCGGATTCGGGAGTTGGCCCTTAACTTTATTCAGGGTTTAAGCATCCTCAGTTCTCCCCGGCAGCACGGCCTGGTAGCCCTGTACTCCCTGCCGGTATGGTTGGCTGAAATCCTGGTTTACCTGACCGTCGCCTATTCCTTTGGAATCAATGAATTTTTCGGCAGCCTGGGGGCCTTTGTCCTGGCGATCTGTCTGGTAACCGCCACCTCCAATCTAGCCAATGCCTTTCCAGTATCCATTGGAGGGATCGGGCCTTTCGAACTTATCGCCCAGCAGACCCTGGTAATCCTGGGAGTGGACGGCGCCATCGCCGCCAGTTATGCTCTGGTAACGCACCTGGTGGCCCTGTGGCTGCCGGTTAATCTGGCCGGGCTGGGCCTGATGTGGAAAGAGAACTTGTCCCTGAAACGTCTGGCCGCAGCAGACCCGGCTGCGGAAAACTGGACATCCCGAGAGACCATTGCTTCGGGCGAGGAAAAAAACTGATGCGAGTCGGAATTATTGGCGCCGGCGCCGCCGGCCTGGCCGCCGCTTACGAACTCACCAAACAAGGCCATTTCGCCGAAGTGTTTGAGGCTGCCCCCTTCCTGGGCGGGCAGGCTTCCACCTTTGACGTCGGTGGCGGAAGGCTGGAGCGGGGCTATCACCACCTGTTCGTCAGCGATACCGCCATGACCGAACTGATTCACGAGCTGGGGCTGGGCGAAAAACTGGCCTGGCTGGAATCGAAGGTTGGCGTTTACCACAGCGGAAAAATATGGAACTTTGCCACCCCTCTGGACCTGCTCCGGTTCAAACCTTTGAGTCTGTTCCAACGGCTGCGGCTGGGATTACAGACCTTTGCGCTGCAAAAGACCAGCAACTGGGAAAAATTTGAAGGCATCACCGCTCAGGAGTGGCTGACCGAACACCTGGGCCCGGACATTTACCAGGCTATCTGGGAGCCAATGCTGCGGGGAAAGTTCGGCGATTACTACGACCAGATAAGCATGACCTGGCTGTGGGGCAAAATTTACCTGCGCGTGGCCTCCCGCGGCAAGACTCTGCAAAAAGAGCGGCTGGGTTATCCAATGGGCAGTTTCGGCGAAGTGTTCGACCGGCTGGAGGAGCGAATCGGGCAGCAAGGCGGAAAAGTGCACCTCTCGGCCCGGGTCAATCGGGTGGTGGTGGAAGGCGAATCCGCCACCGGCCTGGAATCCCAACTACCGGACCAGGAACCGGCGGTGGAACATTACGATGCGGTTATCGCCACCACTCCCTCTTACATTTTCACCCGGCTGGTTCCCCCCCTGCCCCCGGACTACCACGCCAAGCTGGTTGGCGTCAGCTACCTTTCGGCGGTTTTGATGATACTCACCCTGGACCGGCCGCTGACCGCCAAGTACTGGCTGAACATCGCCGACCGCAGCCTTCCCTTTGTGGGAGTGATTGAGCATACCAATATGATTGACCCGGCCCTTTACGGGGGGAACCATATCATTTACCTGATCAACTATACCCCCCGGGACAGCGAGCTTTACGCCAAAGACGCGGAACAGCTTTTGGAGGACTTCATCCCCCACCTCAGAAAGTTGAACCCGGATTTTCAGCGGGATTGGGTGCGCGATTATTACCACCATAAGGTTGACGGAGCGCAGCCGATAATCGGGGTGAATTACGGCCGCCAAATCCCGGACCACCGCACTCCCATCAGCAAACTTTACCTGGCTAACACCACCCAGATTTACCCGGAAGACCGGGGCACGAATTACTCGGTCAGGATGGGCCGTCAGGTGGCTCAAATGGTAATGGACGACCTGGGCTAACTATTTCGTCCCGGTCGCGCCCCGCCTGCTGCCTGGCCCGGAAATATCTAACCGGACCAGCACACCTCGATAGTACGCTGGCAACGCTTCCTTAATCCATACTGCCCCATACCGAAGCAGGATGGGTAAGGGATAAAGTTCAGGTGCGGACTTTTACCCCGAAATATCTGGCCGTTGCAGTGCAGGGCCGGTCGGAGCCTGTTATAATATCCGGGCCAAATTTGGCGGACAGCCGCGCCGCTGCTTTAGAGCAGGAATGCGGCTTACGCCGGAATTTAATGGAGCGCCCTGTAGTGAGCAAGAAAAACAAGGATGCCGAAAACGGCGAAAGCCGCCGCAATTTTCTCGTCAAGCTGGGGGTAGGAGCAGCGGCCCTGGCCGGCGTATCGGCGGGGCTGGTCCGCTTCGGCGGAAAATCATCCACCGACGCCGGTGAATTTCCCGGCCCCGATTCTATTTTCCACCCGGCTAGTGACCCGCGCCTGGACCCGAGGCGGCGAAGTTAGGGCCACCGCCAGCCCGGCGCAGCCAACCAGTCCCGTCGCTGGCCCGGATAAAGTGAACTAGCGTCTCCCGAACTCCCGCTCCATGTGATAGGAGCTGATGTGAATCAGCGTAGGTCGGCCGTGGGGACAGGTATGGGGACTGTCGGTTTTCTCCAGTTGTTCCAATAACGCTCGCATCTCCGGCTCGGTCATGGACTGGCCGGCGCGAACTGCGCTGTGGCAAGCCAGCGAGGCGGACAGAACATCTTCCCGGTCCTTCAGCAGACTCTCAAAGGCGGCCATGTCCAGAATGTCCACCAGGGACTTGCCCGGGTCCTGGGTGGTCAGAATCGCCGGAACCGCCCGGACCAGATAGCCGCCGCCAAATTCCTCCAGGTCAAAGCCGTAGGCCGCCAGAAACTCCCGGTGCGTATTTAGGGTCGCCGTCTGTCCGGGAGTCAGTTCCACGCTAATCGGCGCCAGCAAAGACTGGGAGTGCGACTCCCGCCGCCGGGCCTGCCGCACTATGCGGTCAAACAGCACCCGCTCGTGGGCGGCGTGCTGGTCAACCAGGTACATACCGTCGGGACTCTCGGCTACGATGTAAGTTAACCGCACCTGGCCCACTACCCGCAGCGCCGGCAGAGCCTGCTGCGGGGTCAGCGCTGCGCCCGGCAGGCCGGCTCCCTCCGGAATACCGGCAGCGTAGGGTCTGTCACCTGAGCCGGCCGCCGCCGGCGGGGTCATCGAGCGAGAATCGAAAGGACTGCGGAAAAAGCCCGGTGGCGAAGTCAGACTATCCCGGGCCGAAGTGGTTCCCGTTCCCGGCAGCCGCAAGTCCCGCACCGGCGATGCCTCCACCAGCACGGTGCGCACTGCCCGCTGCAACGCCGAATACACCTTGCCGTCCTGCCGGAAGCGAACTTCCCGCTTGGCGGGGTGGGAGTTGACCTCCACATCTTCGTAAGGCACGGTCAGGTTTATCGCCGCCAGCGGATACCGTCTTTCGGGCAGCAGGCCCTGATAAGCCTCCTCCAGGGCGAAGGTCAGCATTCGGCTCTGAATCCACCGGCGGTTGACAAAGAAGGTCATATAGGTGCGGTTGGCCCGGTGCAGGCCAGGACTGCCCACAAACCCGTCCGCCCGATAGCCGCTTTCCGGGTCTTGGTCAGAAATTTCCAGCAAGTCGGTGGCTATATCGGCGCCGTACACCGCCAGCATAGCATCGGCGGCCCGTCCGTTTCCCGGCGTGGTCAGGGATTGGCGTTCGCCCACTTTGAGCTGGAAAGCGATGCCGGGATAGGCCAGGGCGTAGCGGGACACCAGGTCATGGACTCGGCCAGCCTCCGCCGTGGCGGAGCGCAGGAAGCGGCGGCGGGCCGGCACGTTGCCGAAAAGGTCGTCCACCTGGACGGAGGTGCCGGGCGGCCCGCCCCGGGCGCCTTCCCGCACCAGGTCGCCCCACCGAAACTCGGCGAAATAGCCGCCGTCTTCGTTCCGGGCGCGGGTGGTCATGGACATTCGGGATACGGCGGCGATGCTGGGGAGAGCCTCTCCCCGGAATCCCAGCGTAGATATGGCGTCCAGCATCGCCGGCGAGTCCAGCTTGCTGGTGGCGTGGCGTTGAAAAGCCAACTGCACTTCGTCGGCCGGAACTCCGACGCCGTCGTCCACCAGACGAATTTGCTCGATGCCTCCGCCCCGGATTTCGACGGAGATGCGCGAGGCCCCGGCGTCAATGGAATTCTCCAGCAATTCCTTGACTACCGAGGCGGGACGTTCCACCACTTCGCCGGCCGCGATTTGGGCCGTAAGCTCGGCGGAGAGTAATCTTACAGGCATACAAAACACTTCCTTGCCGCAGCTTTCCCCAAGGGGCAAGCGAATCGGCAAGGGATAGGCGGGATTAGCCGGCCACCCCACCGGTCAATTGGCTAGAAAAGGGGTAGGACGGTACCTTTGGCCTTGTATTGGGTGTCTTCCGAAGTGCCGTCCTTGGCGAAATCGCAGACTATCCGGTAAACCCGATCCATCTGCTGGTCCACATTCCGGGCAAAGAAATAGGGCGGCACCCACGCCCCGCCAAAGGCCGCCACAATCTCCGGGTAGTCGTCGATGACAAATTCCGGCTCAAAGGGAACGTTCAGCTCTTCCAGGCGCTCGTGGAAATGGTGAGTGGGTTTCTCGTAAACCCCGCTGATGTAGGGATCCAGCTCATGCTTTTCGATGACCTCCCAGCGTTCCCCCATCCCGGACCAGATATAGATTTCATGGTGGTCATCCAGCAGTTTTTGGAAGGTTTCCCTGGTGCCGGGACGAAGAGTATCGTCCAAACCCAGAATAGTGTAGTCAACGTCGAAGAAAATCTTCATGGTCCGAAGCAAGTCCCCCGCGAGTTAAGGTAGTGAAAAGATTATCACATACCTTGATATGGCGACAATAACAACATCAAGCAATTTGCAGCGCCCGTGCAAAATACGTAAAAGATGGATACCGGCGGCGCGTCAGCAGCGCCGGCAATGCCCCGGGCCGCCGAGCCAACCCCAGTTACCCGACGCTGGGAATTCGAATAACCGCCGACCCGCAGGCCACTGCGTCCCTTAACTCAAATCGGCCAGCGCCTGCTCCAACTGTTTCTGGTTGGAACCGATAATCAGCTTATCCCCCAGCCTGGTTACCGGACGGCGCAACAGGCGCGGCTCTTCCAGAATCAGCCGGACCATTTCCGCCTCCGACAAGTCCTGACCGGCCAGCTCCAGCTTCTTGAAGCTGGGACTGCGCCAGGCGAAGAGGTCGGAAAGGGAGGCCAGAGCCGCCAACTCCCTCAGTTCCGCTTCGGTGAGCGCTTCCTTAAAGTAGTCCCTTTCTTCCAGTTCCAGTCCCTGCTGCAAGAGCAACTCTCTCGCCTTGCGACAGGAAGATCAACGAGGCCACCAGTAAAAAGTTGCCTTATTGCGCATAATTCCTCCGGTTAAACCAACCCTTTGATTGGGTGATTGGGATACTCGGGAGAACCAACGGTCTGCAAATGCGGATCGGGTAATTTCAGAGAGCGCTCCCGCTCCCTTATTCCCTTTCCAGTCATCCTTGCATTCAGGAATCCCTGCCGCCTATACCCCTGCCGTTCCATTACCCTTGCCCAATAACTGCTCCGGTATGCCGGCCAGCAGGGACTGTACCCGGGGGAGCGCTTCCTGATGTCCCAGGTTCAGGTGCAGCGGAGTTATGGAGATTCGGTTGCTCCGGGCCGCCCACATATCGGTGCCTTCGCCGTTGTCGGCCATAACCGGACGGTTGCGGGCAATCCAGTACCGCTTCTGCGGCCCCAGTCCCTCTTCCCGAACCGACTCGCCGTAGGAGCGGCCGCCGGGACGGGTTATTTCCACCCCGGTTATCTGCTCCGGGGCCAGACTGGGTACGTTGATATTGAGCAGGAAGGGGTCTCGACCGGTCTCCGGGGACAACTTCTGGGCCAGCAGCCGGAGCAGCGCGGCGGCTCCGTCGAATCGGGGCGACTGCACCGAACCTACCGAAATAGCGATGGTGGGGTAGCCGCGAACGTAGCCTTGCAGGGCGGCGCCCACGGTCCCGGACACCATTACGTCCCAGCCCAGGTTGGAACCCCGGTTGATGCCCGACACCACCAGGTCCACCGTTCCCACCAGCTTTTCCAGGGCTAAAATGCAACTGTCCCCGGGGGTGCCCTCCACGGAAAAAGCGGTAACCGGGTGTCGTATTTCCGCCGGTCGGTCGTCGCCGGCCGCCGCCTCTTCGTTAGCCGCCGCGCTCAACCGACCCAGTGCCGGGATTTCCAGAGACCGGGCAACTACCGGAGCGTGGAGGGTTAGCGATGCGCCTACCCCGCTCTGCTCCCGGTCCGGAGCCACCACAAAGAGTTCGCCTACCTGGGCCAACGCCTGGGCCGCCGCCCAAAGTCCGGGAGCATGGATTCCATCATCGTTGGTAAGCAGAATTTTCAGAATGCTTCTCCGATACTAATATCGTGGTTCTTCGTGTACCTTCGCAAAGGGGTAATTTTAGGGGAATAATAACACAGGACGGGATACGAACCGGTCCTGTTTCACATACCGGTTCAGCGGATTTCCGAGCTTAACAATGGGACAGATCGGGGGTAGCGTTGCAATTTAGGTGGTTTAAGTCAGGACCTATCATTCATTCCAGTACTGCCGAGGCAACCACAAGGGTTGCCCCTATGCCTCGACCACCTGATACGGAACGCTACCCTTTCACCAGGGCTATCGCATATGAAAAACTTTTCAGGGTCAGAGTGGAAATTTCTGCGTTTTGGTGTGTTTTGCTGGGAAGTGAACATGGAAATCAACGGTTAAAGTCCTAAATAACCCCAATTTAGCAGTTAAAACCGGAGATTTACCCGTCAATTGCTCTCTTAAAATCCATATGCGATAGCCCTGACCCTTTCGCGCTATGGCCTTGAATGTGGCCGGGGCGTATGGTATTATATTTGCAGTGTCGGGGCGTGGCGCAGCCCGGGAGCGCACCTGCATGGGGTGCAGGGGGTCGCCGGTTCAAATCCGGCCGCCCCGACCAGTTAAAACATCTTCGTCCTCCGTCCAACCCTCCGCCTCCAGGCTTGCCCCCAGATTTGCCTCGCGGCGGCGCAGTTTTCCCCTAACCTGGATACCTGGCTTCCGTTACTCACGCCGGCGCCGCTTCCGACTCCAGCACAATCCGCCCCAACGGCGGGCTTTCCCGCAGGCGGGCCAGGGCCTTTTCCACTTCCGACAACGGATAAAGCTCCGATACGACGGGCTTCAGCCGGCCCTGTTCCACCAACTTGACTACCTCTACCACGTCTTGCCGGCTGGAGGCGCGAGTGCCCAGAATGCTCCATTGACCGTAAATCAGGTCCGCCGTATCTACCGCCAGTGGAATGCCGTAGTTATAGCCCAGCACTACCAGGCGACCGCCTAATTTGAGGCAGGCCAGACTGTCGGGCAGGACGGCGGCCACTGCTGCGCCGCCGACGCCCTCAACTACCACGTCGGCGCCCAGTCCGCCGGTCAGTTCCCGCACTCGCTGGGGCAGACTCTCCTGACGACTGTTCACCAGCACATCCGGGCCGAAAGGTTCCGCGCCCTGTAGCTTGTCGGGAACTACATCGGCGGCGATGACCCGCGCTCCCATTAACCGGGCCAACTGCATTGCGTGAATCCCCAGACCGCCGATGCCGACTATCACCACCGTTTCCCCGGGCTGCACCCGGGCCTTCTGGGTCAGGGCATGGTACACGCTGGCTATCGCGTCCGGGATAATCGCCGCCTCCGCCCAGGGCACCGCCGGTGAAATTTTGACGGCGTTGCGGCCGGAGACGCGCATATACTGGCTGAAACCGCCGTTAATCTCGAAGCCGGTCCGGGGCGCAGTTACGCAGTAGTTCTCCAGCCCGCGGCGACAGTAATCGCAGAAGCCGCAGCCCTCGGTGGGATAGACGGTAACGTGGTCGCCGGGCTGCAAGCCGGGCACGGCATCGCCCACGGCTACCACCTGGCCGGCCGCTTCGTGGCCGGGGATATGAGGCAGCGGCACGGTAGGCACCAGCCCGTCAATTATCTTCAGGTCGGTAGCGCACAACCCGTTGGCAACGACCCTGATTAGCACGTCGTCGGGCCCAATGCTCGGTTCGGGCGCCTCCTGCCACTGTAGGGGAGCGTTAAATTGCTCCAACACCATTGCCTTCATTTATCGGTTCCTGTATTCGATTTGTGATAATCTGAGTCTTTAGCCTCGGGAGGTAAGGCTGACGGACAAGGGAACGGGCCTATTCTTCCAGCGTAGTGATGTCCCCCGGGTCCAGTCCCAGTTCCTGCGCCTTCAGCAAGCGGCGCATTATTTTGCCCGAGCGGGTCTTGGGCAGCGCTGGGGTGAACGCAATCTCAGCGGGTACGGCGATGGGGCCCAATACCTCCCGCACGTGGGTTCGCAGGGTATCGACCATTCGGTCTGAAGGGTCATTGCCCACACGCAGGGTTACGAAGCCCTTGATTACCTCTCCCCGCAGTTCGTCGGGTTTGCCGATGACCGCCGCTTCAGCCACCGCCGGATGGGACACCAGCGCGCTTTCGACCTCCGCCGAACCAATGCGGTGGCCGGCCACGTTCAAAACATCATCGGCCCGGCCCACTACCATGTAATACCCCTCGGCATCCCGCAGGGCCACGTCCCCGGAAAAATAGACTCCCGGAATCTGATTCCAGGTTTCGGCGTATCGCTCCGGGTCGTTCCACACGGTACGGGAGAAGTGGGGGAAGGGTCGCCGGATAACCAGCAGACCGCCCTTGTCCGGTTCTTCCACCGGCTGCCCTTCCCGATCCACGATGTCCATCAGCGCGCCGGGCAGAGGCCGCCCCACTCGACCGGGGCGAGAGTCCATAGTTGCCATTGTACCCAGACAGGGGCCGCCGGTTTCAGTCTGCCACCAGTTGTCCACGATGTGGGCCCACTCGCCACTGCCGCAGATATGCTCCCAGGCCCACCGCAAGGCCTCGGGATTTAACGGCTCTCCGGCGCAGGTAAGAAAGCGCAGGGAACGGAGATTATACCGGCTGGCCGGCTCTTCGCCGTAACGCATCAGCATCCGCACTGCCGTAGGAGCGGTGAAAATCACGTTCACGCCATATTTTTCGATAATTTCATAGAAGACGGCGTTATGCGGGTAATCCGGGGCGCCTTCCCGGAAAACCGTGGTGGCGCCGGCCACCAGGGGCGCATAAACGATGTAGCTGTGGCCGACTACCCAGCCGATGTCCGACATACACCAGAAGACGTCGTTGTCCTTCACATCCCAAAAGTTCTTGAAATGGTAGTGCGTACCTACCATATATCCACCGTGAACGTGTACTACGCCTTTGGGCTTGCCGGTGGTGCCGCTGGTGTAGAGGATGTAAAGGGGGTCTTCCGAGTCCATCACCGCCGCGGGACAATCTATGGATTGACCGGCCAGCAGTTCGTCAAAATCCACCTGACCTTCCGCCAGTCCTTCCCGGGCCAGCTCCCGCCGCCAGACGACCACCGCAGTCAGCGAGTCGCAGCCTTGCACCGCTTCGTTGGCGATTCCCAACAGGTCCACCCTGTTGCCCCGGCGGTAGCCTACATCCCCGGTTATCAGTGCCTTGGCTTCGGCATCCTGAATCCGGTCCCGCAGAGAGCCGACGCTGAAACCGGCGTAAACTACGCTGTGGATGGCGCCGATGCGGGCGCAGGCCAGCATGGTAATGGCTCCTTCCGGGGTCAGCGGCATATAGATGACTACTCGATCTCCCTTGCCTACTCCCAGAGATTTGAGGCCGTTGGCGCAGCGATTGACCTGCTGGGCCAGGCGGGCGTAGGTATAGACCCGTTCGGTTCCGTCTTCACCCAACCAGATTAGAGCGGCCTTGTTGCGCCGTTCGGTGTTCAGGTGCCGGTCCAGAGCGTTGTAACAGATATTGATCTGGCCGCCAACGAACCAGCGGAAGTTCGGGTAGTCCCACTGGAAAACCTGGTCCCAACGGCGGAACCAGTGAAGTTCCTCGGCGGCCTCGGCCCAAAACCCCTCCGGGTCGGCGATGGAACGGTCGTAAACGGCGTCATAGTCCTGGAGGGCGGCCTGGGTGGCAACGTGAGGCGGGGCGGGAATCTGCCCGGATTCCTTGAGCAGGTTGTCAATGTGGCCTTGCTGAACCATGGTTACGCTCCTTTAAGGGTATCTAGCTTTATGGCCGGCGGGTCGCTTCAGTCGGTTCTGCGGCGATGCCCGGAAATTTCACCGGCGGCCAACTTCCGGTACTGACCGGGCGCGGCACATCTGGCGCGCCAACAGGTCGCCAATTTCGGTGTGCCTGGGAACGGCTTCGGTTTCACCGGTAGTTGGATTCGTCCAAATGGCGCGGGAACGTCCTTGTCGTCGGAGTACACATCCATTCCTCTGGAGGCGACGCAAAAGAGCGGCTAATTTCGTGCCACGTAATCGGCTCCGTCAGGCAGGGCATCCGGCAGAATAATGGTCTCCAGGTTAACCCCATAGGGCCGGCCGCGCCTACCGCTCTCCCGTCGGTGCGCCAGGATCAGGGCGATGGCTTCCGCCAGGTTGGTTCGGCATTCTTCTTTGGTGCTGCCTTGACCGTTGGCTCCCGGGATTTCCAGGCAATCGCCGATGTACCAGTCTTCGTCTTTTTCGTAAATGGCAGTAAATTCATTGTGCATAGTTTGACCTCCGGCGGGCCGACGTGTCCCTATTCTACTCCCGGCGCAAATTGGGGACAACTTTTGGCCGGAACCTCCGGCGGCGTTGCAATTTAGGCGGTTTAATTCAGGGCAGAGCATTCCTTCCGGTACTGCCGGGGCAACCCTCGTGGCGGCCACTAATCCTGCCTGTTGGATACGGAACCCTGCCGTGAAGGCAGGGCTATCGCATATGGATTTTAAGAGGCCAATTGACGGGTAAATCTCAGTTTTTAACTGCTAAATTTGGGTAATTTAAGACTTAAACCGTTGGTTTTGATGTTGATTACCCAGTAAAGCGCCGCCAAAACATCGGAAAGTTCCGTTTTGATCCTGAAAATTTTTCATATGCGATAGCCCCGGCCGTGAAGGAAACACCCAGGGCTATCGCATATGGATTTTAAGAGGCCAATTGACGGTTAAATCTCCGTTTTTAACTGCTAAATTTGGGTAATTTAAGACTTAAACCGTTGGTTTTGATGTTGATTACCCAGTAAAGCGCCGCCAAAACATCGGAAAGTTCCGTTCTCATCCTGAAAATTTTTCATATGCGATAGCCCTGAGGAAACACCGATTTTATCTTGCGAAAATCGCTGATATAATGAATATATCCCGCTCTGGAAATAGAATGAATTAAAGGAGAAAGAGAAATGGCAGAGTACGCCCATCCCGAGTCTCTGGTAAGCACTGACTGGGTGGCGGAACATGGCAGCGATGCCAATGTGCGCCTCATTGAAGTGGACGTAGATACCGCGGCCTACGAACAAGGACACATCGCCGGAGCCGTCGGTTGGAACTGGCAAAGCCAATTGCAGCAAGCGGTGCGTCGGGATGTAGTCAGCCAGTCAGAAATGGAACAGCTATTGGGCAGCGCCGGCGCCGGCAACGACACCACTATCGTACTCTATGGGGACAACAACAACTGGTTCGCCGCCTGGGCCTTTTGGCAGATAAGGTACTACGGCCACGCCGACGTGAAACTGATGAACGGCGGGCGAGCCAAGTGGGAAGCCGAAGGGCGGCCCATGACTACCGACGTGCCCAGCTACGCCGCCGTGGCCTATACCGCTCAAGCTCCGGACGAGAGCATTCGCGCCTACCGGGACCAGATTCTGGCCGGGGTTGGCGCCGGAAGCATCGACTTGGTGGACGTGCGTTCCCCCCAGGAATTCAGCGGCGAACTGTTGGCGCCCCCCAATCTGCCCCAGGAAGGTTCCCAGCGGGGCGGCCATATCCCCGGCGCCGCCAATATCCCCTGGGCCCAGGCCGCCAACGAAGACGGCACCTTTAAGTCCGCCGACGAACTGGCCGAGTTGTACGGAGGCAAGGGCATCGACGGAGGCCGAGAGACCATCGCCTATTGCCGTATTGGCGAGCGTTCTTCCCATACCTGGTTCGTACTAACCCAACTGCTGGGCTACGAAAACGTCCGCAACTATGACGGCTCCTGGACTGAGTGGGGCAGCATTGTGGGCGCGCCCATAGAAAAGCCGTAACCGCAAATTTAGCGGCGATTTACGGCAAGCTTTCCAAGCAAACTTAAACGAGCCGGGCCAGCGCCGAAAAGCGCCCCGGCTCCTTTAGTTTTTATTGGCCGTCAGCCGTCCCTTGCGGTCGCTTTTGAACCGGCCCTTCCGTCCGGCCAGTGTATCCCCTCCCCGAACCTGGCGGTCACCCTTGAATCCTTTCCTACGTTTGGCCTGCTTAACCATCCAGTTTCTCAACTTATAACGTATATCGATCGCTTCCGGTAGGGAAAAGCGGGGAATTTCGAGTTAAAGACACCGGCATATTCTACGGGGTCCCGGCTTGACCGTAACCGGTTATCGAGGCAGGCTCCGGTTTATGCGGGGATAATACCTAATAGCTGAAGGCCGCATTCCGATTTAGGTGGTTTAAGTCAGGCCACAGGGTTCGTTTCGGTATATCCGGGGCAATTACAGATGCTACCTCACACCTTGACCACCTAATACGGAACGCTGTTTGGACAGATGGGAGGCTACCAAATTGCTCCTGGTTCCTGTTATAATAGTTGCACAGTCAGCGCGGGCGTAACTCAGTGGTAGAGTGTTTGCTTCCCAAGCAAAAAGTCGTGGGTTCGAATCCCATCGCCCGCTCCAAACTTCCCTTGAAGCAACCCGACCCGCCGGCGCCAACCCTTCTCTTTCCCTTCTTTCTGTCCTTTCCGTAATTGAGTCCGAAGTTAATGCCGGCCGCTTTAGACGCCGGCTCCCCTGAAGGGTTAAATCGGCCTGACAAGGCCGCCGGATGACAACTCTCCGCACAACAGTTACCATTGCTGCACCGAATACCCGGCCCGCCGGCATCCCCACAACGCCGGCCCGACCTTGCCGGCCCCGGTCGACGGGGAAGGAAAAATCCCGGAGGTTAATTGAACACCGAAAAGAACCTTTTTCAGCCGGGGGACCTGGTTTTGCTGCAAGACCGCAAGGCCCGGCGCTACCTGACTACGCTGGCGGCAGGACAAGTCTTTCACAGCCATCTGGGACGGTTGGCCCACGACGGTCTTATCGGCCATACCGTCGGCGGCTGGTATCGCACCGACCGGGGCCATACCCTGTTGGCGGTGCGCCCTACCCTGGGCGACTTCGTGCGGCAGATGCCCCGCGGCCCCCAAATCATTTACCCCAAAGACCTGGGCAATATCGTAGCCTTTGCCGACATTTTCCCGGGGGCAACGGTCATCGAGTCGGGACTGGGTTCCGGCGCCTTGACCGCCGCCCTGCTCCGGGCGGTAGGCGACCGAGGGCGGGTCATCACCTATGAAATTGACGAATCGGTGGTTCCCCGAGCCTTGAACAACATCAGCCTGGTAATTCCCAACTCCTCCAACCTGACCGTAACTATCGGCGACATCTACCAGGGTATTCAGGAACGGCAGGTGGACCGGGTAGTTCTGGATGTGCCGGAGCCCTGGCAGGCGGTGGACGGAGCGGCGGAAGCGCTGGTTATGGGCGGAATCATAATCAGCTTTCTGCCCACCATTTTGCAGGTGCACCAGTTAGTGGGCCAATTGCAAGAGGACGGCCGCTTCCAGATGATTGAAACTATAGAAACCTTGCTCCGGCCCTGGCACGTTACCGAACGCAGCGTGCGGCCGGCCCACCGGATGGTGGCGCACAGCGGTTTCCTGACTACTGCCGTCCGCTGCCAACCCCGAATAATCGGCACGGTCAGCAATCCGGCGCCGACGGCCCCGAAGCAAAATGAAGGAGATTAACCCGACGGCTCCCGGGTCCCGGTTGAATTGACCCGGATCCTTATAATATCGGAAAAACCGGCGCCCAACCCGGAATCCGGCAGACTTCGAATTTGGAAGGAAGGTAAGTGTCACTATGGACGTTATGGACCGGGAGCATACGCTGGAGTTTCTCCGGCTGCACGTGAAAACGGATATGCTGATGAAGCACTTGTTCACTGTGGAGGCCGCCATGCGCGGTTATGCGCGCAAGTACGGCGAGGATGAGGAACGCTGGGCCATCGCCGGACTGCTGCACGATTTCGACTGGGAGATTTGCCCTACGCCCGAGTCTCACCCCACTTTCGGCGCCGACATTTTGCGGGAACACGGCTACCCGGAAGACATTATCCGGGCGGTGCTGACCCACGGCGAACATACGGGCATACCCCGGGAATCATTGATGGAACACACCCTGTTCGCCGTGGATGAATTGTCCGGGTTTATTCGGGCGGTGGCGCTGGTGCGTCCCAACAAGAGCCTGGATGACTTGCAGCCCCGGTCCGTGCATCGCAAGCTGCGGGACAAGAATTTTGCCAAGGACGTGAACCGGGACGACATCCGCAAAGGCGCCGCCGAGTTGGGCGTTGACCTGGACGACCATATCAGCTTCATTGTAGAAAGCATGAAGCCTATCGCCCAGCGGATCGACCTGACCACCACGGCCGGCGAGTGATTGCAGCGCCCTCAACGGTTCTTCAATTCACGACCAGGTTCCCGTTGATAGTTGCGACGCGGGGTTCGGCAAGCGCGGTGTGGTGGCGGTTTGGCCTTGTTTCGCTGATGGCAGTCAGTAAAACTCAATGCCTTCAGGGTACGAATATCGCATCGCTCCTTCATTGACACTGCGGCAGTAGGGCTTTAGGCTTTTACCGGAAAGCTTGCTCGACGGCACAAATACCGGAAGCGCCGGTCAGAGTCCGGTTACACCTCCCGGAAAGAGGGTTTGGTTTTTCCATATTCGCAATAATGGGCACTGCCGGGACGGGAGAGTCTGTCCCAGGTCTCCGGTGGAGTTGGCCTGAAGGATGGTAATGAACACCGCCTCTACTAAGAAAATCGCCGTGGTTGGCACCGGCGGCACCGGCAGCGTAATCGGTGGGATGCTTACCGTGGCCGGCCACGATGTAGTTATGATTGACCAGTGGGGCGCCCACGTTGACGCCATGAAAGCTAACGGACTCCACCTGTCCATTGCCGGCGAAGAGTTCACCGCGCCGGTGCGCGCCCTGCACCTTTATGAAGTCTGCACTCTGGAAGATTCCTTTGACATCGTATTTCTGGCCTGCAAGTCTTACGATACCCTATGGCTGACCCAACTGATTCTACCCTACCTGAAGGATGACGGGGTGCTGGTGTCGGCGCAGAACAGTCTCAACGACGAGTGGATTGCCCCGATAGTAGGCCCGACCCGGGACATCGGCTGTGTCCTCACTATGTCCTCGGAGGTATTCGAGCCGGGACATCTCAAGCGCAATACGGCTATGGACCGTACTACTTTCGTTTTGGGAGAACTGCACGGCCGGATTACTCCCCGTCTGCAAGAATTGCAAGGCATTCTGAGCGCCGCCGGCAAGACTGAGCTGACCACCAACTTGTGGGGTACTCGCTGGTCCAAGCTGGTGTTCAACAGTATCGTCGCTCCGGTCTGCGCCCTGGCCGGCGTGGGCCCGGCCCATCTGACCGAGGCGCCGGAACGAATTCGGGTCTGCCTGGAACTGGGGCGGGAGACTCTTTTGGTGGGCAAGGCCCAGGGCTATAGTATGGAGCCGGTTTTCGGCCTGTCCATGGAAGAAGCCGCCGCTTCCCCCGAAGCTCTGGTGGACAACCTGGTCAAGGCATCCCAGGCCGAGGGTCGGGAAGCCCGCTCTTTCTTCCATCAGGACATTCTCAAAGGCCGCCGCACCGAGGTGGACTTCATCAATGGGCTGGTGAGCCGTAAGGGGAGGGAGAGCGGTGTTCCCACGCCGATGAACGATGCGGCGGTAACTATGATTAAGCGACTGGAACGGGGCGAGTTGGGCCCCGACCCGGTCAACATCGGAAAACTGGAGGCGCTGGCCGGGGAAGCGGGGTAAATCTGTCGAACCGTCAACAGGATCAGACCAATACACTTCCAGTAACAAAATCAGGCTCTGTTGCAATTTAGGCGGTTTAGTCAGGGCATACATTTCGTTTTGGTATATCCGAGGCAACCAAGATTGTTTCCCCGGTGCTTTGACTACCTAAAACGGAACTCTGCCTGCTTCGCCAATATCCATATCCGATAGCCCTATATTCCGCTCGGGACTGTCTTGACAGTCAGCTTGCGGGTTAATAGTATTGAATGTACTTGCAAGAGCGCCGGCCGGCCGGACCCGGGTTGGCAAAAACAGGCCAGGTATCGGGTCGCTGTTTCGCTGGGGATTAGTCCAGTGGTAGGACGCCTGACTCTGGATCAGGAAGCGGAGGTTCGAACCCTCCATCCCCAGCCACTTTCCCCCGGCAAGTGAGCTGCCCGAACCCGTTCCCCTTCTTTGAATCAGCGGCTCTCCGTTGTATTTCCGCAAGCATTGGCACGAAGAGAAACTTTATCGCAACCGGCAGCGATCTGCCGCACCGTAACGAATCCGAAACCAGCGAGGAGGCGCACTAATGCAGTTAGGTGTTGTTTTTCCCCAGACCGAAATCGGCTCCGACCCTGGAGCCGTTCGCGACTATGCCCAGGCTGCCGAAGCCTTGGGGTATGAGCATTTGCTGGTTTTTGACCATGTCCTTGGCGCGGACGCCAGTAAAAGAGCGGAATGGAACCGGCCTTACAGCCACGTGGACACTTTTCACGAGCCTTTCGTTCTCTTTGGTTACTTGGCCGGGCTGACGGAGAAGCTGCAGATGACCACGGGAATTCTCATCCTGCCCCAGCGACAGGCCGCCCTGGTAGCCAAACAGGCGGCGGCGGTGGATATTCTCACCGGCGGGCGCCTGCGTCTGGGAATCGGTGTGGGCTGGAACGACGTAGAATATGAGGCGTTGGGCGAAAGCTTCCGCAACCGGGGCCGCCGATGTGAGGAACAAATCGAGTTGATGCGGGCCTTATGGACGCAAGAAATAGTAAACTTCGATGGCCGGTATCATAAAGTTACCCACGCCGGCATCAATCCCCTGCCGGTGCAGCAGCCGATTCCCGTCTGGTTTGGCGGCGGCGCCGACCGGGTGGTGGAACGCATCGGACGGCTGGGCGACGGCTGGTTTCCCCAGTTCCAGCCCGACAGCGCCGGGCAGGAGCGGATTGCCCAAATGCGGGAGGCGGCCCAGCAGGCCGGCCGCGACCCGGCAAACATCGGCATCGAAGGTCGGCTGAACTTTGCCGACGGGCCGGATGCCTGGAGCCGGAACGCCGAAGCCTGGGCCGAGGCCGGCGCTACTCACCTGTCGATCAATACCATGCGGGCCGGCCTGCCCGACCCGGATGCCCATATCAAGGCCATCGAGCAGTTCAAACAGGTCGTCTCCGGCTAGGCAGCGCCGGCCCTTGCACCGGAGCTGGAAGCAGTGAAGGGAAGCTACCTGCTGGTCCTAACCCTGACCGATGATTCGTTGCTGACCGTAGGCCGGCTGGGAACTTTTGAGTTTCCCGCCGGCTTTTATTTATACATCGGCAGCGCCCTTAACGGGCTGGAAGGTCGCATTGGCCGGCATCTGCGCCGCGACAAAAAACTGCATTGGCACATCGACTATCTGACCGCAGTGGCGCAAGTAGAGCAAGTGTGGCGAGCCGGCAGTGCGGAGCGGCTGGAGTGCCGGTGGGCGACTAAAGTTATTGAGTCCGGGGCAATAGTGCCCGCGCCGGGCTTCGGCGCGTCGGATTGTCGCTGTCCAACTCATTTGCTGCGAGTGGGCAATAAGCGAGAAATCGATAGGGTGCGGCAGCTTCTGGAAGGCAGCTTGCCTTCAGGCGTCGGTCTCGAAGCCGGACCGGGTTGAAGATGAGAGCCGACGGCGGGAAGGCCAGTTTAGGCTTCCTGTAATTCTCCCCCGCGCGCTGGCGAATCGGGGCTCCAGTAAATGCTCGCAACACCGATTGTAGCAACATTGAGATACTTATAAACAACCCAGAATTCACCTATAATGGTGCCAATAGTTTCGGGGGCATAGGGAAAGTAATCCAGAATAACTTTCGAAACACCGTCAGGAGCAGGGTCTTCCAAAAGACTATCCAAGGCTATGTCAAAGAGTATGCGGTCAGCCAATTCTAACGATGACAGGAAATCTTTGGCTGACCGTGACAATACAGCATCAAAGGTCGGCAAGTGATTTACGAATCTCCGCCCAAGGATAATATTGACCGGCAGCTAGTTCAGCCAGACCCTGCTCAGTCAACTTTCTGAAAGTGGCGTCGTCAGCCATCTTGGCGGCCAAAGATTCTGTTTCCTGACCAGCTTGGTCATGCTGGCCTTCGGGAGTCATACCCTCACCCACAGTTTGAAAATAATCGCGCATTTTCTGATGGGTAATCTGGTATTGGTCTGGCGTTTCCCTCCAAGGAGGTTCTGCGTGGGTCATATTGATTAGTTCACCTGCGGTCCGGACACCGTATTTCTTGATAACTTCGTCTAGCAGATGTGCGGCTTCGTCGCCAATTTGTGCCGTGTCGAAGGATTCCTCGGGAACAGGTAAGGGGGTATCCCCATACCCTCGGTACTCCAGCCACAGGGAACGAACCACCGGTCCATACTGCCAACGCTCAATGCCATCGGAAAACATCGGGTGTCCAAACCTAGCCAATGCTATCCCCTGGGCATAATAGCAAAGCTTTTGCAGTTTCAAATGGGTGATACGTTCAGCAACACCTGCCTTGTTCTGATTCACCAATATATACTGAGCTACTTCTTTTGCACTCAGAATTCCCATAGTGACCTCCCTTTCCGGCCCCGGGGTACGGCTACCCGCTGAGCCAGCGTTTGATCCTTTGCCATTGGGAGGCGCTTTGCGATTCGACGGAGCGTCCCCGCCAGCGCTTCTCCTGGTTAATCGGCCGGGGCCGGACAAAAAACAGCAGATAGGCGCCGGCCAAGCCCAGCAATCCGAGCCATACCAGCCAGCCTAAACCTATTCCCAGAGGGTTCAACGCCCCCAGGAGCAGCAGGATAATTCCGGCGAGGGCTACCTTACCCGGAGTCAAGAACTTCCAGCGCGCCCCAGTGGCCCGGCCGCTGTTGGACTGCTCTCTATCGCGGGGGCTTTCGTCGCTCGACGCGTTAGGCAAGTCATCAATAACCGGCTGGGTACGCCGCGGCGGTCGGGGTGGCTCCTTCTCTTCGAAACCCTTCAGGATTTCTTCTATTTCGTCCTGATATTTTTCAGGCATACTTACCTCACAGGCTGCGGCGAAATAGGGTAGAAAGCATCACTGCCATTGTCAGGAGCCTTTCAGACCAGTAATTATACAAGACTTTTCCGGTATGGGGAAATGGTATTTGCCCAATATACAGGGCTATCGCATATGAAAAGAGCAGGAATTGGGTAAGATATTGGTTGTAGTTGAGTGGGAAGGGAGGACGGCATGTCCGAGCTAGAGGATCTGTTCGCTGACCTGGAGGATCCCCGCGCTGGCAACGCCCGCCGGCATTCCTTGCACGATATTCTGGTCATTGCCTTGTGCGCCATCATCTGCGGCGGCCAGACCTGCACCGATATGGAACTCTTTGGCCGGGCCAAACGGGAGCTGCTGCAATCTTTCCTGAAGCTGGAAAACGGCATTCCCAGCCACGACACCTTCTCCCGGGTGCTGGGAATGCTGGACCCGGAGGCTTTCCAAGGGTGGTTTATCGAGTTCATGGCCGAGTTTGCCCAAGGTGTTGAGGGAGTGGTGGCGGTGGACGGCAAGACTTTGCGCCGCTCCTATGACCGGGCGGGGGCACGCTCGCCACTGCATCTGGTCAGCGCCTGGGCGGAGGAGCAGCGGCTGTCGTTGGGGCAAGTGGCCGTTGCCGGCAAATCCAATGAGATTAAGGCTTTGCCCAAACTGCTGGAGTTGTTGAACTTGCGCGGGAAAGTGGTTACCGCCGACGCCATGCACTGCCAGCGTCAAGTGGCACAGCAGGTGGTAGCCCAGAAAGGGGATTATGCCTTGGCGCTGAAAGGCAACCAGGGCCGGCTGCGGGACGATGTGCAGTTGTTTCTGGAGGACCCGGACACCCCAGCTACCCAAGCCAGCGAGGTCAGCAAGGGGCACGGGCGGGTGGAGCGGCGGCAGGCCCGGGTCAGCGGGGACATTGACTGGCTGCAGGAACGATATGCCTGGCCCGGCTTGAAGGCGGTGGGCAAAGTAACGGCCACCCGGCAGTTGGCGGCGGCGGAACCGGCTCCGGGAGAACTGCACGAGGAAACCCGGTACTATCTGCTGAGCCGGGACTGGTCGCCGGAGCGGTTCAATGCCATTGTGCGGGGCCATTGGGGAATTGAGAACCGGCTGCATTGGGTACTGGACGTAACCTGCAATGAAGACCAGGCCCGCAACCGGAAAGGACACGGGGCGGAGAATCTGGCCTTGCTGCGGAAACTGGCTTTGAACCTGGCTCGGCTGGAACCGGGCAAAGGCTCCATGCGCGGCAAGCTGAAACGGGCCGGCTGGGACGACAATTTCCTGATTAACATCCTGGCCCAATTCACTAAATTCCATATGCGATAGCCCTGCGGATTCATGGCGCCGCTGGTTAACTGAGCTATGGCCCAATGGCCATAGTAAACGCAGTCGTTGTCTGCATCCATGGAGTCCAGTTTCAATTGATAGTGGCGGGATTCGAACTCGTCGGGTGGGTCGCTGCTGCCCCAGTGTCGGATGAAGGTGATTCCCTTGATGCGGGTGGACTCGGGCCCGGCGTCTGCTCCCCATCATTCATTGTCTGCCACGTTCCTTTGCTTGCCACAGCGGACGCAAAGCAGGATGTGTCGTCCGGCGCCGGCGGCGGGGTTCCTCTGCCCCGTGGTGGCGTGGTTGGTGGCGTGGTGGCCGCAGTAATGGCAGTGGTCCGTGTCGTCCATGGCTGACGCCTTCAGCCGCAGGCAGCGGGGTTGAAGGGATCGGGCGGCGTGGCGCTTCCCATGTTCCGGACGAAGGTTTTGTGCCTGGCGTCAGTGTCCCTGTGGGCACTGTTTATTGCAACTCACCCCATTGCCCTGAATCGGCGGCTTATCCCGGTTTCCAGGTGGATCAACAGGTTGGCGGTAATGATAACCGCCGCGCCGGTGAAGAGGTGGTCCTGATTGTGGGCAACTGGCGGGCCCGGCTAGAAGGGGGGCTTGAACCCGGCCTTGCCCTGGCCAGCTGCATTCCCTGACCGGTCAATACCTCATCCAGTACGCTGAATGCCCTGCGGTAATGCTCCAGATACCGTTCCTTGAAGACCGCCGGGGCGCAGTCCAGCTTCTCGTCCATCAGGGCAAAGACCCCTTCCCGGGTCTTGGCGACGAACTGGCCCTGGTTGAAATGAAAGGGCTGGATGATGAATTTTTTCACCCCGGTATCCACCAGTCGGTTGGCAAAGGCGTGGGGATCTGTTACCAGGAGCAATGGGGTCAGGGTGATGCAGGTGGTGATGTCCTGCTCCTGCACCTTTTGGATTCCCGCCAGGCGCGCCGGGTTGGAAGGGCAGTGGGGTTCGAAGGTACGTCTTATGTCGTCGTCATCGGTGGTAACTGTGATGTTGACCTGCACCCGTCCGCCGTTGTTCTCAATCTGCCGGAACAGGTCGGTGTCCCGGGCCACGTCGTGGCTGCGGGTCTGGACCACCAGCCTGGGCCGATGCCTGTCGGCCATCAGTTCCAGTAGCCGCCGGGTCAATTGCAGCTTCCGCTCCACCGGCTGGTAGGGGTCGGTTACGCTGCTCATGTAAATGCGTTTGCCGTCGAGAAAGTCGGGCCGGCACCGCAGCTGCTTTTGCAGTAGTTCCACGGCGTTCTCCTTGACCTTGACCCAGTAACCCCAGCTGTCCTGCTGTTTTGCATCCCGACTGAAGAAGGCGGCATAGGGGTTCAGGGTGTGGTCATAGGCGTCCATGAAGCCGGTGGCGTTGGTGAGAATGTCCCGGGTTTGAATGTAGGAGAGGTCCACCTGTCCCATGCGGGCGGGGCGGGCGTCAGGAGATGTTGGTCTGGAGTCTTTGGCCATGAGGGGGATTTGCGAACTTTCGGTGGCCATTTTTGTCTGCCTCTAACGTCAGGATGGAGCGGGGCTTCCCCTGTGGTGGGGAACTGCAGCTGATTCTGGGAATGGGGTTGCATGAGGACTGTCCGTGCCTCTGCGGGGGAGTCTGTGGCCATTGTTGGCCTGCGCCATTTTATGTGCCTATCTCCGCCGCTGCGAGGGAAACTCCGGTGGCCGATCAGCGTTCGTCAAAATAGGGCTGGCCGAGGCTGCCGATGGGGTTGCCCCATCTGCGGTCGTCGCAGTGGTACCATCCCTGCCACTGTGGGGTAAATGTTATGGCGGTAACTCCGCGGGCTTTCCCCGCCACTGCGGGGAAATCATCACCACCTTGGTTTTCCTGGAATTGCCTGAGGGCTATCCCCGCTATTGCGGGGGAAACCCTCTTCCGCCCGGATGTTGCGAGCAAGCGTTGGGGCTATCCCCGCTATTGCGGGGGAAACCCTGAATCCACAGTTTTTGCTAATCCCTTGATCCTTCGCTGCAATTCCATCGGTTTGCTTCCAACTGGGCTTATTCCTGCCGTTGCTTGTTCTCCATCTCCTGCGGCAGCGGTGGGTCCACACTGTATTATACCGAACAGCCGGTGTCGATAGCCTGCTGTCAGTGGCAGGGCTATCGCATATGGATTTTAAGAGGCCAATTGACGGTTAAATCTCCGTTTTTAACTGCTAAATTTGGGTAATTTAAGACTTAAACCGTTGGTTTTGATGTTGATTACCCAGTAAAGCGCCGCCAAAACATCGGAAAGTTCCGTTCTCATCCTGAAAATTTTTCATATGCGATAGCCCTGCTGTCAGTGGTTTTTCCGGTTCGGCATGGCGTCAAAATACTCGCCGTCCAGTTCCCGCCCGGCAGCCTTGCTGTTCCTGCCGCCCCATTGCTTGAAGAAAAAGGGCACCTCCTGCTGTCTGCATTGGTCCCGGATGCTGCGCACCCAGTCCGCCTTAATCGGCCTTGCCTTCGGCCCGCTCTCGCCGCCCACAATCACCCAGTCAATATCCTTCAGGTAATCATCCAGCGTCAGGGGTTTCAGCAGGGGCTCGGCTGACAGGAACTTCACGGCGGCGGGCACCTGGATCAGGCTGGGAATCCTGCGGTCGGCCCAGCGCTGGTTCTCCACCGATACTCCGATCCAGATGTTGTTCGGCCAGGGCAGCTGGGCAGAAACCTCCAGCAGCCGGTGGTGCCGTTTGGTGAGTACCTGGAAGGTGTGGCGGTGGGCCTGGGCCATCACCGCAAAGGCCTCGCTGATGAAGTCCAGGGGGATCTCCTCGTGGAAGATGTCGCACATGCTGCTGACGAAAATGCGCCGCGGGGCCTTCCAGCTCAGGGGCAATCTCAGCCTCTCGGGGTGCAGTTTGATCTCGGTCTGGCCGGGCAGAAAGGGTCCGCCCCGTTTGAAACGCCTGGTGATCGCTTCGGCATAGCAGTGGGCGCAGCCCGGGCTGATTTTGGTGCAGCCGGAGACGGGATTCCACGTGGCGTCGGTCCATTCAATCGCTGATTTTTCCGCCAAAATTCCTCCTTGCTGTGGTCACCCCTCGGGGTAAGCAAAGCTCGCCGGCAGCTTCAATTCCTGGGCCCGGCACAGTTCCAGGTTCACGCCGTAGCTCTCCTCCCAGCCCGGCAATGCCAGCACCTCCAGCCGGTCGCAGCGGGACAGAAAGGCCAGGTCGAACTCGTACCAGCCCTGGGGAGGTTCCGCCCGGTCCGCCAGGCTAGCCGAATAGGCGATGGGGCTGAAGACCACCACGCCGGCGGCAATCAACTGCCGGGTCCGCTCCTGCACCGCGGCCAGCCGCTCCGCCTGCACCTCCGCCGGGCCGGAATAGGGGCTGGCCAGATAGACCATCTCGGGGTTGTCTCTATTGTCCTGGGGCATGTCCGTCTCCAAGGGAATGGATTGGGGGGTTCTGTCTCCAATTATAGGGGCAGTCCCGGGGGCGGCGGTTCCGAATCCGGTGGTTCGGCCCGCGTCAAAAAACCCGGGTTTCCAAGAAGGGAAATGGCCGGCGCGAGGTATGGGTTCGGCCTGCCAATGGGAAGGGGGCCGGCGGAGGATTGACCGGCCCCGGCGGAGAATCCAGGCTTTTCCCGATTGTGCCTGGTCGCTTTTTCAATGTTTTGCCCGGTAGTGCGGGCGGCAGGAATCAGTTGTCGGCGATCTCAATGAATTCCACGCCTCGCTGTTCTGCCAGCGCCGCTATGGCTGGGCTTATATGGACGCCGGCTACCGCTGGAGTAACCTTGCCGCCCGTGGCCCGGGCGACGATCTCGGCTCGGGCGGCGGCCCGGCTCACATCGTCTTGATCCACCGTGATGGATGCTTCGATGGCATAGGCGTCGGGATGGTTGCGGTAGTCCTTGGCTCCGACGATGAAATCCAGTTCCTGGAGATCGTACAGCTCGGCGTCGGTGATTCGTCCGGCGTCGGCCGCCTCGTTGATCAAGTCGTCAAAATCGTCCCGGTATTCTCCGGGCGCCTTGAGAAGCCGGCGCCGCCGGGTCAGGCGGGATCCCAGCCGGCCCTGTATCGTCCGTTCCACTTTTCCTTCGTACTGGCTGCCCCGCAGATTGCTTATATGGCCCTGTACCTGGCTCTGTCCGGTCTTGAGCTCACTGATGTCGGCTTTGATCTCTTTGACGTCAGCCTTGAGTTCCTTGACGTCAGTTTGCAGTTCCTTGAGTGGTTACCAAGTCGTCAATGTGGATTTGCTGCTGCATACCGTCCTCGATGGGTTCGGGGTCCAGTGCAAACTTTTCCAGGCGAGCTTGGCGGTGGTGGGGAGGTGAGTCATGGCGTTGGACCTCCGCTGTGGTAATGCTGGGTTGGGAGCAGTATTTTCCGGTCTGATCGGGTTTGTCAACTTGGGAGTAGTTACTGAAGGCCCTGGCCGCCGTTAAGCAAGACCCACCGGCCGGATTATGGATTCAGCGAGATATTGCCGTAGGAGAAGCGAAAGGGGGAGGTTGTCGCGTCGTAAGTAGTCTCCCCCTGCTCGTTAACAATAGAATTGAGTTTGTCTGCGGCCTACCAGACGTTCACGTTGTAGCGTTTCAGCTCCTGATTCCCCCAGTAAATCCGAATTTGGGCAATCCCTCGGCTGCATCCCTTGATGGATATGTACTGACCGTTGGTGCGCTTTTGCCGGGAGTTTTCCAGGCCGGGGCAGTTTTGACTGGCAAACTGGAGATTCCAGTTTTCGCTGATGCCAGGCCAGGTGTAGTTCACTCCTACCTGCACCTGGGATACGTTGGTGTGGACCCGGAGAGCGGTATCCTGCCCCTTGATGAAATAGTACGGGGCTGGGTGCAGGTTGGCAACGGGAACCGGCGTGGGGGTCGGGGTGGGCGTCGGAGTAGGCGTTGCCGTGGGCGTCCAGGTAGGGGTAGGTATTGCCGTGGGCGGTGGAGTTGCGGTGGAAGTCGGTCCAGGAGTTAACGTTGGCTTCGGGGTGGGGTCCGGGCGTTCTAAGGTTACCTGCTGGAACTGTCCGACTCGGAGATACCGGAATGGTCGGGTCCGGGCGTTCTAAGGTTACCTTAACCTGGTAAATCCGCAGTAGGATGTTGGTCTTTGCCTGATAAATGCGGAGCGTAGTATCCCCTTTGGTATCACCAAGCAGACTAATCGCTGCGCCGTCCTAGTAAAGTTTCCTGTAATTGCTCTCTCCGCACACTCTTTCAAGGCACAGACTGCCAACATCCCCTTCGTGATTCACCGAAACATCCACTCCGGCAGCGTTGCCGGCGCCTACATTGGTGGCGGTCACGTTCCGGCTTTTGGTTTGCCCGGATCTAATGTATTCAAAGATTCGGGTTATACTGGCGGCCGGGGCCGGACTGGGCAGGTTGGCATAACCGGCGCCCCAGATGTTGTTGGGGTCGGTGTCATTGGGCGTCTCTTCCGGCTGTGGTTCCGCCGTATCCCGCAGCCAATTAGCCAAATCCGCCGCAGTGTATTTCTCGGCCCAGAGGTCGCCGTACCGGTCCAGGACCAGGGCGGCCAGCCCGGCCACCACCAGCGCGGAAAAGCTGGTGCCACAGCTGCCACTGCCACAAACCGCGGTAATATCCGGCCTGTGCTCCCCGGTGATCGCTGGTCCTTTGCTGGTATTGTTCCAATATGATGGGGTTGGCATTGGCGTTGCGTCAGGATCGATATAGTTTGCAGCTCCCACGGTGAGATGGCCTGGATTATTGCTCTGCGCCGGCACACCCATTTGACTGAAATTGGGGCCGTCGTAATTGTGGTCAATGACATCGTCGTCGTCATCCAGTGTTATTTCCCCCTCGTGGTGGGTGATAACTAGTGAACCGGACAGGGTATTCATCTGAATCTGAATCCATTGAGGCTCATTGGGACAATTCGGAACTGTATGGGGAGGCGGATCCGCGTCATCTTTAACCTTTCTTAGTTGCAAATAGTGGTTCCCGGGGACGGGAGTAGCAACCGGGTCTAATGGTAGCCTTCGATATGGAATTTTCTCGTTATTGGGAACTTCGGTGCTTCCGGGGTGATGATGTGCCTTGAGCCTGTGTCCGTTGCTGTCTTCCAAGTAAAAGTCCAGGTCACAGGTACCATTGGGCCAGTTATCAGCGTAACGCATTGTTATATTTGCGCCAGCGGCGATGTTCGTTACAATGTTTCTTTCCACTCCGTTCCCTTGGGCCATTTCAAAGAACTCTAGCCTTTCATCTTCATCCAAATCTTTGTATGGTCCATACCAGGTCTTCTTTGAATCATTGCCGGCGGCGGTAACCCACAGGATTCCAGCGTTTATTGCTCGATCAATAGACTTCAGGATGTGGTCAGGTCGGTCATCGCCGATTCCATCCCCCGGGGCATTGAGTAACCAATGGCCTCTGGAATAGCTTATTACATTTACCTCTTTCCCAATCATCCAGTCCACGGCCTCCTTTTCGTGCATGTTTGTCTGGGGATTGGAAATATATAAGGTTATCTCTGGAGCGGTTTTGACCAAAGCCAGGGACACTGTTGTGCCATGGTGTTTGGAGATGGTGTCAAATCCCCACTCACAATCGCTGATGTTCTTGGTAGCATCGGAGGTGGTTGTGGGGTGACACCGCGCGAATACTCGTCCTACGGGAGGCAGCTCGGTGCCCATTTTGTCGCCGAAACCATAAAATCCCGTATCAATTACCCCAACTTTGATCCCCTCGCCTTTGTAGCCTAACTGATGCCAAGCTTCCGCTCCGTGCCACAGAATATTACTATCTTTTCTGACCGGAGGACCTTCCTCTGATGATGAGTTAAGATCGGTAAAGCGATTGAATTCAAAGCCGGCTTGCAGGGGTGACTCGGCCTTAAGCCAGAACAAGGCTGTTACTATTCCTATAGTAAACAGCAATCCGGCCATTAACCAATACAGTTTCTTACTCCCAAGTCTGACCGTCCAGGTCATTGCAGCGCTCCTGATGTCGGGTTGAGCTGATGCCAACAGAGGGTATGGAATGTTATCTAACAGATTTCATGACATACTGCCCCGATATAGCGATAACCATCCAATTCGGCCAGCGGCAGCAGTAATGTTGCCGGCAGTATCACCCAGATTCGGGATTCTATATCCCCATAGATCCCGGCGGGGCCAAAGCCTTGGGCAAGATCTTGAATCGGTTTCAGAGTAAGGCCCTGGGTTCTTATCCAGTCCAGCGCAGCATCTTTCTGACTTCGAGAATCGAAAAATACGGTCAAATAGACGGTCTTGATCTCCACTGTACTGGGGTCCTGCCCGGCTTCCCTGGCATCAGCGAGGGCATTTACGGCGTCCTCCGCAAAGTGGCTGAATTCGTTGCCCAGTTGCGGGTACTTTACCGAACGGGGCGACGGCCAAAGTACGCAGCGATCCCGCTTACCCATATTCAAACACACTAATTCAGGGGTAGCAGTAGGGGTCCTGGTGGGGGTGGAAGACGCCGTTGCGGTGGCATCGGGCTCTGGGCTGGGTGTCTCGGTTGCTGTTGGCGCAGATACCAGGATAGCCACCGGCTCCGGTGTAGCCGTGGGGGGCGGTGTTGCGGTCGCGGTGGGAGTTGGGGTGGAAGTTGCCGTCGGTGTTGGTGTGGGGGGTGGTGCTGGCTCGACAGCAATCGGTTGGGCCGGTACGACCGGGCTTGACGGTGGTGTCGGCTCAGGGCTGGTGATTTGGATTGTCGGCGGTGGCTCACTGGTCGCCGTTGGCGCCGGGGTGAAGGTCGGGTCAACTTGTGGGGCCAGAGCTTGAACCGGCAGGTTGCTTGGCTCCTCCTGGGGCGCGGCGGTCCCGCAGGCCAGTAAAATTAAACCCACTCCGAGGGCGGTTATAATCAGGGTAACTTGGCGGCTCCTTCGCTGCCAGGAATAATGAATGCTGTTCATTTCCATCATTCCATATCCTCCCGGCCGGAAATTTTCAGTTGCTTGGCATTATACGCCCCCCTTACCCCGGGTCAAAGTATGGTATGACAGAGTTCATGGTATCCGGGTTATAAGGCGCTGGGAATTGAGAGGACTGCATCCTTCATCGGGCCTTCGCTCAAGCCTTCTTATGTCTGGCCGCTGCCCTTTCAGGATACCTTGGCGGCGGCACTCTCAGGGACGGCACTGTAAACGATGCGGCAGAGCGCTTCGATGTGTCTTCACTTACAATTCAAAATATCCTGGTAAACCAGAAACTGGTTATACGTGAAGCTCTGGAGAGTTGGAACACCTAAGTATCGGCCTCACCCGTATCGAAGTATGATTCGGCCAGTTTCCCTGAGCTTCATCCCGGCTAACGACTCCGGCAAAACCCGCTCCAGTCTCCGAATATTCCTCACCCCTCTCGCAGCGCCGGGATTATGTGGTTGGCGAAGGCGGTTACCTCCGCTTCCGGCGGGGCGAAGGTCAGGCAGGGCATCAGATACAGTTGGGTTACCCCGTACTGCGCCATCTCTCGAATCCGGTCGGCGCAGTAGGCGGGCGTCCCGATTAGACCCATGGCGTCGCACAGATAACCGTTTACTTCATCGTCCACGAAATTGGTAAGCTCAATGGCCTCCTCCCAGTTGGGGGCGTGTCCCAAATCGGGGTAAACGTCCCGCGCCGCCTGAGGGATTTCATAACTGGGTATATCGAAACCCGAATAGGGCAGCCAGTTAGGGCCACCCCACATCAGACCCCAATGCACCGCCACCGGTCGAGCCAGACGGCGTGCCTCCTCGTTGGAATCTGCCACGCAGGTTCTTACCGCAAACATAATTTCCAGGTCTTCCAGACGGCGACCGCTGCGGTTGGCGCCGATTTCCAGATGCTCCAGTGTCCTGGCGACGATGCCCGGAGTGTAGCCCACCAGGGCCAGGACGCCGTCGGCAATCTCACCGGCAAGCTGCAGGGAACGGGGCCCCGACGACGCCATCAGCACCGGGACGCCGCCCCCGCCGTCGCTGCCGGCAAAATCCAGGCGGTTCACTACCCCGTTATAGTCAACCGACTCCCCGGCCAGCAAAGCCTTTACTTCGGTAATGCAGCGGCGCATCTCTTGCAGCGTTGCCGGACGCCGCCCGATAGTGCTGGCCGAGGTGTATCCAGTGCCGATGATGAACCTGGTACGGCCCGGCGCTATTTCGGCCACCGTTTGGGCCGCGCCGGCCAGCACCGAAGGGATGCGGCCAAAGGGGTTGGTTACCGCCGGAAACAGTTGCAGGGAACTGGTAGCGCTGGCCGCCAGCCCCATAGTTACAAAGGTATCCCGGCAAATCATCTGACTGTCCAGAATACCGGCTCCGTCAAAACCGGCCGCCTCGATTCTCCGAATCATTGCCAGCAAGTCCGGCATGGGAGACGTACCGGGAACGCGCATAGAAATTTTTACCGGCTTTGCCATCGATATTCCCTCCGTTGGCGGGGCAACTTATTCAAGAATAAACACGAACGCTGCGAATGGGTCTATATTATCACTGATAATGATTCGGAGGCATTGGCGCATAGATTACCGCTCCGGCCCGACGTTAGGGGCTGACCCGTTTCTTCGGTTATAATTGGGGCGCCGCGCCGGGACGGAGGTTCCCGGCAGATCCTACCGGCCCATCCCGGAACACTGCATAACGTCATCACCGGAGAAAAGGAGGTCATTATGCCTTTTGGAGGCAACGACTGGCTGGCCCTGACCCAGGAAGAGACTCTGGAACCCGATATTCCCATCATTGACCCGCACCACCATTTTTGGGACCGGCGTCCGGAACGCATCCCTTACCAGCGATACCTGCTCCACGAACTGGCCGACGACCTTAACTGCGGGCATAATATCCGTTCTACCGTTTTTATCGAGGCGCGGGCGATGTACCGGGCCGACGGGCCGGTAGAAATGAAGCCCGTGGGCGAGGTCGAGTTTGTCCAGGGGCTCAGCGCGGCCAGCGCCAGCGGGCTTTACGGGCCGGCGCAAGCCGCTTTAGCTATCATTGGTCACGCCAACCTGAACCTGGGAGCGGCAGTGAAACCCGTGCTGGATGCCCTGCAAGCGGCCAGCCCTAACCGCTTCCGCGGGATTCGGCATTCGGTTACCTGGGACCCGCATCCGGAAGTGGAGAATACGGCGGCCCACAATATGGCCGGTCAACTAGCCAGCGCCAATTTCCGCGCCGGAGCCCGGGTTCTGGCCCGCAAGGGGCTGACTCTGGAAGGGTGGCTCTACTTCCCCCAGCTGCCCGAGTTGGCCGACTTCGCCCGGGCCGTACCGGACCTTACCATCATCTTGAACCACATCGGCGGGCTGATCCGGGTAGGCCCCTACACCGGGCGAGAAGAAGAAGTTATGGAAACCTGGCGCACGGGCATCGCCGCCGTAGCCGAATGTCCCAACGTGGTCTGCAAGTTGGGCGGGATTGGTATGCCCCGCACCGGATTTGACTGGCACACCCGAGCCAAGCCCATCGGCTCCGCGGAATTAGCCGGGGATATGGCGCCCCTGCTCAACTACTGCATTGAGCAGTTTGGCCCCAACCGATGTATGTTTGAGAGCAATTTCCCGGTGGACAAGGTGTCCTATTCGCACCACGTCCTTTACAATGCCTTCAAGCTGCTGTCCGCCGATTACTCGAGCCACGAACGGGCCGATATGTTCCACGACACGGCGGCGCGGGCTTACCGCATAGAGTAAGGCAAGCCGCCGTCAACCAACGCCCACAACGCAAACCGGGGCAGGTATGCCGCCTGCCCCGGTCAATCCAGCTTGACTTCCGGTAAAACCGGTTTACTTCCCGTTGCCGCCCTGCTCCTGGCGGAAGCGCGGGATAACCTCTTTGCCAAACAACTCGATGGAACTCATCACCTTCTCGTGGGGGATAGTCTCCGTCTGCATAATCATCATTACCTGGTCCACCCCGATGTCCTCGTACATCTGGACGGCGGTGGCGCAACTGTCCGGGTCGCCGGCGATTATGACGCCCCGGTCAGCCAGGGTATTGGCGTCCAACTGGGCAATAGCGGCTCGCGCGGCGCCGGGGCCGGAGTCCAGGGAGATGCCCGACTGCTGGGCCTGCGCCTGGTGGGCCTCGTCGGACTGGCGCAGCCACCGCCCAAAGTCAGCCTGCAAGTGGTCCGGAACGCCGCCCCAGGCCTCCAGCAGTTCCTCGTAGGCATTGATGCGGCCGGCGATATAGGGCTTGTCCGGCCCGAAGAAGGTCTTCATAGACAGGGCGGCCAGTTCCCGGGCCTCGTCGTTGTCCTTGCCACAGTAGGCGTGAACGTTGTTGCCCCAAAACTCGGTTACGAAAGCGCCCACCGGGTTGACGTTCTTCAAGGCGTCCCGGTAAACCTTGACATGCTCCGCCAGCACCGCCGTGGCATAGGAGGCGGAAGACAGGACACCGATGCCCTTTTCCGCCGCCAGCCGGAAACTTTCGGTTTGGGTGCAGGCCAGATACATACGGGGATGAGGCTTCTGGAAGGGCTTGGGCAGCACCCGTCTCCTGGGAACCTGCCAATGCTCTCCCTCCCACTCAAACTCTTCCGACTGCCAGATTTGGGGCAGCATGGCAATGGATTCTTCCCACAGGGAGCGAGTGTTGCGGGGATCTACGCCCAGGCCCATCTGCTCGTAGGCGTTGGAGCGGCCGGTGCCGAACTCTACCCGTCCGTCGGTGAGTTGGTCCACCAGCGCGACCCGCTCGGCCACGCGCACCGGGTGATGGTAGGGCAGAATGCAGACGCCGTAGCCGATGCGGATATTTTTGGTGATGCGGCTAAGGGCGCCGAAGATGGCATCCTGGCTGGGCGAACCGGAAAAGCCGGTCAGGAAATGGTGTTCCACGAACCAGACATTGTCAAAGCCCACCTGGTCAGCCAGTTCGCACTGTTCCAGAGTTTCCTTGTAAAGGGCATTCCAGTCAATCTCCGTCCCCTGAAAAGGACGCTGGGTCTCAAACAAGAGGCCAAATTGCATCGCAGTCCTCCTCGACCAAAGATGAGGGTTGGGGGGATTATACCTTATTTCAGGATTTGCGACAGCGAAGTAGGTCATACAAGGAAGCGCGCAACCCTACGTTGCAATCAACATACCCTTCACCTACACTCACCCCAACCCTCTACCGAATTATAGGGATAAACCGGGCTTCCCTTCTCCATCAAGGAGAGGAGGACAGACTGCGCTGCTGCTAAATCAGTCTCCCCTCTCCCTAAGGGAGAGGGGCCGGGGGTGAGGGCAATACTCCAAGCTTGCTATAAGTGGAGAATGAGCGCATTTATGGAACAACGCATCCAATGATGCGCCCTGAATGCCCATTATTATTCGATGCTGGCGCTTTCTGATATGTATCTTGGCCTACCGAGGGGCCGCCGTTTGGCGGCCCCTTTTTTTCCGGCGCAGGCCAGACGTACCCCCTACTTAAAGTGGGGGATTACGTCTTCGCTGAGGCACTTCAGGGTGTCCATTACTACTTCGCGAGGGACGGATGAGGTCCAGTTGCACTCGAACATTATCTCGTCGGTGGTGAATGCCTCCCGGAACATGTGAATTTTCTCCACTACCTCTTCCGGCGTACCAAAGAGGTTGACTTCCTCGGTAGCCTCCGGGCCGGCGCTGCCGGCGTCGGTACTGCCGATAGCGACGCGGCCGGCGTAGTAGATGCGGGCCAGGTCCATCAGGTTTTCGACTCGGCGGTCCGCCTTTTCCCGGGTGTCGGCGACCAGGGTGGGAACCCGCACTACGGTGGCAGGCTCCCCTTCGTGCCCGGCCTCCCGCCACGCCTTGCGATAGGCCTTGACATCCTCGCGGAGGACGGCGGAACCCCGCAGATTGTGGGGGGAACTGCCGGCGCCGATGGCAATGCGGTATCCCTGCTCACCCATCGGCACGAAGCTCTCCTGGCTGTCCACCGGCAGGAGCATGGGCATCGGCTTCTGCACCGGCTTGGGAATGCTCATGTAGCTCTCGTAAAAGGCGGGATAGTTGAAATATTTGCCCTCAAACCCGGAGAAATGGTCCTCGTTCCAGAGTTGCTTGAGCAGCTCCAGGTACTCAAAAAAGTACTCGCGGCGTTCGTCGGAGCCTCGGGTACGGGCCCCGGCACCGTAAATGAACCGTCCCTCGCTAATCTGGTCAACGATAGCCACTTGTTCCGCTACCTGAAAAGGGTCCTCGGGTTGAAGGTTGTCAAAGGCGTATCTCTCGTGGGGCAAAGCGCGCGGGGAGGCAGTCTCGCCAGGCAAGCGCAGCGTCGGTCGGTGGATGGAGGTGCCAATCCGGATGTTCTCGGTGTGGTTGGCGATGACGGCGGACAACATCAAGGACTGAGGGTCCATACTGCCCTGGGTAGAGAAGTGGCCGCCGCCGAACCATACGTAGTCCCAGCCCGTTTTCTCGATATACTCAATCTCCCGGAAGTTCTGCTTGTACGCCTCGGCTTCGAGGAGCTTGCCGCCTTGATAGTCGGGATCCCAGGGAACCTTGTCGCCCTGATAAACGGCGTTCCAGGTGGTAAACAGTCCAAAGTCCATGCTTGCCCCTCCTGCGTAAATTTGTGGTTGCGGCTAGTCTTTCCCCCGATAGTAGCCCCGCCGATTCCCGGCGTCAACGGCGCATTCCCGGATTTGCCGGCAACCAGGCGCCAACAGACCCGGTTCTTTCCGCATTTCGCTGCCAGCGCTGAAAGTGGAGAGAGACGGAAACTCTCTCGTCGCCTGAAATGCGTTAATTCGTTTCTCCCCTCGCCGGATATATGCCAGGCAACCGGGGCATTTGCTTGACCGCCGGGAGTTTTGCCGCGTCCGACAAATCTGGAAACCAATGAAAATCGCCGCCGTTTGTGCTAGTATCGTTAGACTGCTTTTACTCCCAAAGGACAGGTTGACCCGCTTGGTTGACATTAACGTATATGGCGGCTAACGCCCCGCGGTCGGAACCCGCCGTAGAAAGGCCGCGCCGAAGCCGAGTCGCCGGACTGGACGCCTTTTCCACCGCCAAACTTTACAAAGATTTCCGCTTCGTATGGGCCGGAAATTTTGTAGCTATTGGCGCCCAATGGCTTCAGCTTTTTACTATCGGCTGGCTGGTGCACCACCTGACCGACGGCAATGCGGTGCTCACCGGAACGGTCGTGGGCATTCGCACCCTGCCGGTTTTGCTGGTCGGCCCCTGGGCCGGCGTACTGGCCGACCGGATGGACCGGCGCAAAGTGGTGATGGTGGCTCAGTCGGTCATGGCCGTTGCCGCCGCCCTTTTTGCGGTGCTGGTCATCGCCAGCGACCTGGATTCCGACGTTCCCAGCGGGCCGCTGCGCTGGTGGCACCCCTTCATTTATATGATTATCGCCGGCACGGCCCACTCAATAATCCAGCCGGTACGCCAGGCTATGGTCGCCAATACCGTTCCCCGCAACGCTCTGGCCAGCGCCTTGGCGCTGAACGGCATGGTGTACCCCAGCACTCGGGTAATTTCCCCGGCCATCGGCGGCTTATTAGTAGCGGCGCTGGGATTCAAGTGGAACTTTTTCATCGAGGCGGTGCTGTATGTAATCATCGTACTGCTGCTGCTGTCGGTACGCCTTCCCTACCGCACCAACGGCCCCAGCCGCCACGCTTCGGCCCTGTCCAGCCTGATGTCCGGCCTGCGTTACGTCAAGAACGAGAGCCGCATTTTACAGCTGATTGTGATGTCCCTGATTCCCAATCTGGTGTTCCAGCCCCTGATTTACGTGCTTCCGGTCTTTACCACGGAAGTGCTGCAACGGGATGTGGATACGGGCGGGCTGCTGGCGGCAGCGGTGGGCGTAGGCGGCGTGGTTGCGGCTTTCTTCGTCGCTCTGATTGGCTACGTGCTGCGGAAGGGAGTAGTCGTATTCCTGGGACTGATTGCCGGCTGCGCCTTTATCGTGATGTTTGCCCAGTCGCAATGGCTGTGGGTTTCCTACGCCGCCATGGCCGGTCTGGGATTCAGTCAGTACGTTTTTCGGGTAGCCAACAGCACCTTGCTGCAAACGGTGGTGCCCGACGACCTGCGCGGCCGGGTAATGAGCATTTATATGCTGGACCACGGCGTTGCGCCCCTGGCGACTCTGGCTATCGGGCTGCTAATCCATATCTGGCATCCTTCACCGGCCTTTACCCTGATCGCCGGAATTGCGTTGGCAGCTGCCGTCTTGCAGATGATAGTATTCCGCAGTGCGCGGGCTTTGCCTTGATCCGATGACTGAGAGTCCTTCGGAACCCGGCCTAGGGTTTGGCGGGGTTTTTGACCTGGATATTCCGAGGGGTATTGCCGGTTTTGGTTCCCAAACCTTGATTCTCGATTGATGGCCGTATGATTACCGCCGTAAGGCAAAGCACAAACTACAAATGGTGGGCCTTTATCGCCGTTGCCATCGGCACCTTTGCTTCGGTAGCCGATCAGGTCAGCGTCAATGTAGCCCTGCCGCCCATTGCCCGCCACTTTAGTACCGACATCCCTACCGTCCAGTGGGTCATCATCAGCTACGCGCTTACCATCAGCGCCCTGCTGCTGCCTATGGGACGCCTGTCCGACATCATCGGCTTGAAAAAGGTATATCTCATTGGCTCCCTGATTTTTGCCTTGTTCGCCCTGGCGGCCGGGCTCTCCAATAACCTGGGGCTGCTCATCGGCAGCCGGATAGTGCAAGGGGCCGGCGCCGCCATGACTCAAGGCACCGGCATGGCGATAATCGCCGCTTCCTTCCCGGCCAACGAGCGCGGCAAGGCTATGGGTCTGACGATGGCGGTAGTCAGCACCGGGGCCATAGTGGGGCCAGCTCTGGGCGGTTTCCTGGTGGACCTCTTTGGCTGGCGCGCCGTCTTCTTCGTCAACCTGCCCTTGATGGCTTTTGGAATTGCTATGGGGCTGGCAGTGCTGTCCGACCGCCGGCCCGGGGAAGATGCACCCGGACCGGGACGCCGGGGATTTGACTGGTGGGGAGCCACTATATCCACAGCGGCGCTGCTGCTGTTCCTGCTAACCATCACCAATGCGCACCGCTATGGGTGGAGTTCTCTTCCGATTGTGGGCGGCCTCGTCATCTTCATGGCGCTGCTGGCAATCTTCGTTTGGTGGGAGCTGCGATTCCCCAGCCCGATGCTCAATCCCCGATTTTTCCGGCGGTTCATTTTCTCGGCCGGGGTCTCCGCCGGATTCCTGACCTTCCTGGGCGGGTCGGCCATCTTCTTCCTGACTCCCTTCTACTTGCAGCGGGTGCTAGGGTACAGTCCCACCGAAGCCGGGCTGGTCGTAGTGCCAGGGGCGGTCTGTATGCTTTTCCTGGGCCCGTTGAGCGGGCGTCTCTCCGACCGCTACGGCTGTCGTCCCTTTACGGTGGGCGGCTTGGCTCTTTCCGCCACCAGTCTGTTCATCTTCTCCCGCCTTACCGAAACTTCATCGTTGACTCTGGTGATTCCCGCCCTGGTATTGCAAAGCTGCGGTATGGGTCTGTTTTACTCTCCCAACGTCAGTTCGGTACTCAGTTCGGTGGAGCGGGAAAGCTACGGGGTAGTGTCCGCCTTTCTGAACCTGGTGCGCAACTCCGGGAACGTTACCAGCGTGGCGGTAGCCACCGCCATCGTTACCGCCACTATGGGGGCTATGGGGTATGAGCCCAGTCTTGAAGCGGTGCAGCAGGGTGGCGCCGACGGGGTAGGCCGCGCATTCACTCTGGGATTGCGCAACACTTATCTGACTATGACCGCTATGCTCCTGCTGGCGATGACTATTTCCGCCATTCGGGGGCGTCCTCACGAGAATTAGCTTTTTGCTGGCGGAATATTTGGGCCGTACCCGATGTATGCTAATATGGCAGCCAGCCAAAACAGCAAACAGGAGGAAGTTATGACCGAATATCTACCTTCGACCAGAGACTGGGTGCGGGAGCAGGTGGAACTTTACGAGAGCAGCAATGGCGCCGAGGGGACTACCTTGCGCGATACCGGCTTGCCCGTCGTCATCGTGACCAACCGGGGCAACCGGACCGGCGCCATCCGCAAGACGCCGCTAATGCGGGTGAAGGACGGAGACAATTACGTGCTGGTGGGATCCATGGGCGGCGCCCCCAGGAACCCGGTGTGGGTCTATAATCTGCGGGCCGACGGGGAGGTTCAGATTCGGGACCAGGCCGAGGTTTTCCAGATGCAGGTTCGGGAAGTGCAGGATGACGCGGAGCGGGCCCGGTTGTGGGCATTGGCCGTGGCGGCCTACCCGCCTTACGAGGATTATCAGAACCGAACCAGCCGAAAAATCCCCGTATTTGTAGCCGAACCGGCCTGATTGGTTCTTCTGTAAATTGGCCCCCCGACTAATCTGCTGCCAATAAATTCCCGGAAAGACTAAAGCCGCCCGCCGTTTCCTGCCCGTGGGTATAGGGAACGGCGGGTAAGGTGTCTTCAGGTGTCAGATTTATTCGCCCTCCGTTGCTTTTCCCGCTTATCCGCACGGCGGGCCGAACGCCAATAGAAAAAGGTGAATGGAATTAATAGTAATAACACAATGGTTATCGCGATTTGCTCAATAGGCATCTCTAGTAATTCCTCCTTTGCATACTACTTACGAATGAAGGTTTTATGAAAATAGACATACTCAAATTAATTTTCACTGTTTATATATATTTCCTTATATTCATCGCAGTCTACGTAGCAGTCCCAGAGGATGGGGGGTATGGGATTTATGCCGCTACCTATGCGCTCATTACCTCCGCCGTCTTCTTCGTCCGACTACTACCTGGCCAAGGTATGATGAACCACTGGTCCGACCTTGCATTGAGTTACATCGGTGCTGCGACTGCCTTCCTGGCGGCGTGGTATTGGTTACAGAGTGCCGGGGGAATACAATCCCTAATACACGCAGCTGTAGTTATCTCAGTATTAGTCATTATAATTATTGTAATTGCCATAAGCTTATTCAAAGCTAAGCAAATCTTCAATCAAGGGGAAGCCGAAGACTGATTGATTCTTATCCAGTTTATCATAGACCTACTACTTATTAAGACCTACCCAATAAACAGCGTGTACGTTAGCCCGGTGGGCTGGGTTACTTGCTGTGGGGACAGCAGGCGGCGGTTGGGGTCCAGGGCCCGGCGGGCCACCTCCCGGTTGATGGGCGGCACTTGTTCCAGAGCGTCGATTTCCGCCAGAGAGAAATAGCCGGCCCGATCCACTTCCCGCGCATCCGGAGTAGGGTCGCCGGACACCGGCCGCAGGGCCAGAATCACGTAGGTACTGTTGCCGTTGTCCGGGTCGTAGCGGCTGCGGATGCCCAGCACGCCAACCACTTCGGCGGTTACTCCGGATTCCTCGGCCACCTCCCGCACTACCGCCTGCTCCATAGTCTCATCCGGTTCGACAAAGCCACCGGGAATCTGCCAGTTGCCCCGTCCCCGCCGGGAGGCTCGCCGCACCAGCAGTAAGCGGTCATCTTGTACTACCGCGCCTCCCACTCCCAGGTTATAGCCGGTGTTGTATCGTTCCGGTGGCGGCATATTGACGTAACCTCCCGGTATGTTTTGCAAGTGGGACGAACTGCGGCGTTGGCCCAGGCTGGCATATAAGGGTTTGACGCTAGACAGTATAACCATTCCCCGTACTTGGGAATTAAAATGCGCCGCCACCACCATCGGAGCCGCTGCCGCTGCTGCCCGAGTCTCCGCCGCTGCCGTAACTGCCGTGGTTGCCGTAGCCACTAAGATCGCCATAGCTGCCGGTGAGTAAATGACCCTCACCGCCCAGGTGGTGTTGGGAAACGGCTGACCGTTGTCCCATAATGAGCATTGCCAGGATGATCCCGCCGATTAACAGTAGAATCGGCCAGAGTTGGGCCGCACCGACCCCCCACACCAGTTCCGATACCTGGAAGGTGAAGCCCAGTATCAGGAGCAGGGCGGACCCGAGGCGGAAACGGAAGCAGTGACGGAACAGACCCCAGACTCCCCAGAAAATCAGGAGCGCCGGCCACCAGGTCCCCGCCAGGCTCCAGTCGATGCTGATGACTCCAAGCCGGGCCAGCAGCAGAAGCAAGCCCACGCCGACCAGAATTGCGCCAATGACGTATCGGGCTGCGCCGGAAGATTTCATAATTAACCTCCACCTTTAGTCAGGTTGGGCCGGGGAGATTCGGAACCACCAGGTTAGTTGGAAATAACCAGGCTGCCGAAGGAAACCGTGCCTGCGATTCGCAGTTCTCCGGTGACCGACTCGGCATCCGGCTGGGGACGGTTAAACTCCACGTGGCCGAAGTGATGCCGGACCTCGTTGCAGTCAACCTGCCAGCCCGGTGGAACGCTCAACTGCAAACCACCGAAAGCAAGGTTAACGTCCAGCCGGCCGGCGCCACCGGATAATGTCGCCTCCCGCAGGTCCAGCGCCACGTTGCCAAAATTGGCTACTACCTCACCGCTCCGAAAATCCGGGCCGGCGTACCGCTCTTCGATACTGTTGAACACGGCGCGCCAGGACAGGTCCGGCTCACTGCCGTCCCTGAAGCTGACCGGGGCGCTTTCTACGCTAACAGCAGCGGGTCGGTGGCGCCGGCGGGCCGGCCGTCGGCGCCGGCCCAGCAAGAGGGCCAATCCGACGATGACGATGAAGGCCGGCCAAACAACGGAAAAATCCCATTCCCATAAATTCAGGGCGGACAGTTGGAAGCCAATGCCCAATAACAGCAGGATAACCGGCCAGAGCCGCAGCCGGAAACCGCCGGAAACCAGCTCCCAGGCTCCCCAGATTATCAGCAGGAGCGGCCACCAGGTGCGGACGAAGTTCCAGAAGCCATCCAGGTTGATTACCGAAGTGTTGCTCAACAGCAATAGCACGCCCAAGACTACCAGAACAGCGCCGATGCAGTAGCGGACCTTGCCCGGGGTTGACTTCCTCGCTGATGATCGCATTATGCCCTACTCCGCATAGACTCACTTGTCGCAGTATAGCAGTTTCCCCGGCCTCGTTGCGGTTTTTGGCGGTGGAGTCTTCGGAGTGAAGTTTACCGGGTACCCGGGCAAAATCCGCCGGGTACCCGGATCAGGCGCCTTTATATGCTCCGCGTCGGAGCAGCCCTTTCGGTTTAACCGGGGTTAACGCACCGCCGGGACGGGTATCCCGGCTACCTTTACCGGCACGCTGCCCAGAGTGTGGCGGGTGGTGAAAAAGAGAGTTTGCCCGTCGGCGCCGCCAAAGGCCACGTTGGTAGTGCCGGGCTGGCCGTGGTTGACGATGCCCAGCGGCGCTCCCGACGGGTCAATAACCCAGATGCCGCCGGAACCGCCACAATATACATTGCCCTCGCGGTCCACCTTCATACCGTCCGGGTTGCCGGGCCGTTCCCCGCCCAGGTCGCAGAAAACCCGGTCGGTAGCCAGCAGCGGCATCCCGTTGGGTTCCAGCTCAAAGGCGCGGATGTGGCGGCGACGGGTATCGTTAATGTAGAGGATACTCTCGTCCGGGGACAGCGCCAGCCCGTTGGGTCGGCTGAAATCCCACACTATCAGGGTGATCGTTCCCAAGTCCGGGGTTACGTGATAAACGCCGTTCCAGTCCAGATCCAGCCCCGGCGCCGGGAAACCGGGGTCAGTGAAGTAGATACTGCCATCGGACTTGACGATAACGTCATTGGGCCGGTTAAGGCGGCGTCCCCGGTAATTGCTGGCTACCACCGTGATGCTGCCGTCGGGTTCCTGGCGGGTTACCCGGCGAGTTTCGTGCTCGCAGGCCAGCAAGCGGCCACCGGGATCCCGGGTAAGGCCATTGGCTCGGTTAGTCGGTTCGGAAAACAGGGTGACCCCATCCTGGGCCGACCACTGCATCCGGCGATTGTTGTGAATGTCGCTGAAGAGCAGGTAATCGCCTTCCTGCCACCACAGGGGGCCTTCCGCCGGCCCCATATCGCCGCCATAGCCGCTGCCCAATTCGACAATGGCCGCAGCGGAGGAAATGATACGTTCCAGTTCGGGGGATATTACTTCAATTGGCATAAAGTCCCTCCTTGTAATTGTCGGTTGCGTTCCAGGCCGCCTGCAAAACCGATTTCCGGTTATCGGTCAGTGGGCGTCGGGATGCCCGGCCACCTTAATCGACACGCAGCCCAGAGTGCCGCGAGTGGTGAAGAAAAGGGTCTTCCAATCGGCGCCGCCCATGCACAGATTGGTGGTCGCCTCCTGACCGTGAACTACGGTGCCCAGATGCCGGCCGGCGGAATCGAGAATCCAAAGCCCGCCGGAACCGCCGCAATAGACATTGCCGGCCACATCCACCTTCATACCGTCGGGAACGCCGGGGCGGTCGCCGCTCAGATCGGCGAAGACCCGGTCGGACGACAGGGCCAGGCCCCCGGTGGGCAGCACGTCAAAGGCGCGGATGTGTCGCCGACGGGAGTCGTTGACGTACAGGACGCTCTCGTCGGGGGAGAAGGCCAGGCCGTTGGGCAGGGTAAAGTCGGCTGCCAGCAGCGTCAGCGTACCCAGATCGGGGGAAACCCGATACACCCCGGAAATAGTCTGTTCCCACTGGTTGGCGACCCGGGGAAAGGTCCAGGGGTCGGTGAAGTAAATGCTGCCGTCGGACTTGACCACCACATCGTTGGGTCGGTTCAGTTGACGGCCCTGGAAGCTGTTGGCAATAACGGTAGTGCGCGTCCCGTCCCGACTCAGACGGGTAACCCGGCGACCGTCATGTTCGGCGGCCAGCAAGCGCCCCTGAAGGTCGCGGGTAAGGCCATTGGCCCGGTTGGTCGGCTCGGCAAAGAGGGTTACGCCTTCGCCCTCGGCCCATTTCATGCGGCGGTCATTGTGAATGTCGCTGAACAGCAGATAGTTGCCCTCGTGCCACCACAGGGGACCTTCCGCCGGGCCGTTGGCTCCGCCATAGCCGCTGCCCAACTCCCTGATTTCCGCATCCAGGTCGATAATGCGCTCCAGTTCCGGAGCCATTTGTTCGATTGGCATCGCGCCGTCCTCCTGATCCTCAAATTTGGGGTATCCCGAATTGCCGGGGTTGATGTAAATGCACCGGCCCCGGCATTATACGAGATAGCCGGGCCGGATTCATAATCTTTGGGACCAGTCAATCTCCAACCAAAGCTATACGGGTAAGGCGGTATTGGTATCAAGTTGATTCAGGGCAAATCCGGCGCGGCTCAGAAATTGGTAAATTTCTAGAATATTGGTCAATACTTGCAGTTTTTCACCTTGCAGCATAGCTTGACGATGATATTAAATGGTTGAACCGCAACAGCAGGGAATTAGCGGACCGCCCGGAAAGGTCAGAAATATAATCAAGCCGGCCCGGTTGTGCGGAAATTCAGGTTTGAGGAGGTGGAAGCAGGCTAACTCGTTTACAAGTCAACCGCCCGGTTAGCTCCGGCGCGGGAACATTAAGGAAGTTTTTCAGGGCACAGCAGCGAGGCTGAATCTACGGATTTTAGTCCGGCAGCCGACCAAAGGCAGCGCAGCAGCGGCAGCAGGCTCCCGGTTTCGGACAGTAACCTCAGGAATATTCTGTTAGTATTTTTTTTTCGGGCGGCCCTCCCTATTATTCGGGGCCGAGCCCAGCCGGAACCGCCACCGCCACCGCTCCGCAGCTTTACCCCCTTATCGGGGAGACCTTTAGATCGGAACGCTTGCCGACTACCCCGAAGTTTAGCCCGCCGTGCCCACCCTGACGGAATCGTCCGGCCACTTGGCCGAGGCGAACAAATTAACACATCCATTCAAATGTTGATTAGGAGTGGCACGATATGGTAACTCGAATTAGCAATGACCTTCAGGAACGGCTGCGCAAGGCCGAAGAGGCGGAAAACGCCGTGGAGCGGCTCGGTTCCCTGGCCGCCGAAGCGCCGGCCCTCCGGCTGGAGCTGGCCCGGGCGCAGCGACAGCAGGGGTGGGACCGGGCGCGCAAGAACGCCATGGAAGAGTGCCGGCAGAAGATGTCCACCGTGTACGACAAGCAGAGCCGGGTACCCCAGTTGTTGGAAGAGGTCGCCACCATGGTTTCGGCCCTGTATCACCTGTTTAAGGAGATTGACGGCAACCGCCGGGACGCTCTGGAGCAGATGTCCATCGTGGACCGGATTAACTATGAGGAAGAATTGACCGACGCCGAGCTGGAGCAAGCGGCGATGGGCCGAGATCCCAGCAGCATCGAGTATCTGATTGCTTCCCGCCACGGTTACGCCCGGGTCAAGAAGATGATGGAGGAGGCTTTCCCCAACTTCAGCTATCTGAAGGACTGCGACCTGGAAGACCCGATGCGCCGGGACGTGGCCCAGTTCATCCTGGCTCACGTGGTGCCGATTGAGGAAATTTCCGTAGTTCACGCGGCAGAGGCGGCAGCCTGATCCGTTACCCCTGGCAAAACGCTGAAGGCTCCATAAAAAAGGGCCCCGGACTAGTACCGGGGCCCTCCCTTTTTAACGAGAGTATCGGTTGACGGAAACGGTCTGCGCCGGGGTCAACGGGTCGACGGCACTGCCAATCTAAATTTCCAGGGGTGTATCATCCCGATTGGCCCATTCGCCCATGGAAGCGTCATAGTTCTTGGCCCGGTCATAGCCCAGCATCTTGAGCAGGAAGGTGCCGTGCGCCGCACGGATGCCGCCCTGTCAATAAGCGAAAACCGCCTTGTCGGGAGTTATGCCCTTGTCGGCCAGCAGCTGCCGGATTTCAGCCGGCGGTTTGAACTTGTGGGAGTCCCGTTCCATGACGTTGAACCATTCCAGATGCACCGCACCGGGGATGTGTCCGGCCCGTTGGTTGCCCCGGTCGTTGGCGCCGGTATATTCTCCGTCGCTGCGCACGTCCCAGATAACGGCGTCCTCCAGACTGCAAGCATCCTTCAGTTCGTCGGCCCGTACCATAATGGACTCGTCGATTTTAGGGGTAAAAGTTGCCCCGGGCTTGGCCGACGCCCGGTCAAAGTCCACCGGCCAGCCGCCGTAAATCCAGGTTCGCCAGCCGCCGTCCAGCACTTTAACGTTGGTATGCCCATAGTAGTTGAGCGCCCACCACAGGCGAGTGGCGTAGAGGCTCTGGTTATTATCGTAGGTTACTACCAGGGTATCGTCTCCGATGCCCAGGTTCTGGCAAAAGGCGGCGAATTTTTCCGGCGCCAGGATATGCACCCGCCCCGTTTCCGGGTCTTTGGCGTAGTTATCCGGCACCAGCACCGCGCCGGGGATGTGCCCCCGGAGATAACCGGCCTCTACATCGCCGTCCACCACCACCAGGTTCTCGTCGTCCAGGTGATTCATCAGCCACTCCGGATCCACGAGATAATCCGGGTGGGCAAATCCTGCTCCGGTGGTCATACTTCCTCCTTTTCAACTGTGAATTGGGCGCGGGGAATCAGGAACTGCCTTCGGTAAGCGGTAATTCTCCAACCCCGGTTGCCATGGGCGCCTGTTCCTCGTCCAGGTTGGCCCACTGGTACATAGAGTCATCATAGTTGCGGGCCTGCGAATAGCCCAGCAGGTTCAGCAAAAATACGCCGTGCGCCGCACGGAGGCCGGCCTGTCAATAGGCATAAACCACTTTGTCCGGAGTTATCCCTTTTTCCGCCAGCAGCTGCCGGACTGCGGCGGCCGGCTTGAATCGGTGGGTATCCCGGTCCATCAGCTCCTGCCAGTCCCGATGCACCGCCCCGGCGATATGGCCGGCCCGCCGGTTGCCCCGATTGACTGCGCCGGAAAACTCTCCCAGGGTGCGGGTATCCCAGATAATCGTAGCGGAGGCGCTACCGCCGCCGATGCTGCAGCCGGCCTGTACCTCCTCCAATCCCACAATCAGTGATTCATCGACCCGGGGAGTAAAGGCGCCGCTCCCGGGAGCGGCAGTCCGGTCAAAAGCAATCGGCCCGCCCTCGGCCACCCAGCGCCGCCAGCAGCCGTCCAGCACTTTGACGCTGCGATGTCCATAGTAGATCAGCGTCCACCAGAAACGGGCGGCGTGCAGGCTCATACTATTGTCGTAGGCCACTACCAGGGTAGAATCGTCAATGCCCAGTTCCTGACAAACTGCGGCGAACCGGGCCGGCGGCATAGTGTCCACCCAGCCGGTTTCCGGGTTGCGCTCGTAGTTGTTGTCCAGAAAGACTGCCCCGGGAATGTGGCCTCTCAGGTAGGCGGCCTCAGCATCCAGGTCCACCACTACCAGGTTGGCATCATCCCGATGGGCCGTAAGCCAGGCCGGGTCGGCCAGATATTCGACGTGGGGATATTCGGCAATATTGAAATCGGTTTCAGTATTCATAGCAGGCAGATTGTAGGGCAACAGCAAGGGTAAGGGCAACCTTTTAGAGAAAATGCCCCAGGGCTATCGCATATGAAAAAATTTCAGGATCAGAACGGAACTTTCCGATGTTTTGGCGGCGCTTTACTGGGTAATCAACATCAAAACCAACGGTTTAAGTCTTAAATTACCCAAATTTAGCAGTTAAAAACGGAGATTTACCCGTCAATTGGCCTCTTAAAATCCATATGCGATAGCCCTGGAAAATGCCCCCCTCTCCTCGCGGGAGAGGTGCCGGGGTCATCCCCTCAGACCCGCTGCAGGACGTGGCACCCCTCTCCCCGGGGGTGAGGGGCCGGGGGTGAGGGCCTCCCTACAATAGTGCAATTTTCCATCCCTAAACATTCGTGTCTATTCGTGGAGCAATGATATATAATGACACTGTTTCAAATCTTGCGCTCGATTTTTCGGCGGGCTGGCGGCCACACCGCCAAAGGGCCCGGCAACAAGGAATTAGTCAAGTATGCAGCAGCCACAGCACGAACTCATCTACTCGGCCAAAGACCGGGTGCCTTTTAATCTTACCCTGGTGCTGGCTTTGGGAATAGCCGCGTGGGGGGCCGGAGCCGTCTTCGGCCTTTGGGATATGGGAGGCAACCCGTCGCTCATTCTGATCCTGGGGATAGCCGTCGCCGTCTATACCTGGCTGTTCACCCCGCGCCAATACCTGGTTTACTCCGATGCTCTCTGCGTCGCTTACGGCCAGCCCCGGGTCAAGGTAATCCACTTCAGCAACATCGCCGTGGTGGAGATGGGGTCTATAGCATCACTGGACCAGTTGCGGATTCGGCCCGTAAGAGGACGCCGCCAATCAATTCGGGTAAGGGACCCGGAAACCTTTTGCGATGAGTTGGAGGCGGCGCTGAACAACTATCGCGCCGCCCACCCGGAAGAGAATATGGAGTACCGGGTCACCGGCCGGACACCTCCGGAGGATGAAGGTGCAGCCGTGGCCGATGCCGATTCTGCCGCCGCAGATTTGCCCACCCGCGAGGCTGAAGTTGCCCCGTCGGTGACCGACGATTTCTCGGCGGAGCCATACTCGCCAATTAGCGAATCCGAATCGGCGGACTCCCCGGAGACGGACGAGGCAGTTGACGGGGACGATTCCGGCGGCGGCGATGCCGAGCCGGAAAATCCGCCGCCCCGAAATTTGCCCTTCTACTGACGGACGGCCGCGGCCACGCCCCGGTTCCTAGCCGTTATACACGGGACGCACCATCTCAAAAATATCGGCGGTGTGACAGTACATACTGCCGGCCAGACGGCCCGTAGGCTTCAGCAGTTGGTGGTTGATCCGATGGCCGTCAATCAGGTCGTCGCGGATGTGCAGCAGCACTATCTCGCCGATGACCAGCCCGTGGCCTTGCTCACCGTCGGCCCCCAGATTTACCACCTGCTTTAACCGGCACTCCATATTAACCGGAGATTCGGCCACCCGGGGAGCTTTCACCTTCACCGAGGGTGCTTCGGTAAGGCCGGCGATTTCAAACTCGTTGACCTCGGCGGGAAACTCGGCGGCGGTTCGATTCATCGCCTCGGCAATTTCGTCCACCACCACATTCACTACAAACTCGCCGGTCTGCTCCACATTGGTCAAAGTGTCCTTGTCTTTAGTCCCGGCCCGGCGGGAGGAGGAGAACACTATGGTAGGCGGGTCGGGAGAAACCGCATTAAAGAAGGAAAAGGGAGCCAGATTTGCCACGCCGGCGGCGGAGACGGTGGAGACAAAGGCGATGGGACGGGGGACCACTACACCGGTAAGCACCCGATAAAAATTGTGTTCAAAGGTATGGGGGTCTATCTGCAAGGCAGCACCTCTCAACTGCATCAACTGCGGTTAGTTATATACCGTCGGGGGCGCTGTGGCAAGCCGGAGCCCTCACCCAAATTCCCTCTCCCGCAGGCCGGAGACCTCACCCCCGGCCCCTCTCCCGCAAGGAGAGGGGAGGCCGGTTTCTCCTGTTTATTAGCAGGTGGGTTGGGATGTGGGGTTTTACCCGGCCACCACCGCCGCCGCCAAAAGGGTTGGTAATTTGACCGCCAGCCCTCTATAATCCGGTAAGATGACAAGGGCCGGCCCACGATGAAATCGGGGCGGCCCGGGAGGAACGGAAATGCAGCAAGGAACGATATTGAACCTGCACATCGCCCGCGTTAAGGGCACTCCTTCGGAACCGGTGCCGGCAGCAACTGCCATCTCAGCCCATGGGCTGGAGGGGGACCGCAGTTGTCTGGTCAGAAACCCGCGGCAGGTATTGGTGATGGACAAGGAAACCCTGGACGAATTTCAGTTGGCGCCCGGCCAGATTAAGGAGAATATCACCACTGAAGGGCTGGACCTTACCCAGGCAAAGCCCGGACAAGTTTTCTTCATCGGCGATGAGGTAACGCTGGAAATCGTCGGCGAATGTGAACCTTGCGGCAAAATGGATGCCATCCGAATGGGATTGCGGCAAGAGCTTAACCATCGCCGGGGCATTTTAGCGATGGTCATCAGCGGCGGCCCCATCAAGGTGGGCGACAACATTCGCATCGAGCCCTAGTCCCGATTACCCCGGGAGCAGACTCCGGGTTCCGCCGGTATCGGGGTCCTCTGTCGAACGATTCCAGAAAAAGCGGCAGGGCGGTCAAGCTGACCGCCCTGCCGTAAAGGCTCCTTTACGCTATCGGAGCGCCCCTTGTCCAGTTTAGTTACCCTCTAAACTAACAGGAGCTTCCTTGCCAGTTCCCGGGCCTGGTCCAGGTTTTCCACGAAGTGTTCTTCCGGCACGCTCTTGAAAATGTTGAGCGAGTGGAGAGTTCCCGCCACCGGCTCCACCAGCCCCATTATGATACAGATAGTACCCTCCTCTTCGGCGGTGGTGATTACCTGCTCCATCAGCAGCGCGGCGCTGTCATCGGCGTAGGTGGTGGGCGAAAAGTCCAGAATGACTATCTCGTGGTCTTTGACGTCGGCGCCAATGGCCTGAACCAACCGATGGGAAGAGGCCACCGAGAACTGCCCCCGAAAAGAGACCAGGCCAACCCGCGCGCTGAAGGGGTCAATGTCATCGTCATCGTCATCTTCCGAAGGCGGGGCTTCGCCCAGAAAGTTGATGTCCAGCAGTGGAGCTGAAACCACGTTGTCCACTTCCAGCATTTCCAGTCGGCGGGCGTGGGCAAAACCGGCGGCGATAAGCCCGATAGCCACCGCAGTTACCAGGTCCAGGAAAACGGTCACTCCCAGGGTCAGCAGCATCACCAGCAGGTGGTCTTTTCTGACCAGATGCAGGCGGGTCACAAATTTCCAGTCAATGATGTCCCAGCCCACCTTAATCAGCACTGCCGCCAGAACGGCCTGGGGGATCGACTCGACAATCCAGCCCAGTCCCAATACCAGGGCCACCAGAACCAGGGAACACAGCACCGCCGCCGCCGGAGTTCGGCCACCGGCCCGGATGTTTACCACCGTGCTCGGGGTAGAACCGGCGCCGGGAAGCCCGCCAATCAACCCGGAGAAAATATTGCCGACGCCCTGGCCCACCAGCTCCTTGTTAGACCGGTGCGCAGTGCGGGTAAGTTGATCGGCTACCACGGAGGTAAGGAGGCTGTCGATTGAACCCAGCAGAGCCAGGATTAACGCCGGCTGCAGCACCTTCGTGAGGAACGCCAGGTCGAACCCGGGGCCCGGGCAGGACACCATAAAAGAAATTGCATCACAGATTAAACGCTGGAATATCTCCGGGACGAACACGGGCAGTTGCAGCGAAGGCAATCCGGTAGGCACCTGACCTACCGTGGGAGCGCCGCCCAGCCAAAACACGCCTAACAAACTGCCAACTATCAGGACAACCAGCGGGCCGGGGATCAGTCTGGCCGGCATCCCCCGCCAGAGAAATCCCAAAGCCAGCGCCGCGGTGGCAATGGTCAGCGCTTCCCAGTTGACCTCTCCAATACGACCGGGCCAGCTGCTAATTACGGCAATCGGGCCGCCAGGCTCCTGTTTGATACCCAGAAAAGGCGATATCTGGATGATGATGATAATCAGGCCAATTCCGGACATAAACCCGGAAATTACGGAATAGGGCGTGTAAGTTACAAAGCGCCCCACCCGGAGCAGTCCCAGCGCGATCTGAAAAACCCCACCCAGGATTACCACGGTAAAAGCCTGGACCAGCGTCTCCGAGTACACGGTTACCACCACCGCCATAGCCACGGTCATGGGCCCGGTGGGGCCGGAAATCTGGGACGGGGTGCCGCCAAACAGGGCTGCGAAAAAGCCTATGGCAATGGCGCCATATATTCCCGCTTGCGGGCCGGCTCCCGACGCCACGCCGAAGGCTAATGCTACCGGCAGGACTACAATGGCGGCGGTAATGCCGCCAAATACGTCGCCCCTCAGGTTGCTTATGTTGTAGTTGAACGTGATGATACTTACCCGTTTGACCCTTCCCGGCAGAGCGGGCGGAAATAAAGCGAGCCGCAGCTCGCCAGGCAATTTACTTCTCGGAACCTACCAGAGTACTCTTGATGGTCTCGGAAAGGGCCGCAACTTCCCCAATGTTTGACCAGGCGTCCACGGTCTCAGCTACCTTTTCATCGGAAAGCACCAGACCGGCGTTGACCTCAAATTTACCCTTGATATTCTCAAATCCCCAGGGATTCCTGGCGCCGCCCAGAATCATATCCCGGTCCGTAATATGCTCAAAGGTGCGGCCGTCCTTCAGTGTAATTCGGACTGGCAGCCCTTTCAACACCTCTCCGGCGCTCTCTTCCCACTTGGAGAGAACCCGAGTGGTTACTTTATCCATCGCTTCCCGTACCCCGGAATCGGCAATCCTGGCTTCGCTGAAGGTATCGATGTTGACTTCCCCATCTACCAGGGCCGCCGCCACATTGTAACGGGCGCTGAACTTGCCCTTTAGGGGATCGTCGGGCTCCGGGTAGAGCATCACGATGGACAGGTAGGACTGGTCCACCTCGGCGCTGGCTACGTCTTCCCAGGTAAAATTATGCTCCCGCATCAGGCTGAACAGGCTGTCCAGCATCGCGTGGTTGCCGCCGCAGCAGGGATACTTTTTGATTATCAAGGCATCCTGCACCCGGAAGGGGCTGCCCAGATTTTCCGCCATTTGGTTCAAGTCATAGATTCCTTCGCCCAGGATAGGGGTGGTGAAGCCCAGCGGATGCTCAAAAATCTGCTGTCCCGCAGTAAATCCGCGCTGGGCAAACTGGACCGCCATTACCGCATCCCGGCAGGTCAGGCCGGCGTGCAGGGGCTTGACCATAGTGCCGAAGTTGTGGATGACACCGCTGGCCATGGAGCCGGCGATACCCAGGGCGATTACGGTCTGTTCCGCATCCAGCCCCAACAGCTTGGCGCAGGCGGCGGTGGCGGCCATCCGCCCAATGACGGCGGTGCTGTGAAAACCCCGCTCCATCTGGGCGTACTTGGTAGTGTGCTGCAACGCCAGACCCAGCTCGCAGCCAATCACGTAGGCTTCCAGCAGGTCGCGCCCGGTGGAGTCCAGGCTTTCACCCAGAGCCAGCAGGGCCGGGAATATTGCCACGGTGGGATGACCAAAGCCGCCGAAGTCGTCGTAGTCCAGGGCATGGCCCATAGTGCCGTTGGCAAGGGCCGCATTAGCCAGAGAGGTCTGCAATCCTGAAGCCAGCACCGTGGCCTGGCCGGAACCGCCGCTGTCGTCCACGTACTGCTGGATAATCTCCCCTACCGGCTGGGCCGAGCCGGCCAGGATAACGCCCAGCAAGTCAAAGCAAGACTCGTTGGCTACCCGAATCGCCTCCGGCGGAATGTCTTCGTAGCTGGTATTAACGATCCACTTTGCGATGGTTTCAGTTGCGCCCATCTGGAACCTCCTTAATCTATGAGATGGCGGCCCAAGGCCGGGCCGGCTGTTTCACCAAGTCCCCGGTTAACCCCGATTATTCGGCTACCCAAATTATATACACTCCAAGCTTGCCGGCAAGCCAATTATTGGGGAATGCAAAACATTGCCCCATTTTTGTCCAATTGTGGGCGCAGTATTCGCGGCTTGCCAAATACCCACTACCAGGGAAAAGCCGGTCAGCTGCGCCTGAAACTAAAACCAGGTGGCAGCGCGCAGAGGTTTGGCCGGGCCAAAACCGTCAAAACAATTCCGTCGCTGGCGCCGGCTTATAGCTGGCCTTTCCGGGCTACCGCAGTATAATCTGTTTCCATACCGCCGGCTATATCTCTTACCGGAGAACATCTATGTCCTTTGCTGACAATATCGAGAGCAGAGCTTTGCCAATTCGCCAGGCTATTCTGGCCCATCCCTTTGTTGCCGGCGTGGGCGACGGTACGCTGGAAGTGGACAAGTTCAAACATTATGTGCTGCAGGACTACGTTTACCTGATCGAGTACAGTCGGGCGCTGGCAATAGCTGCGGCCCGCGCCCGGGACCTGGATACGATGAGCTGGTTCGCCCGGCTGCTGGACGAAACCCTCAACGTGGAAATGGACCTGCACCGGAGTTACTGCGCCAAATTTGGAATCACGGCGCCGGAACTGGAAAATACGGCGCCGGCGCCCACTACCGTTGCCTATACATCCTATCTCCTGCAACTGGCGCACCAGGGAAGTTTTCCCGAGCTGGTGGCTTCTCTCGTCCCCTGCCAGTGGGGATACTGGGAGATTGGCGACCACCTGGCCCGCCAGGGAGAACCGGCCGACGCTCCCCTCTACTGTCAGTGGATTCAGATGTACACCTCGCCAGAATTTACCGAGCTGGCCGACTCCATCCGCAGCCTGGTAAACCGGCTGGGCGACCGGGCCGGCGCCGACGAGTTGGAAGCTATGGGCCGCGCCTATCTGACCAGTCTCCGGTTCGAGTACCTGTTCTGGGAGATGGCCTACCAACTGGAGACCTGGCCGGCCTGATACAAGAACTCTCCCCTCTCCTCGCGGGAAAGGGGCCGGGGGTGAGGGGGACTGCTGAAAATATAAGACCGGCCCGCTTGTGCATTGGCGTCCCAACTACTATACTGCCCCCATGGAACAATCAAACCAAATACCGCCGGATGACCTGTCCGAAATTCCCCTGTTCCCGCTTAACCTGGTGCTGTTTCCCGGGATGCGGCTGCCGTTGCATATTTTCGAAGAACGCTATAAGGCAATGATTGGGGACTGCATCGAGCGGGAAGCGCCCTTTGGGGTAGTCCTGATTAAGGATGGGCCCGAGGTAGGCGGCCCGGCGGAACCGCACCGGGTCGGCACCATCGCGCGCATAACCCAGGTGCAGCGGCTGGAAGAAGGCCGGATGAACTTGCAGGTTCTGGGCGAGCAGCGGTTCGACCTGCTCGAAATCATTCAGGAAACGCCGCACATGGTTGGGTTGGTAGCTTATAAGAGGGAAAGCGCCGGCGAAGTCCCGGAGATTCTGTCCACGGAAGTGGGCAAAGAATACGGCCAACTGCTGCAAAATGTCAGCGCCATGACCGGTTCGTGGAATGCGCCGGTTCACGTGCAGGAAGACCCGCTGGAACTTTCCTTTGAGGCGTTGGCTACCCTGGCAATCAGCCTCCAACTGCCGCTGGACATCCGCCAGCAATTGCTGGAATACAATACGGCGGCCGAGCGATTAGCCAATATGTATCCCTTTTTGCATCGGGCCAACGAACTCATCCAGGAACAACTGGTCCAGAATAACCCCTTCAAAGGGGCGCGGCTGAACTAATCTGCGATGCCGGCGGAACTGCAATCCGGAGATATGAGTCCCCGGGCCAGGGCTTCCAATGGCGCCGGCTGCCGGCCCGAATTGCCGGCCACCGGTGGGCCGGCGTTAACGTGACCGGCTCCTTTGCTGCCGGGCGGTCGGATACCGAGCTGGTCGCCGCGGCCACGGCGGCCGGAATCGGCAGATTTGTAGTGGCCGCCGTCTTGGTGCAGGAGGGAAAAGTCCTCCTCCTGCAGCGAAGGGCCGATGATTTCATGGGCGGCATTTATGAGCTGCCCAGCGGAAAAGTGCAAACCGGAGAGACGCTCCGGCAGGCCCTGACCCGGGAAGTGGAGGAGGAAACCGGCCTCCAACTGCAAGCCACCAGGGAGTATTTGGGGCATTTCGATTACCGGGCCGGCAGCGGAAGGATAACCCGGCAGTTCAACTATTTAGCTTCGGTCCCCCGGACGGGGCCGGTTCGACTTTCGGAGCATAGCGGCTTTGTCTGGGCCAGCGCGGCGGAAATAGCGAGTCTGCCCGTTACTGCCAGCGTTAAACAAGTAATAAATTCGGCTCTTGTTTCGATAGAGCAACTCTAAAGCAGGGAGTGGAAACAGAACAGTGATACTGGTTGCGGTATTTTTACTATTTTCAGCAATAGCCTTTTGCCTCAGCGGCCTCTTGACCTTTGCGTTAAGCCTCCTCCGGTCCATGGGCGTTGAAGTTCAGGTAGAAGGTCCGATGGCCCTGGTGCCGGCGTCCAAAATGGTTTTGCTGGGCTGGGGACAGGTGGCGGTGGCCGGTGGACTTTTACTTGCGGCCCTGCAAGTGTATATCGCCGACGGGAAAAGAGAAATCGACGATCCTTCTAAATAAACAAACGGTCCGGCGGAATCTCCACGATGCGGTCCACGTAAACGCCCGGCACGTGGATTTCATCCGGGTCCAGTTCCCCGGCGGCTACCGCCGGGTTCTCCACCTCAACCAGCGTAACCCGGGCGGCCATCGCCATTAGCGGGTTGAAGTTGCGTTGGGCCAGCCGGAATCGCAGGTTGCCAAAAGTGTCTGCCTGCCAGGCCCGCACCAGGGCGTAGTCGGCGGCCAGGGGATATTCCAGCAGGTAGGAGCGACCGCCAATCTCCCGGGTCTCTTTCCCCTGGGCCAACTCAGTGCCAACTCCGGTGGGCGTGAAGAAACCGCCGATACCGGCCCCGGCCGCCCGGATGCGCTCCGCCAGCGTCCCTTGAGGCACCAACTCGCCATCAATTAACCCGGCATTGTACATCCGGACAAAGGGCGTAATCCGCGACGGGTGGGTAGCTGCGGTGATGGAGCAAATCATCTTCGCTATCTGTCCGGCCTCAATCAAAGTGCCTACATCGACTCGCCCGTCGGTGCCGCCGTGTTCGTTGGATATTCCGGTTAGCCCCCGGATGCCCCGCTGGTTCAGGGCGGCAATAAGGTTCTGCGGCGCTCCCAGCCCGCCGAAGTCGCCGAACATTATGGTTGCGCCGTCGGGTATATCGGCCACCGCCGCCGCAAAAGAGGAAACGAGCTTGTTCTTCATTCGTGTCTTCCCGGGTCCGGCATTTGGTCTATTGCCAGCCAGCACAGCATCAGAGCGCTGAAGGCCAGAAACGGCCCGGATATTATGTAGGTGGCCCACGTTCCGGGGTAGGTCAACGCCACGGTGGCCCAGGGCTATCGCATATGAAAAATTTTCAGGATGAGAACGGAACTTTCCGATGTTTTGGCGGCGCTTTACTGGGTAATCAACATCAAAACCAACGGTTTAAGTCTTAAATTACCCAAATTTAGCAGTTAAAAACGGAGATTTAACCGTCAATTGGCCTCTTAAAATCCATATGCGATAGCCCTGCACGGTGGCCGCAATCGGCGCGGCCAGACTTCCCGCCGTCTCTTTCAGAACCGCCGGCCACCGCCAAAAACGGAGAAAATCGGGGAGCGCCGGACGCCAGCCTACCTGGAGGCCGCAAAAACGGCAGTTCTCGGCTCCGGAAGGATTGGCCGTTCCACAGCGACGGCAGATGAACTCGCGAGGCATAGCGCCAACTTCTCCACATCCTGACCGGCTCGGGACAAACACTCTGTGGAAATTGAGATTAGGCTACCATATTGGCCGGCAAGTAGCTACACTTCCCGAATCACGCCGGGAATCGGGCAATGCCGGACAACCGACTCCGGCCCAGCCGGCAACCGACAGCCAACGTTGCTCCAACCGGCCACCGGCGCGGGGAGATTCCCACATCCTGGCTCCGGCATTGATTCACCGGCGGGTAAAAACTACAATGACCTTCACTACTTTTTCCAGAACCAATTTTCGTCCGCGCAGGAAATAACTATGACCACCCGAGTTGAGCCGGAATCCGGAGACCATGCAACGGGCAACGCCGCCCAGCGGATGTTTGGGGCGCAGGCTTCCTTCTACGCCACCAGCCAGGTGCACATCAGCGACAATCGGCTGACTACCTTGCAGCAAATGGTGTTCAACTGCCCGCCACCCCAATGGGCCATCGACCTGGGAACCGGGGCCGGCTTTACCGCCTTCGCCGCCGCCGAGCGCGCCGCCCGGGTGGTCGCCAGCGACTTGACCCGGGAGATGCTGCTGGAAACCCGACGCATTGGGCAGGAACGGCAGGCTGTCAACGTTATGCTGTGCCAGAACCGGGCCGAAGCCCTGCCCATCGCCGACGCCTCCATCGACCTGATTACCTGCCGGGCGGCCGGCCACCATTTCACCGACCTGGACACCGCCTTTGCCGAAATCCGAAGGGTGCTCAAGCCAGGCGGAACCCTGGCAATGGCAGATTCCGTCGCGCCGGAAGATGACGCTCTGGCCGACTGGTTTAATGACGTAGAGTTAAGGCGGGATTTCAGCCACATCGAGAATCGGAAAGTATCGGTCTTACTGCAGATGCTGGACAATCACGGGCTGGAAGTGGTGGAACGCTACGACGAACGCACCTATATGACCTTTAACCATTGGGTCCAGCGCACCGCCACCCCGGAGGAAGAGGTAACTCGCTTGAGGAGGGACTTTCGGGCCGCCTCCCCGCAAGCGAAGGAATTTTTCCAAATTCGGGAGCAGGACGGCGATATTGCCTTCGCCTGGCCTTCCCTGGTGTTCCAGGCGGTCAAACGATGATTTTCGCCGTGGGCCGTGAGGCACGAAAAATTGACGGACGCCGCTCGCCACAATCGCATTGACCGGAGCAGCAGCCCGGCAAGGGCAAATCGTCCCCTCAGTCGGGCGCGGAGAGAAATTGACCTAAGCCATCAAAAACATATATAATTGTAAATAGCTAGAATGTTTGACAAGGTTGTCATCCTGGACTGCCTTGCTGAGGAGGGGATTATGGCAGATAACGGATTAGAGAAGTTTGTAGCCGGAATGGTATTTGGCGCCGCGATGGGCGGCGCAGTAGGCGCGGCATTAGGATTGTTGCTGGCGCCCAAGCCCGGTCGGGAGACCCGGCAGATTGTCCGGGAACGGGCCGGCGAATATATGGATGTCGCTCGGGAGCGGGCCGGCGAGTATGCGGCGGTCGGTCGCGAGCGGGCCGGCGAATACCTTGACAGCGCCCGGGAAAGGGTACAGAACTTGCGGCGGCGCAACGCCCAGGGAGATGATGTTGATGTCGACGCCGAGCCGCTGCTGGAGCCCGAATAGCCGCCGCTATGCCGGGTTGAGTTAGCAGCGCCGGTACAACAAGTTTCAATTTGCCGGGGTGGAAGATAATCCTTCCACCCCGGTTTAGCTTGCCTGATCCGGGATACTACAGTCCCAGACGCCGTACCAGTTCCTCGGCGGTTACGCTGGCCCCGCTGAGGCCCTTGGCGTCCTGACCGGCCAGGAAAAGCGCCGCCTTGACCATATCCTTCGGCGTCGCCCAAGTGGAATAGTCGGCGTCGGGCCGCTGGGCCTGGAAGCCTTCGGTGATTACCGGACGCAAAGGCCGCAGCGCGTTGACCGCAATGTTGTATTGCCCCAGTTCTGCCGAGAGTCCCCAGGTCAGCCGCTCCACCGCCGCCTTGGCGACTCCGTAAGCCTGCCCCGGCATTGCAATCCCCTCGGCCGAGTCCGCCGACAGGGTGGAAGAAAAGATGTTGCCGGCAGCGTGGGATGAGATGTTGATGATGCTGCCACCGCCCTGCTCCGCCATCACCGGCGCTACGGCGAGGCAGCCGATGCAGGTGGCCCGCAGGTTAATGTCCAGCACCAGGTCCCATTCCTTGACCGTAGATTCCAAAAAGGGACGATAGGAGCCGATGCCGGCGTTGTTGATTAACACGTCAATCCGGCCAAAGGCATCCAGGGTTTGCTGTACCATACTGTAGATGCTTTCCTCTTCCCGCACATTACAGCGGACGGGCAAGGCTTTGCCGCCCAAAGACTCAATCTCGGCCGCGGTGGCGTAAATCGTACCCGGCGCTGCGGTTCGCTCCGATTCGGACCGGGCGGCCACTACCACGCTGGCGCCGGCCCGAGCCAGACCCAGGGCCATAGCCTTGCCAATCCCCCGGCTGGAGCCGGTAACTATCGCTGCTTTGCCGGACAATGACACGCTAATTTCCTTTCCCTTTCTCTTTACGGCCTTCCCCGGTCAGCGGCGGCGGTAGTGGCGGTCCAGTTCCGAGGCGTAAGCTGCTCCCAGATTTCCCCCGTACTGTTCCAGCCAGTGGCTGAATCGGGTTGCGCCTCGGGGCGGTTCGGCGGAAACCAGCAGGTTGGCGGCAAGGCCGGCTATCTCTTCCCGGGTCAGGGTAACGTCCCGGACTGCCCACCCTATCCCTCGGGCCAGAGCCAGGGCCACCGCCGGCGGGACGTGAACCAGGCGGCGATGGGAGCCGATTTTATTCGCCACCAGCCGCACGAACTCATCAAAGGTGTAAGCCTCCGGGCCGACGGCATCAAAGACCGTATTCTCCGGTGCGGCGGCGGCGGCAACCGCCAGGTCGGCCAGATCCGCCACATACACCGGCTGCACCCGATATTGTCCGTCGCCAGCTACCGGGAAGACGGGAAATTTCCGCAAAGCCCAGGCGATATTGTTCAGCAGGATGTCTCCTTCGCCAAAAACCAGGGCCGGCCGGACTATGGCATAGGAGATACCCGAATCGCGGATGGCCTGCTCCACTAAAGCCTTGCCCCGGAAGTAGGGCAGGGGCGAGTCGGTTGAGGGATTGGTGATGCTGATCTGCACCAGTCGCCGCACCCCGGCAGCCTGCGCCGCTTGCACCAGCCGGCGGCTGTTCTCTACTGCGGCGTCAAAAGTAACTGTGCCGCTGTCGAACCGCACCCAGTAGGTGTTGTAAAGAGTAGTTACTCCCCGCAGATTTTCGGCCAGGACCTCCGGTCGGTCAAAGCTGAAAGGGAGGGCGACAACCTGCCCCCCAAAGGAGTCGGCAGCCGAGTTTTGCAACTGGGGCCGGCCGGTAAGGGTGCGGACGGCCCGGCCGGCCGCCAATAACCGCTGGGCAATGTACCGGCCCGTAAAGCCAAAGGCTCCGGTAACGACATCCAATTCCACGTTTGCATTATTCACCGGGAGATTCTAACACGGGGAAGGAGCAATGTGGGGAGTAAGCCGACGCGCCATTACTCGTCATCGTATTCAAAGCTGCCAAACACCCGCTCCACAAAGGCATTGTCATAGCGCCACCTTTGGCTTTGGCACACCGCTATTCGTACCTGGAAAATATAATCGGTCGCAATAACGTAGAGACCGAAACTTTCAATTCGACCGCAGCCGGATTCCAGAGTAAATCTATGGTGCGAACGCGCCACCGTCGCTGAAACCAGAGCGATATATTCCAGCTCAAATCCCGGTTGCGCCTCATCGGCATCTACGGCCAAGGCGGCAAGCTCCTCCACCGCAACATCCCGCCGTGCCGTGGAATCCCTATAAGTGGAGCCGACATAGATCAGGGCGCCGCCGCCCGGAGGCCCGTAGAATACCTGGCTGTCCTGCTCTTCCGTAGTATCGCCGGTTTTCGCCCAACCCCTGGGTATTGCAATGCGATAAAAATCCCGGGGCCGCTGCATTTGCCAGCGCAAAGCCGGAATAGCCGTCGGCCAGGGGGTGGCAATGGGTATTGGCGTTACCCAGGGCGTTGCGATCGGTTTCGGCGTCGGCCAGGGCGTCGCGGTAGGGAGCGGCGTTGGCGCAGCAGTCGGCAGGAACGTCGGTATCGGTCGGGCGGTGGCCGTCGGATAGGGCGTATGGGTTGGCCGGATAGGCCGTGGACGTCGGCGACTCGGTGGCCGTGGGGTAAGGCGTGGCCGTCGGCGCCCCGACCGACGTGGGATAGGGAGCAGCCGTCGGTCCTGCCGCAACTGTAGGGTAAGGCGTAGCTGTGGGATAAAGCGTAGCCGTCGGCGCTGCCGTAGCCGGGGGAATAGCCGCCAATCGCAGCTGAACCTCCGCCGCTACCGTGGCGGGAATATCCAGAGTCGGAGTGGGAGCCTCGGTAGCGCAGGCCACCGCCCCTAACAGGATTAGCGGCAGGAAAAATAAAAGATTTCTCATCAAGCGCTCCCCTCGCCTCCAAGTCCGCCGGGTGAACTATCCGGTTGGTTCAGTCCTTACCGGGAATCCGTATAAATGAAACCGTCCAATACCTTCTCGGCAAAGTCGCCGCCAAATATGTCGGTGGCGTGGGCGCATACGGCGAAATCCAGGTAGAAAGCGCGCTTTCTCAAAAGGACGTGCAGCCCAAAGCCTTCAACCGCGCAATAATCCCCTTCCCCGTCATATCGGTACCGCGACCGATAGACCGTCGGCGACTCCTGACTCAGGGACAATAGTTCAAAGCCGGGGCGGTCTTCCAAATGTTCCAAATTACTCGACGCCATCTCCCGGACCGTTAACCGGTCTCCCCAGCCAAAGGCCGAATAGTAGGAGACCACCAGGACGTTTACCGCATTGTCCGGGTCTTGAAAGCCTATCTGGGTCGCCCCGTCATCCGTCGCTCGATCCCGGTACATTTTCCAGTCGGCCGGCAACGGGATACTGTAGTAACTTCGGGGGCCGTACCGGGTCCACGATGGAGTAGGGCGGGGCGTGGGCCGCAGCGTCGGTCTGGGCGCCGCCGTCGCCATTGGCGGCGCTGTAGGCGTAAATACGGCGCCGGAACCGGAGTCAGGGTGGGATTGGGAGTATAAGTCGGCAGCAGCGTCGGCGCCGGGTGCGGCGTGTACGTCGGCAGCGGCGTCAGCGTGGGACGGGGCGTATATGCGGGCAGCGGCGTCAGGGTAGGGCGCGGCGTGTATGACGGCGCCGGCGTATAGGTTGGGTTCGGCGTGTAGGTGGGCATCGGAGTATAGGTTGGCGCGTCCGTGGGCGGAACCGCCGCCACCGGAACCGGAGTCGCCGCCACCGGCGGGAGCGCCGGCTGCGACGCCGGCGGATTCGTCAGCAACCCGGCGAAAACGGCCCAGGCCCCTGCCGCCGTCGCCAGAACAATGGCGACGCCGCCCAGGAACAGGGCCAATTTTAGATGCCGCTTCAGCCAGCTGGAACTGGGCGCAACCGGAGTTATAACCCCGCCGCAGTGGTCACAAAAATCGGCTTCCTCAGGTATTATTTCCGAACAGGAGGGGCAGTTCATTACCGGAGACTCTCACTTGACTGTATGCCGACTTGAAGCATTAAACCTAGCACAAAAGCTCTGCCCTGTCATTCCGCCGGTGTGGCAAAGACAGCGGCGTCGGCTGCCGTTTCCCGGCTTGCCCTGTTGGGAAGCGTGATATAGTATGGGGCAAGGTCAAGATTTCGGGCTTAAAGTTACCGTGAAGCGACACCTACGGAAAGAAAACGGAGAAGGGAAATTTATGACCCAACGCATAAACTTGAAATTAAACGGAGTTGACCGACAGGTCGAAGCTCCGGCTCGCCGGCTGCTGGTGGACCTGCTGCGTTACGACCTGGGGCTGACCGGCACCAAGGAGGGTTGCAGTGTAGGGGTCTGCGGTGCCTGCACTGTCCTGGTGGACGGCGAGATGGTGGCTTCCTGCATCACCCTGGCCGCCGCGGTGGACGGCGCAGAGATTACCACCATTGAAGGGTTGGCCAAGGATGGCCGGCTGCATCCGGTACAGCAGGCTTTCATCGACTACGGCGGCTTCCAGTGCGGCATCTGCACTCCGGGCCAGGTGATGGCAGCCAAAGCCCTGCTGGATGACAATCCTAACCCCAGCGAGGCGGAAATTCGGGCCTGGATGATGGGAAATCTGTGCCGCTGTACCGGCTATTACAAAATTCTGGAATCGGTGGTTAACGCCATCGGCGTCGCAGCCGCGCCGGGCGGGGAGCAGGACAGCCAATGATTGACTTTGAATTTCACCAGGCCACTGACTTGAACCACGCCTTTGCCCTGCTGGCGGACTATGGCGATGACGCCCGGCTGATGTCCGGCGGCACGGCCCTGGTTCTCCAGATGAAGCAGCGCTTCTCCCAGCCCGGCCACGTTATCGGGCTGAAAGGCATCCCCGGACTGGGGGACATCCGGGAGGCGGACGACGGAAACATCCGGATCGGCGCTCTGTGTTCCCAGCGGCAGGTCGAGAACCATCCGCTGGTGGTTGAGCGCCTGCCGCTGGTGGCCCAGGCCTACCGCCAGGTGGCAACACCCCGGATCAGGAACACGGCTACCGTCGGCGGTGGACTGGCCCACGGCGACCCGAACCAGGATCCGCCGCCGTCCCTAATCGCACTGGGCGCGTCAATAGTCCTGTCTTCGGCTGACGGCGAGCGCATCCTTCCGGCGGAAGATATGTTCGTGGACTACTTTGAAACCGCCGTGCGGCCCGGTGAAATCGTTACCGGCCTGACCGTGCCGCCGGCGCCGCCCGGGGCCGGTACCGCCTACCTGAAGTTCCTGCCCCGCACCGCTGATGACTATGCCACCGTATCCGTGGCTGCCGTGGTAGCCCTGGATCCGGCGGGCCACTGCCAGGATGTGCGCATCGTGCTGGGTTCGGTGGGGCTTACGCCCATCCGCGCTGCCGCCGAGGAGGAAGCGCTGCGGGGCCGCTCTCTGACCGATGCGGAAATCAGCGAGGCCGCAGCTACTGTACCGGAGATTGTTGACCCGATGGACGACCATCGGGGTTCGGCGGATTACAAGCGCGAGATGGCCGAAGTGTTTACCCGCCGGGCCGTCCGACAGGCCGCCGCCGCCGCAGTACGGCCCAGCGACTAGTTTGATACCCCGGAAGCGATGTGAATCCGGGGGGAATTTCCATTTCCCCCGTGAATCTTCAGTTCCTTCCGGGAACCGACAGGAGACGGCAATTGAAGCTGGAGAATCGCTGCCTGGTACCCGCAGACCCGGATACTACCTGGCAACTGGTCATGGACTTGCCCCGGGTGGCCCAATGCGTTCCCGGTTTGGCCGGCCTTGCCCCGGAAGGCGATGACCGGTATGTGGGTACGCTGCAAGCCCAGGCTGGGCCGATGCGAGTCAACCTGTCGGGCCGCGTTCAGGTAATGTCCGCCGACGCAGCCAGCGGCGAGGCTCGGTTTACGCTGGAAGCCTCCGACCGGCGCCTGGGCGGTTCGGTGCGCACCAGTATGACCCTTAAACTGGCGCCGACCCCGGACGGCCAAACGGAGTTGACCATTGCCACCGATACCGCATTCATGGGCGCGCTGGGCGCGCTGGGCCAACCCATAATCCGCCGCAAAGCAGCCGCCACGGTAGAAGAGTTCGCCCAAAACCTGGCCGCGCTGGTGGGGGAAAATAACTGAAGAATTTCCTGATACCGGTTTCGCAGGTAGCTTCAGGACCGCACTTTAAGCCCCTAGACAAGGTGGACAATTTCCACGTCGTCCCACAGCCGCGTCAAGTATTCTGCGACCAAGCGACGGTGACAATGCTCCGGTTTATCCTCGCTGCACAATAGGCAGCCATCAGCGAAGATTTCACGCAAACTCATCTCTCCGATACGTCGTTCGTCCATCAGGTCGAGAAATTCTCTCTCATAGATTGACCAGTTGTGATGTTCTTTCCGGTAGGCATCCAACATACTTTGAGTTGGAGCAAGCTCTGGAAAGTGGCGGTACTCCATGCCACAGATTTGGCTTAAGAAGTAAGCCAAGTCGTCTCGCTTAGCGAAACCGGATAGTTGAGAGACGTTATTCAGCCGTACATCCAAAAGTCGTTTCGCTCCAGACTCTTGCAGCATACCAAAGAACCGGGCAGCGGACTTTTTGGTGAACCCGATGGTGTAAACCTTCAAAATACCTCCTCTTTATTCTTGGGTGCCCTAATCCGGTTTTCGTTCACGTATCCTACTTTCTGACCTTGGAACATCAAAGCTTCGGAAACCACGTCAGCCTTGGAGCGAAACATATCCCCGTTAGGGGGTAACTTAAACAATCGCAATAATCGATCCATTGCAGATTCGTGGGTTTCAATACCACCTTCGGACCGGATATGCTCCACTGCAATACCGCTTTCCCACAAGAACCGAGCAACCAGCAGGGTACGATGACATTCCAGAGGGTCCTTTTCGGTGCACATTATCACTACGCGGCTCTCATCAGAAACCCAAAGAAGGCGGCGAATACCGTCATTAAAGTATTCCGTCTCTGCCACTCGGTCATAAAGGACCCGACCTTCGTTCCCGTAACAAGTTCGATCTGCTGGACGGCCTCCCAATTCACCGCCCAGAAACAGGTAATCGACACCGACACTTTCAAGCATATCTTTCAGTGTGTCGTGACTAAAGTGAGGGGCGTAGCGACTGTAGGGAACCGAGCGAACATCCGCAACCGTCTCAATGCCATACTTCTCCAGCAACTCCAAGAATTTGTTTGGAGAATGGTTGGAATGACCAATGGTATAAACCGGGAATTGACTTGCCTCCAAATCGATTTCCCCCTAATCAGTGATTATGGCGGCGATTGGCTTGTAGCTGTAGCCCTGATAGGGCTCGCCCAAGCTAACTGTCAGAAATGCGGCGCCAATTGGGTAAGTACCGTTGTCTAATTGTAGATAACGCCGCTCATAAATAGGGTCTGTTACTCGCAGCCAATATTCCACGCTGTCATGCCAGAAGCGCCCTTGCAAACTACGCCGCGTGTTTCCGAAATCCATTCCTGGTTGGGAAACCACCAAATCCATACTATCAATTTTAATTATCCGCAACGAGTTACTGAGCCGACTTGCGGTTTCAGTGCTTACCCGATCGTTTCGTCCCCGGAGGGAGCTGACACCGTTAATCCAGAGAGATTCTACAGGATCAAGTAGTTGGTCTAGGTCGGCAGCAGTTGCCGTGCGGATTTTAACCCAATAACGATCTGGATCAAGCAACCAATTCTCTGTCTGGTAGTTCTTGGGATTAGCCTGCCGCAATGGTACATCGATGACATCCAGCACTCGAGGATCACTTCCATCCGGATACTGGCGTTCATATTCTGATACTTCCTCATTCTCGCGGTCACTGACAGGCCGAATCCATTCACCAACGGAACCATCCGGCAGTATCTCTTTTCCGGCGATGCAACGCCCGCTCATTTTTCGGGAGTTTGCCAGACAAACAATTCGCTTGGCAGGAACATTACTCACTAACTCGTTATCCCCTATACCCACCCCAAACAACCTTCTCTCCTAAACCCGGATTACCCCGATCAAGTCTCCGTCCTCTTCTTCGATGGCTATTTCCGTGCCGAAGGGACGGGAGACTTCCTGCAGCCAACCCAGGGTTTGCCGGGCTATCGGCTCTTCCGCCAGCACCGGGCGGCCTCGCTGGGGAATGGGCCGACCAAAGCCCATGTCTATGGGATACAGCAGCACCTCCCGCAAGTCGCCGCCGGCGTAGTTGCATACTGCCACCACGCTTTGCCAGAACACCGGGTCGGCGGCAAAGGCGCGGGTTCCGCCGCCGGACCGGGTATCCAGGTAGTCGCCCGGAGTATGGTTAAAATCCAGGTTAAAGCGGCGGTAGGCTTCGTGGGGCAACCACAGGACGCTCTCATTCTGGAAGATGAAATTGCCCAAGCTGTAAAAGATGGGCCGGTTCTTGTAAATCTCGATGCCGCGCAGGAAATGGGGGCCGTGGCCGACAAAGGCGGCGCAGCCCTGGTCAATCGTCCAGCGGGCGAAGTCCACCAGGAAATGAGGCGGCGACAGGCGGGAATGGCCGTGAAAGTCACCGTCGGGGCCGCTTTCGTGGCAATGAACGCCATATACCTGCCAGTCGGACTGCTTTTGGGCGCCCCGAATCCAGTTGCCGATACCCAGCCGGTCATCCTCATTCAGGCTGGTCCGAAGGGCAAACTCCTCGTCCAGGATGAACTTGTGGTCCAGAAAATCCAGCTCGGTACCGGGGTCCGGCGCATTCTCAGCGCCCCGAAACCCGAAGTGGCGATGGAAGGCGTGCTCCTCCTCGTAACCCAACTCCAGGTTGGCTTTATGCAGGGCATCAAAAACGTCCTGCTGTACGTGGTGGGTGATGTTGTGGCGCAGGGCGTTAACCCCGGGGCGGCCGACGAAGTCCGGGCGACCGGCGCCGGCCCGGGACTGTTCACTGAAGGTACTGGTGGCGCCCATCACCGCTACCCGACCCCGGGCCGAGTCCACGTAGGCCGGGGAACGGGCCTCGTCCAGATTGCGGCCGCCACCGGCGTAGGCCAGGTCAATTTCCCGGCAGTGTTCCAGCGTGGTCAGGAACCCGCCTTCGGAGAAGTCAAAAGAGTGGTTGTTGGCGGTAGTTACCGCGTTGATGCCCATCCATTTGAGTTCGGACAGGTTACGTGGGTCGGAACGGGTATAGGTGGCGCTGCTCCACTGCCAACTGCTCTCGTAGTCGTGGAACAGCATTTCCAGGTTGACCAGGGAGACATCAGCGCCCCGCAGTATTTCCACCAACCTGGTAAAGCGCGGCTCCTGAAAGGCCTGCATCCGGCGGGTAATCATAGCGTCGCCACCCACCGCAATGGAAATGTCGCGCCGCTCGGCATCGTAAATCATAGGAGGGCCTCCTTGCAAAACTGGGACCCGGGCAGGTCAGGTAGAGGCATTTTAGCAGATTTGGGAATATAGTGGATTAGGGACGGCGGGCGGATGGTTCCGACAAAGGCTATGGTATAATCGGACCAAGAAATTGCAGAAGGATTTTTCGCAATAAGTAAGTCAAACCCCTCTGACAAAGACAGCAAACCGAGCAACACACTCAAAAGAAGGATCGACTTATCGAGAGATCAAAGACCTTCAGACATAGCCCATACCAGCAACGAACCAAGCTCCAAAGAAAACCCGTTCAAGAATGTGTTAAAGCCATCTCATTCGGTTCCGAGTCGGAAGAATCGAGAAGTGGATAGCGATAAAAAGAAATAGTTCCCGGACATCAAACTCTCGGAGGAATTTCATTGGCGCAACAGCTAGAACAAGCCGAAATAACTTCTCACGTCAAAGGCCGCCACAAAATGATTACTGCGCGAGACACCGAATGGTACAAGAAGCGTAGAGACGAAGTACCGGCAATTAATCGGGCAAAGGTAAAGGAAAACCCTTTCAAGCACTTGCTCAAATCCAACGGTTCAAGATCCCCGTCTTCAGTATCTCAGAATTCAGTATCTCAGAATAAGGATAATCGGAATAGTGGGGAGCAAGGCTAATAGTCAATGCCGCCGTTAGCCATCAATCTAGCTGCCACTCTGTTATTGGTCTTGCCCGGATTCCTCTCTTACCGCTTTTCAGTTTGGAGAAGCGAAGATGCCAGTCAACGAACCCCACTTTGGCAACTTTCCGAGATGCTCGAGCATTCTGTGTATGTCCACCTGATTGCAATCGGGTTAATTGCCGGTATAGATGTCATACTGGAATGGTGGTTGGGGTTGGATAGTTACGCAGGTTTCCTCATCAGGGAAGGTCCTCACGAATTCCTGGACAAGCACTTTACCGAGGCAGTGCTTTGGTTCGTCCTCTATACGCTATACGTGATTATTTCTTCTACAGTTATTGGAATTTACGACATACCGAAGAAGCTTACTTCAGGAATCACCTGGATTTGTATTCTTCCAACACAGTACCTTCACAGGCGAGTCAAGTGGTTGTCGTGGTTGCCTGGCGCAAAGGCATTGTATCCGCAAGAGCCGGTGTGGTTCTATGTTTTTAACGCCCTGAACAACGGGTATAAGGCTCACATTCCTAATGTTATGGTTACCCTTAAATCCGGAGATGTGTATTACGGTGAGATTGAAACTTATCCGATAGTACCGGACACCGAACCAGCCAAGGATTTCCTAATCAGAAATGCCTTCTACTATCCGGATGGCAATCAGGATTACGAAATAAGACTATCGGACAAGGATGGCATCGGCGCGGTCCTGCTTAACACCGCTAACGTGGACAGCATCATTGTCTATTACGAAGAAATTTCACCCTCGCCTCTGTCCGGTTGAACCCGATGGGAGAACGTTTGCCCGGCTATCTACGAGAATACTGCGCAGACCCATTGCCTATCTCCACTGTGCTAAAATTACTCTCAAATCTGCCATTCCCGGGGAGGGACTATGAGCGTAGCTATCGGATATGTGCCGGGCGCCTATGGACAGGGCGGCGACGACCCTTATTTCCTGCGCCGGTTAGTAGAGCTGGGCGACAAGTACGGGTACGACTCCATTTGGCTCAGCGACCGCATCGTCAGCGACCGGTTTAGCCTGGAACCGATGGTGGCCCTGTCCATGGTGGCTGCCTGGTCCGACCGGATGAAGTTCGGCACCAGCGTTCTGGCCCTGCCCCTGCGCAATCCGGTGGTGCTGGCCAAGCAGATTGCTACTCTGGACTTCCTGTCCCAGGGCCGCTGCTTCCCGGCCGTCGGGCTGGGCGGCGAGGAAATTGAGGAATACGAAGCTTGCGGCGTACCCAAGGAAGACCGCAGCCGCCGCACCGACGAGGCTATCGTCCTGATGCGCCGCCTGTGGGAAGAGGATAACGTAACCCACGAAGGCCGATTTTTTAACTGCCACAACGTCAGCATTACCCCCAAGACCTGCTTCAATCCTTCGCCCCCAGTGTGGATTGGGGGCCGTAGTCCCGCGGCGGCGCGCCGGGTGGGCCGGGTCGGCGACGGCTGGCTGGTGTCCGGGGCCACTCCCGGGGAAATCAGCCACGGCCGGGACATCGTTTTTGAAACGGCGGCCAAGTACGAGCGGGAGATTGAGTCAGACCATATCGGGATGCTGCTGGGCTACTACATTTGCCCGGACCGGGAAAAAGCCGTGGCCCAGAGCCATCAGTACGTTACCCGCCACCGACCCGACGCCGCCTTTACCGAGTACAGCGCCCTGGGCGACGTGGATGAGGTCTGCGCGGTCATCCAGAGCTACATCGACGCCGGCGCTTCCAAGTTCGTAGTACGCCCCCTGTGCTCCGGCGAAGAGTCGGTAGAGCAACTGGACATTATGGGCCAGGAAATACTGCCCCGGTTTCATCAGTAGGCCGAACCAGATAACCTGAGAGAGAATGTAAAAATGTCTAGATATTCTAAATTGAATGCAAGAATGGATGAGTATCCGTTCAACTTGCGTGGTTACAGCCGCAGTTTCGGAGGTCCCGGAGGTAATTATAACGGTTCCGATAGCGTCCTTACCGGTATTCACAATCCCAAAGAGTTTGCCCTGAAGCCCGGACTTTTGATTGTGAAATTTGAACACGGTGGCATCGGCACGTGCCGTATGCAATTCATTCTAGATCCCAAACAGTTCAAGAACGTGGTAAGTATGATATATAACCTAAAAATGAGGGGAAATGTTCACGCGTCATTCGTGGATTATGAAGATGACAGCCCAATGTGGTGTGTCATACGGGTTAGCGGCAGAAAAAGCGATCATGAAAGTGATAAAGGCGAGATTAAGACATTCCTGGAGCCTCGCGAGTACTTCATCCAAGTGGAAAGCACATCGTGGTGGAGTTGTCAGTTTATTCAGCCGGATCTGGGACAATCCAAAGGCAGATTTCCCCATCGATTCAAGCTTGGAGGTGAATGGGTCCCACCAATCACAGAACCGTTCCGGACTGGGAGTAGGCAGGTACATACAAATATTTGGCAAACCGGAACTGGCGAATATGCTGTGTGCTTCCGCAGTCTGGACGGGGCACACGCATACGATGCTACATTTACTGGAACAGGAAAGCGAGTACTAAATCCGGACTTGAAACCCAATACAGAATACTTGATGTACGTAATGGGCAATGGTGCGTGGGATGTTGAGCTGGTTGAGGGTTACTAGCCCGGACTGAACCGAGACTTTGAGTACGAGCAGCACCGGATACGAAGTGCATAATGGATAACTGGGCCAACCTTGTCATCACCTTCAACTGTTAGACCGCAAACCGGCCAACCGGGACAACCCGGCCGCCGGATGCCGCCGGCCTTCCGTTACCCGGCCTTCCGCGCCTATTGGACCGGCCTGCTCTGCGCCGTTACCGGATTCCAGATGTTTCGGGTGGCCCAGAGTTGGCTGGTCTATGAAATAACCGGCTCTTCCCTTTTCCTGGGCTATGCCCTGGCCGCCAACGCCGTTCCCGGCATCGTCTTCAATCTGGTGGGCGGAGTCTTCGCCGACCGGCTGAACAAGCGCCGCCTGATTTTCGGCACCCAGGGCAGTACCGGCCTGCTCATCCTGACCCTGGGGTTGCTGACGCTCTTTGACGCCGTCGCGGTGTGGCATATCCTGGCAATCGCTTTCCTGGCCGGAGCGGTAGAGGCCTTCGACACGCCGGCCCGCCAGGCCTTGTATCCCCACCTGATTGAGCGCTCGGCAATGACCAGCGCCGTGGCCCTCAACTCTTCCATCTGGCAGGGAACCCGCATCGTGGCCCCGGCCATCGCCGGATTTATCATTGATCTAGTCAACACCGGCGCCGCCCTGTGCGTTGCCGCCATCGGGTTTTTCATCATGGCCGGGGTTATACTGTTCCTGCGCATACCGGACATCCCGCCGGGCGCGCCCCGTAATCCAGCCCTGGCCCTGTGGGAAGGGATGACTTTCATTGGCAGGAACAACATTTTCGCCTTCCTGATTGGGATGACCTTTTTCAACAGCTTCTTTGGCATGGCGTATATGCTGCTGATGCCGGTATTTGCCGTGGATGTGCTGGAGGTCGGGGCCCGCGGACAAGGTATCCTGCTGGGGGTGGGGGGAGTTGGTTCCCTGCTGACAATCATCTGGCTCGGCGCCCGGGGCGGCTTCGAACGGCGCGGCCTGTCCATCGTAGGCGGCGCCATTGTCTTCGGAGTGGCGGTGGTAGCCTTCGGAGTAACCGCCCATTTCCTGGCATCCTACTCGCTGGCCCTGGCGCTGATGGTGGTAATTGGCTGCAGCAACTCCATTTACATGGTTTCTATCCAGAGTTCACTGCAAATGCTGGTGCCGGACAATGTACGGGGCCGCGTGATGGGCTTCTACGGAATGACTTACAGCATAATGCCCCTGGGCGGGCTGCAAGCCGGGGCGCTGGCCGATGTCTCCTTCATCGGAGCGCCCTTCGCCGTAGCCATTGGCGGAGCGGCCGTGGCGCTGTTTTCCCTGGTCACCGGGGTCTGCAACCGCCGAATCCGGGAGTTGGGCCGATAGCCGCTGCCGGGCCGGGAGAGTGCGGCAGCCGGCAGACACCGCGACCCGCGCCGGTATGCGCTGCATACCGGCAAGTAAGCGTCAGGTCGGAAAGGAAGGCCACTTACGGCACCCTTTCAATTACTCGCAGCTAACTACCCGCTAACCGGCTCCAGCCCGGCCTCTTCCCGGGCGTCATTGATGTGTTCCAGTACCCGGAGGGCCAGGGGGGCCATTTCGTAGCCGATGTCGGCCAGCATCCGGCTGTTGTCCACCAGGTAAACGTGGGGAACCAGGGCTATCGCATATGAAAAAATTTCAGGCTCAGAACGGAACTTTCCGATGTTTTGGCGGCGCTTTACTGGGTAATCAACATCAAAACCAACGGTTTAAGTCTTAAATTACCCAAATTTAGCAGTTAAAAACGGAGATTTACCCGTCAATTGGCCTCTTAAATTCCATATGCGATAGCCCTGCGTGGGGAACGGACTGCCGGCCGGTGGTTATCTGAGCGTCGGGGATGAAGCGGCGCACCATGTCGGCCATATCCCCGATGGTAGCCAGATGTCCGCCAGTCAGGTAAACGGGGTGATTCAGGACGTCGGAGCGGGCTACATGCACGAAAATTTCGGCAGCGTCTTCAGCGTGAATCATTGGCGACGCTTCCCCGGGATCGAAGGGCATATCCACCGGACGGCTCACAGCCGGCAAGGAAACCATCAGGCCGCCAATCATGCCGGTCATCCCGGTGGTGCGCCCGTGCCCAAAGACGGTGCCGATACGGATGCCCCGCAGGTCCAGCCCATACCGTTCCCGATACTTGCCCGCCGAGAAGTCATTAACCGCCTTGGTCATTCCGTAAACATTGATTGGCGCCGTCAGGTCATCCTCGGTCAGGGGCCGCTCGCCAAAGGTCTCCTGCACCCCGTAAACGGCGATGGAGCTGGCGTACACCACCCGTTCCACACGGCCCCAGCGAGCCGCTTCAAAGACGTTATTGGTACCCTGGATATTCACCTGCATCCCGAAGTGGGGGCGGTCTTCCGTATCCGGGGGTAGCAGCGCAGCCATGTGGACGATGCGGGTGACCTCGTAGGCGTCTATCGCCTCCAGTAGGTGGGGGAGTTGGGTAATGTCCCCCCGGTAAAAGGGCAGGTCGGCCAGGTGCCGGTGCAGGGGCAGACTGCTTCGGGGCGGCGCCAGGTCGAAGGACACCACCGCCTCGCCTAGTTCCTGAAATTTGCGGATAATCCGGGAGCCGATCAGTCCATTGCCCCCGGTAACCATTACGGTCATAGTTCTCCTCCAACTGCTTCAAATGTGGTCTGAATTTTCCGGCCCAAACCGCCTAATCGCCGACTTCGGTTCGCTCACAAGGGCTGCTTGGCTGGAACGCCGGGACGCCGGGGATAGGCTTCCGGGGTTGATTTGACCTTTTCGATTACCAGAACTACCCGATTATCGGTAAGGCCAGCTGCCTTTACCGGATATATCGTCTTGACCCGGCCGCCCAGGGTCGGCAAGGCGCGGTTCGCTGAGGCTAGTTCCGTCTTCAATCCGTCGCCGCCGTGCTTCCAGGCCGCCACTATACCCGGCGGGCCCGCCGGGCGGAGGAAGGGCAGGCAGTATTCCAGCAGGGTAGGCAGCCGGGCCAGCCCCCGGGCCAGGGCCAGATCGAAATTTTCCCGCAGTTCGGGCCGGCGGGCTAAATCTTCGGCGCGCCCGGTATGAACATCCACTCCCTCCAGGGCCAGGGTCTCGATCAGGTGGCGCAGGAAGTTGGCCTTCTTGCCGGTGGACTCCACCAGGGTCAGCATAAGGTCCGGGCAAGCCAATTTCAGGGGCAGGCCGGGGAATCCGGCGCCGGCGCCCACGTCAACTACCTTGCCGCCGGGCGGCAAGTCGCCGCCCAGGGCCGGCAGCAGGGTCAGTGAATCCAGGAAGTGCTTAACTTGCACCTCGGCGTAGTCGATAACACTGGTGAGATTCATCCGGCCGTTCCAGTCGGCTAATATACGGTAATAGGTCTCGAACTGTTCCAATTGAGCGGAGTCCAGGGACAGTCCCAATTCCGGGACGCTCCGGGCCAGCAGCGGCATTGGTTGTGCGGTCAGTTTCGGCATAGCATTGGACGACAATGGCAAAATTCTGCGCCCCAGTATAACCGTTAATCCGGCTGACTAACTACTACCGCCGGCCTGAAATCATACCCGTACCCATACTCGGCTGTGCCTGGAACTACTCGAGGCCGAATTGACAGTACCGGGGGGCGGTATTAGAATTAGCCCCACAGTCAGCAAAAGTCACTTTAAGGCATTGGAGTAGCAGCAAATGGCAATCAAGGCTTATCTTCTGGTAGAGACGGCAATTGGAACAACCCGGGACGTGGTGGGCGCCCTGCGCGACGTGGAAGGCATCGATTCGGCGGACGTAGTTACCGGCCCCTTCGACGTTATCGCAATCATCAACGTGGAGGATTTTACCAAGGTAGGATTGCTGGTAACCGAAAAGGTGCACAACATCCCCGGCATTGTCCGGGCCACTTCTTATCCGGTGGTTGACCTGTAGCCGGAAAAAGCAGTCAAGGGCTAATATCCGGCGCCGCCGGCCAATGCCGGCCGCAGACCAGTACCGCTGTTGTTAATTGGGGAGGGTACCGTGGACTTTAGATTTACCGCCGAAGACGACGCCTTTCGTCAGGAGCTGCGCGACTTTGTGCAGCGGGAACTGCCCCCGGATTGGGAGGGCGGCGGCCGCTGGCCCGAGGAGTGGAACTGGGAACTGACCCGGGATATGCGCCGCAAGATGGCGCAGAACGGTTGGTTGACGATGCACTGGCCCCGGGAGTATGGCGGTCAGGACGCCTCCCCTATCCGGTCGGCCATCTACAATGAAGAACTGGCCTATATGCGCGCCCCGGGCCGGGACATTTTTGGCGTGCGGATGCTGGGGCCTACGCTGATGATTCACGGCACCGAAGAGCAGAAGCAGGCGCACCTGCAGCCGGTGGCCCGCGGCGAGGTTCAATGGTGCCAGGGCTACAGCGAGCCCGAGTCTGGGTCCGACCTGGCGTCGCTAAGTACCCGGGCGGTCCGGGACGATGACGAGTATGTCATCAACGGCGCCAAAATCTGGACTACCCTGGGCCACCGGGCCGACTGGATTATGCTGTTGGCCCGCACTGACCCGGATGCGCCCAAGCACCGGGGCATCAGCTTTATTCTGGTGGATATGAAGACGCCGGGTATTCAGGTGCGGCCCATTATCAATATGGCCGGAGGGCACGAGTTTAACCAGATTATCTTTGACAACGTGAGGGTGCCCGTCGCCAATGTAGTCGGCGAGGAAAACCGGGGCTGGTACGTGGCGGTTACCCTGCTGGATTTTGAGCGGTCCGGTATCGACTACTCGGCTATGGGCCGCCGCCTGCTGGACGAGGTTAAGGGCTACACCGCCGAGACCCGGCAGAATGGTCAACCCATGCTGCAAACTCCCTGGGTGCGCAACCTGCTGGCCGACCACTATATTGAGTGCGAAGTGGCCCGGCTGATGGCCTACAATGTGGCGTGGATGCAGGGGCAGGGGCTGGTTCCCAACAAGGAGGCTTCCATGAGCAAGGTCTTCGGCAGCGAAACCTTGCAGCGGGTAACCATCGCCGGCATGGAAATTCTGGGACTGTACGGCGCGCTGGACCGTAACGAGAAGTGGGCGCCGTTGCGCGGTCGGATTCAGGAGCATTGGATGACCAGCTTCTCCCACAAGATTGCCGCCGGAACCTCCGAGGTGCAGCGGAACATCATTGCCAGCCGCGGTCTGGGGTTGCCCCGGGGCTAAATTACTTTTTCACAGTTGAGATATACGGGAAATGGATGACGTTTTTGTCTATTGGGACAACTCCAACATATTTATTGAGGCACAGCGACTAGCCGAAGAGCGAAACGAACATATCGATGCCCGCTACCGGGTGCGGATAAAGTTCGAAAATATGCTCCAATTAGCTCATGCCAATCGGACAATGCGGAAGGCTATAGCCGCCGGTTCGGTGCCGCCTGAGTTGCGACAGCTTTGGAATCGCTTGCAAAATATGGGCGTTCACGTTGAGCTGTTTAACCGCATTCGCAATGACCTGGGTGAACAGGAAATACCGGATCAGCGGCTGCAACTGGAGATGATGAAAGACGCTTTGATCGCGGCAGACGACCCGGGCATAGTGGTCTTATTGACGGGTGACGGAGCGGGCTATCTGGAAGGGCAAGGGTTTCAGAGCGCATTAGAGTTGATGCACCAACGCGGTTGGCGAGTTGAAATCCTGTCCTGGGCCCATTCCTGCAACTTCCGGATGCGGGAATGGGTTGAACAAAACGGTTTGTTCATCGCACTGGACGACTTTTACGACTCAATAACCTATCTTGAACCTTCTAACCCTGGCTTCCGGTTGGCAATGCCCCGGGATGCCGAGCCGATGGACTTGACCAAGCGCCCGCTGGCCTAGGGCGTTGTCGGGCTAGAGCTGTTCGCCAAAAAATCAAAGGGGCGGGTTCCGGACCCGCCCCTTTACTACGTCAGCTACGGAGGGTTTATCAAAGTTAGGCGGCCAGGGCGCCGGCGGCTTGGCCGTCGCTCTCCGACAAGGCGGCCCGGCAGCGCTGCAGGATGCGGAAGACGGTGCGCACCGTCACCGAGAACCGCTCCGCCGCCTCTTCCACCGACAGCCGCTCCTGATTAATGGTGTACATTACCTGAAAGTCTTTAGCCAACTGCCGGTTGCGTTGGTACCAGACCGGGTCGTCGTGCTTGCACCGAGGCAGAGGGCAGTTAAGGCAGGAATCGGAGGCTTCGCAGCCGGTATCCTCGTAGTGGCAGAATTCAGGCGCGGCATCCATCGGGTTGCTTGCTGCATTTCCAACTTGCTTCATTGTCATTTCACTCACCTTCTTGCACAAACGTTTGTTCTAATGTGCTAAAAGTATAGAACGCTCGTTCTAATACGGTCAATAGGTTAAAAACCCCAATTTGGGGCAATTTCCGGGGATTTTTTGGCCGAATTTTGAGATTTAGGCCAATTGGTCGGATACGGCCAGTTATGCCCGAAGGGGATGGGAAGGAGAGGATACGGGCCGGGAGGTCCGAGGGAAGGTGGCTGGCGGCCGGGCTTGCCGCGGCGGAAAAGGCGGGCCGGAGTCCGCCTGAATTAGAACAAGGCCCGGGCCACAGCCAGAATTTCGACTAACTTGGCGTTGGTCATGTGGCCGACAGTCCGCCCAAATCTGCTTTCAGAAATCGTAGCGATCCGGTCCGGGCGCACCTTACTGCCGCGATACAGACGTCCCAACTCCAAATCGCCGGAATCTATAGGTATCTCCTTCAGGTAAGTTCGCGGGCTGGTAGTGATTGGGCAGACCAGCCAGTCCGCAACTTATCCGGCCGTAACGTCCGACAGCAGCAAGCAGGGGCGAATTTTGGAAATATCAGCGTCAGTAAAGGGGAAGGGCATCACCACTACATCTCCCACCATTGGTTACTGCTCCAGGTCCCGAATGTCCGGCAATGCGGCCAGCCAGGCCTGATACTCCGGGTCATCGTCTGCTTCGTCATAGCTGCCGAAAAAGGCTTCCAGCCCCAGCATTTCCCAGTCGTTTTCTTCCCGGTCGTCGAAGACTATCAGTTGGTCTCCGTCCCAGTAGGCCATGCTGTTCACTATTTGCGTAGTTTTGACGCTGACGGCGCAGACCCGGCCCAGCAGGTCGATGACCTGCTCCTTGTAGTCGGCGAACTGGTAGGTGTTGAACTGGGCGGCGATGGTGGGATCCCGGGGCTTGCGTTCCTTGTACTGGTCCAGCACCCATTCCAGGGCGGAGCGGCTGCCCAGCCGGTACTCCCACGCCTTCGGAGGGATGCCTCGCAGGGTGGTCTTGTCGTCCAGGGTGATGGTTCCCTTTTCCTGATCGGCCCGCAGGACTGCCCGCCGGGGCGCGCCGCTTTGGATAACCCGTTCCAGGGGGTACGGCTCTACAGTCTCAAAGTTCAGGTGCAAGTCCAGCAATGTCCGGCCCATAGCGACCCAATGGTCAAATTCCCGGTAGAAGGGGAGACGGGGGAACTCGCGCACCAGGTCCACCCGGTAGTCGTGGCGGTACACCGGGTCGTGCAGCACGGCATAGGTGTAGGCGAAGATGTCCTCGGCGGTGATGCCCGCCGGGTAATATTCGGCAAAGGCGGCTTCGCCCCACAGTTGACGGTAATGGTCATTAAACTGCCGCAACCCCCAGTCGGTAATGTTGCATACCCGCTCCCCAGCCTCGGTGTAGCGGTAAAGGGGGAGGCATTGGGTTTTTTCAAGAAGGTCAAGTGAAAATACTTTGTCTGTTGCCAGAACCGAAAAGGGTTTGCTGGAAGAGATGCCTGAGAAACAGATGACTTGATTCTGTCCCTGCTTTCCGTCCGGGAAAATCTGCGGCATTTGGTACCTGCGATGAGTAACTATAGGGCCATAGTAGCAGCTCCTACCTATAAACGGGCGATATATAGCAGAAACCACATTATCGGAAGAGAATTTAATAACGTCTCCTCGCACTAAATGACTTTCCAGTTCAGATGTCCACTTGATTGACCTGCTAACCCAATCACTAATTGATTCGACATCCGGCTTCTCAATTTCAAGGCGCATCGCTTCGTTTTGATATACCCCGCAAAAGAAAGCCATCTTTCGTAAAAGATCGCCGGAGTCATAATCAAATGTCCATTCATCCCGATTCGTAGCAACACCCAACGAATACAGCCCAAACACTGCCTGTTCTTCTTGCAGACTCTTAGCCAGTTTGGTTTCCCGGTTGGCTACTGGAATTAGCTGCCGGAATCGGGAAGCGGCAGCCGACCGGTTCAGCCAGTTGTGGTTTACATCCGGCGTGATTTGGTCGAAATCTATTTGCTGAAATACCGCACTGCTCAAATAGGCAAGTTTGTCTGTAGCCAACTCCGCATCTTCCCGACGGTCGTAGTGAATACCGCAATTTCCCAACTTGGCCTTTTCCCTGACGAAGAAACCAATAGCTACTCCGGTTTGGATGCCGAATACATTGTGAGTGGTGCCGGAAATCTTGGGGTTGCGGCGCACGTCCGAACCCAGGTCGAGAACATAGATGTCGGTAAACTCCCGGGCGGCAACCTGCCGGAACCCATCGTCCTGCCGGGTATCAAGATAAGCACGATTGGTTATAAACCCAATAACCCCGTCATCGTCCAGGCGGTCACTGGCCCAGCGGATAAAACGCTTGTACATATCGTACTGCTTGGTTTTCTGGGCCGTGCTGGCCGCAATGTAGGTCTCGCTAATTCGGCGGTCTATTTCCGGGTACTCCCGGTTCTTGTTGTTATCATTCTCGTTCTGCTGGTTGGCGTTATAGGGCGGGTTGCCGATAATTACGCTGATTTGCTTTTCGTTCTGTTCCTGGACCCGAATCCAGTTCTCTTCCGACAGGCCGCCCAGGTTGAAAGCGCCCTGCCGGGTTACGGCTCCTTCCGTAGCGCCTTTTTCCTGCCAGTCCATATTGTCCAGAGTATCCACGAAGCACAGGTTGGGAAACTCCAGGTAGCGGCCGGTCTTCTCCTTGTAGGTGTATTCGATGTTCAGGTTGGCGATGTAGTAGGGCAGAATCGCCACTTCGTTGGCGTGGATTTCGTGACGATATTTGTACTCCAGCCGGTCCGCCGGCAAATATTCAATCAGACTGGTAACGAAGGTGCCGGTGCCGGTGGCCGGGTCGAGAATCTGCACCTTGTCGTCGGCCAGAGTGCGGCCAAAGTGCTTCTGCAGCAGCCAGTCCGTCCCCCGGATAATGAAATCCACCACTTCGTTGGGGGTATAGACCACCCCCAGCCGGTCGGCGGCGGCCGGGTTATAAGCCTGATAAAAATCTTCGTAGATGGCCTTGAGGAACCGCTGCTTTTCGGTATAATCGGCGATTTCGTCGGCGGCCCGGCTGATAACTCCATAGTAGGAGCGCAGCCGGTCAATGGCCTCCCGCCGCACGTCGCCGGTGAAGAAGGTCTGCTCCAGGGCACCCAATTGCCGGGCCACGTTATTTTCCCGATGGAACTGGTCCTCGGCGAACACCCGCAGGAAGACATCTTTAGTGAGGATGTGCTGCAGCAGCATTTCCCGGACATCGGTTTCGGCCACGCCGGGGCCAATGCTCTGGCGGCCCAGTTCCAGGAAGGCGGCGGCGGCGGTCCGGTAAGCCGGGTTGGACTGCTCGGCGGCTTCCACCACCTTCCGCAGGTTGGTCAAAACATAGGGCAGGTCGGCTTTGAACTGGGTCTGGGCCCGGTGAAACTCCTCAATGTTGGGCAGTTCATAGTCCAAAAAGCGGCGGATGAGCCGGTGCAGTTCGCCGGGGCGGGACATATCCACCCGCAGGGCCAGGTCTCCGTTCTGGTACAGCACGGCAGTTTGCGAATCCTCGAAGACGATGTTGTCTTTGGGGTAGCCCCGGTTAAACTTGTTCCGAATCTCCGTATCCAGGTCGTCGTGAGTGTCTTTGGCTTCCCAATAGCCGCGGGCCATGCGCAGGGAATCCTTGACGGTGCCGTCGGGATAGGTGTTGCCCGGAGCCTGCAACTCGGGAATCAGCGCCAGCTTTTCCCGATGCTCCCGGCAATAGGCGTCCAGGCAGTTCTGGAAGGCTGGTCGGATGTTCAGTTCACTGTCGGAACCGCCAAACCGGATGAGTTCCGCCAGCTTTGCGTAGTAGGCTTCAATGTGCGGGTAACCGGTCGGCATAGCAGCAGCGCCTCCCCTTTGCAATAAGGTAACTATACCTAACGGGCCGGGGCACGGCAAATAGCGGGGCGGCAAGTGTGCTACACTGGAGCCGCGTGGTGAGTGGGGGGACGGGATTAGGACAAAGGAGATTAAAGCAGGGCGGCCATGACCGTGCGAGCCACCGGCATCAATCCGGAAATGCTGCGCTGGGCCCGGGAACGGGCCGGCTACTCGGTGGAAGATGTAGCCAAACGGCGCCACGTGGCGCCGAAAAAGGTTCAGGAATGGGAAGATGGCAAAAGTTCCCCTACCTGGCGCCAACTGGAGGACCTGGCCCATAAGGACTATCACCGCGCTACCGGCTTCTTTTTTCTCGATACCCCTCCGGAGGAGAATACAGTTGCCGCCGAGTTCCGCCGCCTGCCCGGCGCTATGCTGGAAGGGCTGGAACCGGATACCCGGTACGCCATTCGTCAGGCTCGGGTACGCCAGGAACAGCTGCGAATTTTGCTGGGCCCGCAAGGTACGGGAGAGCGCTTTCTGCTCCGGGATCTGCAGGGCCACATCCACGTAAATGCCCCGGACGAGTTAGCCTCGGAAGTCCGCAGCCGTCTGGAAATAGAACCGGAGGAGCAAAAGTCCTGGCCCTCGGATGACGAAGCCTTGAAACGGTGGCGCGAGAAGGTTGAGGATAACGGAGTTTGGGTATTTAAGCGAACCTTCCGGCAGAAGGACATCGCCGGTTTCTGCCTGAATGATCCAGTGTTTCCAGTTATCTACTTGAACAATGGACAGGCCAAGACCCGTCAAATCTTTACCCTGTTTCACGAATTGGCGCATCTGCTGTTCGATTTCAACCACCTGGAGCGGCGGGACCCGGACCACTATTTGCCCGGTTTGAACGAAGCGGAACAGGCAATTGAGACTGCCTGCAATCGGTTCGCCGGCGAGTTTCTGGTTCCAGCGGACGATTTTGACCGAGTAGTAGCGGCTCACGCTCCAGCCGAATTGACCGATGAATACCTGAAGTCCCTTGCTGACCGCTACAAGGTTAGCCGGGAAGTTATCCTGCGCAAGTTTCACGACCGGGGCCGGGTGGATGGTACACAGTATGCCGGAAAGGTTCGCGAGTGGGCATCTTCCTACGAGCCCGGGTCCGGCGCCGGAGGCAACTACTACGCCACCCAGGCTGCGTACCTGGGCCAGAAATATCTGCGAACAGCGTTCCAGGCATTTGACGATGGACGTATAGACGAGCTCGAGTTAGCCGGCTGCTTGGGGGTCAAGGGAGCCAACATCGATGGGCTGGAAAAATATGCCTGGAGATAGGGAACCGGCAAACCGAAGGTATCTGCTGGACACCAATACTATCAGCCAGATATTTCGCGCTTACTATCGAGACCAATTCCCCAGTTTTTGGGAAAGGTTCGACGAAATGGTTAGAACCGGGGCTGCCTGCTCAGTTAGCGCCGTTGCAAGGGAACTGGAGAATGCCCGCAGAGGCAACGAAGCCGTAAATTATTTACGACGGCTGAACCGGAATTTTTTCGCTGACCCTGCTGAATCGGAACAAGTACTGGTAAGAGAAATGATCAATGACCCTGACTTATCAGCTGCCAACAACCGTTGGTTAGCAAAGGCCAGGGATGGCACAGAAGACGCCGACCCTTACTTGATTGCCCGGGCCAGAAATTCCTTACTATTAGATGAAGGGGTCGTGATAGTTACCGAAGAAAACCCGGACAACTCGTCAAGTATTCCTGCGGTGTGCCAACGTTTCAATGTTCACTATATCAACTTACAGGGAATGATGACTGAATTAGGCTGGAGATTTTAGGCTCTTCCGGCAATTTAGCCCCGATATTATGCAGTATGCTCAAGACGGCGATACCCATCCTCTCTCTGGAAATTGACACCCGCCCGTCAAAAGTGTTTATACTGGCAGCAATATGCCGGGGGAGGGAAGCAATGAAGCTGCGCAAGCTCACCGCTCGAGTCTGGCCGGAAGGCGCCTGGTGGGTGGCTCAGGCCATTGAAGTGGATGTTGCCAGCCAGGGCCGGACCAAAGAAGAGGCCCGACGAAATTTGGAAGAGGCGCTGGAACTGTACTTCGAGCCGGACTTGGCCGCCGCCGTCCCTACTGACGCGGTGCGGGTCGAAATTGCCGGGTCTTAATCCGCTGTCCTACCGGTAAGTAGCCGGAAAATTGCTGCGGGCCGGATTCACCCGAGTATAGCACGGGGCAGCCACGTTAAGTTCGCCAGGGATACATCGGAAAGAAGGCCGCTGGTCATCGTGCCCCGTCATTCAGAAATAACTGTTGGGACTTTGCGCAGTATTATCAATCAGGCGAATCTGACACCCGCAGAATTCATTGAACTGTAAAAGGAGCATTTCATGGCACAGATGGCAGCCGGCCGGGCGATTGTTGAAGCCCTCAAGGCCGAAGGCATGGACCATATTTTCGGCGTGGTTGGTACCACTACCAACAGCATCGTTACCGAACTTTACGGCCGGGACGACATTCACTTCATTGACACTCGCCACGAGGAAGGCGCCGCCTTTATGGCCTACGGCTATTCCCGGGCTTCGGGCAAACCCTCGGCCTGCGTTACTACCTCCGGCCCCGGCACAATCAACCTGGCGACCGGCATCTCCCTGGCCTACAAGGGGCGCGCCCCGGTCATCGCCATCGCCGGCAATACGGCTCAGCAATATACCTACCGCGACGGCGCTCAGGAATTTGACCTGGTAGGCACCTTCAAGTCCATCACCCAACTGGCCTTGCAGATTAACCAGACGGAGCGCATACCGGAGCTGCTTCACTACGCCTTCCGCACCGCGATGTACGGCAAGCGGGGGCCGGTATTGCTGGACATACCCCGGGACCTGATTGACGGCCAAACCGTGGATTGGGAGGTTCAGTCGCCCCAATCCTACCGCCCGGTGGCCGACCGCACCGCCGGCGACGCCCAGGCCGTCGAACAGGCGGCGGCGCTTCTGGCCGGGGCGCAGCGTCCCCTGCTGCTGGTCGGCGGCGGCGTTATCGACTCGGAGGCTTCCGCGGCCGCCGTGGCCCTGGCCGAACAACTGGATATGGCGGCGGTTCCCTCTTACGGCCATAACGACGCCTTTCCCAACAGCCACCGCCTCTACGTGGGGCCGCCGGGAGGACGAGGCGCCGGCGAGGCCCTGGATGCGATGAACCGGGCCGACGTGATTCTGGCCCTGGGCACCCGGATCAATCAGGGCAGTACAGGCTGGGACTACAGCATTATTAACCCGGAGACCCGCATCATCCAGGTGGACATTGACCCCTTCGAGATTGGCCGCAACTATCCGCTGGCCGTGGGCATAGTGGGCGACGCCGGGGCCGTAGCCGAGCAACTGTCCGCAGCCCTGGGCCAGGAGTTCCCGGAGGGCCGAGCCAACCCGGAATGGACGGCCGAGATTGCCGCCCTGAAAAACCGGCGCCGTACCCGTCTGGAGGCCGAAGCGGAGCTGGTCGGCGAGCCGATGCAGCCCCAGCGAGTTTATCGGGAACTGGTCAAGGTTCTGCCCCGGGACTGCATGGTCACCATCGACGCCGGAGTCGCGCCGGGGCTGTCCTACGACCGCCTGAATTATGAACTGCCCCGCACCATGTTCAACTACGCCGGCCAGGGCGGCCTCGGCATGGGACTGTGTGTCGGGTTAGGCACCAAGCTGGGCCGCCCCGACCGTCCAGCGGTGAGCTTGCAGGGCGACGGCGGCTTTCTCTACACTTCCCAGGAACTTAACACCGCCGTGCGCAAGGGGATTCCCCACGTCAGCATCGTGCTGAACAATGGCTGCCACGGCGCCGAAAAGGCCCAACAGCAGCGCTACTACGACCGGAAATATATCGGCGTGGACCTGGAAAATCCCCGCTTCGACCGGCTGGCCGAGGTGTACGGAGCCAGGGGCTACTACGTGGAACGGCCCGAGGATGTGGCCGATACGGTGCGGGAAGCCCTGGCCGTAGCTGGGCCCAGCGTAGTGGAAATTCCGGTGGCCGAATATTTCCCGCCGGCCGCCACACTCAGCCGCCCCGGCTAGGCATTAGCGCGGGCCTGGCGCCAGACATATCGCCCCTGCAAAAAATACACCGGCCCCGGGAAATTCCCGAGGCCGGTGGGCAGCTTGCCGTAACCGGCGAGCCTACGTAGTGGCAGTTTCCAACGTTTGGGGCGCGCCCAGGGTACTCAATGCACCACTGGCAGCTTCCTGCCGGCACCGAGCATACCCGACGGTCAATTCCCGGCGCCGTAGTATGGTGTCAACCATAGTATCCCCGACCGGCAGATTAGCTGACACCCCGACCCTTGACGGCGTGGATTGCCCCTATTTAGCGTTAAGAGTCCCAGGACCGACCCACTATCGGGTCGGTCTTTCTGGTTGGGGAACGCTAAATTATGGGAGGTGTCTATTTGTTTTGTCGTCGTTGTAACTCCGCCCGGTTTTTGGGGCTGGAGGTTATCCACCCGGCGGATAATCCCGTCTTTCGCTGCCGGGACTGTGGCTTTCTCTTCAGTCCGTCGGGCCCGGCACGCTCCCTGGCAGAGCTACGCCAGCCGGGCCGCAGCAGGCCGTCCAGCCAAGCCGTCCGACCCAACCGCAGCGTGAACCGGTCAGTAGGCCGAGGAGGGTAACCATTATGCCAGGACGACGTTCCAGGGCTGCCGCCGCCGTAACCGATGTACCGGAGGCCGGGTCGGCCGGCGCGGCGACGGTCCTGTCGCCCACCGACTTTGCCCGGGATGTGCTGCGGGTGGAGCTTTGGGCCAAGCAAAAGGAGGTGCTGTCCGCCCTGCCCAAGCACCGGCGCGTCGCCGTCAAGTCGGGCAATGGGCTGGGCAAGGGCTTCAGCGCAGCGGTGGCGGTGCTTTGGTTCCTGCATACCCACGAGCCGGCCATTGTCCTGAGTACTGCGCCCACCTTTCGTCAGGTGCGGCATATTCTGTGGCGGCAGATTCACAGCCTGCACCGGCGGGCGCCCGATACGCTAAAGGGCAAACTGCTGGATACCCGCTGGGAACTGGACGATGACCGTTACGCTATGGGACTGTCCGCCGACACCGCCGACCAGTTTCAGGGCTTCCACAGCCCGAATATGCTCATCGTGGTGGATGAGGCTGAAGGTGTCAGCGATGCCATTTACGAGGCTATTGAAGCGGTGATGACTTCCGCCGATCCCCGGCTGCTGCTGATTGGCAACCCCACCACAGCTTCCGGCGTTTTCCGGCGGGCCTTCTATCAGGAACGGAACATCTATCACTGCATAACCATTTCCGCCCTGGACAGTCCCAATGTACGGGCGAAACGGGTGGTAGTCCCCGGTCTGACCACCGCTCGGTGGGTGGAGGAACGCCGCCAAATCTGGGGCGAGGACAACCCTCTGTACCGGGCGCGGGTATTGGGCGAGTTCCCCGACCAGGCCGAGGATACGCTGCTCCGCCTGTCCGATGTCGAGGCCGCCGCCGACCGGTGGACCGAGTTTTCCAGGACGCCGGAACCGGGTTCGGCAAGTTCCGGTCTAACCCGGCGTCCACCGGAAGGGGAGGTGGCGCTGGCTGTGGACGTAGCCCGCTTCGGCTCCGACCGCAGCGTAATCCTGCGCCGCCACGGCCCGGCAGTAGCGGAAATTCGTACCTTCAACGGTATGGACACTATGGAACTGGCCGGGTGGGTGGCCGCCGCCATCCGGGAATTTCAACCATCCCAAACCTGCGTGGACGAGGTGGGCGTGGGCGCCGGCGTGGTGGACCGGCTGCGGGAACAGGGCTATGGCGTTCGCGGCGTCAACGTGGCGCACGCCGCCCGGCAGAAAGAGATTTTCGCCAACCTGCGGGCCGAAGGCTACTGGCATCTCCGGGACCGGTTCGTCGCCGGGGATATTTCCATTCCGCCGGACCAGCAGTTGATGGGAGAACTGGCCGCGCTGCGCTACAGCTACGACAGCCAGGGGCGAATCCTGATGGAAAGCAAGGAAGCTATGCGGCAGCGGGGCGTTCCTTCGCCGGACAAAGCTGACGCCCTGATGCTGTCTTTCCTGACTCCTTTGAGCCGTCCCCGAATCTGGACGTAACCCCATAGCAAAACTATCCGGCGCCGGAGGACGGTATTCGGGCCAAACCTGGCAAGCTCCGTTCCTCCGGCGCCGGTTTCAGCGCTGAAATTTTCTTTGGAGGTAGCATTGCAATGAGTATCAAAGGAACGGACTGGCCGGCCAGATTGGCCGGGCTGGTTCGGTTGAACAACCCGGCCAAGTCGAATTTTCCCCAACCCGGGGCCGCAGTCGGCGGGCCGGGAGTCGTGCAGCGCAGCAGCCGGGCGGCGGGGGCCGACCTGGATATTGCGGGAGAACTGCTGGGAGCCGGTGGCGGTTGGGCCAAACCGGAATACGGCGCTTACTACGCCGCCTCGGTGCCCGTCTATGCCGCCATCAAGCTGCGGGCCGACGCCGTAAGCCGTCCGCCGGCGCTGATCTATCGTCTGCTGCCCGATGGCACTAGACAGCCGGTAAGCCAATCCCATCCGGTCCAGCAGCTGCTGAACCGGGTCAACCCCTGGTACACCCGGGGCGACCTGTGGCAGGCTACGGAAATTCACCTGAACTTGTGGGGGCAGGCTTTTTGGGCCCTGGAAAGGGATGCTGAAGGACGGCGGGAAATCTGGCCGCTGCGACCGGACCGCGTTACCGTGCTACCCGACCGCCGCAATCACATCCGCGGCTTTGTCTATCGCAGCCGGAGCGGCGCGCCAGTGGCTTACACTGCCGATGAGATGGTCTGGCTGCGCTACTTCAATCCGCTGGAAGAGTATGCCGGGCTGTCTCCCTTAGCCCCGGCCCGGCTTTCGGTGGATATGGGCGGCGATGGCCTGCGCTTCAACTGTAACTTCCTGCGCAACTCGGCGCAGCCCGATTTTGTGCTGCTGACCGATGCCCAACTGACCGACTCGGAAATCGAGGATTTCTACAATCGCTGGGAAGCCCGCTACCGGGGACCGCAGAACGCCCGCCGGCCGGCTATAGCCAACTTTGTACGGGACATCCGAACCTTGGGCTTAAGCCACCGGGATATGGACTTCATCCGGGGCCTGCGCTGGAGTCTGGAGGAGGTGAGCCGGGCCTACGGGGTGCCCAAGCCTTTGCTTTCCGACCTGGAACGGGCTACTTTCGCCAACATCAACGCCGCCGAGCGCATCTTCTGGCGCAATACCATCGTGCCGGAGATTCGTTTCCTGGAGGAGCACCTGAACCGGATGCTGCTGCCGCGGCTGGGTTACCCGAACCTGGAACTGGAGTTTGACCTTACGGTGATTGAGGCGCTGCAAGAGGACGAAAACAGCCGGGTTACCCGTCAAATGCAGCTGCTGGACCGGGGCGTGCTGACCATCAACGAAGTGCGCCGCCAGCGCAACCTCCCCGACGTTCCCTGGGGCGACGGGCCGGGGCGGGAGTAGTGGACTGTCACGGTCGGAGAAAATGGGACTGATAAAGTATCGTTACCCTGAAACGCTACCCGGGGATATGCGATGCTGTAAGCAAGCGGGACAGAAACATTCGTCCCGGTTCCGTGTTATATGAACTAGACCGTGGATGCGGGAGCCATCTTGATCAAATTTTGACGCTATCTGGCTAAAGTGTTTGGAGTGCCCAGTCTCATAATTTGAGAAGACCGCATTGGCAACGAAATCAGCCAACTGCAGCAGCCTAGTGGTCTTGGCTGGCGCGAAGTAAGGTATGTCTGCTAATCGATTTACACTTCCCCAACGGTGACCGTGCCTGGCAATTCTTCGCGCCAGCACTCCAAGTTTTCTCGATAACTGGAATCTGATATTATGATTAATCCTCGTTGGTCTTCACCCCTGTCTCGATGTATCCTGTTAAATAGCAAATCAAAGCGACTAACAATCTCCTCGAATCCTCGCTCATAAGGGTCGCCGGAGGGCATCAATACTGACTTCTCCATAGCTACCGCAATAATTCGGGCGTGGGAGTTGGCGATTACTTGATAAACCTCATCAAAAAGGGTGGCTCGATCCTTGGTAGAAAGCTGGTTGAAAGGCTCTGGTACTCTCCCTTCAGGCGCTCGCATAGCAGAGGCATGAAAGAACACCGGCTCCGGCCAATTATCAAAATATCTGGCTTGAATTTGGTCTAATTCATGGGCTAAATGATGAGTATTGCGCTCAAAAGCAATGAGACCCGCTACTACAAAGTAGCGAGCCTCTTTATGGGTACCGGATTCATCCAAATATGCGATGTGCATATAAATAGAGAGCCGACTGGGATAAACCCAACTGACCTATCGATGAGGGCCCTATCGACTGTGAATACTGTACTCCCTGACCATCATAATGTCAATCAAAATCCAGTATTGTTAATGTGGGTTGTTATTAAGCTTTAGACATCTCTGGCAACACAGCAAGGCCAGGGAAGCAGCGTTGCAATTTAGGTGGTTTAAGTCAGGGAGTAGCATCCGTTCCGGTACACCAGGGCAACCCTTGCTTGCGGCTGCCCCGGTCTCGACCACCTGATATGGAACGCTGCACCGAGTCCCACGCTGCTTTCCAGAATTCGGGGCATTTTATGAGCGGACTGACCCCGGGCGATAGTATGCACATCATTTATCCACTGCTGTTGGAGTTGAACCGGGGCAGATATTTCCTGCTCACCGACCAGATTCCCCATCTCCGGAAGCCCTCACCCCCGGCCCCTCTCCCTGAGGGAGAGGGGAGAGTTTGCCCAAAGTCCCCCTCTCCTCGCAGGAGAGGGGTGAGGGGTGAGGGCCGTAAGTCCCCCTCTCCTCGTGGAAGAGGGGTTAGGGGTGAGGGCCGTCTATCAAGAGGGTGTAAAACCGAAAAGACGTTTTTCGGCCTTACCACTGACATCATATTGTTGTTCCACTTTTCCGCCCTGTGCTAGAATCGCGACATGGAACGAGAGCAAGTTAAATATTGGGTGGGCTTTAACCGGGTGCGGCGAATGGGCGCAATCCGCTATCGGAAACTGGAATCCCACTTCGAGGACCTGGAAAGGGCCTGGGCCGCCAGCCCGGGCGAGCTGCGCACCGCCGGATTGGACGACAGCACTGTTTCCGCTCTGGTCGAGGCGCGGGAGCGCATATCCCCGGAGACTGAAATGGCTCGCCTGGACCAGGCCGGCGTTCAGGCCCTGACCTGGTGGGAGCCACTATACCCGCCGCGCCTGCAACAGATTGACGACCCGCCCCCGGTGCTTTACGTTAAGGGGACGCTGCTGCCTGAGGACGAGCGGGCCGTGGCCGTAGTTGGAACTCGCAGCCCGACCACCTATGGTCGGGAGGCTGCCGCTGCGCTCACCGGGGAGCTGGCCGGCAGTGGCATTACAATTGTCAGCGGGCTGGCTCTGGGAGTGGATACCGTGGCGCACCGGGCGGCGCTGACCGCCGGCGGCCGCACCATCGCCGTCGTCGCCAACGGCTTGGACATAGTTTACCCCCGGGACACTACCGGCCTCAGCCGCCAGATAGAAGACCAGGGGGCCGTAATTAGCGAGTACCTCCTGGGCAGCCGTCCCGATGCGCACGGGTTTCCCCGGCGGAACCGGCTGATTAGCGGCCTGAGCCTGGGAACTCTGGTGGTGGAGGCCGGTGAAAAGAGCGGCGCTCGCTGGACGGTTTACCACGCCCTGGAGCAAAATAGAGAGGTGTTCTGCGTGCCGGGCAGCATTTTCTCCCCGGCCAGCCGCCTGACTAATCGGCTGATTCAGGATGGCGCCAAGCTGGTTTCCGGTTATACTGACATCCTGGAAGAGCTTAACTTAAAGGTGGTGGAAAGGCAGATCGAGATGCGGCTGGCGGAGAACCTGCCGCCCAGTCCCGATGCAGCGGGGGAAACCAGTCTGCTGCGCTGCCTGAACCACGAACCGATGCACATTGACGATATACGACGCGAGGCAAGCCTGCCCGTCGCCCTGGTGGGAAGCTTGTTGACCATGCTGGAACTCAAAGGCTTGGTTAAACAGGTGGGCGGGATGCACTACATTCGTATTGGGGAGACGACTCCTGCCTATGGTAACTAACCAATCAACCAAAGCTAAAACCAACGCCGGCGCCCGGAAAAAGCCGAGCGCGGCAACTAAAAAGACGGTTAAGGCCAAGTCAAGCCGTTCCCCTTCTCGGGGCGCCGGCAAGCTGGGCAAGACCACCGGCAAGCGGCTGGTGGTAGTGGAATCACCGGCCAAGGCCCGAACCGTCGGTCAGATTCTGGGAAACAAGTACGTGGTTACTGCCTCCCAGGGGCACGTGCGCGACTTGCCCAAGAGCAAGATGGGCGTGGACCTGGAGCAGGACTTCCAGCCTTCCTACGTTACCATGCGGGACAAGATGCCGCTGGTAAAGGATATTAAGCGGGCCGGTGATGAAGCGTCGGATATTTTCCTGGCTACCGACCCGGACCGGGAAGGAGAGGCCATATCCTGGCACCTGCAAACGGCGGCCGGCTGGGATAAACCCAATGGCAAGCTGCCCAAACGGGTAGTATTCCACGAAATCACCAAAAATGCCGTTGAGGAAGCCTTCCGCCACCCCCGGGAAATCGATATGAAGTTGGTCAATGCCCAGCAGGCCCGGCGCATTCTGGACCGGTTGGTGGGCTATCAAATCAGTCCGCTGCTGGCGAAGCGGGTGCAGCGGGGCCTTTCCGCCGGGCGGGTTCAGTCCGTAGCCTTGCGGCTGGTAACCGACCGGGAGCAGGAAATCCGGGACTTCGTACCCGAGGAATCGTGGACGCTGGACGCTCAGCTCCACAAGTTGGCTGAACCGGCGGACAAGGCGAACCTGTTTCCGGCCTCCCTACACTCCGTCAAGGGCAGCCGCAAAAGGTTGACAATTAGTGTCGAAGCGGAGGCCCGCGCCTACGAGTCCGAGCTCAAGGATGCTTCCTACACTGTGGCCGATGTACGGCAGCGCGAGGTACGGCAGCGTCCGGCAGCGCCTTTCACTACCAGCACGCTGCAGCAGGAGTCCGGGCGCAAGCTTCGCTTTACCGCCCAGCGCACGATGTCGGTGGCCCAGCAGTTGTACGAAGGCTTGCCGGTGGGCAGCGAGGGTTCGGTGGGTCTGATTACCTATATGCGGACCGACTCGACCCAGGTAGCCGAAACCGCAATTCAGGAGGCGCGCCAGCACATAGCGGACAATTACGGCAAGGAATATCTGCCCGATAAGCCCCGCGCTTACCGTACCCGCACCAAAGCGGCTCAGGAAGCGCACGAGGCCATCCGTCCTACCGCTATTGCCCGAACTCCTGAGCTGCTAAAGCCTTACCTGACCGCCGAGCAGTTCCGGCTCTATGCCTTGATTTGGGCGCGAATGCTGTCCAGCCAAATGGCCGACGCCCGCTCGGACGCTACTACCGTCAATATTGACGCTGCCTGTAAGCCCGGAGCAGAGGGCACGGCCGGCCGGGTCTTTAACTTCCGGGCTACCGGTTCCGTGCTCAAGTTCCCCGGGTTCCGCACCCTTTACCTGGAAGGGAAGGACGAAGGAGACCGGGAAGATAATTCCAACTCCAATTCATTGCCGCCGCTGACTGCGGGGGACGCCCTGAACTGCCGGGAACTGGCGGCCAACCAGCACTTTACCCAGCCCCCACCCCGTTTCACCGAGGCCACATTGGTAAAGACTATGGAGGAACTGGGTATCGGCCGGCCCAGCACTTACGCCCCGACCATTGGAGTGCTGCTGGCCCGAAACTACGTTACCAAGGAGAACAACAGCCTGCACCCGACCCAGTTGGGAACCACGGTGTCGGACCTGCTGCTCCGCTTCTTCGCCGGCATTATGAACTTCGATTTCACCGCCCAAATGGAAGAGAAGCTGGACGAAGTGTCCCAGGGGGAACGTGATTGGGTGCCAATGCTGCGGGAGTTCTACGAACCTTTCGCCCAGGAATTGCACAATGCCAACGAGAATATGCCCCGGGTGAAGCCCGACGATGAGGCTACCGACGAGAATTGTGAGAATTGCGGCAAGCCGATGGTTATCAAAACCGGCAGGTTCGGTCGCTTTATCGCTTGCACCGGCTATCCCCAATGCCGAACTACTCGCCCAATCAAGGAGACGGACTCCGGGCCCAATGGCAGCGCGGATACTGAGATCGACGAAGTTTGCGAACAGTGCGGCAGCGCCATGGCGCTGAAGACCGGGCGTTTCGGTAATTTCATCGCTTGCAGCAACTACCCGACCTGCAAGAACACTCACCCGATGAAGACCGGAGCTTCCTGCCCCCTCTGCGGCGGAGACCTGGTAGAACGGGGCAGTCGGCGCGGGATGTTCTTCGGGTGTTCCAACTACCCGGACTGCAAATACACCAACAACCGGCGCCCGGTGCCCGAACCCTGTCCCGAATGTCAGGGTCTGATGGTGGTCAACCGGGATGGCAGCATCGCCTGCACCGTTTGCGCCTGGAAAGGTGAGCCGCCGCCGCCCGAAAGGGAAGCAGAGGCCGAAGCCGAAGTCAGCCGGGAGAAGGAACCGGTGGCGGTTGGCGACTAGCCGTACCCGGTTCGTAGGGGTGGCGGATTCCGTATATTCGCCATCCCCACGGCGATTTCCCCGGGACGGGCATTCCGAAATTGAACTGCCTTCAGCAAACGCTCCTATCTTACGAGAGGCGCCATGATTAACAAGTTAGCCATCGAAAGGGCGGCCGACGAAAGGCTGGAATACTTTCCCGACTTTCCACCTCGAGAAGATATGCAAAATATTCTCCACCTGCACTTTGACGCGCACCTGGGTATGCTGAGGCGGCACCTGGGAAACCGGGAAACTACTCTGGTACTGGGAGAAGTTCCCGTTTACTGGTATCCCAGCCGTAACGCCAGGATACCGGACGTGATTGTTGCCTTGAATATCAATCGCGCCAATATCATCGACCGTCGGGGGTATGCTATCGAAGAGCATAACAAGCCACCGGATTTTGTGATGGAAGTGTCCTCTCCGACCACTGCCCGGAACGACTACACCCAGAAACGGCTGGACTATGCCGCATTTGGCATACGGGAGTATTGGCGGTTCGACTCTACCGGAGGCCGGTGGTATGATGCGCCCCTGGCTGGCGACCGGCTGGTCGACGGCGTTTACCAGCCGATTGACCTGGTGCAAATTGACGCCGACCGCTTGTGGGGACACAGCGACGTATTAAACCTTGACCTTTGCTGGGAGTACGGCAGACTGCGCTGGTGGGACCCGGTAGAGCAAAAGTATCTGCTGACCTACGATGAAGAGGTGGAGGGACGGCTGGACGCCGAAGCCGCTAGAGTTGCGGCTGAGTCCGCTCGGGTTACGGCTGAGTCCGCTCGGGTTGCGGCTGAGTCCGCTAGAGCCGAAGCCGAAGCCAGGGTTCGTGAGTTGCAAGAGAAGCTGCGCCGCCAAAGAGATTCTTAGGTCATTGTCCGGCGCTCCTCGACAAATGTGGGACAACTTTCGAAGTCTCGCCTAAATCCTTGAAAGGGGAAATTTCCCAGCAAGGCAAACCTTCGGCCAACCGAATACACTGGGCTTATCCTGGTATTGGGAGTCCGGTATGGCCGAAGCCAAAGCTGCGATTAATGCTCCGGAAGACATCGCGGAACTTACGCAAAAGTATGAGGCGTACTTGCGGGGCCAGCGAGGTCTTTCGGACAACACCGTCCGCGTTTACCTGGCCGACCTCCAGTCTTTCTTAATCTACTTACGGCAGTCGGGCTGCGACCCGGCCGCAATGAACCGCCGTATGGCCCGCAGTTACCTGGCCTGGCTGGCTACCGAGGCGCGGGAGACCAAACATCCTTATTCGGGTCGCCGGCAGCAGGAAGGGTACGCTCGAGTCAGCGTTATTCGCAAGTTGACCGCCCTTCGTTCCTTTTACCATTTCCTGGTACAGCAAGGGATGTTCCCGCACAACCCGGTCCCCACGGGCCGCAGCCTGCAAATCAAGGTAGAAAAGCCGCTCCCTTCCTTCATTGGCAAGCAGGAAGCCACCAGGTTGATGGAAGCCCCGGATATCGAAGAAATGTACGGTATCCGGGACCGGGCCATCCTGGAAGTGCTTTATTCCTGCGGTGTCCGCCTGGCCGAAATTGCCGGGATGGATTTGCCCGACGTGGACTTTGAGCAGCAGCAAATCCTGGTGGAAGGCAAAGGCTCCAAGGAACGTTGGGTGCTCTTCGGCCAGCCCACCGCCGACGCCTTGGGTAAGTATCTGGAAGAGGTCAGGCCGAAGCTGCTGCAAGGGTCAAGCGAGGCCCTCTTTCTGAATCGCTACGGGAAACGTCTTTCCCGGCGCAGCATCGAAAAACTGGTCCAGGGCTATTCGGCCCGGGCCGGGCTGCGGGCCGGTATCCATCCCCACACCCTGCGCCACACCTTTGCCAGCCACATGCTGGAAGGCGACGCCGACTTGCGGGTAATCCAGGAATTGCTGGGCCATTCCAGCCCCACTACCACCCAAATTTACACTCACATAACGAAGCAGGAAGCCCGGTCCGCCTACCTCCGCTTCCATCCCCGGGCCTGACCGGAACCCTGGCCCAGGGCTGCCGGAGTCAATCCGGTTCCACTGCGCCGGCCTTTGGGCGCGTTGTGGTTAGCCTCCCTCTTTTCCCGAATACACCGAATTGGGCCGGAAATGGGCCAAATATTTGGGAACAATATCCCCACTCTCTGCGTCTTAATCCATAACGCAGGAACTCAAAGGAGGTTGGCTCGATATGTTCATCAAATATTCCTTTCTGGTCTTTATCCTGGCAGCTTTGCTGGTTGTGAGCATCGCAGCTTGCGGGTCGGAAGAACCTGCGCCGGCCAGCGGGCCTGACGCAGATACGCATTCCCCAACTGCTGCACCCCAGGTTGACTCCGTGGCTGCCACCAGCGAAATGACCACTCCTGCAATGGCTGAAGAGATGTCGCCGGCGACGCCTCCGCTTAAGCGGATTACGCCTCGAAGTATGACGCAAAGTGAACCGGATTGGTCTCCGGCGCCGCAGTCAGAACCTGCATCGGATCAGGCGTCCAGTTCAGCCCGGGTTCAAGCCACTCCCCTGCCGGAGGCAATGATGGCTTCCCCCCAGAGTGTCGAGGTTGAGCAGGAGGCTATGGTCGAGGTTGAGAAGACGGCTACGAGGACGACAGTCGAGGAAGCCGGGGAAACGGCGGCTTATCAACCAGCGCCGCAGCCGGCCGCCGCGCCAGCCGCATCCAGTCCCGTTTCCCCTCCGGGATCGGCCAGCCCTCAAGGGTTTATGGTAGGCCCCCAGGGAGCGCGCGGCCCTGGAGTCCCGCCCAGCCCGCAAGGGGAGTCCGGCTCTCTCAGCGGTTCAAAACCGCCGACGCTTCCCCATCCGCCGGATACCATCTTCCAGAATAACCGGCGGCAGCCAGCCGTTTCGACCTATGAAGATGCCGTTTCCACTTTCAGCCTGGATACCGACCGTACTTCCTACCGGCTGGCGTTGCATTGGGCACAGGAAGGTTACCGGGTGGAGCCGAATTCGGTGCGGGCCGAGGAATGGATCAACTCTTTTGACTACGGTTACCATCGTCCCGCCAATGACGCGGACTTTGCAATTTACACTGACGTTTTCCGCCACCCCCTTGAGCCGGATAAGCACATTGCCCGGGTGGCATTTCAGGCGCCGGATATTCGGGAGGACTATGCGCCGCTGAACGTAACCCTGGTGCTGGACGCTTCGGGTTCTATGGCCGAGGGGAATCGGGTGGATATTGCCCGGGCCGCCGCCGAAAGAATTCGACAAAGCCTCCGCTCCCAGGACCGGATTGCCGTGGTTCAATTCAGCGAATCGGTTATTCGCAACCTTACCGTAAGGCATACCAATCCCGATGACCGAATGGTACAAAGGTCGATCAACCGGCTGCAGCCCAACTCCGCTACCAACGTACAGGCCGGCCTGGACCTGGGGGTTCAGCTTGCCGACCGGGCTCGCCGGCGAAATCCCGAGGCCGTCAACTATGTCATTCTGATGTCTGACGGCGTGGCGAACGTCGATGCCACCAATCCCTTCGCCATCCTGGAGTCGGTCAGTGACCGGGACCGCCAAAACCCGCTGCGGCTAATCACGATCGGGGTCGGGATTGCGAATTACAACGATTACCTTTTGGAACAACTGGCCCAGCACGGCAACGGCTGGTATCGATACCTGGACTCAGCCCATCAAGCCCAGTCCACTTTCAGCAGGGAGAACTGGCTCAACCTGGCCGTGCCTTTCGCCGACCAGACCCGGGCCCAGATAACCTGGCATTCCGATCTGGTCCGCACCTGGCGCATCATCGGGTACGAGAACCGGGTTACCGCCGATGCGAACTTCACCCAGAACCGGAAGGAGTTTGCCGAGATTCCCTCGGGAGCGGCTACTACCGTTTTCTACGAATTGGAATTGACCCGCCAGGCCACCGACCGCCGGAGCGACCGGGCCAGCCTGGGCGAAGTGCGCGTGCGTTGGGTAGAACCCGGCTCCGGCGTAACCCGCGAACAGCGGGCGGAGGTGACCGGAAATCAGCGGGACCGGGTGGGGGATTTTGACTCGCTGGGCGACCCAATGCTGATTTTTGGAACTCTGATTGGCCTGTCCGCCGACCGCTACAGCGCAGCAGCCGATTCCTTTTATACCGCCGATATTGACGCCCACCGGGATTTGCCGGAATTGTTCGACCGGGGACAGCGTTTGCAGCGCGAGTTGGGCCACTTGACCGCATACCAGGATTTTATGTATCTGCTGGATTACATGATTCAAGATCTGCCCGATGCGGTTATTATGGCTCCCCGGGATTCGGGGTATAGCCCCTAACCCGGGCGCAGCGACCGCCCAGCCCGGAGACAGGCCCGGAGCAATGCAGCTCCGGGCCTGGTTTATCCCGGCGGCGCGCTCCGGCCGGCGTAAGTTACCGCGCCGGGTCATCCCGACGGGAGCAATGCCGGTCGGGATGGTATATACTTTGCGAAAATGGACTCACTGAAAATTCGGCCGCACCGGCCCAGCGACCGCTGCCATTAGTCCGATAACCGCAGAGAGGAAACCGGCTTTATGACCCACATCTTAGTTCTCAATGGTCCCAACATCAACATTCTGGGGCGGCGCAATCCCGGCATATACGGCGTCAAGACCCTGGACGAAATCAACCGCCTAATTTCCGCAAAGGCCGACGCTTTGGCGGTGGAAGTTTCCTTTTACCAGTCCAACCTGGAAGGGGAGCTGATTGACCGAATCCAGGCAAGCTGGGGCAATATCGACGGCATCATCATCAATCCCGGCGCCTTGACCCACTATGGTTATTCGTTAAAGGACGCCCTGATTGACGCCAACCTACCCATAATCGAAGTCCATCTGGGCAACATCCACGCCCGGGAGGAGTGGCGCCGGCAGTCAGTAGTTGCCGACATTGCCCGCGGACAAATTGCAGGCTTTGGCTGGAGAAGTTATACTTCAGCTTTGGAAATTATCGCCGGTATTATTGAAGAGGAGAAGTCCCGATGAAAGAACGCGTAACCCAACTGGCGGCCCAACTGCCGGAAAAGGAACTGGACGCCCTGCTGATTTCCGCTCCCGAAAATCGCCGCTATCTGTCCGGCTTCACCGGGTCCGCCGGTTATCTGCTGGTTACTCCCCAACGCCAGGTGTTGTTCACCGACTCCCGCTACACCGAACAGGCCGGCAACCAGTCCCCCCACTTTGAAGTTATCCAGATGCAGGCCGGCCTGGGCTGGCTGCTGGATACCTTGAAGGAGACCGGCGTCCAGCGGGTCGGCTTTGAAAGCGACAATATTACCGTGGCCTCCTACAACCGGGTGCTGGAGGCCATCAAGGAGGACGATGCGCTAAAGGGGAACGTCTCCCTCATCGCCACGTCGGGCGTAACCGAGGAGCTGCGTATAGTCAAGGACCGGGAAGAATTAGCCCAACTGCAAAAGGCTATCGACGCTTCGGACCGGGCCATGGAAACCGTCTGCCCCACTATCGAAGCCGGCATGACCGAGAAGGAGGTGGCCTGGCGGATGGAAGTGGCGATGCGGGAGTTCGGCGCCGACAATATCAGTTTCGATACCATCGTGGCCGCCGGCCCCAACGGAGCCATGGCCCACCATCGGCCCAGCGACAAAGTAATCCAGGACGGAGAACACATCGTCATCGACATGGGCGCGCAGGTGAACGGCTATTGCAGCGACATCACCCGCACCGTGGTGGTGGGCGAGCCTGATGAGATGTTCCACAAGATTTACAGCATCGTCCTGGGCGCGCAGCTGACGGCAATTAACACGGTGCGCCCCGGTATGACCGGCAAAGAGTGCGACGGACTCTCCCGGGACGTGATTGCTGAGGCCGGCTACGGCGACAACTTCGGCCACAGCCTGGGCCACGGCGTTGGCCTGGCCGTCCACGAAAACCCGGGCGTCGGCCCCCGCTCCGAGAACACCCTCAACGCCGGGATGGTATTCACCGTGGAGCCGGGCATCTACATCCCGGGCTGGGGCGGCATCCGCATCGAGGACATAGTAATCCTGGGCGAAACCGGAGCAACACCGCTGAGCAAGGCGGGGAAGTAGAAGGGACGCTTCCGATTGTGGGGTGCGGTATCTTCCCCGTATCCCTATAATCAACGCCTGAAAGAAGGCCTTGACGTTGCGTGGTAAGCTCTACCGCAGCATCCAGAGAGTAATTGGGATGATCAGCAAAGAAGCATCTGAAGATATTGTCAATACCGTAAGCGAGTTGCTGCAGGGCTATCGCATATGGATTTTAAGAGGCCAATTGACGGTTAAATCTCCGTTTTTAACTGCTAAATTTGGGTAATTTAAGACTTAAACCGTTGGTTTTGATGTTGATTACCCAGTAAAGCGCCGCCAAAACATCGGAAAGTTCCGTTCTCATCCTGAAAATTTTTCATATGCGATAGCCCTGCGAGTTGCTGCACGAGCGGTTTAAGGACGATTTGACATTTGCTCCGATTTTTGCAGAATCGGCCATCGACCCTTGGGACACCGAGTACCTGGAAATATTGATTGTCTTTGCTGGCGATTTCAACAGCCTGGATACCAAGTGGACGCCGGGACTGCCGGTTAAGCTGTGGCCGAAGCTGGACGAATGGGACATAAAAGGAGTTCCTGCCGTATCTTTCGTAGAAAAGAGCGAATGGGAAGATATTTATCAAGGGACATATCCAAGCCCTAATGGATTCAACGGACCTCATTAGCATTGCTAGGGGGCTGGCAGACGGGTCGGTGCCGAATAGTAATCCTGATCGAAACCGGAGCCACGCCACTGAGCAAGGCGGGGAAGTAGGAGTAGAGTTTGTCGGCAAAGGGCTGCCCGAATATATTATGCGAGAGCAGTTATGATTAGCCGGGAAGTGGCGGACGAATTCGCGGCGCTGGTAGGCAAGGCTTTGCGAGAGCGTTACGGGGACAAGTTGATATTTGCCCCGATCGTAGTCGAGCCGTCCCTTGACCACTATGACGACGAATATTTGGACGCAATCATAGTGTTTACCGGAGACCAGAAAAATCTGGACCCGCGTTGGTCTAATTTATTGCCCTTGTTGCTTGCCCCCGAGCTGGATCGGCTGGGAGTGCCGGGTATTCCCGGCATTTCCTACGTGGAAAAGAGCGAGTGGGAAGAAGTTTTCCACGGCAAACACCCAAGAGCGCATGAGCCCTACGGACCTAATTAGCATTGCTCGGGGGCTGGCAGACGGGTCGGTGTCGGGCCGCCGGGGTAGGCCCCGGCAAACCGATCTGTGCCGTGCCGTTAGCACTGCTTATTACGCCCTGTTTCATGCTTTAGCCGGATGCTGTGCCGATATGCTGGCAGGGAGTAATCGAAGCAACCGAAGTGAATCGGCTTGGAGGCAAACTTATCGCTCATTGGAACACGGGTTAGCGCGAAATCGGTGTAAAGATCGGACATTCATGTCGCGCTTTGTCCCTGAAATTCAGACGTTTGGCATTTCTTTTGTCGATTTCCAGCGGTTGCGTCATTTAGCTGATTATGATCCAGTCGCAATATTTTCACGTTCTCAAACCGTCCAGCTTGTTCAACAGGCTGAATACGCAATCGCAGCCCTTATCACGGCCGACCGGAGCCAGCGGCGGGCATTCGCCATTTACGTCCTGTTCCGCCAGCGGGCGCAGTAGCCACATCGCTCCGATAGGTGTTCAATTATCCGGTGCAGAATCGAAGGGGAGAAGATACATTGCGACCGGAATCCACGTGGGAAGAACTTAAAGCCGAATATGGATTCATCTGGCAATGCTTCATTTGCGATTCGGACCTGGATCCGAGGTTTGACTACTCTTGCGCAAGGTGCAGCAGGCGAAGTTGCGACCGTTGCAACCAGGCCTGCCAGCATTGCGATGACATCACTTGCTGCCGTTGCGTGGATAAACACTTGGGTGAGGTTCATCAGGAAGTGGTAGAATGAACAATCACGAGCAGTCCAGGGATTATGCTCAAGCCGGGTTGCAGCAAATCGAGAATGCCACCCTGCGCTTGCTGGATGCAAATCCCCAAGGTTTGAGGAATGTAGATGTTGCCCGGGCTCTCGGCCTTACTTTTGATTTTGGTGGCAAGTATAAGAACCATGTCACCTATGGTGTTTTAGGAAGTCTGCTGTCCCGGGACGTAATCACCCGGGATGAGGAAAGCAAACTGTTCCTGAGCCGAAACGGGGATACCTCCGGCAAAAAGGTGGCACAAGCGGGCTTACAGCAGATAGAAGAAGCGATCCTGGAAATCCTTGAGAGACATCCAGAGGGCTTGCGCAATGCAGAAATAGCTCAGTCTCTTGGGCTTACCTCAGATTTTCGTGGTTCTTATAAGAACTACTTGACTTATACTGTACTGATGAGCCTCATAGCGAAGAGTAAAGTTGCAAGAACCCCGCAGACCAAACTTTTCACTATCGCCGATAACAAGCCAACGGTAGGCTAGGCAAAGAACAAATTTCGAGTGGAGCCAATTTTATGAGCATCAACTTTAGCGACCTTAGCCGCAATATGGTTATTGAGCTGGACGGCCAGCCCTGGCAGGTGATGGACTACGAGCGGCACAAGATGCAGCAGCGCGCCCCGGTTACCCGCATCAAGATGAAAAACCTCCTGTCCGGCGCAGTGGTGGAGCGCACTTTCCAGCGTTACGATACCGACTTTACCATCGCTGAAATCGACAATCGGGAAACGCAGTATCTCTACACCGACGGCAGCTACTACTACTTCCTGGACCAGGAGACCTTTGACCAGTACGAACTGACCAAAGAGCAGCTGGGCGGCACTCTGGACTACCTGAAAGAAAATATGATGGCCGAGATGGTCTTCTACAAGGGGTCGCCCATAAACCTGAATCTGCCCACCCACGTTGAGCTGGAGGTGGTAGAGACGCCGCCCGCCTTCCGGGGCGATACGGCGCAGGGCGGTAACAAGCCGGCGACTCTGGAAACGGGCCTGCGCGTCACCGTACCGATGTTTATCACTCCCGGCACCGTGGTGCGGGTTGACACTCGCAACGGCCAATACACGGAGCGGGTAAGTTAAAGCCTTGACCACGCCATCGCAGACCGTCTTTACCGTCAGTCAGGTAGCAACCCACTTGAGGGAGCTGCTGGAAAGCAGCCTTTTCCTCTCTGACTTGTGGCTGGTAGGCGAAGTTTCCAACCTGCGCGCTTCCTCCTCCGGCCACTCCTACTTTACCCTGAAGGACAGTTCCGCTTCCTTGAACTGTGTCCTGTTTCGGAGCCAAAGCGGAGCGGCAATTCTGGAAAACGGCAAGTCGGTGCGAGTCCACGGGCGGATGAGTTTCTACGAACCGCGCGGCTCTACCGACCTGATGGTGGACCGGGTCCTGCCCGAAGGCGAAGGCGAGCTGGCCCAGGAACTGGAACGGCTGAAAGCCCGGCTAGGGCAGGAAGGACTGTTTGAGGAATCCCGCAAGCGGCCTCTGCCCCAATTCCCGGAAATCATCGGCGTGGTTACTTCGCCGACCGGGGCGGCCTGGCAGGACATTCAGAATGTCGTCCGGCGCCGCTATCCCCTGGCCCGGCTGCTGCTCTCCCCCACCCAGGTGCAGGGGCTGGACGCTGCGCCCCAGATTGCTACGGCCCTGGACCGGCTGGAAGCCGACGGAAGTTCCGACGTGATTATAGTGGCCCGGGGCGGCGGCTCCCTGGAAGACTTGTGGTCCTTCAATGAGGAAATAGTGGCCCGAGCCATCTTCCGCAGTCGAATCCCGGTGGTCAGCGGCGTCGGACACGAAACCGACTTCACCATCGCCGACTACGTGGCCGACCGGCGCGCTCCCACCCCATCGGCGGCAGCGGAGTTAGTAGTCCCCGATGGAGCCGTCCTGCGCCAGACCGTAGATGCCTGGGCGTGCCAGGCTTATCGGGGAGCGCTGCGGGCGGTGGAAGCCGGCCGAATGGAAGTAAATGCCCGGTCCCGGCGGTTGGAGGCCGGGCTGCCGGAACTGAACAGCCTGAAACGCCAGGTGGACGACCGGGCCGAATCTCTGGGCGGCAATTTCGCCAACCGGCTGAAACTGGCCCGTCTGGAAGTGGACAACCTGGAGCATCGGCTGCGCACCCTGGATCCGGCGGCTACCCTGCGCCGGGGCTTTGCCGTAGTGCGGCGCGGGGACACCGGCCAGGTCATCGCTTCGGCGCGCCAGGTTACGGACGGGGATGACCTGCGCATCACCCTGGCAGACGGCAGCTTTCCCGCCGTTGCCGGCAATGGCGCAGCCCCGATGCCCCAGCCCGTCCGGGAGCCCGCGGATACGGAAGACCAACGGCCAACTCCGGCGGCAGCGGCGGAAGAGACTCCTCCCGCCAATGGTAAGCCGGACCCGGCGCCACCAACCGTTCCCAACCACCGGAGTCGTCGCCCGTCGCCCCAACCGCCGGGCATGGATCGGCTGCTGTAGCCGGTTTGCCGACGGGAAGACCGGATTTGCGCGGAATATGGAGCCGGCTGACCTCGTGCCGGATACGGGAGCAGTTTTCGCTGTGTCTGAAGCAAATATTGGATACCTGTTCCTTGCCAGGAATGAAAAACTATTCAGACTGCCCGACAAGCCGGTTCAAAATGAGCCTGACCTTCAACCTCTTCCCGGCCACCCTTTTCGGCGTTACACTGTTTCCGGGCCGGGTTATCCTCACCGCAGGTGCTACTCTTGATGACTGATGCTGCAAACAACGAATCCTTGCCCCCCGTCCAGTCCCTCTCTTTTGAGGAAGCTTTTACGCGTTTGGGGGCCATGGTAGAAACCCTGGAGGCCGGCGGGCTGCCGCTGGAACAGGCGACCACAATGTTCGAGCAAGGTATGTCCCTGGCCCGCCGTTGCAGCCAACTCCTGGAAGCGACGGAAATGAGGATTGCCGAAATTCGCGAGAACGGCGGCGGGAACTCCGCCGCGCAGCCGGCGGGCCTGTCCTGGGGCGATATTGAAATGCCGCCGCCCGATGATGAATGGCAGCCGGACATGGAACTGCTCGATAATGATTAGCGTATGCTGAACATCGGCTGGTTTTCCACCGGACGCGGCGAAGGTTCCCGGGGATTGCTGCGTTTCGTCCAGGAACGTATCCGGCGGGGTCTGCTGGACGCTCGAATCCGGTTCGTTTGCAGCAACCGGGAACCCGGCGAGGCGGAAGGTTCCGACGAATTCTTCCGGTTGGTTGATTCCTACGAACTGCCCCTGGTTACCTGTTCCTCGGCGCGGTTCCGCCGTTCCCGCCGGGACTCGGGCCTGAGCTGGCCCCAATTGCGCCCGGAGTTTGACCGGCTGGTGATGGATTCGCTGGCGGACTACCGTCCCGACGTTTGCGTCCTGGCCGGGTATATGCTGATTGTCGGCGGTGAAATGTGCCGCCATTATCCCCTGCTCAACCTGCACCCGGCCCTGCCCGACGGGCCGATCGGGACCTGGCAGGAAGTCATCTGGGAGTTGATTCGCCGCCGTTCAACCCACACCGGAGCCATGATTCACCTGGCTACCGAGGCGGTGGACCGGGGGCCGGTGGTATCCTACTGTACCGCTCCCATCACTGGCCCCGATTTCACTCCGGCCTGGCAGTCCCTGCAAGACCGGGACCTGGAAGAAATTCGGCAGGAACAAGGAGAGGATTGCCCCCTGTTCCAACAGATTCGCCAAGCCGAGTACCGCCGGGAACCGTACCTGATTTTTGAGACCCTGCGGGCCGTGGCCGATGGCCGGGTGAAAGTACGCCAACTGAGGGAGGCAGAGGCTGCCGGGCACTCGCCGACGAATACCGCTCTGCCGGGGCTGTGCCTGGATGCCGAGATTGACCGGGCCATTGCCGCCGATGGCCCTGCCTAGCCGCCGAATTTTTCCGCAGCCCGGCGGAAGAATCCGGAGGCAATGGCCGGTTTTACCCCACCAAAGCGTTGCTTGCAGCCCTGCGGATTGGGACAGAGCCGATATTGGGCAACCGGAAGAGGAATGCTTGGGGTGGGTTCAGGCTGACTGCTGAAAGGTTTCCGGGAAGGGATCGACCGTTTCACCGGAAGCGGTAACCAGCGTGGGGACTCCCTGTCCCTCGATAGCGTCCCGGTCCACGATGCAGCGACTGATGTTCGGCAGGGAAGGCAGCTCGTACATCACGTCCAGCAAAGTTTCCTCGACGATGTAGCGCAGGCAACGGGCGCCGGTGTAATGGTTCAGGGCCCGTTCCGCCGCCGCCGCCAGGGCGTCCGGGGTAAACTCCAGGGCCACCCCGTCAATGCTGAACAGGTATTGATACTGTTTCACGATGGCGTTCCGTGGTTCGGTCAGCACCCGGATGAGGGACTCCCGGTCCAGATGGTCCAGGCTGGTTACCACCGGCAAACGCCCTACCATCTCCGGGATGAACCCGAAGGCCAGCAGGTCTTCCGGAGTTACCTGGGAGAGAATCGTACTCTCGGTTTCGTTCCGGTTTCGGGTTCCGCCCAGAAAGCCGAGCTGGGAACCATGGGTGGCGATGCGGCGGGAAACTATGTCCGCCAAACCCTCGAAAGCGCCGCCGCAGATGAAGAGTATGTTGCGGGTGTTGATTTGCAGGAACTCCTGCTGGGGATGCTTGCGACCGCCCTGCGGCGGCACGTTGGCGATGCAGCCTTCGATTATTTTCAGCAGTTCCTGCTGCACGCCCTCACCCGATACGTCGCGGGTAATCGAGCGGTTCACCCCTTCCTTACGGGCGATTTTGTCCATCTCGTCGATGTAGATAATCCCCTGCTCGGCTCGGGAAACGTCCCATTCGGCGGCCTGGATTAGCCGCAGCAGAATGTTCTCCACATCCTCGCCCACGTAGCCTGACTCGGTAAGCGAGGTGGCGTCGCAGACGGCGAAGGGTACGGCCAGGGTGCGAGCCAGAGTTTCGGCCAGCAGGGTTTTACCGCTCCCGGTCGGGCCCATCAGCAGGATGTTGGCCTTCTGCAGCTCCACTTCAGAGCCGGCTGCGCCGGACCAGATGCGCTTGAAGTGGTTATAGACGGCTACGCTCAGGGTTTTCTTGGCCCGCTCCTGGCCGATGACGTAATCATCCAGGCTGGCATAGATTTCCCGGGGAACTAATGGGCCGGATGTCGGCGCCGCCGTGGCCGAACTTTGAGGAGGTTCGGGCTGAATTAACTCTCCCAGGGCGCGAATGCAATCGTAACAGACCGAGGCGCGCCCCTGGCCGGCCAAAACCAGATCGTTACGGGCCCGGCCATTGCCGCAAAAGGAACACTGCATCGGGCGGCTTCCGCTTCTACCGCCGGATTCTCTGCCATCTGGACTAGCCACGAGCAATCCCTACCCCATAATTAGAGTTTCCTGCGGCGGGCAACCGGCTCCGGCCGCAGCTTGACTATAAAACCGGCTTGCCAAATTGCAACCACCCGGTCTTATGACCGGGTGGCGTTGGCTGACGGGCTACTTCTCCTCCGCGGCCGGCGACTCCGACTCGCGGTTCACGCCCAAAATCTCGTCCACCAGGCCATACTCTACGGCCTGCTCGGGAGTCAGGTAAAAGTCTCGATCGCTGTCCTGGGCAATTCTCTCGTAGGTCTGACCGGTATTAGTCGATAGGATCGTTCGCAGCCGGTCCTGAAGCCGCAGTATTTCCCGTGCAGCGATTTCAATATCCGTTGCCTGACCTTGAGCGCCGCCCAATGCCTGGTGCATATGAACGGTGGAATTAGGCAGGCAGTAGCGTTTGCCCTTGGTGCCGCCGGAAAGCAGAACGGTAGCCATGCTGGCGGCCATTCCCACGCAAACGGTGGACACTTCCGGTGAAATCATCTGCATTGTGTCGTAGATTGCCAGGCCGGCGCTGATAACGCCGCCGGGGCTGTTGATGTAGATGCTGACGCCGCGCTCCGGGTCTTCCCGTTCCAGATAAAGCAACTGGGCAATGATGGTATTGGCTACCGGGTCAGCGATGGGGGTGCCGAGAAAAATAATTCGCTCTCTGAGCAGCAGGGAATAAATGTCAAACGCCCGTTCCCCCCGGGGGCTGGTCTCAATCACCATTGGTATTATATTTTCAGGGCCCGAGAGGGACGCTTCGTAGGGGTTATACAGCATTGGGTTATGCTCCTTCATCATTTCCTTCCGTTTCCGATGGGACTGCCTCAGCCGTCGGGCTGTCCGCAGCGTCCCCGGTCTCATCCGGTTCGGCCGCCGCAGTTTCCGAATCCGGGTCAGCTTCGGCAACGGGCTGGTCGGCGGCGCTGGCAGCGGCCGGCTCCAGTCCCTGAACTATTTCTACCAGGCGCTCCATCACCTTCTGGTTAAGCAGGGAACCGCGGATGCTCTCCAGAGTGCCCTCGGACCGAACGGCGCGGCGCATAGCCGCTTCATTTTCTTCAGTAGCGTTGGCAAGCATGGAATCAATCTCTTCCTGGATTTCCTCTTCGCTAACTTCCAGGCCCTCTTCCTGAGCCAGCTTGCGGACGGCCAGCATCCGGTTCAGCCGGTCTTCGGCCATGGGACGGAGCTCATCCTGAAATTCCTCCGTCGTCTTGCCCATGTAAGAGAGGTAGGTATCCAGGTCCAAACGCTGATTGCGGAGCATCCTTTCCCGCTCGTCCTGCATATTCTGGACTTCCCGCTCCAACAGCAGGTCTGAGGCGTTGATGGTAGTATTTTCCAACAGCAGGTTCAGGCTTTGCTGCTGGAAGTCATAGTTTGCTCTGGCTTCCAGTTCGGAGGTAAGCCGCTCCAGGAGATGCGCTCGCAAGTCTTCCAGGGTATCGAATCCTTCCTGGACACCCTTGGCAAACTCATCGTCCAGGTCGGGCAGATTTTTCCCTTTCACGGAAATAACTTCCACCTGGAAGGCTATGTCCTTGCCGGCATATTCGGCTCGCGGGTAGTCTTCGGGCACCGTCATCGTAAAGTCGATTTGCTGACCCTCTTCCAGATTCTCCAGATGCTCGGCGAATCCCGGGAAGGGCAGAACATTGGTAACTTCCGGGATATAGTCCACTTCCTGGTCGTTAACCACTTCCGCGTCATCCATCCGGCCGACCACGTTGAGGTTCAGCAGGTCGCCGTACTGCACGGGGCGGCTGACCGGCTCCCAGGGGGCCGACTCGAATCGCAGCCGTTCCAGCACCCGGTCAACTTCGGCATCGGCAACTTCCACCGGCTCCTTATCCAGCCGAGCGTTGTAGAAATCGCCCAGGTCAACGTCAGGTTCGAGAGGGACGGTAGCCGTGAAGGTCACCGGTTCCAGTTCCAGAACCTCTACCCGCGGTTCAACAAAAGCCTGAATCTCTTCCCCCTGGAGAGCCTGGTTCAAAACTTCGGGAATCATGAAATCCAGGGCTTCCTGAACCAGGGCAATGCGGCCAACATAACCTTCGACAATGGAACGGGGGGCTTTGCCTTTGCGGAATCCGGGGATGTTAAGACGGCCTACGGTGCGACGGTACGATCGGTCAATGTACGGCTCTTCGTCCGCAGCGTCCATTTCAACATTCAGGATAACTTCTATTGAGCTGGACGCTTCTTCTTTCGTAACTTTCACCGAAATTCACTCCGTAACATACAATTGAGCGCATGGCGCAGTCAGAATTAGCTATTATTAGCGGGAACCAAATTATAGCACAAACCCGAAGGGCGCAAAAGGCGGGCCGCCAAATCTGCCCGCAGCGGTTTAGCCACAATTCAGCGCGAATATTCCCCGGTGGCAATGATTAATGCCGGTTCGTGGGCCACCGAATGCAAGCCCTGATCTACCCGCCAATGAAGCGGGCCCCGAAACCGCCGGCCAGCGCAGCGTCCCCGGTATAGGTCAGGCGGCCCGACTCAATGGCCGCCGCCGGGGTCAGGCGGCCATACATGACCATAACGTAAGTTTCCCCATCGCACCGGAAGGTTACATCCGCCGCTCCGCTGCCGGTTGCGGCATCCGCCGGCTCCAGTCTGGTCCCGGCCCGGGAAAAGGTCAGGTCATAAGCGGCGGAAATGGGAATGTCAACTTGAAAGCGAAACCACACCGGGGCGACTAACTCCGGGTCGGGACGAAAGGCACGCCGAACGGCCCGAGGCGCCGTGTCGGTCAGTACCCGCACGCTGCCGTCGGACAGGCGGTAGTCCGGGTCGAATCGGGAGCAGACGTCCCAGGCGTGCATTGCCAGTTCGCTGATTCGCATATCCAGCATCGTCCGCACCGGCTCCGGGCCGGGCGGCCAGTAGCAGAGAGCATCCCATAATTCCGGCTGAGTTGGGTCAATACTGTCGAAAACGGCCACCGCCGCATCCAGACGTTGGGCCAATACTTCCGGCAGCCGTTGCCCGGCTTGTTCCCGGGTAGCGAAAGCTCGCTGAAAAATAGCCTCGGCAAACCGGTCCTCATCGTGCTCGGCCACCGGCGGCGCGCCTTCCGGCGGCGAAAAGTCGCCCTGCAATCCCCGCGCCACCCGCAAGGCGAAGTCCTGTCCTACCAGATGCGCCACCACATCAGCCACCGACCAACCAGCGCAGGCGCTGGGCCGTTCCCAATCTGCCGCAGTCAAGCCGGCTATACGCTCCTTAAAAACTTCCGTCTCCCACCGCAGAACTTCCACCCGTTCTACCGGACTATCCATAAAACGTCTCCATCATTTGCAGATAAACACCCCCCTGCCGGCAACCGTTTGCGCCGGCTAGACCTGTTGGCGATGAATCGTCCGCTGGCGAGGCCGGCGAATGCGCCGGCAGCAAGCAATTTCCGGCTAGAAGTTGTCGGCGAACCGGTAGGCCAGGTCACTGTCGCCGGACACCGTAATGCGGCCATCAGCCAGGGAAGACGCCAGGGACAGCCTCCGGTAAAGGGTAAGCACAAAGATCTCAGCAGCGCAGAAAAAGGTGGCCGCCGCCGGCAGCGCTGCCGCCGTCGGAGTACGCTCCCAGCGCGCCGCCTGAATATCTCCCACCCAGTCCCAGGAGTCGGGACCGGCTTCACCGGCGCCGTCGGGCAGCGCCAGGACGAAGCGCAGCCTTACCGGGCCAGCCCCGACCGCGGCCGTCCAGGAAGCTCCCGGCTGCGGACGCTGCGTTACGCGATTCAACAGTACCGGCAGCGTCTCCGGCGGCAGCTGGGCTGGCTTGATTAGCTCGGCGCGAGACTGAATGTCCCAAGTATGTACGGCCAACTCCTGCACCGCCAGGTCGGCCAGCGTCCACAAGGGGCGGTTTCCGGAATGGTAGAAGCAGGGACGCTCGTAGTCGTTGGCAGTCAGGGTACCCAGCAAGTCCGATAACTCGGCAAAGTGGCGCGTGAAGGGGGGCAGCAGTTCACCGCCCAACTCCCGCCGATACTCGAAGGCTTTAAGGGTATAAAAATCTTCCGGGGGTACGGAGGCATACTTGGGGTCTTTGGGCGATTCCGGCGGCGGGGTCAAGTCATTTTGCAAGGCGTTGGCGACGAACTTGATGTAGAACTCGCCAATCCAGACCAGGTGGGCGATGACGTCGGCGGCCTGCCAGCGGTCGCAGGCGGTGGGCCGCTCCCAATCGGCAACCGTTAATTCCCGCAGATACCCGGCCAAACGCTCCGCCTCGGAACGAATCAGACCAACGCGAGTTTCCATTTCAGCGGTGGTGGGCATAGCAGTCTCCGCAGATACACTAATTACAAGATGCAGGTGAACTATCGATTAATTGCGGTTGATCCCACACGAAGAAGCTCTTGCAGTATTTTCTCAAGCCAGGTTCGGTCCGGGTTCCAACCAAACTTCTGAGATGAAGTGGTACAAAGCTAAAGAAGTCGGGAACCCGTTTATGTCCGGCGCTGGCTATAATCCGGCCCCTCTCCCCAAGGAGAGAGGGGCAAGGGTGATGGACCTAAATATCCTTCAACAAATTAGCGTCCTGGCCGGCGCTGGTGCCGGAGAGTCGGCCAAAGACCATCCCCGCCGACAGACCGGAGCCGCCGGGGTAGTTGTAGTAAAACAGCCCGCCGACCATCTCTCCGGCGGCATACAGCCCCGGAATCGGCTCCTGGGCATTGGTTACTACCTGGCCCCGGTTATTGATTTTCACCCCACCGAAGGTAAAGCTGATGCCGGTCGTTACCGCAAAGCCCAAATAGGGCGGCGTGTCGATGGTTTCGGCCCAGTTGGTCTTGTCCACCGCCAACCCCTGGGTGCCGCGTCCATCCTTGACTGTCGGGTTATAGGGAACGTCGGTTTGCACGGCGGCGTTATACTCGCGCACGGTCTGGGCCAACCCGGCCGGGTCAATGTCCAGACGGGCCGCCAACTCCTCGATGGTATCGGCCTGAGCCATCGTTACCTGGGGAATCCAGTACTCATCCCGCAGCAAGTGCCGAACCTTGTTGTCGAAAATCTGGAAGGCCAGACCTTGCGGCTGGCTCAACAGGGCGCGGCCGTAGGTAACGTAGGTATAGTTGCGGAAGTCATATCCCTCATCCAGGAAGCGCTCCCCGTTAATGTTGGTGATGATTCCAAAGGGGTAGGAGTGCTTTTGGAACAGCTCGGTAATCGTGCGGTCGCCGAAGGGAGGGGCGTTCATATCCCAGGCTACGGCGTGGCAACTGCTCCAGTGGCCGTGGGACTGGGCGCCCACGTCCAGCGCCATCCGGATGCCGTCGCCGGTATTGTAGGGGATGCCGCGCACCTTGACCATTTCCCAGCCGGGGCCCAGGTAGCGGCAGCGCATTTCGGCGTTGGCCTCGAACCCGCCGGCGGCCAGCACTACGGCGCGGGCGGCGATGTCTTCAAATCCCTCAGGCCCCAGCACCTGGAGACCGTTAACCCGGCCCAGATCGTCCTGCAGCAGCTTGACTCCCTGGGTGGAATAGCGAATGTCGATGCCCATCCGCTGGGCCACGTCGAACTGCTGGTCGGAGAGGCCCTTGCCGGCGCCCACCGCCTCGACCACCAGGCCGCCCCAGAAACGGTACTTGTCGCCGTCCTTGAAGGCTTGCCGCCCGAAGGAAAGGACGAAGCGAACGCCGTGCTCCTGCAGCCACTTCATCGTAGGATGGGAGTTGCTGACCAGGATTTGAGCCAGCTCCGGGTCGGAAAGGCCGTGAGTTACCCGCATCATGTCGTCATAGTACATATCCTCGGTGTACTGACCGACTTCGATGGAGTTTTCCTCGGTCTCCGACATATCGGGAATCAGGACCTTGATGTCGTCGATGCCGTTAAAGGCAAAGCGGATGATACCGCCGGTGAAGTAGGTATTGCCGCCCCGGAAGTATTCCGGAGCCTTTTCTACCACCAGCACCGACTCGCATTGTTCCTTTGCGGCGATAGCTGCGCTGAGGGCGGCATTGCCGGCGCCCACCACGATAACGTCGTACTCTTGAGCCAAGACACACCTCCTGTGCGTGATGCAAAAATATGCCGGGAAAATTCTGCGCCGCAGCGGGCGGCCAAACTGCCCCTAATGATAACCGGAAGGGTTGGCAGGGGCAAGAAAGGAAATGTCAGGGGTAGAAAAGGCTGCTCAACCAAAAGTCTGGTAGGCATAGCTGTCCAGCAGTACACGGCTATCCCAATAACCGGACAGCTCAACTAACCGGGCGGGACGAAGAGAATACGGGTCCTTATGGATTCGAACCGCCCTGGCCTTATACTTTACAGGGCTGTCGGCGATGTCCGCAGCCAAATCATTAACTAGATAATGGGGATCCCAGCCAGGAATGTAGTTGTCAACAGTTTTAACCTGCACTGCCGGTCGGGTAACCGGGTTAAGGGGTGTAGTCAAAAGGGTAAAATATAGTAACATATCATTAGATTGCTATACTGGAAGTCTTGGAAACCGATTTTGAAGATTCAGCCAGGAATAGAGCTAAACCTTCATCCTAAACTGTTGGAAGCTGAAAGGAGAAACTACCATGCCCGACCCGATGCTTAATGAAGAAGAGCGAATGCTGCAGACTCTGGTGCGGGACTTTGCCGACCGGGAGTTGGCGCCCCGGGCCCGGGAGGTGGATGAGCGGGAAGAGTTTGACTGGCAGAATTGGCAAGGCATGGCCCGGCTGGGTTTGACCGGCATCGCCATTGACCCCGGCTATGGCGGCAGTGGCGGCGGCTACCGGCAAGTCGCCATCGCCGTCGAGGAGGTAGCCCGGGGCGATATGTCGGCCAGCACCGGCCTGATTGCCCACCTGTCCCTGGGTACCAGCACCATCTACAATTTTGGCAATGAGGAACAGAAGCAGCGGTTCGTCCCATCCCTGGCCGGCGGCCAAGGCGTGGCGGCCTGGGCCTTGACCGAACCGGGCGGTGGTTCCGACGCCGCCTCGCTGCAAACCACGGCCCAGAAACGCAACAGCTCCTGGGTCCTGAACGGCAGCAAGATTTTCATCACCAACGCCGACGTCGCCGAGTCGATGGTGGTATTCGCAACCCAGGACCGCGCCCAGGGGTATCGGGGCATCAGCGCTTTTGTCGTGCCTCGGGGCGCGCCGGGAATGACGGTTACACCCATGCACGGCAAAATGGGGATTCGCGGCTCCAGCACCAACGAGATTGTTTTCCAGGACACCCCGGTTCCGGCGGAAAACCTGCTGAGCGAAGAAGGGCGCGGGTTTCGCTGCGCCATGGAAATCCTCGACTCCAGCCGAATTAATATCGCCGCCCAATGCGTAGGGCTGGGGCAGGCGGCGCTGGAAGAGGCGGTGCGCTACGCCCAACAGCGGCAGTCCTTCGGTCGCCCCATCGCACAGCATCAGGCCGTCCAGTTCATGCTGGCCGATATGGCTACGGCCGTCCACGCCGCCCGTACCTGCACGATGCAGGCCGCCACCCTGAAGGATGACGGTCAGCCCTACATCAACGAAGCCTCAACTGCCAAGCTGATCGCCTCGGAAATGTGCGTCAACGTTACGTCCCAGGCCGTCCAGGTCCACGGCGGCTACGGTTACTTCAAAGAATCGCCGGTAGAACGGCTTTTCCGGGACGCTCGGGTTACCACCATTTACGAAGGCACATCGGAAGTCCAGCGGCTCCTCATCGCCCGCCAGACTTTGGCCCAGTATCCATTGTAGGATTGCAAAGGACAGTTTCGGTAACGACTTTCCCGCCGGAGAATTTGCCGCGGCTCCAGGCCGCCAAGTTTCCGATTAATTTGAGCCGCCGGCCCTCTCGGGGTGAAAACCGTTCAGGAGAAGAGTATTGAGCGCTGCCACAGTTTGCACCGTTGACTACGTGGACCACGTTGGAATCGCCGTCAATGACATTGACGCCGCCCTGAAGCTGTTCCAGGAAGTATTTGGCGCTCCCCCGGCGGAAGTGAAACGGTTGGATGACCAGGGAATCCGGGGCGCATTGGTCCAGGTCGGGCAGACCCGCCTGGAGTTGATGGAACCTACCGGACCGGATACCACTATCGGCCGCTTTATCGAGCGCCGGGGCCCGGGACTGCATCACCTGGCTTTCTACGTAACCGACTTGCCCGGCAAGATTCAAATAGCGGATGAGCTGGGGTTGGAGCTGATTGACCGGGAACCGAGGGAAGGTCTTTCCGGCGACATCGCCTTCATTCACCCCCGGTCGGTCTTCGGCGTTCTCACCGAACTGGTGGAACGCCCTAACGAATAGCAAGTTTACCCGCGCCTGAATTTAGTTAGCCTGTATTTGCGTCCGATTGCGGATTAACGGAGGGAGTTTTGCCGGCTTATCTGCTCTACGGCGACAGCTTTTTGGTTTTCCAGCGCCAACGGAGTCTCGCATTGGAGAATGGGACCGACTCCCTCTTGGATACCAATCGGCACCAGTTTGCGGCCGGTCAGTTTTCCTTACCCGAACTGTTGGCCGTGTGCAATGCGCTGCCCTTTATGGACACTTACCGACTGGTGACGGTAACCGGATTGGCCGGCTCCTTTGAGAGTCGGGGCGGGCGCGGGCGCGGCTCCTCCCGCTCGCTGGGCGAGTGGGCCGGGCTGGCCGACGCCATTCCCCTGATGCCCGATACCACCCGCCTGGTCCTGGTAGATAATGCCCTGGCCGAAAGCAATCCCCTGCTCCGCAGCTTGCGCGCCGCTGCGGAAATTTATAACCTGCCGGCTCCGACCGGCGAGGCATTGGCCCGCTTCATCAAGGAGTCGGCCCAACAAAAGGGGTGCGGCATCAGTCCCGCCGCCATCCGGTCGCTGACTGACCTGGTGGGCAACGACCTGTGGACCCTGGACCGGGAACTGGAAAAACTCTCCCTCTACGCCTACGGCAGAAACATCGAGGAGTCGGACATCCAGGAGTTGGTGCCACTGGTGCGGGAGGCCAGCATATTCAATGCGGTGGACGCTATGGTTGACGGCAAGCCGGAAGTGTCCTTGCGTCTGCTGCAAAGGCTGCGCCAGGACGGAGCGGCCCTGCCCTACATAATTGGTATGGTGGAACGGCAGCTGCGGCTGGTGGCGCTGGCCCGTTACTGGTCGGAGCAGCGAGTACCTCAGGGCGAATTGGCGGCCAAGCTGGGGGTGCCGCCTTTCGTGGCCCGCAAGACCGTCGAGCAGGCTCGCCGAAATTCCTGGGCGGACCTGGACCGCCGCTACCGGCGGCTGCTGGAAACCGACCTGGCCTTCAAGACGGGCAAAATAGACTCGGAAGACCTGGCCCTGGAGCTACTGGTAGCTGACCTGGCCGCAACTTCCGCCCGGTCGCCAAATCCGGGACCAAGGCGCAGCCGAGCTTGAACCCCACCGGCGGGGGAAGGCGTTTTATAAGCCGCCGGTTTCCGGCTGCCTTTTCCAGCCACGCAAGTACCAAAGGGCCACAAACCGGATTGCAGGGCCGGAGCGCAGAATTGTGCGCCCCGGTCGTCCGGCATTATCGGTGGAAAATTGCGGGTATTAGCCGCCAAACTAGGCTGAGAATGCGGCCCGGGAGCTTCAGATTTTACTCTTCCGGCAGCATCGGGTTATAGCAGGCAACCCAGTGTCTATCAGAAACCTCTGCCGCCGCCGGGCTGGGCTCCACCCGGCACCGGCTTAACGCCTTGTGGCAGCGGGGCAGGAAGGCGCACTCCTGCGGCAGATTCAGCATATCCGGCGGGCTGCCCCGCAAGGGCTGCAGCCGTCGGCTGGCATCATCCAGCCGGGGCAAGGACTGAATCAGCGACCAGGTATAGGGGTGTCGTGGTTCCCGGAACAGGGGAATTACATCCGCCGTTTCCGCCAGACTGCCGGCGTACATTACCGCGACCCGGTTTCCCATGTGCGCTACGATGCCCAGGTCATGGGTTATCAGCAGAATGGCGGAGTTCAGGTCGCGGCACAGGCGCTTCAGCCGGTCCAGAATTTCAGCCTGCAAGGTAACGTCCAGCCCTGAGGTAGCCTCATCGGCGATGAGCAGTTTGGGCTGCAGCACCAGAGCTATGCCAATCATTACCCGCTGGCACATACCGCCGCTGAGGTTAAAGGGATATTCCCCCAGGATACGGCGCGGGTCCGGCAGCCCCAACTCCCGCAGTACGTCCTGGGCCATTCGGTTGGCTTCCCGCGTGGACAAATTGGTATGGTTCAAAATGACTTCCTCTATCTGGGAACCTACCGTTTGCACCGGGTTGAGCGCAGTTTGGGCGTCCTGGAACACCATGGTTATGTCCTTGCCGCGAATCCGCCGCATATGCTCCGGAGTGGACTGCATCAGGTCGATTCCATTAAACCGGACACTGCCGCTGGGGACGGAAGCCGAGTTGGGGAGCAGCCCCATAATCGCCAGGGCCAGGGTGCTTTTACCGGCTCCGCTTTCGCCCACAATGCAGTAAACCTGGCCCTCTTCCTGGGAAAAACTTACCCCGTTCAGGGCCTTAACCTGACCGCCGGTAGTCTCAAATTCCACCCGCAGGTCTTCTACTCTCAATATCTCGGCCATAAGCTGCGCCTCAGTATCTCTACAGTTAGTAAATTTCAATGGTCCGGCTTGACCCGGCTCGAGCCGGGGACACCGGGAACCTAGTCCAAAATTTCCGGGGCGAATCGCCCGGCCTTAATCTCCCGGATGAGGTCGTCCAGGCTGCCTACTGGACGCTCAAAACGGGTGGCGGCGGTGCCTAATTGCTCCAATCGGTGAGCATCGCTGCCCCCGGTAGCCTTGAGGCCAAAAACCGAACCCAGGTCCCGGGAGAATTCATTTTCCGCCGTCAGGCCCCGTCCGTTGTGGCCTTCAATGGCGTCGCACATCAGGAATATCTCGTCCTCCAGCGCCCGTTGCAGCATCTCCGCCCGCGCTTCCGGGTTTTGGCCCGGGTCGGCCAGAAATCGCCGCCGGTAGGGATGGGCCGCAATCATTACTCCCCCCTGCCGGTTTACCCTCCGGCGCAGAAATTCCGGCTTGTGCAGCCCGAAAACATACTCCTGAAGCCCGAACACCAGGATATGGCCGGAGTCGGTGTTGATTTCACTGCCCGGCAGTACCAGGAAATTATGGCGCTTGCCCAGACTTTCCACTTCGGCCAGGGGCCAGAACTCATCGTGGTCGGTGAGGCAGATACCGTCCAGCCCGATGGACCTGGCCCGATCAATCAGGTCATCAACACTAACTAAACTGTCGTCAGACTTGGGGTAGCTGTGGGTGTGCAGGTCGATCAGCAAGGGGGGAAGAGTCCTGGCCGTTGAACGAGTCTGCCCAGACCTGGCGTCGGGCAGACTCATAATACCATATTGGCCGGGAGATTACCCACCCCCGGCGAAAGGGACCGGGGCAATTGCGCCTTTTACGCCGGTTTCCGACGCAACTACCCCGGCAATATAGTCGATGTACCTTTCAGGACTAGCGCGGAATCAGCAATCCTTCGTCCTCCAGTACCTCCAGAATTCGTTCGGCTCGATTGCCGCCAATTTTCAGTCGCCGCTCCAGCAGGGAAGAGGTCAGATGTGGATTTCGCAAAGCCATTTCCCGCGCCTTGTCCACCAGACCGTCGTTGGGGTCGGCATCGGCTTCGCCGTCTTCCTCGTCATCCTCCAGGTTAATCTGGGGCAGGGGCGGCCCTTTCTGATTGAGCCAGAAGTCCACCAGTTTTTCGACTTCATCATCCATCACCAGGGCGCCCTGAACCCGGCGCGGCTTGGGGGAATCGTTGTTGAGCAGCAGCATATCGCCCTTGCCCAGCAGCTTTTCCGCCCCCACCGAATCGAGGATTACCCGGGCATCGACCTGGGAGGCTACGGCGAAGGCGACCCGGGCCGGGATATTGGCCTTCAGGAGGCCGGTAACCACCTTGACCGACGGGCGCTGGGTCGCCAGCACCAGGTGAATACCGGCGGCGCGTCCCAGTTGGGCCAGCCGAACCAGCGATTGCTCGATTTCAAACCCGCCCACCAACATCAGGTCAGCCAGCTCATCGACGATAAGCACCAGGTAAACCATCGGCTCTTTAGCTTTTGCGTTAAAGCCGCTGATGTTGCGGACGCCAATTTCCGCCATCGCCTTGTAGCGGCGGGTCATCTCCCGGATGAGGCCGCGCAGCATAGGGCTGACGTCGTCCACGTCGGTTATGACCGGGAGAACCAGGTGCGGGATTCCGTTGAAGGGGGTCAGTTCCACCTGCTTGGGGTCCACCATCAACATTCGCAGCCGGTCCGGCGGTTTGGTCAGCAGCATGGAGGCGACAATGGTGTTGATGCAAACGCTTTTACCGCTGCCGGTGGCGCCGGCAATCATCATGTGGGGTAGTCCGGCCAGGTCCATGGCCACCGACTCCCCGCCGGCGTCGGCGCCGAGGGCGATGGGCAGGCCGCCTTTGGCTGTAATTTTCCGAAATTCCTGGGAATCCATCACCTCCCGCATCGTAACCTTGCTGGGTGTCGGGGTCGGCACTTCCAAACCCAGCAGAGCTTCGCCGGGCACCGGCTCAAATCTCAGATTCGGGGTGCTGATCGCCAGGGACAGGTCTTTTTCCCGGGCCAGGATGTGCTGTACCCGCACCCGGCTCCGTTCCCCGGATTCCGAGGCGTCTTTTCCGGCCCCCTTCTTCTGTATCCAGCCGGGCAGCAGGCCAAACCGTACAATACGTGGGCCGGACTTGATGTCGGCAACCTCCACGCTAACCCCATGTTCAGCCAGGGCTTCTTCGATGTCGGCGGCCATTTTTTTCAGCGGCCGGTCGTCCGCCGCCCGGGCTTCCGCCGGCGCCAGCAAATCCAGGGCCGGCAGTTTCCACCGGGAATCGGGCGTAACCAGGGGAAGGGCAACGGAGTTTTCCGACTCCGGGGCGATTTTGCTTTCCTCGCTCACTTCGCCGGTTTCGCTCCCGGGCTGCTCCTGATGGGCTATGGGCTGGCCGCCGGCTTTGCCGGCTGAAAGGGAATACAGGCGGGCGGGGAAGACGGCAAGGCTTTTGCCCCAGCCGGCATCGGCAGCATAACGGAACAGCCGGCTAATCCACCGGCCCACCGGCCGGGCCGCCAGCATAATTCCCTGGCCCAGGTAGGCGGCTACATAGCGGGAGCCTTTGCCCAGACCGACAAGGGCGGCCCAATAGACTCTGCCAACCCGGGACGGCCCAATCAGGAGCGGTATCCCCAAAACTAGGACGCCCAGGATGACCGAGCCCAGCAGCGCCGATTCGCTGAAGGCGAGCTGTCCCCAGCGCCCGCCCAGGCCGACGAAGGCCAGCGCGCCGTATCCGCCATCGAAAAAAGAGAGTATCCCGATACTCAGCACGGACAGGCCGGCGCCGGCCAGCCAAAAGTTCCAGAACCGGCCCAGTTGCCGGGGCCGGTAGCGCAAGGTAAGCAAGCCCGCCGCCGCCCACAACAGCACGGGAACCCACCCGTAGCCTAAACGAGTGTAGGTATGCTCCCACAGCTCCGGATTGGGCCAAAAGACCAAGACTGCTGCGGTCAGCGCTGCAATGACAATAGTTAGATCAAGAAAAATAAAGAAACGATTCCAGAATTTGGAGCCACTTGAAGTTGAAGCGGAGCGACGCAGCGGTCGCGCGGTATCGGCCATGGCAGCCTCCCCTTCCCGAGAATAATAGAAATAAGGACGCTACTATGGTAACCGCCGGGGGTGCGAAGACTAAAGTTGAAATGAGGCCGGCTTTAGGCCAGTTTTCCACCGGCCGGCCGCCGGGCCGGCCTAGCCGGTCTCCAGAAGTACGGGAACGACGGTGGGACGGCGACGGACTTCGGTGTACAGAAAACGCTCGGCCGCTTCCCGAACCAGGTTTTTTATCCGGTCCGGCTCGTTAATGTAATCCTGACGGTCCCGAATCAGTGCATCGATCATCGCCGACAATTCGGGAAACAGGTTATCCGTCTCTGCCGCCTCCATAAACCCGCTGGCTAAAATCCGGGTCGGCTGCGTTGGGAGACCCGTCGCCCGATCCACCGACACCGCCAGCACCACCACGCCGTCCCGGGCCAGGGCCTTGCGTTCCCGCAGCACCTCACTGCGCAGGTTTCGGGGGCTGGGGCCGTCAATGGCTATGGGGCCAACCGGCACCGAGTCAACTACGCGGCCGCCGGTTTCGTTGAGTTCCAGAACGTCGCCGTCTTCCAGGACGAATATTCCCGAGGTAGCCAGCCCCATATCCCAGGCTAACCGGGCGTGGGCCATCAGGTGCCGGTACTCGCCGTGAACCGGGACGAAATATTGGGGTCGGGTCAGGCTGAGCATCATCTTCAGCTCTTCCTGGCTGGCGTGACCGTGAACGTGAACCAGGGCAACGCGGTCGTAAAGCACCTTGGCCCCCTGCCGCAGCAGGTTGTCGATGGTGCGGCTGACCAGGAGTTCGTTGCCCGGGATGGGAGTGGCGGAGATAACCACCGTATCCCCTTCCATCACCGCAACGTCCCGGTGGTCCTGATTGGCGATGCGCACCAGCGCCGAAGTCGGCTCGCCCTGACTGCCCGTGGTTATCAGGACGACCTCTTCCGGGGCGCAGCGCCGAATCTCGTTCAGCCCCACCAAAACTCCCGGCGGCGGGCTCAGATACCCCATCTCAACGGCCATATTAACGTTGTCGGCCATGCTGCGGCCAATGATAGCGACCTTCCGGTTGTGCTGGGCCGCCGCGTCAATCACCTGCTGGATTCGGGAAATCAGGGAGGCAAAGGTGGCAACCATCACCCTGCCCGGCGCTTCCCCGATGGCTCGATCCAGCGCATCGCCGAGAATCTGCTCGGAAGGGGTGTAGCCGGGAATTTCCGCATAGGTGGAATCGGAACACAAAAGCAGTACGCCGGCGTTGCCGTAATCGGCAAGAGTGGATAAATCAATGGTCTGACCATCTACCGGGGTATGGTCTATCTTGAAGTCTCCGGTGTGAATGACGGTCCCCAACGGGGTAGAAATGGCGATTCCCATAGCGTCGGGGATGCTGTGACAGACCCGGAACCAGCGGGCGGAGAAGTTTGCCCCAAAGGCGTAATCTACCCCCGGTTCGATCGGCTGGGCAGACATTCCCCGGGTTGCCCGGCGCTCCTTAAGCTTGACGGAGATCAGGCCGTGGGCCAACTTGGGGGCGAAAACCGGCACGGGTAGTTGGGGCAGGATGTAGGCGAGGGCGCCGATATGGTCTTCGTGGCCGTGGGTAATTAAAATCCCCCGCACCCGGTCGGCCCGCTCCAAAAGGTAGGTGACGTCCGGGATTATGAGGTCAACGCCCAGCATATCCTCAGTAGGAAACTGGACCCCGCAGTCAACGACGATGATGTCGTCGCCGCATTCCAGGGCCATCATATTTTTGCCGATTTCGCCCAGCCCCCCCAGGGGAATAACACGTAAGGAATGGTTCAAACTAAAATCCAGTATTGCAGGTTCGCTTTCGGAAATTAAATTTAGAAAAGGTTAAGCTGTTCCGGCCCCGGTTCGTCAACGCCTTCCGGCTCACCGGCGTCCGGGACGACCGGCTGGCGCGCCGCCGCCAGAATATCGGGAATCCGACTGAAATCTTCCAGGATGGAGCTGCGCATTTCCTGTCGATACAGGGCCGCCGCCGGGTGCATTATGGGGTAAATGCGGCGGCCATTTCTTTCCCGCACTCGACCCCGGGCCCGGCTGATACTTTCTCCGGGGAAGAACCGAGCCAGGGAAAACCGGCCCAGGGTTACGATAAGGGCCGGGTTAATCAACTCAATCTGCCGGTCCAGGTATTTGCTGCAAGTACCAATTTCGGCGGGGAGCGGGTCCCGGTTCGCCGGGGGACGACACTTTACCATATTTGCGATATAGACTTGCTCGCGCCGTAAACCGATGGAAGCCAGAAGCTCTTCCAGAAACCGGCCGGCCGGACCGACGAAGGGTCGCCCCGACCGATCTTCCTGAGCTCCCGGCCCTTCGCCGATGAACATCAACTCGGCGTCGGCCGCTCCTTCGCCCGGCACCACATTGGTTCGCCCCCGGTAAAGGTCGCAGTCGGTACATCGGGATACCAGGAGGGAAATCTCTTCCAGGCTGTTCATCACGATCTGAAATACCCCGTCTTACCGCACCGCCGAAGCGGGTGGACCCGACGGCTGGCAACGACTTAGCCTGTCGGGGGAGCGCCCACCGGCTAACGGCAAGCAACGGGATCCCAGCGGCTATTCGTCAACGACGCCGTGTTCGATGAGGTAAGCGACAGCATCTCCTACAGTGCGAATATCGGCGGCGTCTTCATCGGATATTTCCACCTGATTGTCATCGGTGGAGAATTCCTCTTCAAAAGCCATAATAAGTTCTACCAGGTCCAGCGAATCGGCATTCAGGTCGTCCACAAAGGACGAGCTTTGCTCGACGTCTTCTGCATCAACGCCGAGCTTATCTACTACGATCGATTGTACGCGTTCATTAACGGTGGCCAAAAGGTCATCTCCCTTCGGAAGCGAGTTTATACGGATTTAATTCACCCCGGGACAAGGCCGTCATTACCGACCCCAGCACGCCGTTCACGAAACGGGCGGTGCTGTCGCTGCCAAAAACCTTGGCCAGCTCCACGGCTTCATTAATCGCGGTCTTGGCGGGAGTATCGGTGTGGTCGAGCAACTCGAATAATGCAATCCGCAGAATGTTTCGGTCGATGGGTGAAAGCAAATGTACGGGCCAGGCCGGCGCAAAATCCTGAATTAGCCGGTCCAACTCCTGCTGTCTTGCGGATACGCCCTGGAACAAAGTTTTCGACCGGGCCAGCACGTCGCCGGCGCACGTCGGATTAACCAGATTCTCTTCCAGCAGCCACTCCAGGCCGGACTCTTCAAATCCTCCCCGCAGGTCGCTGGCAAAACCAGCCTGCAATACTACCTGCCGCGCCAGACTTCTCGGGTCTTGGGGAGCTAGTTTAGCCATACACATCCGAATGACAACCCGGAACTGTTCCCGGTCTGCCGCCGGCTAATCTTCCTGGGCCAGTCTTTGGATTGATTTCGGGTCCGATAATGTGTGAGCCGCGACGTCCCGGTCGATCCGCCTAATCAGGCTGGAAAGGACTCGGGCCGGCCCAAATTCCACAAATTGGGAAACCCCGGAGTCCGTCATATAGCGGATTGACTGTTTCCAGCGGACACAATGACACAGCCCCTCCAGCAGTTCCTGCCGCACCGCGGCGGCGGTGGCCGCCGGAGTCGCGGTTGAGTTGGCGATAATCGGCATTTGGGGGTCGTGCAGTTCCAGGTCTCCGATGGCTTCGGTCAACCCCTCCTGAGCGTAACTCATCAGCGAAGAATGGAAAGCGCCGCTGACCTTCAATGGCACCGTCTTTTTGGCGCCCCGAGCCGCCGCCAGGTCCATCGCCCAGGCTACCGCTATCTTGTCCCCACTGATAACCACCTGCTCGTCGCTGTTCACATTGGCTAATTCTACTCCGGTTTCGGCGCAGATATGCTCGAAGGCCATTTCTTCCAAACCAATAATGGCCGCCATGCCGCCGGGTCGCAGCTCGGAGGCCCGGTGCATCAAGCGTCCCCGTTCCCGGACCAGCTTAATGCCGTCGCTGAAGTCCACGACGCCGGCCACGACCAGGGAAGTATATTCACCCAGGCTGTGGCCGGCTACCGAAGCCGGCGTTGGCGCCTGGGCGCCCAGAAACTCTTCCCAAGCCCGCCAGCAGGCGATACTGACGACCATAATGGCTGGCTGGGAATTAATCGTATCCTGCAATTCCCGGGAAGGCCCGTCGAATATGAGCCGGGACAAAGCGAAACCGAGACTGTCATCGGCCTCTTCGAACACGGCCCGGGCGGCGGGGGAGGACTGATACAACTCCAGTCCCATACCAACATTTTGCGAACCTTGACCGGGGAATACGTAAGATACGTCTTTGCTTTCTTTCGTGATTGTCATAGCCTCAACTCTCAACCGAATTTACCACACCTGCAACCCAAAAACACCGCACATCCTTGCCGCCAGCAGACCGGTAACCCGGAATCTGTGCCGGCAAGCGGGGAAGAGAGATCTAAAAGCCGATGTTGACTACCTGACGTCCCCGGTAGTAGCCGCATTGCCGACAGGCTGCGTGAGGCAGCTTGGCCGTATTGCAACGCGGACAGCGAGCGGGGTGAAGCGGCTTCAGTTTATAAGCGGTTAACCGGCGACCGCGCCGGGCTCGCGTAACTTTCTTGTTTGGAACTGCACCCATATCAAAGATTCCTTTCAGACTTCGGTTTTTCTTAACAAGCCCGCCAAAGCGCTCCAACGGGGATCCAGCGGCGGGCCATCACATTCGCATTTTCCCAGGTTAAGGTCGCCGCCACATTCCTGGCACAGCCCCGGACAATCGGCCCGGCACAGGGGTTTGATTGGCTGCGCTGCCAGCGAATACTGCCACAGCACCTCACTCAAGTCCAGAATATGATTCAAGTCGATGACCGTTCCATCCTGCTCTGCCGGCCGGGGCAGGCGGCGGCCGGTATTAACGTCCACCAACGGGAAGAATTCCTCTTCCACTTCCAGCGGGGTGGGGCTGCAAAACTCCGTCAGACATCGGCTGCAGGTCAGGGGAACTTCAGCGTTTACCAGCCCCCGGACCAGCAATCCCTGGTGGGTTCTCAAAAGCTCGACCCGGCCAGCGCAGGCAACCGGCGGCGTTCCTGATTCGGCGAGAGCGCCGTTAACCGGAACGCTGCGATGGGCGCCGGTAGGTTCCTTCAGCAGTTGCGCTACGTTGTACTGCATCGACTTTCAAGGAGCGACCGAGGGTATCCCCAATGCAAGGAAATAATAGACTAAACCGGCGGAAACTCCAGCTTGTGCAAATTGGGATTGATTATACGTGGGTCAGGTAGTCCGATGTCAAGTGGGCCAACTGAAAAAGCGGACACGAAAGGGACACTCCCGCAGAACAAATTGGGCAGGTCCGGCAGCCCGACAACTCGATACGTTGGCGCCAGCGAATATTCCAGCGCGACTCCTGGCGAAAAATCCGGTTCGAAATTAGGCAATTAAGGAAACTTTTGCAATGGGCAAACCGCTCAAGCGTCGGTAGGGACTTGCCTTACGCCGGAGCGAATGTAGTCTATAATTTGCTGCGTCGAAGCCCCGGGGCCGAACACGGCATTCACTCCCAGATCGGACAAAGGCTTACGGTCTGCTTCGGGGATGATGCCCCCCAATACCACCAGAACGTCTTCCATTTCCTGCGCTTTAAGCAGCTGCATAATCTCGGGCATCAGTTCCATGTGCGCCCCGGAAAGGATGCTTAAACCCAAAACTTCCACATCCTCCTGGGCGGCGGCCTGGACAATCATTTGCGGGGTTTGCCGGATGCCAGTATAGATAACCTCCATCCCGGCGTCGCGCAGGGCCCGGGCTATTACCTTGGCTCCCCGGTCGTGGCCGTCCAGCCCGGGCTTGGCTACCAGAACTCGGATCGGTCGGTTGTCTTGGACCATCAAATCATCCCTTGCTTGAGCGTATTCGTCAGCAACTCGAAAGAGTCAACACGGCCATTCTAAACCATTGTTCCCTTTCTTGACACCCAATTACAGGTTCCTTAATATGGAATAACGGTCTTCGGCCCGGGTAAGCCCCGCCATGCCAGAGTCCCAGTAGCTCAGTGGATAGAGCGGCTGCCTTCTAAGCAGCGGGTCGCGGGTTCGAATCCTGCCTGGGACGCCATTCATCTCCACTTTTCCTGGTCAGCCCTCACCCCCCGGCCCCTCTCCCGCGAGGAGAGGGGAGATTCTTAGCTGTACCATTCAATCCTCTTTGTTCTCCCTCTTCCCCAGGGAGAGGGTTGGGGTGAGGTCCTCCGTCCTCTTTCTTCCCCGGCTCCCCTGATGAAGAAGGCTGAAGTGAGGGCCGTAGCCCTTTTGCTTGCGGTATGCCATAATCGGGGAAGCCTTTTTACGGGTTCCCGGACGGGTTGCCTTTTGGTTTGAACCCAGGGAATATTTGCCCCGGCAACGACTTTTACCCGGACGAGGGAGGGTAGTAATGAGTATGGAGCAACCGGAAGCAATGACTATGGATGAGTTTCGCGTGATAGTCCGGCGGGCCGGGCTAAATTTGGAGCAGGAGGAGTTGGACCATCTCCTTCCTTTGTATCGGCAGCTGCTAGTCCAGCTGGACGCGCTGCACGACCCCTCACTGCCGCTGGAGCTGCCGGCCGATACCTTCGTGCCGGATTGGAACTAACCGGCGTCCGAATCAGTTTCGGGCCACCATATCCACTGAAAGTAAACGGAGGGTTGCCATGGCTGCCAATATGTCCGAACTCTGCTACCTGACCATCGCTCAGGCCGGCCCCTTGCTGCGGGAGGGCCAGATTTCCCCAGTAGAGTTGGTGCGGGCTTACCTGGACCGGATCGAGGCCCTGGACGGTTCCCTGCATGCCTACGTTACCTTGCTGCCGGAACGCGCCCTGGCCCAGGCCCGGGAAATGGAAGCGGAAATCCTGCGGGGGAATTATCGCGGCCCCCTGCACGGAATCCCCATCGGGCTGAAAGACCTGTACGATACCGCCGGCATTTTAACTACTGCTATGTCCCGGGTTACCCCGGACCGGGTACCCACGGAAGATGCCACCACCGTGGCAAAACTTAACGCGGCCGGGACTATTTTGCTAGGCAAACTGGCGATGCACGAATTTGCGCTGGGCGGGCCTGATGACACCAGCCTGTTCCCGCCGGCGCGGAATCCCTGGAATCTTGGACATATCCCCGGCGGCTCCAGCAGCGGCTCCGGCACTGCCGTTGCCGCCGGCCTTTGTATGGGCGCCCTCGGTTCCGATACCGGCGGCTCAATTCGGGGGCCGGCCTCCATGTGCAGCATTGTCGGAATCAAGCCTACCTACGGGCGGGTGAGCAACTACGGAGTGGTTCCCCTTTCCTGGTCGCAAGACCACTGCGGCCCGATGACCTGGAAGGTAGAGGACAATGCCTTGATGCTGCAAGTCCTGGCCGGACACGACCCCAAAGACCCTACCACCTCCGATGCGCCGGTGCCGGACTATTCGGAACATCTGAAGGACGGTATCCGGGGCCTGACCATTGGCGTACCCCGTCGTTACTTCTTCCAGCACAGCCCGGAGGTGGAGCCGGAGACTCTGGCCGCCATCGAAAAGGCGCTGGAGGTTATGGCCGAGTTGGGCGCAACGGTCCGGGATGTGGACATTCCCCACGTGGAACAGTCCCGTTTCGCCAATCAGGCCATAATGATGGGCGAAGCCTTCGCTTTCCACGAGCAGAACCTCAAGGCGCGGCGCCAGGATTACGGGGAAATGGTACGCAGCCGGTTCCTGCTGGGGGGCTTGCTGACTAACAGCGATTACATCCAGGCGCAGCGGGTGCGCCGGCTGATTAAGCGGGAGATGGCCGATGTGCTGCGCGAAGTGGATGTGCTGGTTACGCCTACCTCGCCCAAACCGGCCGCCGCCTTTGCCGGCTATACCGGTTCGGCCACGCTGACCGGACCAAGCTTTACCGGCCCCTTCAATGCCAGCGGGCTGCCGGCGATTTCGACGCCCGGCGGCTTTTCATCGGAAGGGCTGCCCATCGGACTTCAGATTGCCGGCAAGCCCTTTGACGAGGCGACGGTGCTGCGAGTGGCCTACAGTTACGAGCAAGCGGCGCGCTGGTTCGAGACCCGGCCGCCGGTATAGGGTTTGCGGCCCAATCCCGGAGCCGGCGGTATCCGTTTCCGCCGCAATGGTTATATACCGCGAGTGAGGAGGCTGGCCCGATGGCAGTTTGGGTAGTGCGCGCCGGCGCACAAGGGCAATGGGAACCAGGGCTATCGCATATGAAAAAATTTCAGGCTCAGAACGGAACTTTCCGATGTTTTGGCGGCGCTTTACTGGGTAATCAACATCAAAACCAACGGTTTAAGTCTTAAATTACCCAAATTTAGCAGTTAAAAACGGAGATTTACCCGTCAATTGGCCTCTTAAATTCCATATGCGATAGCCCTGCAATGGGAACAGCTTGCCATTGACAACGGCTTGGTCGGGATTCATTTCTGGCTGCGCCAAAGTGTATTTGATTTCCCGAGTCGGGAAGATTTGCGCCAGCATCTGCAAAACATCGCCGATCCCGACATCAGCCCGGGGAAATTGGCCCACGCGGTTTCCCAGTTTTGGCGCTTTGCCCACGACCTGCATCCGGGGGATACCGTTGTTTTGCCTTGCAAGCAAACCCGGCTGGTGGCCGTAGGCCAGGTAACCGGCGCCTATCGCTACGAACCGGATTGGCCCTGCCCCCACGTCCGTCCGGTAACCTGGGAGGCTACCGATATACCCCGTTCCAGCTTTGACCAGGACCTGCTGTATTCCTTTGGCGGTATGCTGACGGTGTTTCAGGTCAATCGCGACCAGGCCCGGGAGCGTATTGATCGAGTTGTCCGGCGGCAGCGCGGCGAATCCGCCGGCGCCGTCCCGGTAATCAGTGAAGCTGTCGAAAATCCCATCGACGTAGTCGAGGCAATATCCGACCGGATTACCGGACGAATCCGACAAAGGTTTACCGGCCACAGTCTGGAGTATCTGGTAGAGCATATTCTCAAAGCGCAAGGCTACACCACCTTGCGGACGCGACCGGGCGCTGATGGTGGGGTGGATGTTATCGCCGGCAAAGGTGAAATGGGCTTTGCCGAGCCACGTCTGTGCGTCCAAGTGAAGTCGGGAACCGCCCCGATAGATTTGCCGGACTACAACCGTTTGCAGGGAAACGTGAGTACTTCCGGGGCAAGTAACGGCCTGCTGGTCAGTCTCAGTGGGTTTACCCGGCCGGTCTTGAATGAGAATGAACGCTCCTTTTTTGTGATACGCCTGTGGGGGCCGGAGGAACTGGTGCAAAATCTGCTGGACACCTACGACCGGTTGCCGGCCGATATTCGCGGCGAAATTCCCCTGGTAGATCGAAAAATACTGGTGGAAACCGACTTCTAAGTGGTGAATTAACCCGATAGCCCAGTTCCTCGCCGGCAACAAAGGAACCGGCATGGCTGACCGACATGCCGGCAATAGCAGCAGTTGAAGAGAGATGGTGGAGACGGGGGAGAGTCGAACTCCCCGTCCAAAAGGCCCCCTGGACAGATGTACTACAAGCTTGTCCGACGCTTTAGGTCTCGCCGGCCGGAACTTTCGTCAGCCAAATTTCCGGCAGACCAGCCGATGAATCTTAGCTGCCTTCTATCGGCCTCGAGAGCAGCGCATCCCGGTCTGTTGGCGCCCGCAGCCCCACATCCGGGAATAGCAGGGTGCGGACGTAGCCGCACTTAGGCGGCTAGAGCGAATTCACGTTCGCCAGTTAATTTTTTGCCACCGGATTAACGAGGGCGATGGCGCCTCGGCTTGCAATCTGCCACGGAACGCTCCTGTCGAACCCGCGCGTCCCCAACAGTTGTTATATTATATCACAACCAAAGCGCGCCGGGGAGCGGGAAAGTCGCCTTGTTCAGGGCTATCGCATATGGATTTTAAGAGGCCAATTGACGGGTAAATCTCCGTTTTTAACTGCTAAATTTGGGTAATTTAAGACTTAAACCGTTGGTTTTGATGTTGATTACCCAGTAAAGCGCCGCCAAAACATCGGAAAGTTCCGTTCTGAGCCTGAAATTTTTTCATATGCGATAGCCCTGTCGCCTTGTTAGCGTTGAAATTCAGGTGGTTTAAGTCAGGATGCCACATTCGTTCCGGTACCGCCCGGACAATCCCGGTGGCTGGCTCGATGCCTCGACTGCCTAAAAGGGAACGCCACATCCCGTTTCCTTGCCTGGAGAAAGATTGCTAAAATGAGAGATAACCGGATGACTTGGTGGTTCTGGGTGCCGGTGTTGCCCAGACCATTGATAGTTGGCGCCTGGATCGTATTTATGCTGATGTCCGGCGGGCTGCCCTGGATGAACTATTACTTTGATCCGGGTCAGCCATTGCCGGTCAGCATCGTGGATGGGCTTGGCGGCAATGGCATCGGCCTCTTCACCTGGACGATAATCGGGATTCAACTTCACGTGGAGGTGATATACATGGTCTTTTCCAGAAGAGCGAATATGCACGATGTGGAAGTAGCCGCGGAAAAGGCCCGGGCTGAAGCTGAGGCCAAAGCCGAGGCCCGAACTACCGCCGAAGCTGAGGCCCGGGTCGCGGCCGAGGAGCAGTTGCAAGCCTTTTTGACCTGGTACGAACAGGTCAAGGACCAGCTTGCGGAGGGTACGCCGCCGCCGCCAGGTATTGATCGCAACGGGAAGATGAATCGGGATAACGACGCCGAGAATTAAGCCAGGCCGCGATCCGGGTAGAAAGCGATTGTTCCGAGCCGGATGCGGGAGTCCATTGATTGTCCGGACCGGGTGGCGCCGGTCGGTTTTCAGGCTGGCGGCGTGAACCATTGATGTTTGCGACTTCCGGATGGGGCGCGCCGACCTTTTTGTGAGTACCGGGAGTGGATAAAGCCCAGTTCTTCCACCAATAATTCTTCGCGCCAAAGTTAAAGAGGGCGGGTCTGAGACCCGCCCCCAGCTTTTCCACCAGCCATCCCGTCATACCGGATGGTTTTTGAAGCGATTCAGCTTACTCGGTGAATCGCATGGTGTTGCCCCGCAGACGGGGAGCGTAGTAGGGCTGCCATTCGATGTCGTCCGCCAACCCATAGACGTACACTACCTCGAAGAAGGGCAGGAAGAAGGCTTGCTCGTAAGAGTAGTCGGCAATTTCCTCCATCGCTCTGTTCCGTTCCGGCCCTTCAGGAATGGCATTGGCTTCCGTCTTCCAGGCCTCGAAATCGGACGAGCAGACCCGGCTGCTGCGGCTGAAGCAACTAAGACGGGAGTTGTTAAACCGCTGCATATCCAGAATCTCGTTGGAAGTGGCAACTTCGTAGGCGTGGGAAGTAACGTAGGCCGGGCCGGGCGGCTCCCGGTCGGAACAGTCCATCGCTTCCTTGTAGCCGGGTTCACCGGCGAAGCGGCCACAGCCGGAAATCTGGATTTCCCGGGCTGCACCCAGGTCGCCATGGGAGTTCAGGTTGGCGTTGACGCCAACGTCCCGCCAGAACTGGATGACCGACTCCATAATTTCCAGACCGCGGATGTTGGAGCCGGGCCGTGTGTTGATGTTAATCTCATTCTCCGGGTCGTAACCGGCTTCCGCCAGCAGCTGCATCGCCAGATCAGGATTGTATTCCCGCGGCATGGAGTTCTCCGCGGTGATGCCCACAGTCCCCATCATGGATATGGCCTGATGGCAGGGTATCTGGCCGTTGAAGAAGGAGTCCAGCATCGTCTGGCAGTCCACGGCGTGGGACAGGGCCAGGCGAACCTTCTGCTTGGCCAGCTCCTCGTGGAAGACCGTGTCGAAGACCAGCGTATAGACCTCAGCGGTCTTGCCGCTGACCGTCTTGCTCACAGTTTCCGCTTCTTCAAAACCAATATCGGCGGCCCAGTGAGCTTCTTCGGTCCGAATCATGGCGGCGCGCACCGGAGCTTCCTGCCGGTAGGTGTGGGTTATGTACTGAATGGTGGGAGCCTGGGCAAACCAGTTATCGGTAGGCACGTAGTCTTCGTAGGCTTCAAATTCGGTGCTGACCCCCGGGGTGTAGCCGATAATCCGGTAGGGGCCAAAGCCGATGGTCATCAGGGAACGCTCTTCCTCGGTGGCGTTCTCAAACCATTCCGGGTCCTGGAAGTCGGCGAAGAGGGCGGTACGCGGGTAGATGGGACAAGGGTTCGGGCATACCGCATGAACCGTCAAGTCATCGATTACCTCGGCGGTCATATCCGGGCCGGTCCAGGTAACCGAAGCGCTGGGATTGTCCGGGAATCCGTTGTATTCGATGCCGTACTTGGCGGCCGCAGCGTTCCAGGGCGCGCCATTGTGGAACTTTACCCCGTCGCGCAGGTTGAACTGCCAGCGGTCCATGTCAATCTGCTCCCAGTCAACGACGCCGGACAGGGGGACAATCTCACTGGTGCGGTCGTCCAGCCAGGTCAGGAAGTCGGTAACGAAGTCCTGGCAGCCCATGCTGTGGATTTCCGCCGAGCAGCCGTCACTCCAGGCGCCGATGCTGGCCGGCTCGGCCTCGGTAACCACTACGGCGTGATTCTTGGCGCTTACCGCCGGTGGGGGAGCTGCCGTTGGCGCCGGAACCGCTGTCGGCGCAGCCGGCTCGGCGTGGTCGTGACCGGCGTGGTCTCCCGGCTGCTCGCCGGAGGATTCAGTCATTGCTGGCTCGGCCGGCACTGCCGTAGCCGCGGGAATCATCTGGGGGGCGAAAGTGGCCGTTGGCGCTGCCGGCTGCTCGTTGGCCGCGGACGGTTCACTAACCGGCTCCGTGGAAGCGCCGCAGGCTACCGCCAGCACTGCGATTAGCGGCAGCAGCGCCCATAAGCGACCGTTAAAAGATGTTGCACATCGTTTGACTGCAATTCTCACAATTTGCCTCCAAATGTTACTGAATTCGTATAAATCTAGTGCTTGTCCAAATTGTAAAATTCCACCTCCTGTCAAATATGGATGTTTTTTAATTTCAGTAGGAGTCTTATATTACATTAAAGCCGCAATGTCAATTATTTCTGCGGTCAATTATGCCGGCGATGACTCCCAATTGTCCGGACAGCCCATAATTGTTTTCCTGCCGGCAGGGCTATCGCATATGGATTTTAAGAGGCCAATTGACGGTTAAATCTCCGTTTTTAACTGCTAAATTTGGGTAATTTAAGACTTAAACCGTTGGTTTTGATGTTGATTACCCAGTAAAGCGCCGCCAAAACATCGGAAAGTTCCGTTCTCATCCTGAAAATTTTTCATATGCGATAGCCCTGTCCTGCCGGCAATTTCTCTTGACAGGGCGGGCCTCCCCTGCTATTAACAGGCTATGCGAGAGACAGATTTGTTGATAATCGGCGCCGGCCCTTACGGTCTGGCGATGGCAAGTTACGCCCACCGGCTGGGGCTGGATTGCCGGGTAGTCGGTGAGCCGCTGGGCTTCTGGAAGAACCACATGCCGGCCGGTATGCTGCTGCGCTCGCCTACTACCTGGCACCTGGACGCCGTGGCCGAACTAACTTTTGAGCGATTCCTGGAGAGCCGGGCCCTGACCCCGACTCAGGCGTCCCCCATCTCCCTGGCCCTCTATCTGGACTACTGTCGCTGGTTCCAGGAACAAAGCGGGGTGGTGGTAGAGACGAAATTCGTTGACCGTCTGGAGTGGGACGATAGTCGCAGGCTTCCTTTTACAGCGTACTGCGCCGACGGCGACGTCATAGCGGCCCGCCGGACGCTGGCTGCCACCGGCTTGACCCATTATCGGAACATCCCCGACGACCTGACTCAACTGCTGCCCTCGGGGAGCTTCACCCACACCTGCGACTTCACCGATTTCAGCGGGCTGGCCGGCAAACGCTGTCTGATTGTAGGAGGACGCCAGAGCGCCTTTGAGTGGGCGGCCCTGATTAATGACGAAACCGACGCCGAGATTCACCTGGTTTATCGGCCCGACACTCCGGCCTTCACCGAGTCGGACTGGGACTGGATTGACGAGTTGATGGAACGTACCCGCCATAGGCCCGGCTGGTTCAGGCAGCTACCACCGGCCGGCCGGGACCAAATCAACCGGCGACTGTGGGGCGAAGGACGGCTCAAGCTGGAACCCTGGCTCCAGCCGCGGATTCAGGGTGAGCAGGTGCACCTGTGGCCGAGAACCGGCATTGTTGGCAGCCAACGGGTAAGCGGCGGCTCCGTGGCCGTATCCCTGGACAATGGCGCAACTTTGGAAGTTGACCGGATTATCCTGGCTACAGGATACCGGGTGGAGTCGGCCCGGGAGCCTTACCTGCGCCACGCCAGCATCCTGGAACGTCTGGAAGTGGCGGAAGGCTTTCCGGCGCTGGATGATAGCTTCCAGTCCAGCATCCCGGGCCTCTACTTCACCGGCCAGGCGGCCACCCGCGACTTTGGCCCCTTCTTCGGTTTCGGTATCGGCTGCCCTGCCGCCGCCTGGGTTATCGGCAACGCGCTGAACCGATGACCGGGCTTGCCTGTCAGCCCGACAGCCTAAAAGCCTTTTCCCAATCCAGGCTCCCCGGCGCCCGCCTGCCGGAAACTAGACCCGACAGGGTCGGTAATGCTAAACTGCGCCTACCCGGATTTCAGAACCGGAAAGGCAAGGAGCTGCGCCAATGACCGAACCGCTGGTTATCTATGAATTGGTGGACCAGGTAGCCATCATCACCCTGAATAACCCGACCCGCCGTCATGCCTTGTCCAGCGAAGTGCTGGCCGCCCTCAAGGAACGGTTGGGACAAATCGGGGAGAACCCGGAAGTCAAGGTTGTGGTGCTGCGCTCCGAAGGGCCGGTCTTCAGTTCCGGCCACGACTTGAGGGAGTTGGTCGGCTCGGATAAGGAGAGCTATACCTGCATTTTCGCCGAATGTACCGAAGTGATGGAGGCCGTTCGCCTCTTGCCGCAGCCGGTAATCGCCCAGGTGCAGGGGTTGGCTACGGCGGCCGGCTGCCAGTTGGCCGCCACCTGCGACCTGGCCGTAGCGTCGGAAGATGCCGGTTTTTGCACCCCCGGCGTCCAGATTGGCCTCTTCTGTTCCACGCCGGCGGTGGCCCTGTCCCGCGCCGTGAACCCCAAGCAGGCGATGGAAATGCTGCTGACCGGCATCCCCATTTCAGCGCAAACGGCCCTGACCTGGGGCTTGGTCAACCGGGTTGTCCCGTCGGCGCAACTGGAAGATACGGTGCTGCAACTGGCCCGGCATATTGCCAAAGCCAGCGCTTATACTTTGGCTATCGGCAAGCAGGCTTTCTACAGGCAGTTGCAGGTTGACCGTCCGGCGGCCTATGACCTAGCCCAGCGAACTATGGTCGAAAATCTGCTGGCCTACGATGCCCAGGAAGGTATTACCGCTTTCCTGGAAAAGCGGGAACCCCAGTGGGCTGATAACCGTCGCTGGTAGCAAATTAACACCCTGAATTTCAATCAAGTTTGAACAATCCCTAAATTTGGAGGAAGTAATGGCGGATGTACCCCTGTTTCCGGTAACCGTGGTGGGCAGTTGGCCCCGACCGCCGGAACTGATTCAGGCCCTGCGCCGGCGTCAAGCCGACGAAATCTCCGAGGATGAGTTCAATGCAGTAGCCGACCAGGCGGTCATCGCGGCGCTTCAGGCCCAGGAAGAGGCAGGCACCGACATCATCAGCGACGGAGAGCAGCGACGGGATAATTTCTATTCCTATGTCGTTGGCAAAATTGCCGGTATGCAGCTGATGAAGGTGTCGGAACTGCTGGACTATGCCAACGACCGAGCCCGGCTGGAAGAAGTTCTGCGCGCCCTGGACGTGCCGGCCTTTGCCATCAAAAGCCCCATTGTCACCGAGAAGATTTCCTCCGCAGCCGGTCTGTCGCTGGATGAGCTGGCCTTCCTGAAGCAGCACACCGACAAACCCATCAAGATACCCATCCCCGGCCCTTATATGCTCACCCGCTCCAGTTGGTTTGAGGGGCTTTCGGACAAAATTTATCCCACGCCGGAGGACCTGGCCCGGGACGTGGTGGAGATTCTGCGCCAGGAGACTATCGCCCTGCGGGACCAGGGGGTGAACTTTATCCAGTACGACGAGCCGATTCTGACCCAGGTGGTGTTGGGCGAAGAAACCAGTGAAACCTTTATGTGCGCTTCCCTGCCCCAACGCCGCGACCCAACCACCGAGTTGGAGTTCGCCTTGCGCCTGATGAATGAGGTGGCCGAAGGAATCGAAGGGGTTAAGCTGGGGGTACACGTCTGCCGGGGCAACTGGAGCCGCCGGGAAGATGTGCTGATGACCGGCAACTATGGCCCCCTGCTGCCCTACCTGGTGCAGATGAATATCAACCAGTTGGTGCTGGAGTGCGCCACTCCCCGGGCCGGCGAGATGGAAGTCTTCAAGGAGTACGCCAACGAGAAGGAAATCGGCCTGGGGGTGGTCAATCCCCGTACCGAAGAACTGGAAACTCCGGAACTGATTGTGGAACGGGTCAAAGAGATGCTCGAATACTTCGACCCGGACAAAATTTACCTGAACCCGGACTGCGGTTTCGGCACCTTCGCCGAACGCAACATCAACACCGCCGAAGGCGCCTATCACAAGATGCGGGTTATTGGCGAGGCGGCTCAGAAACTGCGCCGGCAGTTCGGCTAGGCAGCAACAACTTTGGCTGCCGAGACCGGGTCGCCTGAATAATGGCCGCAAGCGGCGGGCCGCAGCAGGCCCAGGGCAGCCGAAGCGGATTCAATCGAACAACAAAAGGAGAGCAGAATGGCCGACGCAGAACGCGATCTCAACGGTCTTCCCCGGGAGAAGCTTACCCAGGTGCTGGATTCCTTCCGGGACCCGGAAGTATTCAATGCCGTTACCGGCCCCTGGAAGTCGCGGGTGGTGTGGCAGGACGGTATGCGGGCCCGAGCTTATATGCGCAACCATCAGATTGATATGGATGAGCCCGGCGATTTGACCGCTACCGACGTAGCCGCCAGCGCCCACGAGCAACTGCTGTCAGCCATCGGCAGCTGCATGACCGTGGGGTTCGTGGTTAATGCCACCAAGCAGGGGGTCCGAATCTACGACCTGGAGATTGCGGTAGAGGGTTATTTCGACAACATCCGCAAGTGGGCCGGAGTGGAGGACGAAGGCAACCCCGGCTACGGCCGCATCTCGGCCAAGTGCTTCGTCCGGGCCGACGGCGACGAAACTACCTTGCGGGAAATCTGGCGGCTGGCGGTGGAAGGCTCCCCGGTCACCCAGTCGGTAGCTAAACCCACCAGCGTCGAGACCGATTTTGAAATGGTAGGTTAGGGGCCGCCAACCGGTTCCCCGGAAGAGCCGGTATCCCGGCGAATACTTCAGAACTCTCAAATTGACGCCCGGCAGCCAGGGCTAACCGAGGTCGGGCGGGCGCCAACTTTTGACCGGGGCGAATATGGCGGTCAGGGAAAGTTCCTCCACCGGAGACCGACCTGACGGATACCTCAAGGTTGACGTGCAGGAAGTCCGTCCCATCCCCCGTCCCGAAGGGGATCGTGGCGCTGGATTGGCTTTGCTCACCGACCGGGGCGAGATTTCCGCCATCCGTCACGCCGCTCCGGATTCTCGCAAGGGTGTTATCTGGGTGTGCGGGGCGCGCGGCGGGTTCGGCGGCCCCGGCCCCGGTCTCTACGCCCAACTGGCTGATGAATTTACCGAGCAGGGCATTACTTCCCTCCGGCTGGATTACCGGCGGCCCAACTTTCTCCCGGAGTGCGCATTCGACCTGCTGGCCGGGGTAAGTTACCTGGAGAATACTGGACACGACCCGGTAGTTGTCGTGGGGCACTCCTTCGGGGGCGCAGTAGTTATTGCCGCCGGCGCCGTAAGCCGCCACGTGGCCGGGGTAGTATCCCTTTCTCCCCAGACCTACGGGGCCAACATGGCCGGCCTGGTATCCCCGCGTCCTATGCTGATCGTTCACGGCAAGGCCGACACCCGGCTGCCCTATTCCTGCGGAATACAGATTTACGATTGGGCCCGGGAACCCAGGCAGCTGGTACTGTACGAAGGGGCCGAGCACCGACTGGAAGAATGTCGCGCTGAGCTGGCGGCGCTGCTGACCGAATGGATTCCGGCTGCTTTGAACGGGGAAGCAGCAATCCGGTCGGAGTAAGCGCGCCGGCTGCGTGAAAAATCGGAGGGTTGATTTGGCTAGTTTGAGAGACCGCATCGGTTATGATGCCGGCGCCGCCCGGCTGGAGGACTCTTTGACCACCGCCGCCGAGTACGGCTTCCATTACCTGGATTTTAATGCGGATTACGGGCCCAATCGGCTGACCAACTGGGACGAGGCGCGGGTTGACGCCGTAGTCAGCGCCGCCGCCGCGAGCGACATAACCCTGACCCTGCACACCGCATCATCGGTCAATATCGCCGAGTTCTCGCCCTACGTGGACGAGGCGGTGGACCGTTACCTGGAAGGCAGCATTGACCTGGCCCGCAGATTGGGCTGCCTCGGAGTGGTGGTGCACGGGGGCTATCACTTCAGCAGCGAGCTGGAGTATCGGATGCAGGCATCCCTGGAACGGCTGCAGCGAGCCGTCGCCGTCGCCGAGGCTGCCGGGGTCAACCTTTTTCTGGAGAACCTGAACTTCGAGCCGGACTACGCCGAAATTCACTACCTGGCGCACACCGTTGCGGAATGCCGCTACTACTTTGACGCCATTGCCTCGGAACGGTTGGGCTGGGCCTTTACCGTCAACCACGCTCACCTGGTGCCCGAGGGCATTGACGGGTTCCTGGACGCTTTTGGAATTGCCCGCATTGGCGAGGTACGCCTGGCGGACAACACCGGGGAGCGGGAAGTGCACCTCAACCCGGGCGAAGGCAATATCGACTTCCCTTCAGTGTTCCGGCGACTGGAATCCGGCGGCTACACCGGCTTTTACACGATGGCCTTTGGCGGGCTGGAGGACAAAGTGGCGGCGCGGGAATACTTTGCCGGCTGCGTCAGTTAATAGGCGGCGGGACTGCAATTGCCGTCCCGCAAGATATTCCGTCGCCAACCGGGTTCCTTCCAGTTCTGGCCTCTTCCTTCACTCCCCGGCCAGGGTCGCCGGGACAAGGTACACTCCTTTCGCCCGGGGCATCAGGGAACTCTCGTAATTGTAGTGGGTTTCCACCAGCATCCGGTATTCGGTGTCCGACAGCTTTTGCCAGCCAAAGGGGACCGGGTTCCAGCCCACCATTTGCAGCAGCCTTTGCTCGTGTTCAATGGCGGAATTCAGCCCATCTTCGCGAATACGCAGCAGATTAGCGGTCATAGCAAAGTCGTCGGCCACCTCCTTGCCCGTCATAAACAGGTACATTGCCTCCGGGTCAGCCTCCGTTCGGCCCAGCAGCAGCCAACTCAATGTATGGTCCCAGGACACGATTCGGGCAAAGTTAGCTTTGCTGGTATGAAAGTCCGGGGTGGATACATCCACTACCCAGATGCCGCCGCCTTCGTCCTTGAAGCCGTACAAGGTGTTGAAAAGGAATTTTCCGTCCTCGCTCAGCCGGGGCGAGGCGCCGTAAAGACCGGCTGCCGGGGCTTGGGGAAAAGCGTCAATCGGGTAACGCACCTTCGTATAAGCGTCGGAGTCGGCCAGGTTCAACAAATATACGGCCTGCCAGCGCGGGTCGGGAGGATCCCCGCCGTCGGCCTCCGGCCACCCCTCGGTACTGAGCAGCCAAACGCTATTGTCAAAGGGCAGTGGCAGCGCCAGCAAAATGATGCCGGGAGCCGTATAGAGTTCCGTCGCCGCCCCGTCCCGGTCTAACTCCATAATCTTGTATCGCCGGGTCTTGTCCGGTTCCAGGGAGCGTCGGAGGGTCAGGTACCACCGCGGCGCGTCATCCCCGGCTTCCGGGTAACGGCGCAGTCCGCCGGCGGTGTCGCATTCGTCCAGCCAGGACACTCCCTCGTCCCGGTAAACGTCGGCAATCCAGTAACTCTCAAACCCGAAGTACTGTACTCCGGCGCCGGCGCCTTCCCAAAGCAAGGCTTGCAAGCGGTCAACAAAGGAAGCGCCCTCGTTCAGCCCTTGGGCCGCCCGGTCCGGGGTGAATCGGAACCCGGCCGAGCGCAGCAATTCCCGGTAATCGGGGGCAAGCAGACTCTCCCGGTAAACGTCGCACTGCTTCCGGGCTACCGGAGTCGGCGGGTAACGCTGGTCGGCGAAAGGCAGCGACAGAATTTCCAGTTCGTACTCCCGGGCCAGGGGGGAAGACCCGCCGCTCAAAGCCCGGGCGTTGAGGTGCAAATGGGTAGGCGCGGCGATACTGGAGTCCTGGCTCTGCCATTCCGGCGGCGTCTGGAAGGGAATCACCAGGAAAGTGCCATCCGGGAATATGTCGGTTACGACGCCGGCGGCATAGCGCCGGCGCTGGTACTCAAACTCGACACTGCCGAAAAGCCGGTCTGCCGGCCCGACGGTCAGGCTGGCGCGCAGGGCGTCGCTTACCGGAATCCCCATGGCAATCAGCCGGTAAAGTTTGTGCACCGGATGTTCTCCCATCAACTCAGATTCCAGGGCCAGCAGGTCCAGGTAAAGGGGAGCGCCGCCGCCGGACAATCGTACCTTTATTCGGCCATCGAGTTCGACCAGCAGATCGGGTTCGCCGGCGGCCTCGGTCAACTCCCCACTGGCGGTCCGGGCGTAGAAGTGGGTCTTAACCAGGTCGTCAAAAGGCGTGTCGGAGTTATATTCAGCCCGGGGCGCAACCATTTCGGGCGGCGCATTTTCAACCAGAATCTGCAATTCTCCCTCCTCGGCGACGACCGGAGGTGGCATCGTGGCCGGCGGCGATTTCACAGCCGGCACCGGCGTGGCCCCTGACGGCGGGCGGGCAGCCGTAACCGGAGGCGGAGCTACATCGCTGACTGTTGGACTGACTGCCGGCGCGCCGGTGGGCGCAGCCGTCGGCGGCGGTGTGCAGGCGACCAGCAGCGCCAAAATGGGTATTGCGCCACACCATAGCGCCCGGTTTAACCGGAGGCGAAATTTCTGCATCGTCAGTTTCCGGCGGCATAGGGTTTGAGAGCGGCATAAATCAGATCATTTATTGGGGTAGGCACAGCCACCTGCTGGCCGGCTCGTACTACTGCTCCGTTGAGGGCTTCCAGCTCCAGCGGGCGTCCCGCCATAATGTCGGCGTGCATCGAAGCGTGCATATCCTCCAGGTCGCCTTCGATGTAGGCAATGGTGTTCGCTACGATTTCCGGTTCCAGATTTACCCGGCTGGCCCGGGCGACGGTTTCAATTTCCCGCATACAGGCGGTTACTACCTTGCGCCACTCCGGTCGCGGCATTAGTTGGGCCATAGTTTCCCGAGCCAGAGAGGTTACGCCGGCCATGGTGGCGATAAAGAGGAATTTACTCCACAAGGTCTGCTGAATATCCGGAGTAAATTGGGTGGTTATTCCGGCGCCGGACAGGGTATCCAGAATGAGTTGACCACGCCGGCTGCTGCCGCCGTCGGGCTCGCCAAAAGCGATGCGCACCACGCTGCCACTCTGGCTGAGGAGGCCGGGTTCCAGGCGCGCCGCCTCAATGTAAGCGGCGCCCGGCAGCACCTTTTCCACCCCCAAAACCGCAGCGGCGGCCCGGTAACTGTCAATTCCGTTTTGCAGGCAGAGTACGGCGGTTTCCGGGCCAACCATAGGCTGCATTGCCGGGATTGCAGTGTCGTTTTGGTAGGTCTTTACCGTCAACAGCGCCAGGTCCACCGGCAGAACCTGGCCCGGGTCGTCGGTGGCGGTCAGGTTGTCCCCGCAGGGAACGGTCAATAACTGGGCATCGGTCTTTATGCGGAGACCGTTGCGGCGAATAGCTTGCAGATGCTCGCCCCGGGCAATCAAAGTCACCTGATTGCCGGCCCGAGCCAGCATTCCCCCGAAGTATCCCCCGATACTGCCGGCCCCCATTACTGCCACTCGCATTATCCATACCCCCCAGGAATTGGCCGGTTATCCGGCTATCCCTGCCTTGATTAGTTGAACGATAAACCCAATCAGGCCGGATGACAACCGGGTAAATTTGCCCTCACCCCCGGCCCCTCTCCCCGAGGGAGAGGGGAGAAGGATTTTCTCTGCGTCCAAGTGGAGAATCTGATTTTTCCCGCTTGTCCGTGAGAGGGTTTGTGCTCATGGGCTGCCGGTACGCCAGGAACAAGCTCCCCTCTCCTGGTAGGAGCGGGGTTGGGGGTGAGGGTAAAGGCCAACTTGACGGAGCCTGGTTTTCTACTTATGCTGGACTTGCCGCGCCGGAATCGGCCGGCGCCCGACCAAAGCCTAGAGTTTCAACCGCCGGTGGCCGCAGCCGGCCACCAGAAGGAGCAGCGGATGACCCAGCAAAATCAGCCCGCACCACCGATTACCCCGCCCGTTCCCCAACCGGAGTCGGATTTCTACTGGGAGAAATGCAAGGAGCATGAGTTGTGGCTTCGGCACTGCGTCGATTGCGGCAACATCTATTTTTACCCCCGGGACATCTGCCCGGCCTGCTTTTCCCGCAATACCGACTGGATTCAGAGCAGTGGGCAGGGAACTCTGCATACTTTCTGCATCGTGCACCGGGCGCCCACGCCGGCCTTCCGGGATATGGTGCCTTACGTCCCGGCCATCGTGGAACTAGAAGGTGGAGCCCGTATCATCAGCCACCTGGTGGACATCGAGCCGGACCCGGCCGTCATCAAGTGCGGCATGGCGGTTCAGGTTACTTTTGACGACCTTACCGACACCATAAGCCTGCCCAAGTTCCGGCCGGCCGGCTGATTCGGCAGCCGATGGACCTGACCGGAAAAGTCGCTATCGTTACCGGGGGCAGCCGCGGCATCGGCCGGGCGGTAAGCAGCGGTCTGGCTCAAGCCGGAGCCAGAGTGGTGGTTGCGGCCCGCACCGAGGCGGAATCACCCCCCGACGCCGAGTTTGCCCGTTACGCCGCCGGCAATATCTATGACACTGCGCAAGACATTCTGGCCCGGGGCGGCGAGGCCCGGGCCGTGCGTTGCGAGGTAACGGTTCCCGACGAAATCCGGCTCCTGGTCGAAACCACCGTCGCCCACTACGGTCGGATTGACATCCTGTTTTCCAACGCCGGAATTGACTGTGAATCTCCCGTGGTGGACCTGGACCCGGATTTGCTGGACCGTTGTCTGGCGGTAAACGTGCGCGCTCCCCTGTTGCTCTGCAAATATGCCCTGCCCGTGATGCTCCGACAAGGCTCCGGCTCAATCATCGGGGTAACTTCAGGTTCGGCCCGGGGCTACCGGGAAGGTCGGGTGGGCTATTCCATGAGCAAAGCTGCCCTGGAGCGGATGTTCCTGAGCCTGGCCGAAGAGGTGCGCCCCAACAACATCGCCGTCAACCTTTTCAGCCCCGGCCGGGTCGATACCTGGATGAATCGCCGCGGTGATTGGCCCGGCACGGCGCACATCCCGATGGTGCCGCCCGAGGCGGTGATCCCCGCCGCCGTGTGGCTGGCCGGCCAGTCGGCCGACTCCTTCACCGGTCAGGTGGTGGAACGCGCCGATTTTGGACTGACCTGGGGAACGTAAGCACGGCACAGCTGCCCCGGCCCGCCCTTTCACGGTTGCTTTCCCCGATTTCAAATCCATGGGTATCCCAAAATTTGGTAACACAGGAGGCAGACTGATGACTACGCCCAACCCCGCCGGTGAAATTGCTCCCAAAATGGCGGAACTGAGCGCCAACGTGCTTTTTGGCGACGTGTGGGAACGGCCCGAGCTTTCAAAACGGGATCGCAGTATGATTACCGTCGCTACCCTGGTCGCGCTTTATCGGACGGATCAACTTCGGGGCCACATCAACCGCGCTCTGGATAACGGCGTAACCAAAGAGGAGATCGGCGAGATAATCACCCACATCGCCTTTTACGCCGGCTGGCCCACCGCCGCCAACGCAGTACGGGTAGCCAAAGAGGTCTTCGACTCCCGGTAAGCCGGCGCTTCGATCAGATACAACAGGTCAGGAAGGCGGGGCCGGCCGAGAATCTGCCTTGACGTCTGGAGAGCGATGCCGGCCTTACACGCCGGCGCGCACTGCGGCCAGAAATTCCCGGGCGGCGGCGTAATTCCGCTCGCCGCCCCGGCGTATTGGCGGGAGCAGGTAAATGCTGCGGATGCCGGCCTCCTGAAACCGCTCGAACAACTCCAGGGCTATTGCTACTCCCGACCGGCCCAGTTCCAGCTCCCTTGCGGTATTGGGCGGTATCGGGCCGAAGGAAACGCCGCCCAGCTCCAGCATTTGCAGGCCCCAGAAAATCGGCGCCGGGCAAGATTCGCCGGCCAGATCACCATAGGCTTCCGTAAACCGGGATTTCCGGGCCAGGTCAAAAATCGGCTGGGACACCAGAAAACCGGCTCCGGCGGCTACCTTTGCCTGCGCTAATTGGGCTTGACGGTAGATGTCGCTGCCCGCGTCAAGGGTGGCCCCGATGCAATAGTCGGTGGGGTAATCCAGCCGCCGCCCCCGGAAGTCCCGCCCCCGGTTCATTTCCGTAATCGCCGCAATCAGCTCCGTCGGCTTGTAATCGGCTGCCGTTGCAATTTCCGCCGCATCGCTTCCGGTAAAGGGGTCCCCCTGAGCCACAACTACATTTTCCAGCCCCAGCAATTGCGCGCCCAGCAGGTAGGACTGCAAGGCCAGCCGGTTCATATCCCGGGTCAGCAGGGCAAAGATGACTTCCTGGCCGGTCAACTGACGCAGGCCCGCCGCCAGCATTGCCGAGTCCGTGCGCACCGCTCGTCCCGGATTGCGGTTGACCAGCAGAAAATCGGCCGCCGGTGGTGGCGGAAGCTGTCGAGGATTGCCGGAACGGGGCGGGGAATAATCGCAGATGACGGTAACTTTGCCGGAAATGTCATAGCCGGCAGCGGTAACCCGGGGCATGGCCGGCTACAACCGCCGGCGTTCAATGTCGGTGAGGCAAGCGCCGGTTTCAGTCAAGCTTCCGCCGGACATTCAGGAATCCAGTTGCTGCAGGTATTCCCGGAAGATGCGCATAGACTTCTGCTCCGACATCCCCAGGTAATACCGAATCCCCTGGACGTAATCGACGATGTCCCGGGGCAGCATCAGCAAATTTTCCCTTGGATCAGAGATGTGGTAAAGGGTATCCACGCCGTCTTCCAGGCCGACGTAAAGGGTGTCTTCCAGCACCGCCAGTTCCTGGGAGTCCAGGTCCCGGCGCGCCATCCAGCGGGCGTAAACGAAAGGGAGACGCGTCCACTGGTACCATTCCTCTCCCAGGTCGTAGCGATGGGGGAAGCCCCGGGCGCCGCGCCGCTGCCGCAGTCCCCGGTCGCCCATAACCATAAAGGCGTCGTGCTCATCCCGCAGCCCGACAAACTCGCCCGGTTCCACCTGGTACTTGAGCTTGAGCAGCGCTTCCAGCAGCCGGACCGAAGTCCTGGAATCCTCAATCACGCCGATACGGGCGCCGTCCAGTTCCGCAATGGGCGCTTTGGAGTAAAGAAAGACGCTGCCGGCCCGGTCGGTGCTGGCGATGCAGAAACCTCCCACCGGCTGCAGCGCATCTTCCTTGCCGAAAATATCCACTACCGGAACCGGGGCTGCGTCGAGAATCCCCTGCTCTATTTCAGCCGCCGCCCGATGGGGCATCGTGTCCACCAGTTGCAGTCCCCTTCGCTCGGTGTCGAAGTAAAAGGGTTCGCAAATCATATATGGAATCCGGCCCACTTTAGTCGGCATAAGGCAAGTGCGCTCCTGAGTTGCTGCAAGGTTGACCCACCGACCGGCAAACCGAACCGGGCCGGACCGATAGGCGGGGCAATTCCCGATTTTAGGCCCGGCGCCAGCGCTAGTCAAGGGAAGGGCTGGAGGTGGCCAGGGCTATCGCATATGGAATTTAAGAGGCCAATTGACGGGTAAATCTCCGTTTTTAACTGCTAAATTTGGGTAATTTAAGACTTAAACCGTTGGTTTTGATGTTGATTACCCAGTAAAGCGCCGCCAAAACATCGGAAAGTTCCGTTCTGAGCCTGAAATTTTTTCATATGCGATAGCCCTGTGGAGGTGGCAGTGTTCCGTATCAGGAGGTCGAGGTGTGAGGTAACGTCTTTAATTGCCTCGGCGGTATTGGAACAAATCCCATGCCCTGACTTAAACTGCCTAAATTGCAACACTGACCGAGATAGATGAGGCCCTGGCTAAAGCCGTAAATCGACTGCGCGCCGCCGCTGATATTGAATGGCGAGACCAAAAGTTGGCTGATTTCTATAATCAAGCGCTCTTGGCCCGGGGTGATTAAGTTTTACAAATCAAGCCGGAAACCATTATCTGGGCGGAGCGGTTGCGGCGGTATGGCAACATTTCCCCGGTTGAAAACCGGCCGGTCAATCCCCCGGATTTACCCCCGGCGTCAAGAGTTTTTCCAAACTATAATTTTTTCTGGGTAACCCCTTGCCAGATCGTGAAAAATAGTGCATACTTTCCCACGTTAGATTTACTTCCTGGTGGTTCTAGCGGGGTGGCCCCACCCGTTCCCATCCCGAACACGGTAGTGAAACGCCCCAGCGCCGACGATACTGCTTTGGCGACGAAGTGGGAAAATAGGTCACTGCCGGGAAGTACTTCTGAAATACCTCAAGCGCTGGCTCTTCACCTCCTGCAATTCAACGGTGGTGAACTGGTGCAGCCGGCGGTTGCTACCTCCCTTTTAATCCCACTCCACTAATGCCACACAGTTTAAGGGACAGTTAACCTTGGGTAGCACGGGCGGGAAGTGCAGCTTTACATTAAACAAATATTTGCAATATAATTCAGTTCAGTTTGATGTCGGGTGATTTCCAACACAAACTATCAGGGGCCCGGCTTCTTTCGGAAACCTGGGGCCGCACTCAGGCCAGGAAGCCGTTGAAGCAACCCCGTCTTACCCGACAGGAGCGGTGTTATGGGAAGCAGATTCGAAAAATTCTCGGAACGGGCGCGCAGAGTCCTTTCGCTGGCTCAGGAAGAGGCCCAGCGTTTTAACCATAACTACATCGGCACCGAGCATATCCTCCTCGGCCTGGTGCGAGAGACGGAGGGTGTCGCCGCAAGGGTCCTCTCCGGACTGGGGGTGGACCTCAGCAAGGTAAGGTCCGCCGTAGAATTTATCATTGGCCGGGGCGAAAAACCCGCCCAGGGGGAGATTGGCCTCACCCCAAGAGCCAAAAAGGTGGTGGAGTTGGCGGTTGACGAAGCCCGCCGCATGAACCACACCTATATCGGCACCGAACATCTACTTATCGGGCTGCTCCGGGAAGGGGAAGGCGTAGCCGCCGGCGTTCTGGAGAGCCTGGGCGTTAATCTGGAAAAGGTCAGAACCGAGACCCATCGTATCCTCAGCAACAGCTCCACCGGCAGCGGTTCGCAAAGTTCCCGCACCGGCACCCGCACCCCGACCCTCGACCAACTGGGCATTGACCTCACTATCGCCGCCCGCGACGGCAAGCTGGACCCGGTTATTGGCCGCGACCCTGAGATTCAGCGGGTGGTGCAGATTCTCAGCCGCCGCACCAAGAACAACCCGGTCCTGGTCGGCGAGCCCGGGGTGGGCAAGACGGCCATAGTGGAAGCTCTGGCCCAGCAGATTTACAAGGGCGAAATTCCCGATACCCTTCAGGGTAAACGCCTGGTAACGCTGGATATGGGCGCGCTGGTGGCCGGCACCAAGTATCGGGGCGAGTTCGAGGAACGCCTGAAGAAAGTTATTGAAGAGATTAAGAACGCCGGCAACTGCGTCCTGTTCATTGACGAGGTGCATACATTGGTAGGCGCCGGCGCTGCCGAAGGCGCCGTGGATGCCTCCAATATCCTGAAACCATCTCTGGCCCGGGGCGAGATTCAGTGTATCGGCGCCACTACTCTGGACGATTACCGGAAGTACGTGGAGCGAGACCCGGCCCTGGAACGCCGCTTGCAGCCGGTGCGCGTGGAAGAACCCAACCCTGACGAGACGGTCCAGATTTTGATGGGCGTCAAAGTCAACTACGAAGACCACCACAACGTTGACATCACTGACGGCGCAGTTCGCGCCGCCGCTACCCTGGCTACTCGCTTCATCCCTGACCGCTTCCTCCCCGACAAGGCTATCGACCTGCTGGACGAGGCCGGTTCCCGGGTGCGTCTGCGGGGCAGCGTTACCCCCGCTTCGGTAAAGGACGCTATGGAGGTGCTGGATCGGGTCCGGCAGGAGAAGGACGAGGCCATAGCTTCTCAGCAGTATGAAGTCGCCGCTGAGTTGCGGGATCGGGAACTTAACCTGAACCAGAACCTGGATACTTTGCGGGAAGAGTGGCAGGAGGACCGGGCCAGAGGCCGTTCCACGGTGACCGAAGAGGATATTGCCGAAGTGGTCAGTATGTGGACCGGCATTCCGGTGACCCGCCTGGCCGCCGAGGAAACTGAGCGGCTGATTCACATGGAGGACGACCTCCACAAGCGCATTATCGGGCAGGACGAAGCTATCGTTAACATCTCCAAGGCGGTACGCCGGGCCCGCGCCGGCCTGAAAGACCCCCGCCATCCCATCGGCGTGTTTATGTTCCTGGGCCCCACCGGCGTGGGCAAGACCGAGTTAGTTCGGGCTATGTCGGAGGTGATGTTCGGTCACGAAGACAATATGATCCGCCTGGATATGTCCGAGTTTCAGGAGCGGCACACCGTAGCCCGCCTGATTGGCGCCCCTCCCGGCTATGTGGGCTATGACGAAGGCGGCCAGCTGACCGAAGGCGTCCGCCGCAAGAACTACTGCGCCATCCTGATGGACGAGATTGAAAAGGCCCACCCGGAGGTCTTCAACATCCTGTTGCAAATCTTTGACGCCGGTCAGTTGACCGACGCCCGAGGCCGCCGGGTGGACTTCCGGAACTCCATCATCGTGATGACCAGCAACCTGGGTTCGGACCTGATTAAACGGGATACCACCCTCGGGTTTGGCGTCAAGTCCGACGGCGCCCAGTCATCCCAGCAGTCTTACGAGCGGATGAAGGACAAGGTTATGGATGAGGTTCGCCGCTTCTTCCGTCCCGAATTCCTGAACCGCATCGACGCGACGGTAGTCTTCCACCAGTTGGACCGGGACCAGATTCACGCCATCGTTGACCTGATGATTGACATGGTGCAGAAGGAACTGGAAGACCGCCATATCACCCTGGAAATTACTGACGCCGCCCGCGAGTACCTGGGCGAGAAAGGGTTTGACCCGGTGCTGGGCGCGCGCCCCTTGCGCCGCGTCATCCAGAACGAGGTAGAGGATACCCTGTCCGATGAATTGCTCAATGGCCGCCTGAACGACGGCGACATCGCCGTGGTGGATGTGGAAGATGAGAAAATAATCATTCGGGCCCGGGTTCCAACTCCGGCACCAGAGCCGGAGCAGGCGCCCGAGCCGGTGGCGCCGGTGTCCTAGTTACCGTCCCTCCCCAATCCTGGCGACCAATTACTGACAGCAGGCCCGTTAAAATCGGGCCTGCTGTTGTTATAATTAGGGGATAACGGGAGGCGATGCTATGAACCGGACCAAAAGTCAACCGCGCACCCAATTTGTTTGCCGGGAATGCGGCTATGAAAGCCCCCGCTGGCTTGGTTTCTGTCCGGCCCCGGGCTGCGGTTCTTCCTTCCCCTTGCAGGAACTGAATGTGTCAGCCGGCCCTTCCCGCCGGCGACAGTCCTGGCTGGCCGCCGCCGAAGAGTCGCCCCGGGAGCTTTCCGCCCTGGGCCCCGAAGAGCGCCCAAGGGTACGTTTGCCCTCCGAGGAACTTAACCGGGTATTGGGCGGCGGCATCGTAGCCGGCTCGGTATCGCTGCTGGCGGGAGAACCGGGAGTCGGGAAATCAACTTTGCTGCTCCAGTTGGCCCGCTATCTGTCCGAAAAAGGCGGCTCGGTAGCCTACATCAGCGGCGAGGAATCCCCCCACCAAATCAAGCTACGGGCCCAGCGATTAACTTTTCCCGGGGAGGGCGTTTTCCTGATTTCGGAAACGGATGTAGATTCGGCCCTCGAAAAGCTGGAAGAGTGTCAGCCTTCCCTGGCTATCGTGGACTCGATTCAGACCCTCTATACTCAGGACGCCCCTTCCGGCCCCGGCAGTGTGGTTCAGGTCCGGGAATGTGGGCTGAAACTGCTGCAGTGGGCCAAACACCGCAACGTGCCCCTCTTTCTGGCTGGTCACATGACCAAGGACGGTTCTCTGGCCGGCCCCCGGGTGCTGGAACACATGGTGGACCTGGTAATGTATCTGGAAGGACAGGACGGCAGCGCTTATCGGATTCTGCGCAGCGGCAAGAACCGCTTTGGCTCCACTATGGAAATTGGAGTATTCGAAATGACCGGCCAGGGTCTGGCGGAGGTTCTCGACCCTTCCCGCGCCCTGCTGTCCCAACGCTATGAGCAGACCGTAGGTTCGGCCCTGGTGTCGGCTTTGGAGGGTAGTCGGCCGCTGCTGCTGGAAATCCAGGCCCTCACTTCGCCGGCTTTTGCCCCGGCCCCGCGGCGGGTAGCTAACGGGGTTGACTACAACCGGCTGCTGATGCTGGCGGCGGTAGCTTCGCGTCGCTCAGGACTGGAACTGGCCGGCCAGGACCTGATAGTCAGCGTGGCCGGAGGGCTGCGGATTAACGAGCCGGCCGCCGACCTGGGCATCATCCTGGCCCTGGCATCCAGCCTCTACAACCGGCCCCTGGACTCCCAGTTGGTGGCCGTCGGCGAAGTAGGATTGGGCGGCGAGCTGCGGACGGTGCCCCAGGCGGAACGACGGATTATGGAGGCGGCCCGCCTGGGTTTGTCCCGTTGCATCTTGCCGGAAACCGCCCGCCCGGACCTGAAGGATGTACCCAAAATAGAACTGGTCTTCGTGCGGACGGTGCGACAAGCCTTGCGCGCCGCCCTGGGCAGCCTCCGCAAAGCCCCGCCGGAACCCTTCGGAAGCAAGGACGAGGCCAGGGAAGGGGAGCCGGAAGACTTGATGGCCGCCTTCCAGTAAGTCCAAACGCCGGCCGCCGGACTAACGAGCCGCCCTGAACAGCCCGCGGGGCGGCTTGCCCCTTCCGGAATTGCTTAAACCGAGTTGACGGCGTGGATTGATTGAGGGAGAGCCGGCAGTATTGGAGCCGGCCGGCGCCGCGCCACCGGAGAAAAAACAAGGCCACGGACGGTGTCCGGGGCCTTCCTTTGGGCTTTTCGCCGTCGGTGTTGTACCCAGGTACTCCTAGTTGCTGAATCGCATGATGTTGGCCCGGATGCGGGGAGCGTAGTGAGGTTCCCACTCCAGGTCCGCCGACAGGCCGTAAATCTGAACTACCATAAAGTTGGGCACAAAGTGGAAATCGTTGTGTACCCGGTTGGCGATGGCTTCCATGCGCTGGCGGCGCAGGTCGCCGGAGGGAGTAGCGTTGGCCTCCTCGATCATCTCCTCCAGATCATGGTAGCAGATACCGCTGGAGCGGCTGTAGCAGCTGTTCCGCAGAATCGCCTGCCGGGAGAAGTCCAGGGACTCAGTGGAGGTAGCCGGCGCGGTGATGTGCATGGAAGAGAAGTTGGGCTTGCCCGGCCCCAGGTTTCGGCACTTCTCGTGCAAATCTGCACCTTCAGCGTTGGCAAAGTCATCCCGGGTGCGGCCATGACCGCAGTTGGAACGGCCGGTGCCGGCGTGAATGGAAGATTCTACAACGTGGAGATTGGCGTTAAAGCCCACATCCCGCCAGAAGGTGATTACCGCCTCGGCGTACTCCACATCCTTGGGTACCCGCTGGGAGCGGATGTGGAGCTTAATCTCGTTCTCGGGATCATAGCCGGCGGCGGCGATTAGCTCCCTCGCTCGCTCCGGGTCGTAGGGATAACCCTTGGAGTTGTCCGGGGTTATGCCGACAGTGCCGGTCTGGGCGATGTTGCCGTAGCACTCCAACACACCTTCAAAAATCTCTGCCATCAAGGTCTCGCAGTCGACGGCCAGGTTCAAAGCCTCCCGGATTTCCCGCTTGCGCAGCTCCGGATGGTGCACCGTATCAATGGCGTAAACATAGGCCTCATTGTTGGTGGCCGACTTCCATTGGGGAACCAGTCCCCGGTCCTGGAAAGCGATTTCCGCCCAGTCGGCCTCTCCAGCCGACAGAGCGGCGGCGCGCACCAGCGGTTCGTTGCGCCATTGCTGCACCAAGTTAGGAATCGATGGCTTCCGCGAGTAGTTGGTCGCCGGGTTGGGGTTGTACCCCTCGTAGGCTTCCAGAGTGATTTCCAGGCCGGTGTCCCACTCGACAATCCTGTAGGGTCCCAAACCGACGGTGAACCGCTCGATTTCGGCCGGCATTTCCTCCGGCAAGTCCATTGCCGAGGTCGCGCCTACTTCATCCAGGAACCAGCCCACGTCCTGGAACTTGGTAAAGATGGTGGTGCGAGGCAAAATGGGGCAGGCTTTGCCGCAGACCACATCCAGCGTGTATTCGTCCACTACCTCGCCGCCGATAACGCCGTGGAAGCTGAAATCGTTGGAGTTGTGGTGGCCGCTGGTCGCTTCGTCGCCGAAGAAGTCGATCCAGAATTTGGCCTGATCGGCGTTCCAGGGCGCGCCGTTGTGGAAGGTTACGCCCTGGCGCAGCTTGAATTGCCAGAGGTCGGGGCCCAACTGTTCCCAGCCCTCAATGCCAGTAAGCCCAACAACTTCATAGTTGTTGTGGTCGTCAATCCAGGTTAGAGGGTCGCTGGCCAAGTCGTCGCAAATGGTGTTCTGGATATTGCCGCCGCAGTTGGCACTGGCGGCGCCGACGGTGGTCGGCTCTTCAGCGGTCAGAAAAGTCAACGTGTCCCTTCCCATCATAGCGGGCTCTTCCGGAACCGTTGTCGGCTGGGGAGCCGCGGTGGGGGTAGCTTCCATCATGGTCTGACCGGTAGTTGACGGCTGCTGTTGAGGGGTTTCAGTGGCCGGTATCGCCAAAGACTCAACCCGGGCCACTTCCGGCTCGGCGGTGGGAGCAGCCTGATCCGCGGGAGCTTCTTCGGCGGGAGAAGCGCCGCAGGCAACTGCAAGCAGGGCAATCACTGCAATAATTGACAGCAGCGCGCGGCTTAACCGATGGGTTTTTGCCGTTTTCGTTCTTGCCATACATCTCCTCCTTATTCAACTAAGACAAACTATGACCAGTAAATTCGGATTCTTTATGACTTTCGGTTCAAGGTCTTACCTGATGTATATTTTCTATAAACAAATCTCCTTTATTAAACGGGTTCGTGAATTTATATAATAGTCAGTAGCCAAAGTCAAGCCAGGTTATCGATAATGATCGTCGTTTTTATCTATATTACGGAATCGGATAAGAAACTTCACGGTTGCGGTGTAAGGCGATACCGAGTCTTTGCGCCGGCTTTCCCCTTTACGGGCCTACTCCGGGAGAGTATTCTTGGCTCTAATCAGAAATCGGGTGAGTAAGTTATGACTATTTCCCACAATGTGCGCCGCTCTATGGAAGAGGGCGGCTGGATTCGGCGAATGTTTGAGGTAGGTATTGCCCTGAAGTCCCGCTACGGCGAGGATAAGGTCTTCGATCTTTCCCTGGGCAACCCGGTGGTGGAGCCGCCCGAGGAATTCAACGAGCAGTTGCGCCGCCTGGCGGAAAATCCAGGCCAGGGCCGGCACCGCTATATGCCGAATGCCGGCTATCCGGAAACTCGGGAGGCTGTAGCCGAAACCCTGCGGGATGAGACGGATTTGCCCTTTTCCCTGGCCGACATTGTGATGAGCTGCGGCGCGGCCGGGGCCATAAATGTCGTTCTGCGGGCTACCCTCAATCCGGGAGACGAGGTAATCATCCTGTCGCCCTTCTTTGGGGAGTATGTCTATTACATTGACAACCACAACGGGAAGGCAGTCATCGTGCCCACCGCCGAGAATTTTGAACTGGACCTGACCGCCGTTGCAGCTGCGATTACGGCGCGCACCCGGGGGATAATCATCAATTCCCCCAATAATCCCTCCGGAGTGGTCTATACGGCCGGTCAGATAAGCGAGTTGGCCGACCTGCTGACCCGGAAGCAATCGGAGCTGGGTACGGAAATCTATATTGTCAGCGACGAACCCTACCGGCGCTTAATCTACGACGGGTTGACCTACCCCCAGGTCTTTAATCACTACCCTCGAACCATTGTGGTCAACTCTCACGCCAAAGATTTGGGCCTGCCCGGGGAGCGCATCGGCTACATTGCCGTGCACCCTCACTTTCCCAACAAGGCGGAATTAATCGACGGAATGGTCTTTTGCACCCGTACCCTGGGATTTGTCAACGCACCGGCATTGATGCAGCACGTGGTGCGGGGACTACAGGGAGCCAGCGTGGACGTCGGAGAATATCAGCGCAAACGGGACTTTATCTATTCCCAGTTGACGAAACTGGGCTATTCAATGATTAAGCCCCAGGGCGCCTTTTATCTTTTCCCCAAGTCGCCGCTGCCCGACGACACCGAATTTGTGGATGCGCTGCAGGAGTGGAATGTCCTGGTAGTGCCCGGCAGAGGTTTCGGCACTCCGGGGTATTTCCGAATCTCCTACTGTGTGGCAGACCGGGTTCTGGAAGGATCTATTGAGGGCTTTGCCCGGGCGGCGGAACGGTACGGACTGTAAGACATTATGGGCTAATCACCGAGCCGGTAGCGATAGCCCTACTCGCTGAAGACCGGCAGCAGGTTAATCGCCAGCCCCGGCAGTAATGCCGACACCAGGGTATCTTCACGTCCAAAGGTTGCGGCAAGGGTAAAGCCGTCATCGGCCAGGGTGAGAACCTCTACTTGCTCCCGCTCCGGGTCCACCAGCCAATACTCCCGGACGCCGTGCCGGGCGTAGAGGGTCTGCTTGTAGCCACGGTCGTATCTCCGGGAAGAGGGAGAGATAATCTCCACCACCAGGTCCGGCGCGCCCTGGATATTTGCCGCCGTTACGATGGACTGGCGCTGATTGGAAACAAACAGGATGTCCGGTTGGGCCACATCGTGCTGGGCTAATACTACGTCCAGCGGCGCCGCCCATACCCTCCCCAGACTGTTCTGAATCACAAACTGATGCAGGGCGCTGGCAAGGGTTATGGAAATTATTTGGTGCCGAGAAGTGGGGGAAGGGGCCAAAATCAGTTCTCCATCCAGCAGTTGGTAACGCTGGTCGTCCGGGGTAGCCATATAGTCGGCCACGGTGAGTTTTACTCGTTGATGGACCATTGCCTGCTCCCTTATCCGTCACCTGTTTTGGGTCAATTATAGCCTACTCGCTGAAGACCGGCAGCAGGTTAATCGCCAGCCCCGGCAGTAATGCCGACACCAGGGTATCTTCACGTCCAAAGGTTGCGGCAAGGGTAAAGCCGTCATCGGCCAGGGTGAGAACCTCTACTTGCTCCCGCTCCGGGTCCACCAGCCAATACTCCCGGACGCCGTGCCGGGCGTAGAGGGTCTGCTTGTAGCCACGGTCGTATCTCCGGGAAGAAGGGGAGAGAATCTCGACCACCAGGTCCGGCGCGCCCTGGATATTTGCCGCCGTTACGATTGACTGGCGCTGGTTGGAAACGAACAGGATGTCCGGTTGGGCCACATCATGCTGGGCCAGGACTACATCCAGAGGCGCCACCCGTACCCTCCCCAGACTGTTCTGCCGCACAAACTGGTAAAGGGCGCTGGCCAGGGCCAGGGCGATTGCCTGATGCTTGTTAGTGGGGGAAGGAGCCAAAATCAGTTCTCCATCCAACAGTTGGTAACGCTGGTCGTCCGGGGTAGCCATGTAGTCGGCCACGGTGAGTTTTACTCGCTGATTGACCATTGCTTGCTCCCTTATCCGTCACCTGTTTTGGGTCAATTATAGCCTACTCGCCGCCGGCCGGTGTTCGGCCGCCGGCGAGGGTTGACGCAGCGAAAGCCCGGACTGGCGCTTATGGGCCGGTTTCGGAAATTTGCCCGGCGGCCGCTCTGGAAGGCAGGCGGATAGTGGCGGTGCCCTTGGTAGTTATTTGCTGCCGCTGATTCTCGCCCCAGATTTCCAGGTCCACCAGCTTTTCGCCCTTTTCCTCCCGCTTACCGATAACCGTTCCCCGGCACCAGGTGGTATCGCCCACTACGTTGAAACGGCGCAGCTCGACGTACATCTTCTTCAGAAAACCGTCATCACCCATCCAGTTAGTTAACAGGTGGCCCATCCAGCAGCAGCGTTGGCAGCCATAGTCATAGGCGCCGGGCAGGCCGGCGCTCTCCGCCGCCTCCTGGATGTCGTGGACGCGAATAATGGCTTCCTGGGCGCCGGTGTTGGGGTCAGTGAAGCCCCAGGAAGGGTGCCGCTGCATTTCCCGCAATTGGATGCCGTGGGATATGCCCCCGATGCAACCGGCGACGAAGGCGGTGATGTCCCCGTGGCTCATCGGGCCTTTGACCACCGGCTTCAGGGAGTCCCCCACCTGAACGTCTTCCCACCAGCGGGGGACACTGCCCCGGATTTCCTCGCCCAGCACCGCCTCCTGGATCGCCAGAATTTCCTCCCGGGTGTACTGGTAAGGTTCAAAGGTGTATTTCTGACGCTCCCGGGCCTCCGACCGTTCGGCGCGAATCTGCCAGCCTCGGGTCTTGCCCAGAACTTCACCCCGCTGGTTAAAGTAGTGGGTTACGCTGGATTGGATGAGAATACGACCGGCGAACTCGCTTTCCTTATCTTCCAGACCCGTGAATTGTTCCTGAACTGATATTTTGTCATCCAGGTAGATGGGACGATGCCACTCCCAGTCGTTGCCGGCGTGAAAGCCGTGAACGCCGGGCAACCCGCCGGTGCGGCCGGAGCTCCAGTAAACGCTGTAAAGGAAGCAGGGAGGAGCGATGATTGTGCCGTAGCGGGTCTGCTGGCCGTAGCTAACGTCCCAGTACAGCGGGTTGCTGTCCCCGATGCCCTGACAAAAATGGCGGATGGCGCTGCGGGATGCCTCCTCGTTAAAGAGACCCACTCCGTACTGACGGGGGCGATTGAAGCTGCCCAACCGCGTCCGAAGCCGGTCAATACCTTCCTGGGTGATTCTGCCTGATTCCAGGACCATAATTATTTACTCCTGCTGATTAAGGTAACGAGTTGAAACCCGTGTTGATTAAAAACCTTGCAGACAAATATAGCTTAACTTGCCCAATTCTGAAACTGTCCAGCCACCGACATCACTATTGAAAGAATGGGCGTCGGCAGATTCAAGGTCAATTCATTTCATTGCGTATCAAGCACTGGTGGATTAAAATATTTGCCACCGGGAGAATATCGATGACCACTAACAACGACCAGGAAGATTTCCTTAAAGCTTTGCGGGAAAACCCTGCCTGGCGGGAAACGGTACGCACTCAGATACTGGGTGATGAACTGTTGCAGTTGCCCGACCGTTTCCAGGTGCATCTGGATCGGATGGATGCGTTCATCGCTGAACAAAAAGAGATTAACGCCGAACTAAGAGCGATGAATGCCGAATTAAGAGAGTCCAATGCCCGACACGCTGCGGAAAACGCTGAACAAAAAGAAACCAACGCCCGACACGACACGGACGTCATTGACCTGAAGGCGATGATTGCCGAATTAAGGGAGTCCAATGCCCGGCACGCCGCGGAAAACGCTGAGCAAAAAGAACTCAATACCCGACACGACACGGACGTCATTGACCTGAAGGCGATGATTGCCGAATTAAGGGAGTCCAATGCCCGGCACGCCGCGGAAAACGCTGAGCAAAAAGAACTCAATACCCGACACGACACGGACGTCATTGACCTGAAGGCGATGATTGCCGAATTAAGGGAGATCAATGCCCGGCACGCTGCGGAAAACGCTGATCAAAAAGAGATCAACGCTCGACACGCTGCAGACATAACCGAGCAAAAAGAAACCAACGCCCGACACGACACGGACGTCATTGACCTGAAGGCAATGATTGCCGAATTAAGGGAGATCAATGCCCGGCACGCCGCGGAAAACGCTGAACAAAAAGAACTCAACGCCCGACACGCTGCGGAAAACGCTGAGCAAAAAGAGATCAACGCTCGACACGCTGCGGAAAACGCCGAGCAAAGAGAAACCAACGCCCGACAAGACACGGACGCCATTGACCTAAAGGCGATGATTGCCGAATTAAAGGATCTCAATGCCCGGCACGCCGCGGAAAACGCTGAACAAAAAATATTAAACGCGAGAATCATCGCTCGGTTAGACCGCATGGAAAATGACATTTCCATCGTGAAAGGCGGCCACGCTCGGATTGCCGTCCGCGAGGCTGCCGAAGTCATCGCTATGGAAATGGGGCTGGAATATGTCAAGTCCCTGACCCAGGCAGACCTGCTACGGCTTTATAGAAATGCCAATGGCAATTTGACTGCCGGAGAGCGCCGCAGCTTTCAGAACGCTGACCTGGTAGTTGAGGCTACCGACGGTGTGGAGTCCGTTTATATTGCTGCCGAGATTTCTTTTACTGCAGACTTCCGAGATTCTGACCGGGTTATACGCAACTCCAGACTGCTCACCGAATATACCGGCAGACGCGCCATCCCCACCGTGGCCAGTGTTAGAAATGACTATCACGTTACCGAGCTGGTGGAAGATGGACAGTTATACTGGTATTTCATAGACACCAAGTCATTGGGTGGCGATTAAACCATCGGTGTGGATTCGGGGCTTTCCCCGATTTACCCCTTAACTAATCCCACCACGAACTCCTGGTGCAGCCGCGATTCGATCCCGACATTGTCGCCGCTGTTATTGCTTCCCCACCTTGCCGGCAGCATCCGCCGGTCGCGGTCCAGGGGACGTTCGGCGATGTCCACCAGGTGAAAACCGGCCCGTTCGGCGATGGCCGCCAGGTAATCCTGGGTGGCGATACGCTGTCCCCGCATGGTGGAGGGGCCAACCACGACAACGGCGGCCCGGCCAGGGCGCAGGACTCGGTACATCTCTGCGATAGCCTGCTCCATCTCGCACAGGTATCTGGTTAAAACCCGAGACTTTTGCCGGTCCAGCTCGGACAGGCTGGCGATGGCGCTCTGGGCATTGGCGGGCAGGGCGCTGGCCTCCGCTCCGGTTTGTCGCTCGGCGCCGATGTAGTTTCCCCGCAAAGCGCTTAACTGCGCCACTTGCTGCCCCAGCCAGACCAGGGAAAACTTGTGGGCCCGCATATAGTCCAAAGCATTGGCGTAGGGAGGCGAGGTAACTATCAAGTCAACGGAATTGTCGGACAGGGGTAAACATCGGGAATCGGCGGCCAGAAATTGAGCCATTGCCGCTCTCTGAACCGGAGCCTCCGCCAAGGCTCTTACCGCCTGCCGCAGTTGCGTCTCAAACATTCGGAAAGGGCTGCGGGGCTGCTTGTCCGCTACCCGGTGCGGCCGGGAGTGAGCCAGGTCCCGGGCCCGGGACACGCCTCCGGACTTGGTAACTATGGTAGCGGAGAATAATACCTCCAACAGATTCCTTACCGTGCCGTCAGTTTCATCCCGAATGGAAATTATCAGCGCGGCCAGTTCCTCCTGAGTCTCCGGCAGGAACCAGTGATCCAGAAAGTCCAGAGTAGCCTGGGTCTGTTCCTGCCGAAAGGATTTTAGGGGATGGTCAACCGCGACTCGACGCTTGCCCTCGGCCAGGATGCGCTGCCCGGCCTCGGCCAGCAATTCAGGGTCAATCCACGCCGTCTTGGCCCGGCACTGCCGGCCGGCCAGAGGGTCCAGGTCCACGCCCACTACCTGCCGACCCAGCAGCAGACCCTCCACCAAAGTAGAGCCGGAACCGGCCATTGGGTCCAGGACTATTTCCCCCGGCCGGGAAAGTTCCCGGATGAAATGCCGGGGCAGTTGGGCGGGAAATTTGGCCGCAAAGGCGTGGATTGAGTGAAGAGGATGGGGCTTGTCCCCGGTGCGGAAGGACAAATCCCCGGCCAGCAGGTCGGCCAGCGTCCGGTTGGTGTCGCTATTTCTCCGGTTCAAGTCCAATGCGGCGCCTCATAGTGTAGTGTGTTATTCCAGGGACGGGCCGGCCGGAAGGCAAATCAGCCTTGATACCCGTCAGCAGTTGACCCGGGGGCGGCTAGTCGCCAAGCCGGGCGGCCCGAACTTCCTGACGAACTTGCAAGCGGGCCGGCAAGCGGGGGCGAGGCAGAAAAAGAAAACTCAGCGCCGAAAGGGCAAAGATGCCAATCAGCGGGAACAGGGCCAGCCGATAGCTGTCGGTGGCATCGTAAATCATCCCCATCCATACGGCGGTCCACATAGGCACCAGTTGGTCCGGCAGGTGCTGCCAGCCCCGCAGCGTAGCAAAACTGCGCCGGCCGAAAAGTTCCCCCATCTGCGCCCAGGTCAGCGAGTTGGCGCTCTCCGACAGAGCCAGGAGAATGGAGAACACGGCTAACTGCCATAAGCTGCCGCTGGTGCTAAACAACAGGGACAGGGACAAGGCGCCGGAAACCATACACAGGGCGCTCAACCGCTTGCGGGACATCCGGTCGCCCAGCCAGCCGATTAATGGGTTGAACACGATGGTTGACGTGGCGACCAGCCCCACAAAAACTGCCGCAATTTGCAGACTCTCGGTCTGCTCCCGCTCGCCGCCCTGCTGCAGGAACCATACCATCAGGGGAGCCAGCAGGAAAGACAGGCCCGAATGGGCGGTGTTGCGCAGTCCCGAAGCCAGCACCAGCATCCAGTAGGAAGGGGTGCGCATCGCTTCCCGGACGGTAAAGTCATTGTCCGGTGCGCTCAAATTGCTGCGCAGTCGCGACCGGTTGAGTGTCTGGCGGTGGGCTGGCCCTTCCCCGGTTTCCCCGGTGGCAGTTTCAGGAAGGTCGCCGTCGGGCAGCAATCCCATCGACTCCGGGGAACGCTTGACCAGAAAGGCCAACGGCACTACGACCAGGATAATAACTACTCCGGAAATTCGCACCGCTACCTGCCAGCCAAAGGTCAGCACCATAAATCCTGCCACCGGGGCGATGGCGCCGCCCAATCCGTGCCCGACTGACACCAGGGACATCGCTAGTCCCCGGCGGCGGCGGAACCAGTTGTTGATGGCCGATATTGAGGCGTTGTTGTAGCCGGAGCGAAAACCTACTGACATCAGCCCCACGAAGACCAGCAGGAAGAAGTAGTAGTTGCCGGTAAAGGACAGCAGGATGAACCCCAGTCCGGAAGTAATGCCGCCAAAGGCCAGCATTACTCCGGGGCCGAAGCGGTCGGTGAAGTAGCCCATTATGGGCCCCTGAATCCCGCCAATCAGCCGGCCTAGAGTATCGGCCCAGCCGATGGCGGCGGCGCCCAGGCCCAGACTGTTTTGAATGGGAATTATGTAAACGGTGAAGCCACGATTGAAGCTGCCCTGCTTGATACCGTCGGCAATCATGCTGACCAGCACGATCCACCAGCCGTAGAACAGCTTGGGAAAGGGCCAAAAAGATCGTGGCGTGGCTGAAGGGTTAGCCAAGGGCTAACTCGCCGGCCGTACTGGCAGAAAACACGGCGATACCTCGCGAAACCCGGGAGCGCGTCGGAGAATCTTACCGGCCTCAGGCCGGCAGGTCCGATAAATCCGGGGCTGCGCTGCTGGTTAATCTCTATACATTAGCAGAAAGCGAGGCTTGGGGTAAGGGGATTCCGGTACGGGAGCAGGGCTATCGCATATGAAAAATTTTCAGGATCAAAACGGAACTTTCCGATGTTTTGGCGGCGCTTTACTGGGTAATCAACATCAAAACCAACGGTTTAAGTCTTAAATTACCCAAATTTAGCAGTTAAAAACGGAGATTTAACCGTCAATTGGCCTCTTAAAATCCATATGCGATAGCCCTGGGTACGTGAGCGGTGTAATCCGGCGGGGACAACCTGACGGCTCTGGCGTCAGGCAACGTGGGACGGTTGCCCGGATATGCAGCAGCCGGCGCAAATGTCGATGTTCTTCTGTCCGGTGGCGGCATGGGCGGATGGAACTAGGCTGGCCGGTTAGCTCGGTCAGGGGCGGACGGATTTTGCCCCAACCGGAGCGAAGTCCGGCAGGGCCGGCTCCGCCGGTGATGTCATTCCGGGAACTGGAGCATTTGCAGGACGTTGCCGTCCGGGTCCTTAAAGGTGGCGACCCAGCCGCCCCAATGTTCTTGTTCCGGGGGCCGCAGAAACTCAACCCCGGCCTGGGTCAGGCGACGGTGCTCTTCGTGAATATCCGTCACTTCCAAATGAGGCATCATCCGGTAGGGGTCTCCGGCTGGGCCGCTAACGCCATCGTGGATACCGATGTTGAAGCGCATATTTTCGCCCAACTGGAAGGCGACAAAATCGCCGTGATTCGAATGCAGCGGCAGTCCCAGCAAATCGTGGTAAAACTGATACAGCCGGGCCAGATTATCGGTCCATACGGTAATGCCTACTACGCCGGTAATCATTTCTTCCATTCCGCGCCAGGGGATGTTTGCTTTTGGAGCCGGGCCGCCGCCGGCGACTTTTCAGGCCGGAGACGCTTCTTGCGCCGTCTCCCGATTGGCGGCACAGCGGCGGCACCAGCCGTGAAAGTCCACCCGCTGCCAGGCCACGTCAAAGTTTGACTCCCGGGAAATCTGCGCTTTCAGTCGCAGTACCGCCTCCTGTCCCAAATCCGTATCAACGACGATACCGCACTCGATGCACACCAGGTTGACGTGAGGCTCCAGGTTAGATTCGTAACGAGACTGCTTGGCGAAGGGAAGTTCCTGGACCAACCCGCTCTTTTCCAATACGCCCAGGGTGGAGTAAATAGTAGCCAGGGTCATGGAAGGGAAGTGGTCCCGCACCCGCTCGTAAATCTGCTGCACCGTTGGATGATCGGTGGAGTGCAGTACGGCCTCGGCAATAGCCAGCCGCTGGGGAGTTACCCGCACTCCCCACCGGCGCAGCCAGGCCACCAATTCTTGCTGTGTCATATCCGCTCCTGGGCCAACTGAAACCGCTGCGCCGGGATTAGGCCGGCAGAAACAAGGCAGCCTTCCCGACTTACGCTGTAACTGTTCCACTATAAACCGGGGAAAGAAGGTATGCAAGTTTGGGTTAGGCACTGTCGGTTTCCCGGGGCAAACCATCCGCCAGCGTGTCCAGCCACCGCGCCGCCGGTTGGGCGTTGCCGGTTTCCGGGGCAACCCCTTCCCGGGGAAGGTCTGAAGGGCAGCGATTTCCTGAAGCCGGGCACGACCGCCTTCCAATATGTTAGACTTGGCTCACCGATTCTTAACCATATAACCTGATGTCAAGGGAGGAGCGTATTATGACGACGCAAGTTCAACCCCAGGACAAGACGGTATCCGCCAATGGACATACCCTGCATTACCTGGACTGGGGGGCAGTGGGCAAGCCGGTAGCCCTGCTGGTGCACGGACTGCGCGGTCACGCCCATTCCTGGGATGACGTCTCGGCGGCCCTGTGCGACGATTTCCATGTTTTGGCTCTGGACCAGCGGGGGCGGGGCGACAGCGACTGGGCTAAAGACGGCGATTACACTACCAATGCTTATGTAGCCGATTTGGCCGACTTTTGCCAGGTTCTGGAACTGGACCGATTCATCCTTATGGGCCACTCTATGGGTGGCCGCAACAGTATGGCCTTCGGCGGCAAGTATCCGGAAAAGCTGGAAAAGCTGGTTATCGTGGACGTTGGCCCGGCCCTGGACAGCCGCGGCAGCCAGCGCATCGCCGATGAGATTCGCAATGTTCCGGAAGAATTTGACTCTTTTGAGGCTTGCTTCGATTATATGAACGCCCAGAATCGCTTTTCCGCCGAAGCGGTGATGCGGCGCCGGGTGCAGTATTCTACCCGGGAACTGCCCAATGGCAAGATCGGCTGGAAATATGACCGCCTCATCCGGGAACAGCGGCGAAATAATACCGTGCCCCCTTCCGACGACTTGTGGCCGTCCCTGCCCAACATTACTTGTCCCAGCCTGATTGTCCGGGGAGCCGAGACTGACATCCTGGCCGCCGACGTAGCCCAACGGATGCTGACTACCTTGCCCAATGCCGAAATGGTGGAGGTTCAGCAAGCCGGCCACATGGTCTTTGAGGACAACCCGTCAGACTTCATTGCGGCCGTCAGGAAGTTCCTGGGCTAACGCAGCCCGACCGCATTTACATTCGGCGTAAGGGCCTCAAAAGAGGCCCTTCATTTTATACGGAGAGCCGGGTTGCCAGCTCAGCAAGCCGCTAAAGCGGCGCCAGGTCAACCCGCGCTGCCGACTTGCCGCAAAAGGAATTAACGGTGGATTAGGCCGAGTTCAGCGCCGCCGGCGGACACTCCGGCGGCGTCTGGCGCGGCGGCTTCGGGATGGGCCGTCTGGTTCCACCTCCGGGGCAGCGGCTGCAGATGCGCTGGGCTCCCGGCGCGACCAGTCCATAATACGGCGCCGGTTCATTATCCAGTGAACCTGGGTAATGACGACGAAAATCAGACCCGGCGCGATAATCGCCACGGTACTGAGGGCGACGGTGCCTCCCACCTGAAACCTGACGTAGGAAAGGTAACCGCCAATTATCAGCAAGGCCCAGGCCAGAGCGCCGGATACCAGCCCGTTATGCCACGGCGAGCGGATAATCAGCACCGACCACAGGGGCCAGAAGACGATCATTGGATAGAGGAACCAGTATTGGTAGTACCAGGGCCGGAGTTCATCGGGCGGGCCGGCCGGTTCCTGGCTGGCATCGGGCCGGGGTTCCGGCGACTGCTGGCGCATAATATCTGCCGCGGGCTGACCGGGTTCAGTTGCGCGCCAGCAGTATGTGAAATTCCAGCGGCTCCAGTTCCCGCCGTTCCCTGATTACGGCGACGGCGTACTCCACGCACATACGGGCAAAACCGGAATACTGGTAGATGTTGGCGCCCAGAGTTACCCGGGGCTTCTCCGGCGCCAGTTCTACCGCCAGTCGGTTTACTTCATCCAGGTCAATGTGCAGGTCAATTTGACTGGCGGTCAGCCGCTCAATCTTCTCGCGGATTTTTTGGATGAATTCGTCATTGTCCATCAGACGATTCCTTTGCGCCGCCTAAGCGTCGGCCAGGGGGACGGCCAGCGACACCCGGAAATCATCGCCGATGCTGCGGGCAATGTGGCCGTGTCCCGTCAGATCTTCGGCGATCAGCACGTCGCCCGGGTGGAGCCGCCGCACCGTGCCGTCGGCGGTTTCAAACTCGGCAATGCCCGACAGATTGACTACGTACTGGCGGCGGGGCGCGGTATGGTAATCGGAAAAGTTGGGTGAAGGCCGTCGGTTCAGCGTGATGTCCCCCGCGCCCACCCGGTTGACTATTTCGGCGAGCTGCTCGGCGGAGATGTCCTCAAAGTGCGACTCTCCGTCATCGCCGGCATAAACCCGTACTATCCGCATTGGTTTAACCTCCAAAATATCGCTGGCGCCAGGTTTTTTTCTTTCCTAAAAGCGGTTTCTTCGGTCGGCTACTGGGCGGTCCAGCCGCCGTCGATGACCAGCTCGCTGCCGGTCATAAAAGATGACTCGTCGGAGGCCAGGAACAGTACCCCGTAGGCCACGTCTTCCGGCTGCCCGTACCGGCCCAGGGGGATACGGGAGACGGTAGTGCCGTAGCGTTCCGGGTCCGACCGGCCGCCCTCGGTCATGGGGGTGGCAACCGGCCCGGGATGGACCGAGTTGGCCCGGATGCCGTCCTGGGCATACTGGATCGCCGTAGCCTTGGTGAAAATACGCACGGCGCCCTTGGATGCCTGGTATTGGGAGCTGCTGTTGTCCACTCCCACCAGACCGAGTTGGGAGGAAATGTTAATTATGGAGCCGCCGCCATTGCGCCGCAGGAACGGCAAGGCGGTCCGGGTACCCAGGAACACGCCCTTGGCATTAATGTTCATCACCCGGTCCCACTCAGCTTCGGATACGTCTTCCACCAGGCCGGCGCCGCGCACTCCGGCATTGTTGACCAGAATGTCCAGTCGGCCAAAACGGGCCACGGTGGCGTCAATGGCCGCCTGCCATTGAGCGGCGCTGGTTACGTCCAGGGGCAGGAACAGGGCCTGCCCGCCGCTGGCGCTAATCTCCTCCGCCAGGGCATTGCCCGCATCTTCCAGTACGTCGCCAAAGGCTACGCTGGCTCCTTCGGCGGTAAAAAGGCGAACTTCGGCGGCGCCCATACCGCGAGCTCCGCCGCTGATAAAGGCCACTTTCCCGGCTAATCGCATTGGCGCCTCCTCCCCATCGGAAGATTTTGGCCCGCATCGGCAGTCAAGCGGACCCTTTAATGATACCACTTGGGAACTGCTAATGCGCACCGGAGTTGGTTAATCCGAAAACAGGGGCAAATAATCGCAGCCCGGATTGCAGCGCTATCCTTAACTATTCGGGACAGTTCGCGGCTAACCAGGGTGTCCAAATCCCTATTCTTCAAATGGAACGGGGGGACTGCGCCGGTGCAGCGTAGCCGCGCCGAATATGATGGCCGCTACCAGGGCCATGGCCGGGCCGGAAGGCCAGTTGGCATAGTAGGATAGATATAAGCCAACGATGGCTGAGAATACGCCGATGGCGGCGCCGATATATATGACGTACACAAACCGGCGGGCCAGCAGGGAGGCGGCAGCCGCCGGGATGACCAGCATCGCCATTACCAGGACAATCCCCGCCGCCTGCAAGCCGATAACTACCACCAGGGCCAGCAGGGCCAGCAGCACGTACTCTACTATGGCAGTGCGGATGCCGACCACCTTTGCACCCACCGGGTCAAAAGTGGCAAATACCAGGTGCCGATGGAACAGGTAAACTCCGGTAACTACGGCCGCGGTGAGGCACAAAGATACTATAACGTCGGTATCGGTTACTCCCAGAACCTGGCCCAGCAGCAGGTCTTCAATATTAATCGCCCGTCCCGGGTTCAAATCGGTGGTTATGGAGATGATAATCAGGCCTAAGGCGAACATACCGGCGAATACTACCCCGATGGCGGTATCGCTGCTGATACCAGTTCGGCGAATCAGATAGCCAATCAGCAGGGCAATAACGATTCCCCCCGGGACGGCGATAATAAAAGAGGCGAACCCCAGCAAAGACGCCACGGCAATCGGCACCACCAGCGCATGGGCCAGGGCGTCGCTCATAAATGCCTGCCCTCGGCTAAGGATGTAGGCGCCCACTACCGGCAGCAGAATGCCTACCAAAGTCGATACGATCAGGGCGCGAACCATGAAGGGGAATTGAAGCGGGGCGATCAGGAAATCAATTATGGTCGTGATGTCCATGCTCGTCCGCCGGGGCGTGGGTCTGAATATGAGTTTCGCCGCTGGCGTGGGTATGGGCCAGAACCATACCGTGGGAGCCGTACAATTCGCTCTGCACTTCGGGGGTAAAGGCTATTGACGGCGGGCCGCAGGCGCAGATGTGGCGATTGACGCAGATTACCAGGTCAAAGACTTCGGCCAGGTTGGTCAGGTCGTGGGTAGTCAGCATCACGATTTTCCCTTCGTCGCGCATGGACTGGAGCACCCGAATGATGTTTTCCTGATTGCCCACGTCCACGCCGCTGAAGGCTTCATCCAGCAGGATTATGCTGGCTTCCTGGGCCAGAGCCCGGGCGATGAAGACTCGCTGCCGTTGGCCGCCGGAGTTTTCTTCAATCAAGGCGTTCCGGCGTTCCCACAGACCTACCCGTTCCAGACAAGCCTGAACAATCGCCCGATCCTTCCTTCCGGGGTGACGCAGAAATCCCAGGTGGCAGTAACGCCCCATCATTACCACGTCGCTCACGGTGGCGGGAAACCGGAGGTTAATGCTGTCGCGCTGCGGGACGTAAGCCAGCCTGCCGGGGCGGTCGTTGATGCCCTGCAGCTGGACTGTGCCCCGGCTGGGCGCCCGTACTCCGGCCAAAGCATCGAACAGGGTACTTTTCCCGGCGCCGTTAGGGCCAACTACGCCAACCAGATTGCCGGCCCCGATCTGAAAGTTGACGTTGAAAACCGCCCGAAACCCTTCCCGATCAACGGCCAGGTCGGTAACGTTTATCCCGGGTTCGCGATCTAAATGATACATCATATCATTAAGAATATTCTTTTCCCCGGAGCCCGTCAAGCGGGTATCAGCAGCGAAAAACTGCCGCCGTCCCGGGAAATCCAGATCCAGCGAGGCGCCCCGATAATTCCGGCATTAGCTGATTTCTCCGGGCCTGGCGCCGCCTTGCCGGGTCAGGCTTAACCGCAATCGGCGCAGCCGGGCTCTAGCTATCCACGCAAGTCTCGCAGTTGACGTAAAGCTCGAAACGGTGGCCGACAATTTTGCCGGGTATCTGGTCGCTCAAATCCCGCAGCAATTTTTCCACATTGCCGGCCTGAAATTCATTTACGTTCTCGCACATGACGCAGATAGCATGGTGGTGATGTTCCACACTGGACAGGCTGTAGCGGGGCGCGCCGTCCAGCATATTGAGACGGCAAATCACCCCGGCATCCAGGAGCAGCTTAACGGTTCGGAATACGGTGGCGCGGCCCACTCCCGGCAGCTCATTGCTAATCTCTTCGGCGCTGAACCCCTCGCGCTTTCTCTTGAGGAGTTCAATTATCGCCCGGCGCGGCACCGTGTTTCGATAACCTTTACTCTCCAGGATGGACAGTATTTCCGAACCGGTCTCAAGCGGATTTTCCCTTTTATCTTCATCCATACCGCATATATCCGGAGGACGACTTTATTTGCATACTATACACTGCTGATATTAGCAATGGGCAACAACCAGCGTCAACCGCGCCGGGGGACGGGTATTGCCTTCTCCCGGTGATGGGCCGGGAGGATTACTCTTTGCCGACGGCCAGGGTTCCTACCGCTACCGATGACAGCTTTACCGGCAGTTCTGCCCAGGTTGCGCCCCGGTCGGAGCTTTGGTAAAGGCGGCCGCCGTCAACTCCGGCGTAAACCCGGTCAGGCTCCGACGGGTCCCACTCAAAGGCGACCACCATCTCAGCCGGCTCAGTTCCCTGGCCGACGTCCGGCACCAACTGCCAACTGTCTCCGCCGTCGGTGGAGCGGTAGAACAAGGGATTAAGCCGCCGCGCATTTTCCGATACGGTAACCAGCACCAGGCTGGCGTCATCCGGGGCCGGGGCAATGTGCAGCGTATAGCGCCGGTCAAGTCCGGAATTGATTAACTCCCAGTTTGCGCCGCCGTCAACGGAACGATAAGGCGCGCGGGCGGTAGCAACGTAAACGCTGTCGGGCCGGTCTTCGCTCAGGGCGACGCAATGGATGTCATCATCCAGACCGGGCAACTGCCGCCAGCTTTGGCCTCCGTCGCCGGAACAGACCATTCCGCCTACCTCGATGCCGGCATACAGCCGCTTCGAGTCGTCGGGCGCCACCCGCAAGTCCCGCACGTGGGAGTCGCGAGTGGGAGCATGAAAGCCCCAGTTCACCGACTCGGGCACCTGGGTAAACCCCGCCAGTTCCTGCCAGGTTTCGCCCCCATCGGCGGAACGGAACACGGTGGCCGGTTCGCTGCCGACGTAGAGGACGTCTGCCTCGCCGGGGTGCGCCAGTACGCTGTGGGCGTAGTCGGAGGGGTAGGCATCCAGATGAGTCCAGGAATTGCCCCCGTCATCGGTGCGGTACACGCCGGCCTCATAGGCGGCCAGGTAAGCTCGGCCGGTACGTACCGGACTGGCGGCCAGCCGGGCGGCGGCGTGGGGCAGAGTCGTAACCGGGCCTTGCTGCCAGGAGGCTCCGCCGTCAGCGCTGCTAACTGCGCACACCCCGTCGTGCATCCCGACGTATATGGTTTTTGCTGCGCTCATATCTCTTCTCCTGTTCCCAATCAGGTCTGCGCCAGGGTATAGGTCAAGGGGTAATCCGAAGAAGCTGACCCCTCTATTTTCGGCTAACCGGGCCAAAAGTCAATAGAGGATGAGTTATAGATTAGGGTAAGCCCTGACTCTCGGCCCTCTTTTGCCCTCACCCCCGGCCCCTCTCCCGCGCGGAGAGGGGAGGAATCGGTGATAAGTTTCCTTCTCCCTGGGGGGAGGGATTAAGGGTGGGGGCCTTTTCCCTGATTTTTGCTCCGGTCATTGCTACGATAGGCGCCAGGGTGGTATTCTTGGGGAATCGGGAACCGGGGTTCTGGTGGCGTATTTTCCGGGGCATTTCGCACGCATCACCCTGCGGCGGTCGAAAGCGCTGGCGCCGGTTTTGGCGTTGGCCCTGCTGACCGCCACGGTTGGTTGCGCCGGGTTGCCTTCGCTTAACCCTGATATTGCGCCCGACATTGCAGTGGAACCCGTTACGCCGGCGCCCAGCGTCCCGAAGGAATTGACCGCCGGCCCTGAAGCTATCCCGGGAGATTCGTCTATTGTGAGTGTTGACCGCATTGCTTATATCGGCCCCTACGGCGAGCTGTTCACCGTCCGCCCTGACGGCAGCGACGGACGCCAGCTTACCGGGGCAACCCAGGTAAGTTTGCCTTCCGGCGACCCGGCGGCTCCGGTGGCCGGGGCCTCCGTTCACCAGGCGCAGGACCTGGACTTTAGCGAGAGCTTCGCCTGGCCTACCTGGTCGCCCGACGGCACTCGCCTGGCCGTATCCCGGGTGCAGATTACCCCTACCCGCCACCTGGTAGTTTCGGTGCAGCTGATTGATACCGTTACCGGGGCCAACCGCACGATTTACGAAAACGACGTTCCCTCCCTGGTCGCCGCCGGCGCTCCCCACTACCTTTATTGGGCCCCGAACAGCCAGCGACTGGCTTTTCTGGCTAGTACCCGTCAGGGATTGACCCTGTTTGTGTTCGACCCGGATACCACCGAAGGAGCCATTGCCCTGGAACGGGGCGCGCCCCTCTACTTCAGTTGGGCCGGCGACGGTCAGGCGCTGCTGGTGCATTCCCGGGATTCGGTAAAGCTGTTTGAACCGCCCTTCGATGCGGACCGGGCTTTGTCCCTGGTTAGCTCCGGCGGATTTCGCACTCCGGCTTTCTCCCCGGATGGCGCGCAGTGGGCCTACTCCGTAGGGGACGATTCCGGCGCAGCGATCAGAGTAACCCGCCGGAATGATCCCGGCGCTTACCAAAATATCCTGGAGACCGGGCCGATGGTGGCTTTTATGTGGTCTCCCGACAGCCGCACTCTGGCCGTGGCCGACAACCCGTATCCCGAGCGCACCGTTTACCAGCGGCTCCGGCTGGTGTCCGCGGACGGCAGTTCTGTACGTACCCTGGTGAACGAGCCTTTGATTGCCTTTTACTGGTCGCCCAACGGGGAACGTATGGCCTGGGTAGGGGTGGATACCGACGCCCGGGTTTTCGAGTGGCACGTAATCCCGGTGCGGGAATCAGGCAGTCCGGAAGACACATCGCCGGCTCCCTTTCGGTTCCGGCCCAGCAACGAGGTATTTACTATGCTGACCTTCTTTGACCAGTACGCCTATTCCCATTCGCCCTGGTCTCCGGACGGCTCGCGCCTGGTGATTGCCGGGTCGGAAGGGCTGGTCGATGAGCGCCGAAACGGGCATACTCCTTCCGGAACCCAAATTTACGTACTGAATGCGGCGGGAAATACGCCGCCGACCGAACTCGCCCAAGGCAGTGTAGCTTTCTGGTCATGGAACTAGGGGTCAAGTATCCGCTCAGCGACGACTTGGCCCGACTCAGAGTTGGACTGACCCGATTATGCGATTAATCGGGCTGGTAGCGGTGTTGACCATTGGGCGATTTAATGCAGGCTGCCGGAGAAACTGCCAGCAGGCACTGCATTGCTGTCGGGCGCTGCAAGTGGCGAAAGTCCCGGTTTATTGGTGGCTAATTTTGGTGGCCGCGGGGATACTGTTGGCGGCGTGCCGCCCGGCGGCGACTCCCACCCCTACGCCAACACCCACACCTACTCCCCCACCGCCGGCGCCGGAGGTCTTGCTGGAAGCGGCGAGGCAGCAACTGGCGGCGGAGCAGTACCTGAGTTTCGTTTTTGAACATCCGGTAGGCAGTACCCCTCTGGCCCCGGGGTTGGCGTTGACCCGGGCCGAGGGATTGGCCCACCGACCGGGCCGGTTCCGAATGACCCTGGATTTGGAGTCGCAGGGAACTCCGCTGCCGCTGGGCATCATCGTGACGGAGGCCGAGGCATTTATGACCAATCCGGTCAGTGGTGAATGGCTGCCGGTGTCGCCGGAGCAGGTTCCTTTCCGGTTTGACGGCATTGTCCAGCTTATCGACGGCCTGATGGCCGGGATGACCGAGCTGGAATTGGTAGGCGCAGACTCGGTGGCCGGCAGTCCGGCCTACCACCTCCGGGGTTCGGCACCCGCCGCTGCGCTGGGGCCAGCCTTTCCCGGCGTATTGCCGGATGCGCGGGCGCCGGTGGAACTGTGGGTGGACCAGACCAGACACAAGCTGCGTCAAGCCCGAACCACCGGGCCCCTGCTAACCGGCGACGACCCGGACACGGTGCGGATACTGCATCTGGAACCTCTGGCCGAACCTCCGGAGATAACCGCTCCCTGAATTTATGCACCCGCCAATAAGCGTCAATCTTCCCGATGGCGCAGAAACTAACCATTGGTGAATTTCCCGGGTAAACCGGCAACTCGGTCTGGCTATGCTTAAGTCTTACACCGCGCCACCGTGGCTGGTGCTGGCGATAATCGGGCTGGGAGCTTTTTTTACCGCTCTGGACCAGACGGTGGTGGTGACGGTGCTGCCCGCAGTGATGCAGGAACTGCGCGTCCCCATCAGCGAGCTGGACCGGCTGACGTGGGTAGTGACTGCCTACCTGCTGGGATTTACCGTCTTTATGCCCTTCTTTGGCCGCCTGGCCGACGTATATGGTTACCCTCGCATCTACCTGGCCGGTTTGGGAATCTTCGCTCTGGGCAGCGTCCTGGTAGCCCTATCCCCCAGCGTGGATGCGCTTATTGGCGCCCGGGTTATCCAGGCCATCGGTGGAGCGGCAGCGGTGCCGATCGGTTTTGCCCTGGCCGTCAGCGGCGTGCCGCCGGAGCGTCGGGGAGTAGCGCTGGGCATCGTGGGCGCCGCCGCCGAAGCCGGCTCAATGCTGGGGCCGGCCTACGGAGGCGCCATCGTAGAACTAGCTAACTGGCGGTGGCTCTTCTGGCTGAACCTGCCTCAAGTATTGTTGGTAGCCCCGGGGCTCCTCTTGCTGCGGAACCGGCGGCAAACCGAAGCACGAGTGGACTACCTGGGCGGGCTGCTGCTGCTGGCGACGCTGTTAGTCCTGTCCCTGGGTTTGTCGCAGAAGGGGCTATTTACGTTGACCGCGACCTGGCCCTATGCGCTGCTGGGAGCGGGAGCGGCGCTGGCCGCAGCGCTGACTCTTTGGGAGCGGCGGACGGCGCAGCCCTTACTGCTGCCCCGACTGTTTCGCTCTCTGGAATTCTTGTCCGCCAACCTCACCCAGGTACTGGTGGGCGTGTCCCTGGTAATCGCGCTGGTGACCGTACCGCTAATGGCTAATACTGTGATGGAGAAGGACCCGTTTACCGGCGCGCTGTGGCTGCTGCGGATGACGGCAGTAATTCCCGTGGGCGCGGTCATCGGCGGAGCGCTGCTGGCCCGAGTCGGCAACCGGCCGGTCACCGCCGCCGGATTGCTGCTGGTCGCTTTGGGACTGTTTCGAGTGAGCGGGTGGGGACTGGATATAATCGAGTCTCGTTTGACTCTGGATCTGGCAGCGGCCGGGCTGGGCTTCGGGCTGGTGATTGCCCCCATAATGGCCCAGGCGTTGCACGCTGCGCCCGAGCAATACCACGCCACCGCCGCATCCCTGGTAGTGGTGGCCCGACTGCTGGGGATGACGCTGGGACTGGCGGCGCTGGCTGCCTGGGGCATTGAGCATTTCCAAACCCTGACGGCGGACCTGGCGCTGCCCCTTCCCTTGACCGGCGAATCGCCGGCCGAGACGGCAACCCGTATGACCGCCTACGCATCGGATTTACAGCAGGCCGGCCTGTCCCTGTTCCAGCAGTTCTTCCGTATCGCCGCGGTAGTAGCGCTGCTGGGACTGGCGCCGACGGTTCTGATGCGCGGCGACTTTATCCGATGGATTCGGCCGGGAAAACCGGAACCTCGCTAGAGGGTCTGTGCCCTCACCCTCCAGTCCCGGATAACGGATAAAACCCTCTCCCCTCTCCCTGAGGGAGAGGGGCCGGGGATGAGGGCCGCCTTACCGATCAGCCAGAGTTGTCCAGGGTGTAGGTGAACTCATCGCTGGCCGTGCCGCCGTTGGCGTCGGTGGCGGTGATTTTGATGGTCAGTTCCTGGGACGCCGCCACTCCACCGGTCAGCGTCAGCACGCTGCCGTTCCAGGAACCGGATACCTTATTCCGGGCTACTGAATTCAGCGCTCCCGTCTTCACCGCCCCAGTGCGCTGGTGGGTCGTCGTCACCTGCACCTCGTAAGTCAACCCGTCGCCGCTGAAGTGGGTCGCCAGATCCAGGGTGTCGGTCTCACCTTGGGACGCCTCGACGTCATCGAAGTCGCTAATCAAATCCGCCGGGTTCTGCGGTTCCGGCGTTGGTTCCGGCGTTGGTTCCGGCGTTGGTTCCGGCGTTGGTTCCGGCGTCGGTTCTGGCGTCGGCTCGGGTGTTAGCTCCGGCGTCGGTTCCGGAGTAGGCTCGGGTGTAGGCTCCGGCGTGGGTTCCGGCGTCGGTTCCGGGGTAGGCTCGGGAGTCGGTTCCGGCGTGGGTTCCGGCGTCGGCTCGGGTGTAGGCTCCGAAGTTGGCTCGGGTGTAGGTTCCGGCGTCGGCTCCGGTGTGGGTTCCGGCGTTGAGACTTCCGCTACCAGCGTCAGGGTGAAGGAGTCGCTGGCCGTGTCCTCGTTTGCGTCGGTAGCGGTGATGGCAATGGTCAGCGACTGCAACTTGGCCGGCCCGCCGGTCAGCGTCAGGACGCTGCCGTTCCAGGCCCCGGTTACCTTATTGACGGCTATCTGGTTGAGTTCGCCGGTCTTGGTGGCGCCGGTGCGCTGGTGGGTGGTGGTTACCTGCACGGTGTAGGTCAGGCCGGCGCCATTGAAATGCTCCGTCATATTCAGGTCGGCGCTGGTTCCGTTGGACAGCTCGATGTCGTCGAACTCGCTGATTAGCCCCGGAGTTGGTTCCGGCGTTGGCGTAGCGGTAGGCTCCGGCGTGGGTGATGACGTTGGACTAGGCGCGGGCAAAGTGGTGGGAGCCGGTGTCGGACTCGGTGTTGGCGCGGCGGTAGGAACCGGCGTTGGGCTGGGCGTTGGCGTAGCCGTAGGAATCGGCGTTGGGCTGGGCGTAGCCGTGGGTTCCGGTGTAGGAACCGGCGTTGGGCTGGGCGTTGGCGTCGGCCCGGTGGTACAAAAGTCGCCGTCCCATCTCCAAACATCCTGATCCGTGAGTCTTTGCTTCAACTGGCGGAAGGCGGGTGTGTCCGGAGCGCAGAGGCCGTTGTTGTCGCTAAAGTCGATATTCTCCAACTCGTCCAGATTAGCTATCCCGGCCGGGAGCTGGCCGGTAAGTCGATTGCGTTCGAGGTGCAGCCATTCCAAACTGGAGAGATTCCCCAGTTCGGTTGGGAGTTGGCCGGTGAGTCGATTATCCTGGAGGCCCAGCGACTCCAGATTTGAGAGGTTCACCAGTTCGGCCGGGATGCTGGTGAGTCGGTTATCGTCGAGGTATAAATCTTCCAAATTAGAGAGATTCCCCAATTCGCTTGGTATGCTGGCAAGACTGTTATTGTGGATGCGCAACCTCTTCAACTTGGACAGATTCCCCAATTCAGGCGGGATGCTGGTGAGATTGTTGTGGCTGAGATGTAGAGATTCCAAATTAGAGAGATTCCCCAATTCGACAGGGATGCCGGTGAGACGGTTATGGTAGAGGTACAGTACTTTCAAACTGGAGAGGTTCCCTAGCTCAGCCGGGACGCTGCCTGTCAGCTCGCTGGAGATGCGCAAACACTCCAGGCTGGAGAGATTGCCCAGCTCGGCCGGGATGTTGCCCGTCATGCTGCCGGATAGGAACAAATCCTCCAAATTGGAGAGGTTCCCCAGCTCGGCGGGAATGCTGCCCGTCAGGCTATAGCCGTAGAGGTGCAAAAATTCCAGGTTAGAGAGCTTGCCCAGTTCGGGAGGAATGCTGCCCGTCAGCCTGTGGCCGGAGAGGTACAAATACTCCAAACTGGAAAGCTTCCCCATTTCGGCCGGGATGCTGCCCGTCATACTGCCGAAGAGCTCTAGTTTTTTCAGGCTGGAAAGTTTCCCCAGATCAGGGGGAATGCTGCCCGTCAGGTTTCTGCCGCTGATTCGCAACTCCTCCAGACTGGAGAGTTTCCCCAGTTCAGCGGGAATGCTGCCCGTTAGCTTATCGCCAGAGAGATACAAAGATTCCAGACTGGAAAGATTCCCCAACTCAGCGGGAATGCCGCCCGTCAGGTTACGGCCGCCGAGTCGCAACTCCTCCAGACTGGAGAGATTCCCCAGCTCGGCGGGAATGCTCCCGGTCAACTTAGCGCCGGACAGATACAAAAATTCCAGACTGGAGAGATTTCCCAATTCAGCCGGGATGCCGCCCGTCAGCTTATTGCTATGGATATACAAATATTCCAGGTTAGAAAGGTTCCCCAGTTCGGCGGGAATGCTGCCCGTAATCACATAGTCGTGCAGGTGCAAATATTCCAGGTTGGAGAGGTTTCCCAACTCGGCGGGAATGCCGCCCGTCAGGGATGTATATTGGAGATTCAGTACCTTCAGATTAGACAGGTTCCCTAGTTCGGCCGGAATGCTGCCCGACACGATGTTATGGCGGAGATTCAAAACTTCCAGGCTGGAGAGGTTCCCCAGTTCAGCCGGGATGCTCCCCGCCAGGCCATAGTTGCTCTGGAGCAGCAACTTCTCCAAATTGGAGAGGCTTCCCAGTTCGGCGGGGATGCTGCCACTGAAGCGGTTATCGCTGAGATCCAACTCTTTCAGGCTGGACAAGTTACCCAGTTCGGCGGGGATGCTGCCTGTGAGGGTGCGGTTGCTCTGGAGCAGCAACTTTTCCAGCTTGGAGAGATTCCCCAATTCCGAGGGCAGGGACCCATCCAAATCGTTGTCTTCCAGGTCCAGTTCGGTTACGCGGCCGGAGCTGTCTGTGGTTACCCCGTGCCATTCGGACAGGGGCTGGGAACTTTTCCAGTTGGTGTTGTCAGTCCAGTTGTCTCCGTCGGCAGCGGCGTACAGGGCTTCCAGCGCCGCCTTGTCGGTGGCGACCGAGGATTCGGTGATTTGGGCATTGACTGGCGTTGGGCCCGGTCCCCAGACCAGCAACGCCGCCAGGGTCAGCAGCGCCAACCCCAGCCCGCCGATGCCCAGCAGCACTCGGGATGGTAAGGCAGTTATTGCTCTGAAAATCCGGTTAATGGGGGGGGGGGGGGGGGGGGGGGGGGGACAATTCCAGTCAAATGTGACATTACGCTACATCTAAGGCATCCAGCTTGACTTTGAGGGCTAATTTTACAAGTTAGCGGGGGCGGTGGCAAGTCAGCCCTCGTGCCGGGGGTGAGGGCCGTTACAGCGCCCCGGCTTCCCGCCAGCGGGCAATGTCTTCCGGGGCAAAGCCCAGTTCTTGCAGCACCGCCGCGGTGTGCTGCCCCAAGGCCGGTGGCGGGGTCGGGTTCAGGGGCGTGTCGCTGAAACTGGCTAGAGGCCCGACCATCCGCAGCGGCCCCACGTCCCGATGTTCCAGTTCGGACACCAGACCGTTGGCCTGTACCTGAGGATCGTCGAACACCTCCTCGATGAAGCGCACCGGCCCGGCCGGTATTCCCTGCCGGTCCAGCAGGTCCAGCCACTGTTCGGAAGGGCGCTGCCGGAATATCTCCTCCGCCTGGGCCAGCAGCCGGTCGCCGAAGACCCGGGCCGCCTCGCTTTGCGGGGCGTAGTCCGGGTCAAACCGGATGTCGGTCAACCCCAGTGTGTCCAGCAATCTTCGGCGCAGCGGGTCGCTGAGACAGCCCAAGGAAATCACGCCGTCGGCAGTCTGATAGCTGCGGTAGTAGATATTGCCGGGGGTTACCGGGTGTTCCGCCTCATAGATTTGCAGCAATTCCGGGTAAGGGATTCCCGCATCCCGCAGCGCGGCCAGCGACTCCAGCGTTGCATTGGCCCGCTCCCGGTCCAGGGACTCAATCTGGACAAAGCGCATTCCCAGCAGGGACAAGGCCAGCCCCAGCAAAGTGGTTTCCACCTTTTGGCCCCGGCCGGTGCGCTCCCGATGGAACAGGGCGGCGCAAACGCACCAGGCCAGACAGAAACCGGCGGCAGTATCCACCATGGGCGAGGAAACTACATGGACGGGGGCGCCGCTGCTGACCTTGCCTTCGGCGGTCATCAGACCGGACATAGCCTGGAGAATCAGGTCGTACCCGGGACGGTAAGCATCGGGCCCCTGGCGGCCAAAGGCGGTGTTTTCACAGTAGATAAGCTTGGGGTTCAGGGCGGCTAAAGTGTCGTAATCCACCCCCAACTTGACGGCCACGTCGGGACGGTAGTTGACGATAGCCACGTCCATTTGGGGAATCAGGCGGGCCAGAATTTCCCGGGCGGCGTCGGTGGTCAGGTCCAGGGTAATGCTGCGCTTGCCCCGGTTATAGGCGATGAAGGGACGGCTTTCGGTAGGCGTAAAGGACTGCGTTCCCCGCCACGGGTCGCCCCAGGGCGGCTCCACCTTGATGACCGCCGCGCCCATGTCGGCAAGAAGCATTCCGGCAAAGGGGCCAGCGATAATCTCGGTAAACTCAACTACTTTTACGCCCTGCAGCGGCCCAGGCATAGGATACCTCCCGAGGGGAATGGTTTACCGCATTTTAGCCGTTACCGGGTTTTCTGTCTCTTTCCGCGCCGACGCTTTCCGCCAGCAGCAAACCCGCTGCCAGCCCAGCCGGTTCTGATTGTCAAACATCGGCTATACTCTATACTTAAAGCCAATCATCCATAGAAGTTGAATGATATGCATGCAAGATTTTCTTCCTGCTGCCGATGTTGACCCTGCTGACCGCCGGCCTGCTCCTGGCCTGCGGCACCGCCGCGCCCCAGGACACCCCGGCTCCCCTGCCGGCCCAAGACCTGGCCGGTGTTCCCCAAGCGGAGCCAACTTTTACGCCGGCGCCGGCTGCAACGCCAGAACCTGCCGCAACGGTTCAGCCTGACCCTACCCCGGAATCTACGGCCACACCGGAACCCACCCCGACCCTCTTGCCCGGCAGATGTTGTATTTGCTGGGAAACGGATACGCCCGACCAACCATCTTTTTTCTGTGCTATGGAAGGTCTATATCCCGATCCTACTCCCAAGTATCCTAATTTACAAAAGTACCTGCACCGGGCCGCCATTAATGCGGAACTCACTGATGCTACTGCCAAAGGCAACCCTCCAACTCCCACCCCAACTCTCCCGGTAGCGCGTCATATCTGGATGAAACCGGGCAAAGACCCGGAGGCCCTGATTGCCTGGGCTCGGAGTCAGGGCGCGGCGGCAGAGACTAGAGGCCCGGATGCGGACCCCATAGCTTCCGCTCCGGAGACCTACGTCTATATCGGTGGGGAAGTACCAGCCGAGGAGTTGAACCATCGGTTCGGAGCGGACATCCGAATGATGTACTACCCCTTGGGGAGGGGGCATCGTGGGATTGTCCAGCCCCAGCATCAAGACCCTAACAAATTGTTCGAGGTAAAGATCTACCGAGATTCGGGGGAATGGGACCTGGATCTGGTGCCGGCTATCCAGTTGGGCCCGTTGTCGGAGCAACCGGGGGTTACAAAAGTAGAAAGAGTCCCCTTGCTAGTGCCAGATTGAAGTTACTTTAACGGATACGCTAAGGGGTTCGGTTGCTAGACACCTTATACTTTAATGGGAGGGGAAATTCGGATGAAAGGGAAGTTCAGCAATATTCTCCCCTGCCTGACCTTGCTCTTGGTGGGGGCATTGATAGGGGGCGCTTACTGGATCGGGGTTCAGACACCAACCCAGGGGAGATTATTGAGACGACTTCTGGTATTATATTAAAGGAAAGCCCGGAGATTTCCGCGTATTTTTCTTATTTGCCTTTGGTGCTTCCCCCGAGCATCCCAGGGCTATCGCATATGAAAAATTTTCAGGATGAGAACGGAACTTTCCGATGTTTTGGCGGCGCTTTACTGGGTAATCAACATCAAAACCAACGGTTTAAGTCTTAAATTACCCAAATTTAGCAGTTAAAAACGGAGATTTAACCGTCAATTGGCCTCTTAAAATCCATATGCGATAGCCCTGCCGAGCATCCCTTCCCTTATTGTAGCTCTTCCCTTAATCTGCTATATTAAAGGCAGTCAGTTGGAGGGATCGCATAGTGGTCTAGTGCGGGCGCCTGCTAAGCGCTTATCCTGGGAAACCGGGATCGTGGGTTCGAATCCCACTCCCTCCGCCAGATTTGTAATAATCCGCGATCCGGCCCGGCATCGAAAAGTGCCGGGCTACTTGGATAGCGATACAAGCGATATTGATTGATGGATACGTTTTATATCTGGACTATCGGCTGCCAGATGAACAAGGCCGATTCCGAAAGGCTGGGAGCGGCGCTGGAGCAGCTCGGTCTGCAGCCGGTGGATAACGCCAAAGCCGCCGATGTTATCGTCCTGAATTCCTGTGTTGTACGGCAGGGGGCCGAAAACAAGGTTGTTGGCAACCTGTGGATGGTAAATCCCCTGAAGAAAAAACGCCCCGACCGGGTGCTGGCCCTGATGGGCTGTATGGTGGGGCCCAAAACCGACGAACTGCAAAAGCGCTTCCCGGACGTGGACTTGTTTATGCAGCCGCAGCAGTTCGAGCCGCTGCTGGAACTGGTGGGCCAGCGCAAGGGGCTGGATTGGGAAGGCTGCGTTGGCTCCCTGGCCCCGACCCATCCCGACGTTACCTGCTACGTTCCCATTATTCACGGCTGCGACCTGATGTGCTCCTTTTGCATCATTCCCTACCGGCGGGGTCGCCAGGTCAGCCGTCCGGTAGATGAGGTAGTCCGGGAAGTGGAACTGCTGGTCAACCGGGGTGTCCGCGAGGTAACGGTACTCGGCCAAACGGTGGACGCTTACGGCTATGACTTGCCGGAGCAGCCGGACCTGTCCCTGCTGCTGACCCGACTGAATGGTATTGAAGGTCTGGACCGGATCCGGTTCCTTACTTCCCACCCCTCCTACATGGATGACCGAATTATTCGGGCGGTGGCCGAGCTGCCCAAGGTTTGCGAACACATCAATCTGCCGGTGCAGGCCGGCGACGATACGGTCCTGCAGCAGATGCGGCGTCCCTACACGCGGGACGAATACCGTGAGTTGGTGGGGCGGATTCGCGCCACTGTACCCGGCGTTTCCCTGAGTACCGACATCATCGTGGGATTCCCCGGCGAGACGGAAGCCCAGTTCCAACAGACCCTGGATTTGGTGGCGGAATTGCGGTTCGACAAAGTTCACTGCGCCGCCTATTCCACCCGCCCGGGCACTATCGCCCACCGCACTATGCCGGACGATGTGCCGTCTGAAGTGAAAGACCGCCGGATGAAGGAGTTGGATGCCTTGCAGGAGAATATTCTGCGGGAGACTAATTCCACGCTGGTGAGCCAAACCGTGGAAGTTCTCGTAGAGGTCCGGAAACGGGGCAAATCGCAGGGCCGAACCCGGACGGATAAGCTGGTATTCTTTACGGAGCCGGGCGAGGGGCCGAGCGGCGCCTATACCGGCAATCTGGTTAAGGTAACCATCGATCAGGCCAGCCCCTGGGCCTTGCAAGGTAAATTGGCCCACCCGGCGGTAGCGAACCCGACCGACGAATTTTCGGCGCCTTTCGTCCTGGGAGACTGATTTGCCGGTGGTCTCCTGACTGCCGGCGAGCCACACCAGACCGCCCGGGGCCGCCAGGCAGTTCACCTTTTATCGAGGAAGTGAAATATGGCAACAAAATCCAGGATGCCTACTATACCGTTGACCGAGATTGAGCACGCCGCCTTTTGCCGGCCGGAAGATGAACTGCCGGCCAAATCTCTGGCCGAAGAATTGGCAGTTAATGTCCGGTGGCAGAAGATTCCCCCCGAGTATCTGCGCTGTTCGCCGGAAGAGCTGGATGAGCGAATCCACGCCGTGCGGCAGCAGTTGGGCGCCGCCGTGACGATTCTGGGACACCACTACCAGCGGGAAGAAATCATCAAGTACGCCGACTTTCAGGGGGACTCTTTCCTGTTGTCCCAGGAAGCCGCCTCCCGACCCGAGGCCAGCTACATCGTCTTTTGCGGGGTGCACTTTATGGCCGAGACGGCCTGTATCCTGTGCGCTCCCCACCAGCAGGTCATTCTGCCCAACATCACTGCCGGATGTTCCATGGCCGATATGGCGCCCATGGGCGACGTCGAGGATGCCTGGGACGACCTGCAGGATGTTCTGGGAGAGCACGGCGGAATTATTCCGGTCACTTACATGAACTCCATCGCCGGCATCAAAGCTCTCTGCGGCCGCAATAACGGGGCCGTCTGCACTTCGTCCAATGCGCCGGCCGTCCTGCGCTGGGCCTTTGACCGGGCGGAACGGGTCCTCTTTCTGCCCGACCAGCACCTGGGCCGCAACACGGCCCTGAAGCTGGGGATCCCTCTGGATGAAATGGTGGTCTGGAACCCCTTCAAGCGTTTGGGTGGCAATACACCGGAGCAGCTGCGCCGGGTCCGGATGGTGCTTTGGCAGGGCCACTGCTCGGTGCATACCCGATTTACGCCGGCCCAGGTGCAGTCGGCCCGGGAGCGCTACCCGGACATTAACGTCCTGGTGCACCCGGAATGCCCGATGGAGACGCTCCAGGTTGCGGACCTGAACGGATCCACCGAGTTCATTCGCAAGACTATCAACGAAGCCCCCGCCGGCAGCCAGTGGGCCGTCGGCACGGAAATCAGCCTGGTTAACCGCCTGGCGCTGCAAAACCCGGACAAGACGGTTTTCTGTCTGGACCCGGTCAGCTGCCCCTGTTCCACGATGTACCGGATTCATCCGGCCTACCTGCTCTGGGTGCTGGAAGGGTTGGCCGCCGGCCAGGTCAGCAACCGGATTACCGTCCCGGAAGATGTGCGCCGGGACGCCAATATAGCTCTGGAGCGGATGCTGGCGCTGCGCTAGACGCCGGGCCAGGGGCGCTGATTCCAGCGCGGATTTTGGCAAGCGCCAGGGAATTGGCGGCGCCCGCCCGGAAGGAGACACAAAATGCCCTACACCGCAGACATCAGCCGAATTAACCCAGGCTGCTTCCTGTTTCTGATCGACCAGTCAGGTTCCATGTCCATGGCTTTGGGCGGCAACCCCGGCGAGCTTAAAATGGACCAGGCGGCGGCGACCCTGAACCGTACTCTGGATGCCATTTCCCAACGCTGCTCCCAGGGACTGGATGTCCGGGACTATTTCCACATCGGGGTTATCGGCTACCGGACTGATGCCGGCGCAAACTCAGTTGTACGTTCCCTACTGGCCGGGACCACCAATGAAAATCCCTTCCTGCCCATCAGCGAAGTAGTTGAGATTGCCCAGGTAGAGGAACGGGTTATCAAGGAAAGCGACGGCGCCGGCGGACTGGTGGAAGTTACCCGTAAGATGCCGGTGTGGCTGTACCCTGAAGCCGAGTACGGCACTCCTATGTGCGAGGCTTTGGATGTGGGCGCTATGGCCCTGGCTAATTGGGTCGCCGAGCACCCCAATTCCTACCCGCCCATCGTGATTAACATTTCGGACGGGATGGCTACCGACGGCGAACCGGAGGAATTTGCCTGGCGGATAATGGCGCTGGAAACTTCCGACGGCAATGCGCTGGTATTTAACGCAAACCTGTCCGACACGACCGCAAGGCCGATTCAGTTCCCCGACTCGGAAGCCTTGCTGCCCGATGACGAGGCGGTGACCCTCTTCCGAATGTCCTCAGTGCTGCCGGAACCCAGCCGCAGCCTGGCCGCTGCAATGGGCATTGAGGCCACCGACCAGGCGCGCGGCTTTGTCTTTAACGCCAACCTGGAAGCTCTGGCTCAGTTCCTGGACATCGGTACCCGCGGCCCCGGGGAACTGCACTAAGGGCTTTTGGTTCACGCACCAAAGGATAAGCAATGTATTTGCAGGCTCCCAGAGTCTTCGAAAATGCCAAGGCTGGCAACCGTCAGGATGAGAATGAAGATTCTTACCGGGCGGTTTACCCCTTTCGCATCGGCGCCGGAGGCAAGGAAGCGGCGCGCCTGGTCCTCAGCGACGGGGCCAGTGAGTCGGCCTTCGCCCGAATCTGGTCAAATATCCTGACCCGGAATTTTATTGACCGTCCCCCGACCTTCGCGGACGGCGCTGCGGAGGGGCTGGAGGATTGGCTGGCCGGCTGCCGGGAGGAGTGGAACCAGGAAATTCCCTGGCAGCGCATCCCCTGGCATGGCGCAGCCAAAACCCGGGCCGGATCGGCCGCAACTCTGTTGGGACTCTACTTTTCCCAAACCACAGACCGGGGGCGCCGCCTGCGCTGGCAGGCCGTCGCGGTGGGGGATTCATGCCTCTTTCTGGTCCGCCAGGATAAATTGGAGGTATCTTTCCCCTTAAAGGACTATACGAAATTCAACAACACGCCGGCTTTGCTGTGCAGCAACCCGGCTAACAGCGCCGACCTCCAAAAGACGGCAAAGTTTGCCTCCGGCGAATGTGAACCCGGAGACTTGTTTATCCTGGCTTCCGATTCGCTGGCTGCCTGGTTTCTGGCCCGGAACGCCCGGGAGCAAAATCCCTGGGAGAATTTGCGTTTCCCGAACCCGGCCGGTTGGTCGGGATGGCTGGACGAGCTACGCAAGACCGAGAAGATTAAGAATGACGATACTACCCTGGCGCTGGTTCAGGTTGACGCCTAGGTTACGGTGGTAGGCAGCGCGATGCCCTGGCCGACTATCACCGAATTTACCGATGCGGTGCAAAATCCTCACCTGTGCTTCCAGGAGCCTGACCTGAAAGACGGCCAGGCCGCCACTACTCCTGTCGGACGCACCCTGGTTTACTCCGGCAACTTCGCCTCGGTCTATAAGCTGACCACCAGGGAGGGACAGTCGGTGGCCGTTCGCTGCTTCACCCGGGAAGTGAAGGACCAGCAAAGCCGCTATAACCAACTGAGTGACTACCTGCAGGCGGTCTGGCCCGACTCCTTTGTCCACTTCCAATACCTGCCCGAGGGTATCCTGGTTAAGGGGAAAAGGTATCCCATCGTCCGAATGGACTGGGCCGAGGGCGAAACGCTGAACAAGTTTGTGGAGACTAACCTGGAAAAAGAACCCGCCGTTATGGACGCCGCCTTGGCTACAGTTGCCCGGCGTTGGCGAGCAACTGTAGCCGGCCTGCGCGGGTTGGGTATCGCCCATAATGACTTGCAGCACGGCAATGTCCTGGTGCAAGGCCAACAGCTTCGTCTGGTGGATTACGACGGTATTTTTCTGCCCGACTTTCAGGGCAATGCCAGCCCGGAAACCGGCCACCGAAACTATCAGCACCCCCAACGCGAGGCCAGGCATTACTACACCGGAATTGATAATTTCCCCGCTTTGGTGGTCTATCTCAGCCTGCAAGCCTTGCGCGCCGACCCGGCCCTGTGGCGGCAGTTCAACGACCAGGACAACCTGATTCTGACTCGACAGGATTACCTGGAACCTGATAAATCCCCTTGCCTGCAAGCGTTGCAGCAGAACCCGGATGAGCAAGTTCGCTACCTGGCCGCCCAGTTGGAACGGTATTGCTCCCTGGATGTAGAGCAGACGCCGGACCTGGAAAGCATCACAAACCGAACGGCCTCTTCCCGTTCGACTCCGACCAGACCGGCTCCGGTCCGGCCGGCTGCGGAGCGAGCCTACCCGTCAAGCGCCGGGGCAGCGCAAATTTCATCCGGCGGCCGGGCCTCACGGCAGCCGTACCAACCCCGCTTCGACCCGGCGCCGGCGTCGCCGCCGCAAAACCGCGGCGCGGCCGGAACACCCCCTGGTCCGCCAGCGCCGAGTCAATCGGTCGCCGGCGTCAGCGGACCGGCGGGAGCGCCGTCGCCAAATCAGATTCAGTGCCCCCGGTGCGGCCACCGCAATGCCCGGCACCTAGTTTATTGCAGCAACCCGGCTTGCGTGGCCGAGTTGCGCCCGGATACCCGAACCTGCTCGTGCGCCCTTTCCGGCGGCTCTTGCCAGTGCCGGCTTGCCATTCCGCCCAATGTCGGATTTTGCCGCCATTGCGGACACCCGCAGAGCCAACCTTCGCCGGCAGTCGCCCGCCCGGCCGCGCCGGAGCAGACCTGTCCCAACTGTCGAACCCGGGCGCCGGCCACCGCCAAATATTGCATCCGATGCGGGGTTGCGCTGTGAGCCGTGTAGCGGGAACGAATCTACCCTTCTAGTATGAACTGCCCCTCCTGTTCAAACGTCATACCCGATACCAATGATTTCTGCGACTACTGCGGGCGACAACTAATCGGGAGCCGGTACGGATGTATGTTCCCGGTTGTCATCGCCGGCGTAATCGTCCTGGCGGGAGTCATCATTGTTTTATCTTTCCCCAGCCGCCCCGGAACCTTTAGCGGCGCCGGTGGCACCTGAGTCCCGCGGCCACACCTGCACCCGAGCCGGCCACTCAGACGCCCGTCCCCCCCACCCCCACCCCCACCCCCCCCCCCCCCCCCCCCGCCGCCCGTTCCCTGGCAGCGATTGTCCTTCGGCTATCGCGGAACCGGGCTTGACTAACGAAGTTATCAGCTACCGTATCGTGTCATCCCTCCGCCGTCGCTGACCCGGGAACTGGACTGCCGGGCTGACCGGGGCAGCGTCCGGCAGGCAAGGGGATAAATTTCCCGGTAACCGCTCCCGGTCGGATGCGCCGAAAACCCGCTAATCCGTATCCCGGGCCAGGGCTATCGCATATGGATTTTAAGAGGCCAATTGACGGTTAAATCTCCGTTTTTAACTGCTAAATTTGGGTAATTTAAGACTTAAACCGTTGGTTTTGATGTTGATTACCCAGTAAAGCGCCGCCAAAACATCGGAAAGTTCCGTTCTCATCCTGAAAATTTTTCATATGCGATAGCCCTGTATCCCGGGCTTGTTTGACTACACGCAGGGCTTGTGTTAAATTGTTTTAACCCTTCCAGGTCTGGAAGGCGCTGGAATTCTTGTGGAGGTAAGAGAACATAGCAAGGCAGTATAGAGTAAACGGCCAGATTCGGGCGCCCCGGATTCGCGTCATTGGAGAGAACGGAGAGCAGCTTGGCTTGATGCCGCTGGACCGCGCTTTGCAATCGGCTCGCGAGAAGGGCGTGGACTTGGTGGAAGTCGCTCCTAATGCCGATCCGCCGGTCTGCCGCCTGCTGGATTACGGGAAGCTGCGCTATTTGTACTCCAAGAAGGACCGAGAATCCAAGAAAGCCCAAAAAAACACTGAACTGCGGGAAGTTCGCTTCCGGCCTAATATTGGCGAGCATGACCTGGAAGCTAAACTCCGCAAGGTAAAAGAGTTCATCGACGACGGCTCCAAGGTCAAGCTGACGGTGCGGTTCCGGGGACGGGAAGCGGTGCACCAGCAGTTGGGGTTGTCCCTGCTCAAGCGAGTGGCGGACGATTTGAAGGAAGAGGTGCGCCTGGAAAAGCCGCCGGCGATGGAAGGCCGGGCCCTGTCGATGATACTGATACCCAGTGTAGCCAAGGGCGATAAAACCGACAAAAAGGTGGAAAACCTAGCCAATGCCGAAGCTTAAGACGCACAAGGGCGCCAAGGCCCGTTTTCACGTCACCGGCTCGGGCAAGCTGATGCGGCGTAAGCGTATGAGCAGTCATTTGCGCCGCAAGAAGCCCAAGAAGGTGACCCGCAAGTATGCGGACAAAATGATGGTTGACCGGAGCGATGTCAATCGGCTCAGTAAGCTGATCCCTTACGATGTATAGTAGTTATCCCGCGATACCCCTCGGAGATTTGCTGTGTCCAGAGTTAAACGCGGCGTCACCAAGCGCCACCGCCACAAGAAAATACTTTCCCAGGCCCGGGGATTTCAGGGTTCCTCCAGCCGCAACTACAAGTGGGCTCGGGAAGCCTTGCTCCACGCCTGGAGCTACTCCTACCGGCACCGCCGGGAGCGCAAAGGCGACTTCCGCCGGCTTTGGATTGTGCGTATCGGCGCCGCCTGCCGCCAGTCCGGCACCACCTACAGCCAGTTTATGCACGGCCTGAAGCTGGCCGGTATTGAGGTGGACCGCAAGATACTGGCTGACCTGGCGGTAAACGACCCGGCCGGCTTTGAAAAGCTGCTGGGAATCGCCGCCGAGGCCCGGGCGGCGGCCTAGTTCAGAATCTTTTAACGGCGCCAGCCACGCCAAACACCCTTTCCTGTAACTGCGGGAAAGGGTGTTTTTGTCGTTCCGCAATGATTTACATTTGCGCCCGGCAATTGAGGCCTGACGCCGACCGGCTCTCTGCGTAACCTGGACGGGGGCAAATCGCAGAAGGGGAAGGTTCAAGCCGGCAAGTCGGTTCTATTTTATTCCTGTGCTTATTCCTCCAGGCGATGAAAGCCGTAGTAATCGTCGTTGTCCAGAATGCGCGCCAGACTCCGCAGGGAAACGGTGATTGGCCGCACCGGCGTGGCCCAGCTTTCGGTCAATTCGTGGTGCAGCTCGGTTAGCTGAGTCGGCTCGTTACGACGCAGCAGCAGCATCCGGAAGATAATCTCCTGGATGGGCATATCGGATTTGATAAAACCATCCTCAGCCGGGGCATATTGGGCAATTTCCTCCAACAGTTCCTGATCCTCCTCCGATTTCCGGTCTTCGCTGAGCGCCGAGGGGGACAGGGGAGTAAGCCGGGATTTCAGGAGAGTTGCTGCCGAGCGCTTAAGGTCTTCTTCGAGACGTTTGAAATTGATGTAATAATACAGCGAAGCCTCTTCCTGCGCCGGGGTTTCCGGGTTCGGGACCGTCATATATCTACCTCTTCGTTCCAATCAAGCATAATGATATTTACCCGCTCACCGGCCTCTTTGACGGGTATATCTTCCGGGCAAATAGCCAGGGCGTTGGCCCGGGACATGGAGGTCAGGATGTTGGACCCTTGCGGGCCGGTGGGGTTGGCGTAATAGACCCCATCCCTCTTTTCCACTTCAACCCGTCCATAGACCCGGCGACCGTCGTTGTTATAAATCGGGCCGGTCAGCACACCTTCCAGCAGGGGCCGGGTCAGCCGCTGCCGACCGAGCATCGCCCGGATGGCCGGCCGGGCAAACATCTCAAAAGCTACCATCGCGCTCACCGGGTTGCCGGGCAGTCCCATCAAAGGCACCGGCCGGTCGCCAGCTTGGCGTGGGACACTGCGCAGCATTCCGAAGGCCAGCGGCTTGGCCGGGCGCATCCGGACCGACCAAAAATTGATGTCGCCCTTTTCGGTAAGCACATCCTTGACCACATCGTAGTCGCCCTTGGATACCCCGGCTGAGGTTATCAGCAAATCGGAGCCGGCTACATCTTCCAGCTTGCGGTGCATATCCTCAATGCTGTCCCGGGCGATACCGAGAATTTTGGGGATGCCGCCGGCCGCCGCCACCGATGCCGCCACACTGAAGCTGTTGCTGTCGTAGATTTTGCCGCCGGCCAGTTCCTCGCCCAGCGCGGCCAGTTCATCGCCGGTCGAGAGGACGGCAACCAGGGGACGGCGAATTACCGGCGCCCGCTCCAGCCCCAGGGAAGCCATTACCCCGACTTCAGATGGACGAATAACCGTTCCCGCTTCCAGTACCAGTTCACCGGCCCGAACGTCCTCGCCGGCCGGCCGGACATTGCAGCCCAGGGGCAAGTCGGCCTGAATGTCGATGTCCGTCAAGGGGCGGCCGGCGGAACGTCGGCTGATTTCGTCCGTTTCCTCAAAGGGAACGACCGTATCGGCCCCCTCCGGCAGCGGGGCGCCGGTCATAATTCGGATGGCAGTACCCGGCGCAACAATCTGGGACGGGACTTGTCCCGCCGCGACCAGACCGATTACGCGCAGGTTCCGGGGAGCGGTTTCAGATGCCCCGATTATATCCTTCCGCCGCACTGCGTAGCCGTCCATACCCGAATTCGCCAGGGGCGGCAGGGAAAGGGGCGACCGTATTGCAGCGGCCAGGGTCTGCCCCAGGCAGTCCAGGATGGGCTTCTCTTCCACTGCCAAAGGAGCGAAACAGGCCATAATCTGCCGGTAGGCTTCCTCCACCGACAGCATATCCTCGTCAACGTGCCGGTGCCCGTGGTCGTGGGCCGCCGTATGCCGCTGGCCGTGCCTATGCTGATGGCCGGATTCTTCCTGATGATTGTAGCGCGGGGTCTGCATAATTCTTCCTCTTGAGCCGTACCGGTTTATCCGGGAGGCCGGCGGGCCAGCGGCCCAAAGCTCCATCGTACTTGATACTGCCTTTAATCGCGCAAGGCCGCACCCACGTCCCGCTGCAGGGTACGCAAAAGGCCCTCCATAATACGGTTAACTTCTTCGGTAGTCAAGGTGCGTTCCGGGGACTGGAAGTAAACGTGGAAAGCCAGCGACTTGGCCCCGGGTTCCAGGTTCTCGCCGGTGTAAACATCGAACAATTCTACCCTTTCTACCAGCCGATGTCGCAGCAGGATGTCCTGAACTTTGCCGGCCGGGACATTTTCCGCCACTACCAGGGCCACGTCCCGGTTTGCGGAAGGGAACCGGGTCAGCGAGCGGAAATTGCGCCCGGAGCGGGCGGGCAGCGCCAGCAGATCGTTCAGATAAAGCTCGAACAGGGTAACCGGCCGGTGTTTCAGGTCGAATCGCTCCGCTATGGCCGGGTGCAGTTCGCCGAGAATGCCAATCCGGGAACCACCACACAAGATACGGGCGCAGCGTCCGGGGTGAAAAGCCGGCGCCTCTTCCGCCGCGGCCGGCTCCCAACCGGGGGTTAAACCCAGGAAAACCAGGGCGGAGGTCAGCATTCCCTTGGCGTCAAAGAAATCCAGCGGCCCGTTGTCCACCAACCACGAAGGCTCCGAACGGAGGCCGGAAATTACGCCGGAAGCCAGCTCCCGTTCCTCGGGCAACTGTTCCGGTCGGGGCAGGAAGACTCGTCCCTGCTCGAAGAAGCGGAAGGGGCCTTCATTGTGCCCTTCATTGTAGGCCAAGGTGCCCAGCAAACTGGACAGCAGGGTGGGACGGAGATAATCGTGGCCGGCGCTCATCGGGTTGGCAACTCGCAGCGGCATAACCGCTGCGGTGTCGTGGTGCACCTTCTCCAGGTCTTCCAGACTGACCAGGGGATAGCTGATCGTTTCCTGCAACCCTACGGCGGCCAAGGCTTCCTTGACGCGCGTGCGCAGTTCGGTCAGCGGCGCCGGCTGGCGGTAGGGGATGGGGGTTGACAGCATGGTGGTGGGTACATTGTCGTACCCGATAATTCGCACCACCTCTTCGATCAAGTCTTCTTCAATGTTAATGTCGCTGCGCCAGTAAGGGACGGTTACCGCCAGAGAGTTGGCGTCAACCCGCTCGGTTTCAAATTCCAGCGCTTGAAAGACCTCCTCCACCTGCTCGATGGCGACGTCCATCCCCAGAACCTGTTTCAGCCGCCGCAAAGTCAGGGGAACCGGCAACGGCGGCCGGTCGGCGTCAGGGTAAATGTCATAGATACCCTGGGCTATCGTCCCCCCGGCCACCTGCTGGATGAGCTGAGTAGCCCGGCGCAGCGCAATGGGAGCCAACTCCGGGCGCAGCCTCTTCTCGAAACGTTGGGAGGCGTCGGTGTGCAGCCGGAAGGTATCGGCGGTACGGCGGTTGTTGTAACTGTTAAAAGTGGCCGACTCCAGGAGAACGGAGGTGGTCTCCGGGCCGATCTCACTGTTGGCCCCGCCGATAACTCCACCCAAGCCGATGGGGTCTCGGGAATCGGCGATGACCAGCGCCTCGGCAGTCAACTCCCGGGTAACGCCGTCCAGAGTCTCCAGCGTCTCCCCCGGGGCGGCGCGACGGACAATGACGGTCTTGTCCCGCACCTTATCCAGATCAAAGGCGTGCAGGGGCTGGTTGAACTCCAGCATCACATAGTTGGTCACATCCACTACATTGCTGATGGGACGCAGCCCGGCCCGGGACAGTCGCTCCTGGAGCCACTGGGGGGACGGGCCGATTTCAAGCCCCTGAATCAGGCTGGCGGTGTAACGATGACACAAATCAGGGTCGGCTACCGAGACTTTAGCTTGCCCGGTGATGGCTGGCCCATCCTCGCGGTAGCTGACCTGGGGCGTCCACACTCGCTTGCCCGTGAGGGCGGCGATTTCGTGAGCCACCCCCAGGACGGAGAAGCAGTCCAGCCGATTGGGGGTAACTTCCAGGTCCAGGATGGTATCCCCCAGGTAGTCATCCAGGGGCATACCCAGCGGGGCGTCTTCGGGCAGCACCACGATACCTTCGTGGCCTTCGCCCAGGCCCAGTTCCAGTTCGGAGCAAATCATTCCTTCCGAGACTACGCCCCGAATGCGGGCGGCTTTGAGAATTTCGCGCCGGCCGGTGTGGGTGTTGAACAGGTTAGCGCCCACCCGGGCGAAGCAAATTTTCTGGCCGACGGCGACGTTGGGCGCGCCACAAACCACCTCCAGTTGACCGTCATTGCCAGTGTTTACCCGGCAAAGCTGCAAGCTGTCGGCATTGGGATGCGGCTGCACTGCCAGCACTTCGCCAACGCAGCAATTCTGCCAGCCGCCCAGTTCAGTTACTTCGCCGACCTCCACGCCGGCCATGGTCAGCCGGTGGGCCAACTCGTGGGGCGGCAGGTCAATGTCCACATATTCCCGCAACCAGCTTAAAGGTACTTGCATAAGTTTCGATTAAGTCTCCGCTTCAGGTTCGGGGCTGCCTCGGCCCGTCCGGTGTCAAGCCCGGTTGACCACCGCGCCGGGATGGGACGACTAGCCATAATACTTTGAGCATTGGCGAAAGGCCCGGGAGCTAAAACTGTCTCAGGAAACGCAGGTCATTGGCGTAGAAGTGACGGATGTCGTCGATACCGTACTTCAACATGGCGATACGCTCCGGCCCCAGTCCGAAGGCAAATCCGGTATATTTTTCCGTGTCGTAACCCACCCCGGCCAGGACGTGGGGATGAACCATACCGGCGCCCATTATCTCAATCCAGCCGCTGTCCCGGCAGATACGACAGCCGCTGCCGTCTCCCTGACAGGAAAAGCAGTCAATGGACATATCTACGCCGGGTTCCACGAAAGGGAAATAGTCGCAGCGGAATCTGACCCGTCTTTCCGAACCGAAGAGGCGGCGGGCAAATTCGTACAGGGTTCCCTTCAAGTCCGCAAAGGTAATCCCCTCATCCACCGCCAGACCCTCGACCTGGTAGAAGTGCCATTCGTGGGTAGCGTCGGTAGCTTCGTAACGGTAGCACTTGCCCGGCACCACCACCCGCACCGGCGGCGGCACGCTCTCCATCACCCGCGCCTGCATGGGCGAGGTATGGGTTCGCAGCAGCATCGGCCGCTGGCCTTGCTCATTTACGTAGTCCACCCACAGGGTATTCCACATATCCCGCGCCGGATGCCCCTGGGGAATGTTCAGCATTTCAAAGTTATAGTAATCCCATTCCACTTCGGGCCCTTCAACGATGCTGAAGCCCATGGCAACGAAGGCGTCGGTGATTTCCCGAACCACCTGGGTAGTGGGATGCAGGCGTCCAGCAGCGACGGGATGGCCCGGCAAGGTAACGTCGATGCGCTCCAGGTCGGCGACTTGCGCCAGTCGGGCCGCGCTGATTTCGCGGCTGCGCCGTTCCAGGTTCTCTTCCAGCGTGGACTTGGCCCGATTGCCGATGGCGCCCACTTCCCGGCGCTGCTCCAGGTCCAGATGGGAAAGGCCCCGCAGGATTGTGGTGAGTCCGCCCCGGCGGCCTAAATAGTGGACCCGCCACTGTTCCAGCAGCTCGGGAGTATCGACGGCGGAGAGTTCCTTGAGGGCGGCTTGCGTCAAGTCCTCGATGGACTGGGCGGTATTTTGCGTCAAGCTGATACACCTTTACCGAGAAAGTATGTGGGAAAGGGAGTTAATTCCCACTCCGTTATTATAGAATTCGTACTTATACGGGTCAAGCTGATGTGGCACCGGCCGGGGGGCAATCGCATTTGAAAACGATGGCATTGGGTATGAGTCCGACGGGGCCGATATAGGCGTGAGTACTCAATGCCCCGGACCGCCAATTCGTTTGCTGACCTGGAAGACCCGCACCGGGTCAGGGACTGGGGGGAGGATTCCCCAGTACCTGGTATTTGCGGGCTTCCGTCCTTTGGGATGTGGGCAGAATCTCCACCACAACGCGCGAGAGACCGACGACCTCGCCTTTGGAATCAAAGCTGTAGTTGTCGCCAATGGCTCCGCTCCAGGTAATCTCATACATACAGTCCCGGAATCCGTCGGCGTCCTGGTCATCTCCGGTTTGCCGCAAACACTCGGCGGCGATGTAAACGTCGTCGTAGGCCGAACCGAGGTGCCAGGGCAGGGTAACGTAATTGTAGCGGTCCCTGAAATTAGCCAGGACTTGCTGTCCCTTGGCGTTATCGGGAGCCAGGTCGGAGACAATGGCCTTCATCCCGGTGGCGGCATCGCCGGCTATTTCCAGGGCGGTAGTCCCCACCGATACGGTCTCGGCGTAAATCGGCCCATGGTAACCCAGTTCCCGGGCCTGTTTGATGATGGCGCCGGCGCTAAACTCGGACTGGGGGGCCAGGTGCAGGGCTTCCGGCTGGGCGGCCAGCAATTTGCTAATCTGGGAGCGGAAGTCGGTGATGTCCGAGGCGTAGCGTTCCGCGGCCACCACTTGCCCCCCGTTTCTTTCAAACTGGGCCACGGTGGTGCGCCGGATGCCCTCGGCATAGTCGGTGGACTCGGTGATGGTCACCAGGCGCCGGATGCCGTCAGCCCACAGCAGATTGCCGGTGCCGACGCCCACTTCCACGTCGCTAATCTGGGTTCGGAAAATATAATCGCCGGCATCGGCTATGTCCGGGTTGCTGGCTAGTCCCGAAAAGAGGATGACGCCGTCGGCTTCGGCCAGCGGAGCGGCGCCCAGCATTGCGCCGCTGCAGGAAGTACCCAGGATTAGACGAATTCCTTCCACATCGGTCAGCTTGCGATAGGCGGCCACCGCTCCCTGGGCGCTGCACTGGGAATCCTCGACCACCAATTCCAGCCGACGGCCGTCAATGCCGCCGGCGGCGTTGATTTCGTCAACGGCCATCTGCTTGGCCTGGTTAGCCACCGTCCCGTAGGACTCGCCGGGGCCGGTCAGGGATTCCATAACCCCGACTCTGAAGGGTTCATCGCTTTGCCCCAGCCCGCCGCAAGCCATTGCCAGGGTCAGCAGCAACAACGCCGGCGCCAGCAGCAAGGGGAGGCTCCGGTAGCGCTGCGCCGGGAAAAGCGAGGCCGACTTTCCCGGCGTCCGAAAATTTGAATCTGCCCTGAATCCAAATGCCGGCCGGCGGCGGCGAGACATTCCTAGTCGTCCCCGCCGAAAAAGCCGAAGATGTGGAGCAAAGCCAGGAACATATTGACCACATTCAGGAACATCCCGGCGGCGCCAAGCAGCGCAATCCGGCTGGCGGCGTCGGAGTCGCCTTCGGCCGCCGCTTCCCGAGCTTGTTCCTTGACGGCCTGAGTTTCCCAGGCGGTCAAGCCCATGAAGATGGGCAAGGTTATTATGCTGAGCAGCAGTTGCAGCCCGCTGGACTGGAACAGGAAGGCGTTAAGCAGTCCCACTACCACCATACCGATCAGGGCAATTACGGCGAGGACGCCTATTTTAGACAAGTCCTTCTTGGTGGTGAAGCCGAAAACGCTCATCACGGCGAACAAGCCGCAGGCGCCGGCAAAGGCTTGAGCAATACTGGCGCTGGAATAGACGGCAAAAACCACGGCCAGGGTAGCCCCTTCAAATATGGTAAAGGCCAGGTATAACGCCCCTACCACGGCCAGGGAAGCGCCCCGACGGGTGGCAAACTGCATCCCGAAGAGGCAGCCGATAGCCAGTATCAGGCCGAAGATCATCCCGAACATACTGGCAAAGAGGTAAATTCCGGCGTAGTTGAGCAGCCAGGCTATGCCGCCGGCCACGCCCAGACCCAGGGCGGTCCAGCCATACAGCCCGGTCATCGCCGCGGTGAATATCCGGTCCGCTACAGCCAGGTTGTAACCGTACCCGCCGCCGCCAAAAGAAGCAGGCATCGCCATATTTGCACCTCGTTGTGAATGGTTTCGGGCAAGTCGGCAAGTAAAATTACCCGACAGGACAGGTCTCGTTCGCCCCTTGCCCGGCAGCGAGAATCTAATCTCGCCGAAAGATATACTTATTTAATGTTACTGAAGGCTGCGGCTAAGGTCAAGAAAGCAGGCAGCGCAGCCCGGGCCGCCGCCGTCGCTTTCCTCCTGCCGCCGCTGTTCCCGAGTCGCAAAATTTCCGTAATGCAGCGGTCTGACTCAGGCATTTCGATTTTCGAATATAATTTGCCCATAAAGACTTGTTAATATGATTATTACATTCTTATTTCGAAATAAATTGCAAAGAGTTGACTGAAAAAAGCAACAAGTCTATAATGTATATGATTCTTGACCAGAATACAGGAGTGTATCCACTAATGGATGAACTTGACCGCAAAATAATTGCCTTGCTGCAACAGGATGGTCGCGCTTCTAATGCGAAAATCGCCCGAGAAGTAGGGGTCAGTGAAGGTACTGTACGGCGGCGGCTGCGCAAACTGCTGGATGATGACGTGGTTCGGGTGATGGCCGTGCCCAATCTGGAGAAGCTGGGCTTTTCAACCACGGCGCTGATTGGAATGCAGACCGGCCCGGGAAAGTCGGACCTGGTTGCCGAGTCGCTGATAAATCTGCCGGAAGCCCACTATGTAGCCGTAACCACCGGAGCCTACGACGTCTTCGTGTGGGCCGGGCTGGAGTCCGCCGAAAGCCTCGGACAGTTCCTGCGCACCAAGGTTGGCCCCATTGAGGGAGTGCAGCGCACCGAAACTTTCGTCAATCTGTCCATCAAGAAGCGCACCTATGGGCTGGTGCTTTAAGAACCCGGATCCGTGCGCCCATTTTCCGCAGCCCTCGCCATAAGGCGGCGAGGGCTGCGGCTGAATTTATCCGCTATTGAGGGAAGCGAACACCCCTTTTCGGTAATTTACCGGCCCTCCTTTGCCCAGCCGCCGGCGCGCCGGAGGAAGCCAGCTCCGGTACAACCGGCAGCCGTTGCCGCACCACAGCTCAGTCTCCGGCTAATGTGGTCAGGGAGTTGCCCTCCAGATACATCTGAATGCTCCGGGACTTGGTTACTTGGCTGGGTCTGCGGCAGGCCCCGTCCGGGGAATAGCGGCGATTGCCATCGCCGCCCGGAAAATCCCGCATTCGCCGCCGCCCGGTTACTCGCCGATGACCAGGAATTGTCCCATCATGTGCAGGTCTTCGTGGTCGAGAATGTGGCAGTGGTACATATACGGAATGTTCTCGGCGGTGTAGGTGTCGAACCGGGCGGCGATGACGACCTCGCGCTCATTATTCACCAGTACGGAGTCCTCCCAGCCCGATTCCTCCGGCGGCGGGGGCTCGCCATTGATCGACAGTATCTGAAATTGAGTCTGGTGAGGGTGGAAAACGTGCTGGCCGTCTTCGCTGGAGAGAGTCCAGCGCTCGGTATCGCCCAGCCGCACCCTTACGTCGATTCTGCTTGGGTCGAACTGGACACCATTGATGGTCCAGGTTGGGTCGAATTCCCAGAAGTTGCGCTCATCGGACATATGGAAAACGCGGTCCACCGTTATTTCTGACTCGGGTATTCGCTCTATGTGGGCGAGAGCGTCGGGGAGCGCACCGGCGCCTGACGCCGACCCGTTGGGGTGCAGCTCCAGCACCCGGCCAAAGTCGCGGTCAACCAAAGCGGCGGATTCCGCTCCGACAGCGACGACTATCTCGGCCCGGTCTCCGGGCGCCAGCACCAGCCGCTCCAGGGCGACCGGCCCGGACAGATAGCCGCCGTCGGAGGCGATCTTGGTCATACCGGCCCCCTCGACGCTGAGGTCATAGATTCGGGCCTGGCTGCCGTTCAGCAGCCGGAGCCGCACCAATCCGGTGGGCACCTCGACAAACGGGTTGATGGTGCCGTTTACCGTCAGTACGCCGTAGAGCTTGCCCTCATCGTCGCCGTCGATGGCGAAGTCGAGCTGGCCGTCCTCAGTGAAGTCCTTGTCCTGGATGATGACCGGAATGTCGTCAACGCCATAGGTTGACGGCAGTGTCGCGGCCGCGGGGTTGCCGTCCTCGACGATTATCAAGCCGGCGCCGCCACGGTAAACCTGCTCGGCGGTGGCGCCATGGGCATGGGGGTGATACCAGAGAGTGGACGCCGGCTGAATCACATCGAAGTCCGCCACCCACGTTGCCCCGGGATTGATAATGCTGTGAGGACCGCCGTCGTCCTCCGCCGGGACATCGGCGCCATGCCAGTGCGTCGTTGTGCTCTGCTCCAGCTCGTTGGTGACGCTGATGGACACTGAGTCCCCGGTTCTGAGACGAAGGGTGGGGCCGAGCACCGGCAGGCCGTTGTAGGAATAAGTGCCCGTCAGGCCGGCTTGCTGATAGTCGTGGCGCGATTTCCCGATGGTGAGGGCATAATGCGCGACGCCTGCCCCGTCAAACTTAGGCTCGAGCAACTCCGGAATCGAAAGCGGCGCAACCGCCGGCGCATCCAACGGCACCTGGTCAACTGCGCCGCAGCCCGCCAGGTAAACGGCCAATGCGATAACCAGGAAAAGGGCGCCTGCTTTGGACAGGACGCGGGCGGCAATCTCCGGCAACAGCGGCGAGACGGCGGCGCGTCTCCCGTCCGGCTGTGGCTCCTGGGCCAGGGAAATCCTTGCTGTCATCGTCAAATGCGCTCCTCCACCGGTTCGGTGGATATAAGGGTTACGCCTCAGCCGGACATCCAATCCGAATGACGCCCGTCGCCGCTCGCTGCCACCACTGCGACATCGCTGGCGGAGCGCACGACAGGCGCCAGCACGGCGTCCTTGATGCGGTACACGCCCAAAATGCCGGCAGCCGTAACTGCGCTGCCCTCCGGTGGGCAGCCCTTTTCCACGTGCCGGGGATCCCACGGGCGGCGAGCCTCGTTCTCCGCGAAGCAGAATCTGTACCGGTCGGGCGAGTTGAGGGTGGCTTTGTCCATCTCGCCCGGCATCAGACCGGCCACATTGCGGACGATGCGGCGCAGGGCGCACCGATGGCGGGGTTGGCGTGAAAGCCGGGGCCGAAACAGCCGACATCGGACTGGATGCCCAGCTTCGGCGCAATGGGGACGTTGACAATCAGCGCCGGATCGAGGGTTCAGACCACCATGATTTGACTGACACGATTATATGACGAATTGATAAGTCTGTAAATTCGCCCGGATAACCCAAAGAAGTCATATACGAACAGATACGGGAGGCCGCCGCCGGGGACGGGCCTGTTTCAAGCAGTAACGTTCTCCCGATGGCAGCAACTGTTTTTTCAATAATTGTTCGTGTTTATGGATAAATAAATCCGCCGGTATCTGCTGGTTCCCCAACGGAAAGCTAACCCAAGCAACCGGGTACGTTGCGCTGGGCATTAGTGGGCATTATACTAGCACCTAACGCATTCACCCGCATTCACCGGACGCAGGATGCGGTCAGTTTAGTCGAGGAGTCTTGCATGGCATCCAATAAATATGATCTTGCCATGGGTATCGGTGGCGAGGCCGGACAGGGCATTGCAACCCCTGGCGACATTTTGGCCCGTATTTTCGTCCGCCGCGGTCTGCACCTATATACCTACAATGCTTACCAATCTATCATTCGTGGCGGCCATATATTTCTCACCGTTCGAGTTTCGGACCGGGAGATTTACAGCCACGGCGATAAGCTGGACCTGCTGCTGTGCCTGAATCAGGACACGATGAACCGGCATTTAAACCTGATGGGGCCAGGCAGTCGGGTCATCTATAACGGCGACAACATCACGCCGGGAGCCGCCAAAGAAGGGGTACACCTCTGCGCCCTGCCCGTGGCCGATTTGAGCGCCAGCCGCAACCGTCTGGTGCAAAACACCATTGCCGTGGGCGCCATAATGTCCCTTCTGGGTGTGGAATTTGACGTACTGGAGGAGAGCCTCAACCTGCGATTCCAGCGGCAGGGACAGAACGTCATTGACGAGAACGTCCGGGTGGCCCGGGCCTGCTTCGACTATGCGACCGAGAACTTCGTACCCTTCTATGATACGCTGCCCAGCGGCGGCAAACCGCTGGCCGTCTGGGCCGGCAACGACGCTCTGGCTATGGGCGGCGCTGCGGCCGGCGTTAAGTTCTACTGCGCCTATCCTATGAGTCCATCCAGCGGAATCCTGCACTGGATGGCGCAGAATGCCCGCAATCTGGGCATCATGGTGCGCCAGGTCGAAGACGAAATCGGCGTTGCCAATATGGCCATCGGCGCGGCCCACACCGGCTGCCGGGTTATGTGCGGTACTTCGGGCGGCGGATTTGCCCTGATGACCGAGGCCGTCGGCGCTGCCGGTATGATGGAAATTCCGGTGGTGTTCATTAACGTGCAGCGGGCCGGCCCTTCTACCGGCGTACCCACCAAGACGGAGCAGGGCGACCTGTGGCAGGCGCTGGGGGCCAGCCAGGGCGACTTTGAGCGATTTATCGTCGCGCCCCGGAACGCCCTGGACTGCTTCGAAACGATGCCCCAGCTCTTTAACCTGGTGGACCAGGCCCAATGCCCGGCCATCGTACTGTCGGACCTGCTGATTGGCGAGGGCAGATTCAGCGTGGACCCGGACGGCATCGATATGCACCCCACCATCGACCGGGGCGACCTGATTACCGAACCGGCCCCGGCCAATGGCTATATGCGCTATGAGAATACCGAGTCCGGGGTATCCCCCCGGGCCTTGCCCGGAGTGCCCGGGTATGTCCACGTGGTGGCTACCGACGAGCATGACGAGAACTCGGTCCTGATTAGCGACGAGTTTACCAATCCGCTCAAGCGCCGGATGATGGTGGAAAAGCGGGCCCGGAAATTCCAGGAGCTAGTCAGTGAAATTGAAGCTCCCGAACTGGAAGGCCCGGCCGACGCCGAAGCGACTCTGGTAGGCTGGGGTTCCACGGAAGGAGTAATCAGGGAAGCCCGGCAGCTGCTGGCCGAACAGGGCGTTTCGGTCAACCAGTTGGCTGTCAAGTGGATTGTCCCTTTCCACGCCGAAGCGATTACGGACATACTGTCCGGGGTCAAGCGGGTCTTTATCGTGGAAAACAACCATTCCGGCCAGTTTTATCGCTATATGCGCAGTGAAACCGGCCTTTCCGTTGACGGGCACATTCGCAAATATGACGGCGAGCCTTTTATGCCGCACCACATCGCTGAGGGAGTGCAGGAACTGCTCGCCGGAAATATCGATATATTCGTTCCCATCCAGGAAATCATAGTGTAGAGGGAAGCCGATGACTACTACCGAAAGCAGTACGGGAGATGTTGGCGTCGTTGCATTAACGGCGCGCGACTTTAAGGGCGCCGTAGATCCGGACTGGTGCCCGGGATGCGGCGACTTCGGAGTGCTGAACAGTTTGCAGCGAGCTTGCGCCGGCCTGGGTTTGCAGCCCCATGAAATCCTCACCGTCAGCGGGATTGGCTGCTCTTCCAACCTGCCGGGCTACTTCAACAGTTATGGTATGCACACCCTGCACGGCCGGTCCTTGGCGGTAGCTACGGGCGCCAAGCTGGCTAATCACGAGCTTACCGTAATTGTCACCGGCGGCGACGGCGACGGCTACGGTATCGGCGGCAACCATTTTACCCACACCGCCCGCCGTAATATAGACTTGACCTACATCGTGATGAACAACCAGATTTACGGGCTTACCACCGGTCAGATTTCTCCCACCAGCCGGGACGGAATGAAGACCAAGAGCACCCCCTTTGGCAGTGTTGAGATGCCGGTTAACCCCATTACGTCCGCCATTATGAATGGGGCTACCTTCGTGGCGCGCGGTTACAGCGGCGACGTTCGGCACCTTACCAGTTTGATGCAGCAGGCCATTGAGCACACCGGGTTTGCTCTGGTGGACGTTTTCAGCCCCTGCGTCACCTTTAACCTGGACAACACCCACAACTTCTTCAAGGACCGGGTGGTTAAGCTGGAAGACGAAGAACATAATACCAGCGACTGGAAGCTGGCCTGTGAAAAGGCGATGGAATGGGGCGACACCATCTACACCGGAGTATTTTTCCAGGCCCCGCAAAGCGTCAGTCTGGGACACCGGGAACCGGTGCTGGAAGGCGGCGTCCCCCTGGCCTTCCGTCCCCTGGGCCTGAATGAGGAACAGGCTAATAGCATCATCCGGCGGATGATGTAGGTTATACCGGTACGAGTCCAAGTAAGGGGGGTAGGTGAAAGCACACCCGCCCCCTTCAGTGTCCCTCCTTTAGCCACGCAGGGACGTTACACCGGGTACAAACTGGTTATCTTGATTCTCCACGGATGTTAGGGTGTGATTGCGGCTACCAGTTCTTCCAATGCGTGGCATAAACGTCGGAATGAGCGGGATTTTTCATAAGCTATTTGCAAGTCAATGCAGGCGGTCAGATCTTCTTGATGAACGGTGGGTTTGTACGAGTGGCCGGCCGGCATATTGCGAGTCAACCATGACTTGGGGCTACTAATCTCTTCTACCGGTGTTACGGGTGACCGGTCAGAAGATATGTTGGCGTGGATTCGAACAGTGTCGATACTCGCCAGAAACCAAACCTTGTATTCCTCTTTAGCGCAAACTATTTCCACCGGCACGTTCACCCCGGAGGCGTCGCACTGGCGGCGCAAATTCTCAGCCAAGTCTAAAGGACAATCCGTATCCGCATCTATCAGCACCAGGATTCCGGCGCAGTCAGGTTTTCTCCTGGCATAACGCAAAGACCGGGCCAAGTCTTTTTCCAACTGGCCTCGGCCTGATGCCCTCACAGTACCTTCCGGACCTGAACCTATGTTTATATCGTATCTGGCAAATTTCTCGTGCAGCAGACGACGCAACAGAAGAGCCAGCGCATTGACTTCACCATAACCTTCCATAACCGGAATGAGCTTGGGTAATCTCATGATTTCCCCGTACTTGCTACCCGAAGCCCTTCCATTGAGTGTAATTCGCCGGCAGAGAACAAACCGTCCGTTATAGATTGCACTTGATAATCCGCAACCAGGCCCACCCTGGTTGCGCCGCTCTCATTGGACACCGCACGGATTAGCGAAGCCGGAACCATATCAAGCAGGTCAGGACTGTGGGTAGTTATCAAGACCTGCCCTCGCTGCATAGCTTCAGCGACGGTATCCATCAAAACTATTAACCCTCCGGGGTGAATGTTCATCTCCGGTTCTTCAATTGCAAACAACGTAGGTGGCGGGTCCTGGAAAAGAGCTACCAACAGCCCAAGCATACGCAGCGTACCGTCAGATTGCTCCGATAGGTCAAACCAAATAGACTCATTACCATTCGCTGCATCCCCATGTTCCAGCTCCACCACCAAGTAGCTACCCGCCGAGCTAACCCTCACATCTCGAATACTAGGTGAGATGTAGTTCAATGACCGATTCAGATCAGGTAAAAATCGATTGCTGCTTCTCTGCATATTGAGTAGAGTAGAAGCCAAGTTCTCCCCACCTTCTAACAAGGATTTACCCTCCTGCATTCTTTGCGGCCCACGCAAAGAATTAGGGAAAATGCGATAGAAGCCCATATTTTTCACGTGATTGAAAAATCTCGCAAAAATTCTTCGCAAACCGGATCCGAGACCAGGAATGTTCGGGCGTGATTCCCGGATAAATCCAATAGCTGGCAGAAATCCTCTACTAATCGAGGTTGAATTCTGCACTAGTACAAGGCCCTGCTCTCCAAAATCGTCGCCAATAGACCATCGAGAAAATTCGGCATCTTGATAACTGATGGTATCTCCAGAAGAAGCCTCTCTTGGTTGATGAAAGAAATCAGAGACAGCTAACCGTCCATCCCTTAATTCAACCGTAAGAGTCTCGTAGTCATTTCTGCCATCGTAATACTCCAAGTCCAATCTTTCTTTACGAATTCTATATCCGCCGCCGGATTTTTCCCCCAGTAAAAAACTGTATTCGGCGCTGCCTATGCGACCTTGATACCGAAATCCCATCTCAGTATGGACTGTAACTCCATCGGTTGTTCTGCGCCGAACTGACTTTATACCACCCCTATCAGTGATAGTTAACTCAATGCCTTTAGTAGCCGCGTCGCGTAAGAACCGCAAAATATCAACTACGTTGCTTTTCCCGGAGGCATTTGGACCCGCAAGGACCGTAAGTGAGGTTAGCTCCAGGTCCACTCGCTCTATACTGCGGAAGTTACTCGCCCAAACCCTTGTAATGGAGTCTTGTGCCGGCGACATTTCAGGTATCATGAGGTCCTTCCTGAATTGATCTAGCCTGATGTAAAATTAGTATATCAAAACAAAGAGGGCTGGCTTGAAACCAACCCCCTTCTCTATCCTTAAAAAACTCCCCCTTACCCCAGCGGCCCCTGGAATACCTGGTCCACGTAGGTGTCGGACAGCGGTTCCAAAGTGTCGGGCCAGTTGGCTGGAACCTGCCGCCGCAGCTCCTGGGGGCGAGGCTTGCCGCTCCAGCCAATTTGCTCCATATAGTAATAAAGCTGAATCAGGTGACCGTCCGGGTCCACCCCATAGGCGACGTAGTCAATGCCGGGGTGCAGTTCCGGCGGCATTTCCTTGAATTGGACTCCGTTTTCCTTCAGGAAGTTTACCGCATTCCGCAGCTGGGTATAGCTGCCCACTTCGACGCCAAAGGAGGCGCTGGTAGTGTGGGGACTGCAACCCAGCTCTTCCCGCAGCGACTTGGGGAAAAGGGCCAGGCTGTGGTGTTCTGCGCCACTGCGCAGGAAGTAGAGATGGCGACCATTGTATTCGGTCTCCTCGGTCATCACGAACCCCAGATGATTCAGGTAGAAGTTCAGCGAGGCTTCCATATCCTGAACGAACAGATTCACCGGGCCAATCTTGGTGATTTTGAAAGGCCGCGACAGCATCACGCCCTCTACTTCATACTTGGCTGGCAGTTGATTTACGCCGCGGAAACCCGAAAAAACGTCAATCCCTTTGGCTACCGCTTCTTCCACCTCCGCCTCTTCCGACATCTGGGGCAGTTCCGGCTCTTCGTGGAAGATGCGGTAGTACATCTCCTGCGGCTTGCTGCGGCGGGTCCAGTCAATCTGCTCGATACCGTAGTAAAGCTCATTTATGTGGCCGTCCGGGTCGTAGGGATAGACGTGCCAGTTGCTGCCCGGCATATCCCGGCCCACTCGTTGAATCCCGATGCCCTGCTCCTCAAAGAAGTGAGCGCCGTTGACCACTTCTGCCAATGCTCCGGTTTGCCAGGTAATCTGGTTGATAGTTACCTCTCCCTTGCCGCCGCCCCCGCCGCCGGCGGCTACGAAGGCATCCATTACGTTGCGGGGAAAGAGAACGAAAGCATGATGGTCGCTGCCGTGGGTGAAGAAATAGCCCCGGCCATCCTCGACGTGCGCCAGTTTATCCGCTAAACCGGGTATCTGCTTAAAGTCCAGCACATCGGACTCCCAGAAACCCAGCAGGTCCCGGTAAAAGTGAACCGCCTCCGCCATATTGTCGGAGTTGAAACCGAAGTGTCCCAGACGCCGAATCTTGAAGGGACGGTCCAGCATCACCCCGCCGACGCTGTATTGCTGCTTTGCCGTGGTAGTCATGGTTTACCTCCATGGGGGAGTTTATGTTTTCGGCCCACGCCGGGGCGCTAAGGTCACCAGAGATTATACAACTCTTTGCCCCGTTCCGGCAGACCGGGGGATTTCCAGGGCTGTATTGCGCAAAGCCATAACCCGGCCGGCCAGAACAGTAACCTGGTCAAGCACATCCCTAAGGGAACCGGACAAATCCAGGGCCACAACTTCCAGCGTCTTGCCGGAGTATCTGACCCGGTGGGTGGCGACTTCCGCTTCTCCTTGGGCATAAACAAGCATACCACCGGGCAAGTTAAGAGATGTAATGTAGGCCAGCAACTGGTACAGGTCGGCGTTGGGAACCTGTTGGTGAATAACCCGTTTATACTTGGCATCGCCCACGAAAACACAGACTTCGGACTGCCACCAGGTCAAGTCAGGGCGCAAAACTACCTTACCTCCATCGTCCAGGCTGTTGATTCGTCTCTCTCCAAACACCTTTTCGGAAACTCCCAGCTTCTCCCGCAGCGCTACAGTTACGAACTCCTGAAAGATCTGGTTCATGTCAATCAGGAAGCCATTGGCGCGCACCTGCCCCCGACCCGACTCAAAGGCGCTGTGGCATAGAATGAGGCGAGCCAGCCCGATCACATCTCGATAGTGTTCGTTCAGGCGGTCAAAGCGTATCTCCGGCACATTGGCGGCAGTAAACTCAATCGAAGATACATTATCCAGCAATGCCGTCACCTGCTTTAATCGACTCCGTACCTCGGTTGAGTGCAGACGCATAGTTCTCAACTGGTTAGCAGATGCTTTAACCAGACGGTTGGCGAGGATGTCTTCGGTGAATTCGTCATACCGGGTTTCTACCGGCAAGGGGAAGTGAAACCGGCGACGGGCTTGTTCCTCGAATCGGATACGGCCTCGGACGGTGTAGAGGGTTTCCTCTTCGGTGCGGTAACCCTGAAGCAGACCTCGGGCAAAGGCCCGGCTGGCGGCAGCAGTCAAAGCTAAAGCCAGCGTATCGGGCAGGGAGGCCGCTTGCTCAAAGTCGAAAAACTCTCGCTCTCGAGAACGGAAGTAACGCATGGCATAGCAGGCCAGCGAGAGCATCTGTGGGACACCTATCTTGGGACGGATTGACAGGGAAAAATCATCAGTATCCAGCGCTCCTACAATGGCTCCGGGTGTCAGGAAGTAGGAGTCTTTGTCGCTTTTAGACGGCATAATGGTAAGGGACAGTCCGGGATTGCCCTCATTGAGGGAGCGCAAAGAGCCCAGCTCATCTTGCGACAGACGCAAGGGCGCACTCTGCTGATATTCGGTCAGATCCAGGAGACGCATTATGACTGGTAGTTGCTTCTGGCGGGGAGGGAGTCAGTGCCGGAGTTAGCAGTCAGCAGAGCGTCCAGGGCAAATTCCTTCAGTCGTTCCGAGTCTCCGAACAGCAGCTCCTCAATATAGGGGAGGACGCTGTGCTTCCAGATGCGTTCGACGCTGTCCAAGTCAAGGCCTTCTCGCATAAAGTAGCTAGGGCCGATGGCGGCGTGTCTATCGTCGCTTAACTTCCCGTTAGCGCTTTCCACCACGTCGGCCACCCACTCCATTCCGGGATTTTTCTCCTTCAGCCAACGGCGCAGAACCCCCTTGACCGGTTCGGTATAGGGATCAAACTCGGTGAAATAAAAGCGGCGACGCAAGGCCAGGTCCACCAGGGCTATAGAGCGGTCGGCAGTGTTCATTGTACCGATAATGTAGAGATTATCAGGCATCGAAAACTTTTCGCCCCGGCCCGAGTATTGCAGCGTCATTTCCTCGTCCCGATACTCCAGCAGGAAGTAAAGCTCGCCAAACACTTTGGCCAAGTTGCCCCGGTTTATCTCGTCGATGACCAGAAAGTATTTGCGACTCCGGTCATTGCGAGCCTGATTAGCCACCCGCAGCAGCGGGCCATCCCGCAACTCAAAACCTGCCGCCAGTCCATCCCCGGCTAATTTGGGTCGGAAACCCTGGACAAAGTCTTCGTAGGCATAAGCGGGATGGAACTGCACCAAGGTAACCCTGTCTTCAGCCGCCGCGCTGTCTGCGGCCAACACTTGGGCCAATTTACGGGCGAGAAAAGTCTTGCCCGTACCAGGCGGCCCCTGAAAGATGACCTGCTTTTTTTCTTCCAGGAGTAGTTCGATGTCCCGGAGGAAGGGATGGGGCAGGTAAGTTTCGACGGCCAGGGATTGAAGATTTGGGGCGGGCAGCGGCGCTGTCAGAGATGAGGCGGCAGGCGCAGTTCCACCGAAGACTTCTACCGCAACCTCACCCCGATTCGGTTTCCAGTATTTGCGGATGTTATCGTCATAAAAGTTGAAATTCTCTGGAGCCAGCCCACCCTCCAGTCGCTGCCGAATTTGCTGCACTTTGCGGTCGACGTCAACTTCACGATGGTCAAAGAAAGGGGCAAAGGCTTTTGACTTGGTAATTCCTTCTTTGTCCCGCCTGGATATACTTTCGAAGATGTCGGGAAAAATGATGTGTAGCAGCAGGTGCCTGGCCATATCCCCGGTATTCTGATTGTTGACCATGAGATTACTCTTAAACTTGCAGTCAAACACAAAGCCCTTAAAGGCCCAGGGGTCATTAACTAAGCGGGCGCGTTCAGCAGGAGCCAGTTCCTTCCAATGCTCAATCGTTTCAATAATAGTTCCAAATTGGAAAAGTGACCAATTTAGAGCAGCCCCCGGGTTAATTAACCCGTTATTCAATGCAGCTACCAGTTCCTTTCTTTCAGAAAGCAAAGCCGGTTGTGGCGACCAGCCCAGGACTTCTTGAATATGGTGCAACTTTAAGGCGCCGCCGGGTGAGATCAGTATCAGGTAGAAGACATACATCACCTCACCCATAAGCTGGTAAACGTCGGGCGGACTGTCCGCAAGTTGGGTTTTCATCTTCTGGAGAAAATTGCCTTCGCCGCCCTCCCGCCGGTTCAGGAATCGGGTGTGCAGTTCGCCCAGCAGCTCCTTCGTCCACAGAGCTTTGCCCGGGGTGAATAGCGAGTCATCTTTGACTAGAGCGCGGTCAACCCACTCTGCCGCAACTTGATAGGTTACTTCTACGTCAGGTTTTCTTGCACTCAAGTTAAGTCCTCCGGTCGGCAATCAGTCAGGAGATGGAAAACAGGTCAGAGATAGAGGGGTCTAACCTGCCAAGTTTTGCCTCGGCCCGGGGTGGCCGGTCCGGATTAGCGAGGCCCGGAGGCCAGCCGCTCCGCATCGGCCAGGTATTGGGCGCTATGTTGTATAGTGGCTGCTATTTCCTCCACCGGCTCACAATGGCCGTCATAGAAGCAGTCAACGTGGAGTTCCTTGACACAAGTATTGAAGTAGGAGCGAAGCGGCTCAAATCGTTTGTCGTGATAGGCCAGGGTTCGCAAACCCGCCGTAGTTTGTGCCGGCGTCTGGGGCTCTCTGCCGGTCCTGGACAACACCAGGGCCTCAGTCGCCCGTTTAGTAGCACACCAAGCCTTTTCTGCGGCGTCGCGCACGTCGCCTCGGGACAGGAGGTCCACGGCCTGGGCCTGAACCTCGTGGGCATCGGCAAAGAGTTCTTTAATCCGGTCTGTGGCTAACATCGCTGGCCTCCTGAAGGTTTTGCCACTATACCACCCGTCCGGTATGAGTGTCGATTCAGCCCGGGCGGTAGCCACTCCCTTGCCCCTGATGTAAAATGACCTTTGTGTTTGACAACTTAGAGCGAGGAGTCTTCCGATGATTAAGGTTTCTTTTCTGTACCCCAACGAGCCGGACAAGAAGTTTGATCTGGAGTATTACACTGGCACCCACATGCCCCTGGTGCACCAGCGGCTGGACTCTATGGGCCTGCTGCGCAGCGAGGTCGAAAGCGGGGTCAGTTCCGCCGACCCCAACGCCCCGGCGCCCTTCATCGCCGTCGGCAATCTTTACTTCAACACCACCGACGAGGTGCACGAGGGTTTCAAGACCCACGGCCGCGAGTTGATGGGTGACACGGCCAACTACACCGACATCCGTCCTCAAATCCAGATCAGCGAACTAGTCTAAAGACTAATCTACGCAGCGGCGCGAAAGGTCATTGAGCAGTTAATTAGACGGCTGGCCCATGGGCCGGCTGGACGGAATTCTTTGCCGGTGGAAACCGGGATATTCGCGCCCCTTCGTGTTTATTCGCGGTGAAGAGAAGAGATTATGCGCGCTGCCTTTGAGAACCTGGCCCAACGACTGATTAAGGAGCATTGGGACTTTTACCCCACCGCCGGTTCCCGCATTGGCCGCCACGAGTATGACGGACAACTGCCCGACCTGGCGCCCCATCGCATTGCCCGCCGCATTGAGGAGTTGCGCCGTGGGCTGGCCCAGTTGTCGGGCCTACCCGAGGACGGTGCGGACCGGGACGGGGAGACGCTGCGGGAAGAGAGGCTGTCCCGCCGGCTGCTGGAACTGTTCCTGCGCCGGGAGTTGTTTAACCTGGAAGACTTGCGTCCTCTGGAGAACAACCCGATGCGTCAGGTGGGCTACCTGAACGTGGGCGGCTACGTGAAGCGGGATTACGCTCCCCTGGCGGAACGACTGCGCCGCGCCAGTCAGGTTATGGAGCAGGCGCCGGACTTCCTGCAGACGCTGGATGCCGCCCTGACAGGGGAAGTTAGCCGGCCGGTACTGGAAATGAGCATTGAAAGCTACCGGGGCATGGCTCGCTTTTACCGGGTTGACCTGGCCCAGGCGGACAGCGATCTGAAGGACAAGCCGGCGCTGGCCGAGTTTGACCGGGCCCGGGAACGGGCGGCCGTGGCGCTGGATGATTTTGCGGCGCGGCTGGAAGCGCGGCTGCGCCGTCTGCCGCCGGGCGAAGAAGGCGACTTTGCCATCGGCTCCCGCCGGTATGCGGATATGCTGGCCTGCGGGGAAGGCGTAACCATTCCGCTAGGGGACTTGATCGCTTTGGGACAGGCCAACCTGGAGCAAAACCTGGCGCGGTTGGCCGAAGCCACCGCCGCCGTCAGCCCCGGGCGCACGATTAAGGAAATTGTCAGCGAGATTGGCCGCAACCATCCCACTGCGGCGGAACTGATTCCCGAGACCCGGGCAATGCTGGAAGACATCCGCCAGTCCCTGCTGGACTTTGCCGTCATTTCCCTGCCTTCCGAAGACCGCTGCCAGGTTATTGAGACTCCCACCTATATGCGGTATGCCTTCGCCGCCATGGACAGTCCCGGGTCTCTGGAGACGCAGGCCACGGAATCCTACTACTACGTTACTCCGGTGGAAGACAGTTGGAGCGCCAGCCAGCGGGAAGAGTGGCTGTCCAACTTCAACTACGACACCCTGCGCATCATCTCGATTCACGAAGTCTATCCGGGCCACTTTGTACACCACCTGCACAACAGCTACGGGCGAGACCTTCCCCTGGTCAACCAGGTAGCCACCTCCTACGCTTTCACCGAGGGGTGGGCCCACTATACCGAGGAGATGATGCTGGAAACGGACTATGGCCAGGGCCGGGCCGCCTTGCTGGTTACCCAGCTGCTGGAGGCCCTGGTTCGCAATTGTCGCTACCTGTGCGCCTTGAGTATGCACACCCAGGGTATGACCGTGGACGAAGCTACCCGGTTTTTCATGGACAACGCCTACATGGAGGAACTGCCGGCCCGCCGAGAGGCTCTGCGCGGAACTTTCGACCCGGGCTATCTGAACTACACCCTGGGCAAGCTGATGGTTCTCAAATTGCGGGAGGACTACCGGCGCGAGCAGGGCGGGGCCTTTTCCTTAAAGCAGTTCCACGACCGGCTCCTTTCCTACGGCGCGCCGCCCTTGCCTCTGCTGCGGGAAGTAATGCTGTCCAATCCGGGCGACCAGCCACTCTAGGCCGGCGCCCGGCCCCACCAATGGCCTAGCCGGTGCGGAAATTGACCCGGCGAAAGGCTTCCGCATACTCGCAGCCGGATTCGGCGCCGGCGTCCCGAGCCCGGCGATAAACGTAATCCACCACTTCCCGTTGCGGGTGGTCCGCCACCTGGCTGCGGTGGGCCTGGATCGCCGCCAGCTTTACTTCCATAACGTCGCCAATGTCGATAAAGGTATCGGCACCTTCCGTTCCCCAGAAGAGGATCGTTCCCGTCTTGTACGGCTCCAGCCCTTCTTCGCTCCACAATTCCCCGAAGTGCAGGTGGTCGCGCGCATAGGGAAAGACGGCGTCCAGGGCGACCTGTCCGGCTATGCGATGGTCCCGATGCCAGACCATGCTCCGCACGTAAGGTTCGGTTACCAGGACTACCTCGGGCTGCACCCGCCGAATTTGACGGACCAACTGCTTGCGAAACTCGCCGGTGTCTTCCAGTTCACCGTCCGGGTAGCCCAACCTGACTACCTCCTTGACTCCCAGCAATTGGGCGGCAGCCATCTGTTCCCGGTCCCGGGTAGCCGCCAGTTCGGCGGCAGTTATCCCCGGCTTTTCGGTTCCCTTGCCCCCATCGGTGCACACTACGTAATAGATTTCGGCGCCTTGTCCGTTCCAGCGAGCCAGCGTACCACCGCACCAGATTTCCGCATCATCCGGATGGGGGGTAACTACCAGTACGCGCTGCGGGGTTTCTTCCATCTGATTTCTCCTTCGCTTCTTGGAAATGCTAATGACCGATTCCCTTCCGCCTCAGTCGCTTCCCTGGCTGGCGCCGGCAATTTTCTGGCGCCGGGACCGGGATTCGTCCTGACGAAATCGCGAGCGGCGGCGGGTTCGGTCAGTCATGGTCTTGTTCGTCCAGTCGGGGCACCTCCACGGTAGGGTCGCCCATTATGGAGCCGGCCAGCAGGCCGCCGGAGATGATTATTTTCATTGCGTCGTCGACGCTGATGCTGGTCAGGACAACATCGTTGTAGGGAACCACAATCAGGAAGCCGGAGGAGGGTATGGGAGTGGTGGGTACGTAAACCGCCAGCATGTCTTCCCCGTCGGATTCGCCCAGATAGGAGGTAATCAGCCCGATCGACTTGGCGCCCTTGCGGGGAAATTCTACCAGCACCACGCCTCGATAAGGTCTTTCATCGGAGTTGGTGAGGGTCTGCATGGCGGTGCGCAAGGGACTGTAAATGGTGCCGACCGCGGGGATTAGTTCGAGCAGCCAGTGGACGGCGTTTATCATCCGCTGCCCCAGGCCGTGAGTGGTGAACCATCCGGCGATATACAAGAACACCAGCAGGATGAACAGGAAATTGAGCATTATGATGATGTCCTGGCCGGGAAGTTCAAGCTCCGGGAAATATTCTGCCAGAATGGTCTGAATAATCGGAACCACCAGAGGATAGATCAGGTCATAGATAATCTTGATTATCCAGATGGTGATGAAAAGAGGCAGAATGACCAGCAAACCGGCAACAAGAGTGCTTTGGAAGTGAAGCAGTATCCGACGGGGGAAAGCTTCATTCTCTTGTCTTCGCCTGAACATGGTCTTTATCCGTTCCTCCCGGTCCGGGATAATGATTCGGAACGCGGCGGTTCTTCCGGAGCGTTTGTCCCAGAGGCCGGAATCCTTTGCGCCGGGTAAACGCCGAGTCAGAGGAGGTTAGTTGTCTCCTCGCAGTGAATCCGCCGAATGATTCAAGGGAGACGCCGGGGGTGGGGAACACAACGCCCAAAACCTCTGCCGGAGTCGGTTCAGCTGGCGCCGGGAGTGACCCGTTCGCCGGTCAAAGCGTCGTAAATGCCGGCTATCCGATCAGCTACCTTATCCCAGCTCAGGTCTTTGGCGCGACGCTGGGCAGCCAGGCCCATGCTATGTTGCAGGCTTTTGCTGGATATTAGCATTTCCAGAGAATTGGCAAAAGCCTCCGGGCACCGCCAGGACTTGAGATAGCCGGTACTCCCGTGCTGGACGACGGTGGACAAGCCGCCTACCCGGGACGCCACCACCGGCGTGCCGCAGGCCATGGACTCCAGCGCCACCAACCCGAAACTCTCGTAGAAGGACGGGACTACACAGACATCGGCGGCGCTGTAATAGACCGGCAATTCTTCCTGGGCCACCCGGCCCACAAAGTCGATGGATTCGCCCACCTCCAGCGTATCCGCCAACTCCCGCAGCCGGTCAACTTCCCGGTCCTGGCCGTTGTCGTCGCCCACCACCAACACTCGAACCGGTTCGCAGGTGTCCAGCTGCGCCGTGGTCCGAACCAGCAGTTCCACTCCTTTAAGGGACTCAATCCGGCCCACGTACAACAGCACCTTGTCCCCATTGAGTCCCAAACGTTTCCGTGATTCCTCCCGGTCCAGCGGCCGGAAAGTGCCCAGGTCAACACCGCAAGGCGCCAGTTGGATACGCCGGGTATCCGCTCCGTACAACCGGGCCATCGAGTCCCGCTCGTGTGCGCTGAAGGCGATGATGCGGTCGGCGGAGGCAATTAATTCTTCCTCCACCTCCTGGCGTTCCCGTGACTCGGTTTCACCGGCCCGGGACTGCATCTTGATCCGGGACAGGGTGTGAAAGGTGATGACGTGGGGAATATCCAGCCATTGGGAGAAGGCCTGGCCCAGCCAGCCCGAGAGCCAGTAATGGGAATGGACTACCCGGTAGCGCAATCCGTTCCGGGTGGTGAAACGCTGCATATCTTTCAGGAAATCGGGCAGCAGACCGTAGAAGGCTTCCATCGGGGTGTCCGGCGCGCCGCCGGGCAGATTGATGACCCGCACCCGGTCGGACAGATTCTCAATAGCCTCCGAACCTACGGCGTCGGGCCGCCACTCCCGGGTAAAAACGTCCACGGAAATGCCCATATTTCCCAAGGCGCAGGCCAGTTGCCGCACATAAACATTCATACCCCCGGCCTTGCCTTCGCCCGGAGCCGCCAAAGGGCTGGCATGAAAGGAAATGAAGGCTGCTCTTGCTTCGTTCAACTGTCGCTCACCGCCGCAGGATTGCTGACCACCATGCGATAGATGGTCCGGTTCAAGCCGCCCAGATGGTATTTGTAAGGTTCGGGGCCGCGCAAAAAATCGAAATAGGATTTGCCTTGCTCGATAGCTTCTCTCAGACAGAGAGCGTTGAGCAGCAGCCCAACGCTGTAGTAACCGTATTCGGGATTGTAACCGCTGTTGTACAGGAATCGGGTCCCGTTATAATCAAAGCACAGGGCCGCAGCCACATCCTTGCCGTCCATTTCCAGGAAAAAGAGGCGCAGCAGGTCCATTTCTGCGGTGCGCGCTGCGATGCGGCGGAAAAAAGTCTCCCGCGCCGGCGTCATATAAGCGGCCTTTTCCGGGTCACTCTGGCGCATCAAGGCCAGGAAGTCATCCAGCCGTTCCGCCACGGCTTCCGGTTCCTGCAGGCAGTACCAGCGCCAACCCGGCACTCCTTCCAGCCGCCGCAGCTTGCGGCGCAGTTCGTGCCGGTTCTTCCTGGACAGACCGGAAAGATATTCGTCCCAGGTGACCGGCAGTTGCAGCCCGGGAGTCACATCTTCCGAGGAAACTTCCACCGTGTATCCCTGCCGCCGGGCCAGGTCCGGTAGATACTGCAATGTGGGGGAATCTTCAATCAGGGAAGGCAGTTCCAATGCCTTCCATTCTCGCTGTCCCAACCAGGACAGCAGGGCGGCAAAGAAATCGGCCTCGGCGCCGGGCCGCACCATAAAGTCGTTGTAATCGAAGGTCTCGGTGTTGCCGATGAAGGAAATCTCTTCGCCCTGGCGCGCCAGCGACGCAATGGCAGTCACCCCTTCGGACTGCTGCAAGTAAAAGCCGGCCAGCTCCCGCCGGTCCCGAAAAGATTCCCACCAAATCTCCTGCCACTGGGGCATCAGGAAAAAGGTATTAATCGGGCACTGAGCCAGCAGATTCAGCCATTCGGTCCGAATTTGCTGGAAGGAGTTAAGGGGATTCAGGACGGCATGGTTGGTCAAATCAGCCATCCCTCCGCAGGAGGGCCAAAAGGCTTTCCCGGCTCCACCGGCCCCCGGAGAAATCCCCGCGCAGGGCGGTGGTTACCACTTTAATTCCCGGTTTTTGCACCCCGCGCATAGCCATACAGAGATGTTCCGCCTCCAGCTCTACCGCCACACCCTGGGGGGTCAAGGCCGCGTAGATGGCGTCGGCTATCTGACCGGTCAGCCGTTCCTGCACTTGGGGACGGCGGCAGGCCAGTTCCAGGGCGCGGGACAGCTTGCTGATGCCGGCGATTCGGCCATTGGGAACGTAGGCCAGGCGGGCGGCGCCAAAAAAAGGGAGGAGATGGTGTTCGCAAATTGAATAAAAGGAGACATTCCGAAGAATCACCGGGTCGGCGCTCTCCTCGTCGAAGACGGCGTCGATAGCATCCTGCGGGTCTTGACCCACACCGGAAAAAAGCTCGGCATACATCCGGGCCACTCGTTGGGGCGTCTCCTGCAAGCCCGGCCGGTGGGGGTTTTCCCCAATCGCGGTCAGAAGGTCGGCGACGATATGTTCAATCTGCTGCTGAATAGCCTTAACTACCTTCCGGAAAAATCGGGGCGTCTGCTAGGCGGATTCCAGAGTTGCGGCTTCCACCGCTTCCATTGTCGGCTCGATTTCGATGGTCTGGGCCGTTACGCTGCTAACCGCCAGGTCCGGGTCCTTCAAACCGGAGCCGGTTATGATACATACTACACGCTGGTCGGACAGATTCAACCCATTCCGCACCTGTTTAATCAAACCGGCAACCGAAGCCACCGACGCCGGCTCGCCGAACAACCCTTCCCGCGCCGCCAGGAGGCGGTAAGCTTCCAGAATTTCGTCGTCGCTTACCAGATCAATTATTCCCCCCGATTGGTCCCGGGCCTTGAGCGCCGGCTGCCAACTGGCCGGGTTGCCAATGCGTATGGCGGAAGCGATGGTCTGCGGACTGGGGATGGGGTGGCCGTGGACTATGGGAGCGGCGCCGGCCGCCTGGAATCCCATCATACGGGGCAAAGTTCTGGTACGTTCCAATTGGTGGTATTCAACGAAGCCTTTCCAGTAGGCGGTAATGTTGCCGGCATTGCCCACCGGGATAAAGAGGTAATCCGGCGCATCGCCCAGAACGTCGGCGATCTCGAAGGCGGCGGTCTTCTGCCCTTCCAGCCGATGCGGGTTGACGGAATTAACCAGGGTAATGGGATGCCGCCGGGTAAACTCCCGAACCAGGTCCAGGGCGGCATCAAAGTTGCCGTCCACCATTATAATCTTTGCGCCGTAGGCCATTGCCTGGGCGAGTTTGCCCAGCGCCACCTCCCCTTTGGGAATCAGTACGAAAGCCTGCAGATCGCAATAGGCGCTGTAGGCCGCCGCCGAGGCGCTGGTATTGCCGGTAGAGGCGCACATAATTCCGGAGGCGCCGTCTTCCACCGCCTTGGCAATAGCGACCACCATCCCCCGGTCCTTGAAGGAGCCGGTAGGATTGCAGCCCTCCAGCTTGAAGTAAAGCTCACGGCAGCCCAACTCCCGGCCCAGGTGGTTGGACTTCACCAGGGGAGTATCCCCCTCTCCCAAAGAGAAAATAGGGGATTCATCAGTCAGGGGCAGAAGCTCTCTATATTGTTTCAGTACGCCGACGCCCATACTATTGCACGTAACCCCTGCACCGATTCGGAAGGGCAGCGCCCCGAACCGTTCCGCCAGCGCGGCGGATGGCCCGCCGTCTCCGTAAGACGGAATCGTGGGGCAGCTCTATTCCTCTATGCGCAACAAGCTGTTGATTTCCCGCACAACCTCCAGGTTTGCCGCCAACTCCAGGGCCTCCTGCACCCAGCGTTCCCGAGCCGGGTGGGTGGTAATCACAATTTCCGCCGTTTGCGCTTCCGGGTTTGCGTCCTTCTGAATCACCGAAGCGATGCTGATATTCCGCTCGCCCAGTATTTGGGCAATCTGGGCCAGCACCCCGGGACGGTCGGTAACGTTGAGCCGCAGAAAGTACCGGCACTCCAGGTCGTCTATCGATTTGAGGCGGCCCGTATTTTCCAGAGTAACCGACGGTAGGGGGGCGGCGTCAGAGCCTAATCCCCGGGCAATTTCAATCAGGTCTCCGACTACGGCGCTGGTGGTTGGCCCCCGACCGGCGCCCTGGCCGTGAATCAGCACCCGCCCACAGAGACTGCCTTCTATCTCTACCGCATTATACACCCCATCCACCTTGGCCAACATGGCATCCCGGGGAACCAGAGCCGGATATACCCGGGCCTGAACCGCACCTTCGTCCAGCGTGGCGATCGCCAGCGACTTGATGGCATACCCCAACTCGTGAGCGTAACGAAAGTCTTGAGCCTGCAAGCGGGTAATGCCCTCGCGATAGATACTCTCCGGCGGCACCCGTTGGTGGAAGGCCAGACCGGCCAGGATCGACAGCTTGTAAACGGCGTCGTAGCCCTCAATATCGTTGGTAGGGTCAGCCTCGGCGTAACCCTGACCTTGAGCTTCGGCCAGAGCCAGGGAAAAGTCGGTGTGGTCGTTAGCCATTCGGGTAAGGATGTAATTGGTGGTGCCGTTAATAATGCTGCGCACGGACCGGAAGCGGTTAGCCGCCAGGTCGTTCACCAAGCAGCCGATAATGGGGATGCCGCCGCCCACGCTGGCCTCATACCGCAAATTGACTCCCTTGCGTTGGGCCAGCGACAGCAGTTCCGGCCCATGCTTGGCCATAACTTCCTTGTTAGCGGTCACTACGTGCTTGCCGGCGGCCAGGGCATCCCGCAGAAATTGAGCCGCCGGACTTTCCCCGCCGATTACTTCCACCACCAGGGAGATGTCCGGGTTGGACAGAATATCCTCCGGGTTGGTGGTTATGAGGCTCTCGGGCAGATTAACGTCGCGGCTTTTCGCCGGGTCGCGCACCAGGACTTGCTTCAAATTGACCGGACTGCCGACTTTGCCGGCTACCGCTTCGGGTTGGCGCAACAGAGTTTCGGCTACGCCGCCGCCGACCACTCCCAAGCCCAGCAGACCTACGTTTATCGCTTTCCGGTCAGTTAAATTGTTCATAACCTGCTAGGGGAGACCCGGGCCGCCTACCGGCGGACCTTCCTGAGGAACTCGCGGCGCCGAAAGCTGCACCTGGTCGGCGACCCAGGCATAGAGGTCGCTGTCGAACCGGATGGTCAGCCATTCTTCATCCGAACCCCGGGCTATCTGGTCATCGAACCACTGGTCAACCTTTTGCTGGGCCAGCTTGCTGCGGATCCGCAGTTCCCGTTGCAGTCCCTCCCGGTCCTCCTGGGACATATCATTCCATTCTGCCTCGCCCAGTCCCAGCAGGTCTTCAAATCCCCGCAGACTGCGTTCCTCCGGGCCAGCAATTTTCTGAATAATGTAAACCCCGTCCTGAGTAAACAGAGGATCGCTGATTTCGCCGGCCGGCAGCGGTTCCAGGTCTCGGTCGGGATTGCCAAACAGAACATCATCCAGTTCGGGGAATGCTTCCGGAGGCACCCAACCGACGTAACCTTCGCGGCTGGTAAAGCCATCGGGTATATTGACTTCCGTAGCAACCTGGCGGAAATCCTCGCGCACCAGCCGGTTGCGCACCTCTTGCGGGTCGGCCGGGCCGTCCTGCTCCAGCCGGATCCAGGCCACTTCCACCTGTTCCAGAGCATTCGGGATACCGGCATCAATCAGAATGGCAAGCTGCTGGCGCAGGAGTTCCTCTTCCACCAGCCTTCGATATTCACTCTCGGAAAGTCGGGTAGAGGTAAGGAAGTTGGTCAGCGCATTCTCATATTCCTGGTCCAACTGGCCGGCGTCCACTTCCTGCCCTTCCGGGGGAGTTGGGCGGAAGCGGCGGCGCAATTCCCGGTCAATGTCCTCATCGGTAACGCTGAAACTCAGCCCCGGGGCCGCCTGACGCAGAATTTCCGCCTGAATCATATCCTGGAGATACTCAAAGGGGACGGTGCTCAGATCAACTCGGCCACCTTGATAGCGATTAACTCCCTGGAGTACGCGGATGCGGTCCACCAGGTCGCCCATCGTGAAACGGACATCCCGCACCTGACCGGCCAGCACCCGGGGCGGCCGATAAAATTCCAGGTAGTAGCCCACACTGACGATAACAATGGTTACCAGAATCAGCGCCACACCGACGCCAATGGCGAGCCTTTGGCGTCGCCGCTCCTGGCTTCGGTTTTCCGCGGGCCGCGGCTCATTGGCGGCATTTTCCCGCCGCCTCCGCCGGCGCCGGTTACCGGGGGATTGGGCGATTGAATCTCCAGGGGACGGGGGAAAGACCATCCTTGACCTCTAGGGTATTTCGCTAAATTCGTCCGATGCCCCGCCAGGCTGTTGCCGGTCTTTGGCGGCGGGCGCAGACCGCAGGCTTGCTTAATTCAACAAAAGTTGAGCTTTCCGCCCGGAAAGCTCAACCGACTTCTGGGACGGGCGCAGACCAACCGACACAATTAGCGGCGGATGCCGCTGCGCATCGGCTGCATCGGGACATAGGGCAACAAGGCCAGGTGCCGGGCGCGCTTGATGGCAAGGCTGAGCGCGCGCTGGTGCTTGGCGCAAACACCGCTCTTGCGCCTGGGTTCTATCTTGGCCCGGTCGGGGACGTAGCGGCGCAGCCGTTCATAGTCCTTGTAGTCAATGGCCTTGACGTGCTCCACGCAAAAGGAACATACCCGCCGCCGGGGGGTGTAGCGTCCTCGGGTCCGACCGCCTTGCCGGGGGCCGCCGCCCGGCCGCGGGCCGCGCGACTGATAACCTCCCGGGGGGCCGCCAGGCCGCGGGCCGGAAGGCGCCGGGCCGCTCTGGCCGGCCGGGGCCGGAGTTGCTGGTGTAGCCGGTGCGGGTGTCGTCATTCCTTTTCTGTTCCTCCGCTGATAATTACGTTAATTGCCGGGCGCCGATTCGGGTTTGCCGGGTTAAAAGGGCAGGTCATCAACATCGCTGCCGCGGCCGCCGTAATTGCCGCCCATGCCGCCGCCATAACCACCGCCGTAGTCGTCCATCACGCGGCTGCCCTCGCCGCCGTAGGGAGAGCGGTTTTCATCATCGAATCCACCTCGACCACCTAGCATTTGCATTTCAGTAAGGCTTATATCATTAGCAATTCGGTGTTGACCTTCGTTGGTCTGGTAAATTCTAGTGGTCAGTCTCCCTTCAATGTAAACCTGCCTACCTTTAGTCAAAAACTGATTACATATTTCTGCCATCCGGCCCCAAGCATTGACGTTGAACCACATAGTCTCTTCCCGCTGCTCTCCATCGGCAGTCCGATACCGCCGATTGGAGGCCACGCTGAAAGAGGTTACGCCCTGTCCGCTGGGGGTGTAACGCATTTCCGGGTCGCGACCCACGTTACCTATAACTATGATCTTGTTCAACAGACCCTGCCTATCCTTCAGACTGTTCCGCTTCCGCCGGCGCATCTTCCGCATTGTCAGTTGCGGACTCGGAATCAGCCGCCGCCGGCTCTGGTTCGGCAACGGAGCTTTCCGGCGCTTCGGCAGCGCTTTCCGCCGGCGCATCCGGCTCGGACTCGGCAACCGGTGACTCCGAGGCAGTAGCCGGCGCTGACTCGGCGGTTGCCGGGGGCTCCGCAGTGCCGGGTTCGGCAGGTGGCGCGGCGCTGCCTTCCGCGGGACGGGTGGCCGCCGGTGGGGCCGGAGCCTGGCGAGCCGCCGCCGGGTCGGGCAAAAGCTCCCGGCCGGGAAGGGCAATCACCAGAGAACGCAAAACTCTTTCGTCCATCCGCAGGAAATTTTCCAGGGCCTGATTAAAGGGGGTTTCGGTGGAAAATCTAATCAGCCGATAGTTCCCTTCCAAAAAATGGTGGGTGCCCCGATGGATCGGGTAAGCCAACCGGCGGGTCCCCCAGGGCTGTTCCTGGAAGATGTCCCCGTTGCGATTGGTAATGAAGGCGTTAATTTGTGCCCACGCCTCGCTGGACTGGTCCTGGCTGAGCATCGGGCTGAGAATCGTAACAAGCTCGTAATGACGCAAAAGCACTCCTGAAATTCTTCACCGCTGAAATCTGTACGGGGATTATAACATTGGCAAGTTTGAGGCTCAACTAGGAATCCAGACCGGGTACCGGGAAACCCGAAGTTATTTCCTGCACCGTTTCCCGCACCTGATTCATAACTTGCGAATCGTCCATATTATTCAGAACCTGGGTAATCAGTCGGGACAGATTTTTGACCTCCGCCTCGCCAAAGCCGCGGCTGGTGATGGCCGGCGTCCCCAGGCGCATACCGCTGGCGACCCGCGGCGGCCTGGGGTCGAAGGGGATGGCATTCTTGTTGGTAATAATGCCCACCGACTCCAGGGCAGTTTCCGCCTGCTGTCCGGTGATGTCCATCGGCGTGAGATCCACCAGAATCAGGTGGTTCTCGGTGCCGCCGGAGACCAGGCGCAGCCCAGCTTCGGAAACTTCGGTTGCCATCACCGCGGCATTAGCCACTACCTGCTGGGCGTAACGGGCAAATTCGGGACGCAGCGCCTCGCCGAAGCATACGGCTTTGGCGGCAATAACGTGCATCAGCGGCCCGCCCTGCATATAGGGAAAGACGGCGAAGTCAATCTTCCGGGCCAGATCGGCGGTAGAAAGGATGAATCCACCGCGCGGCCCGCGCAAACTTTTCTGGGTGGTGGAAGTTACTACGTGGGCATGGGGGAAGGGAGAGGGATGCGCGCCGCCGGCAATCAAACCAGCGATGTGGGCCATATCCACCATCAGGTATGCGCCCACCGAGTCGGCAATCTCTCGAAAGCGGGGAAAGTCCAGAACTTTGGCATAAGCGCTGCAGCCGGCGACAATCAGTTTAGGCTGATGCTCCTTAGCCAGGCTTTCGATCTCGTCATAATCGATGAGTTCCGTATCCCGGTCCACACCGTAGGGGACGAAATTGTAAAGTTTGCCCGAAAAGTTGACCCCGGCGCCATGGGTCAGGTGGCCGCCGTGGTCCAACTGCATCCCCAGCACGGTGTCCCCCGGCTCCAGCAGGGCAAAATAGACGGCCATGTTAGCCTGGGCGCCGCTGTGGGGCTGCACGTTGGCGTGTTCGGCGCCGAAAAGTTCCTTCACCCGCTGGATAGCCAGAGATTCCACCACATCCACATGCTCGCAGCCGCCATAATAACGGCGGCCGGGATACCCTTCGGCATACTTGTTGTTCATTACGCTGGTCTGGGCTTCCAGCACCGCCTTGCTGGCATAGTTCTCCGAGGCGATGAGGACGATGCAGTCTCGCTGACGCGCATCCTCCAGCTCAATGGCGCGGGCTACTTCCGGGTCTTGCCGGGATAACAACGACATAATAAACGCCTGCCTGACATCTCAAGAGAAAGTGAAAAGCCGGGCCATCGGGCGCAACCGGAACCAGAAGATGCGTAAATCCATCTTTCTGGTTGCCGCCCATCCACAGCCAAGCGACTTGTCTAGTATAAACTTGGCGGATTAAGGTGTCAAAACAGGGATGCCCTCACCCCCGGCCCCGCTCCCAAGAGGAGATGGGGATTTGGCCCGAAATTTCCAGCTTGACACCCGGTTGCTTTTGTAACAGAATTCAGGCAAATCCCCACTGCCTCTGGCTGCCTCCTTGGTTGCGGTTGAATTTAGCTCACCCTGCAGCCGGCCAGGGGAACCGGTCAGATTCCTCCGGATGGCACAAACCTTGTTCCGGTTAACCGAGAAGCCTGGATGATGGGAGTATACCGATGACCACCGCAGCGAGTTCCAATCGTACCCTGGTTGAAGTTGCCGGCGTCCAAGTTGAAATATTCTCCGGCGGCAGCGGGCCACCCCTGCTTTTCCTGCACGGCGCCGGCGGCAATGCCGGTTGGCAAGCCTGGCACGAAGAAATGGCCCGGAGTTACACCGTTTATGTCCCGTCTCAGGCCGGGTTTAATGGCACCGAGCGCCCGGACTGGCTATATACTATGACCGACTTGTGCCATTTCAACCAGGCCCTGGTTGAAGCTTTAGAGCTGCAAGACTACGTCCTGATGGGCTCTTCCATGGGCGGCTGGGTAGCGGCGGAAATGGCGGCGATGTGCCGGTACAATCTGAAGGCTTTGATTCTGGTGGGCGCGGCCGGTATCAAGCCGGAGCAGGGCGAAATAGCCGAGATTTTTATGGTATCGGCCCAGACCCGCGCCGCCCAGCGATTCTACGATATTGCCCAGGTTCCCAACCGGGAGCAGTATGAACGGGAGCTGACTGCGGCGGAGCAGTTGGTGGCCCACTCCAACCAGGAAATGGCCTCTCGATTGTGCTGGCGTCCCTACTTGCACAACCCCAGCCTGCCCCATTATCTGGGCCGGGTGGACACGCCAACCCTGCTGGTCTGGGGGCGGCAGGATGCCATCATTCCGCTGGAGTGCGGCGAGCTGTTCGAGGCGGCTCTGCCCAATGCCCAGTTGCGGGTAATCGAAAACTGCGGCCATTCCCCAGCCCTGGAAAAACCGTCCGAGTTCCTGGCCGCGGTCAGCGAATTTCTGGCCGGGTTGTAGGATAGCGGTTACTAAATTTTACGGCAAAGCGTCCTACAGATTGGGAGAGTCGCTCTAATGCTGCGAGACCCGCTGACAAACGTTGGGTGGCTGGCACACATAACCCACATCGATAATATGGAATCGATTGTTACGAACGGGATTCTATCGCACAATCGGGCCCACGTTGAAGGATTGGTTGATCAGGACATCGCGGACCCGGATGTAAACGACCGCAGAGCCAATCGGCTGGTTTCGATCACCAACAAGCCGTTGCATGATTATGTACCCTTCTACTTCAACTCCCGGAACCCGATGCTATATCGCCGTAAAAGCATCCAGGATGAAATAGTTACCCTTGTAGTTAGTCGATACACGCTCACCTGGCCCGGGGTGATATTCACCGACGGCAACGCCGCCAGCAGCAATACCCGGTTCTTCAGCGACTTGAGAGACCTGGATAACCTGGACTGGAATTGTATCCGGGGAGATTCCTGGAACAACTACCCGGACGGACGTAGAATACGCTGCGCCGAAGTTCTGATTGAAGACTTCCTGGCCTTTCAGTACGTGCGTCGTATAATAGTAAGAACTCAACAAACTCGTCGCGCACTACAGCAAAAAGTGCAGGTGCGCCAAACTATAGAGGTTAGCCCGGGGTGGTATTTTGACTAACCGCATTACGGAAATCCACGGCAACATATTTGCCAGCAACTGCCAGACACTGGTGAACACCGTCAACTGCGTTGGCATTATGGGCGCCGGAATCGCGCTGGAGTTCAAGTTCCGGCACCCCGAAATGTTCGAAAAATATGCTGCTTATTGCAAGCAGGGACTGATCGCCGTTGGCAAATTGTGGCTCTACAAGCCCTCTGAGACCAGCCGAGATAAACGCTGGGTACTAAATTTCCCGACCAAGCTACATTGGAAAGACCCTTCCAGACGAGAGTACCTGGAAGCAGGTCTAGCCAAATTTATTGAGTCTTACCGGAAACGCGGTATAGAATCCATAGCTTTCCCGATTCTCGGTGCAATGAATGGAGGTATTGATGAGGAAGAATCACTGAAAATAATGCGGGAATACTTGAGAGAGTGCGCCGTTCCGGTAGAAATTTACCGCTATGATCCAAGGGCAACTGATGACTTGTACAATGAATTCCGCCGTCGAATACTGGCGAGTTCCAACGGGGTGGATTTGTCCAAAAGCTTGGGACTGCGCCGAGACCTGGTCGAGAAAATCCAGGAAACTCTGGAGCGTGAGCCAAATATCAATTCCATTAGCCAGTTGGCCTCAGTAAAGGGGATCGGTCTGAAATCCCTGGAAAAATCCTTCCGCTACATTATGGACAGTCCATTCCAATATGAACCCGCAACCGGCAACGCCGGGAATCCGGAACCGCCAGCCGCTTCGGAGCTTAGTCGCACGCCCAGTTTACTTTAATTTTACAGGAGTTAAGCGATGACGGAAGTATATTGGTTCTCAGAGCAGCCCTACGGCCACGTAACCGACGCTGACCTGGCATCCTATGAGTCGGGGCGGATGCACTTCCCTAATACCTACTTTGACCCGGAAAAGGCTCACGTTCTCTACAACAACTACCACGACCAGTATGCGTTGGCTGACGAGGCCGGCTTTGACGGCATTATGTCCAACGAACACCACTCATCCTACTGGTGTATGAAGCCTTCGGTGAACGTGGATGCGGCGGTTATCGCCAAGGTTACCAAACGCTGCAAGATTGCTATGCTGGGCAACGTGATTGCCCTGAATGACCCGGTGAAGATGGCCGAGGAAATCGCCATGCTGGACTGCATTTCCGGTGGCCGGATTATCTCCGGCTTCGTGCGGGGGACGGCGGTGGAAACCCTGCACGCCGGCATCAGCCCTACGGAAAATCGGGACCGGTTCGAGGAAGCCCACGACTTGATTGTCAAGTGCTGGACTACTCCGGGACCCTTCCGCTGGGAGGGACGCTATTTCCCCCATCGGATGGTCAATCCCTGGGTAGTGCCCATCCAGAAGCCGCACCCGGAAATCTGGTTCCCCGGCACCGGCAGCCCGGAAAGCGTTATCTGGGCGGCCAAGCGAATGTATCCCTACATGAACCTGGGGTCCCTGCTGGACCTGACCAAGCAGTTGAAGGACATCTACTTTGAGACGGCCCGGGAGGAAGGCTACGAGCCGGGGCCGGAACACTTCGGCTACCTGATTCGCTGTCTGGTGGCCGACACCGACGAAAGGGCTCAGGAAGTGGGGCGCACCTTCCTTTGGACGGAAACCCACCGCCAGCGAGGGCCGATCGAGTTCAATGACCCGCCGGGCTACCAATCCCGGGAGGCGCTGCGCATCAAGATGTCCCGGCCCACCATCGGAACTGGCACCATCGGCCGGCGGATGAGCTACGAGGAACTGCAGGACGCCCATAACATCATCGTCGGCAGCCCGGATACCGTCATCGAGAAGCTGCGCTACATCAAGCAGACCCTGGACCCGGGCTACCTGCTCATCTACGGCAACGAGGGTGATATGCCCCACGAAGATGTAATGCGGTCGGTGGAACTGCTGGGAACAAAGGTTATACCGGCGCTGAAGGAAGATTAACTGTAAAGCGTCCCTTAACCCGGCGGCGAGTTAGTAAAGGGGAGGGTTAAAAGCCCTCCCCTGGCTGCTTCCGGCTTACCGTCATTCCGGCCTTCGCCGGAATCCCGGCCGCTGCCTTCGCCCGCTTAATTATCTCGACGGCCGACGGTATTATCGACAATTGCGTCTGCCCGTCCCACCAGCGATAGTCGCCCAGTTCTTCCCGCAGCAACTCCACCGTTCCGATGGCTTCCAGGAGGCATACATGGTGGCGCTGGCTGGGGGTCTCGTGGAGGAACAGGTAAGCGGCAGCCCGGACGGTTAATCGGGTCTCTTCGTCCAATTCCCGGACGGCGGCGGCAACCGGGTCTTCGCCCCGCTTCATTCCGCCGCCGGGCAGGCTCCAATGCCGGGCCCCCCGCTCCCGCACCAGCAGCAGCCTGCCATCGTTGAATACCAGGGCGGTGGCCCGATTGCGCTTCTGCCGCGGCCTCTGCTCCATTTTTTCAAGCCTGTTATAAGTAGCCACCGGAGTTGGCCTGAGTGATTATCGCCGCTGCCGAAGGGAGGATGGCATATCGGATTTACCAGCCCACCGGCGATGCTCGCTTAATTCCCGGCGTGGCAAAGACATTTTTCCTTTAGCGGTTAAGCGGCGGCCATTATGCTGCTGGGGGTTAACTTTCATCCTCATCCTCGGCGTCTTTAGCGCCAGTCCCGTTACTCGGCAGGAATGGCGGCGGGGGCGCATCTTCGGGCAGTCGGTCTTTAATCTGCTCGTACCAGTTCATAAGCTCCTGGCGCTGGGCCTCGGCCCGGGTCTCAGATCGAGCCTCGGCGGCGGCTTTTTCCGCGGCGACTCGACCTCTTTCTTCCGCCATTTCCACATCGTGCATATACGCTCTTTTGGCGAATACCATATAAATCACCTCCACGTGCAGTTGAATCCCAATTATTGTCCAGGTCTGCCACCCGCAAGGCCATGGCCAGTCCATTTTTATTGTCTGGGATCCTTTCCATACCGGTTTTCGTAGGGTTGACCCTGACGGGCCAGCCAGGCCATAAGCCAGATTAGCACGGCAAATAAGCCCAACAAGCCGATAACTGCCCCGAGAATCTCCCCATACCCTGATGCAGCAGGGGACGTCAGAACCAGAGCAAAACAAAAAGTACCTGACAGAAAAAATCCCGGATACCACCAGCCGCTCTTGCCAATATCGTGCAGTCTTCGGACGGTAACGGAAATGGTGGGTATCGTTATAAATAAATACAAAAAACCACCCGATAAAGGGAATTATGTTAATCACCAGGGAGAACAAATAAAACCACCAGAATTCGGCGCGGGTGGCGCGGCCGCTGAAGTTGAAATAGTTACTGAACCCGAGTTTGATGGCTTCCCCAAAGTCGATTCTCCTTCCCAGGTCAGGGCGACTCCCCCCATAACCTGAGGCGAGGTCGATTCCACAAGTTCCGCAATTACTGTCAAAGCTGCGAACCTGACTACCGCAGGCGAAACACATCTGAGTAGCCATAGGTTACCTCCGGCAGTCAACGGTTATTGGGGCATTTCACTCAGTCGCCGGCGCGAAAGCCAGAGTAGGCCGGTCTTGGTCCAGGTCTGCCACCTGCAATGTCAGGGCCATACCGGTAGCGATGTTCTGGGGATTGGCGGCGTCCACACCCAGAATCAGGGCGCTGATGCGGGGGCCTTCCTCCAAAGTTACGATGCCGGAACAGTAGCGGTTGTTGCGACCGTAGCCCTTTTCACCCATAGCCGCCGGAACCACCGATATGCAGGTGAAGGCACTGAGTTGTCCCCGGCCGCTGAAGGGAAACCACTCAACATCGCGACTGTGGCAAACCTGGCACATAGGCCGCGCCTCGGCAGACAACTTGCCGCAGGTCCGGCAGCGCACCCCCATAAATTGCCCTTCCTTCAGGTAGGCATAGTAAGCGGCGGCGTTAAATTCTCGGACAGTTTCGACCATAATCTCCTACCCCCTCCGCAGGATGTTGACCACGCAGGTGCCGCCCGTACCCCCCACATTGTGGGTCAAGCCCAGTTCCAGGTTAGGGTTAGGCACCTGTCGGGGGCCGGCCTCGCCCCGCAATTGGTGGAAAGTTTCGATAATCTGGGCCACGCCGGAAGCGCCTACCGGATGTCCTTTGGCCTTGAGTCCGCCGGATGTGTTGATGGGCCGGTCGCCGGCAAGGGCAGTGCGGCCTTCATCCACCGCCCGGGGCCCCGCGCCCGGCTCAAAGAAGCCCAAATCCTCGGTGGCGATGATTTCGGCGATAGTAAAACAGTCGTGCACCTCGGCCACCTGAATATCCTGAGGCGATACGCCGGCCATAGCATAGGCTTGAGCGGCGGCTTCCCGGGCGGCGGAAAGGGAGGTCAACTCTTCGGCATCGTGCAGGGGCCGACCGGAAGCCTGACCCATCCCGACAATATGCACCGGCTTGTCGGTAAAGTTAGGGGCAATCTCCGCTGCCGTCAGCAATACGCAGGAGGCGCCGTCAGTTATGGGAGCGCAGTCATATAGGCGCAGGGGCCAGGCAATCCAGGGATTGGCCCGAGGGTCGTTCAGGAAATCAAGTTCATCCTGCCAGTCAGGTACCGGTTGGCCCTGCTGCTCGGCCCGAGCCTTGCGCCGTTCCATCATATCGCGCAAGGTAGAGTTGAACTGGGCCTTGGGGTTCAACGCTCCGTTGTTGTGATTCTTGATACCCACCTTGAGCAGGTGGTCGAGGCTGGTCTCGTAGCGGTCCATGTGCGCCTTGGCCAGGGCGCCGTAAATGCCGGGGAAGGTCAGCCCGGCCGGCACTTCATAGAGGCCGTCGGCTGCCGAGGCCAGCACATCGGTAACGACCTCAGTGGGCAGGTCGGTCATCTTTTCCACGCCGCCTACCAGCACAACGTCGTACATCCCGGAAGCGATCGCCATAATGCCTTCCCGCAGGGCGCTGCCGCTGCTGGCGCAGGCGTTCTCGATACGGGTAACGGGCGTGGGTGTCATTCCCAGCCAATCGGCCAAGATGGGCGCGGTATGGCCCTGCCCTTCAAACAGGTCGGAGGAGTAGTTGCCGATGTAACCACATTCAATATCTGCAACATCAATACCCTGGTCCAGATTATCCAGCAAGTCCTGAAAGGCTTCGACGAAGAGATCGCGGGTAGTCTTGCTGCGAAAAGCGCCAAAGGGGGACAAACCAGCCCCGACGATGGACACCTGGCGTCCCAGCCGACGCCGCCGGGCGGATGACAAGGTAGCAGCCATAAACGATTGCCTCCGGGGAAGAATTTGGGTGCCATTATGGTAGCCGGCGCAGAATGCGTCAACGTTGGTAGGTGGGATGGCAGTAATATGCTAATTGAACCGACCGTTCTGCAAAAAGCCAAAGCAATTCAGCGGATACATAAATAGTGGGAGCTGTTTTGCAAAGGCGCGCCGGATTAGCGGCCAGGATTCCCCTCTCCTCGCGGGAGAGGGGGCAGGGGTGAGGGGCGTAGTCCAATCCGAAGCTTCCCGCTACCCACCGGCAATTACCTGTTTTCGTCAACCGGGATTAGCGTATAATTTAACTTACCGGAAATAATAGAAATGGAGCTGCGCTAATGTCCGTACCAGAAATCGTACAGGAAGCCTTGAACCGGCACATCAACGAAGAGTTCTACGCCTCTTACCTTTACCTGTCTATGTCCGCCTATTGCGAATCTATAGATTTGCCCGGATTTGCCTACTGGATGCGCATCCAGCGTCAGGAAGAGTACGCTCATGCCCTGAACCTGTTTGACTTCGTGCAAGACCGGCAGGGAAGGGTGGCGCTGCACCCCATCGGGCAGCCTGCCGTTGAGTTTGACTCGGTGCTGCACGTAATGGAAAGCACCCTGGAACACGAGCGCGAGGTCAGTGTCCTCATAAACCGGCTGTACGAACTGGCATTACAGGAGCGGGACTACCCAACTCAGGTCCACCTGCAAGCCTTCATCACCGAGCAAATCGAGGAAGAGAAAATAGCGTCGGACATTCTGGCCCAGTTGCGCCGGATTGGAGACAGCAGCGACCTGCTGATGTTGGACCGGCAGTTGGCCGCTCGCCAGTTATCGCCGGGTCTGTAGCCGGCGGCAGACTTGCCGGCGGTTAACCGGGCGTATGCCGGACGGCTGAACCGGGTGGATCAAAGCGGCCCGGCCAACCGGCAATAATCGGATTGCGGTCGCCGTCCCCGGTTTTAACTGCGGAAATCGTAAATCAAATAATAGCGCTGAAAAATTAAACCCATACTTGACCGCCGGCAGTCATTCCATAACGCACCGGTATCTGTTATAATCAGTGATCGGAATGAGTTAAGGTTTTTTCCCGTGTGGTAGTTGCCTCTGTTGCGCTGACGCCGGATGACCTCGACCAGGCCAAATCTTTATTTCATGGAGGTCGGCAGTTGGCGCTGTCAGATAAAATTTTGGTATGCGTGGAATGCGCAAATGAATTTACCTTTACCGTAGGAGAGCAGGAGTTCTTCGCCTCCCGCGGTTTTACTAACGAACCCCGGCGTTGCCCGGAGTGCCGTCAAAATCGCAAATCCCAGCGCTCTTTCGACGGTGGCGCTCGGGAGATGCACCCCGCCGTATGCGCTCAGTGCGGTGTGGATACCATGGTTCCTTTCCGCCCCCGGGGCGACCGCCCGGTATATTGCAGCGACTGCTTCAGCTCGATGCGGGAAAGCAATTACCGTTAGCTTGCTACAGGTATAATGGGGTTTGAGGCGGCCGGCTTTCGGGATGTCGTCCTCACTCCCCGGTATTCCGAGAAGGGTCAAATTCCCGCAGCCCCCGGTTGACGGCCGGGGGTTGTTGTTTGGTTTTCAGCATTCACCGCTAACATCCCCCACCCAGGTCCGGCAAGGCGGGCGACCGACAGTCGCGCCGCGGAGGTGAATTCAAGATGCAGCGAGAGACCGTCGACTCAGTGATAATCGGGGGCGGGGTAATGGGTTGCAGCCTGCTCTATTACCTGGCTCAACGCGGCGTCACCAACTCCCTGCTGCTGGAGCGGGAAGTTCTCGGCGCCGGTTCCACCGGCCGCTCCCAGGCCATTTGCCGGCTGCACTACTCCAACCCGATAACCACTGCTATGGCCTGGAGCAGCCTTCAAGTCTATGCCAACTTCGCCGAACTGGTAGGGGGCGACTCCGGATTTGTCCGCACCGGCTATCTGGTGGTGGTGGAAGATGTTGACCGGCCCAGCCTGGAGCTGAACATCGCCATGCAGCAGGAACTGGGCGCCAATGTGCAGTTGATAACCGCCGCAGAATTGGGTGAATTGGCGCCCATGATCGAAACCTACGCCGGGGAGGGGCTGGCCTGGGAACCGGAGTCCGGCTACGCCAATCCATACCTGGTAACCACCTCCTTCGCCGCCAGAGCCCGGGAAATGGGCGCCCAGATATTGACGCGGGCGGCGGCGGTCGGAGTCGAGATTGCCGGCGGACGGGTGCAGGCCGTTCTTACGGCGCAAGGACGGGTAGCCACTCCCCTGGCGGTGGTAGCCGCCGGCCCCTGGGCCAACGACCTGATGGCAGGAACCGGCGTAGAATTTCCCCTGATTCCGGTACGCCACCAGGTAGCCCTGGCTACCCGGCCCACCGACCGGCTGCCCGAGCACCCGATCGTGGGCGATATTGCCCAATCCTTCTCCTTCCGCCCGGAAAGCCCCACCCTGACCATGGTCGGCTTCGGCGAAGATGAGGTAGAGTTGGACACCTACGACCAGGGCTTTGATGTGGCCGATGCCGCCAGCGCAATGTCGCGGCTCGTCCGCCGGATGCCGGCAATGAGTGAGTCTTACTATCGGGGTGGCTGGTCGGGCATCTTCACTACCACTCCCGACTGGCATCCGATTCTGGACCGGGTTCCCGGGGTGGAGGGTTTGTACTGCATGGTGGGATTCAGCGGCCACGGTTTCAAGCTGGCCCCGGCCATCGGCCAGGCTATGGCGGAGCTGATACTGGACGGCCGGTCAACTTCAGTTGACCTGTCGCCGCTGCGATTCAGCCGATTTGAAGCCGGCGATTTGATTTCATCCCGGTATCGCTATCGGGTATTAGCTTAGGGGTGTTATCATAAGGTACAGCCCGGCCGCAGCGGCGCCGGGTATCAAATTCCCAGCATCAGGAGAATTGTAAATGTTTATCAGAATGGTTTGGGGCAAGCTGCGCCCCGGCAGTTGGGAGGAATACGAGCGGTACTACCACGAGCGACTGGCCGGTTCCGCCGGCAATATTCAGGGTCTCAAGGAACGGCAGCTGCTGCGCAGCACCGAAGACCCGGATGAGGGCATCAGCGTCAGCATTTGGGAGACGCTGGAAGACTTGCGCAACTATGAGACCGGAGAGTTCCGGCAGAATGTAGCCCGGGAAATGGAGCATCTCTATCGGGGTGAATACTGGGTCAAGCACTTTGAAATCAGCGCCTCCGACAACTAGTCCGGCCTCCGACCTCGCAACTCCTGACCGGAATAATAAGGGCGTCCGGTAACAGAACTGACCGGACGCCCTTATTTGTTGGCGCCGCCCCTCACCTCTCCCCGCTCCTCGCGGGAGAGGGGCCGGGCTATCCGCCAGACTCCACCAGGAGGCCCGACGACCCCTCTCTTCGCGGGAGCGGGGCCGGGGGGTGCGGGCATTAATGGACACCTTACTCCATTGGGTTTATAGTTAACCGGCAGCAGTGTCGGAGGACTGGTATGCGATTTGGATTCTACCTGCCCAACAGTGGCCCCAACGCCCGGCCGGAACCTCTGGCGACCATCGCCAGGAAAGGAGACGAGCTGGGTTATTACTGTATGGTGGCCGGCGACCACATCCTGGTGCCGCGGGAAGTGGCCTCGCCCTATCCCTACACCGCCGACGGCCGGTTTCACGGCGGCGGCGCTGCCGAGTACCTGGAACAGCTAACTTTGTTGACCTTTCTGGCCGGCATAACATCCCAAATTCGCCTGGTTCCCAGCGTAATGATTGTTCCCTACCGCAACCCGCTCCTGGCCGCCAAGATACTGGCGACGCTGGATGTCCTGTCCCGGGGGAGGCTCATCCTGGGGGTGGGCGTAGGCTGGATGGAAGAGGAATTTCAGGCGTTGGATGCTCCGCCTTTCGCCGAGCGGGGCGCAGTAACTAATGAATACCTGGAAGCATTTAAGGAACTGTGGACCAGCGACAATCCGACCTTTGCGGGAAAATACTGCCACTTTTCCGAACTGCATTTCCTGCCCAAGCCGGCGCAAAAGCCCCATCCCCCCATCTGGGTCGGCGGGCAAAGCCGCGCGGCCCTGCGTCGGGCGGCCCGATTGGGCAACGGCTGGCATCCGGTAGGCGCCATCCCGGCAGCCCCGCTGGAACCGGAGGAGTTGGCCCGGGACATCGCCCGACTCCACCGCTATGCGGAAGACGCCGGGCGCGACCCGGCCGAGTTGGAAGTATCGATGAAAGCTCCCCTTTACGACGCGGATACCGCAGCAGCCGGCGCCTCGCGCCGCCGCTTTTCCGGCGAGCCGGAGCAGATACTGCAGGACATCCGGACTTATGCGGACAGCGGTGTCAGTTGCATCATTTTCGATATTCGGGGGGACGATTTGAGCAACTCTCTGGAGCGGCTGGAATGGTTCGCCGCAGCCGTAATGGCCCATGCCGGCTGATTTGCCCGTACCGGAGCAACTGAAGGCGGGGAAATTGGCGCGTCTCCGGCGCAGTTGCCGCTGTATTCTCCAAGTTTAGACTGTTTACCGCAGCAGATTGCGATATAATACCAGGTGAGCGGGTTCCCCCATTCACCAACCTGCTGGAATCTTAAATAGTCAAGGAGCCGGTATGCCCTCACTGGAAGAACGTTATCAACAAGGTCTGGAAATGCGCGAGCAGATGGCTGCCGGCGATTTCCGGCATTTTACCCTGCCCGGCATCGATCAGTTGGCGCCGGACCTCAAGCGCATCGTGGATGAGGCCCTGTTCTGGTCCATCTGGACTCGCGGCGGACTGGACATTTCGCAGCGTTGTATGTGCACCCTTTCCGCCCTGCTGACTATGGGGCATCTACAACTGCTCCGGCGGCATATTGAACGGGCGTTGAACGTGGGGCTGCCCCCGGAAGCGGTGGTCGAAATCTTTATCCAGATGACGTTCTATGCCGGGGTGCCGGCCGTTGAATCGGCCATGGCCATTGCCAAGGAAATCTTCGAGGAACGGGGAATTAATTTCTCGCCCACCCTGGCTTACGACCCGGGAAAGGACCCGGAAGACCTTTACCGACAGGGACTCGCGAACCACGAGGCCCACATGGGCGATATTACGATTTACTACACGGATGACCCGGAATCGGAAGAAATGCAGTTGGAGCGGCTGATTAACGAATACAACTGGGGCGCAATCTATTCCCGTCCCCACCTGGACGCCAAGTCCCGCGCTATGTGCGCGCTGGTGGCGATTACGGTAATGGGCCACTACGACCGGCAACTGCGCCGGCGCATTTCCGGCGCCCTGCGGGTAGGGATGACTCCCACCGAGATAATGGAAGTGTTCATCCAGCTAACTCTGTACGGGGGTTATTTCACCACCCGGACGGCTATGCGAATCGCCCGGTCCGTATTTAACGAAGAGGGAATTGCCAGCCAGGAGTAGGGCCGGAGCAGCCAGGTCAAGGTTATTCCCGATTCTTGCAGGCCCCCAAGAGGGAAATATGTTCGCAATACTGAAGGACGGCGGCCAACTCTTCTACCGGGTGGATGACTTTACCGACCCCTGGGCCGAGGCGGAGACCGTGGTGCTGCATCACGGCATGGCCAAGAACCATAAGCTGTGGTACGCCTGGATTCCCGTAATCGCCCGGCATTACCGGGTTATTCGCTTCGATATGCGCGGCATGGGGCAATCCTCCGTGCCGGAACCCGGCTACCCCTGGTCGGTGGACAATTTCGCGGCGGATTTGCTGGAGCTGCTGGACCAGCTGGAGCTGGGTCAGGTCCACTTGATTGGCGAGACCGTCGGCGGTTCCATCGCTATGCGCTTCGCCACCCAAAACCAGGAGCGGTTGAAGACGCTGACCGCCTGTACCTCGCCCATTGCCTTCAATGACCCGCACCACGGGGAGAGCGCCGACCTGATTGAGCGCGAAGGCGTCGGCGCCTGGGTAGCCAATACCATCGGACGCCGCCTGGACCCGCAGATAGTTCCGCCGGAATACACTCGCTGGTATGCCGAGCAAATGTCCGCAACCCCGGCCCACGTAGTTGGCGGCTTTCAGCGGAATGACACCGGAGACTTGAGGCCCCTGCTGCCCCAGGTTCAGACCCCCACGCTGATTCTCGCTGCCGCCAGTCTGCGCGAAGAAGTGCTGGGGGATTTCCGGGACGCCGCCGACCTTTTCCCCAATGGCCGGCGCGTAGTTTTCCCGGGAGTTGCCGGATTCGTCCAGCACATATTGCCGGTGCCCTGCGCCCGGGTCTGGCTGGACTTTGCCCGAAATCGCCAGTAGCAACCTAACAGAGGATATGAAAAACAATGCCAGATTCCTTGAGCCGTACCCTGGCCCGCTTCGTAGATAACTTACAGTTCGATATGCTGCCCCCCGACGTACCGGACAAGATAAAAGCTTCGCTGATCCACTCCCTGGTAGTAACTTTCCTCGGCGCCCAAACTTCCCACGGCAAGGCTTCCATCGAGTTAGCCAAGGAGGAAGAAGGCAAGCCGGACGGCGCCACCATCCTGGTGGACGGCGCCCGAGCTACCCGCTGCGGGGCCGCTTTCGCCAACAGTAAGCTGATGCACGCCACGAATCAGTCCGATTCTTACCGGATGCTTTTACATCCGGGCCCCTGCGTGATTCCGGCGGCTCTGGCTACCGCCCAATTGGGGCGGCGCACCGGACGCGAGCTGATTACGGCGGTTGCCGCCGGCTACGAAGTGGAAGCCCGTATCGCCGGAGATTTTATCCCTTCGACCCAGGCCCGGGGATTCCGCTCCAGTCCGGTTTACGGAATATTCGGCGCCGCCGTAGCTACCGCCAAGCTGCTGCGAATGAACGAGGACCAGTTGGTTACCACTCTGGCCTTGGCCGCTACCTTTGCCGCCGGCACCACGGAAGGAGCCCGGGGCGGCGGACGGGAGATGCTGTTTCACGAACCGAACGCCACCCGCAACGGTATTATGGCCGCATTGCTGGCCCGGGAGCAGGTGTCCGGCTCCGAGACCGCCCTGGAGGGGGCCGCCGGCTTCTACAATGCCTTTACCGGGAACAACCGGGGCGACCTCTCCTACGTTTTCAGCGGCCCCGACCAGGTATCCCTGGAGAGTGTAGTCGCCGAGTTGGGGCGGCGCTGGGAACTGCTCCACGTTACCCCCAAGCTGTACCCTACCGCCGGTTACAACTGTCCGATTATCGAGCTGATGTCCGATATTCGGGCCGCCCACAATCTGCCGATCGCAGATATTGAAAAGATTACCGTTGACCTGAACTGGCTGGAGACCACCTACCCGTCGCCGGCCTTTCCGAACCCTTCCCGCAGCGCCGATGCGCCGGCCGTGGGCAGCACCCATTACTTCACCGCTTACACCTGCGTCCACGGCAGTTACCCGCCGCTGCGGACTCGCATTGATCCCGGCGAGCAGACCGGAGAAGATGAAACCGCAGTTCTCGACTTGATGAAGAAGGTGGAAGTGGTAGGACACCGGGGCCGACGCGCCTTTGCCCCCAGCATTACCATCGCCCTGGCCGGCGGCACCGAGTATCGGGGGGGATACCAGGGGCACGAGCTGGAGTGGAATCTGGCTACGGAACTGCGGCGAGTGCGTCCCCTGTTCGATGATATACCCTGGCCGAGGGAGAAGCTGGATGACCTGAGCCAGCTAATCACCGGCCTGGAAATCGAACAGCGCATGGACCACCTGATTGCCTTATGCGTACAGACCGAGTGACCGGGAAGCGGCTGCGGTGGACTCATACCACAGTTCCGGTGAACCGGCGAATCGTTTCCACCGTTTTGGCGCTGTTCCTCGCTCTCCTGCTGGCTCCGGCCTGCTTCTCGCCCCGCGGCGAGGAAGCGACTCCGCCGCCCCTGGGCGGGCCGGAATACAGCGCACTGGTCGTCAGTTCCGACCTGGCCAAGGGCGCTAACCGATTCGTCTTCGCCCTGGTGAACCGGGACAACGAGCCCATTGACGCCAGGGAAGCTCAGGTGGTGGCCCAATATACCCCGCCGGGCGCAGCTGAGCCGGAACCTCGCCCAATAGTTACCACCCAGTTTCTGCCCTGGCCGCCGGAAGGCAGCGGGCGCGGCGTTTTCGTAACGAACATCACCTTTGATGTCGCCGGCGATGCCACCCGGGACCACGCGGGGCTGTGGGAACTGAAGATAACTGCCACCGCCGGGGACGGCAGGGAGGTAGCGGCTTCTACCGCAGTACGGGTGGCGGAAAGGTCGGCTACGCCGGAACTGGGCGAGCCGGCGCCCCGCAGCGTAACCCCCACAGCCGGGGATGTGTCCGATTTGGCCCACATCTCCAGCGCGCCGGACCCCGACCCGGAACTGTACCAACTGTCCCTTCACGAAGCTCTGGATTCGGGCAAACCCTTGATGGTGCTCTTTTCCACCCCGGCCTTTTGCATCAGCGCCACCTGCGGGCCGCAACTGGACATACTGGGCCGCCTGCGGGAACGCTATGCCGACCGGGCTAACTTCATTCACGTGGAAGTCATTCAGGACCCGCACTTGCTGGAAGGAAATCGCGCCGCTGCCCAACATGTACCGGCGGTAGCGGAATGGGGACTGCCCACCGAGCCGTGGACCTTTGTAGTGGATAAAGAGGGGCGAATCAGCGCCAAGTTTGAGCAATTCACTCCGGAGCAGACTCTGGAAGCGGCGCTAAAAACCCTTTTATAACGCTGTTAGTCCGCCAGTCCCACCGCGATCTTGCGGTCTCCCCGCTCGATGTAGGTTACCAGCAGGGACAGGCCCAGCAGTTGGTGTTCCCGGACGTGGGAAGGGGTGAATCCCACGAAACCTTCCGTTTCAAAGGCGTACTCCCGCCCGTTCTCGTCTCGAATAATCAGGCTTTCCAGTTCGGAAAAGCTTCTGGCCGTCACCGCAATTACCTGTCCCCGCACCTGTAACTCTCCGTCGTTTTGGCCGCATCCCGACGCCAACATTAACGCTATGACCAGCAGGGTAAGGAGCGTCGCGGCAATACCTTTGGCAGTACCTGATGCAGTCCTGGATTTTTCCATTGGCCCCCGCGCGCTGCCGGAACCTTGCCGCAAGTTAGCTGAACCGGAAAACCCGTACCGCTATCAGAGTGGTGGCGGCTACCCAGCCGACTAACCAGGCCAACTCCGGCCACACGTCCCACAAGGCGGCGCCCTGGATGCCGATTTCCCGGAGGGCGGTAATCATGGGGGCCAGGGGCAAGGCTTCGGCGGCGTAGGGCAGCAGCCAGGGCAAAGTGGTAGTAGGGAAGAAGGCTCCGGCGAAGAACATCATCGGAAATGCCACTACATTGCCCAGTCCGGAAGCTGCCGCCGGGGAATTGGCCCAGGCCGAAATGATGAAGCCGATGTTCAGGAACACCAGGCTGCCCAGCACAATCACCGGCAGCATGTGCAGCACATTGCCGTTGATTTGGGCGTTGAAGACCAGAACCCCGATCGAAATTATTACAATAGCCTGAATTACCGCCAGAATCAGTTGAGCGGTAACTTCGGCGGCGAAAAACTTCCAGATTGCCAGCGGGGTTACCATCAGCCGCTTGAGGATGGACAGGTTGCGATAATTGCTGATATGCACCGCAATGGAAATTATGGAGTGGGTCATTATTCCCACGCCCACCAGCCCCAGCAGAACGAGGTCAAAATACGGGGCGGCGCTGGCAATCACCCGCTCGGTGGTCAAAGTTTCCGGTACGCCGTCCGCCGCCGGGCCCAAAACTACGGAATCGGAAATTTGCTGCACCAGGCCGATGACCAGCATATTCCGGTCTTCGTTGCCGCTGCCTAAAATCAGGGTTACGGGTTCAATTGCCTTCCCCGTACCTGCTGTCGGAGTCGCCGGCCCAGGGCCGGCCTCTGATTTACTGGCGACGAATCCCGGTGGAATTACCATCAGGAAATCCAGCTCGCCCGCTCGAATTAAACTACGGCCCTCCTCCGGGCTGGCCGGCGGCTCCTGGAGACGCAGCAGATCGACCTCGCCCAGGGCGCCAACCAGTTGGCGGGACGCCGGGGAGTCGGCCAAATCGATGACTGCCAGGTTGGAGTCCGCCGGAGAGGTAAAGTCAAAAAGCCCAAAGGTTGCTACCAGTATCAGCGGAAAGAGCAGCGCCCAGAAGGTGGTTTGCCGGTTGCGCGCCATCATCTTCAGGTTAGCCAGAGTTAAGGCCAGCATACCTAATCCCGCAGCTCGTTGCCGGTCAACTCCAGGAATACATCCTCCAGAGAAGCCGGCATAATTTCCAGGTGCTTGAGAGAAACTCCGCTCTGGACAATCCGGTCGATAGTTTCGTTCAAGGCTTCGGGGGTTTTGTTAAGGCGGAGCACATACGAGCTGTCGTCCTCGGTTCGGGAAGGCCGCATCTGGTCGATTTCGCGCAAGGCGGCGCACTTGCCCAGGCTGTAGCACTGGTCCTGATTCAGCGGGACGGCGGTGACCAACTTAACGGTGTAAGTAGTTTCAAGCAGGTCAATCAGCCGGCGCGGCGAATCGATGGCTACTATCTTGCCCCGATCCATTATCGCCAGCCGCTGGCACAAGGCTTCTGCCTCTTCCATGTAGTGGGAGGTCAGCACCACCGTAACCTTGCGGGCGTGAATTTTCAGAATCAGGTCCCACAGATTGTGTCTAGCCTGGGGGTCCAGGCCGGTAGTAGGTTCATCCAGAATCACCAGCTCCGGGTCGTTAACCAGACAGGCCGCGACGGTAAAACGCTGTCTCTGCCCGATGGAAAGCTGACCGATACGGCTTTTGCCCTTGTCGGATAACTCCACCAACTCCAGCAGATCCTCAGCCGGCAACCGTTTAGGGTAAAAGCTGCCCAACAGACGCAGGATTTCGGTCAGGGAGAGGTAGTTAAAGTAGGCGGAGGACTGAAGCTGGACGCCGATCCGGGCTTTAATCAGGTTTGGCGCTTGCTGCACATCGTTGCCGAGGACGCTGATGCGACCGGAGGTAGGGGACTGGAGACCCTCGATAATCTCCAAAGTGGTGGTCTTGCCGGCCCCGTTCGGCCCCAGAATGCCAAAGATTTCGCCTTCCAGCACCGCAAAGGATATGTCATCCACCGCAGTGAAAGAGCCGAAGCGCTTAACCAGACCTTCTACCCGAATAGCCTCAGACATGGTAACATTGAGAATTATATCACAATCTCCCCCGGACGCTTGCTTTACCCGGGATTCATCGGGACAATTGAGCTGGGCCCGGAAGCATCTGACAGCAATAAGCCGATTTAAGGGGACGCAAAATTAATACCAGCGATAGTATCGTCTCAATCGACAAGCCGGGGCCGGCGCACCGGTGGTTGCGCCGTTTGGCGCTGGCTTCCGTAGTTTCTACCTTTGCGCTGATTATCCTGGGCGGTATCGTTAGAGTAACCGGCTCGGGCCTGGGCTGCGGCGGCGAGTGGCCTCTTTGCGACGGCAGTCTGATTCCACCCCTCACTAAAGAGGACATCATCGAATATACCCATCGGTTGGTAGCCTCGGCCATCGTCGGGCCCCTGATAATCGCTACCTTTCTGGTGGCCCTGTTCCGTTACCGACGCTCTCGCCTGGTGCTGGTATCGTCCGGCGTGTCCGTGGTACTGCTGCTGGCCCAGGGCGGGCTGGGCGGAGTAACCGTGCTGACCGAACTGCCCGGCCACATCGTCGCCGCCCATTTGGCCCTGGCTCAAGCTCTGTTTGGCTGTTTGATCCTGGTCTGGGTGGCCGCTTACCGGCTGCCCGGCCCAGGCTCCGAAGAAGCCACCGGGAAACCTACAGTGGAAGGGCGGGCAGCCGGCAACGCTGACGGATTTCCCCGGCTGGCAGTCATTACCGCCATTGCGACCTACGCGCTGCTCCTGTCCGGAGCTTACGTAACCGCCACCCCCGGCGCTTTGGCCGTATGCCCGCACTGGCCGCTGTGCGACGGCTCCTTCTGGCCTTCCGGTTCTCTCCAGATGATTCACATGCTGCACCGGGTAGTGGCCGCCGTGATTGGACTGCTCATTCTGCACACTGCTTTCAAGGCGTACCGGATTGGCGCCCGACACCCCGCTTCAGGTGGTATGATTCTGATGGTTCTGGGCGGGTTTGGCGCAGCCGTTTTTATCGCTCAGGTCTTCATCGGAGCGGCGGCCATTTGGCTGCATTTTCCGGTTACCCTTCGGGCGGCCCACATCGGCCTGGCTACCGCCGTATGGGGCATAATGGCGGCAGTGGCCCTGTTAAGTCTCGGCCAACCGGAAGACCGCCGGGCGGGAGGGCGTCGGGGAACTGCGGCGCCGGACTCGCAAGCTGCCACCGCTGCAACGGAAACGACCTAGTTCAGGACCGGGAGAGGATTTGTATGACCCCTACTGAACATAACCGGGCATCGGACCTGGAGTTGGCCCACGATGCGGCGGGAGGCGAACAAACCTCCGGTTCCTGGCTGGCAACCGTAAACGACTACGTTACCCTCACCAAGCCCCCGATAATCCTGCTCCTGTTGATTACCGCCGCCGGGGGTATGTTCCTGGCCCAGGGACAGTCGGCGGCTGGCGGATTGCCGGCCCTGGATTTGATGCTTCTGGTGTGGCTGGGCGGCGCGCTGGCTTCGGGCGGCGCCAATGCCCTGAATCACCACTACGACCGGGACATTGACGGGCTGATGCAGCGCACCCGACAGCGACCCGTAGCCAGCAATCGCATATCACCCACCAAGGCCCTGATTTTCGGTATCGCGCTCAACGTGGTGGCCTTCGGAATCCTGGCGGCCGGGGTCAACTGGCTGGCGGCCGGGCTGACCCTGTCGGCTACCCTGTTCTACGTCCTGGTGTACACCCGCTGGCTGAAGCGCCGCACTCCCCATAATATCGTCATTGGCGGCGCCGCCGGAGCCATCCCGCCGATGGTGGGCTGGGCGGCGGTTACCGGCACGGTGGAACTGCCGGCGGTCTATCTATTTGCTATAGTCTTCTTCTGGACGCCGCCCCATTTTTGGGCCTTGTCGCTGCTCATCCAAAAGGACTACGAGCGGGCCAACGTGCCGATGTTGTCGGTGGTAGCCCCCCGCAGCTTTACCGTTTCAACCATATTCCTCTACACTCTGGCGCTGGTGGGACTTACCCTGATGTTTGCCTTGACCGACGCGGTAGGCTGGGTCTATTCCGGAACGGCCGTCAGCCTGGGCGCCATCTTCATCTGGATGGCCTGGCGACTGCGGCAGGACGAAAAAGCGGCCAACGCCCGGAAACTCTACCTGTTCTCGCTGCTTTACCTGGCCCTGCTCTTCGTCGCGGTTATGGTAGGCTCCGCAGTGGGCTATTAGCCGCGAGCGGCGGCGCCGGCTGACCACCGCCGGGCAACCTGTCCTGCTAACCCGGGCCGGCTCTCATCGCAACCGGCGTTAGTATGCGCTGTGCAGTATCTTGAGCCGTCTGCTTGACGGCAAAACGGCCAGCGAAGCCGCCGGAATTGTGGCTCCGGGCGGCCAGCCACCGCCACCTTACCGGCTATTGATTCTGCCCCAGCCGGTGTCCATCCAGGTAGCGCCGGGCCGAGGCCAAGACCAGTTCCGGATATTCCATAGCGACGAAATGGGAGCCTTTGGTCAAGGTTTCCAGTCTGGCGCCCTTTACCTCGCTGAGAAAATACTGTATCTCGGCGCTGTTCCGGGCTGCTTCGTCCGGGTAGTTGCCAACGTTGCCCAGCAGCAGCAAATAGTCTCCCGCCAGACCTTTCAGGTAAGGCGTGGGATTCAGGGAGTGGCGCGCTTCATAGTAGATTGCCTCCACTGCCGTAGGACACTTCAGTTCAGCGCGTCCGTCTTCTAGGAGTCTGGTGCCGCCGTAGATGTAGTCCCACACCGCCGCGTCGGTCCAGGTACTGAAGACCCGGCGGTTGCGGTAGGCTTCGTACATTACCTCCCGGCTCTCCCAGACCGCCCGCTTGTTGCGGGTGCGATTCATCCGCTCCTCCCGCTCCTCGGGGTTGTAAACCTCCAGTGCCGGCCCAACCCGGGTATCTACCAGCACCGTGGGGCCGACCGTACCCGGCGCCCTGGAGTTGGCAATCATAATGGTCATTCCCCCCGCCGAATGGCCGATGGCGTAGGGCGGCTGGGCCGGATTCAGGGCCTGAACCAGGCCAATCAAGTCCTCGGCCATGTTGTCAAAGGTATAGCCGTCGGGCTTGTCGCTGTCGCCATGCCCGCGCAGGTCCAGGGAAAGAACATGGTAGTCCCGAGCCAAATCTTCGGCCAGGGGACGCCACACCCGGGCGCACAGACCAATCCCGTGGGTCATCAGCAGCAGCGGATTACCCGGGTGGCCCCAGGTAAGGCCGTGCAGGGTTATCCCGTTAGCCTGGACATACTTGCTGGCTGGTTCCAAGGTTTCCTCCAATACCGCGATTGTGTCGATACGCTTGCCGCCTTGCGCAAGGGCGGTCTTAACTCACAATAAATTCCAGCGAGGCTGCCCGGCAGCGGCTTCCTTGAGGTAGTCAACCAGCCAGTCTTTGACGGTGGGAGCCAGGTAGAAGGTAGGGCGGATTAGCTCGCTCTCGTCGGCTACCAACCCTTCCTCCACCGCCAACCGGGCTTCCCGGGTGCCGGGCATTATGCTGACACCTACCCGCAGATTGGCCATGGCCGGATTCAGGCCGCGCAGGAAGTCCAGTTTCGCGTCCACGGATTCCCGAGTCTCCCCGGGCTCGCCGAACCGCTGGGCGATGATGTAATTCAGCCCGCCTTCCTCACAAATGCGACAGGTTTCCAGCATTGGGTCCATCCTTTCGTCCAGGGCGGCGCCGTCGTGGCTGTCTCCGCTCCGGTTGCCCAGCATCACCAGCTTGCAGCCGGCCTGCCGCATCAGAGCAACCAGTTCGGCATCGCAACTGTAAGGCGCCAAGCCCGTCGTCCAGTGGACGCCGATATTGGCGTCAATCAGCGCCCGGCAGAGTTCTTTAGCGTGGATTAGGGGAACATTGAAGCCGTTATCAATGAAGTGTACCTTGCGCAGTTGGAACTGGGCTTCCATTTCCTGAACTTCCTGAACAACCTCTTCAATGGGGCGGATTACCCGCCAGGCGCTGCGCTGGGCCGGTTCGGAACCGGGAGATGTAGGGTAGTTGAAATCCCCCAGCTTGGTAACGATACCAATACCGAAACCGGCCTGCCGATACCTTTCCATATCCAGATCATCGAACCGGGGCGGCTTGGTAAATTCGGAAGTGCACAACATCCCGTTGAAGTGAATCCCGCCGGCATCCCGGTAAACCAGTCCGGGCAAATCCAGGTAGGAAGGCTCGCCGATTTCAATGCGGGCGGCCAATTCAGCGAAAGTCTCCCCGGCATCGCCGGCCAATCCCAGGTCCGGCTCCAGGTAGGCAAAGCATTCTTCCGGCAGCAGGCTGAAAGCCGGCCCGCCGCAGACTATCGGCGCCGCCGACAGCTCCCTGACCTTGCCAATCACCTCTTTGGTAATTGGCAGCGCCCATTGCGGGTCCAGATAGCTATGGTTGCTCAGGTTCCGCAAGGAGAGTCCAACCAGGTCAGGCCGGAAGTCATCTACCGCCGCCGCCACATCCGCCAGGTAGTCTTCGGAAAACATCAGATCCAGCGCCTTCAGCTGGTGCCGCTGCGGGTCCAGGTAGCCGGCGACGTAAGCCATGCCAATGGGCATAGGCTGGGCATTCATCCGGCTCACCAGGCGGTTATGTCGATTGGTAGCGATCAAGAGGATGCGCATCCGGAGACCTCCTTACCCGAGTCGTTGCCACCCAATATACGTTATCCGACGCAAGAGGGCAATTGCCGGCAGCCGCAGAGTCCCGTACTAGTTGGAAGGAAGTCAAGCGCAACAGAAACCAAACTCCCCCCTCTCCTCAAAGGAGAGGGGCCGGGGCCGGGGGGTGTTTCCCGCAAGGTCCGGGGGAAGGGAGTAGGAATTATATCTTTATTGCATTATGCAATATAGCAGCATTACCGAGATTTACGGCTGCCTTAAATTATATATCCTGTTTACCAATATTCCACATACGTAATTACGTAATATCACCCTTGCTGTAATCAATATTACACTTCAGCGCTGCCCTATCACCCCCTTACAATGATGTTATTGTATCCCTATTCCAAAGTCTGATTATCTATTTGTGGCATAATCCTGTTGGCATACCCCACTTTACCTGATAGTATGTATCCATCATAACCCAGGAGAGAGAGAAAATATGTTGCACCTCAACCGCAAAGGGCTCATCCCGGCCAGCATCGCCGGCGCCCTCCTCGCTTTGGCCCTCCTCTTCGGCCTGGCCTTCGCCAGCCCGGCCCGGGCCGACGCCACCCCCACGACCACCACGACCCTGGACTCCGCCATCGGCGCCGCCTCCGAATCGGACCTCACCGAAACGGTGGCCCTGCAGTGGAGCGACGGCGAGGAAGTTTCCGTGACCCTGACCCGGGTGGACGGCAAACCCACCTATGACCCGGACAGTCTGGTCCACGGGGCAGACACCACGGTCAAGATCGCCGATTACTGCTGCGATTTCGACCAGAAGAGCATGACCTTCCGGCGGGCCGGTTTCGGCGATATGTGGATCAAGTGGTGGGCCGGCTACCCGGAACAGCGGAACTACGTGGCCTACCGGAACCCGGACCCGCCGGCGGGCGTGAAGGGCCCCCAGGAATCGGCGGTGATTGAGCTGGACCTGGAATGGCTGGAAGGGACCAAGCTGGTGGTGCCGGTGTCCCAGCAGAACGGGAACCCGGAGATTGACGTGGACGCGGCCCGGGAGTCGATTCGGAACACCAGCGCGCGGATTCAGTGGGTGTTCTTCTCCTACATGGAGGACTCGACCTTCGAGACCATCGTGGTGAAGAAGCAGTACGACCAGGGGAACTACGACCCATCTACCTGACGGTGTACTACGACACGGAAGCGGGACTGTACTACCAGATTCAGCGGCAGGATGCCAACAAGACGGTAACTGGCCAGTGGGGCGATGGGGAGGAGTTCTCCTTCCGGTTCTACCACGATGGGATGCGGCATTCGGAGCTGGCCTCGCAGAGCATCAGCCACGGGGAAGACACGGAAGCCACCTTCCGGTACCGGGTGCACCGCAACGGAGCGACGACCTTCAACTACATCCGGTTCGAGCGGCCGGGCTACGGGGACGCCCTCTTCGAGTGCACCTGGAACATCCACTGGGGCCTGTACTGCGATGAGCAGCGGAACCCGAACCCGCCCACTTCCCAGACGGACACGCCCATCACGTCCACCAGCGCCTTGCTGGAGTGGAGCGACGGGAAGCACATCAACGTGGACCTGCACCTGGACGACGACAACAAGCTGACCTACAACAACCTGACCCACGACAGCGCGGTAGCGGCGGAAACGACGGTAGAGTACCACGACAGCGGCTGGCTGGACCGGTACGAGAACTGGCGGTCGCTGGAGTTCCACCGGTCGGGTCAGAACGGCATGACCCTGAACTGGTACTACGATGCCGACTACGGCATCTACTACGAGATTGACTACAAGCCCACTACCGAGACCTTGAGTTATGACTGGGCCGGTGGGGAAGTTTCGATGACCCTGACCTATGCCGATGGCAAGGTCACGGTGGACCCGGCCAGCATCAGCGCCCATTCGGACGCGGCCTACAGCACGGGCGGCAATGTCTGGGAACATCGGGCCAAAATGATGTTCTACCGGGAAGGGTACGGGATGCAGACCCTGTACGGGGTCTGGGACGACCGGCGGGGATTCTCGATCCGGCTGAACCATTACCCGGTGGGGCAGGTGTTCGGGCTGACCGAACCGACGGAGTTGATTCAGGAGTTCGCCGACCTGACCCTGGAGAATAGCGGAGAGCAGTCCCTGGACATGGCGGAGCATTTCAGCGGCGAGGGGCTGACCTACCAGGTGAAGGTAACTACTACCCACAAGCGGACCGGGGTGGTGAAGATTGGGAACCTGAACGAGGTGGCCCGGAACAAGGTACGGGGGGAATGGGACGGCGAGGTCCTGACCCTGACCGACGGGGCTAAGGGCGACCACATCCTGCAGGTGGAAGTCATCGCCACCGATGGCGCCGGTGAATCGGCCAGCGACAGTTTCCAGTTGACCGTGGGCGGCGCGGCCGAACCGACCCCGGAGCCGACGCCCGAACCCACGCCGGAGCCGACGCCAGAGCCCACGCCGGAACCTACTCCGGAACCTACGCCGGAGCCGACGCCAGAGCCAACTCCGGAGCCGACTCCCGAGCCCACGCCGGAACCTACTCCGGAACCCGCGCCGGAAAGGCCAGCGCTGAGCAACCCCTTCGGGGACATCGAACTCAGCCAGGGGGAGACCAGCGACCTGGACATGGCTAACCACTTCAGCGGCGACAACCTGACCTACGAGGTGATGGTAACCACCACCCACCAGAAGACCGGCAAGCTGGGTGAGATTGCCCGCAACAAGGTGTCGGGAAGCTGGAACGGGTCGGTGCTGACGTTGGAGGGCGGCAAGGCCGCCTCCCAGTACCTGACTATCCAGATAATCGCCAGCAACGCGGCTGGAGAAGAAGCCAGCGGCTCCTTCACCCTGTCCCTGAAGAACTAGCCCAGCCCACGCGGCCCGGCTGGAAGGCAATGGCGACAGACCCCAAGGCGGCCCCGCAAGACTGCGGGGCCGTTCCCTTTTCTGCCCTCACCCCCGGCCCCTCTCCCGCGAGGAGAGGGGAGAGAGTAGGTTTTCCTTGATTACCAGGAAGAGGAAAGCAACTAACTTTCCCCGCCGGCTCGGGAGAGAGTAAGCCCCGGCCTGTGCTCCGGCACATCCGGAACAAGTCCCCCCCCCCCCCCCTCTACACTAGGGAGAAGGGCCGGGGGGTGAGGGCCCAGCGGATTATTGGCGCTTGCCTTGCCGCCTTTGCCACAGCAGGTAGGCGCCCCCTAACCCGGTCAGGAACGCTGCTCCCGCAATGGCGGTCAAAGCTACGCGCATGGTGGCGTCAAACCAAAACCCCAGCGGGAACATTATCAGCAGATAGTCAGTGCGGGGGTTAAGCTGCCACAGGTCGTTGGTGAAACTGATGCGGTGGAACAGCAGGAACAGGGCGTCGAATCCGACCAGAGCGAAGGCGCCCACCCCGGCAATAACCGCTAAAGTCAACAAGCCGCCCCAGAGCAAAAGGCGGGCCAGGACTCGGGTGTAGGCCTTGCGCCAAATGTAATAACCGGCCGCTGCTGCCGCCAGCAGGTAAAGGGCGATCAGGAGGGCAACAATATAGACGCCGCGCACCAGACCCTTGACATCGCGCATGTGGTGGACTTCCCGCTGGTTGTAGATTTCCCGTTCGATCCCATATACAGGAACGGTGATGTGCAGCGGCTCCGCCGCGGAATTAAAGTACCGGCGCAAGTCGGCTCCTACCCGATTCAAATCGGCCTCGGTTATCCCGGTACGGACGGCAATGTCGTATTTGGCGAATCCCCGTCGGTACAAGCCGGCATCGTTTATGGCCCAGGTTACGCTGGCGGCGATTAGAAAAAGGGGGATGGCAATCACGAACAGCCCGGCGGCTATGCGTACCGGTATTCTCGATTTGCGGTTGTCAGTTACCGACAATTTGACCCGGCTCCTGCGGTTGGACTTTGCAAATGCAGCCCAGAGAACTCGGGGCTGGAATTCTCTTTCCGCCCGGTTCCCACGCCGATTGCCACATTAACATTGTCACAGTTTGTTGAGCAATTGTCGTCGTATCTCTATAATAACTTCGCTATGACTAATGAACCGCCATTTCACCTGTTGCCAGACAAGGACTTTGGGGAGTTTCAAACCCTGGTGGAAATCGTAGCCCGCCTGCGCGCGCCCGGCGGTTGCCCCTGGGACCGGGAGCAGACCCACGAATCGTTGAAGCGGCACCTGCTGGAGGAGTGCTACGAAGCGCTGGAGGCCATTGATGCCGGCTCGCCGCCCCAATTGGCCGAGGAGATGGGAGACATTCTGGTGCAGGTAGCCTTCCATGCCGACATTGCCCGCGAGGCCGGCGAATTTGATCTGGCCGACGTGTTGACCGCCATTAACGGAAAGTTGGTGCGGCGGCATCCCCACGTATTCGGCGAGGTCAGTATTACCGATGCCCGGGAAGTAGAACTTAACTGGGAGCAGCTGAAAGCTCGGGAACGGGAGCGGCAGGGTATCCGCCAGTCTCCGGTGGATGGTATTCCCAACGCTCTGCCGGCCCTGGGTTATGCCCAACTGATGCAGGACCGGGTGGCGCGGGCCGGCTTTGAGTGGGAAGACGTATCCGGCGTTCTGGACAAGATAATGGAAGAGGCCGCCGAATTGGGTCAGGCCGGTTCGCCGGCGGAAAAAGTCCACGAGCTGGGCGACCTTTTCCTGGTTCTGGTCAACCTGTGCCGGTGGCTGGACGTTCAGGCCGAGGACGCCCTGCGTCAGGCCAACCAGCGCTTCCGGCGCCGTTACCTGGAAATGGAAAGGCTGGCGGAACAGCGCGGGCTGGATTTTGCCCAACTGTCTCTGGATGATAAAGAATCTCTTTGGCAAGAGGCTAAAAAGTCGGTCGGATAGGCTGACCGTCCGGCTGTTTCCCTGTTTAAGCCAAGTGAAAGGATATGGTGTAAATGATGGGCATCGTGAAAAAAGGTCTGGCGGTATATCTGCTGGGATTGGCGCTGATCGTGGCGGTATTTTTCATGATTACCGCCTTCGTGCCGGCCCTTTTCAACAGTCCCGGCTACTCAATTTGGAAGATTCTTAACTGGTTTATGGCGGCCTCAATGGTAATAATTGTGGTGGAGAGCATCCTGCGGGAGATGGCTATTTCCAAAACCGGCGACCGGTCCGGACACGACCGGCTGGAGGCTAATCTGGCTTTGGCCGCCGGCGTTCTCCTGACCATGTGGTATTTCTGGAACTGGTTCTACTCCTTAAACCCGGCAGGCGAGCCGGGCGACCTGGCCCTTGAAATTCACCTCTGGTTTTGGGCCTTTATCGACCCATTGTTCGTAATAATGTCCGGCTACGTTGGCATTCATCTCTGGCGGCGCAGCGGCTCCGACTGGTAGCCAGCCGCCTTTCCCGATATGGAGCCGGCGGTTTAGCGGCTTTCAAAATGAGCCGGGAAAATCCTGCCGGAGATTCACCCCCCGACGCACCCGGACACAGACGTCAGATAAGGAAGGCAACAATGAAAAACCTTTGGTCAGAAAGCGAAGTCCAATCCCTGGACGAGCTGGATAAGCTGGTTTACCTGAGCCGACTAATCGGCGCCGATCCTTCTCTGGTAGTCTGGGGCGGCGGCAATACTTCAATCAAGATTACGGAACAGGACTTTCTGGGGCGGGACGTGGAAGTTATGCGAATCAAAGGTTCCGGTTCCGACCTGAAATCTATGGAACGCTGGCAGTTCCCGCGGCTGAAACTGGAAGAGGTGCTGCCGGTTTTTGAGCGCGGGCAAATGTCCGACGAGGAGATGGTGGACTATCTGGACCGGTGCGTCCTGGACCCCAACTCGCCCCGGCCCTCTATTGAGACTTTGCTCCACGCCTTCCTGCCCTATATGTGCGTGGCCCACTCCCATGCCGACGCCGTAGTAGGATTGACCAACAACCGGGACTCCCGGGACATCCTCAAAAAGGTTTACGGCGATAGCGTCGCAATCGTCGAGTACCTGCGTCCCGGATTCCAGCTATCCAAGCTGGTGGGCCTGGCGGTGAAGGAAGCGCCTAACCTGGACGGCGTCGTGCTGGTCAACCACGGTCTATTCACTTGGGGCGACGATGCGCGGCAAGCTTACGACCGGCACATCGACCTAGTTACCAAAGCTGAAGAATTCGCCGGCGCCGGCGCCGCTGCCGTATTTGGCGGCTGGCAGCGCAATCCGCTGCCCCCGGAACGCCGGCAGGAGATTGCCGCCGCCGTTGCTCCCACCCTGCGGGGTCTGGTCAGCCAGCAGCGACGGTCAGTGCTGCGCTACGACGATGCCGATGACGTGCTGGAGTTTATCGGTTCCCGGGAAGGTCAGCGACTCAGCGGCATCGGGCCGGCCACCCCCGACCATCTGATTCACACCAAGCGGAAGCCTCTGTGGCTGGATACGCCCGACCCGGAGGATGTTGCGGGGGTCAAGGATACGCTGCGTCGGGAAATGGCCGCCTACGCCGAGGAGTACGCTGCCTGGTATCAGCAGCATACTACCGGCGCCGATTCCATGCTGGACCCTTTCCCCCGAGTCATTCTCCTCCCCGGCGTGGGGATGTGGACTACCGGACGGGACGCCCGGGCTTCGCTGATTACCAACGACATCTATCACCACACGATCAACGTGCTGAGCGCCGCCCAGTCGGTCAGTGACTATACTTCCCTGACTCCCCGGGATGCTTACGACGCCGAATATTGGCCGCTGGAGCTGTACAAGCTGACCCTGGCACCGCCGGAAAAGGAGCTGGCCCGGCAGGTGGCGCTGGTAACCGGGGCCGCCAGCGGCATCGGTAAGGTTATTGCCGAGCGGTTGGCGGCGGAAGGCGCCCACGTAGCAGTTACCGACACGGACGCCGCCGGCGCCCGGGCGGTGGCGGAGGGCATCAACCGCGCGGCCGGGCCGGAACGGGCGGCGTCCTTCCCCATGGACGTGACGAATCCGGGCCAGGTGGCCGAGGTTTTTCAGGGACTGCGCCGCACTTATGGCGGGCTGGACATCCTGGTTTCCAACGCCGGCATTGCGCCGGTAGGGGCTATCGATTCCCTGTCCCTGGCCGACTGGCAGCGGTCGCTGGACATTAATACTACCGGCCATTTTCTGGTGGCGGCGGAAGCCGTCAAGCTGATGCAGGAACAGAGTATCGGCGGCAGTCTGGTATTTATCGGCACCAAGAATGTACCGGCGCCCGGCGCCGAGTTTGGCGCCTACAGCGTAGCCAAGGCGGCGGAAGTGCAGTTGGCCCGGGTCCTGGCCCTGGAAAACGGGCAGCACGGCATCCGCGTTAACGTAGTCAACCCGGACGCCATTTTCCAGGGATCCCAGCTATGGTCTCAGGAACTGCGGGAAGAACGGGCGGCGGCCCACGGGGTTACCGTTGACGGGCTGGAAGATTTCTACCGGCGGCGCAATCTGCTGCAGGCCCGGGTCTTTGCCGAGGACGTGGCGGAGACGGTGCTGTTCCTGGCATCCGGCCGCTCGGCCAAAACCACCGGCGCCATGATTCCGGTGGACGGCGGAGTAAGGGAGGCGTTCCCCCGATAAGATTGGGGATTGCTGACCGGAGCGCTGGACCTTATTCAGGGTGCGGCAAGACTCGGCAAGCCCGAAATTTGGTGGCGGCGGCCCAGCCACACCCGGACACCTGTTGGGCAAAGCTCGGCCCAAGCAGGCGCAACCGGAGAGGCCGGGGTAAACTTATAAGGGCAGTTAGATACTGCGCCGCCGGCTCCGGTTAAATTAAGAGAAACGTCCGCCAGATGCCTGAAGCCGGTTTATCGCCTCGGGTACGGCTTCCGCCACTTCCCAGGCCAGACGCCCGGTGGCGCCGTGCCTCGCTGCGATAACTTCCGCCGCCAGGCCGTGCAGATAGACCCCGCAGCTGGCCGAGGCAAAATCGGCCAAGCCCTGGGCCAGCAAGCCGCCGATAATGCCGGTCAGCACGTCGCCGGTGCCGCCGGAGGCCAGCGCCGGGTTGGCAAAGGGGGAAAGACGCACCAACCCCGGCGGGTGTCCCGCCGGCGGCGTGCGGCCCGGCTCGGCTATGGCGGTGAAGGCTCCCTTGAGAACTACTACCGCCTGCCAGTGCGCCGACCACTGCCGGGCCATTTCCACTCGCTGCTGCTGCACCGTCGCCGTCGGCAGTCCGGTAAGGGTGGACATCTCACCCGGATGGGGTGTCAGCGTCAACGGCCCGGACCGGCGCTGCCACCAGTTCGGGATGCAGGCCAGGTGGTTCAGGCCGTCGGCGTCAACCAGAGTAGGGAGTCCGGTTGCCGGGGAGTCCAGCAGCAACTTTTCGATGAACTCCCGGGCGCCCGGCGCCGGGCCCAGGCCGCTGCCGACAGCCAGGGCATCGTAGCGGGGCAGGGCTTCCCGCAACAAGAGTGCGCCATCCGGGTGTACGCTGCCGGTTTCGTCCTCGGGCAAGGGCAGATGGATGGTTTCGGTAAGTTGGGCCGCGGCCAGGGGATAGACGCTCCTGGGTGTTGCCAGGGTAACCAGGCCGGCCCCGGCTCGGCCGGCGGATCGAGCGGCCAACCGGGCCGCCCCGACATAATTGCGCGAGCCGGCTACCACCAGCAGGTGGCCGAAGGTGCCTTTGTGGGAATTCATCGGGCGCGCCGGCAAATTGTCCTGCACCCAGTCGGGGGTAAGCAGTTCCAGGTCGATTTCCGTCTGCCCCAGATTGTCGGGCAGACCGATGTCCAGAGTAACCAGTTCGCCCACTCGCGCCGCGCCGGGAAAGGCCAGCAGTCCCGCCTTGGGAAATCCCAGCGCCAGGGTAGCGTCCATCGTGGGAGTGGCGTCGTCCACGGCTCCGGTGTCGGCATCCAGACCGGTGGGCAAGTCCAGGGCCAGCAGTAAGGGGATACCGCCCTTTTCTCGGATTGCCGACACCCGCAGCAGCGCCTCCCGAACCACTCCTTGCAGGGGACGGGAACGGCCGGTGCCTAGTATTGCGTCAATAACCAGACTGCTTTGAGTCAGCAGCCGGGTCAAGTCATCCAGACAGCCGCCGTCGGCCATGTCCACGGTAGAAACTCCGCAGCCGCGAGCCAGGTTCAGTTGCGGATCAGAGTCGGGCCGTCGGGTCAAAAGGCAAGCGGTAACTTCCGCGCCCCACCGGCGCAGATGTCGAGCCGCCACCAGACCGTCGGCGCCGTTATTGCCCGGACCAACCAATACGGTTGTTTTTACTCCGGCCACTCCGGTCAACCGCTGGCGGGCGGCCCGGGCCACCGCCAGGCCGGCATTCTCCATCAGGGTGTTGGTGGGGACGCCCTGCCGTTCCGATTCCTGCTCCAGGGCGGTCATCCGGGCGGCGGTAACGACTTTCAGGTTGGCGGCTGGCATCTGGTTACCACAAAAGCCACCGCATATTCACGGGAATGGGACAGGCTGATGGAAATTTCCTGCACCCCCAACCGTTGGCTGCGAGCCTCGGCTCGGCCGTACAGCCGCAGGTAGGGAGCGCCTCTGGAATGCCGGGCTACTTCGATATCCTTCCAGCTTACCCCTCGCACACCGGTGCCCAGGGCTTTCATGGCGGCCTCCTTGGCGGCGAACCGGGCGGCCAGGTTGGGAGCCCGCCCTCGGCAGTAGTCTATTTCCTCAGGAGTATAGATGCGCCGCAAAAACCGTTGGCCGTACTGCTCCAGCGCCCGGGCAATGCGCGGGATTTCAATGATGTCAACGCCGGTGCTCAGTTGAGTCATATCGCTTTTTCCCGCCGCCCAACTTGCCGGTCTCCGGCGCCGGGCAGCTGAGATTGCTGGCCGCTAATCGGGCGACGGGTGGCAGGGCAGGTTCAGGTTAGCCAGGATTCGGGACACCGAATAACTGCGGTTAAGCACATAGAAATGTATCCCGGGGACGCCCTGCTCCCACAGTTCTTCAACTTGGCGGGAGGCATATTCCACCCCCAGTTCGCGCACGGCTTGATCGTCGTCGGCGTACTGCTCCAACCGGAAGTCCAGGTCTTGGGGGATAGTAGCGCCGCAAAGGGCCGTGAACCGACGTATCTGGGCCGTATTCAGAATGGGCAGCACGCCGGGGATGACCGGAACGTTAATGCCGGCCCGCTCCGCACGCTCCATGAAGTCAAAGAAGTGGCGGTTGTCGTAAAAAAGCTGGGTAATCAGGAAATCGGCGCCCTTGTCCACCTTTTCCCGGGCGTAATGGATGTCCGACTCCAGGTTCGGAGATTCGGTGTGTCCTTCCGGATAGCAGGCGGCGGCCATTCCGAAGTCAAAGTTGTCCCGGATGTGTTCAATCAATTCGGTGGCGTGCGTGAAGCCGTCTTCCTCCGGGACAAAGCTTTCCTGACCTCGGGGCGGATCGCCACGCAGGGCGATGACGTTCTCCACATTAGCCCGGGCCAGCCGATTCAGTACGCCATGCACTTCTTCCCTGGTTTGGGCCACGCAAGTCAAATGCGCCATCACTTCCAGGTCGGTCTCCTGCTTGACCCGCATGGTAATGCGCTCGGTAAAAGCGCGGGTCGAGCCGCCGGCGCCGTAGGTTATGGAGACAAAATCCGGGTTGAAGACGCTTACGCGGTCGATGGCGCGAAATACGGAGGGGATGCCTTCCTCCTCCCGGGGCGGGAAAAACTCACAGGAGATAGTACGTTTTTGCTGAAGTATCTCTTTAATCTTCAATAGGCTAGTCCTTTAATGATTTATTGGGTGTTTGCCGGTATTGTAGCACAGACCGATTCTTGAAGTTAGGGGATGGTAAGGGCTATCATCTGTCACAACACTCTAACGCAGGTCAGGTGTCGCCATGACGACCACGCCGGTAAAGGCGCCAGCAATAGTCCTGGAAACCCGCAAGTTTACGGTGGCAGAATACTTCCGAATGGTAGAAGCCGGCGTCCTGCAGCCCCGGGAGCGGGTGGAGTTGATTGAAGGAGAGATTCTGCTTATGCCGCCCATGGGCCATCCCCACCGCTCCGGTGTCACACGCTATACCCGGGTTTTTGGACGCCTGGCCGGCGAAAGGTTCTCTCTGATGGTTCAGGTTCCCCTGCGGTTAGACGAACATTCCGCGCCGGAGCCGGACCTGGCTCTGCTGAAGTTTCGGGAAGATGATTATCTCTTTCATCAGGAAGTTCCCGAGGATGTGCTGCTGGTAATCGAAATAGCGGACTCATCCCTGACCTACGACCGGGAGATCAAGGCACACGTTTACGGACGGGCCGGCATCCCGGAGGCGTGGGTGGTGAATCTGACCGGGGACTGCATCGAGCGGTTTCGGGAACCCGGCCCCAACGGTTACGCCCAACATACCATTCTGCGGCGGGGTGAGCGGGTTACTCCCGTATCCCTGCCTGAAATCGAGCTGGCAGTGGCGGACTTGCTGCTGCCGCCAACCCCGGCGGAACCGGGTCAGGAGCCGGGTAACTCTGGAACCGCAGCGCCGGAATAAGGTTAGCTTTCACACTCTCTAACGCAGGTCAGGTGTCGCCATGACGACCACGCCGGTAAAGACGCCAGCAATAACCCTGGAAACCCGCAAGTTTACGGTGGAAGAATACTTCCGCATGGTAGAGGCCGGCGTCCTGAAGCCCCGGGAGCGGGTAGAGTTGATTGAAGGAGAGATTCTGCTTATGCCGCCCATGGGCCATCCCCATTTTTCCGGTATCATGCGCTATACCCGGGTTTTTGGACGCCTGGCCGGTGAACGGTTCTCCGTATCGGTACAGACCCCGCTGCCGCTGCCGGAATATTCGGCGCCGGAGCCGGATGTGGCCCTGCTGAAATATCGAGAGGACGACTATGCCGGCAGGTGGCCGGCTCCCTCAGATATATTATTGGTAATTGAAGTAGCGGATTCCTCCCTGGCCTACGACCGGGAGATCAAGGCCCACGTTTACGGACGGGCCGGCATCCCAGAGACGTGGGTATTGAATCTGCCCGGAGACTGCATCGAGCGGTTTCGGGAACCCGGCCCCAACGGCTACGCCCAGCATACTGTTCTGCGCCGGGGCGAGCAGGTAACTCCCGTGTCCCTGCCTGAAATCGAGCTGGCAGTGGCGGACTTGCTGCTGCCGCCAGCGCCGGCGGAACAGGGGCAGGAGCCGGGTTAACTTTGGAACCGTAGCGCCGGAATAAGGTTAGCTTTCACACTCTCTAACGCAGGTCAGGTGTCGCCATGACGACCACGCCGGTAAAGACGCCAGCAATAACCCTGGAAACCCGCAAGTTTACGGTGGCAGAGTATTTCCGCATGGTTGAAGCCGGCGTGCTGCAACCCCGGGAGCGGGTGGAGTTGATTGAAGGAGAGATTCTGCTGATGCCGCCCATGGGATCTCAACATATTGGAAGTGTATCCCGCTATGCCCGTGTTTTTATCAATCGGGCCGCTGGAAGGTTCAGCGTCCAAATTCAGGGTACGGTACTTTTAGGAGAACATTCCGCGCCGGAACCGGACTTGGCCCTGCTGAAATTTCGGGAGGATGACTATTCCTTTGCCCACGCCGTCCCTGACGACATACTGCTGGTAATCGAAGTAGCGGATTCTTCCCTGACCTACGACCGGGACATCAAAGCCCACCTTTACGGACGGGCCGGCATCCCGGAGACATGGGTATTGAATCTGCCCGGAGACTGCATTGAGCGGTTTCTGGAACCCTGCCCCAACGGTTACGCCCAACATACCATTCTGCGGCGAGGTGAGCGGGTTACTCCCGTGTCCCTGCCTGAAATCGAGCTGGCAGTAGCGGACTTGCTGTTGCCGCGAGCGCCGGTGGAACCGGAACAGCAACAAGTTTAATCGGTAGATTGGCTATATTACCCGGCTTCCCTATCGGCCTCGGGCGGGCTGTCCAGGAGTCTTGGTAACCTCTTCCCCGACCGGCCGGAAAATCGTCCTGACAATCTCTCCGATTCCGGGCCGCTTCGCTACCGATAAACCTTCCGGGGCCCCACGGTCTTCAGGTAGCCCTCATAGTTGCGGCGGGTTTCGGGGATGGAGTCGCCGCCGAATTTTTCCATAAAGGCGTCGGCCAGCACCAGGGCCACCATCGCCTCGCCAATAACCCCGGCCGGGGGAGCCTGGCAGACGTCGGAACGCTCAAAATGGGCCTGCACCGGCTCGCCGGTATCCAGGTCCACCGAAGGCAAGGGTTGGTGCAGGGTGGCGATAGGCTTAATGCCAAAGCGGGCCACCAGCGGCATACCGTCAGTCATGCCGCCCTCGGTGCCGCCGGCCCGGTTAGTTTTGCGCTGCCACGGGCGGTCCGGGTCGGTCACCGGCTCGATGACGTCGTGGACTTGGGAGCCGCGCCGGTTAACCACTTCCCAGCCGGGGCCGATGGACACATCCTTGACGGCGTTGATGGACATCAGCGCCTGGGCAATCCGGCCGTCAATCTTCCGGTCCCAATGCGAGTGGGACCCCAGACCGATGGGAACGTTGTCGGCGATAACCTCCACCGTGCCGCCTACCGTATCCCCGGCGTCGCGGGCGGCGTCAATCTCGGCGACCATTTTGCCGGCGGCCACGGCATCGGCGCACCGCACCGGGGACTCCTCAACGGCGGCCCAGTCAATGGATTCGTGGGTGTCGGGGGCGCTGGCCCAAACGCCGCCGATGGATATGACGTGGCTGTAGAGCTTGATGCCGAACTCCTCCAGCAGGCGCATGGCAACGGCGCCGGCGGCCACCCGCGCCGCCGTTTCCCGGGCGCTGGCCCGCTCCAGCACGTTGCGCACGTCGGAAAAGCCGTACTTCATAGTTCCGGGCAAGTCGGCGTGGCCGGGGCGGATACGGGTTACCCGCCGGTTGCGGCCCTCCTGGGATGGATTTTCGATGTATTCTACGGCCATCGCTTCGGTCCAGTTGGCCCAATCCTTGTTCTCCACCGTCATCCCGATGGGGCTGCCCAGGGTGTAGCCATGGCGGACGCCGGTCATTATATGGGCCCAATCCTGCTCGATCAGCTGCCGACCGCCCCGTCCGTAGCCTCGCTGGCGGCGGGCCAGTTGGGTTCCGATATATTCTTCGCTGATGGTCAGGGCCGCTGGCACCCCTTCCATAATTATCATCAAGCCCTGGCCGTGGGATTCTCCTGCCGTAAACCACCGAATCATCGTCAAGCACCTCGCTAGTTTCTGCCGGCCGCGGCGCCCGGCGCGCCTCCGGGCGAATATTCGCCGCAGAGGCGCAAAGTCAGTAGGGATATTCGTAAATTTGTCATTTCAGGCCGGGGACTGCATCGCCCGGACTGCGGCGGCCCGCATCACTTCTACCGGAGCGGGCCGTTCCAGCCACAGTTCAAAGGCTGCCGCGCCCTGAAAGACCAGCATATCAATCCCGCCCAGTGTGGCCAGACCGGCCTGGGCCGCTTCCCGCAGCAGCCGGGTTTCCAGAGGATTATACACCAGGTCATAGACCAGAGCGTTGGGAGCGATGGCCGGCCAGGGCAACGGAATGGGGTCGGCGCCGGGGCCGTGGGTCATTCCGATAGTGGTGCAGTTCACGATTAGCTCGGCGGTGGCGACTGCCGGTTCCAGCCCGGCGCCGGTCAGCGGGATGGCCCGGGACTCGATACCCCGGCCCCGGGCCAGACGGGCCAGGTTCTCGGCTCGCGCCGGGGTACGGTTGGCAATGGTTAGCGTCCCGATACGCTCCCGGGCCAGAGCCAGCGTCACACCCCGGGCGGCGCCGCCGGCTCCCAGGATGAGCGCGCTGCGGCCCGCCGGTTCAAATCCGGCGCCGGCGCGCAGGGCCTGGAGGAAACCGTAACCGTCGGTGTTATGGCCGGTAAGGCGTCCCTGCCGGTTGACGATAGTGTTGACGGCGCCGGCCTCAGTGGCCCAGTCGTCAATCTCGTCCAGGAAGGGAATCACCGCCTCCTTGTGCGGTACGGTTACGTTAATGCCAATCACCTCGGGCCGGCGCAGTCCATTAACAAACTCGCCCACTTCCTCCGGCGGCACCGGGTAAGCCACGTACCGGGCCGCGACGCCGCAAGCGTCCAGCGCCGCCTGCTGAAACACCGGCGATATAGAGTGGCCGATAGGATAACCGATAATGCCGAGAGGGGTGTTCATTACTTTCCTGTTTTCAATCCTGAAGTATGCTGCTGTTTTGGATGGACAATATGAACCTTACTCGCTTTTAGACTGCCAAAGCTCGCGTAGCTGCTGGAAATGTTCGATTCGGTCGTTAATCTTGGCTATTTCCCGAGGGTAAAACTCCAGAACATTATCGCAGAGTTCCAACATCCAGGATTTTCTGGATTAACCAGGTTGGATGTTGATGTAGTTAGAGTTGGCTATCTGAATCTGCCCTCAACCCAATGCTCCGATTGTAAGACACTCCCACATCAAGAACTCTATGGGAACAAACCTGACGCCACTTACCTTCAGCGCCGTACCCGAAACTGTATAACTGACTAGTAATACTACAAAATAGTTCTTATCGTCTTGATAGAACCGGGTCAGGCGTTCCACCGATGTTAAATTAGGCATATTAAACCTGGTATCGGTTCGGTGAGTCTTAACATCAATCACCTAGTAGTAACCTTCTGGATCTGCAAAGGCCAGGTCTGCCATAGCCCGGCGGGCAAAGTCGGCTGAGTATTGGGCGCAATAAGGCCCTAGCAGGGATTGAAAGCTTTCAGCCAAAATTTCCTGAACAGCATCTCCAACCGCCCGTGGACTGGCAGCGGTGCTGGCGGAGAGTATATCGGAGCGTCCGTTCAGCAGTTCGGCTGCCGTTTGTTCAATATTCAGGTAGGCTCCGCTGTAGAACAACTGGCTGGGCATACGCTAAATTTGCCCCACTTTCAAAGCAGACCGGACTGGATTTCGGTAATATTTTCACGCTTTTGGGACTCTCGATGGGAGTTTCTTTCCCAAAATGCCCCGCCGAAATAACCCTGGATGCTGCCGTTGACTTCCGCTAACGCTAGTCGTTTTTCTGCCCAGCAGCAATATTTTTCGTCAATTTCGATTCCCAGGTACCTTCTCCCCAATTTCTTGGCCGCTACCGCGGTAGCGCCGGCTCCCAAAAGCGGGTCAAAAACCATGTCTCCTGGTTTACTGCTGGCAAGGATGATTTTAGCCAGCAGTTTTTCTGATTTTTGGGTAGGGTGGTCGGTGTTTTCAGGCATTGACCAAAATGGGACGGTTATATCCGTCCAAAGGTTGGATGGATAGGTTAGACGGTAATTCCCCCCCTCGGTTCTTTCCCAATCCTTCGGCTTCCCCGATTCGTCGGTATAAGGCGCAATACCCCGCCTTTTTAATTTGACGGCATCGGGGTCAAAATGATAGTCATTGGACCTAGTGCAGAACCAGATGTCCTCGGAGCAATTTTTCCAATTCCGAAGAGATCCTCTACCCTTTTCCCGTTCCCAGGTTATGCGATTACGTATAATAAAATGACGCTGAACAACCGGGTAAATTGTTGCCGACGTTTGCCAATCTCCGCAGATATAGACCGAGGCATTGGGCTTGAGGACTCGGGTCAGCTTGCTTAACCACGAATCCATCCATTTGGCGTATTTCTCCGCGGAGGTACGTTTGAAGGAAAATTTACGCCATGATTTACTCAAATTGTAAGGGGGATCCAGGAAAAGGAGATCAACAAAGGAATCAGGAAGGAATTCCAGGGCGCAGAGAAAATCCTGATTGACAACTCGGCACTCAAGGTCAGCAAGTTCAGCCGGCGCTTCCAATCGAATCAAGTTACGGCTAAAACCCTTGTACTCAGTATCGCTCAAGGTAAGGGTTCTGTTGAAAGGAGCGCGCCGGGGTGCGCCCCGGTCTCCTGCTGTGTGGTTGCAATTAGTTTCCAACATGCCTACCACCCTATACCATACTTGCTGACTGAAAGCGTGGCCGTATCCTCCGCTTCCCTCAAATAATTCAGCGCGAGAGGCGGCGCTACTCCCCCAACTGAGCCAGTATTTCCCCCAGCCTTTGCTGCTGCTCTTGGAGGCTGCGCAGGCGGTCTTCCTCCGTTTCCACCACGTCGGGGCGGGCTTTGGCCCGGAAATTGGGGTTGTTGACCAGGGTTTCCTTGCGTGCCAGCTCCCGTTGACAGGCAGCCAGTTCCTCCCGCAATCGCTGCTGCTCGGCGGACAAGTCCACCACCCCCTCCAGCGGCAGCCGCACGACCAGGGGATTTACCAACAGGGTAATGCCCCGCGGCTGCGCCGCGGCGGCCGGCGCGCCCGAAGTGATGCGCAGCGGGTCCACCCGGGACAGAGTGCGGATTACTTCGGCTTCTTCTTCCAGCGCTCCCCGCAGACCGTCGGCCTCTACCTGAGCTTCCAGCCTTTGATTGGCGGGAATGCGCAGTTGGGCTCGGGTGTTGCGCACCGCCCGGATAGTCTGCATTACCAGGGAAATTTCCTCTTCCGCCTGCCGGTCCCGGCGGGGCGCTTCGGCCAGCGGGTAGGCGGCAATCATTATAGAGTCCGGCAAGTCACCCTCCTGGGGCAGACGGGCGGTCAGGTTCTGCCAGATTTCCTCGGTAATGAAGGGCATAAAGGGATGGAGCAGGCGTAATGTCCGCTCCAGCACGTGGGCCAGAACCGGCCGGGGCGACGGCTCGCCGCCGGAGCGCAGCCGCACCTTGGCCATCTCAATATACCAGTCGCAAAATTCGTTCCAGATAAAATCGTACAGCGTCTGCTGCGCCTCCCCCAGCTCAAAGTTGGACAGGGAGTCGTTCACCGCAGCGGTAACCCGATCCAGCAGGCTGACAATCCAGCGGTCTTCCCGGTGTTCCAGCGCGGGCAGCTCCCGCCAGCCGGCCAGGTCATCCTGACCCTCCAGAGCGGTAATAACGAAGCGGGCGGCATTCCAGACCTTGTTGGCGAAGTTGCGGGCGGCCTCCAGTTTGCCTTCGGTGATGCGCAGGTCGTTGCCCGGGGCGGTGCCGGTGGACAGAGCAAAACGGAGAGCGTCGGTGCCATAGCGGTCGATCAGGTCCAGGGGGTCCATAGTATTGCCCCGGGTCTTGCTCATCTTATCGCCGTTGGCATCTCGAATTAGCCCGTGGAGATACACGGTGCGGAAGGGAACCTGTCCCGTATTTTCGATTCCCATCATTATCATCCGGGCCACCCAGAAGAAGAGAATGTCGTAACCGGTCTCCAGCACTGCGGTGGGGTAGAAGTGGTTAAAGTCCTCGGTCGCGTCGGGCCAGCCCAGGGTAGAATGGGGCCAGAGGCCGGAACTGAACCAGGTATCCAGCACGTCCTCGTCCTGACGCATTTGCGCCGAGTTACAGGAGGGGCAGGATACCGGAGCATCGACTTCAGCCACTATTTCGCCGCAAGCGTCGCAGTACCAGACCGGAATGCGGTGTCCCCACCATAGCTGGCGACTGATGCACCAGTCGCGGATGTTTTCCAGCCAGTTGAGATATACCCGGGAAAAGCGGTCGGGTACGATGGCGATGTCCCGGTTAGCCACGGCGGCGTGGGCGCGGCCGGCGATGCTGTCCGGTTCCCGGTGGCTGCCCAGCTGAAGAAACCATTGCAAGCTGATGAGAGGTTCCACCACCGAGTCGCAGCGCTGGCAGTGGCCCACCGAATGTCGGTAGTCTTCAACCTGCTCCAATAACCCCAGGCTGTCCAGTTCTTCAGCCACGGCGTGTCGGGTGTCAAAACGTTCCCGGCCGGCGTACTTGCCGGCCAGGTCGGTCATATTGCCGTCAAAGCCGATGATATTGATAATTTCCAGGTTGTGGCGCTCGCCAATCTCGAAGTCAACGACGTCGTGGCCGGGAGTAACCTTCAGGGCGCCGGTGCCAAACTCCGGCTCGATGGCGGCATCGCCCACAACCGGGATGGGGCGGTCCATGATAGGCAGGATGGCATCTTTCCCTACCAGGTGGGTATAACGCGGGTCTTCGGGATGCACCGCCACGCCGGTATCACCCAGCATTGACTCGGGCCGGGTGGTAGCTACCGTGATGTAGCCGTCGCCATCGGCCAGGGGATAGCGGATGTAATAGAGTTTTCCGTCCTGTTCCTGGTACTCCACCTCCAGGTCGGAGAGGGCGGTGGCGCAGCGGGGACACCAGTTGATGATTCGTTCGTGCCGGTAGATGAGCCCCTTGCGATACAGATTAACGAAGGTAGTACGAACCGCCCGGGCCGGGCCGGGGTCCAGGGTAAAGCGCAGCCGGGACCAGTCGCAGGAGGTGCCCAACCGCTTGTGCTGTTCGTCAATGGTATTGCCGTAACGGGCGACCCACTCCCAGACGCGTTCCTGGAATTTTTCCCGCCCCAATTCGTGGCGGTTAGCGCCTTCCTCGGCCAGCAGCCGCTCCACTACCCATTGGGTAGCAATGCCGGCGTGGTCTTTGCCGGGCAGCCACAAAGTATCGTCGCCGCACATCCGCCGCCACCGAATCAGGGCGTCCTCAATAGTAGCGGTCAGGGCGTGGCCCAGGTGCAGCTCGCCGGTAACATTGGGCGGCGGCATTATGATGACAAAGGGCTGCTGCCCCGGACGTATTTGAGGAGTGAAGTAATCCCGGTCCAGCCATTCCTGATAAATGCGCTGTTCCACGGCCGTGGGGTCATAGGCTCGGGGTATTTCGGTGGGGCTGTTGGCGGTCATATAAACTTCCCCTCGGTAAAACTGTTTGGCGATGCCGTTAATTGAATCCGTTACTATTTGGTTTGGATTCGTAATTGACCCAGAAAATATATCACTGCAATGGCCGGAGCGTCTATTGCGGGGGGATGACAATGTTAAACTATAAGGCAATATTTGCTCCCGCCGGGGCATAAGCTCAACAACAGGCCAATCTACCAGGAGTGAAGACTATGTACCGCAGCATTAATATCAAAAACTTCCGGTGCTTCGATGCTCTCACCGTCTCAGGTATGGGTCGGATAAACCTGATTACGGGCAAAAACAATGTGGGTAAGACGGCTCTGCTGGAAGCGTTATGGGTGCATGGTGGGCCAACTAACCCGGCGCGGGCTTTAAGCCTGGATTTCGCCCGAGGACTGGGCCCAGTTGAACCGGAGGATGTTATTGGCAATCTGTTTCTGGACTTCGACCAAAGCAAAGAAATAGAAATAGCTGCCGAAAGTTTCCCGGATAACAGCCCCGGTATGCTGAAAATTAGCTCTGTGGAGAATCCGGAATTTGAGACCCCGCTGGATTTGCCCGGCGAGGGTCAGTTCGACGCTGAATTTCAAGTGTCTAAAAATCAGCTTATTCTGGAATACTCTGGCGAATCCGGAGTACCGATAACTTCAAAAGGTTGGCTGGTGGGTGGGAAGAATCGAGCGGGATTCTGGAGTGCAAGAGCAACAAAGGACGAAGGCAGGTTCATAATGAAACCCGGCGCATTTTTGCTAACTCCGCATCGCGCTGATGCCGGTGCGGAAGCTGACAACTACAGCCGACTGGAACGGAAGGGCTGGGAAAAGGATGTTGTTGAGATTTTACGGAATATCGAACCGCGACTAAATCGACTGTTTGTAAGCTCCGTAAGGCAAAGACCGGTCCTGTACGCGGACATCGGGATCAGTCAGGCAATTCCGGTCAGGCTCCTGGGGGAAGGAATGTCCCGTATCTTGGCCCTGGTCCTGGCAGTTGCCAACGCAGCAGGTGGAGTGGTGCTGGTGGACGAAGTTGAAAACGGAATCCACCACTCGGTAATGGAACCGGTTTGGCAAGCCATCGGAGCCTTTGCCCGCAGCTATGACGTGCAGTTATTCGCCACTACTCATAGCTACGAGTGCATCGGGGCGGCGTACCGGGCCTTTGAGTCGGACGAAGATGACGAACTGCGCCTCTTCCGCCTGCAGCGCAATATAGACGGTGCGTATAAATCGGTGGAGTACGATCAAGAGCGGTTGAAGGCCGTTTTTGATATGAATATGGAGTTCATTTAGTTATGCAAATCCGGGTATCCACTTTGAGCAAACCGAAGCAGCTCCTCGTTGAAGGTATGGATGAAGTGATGTTCTTCAGCGCATTCATGAGGGAGTTGAGAATAGATGACGTTCAGATTATAAACTGCCGGGGAAAAGATAACCTCAAATCAGTGTTGTTGGAGATTACGCAAAACCCCGATTTCCCATTCCTTCAATCCATCGGCATCGTGAGAGACGCCGATGACAGCGCCGGTAGCGCTTTTCAAAGTGTTCAGTCCGCCTTGATTGATTCCGGTTTGCCGGTTCCTGGGCAGATGCTGATTCCGTCCACCGAATTCCCCCAAACAACTGTGTTTATAATGCCGGACAACGGCGGCGCCGGCGCATTGGAACAACTGTGCCTTGTGGCGCTGGCCGACGACCCGGCTATGCCTTGTGTGGCGGATTTCATGCAATGTGTCCGGGAGCGCGCCCTAGCCGAGCCGCGGAACTGGGACAAGGCTCAAATTCACGCTTTCCTGGCTTCCCGCGAAGACCCGGAGCTACGACTGGGTGAAGCAGCGCAGCGAGGCTATATGCCCTGGGGCAGTTCGGCTTTCACCGAGTTGCCCCGGTTTCTCCGGGCCTTTTAGACACCGGCCGGCGTCCTATTGCGGCTCCGCGGTTGGAGTCTCCGCTTCCTCTGCCGGCTGGCGAGTAGCCCAGTTCTGCAGCCAACGCCGGTATTCATCCAGGGCCGGCGGGGCTACGTAAAAGACCTCAATGTCCGGGGGAAACTGGACTTGGTGACGCTCATTGATTAGCAGCAGTCCCGTTTCGTCGGCTTGCAAAGTCTGATTAATCTGGCGGGCGATGTGAGCGTAGCGTTCTCGGGAGCTTTCCGCCAGCCAATCCTGCAAGCGGGCCGCTACCTGGTCATTGACCAGTGGAATCATCAGGCAGCGCTGCAAGTCCATAGCCTCGGTAAGCCGATCGATACTCTCAGTGGGCTCCAGGGCTGCGCCGGACTGGCAGTGAAATTGAACCAGCTCGTGGCCGCGGCTGTCCGCCAGTTGCAGGTAGGACAGCCCGGCGGCCCCGCCTTCTACCAAACTTTCGTAGTAGATGCGCTGCAAGCCGCCCAGCCCTGAAGCAAGAGCGCTTACCTGAGTTTTGACCTGTTCCCAGTATCGGTCGTAGATTGCCAACCCGTCGGACGTTTCTCCCGACGGTTCCTCCGGCGGCTTGAACAGCAGGGGAGTCAACAGCAGCCGGCGCCTTCCCCGGAATTGCTCGGCTGGGGGACGTTCTACCCGTCCCAGTTCCTGCCCGGCCGGCGGGCTTGGCGCCGCCGGCGCTGCGTTTTCGTCGGAGTCGGCGGGATCGAGTTCGGAAACAGGTTCCACTCCTTCCGGTGTCATGGCTACATCCCGAAGGCTTTCTTGTAGCTGAGACTCATCCGCCGCTTGTTTGGGTCAATGTCCAAAATCACCACCCGGACCTGCTGGTTGACGTAAACGCATTCGCTGGGGTTCTTGACCTGGCGGGGCGACAGCTCGGATATGTGGACCAAACCTTCAACCCAGTCTTCCAGCCGCACAAAGGCGCCAAAGTCGGCCAGCCGGGTTACCGTGCCTTCGACTATATCGCCCACGTTATAGCGTTCCGGCACCGTCTCCCAAGGTTCCGGCATAGTGCGTTTCAGGCTCAGGCTGATTCGCTTGGATTCGGTATCTATCTTGATAATCTGGACCTCCAGTTCCTGTCCGACGCTGACCACTTCTTCCGGCCCTTTGATACGACTCCAGGACAGTTCGGAGATGTGGATCAGACCCTCGGCCTTGCCCAGGTTTACGAAGGCGCCGAAGCCGCGCAGTGAAGTTACCTTGCCGGTAATCCGACTCCCTTCCTCCAACTCGGCAATAAACTGTTCCCGCGCCGCTTCCTGCTGCTTCTGCCAGATGGCCCGCTCGGAAAGAACCAGTCGGCCCCGCTCCTGTTCGGCCTCCAGAATATGGAAAGGATATTCCTGGCCCATCCGTTCCGCCAGCGCCTGCTCCCTCGTTTCGCTGGGCACGGGCGCCAACTGGGAAAAAGGGACGAACCCGCGGATGCCCTGGTAACTTACCACCAGCCCACCCCGATTCTGTTCCAGCACCCGGGCGGTAATAGTGGAACCCTCCCGGGAACGCTCCATAACTTCCTGCCAGCCTTGTTCCTCTTTGGCCTGGTCCAGGGACAACATCGCCATATCGCCCGGGCCCCGTCCGCCTCGAACGGTAACCATTATGCTGTCTCCCGGCTGCAATTGGTCTCTCTCTTCCTGGCTCAGGGTCCGCATATCCTGGGGAGAGATCATACCTTCGGTTTTCAGACCAATGCTGACGACGATGCCATCGTCATCCACCCGCACCACTTCGCCCTCTACTATCTCGCCCGGCTGATACCGCCGGGGAGACAAATCCTGCTCGGAAAAGTCTGCCATAGTTGAAAAGTTTTCGTTATCACTGCTGACCATGCTGTGGTTTTCTCCTGCCGTAGTTGGACAAGGATAACCGGAGTCATCCCGTTTCAGAATTGAGCTGCCCGTGTCTAACCAAACCTAGCAGATTTTAGACCGCAAGCACCGGGTTTTCAATACATTATGGGGGGATGTTGACACAATTCGTTAAGGTGATCTGAGTGATATTTCGGCGGGCCGACTCTTCCTTCTTTCCGGCCGGGGAGCTGCAGTTCGGGCCGACAAAATTCCTTTGTCCGAAAAGGTGTACGACGCTGTGGCTGCTGACCCGCCGGAAGTGAGTATTCCAAAACCCCGGCTGCCGTTCAGAAGTCGTCGGTGCTGCCGATCGACTGCTCCGCATCGGCATCCACCCGCTGGGGGCAGTCCTTGAATCCGATGGGACAGAAGCGACATTCGGCCCAACTGGGAACCTTGCGCGGCGGCTGCAAGGAACTTATCCGGCGCATCAGCCGGCCCATAGCGCCAATGAAATCTGCGTCGACCGCTTCGGCCGGCACCTCGATCGGGCCTTCGGGATAAACCGCCTGCCCGCTCAGCCGGGCTCCGGCAAACCTGCTTTTCAGGGCGCGGGGCAGGGCGTAAAGATACAGCATAACCTGGACGGTATTGGCCGGATTGGGCTGCCCGGTCTTTACGTCCACCACCACTATTTCGTCATCTCGGGCCGCCACCAGGTCGGGTCGGCCGGCCAGAACCGCCGAATGGCCCCGCAGGACGAAGGAATTTTGGGAATCCAGGGTAACCAGGTAGCCCTGCCTTTCGTAGTACCGGCGGGTTTGCTCGACCAGTTCGACGTGCTTCAGCAGCCATTGCACCTGGTCAAAGTCGGAGGGTACTTTGTCCCAGGATGAACCTTCGTGTTGGGCCTTGAACCAGGCGCCCCACTCGCAGGAATTTTCGCCCACCAGCAGTTTGCTAATCCAACTGATCCAAACGTAAGGCCCGGCGGCCCGAAGCACTGCCATTACCCGACCTCTGCCGAACTATTTTCAGGAATATGCTGGCGGTCAGTTTAGCCGGTATCCCGGAAAGGCACAACCGCCAACTGTCAGTAGCGGCCAAACCCCCTCCGGGGGTGAGGGCTTCCCAGCGCATAAGGCAGGACTCACCCTCCCCCAAGCAACGTGAAGAAACTAGCCTCCCCTCTCCCTTTGGGAGAGGGGCCGGGGGTGAGGGCAGAAAAGGGAACGGCCCCGCAGTCTTGCGGGGCCGCCTTGGGGTCTGTCGCCATTGCCTTCCAGCCGGGCCGCGTGGGCTGGGCTAGTTCTTCAGGGACAGGGTGAAGGAGCCGCTGGCTTCTTCTCCAGCCGCGTTGCTGGCGATTATCTGGATAGTCAGGTACTGGGAGGCGGCCTTGCCGCCCTCCAACGTCAGCACCGACCCGTTCCAGCTTCCCGACACCTTGTTGCGGGCAATCTCACCCAGCTTGCCGGTCTTCTGGTGGGTGGTGGTTACCATCACCTCGTAGGTCAGGTTGTCGCCGCTGAAGTGGTTAGCCATGTCCAGGTCGCTGGTCTCCCCCTGGCTGAGTTCGATGTCCCCGAAGGGGTTGCTCAGCGCTGGCCTTTCCGGCGCGGGTTCCGGAGTAGGTTCCGGCGTGGGCTCGGGAGTCGGCTCCGGAGTTGGCTCTGGCGTCGGCTCCGGCGTAGGTTCCGGAGTAGGTTCCGGCGTGGGCTCTGGCGTCGGCTCCGGCGTGGGTTCGGGCGTCGGCTCCGGGGTCGGTTCGGCCGCGCCGCCCACGGTCAACTGGAAACTGTCGCTGGCCGATTCACCGGCGCCATCGGTGGCGATGACTTCCACCTGCAGGATGTGGTCGCCCTTAGCCCCGTCGGTCAGGGTCAGGACCTCGCCGTCCCATTCCCCCCGTACCTTGTTCCGGGCCACCTCGTTCAGGTTCCCAATCTTCACCACCCCGGTCCGCTTGTGGGTAGTAGTTACCTTCACCTGGTAGGTCAGCCCCTCGCCGCTGAAATGCTCCGCCATGTCCAGGGACTGCTCTCCGCTATTCTCCAGGGTCAGGTCGGCGAACTCCTGAATCAACTCCGTCGGTTCGGTCAGCCCGAACACCTGCCCCACCGGGTAATGGTTCAGCCGGATCGAGAATCCCCGCCGGTCGTCCCAGACCCCGTACAGGGTCTGCATCCCGTACCCTTCCCGGTAGAACATCATTTTGGCCCGATGTTCCCAGACATTGCCGCCCGTGCTGTAGGCCGCGTCCGAATGGGCGCTGATGCTGGCCGGGTCCACCGTGACCTTGCCATCGGCATAGGTCAGGGTCATCGAAACTTCCCCACCGGCCCAGTCATAACTCAAGGTCTCGGTAGTGGGCTTGTAGTCAATCTCGTAGTAGATGCCGTAGTCGGCATCGTAGTACCAGTTCAGGGTCATGCCGTTCTGACCCGGCCGGTGGAACTCCAGCGACCGCCAGTTCTCGTACCGGTCCAGCCAGCCGCTGTCGTGGTACTCTACCGTCGTTTCCGCCGCTACCGCGCTGTCGTGGGTCAGGTTGTTGTAGGTCAGCTTGTTGTCGTCGTCCAGGTGCAGGTCCACGTTGATGTGCTTCCCGTCGCTCCACTCCAGCAAGGCGCTGGTGGACGTGATGGGCGTGTCCGTCTGGGAAGTGGGCGGGTTCGGGTTCCGCTGCTCATCGCAGTACAGGCCCCAGTGGATGTTCCAGGTGCACTCGAAGAGGGCGTCCCCGTAGCCCGGCCGCTCGAACCGGATGTAGTTGAAGGTCGTCGCTCCGTTGCGGTGCACCCGGTACCGGAAGGTGGCTTCCGTGTCTTCCCCGTGGCTGATGCTCTGCGAGGCCAGCTCCGAATGCCGCATCCCATCGTGGTAGAACCGGAAGGAGAACTCCTCCCCATCGCCCCACTGGCCAGTTACCGTCTTGTTGGCATCCTGCCGCTGAATCTGGTAGTACAGTCCCGCTTCCGTGTCGTAGTACACCGTCAGGTAGATGGGTCGTAGTTCCCCTGGTCGTACTGCTTCTTCACCACGATGGTCTCGAAGGTCGAGTCCTCCATGTAGGAGAAGAACACCCACTGAATCCGCGCGCTGGTGTTCCGAATCGACTCCCGGGCCGCGTCCACGTCAATCTCCGGGTTCCCGTTCTGCTGGGACACCGGCACCACCAGCTTGGTCCCTTCCAGCCATTCCAGGTCCAGCTCAATCACCGCCGATTCCTGGGGGCCCTTCACGCCCGCCGGCGGGTCCGGGTTCCGGTAGGCCACGTAGTTCCGCTGTTCCGGGTAGCCGGCCCACCACTTGATCCACATATCGCCGAAACCGGCCCGCCGGAAGGTCATGCTCTTCTGGTCGAAATCGCAGCAGTAATCGGCGATCTTGACCGTGGTGTCTGCCCCGTGGACCAGACTGTCCGGGTCATAGGTGGGTTTGCCGTCCACCCGGGTCAGGGTCACGGAAACTTCCTCGCCGTCGCTCCACTGCAGGGCCACCGTTTCGGTGAGGTCCGATTCGGAGGCGGCGCCGATGGCGGAGTCCAGGGTCGTGGTGGTCGTGGGGGTGGCGTCGGCCCGGGCCGGGCTGGCGAAGGCCAGGCCGAAGAGGAGGGCCAAAGCGAGGAGGGCGCCGGCGATGCTGGCCGGGATGAGCCCTTTGCGGTTGAGGTGCAACATATTTTCTCTCTCTCCTGGGTTATGATGGATACATACTATCAGGTAAAGTGGGGTATGCCAACAGGATTATGCCACAAATAGATAATCAGACTTTGGAATAGGGATACAATAACATCATTGTAAGGGGGTGATAGGGCAGCGCTGAAGTGTAATATTGATTACAGCAAGGGTGATATTACGTAATTACGTATGTGGAATATTGGTAAACAGGATATATAATTTAAGGCAGCCGTAAATCTCGGTAATGCTGCTATATTGCATAATGCAATAAAGATATGGAAACCCGCCCTCACCCCCGGCCCCTCTCCTCGCGAGGAGAGGGGCGCTTAAGTTTTTCCGGGGAGGGGGTTTGGGGAAGGTGACAGGGCTATCGCATATGGAATTTAAGAGGCCAATTGACGGGTAAATCTCCGTTTTTAACTGCTAAATTTGGGTAATTTAAGACTTAAACCGTTGGTTTTGATGTTGATTACCCAGTAAAGCGCCGCCAAAACATCGGAAAGTTCCGTTCTGAGCCTGAAATTTTTTCATATGCGATAGCCCTGGGGAAGGTGATCTGGCACTGGTAAAATGCCGGGGCTTTTGGTAAATTAGGGGTAATCTGGCCGGAGTCGCCGGCAAACTCGATAATGAGGGATGAGTATGCCTATTTATGAATACCATTGCCCTACTTGTAACCATAAGTTTGAAAAGCTGCAATCAATGAGCGCCAGCGGAGCCGATTGTCCCCAGTGCGAGCAGCCGGCCAAGCGAGCCCTTTCGGTGTTCGCTTCCATTACTGCCGGCGGCGATTCGGCGAGCAGCGGCGAGTTTAATCAGATGCCCGTACCGCCCATGCGCGGTGGCGGATGCTGTGGTGGCGGCTGCTTCCACTAGCCAACTGAGCCGCCGCCGTACCTGCGGTCAAGCCTTGACACCCTAATAGCCAAGTGTCAGACTAGCTTTGTCCCGGAGCGCCGGGCGGCGCAAATTCTCATTTTCAGGATACGACCCCGCCAGCAAGAGCATCGGGGCGCTAACTTTACGGGGAGGAAATTAAATGGCAGACGTAAAGATTGAAATTCGGGCCAACGGGCCGAACCGGGTAACCGGTCCCATCGAAATCGTGGACCAGTCGGGCAACAACTACACCATCCCGGAAGGACAGTGGGTTTCTCTTTGCCGCTGCGGCGCTTCCAACAACAAGCCCTTCTGCGACGGCGAGCACCGGGGCGCCGGCTTCGACGCCCCCAGCGAAGCTCATTAACCTTACCGACAACCTGAAATTTCTCAGGTCAAAGGCACTGGCTTCTGCCAGCAAGTATCGAGGTCGGATTCAACCTGATAAGGTAAAGTCCGACCTTTTCTAATGCCGCCTCTTTATCTTAATCCAAACCCGGCGGCGTAAATTTTCGAGCTTTACCGAAGGTTTCAGTTCCGGCCCAGTCTTCATTACAGAGGTAAACCGATGCCGTCTAAAGAAGCGATAGCTACCGCAGCCCGGAGTTTGTTTGACCAATACCGGAAGCAGGAGACCTTTACTGCCTTGCCGGGCCCCTGGCATATCAGCACAATTCCCGAAGCCTATGCCGTCCAAAGGGAGTATTTGAAGCTGCTTGTCGAAGTCCAGGGCGCGGTGGTCGGATACAAGCTGGCCTACACCACGCCGGCGATGCAGCAGCAGGCCGGCTGGAACGAGCCTTGTGCCGGAGCGCTGCTGGCTACGACTATCTACCCGTCGCCGGTAACCCTCACGGCAGACGCTTACCGCCGCTTGGGTATCGAGTGCGAGGTGGCAGTGCGTTTAGCGGCGGATTTGCCGGCTTCGGGCGCGCCCTATACCCGAGACTCAGTAGCGCCAGCGGTGGCGGCGGTTATGACGGCCTTTGAGGTCATCGATATGCGGCTGCCCGAAGGTATGAGCGGCCTGGAGCGAACGTTAACTTCGGTGGCGACCAATATTTCCAATGCCGGGGCCATATTGGGGCCGCCGGTAACCGACTGGCAAAATCTGGACCTGGCCGCCGCCCGGGGAACCGCCAGCATCAATGGCGTTGAAGTAGGGGCCGGCCACGGCTCCGACGTTATGGGCCACCCCTTTGAACCGCTGGCCTGGCTGGCCAACAAGTTGGCGCAGGAGGGAGAAAGCCTGTCCCGGGGCGCCGTTGTAATCACCGGCAGCATTGTGCCGCCCAAATTCCTGGCAGCGGGCGACCGGGCCGTAGTCTCGGTAGAGGGTTTGGGCGAGGCGGAACTGGCGGTGGAATGAGCCGATGGTGGCAGCCAGTAGAACCCTAATTTAGCTGAGAATCACTAAGAGGGCGGGATAATATCCCACCCTCTTCGCGGTTGCAATTATTCCCTGACGAACTCGGCTGAACCCTGACGGGCCCGGCGCAGCCGGCGGATGCTCCGTACCGAATCCAGCCGGTCTTCGGCCAGCCGATCCGCCGCCTGGAAAGTGGGAATCTCCTCCGCTTTTGAGGTATGAATCACCCGCTCCATTATTTCATAGATGCGTTCCGTCTTTTCCCGGGCCAAATCCGAATTGTAGGGCATCCCCACCTCGGCGGAGACATTGATGATTCCCCCGGCATTTACCAGGTAGTCCGGCGCATAGAGGACACCCCGCCGGTGCAATAACTCCCCGTCGGCGTCGGCGAGCAGTTGGTTGTTGGCCCCGCCGGCTACCACCCGGCAGGACAGCCGGGGGATGGTCTGCTGGTTTAACACGCCGCCCAGGGCGCAAGGGGAAAAGATGTCGCAGGGTACATCATAAATTTCCTCCGGCGCTACCACCTTCAGCCCCAGCTCCCGCGCCTGGTTCAGGGGGCCTTCGTAAACGTCGGTTACCACCAATTGAGCGTCTTCCGCCAGCAGATGTTGGGCGGTGTGGTAGGCCACCTTGCCGAAACCCTGCATCGTCACCCGCTTGCCCCTCAGGGAGTCGCTGCCCCAGACTTCCCGGGCGCAGGCTTTCATACCCATATAAACACCCAGGCCGGTCATAATGGAGGTGTCGCCGCTGCCGCCCAGGGACCAGGACAAGCCCACCACGTACTCCGTTTCCTGGCTGATGAACTCCAGGTCCCGACCGGTGCTGCCCACGTCGGTAGTGGTCAGATACCGGCCGCCCAAGGTATCGACGAACCTGCCGTAAGCCCGCAGCAGGGCTTCGGTTTTTTGCGTATTGGGGTCGGCGATAATGACTCCCTTGCCGCCGCCCAGGGACAACCCGGCAGTAGCCGACTTGTAGGTCATTGCCCGGCTCAGGCGCAGCGCATCCTGGAGAGCTTCCTCTTCCGTGGCATAAGGCCAGATTCGGGTTCCCCCGCAGGCCGGGCCCAGAGTCGTATCGTGGATAGCGATAATGGCCTTCAGCCCGGTACCCGGGTCGGAGCCGGCTACCAGTTGCTCGTAGCCGTATTCCTGCATATAGTCAAAGAGACGCATATTATCACCTCCTCCGGAGATTGGAGTCGGGCAACGGGGAGGGGAATTGGCCGCCCGACACTTTATAATTATACTAAATAGCTGATGGGATATACTATAAGCGGCGCAACGAAATCGGTAAGCGTCTGTCGCGGTCAGCAACGATATTGGCATCCGGAACATCGCTGCTGCTGACATTTTATCGCGGCAAGGGCTAATTTGGTTCAACACTAGCCTGCACACTTAGTCCCTCTCCCTGAGTGCGGCCCTCACCCCCGGCTCCTCTCCCTGGGGGAGAGGGGAGAGTTTGCCCACAGCCCCCCTCTCCTCGCGGGAGAGAGGTTAGGGGTGAGGGCCTCTACGCTTCCCGCGCCGGTTTTCCCCGGGTGGCAGCCAAACTTGACACCTATCCCTTTCTTGCCTAGAATTGTACGCCGAGGTTGTAATTGATATGGACTACGCAATATTCAAAACCGGGGGCAAACAATACCGGGTTAAGCCGGGCGATGTCCTCGATGTGGAACTTTTACCCCTGGAAGTCGGGGATTCAGCGGAGTTTAACGAAGTGCTGGCCGTCTCTGAGGGCGGCGAGGTCAGTTTTGGCTCTCCCCACGTAGCCGGCGCCCGGGTAGTAGCCCAGGTGCAGCAGCACTACAAAGACAAGAAGCTGATGGTCTTCAAGTACAAGGCCAAGACCCGGTATCGCCTCAAGAAGGGGCACCGGCAAAACTATACGCGCCTGATAATTCAGGACATTCAGGCAGGAGGTTAACCTCTAATGGCTCACAAGAAGGCGGGCGGCAGCACCAACAACGGCCGCGACAGCAACCCGAAACGCCTGGGCGTCAAGAAGTACGGTGGCGAGCAGGTTACTTCCGGCGCTATCATCATCCGGCAGCGCGGTACCCGAATCCGGCCGGGCAGCAATGTGGGTCTGGGCCGCGACTATACCATCTACGCCAAGACCGACGGCAAGGTAAAGTTCGAGTGGGCCTCCAAAGGACGGCGGCAGGTCAGCGTTTACCCGGTCGAGGTTTAAGCGAATTTATCCCGAACCTTACCGGCGCCGGGGAGCCGGCCGCGCCGGCCCCAACGCTCTACCTGGCGCAGATTCGGTTTCAGACAGGAAAAACAAAACATGAAAGCAGATATTCACCCCCAGTTTTTCAACGCAACGGTTACCTGTTCCTGCGGTTACGTTTTCCAGACCGGGGCCACCAAGCCCGCCCTGCGGGTGGAGGTGTGCAGCAAATGCCACCCCTTCTATACCGGCGAACAGCGCATCGTGGACACCCAGGGCCGCATTGAGCGCCTGCGCCGGCGTTACAACTTGCAGTAGAAGGCCCCAATCGGCAAGCATCCGGAGAATCGAGGGCCGGAAAGTGACCCTCGATTCCTTTTTTGTCGCCCAGATTACCAGAATCTATCACGGTACCGACTTCCCTTAACCTTCCAGCCCGGAGAGGCGCGGCAGTGGCGGAACAGCCCAGAGCTATCTACGGCGGTCAGGCAGTCATCGAAGGCGTAATGATTCGAGGGCGCGAGTATTACAGCCTGGCCGTCCGACAACCCGACGGCAACATTTACCACTATCACGAAAGGTTGAACAGCGTCTTCACCGGCCGCATTCGCCAAATACCCCTGCTGCGGGGAATGCTGGTCCTGCTGGAAACCCTGCTGCTGGGCATCAAGGCGCTGAACCGCTCGGCGGCGCTGGCTTCGGCGGAGGGCAGCAACGGCAACACCGGGGAGATTCCCGGCTGGATGCTGGCCCTTACCCTCCTGATTTCCATCACCCTGGGCGTAAGCATCTTCTTCATCCTGCCTTTGCTGGCAGTACGCCTGATCGACCCCTACATCGCCTCGGACATCGTCAGCAACCTGATCGAAGGCGTCATCCGCTTGATAATACTGGTGGCCTATATCGGCGGCATCGGAATGATGAAAGACATCCGTCGGGTGTTCGCCTATCACGGGGCCGAACACATGGCCGTCCACACCTATGAGGCGGGATTGGCGCTGACGGTGGAAAATGTGCGCCGGTTCGATACCCCGCATCCCCGCTGCGGGACGGCGTTCCTGCTTACCGTAGTCCTGGTTTCAGTGGTAGTCTTCGCCTTTCTGGGCCGCCCGGACCTGGAATGGCGGATTATCTCCCGGATTCTGCTTATTCCGGTGGTAGCGGCCATCAGCTACGAGAGCATCCGTTTCTCCGGCCTGCATCCTGCCTGGGTCATATCCAGACTGATGGCCGTGCCGGGGCTGTGGCTGCAAAGACTGACTACCCGCCAGCCCGAGGACGATCAGATTGAGGTGGCTATTACGGCCATGGGGTCGGCGGTGGCAGCCGACGCCGGGGTAGGGTACGTTTCTCCCTTCGCTGAACCTGAATTTCCGACCGCAGGGGACGCTCTGCCGTCCGCCGGAGACGTTATTGACCTTCCCGACACCGACACCGCCGAATCTGACTGGACCGAAAATCAGCCCGGCCCGGAGTAGCAGTTCCTAATTGCGGTGTCGGGACTGCTGCAGCTGCTCCACCGTGCCCGGAACCTTCCAGTCGATATAGAGCAGCACATGCTCCTTGATCGCCTCTTCCTGGACCCGACAGGGAGCGCAGCGGCCGTCAATGCAAAGGCCGTGGCGCGGCCGCAGGTTCTGCCTGAGCAACTCCAGCAGCTCTAACATTGACCCTTCCTCATCCTTGCCTTCCCGCGCCAGGAAAAGCAGTTCGTCCAACTGTCCGGAGAGCTTGTCCAGCAACTGGTTGTAATCCTTGAGGCTTCGTTCAGCGAAGTTTTTGGGTTCCTCCGGGTTCGGGTTAACGGTAGCCGGTATTTGGTACGGGTCAAAGGGCCGGTCGTCAAATTCCCGGCCGCAGGCATCGCAGCGGGCAGATTCCTGAGCCATGGCAGCCGCCTCGCAATACAGAATTTGTCGCCGAAGCTACCGCCGAATTGTAAGCCAAAGGCCGGGCAGTAGCAAATCCGGCGACCGGCAATTATTGCGGAAGATTCACCGGCAGAATCCACTAGGCCCGTTCCAGCCGCCAGCGCGCCGCCACCTGACCGGTACGGGCCACCGCCGACAGTTCCATCCTTTCGATGAAAAAGGCGTCTTCCAGCTTCGGATTGCCGCAGATTACTTGCACCCGGTCGGACAAGACCCGATGTACCATCTCGGCCACGTTCTTTCCGCTGCCGTTGTGAATCGTCAGCGCCAACCGGGGGCCTGGACTCCCCCGTTGGGTCAATCGGGATTCGGCTCCCTGCCGGGCCGCATCGTAGTTGTCGATGTAACGACACTCGACTACGCCGGGCCGGAGCCCGTAACTCGTCTGACTGGTCTCATTTTCCGCCCGATAGCTGGTCGGTTCCAGCGCGCCGTAGGTATCCTCGGCCCGCAGCCGCAGCCGGGTCAGCCAGGCGGTAGCCGTGGCATGACCGTTGGTCACCCGAACCACGGTTCCCCGGCCCCGGTAAACCTTGGCGGACGACGCCTCCGTAGCGTCCCCCACATAGGGTAAGCTCACGGTTAGGCTGTCCGTCAGGTCAGTCCCGGTACCATCGGAACGGCTGTGAGCCGTATAGTCGGTAGCCGCCTCCGGGGTCAGGATGGAATCAATCGCCGCATAAGTATTGCTTTCGGCCAAGAAGTCCCGGCTTTGGCCGACAGGAACCGCCGGCACGTCGCCCAGTCGCCAGATTTCCTGCAAGCCCTGGTCGGACGCTACCCGGTAACGGAAGGTTACGGAATTTTCCATCCCCTCAATACCCTCATCCCAGACCAGGTGTGAAAAATAGGGGCCGTGCGACGAGGTGTCCCGCAAGGTGCCCCGGCTCGCGGTATGGACTGCGGCCTGCCGGTGGGCTGCGGCCTCCAGACGAAAGTAGCCCAGCCCGTCCAGGTAAATGCGTCCGTTCTCCTCCTCCGCCAGAGCGCCGAGGGCGCTGCCGGCGCCGGTCTGCCACACCGCCCTCGGTTCCGTTCCCACCAGCGTCCGGCCACTGTCGATGTGGCGAGAGTTGGCGTCGAAGCCGGCCCAGGTCAGTATGCTGTTGGCGATGGCGCCGGTGGACAGGTTACGCCCGGTGACCAGATTGTAGAGGGGCCGCCGGGCCAGCGCCGCCAACGCATCCTGAGCCGTACAGCGACACACCCAGCCCAAATCCCCGTCCCATTCCGGCGTAAGCCTGGTGATGGAGCCGTAGAAGAAGCTGCGCCACCCGCCGAAGCTGCCGTAACGGTCAGCGGCCGCCGCCACCGAACCGTCGTGCCAGATTCCGTGCCGGGTCGCCGTCAGATTTCCCGCATTGCCCCCGCCGTCCAGTATTTCCTGGCGCGTCATAGTTCCGTCGAACAAGTCGGTGGCGTAGAGTCGGACGGAACTGCCGTGCAGCTCAATTTCGACGTAGTAATCCCGGCCGGTCAGTAACGGGTCGCCCCGGCGCAGCGTTGACGGGAAACCGAAGGTTACATCCTCCAGCAGCGTACCCGAGTCGCCAAAGCGCACCCGCAGGTAGTCCCAGCGGTTGACGAAACGGAGGACCAGGCCACTGACTCCATTGCCGCTGCGCCGGTAGATAAAGCCGATCTGAGCATCCGCCACGCCGAAATCCAGGGTGTAGATGGCGCCCCCGGCCCCGGCGGTGGGGCGCGCCCGGCCATCCCGCAGCGCCAAACCGGCGGCGCTGCCGGCCTCCTTCACCCACGCCTGGCCTTCGCCCGTAGCTACCGCCCTTCCCTTCAAGTCCGTCCCGACAGCGCCGGCAAAATCATCGTGGGGATAGCTGAAGGCGGCCCAGACCGATTTGCCCGCCGCCAATTTGCCGGCCAGGGGAGAATCCAAATTTCCCGGAGAGTAGCTCCGGTCGGCATTGCCCAGCGTCAGATTCAATTCGGCCGGCTCGGGATGGTCATACCCCCGGCTGGGATTTACCGGCTGGCCCCACCGCCAGCCCAACTCCAGCACATCCCCGGTTACATCCTCCCGGTAGTCCCCGATGCTCTCATCCCAGACAGCGTTGCCATTCCAGTCCACCCAAATCCGCCAAAAAGGATTGACCATCAGCCACCTCTCGCCGAACTAAAGTCTGAATCAGTACGTTTATCCGGTACAGCGCCCCTATTCCCACTGGGTCAGCGCAACCGAGCCGGCTTGCCGGAACCGGGCCTGGAAGCGCACCAGTCCCACGCCCCGGCCGTTTTCCACCCGGCCGCTGACCTGATAACCAAAACAGAGAAACCGTCCGCTTATCTTGCGCTGGCCGCGGCCCTTGCCGGCCGGGCCGTAGCTAACCGTTACCGTTTGGCCCACAATGCCCGCCAGCACCGCGTCGGAGCCGGTTATCGGGGTATCGTCAAACAAGCCCCGTAAAGTGAATTGCTGCTCCGGCTCAAAGCCGGCTACCAGCCGGCGGGATGTGTCATTTAACCCGGTAGCGTCCAGCCCGGATACCTGACGGCCCAGAAATTCCACCTCTTCAACGTAGGCGGACAAGTTACGGGCCACCCCGTTGGCATCATCAATTTCAATGTAGCTGTGGCCGGCCGCCGTCACTTTGGACATATAAACCTCCTTATGCTCGATTGGGGCGGTAGCAGCGGTGCGGCGCGCCTCCCGCGCCGGGTGTCTTTAGCCACTCACATGGGCCTGTACCTGGCAGGCTGCGCCCCAGTAGGAAACCCGGTGATAGACTATCGGCCCGCCTTCCCCCACCCGCACCAAGCGAAGCCAATCCACCCCGCTGTCGGAGTTGGCGCCGGTATCCACCGCCGCTTTCAGCGAGCCGGCGCCGGTGGGAGCCAGATAGCCGGCCAACTCTTCCCAAGCCTGGAAGTCGTCGCCGGACCGGGTCAGCAGCAGGACCGTAAAGTTGTAAGCTGTATTACTGCCGGCCAGCGTCCGGTCATACTCCACCAGAGGCTGCCCCGGCTGGATTATGGCGGCCGGCAGTTCCGGGGACGTATCCGGCGGGGTAAGATACACCCGGAGTCCGCCAACCGCAGCCAGTCGTTTCGCCAGTTCCTTCCGCGCTATTGCGAGCGTCATCTTTCATCACCTTCCTTTACCGCTTCGCGCACCGGCGGTCGGGTTCCTTCCGCCGGCGCCTGCCGCGAAAATTTGCGCCAACCTCGCCTCATCCACCAACTAAACTGCCGGTTTGCGGTAAGGAGCCAGCAGCCCCTCGATTTCCGGGCCCAGCCCGCTTCCCGCTGTTCTGGATCTGCCGTCCGCCGCCCACCGCCGCTGCCGCCCGGTCGCGACTGTGCCAAAGCCGCACGGCTAATTGCAGGCAGGCTTCCGACACCGGCCCGGGGTAGCGATAAATGCGAATGTTCGCCCCGGCGCTATGGGCCGTCGCCGCCGTGCCATTCACCCCTCGTTCCGCCGTTAACTGGTTCTCCGCCACGGCCGTTACGTAGAGCTGCTCGGCGTCGACGGCCAGCGTCTGGCCCGGGGCGAAGGATGCCCCGTCGCTGACCTCCAGGGTGGCCGACTCCGCATCCAGGTCGTTGGCCCCGATAACGGCTCCGGTGTCGGCGACAACTTCCCGGTATCCCCAGCGTCCGCTGATTTCCACCCGAACGGCGCTGGCCCGCCGCCGCAATTCGCCATTGCACAGGCCCCCTGAAGATTCGATGGCTACTCGTGTATAGGGACGCCCCCACGGCCGGGCCGGAGCCGCGTCCAGCGGAAAGAGCCGATAGGAGGCCGTCGCCCACACCGGATTGCCCTCCGGCCCGGCGCTTCCCCGCGCCACCTTGACCGAATCCACGGCAGCCAGGTCCGGCACCAGCAATTGCTGCAACTCTGCCGACCATCGGCTGACCTCGAATTGGACGGCGGCTTGCCGGATGTAAAAACGCCGGTTGCAGTAGGCGTCAATTTGGCGCGACGCCCCTTCCAGCAGCGCCAGCAATCGTCCGTCATAGGCAGTTCCAGCGATATTCAGCGCTCCGGCCGATTTAACGGCAGCCAGATCGCAATAAGCATTGGTCATAAAAATCTCCCGGTCCGGTTAGGTAACGCCCGGCACCGGGGCAGCGATTAAGGGTCTGCCCCGAGGCCGGGTTGAGACAGACTGGATTTAGGCTACGCCGGTGATGTTATATTGCAGGGCCGTATGGGTAGCCGAACTGCGCTTGCCCGTCCGCTCCATAAAGGCCAGCCGCATACTCACCACCATAATGTTCTGCCGCTTCTGGATGTCCCGAGTGGTCTCTATCAGCAGTTCCCGCCGGTAGCCCAGCCGCCATTGGGTCGGTTGGTAATCAGCAGCCGCCCTTTGGTGTTGGCACTGCCCCCGTCAGTAACTTTCCCGTCGGCATCGGCCGTCGCCATCTGCTCCGAGACGATTACCGGGATGCCTTCCACGGCGCCCAGTTGTCCCCGCAGCAGGGTGGCGCTGTTCCCCAGCTTGTCCAGAGTACGGAAGTTGTCCACTGTCAGCGACTTGATGTAGGTGTTCACGTCCATAATGTAAACCAGCTCCGAAGGACGCACCCCGTACTTACCCAGCTTGCCTCGAATCTCATTAAACATACCGTCGCTGACGGCGGCGTTGTGGTTGTTGGCCTGGCCCGTGTTGTCCACCAACGGCAAGTGCAGCAAGCCGTCGAAGCCCACCAGCCACTGGGCCTTGCCGCCGGCGCTGGCGGAAATAGTCGCCCCATCGGCGTTAATATTGTTGGTCGTGGTGGTATCGGCATTCAGCAGCACGTCGTCGATGACCTCCACCGCATTCCGCACCAGCGAGCCGCGCACTTCCTCGGCCATGGCGATAACCGCATCCTCGTCCAGCGTTAAAGACCAGGGTACCTCGGCCACCAGTTCGTAGGCGGTGAGGGTCTGGCGGGCCGTCGCCGGCGCCGAGCCGGTTACCGCCGTGTTCTCCGTACCCCAGGGCTATCGCATTTGGAATTTAGTGAATTGGGCCAGGATGTTAATCAGGAAATTGTCGTCCCAGCCGGCCCGTTTCAGCTTGCCGCGCATGGAGCCTTTGCCCGGTTCCAGCCGAGCCAGGTTCAAAGCCAGTTTCCGCAGCAAGGCCAGATTCTCCGCCCCGTGTCCTTTCCGGTTGCGGGCCTGGTCTTCATTGCAGGTTACGTCCAGTACCCAATGCAGCCGGTTCTCAATTCCCCAATGGCCCCGCACAATGGCATTGAACCGCTCCGGCGACCAGTCCCGGCTCAGCAGATAGTACCGGGTTTCCTCGTGCAGTTCTCCCGGAGCCGGTTCCGCCGCCGCCAACTGCCGGGTGGCCGTTACTTTGCCCACCGCCTTCAAGCCGGGCCAGGCATATCGTTCCTGCAGCCAGTCAATGTCCCCGCTGACCCGGGCCTGCCGCCGCTCCACCCGCCCGTGCCCCTTGCTGACCTCGCTGGCTTGGGTCGCTGGGGTGTCCGGGTCCTCCAGAAACAACTGCACATCGTCCCGCAGCCGGCCCTGGTTGCCTTTCAGCGCCAAGGCATAATCCCCTTTCTGGGCTACCACCTGCTGTGCCACTTGACGCTGGCAGTGCATGGCGTCGGCGGTAACCACTTTCCCGCGCAAGTTCAACAACTCCAGCAGTTTGGGCAAAGCCTTAATCTCATTGGATTTGCCGGCAACGGCCACTTGCCCCAACGACAGCCGCTGCTCCTCCGCCCAGGCGCTGACCAGATGCAGTGGCGAGCGTGCCCCCGCCCGGTCATAGGAGCGGCGCAAAGTCTTGCCGTCCACCGCCACCACTCCCTCAACACCTTGGGCAAACTCGGCCATGAACTCGATAAACCACCCTTGGAAAGCCTCCGGGTCCAGCATTCCCAGCACCCGGGAGAAGGTGTCGTGGCTGGGAATGCCGTTTTCCAGCTTCAGGAAAGATTGCAGCAGCTCCCGTTTGGCCCGGCCAAAGAGTTCCATATCGGTGCAGGTCTGGCCGCCGCAGATGATGGCGCACAAGGCAATGACCAGAATATCGTGCAAGGAATGCCGGCGGGCGTTGCCAGCGCGCGGGTCCTCCAGGTCAGCAAACAGATCGTCTAGCTCGGACATGCCGTCCTCCCTTCCTACTCAACTACAACCAATATCTTACCCAATTCCTGCTCTTTTCATATGCGATAGCCCTGCTCCGTACCCGGGTACCAGTTGACACCCCCCAACTGCAGCGGAATCTCAAAAGGGTTGCTGGGCATATCCACCCGGGAGAAGAGCTGGGCAATCAGCGTTTCCAGGTTAATGTCGGCCCACAGCGCCGATGCTTCGGCAGTCGCCACCAGCTCATCGCCCCCGCCGGCGGTAACGCTGTCCAGCGCCGCCTTCAAGTTGTTCTGCCAGTCCTCCAGCATCCGCTGGTTCAAGCCCGTCGGCTCCCGCAGTTGGGCATTCAACACACTGCGGACGTAGGCCAGGGACAAAGAGTCCATCCCTTTATACTTGCCGTGAAGCGCCCGGGGCCGGTCGTCATCGCCATACTTGGCCAGGATCGCCTTCCTTTCCCCGTCCCGCCATTGCTCCTGCACTCGGCCCAGTTGGGCGGCAATGCGTCCCACCTCCTCCTGCAAAGGAGGCAGTTCGGCGTCCAGACGGCCCTGGTAAAAATCCCGAATCCCGGCCACCTCCCGCTTGATCAGCTCAATGTCCTGCGTTCCCAAAGTCATAAATATCCTCCTGAATTAACGTAACTCCGTTGACTTCCCTTCCCCTTCCCATCATCCCCCCTCTCCTCGCGGGAGAGAGGCCGGGGGTGAGGGCATCCTCTCCCACCTAAAAAACGGGCCGGGGACGAGGGCCGCCCTCTCACCAAGTAGCGGCGCGCAAAGCCGCCAGCAAATCGGCCATCCCTACCGATTCTTCCTCCGACTGCCAACCCAACTCCCCGCTCTCTCGGGGCGATAAGCCGGGGGTGAGGGCCTCCTCCTCCAGGCGGAACGCAGCCGGTAGGGCGCGCCGCAAAGCGTGGCGGTTGGCCGGAACCGGAACGGCGCTCACCTCCAGCAGTTCCTGCTCCAAAAAGCGGATACCCAGGAAGGAACCGGTTCGTTCCTGTCGCCGCTCTTCGTAGCGCAAGGGCTTGAAGCCCACCGACACCCCCTGCTGGTACCCGCTGCGGTAAAGGGCGGCCACCTCCCGGGCGAAGTCGGTGGGCGCAAACTCCATCCGGGCCAGCAGCTGCTCCGGCTCGGGCCACACCGCCAACGCCCGACCAATCACCGGACGGGAGTAGTCGTGGGCCCACAGGAACACCGGATTGCGCCGGTACGCTTGCAGCCGCCAGCCGAAAGCCAGCACCACATCGCCGTGCCGGTCCACCTCCTCGTTGGAGATAACGAAGGTCATGGGAGACTCCGTCCCCACATCCTCATCCCCTGGGTCGGATTCTTTCCGGCCGGCCGCCGCCCTTTCCGGTTCAGCCGGGGGCCCGGCGCTCCATTTGCGCAGCACCGGCGCATCGGCCAGGCCCCGCCGGTAGGATTCCAGCGATTCCAGCAGCCGTTCCCGCTCCCGCGCTCCTTCGACTGCATCGGTAAACATCACCGCCAATCTGCCACCTCCTCGGTTCAATTACAGGTTTGCCCTTGGCCGGATACCCGCCAGCCCAACAAAAAAGGGACCGACCCACAAAGGTCAGTCCCTCGCGTTTGTTTCCGGGACGCCGGTCAGCGTCCGCGCTGTTTTAATTTGGTTGGCGCCGGAGAATGGCCGGCCTCGCCCGTCAGTATTCAGGCTAAAGACGCGGCTTCCAGCCGGTCAACCGCCGGGTGTCAGTAAAATTTTCAGCCAGCAGCCGGCATTGGTGGATTAATCGTGTCGCCGCCGGCATCCACCCGATCCGTAACGGCGCTTGACCAGTGGCCCTGAGCTTGGCATTGGACAATCAGTTAAAGCAAAGATAAAGGCAAACCGGCAGCGCCGGAACCGGAGGTCAATATCCCACCCCGGGCGGTATTCCCACTATGCAGCGTTTCTACAGCGCGCAAACGCCATCCTGCAGCGGGAATAACCCCGATTTCCCGATATTGTCATTCAGTCCTGGCTATTTTATAATCCTTTGACATTCCGGGCTGTGATTCCATCAGAAGCTCTCACCTGATTTAAGCCCGGCATACCGCGCAGCTTCTTCCCGTACTCCATTCCGCCCGGCTGGGCGAACGGTGCCACTAGTTGCGCCGGCAGGGTAGCAACTATCATCCCGGAGTCCATCTTTAACTTTTAAGGAGGAACTTATGAAATTCCTGATTTACCGGAGAAACTGGTTATTATCGGCAGTCGCTTTGATCGCATTATTGATTATAGCCTGTGGCGGCGCCGCCGAACCGGAACCGGCCGCGCCCCCGGACTCGGCAGTCGGCCAGCCCACCCCCACCCCCATAGCCGACGCTACCGCTACCCCGGCGCCCACCGCCACCCCGCTGCCCTCCGGCGTTGAAACGGCCCAGGACTCCATCGTCCTGGTGGTGCCGGAAGAACCGGTCAACCTCAATTCCTTCCTCAGCATCGGCGGATCCCTGTACGCCGCCATCACCCGGGCCAACCTGCAAGACCCCCTGACCTGGCAGTCGGGCGACGACCTGCGCATTGTTCCCACTAGCGCCACCACCGGCTGGGAACAGATTGACGCCGACACCTGGCGTTTCACCCTGCGTCAGGGCGTCAAGTTCCACAACGGCGAGGCCTGGAACGCCGATGCCGCCCTGCCCAGCCTTAACGCCAACGGCAGCCCCGCCTCGGAAGGCGGCAGCATTAACTACACCGGCCCACACACGTCGGTCAAGGTTGACGACTATACAGTCAGGGCTATCGCATATGAAAAATTTTCAGGATGAGAACGGAACTTTCCGATGTTTTGGCGGCGCTTTACTGGGTAATCAACATCAAAACCAACGGTTTAAGTCTTAAATTACCCAAATTTAGCAGTTAAAAACGGAGATTTAACCGTCAATTGGCCTCTTAAAATCCATATGCGATAGCCCTGCTATACAGTGGACATCACTTGCCAGGATGCCTGCCCCATTTTCCCCAACACCTCCTTCTTCCTGGGCTTCGAGGCTCCGGAGTGGCTGGCCAGCACCACCGAAGAAGAGCGGGCGGGAATCAGCATCGGCCTGGGCCCCTACCAGCACGTGGAATGGACCCCGGGCGTGTCCATCACCCAGGAAGCTTACCCGGACTACGTTCCCGCAGGCGACCACTTTGAGTTCCAGAAGCCTTTGATTCAGAACGTGGAATGGCAGTGGCGCGGCGAGCCGACGGTCATCGCCGCTATGGTTCAGGCCGCAGAAGCGGACATGGGCTGGGACGTGGGGGTTGAGCAAATCGAAGCCTTCCCGGCTGACCAGCTACGGTTCGGTTCTTCCGCCGAGACCTACACCTTGCAGATTGACACCGCCTGGCACCCGGAACTGCGCAAGAAGGAGGTGCGCCAGGCCATCGCCCACGCCGTCGACTGCCAGGAAATGGTGGATACCCTCTACAGCGGCCTTACCACCTGCCGGGGCAACATCATCTGGCCGGGCATCATTGGCGCCACCGAAGCCAATACCGCCCCCTACGAGTACAACCCGGAGCTTTCCAGGCAGCTGCTCCAGGAGGCCAATTACGACCCGGAGAACACGATTACCCTCATCTCCCGGGGCGTGCGCGTTGCCAAGCAGACGGAAATCTCCGAAGCCGTCCACGCCTACCTGAACGAGGTGGGCATCAACTTCGAGTTCCAGATAGTGGAACCCTCCATCCGCAGCGCCCGTTCCCGGTGCGCCGTCGGTCAGGCCGTGCTGGACATCATCGAGGAGTCGGGCCGGGACCCGGAGACGGCCGAGGCCACGCGCGAGGATATGGTAGCGGCGGTGGCGAAGGGCAATTCCAGTTGCGAAGCTTTCGATATGATTGGCAACCAGCCTTCCAACGAAACCCTGGACTTCGGGCGGCAGGTACGGTACTACATGAACTGCACCAGCCAGCGGTCCGCCGTCTGCGACCCCAGCCCCGGCGGCATCCAGGACCAGATAGACGAAGCCCTGGCCTCCTCCGGCCAGGAACGTCAGGAACGGCTGGAAGTGCTGGCCGACCGGTTCCGGGAGGAAGTGTTCATGCTGCCCCTGTTCGACCTGCCGGTAGTGTACGCAGTCAACCCCAAGCTCCGGTGGGAACCCCGCCTTGACCCCAACATCCGCGTCAGCGGTATGTGGTTCGAGCAGTAGCCGACCGCATCCCAACCGGCTGCCCCGGAAACATAGTAAAGGGGGAAGGCTAGAAACCTTCCCCCTCTCATTTGCTCCCGTCCGGCACAGGCCGTGGCCTCAGATTTGAAGCGTCCGCCTTATCCCACTACCTCAATTTCACCGGCGCTGTTGGCCGCCAGCAGCGGAGTGAAATCGTAACCGCGGCGGCAAAGCTCCTCGCTGCCCCCTTCCCGACGGTCCAGTATCGCCAGAACTTTTACCACCATACAGCCGGCAGCTTCAGCAGCTTCAATAGCCTGGAACAGGGAGCCGCCGGTGGTGCAGGTATCATCCACCACCGCTACCCTGGCCCCCGGCGGCAAATGTCCTTCCACTGCCCGGCCCGTGCCGTGCTCCTTGGCCTCTTTACGAACTATGAACGCCGGAATCGGGTCTCCACCGGCGCCGGTTTCCAGGTAGCTAACCAGGGACACCGCCGCCACGATTGGGTCGGCCCCCAATGTGGGGCCTCCGATAGCCTCGGTGCCGGCAGCCTGCGCCAACGGCAGCAAGGCATTCCCAATCAGCCAAGCTCCTTCAGGGTCCAGACTCAGCAGCCGCCCGTCGAAATAGTAAGAACTCTTCCGCCCCGAGGTCAAGTTAAAGTCGCCATACCGTAAAGCGCCCCGCGCCAGAGCCAGCCGCAGCAGCCGGTCAGCTATATTTTCCAAAACGATTTCCTGTCAGTTTATCTAAATTTTATAATCCCAAAACCAGAGTGTTTATAAACAGCGTATTGCCGCAGCTCCTGCAGGTCATCACAACTAAGGGCAAGCCTTCCTGCTTACTGCTGCTTAGTCGCGTTTCGTTCGTAATGTCCGGCGCTACAATGAAAACAAAAGCCGGCTTTTCCTGTAACTTCCAGTTGTTTTCTCCGCAAAGCTGGCACTCCAACCGGCGTTCGCCCAGCTTTTCTTTAATCAAATTCAGCGCTCGTTCCGAGAAGCTTTGCTGCCTCTTGATTTCGTTTTCTACGGCCATTCGGCTGCTGCCTCTGCTGTTATCTGTTATTCGGGACGCAACTATAGTATCACACTACCGAGCCTCCCCGATAAAGCCCCTGCTCGGCGATATAGGCCGCCACCGCCTCGGGCGTCTGGTAGCGGAAAGAGATTCCGGCGGCGGCCCGACGGCGAATTTCCGTGGCGCTCAAGTCAACGTGGTGGCAGGGCAGCAGTATTATCCGGTCGGCCCGCTCTCGGTGCAGCGACGTTACCTGTTCCGGCTGCGCCGACCCATAACCGGGACGGCCTACCACCACCAGGCGGCACAGGTCCAGCACTCGCTCCGGTTCCTTCCAACGGGGAAAGCTCTCAAAGGCGTCCCGACCCAGGATGAAGTACAGTTCCGTCTCCGCCGCCAGTTCCGACCGCAGCTCCTCCAGCGTGTCCACCGTATAGCTGAACCCCGGTCGGTCCACCTCATGCCGCAGTACCTGAAAGTGGGGATTGGAAGCCACCGCCAACTCCACCATGCGCACCCGATGCTGGGCTTCCGTCAGCGGCTGACCCGCCTTCAACCAGGGCCGACCCGCCGGCAGGAACAGCACCCGGTCCAAATCCAGGCTGATCCGGCTCTCTTCGGCAATCAACAAATGGCCCAAGTGGACGGGGTCAAATGTGCCGCCCAGTATCCCGATTCGCACAGCTAAACTTGGCAATGCCGGAGCAGTAATGACATTGGGTATTCGGTAAATGCACAATTTCCGGTGAATAACTGCGGTCTTATCCCTAGAACCATTCCATTTCCGCGCGGCCGATGCGGATCGTATCCCCCGGCTCGATACCCGCTTCTTCCAGACGGCGGGCTATGCCCAGGCGAGTCATTTCCCGCCACAGTTGCAGCAGCACCCGATAGTCCCGGGTGTCGGCCAGGGCGCTGAGCCGCTCCAGTTGCTCCGAGCGGATTACGTACACGCCCCGGTCGCGATAGAAAGTTATGGGTTCCGCCGCTGCCCGGCGTCGGGACGGGCCGGTCGGGACGGGCGCCGGTTCCGACTCGGCAACCGCCGCCTCGGCCACGGCAAGCCGCTCCATCATTTCTATAATCTGGCCCAGCATTGGCTCCACTCCCTCACCGCTTACCGCCGAGATAAAGAAGATTGGAGTATCCGCGCCCTTGGGCAGCACCGGGGACTCCAGCGCCGCCTGACGCAGCTCCGCCGCCAGCCCGTCCCGCCGCTCCTGAACCTCGGTAACGTCTATCTTGTTAACGGCGATAACCTGGGGCTTGTGCGCCAGGGCCGGATTGAACTCTTGCAGTTCCCGGTTAATCATGTGGAAGTCGGCCACCGGGTCTTCGGAAAGACCATCCAGCACGTGGACGTACAAGCGGGCCCGCTCGGCGTGACGGAGAAACTGGTCGCCCAGGCCCACCCCTTCGTGCGCTCCTTCCAGCAGGCCGGGCACTTCCATCATCACGAAATCCTGCCCCCGGGTGGTGACCACTCCTAACACCGGCTCTACCGTAGTAAAGGGGTAATCGGCAATTCGCGGCTTGGCGGCGGAACAGCGGGAGATGAGAGTTGACTTGCCGGCGTTGGGACGGGCCAGCAGCCCTACATCGGCCAGCAGTTTCAACTCCAGGAACAGGACCACATACTCGCCCCGCTCGCCCCGCTGCGACAATACCGGCTCCTGGTTGGTCGGTGAAACGTAATGAGAGTTACCCCACCCACCAGCTCCGCCCTGGGCTACCAACCGGGGCGTATCGTCAGTAACGTCGGTCAGAAAGTCCTTCTGGCCTCCCTTGTGCATCTGCCAAACTACCGTACCCAGGGGAACTTTGATGCAGGTATCGGCGCCGTTGCCGCCCCGCTGCCCCTTGCCCTTGCCGTGTCCGCCCCGCTCTACGTACATCGTGCTGTTATATTTCAGGTGCAGCAGCGTATTCAGGGAATTGTCGCCCACCACGTAGGCATTGCCGCCGTTGCCGCCATCGCCCCCGTTAGGCCCGCCTCGGGGACGAAACTTTTCCCGCAGAAAGCTGACGCAGCCGTTCCCGCCGTCTCCGGCTTTAATGTTAAGTCTAACCGTATCTATCATAGAAGTATTCTAGTTTAAGTAATGACAATAATAAAGACGTGGAAAAGTGGATAATCCGTAGGTGGGCAATGTTAGCTAGTGGTAGACAGAGTATCGGGTTATACGGGTAACCTGGATTATGCTGTGGATAAGTTGGTTGATTTCGTGGATAAAAAATTGGCGGCGCTGCCGACCGCCGGGTTGTGCCGCTACTACCGGAATATAATGCACCGGGCTTGCGGACTTATCCCAGGATTAGAACAAGTTATCCACTAAATACCGGGAGTTATCCACGATTATTGGAAACTAGAGCATTGAATTTCCAGGGCAGGAGTGACAATAAGGCAGGGCATCGGCGCGATATGAACCTTGGGGTTCATGTAATAAGAGTTATATTGAGTGATGTATGACCCCGATTTTGCCGCTTGCCCTGCCGGATTATCAAAGTCGTACACTGGGATTACCGCTACTGAAACAGGATGTGCCGCCCCATTGCGGATAGAGTCTAACACGTCCATTGTGTCGCTGGACAAGAGCTTTTCGCCACACTGAATACATACAGATGCCGGCAAGCCATCCACAAAAAATGGCGTTTGGCCGCCAGAAAAATACCGAATCTTGGTGTCTTCGTAGGTATCTTGGCCGAAGCAGTAGTGGCAGTTCATATTATATCTCTGACCTCCTCCTTCGGAAGTCATTCTCCCATTCTTCAGGTCTGGTTAGGCCGGGATAGTAAGCGGTAATCACTACGTTTTTCGGAAAATTTGTGCATACGATATGCCCTACGATGCCCTCGAAATTCGTAGCCCATATCAGGCATGAGTTTCCCCTACTTTCGTCAGGATATTCCTCAATAACAATCGGATCATCATCGCACAGCATGAACAATATATCCGACTTGGACGGCGTGGGTCTAGCATCCAGTTGTTCGTTATAGTGGATAGTGTAACTGAGCTGTCCTGACACAGCAGCTAAAGCTAAACTCTCAATTCTGCTGTCGGCGCACATTACCACTCTTCAAGTTCTCGCTTCAGTTGCTCCAGAATTCCTGAGGGCAAAGGAATCAACCCATCCCTACCTTCCAATTCCTGCAAGGCTCGTTTGAGCATGATAGCAAATATCTTCGCTTGAGTCGGGCTTAGCCGGACTATTGCTTTGAGCTCGGGGGAAGGACTGGAGGTATCATCAGAAGATTCTTCATTCGTTTGCAACGGAAACGCCAGAGCCTGAAGCCCGAGGATGACGCTTAGGTCAGTACACGCTATTTGAACCAAGTCGGCATGGATATCGGGGACATCGGGTTCGTTAGGCATTTCCGTTGCTCCTTTTTTGTCCAGGTTATAATAATAGCACAAGATGGAACCTGACGGCACTGGCTACGTAAATATCGCCTCCTTGATGGTCAGCACATTCTGGCGGATGTGGTAATCTTCGTTGATTTCGCCGTTTATCTTGCCGGCCCCGTGGATGACCGTCGAGTGGTCCCGGTTCCCCAGCAGCCGGCCTACCTCGGTGGGGGAAAGCTCCAGCTCGTAGATTAGCAGGTACATAGCTACCTGCCGGGCCAGCGCGATGGTCTTGCTTCGACTGCGCCCCAACAGGTCTGCGTTGGTCACCTTATACTGCCGTCCCACCTCTTCCAGAATCCGCTCCGGGTCGATGGCGTGGCGCGCCGTGTCCATCGTCAAGTCATCCAGCAGCCGGGAGGTGGATTCCAGGGTTATCGGAATGTTCATCAACTGGGAATAAGCGACCACCCGATTCAGGCTACCCTCCAGCTCCCGCACGTTCTTCTGCACTCGCTTGGCGATTAGCTCCAGCACACTCTCTTCGATGGTTGTCTGCAACTGGTCCGCCTTGGCCCACAGAATAGCCATACGGGTTTCCAGGTCGGGGGGCTGAATGTCGGCAATCAGTCCCCACTCAAAGCGGGAACGGAGTCGGTCCTCCAGCAGCGCCAGAGCTTTGGGCGGCCGGTCGGAAGTCAATACAATCTGGTAGCCGGCGGTGTGCAGGTCGTTGAAAGTATGGAAAAAGCCTTCCTGAGTCTGTTCCTTGCCGCTCATAAACTGCACGTCGTCAATCAACAATACCTGAACGCTGCGGTATCGCTGTCGGAACTCCTCGGTAGTTCGGTTGCGGATGGCCGAAATGAAGTCATTGGTGAACTGCTCCGAGGATACATACAGCACGCTCTTGCCGCTGCGGGCCGCCTCCTGCCCGACCGCGTGCAGCAAGTGAGTCTTGCCCAGGCCCACGCCCGAATACAGGAACAGGGGATTATAGGACTGGCCCGGCGCATCGGCCACCGCCTGCGCCGCGCTGAAAGCCATCCGGTTGGAATTTCCCACCACGAAGCAGTTAAATGAGTATTTGCCGTCGAAGTTGACCCCGCGGGTCACCGGAGCGGAAGCGACACCGCTGGCAGCCTCGCTCCCGTTGCCGGAATCCTTCCGGTCCTCGCCGCCGGAAGGTGGCGCGGCAGTCTCATCCGCAACCTCGGCCGACACCTGAAAACGCACGTCCAGCAGTTCGCCTGAGGACTGGCGCAGGGCGCGCAGAATGGTCTGGTACATCCGCTGCTCCAGCCAGGCGATGGCAAATACACTGGGAACCTGCACCAGCAAATCCGTGCCGTCAAAAGCGATCCCCTCAGTGTCCTGCAGCCAGGCGTCAAAAGTAGCGCGGGACAACTCCAGCTCCAGTTGTCCCAGGGTAGCCATCCAGGTTTCTTTCGCCCCTCTCTCCGTCACGGCAGAACCTCGGCAGGAAAAGTAGCCCCCAAAGCGGCTTTAATCAAGGTTAACCGCCCCGAGGGAAACCTTGCAAGGTTTCCAACTACCCTGGTGGCGGCATTTTGTGGGCCTAACCGGGATACCGTAGCCGAGCCGCGGCCAAACCGGCGCCGGACGTCTCCGGGAGAATCCGGCGCAATAAAGAGATTTTCAGATTAGCGCTGCTCGTCTCCGACACCGAAAAACAGAATTTTAGTTTTAGGTAACACCTTCGAATAACTATCTTGAAATTCAGTAACCCAATTGATTATTACTCGTCTTTTCGGTAACCTCGCCGGGAAAGACTCCCCGCCGGGCCGCCTGCCCCGGCCGCCGCTATTGTCATAAATCGTTGAATGTGTGAAAATGGCGGTACACTCAATCCCGTCCGGGGGTCTGCTTGCAGCCTCCGCTCTATCCGGTTCTGTGACGGATTGCTGCCAATGCCCCGCCTTAATGCAGCCAACCGAATCCTCTTTCCGGGGCTAACTCGCCGGTAGCGGGCGAAATCGATGATGTGGGATTAATCTTTGCTCGCCGCGCTCCCGTCTTGCAATAAGCGCCGGGACTTTGCCCCGGCTCCTCTATCCTTGAATTTCTGGAGCTTTTGGTATGCAACGTTTTAATTGTCAAAGCGCAATATTCAACTACTTCGGTTCCTGTACCCGCGGCGCCGTTAGTTCTTCCGGTTCCGCCGGGAAGTATCCCCGCATCGGGGAGCCTTCATCCATATTCTTGTTCGGTATCATCCTTCTTGGGGCATTTTTCCTCTTTGGGTGCGGTGGTGGCGGTGGCAATGGCAATACAAGCGCCGCTCCCCAGATGCAGCCAACGCGCTCATCCTTTCAGTTAGCCCAGGAGCGGGCAACGCAGGCGGCTTTGCAGCCGGGATCCGCTCCCGGTTCCCAGCAAATATTGCCGCCGACCCAGCCACCCCCGACGGCAGTGCCACAGCCGCTGGACATCCTGGAGCCAACCTGGACCCCGGAGCCGCAGCTGGCTCCGACCGGAGGGTCGCAGCCGGCGGGATCGAGTATCCCCGGTTCCCAGCAGTCGGCCGGCCCGGGCGGGTCGCAGATGGGCGCGAGTGGCCCCTCCCCAAATCAAACAGGTGCGCAGATGGGTGCGAGCGTCCCCGGTTCACCCCAGATGCCCTCTGCCTCCCGTACCAATATAATCTTCGCCGGTCTGAACTGGCCTAGCGCCCGGATTCAGAACTACATTATCCAGTACGTCGTAGAGCATGGCTACGGTTACGAAACATCGGTAATACCCGGCAGAACGGAAGACCTGTTCCAGAAACTGCGCAGTGGCGAAGTTGACGCAAGTATGGAAATCTGGCTACCCAGTCAGTTGGAGGAATGGCAGACTGCCCTGGCTAACGGCGAAGTGCAATACGTTGGCTCTAGTTTGGGAGAGGATTGGCAAAGCAGCTTTGTAATTCCCGCCTATTTGCAGGATGAATATCCCGGCCTGTACCACGTAGATGACCTTAAGGAGCCAGCCTATCGAGAACTGTTCGCCACCAATGCCAGCGAAGGCCGGGCCCGCATCGTGGCTTGTCCCATCGGCTGGGCCTGCGGCGAAAAGAACAACTTGCAAATTCAAGGCTACGGGCTTTCGGAACATCTGCAGCCGGTGCGGCTTGACTCCGATACCGATTTGTTTCAGGACTTGTACCTCACCTACGCCAAGCAGCGGCCCTGGTTGGGCTATATGTGGGGGACGGCTGAACCGGCCCTGGTGCTGGACCTGGTGCGACTGGAGGAACCGCCCTACAGCGACCAATGCGAGTTCACTACCAAAGCCTGCGGGTTCGCCCCGCAGGGCTATCGCATATGAAAAATTTTCAGGATGAGAACGGAACTTTCCGATGTTTTGGCGGCGCTTTACTGGGTAATCAACATCAAAACCAACGGTTTAAGTCTTAAATTACCCAAATTTAGCAGTTAAAAACGGAGATTTAACCGTCAATTGGCCTCTTAAAATCCATATGCGATAGCCCTGGTTCGCCCCGGCCACGGTCTTGACGGCGGTTAACTCCGAACTCCCCGGTCGGGCGCCAGCGCTGGTGCACCTGTTGGAGCACTGGAACTTTGATATTGTCGAATACAGCAAAGTTGTAGCCTGGATGGAATCCAACAGCAGCTCCGAGAAAGACGCTGCCCTGAACTGGCTGCAAACCGAAGGCGCAGTGTATTCCCAATGGGTTACGCAGGATGCCTACGCCAAAATCCAGGCGGCGCTTAATGCTAACCCTCCGGCCAGAGGCTGGGCCCAGTAGCTGCCGCGCTCCGGCTCCGGCAATGCTTGACCGCCTCCAGGCCCATCGTTAAAATAGCGCCGATTCGATAATTAACCTGACCGGTCATTAATCAATGGCTCTTTACCCGGTATCCCCACGGTTTCCTGACCGGTCGGGGCTTAATGAGCAATGGAAAGCGCTGATATGACCATTGCGGAAGCGGCCAACTCCGATACTTCTGCCTCCATTGAGACGGCGGCGCAGGCGCTGGAAGTCTATCGTCCCGCCGGAGCGCCGCCGCCCCAACGACCGCTGGAACTGGCCTGGCGCACCTTCTCCCACCTCCTCCGGCAGAAGTATCTTTACCGCCGCCGCCGTTTCCCGCTGGTAACCATGCTCGAACCTCTGGAAGCCTGCAACCTGGACTGCGCCGGCTGCGGCCGGATTCGCGAGTACCTGCCGGTCATCTCCCAAACCCTTACTCTGGAGCAGTGCCTCGCCGCCGTGGCCGACTCCGGCGCGCCGATAGTCTCCATCGCCGGCGGGGAACCTACGCTGTACCGGCAGCTGCCCGAACTTATCGAGGCGCTGGTCCGCCGCCGGATATTCGTTTACTGCTGCACCAACGGCCTGTTGCTGGAACGCGTTATGCAGCGAGTGCCGCCCTCCAAATATCTGGCCTGGGTTATCCACCTGGACGGAATGGAAAGCAGTCATGACCTCGCCGTCAACCGTCCCGGCGTCTGGCGGCGGGCGATGGCGGCCTCCCGGTTGGCCCTGGAATCCGGCTATCGGGTCTGTTCCAACACCACCCTATTCCGTGGCTCCGACCCGGAGGATTTGCGCCAACTCTTCACCCTGGTAACCGATATGGGATTCGAGGGCGTCATGGTCTCCGCCGGTTACGACTACGTCGATGGCCCGGTGCAGGATATGTTCCTTTCCCGGGCAGAGTCGATCAAGGTGTTCCGGCGGGTGCTGACCGCGACGGCGCGACGGCGCATCCGCTTTTACAACAACCCGCTGTACCTGGACTTTCTGCGGGGCGAGCGCAGCTACCAGTGTACCGCCTGGTCAAACCCTACCTACACGGTCCAGGGCTGGCGCGAGCCGTGCTATCCGCTGGCTGACCGACATACCGACAATGTCAACGACCTGTTCCGTCCCGCGTTGTGGGAGCAGTACGGCGTCGGAGTCAACGACAAGTGCGCCAACTGTATGATGCACTGCGGCTTCGAATCGGCGACCATCTATGACGCCTTTGCCCGCCCCCGGGGAGCCTTCGCCCTAGCTAAGGGCCTGTTCGGCAAGCGCACCAGCGCGTCGGAGCCGGCTAGACCGATAAGCGAATGAACGGTTCGGTAGCCCTGATTTTGGCCTTGCCTGAGGAAGCGCGGGGGATTCTCGCCCAAAGCCCCTGGCAAAGAATTTCTGCGGCCCAGCTTCCCGCCGTCTATCGCTCCTGCGCCGGTTACGGGGAAGGTATCCTGGCCGTAACCGGCATTGGCCGAAGCTGCGCCGAGGTGGCGGCCCACCGAATTCTGGCGGAATACTCCCCGGTTGCGGCGCTATCCCTGGGCTTCGCCGGGGGCCTGGTTTCCGGTCTGCCCGCCGGCGACCTGGTAATCTGCCAATCCCTGCTGCCGTCCTTCGCTGCCGCCGACGGCAGTCAGCAGCCCGACCCCCACCGAATAATCCACTGCGACCGTTTTCTGGCCGACGCTGCTCAGCGCATAATGGCGGATCTGGGTCTGCGCCACCGGCCCGGAATCGGGGTGACCGCCGCCCAAACCGTAGCCAGCCCGGAGTCAAAGCAACGCCTGGGCCGGGATTCCGGCGCGCTGGCGGTGGACGAAGAGAGTTTCTGGGTCGGTTTGGCCTGCCAGGAGCGAAAGGTCCCCTTTCTGGCGGTGCGGGCCATCGTTGATGCTGCGGAACAGCGTCTGCCGGACATCGCTTGCCGGCTGGCGGCGGACGCCGGTTCGGACAACCGCTGGCGCCGCGCTCTACCGGCTCTGCTGCAGCCCGGTCAGCTCCCGGCATTGATTCGGTTAGCCCGGGACGCCGCTGCGGCTCGGAACTCGCTGACTGCCTTTGCCGGGGAATTTCTGGACTCCCGGCTGCCGGCAGCAAGCTGTCCGCCGGACCGGGCCGCGGGGCTGCGGAGGTAAGGTATGCAGGCCCTGGTGACCGGCGCCACCGGCTTTGTGGGCGGCAGCATTGTCCGCGCGTTGGTCGCTGAAGGAGTTGCGGTCCGCGCTCTGGCCCGGGAAACCAGCAGCCACCGGCTCTTGCAGGGACTCCCGGTAGAAATAGTTACCGGAGACCTGGAAGACCGGGAAAGTTTGTCGGCGGCTCTCCGGGGGTGTTCGGTAGTATTTCACGCGGCAGCTCTCACCGCCTTTTGGGACCGGGACCCGAACCGGTTCTACCGAGTCAATGTTGAAGGAACCCGAAACCTGCTGGCCGCCGCGGCTGGCCGGGTGGAGCGGGTAGTGCATACCAGCACCTGGGCCATCATCGGTCGGAATCCGGACGGGACGCCAGCTACCGAGGAAACCCAGCCGCTACCGGAAGACTTGCGCGGCCATTACCGGCAGTCCAAATACCAGGCGGAGCAGGTAGTCAAGTTGGCGGCAGCCCGGGGCCAGGATGTTGTGATAGTAAATCCCACCGTTCCCGTCGGATGGGGAGACCTCAAGCCTACCCCTTCCGGGCGTATCGTGCGCGACTTTTTGCGGGGCAGAATGCCGGCCGGCATTCGAGCCAGCCTTAACCTGATTGATGTCGAGGACGTCGCCCAGGGCCATATCGGGGCCTGGAGAAGGGGCCGCGGCGGTGAACGCTACATCCTGGGCCACCGGAATATGACCCTGTCGGAAACGCTGAAATTATTGGCTGAAATCACAGGCCGCCGCCGGCCCCGGCTGGAGCTTCCCAATGGTATCGTCCTGGCCGGAGCGAGGCTTGACGCGCTGCTGGAAGGCCGAATCCTCCGGCGCGAGCCGCTGATTCCCCTGGAAGGCGTCCTCCACGCGCGGCGTCCCCGGGCTGTGGACTGTGCCAAGTCCATCACCGAATTAGGACTTCCTCAAAGCTCCGTTCAAGAGGCGCTGGAAAAATCGGTGCATTGGTTTACCGACAATGGCTATGTCTAACGATTTAACCGGCCAGCCCGAACCGCCGCAACCTGCACTGGACCTGCCCGCCGCCGTGGCCCGGGCAATAGAAAAATCCCAGGGCTACTTTGAGCGCACCCAGCGCCCGGAAGGCTATTGGATGGGGGAGTTGGAGTCCAATTCCACCATGGATGCCGAATACCTCCTGCTGACCCACTTCCTGGGCATCGGCGACGCGGACACCTGGCGACAATTATCCAACCATCTGTTCAAAGCGCAGCGGGAAGACGGAACTTGGGGCCAGTACTACGGCGGCCCGGGAGACCTGAGCACGTCTATTGAATGTTATTTTGCCCTGAAACTGGCCGGAGCTTCCCCCGACGACCCCCGTATGCGAAAGGCCCGGGAGTTCATCCTTGCCAAGGGCGGCCTGGCCCGGTCGCGGGTCTTCACCAAGATTTGGCTCGCCCTCTTCGGGCAGTGGAGTTGGCGGCAGGTTCCGACTCTCCCGCCGGAAATGATACTGCTGCCAACCTGGTTCCCGATGAATCTGTACGATTTTGCCAGTTGGGCCCGAAGCACCATGCTCCCGTTAAGCATCGTATTTACCCGGCGGCCCTATTGCCCCGTACCCGACCGGGCGGCTATCCCCGAATTGGTCCTGGACGACTCCGCCCAGTCCGCCAGCCCCTGGGAATCCGGCAATATGACCGTCACGAAGCGGTTGCTCCAACTGGGCGACCGGGCCTTGTACTGGTATAACTCCCTTCCCTGGAAGCCGGCCCGCCGCCGCGCAATCCGCAAAGCTGTCCGGTGGATAATTGAGCATCAGGATGCCGACGGTTCCTGGGGCGGCATTCAACCCCCCTGGGTTTACTCCCTCATCGCCCTCAAAATCGAGGGTTACAGCCTGGCCCATCCCGTGATGCGCCGGGGAATCGAAGGATTCGAAGGCTTTGCAATCCGGGAAGACGATACCTTGCGCCTGCAAGCCTGCATCTCTCCCGGCTGGGACACCTGCCTGGCAATGATTGCTTTGCAGGACTCCGGTTTTCCCCCGGACAGCCCGGTTCTGCGCCGGGCCGGGGAGTGGCTGGTCCGCTCTCAGGTGCGCACCGGCGGCGACTGGCAGGTCAAAGCCGGGAATGTCCCTCCGGGCGGCTGGGCCTTCGAGTTTGCCAACCGCGCCTACCCCGACATCGACGACACGGCGGAGGTGCTGATTGCCCTGAACCGAACCAGGCTGGATGACGCCCGGCGCCAGCAGGAAACCATCGAACGCGGCGTGGCGTGGCTGCTGGGACTCCAGAGTCGGAACGGTGGCTGGGCGGCTTTCGACAAGGATAATACCCGTCAAATTGGCGCGCTAATACCCTTTGCCGACTTCGGCGAATTGATCGACCCGCCCAGCGCTGACGTTACCGCCCACGTCGTCGAGAGCCTGATTCACCTCGGTTATCCCCCGGATACTCCCGCCCTGGGCCGGGCGGTGCGGTATCTCTGGAGCGAGCAGGAACCGGACGGGCCCTGGTTCGGTCGCTGGGGCGTCAACTACATTTACGGAACCAGCTCCGTGCTGCCGGCTCTGGCGGCGGCCGGCGAAGACATGGGCGACGCCCGGGTGCGCCGCGCCGTTGCCTGGCTCTTGGCCCATCAGAACGCAGACGGCGGTTGGGGCGAGAGCTGCGCCAGCTATGCCGATCCCGCATTGGCCGGCTGCGGCCCCAGCTCCGCCTCCCAGACCGCCTGGGCGCTGCTGGGGCTGATCGCCGCCGGAGAAGCGAACAACCCGGCGGTAGGGCGCGGAATTCGTTACCTGACGGATACTCAAAACGATGACGGGACCTGGGACGAACCCTGGTTTACCGGCACCGGATTTCCCGGTTACGGTGTGGGCCGCAAGACCGGAGACCTGCCGCCACAGGAAAGCGAACTCCCCGCCGGGTTTATGATCAAGTACCATCTCTACCGCAACTACTGGCCGCTGCTGGCCCTGGGCCGCTTCCGGCAGCGTTTTTAAGCAGCGATTGCTCGCTGGCGGGCCCGGGCGGTTGCGGGGAACCGGCTGCCGGCTAGGTCAGCTTCCCGTAAACCTTCTCCGGCGTTACCAGAATCGCCACCGAATCCTGCTTGACCATCGCCGCATCGTACTCTTCCCAATCGGGATGTTCATTGCCGCTGCAAGCGCGGAAAATGTCCCGCAGCAGCAGGCGCAGTTCTTCCGGGTCGGTATTGAAAGCCCCCTTCAGTTCCGCCTGCCCTTCCACCACCGCATAATGACGCCAGTCGGGGGTGATTGCCAGCACGGTGCACTGGGGATTGCGGCGCAGGTTCCGTACCTTCTGCGACCGGGGATAGACCGATGCCAGGGCCATATAACCCTGATAGGCGCCGCAGACCACGGCGCTGGCGTGCACCGCGCCGTTGGGGCGTAAGGTCTGGACAATTGCCCGATGGTTGTTCTCCAGGAAAGAGCGAATATCCTCAAATTCCATAGCTGCACCTCTATATCCGGCCCCTGCCGGTAATTGGCATTATTGACGCTTAAAAATTTCGAGCTTTATTCCCGGTGTCCGGTTTAGCCCAGTTCCGAAACTATCCATTCTCGCAAGGACTCAATGGGTCGCATATCCGAAAATCGCTTCGTTAGCTTGAAAGTTATGCTTTGCCCCTCATCTATTCCGGATTCCATATTCCGCTGCCTTCGCCCCGTTTCCAAAACACCAGAAAGTAGGAATGGTTCTTGCGAGCGTGCACTTGCCGGATGGTGCGACTTACCCCCGGACGGTTGTTTCGCACAACTACGAACAAGTCCTCCGCTACGAATCCCATTTCTTGATAGGCTTCGATTATTTCTACGTGGGTAAACCGCTGCCGATTGGCGCAAACTTCGTCCTGGCATTTCACAATCAGGACGCCCCGCTCCCGCAGGACACGATGCGCTTCCCGACCGGCATCCCGGTACAAGTCCAGCACCTCTTCGTGATACTTGCTGAGGGTAGTATTTCCCGTTCCGTTGTTCCGGTAATGCTCTTCAAAAGGCGAATGCGCCAAATGAGCCGTACCGCCAGGCGAGTGCATATAGGGAGGGTCCAGAACGACACAATCTATGGCAACGTCGGCATAGGGCAAGTCCCGGCAATCGATCCCGTCCAAAATGTCGGTAGCCAGGACCTGGTACAAGCCTTCGGGCACCCGTTTCCAAAAAGCTCCCTTGCCGAAAGTCACATCCGCGATAATGCTGCCTGGCGCAACGTAAAGCTCAAGAATCCAGGGGAAAACCTCAGCGTTGCCGAGGGTATATGCGCTCAGTACCCAATCGTTACTGGGGGCGCCATTGCGGACTACTCTCTGCTGGGTCAAAGCGCCTTTCTCCGGGTATTTCTCGAACATATCTGCTTGCATCGCACCCGATTATGATATTACCGGCCCGGGCCACTTGCTCTCTCCGAGGCGATGGCTACCGGTCAGGGACTCTACGGATACGGAACCTACCCGTTCAACCGGCGCAGCTAGTACTTGAATTCCTCCCGCACCGGGCTGAAAACGTCCAGGGCCTTGCAGGGTTTGTCCAACCCTTTGGCGTAGTGTTCCACCCCGCCGGGGATAATATACATATCGCCAACTTGCAGCACCTTCACTTCATCGGCGATGCCCATCTCCATCTCTCCCTCAACGACGATGCCGGCTTGCTCGTGGGGATGGGTATGCCGGGGAACCAGAGCACTGGCGTCAATTTCCACCAGGGACAGGAGCATATTCTCCCCCCAAAAGGTGTGGGTGCGGGCCCCCGGCGCCAGGTCCAGGGTTTCCCGTTCCGCAACGTGCTTAAAATATGACATAAATCCTCCAGACATCCTTGTTTGCGAATAGAGCCGGCTGCCGGGCTGGTTTCAGGAGAACCCCAGACGGCGTTCATTCAGGCTGACGTATCGGCCGCCGCTGCCGATTACCACGTGGTCCAGCAGCTCAATGTTCAGCAGCTTTCCGGCGGAGATCAGGTCCCGGGTGATGGCCGCATCCTCCGGGCTGGGAGTCGGGTCGCCGGAAGGGTGATTATGCACCACAATGACGGAAGGCGCATTGTCGCGCACCGCCGGCCGGAATACCTCCGCCGGTCGAACGACGGAACTGTTGACGTTGCCGATATAAACTTCGTGCACTTTCAGCACCTGGTTCTTGGTGTTCAGCAGCAGGACCCGCAGGTGTTCCTGTTCCAGCGCCGCCATCTCCGCTTGCACCAGATTGGCTACATCCTGGGGGGACTGAATGACGGCACGGTCCTGCGGCGTTAGCGAGACGAAGCGACGGCCCAACTCCAGCGCCGCCATAATCTGGCAGGTCTTGGCTTCACTGAGTCCCCGCTCGGCGCACAGTTCGCTAAAGGCGCTGCGGCCCAGCCCGTCCAGCCCGCCGAAGCGACTGAGCAGCCGGTTCGCCATCGTCAGTACATTCTCCCCCTGCATTCCGGTACGCAGCAGAATGGCAATCAGCTCGGCGTTGCTCAGGAAGCGAGGCCCGTACTCCCGCAAGCGTTCCCGGGGCCGCTCTCCCTGAGGCAGGTCCCGTATCGTTGGCTGGTAGGCGGCGGGACTTGTCGGGGCCGTCGTTGCCTCCGGAGGCGTTTCTGCCGGCGCCGCGACGGCCACTGCGGTATCCCCGGCCGGAACTTCGGGGCCGGAGACCGCGGCCGGCGTACCCGAGTTCAAGGCCTGGGCAATCAATTCTTCCAGAGCGGCATTCTCTAATGCCTGCTCTCGCTCTATGTCGATATTTTTAGCCATCAACCCTTCCCGAATCTTCCAGCAGACAAACTGGCAACGAAACCGGGTACTTCTTAACCCATTTGACGCCGCCGGCGCAACGGGCAAGTGTCAGTAGCTATGTACCGTAAATCGGTCATTGAGCGCCTTGCGAATCATAACCGGCAGTCAAATTGAAGTCGTCGGTAATATCCCCTAACCGCCATTCCGGTATAACTTGCGGTGTATCCACCCCACCCACCTTGAAAGTAATGGGGCCTTCGGACTTCGCAACCTTCAGGTTAAAATTCCCGTCCTCTCTGGTCGAGGTCCGTCCGATTTCCTTATCGCCATCATACGCTATTATGGCGGTGTTTTCGGGAGCGGGTGCGCCGTTCAGATATGCGACGCCGATGAATACTTGGGGAAGACTTGACCCTACCGGGGTAAGAGTAGAAGCGGATGAAATTTCTGACCTTGCGATGGCGGTTGCCCCCGGCTGCGGATTCAGAACCCGTCCCATGAACATTACCGCCCCCGTATCCGAATGGCGAATCAGGAACAGGAAGGGACGGTCTATGGTAATTTCAGGCGGCGGCGGAGGCATTCCCGTCGGAACGCTTCCAAAAATCGGGACAGTGGCGGCCACCGCTTCGGAACCGGCTTCGTTCACCTCTACCAGGGCTTTCTGCGCCACGTCTTCAATCCATATTGCCTCAATCGGGATGCCGAATAGCCGGTCCGCAATAGGATGAAAGTTGGCGCGGTTCCGATCGAAGGCAGTGGCGAGTCCCAGCGCTTGCAGCTCTTCCTTGGCGGAGAAGCTGTATTCCAGCTTGAAACGGGGCATTTCCAGAATCACCAATCCGTCGGACAGATTATTGGCAATCTCTTGCATCCGGTCGCCGTTCAGGGATTGCTCAAAGGACTCAAAGGTTCCTTCCGCCGGCATTACCACCAGCAGGTCAAAATCATCACCCGCATAGGGGAGCTTCACCGCCGTATAGTCTTCCCCCACATAGTGCCGGTGATATTCTCCCTGATCCATCATCGGAACCTGAACTACCATATCGTTCAAAAGGAAGAAGGTCTGGTCAGAGGTACGGCTCTCCTCAAACGGTTCCTTCCAGTCGCCCTTGAAATAGATCGCGTTGGTGACCAGCAGCGAGGTATATTTGGTAAAGGACTTGGGGCTGACGGCCTGCTTTATCTGGCCTTGGGTCGCTTCGGCTATCCATTGGTTGATTGCGTCCGCGGCGCCTTCGGGTGATTTCAGGAAGTCAAGCTGGGCCAGCCCTACTCCCAGGGCTATCGCATATGAAAAAATTTCAGGCTCAGAACGGAACTTTCCGATGTTTTGGCGGCGCTTTACTGGGTAATCAACATCAAAACCAACGGTTTAAGTCTTAAATTACCCAAATTTAGCAGTTAAAAACGGAGATTTACCCGTCAATTGGCCTCTTAAAATCCATATGCGATAGCCCTGGCCCTACTCCGTAATTGGCGGTTACGGTATTGATAAATTCAGGTTGGACTTCCAACCCGTCCTGAATCCAGAGGCCGTTGGCTACCGACAAAGTTGGCCGGGAATCTGCCGCCGCGCCGGGCTTTGCGCTGTCTTGCCGCAAGGTCAGGTCCAGACTGTTCAGGTTTCGGTGAAACTGGAGCGGCGAGGTTCCGCTATTCAGCGCCTTCTCGAAATCCTCAGCTGTACCGGCGCCGGCTCCCGCATAGACCACCCCCATATCCAGATACAGACTGTAGGGAGACCAAAACAGGTTGCCCTCCTCTTCCCGCGCCAGTTGCCGGTGGAAGTTGGGGACAAAGGAGTTCTGCCGGCGCACCAGCCCCAGAACTTCCCGGACAACCCCCTCGTTTTCCGGGCTGAAGAGAGGGCGTGCTTCCCGGGCTGCCCCGGCCAACGGCACGGCCAGGACCGGCGCCAGCGGAGCCGGAGTGAGCGCTGGCGTCGGCACCGGCGTCGCCAGCGGAGCCGGGGTGGGAACCAATGTCGGCGTGGGCGTCGGCGCCGGGGTGCCCGTAGGTGTAGGCTGCGGCATGGGCGTTGGCATCGGAGTCGCCGTTGCTGTCGGCGTGGGTACTGCCCTGGCTGCCGGAGTGGGCATTGCCGTTGCAGCCGGCTGCGCCGCCGCCGTTGCCTCCAGGGTAGGCATTGCCGTTGGCGCAGTTGCGGTTTCTGCCGGAACTTCCGGCGTAACCGGCTGGCTGCAAGCTGCGCCGACCAGGGCCGCCAGCCCTGCCAGCAGCATTAAAAATCGCACCGTCTTACCCTTTCCTTAGTTAAGCGCCGGATTAACCGGCGCAAAAGCTAACCAATGCGCCGCAGTTCAAAGAATGTACTGGTGAACCTGCGCCGCCTTGCCGGAATGATTAAGTTTGGGCATTACCGGATTATCTCAATATCGTAGCGGCGTCCAAAGGATTCCTCCAAAAATTCTTCCACCTTCTGGCGCACGTCGGAATAGGACAGCTCCTCGGCTAGCATTCTGCCGATGACCACGCTTTTGACCGGCAGCATCAACTTGCTGCCGTCTTCGGATGTTCGGATGTCCTCAACTCTGCAATCTTTCAGCAAGGGGCCGAGGAAATGCTTTTGGCCGCGGGTGCGGCCCAGGCCGGCTACTACATCGTTCCAAACCTGGGATAAATTAGCTGGAGTCAGGCTGGAGGGCACGGTAGAACGTCGCCGGTCGGCCCTGGCTTTCCGGGTATCGGCGTCGAGCTCGCGGCGGTCGAAGTCACTTTCCTTCATTTCGGCGTAAATTTCCCGCTCTTCAGCCCGCCGCAGCGTCTCCTGGGCCGTAGCTTCCCGCTCCTCCGCCTGCCGGACCGAATCCATTGCCGATTCGCCCAGCGCCAATGCTCTTTGCATCGCATCGGATACCGCTGTTCCGGCTTGTTCCAGCAGGGCCTGGTGTTCCGACGAGGAAGCGCGGTAGGAGTTGGCCGCTTCTTCCCGCAGATTTGATGCCGCTTCGGTGGCATTGGCGGCGGCCTCTCTTTCGTTGGCCGCCGCTTCCAGCTCTTCGGCCTGACGTATCGCTTCCGTTGCGGCCTCGGCCTCGTCTTCAGTGTTGGCGGAGTCGAGTAAAAATATGGCGGCTTCCAGGTCGGCCACTGCCGCTTCGTGTTCGGCGATAGCCTCGGCGTGTTCGGCTACCGCAACTTCGTGCTCGGCCACTGCTGCCGACCGCTCGGCGGCGATTCTTTCCACTTGGGTAACCGCTTCGTTCAAATTGTTTAACGCATTCTCCCGTTCTTCGGCTAATCGGCGGGCTTCGGCTGATGTGGCGGCCAGTTCTTCCGCATAACGCATCTTTTCGATAGCGGCTTGTTCCAGTTCCCGGGCCCGCTGCAGGGCTTCGTGGGTGCTGCTGCTACGCTCTCCCTGGCGAGATGACAGGCAGCGATCCAGGACCGAAGCCTGTTCTTTTTGCACCAGCATCAATCGGTCCGGATCATTGGCATATTCCATTACGTCAACCAGGTGGTGCAGCAGTGTCAGGGTACTGAAATCGTCCGGATCGCCACTCGCTCGGTGCGCTACCACATTCCGCATATCTCTCAAGTAGTTCAAAGACGTGCGAATGGTCGCCGAGCTCTTGAAAGGCTCCCGGAATAATCCATTCCAGTAAAAGGTGATTATCCTGGTTAGCAAGCCGATGTCCAAAGCGACTTCAACTCGACCGCCGGCCCGGGCAACATTGTCTTCAAAAGCCCTGGCCTGGACTTCACTCAAAGCGCCATATATGGTTTCCCTTACGGTATAACCGCGATTGCGCTGAATAATGCGCACTACGAAAGGCTGCATGGTATCAAGGTATAAATCCAAGCAGCGTCGTATCGCATCCCGGTTGGGATAATGGCTCTGTTCAGTAGTCATAAATCCTCCTTTGTTTTCCAGAAGGCAGTCTCTGGCGCAGTAAATCGGTCATTGAGCGCCTTGCGGATTATTATAGGCAATAAAATCGAAGATGATGGTAATTTGCCCGAAATTTGTAGAACAATGTTCGCACAAATTCGGAACTGTCCTACTGCTTACCCTGTATTCAACTCATCTTCGGGCCAGCGGCAACGGGACAGGGCTGCGCTTTGGGGCTGGTTAGATATAGTTCGCTCATTCCAGAGCTTACCCAAATCAAGCGCCCGACAAGACGGGTTTGGGCGGCTGTGATGTGGGCAGGTCGTCTTCCACCAGCCGGTATGCGGCTATAATATCATTCGCCGCGTCATTTTCACCAATACACATAAGGACGCTGCTGATTGTCCGAAGGCCGTCGCGTATTGTAACGAAGTCCAGTCCACCTACAGGTGGGTGAACTACCTTATTGCGAAAACGGCGTATCTGTCCCAAGTCGCTAGGCTCGGGACATTTTTCGGGGAAACAGTATTCATAGTCCCGTACTAGATTTTCGAAATCCCCAACATCTATAGACGATTCCGGCTCTTCGGGTTTGTAGTCAGAATACGGGTCGAAATACTTGACCGAAGCCTGAAGCTGCTCTCTCAAATCGGGACCAAATTGCTGGATTAAATTGCCGCTAATAAACCGGCGCATCGGGGTCCGGTATAGATTCAAGGCATGGTTGCAAATTGTCAACCGGGCAACAAGTTGGTCCGTCAAGGGCAGAAGCTTACTTTCGTTAGCTGCCCGTTCCCGTTGGCGATAGCTCTGAAGTTGGCGGTTTAACTCCTCTATGGTATTTTCGCGCTTCCTTAAAGTATCTTTTAACTCCCGGTTATCGCGGCGCAAATTGGAAGGTGTGTCAATGCTTATGGCGGCTTCATTCCGCTCGCTGGCGGCTTCTAACTCTTTGATTCTCTGGGATGCTTCAGTCAGCTCCTGCTCCAATCGGGTTACTTTGGCTAACTCGGTGGTGAGACGACGGCTGAAATCGTTGGCCCGCACCTGTTCTCTACGGAGTTCCTTTTTCAGTTCTTCATCCTCGGATGCCGGCTGCTGTGACCGCTCCGCCTTCAATTCCTGGTTCCGTCCTGACAATACTGCCATCCGGCAATGGCTAAAGTAGCTGTCGAAATCTTGCGCCAGCTTGCGGTTGGACTGGTGGTACTCCAAGGCTTTCTGTTGGAGATTGTACAGAAAGACTCCCTCGCTAATTCCCGTTATCGAATTTTGATGGTAGAAATTAGGAGCAACCCCGGCGCCATTGACGTCATGCCGGGCTCCCGGCCAAACCCACCTGACCCCGCCGTTGTAGCAAACTACATTGGAGCCGACCTGGGTGCGATATTCAGTAACAGCGTCTTTCCCAAGGTAAACCACTCGCGCCAACCCCAGTAACTCTCTCTGGGCTTGTTCCGGGCCCAGCAGGAATCCGCCTCTGTCTTGTTCACTGATAACCAGGATGGGCAGGGAACGGTCTTTGTTTGACAGATCTTTTTTACAAAGTCGGGAACTTCGTTGGCTTTGATGGCCGTCGCTTCAGGGCTTAACTCCAGTCCTCCGCTAACGCAATCAAAGTTTTTGGCCATATTGGTCAGCAAATTGGGAGGCCCGGCGCGCAGTTCCGGATGTTCTTCACCGTCCGCGGTTACAAAACGGCTTCTGATGTTGGCTGTTACGGGGCCGTCGGCCTGTTGGCACAGTCGGACTTCCGACTGCATTTGCTGTTCAGACATTCGAGGATGCGCTCGCTCGCACGTGAGCGTGGCATAACCATAACCGTAAGCGCTATCCGATTCTACCTCGATGTCCGCGGATGCGTCGGTCACTTCGGTGGACAACTGAGACTGGATAAACGCCAGCAAACTGCCGATGTCCGAGGCATCGGGAGAATCATCAAGAGAGTCGATGCTCAAAATGGACATATACGGGTATCCCATAGGAGAACCTCCTAATCAGGTTAAAATCCCCCTAAACAAACTGGTACTTGGAGTAAGCCCCCTCTTCTTTGGTTATAAATTCCAGCAGGGCGAACTCGCCGGCCTCGTTGCGTTCCTGGGCGCGCCGCATGGCCGGGGCGATGTCCTGGGGCTCGGTGATTCGCTCGGCGTAGGCCCCCATCGCCCGGGACATATCGGCGTAGTTGCCGCTCATCTGCTTGGTATTATAGCGCGCCACCGCCGTAGGCATCCGGCTGTCGGGATAGATGCCCATCGTGGAGTTGTTCAGCACCACGGTGGTAATAGGTATGCCTTCCCGTACCGCCGTCTCCACATCCAGCCCCACCATACCAAAGGCCGTGTCGCCCATAAAATTGATTACCAGCTTTTCCGGGGCTGCCAGTTTAGCGCCCATCGCCAGCCCCAGACTGTAGCCCAGCTGGGTCGATTTGCCCCAGCCGATAAAGCTGCGGGGCGAGCGGGCCTCCCAGAAAGGTGATACCTGCTCCCGGGGGCTGCCCGATTCGTGAGTTACGATAGTGTTGTCCAGGTTCACCGTTTGCATTATCTCCCAGATAACCCGGTAAGGGTTAAGCGGCGTCTCATCGGAAGTGAGACGAGGCAGCCACTGGTTCAGCCATTCCTGACGGCAGGCGGCAATCTCGTCCACCAGTTCCCGGTTGGGCGGACGGCCGGCGCTGCCAGTCTGGCGTTTCAATTCCTCCAGAAGCTGTCCCAATACCAGCCTGGCGTCGCCGACCACCGGGTAATCGCTCCGGTAATCCTTGTTAATGTCGGCGGCGGCATTGGTGGCGTGGATAATCGTCTTGCCCGGGGGTATCGGCGCCGTGAAGTTGCTTTTGGTCATGCTGGCGCCGGCGGCGAACACCAGGTCGGCGCCGGTGAGGAACCGATGCACGGTCCCGGTCTGGCTGGAGCCGCCAATGCCCAGAGACAAGGGATGGTTCTCCGGAAATGCGCTCTTGCCTTCCAGCGTAGTCATTACGGGAACTTGCAGGAAATCGGCCAATTCCACCAGCTCGTTGGTCGCCTCGGCGTAAAGGACTCCCTGCCCGGCGGTAATGACGGGCCGCTGGGCGGCAAGCAGGGCTCGGGCGGCCTGGGCCACCGCTTCCGTATCGCCGGCAGTACGAATTGCTTGCGGTGGAATGTAGTCGAACTGTTCCTCGCCGATTTCCTCGGTATTCAGGTCTCCGGGGATTTCCAACAGCACCGGGCCGGGTTTGCCGGAGCGCAGCCGGGTAAAAGCCTGGCGCATCAATTCCGGCACCCGGTCGGCGTAGTTAATCTGGGCGGCCCACTTGGTGATGCTTTCGTAGCTGCGGGTAGGACTGAATATCGGGTCGATGCCCAGCCGCCGCCGGGCGGCGCCGGCCGGCAGCAGCAGAATCGGCACCGAGTCGGCATAAGCCTGGGCCACCCCGCCAAAGGCATTCTCCGCGCCGGGGCCGGCCTGCATCAAAAAAATGCCGGTGCGTTTGCCGTTGTTAACCCGGGAAAAGCCGTCGGCCATGTGCACGCCGGTACGTTCCTGGCGGAAGACGATGGGCCGGATGCCGGCGATGGCCGCCGCCTCGATCAGAGGGTTGGAAGGCATACACCCGATAAAATCCACTCCCTCAATCTTAAGCACGTTGGCAATTGCAGTAACGCCGTCCATGATAGTGTTCCTCCTTGTCCGGTTAGGGGGATTATACAACGGGTCCGCCTATCGTAGCCCGGCTGGTTTTATCTGGTCAATGCAAGTGTTTGATGTTAGCCACTAACCGGGAATGCTATAATATACGCAAGCAAAATGCCAAATGAATCTTACATAAACCGCACCTATCAGCGTCGAGGCTACTGCTCCAAAGAAGGGTACGCCCGGATTGACCGTGTCCTGGCCGAATGTGCAAATCTCTGGAATGTTGCGCTGGAACATCGCAAAACCGCATACAAGAAAGCCGGCGTTTCAATCTCCAGGAACGTCCAGTCCAAAGAATTCACTGCTATAGTGAAGGAGGATGCCTTTTGGGGCAGCGGTATAAGTCGTCGGGTAGGCATAGGGGTTTTAGACCGTTTGGATAAAGCCTTTCAAGCCTTTTTCCGTCGTGTAAAGGAAGGAGAAACGCCAGGGTTCCCCAGATTTAAGTCGGCCCGCCGGTGGCATACCATAGAGCCTTATCCTGAACCGTCGATGACCAGGATGCCAGGCCGGTTGAAAATCAGAGGGCTGCCGCCCATTCGTTACAATAGCGGTGGGCTGCCCGAAGCCGGTCAGGTGGTTTCCATTCGGATTACTCGGAGATTTCGCCGGTTGACGGTCAATCTGACTTATAAAGAACCTGTGCCGGCGCCCTTGCCAGCTACGGGGGCAAGTGTAGGTATTGACCGTGGAATTTCCGACCGACTCGCTTTGTCCAATGGTGAGAATTATCCCCGTCGGCGCAAGAGTCAAGCTCTACGTCGAAAAGAGCAGCGCCTGGCCCGGTGCCGGCATCCCGAGCGAGGTGTTAAGGGTAGTCGTCGATACCGGGAAAGACGCAAGGCATTGGACAATGCCCAGGCCCGGGAACGTATCGCCAACCGAAATGCCTGCCACCGCATGACCCCCGAATTAGTGCGACAATTCGACATCATTGGGGCGGAACAGTTAGCGATTAGGAATATGACCCGCTCGGCGGCCGGTACACTGGAAAAACCGGGTAGCAAAGTCAAGCAAAAGTCGGGACTCAATCGGGAAATTCTAGCCCAGACTTGGGGATTGATCGCCACCCAACTAACTTACAAGGCAGAGTGGGCCGGTAAGAAGGTTGTTCCGGTTGACCCAAAGTTCCCCAGTCAGCGGTGTTCGGAGTGTAGTTACATCGACCGTCAAAACCGCAAGGGCAAACGATTTACTTGCTTGTCCTGCGGTTTTATTCTCGATGCTGATGTAAATGCTGCCCGCAACATCGCAGCGTTAGCTGCAGCCGGAGGGAAAGCAAGCGGGGCTGACCCGCACGACTCCGGCCCGGCCATCCTGTAGGGTACTGCTCTTAATGAGCAGATTCGCCAGGTGTTTGAGCCGGGGTAAATCCTTGTGCGGTAAGGGGTTGCCCCACGCGCGCCGGGAGCTTTCGCACGCGGGCAAAGAGGGAGAGTAGCATGGCTCGGTTGCCCCACGCGCGCCGGGAGCTTTCGGTGACCTACGCTCCGATCGTAAGCGCCGTAAGGGTTGCCCCACGCGCGCCGGGAGCTTTCCGATAGAGGCCCTATTCCATTAGGAATAGAGCCGGTTGCCCCACGCGCGCCGGGAGCTTTCTGCTTTCTGAAAAGTCAAGCCCTGGTTCCCAAGGGGTGCCCCACGCGCGCCGGGAGCTTTCAAACGGAATACGTGAATAATAATTTTGAAAAATCGGTGCATCTACCGCGCGCGGGAAGGCTTCGGTGCGAGACTACATTCACTATTATTCCCTATCCACCATCACTCCCACCGATACTCGGCGTCATACTCCGCCGCCAATTCTCCATCTGCTTTCCGGGCCGTCACGGTGAAGGTCAGGTAGCGGTTGCCGTCCGCTTCTCTTTTGTGAGTCAGGCGGGTTTGGAAACTCATAATATCGCCGGGAATTATCAGGGTTCCCTGAAATCGCATAGCGATGCTCACCGGATTGAGCGCAAGCTGGCTGGGCAGGAGGCAGCCTTTAACGGCAGCTAACTCCTTCAGCCGGACCGGAGCGCAGGTCAGAATCATCGCCGGTGGCGCCACAATGCCGGGCAGTCCCGTTTCCCGGGCCGCCGGCTGGTTGGTATAGACCAGATTTTCGTAGCGAGCGGCCCGGCAGTATTCGGCAATCTGCTCGGCGGTGATTTCTATTGTATCTATTGGCGAGGCGTCGCCGACGGTGGCTGATTCCCAAGTGTATGTCATGGGACTTAATTTAGCACAGATGAAGAAAATTGGCAGGCTGGCGTCTAGCCGGCCGGAGCGGATGAGTCCCAGGCGATTGCCCGCTGCGGGGTTATCTTGATGACCGGATTTTCGGCGATGTCCATTTCCCGGTATTGGGGATATTTCTGCCGCAGCAGACCGATAGCCTGACGGCGCTCATCGGTTGCTGCGGCGTCCGGCGCCGACTCCGTACTCTCCGCCGGGGAACCGTCCCCGGCAGCGCCGGCCGGTGAAGGGAGTACAGCTTCCAGCAAAACCGCTCGGCCCGCAACCAGGATGTACCACAATTGGCTCCAGTCGGCGTGGTAGTGGTCAACCACCAGAGTTACCTGAGGATTTTCCAGGATGTTGCGGACCCGGCGCAGGCGCGTCAGGGCGGCCTGCTTGGGTTTCCGGTCCAGGACTATGTAGATCGCGGAAGGGTTCTCAGGATAGGCCAGGGCGAAACAGACCGGTATGACGTGGGGAACGCCGGATTTACTGGCCGTAGCCAGATGTCCTACCGGCGCAGCTGCCAGCCGTTGGGCCTGTTCCGGCGCTAAAGGCAACAATAAGATGGCCTCGCTGACTGTAATCCGGGGCCTGGGAAACCGGGGGCAGCGGCGGCGTGGACGAGCCGGGATGCGCCACAACGCTCCCGCCGGCAAAGGCGGTTAAATATCCGACGTAAACGACATTGGGTCATCCAGAAACTCCACATCTTCCAGAGCGTTGCGAGCGGCCTCTTCCAGCGAAGCGTCGCCCTCTTTAATGCAGCGAATCAACGCCTGCTTGGCCAGAGAGCCGCCAATCTTGCCCAACGCATTGATTCCGGCAATCTGCACCTGGTAGTCGTCATCTTCCAGCAGCTCAATCAGGTAGGGAACTACATCCTCTTCGCCCAGGTCGCCGCAGGCGTTGGCCGTCTCGAAACGCAGCGCCGGCTCGCTGCTGTCCATTTCCGCCAGCAGCAGGGGCAGCCAGCTAGTCTCGCCGGTACGCCCCATGGCGAAGATGGCGCTGGACTTTAGCTTCAGGTCGTCGCTTTGGTAGGCCCAGCAAATATATTCGTGGATGTCGGGGGTATTGAAGGGCGCCACTGCTTCCAGGGTGCGCCGGCGTACTTCGGCGTTTTCCTCCTGGTCCTGCAAGGCGGACATCAAGGCCTTTTGGATATTGCCGGCGTCCCTGGACAGGAGGTTGCCTTCCTGGGCCAGCAGGGAGAACTTGCCCAGCGCGGCGGCGGCGGCGGCCCGAACCTCCGGCCCCCGGTCCGAGGTCAATACCTGGATTAGGCCGGCCAGGGCCGAGCGGTCTTCATATTCCCACAGCCCTTCGATGGCCTTTTCCAGCACCCATTCGTCCGTTTCCTTGAGGCAGGCCTTGAAGATGGCGGAGAAGTCCAGTTCCGGGCTGTCTTCGGCCAGCTCCACCAGGGTAGCAATGATGTTCCGTTTCTGCTCCCCGGAAAGCCGATACCAGGCTCGGACAAAGTCGCCCAGTTCGGACGGCGAAAGGTCGGAGAGGTCGATGAAATCCGAATTACTGGGGGAAATGGCGTAATCTGCCAGGTTTTCGAGGACTGTTTCCAGGGACATAACGCCCACCACACGCATTGCAAATCCGGCCAGACCCCAATCCGGCCGGCGCCGTAATGCACAACTACTGCAATTGAGGATGTTCTAAAAGTATAGCATAAGGGAACCGCCGGCCACTTGCCCCGAAAAGCCGGTTTTCGGGAAAGCGCGCACCCGTCGCTGGCCCCGGTCGTTGCCTCCTGGTCGGTTGGCGGCGGCTCGGGAATACCGGAATCTGTGCCGGTTCCCGCCGCGCCGCTCCCCGTCAGCTACTCGGCCACGCCAATGGTTCGCTTTACCCCGGCCAGCACCGCCTGATTGCTGGTAATCACCGGGCGGCCGGCGGCTTCCCGAATTTTGTCCAGAACCTCTACCGACCGCAGGTTGGCGCAAGAGACAAAAAGGCAATCCGAGGCCACTCCCGCCAACTGTTCCTTAACGTAATTTACGATTTCCGCCGGAGAAACCGCAGCGATGTTGAAGGCGCCCTTTACGTCCATGCCGTTGATGTAGGGCACCGTAAACCCGGAAGTTTCCAGCGACTCTTTGATGGTGTCGTTAATCTCTTCCGAGTAGGGGGTCAACACGGCGACGTTTTTTACGGCCAGCCGCTGCAGTTCATCGACCACCGCGCCCATAATGGTAATTGTAGGCGCTCCGGTGGTTTCGGAAATGCCGCCGGCCAGTTGCCGCTCGTATTCCGGCCCCCGCAGGGCCCCGGCTGAGGTGCAGCCGAATACCACCACGTCGGGCTGAAGCGTCCCGATTTGGCGAGCGCAATCCGGCAGGTAAACGTCTAGCATCAACTCTTCCGCTTCGACGGTTACGCTGCCTTCCAGAAGCATCCGCGAGGTATGAACGGTAGTCCCGGACGGCAGGTTACGATAAAGGTCCGGTTCCATCACCGTGTTGGTGGACGGGACGATCAGCCCCACCCGTTTCCCTTCTAGCTTCACCTCTGATTCAGCTGCCATAATTTCCTCCCGCTTTTGACTGCCCGGCCTGCATAGGCCCGACAGTATCATACTGCTTCACTAAAACGAAGCGGGGCAATTATACGCCCAACCGCCGCCCGAGTGTAAAGGTTTGGCTAAAGAGAAGGCAGCACAAAACTTCACACGGCAACCCGGATTCCCAGCGCACCAGGGGACGAGAGAAAAAAACTCCCTCATCTCCTCAAGGAGATGGGCCGGGGAGAGGGCATTCACCGCAGGATTGATATAAACTGTTTACCAAGGCAAATACCGAACTTTACAAGTGGTGGAATTGATTATGGACCTGGCAAAGGGCTATGCAGTGGTGGACCTGGAAATGACCGGCGGGGATTGCTGGACCGACTTGATAATTGAAATTGCAGTGGGCATTGCCCGACCGGGCCAAAATTTTCAGTCGGACCGGGTGCTGGTAAAGATAGAGCAGCCCCTTAATCCCAAGATAATCGAGCTGACGGGAATCACAGACCGGGAGTTGGCCTTGAGCGGTATCGCTATCGATGCGGCGCTGGCCTGGTTTGTGGAACGCACCGACGGGCTGCCGCTGGTAGGACATGACGTGTTCGCTCCGACCGCGCTTTCCTGCTGGAAGCGGCCCGGCGGCACCGGCGGGAAGTGGAAGAAGGCCGATACCCTCGCCGGGTGATTGACGAAGTGGATGACTTGCCGGCCCGGCGGTTCATTGACACGGCCGGCCTGTTCAAGGGCTATATGCTGGGCAGTTACCCGGCGGAAGGGGAAAGCCACTACGAGTACGTGCAGCGAATTCTTGAAGCGAAAACTCCGCCCGGTTTGCGGTACGGCCTGACCGCCGCCTGCCAGACCCTGGGTATCTCTACCACCCGCATCCGGGCCCACCGCGCCAATGGCGACGTGGCGCAAACCCACAAGTTGTTCGAGAAACTGCGGGCCGTCGGGGCCGTACCCTAACCCAACTCCAGCGCAAGTATAGCCTAATCAGCATCTCCCTCTCCCCGAGGGAGAGGGGCCGGGGGAGAGGGCATCCCCCTCTCCCCCAGGGAGAGGGGTGAGGGCCGGAACAAATTGCTTGCCCCGAATATCGGCTAAAGCTACAATGCCCTTGCCGAATCCGTTAAACCAGCGCAGAGGGAAAAACGAGGCAGTTTAGTCCCGGACATACCGATGTTTAAGGAGCTACATTATGCAGTTTGGCCTGGCTTACGAAATGCAGCGTCCCTCGCTGAACGACCATGCGGTTATTGAAGAAACCATCGAGCAGTGTGTTCTGGCGGACGAAATGGGGTTCGATTACGTCTGGTTTGTCGAGCACCATTTCCTCACCACCTTTTCCTCTTCGCCCTGCCCGGAGGTAATCTTCGGCGCGCTCAGTCGCTTGACCAAAAACATTCGCCTGGGCTTTGGCGTCGTTATTCTGCCCTACCATCACCCGGTCCGGGTGGCGGAACGGGTAGCTATGGTGGACCACCTTTCCCACGGCCGGGTGGACTTCGGCACCGGCCGGTCAGCGCCTTACGAGCAAACGGGTATGGGTATAGACCCGCGGGACACTCGGGATATGTGGGATGAGTCCCTGTCAATGATCCCCAAAATTTGGGAATCGGATTACTTTGAGTGGGATGGTCGATTCTGGAAAGTGCCGCCGCGCCAGGTACTGCCCAAACCTTACCAGCAGCCTCACCCGCCAATCTGGGTGGCCGCCCTGCAGCCGGCCACTTACCAGTTGGCGGCGCAAAAGGGCATCGGTGTTATGGCGTTGGGCGTCAGCGCGCCGGCGGTGCTGGAACCCCACATTCAGGAGTACCGCGCCACCATCAAGGAAGCCGACCCGGTGGGGGCCTACGCCAACAACCAGTGGCTCAGTTCCATTTTCGGTTACTGCGGCGAAGACAACCGGGAAGCTCGCGAGCTGTGCGCCAATTCCCTGAAAACTTTCTTCGGGCCGGGCCGTCCTTACGTGCAGGACCAGAAGGATATTTATTCCCGGCTGCTGGAACAGTGGGGCGGGATTCCCGACCATCTGGTACAGAACTTTGCCCGCTACATCGACGTTAAGGAAGTTACCGACGAGGGAGCGGCCACCCAGTTTGACCTGTCCGGCGGCACCGCGCTGGCCCAGAAAATCTGGGAGGAAATGGACTCCGATACCTTGGCGGACCGGGGAGTGATAGTCGCCGGCGACCCGGAAAGCTGCATCAATGCGGTAAAGCTCCACGAAGCCACCGGCGTTGACCAGGTGCAGTTCCTGATGGCAACCGAAACTATCGGCCACGAACAGGTAATGAAGTCGATCGAGCTCTTCGGCAAGCACGTAATACCGGCCTTTCGCTAAAGGGCATAAGTTGCCGGCCGGCGGGCCCGGGCTGCAGGGACGGAGCGACGGTCAGCGAAGCGCTAACTTGAGTGCGGGGATTGGAAGCGAGAATCGGAGCGCCGGCGAGCCTACCCAATAAACAGTAAAGCCTCCCGACCGGGAGGCTTTACGTATTTGGCGGGTCAAACCGGGCTAGAGGTTGCGCTGCTTGGGATCCAGGCGGTCCCGCAGCCAGTCGCCCATCAGGTTCAGGGACAGCACCACCAGGGAGATGGCGACCCCGGGGAAGAAGGAGACCCACCAGGCGGTAACCACCAGGTCCCGTCCGTCGGATACCATCAGCCCCCAGGCCGGCGTGGGGCGGGGAATGCCGGCCCCCAGGAAACTCAGGCTGGCTTCCAGCAGGATTACGAAGCCTACTTGCAATGTAGCCAGCACTACGATGGAGTTCACCACATTGGGGAAAACGTGCCGGACGATAATCCGGAAGCTGGAAGAGCCGGCGACTTTGGCCCGGGAAATGAAATCGTGATTCTTGATTGCCAGCACTTCGCCCCGGACCTGCCGGGCGTACCGCGACCACAAGATTACACAGATAACGAAAATCACCGTCCCGAAGCTGGGCCCCCGGGAAGCTACGATAGCCAGCGCTAACAGAATGGCCGGAATGGATAAGGCGATGTCAACTCCCCGCATTATCAGCATATCCCATTTGCCGCCGAAGTACCCCGCAATCAGCCCCAGGGATATACCGACGACGCCGCTGATGGCGATTACGGTGATGGAGACGATGAGCACATATTTGGCGCCGTGCAGGATACGGCTAAGCTGGTCCCGGCCCTGCTTGTCGGTGCCCAGAATGTATTTCATCGAGCCGCCTTCCTGCCAGGCCGGGGGAGTCAGGCGCTCGGAGAACTGGCCCCGAGTCGGGTGGTGGGGCGCGATGTATTGGGCAAAAAAGGCGGGAATTATCAGCACTGCCAATAGAATAACGAACGGTATTATGGGATACCGGCGAATCTCGCGAATAGCGCCGAGCAAGCCGGAGGGGGAATACCGACTGACTTTTGCCGCAGGACTACTGGTTATCTCCATTTTTTAGCTCCTGACTGCTTTACCGATAGCTTTGGGCTGCATTGCCGGATGTCTGCCGAAACTCGCTGCTGCTTCATCCGGTTAGTATCGAATGCGCGGGTCCAGGTAAGCGTAGAGAATGTCAACGACCAGGTTTGACATGATGTAAATGCCGGCGAAGGTAATCACCACCGCCTGAACCACCGGATAATCTCTGGAACGGATTGCATCTACCGCCAGCAGCCCGGTGCCCGGCCAGGTGAATACGCTCTCGGTAATCACGGCGCCGGTCATCAGTTGGCCGGCTACGATTCCGAAGAAAGTGAGGGGTGGAATGGAGGCGTTGCGCAAGGCGTGTTTCCAGATAACCTTCCACTCGACGATGCCTTTGATTCGGGCCAGCTTGATGTATTCCGAGTCTAAAACTTCCAGCATGGCCGACCGGACCAGGCGCATCATGGCCGCCACCTGGAACCAGCCCAGGGTTATCGCCGGCAAAATGAGATTCTTGCCTCCGCCGCTTCCTGATGTAGGGAAAAGGTTCAAGCTGACCGCAAAGATGAAAATAAGCACGATACCCAGCCAGAAGGGGGGTAAAGACTGGCCGGCCAGCGCGATGATTTTGCCGATGTAGTCGAATATGGTGTCTTTCTTGATCGCCGACAAGACCCCCACCGGCACCGCGATGAGCAGGCTGATCCCCATAGCTATGCCGGCCAGCTGCAGGGTAGCCGGAAATCGGTCGATCACCATGCCCATGGCCGTCTGGCCGTCCCACTTGATGGAGTCGCCGAAGTCGCCCTGCAGCGCATTCCCCACGAACTTGAAATATTGGATTGGGTAGGGCTGGTCCAGCCCCAGGTCGCGCTCCAGCGCCAACTGCTGCTCATCGGTGGCGTCAAAGGGCAGAAAGACATCCACCGGATTGCCGCTGAATCGCGCCAGAGCGAAGACGATTAAGCTAACTATGAAAAGCACCACCACTGACTGGAAGACTCTAACTATTATGAACCGCTGCATACTCAACACCTCTGATTCGGGGGGCCGAAAAATGGGTTTTGCGGGCCGAATGAGCGAGAATTCACATCAAGGTTGGTTTAGCTGCCATTTTTAACCGAATAATTAGATGTTGAAGCATTTTGCGCCGGCAACCGACTGCCGGCAAAGAACGCTAGTCCGTTTTCGATGCTACAACCTAGGCAAATATATGCTATTGATTGTGTAGTGTCAACGAAACCGGGCCGACGGTATCGGACTATTTGGGCGGTCTGGCGCGCTCGGGGCCGGAGCCGGTAGTCCCGCCGGCCATCCGAAGCTGTCGTTGCCTGAAACCGGATGCTCCCCGCGGGCGGATTTTCGGAAAAAATCGGGTGTCTGCCGGAGACTCCGCAGAGCGCTACCGTTGCGACGGCTTGCCGGTGGAGTCGCGCAATCGGGTGTATGCCGATACCGAAAATCCGGAGAAAACCGATTTTCCCCAAAAAGAACAATAACTTGTTGCAAAAAGGTATTATAAATTCATCTAAACATAATATAAGATTACTGGCGGGAAAGAGGAACAATCCGCCCTTGCTGCCGGTTAACCGGCAACGGCCGGCAAAAGTATGTAATTTCGGGCAATTGCTCGACGGACAGCCAATCAGGGTGGCTGGCTGGTAAAAAATGATTTACGCCGGCCCGCCGGCGTTTCAATGGACGCAATATTATGTTCGTGTTACAATTCTAGGACTGACGTAAATGATTTTATGTTTGGTAGGATATTGTGCGCAAAATACTGCCCTGAACCAGACATATTAAACGGGCGGAAAATACATTGCCCGTTTGTCCTTCAATCCTTTCCGTTAAATGATGCGAGAAGAAATAGGAGATTGCCATGAAGTTAGTTGTTGTTGGGACTGGGCAAGGCGGATCCAATATAGCGGATGAATTCGTTGCCTTGGGACATTGGGTGTGGATTAACCGAAAGGTGAGAATATTTACCGGCACAGAGGCTGATCCCATTGCCAAGGGTGTTTTCGCGGTAAATCTGGGAGCCGGAGACCTTTACGGGCTGGAGCATATTCCCCAAACGGATGACCACACCATTCTGCTGGGCAGCACCGACGAGTTTCGCGGTCGCGGCGCCGGCAAGGTCAACGCCGACGGCGCCGAGCAGGCCCGCCGCGACTCCCGAAAAATCGTTTCCACCATTCGGGACCATGGGGACGTATATACGGCCGACGCCATCATGGTGATTGCCACCACCGCCGGCGGCACCGGCTCCGGTTCCGTGGGCGTCATCGTGGACCTGTTGAAGGAAGAGTTCCGGAAGCCCGTTTACGCGATGTTGGTACTGCCTTTCGAGAATCAGTACGACGAGCCGGACAGTGTAATCAACACGGCCACGTGCTTGAAGAAGGTGCTGGAAAACTCCAAGGCCGATGCGGTGTTCCTGGTGGACAACCAGAAGTTTGCCCGCAAGCAGGATGCCATGGGCGTCAACTTTGCGACCATCAACCGCAAGATTGCCGACTCATTTATGGACCTTTTGTGCGTCGGTGAAGAAACGGACCGCCGGTTCATCGGCGAAGTGCTGGACGCCAACGACGTAATTCGCATCCTCAAAGGCCCCACCGTTATCGGAGTCAGCCATGCGGAAGTGCCGGCGTCGAAAAAACCGGCCTCCATATTTGGCCGCCTGCGGGGAGTTGACCGCAACCAACAACACTTTTCCATCTCCAAGTCCCAGATTGAGCGGGCCCGCAATGTGGTTACCCAGGCCTTGGCCGAGCTTTCCCTGGACTGTGAGTACGTGGAAGACGGCCGAGCCCTTTACGACGCCCAGCACGTCTTGGGGCTGTTTAGCGGGCCGGCCGGCGAGGCCACGGAAGAAATAGTGGAGATGATGGATAACACCTTTGCCGAGCTGGTTCCGGGGGCGGGACGACGTAAGGGGACCTATCCGGGGCGAATCTCCGACACCATCAGCGTCACCGCCATCGTCGCCAACCTGGGTGAAGGCAAGGCCATGGACCGGATTGAATGGTTCTACCGGGAAGCGGCCAATATGATGAACACCTCCCGGGACCGCCGGGAAGGCCGGGGACGGCGCTGGGAAGATATTTCCAAGCTGTCCGACGTGCTGCCTAATCTTTAATTTAGCGTGATACCGGGCCGGGCAGTCGCTGCCCGTCACCGCACCAAATTAGCTGGAGGCAAAGTTGAAAGTCTCAAGAGCGCCGGAGTACCGCAGTGGCTCCGGCTCCCCCCTACTCTTAATCCTGGTTTTGCTGGCCGTTGTAGTTGTGGGCGGCGTGGTGGTGTACATACTTCTGGGTGGCATGAATTCTAATGCCAGCGAACCGGCGCCTCCGCCTACACCAGTCACGTTGCCCAGCGCACCCATTCAGCGCCCGATTGTCCCGGTGGCTACTCTCCCGCCGCCCCCCGCAAATACGGACCCGGTTCCGGAAACCCCTATGGTCGAGGCTTTCCAACCCCCGGAAGTGCTGTACGGCGAGGTGCTGGCGGACGGTTTCGTTGACCTGGAACTTCTGACCGGTCGAGTCCGAACCTTCTACTCTTTTCAGGTAGATACCAGTACCCAGAACATCGTGCTCTTTTTTGGCCTCTATGAACCGACCGGGCATAACATCAGTCGCTCAGTGGTGGTTGAAGACTACAGCCAGTCCGAGTTGATCGACAATGCCGAGATTACGGTTTACTATCCCGATGCGCCGGCCACCGTAATCAAGTTTGACCGGCCCACCGGCACGGCGGTTTCCAGCCAGTTCTATTCGACCCAACCGCACCTGCCCGAGATTCTATCGCCCCAGATGAGAATTGCCCTGATCAAACAGAACCTGCCGCTGCAAAGCGGCGACGGCAGCGTTATCAGCGATATGCAGCTCGACCCCACCGGCGTATCCCATCTGTCCGGCTACCGGGTTACGGTGCAGGACCAGGTAACCACCGATACCGCGCTGGCCGAAATCCAGTCGATTATCGACCAACTGGAAAGCCGGCGGCCCCGTTCCTAAATTCTTGGCCCTTCCGGTACAAATTACGACTAAACGGAGATGCCGCCCGGCAATGGGCGGCATTCTTTTTTGGGTTTCAGGGCAACGCCGGAAATTGACCGACGGGGGCAGTCGATGGCCGCTACAACCGGCTAACGTTGTCCAATTCGGTGAGGATGGCTTCGTCCATGGCAAAACTCTCCCGGTTCGTAGGAAAGGAACCATCCTTGACCTCCTGCGAGTACCTTGAAAAGGCTTCCTTAATGACCTTTCCCAAATCGGCATACTGCTTGGCGTGCCGGGGCACAAAGTCGGTAAACAGGCCCAGCATATCGTGCAAGACCTGTACCTGACCGTCGCAATCGGGGCCGGCCCCGATACCGATGGTCGGGATGGTCAGGCGTTCCGTAATCAATCGGGACAGGGGGGCCGGCGTCAATTCCAGCACCACGGCGTAGGCGCCGGCCCGCTCCAGCGCCAAGGCGTCTTGCAATAGCTGGCGCGCCTGTTCCCGAGTCCGCCCCCGAACCCGATAGCCGCCCAAGGCGTTGACCGACTGGGGCGTAACCCCGATATGCCCCATCACCGGAATGTCGCAATCCACGATACGCCGCACGGTGTCCGCTACCCTTTCGCCACCCTCCAACTTGACGGTATGCGCGCCGCCCTCCTGAAGCAGCCGGGCCGAATTGCGCAGGGCTTCCGCTGGGTCAATCTGATAGGTCATAAAGGGCAGGTCGGCAACTATCAGAGAATTTTTGCTGCCTCTGGCGACCATCCGGGTGTGGTGGATAATATCCTCCATGGTTACGGGGATGGTTGATTCATAACCCAGCACCACCATACCCAGGCTGTCTCCCACCAGCACCACCGGAATTTCCGCCGCATCGGCCAGCGCCGCCGTCGTGTAGTCATAGGCGGTAATCATGGGGATTTTCTCCCCCCGCTGTTTCATTTCGGCCAGACGGCTGACGGTAGTTTGCGGCATAACTACAAGCTCCGCTCTATTGGATGAGTTGGTTGGAAATCGGCCAGTATCCGGCCGAGCTGCCCCGCGCTTTCCGGGGCCGGCCCCGGTTCCGATACCAGGGTCAGGGACTTCAGGGCCAGGGCGTGGTAAAGGGCGGCGGCCTCCGGTTGGCGGCGGCCCAGAACTTCCAGGTGCCGCCCTACCGTGGCCGCATCGCCCCGCGCCATCGGGCCGGTAACGCTGGCGCCGGTCCCCAGTCGCATCACGTTTTCCAGAGTAGCCCGGGAGAGGGGCCCCAGAGCAGCCAGGGCATCTTCTTCAGTGAGGCCGGCATCCTGCAAGAGTTCTACCGCCGTTTGCAGCAGCGTTACCAGAAAGCCGCAGCCCAGTACCGCCGCGGCGTGATACATAGTGCGCTGTTCCCCGTCGATGCGGATTACTCGACCGCCCAAAGCGCCGGCCATCTCCTCAAGAACCTCTGACAGTGGACTGGCGGCGGCCAGGGCAAAGGTTACGCCGGCCAGTCGGGCCGCCGCCGGCTCCGGGCAAGTCAGGCCGGCAAAGGTTTGGCAGGGATGAAAGGCGCCGGCCACCGCTCCCCGGGCCGTCGCCGCCGCCAGAATCTCGCGTCCGTGCGCGCCGCAGCAGTGCGCCACCCACTGGCCCGGCCTCCAGGTTACGGCTGCCACTACCGACTTGATGGCCGCGTCCGGGGTGGTGATGAACACCAGGTCGGCGGATTCGGCCACGGCTTGCGCCGATTCCAGGGGGACGCACCCCGGTATCTTGTCGGCCAGCGCCTGGGCCGACTGGAATCGGCGGCTGGCAACGGAACTCACCTGGTACCCGGTCTGGTACAAGGCAAGGGCCAGACCGGAACCCAAAATACCGGCCCCAATGAACCCGATACGGAAATGATTAGTGCTGTTGCTCATTTTGCATTTCGCTGACCGCAGGAATGCCGCCCAACCCGGCAGCCGTGTTGATGGCGCGCAATACCGCCTGAGCGGTTACTTCTACCACCGCAGTCCCGAGGGCGGTAAAGTCGGTGGTAGGCGGCCCCTGGTTGGTCGCCAGAGCAAACATAGTGTCGCCATCCCGGGCGGTATGGCAGGGACGGATAGTCAGCGCCAGGCCGTCGTGGCTGATGCGGGCCAGCCAGTTGGCCTCCTCTTTGGTCAATGTTGCATCGGTGGCGACCACGCCAATAGTGGTGTTGCTGAGCGGCGGCGCGGCGTTGTCGGTGGCCGGGCCTTCCCCTCGGGTCAAGGCTGCTACGGACGAGACAAAGCCGCTGTCGGACGTATTCCGGGGGCCGGCAATCAGACGACCGGTTTGGTAATCCACCACATCGCCGACGGCATTCACGGCAATCAGCGCCGCAACGACGCTGCCGTCGGGCAGGGTCAAGGCGGCGCTGCCGATGCCACCCTTGACCGCCCGCTCCGGCCCCAGCATTTTCCCTACCGTTGCCCCGGTTCCGGCCCCCACGGTGCCTTCGGCCACCGGCCCTGTCCCGGCGGTACGGGCCGCCGCATACCCGTTTGCAGCGGTGGGGCGCACCCGGTGCGTTATCAACCCCAGGTCAAACAGAATGGCGGAAGCTACAATGGGAACCACCGCCGGGCCAACCCTGACCCCAATATCCTGCTCCTCCAGATAGCGCATAACCCCGGAGGCGGCCTCCAGCCCGTAGGCGCTGCCGCCGCTGAGTACTATTCCATGCACCCGGTCCACCCGCCGCATGGGACGCAGCAGGTCCGTTTCGCGGGTGCCGGGAGAGCCGCCCCGCACGTCCACCCCGCCGGCGGCGCCTTCCCGGCAAAGGATAACCGTACAGCCGGTGGCGTTAGCCAGGTCGGTGAAATGGGCGACTTCGAGGCCGGCAACGGCGGTCAACGTGTCGTTCATATCCCTTCCTCTCCCAAAGGGACGCCCAGGACTGGGGTTGGCGGAGGCAAAAATAAAGCCGCGCCAGCCTGTGGCGCAGCAAATTTAGCTGTTGTCAGTATTGCAACCATTCAGTTCCGGCCGTCTCGGTCAGCATAGGATCCCAGCGGCCCCGTCTGCCTGGATTGAAGGCTGGAGCGGATAACTGCGACTGGATATTGCCGGCAATTCCGGCGGCTAACCCCCCATTCGGGTGGATTGCGCCAAAAGTTTAAGGCGCAGGCAGCGCAAGTGTCAAGCTGGCCCCCGGCCCGCAAGCCAATCTCCCCTCGTCCCCCGGGAGAGGAGGAAACTCCGGCCCTCACCCCTAACCCCTCTCCCGCGAGGCGAGGGGAACTTTGGGTCGATGCTCCGGTGCCTCAAAGGCATATACTCCCCTCTCCCTCAGGGAGAGGGGGCGGAGGTGAGGGCCTACTACCCCTCAGTCAAAATCCGGCGGCGGAGCGTCGCCGGCATCCAGTTCCCCGATAATCTCGGCGGCGTAGCGCAGCGTCTTTTCAGTCCGCTGAACGTCGGTATTCCGGCTTTCCAGGTAAAGGCGCAGGGCCTGCATTGGCTGCAAGTCTTCCGATTCTCCGGCGGTGAGACGGGTCCGGCGGGCGCCTTCCACTTCCCGGCTGATGGCGGCGATGAAATGGGCCGGCTGCAGCGCCTCCCGGATTTCCCCTTCTCGCAGCAGCGGTTCCGCCTCGGCCGGCAGCCGTATCCGAACCCGCACTACGGAATCGGCAACATCCCGACGGGCAATGGCCCGCAGCACCGCCGCCGTAGGGTCCGGTTCACCGGGCGCGACCGTGGCGTCAACGGTAACGAACTTCCGGGCGTGTACCGGCTGAAAGTGAAAGTTCGTTAGCCGCTTCCCCCGGGGCGCTGCCGGGTCCAGGTCAACAACGCAAAACCCTTTTGTGTCGGCCTCTTCCGAGAAGTCCACCCGTTGCAGGCTGCCCGAGTAGGCCACTATCGGCGACTCCCGCCGCAGCACCTGGTGTTTGTGGATGTGCCCCAGGGCAACATACTCCAGTTCGGGGTGATGGACGGCGCTGACCAGCAGCACATGGTCGTTGCCCAGCATCATGGAACGCTCGGTGCCCGTGGAGGAGCCGTTGATCGTAACGTGGCCGGTCAGTATGGCCGGAATGTTGGGGTCTAGTTCACTGACCCGGGAGTAAATAGCTTCCGTCATCCGGCTCTCTATCTCGGCCCGCACCTGGTCAATGGTCAGTCCCCGCGACTCCTCCCGGGTAATCAGCCTGCCGCGCCGCGGCCAGGGGACGGCAACCACTTGCAGCGGGCCGGAGGGGGTTGTTACCGGATAAGTCTGGAGACTGTCGCCGATATATACGTCAGGCACTTGCAGCGTCGGGAAAATCTCCACAGCGTTGGCCCGGCTGCTGGAATTTGGCAGGTCGTGGTTTCCCACCAGCAGAAAGACGGGAATGCCGGCGGATACGATCCGGTACAGGCGCCGGGCAAACTCCCGCTGGTGCGTCTGGGACGGGTCCCGCCCTTTGTAGGCGTCGCCGGCCAGCAGCACCAAATCTACCGAATTGGACAAGGCAAACTCCACCACCTCGTCCAGCGCATCCAGAAAGTCGTTAAGCCGGGTGGACAGCCCGGTGGCCGGGTCAATCCGACCGTAATTTTCTACCCCGATATGCAAGTCTGAGCAATGCAGGATTCGCATCAGCAAAACCGCCCTGACAAATTTCCGGTGAGCCTTGGCAAGTATAGCAAAAGGCAGGACGGCTGAAATGGGGTGGGACTGCCACTATTACCGAATGGGTTGCGCCGGGAGTGGGAATTACCTGAATCCGATTACCACGTCTGTTCGCCGTGATTGTTAACGCCGGAAGTGGGCGGCAGCAGCATGAGAACCAACAGGATGAGGCCCCCAATGAACGGAAGGAAGCCGATAACGGCAAACCAGCCGCTTATATTGCTGTCGTGCAGTCGGCGAACCGTGACCGCCAGGGTTGGGATGAATGTCAGCAACGCATAAATGATGAACGGAACCTGATTTTCAATCAGGACGTTCAAGGAAATCAGGATTAGGGCGTGAATCAGAATGTAAGGCCAGTACTCCGCCCGGCTGGCGCGTCCTTGGAACACGGCGTACTTCAGCATAACTGCGATGTAGGGTATGGGCATTTTGTAACCTCCTGATCCCGGAAATGGGTCTTCCTTGCTTTACCCATTGCCATAATACGGGGGGGGGGGGGGGGGGGGGGGGGCAAATTTGAGGGCGTATCGGAATTCTTAACTTGCGGTGGAGATAGCTATATAATCGAGGCAGACTGAATTTTCGGCGGTGGGGGCCTGGGCCGAGGCTGATTCACCGGCATAACCGCCGTTGTTCCGACTGTGGTTCAAACTAAATGCCAGATGCCCCGGGACGGTTTCAATAACGGCAAGCAAGCCTACCGCTGTAGCGACCGGCCGGCGCCGCCAGGTTCTCAATCCGGGGGCACTCACCAGGCCCAAGCCTTGAAATGCGCTTCCAGCTTGACGCCTGTTGAAGGCCAATGCTAAAATCCCGCCACGATTTTGCGCATTTTCCCATACGAAATTTCGCTCTGAGTCGTTCCACTCACCCTGCCCGCAGGGAGGTGGAACACTTGGCAGGAGGATGTTTAATGGCCCCGGAGATTATGAAAGGACTTAAGGACGTTTATCTGGACACTACCAGGTCCAGTTTCATTGACGGTGAGGTAGGCAAGCTCCTCTATCGGGGCTATAACATACACGATCTGGCCGAGAAATCGACCTTTGAAGAGGTGATTTACCTGCTGCTTTACGGCCGGATGCCCAATCAGCAGGAATTGACGGAGTTTGACAACTTGCTCCGGGCCAACCGGCGTATCCCCGATGAGGTAATCCAGGTGCTGGACCTGGTGAAGAACAGCCACCCGATGGACGCTCTCCGTACCGGACTATCCGCCCTCTCGGCCTTTGACCCGGAGGTTAATGACAACTCGGTCGAAGCCACCATCCGCAAGGGAATCCGCTTGACGGCCATGGGGCCGACCATCGTGGCGGCCCACCACCGGCTGCGCCAGGGGCTGGAGCCGGTGGCGCCCAACCCGGACCTGAACCACGCCGGCAACTTCCTGTATATGCTCTTTAACGAAGTCCCCGATGCGGAAACTACCCGGCTGCTGGATGTGGACTTCATCCTGCACGCCGAGCATGGCGCCAATGCCTCCGCCTTTGCGGCCCGGGTTACCGCCTCTACCATCTCCGACCTGCATTCGGCGGTGGTTACCGGCGTAGGCACGCTAAAGGGGCCGGCCCACGGTGGCGCCGCCGAAGAAGTGATGAAGATGTCCCTGGAAATAGGGCAGCCGGAAAACGCCGAAGATTATTGCCGCAACCGGCTGGAGAGCGGTGGCCGGATAATGGGCTTTGGCCACCGGGTTTACCGGGCGGAAGACCCCCGGGCCCGCCATTTGCGGGATCGAGCCCGCACCCTCAGCGAAAAAATGGGGCAGCCCCATTGGTTCCAGATTCTCTCCTACGTGGAAGAAGAAGCGATGGTGCCTTACCGCTCCCGGGGCATTCACGTCAACGTGGACTTTTTCGCCGGCTGCATCTACTATCTACTGGGAATCACCGATGACCTGTTCATTTCCATCTTTGCCCTGGGGCGTATCCCCGGCTGGACGCTGCAATGCGTCGAACAGTTTGACGACAACATCCTCATCCGGCCTTTGCTAGAGTACACCGGCGATATGGACCTGGAATATGTGCCGATAGAGCAGCGGGCCTAAAGCAGGGAAGCGCCCGGAAACGGTTAGGGAGCAGGCATCTCAGCCTGCTCCCTTTTCCTTGCCGTTCCCGCTTTGGCCCAGTCAGACGGACGCCCCTTTGCTCCGGGCTCCGGCCGGCTATTTTTCCGACTCCAGTTGCTCCCGGCGGCTCCGGTGGACTCCGGCCCAATATTCCGCCCATTCGTCCCTAGTTGCCAGTTCCGTTTTACCCGGGGTGTAGGCCGGTGAAACCAGCGGCAGCGCCCGTTCCACCTTGACCAGCACGTAGGCCCGCGCCGGCAGTCTTACTTGATGGACGCCCCTCCGTCCCTGGTCAAAGGCCTGAAAAATTTCGTCAAAGAGGGCCCCGTCGGTAGCTGCTTCGATTATGCGGGCGACGCCCTTGAATCGGTAGCCTTTGCGGGAGAAGACGTCCACCAAATTGATTTCCACTGCCGGATTGTGGCGCAGGTTAGCCATAGTAACCGGCGACGCCAGGTCGGCGAAGAGCAGGTGGTCATCGTCCCATACCGCCGCCGTGCCTTTTGGCGACAAATTAGGCGTTCCGTCGGGGCAAACGGTAGCCACAAATCCCAGACGCTGCTGGCGTACTACCCGTTTCATATCATCGTTCAATATACCCATAAGCTGCCTCTACCTAGGGTGTGGTTACGTTTGGATGTCGGATTTGCCGGTCTGGGTCCCGCCGGTCTCCAGTTGATTCAGGGCCAGCCCCCGAGCCTCCAGAACCGCCTGGGCCAGGTCCGCCAACCTGGCCTCCCGGCGGGGCTGCAAGTAGAGAAATACTACCTCTTTAACCGGCTTTCCGGTTGCCTCGCTGACGGCGCCGGCATAGGCGCCTCCCTGAAGGCGATAGCGTTCCGACCGCGCCCTCTCGGAATTACCGGGCCTTAACGCGTCAGTCTTGTAATCTACAATCACCAGACCGTCCGCTTCTTCAAACATCAGGTCAATAAAGCTGTGCAGGAAACCGTCGCCCAGGGGCGCCGCTACCGGCACTTCCCGCCAGTGCATTCGGGCGGCTACGGCCCGCCGGACAATAGCGCTGTCAAGGGCGGCGCGGGCCAGGCGGACGATGCGCCCTTCCGCTGCCGGGATTCCCTCGACCACAGCCTGGGCCCGGGCCCGTTCGTCCAACCCTGCCCCGGTAGCCAGGTCGATGGATTGCAGCACGGCGTGCACCGCGCGCCCCAGGGAAGTGCCGGCCCGGCCCCGCCGCCAGGGTTCAGCGGCCGTCGTCTCGTCCGGTTCCGGCTTGTCGTCCAACAGCGAGTCAGGCGCAGCGTCGTCCGGTTCTGCTTCTTCATCCCGGGCTTGGGCAATGAGCGAAGTAGCCGATACAACGGTTGGGCGGCCAATCCGGTTCAGCAGTGAATCCCGATTCTGCACCCAGACATCCTTTGCCGCGACCGTATGCTGATACGGGACGTCAGCCTCGGCAGGGGTCCGGTGCGCCGCCGGCAGCAGCGCCGGGTCGAGCTGCACCGGCTGCCACAAGTCCGGCCGCTCTTGCAGGTATCCGGAGATGGACTCGGCCGGCGGTTCGCCGCCCCTGGATTTGGCCGGCCGCCGCAGGCTGAGTACCAGGTGGTCGCGAGCCCGGGTGGCGGCCACATACATCAGGCGCACCAGTTCGGCATCGGCCATTTCCTTTTCCCGGGCCGCCGCTTCGCGGTAACCTTTCGTGGTTGCGGTATCCGACCTAGCACCTAACGAAACTTCAAAGGTCTGCTTCTGCCGGTCGAAGATGGCCGGCGGCGGATTATGCCGGGGAACTGTGTTGATTCCGGTCAAAATGACCACCGGAAATTCCAGCCCCTTTGCCGAGTGCATGGTCATAACCCGTACTGCCGATTCATCGGATTCAGGCACCGGCGCTTCGACAACCTGAGCGCGCTCGCTAATCTGGTCTTCGACCCAGCTGATGAAATCCCGGAGCGAAATTTCGCCGCTTCCGGCAAGCTGCCAGGCGCGGTCCACCATAAATCGGTAACGCCGCCACTGCTCCCGCATTCTGGGGTTCCAGGCAGCCGACTCCAGCAACTGTCGGTCCCGAATAAATTGGTCCAGCAAGGACCCCGGCTTTTGCCAGATTCGCAGTTCGTGAAAACGCCGCAGCACGGACAAACTTTCGGATACCGGGCCGCTTGTGCCATCGGCGGATTCCAGCAGGTAGTCGAACTGTCCCCCGGCGTCGTGGTGCAGCAGCAGGCCAACGTCGCTGCAGCCAAAAGCCGGACTGCGCAGGGCCGCCACCACGGCGACGCCGTCCGCCGGATTGTCGATCGCCTTGAGGCAATTTAACAGGTCTCTGGCCTCCTGGGTCTCGAAGAAGAGGGAAGCGCTTTCCAGGCGGTAGGGGATGTTACCGGCCTCCAGCGCTCTTTCCAGCGCCGGCAGGCCCGTGCGGGCGCGAATCAGGATGCAGATGTCGGAATAGTTTACCGGAACGTAGGTCTCCCGTCCCGTGTTCTCCGTTGCCTTGCGATCCAGCTTCAGCCACCCTTGACTATGTATCTGCCGGAGCAGGTGGGCGATGTCCGCCGCTTCCTGCCGCCGGATTTCATCAATCCGGATATTCTCCATTTTTTCATCGGCCAAAGCCCAGACCCGGGGGCTAAAGGGACTGTCGGCTGCTGCCGCCGGGAGGGGATTCATGCTTTCATAGCTAACCTGAGCGTAAGACTCCGACCTGTCGCCCGCCTCATTTCCCATCCAGCGCCGGAACAGGTAGTTAACCCAGTCGATAATGGGCTGCCGGGAGCGAAAGTTTTGCACCAGGCTAACCGTGTGCCCGCAGGATTCCTCGATTCGCTGCTGCAGCCCGCGCATCTGCTCCACGTCGGCCCGGCGAAAACGGTAGATAGACTGCTTGGGGTCGCCCACGACAAAAAGTTTCCCCGGTTCCGGGGTAATCTCTTCCCACTTGACGGGACGCTGGTGGTTGGCCGGTCGGTCGGCAGGTACGCTCTCGGCCAGGAACATGGCGATTTCGGCCTGAACGGGGTCCGTATCCTGGGATTCATCCACCAGCAGGTGAGTAAAGCGCTGCCGGAAGTGGTCGCGAATTTCCAGCCGGTCCCGCAGCATATTGCGGGCCCAGAAGAGCAAGTCATGGAATTCGGCTCGCCCCTCCGCCTTTCGCTGCCGGGCGTAGTCCAGCACAAACTGGCTGACCGCGTCCATTATCTGGGCCAGGGCATATTGGTGGACCTGCTTCTTTTCTGCCGCCACCGCCGAATTAAGCTCTTGCAGCAGTTCCTTCAGGCGGCGGGCGGCGTTGATGCCGGATTCCGGGTCCGGGTTCCAGTTGGATTGACTGCCCCGGGTAGTGGTAAGTTTGGGCAGTTGGCGCAGGTGGCGGTAGTATTCGAGGGAGCCGGGTTCCGCCGTCGCCAGGTTCAGTATAGCCTCACGCAAGCGTTCAACGTGGTCGAAAAGGGCATCTCCCGGACTGTTTTTGGAGCATTGGCGCAGCCGATCTAATTCGTCCCACCTTTCCCCCAGCAGTGCGCCGACGTTGTTCTGGGGCGCTGCCACGTTATCGGAGAAAGTCGCCCCTTCCAGGTTGATGTAATTTTCGTGGAAAATGCGGGCCAGCGCCTTTATATGCTCCAGCCGGATATTTAACGCCAGCGCCAGGGAGAAATCCCGCGCCGGGGGAGCGTCTTCGGCCAGAACCTGATTCAACCAGTCCTTCCAGGCATCATTGAACTTGAGGTCGGCGACTATTTCGTCGGAAGTATCGAAGCCGGGCGGTAAACCTGCCGCCATCGGGCACTCCCGGAGCAGTTGACCGGCGAAGGAATGCAGGGTGCAGATCGTGGCGTGGTCCAGGTCGGCGATGCCCTGGCGACAGCGGATTTGCGCCGCGGAATCCGGCGCCAGGTCAGCGAGACCTGCGGCCACCTCCTGTTCCAGCTCCTGGCGCACCCGTTCCCGCAAATCGGCGGCAGCGGCCTCGGTAAAGGTAATAGCGGCGATGCGGTCGAGGGTTGTCCGTCCGGAGCGCACCAGATTTACAATTCGCTGCACCAGGCTGGTTGTTTTTCCGGTGCCGGCGCCGGCTACAACGAAGAGAGTATCGTCCCATCGCTCCGCAATAGCCTGCCGCGCGGCGGCGTCGGCGGGTCGGAATCTCTCTTCATTTCCCCGGTTAGTGGAGGCTGTTTTCGCCATTTACTCGGCTGCCTTGTCCTCTGAATCGTGGTCGGTCGTGGGCTCGGCGGCTAATCGCCGGTAGGCCGATACCACCGGGTCATCCATTTTGAGCTGCCAGATTTCTTCCCGGCGGGCCGGACAGAGAGTTCTAAAGTCGCAGTAGGCGCAGTTTTCCGGCCCGTACCGGCCCGGCTTGCCGGGGTTAGCCGGAAAAACGCCGGCTTCAATGCCGGACACGATGGTTTGCACCCCTTCCTGAAATCGCCGAGCCACACTTTCCACATCGATATTGAAGTAAGGTATGGGAAGCATCCTGAAATCTCCCCGGGCGGTGGGAAACCAGTAGGCTGCCTCCACTTTGTCGGCTCGGGGCGCCAACTGTTTCGCCGCCAGGGAATAAACGCCCAACTGCAAATGCTTGCCGCGGTCTATGGGGTCTTCCTGCAAATCCTGATAGGAAAACGTTGAACCGGTCTTGTAATCAACGACCAGAACCGAAGAACCGTCCACGCTGGCGTCCATCCGGTCGATAATGCCTCGAAAGCGGATCCGGGTTTGGGAATCGACCACTTCCACGTTTGTTCTCCCGAATCCAAACCGGGTCTCGACCTGCACCCCGCCGGTTTGGTGGCGGGCGCGCAGCTCGAAATCTTTCTCCAGGAAAGCCAGCAAATCCTCGCGAATATCCAGCTTGGTCAGTTTCCAGAGCAGGGGACGGCCGGTAACGCCGCTGGCTTCGGTTAGGGCAAATTCCGCCTCGGCAATCTGCAGTAGCAACTCGCGGTCAATATCACTCCAGTCTGCGTCCGGCGCCGGCAATTTGCCTTCGGCGTTAATTTCCGCAAAGAACCTTTCCAGGATGCGGTGAATCAGAGAGCCGCGCTCCAGCGAATTGATAGTGTCGGCATCTTCCGGAGTTTCCAGTTCTCCCAGCCGCAGGGCGTAGCCCAGAAAATACCGGAAGGGACAGGCGGCCCAGCTTTCCATTCGAGTAGCCGAGATGGGCGCTCGGGTAAGGCCGCGACCAAACCGAGCCTGGGCGGCAACCTGGGATAAATTGCCGTCATATTCAGTCAGCCGGTCCGAGCTGCGTCCCTGGCCCATCAGTTTGGCCCGGAACAGTGTCCCTTGATTCGTCAGGGGATGCTGCTCCGGCGGTCGGCCCGAGTCTCGCCACTGCAGCAGGCGATTCAGGCGATAATCCAGGACATCGGCCAGCCCGCCGTCGGAGAGGTTGGCGAGGGCCATTTCCGCCGATTCGGTTACCGTCAGCCAGGGGCGGTCGCGGTAATCGGAAAGATTGCCGCTGCGCACCGAAGCGCCGGCCAGGGCCGTCGCCTGCTCCAGATACCAGCGGGAAGGGTGAGCCTCCCGGCGGGAGCCCGTCTCGCCAACGGGATAGGACAGAATGCGACGGGGCGCCGCCGCCACTGCGGACAAGTAGGCGTACCGTTCCTCCCCATTCCTGGCTTCCGCGGGCCGGCGCCGGTCAGTCTGGATGCTGTGGCTGCTACTGGGTAATTCGGGGAGCATCGGGTCGGGACGAACCGCCGGCGGCGTTCCCCCTTCGATCATTCCCACCAGCCAGACAACGTCGAAATTCATCCCGCTGGCGGTGCCGAAGGGAGCGACAAAGACCCCGCTGCCGGTAATCCCCCAATGGCCTACCGGGGCTTGCAGGGCGTCAACCAGGGTTTGCTCAAACTCGGCTGCGGTGGTGTACGGTTTAATACTGTCGGCCGAGCGCAGCTCCTGGATGACTTTTCCGATATTCTGCCGGCTCCGGTCAAATCGCTGCCGAATTGTCGGGTCGCTTCCGCTCAAATCCGGGGAAGCATAGGTTTCGAGCAGGTTTTCAGCCCAATCGCAAAAGTCGCTCCAGGGTCGGCTGTCCCGGGGTGGGATGACCCGCTGGGCCAGGTCTGCGATAAATTCCGGGAGGCGTTGGGCGATGGCGGCGTTTTCCCGCATAATGGCGGCTCGCGCTTCGTTTATCTCGCCGGCCCGATGGAAAGACTCGGCGTCCTTCTCCATTTTTGCGGCGTAGGCCGCCAGGCGGGACTTCCATTGGTCGAGGCCGCCAACGATGCCTGCCTCCCGGCTGATGGCATCCCAGCGGCTGGGATTGAAAGGCAAGGATCGGTCTTGCGGCAGGCTGACCGGGCAGCCGGTTAGCCAGGACATAACCGTGTCGCGGCGAAAGGCGCCCTCGGCCAGCTGCAAAAGCCCCAGCAAGGTACGGCCGGCCGGCGTCTCGGCCAGAGCGTCCCGGTCGGGGCCGGCCGTCGGAATCCCGGCCATTTCCAGCTCATCCCGGATCAGGGCGGCGTAAGGATTTTCCATCCGGTAAAGGACGGCCATCCGGTGGAGCGGTCGGTTGCCGCCTTCGATTTGCTGCATTATTTGACGGGCCACGGTGCGCAGTTCCTCGTGGGTGTTGGGGGCTACCTCAAGCTGCGCCTTCCCGGTAAGCAAGGGCAGCGACGCATCATCCGGGGCGGAGGGTTGAGGCGGTCCCAGCGTCCCGGTCAAGGCGTCCGCCAAGGTATGCAGGGGCAGGTCTGCATCCGGGTCGCCGGTAGCGCCCAGGATGACTGAACAAAGACCGCGCTGCGCCAATGCCTGCATCAGCTCAATTGCGGCGAAGGTGGTGGCGTAGGGCAGATAGAATACGATGTGTCCCAAATCGACCAGAGCCGCCGCTTTGCCGGTTTCAACCGTCCTTGCCGCCGCTTCGGTCAAGTCGTCGGCATCGTACCAGCCCGCAGCGACCTTTTGGCGGTATAGGCGATAGAGTCGGATAACCTCCGCCGCAATTCCGCCCGACCCGGCCAGATCTGCCAGATAACCATCGTCCCGGTGGCGCAAATCCTTGCAAGACGCCCGGAAGCTGGCCTGAGTTTTGGGGTGGAACTTGACGGACTCCAAAGTTCCGAGAGCTTCGCCCAGGGTTTCCCGCAGCAGGATGCTTTCCAGCGGCGCGGTCAAAGGCTTGCGCCCCTGGGCCGACAGGGCGGCGCCGCCCAGCAACTCCGACAGCACCGGCAACTGGATAAAACGGATGTTGAAAAAGCCGGAACGTCCCAACTCCTGGCGCAGACTCAGTGCGGCATACTGGTTGGGCGGCACTATTGTAATCGGCGCCATCGGGTCCTGCTGCTGAACCTGACGGGTCAAGCTGAACAGGGTCTCTTTCAGGCCCGGCGACTGCCGCCCGGTAATCAAGCGGCCGGAGTTCGGTTCCCCGGTGGCGGAAAGCTGAAGGTTCATACCAGTATCTTACCCTGATTCAATGTCAACTTGCCACACCTGCCATAATACCAGTCTCTCCCCTCGCCTTGAGGGAGAGGGGCTGGGGGTGAGGGCGTTAGCGCCGCAAAAGAGTGATATTATATGCACATCAAGCAGGAGGAACTACTATGTCGCGTATTCCACCGGTTACCCGAGCCAGTATCCCCGAGGATTTGCGGGAAGTATTTGATGCAGTTAACGCCGGGCCCGACGGCGTCGGCACCGGCCCGATGTCGATTCTGAAGCACAGCCCGGAACTGGCCCGGCGCGCCATCCCGCTGTTTGAATATGTACGCAACGAATCCACGATACCCTGGCCGCTCCGGGAACTGGCGATGCTGGTTACCGCCCGGGCCAAAGACTGTATCTACATCTGGGACCGCCACGCTCCCCTGGCCCGACAGTCGGGGCTGCGGGACGAACTCATCGACGCTTTGCGGGACCGCAAGCCGCTGCCCGACCTTTCCCCGTCGGAAGCGGTGGTAATCAGCCTGGCGACGGAATTTTTCACTGGCAGTCGGGTAAAGGAGGAAACCTGCGCCGCAGCCTACGAACTGTTCGGCGCCCAGGGCTTGGTTGAGTTGGTTACTTTGATGGGGTTCTACGCGATGCTGGCTTTCAACGCCAATACGGTTGATTTGCAATTGGCCCATACCTCGGCAGAGCCAATATTGCCGGTGTAGCAACGGCCGGCGGTCAAAGTGTGCCCGAGTGCCGGATAAGGTATAATTCAGCCGACCTGGGCCGGTTTATTCCGGTGCGCCTAATCCGTTAAAACACTGAGGAGCAATTTATGTCGGACCGATTCAGCGGCGTCCACTGGATGCTGGCTACCCCGTTCAGGGAAGACGAAAAACTGGACCTGCAATCCATCGGTAAGCTGATGGAAAAGGCTTACAGTTCCGGCTGTGAAGGCGTAGTAGCTTTGGGAGTTACCGGCGAAGCGGCGCGCCTGACCGATGCGGAACGCCGCTCGGTGGCCCACGAGGTAATTGCCAACGCCAACGGTATGCCGGTTACCCTGGGAACTACGGCGGCCGGCACGGCGGCTGCGGTTGCTTACAGTCGGGAAGCCCAGGAGTTGGGCGCCGCGGCGGTAATGGTTTCCGCCCCGGCCATGGGCAAACCTAACCCCGACGCGTTGCTGGCGCATTACCGGCGGATTGCCGAGGCCATCGAAATCCCGATTGTGGTTCAGGACTATCCGCAAACTTCCGGGGTACACATGGCCCCGGACTTTATTGCGCGCCTGTTCCAGGAAATCCCCAGCGTTCAATACCTGAAGCTGGAAGACCCGCCAACGCCTACCAAGATAACGGCTATTCGGGCCCAGGCCGGCGATGACCTGGCAATTTTCGGCGGCCTGGGCGGGATGTACCTGCTGGACGAGCTGACCCGCGGCTCGGCCGGCGCTATGACCGGCTTTGCTTACCCGGAGGTGCTGGTGGACATCTGCCGCAGTATGGCCGAAGGCGACCGTCCGCAGGCTGAAGCGGTCTTCTACCGGCATCTGCCACTGCTGTTGTTTGAGTTTCAGGAAGGTATCGGAGTGGGTATCCGCAAATACGCCTTGCAGCAGCGCGGGCTAATCTCGTGCGCCCGGGTCCGGCATCCGGGGCCGCAAATTACCGAAGCGACTCAGCAGGAGTTTCATCGTTTGGCCGCATCGGTAGGGTTGTAGCGCCGGGGCCGGCGCTCGCTACTGGCCCGGTTAAGCCCCGATTCCCCGGCAAGCTGCGGCAGGAATCGGGGCCGATTATCGAAAGTCGCTACATCTGAATCTTCTTCTCCCCGGACAGATAGGCCTCCGGCTCTCGCTGGAAGGCGCGGTTGCAGCCGGGGCCGCAGAAGTAGTAAGTTTGCCCCTGATACTCGAAAGTTCCCCCGGACGGTTTCCGGGTGTCCACTTGCATATCGCAAACCGGGTCAATTTCCCGATGGCCGCCTCGGTTAAACAGCGGGATTCGCATTACCGCCTCCTCGTTAGCATTATGCCGGTGGGCCGCCGGGAAATGTCAGGGAATGATTGCCGCATCCACCGCGCTCATCTGGAAGGGGACCGTTACTCCCTCGGCCAGCCCCAAGGTTATAGTGACCGGGTAGTTGATAATCCCGCGTTCAGTTCTAGGCACCGCCCCCACCGCCGCAACGGTTCCGGTGAGTTCCTGCCCCGGCATTGAATCAAGGCGTATGCGGACGGCGGAACCGGGAGCGACGTACTGCACCTCGCCGGCATCGATAAAGCCTTCAATCACGGCTTCGCCGGGATCCACCAGTTCTATAACTCGCGAGTGTTTGCTCACCCGGTCATCCTCTTCCATGTTGACCAGGTAAATTACCCCGTCGGCCGGGGCGTGCAGCAAAAACTCTTCCTTTTCCTCGGCAATGTCGCCAATCCGGTCCAGCGACAATTCTATTACTGCGTTCAAATGCTGGATTTGCGCCAGTTGCGCTTCGTCCGGGCCGGCGTACAATTCGTCGATTTGGGCCAATCTGCTGTCGATTTCCAGCTCCATCAGGGGCACCGATTTCCGGTCCGGCCCGTCTTCGAGTATCTTTTGATACTTGCGATTCGCCAGTTTCAGGTTGCGTTCCGCCAGGACAACAGCCAGTTTCAGGCTGGGCAGTATCAACGAGTCCGGCCCTTCCAGCGCTTTTTCCAGGCGGTCATTGGCGGAATTCAGATTAACCCGGGCGGCATCCACCTGGGTCTGTAACTGGTTCAAGACCAGAATGTCCGGTCCTTCTTCCAGCTCCGACAGGTCATCCCGGGCCTGGTCCAGGTTCAGCTCCGCCACCGTAATGTTGGACTCCAACTCTCCCTGCAGGATCGGGTCGGGGCCTTCCTCCAGTTCGGTCAAGTCATCCCGGGCCTGGTCCAGGTTCAGCTCCGCCACCGAAATGTTGGACTCCAGTTCCTGAACCCGGAAGGCATCGGGCCCGGCCACCAGTTCGGCCAGGTCGTCCTGGGCCTGGGTCAGGTTGGAGTTGGCTAAATCCACTGCGGCCTGTAGCCTTTCCAGCCTGGCTACGTCCACCGGCTTGCCGTCGGCTTGCAGGTCGCGAGTGGGCGACCGCAGGAAGTCCGTCAGTCGATCCTCGGCGAAATCCAGCGTTTCTTCGGCGGACCCTACCCGGTTGCGGACCCGAATTATCTGGCGGTCGTGTTCCTCCAGAAAGTTCTCCAGCGCATCCTGTGCCAGTTCCAGGGCCAGTTCCGACTCGGTTACCCGGTCCCGGGCGCGCACCGTATTCTGCTCAAAGCTGTCCTGATAGTCTTCCAGGTTTTCCCGCGCCCGGTCCAGGCTGGCCTCCACCCGGGTAACCCGGTCGCTGGCGCGAACGGCGTCATCGCTCAAGCCGTCCTTGTATTCGGACAGACGGTCGAGGGCCAGTTCCAGGGCCAGCGCCGCATCTTTCTTGCCCTGCTCCGCCGCCGCAATTACCAGCGCATGGTCGGAACTCAGGTCAGCCTCGGCGTCGGCCAGGTCATCATTAGCCAGAACCAGGGCCGCTTCCGCCCGGTCCCGTTCCGACATAGTGATGGTCACCAGGTCTTCGTAGTTTGAGTCGATGTCGTCGAAAAAGTCCTGGGCCTGGGTGTTGGCTAAAGTCAGCCGGGCGGCGGTTTCTTCGCGCTGGGCCGCCAGCAAAGGCTCGCCGCTGTAGTCCAGGTTAAGCAGCTTGATGGCTTCCCGGGCGTCGGCAATTTGCTGATTCAGGCGAGCCACTTCCTCATCCAGGGCCGGAAAGTGGTCGGTATTGAGTCGGGCCAGCGTTTGCCCCTCACTGACTCGTTCGCCCGGAGCCACCATAATTTCCGCCACCTCGCCGGCCCGCTCAAAGGTCAGCTCGGTGCGCTGGGGAAATATCAGCCGGGCCTCCACCTGAATTGACTCGGGAGTTTCCACATTGCCGGTAGCGGTGGCGGTTCCCGCGGCCGGGCTGGCGCTGCCCGCGCCGGTATCGCTGGCGGCGCCGCAACCCACGGTTAGGACTGACAGCAGCAGGACGCCCAGGACTGCAAACCACCGCCGGAGCCGGTGCATCAGGGGTGGCGCTTGTAGCAAAACTTCATTCACGGCGACTTACCTCGAATATAACAAAATTGCTTTCAATGAACGTCCGGCGGGTACACCGCATCCTTAGGGACTGCCGCCGGCTGCCGGGCTGCCGGACTGGAACAAGGAAACTATTCTGCGCAGCAGATTGGGAATGGAGCTGTGCATCAGGGTATAGATTATCGGAACTACGATGAGGGTCAGAACTGTTGAACTCACGAGCCCGCCGATTACCACCGTGGCCAGCTCGGCCCCGATGAGGGAAGCGCTGCCGCCCCCGGAGACAGCTAACGGTAACAGGGCGAAAGTAGTGGTAAAGGCCGTCATAATGATGGGTCGAATCCTGACCCGGCCGCCCACAATCAGCGCTTCATAGATCGAGAGGCCGCGTTCCCGTATTTGATCTACAAAGGTGATGAGCACAATGGCATTGGTGACCACGATGCCAATCAGGAGCAGCAGCCCCATCATTGCCGACAGGCTGAGGGCGCGGTTGGTCACCTCCAGGGCCACCAGCGCGCCCACCACGGCTAGGGGCAGACTCAATACGATAATGAAGGGGTCCCGCAGGGATCCCAGGCTGGCAACCATCACCAGATAAACCAGGATGATGCCCACCGCCATGGCGAGATATAAATCCTGGAAGCCTTCTTCAATGTCCGCAAATACGCCGCCAGTTACGATGGACACTCCGGGCGGCAGGGTCAGACCGTTGATGACCGCCTGCACCTCGCTGTTAACCGCCTGCGTGTCAATGGTAGTGATATTGCCGGTTATCTCGGCGGAGCGTTCCCGGTCAAACCGGGTAACAACTACCGGGGCTTCTTCAATCGCTATTTCGCTGATGGCGCCCAGTTTAACCAGGCCCAAAGGCCCCTGGATGTTCAGCGTCTTTAATTTTTCCAGGTTGTCCACCGCGTCGGGCTGCCCGCGGACTACCACATCCAGGGCAATATTCTCCAGTTGTATTTCGGTCGCCGGTTGGCCGGCGATGAACTGGTTAACCTGCTGCGCCACCGAGAGCGTGTTCAGTCCATACGCCGCGGCCTTTTCTTCATCAATGCGGATGGCCACCTCTTTCCGGGCCGCAGTTACATTGCTGGACAGATTGGCTATTTCTTCAATCTCGGCGAGGCTGCTTTCCAGTTGCCGGGCGGTCGCCTCCAGGTCGCCGTAGTTCGGCCCCACAACCCGGATTTGCAGCAGGTCTGAGGCGGGGCCGGCGCCCTGGGCGCTCACGTAGTAGGTTATCACCCCTTCTTCGTTTTCGGGGAGCCGTTCCCGTATCCGCTCGGTAATGTCCATGGGCGCATCCTCGGCAACCCGCAGGACAAACCCGGCGATGTTCAGGTTCTCGGAGGCGATGCTCCCTTCCAGCACGGTGCTGGACTGGCCGATGGAGACCTGGTACAAAGTTAAGGAGCCGGCGTCGATGAATTCGTCAAGAATCTGCTCGACTTCGTGAACCCGCTCGAAAGTGTGTCCCACCGCCGTCCCCGGTTCCAGGCTAATATCCACGTAAATGTATTCCGGCGTATCTGCCGGGAAAAAGGTTATGGGAATCCGGAGCAGCAGCAAAAGGCTGGCCCCGGTGATGGTGATGGCAAGGAGCAGACTGATCAGTTTGAAGCGCAGCGTCCAGGCCAGAATGGGCGCATACAGCCGTTGCAGCCAGGTTTCTTCCCCGATTTCATCGTCCTCTTCCGCACTGGGCAGGCTTCCCCGACTCAGTAGTCCCGCCGCCAGGACGGGTACGGCGGTGAGGGCGACAAAAGTAGAGGATATCAGGGCCAGACTGACCGATATGGCAAAGGGTGTAAAGAACACGCCCACGGCCCCCTGAATGAATGCCAGGGGAATGAAAACCGCCACCGTCGTCAGGGTAGAGGCTACAATGGCGGCGCCCACTTCCCGGGTGCCGGAAATGGCCGCCACCATATTCTCTTCGCCTCTTTGGATGTGCCGGAAGATGTTCTCCAGAACTACAATGCTGTCATCCACTACCCGACCGACGGCTATGGCCAGCCCGGCCAGGCTCATAAAGTTCAGGGAAACGTCGGTGAACAGCTGCATCAGCAGGATTCCCCCCAGGACGCTCAGGGGGATGGATGTGCCGATAATGACTGTAGGCCGGAGACTTCGGAATAATCCCCGCAGCAGGGTGGGTTTGGTGTTGATTAGAAACAGGAAGACGGCGACAATCGCAAATATGAAACCCAGGGTTCCGTCCTGCAGCAGTTGGTCCAGGGATTCCCCAATTTCCGGCCCGCTGTTGACCACTTCCTGCAGTTGAACATCCGGCGGCAGTTGCAGGTCGGCGATGATGGCTTCAATTGCAGTGGTAACGTCCAGCGTATTGGCATCCGGCTCTTTGACGATAGAGAGATTGATGCTGGGATTTCCCAGAGTTCGGGATATTCCCCGCGCCTCGGAAGTGCCCAGCTCCACCGTCGCTACATCCGAGAGGAGAACCCGGCGTTGTCCTTGCAAACCGCCCACCGCGGGCGCCGGGGAATCCGACGGCAAGACCACTTGCTCGTAGCCGATTACCAGGTCCTGGATGTCCTGAATGGAACCCAGTTCCTTGGAGGTTCGCACCGAGTAGGTTACGCCGCCTTCGGTAATCCGGCCGCTGGGCAAGCCGACGTTATTGCCGCTGATAGCCTCGGACACCTGGAACATACTCAATCCCAGGTCTTGCAGCTTGTCCGTATCTACGGTAACGGTTACCTGTTCATCTACTTCACCGGCGACGTTAATCTCGTGGACGCCGCTAACGCTCTCCAGGCGGGGGATTACCGAGTCGTCAAGGATTCGCTGCAAGGAAACTATGTCCCGGTCGCCGGAGACGCTAATCTGCATTATGGGAAAGAGATCGGAGTTAATCCGGACGACGGCGACTTCCACCGCCGGGGGCAGACTTAGGCCGTTTACTCTGCTTTCAATAGTGCGATGCGCCTCGGCCATATCCTCGCCGTAATTAAAGTTGGCTACTATGTTTGCCACGTTGCGCTGGGATGAGGACTCAATGTCCGTTAGTCCGCTAACCCCGGCAACGGCGTCTTCGATAGGTTCGGTCACTTCCCGCGCGATCGTTTCCGGGTCGGCTCCCGGATAAGAAGCCGCAATGGTGATAGTCGGTATTTCGATGGTCGGGAAGAGCTCTCGCTGGAAGTTATTGTAGGTATATACCCCGCCAGCCAGGACTATGAAAACGATTAGAATTGTTACCGAGCTTCGCCGCAAGGCCAACCGTGTCAAGAACGTCAAGTCTGAACCTCCACAGTTTTTCGGGATTAAAGCCGGCCGGTATAACCTGGCGGCCCGGTTCTTGCCGGTCTGGAGGGTGTCCCACCCGGTTGCGACCGGCCAATGAACCCCGGGCTACGCCCGAGGGCGGGTAAGCAAGGCCCCGGTCGCGAAGTCTTCCCGAAAATACGCAATCTAATTCTGAAAACCTGCGGCGAATTTGTCAAATGCCGCGGGGCACAATATTCCCCGGCGGCGCCTCGGTTTTTAGCCGGCCAGTCGTCCTCATTGCAACGCTCTAATCCGGTTTGCCATTCCGGGCATTGGGGACGTGCGCCGGAGCAGTCCGGCAGAAACTGACCGGTTGCAACCTTCCCCATTTTACACTTGATTAATCTTAGATTTCCCTTATGTCAACAACTAGTTAGCCGAATTCTGGTAAACTGAAGCCATTACCCGGAAATGGGGCTCCAGCCTCAGTTCGGGGAAAAGCGCCGCCGCCGGTTAGCCTGACGCCCCGAACCCGGCAGTTCCCCGGGCGCGATACGGAGAGAAACAATGCAGTTTGGGCTTTTCAGTCATTTACCCTTGCCCGAAGGCTCCAGCCCCGGTCAGGTAATTCAGGAAGCTACGGAGCAGGTATGCCTGGCCGAAGAATGGGGTTACTCCAGCGCCTGGTTTGCGGAGCATCACTTTTCCCGGTATGGGCTCGGGTCTGCGTCGCTGGTGCTGGTGAGCAACATTGCGGCCCAAACGAAGCAGATCCGGCTGGGTACGGCGGTGCTGGTCCCGCCCCTGCACCACCCGGTACACCTGGCCGAAGACACCGCCACCCTGGACCAGGTCAGCGGCGGCCGGTTGGACGTAGGCTTTGGTCGGGGAACTGCCGGGTATGAGTATTCCGGCTACAACGTGGATCAGGGGGAAAGTCAGGAGCGGTTTCAGGAAACCATCGGCATAGTTCAGGGCCTGTGGACTACCCCGGAATATACTTACCGCGGGAAATATTTCAGCGTAAACAACGCTAACCTGGTTCCGCCGCCCCTCCAGGCTCCCCACCCGCCCATTTACATTGCGGCCACGCGCACCCGCACCACACTGGAATATGTGGTATCTACCGGCCACCCCTTAATTTGCGGTGTTGTGCTGGACCCTTCCGACGCTTTGGACTTGTGCCACCGCTTTGTCCAGATGTCCGGGGAATCGGGCTATAACATTCCCATAGCCCGGATTCCCTTTTTCCGCTATCTGCACGTGGCGGAAACGGAGGAGGAAGCCCGGCGCAACGCTGAACCGGCTTTGGCCTGGACGATGGATATGACCGACTGGCGCCGTACCATCACCACCGGCAGCGAGGTAAACCGGCGACTGGATGATTTCCGGCGCACCCGGACTCAAATGCCGCCGACTTACGAATACCTGGCCGAACATCGGGCCATAATCGGAACCCCGCAACAGTGCATCACCAAAATTCAGGAGTTCCGGGATCAGGGAATAGAATACTTTGGCTGCAACTTTGATTTTGGCGGTATGGAGCAGGCCCGGGTTTTGCGTTCAATGAAGCTGTTTGCCGAAGAAGTCATGCCCCATTTCGCCTAATTTTCCGGGAGTAGATTCGATGACATTGCCACCCACCGGGGAACCGGATTCCCAATCTTTGCTCCGAAAGGCTGCCCAATTGTCCCGGGAGCGATTCGCCGGCCGGGCCGCCGGCTACGATGCCGAATCTGCCTTCCCCTTTGAAAACTACCGGGATTTGCACGCAGCCGGGATGCTGGGAATCACCGTGCCGGTGGAGTACGGCGGGCCCGGCGTGGACCCGGTAACTTACGTCCTGGCGCTGCTGGAAATCGCCAAGGGCTGCCCGGCCACGGCCCTGACCTTTAATATGCACGCCAACGTCATCATCAACATCGCCCAACTGGCTTCCCCGGAGCAGCAGCGCCGGTACTTCAAAGAGGTACTGGAAGAAGGCAAGCTGTTCGCCACGGTAATGAGCGAACCCGACTCCAGCTTTCGGGACCGGTTTGTGCTGCGCACCGTCTTTACCCCACTGCCGGGAGGCGACTACCACGTGCAGGGCGTCAAGCATTTCTGTTCCCTGGGCGACGCCGCCGACCGTTACTTCGTAACCGGCTTGAAAGCGGGAACTGACACGGCCCAGGAAGGTATTATGGCCGCAATGGCGCCCCGCAGCGAAACGGGGATAACCCTGGAGCGCCGCTGGAACGCTACCGGGATGCGGGGAACTACCAGCCACAGCATTCGCTACGATACCGAGGTTCCGGCCGAGGACATTATGGGGGAACCCGGGCAGCTGCTTACCATCGACCTGTCCGGGTTTGCCCTGGGCTATGCCGCCACTTATCTGGGGATAGCCGAAGCCGCTTACGAATTTATCCTGGAGTACGCCAAAAACCGGATTATCGCCCCGGCTACGGAATCGCTGGCCCATAACCCGCTGATTCAGCGCAATCTGGGGGAGATGAGGGCCCAACTGCGGGCGGCCCGGCTAATGCTGTGTGAGGCTGCGACCGTCCGGCGGTCCGGCGTCCGGGAAGAGATGGCTTTGGCTACCAACCAGGCCAAATACCTGTGCGCCGAAGCCGGAGTGCGGGTGACCGAGCAGGCGATGCGCATGGCCGGCGGCAGCGGCTTCCTGAAGGATATGCCCCTGGAACGCTGGCACCGGGACGCCCTGGCCGGGCCGGTAATGCCGCCCTCCAACGACCGGTGTCTGGAGATAATCGGGCGTATCGTTGGCGGCCTGCGGGCGGCGACGCTGGAGTTCCAATAGGCCCGGTTTATTCCGGGCCGGAAAGCCCGGTCCGGTCTAATCCCCGTCCCGCCGCCCGGGAAAAATCAGCCCCCGTCAATCAAATTGACGGGGGCTGCTGGTTTCCCGGGATTGCCCCGAGCTTTGCCGGGGCCAGAGCTGTATCGCCTAGCTGAAGACCAACTCCTTGTTGCGGCGAGCGGGGTCGTTCATCAGGGCCAGGCCTTCCGCCGGGTCCTCCTGGTTATTGCAGAAGAACTCGATCCGGTTGCCGTCCGGGTCCATGAAGTACACACTGGAGGTCATACCATGGTCGGTATTGTGGTCCATGGTTACGCCCTTGTCCCGCAGGCTGTCGTAAACCTCTTTGAGGTCTTCGATGTCGGCAACCTGCACCGCAAAGTGGTTCAGCCCCAACTGCCCGGGGGTAACGGGCAAGGCATCTTCCGGAGCCTTGAACAAGGCCAGGTCGTGGTGAATTTTGCCGCAGGTCAGGAAGGTTCCCTGTTCGCCTTGCCGGGAAATCTCAAAGCCCAGAATCTCGGTGTAGAACTTGGTGGAGGCTTCCACATCCTTCACATTAAGGACCAGGTGCCCGACACGTATGGGTTTTGCCATATTTTACCTCCGAACTGTAGAGGAAAGGATGACTGACATTCCCTTTCTCCAGGTTAAGGGAAAATTATACGCCCTTTGCGTGAAAATGCAAGGACATTTTCGTTACGGCCCAGGGCTATCGCATATGAAAAAATTTCAGGCTCAGAACGGAACTTTCCGATGTTTTGGCGGCGCTTTACTGGGTAATCAACATCAAAACCAACGGTTTAAGTCTTAAATTACCCAAATTTAGCAGTTAAAAACGGAGATTTACCCGTCAATTGGCCTCTTAAATTCCATATGCGATAGCCCTGCGTTACGGCCCTCACCCCCGGCCCCTCTCCCGCGAGGAGAGGGGAGTTTGTTCTCAACGCCCCGACATATCTGCCAGCCATCCCCCGGCTCCCGGTGAATCGGAAGAGCAACCAACTCCCCCCTCTTCCCTCAGGGAGAGGGGGAAGGCTGGGTGAGGGTCGCCGCCCCGTCGCTTAGCCGTTGTCCAGCGTGAAGGTGAACTCGTCGCTGACCGGGTCTTCGTCAGCATTGCTGGCGGTGATTGTAACGGTCAGTTCCTGCGAGACGGCCCGTCCGCCGGTCAGGGTTAGCTCGGATTCGTTCCAGCTTCCGGAGATTTTGTTGCGGGCAACGGTGTTGATCGGCCCGGTCTTCGTAGTTCCCTTTCGCTGGTGCGTGGTGGTTACCATCACCTCGTATTCCAGGTCGGCGCCGCTGAAGTAGTCCGCCATATCGAGAACGACGGTTTCCCGGTTGGCGAGGGTGATGTCTTCAAATTCCTTGATTAGCGCCAGTACCGGCGCCGACTCTTCCGGTGTTTCCTCGCCGTCTTCTTCGCCGGTATCGCTGACGAACTGGTGGCCGTAGATGTAGTTCTCAGAATCGGATTGGTCATCCTCTTCGCTGCCGTAGGCCGTTGGCGTAATCTGTTGGAGCAAATTTCCGAAGAGGCCGCCCCCGATTTTTGCCAGCACGGTACCGAAGAAGCCCGGGTTTGGGTTGCTTGTCAGGGCATTCGGGCAAAGTATTTTGACCGTTATTGGATCAGTGAGTTTACTGGCCCAACTGGGGTCGCCGTTGTTCCAGTAACGGTATTGAATTCGATAAGATTTACCCTGTTCAAAGTCTTTGTTCTCTCCGCCCTCGGTGTAGTAAGCGCCCAGAAAGACACCCCAGCCGGTAGGTTTGCCAATGGTGCGGATGTAGGTTGTGGAACCGCCATCATCATCCAGCGGCGTAGTCAGCACTTCGTATTTGGTGATTGCGGTGGCTGGCGTGCCGTCGGCGTTTTTCCCGAAGGAAGTTGTAGTTGTGTCGTACTCAACCCGCAGCCTTGGGGCCAGGACAATCGGTTCGCATTGCAGTGTTCGTTGGCTCCCCAAGTTGTGTAGTCGCCTTTGTGGGCCCGATAAACGTAAGCCCGCGCTCTTACGTTTGTTGGCCCCTCGGGCCGGTCTCCGATAGCTGCAATCTGGTAGATATTCACATCGTGAGTGCCGCCTTCGAAGCACTCCATCCGCCCCTGAAACCACTCAGACTGTAGCGACTGCCGTCCCACGTAGTCTTGCCAGGGGCGAAATCAATCCAGAACCCGCCACAGTTGCTGCTGCTGACGCTGCTCGGCGGATTGACCAGAATCTGCGGCCCCAGGCGCGGCAGCAGCACATCGCTGAACTTGGCAGTGCTCCAGGTGGAGCCACTCTTCTTTTGAGGCTGCACTTTGAAGTTCAGAAATGTCACTTCGTCATCCGGATCTGACGCGTTGGCTTTCGTGACGGATAAATGGCTAATCCGCCACATATCGCTGCCATAACTAAACTCAGTCCCGGCGGGCGTGCCAATATTGCCCCCTTTGCCGGCAATATTGAAACTCACCTGCTTCTGGTAGTCAGGCCCGTCGTTGGCATTGGTGTTTTGGGTGATGAACAAGGTCGCCACGCCAAGCAAAACCGTAGCCAGCGCGGCGGCGAGGAAGGTTATTGCCTTACTGCGGTAAAACCGGGTGGGGGTATTAATTTTGTACTCATATATCTATAACGCTCCTGAAAAAAATGTGGTCCGGCGCCGAAAGACCCTCACCAACGGGGAGAGGGGGATTGCAGGGTCTGCTCGCACCCCCGGCCCCTCGCCCGCGAGGAGAGGGGAGTCATCGGTTCAAGGCCTGTCTCGCTCATCCCGACCTTGTCGGTAATTTAGCATTAAGGAGAAAAATTTGCCAAGTTAGACCGCGCTAAAATTCCCCGATTTTAGCTGGATGCCTCCCGAACCCAGCCCCAGTCAAGCCGGAAGAAAAACTACTCCCCCCTCGCCCCCAGGGAGAGGGGCTGTGGGTGAGGGCTAATTGACACTGCCCCGGCCCGGTCGTACACTCAATCTTGCCGGAGCGTCGCCCGGCGGCCAACTAACCAAGATGCAGGACGGAATGCTATGCCCATTGACCAGGTTTCAATCGTTCGAATGTGCGGAGCTTGTCGTCAGGAAATCGAAGTGATTACCGTAAAAAAGGACAATATGCGCCTTTTTGTGGATGACAAGGTTTGGTGTGAGGTCTGCCAATCGGAGCAACCGGAGGTGCGGGACATCGCCGGGCGGCTGGAAACTGTGCGCCTGGAGCAGCAAAACTACCCGGTCAGCCCCACCTCGGGCCCGCCCCGGCTGGAAGAGGCCGGAACCCCGGCCGACTAGTCCGTCTCGAAAGGGGGAAAACAACCCGGCGCGGTTGCCCGGCCACCGGGACCGGTCGCCATCGCCTCAGGGTATTCTTTGGCCCTCGGACGTAGTTGTCCGGGCAGGCGATGGGCCGGGGCTAATTGAAGCGATTCATGGCTACCGTAATATTCTCGGTCAGCAGACATTCCAGCGCTTCGGCTGCCCGCTGAATCGTCTGATTTACCTCCGGCAGCTCGGCGTCGGTAAATCGGTTCAGGACGTGAGATACCTGGCCGCCGCTCAGCTGCGGATGCCCGATGCCGATACGTACCCGGGGGAACTGCTGGGTATGCAGTTCGCCGATGATGGAACGGATGCCGTTATGTCCCGCCGGGCTGCCCCCGGGCCTAATCCGAATTTTACCTACCGGCAGGTCCATCTCATCGTAGATTACCACGATGTCCGAAGGCTTCACCCCGAACCGGGTCAGCAGGTAGGAAACTCCCTCCCCGCTCCGGTTCATATAAGTTCGGGGTTTAGCCAGCACCACGTCCCGGTCCAGGCAGCGGCCCCGGCCCAGTATCGCTTTGGCTCGCCGCTCCTTCAAGTCAATACCCCAACGGCGGGCCAGCAGGTCGATACACTGGAACCCGACGTTATGCCGGGTGGCCCGGTAACGGTCGCCCGGATTGCCCAACCCGACGATGATTTTCAGGGAACTGTCGGCTTCTGCGGAATGGCGGGGCGGGGTTGGGCGCGCTTCGGTTGCGTCAATTGAATCCCGGGTCATGCCGACGCTTCCAAGGGAAGTAACGTGGCCTGCTCCGGCGCGTCCAGCAGGTGAAGAAAAGTTTCCTCATCCAGGACGCGGGTCCCCAGCCGCTGGGCGGTGTCCAGCTTGGAGCCGGGAGAGGCGCCGGCCACCAGAAACCTGGTCTTGCGGGTTACGGCGGAGGCCGCGCTGCCGCCCAGCGCCTTGATCCGATTCTCGGCTTCCCGGCGGGTCATAGAAGACAGGGTTCCGGTTACCACGAAGGACAAGCCGTGCCAGGGCAGGGCAGTGGGATCTACGATTTCAATTTCGTGGTGCAGCTTTACGCCGGCTTGACGCAGTTTCTCCAGCACCGCCAGATTGTCTGCCATCTGGAAATAGGCGTGAATGCTTTCGGCGATTTTAGGCCCGATACCGGGTATTTCGGTCAACTCTTCCGGCCCGGCCGCGGCCAACCGGGCCACGCTGGCGTAACGCTGGGTAAGCAATTCCGCTACTTCGGCCCCAACGTGGTTGATGCCCAGGGCGAAGAGGATTCTCGGCAGAGGGCGGGTCTTGCTGGCTTCGATATTGTCCATAATCTTGGCCGCCAGCCGGCTGCCCATACGGTCCAGTTCCAGGAGCTTGTCCTTTTCCAGATAGTATAGGTCCGCCACCGTGCTGACGAAACCCTGGTCAATCAGCACGCGGCACCACTGCTCGCCCAGCCCGTCCATGTCCATAGCCCCGCGGCTGGCGAAGTGCTTCAGCAGTTCAAAGAACTGGGCCGGACAGGATAGGTTGAGGCAGCGGTGAATGGCCTCGTCTGCCGGCTTGATTACCGCAGTCCCGCACTCCGGACAGTTTGCCGGCATCGTGAACTCCGTCTCCGCGCCGCTGCGCCGCTCAACCACCGGCCCTACTACCTGGGGGATAACGTCCCCGGCCCGCTCAATAATTACCCAGTCGCCCACCCGGATGTCCTTGCGCCGGATGTCCTCTTCATTATGCAAGGATGCGTGCCGGACGGTGGCGCCGCTGACGACCACCGGCTCCAGGATGGCCTGGGGATTGAGGCTGCCGGTGCGCCCCACGTTAATTTCTATTTTCCACAGCCTGGTAACCGCTTGCTCCGCCGGGAACTTGTAGGCGATGGCCCAGCGCGGCTCCCGCCCCACTACGCCGAGGGAGTTCTGGTAGTTAAAGGGGTTAACCTTGACCACCACGCCATCCGCTTCGTAGGGCAGGTCATGGCGCTTTTCCAGCCATTCGCGATAGTAGTCCTTAACCTCTTGCAGGGTATGGCACCAGCGGTTGTTCGGGTTAATCCGAAAACCGGCGTTGCCCAGCCATTCCAGGGACTCCCAATGGTTATCCAGGGGCAGGGCCCGGTTTTCCCCCAGCGAATAGACCCAAATCTGCATATTCCGGGCGGCGGTAACTTTGGAGTCCAGCTGCCGGATGGTGCCGGCGCCCGAATTACGCGGGTTGGCGTACAGCGGTTCGCCGCGCTGGGCGCGCTCCTCATTCAGGCGGCGAAAACTGTCAATGGGCATATAGACCTCGCCGCGCACTTCCAGATGTTGGGGAACGAAGCCCGTCAATGCCAGGGGAATGGAACGTACCGTGCGCAGGTTCTGCGTTACGTTCTCCCCCACAAAGCCGTTGCCCCGGGTAGCGCCCTGGACGAAGATGCCGTCGGCGTAAATCAGGCTTACCGCCAGTCCGTCAATCTTCAGTTCACAGGTCATGGAAAAGTCGGCGTCATCCAGCAGCCCCTTCACCCGGCGGTGCCAGGCTTCCAGCGATTCATCATCAAAGGCGTTGCCCAGACTCAGCATCGGGTGGCGGTGCTCCACCTGGACAAAGCCTTCCGCCGGTTCCCCTCCGATGCGGTGGGTTGGCGAGTCGGGAGTAACCAGCGCCGGGTATTCCGCTTCGATTTGCCGCAGCTCCTGCAGCAGCCGGTCATAGGCGTAATCGCTGATCACCGGGTCATCCAGCACGTAGTAGCGGTGATTGTGATAGTTAAGTTCCTGCCGCAATTCGGCAACCCGTTGGGTTATGGTCTGTATCGTTTGACTTGCCATTCCCGGCGCTCCCCACGAAGGATTTGCCCTGAGAGTATAATGTTTCAGATTCCCGGATAACAGCTACGTCCGGTGCGGGTTTGGGCGGGTGTGCCCCTCACCTCTCTTCCCGATGAAGCAGGGTGGACGGCCCACACCCCAGGCCCCTATCCCTCAGGGAGAGGTGGATTGGTCGTGTGGTTCTGGGCCGTCGGGAACTTTTGAGGGGCTGGCGGCGTCATAGAGGGCAGGCGACTATAATCGGCTGAGTTCTGGGAGGTGTACGCAATGACGAGATGGAAAAGGGGAGGCGGCCCGGTATTTCTTGTTAATCCCCGGCAATTGTTATATTCTGCCTCTATGCGAAAGTTGCTGTTGCTCTCCCTCTTCGCGGTGATTGTCATTGGCCTGATTGGCTGCGGCGCCGGCGCCGAGCAGTCGGAATCGGCCCAGATGTTGGAGATCGAAAGAACCGTCGACATGGGGCCGATAGGTCCTCCAGGACCTCAGGGTGATTCTGGCATTTCCGGAGCGGATGGGGCTCCGGCTCCTTCGGATCAGCGCGCTGTAAGTGAAGCGGCGATGGCTACGTCCGATGCGATGCAGGTGACCTCTGTGCCCGCATCCGTGCAACAAGAGGTAGCGAAAGAGGTAGTAGTAGATAGAGTCGAAGCGTCGGTAGCCGATTCCGGTGAAGACTTCGCGGTGATTCAAACTTCCGGCGCAATGGAATCGGATTTGCTGCCGAATTTCGACGAAATCCAGAGTTCGGTGGCCGCCCAGGAGCGGATAATTGTCCGCACCGTAAGAATGTCGCTGGATGTAACCAACGTAGCCGACGCCGCGGACCAGGTAGCCGACCTGGCCCGGGAAATGGGGGGCTGGGTCGTTGCCAGTAACCGCAGCGTATTTCACGAAGGGAGCATAGCGGTACGGGTGCCGTCGCAGCATCTGGATGAGGCGGTCCGGCGAATCCGTGGCTTTGCGAGTCGGGTAAATTCGGAATATTCCAACAGTCAGGACGTAACCGACGAATACGTGGACAGCAATTCTACGCTGCGCAGCTTGCGGGCTACCGAGAATGCCTTGCTGAACCTGATGACCAGGGCTGAAAAGGTGGAAGAAGCGCTGGAAGTTCAAAAGGAGTTGACGAACCTGCGGTCGGAAATCGAGCGGATGGAAGGCCGGATTAGATTCCTGCAGCAAACGTCCGCCTTTTCCCTCATCAACGTGAACTTTTCCCTGGCGCCCCAGCAAATGGCGGTGTACGCCGGGCCGGACCAGACCCTCAGTATCGGTCGCGTCGGCGACTTCCGGGCCACCTTTACGCCCCCGGAAGGGATTGAGGAGTTCCACTACGTCTGGGATTTCCGGGATGGCGCGCAGGTGGAAGGAACGGTCACCACTCCCACTGCCGAGCCGGGCCAGCTGATTACCGGCAAGGTCAGCCACATCTTCAGCAATGAAAATGATTCACCCTACATCGTCGAAGTAAAGATAACGGGTACCGGCCCGGGCGGTTTTGTGGAAGGCTCGGATACCGTGATTGTAACCGTTACCCCGATTCCAACCATTGATGTTTTTGCCGGGCCGGACCAGACCCTCATTATCGGTCGCGCCGGCGATTTCCGGGCCACCTTTACGCCCCCGGAAGGGATTGAGGAATTTCACTACGTCTGGGATTTCCGCGACGGTTCTCAGGAGGACGGGACGGTTACCGTGCCCACCACCGAACCGGGCCAACTGGTTACCGCTACGGTCAGACACGGCTTCCGCAGTGAAAATGATTCCCCTTATATCGTCGAGGTAAAGCTGACGGGCACCGGGCCCGGTGGCGTGGTGCAAGGCTCGGATACCGTGATTGTAACCGTCACCCGAATTCCCACCATCGAAGTTTTTGCCGGCGATGACCAGGTCGTGGACGCGGGACAAGAGGTGGAGTTCAGCGGCTCCTTCACCCGTTCGGAAGAGTTATGGGACACCGAGTACCAATGGGATTTTGGCGACGGGTCGCCAAAGGCAACGGGTTCTCCCGAGGAAGACGCCAGCCGGGTAACGGCGGTGCACACCTACGCCAACCACCGGCCGCAGCCCTATGAAGTTACCTTGACGGTTATTGCCCAGAGCGAAGCCGGTGAAGTTAGAAGTGTCGGCAGTATCCACGTCATCGTGCTGGAGCCGGAAAGGTTTATCGTCGGCAACTGGAACCTGATGGAATCGGTGAAATCGGCGACCCGAGCTTTTTCCTCCCTGGCGCTGACCGTGGTCAACGCCGGCATTTGGGTGATAATTTTCAGTCCGGTCTTGCTGGTGGTCCTCTATGGGGTCTTCCGCGCCGCCGGACGCCGGCGTCCTGACTGGAAATGGCGGCGGAAGCGTTCCGGCGAAGCCGGGCCGCCAGCCCCGGATGCCGGCCCGGTATCGGAGCAGTAACCCCCACCGTTCCCTGACCGGGAGCTGAATAACTGCCGGACGTTCCGGCTCCGGAACGCCCGGTTCCCGGGAAATTAGCTGACATCAAGGAGAAATTAGTGACTACACCGACGCCCGAAGAGGCCCGCAGTCAAATCGTCAGCCTGGTTCGAGACTTCGTGCGCCGGGAGGTGGAGCCGGTGGCGGCGGAGTTGGACCGGGAGGATGTAGTCCCCCTGGCCCTGATTGACCGGATGAAGGATTTGGGGCTGTTCGGCATCACCGTGCCGGAAGAATACGGCGGTATGGGGCTGGACTACACCACCTTTGCCCTCGTTTTCGAGGAAATGAGCAAAGCCTTTATGAGCATCACCGGGGCCATCGGCACCCATCACATTATGACCTACGTGCTGACTCACTACGGCACCGAAGAGCAGAAGCGCGCCTTTCTGCCGGACCTGGCCGCCGGGCGAAAGCGGGGCGGCCTGGCCCTGACCGAACCGGGCGGCGGCACCGACGTGGCAAATCTCCAGGTAACCGCCGATAAAGACGGCGAAGAATACGTGGTAAACGGCAGCAAGATGTTTATCACCAATGGCCGCTATGGGGATACCTTTCTGCTCCTGGCCCGCACCGACCGCGCCGCCGAACCCCGGCACCGGGGCATCAGCGCCTTCATCATCGAGAAGGGCGGCGCCGGCTTTCGGGTAGGCCGGGACTTGGACAAGCTGGGCTACCGGGGGCTGGATACCTGTGAACTGATTTTTGAGGATTTCCGCATCCCGGCGGACAACCTGGTAGGAATGGAGGAGAGCAAAGGTTTCGGGCAGGTGATGAGCGGGCTGGAAACGGGCCGGATTAACGTAGCCGCCCGGGCCGTGGGCGTGGCCCAGGCCGCCTTTGAAGCCGCCATTCGCTATGCCCAGCAGCGCTCAACCTTTGGCGTACCCATCGCCCAGCACCAGGCCATCCAGTTGAAGCTGGCCGACATGGCCACCAAGATTCAGGCGGCGCGCCTGCTAACCTACGATGCCGCCGCCAAAAAGGACTCGGGCCAGCGGGTTGACCTGGAAACGGGCATGGCAAAGTTGTTCGCCAGCGAAATTTGCGGCGAAGTAACTATGGAAGCTATGCGCATCCACGGCGGTTACGGCTACATCAAGGAATCGCCGGTAGAACGCTACTACCGGGATGCCCCCTTGATGATAATTGGCGAAGGCACCAACGAAATTTTACGGTTGGTAATTGCCCGTCAGTTGCTCCGCCGCCCCGAGTACCAAGTCTAGGGACTTGGCCGATTTACTGCCCTTAGCCCCGTCCCCTCTCCATCGGAGAGGGGACTTTTGTTGGACTGGCGTTGGTTAGCAGACTTTGGCTGGCAACATCGGATTATCCGGCCCTGGCGCGGAGCCGGGGGGGGGGGGGGGGGGGGGGGGGGAGCGGCTGGATTGAACCGGAGCGCCGGTCTTATTCCATGCGCGCCGGGTTGAATACCAGCCAGTTAGCCACCGGGCCGCCGCTGCGACTCCATTCGTGGGCGCAGTAAGGCGGGATCAGGATGGCGTCGCCCTCGGAAACGGTATATTCCTGGCCGTCGCAGGTAAGGATGCAGCTGCCTTCCAGGAAATAGGCTAAATGCTCCCAGGCGTGGGTATGGTCGGGGCTGACTTCCCCCGCTGCCATTCCCCGGTGGGCCAGCACGTAGCGGACGGCGCCGTCGGCGGCAGTCAGCACCGGCCGGGCGGCGCCGGGGCTGGTATCCAGGTCGGCCAGGTTCTTGATGACCGGCGGCTTGCCGGTGCCTTGTCCCCCGTTATTCCGGGCGCCGCCGCTTTGCGACGCCAGCAGCGGGTTGATTTCGATGCGCTGAATTTCCCCTTCGCCGCCATCGTTCAGCGTATAGTGGTCCACATTGCCGGGGATGAATATGGCGTCGCCGGCCCGGACCGGGTAATTTACCCCATCGCACACCAGGGTGCCGGAGCCTTTGATGATAAACACCTCGTGCTCCCAGGGGTGAATGTGGTGGCTGCTGGTCTCGCCGGGCTGGATGTGGGAGTAGCTGAGAGTAGTGGTGGGCGGGTTATCTGCCAGACCGATGAGACGGGCTGGCGGGCCGGGCGGGGTAAAGAAGTTGCGGTAATTCCTGATTATTGGTTCCACGTCTGGCCTCCGGTTAAGATTGGATTGGTTTGCGGTGTCGCGGTGTCCATGGCATAGCGCGGCAATCCTGCGCCGGTTGATTCTCCTTAATTTTGCGTGGATTCCCCTGCCTCTGCCGGCTCCGGCGGGAGAATATCGGCAACCTTCAGTCTAATTTCAGGTAAGGCTGCCAGCGTAATTTCGGCGTCCCGTCCCAGAACCTGAAGCTGTTGGTAGCCGGACGGCCCCGGTTCCCGATAGACTTCCAGACAGTCCCCCGTCAGGTTTACCAGCCAGGTCTCGATTATTCCCGCCCGAGCGTACAGGGGAATTTTCACCTCCCGGTCATAAGCCAGGCTGGTGTCGGCGACTTCAATTAACAAGAGAATATCCGGTGGTTCGGGGTGCATATTCCGGTAATTGTCCGGTCGGTAGCGAAGTACCGAAATATCCGGCTCCGGTTCCGACCCTTCGTCCAGTCGAACCGGGTCCTGAACTCCCACGGTGACCAGCCGGCTGGCAAAGGGTCGAAAGATTTGGTTAATGTCCTTAACACTGCCGGCGTGGGCGCTGCCGATGGGGGCCATCTCCACAATCCTGCCGTCGATGAGTTCCACGCGGTCGTCCTCGTGGAGAATGCCGGCCGCAGCCATACGGTAATACTCCGTCACCGTAAAGCGGCGCAGGTAGCGCAAAGCCGACGCCGGCGGGCTTGCCGTGATTACTTCCGTAGTCATACCGTATCGAGAATACCGTCAGTCTTCAGATTAGGTCTGCTAATGTTAAACTTCCCGGCCGATTTACACAAGGAAGGGACAGTTCGTCGGCGCCGCCGCGCCCGTCCCCTCGCTCCAACCAGTCTCCCCTCTCCCCCAGGGAGATGGGCCGGGGGTGAGGGCCGTATTCCCACCGGGAGATAGGCCAGGGGAGAGGTCTGCCGCCAGGGCTATCGCATATGAAAAAATTTCAGGCTCAGAACGGAACTTTCCGATGTTTTGGCGGCGCTTTACTGGGTAATCAACATCAAAACCAACGGTTTAAGTCTTAAATTACCCAAATTTAGCAGTTAAAAACGGAGATTTACCCGTCAATTGGCCTCTTAAAATCCATATGCGATAGCCCTGGGTCTGCCGCCAGTTTCGGTTGACGCTCCTAATGCCCTATGCTAGTATCCCTTCAGAATTGGCCGACACCCCCGCGCCTCAGGCGGACTAAGGAACAGCTTCACAGGGTAACGAATCGGGATGAACTTTCGCCAGCGGCTGAACCGCGTATCTCCGGAACGGGAGACGGTGATAACCATCGGCGTTTTTGATGGAGTTCATCGAGGCCATTCCCACCTGCTGCAGTATCTCATTGCGGCGGCCCGACCGACCTTCGAGCCGACGGTGCTTACTTTTGCCAATCACCCGGTTACCGTGCTCCAGCCCGGGCGGCAAGTCTCCCACATCACCACCCTGGAGCAAAAAGAGCGCCTGCTGCGGGCTGAAGGTATTAACCAAATCGTGTCCCTGGACTTTACTGTGGAACTGGCCGAACTGCCGGCGCGGGAGTTCGTAACGCTGCTGGTCGAAAGCCTGCGCATGAAGGGATTGGTAATAGGTTCGGACTTCGCCTTGGGTCGAAACCGGGAAGGAAGCGTAGCGCGACTTACCGAACTGGGTCGGGAAATGGGCTTCTTTGTGGAAGTGGTCGAACCCTTGTTGCTGGACGGGCTCCTGGTCAAGAGTCGGGTAATCCGACAAAAAATTTCCGACGGGGACGTGGCGGTTTCCGGACAACTGCTGGGCCGCTCCTTTTCCCTGACCGGAAAAGTTATTTCCGGAGACCGCCGGGGCCGTCAACTGGGCTTCCCCACGGCCAATGTGGACGTGAGCAAGACAATGGCCCACCCCGGCGACGGCATTTACGCTACCTGGGCCGTTGTCGATGGCGTCAGAAAGGCCGCCGCTACCAGCATCGGGGTACGCCCCACCTTTGGCCTTACCGAAAGATTGGTTGAGGTCTATATTTTGGACTTCGAAGGCGACCTGTACGGCTGGGATCTGGAGGTCCAGTTTGTGGACAAGCTCCGGGACCAGGAAACCTTTACCAGCCTGGATGCTTTAGTGGAGCAGATAAATCGAGACGTCGCCGACACTCGCCAAATGTTGGCCGTTTCCGGAGGCGCCAATGGCTCTTAGCCCGGTGGAACTGGCCCGCATAACCGAGCGCGGCGTCAGCAGCATAATCGTGCGGGAAGAGTTCATCAAGCTGCTGCAGGAGGGCAAACCCTTGCGGCTGAAGATGGGTTTCGACCCCAGCCGGCCAGATATCCATCTGGGCCACGTGGTGGGCCTCCGCAAATTGCGTCAATTGCAGGACTTGGGCCACCAGGTAATTCTCATCGTCGGCGACTGGACGGCGCAAATCGGCGACCCCAGCGGCCGCTCGGCCACCCGCCCGGTTCTGACCCACGCCGAGGTTCTGGAAAATGCGGAGTCCTACTTACGCCAATTCTTCAAAGTAGTTGACCGGGATCGGGCGCAAGTAGTTTACCAGAGCGAATGGTTCGGCAAATTTTCCCTGAGTGACGTCATAGAATTGACCGGCCGATTCACCGTGGCTCAGTTCCTGGAGCGGGACGACTTTGCCCGGCGGTTTACCGAGCATCGCCCCATTGCAATCACCGAACTGCTGTATCCCCTGCTTCAGGCCTACGACTCGGTAGCTATTCAGTCCGACGTGGAATTCGGGGGAACCGACCAGATGTTCAATCTACTGGCGGGCCGGGAGCTGCAAGGGATGCTGGGCCAACGGCCCCAGCAATGTTTCCTGATGCCCATTCTGGTAGGAACCGACGGCGTTCAGAAGATGAGCAAGAGTCTGGACAACTACGTGGGAGTGGATGAGCCTCCCGACGATATGTACGGTAAGATTATGTCCCTGCCCGATGCGCACCTGGTCGCCTACTTTGACTACCTGACCGACGTGCCGGATACGGAACTGGAGGAAATCGGGCGCGGCATCGCCGAAGACGCAGTGAACCCCATGGACTTGAAGAAGCGGTTGGCCGAGGAAATCACCGCAGCATTCCACGACCGGCCCGCCGCCGCTGCCGCCCGGGAGCGTTTTGAACGGGTGGTGCAGCAGCGCGCCCTGCCTGATGACATTCCCGTAGTCGCCCTGTCAACCCTGACCGGCCCCCGGTGGAGCAATGCGCTGGTATCGGCCGGCCTGGTATCCAGCGTCAGTGAGGGCAAGCGAATGATTAACCAGGGCGCGGTAGAACTGTTCCCCCCCGCAGCCCCGTCCTTCAAACTCACGGGAGACGGACAATTCATCCCCCCTGAATCCGGCACCGCCGTCAAGGTAGGCCGCCGCCGATTTGCCTCGCTGCAGCTCTGACTGGTCACCTAACAGGCGACCGGGAGATACCTGGCTGGAGAAGTACGACAGAATCAGGGACTCCGCTACCGAGTCCCGAATCTTCAGGCGACTCTCCCTATCCGGTAGCGTTGCAATTTAGGTGGTTTAAGTCATGATATAGTATTCGTCCCGGTACCGCCGGGACAATCGCTGTGGTTGCTCCTACACCTCGACCACCTGATACGGAACGCTGCCTCCCTATCCCCCCTCGTTGACGTCTCCGTTGCGGTGTCGTTAGACTAACTCCAAAGACAATCCCCGGAGGCGGTTCGTGTTTTCCACCGAGGAATTGGCCCAAATACGGCGGCAGGGGCAGCTCTGGCGCGAGAAAAACTCCGGCAGCGCCAGCCGCAAGCCGGCGTTCAAGACTCTTTCCCAGATTCCCGTTGATTCCGTCTATACGCCGGAACACCTGGCGGATTCCCATTACCTGCAAGACATTGGACTGCCCGGGGAATTTCCCTATCTGCGGGGCGTCCACCCCGGTGGATACCGGGACCGGCTGTGGACTATGCGGATGTTTGCCGGTTTCGGCTTGCCCGAAGAGACTAACCGGCGTTTCCGGTTCCTGCTGGAACAGGGTCAGACCGGCTTGAGTACCGCCTTCGATATGCCGACGCTCTACGGGTACGATACGGACGACCCGCGAGCCGTCGGGGAATTTGGCAAATGCGGCGTTGCCGTCTCTTCTCTGGCGGATATGGAATCCCTGTTTGAGGGCATACCCCTCGGGCAGGTAACTACCTCCATGACCATTAACAGCCCGGCCGCCATCATCTGGGCGATGTATATCGTGGTGGCGGAGAAACAGGGTGTGCCGCTGGAGCGCATCGGCGGCACCCTGCAGAATGACATCCTGAAAGAGTACCTGGCGCAGAACGAGTATATCTTTCCTCCCGAACCTTCCCTGCGCCTGGTGGTAGATACGGTAGAGTTTGCCACCCAGTATATGCCCCGGTGGAATCCCGTCAGCATCAGCGGTTATCACATCCGGGAGGCCGGCTCCAACGCCGTGCAGGAACTGGCCTTCACCCTGGCGGACGGATTTGAGTACGTGCGGCGCTGTATCGACCGTGGTATGGCGGTGGACGAATTCGCCCCGCGGCTCAGTTTCTTCTTCAACGCGCACAACGATTTTTTCGAGGAAATAGCCAAGTTCCGGGCGGCGCGCCGCATCTGGGCGAAGGAGATGCGCGATACATTCGGGGCGCAAAACCCACGCTCCGGCTGGCTGCGATTCCACGCCCAGACTTCCGGAGCCTCCCTCACCGCCCAACAGCCGGAGAACAATGTAGTGCGTGTCGGGATTCAAGCCCTGGCGGCGGTTCTGGGCGGCTGCCAATCCCTGCACACCAACGGCAAGGATGAGGCTTGGGCGTTGCCCTCGGAAGAGGCGGCGCTCCAGGCCCTGCGCACTCAGCAAATCATCGCCCACGAAACCGGGGTTACGGACACCGTGGACCCATTAGGCGGCAGCTATTACCTGGAGGCTTTGACCAATCGGATAGAACGGGAAGCCTACGATTACTTTCGGCGAATCGAGGACGTGGGGGGAGTAGTTCCGGCCCTGGAGTCAGGTTTCTTCCAACGGGAAATTGCCGATGCCGCCTATATTTACCAGCGGGAAGAGGACCGGAAAGAACGAATTACCGTTGGCGTGAATGAGTATGTAACCGACGCTGAATTGACTATTCCCTTGCTGCGGGTGGACCGGGAAGGCGAGGCCCGGCAGATAGACAATCTGAACCGTATCCGCCGTTCCCGGGACAACCGGGAGGTGGCCCAGAGCTTGCAGGACTTGAAATCGGCGGCCAAAGGGACGGATAACCTGATGCCGCCCCTGCTGGAAGCGGTCCGGGCCTATGCCACGCTGGGGGAAATGATGGACGTATTGCGGGAGGTCTTCGGGGAATATCAACCGGGGTGGGGATTCTAGCCGCTCCTCTGACGACAGACTGAAAGTTTCCGCCGGTTAACCCGATTAAGGCCCCGCTCGCCCAGGCACAGGTGGATTGAAATGGTAACCAGAAAACCGAAAGTCCGGTTTACCTACGATGACTACTGCCGGCTGCCCGCTGACCGGCGGTATGAGTTGATTGACGGGGAGTTTTATGCAATGGCGCCAGCCCCCGGTCGGGCACACCAAAAGTGCTTAATCCGACTTTTCCGATACCTGGACGATTGGATTGGTAAGCGCCGGTTGGGGGAAATTTTGGTTGCGCCTTTCGACGTAATTCTTTCCGAGCATGACACGATGCAGCCGGACCTGCTGTACGTCGCCAATGCGAACCGGGGAATCATCACCGAGCGAGCCTGTGAAGGTGCGCCGGACCTGGTGGTGGAGATATTGTCCCCAGCCACCGCCGGTCGGGACCGGGGATTGAAACGGGAGCGCTACGCAGCTTTTGGGGTCCGGGAGTACTGGCTGGTGGACCCGGCGGCCGGGACGGTTGAAGTGTTGACTTGGGCGGAAGGGGAATACCTTTCGCTGGGAACCTGCTCCGGAGAAATGTCGCCCGATTCCCGGGTATTACCGGGGTTGGCATTTCCGGCACAAAGCATATTTCAGGAAGCGTAAGCCCCCGTAAAGCATAAGGGGCGGGCCGGGCAGATTACCGTTGGCGTGAACCAGGATGCAACCAATGGACAATTTTCGTTATCCCTGGCAAACTTGGAAAGGTGGCTTGTATGGACTTGAACCGAACTAGTGAGAGAAATTGTCGTCGAGCTGGTGGACAATTTCAGCCGGCATTCGGGCAGTCAGTTGGCCGTGTGTGCCATGCAATGGTATCCTAATCTAGGCCAACTGGACTTCGCCATTGGCGATTGCGGCGTCGGGATTCGTCATAGCTTGGCGAGGAAACCCGAGTTCAAAGATTACCTGAACTTGCCTCACAACGAAGCCGCTACAATAGCACTCGAGGAAGGAGTGTCTGGCGAGGCTGAAGGTGGAATGGGTTTTGCTACGGTACGCGACGACATTGCTGAACTTGGCGGCAGGGCTATCGCATATGAAAAATTTTCAGGATCAAAACGGAACTTTCCGATGTTTTGGCGGCGCTTTACTGGGTAATCAACATCAAAACCAACGGTTTAAGTCTTAAATTACCCAAATTTAGCAGTTAAAAACGGAGATTTACCCGTCAATTGGCCTCTTAAAATCCATATGCGATAGCCCTGAACTTGGCGGCCATATGTATTTATCCACGGGCGACGGGTGGGTTATGATAAGAGCCGGTCAAGACAGTGTTCGGAATGGTATCACCCGCTTTGACTCGTCGGGAGTACAGATTGAAATATCTTTGCCGGTGCAAGGTTAACTATGCCAGAAATTCTTCCCATTTCAATAAAAGAGCTTTCCACTTCCTTTGCCACCCGCAGAAGAGGGGCGGAGGCTTATCAACGACTCCTGCCACTGCTGGGGAATGGGCCGGTAGTGTTAGATTTAGAAGGTGTAGAGCTAATGCCAGCATCATATTTGGACGGGTTAATTTTGAGGTTGGCAGAGGGTGGTTATGCCTCCGATGTATCGTTCAAGGCCAGCGACCCGCGCACCAGTGATAAGTTGCGACGGGTGAGCGGCTTGCGCGGTATCGACATCTTCCTTTACGGGCCAAACGGCGACCGCGAAAAGCTGCAACCCAGATACCCGGTTACCCTTAAAGCCGAGTATTCCGAGGACATCCCTGAATAGGCAGCTGACGGTGCTTACAGAATCTCCTCCGCACACCATTGAGGGGCAGGAATTTCCTGCCCCTCTTTTTTCGCCTGGAACCGGGTCTAGCTCAGCAAAGGAAGGAATTAGGTTCTTACGCCCGTTCCTCTTCCCGCAGCCGTTTGGCATCCTGAATTACCCGCTGCTCAATGTTGGCCGGCACCGGCTCGTAGTGGTCAAACTCCAGGCGGTAGCTGCCGCGGCCCTGGGTCAGCGAGCGCATATCCTGGGCGTACCGCTGGACTTCCGACAAAGGAACCTCGGCTTCTACAATCGTGTACTTGTCCCCCGGGGTCATTCCCAGGATGCGCCCTCGCTTGCCGTTCAGGTCGCTCATAACGTCCCCGGTATAGGCCTCCGGCACGTTGACCGTCAGCTTGACTATCGGCTCCAGCAGGATCGGGCTGGCATCGGCCATACCCTTCTTGAAGGCCTGGGACCCGGCAATCTCGAAAGACATCCCGGAAGAATCCACGTCGTGGTAACTGCCGTCGTAAATCACCGTCTTGAGGTCAACCACCGGGAACCCGGCCAGGATGCCCTCTTCCATTGACTTCACCACGCCCTTTTCCACCGACGGGATATATTCCCGAGGGACGCGGCCGCCGACGATTTCCGAGTTAAACTCAAACCCGTTGTCCCGGTCCATCGGCTCCAGCCGCAGCAGTACGTGGCCGTACTGCCCGTGGCCGCCGGATTGCTTCTTGTGCCGATACTCAGTGTTGGTAACCCGGGTGATGGTTTCCCGATAGGCTACTTTGGGCATTCGCAGCAGCAGCTCGGCGCCGAACTTCCGCTTGATACGTTCGATCGCTACCTCAATCTGGGCGTCGCCCAGGCCGGTTAACAAGCTGTCTCCCGTATCCGCATCCCGGGAATAGCGCAGGCTCGGGTCCTCCTCCACGATACGGGCCAGGGAGGTGGACATCTTGTCCAGGTCGGCTTTGGTGGCCGGGGCGACGGCAACGCTGTAAAACCCGCGCGGAAATTCAATGGCCGGGAAGGTCACCTGGTTATCCCGGACACACAGGGTGTCTCCGGTAACGGTGGCCGCCAGCTTGCCGATGGCGCCGATGTCGCCGGCCACTACTTCCGAAATGTTTTCCTGCGACTTGCCCCGGGGCAGATAGAGTTGACCGATTCGCTCGGACTGGCTGCGATTGCTGTTCCAAACCTCGGAGTTGCTGTTGATGACTCCCCGATATACCCGAAAGAGGGAAAGCTTGCCGACGAAGGGGTCGGCTGTGGTCTTGAAAACAAAGGCGGCCAGCGGCCCGGCGGGATCAACGTCAAATTCCACCGAATCCCCACTGTTGTTGGACATCTGCGGTTTTTCGCCGGCCTCCGGAGAAGGCAGGAACTCGCGCACAAACTCCAGATACTCGGCCACGCCCAAATTTTGGGTAGCGGAACTGACCAGAATCGGAACCAAATCGCCGGCAAGGATTGCGGCCTTGGCGCCGTTAATGATTTCCTGGTCGGTAAGTTCTTCGCCTTCCAGATATTTGTCGGCCAGCTCGTCGTCAGTTTCGGCCACCGCTTCGATGAGGCGTTCCCGGGCGGCTTCAAATTCGTCGGCTACCTCGGCAGGAATCTCTGCCGGCGGATTCACCACGCTGACCAGCCCCTTGAAGTCCTGGGCATCGCCCAGGGGCAGTTGGAAGGGAACGCATTTGTTGCCAAAAGACCCCTGAATGTCGGCCACGGTTCGGGCAAAGCTGGCATTTTCCCGGTCCATCTTGTTGATTAGCAGGGAACGGGGCAGGCCCAGCTCTTCACACTGATTCCAGGAACGCTCGGTTCCCACATCCACGCCGGAGGGCGCCGGCAGCAGAATGGTGGCGCTTTCCACTACCCGCAAGGCGCTTACCACTTCGCCAAAGAAATCGTCATAGCCCGGGGTATCCAGAAAGTTTGCCTTGTACTGGTCCCAACCGCAGGAAATAAGGGTGGTCTGGATACTGCCGCCCCTCCTGAGCTCTTCCGGTTCATAGTCGGAGACGGTATTGCCGTCTTCGACCCGGCCAATTCGGGTAGTGGCCTTGGCATTGAACAAAAGAGTTTCGCACAAGGATGTTTTGCCGGCGCCGCTGTGGGACAGCAACGCCACGTTCCTCAAGTTGCCAGCGTCTATCTTGGGCATAGGTTCTTGTCCCCCTTTACCGATTAACTATATTTCTTTTGCCCGATTTTATAAAACTTTAGCTGCTTTTCGCAACCTTAACGCAGCGTCGGGACCGGGTTGGCGCAAAGTTAACGCAATGGGAACTTTGCTGCTCCCGTCCGGACGGAGGCAAATTGACATATTGCCGGTTCCTTCTATAGTATCCCCGCATGGCCCGGGCCAAATCACCGTAGAGGTAAAAAGAAATGCCGCAAAAGGAAATTATCGCCCACCCCGAGATAGCCCAGGGAGCTAATCCCCTTTCCCAGGCTACCCGTTTCGGAGACCTGGTATTTGTTCAGGGCTGCACCGGCCGGCACCTGACCACCGGAGAAAATGGAGCCGACATCCGCGAGCAGACCCGGTTCGCTTTGGAACGGATTAAGCTGATTCTCGAGCAGGCCGGCACTTCTCTGGAGAATGTGCTGACTAACACCTGCTACGTCACCACCCGGGAAGACCTGCCCGGATTCAATGAGACCTATGCCGAGTTTTTCCCGGGCGACTACCCGGCCCGCACCACGATTATCGTCCAGTTTGGGCAGCCGGACAACCTGGTGGAAATAACCACCACCGCCTGTATCCCCAGTTAGGGATATGACTCCGCCCGGCGTTGGTAGGTAGTGTGCGGAACCGGCCGCCGGATATTTTGCCCCATCCCGACTCGCCGGCTAGAGTTTGCGATAGACGATATGGGAGCGGTTGGCGGTGTGGGGCCGTATCATGGGCGCCCAGTCGCCGGTATCCGACGCCGCTACCCAGGCAGCGGTAAAGGGAACTTCCGGCGAGTCTATCTCATATACTGCGGCGTACTTGGCGCTGCCGGCGACGTCTGTGGATTCCAGCTTGTAGCGGGTGCAGCTGTGGACGCCCGGCACCTGGATGATGTTTGGTACGTGCTGCGTGTCGTAGATGCGGTTAAAATCCGCCTCCAGTTCTTCCGGAATGTCCATCTGCACCAGGTAAATGTAGTCGGCCATGAGATTGCTGCTCCCTTCAAAAAGACTTGGCGGGAGTATAAAGGCCGGTGGCTTGCCAAAACAAGGACTCGTTGACGCCAGGGGCGAAGGACTTGAGCGATTCCGGGTTGGGTTTGGAATGAAGCCAGGGAGAGAGCCGGTGGAACCGGCCGGGGTTCGGATTGCTTTAACGGAGCAGAGGCCGGGCCGGGGGCCAACCCGCCCGGTTCCCCCGTTCAGAACCGTCGGTGGCAGCGAAATAATTGTCGAGGAGCGCACATGAACAATCCCCAGCAGCTTACCTCCCGTCGGGTGTCGGTGGACGCCTCTTTTGACGCGATTCAGGACTATTATGAGCAGCAGGGCTGGACTGATGGGCTGCCCGTGGTTCCGGCTACTGATGAGCTGGTTCGCCGGATGCTGCTTCCTTACGGGCAGGCCCCGTCCACCGGGCTGGGAGTAGTGCAGCCGAGAAATGCCGAAGTAACGCTGGAAAAGGTGGCGATTAACGCCGTAATGGCCGGCTGCAAGCCGGAGCATTTTCCGGTGGTGGTGGCGGCAGTGCAAGCGGCCCTGAAACCTGACTTTAACCTCGCCAGCGTCCAGGCTACCACCGGCGGCGCGGCGCCGGCCGTCATCGTCAACGGCCCGGTGGCCGGGGAGTTGGGCATAAACGGAGACTCCGGCTGTTTCGGGCCGGGGTATCGGGCCAACGCCGCCATTGGCCGGGCCCTGCGCCTTTTCGTCCGCAATGTAGCCGGCCTGGTCCCGGGAGAGATGGACAAGGCGACTCTGGCCCTGCCGGCCCGCTACACCTTTTGCTTCGCCGAGAACGAGGCGCGCAGCCCCTGGGAACCACGGCACGTGGAATTGGGTTTGGCGGCGTCGGACAGTATGGTAACCCTGATGGGGGTAAGGGGGATGTACACGATTATGGAAAGCACCTCCCCCACCGGGATTCAGGTACTGCGGACGCTGGTAGGGTCGCTCCGTACCATAGGTTTCTCCAACTACTATCAGACGGGCACCGGCGCCCAGATGGCGCTGGTACTGTGCCCGGAACACGCTGCCGAGATTCACGCTTCGGGTCTGTCCAAGCAGGATGTGCGGGAGTACGTATTCCAGAATGCGCGAATGCCCTTGCACCGGCTGAAGGACATAGCCCATTACGGCAACCGCAACTGGCCCGGCTGGATTGACGAAACCGACCCGGAAACTATGGTTCCCATTGTCCGCTCGGCGGAGGATGTAGTAGTTATAGTGGCCGGCGGCGACGGCCGGCATTCCGCCTGGCTGGCCGGCTGGGGCGTTACCAGGGTAGTTACCCAGCAAATTGACCGGCCTTAGACGGCCTGGCCTTCTCGGCTCCGGCTCGCTGCGGCCGCCGTCGATAAAACCGAATTTACCGACAAGTTAAGGCCCCTCAGTCAGACTGAGGGGCCTTTCGCGCGCTGGGGTGTGGGCGAGATTAGCCAACATTGCCAACCGGAAGGCATACAACCACAGTTATTTTGTTATACAATATAATTTAATCAGCGGCTCTGTAGTTATTGCGAAAGATATATTTTAATTACAAATGCACAATATATAAAATTACAGAAATATAGCTTACCGTAATTGGAATTACGTTCCAAGTTTCTCGCATTAAAACTTACAATGACTATATGATATAGTTATCCTAAAGAATGATTATCTAATATTACTATAATTATATTGACACTGCGCCTATGGGCTGATAGGATATATCCATAATTAGTTATGGAGAGCAAAGATGATTGACCTTCAGGCCGCCAACGGAGCCATCGCCGAAGCGCCGACCTGCCAGCACCACTGGGTAATCGAAGAGGCCGACGGCCCCACCAGCCAGGGCGTTTGCCGCTTCTGCGGCGAAGCCAAAGAGTTCCGGAACTACATGACCGCTTCCCACTGGGGCAGCGATCGGGAGCGGAAGGAAGCCCCCATCGGCTTTTTCGGCCGCTACCCGGCCTACCGCCCCGGCCCGGAATAGGACGGCTTCTAGCCCCGGTTGGCGTCCCGTCGGCCCCGGCGCAGCGACCGGGGCCGGGGTGTCCGGGCCGTAGTTGGCGCCGAAAAGGTTACCGATTCCCGGAAATACCCCGCTTAACCGGCCCATCCGCCCGGCGCCGGTATCCTCCAATCTGAAAAAGGCTGCATTTAGCGTCCCCCGTTCCGCCCGCCCGGTCGGTGTTCGTAGCTGCCATCCCGGACAGCAGTAAAGAGGCTCTAAAAATCCTCGCTCTCCCGCCTTGCCGAATCGACCGCCGGTAGGTTATTTTCAATAGCAAGACCAATGCGGCGCGCCCCCGGGAGGATTCCAACCCTTGTTCACTCACCTGCATACCCACACCGAATACAGCATGTTGGACGGCATTAGCCGCATTCCCGACCTGGTTTACCAGGTCCGGGATATGGGGATGCAGTCCCTGGCGATCACCGACCACGGCAACCTTTACGGCGTCGTGGACTTCTATTCCGAGTGCAAGGAAGCCGGCATCAAGCCTATCATCGGCTGCGAGGTTTACGTCGCCCACCGCAGCCGCCACGACCGCAACGCCTCGGAACGCAGCCCTTATCATCTGGTGCTGCTGGCCCAGAACAACGCCGGCTACCGCAACCTGATGCAGTTGGTAACCAAAGGCCACCTGGAAGGTTTCCACTATCGCCCCCGCATCGACTGGGAGTTGCTGCAGCAGTACCACCAGGGTCTCATCTGCCTCTCCGGGTGCGCTTCCGCCGAAGTGCCCCGCCTGATAGTCGATGGCGGCAGCAACCTGGACGACGCCCGCCGCAAGATGCTGGAGTACCGGGAACTGTTCGGCGAAAACTATTTCCTGGAGTTGCAGCGCCACGAGCATGTCGAGCAGCTGCCGGCGATAAATGACGGCCTTACCCGCCTCGGCGCAGAATTGGGCATTCCCCTGGTAGTTACCAACGATTCCCACTACGTCCGCAAGCACGAGGCCCCCTACCAGGACTTGTACATCTGCATTCAGACCAACACGACGGTTCAGGACGAAAAGCGCCTGCGAATGGAGGACGACTCTTACTACGTAAAAAGCCCGGAAGAGATGAGCCGGCTCTTTGCCGACTACCCCGAGGCTTTGGTCAACACCGAGCGGATTGCCGAGATGTGCCACGTGGAATTGGGCTTCGGCCAGACCCATTTGCCCAAGTTCCCCACTCCCAACGATATTCCCGCCGACGAGTACCTGGCGCAGCTCTGCTGGGAAGGATTTCGACGCCGGTATCCTCGCCCGACTCCCGAAGCGGAGCAGCGGCTCAAGTACGAGTTGGAGGTAATTCGCCACACCCAGTTTGGCAACTACTTCCTGGTGGTGTGGGACATCTGCGATTTTGTCCATCGCAACGGGATAATGTTCGGCGTCCGGGGCAGCGCCGCGGCCAGCGTGGCCCTGTACTGCCTGGGCATCACCGATGTGGACCCCCTGGAATACCGGCTGGTTTTCGAGCGCTTCCTTAACCTGGAACGGAAGGAAATGCCCGATATTGATATGGACTTCCAGGACGACCGGCGGGATGAGGTGCTTCACTACGTTATCGACCGGTACGGCAGCGACCGGGTGGCCCAGATAATAACCTTCGGCACGATGGGCGCTAAAGCAGCTCTTCGGGATGTGGGCCGCAGCCTGGGGATGAGTTACGGCGACGTTGACCGGATTGCCCGGATGGTTCCCTTCAAGTCGCGCACCCTCCAGGACGCCTTGCGGGTCAACCCGGAGCTGAGTAATACCTACGAATCCGATTCTGCAGTCCGCGGTCTGGTGGAGAACGCCCAGGGACTGGAGGGCATCGTGCACCACGTCAGCACCCACGCCGCCGGGGTGCTCATTGCCGACGAGCCGCTTACCGAGACGGTGCCATTGCAGCGCCCCTCCCGGGGCGATGAGAACAGCCCTGTATTGATGACCCAGTATTCTATGGACCCGGTAGCCAAGCTGGGTCTGCTGAAAATGGACTTCCTGGGGCTGACCAACCTTACTATCCTGGACCGGGCCGTCAAACTGCTGGATGAGACCCGGGGCATCAAGATTGATTTGGGTCGGCTGCCGCTGGATGACAAGGAAACTTTTGACCTCCTTTCCTCGGGCAAGACTACCGACTTGTTCCAGTTGGAAAGCGCCGGGATGCAGCGGTACATCAAGGAGCTGAAGCCCTCCACTCTGGGCGACATCGCCGCCATGATTGCCCTCTACCGGCCCGGCCCGATGGAGCATATCGATACCTTCATTGACGCCAAGCACGGTCGGGCGCCCATCACCTATCCCCATCCCAGCCTGGAGGAGCTGCTGGGCGAGACCTATGGGGTAATTGTGTATCAGGACCAGGTGCTGCTGATTTTGCAGCGTTTCGCCGGCTACACCCTGGGCGAAGCCGACACGGTGCGGAAGGCCATGGGCAAGAAGATTGCCTCCCTGATGGCCGAGGAGCGGGACCGGTTTATTGACGGCGCTCTGGACAAAGGCTTTGAACGGCAACTGGCAATCCAGGTGTTTGACCTGATCGAACCCTTTGCCGGTTACGCTTTCAACAAAGCGCACAGCGTCAGCTATGCCCTCATATCCTATTGGACGGCCTACTTCAAGGCGCATTATCCCCTGGAATATATGTGCTCCGTCCTTAACTCCCGGCTGGACAATACGGACCGAATCGTAAGCTCCGTCAATGAGTGTTCCAAGCTGCAAATCCCGGTCATGCTGCCCGACATTAACCGCTCCGGCGAGTTCTTTACCATTGACCGGGAAAGCGGCGCCACCCCCGGCCTGCGCTTCGGGCTGGCGGCGGTAAAGACGGTGGGCGAAGGCGCGGTGCGGCCCTTGGTCGCGGAACGCAAAGAGCAAGGCTCCTTCGCCTCCATCGACGACTTTTGCCGCCGGGCCGACGTCAGCGGCCTGAACCGGCGTACTCTGGAGAGTCTGGCGAAGGTCGGGGTCTTTGACAGCCTCGGTTCGCGGGGCGCAGTCTTGTCCGCCCTGGACCAGATACTAGCCACCGCCCAACTGGAGACGCGCACCCGCAATTCGGGGCAAACCAGCCTCTTCGGCGGGACTGAACAAGCGGACGCCCCGCAAATGGCGAGCATCGCCCTGACCGGTCTGGACCTGACCGCCGAGGAGAAGGCCGGCTGGGAGAAGGAACTGCTGGGTGTATCCCTTTCCTACAACCCGGTCATGGCCCTGGCCGGCGCCACCGCGGATGACGGCATTAACTCCATCGACCAGCTCGACGAGGATATGCAGGGTCTGACCTATACTCTGGTGGGCCACGTGGCATCCCTCGCCGAGCGCTACACCCGGGAGCAGAAGAAGTTTCTGGTGGTCACCTTTGACCTGCTGGGCGGTCAGATAGAGGTATTGGTCTGGCCGGACGTTCTGGAACGCACCGTTAACCTGTGGGCGGCCGGCAAGCTGCTGCGTATTACCGGCAAGCTCCGCCTGCGGGGCGACGGTTACTCCCTGGCCTGCGATCAGGTGGCCGTATTCGAGCCGGCGGCCTACTCGTCCGAGACCGAGGCATCAAGTTCGCCGGCGGTAATTCGGGAGAAACCTGACTCCGCGCCCGTCCGTCCGCCCGAAGCGCATACCGACTCCGGCAATGGCAGCCCGCCGGCGGCTTCGAAACGGGGGAATGGCAACGGCGTTGCCGGCGGACAACGGCCGCAGTCCAACGGCGCTGCCGCCTACCGCCCCCGAGCCAACGGCCACAGTAATGACGGCGGCGTTGGGACTGCCATTGCAAATATCGCCGACGCCCGGACGGTATTCGTCGGTATTACCGAGACCGACAACCCGCTGGAAGACGCCCACCTGCTGCGGGAGGTCATTTCGCTGCTGCTGGAGTATCCGGGCAAAGACCGGGTGAACCTGGAGATTCACACTGGCGGCCGGCGGGTAGTGATGGACTTGCCGGTAGTCAGCACCGGCTACTGCGAAGAGTTGCGGGGCCGACTGGAAGAACTGCTGGGAGCCAATTCGGTTCTGCTGCAAGGCGCCGATGGGCCCGGCGTGGATGATGTCCCCTTTTAGCGCGGTCTGAAGGCGGCCGGCGCTTCAAACAACGGCCCTCCGGCCGACCGACTATTTTTCGGCGACTTAAAGCTTTTCCTGGCCCGGACTCCGGAGCAGCCCCAGGTTTTGCCGGTAACCCGGGTCATATTCCGCCAACAGTCCCATCTCCACCGCTTTGGTTGGCTCCATCTGGGGTGATGCTTCGCCGCTGGTGGGTGTAGTGGCAATAATGGCGTCCTGCAGCAGCCCCTGGTAGGCGTCCCTATCCAGCCCCAGCAGGTTCAGGAGCAGGGTTTCGTTGTTCTGGCCGAAAGTCGGCCCTGGCCCCCGGATGGCAAGGGGAGTGTTGGAATATTTGTAAGGGCGGCCCACCAGATACCGGGGCCCTACCTGGCGTTCCTCGGGAAACTCGACCCGTTCCAGAAACCCGCGGCTCCTGTAATGGGGGTCGAAGTGAACGTCCCGCCCGGTCAGCACCGGCCCGGCGGGGATGCCGACCCCCTGCAGCCGGTGCATTAAATCGTACTTGTCCGCCGTTACCGTCCAGGCGGAGATTATTTCGTCCAGCTCATCGTGGTGGGCCTGGCGGGACAGGAGGTCTTCAAACCGGGGGTTGTCGGCCAGTTCCTCCCGCCCCATCAATACGCACAAAGCCCGCCATTCCGCATCGCTCCCCACCGACAGGGTAATCCACTGGTCCGCACCGGCCGCCGGGTAGCAGCCCTGGGGTGCGCGGTAGGGGTGCCGGTTGCCGATACGTCCGCCCTCCCGCCCGTTAACGGCAGCGTCCATCAAGTACTCGGACAGGAACATCACCCCCGCCTGGTACATGGCAATGTCAATCCACTGGCCCTTGCCGGTGCGGTTCCGGTAGCGCAGGGCGGCGCCCAGGGCGAATATGGCGCTCCAGGTAGAGAGAAAATCCACAAAGGAGGCGCCGGCTTTGGCTGGCCCGGCGTCCCGGTAGCCGGTAACCCAGCAGTGCCCGTGGGTAGCTTCCTGCGTGGTGGCCTGGGCCGGATAGCCGGAGTAGGGCCCGTCGCCGTGGCCGTAGCCCGTATTGGATACCAGGATAATGTCGGGCTTGAGTTTCCGCAGGTTGGGGTAATCCAGTTCCCAGCGGCGCATCACCCGCGGCGTGAAGTTCTCCATCACCACGTCGCTGACCATTACCAATTGGCGGAACAGGTCCCGACCCCGCGGGTCGCTCAGATCCAGAACCAGGGACTGTTTGCCCCGGTTCAGCAAGTTGTAGGTAGAGGGCCGGTTCCACCAGTCTTCGCCGGAATCATTCTCCGGGAAGGAGCCGGCATAGCCCCCGGTGCGGGTAATGTCCGGCCGGCCCGGCCCCTCGATCTTGATTACTTCCGCCCCCAAATCGGCCAAATGCCCGCCGGCGTAAGGCAGCGCAAAAACGTAGGTGGAATCAAGAATACGGATGCCTTCCAGCGGCAGTCTGGGCATAGGTGGGTACTCCTTTCCGCGGGTTATACCGGCTACGACTCTGGCTGGCTCCGCTGCCAGGGGCGCCGCCCGTCCGGGTAAACGTCCAGTTCCGTGACGCCGCTCAGTCGATAAACGTGGTCAATCGCCAGCTCGACCAATGGTTTAATCATTGCGTACAGTTCCAGCCTTTCGGCGCGGGACATATAGACTTCCGGCTCCCGGTAACGATAATCCCCGGCATATTTAGTCAGCCAATCCTGGGGGCCGTGGGGCCGGGCCGGATTGGGGGTGGCAACGTAGTCAAACAAGAGTTGACCGATTTCCAGCAGTTCGGAGGCTTCGGGATTTTTGTCCTCCAGCCGGGTTACCCCGGCCCAACAATGCAACAGGTCATGGGTATAGGTAATCCTCTCATTATGGGCGGACAAGATACCCTTCAGAGCGTTTTCCACCGCTTGCTGTGCCGCAAAGCCCATTAACTGCTGATTCCAGTGGTTCGACTCTACTCGTTCCTGATAGTCCTGCAAATTTGACTCGGCAGCGCGAATACGCCGGGCCGTTTCCGGCCAATGGTCGGGATAGCCGTCTTCGTAACCGCTGCGGTATTCCAGTTCCTCCCCGCTCATCACAACTCCGTAAGTATCCGACTGCCCGGCAATGTGCTGCCCGGCCCGGCGGCAGCGCTCAAACTCGCCCCGGGACATGGCGATAAGGGTAATGTCCAGGTCAATGCCGTGTTTCGTGCAGTATTCCCGGGCTGCGCCGTAGGCGTCGCCGGTGGCGGGCCGGGTCGCATCTTCCGCGCCGATCAGCAGCATATCGATATCCGAAGTTTCCCGCCAGTCGCCCCGGGCCCGGGAGCCGAAAAGAACGACGGTGGCCGGCCCCGCCGCCGCCTGAGCCGCCCGGGCTACGGCCAGCGCGGTTGCATCCGGAGGCCCCTTCCGGTAAGGATGCAGGGTCGTTGCGTACATCGTCATACGGCTAACCGGTATATTTAACTCTGGGCATAGTCGATGGTGATTATCCATCAGCGTACAGGAATTGTCCATACGGCAGGAAGCGGTCGGTGTGGTATGATTAGGGTGCGACAGTATTAAGTACCACAAATAGCGGAAGATTCACTCTAAATGCAGTTGCAAACATACCGGGAAGCCAGCCATATTTTACTTGCCCAGGCCTTTGCCGAGTTGGGCCGAGGCGACACGCGGCAGGCGTCAGAAAAAGGCTGGGGAGCCGCGGCGCAAATCCTGAAGGCGGTGGCGGCTCAACGTGGCTGGGAACACCAAAGCCACGCCGCTATTCGCCGCGCGGCCAGCCAATTGTCCCGGGACACCGAAGACCGGGATCTGTGGCGGCTGTTCCGGGTTGCCAGCGACTTGCACACGAACTACTACGAAAACTGGGATGAAGCGGAAACCGTCGCCTACGGCCTGCGCGACGTAGAAAGCTTGGTGGAAAAACTGGAACCATTGCTGAATGCGGCCCAATCATAGCCGATGACCTGACCGAGTGGCAGAAATTCGTATGCCAACCGGGAACGGTACGGGGATAATGGCAAATTCCGGTTGCCAGGTTAAGCAAAGGCAGGAGACAGCCGCAGTTCCCGTTGGATTTCCTGAGTCTTTTCGGACAAGTGGTCGCCCATTTCAGCCCGGTTACGAACTCGGCCCTCAGCGATACGCAGGGCGGTTACCGTTGGCACCGAGATAATACCGGCGTCAACGGCGCTTAAACCGGCGCCGATAGCCGTATAGACTCCCGCCCGCCCCAACCGCGCTCCGCCGCGTTTCAGGGATTCCTCAACCGTGGAGCGGCCCATTAATACGCTGCCAGTTTCGGTAATGCCGATTAAGGCAGCGGAAAGCACGGGAACAGCATCAACACCCGCTTCGATACCTTGGTGCAGAAGGTCGGTAAGGGTATCTTCGCTCGCCTCGGAGACCGCATCAGTCAATTGTGTTTTCACCGAACTGTTCAAGCTTTCGTTGGCAATGTCGGTGGACAGGATTTCCTCAGTATCGGCAGCCCGGTCATCGAGTTCCTGGGTAGTGATTATTCGAATACCCGGGTATTTTTCCAAAGCTTCCTTGATATAGGACCAGTCATCCGAAGCCTTAAGCTGGACTTGTTCCACGATTTCCCCGGATCTGTCCACTATCTCAACATCCCATCCCTTCTGATCCGTAGATTCGGCGAGCCTGGCTATCTGCCCGGGCTCCAGTTGAATGTCCCCGACTCTTTCACCGGAGTTAAGTTTATCCCGGACAATCACTTCGAAATATGTTCCTTTGATGGTCCATACATGGCCGTCAAGCCCCTCGATATAATCAGTATCGATGTTCTTGAGTTTTTCCTCGGAGTACCCGATGCGCTCCATAGCCTCAGCTAGTTGCGGATTAACCTCCGGTTCAAGCCCCAAGGTCGTGATGCTATCAATGCTTACGTCAGCAGCGATGGCCGCTATTTCGAGAATTTCCCGCTCGTAGCGACGATCATACCGGGCTGCTAACGCCCGCAGTTCGTAGAGTTCCTGGGGCGGGTATTGGGCCGCCAGCGCTTTTAGTCCGTCGTAAGCCATTACAGAGTCCTCAACAAGGCGATAACGCTCAGCGCCAATGCGGAAGCGGACGTTACTCCAAAAACTATAATCATCTTGGTAGAGAGGCCATCCTTTCGACCTTCGGCCTCCAGTTTTTCCAATCGGGCCCGCAGTTCCTCTCGCTCTTTCTGCTCTCCCGTTACTCGGACTTGTAGTTCCGTTTGTTCTCTCTGAACGCCGGCTACTCGGCTTTGCAGTTCAGTTTGTGCCTGCTGTACGCCCGTTACTCGGCCTTGCAGTTCCGTCTGCTCCTGCTGGACATCGGTTACCTGACTTCGCAGCTCCTTTTGTTCTCGCCGGACACCCCTTACTCGGCCTTGCAGTTCCGTTTGTGTCTGCTGGACATCGGCTACTTGACTTCGCAGCTCCTTTTGTTCTCGCCGGACGCCCCTTACTCGGCCTTGCAGTTCCGTCTGTTCCCTCTGGACATCGGTTACCTGACTGCGCAGTTCAGTTTGTGCCTGCTGTACGCCCGTTACTCGGCCTTGCAGTTCCGTCTGCTCCTGCTGGACATCGGTTACCTGACTTCGCAGCTCCTTTTGTTCTCGCCGGACACCCCTTACTCGGCCTTGCAGTTCCGTTTGTGTCTGCTGGACATCGGCTACTTGACTTCGCAGCTCCGTTTGTTCTCGCCGGACGCCCCTTACTCGGCCTTGCAGTTCCGTTTGTTCCCTCTGGACATCGGTTACCTGACTGCGCAGTTCCCCCTGGTCGCGGTGGACACCCACCACGGTGGTAGTAACCGCGTCAGTGAAGTCCTCAAACTCCTTGCGAAATTGGAGACCGGTTACGGTATCAAAAGTTCCCGTTGCCCGGCCTCGCATACGGCTCCAAAGGCCAGGACGTTTCTCTTGCTCCTCCTGGGTCTCGTCGATGGTCTGGTCTTCCTCGTTCCTCCGCTGCATAGCCGGTCTCCTAAAATGGCATTCTTTCGGTATGCCGGGCCCGCTTAAATCACCCCCGCCTGCCGCAGTTGCGCTAATTGCCCGGCTTCGTATTCCAGGCCGTCAACGTGGATTTCCCGGTTGTGCTGGCCTAGGGTTGGGGCGCAGCGGTTGAGTTGGTAGGGTGTCTCGCTCAACTTGAATAGCTCGGCCGGCACCCGGACCGGGCCCATTACCGGATGTTCGATTTCCCGGAAGAAGTTGCGGGACTCCAACTGCGGGCAGTGGGCCAACTCCGAGGGTGTTTGCACCAGCCCGAAAAGCATCCGGTATTCCGCCGCCTTGGGGAAGAGGTCCCACTTGCCCCGCTCCCGAATCGACTCAATCACAATCCGGTCCAATTCCTCGCCGTTCACGGCCCGCTGGGCCCGGTCGGCGAAGCGCTCTTCCAGCATCTCCGGGCACCGGAAAAACTCGGCCAGGTCCTCCCAGGAAGCGCCGCCGCCGGTCTGCACGATTATCCAGCCATCCTGACAGGGCATCGGATGGCCGAACATACTGCCGCTGGCTCGCCGGCGCACCTGGGTTCCGCCCATAAAGGGATACATCGTCTGGGTAGCCATCATCGTTGAGGCGACACACTCGGTAATGGATACGTCGATATGTTCGCCCTGGCCGGTAAACTCCAGCCCAAACAGGGCCATCGTCGTAGTTGCCGCGGCAAAGAGGCCTCCTTCATACTGGGCCTGAAATCCGCCGTGCTTCAGCGGCTCCTGTCCCTGCACGCCGCTGATGCTCATAATCATACCCATCGCGTAATTGACGATTTCCTCGCCCCGGTACTGGCTGTAGGGCCCTTCTTGCCCGAAGGGGGTAACGGAGGTCATAATCAGGCCCGGATTCAGCTCCCGCAACTCGGCGTAACTCATCCCCAGGGAAGCCAGGTAACCGGGACGATAGCTTTCGACGATTACATCGACGTGGGGAATCAGTCGTTTCAGGATACGCTGTCCCGTAGCCGTTTCCAGATTAAGGGTTGCGCCTTTCTTGTTCAGATTCAGTACCAGAAAGAAGAGGCTCTTGTCCAAGTGAGGGTCGTCGTGAAAGAAAGGACCCAGGCGACGGAGGGCAGCGCCACCGGGCGGTTCCAGCTTCAACACATCGGCGCCGTAGTCGGCCAAAAGGCGGGCGCAAAAGGAACCGGCAATATCCTCGCTCAGGTCCAGAACTTTTACCCCGTCCAGCGCCCCGGTCAGCATCATCCCCGGTTAACCCCCAGTATCAAGGTCAAGTGAAGGGGATTTTAGCGGAAGCAGTCTGGATAGGCAAACCCGGCAAGCTAAACCTCCCCTCGCCCTCAGGGAGAGGGGCCGGGGGTGAGGGCGGTACAATCTGGCAAAGCCCCCTCGCCTTCCAGAATCAAGGACAATATCGGGAGGTGAGGGCGGCATAAAGTTGCAGCTGTATTGTCCTTATATGATAATAAATCAGGACGACTTTCAGGGAGGAGTTTTTCATGCAGGAGAACCGAGTAAAGCGGGTGATGCGCGAGGGCAAGCTGGCATTGGGCACTTACGTAACCTTCGCCGACCCTCAAATCGTTGAAATCATCGGTCTGGCCGGCTATGACGCTGCATTTATCGACATGGAGCATACCGACTTTGACCTGCGGCTGGTGGGGGAGATGATTCGGGCGGCCGACCTGGCCGGGGTAACCTCCATAGTGCGGGTGCCGGACAATGACGAAAAGCTGATTTTGCGGATTCTGGATGCCGGCGCCGAGGGCATAATCATTCCCCACGTGGACGGCTTGGCCGGCGCCGAAAAGGCGGTGGCCGCCGTGCGCTACGCCCCTCTGGGACACCGGGGTGGCGCCGGCGGCACTCGGGCGGCGGGCTACGGTACAATTTCCTGGGATGAGCATTGCCGCCAGTCCAACGAACAGATACTGCTTTCGGTGATGACCGAGGACGAGCGGGGCGTCAATGACATCGAGGCTATCGCCGCCCTTGACGGCATCGACCTGGTGTCCATCGGCCCCACCGACTTTTCCGAGTATATGGGCATCCGCGATCCCCAAAGTCCCGAACTGCGGGCAAAACTGACGGAGCTGGCTAATCGTATCAAGAGTATCGGCAAGGCCAAGATGCAGTTCCCGATGAACCATTCCGCCATGCCCCTGGGGCCCGGAGAACTGATGGAGCTGGGCGTTGGCTATACCCACGTAGCCCCGGCGCCGCCGGCGGTGCTGCTGCGCTCATTAAGGGACCGGTTGCAAACCATTCGGAACGAAATCGGGTAAGACCGGGCCAAACAGTAAAGGGATGACAAACCGGCCCGGGCGGATTAATCAGTGGGCAGTCAGGTAGGCCCGGCTGCGGCGAGAAAACATTCGTACCTTGTGGAAAGATGATATGGATGGTACGGACTGGCTGGCTCGCGCGATACCCCGTCGGGTCAGCCGCCGCCGGCCCCGCGCTCTGAGTCGGGCCCCGACCTTCCGGGCGGTGGTACGATTAATGTATTGATGCTTGGGTATCCTGTTTTTTCTGGTGGAGGCAGAAGCAGGGTTCTCCAAAAAGGCGGCTACGGCCCGGCGAAATTCGTCCTCGTCCATTACGCCGTCCTCAATCTCGTACACACAAGCGAGGACTTCGTACAGCAAATTCCTTCCGCCATCGGAAGAATTTTCCAAGATAGTTTGCAGTTGCAAGGGGAGATAGTCGCGAAATTCATTGAATTCAATCCGACCATCGGCATAGACCTCCAACAATTCAACCAGCTCGGGGGCGAATTTTTTCATGGCATACTTCTTCAGCGATAATGTTATTATACAACTGACAATCGGATAATCAGACCATTGAATTCTTATCCTTAACCTGGCGGCCTGATTCGATAATGCGGATTCTCATTCCCATAACTGTCCTGGTCCTGATGTCCCTGCCGGTCGCCTGCATCAGCGGCGAGCCTTCGGAGCCGGCGCCTTTGCCGCCGGACGGGAAGCGGTTGTCGCCGGATTCGCCCATTTTCGGGCAGTCCACTAGATTGCCGGTATTGCCGGAAACTCCCGCATTAGGCCAGTCCACGCGCCTGCCGGCGGCCACTGTTAGCGAGCCGGCTACACCACTGCCGACCGCCACTGCCGCGCCGACGGTTACCGAGTCCCCGACCATTGCCTTGCCTCCGGCGGCGACGGAATTGCCCCCGGCCACCGAACCGCCGTCCGCTACGGCCCTTCCAACCCCGACCCCTGAGTTGGAGCCAGCGCTTCCGGCGGTAGCCATCGGGTCGGCCCGCTGGACGGTGGAACTGGCGGTAACCGGGGCGGAGAAGGCGCAGGGGCTGTCGGGCCGGGAATCGCTGCCGGCAGGCGCCGGAATGCTGTTTATCTACGAGGAAGACCTGCCTCTGGGCTTTTGGATGCCGGATATGCACTTTCCGCTGGATATGGTGTGGATTAACTCGGATTGCCGGGTGGTGGACGTAACCTTGAATGCTTTGCCCCAGCTGCCGGGCCAGCCCCGGGATGAATTACCCATCTACAGCCCCCGGGAACCGGCCCGATTCGTCCTGGAAATCAACGCCGGAGAGTTTGAGGCTGCCGGGATTAGTGTAGGCGATGCAGCGATGTTTAAGGGCCCTTTAGCGGGGCAGCACGGCTGCTGAAGGTTGCGCCGGTAGAGTCGCTGGGGTAGATTAGGATAAATTGGGGTGGGCAACGAGGCCGCTGCCCAATCCCCGGCCTGAAAGGATGATTGTTCTATGGAAGTGCTGGTTTCCGGTTCCCTGGCTTACGACCGAATAATGGATTTCCCCGGCCGCTTTTCCGACCACATAATGCCCGACAAAATTCACATGATTAACGTCAGCTTTATGGTTAACGGCCTGAAGGAGAATTTTGGCGGTACGGCCGGCAACATTGCCTATAGCTTGTCGCTCCTGGGCGAGCGGCCCCGCATCGTCGCTACCATCGGCCACGACTACCACCGCTACTTTGACTGGTTTGCCCAATGCGGCTTGTCCACCGCGGACATCCGGGTGGTTACGGAAGAGGCTACCGCTTCGGCCTACATCACCACCGATCTGGCGGATAATCAGATTACCGGCTTCAATCCGGGGGCGATGAAACAGCAGGCCGGGTTCGATTTTGCGCGGGTGAACCCCGGAGAATGTATCGCCATTGTTGCGCCCGGGAACCTGCAGGATATGGCCCAGTTTGCCGAGACCCACCACAATCTGGGCATCTTTTCCATCTTCGACCCGGGCCAGTCCCTGCCGGCCTGGGAGGGGGACGCCCTGGCCGCTTGCATCGCCCAGTCCAGTATGCTGGTATCCAACGATTATGAACTGGCCCTGATCAAGGACAAGACCGGCAAGTCCACCGCAGAGCTGATTGAAATGGTGGGGACAATAGTGACTACCAAAGGGGAGCAAGGGACTGAAATAACCACCCAATCGGGCCCGGTAGCGGTTCCGGCAGTGCCCACGGCCAATGTGGTTGACCCCACCGGCGCCGGAGACGCCTTCCGCGGCGGGTTGATTAAGGGTCTGGTCGAAGGCAAGCCGTTGGAAAGGGCGGTGATGCTGGGCTCCGTTTGCGCCCACTACGCCATTCAGGTTCAGGGTACTCAGGAATACGCCTTCACCCAGGCCGAGTTTGAGGCCAAGCTGACCGAAAGTTTTGGAGCCTGATGTCGCCTTTGGCGCAACGGGCGGCCCCGGCGCCGATGATTGCCATGCCGTAGATTGTGATTACCGGGACGGGGCTTGGCTCCGTCCCGGTCGCTGTTTATCTATTCAGCTGTCGGCGCGGTTCAGATTCCGGCCCCGTTGACGGTATGGGGATTATTCACCACCGCGTCATTGAGGGTATGGACGGAGGTATGCCCGCAGTGGCCCAGGACCAGGTCCATCTCGTGGCGCAGAATTTCCAGCATTAATCGCACCCCGTCGGCCCCGTTCCAGGCCAGGCCCCAGAACAGGGGGCGTCCCACCAGTACGGCCCGGGCGCCCAAGGCCAGGGCCTTGATGACGTCGCTGCCGCGCCGGATGCCCGAGTCCAGATAGATTTCGGCCCGTCCCTGAACCGCCGTTACAATTTCCGGCAGCATCTCGACAGTGCTGAGGGTGCCGTCCAACTGCCGGGCGCCGTGGTTGGATACCCAGATACCTTCCACGCCTTGCTGTACCGCCTGGTAAGCGTCTTCGGCCGTGCGAATCCCCTTCAATACGATGGGCAGCGAAGTCTGCTGCCGCAGCCAGCCCAACTCGCCCCAGGTCAGCGGCACGTTCCAGGGCCGCTGGTAGTAGAGGGCCTCCAGGGTGTCGGGCATCAGTCCCAACCCGGCCTCCTCGCCGACAAAGTTGCCGGGATTGAAGCCGCGCGGCCTTTCCGAGCCGTGCCGGATGCTGCGCTCAATGGGGCTGTTGATGGGGGTATCCACCGTAAGGGCGATGGCCTTGTAGCCGGCCCGCTCCGCCCGCTTGACCAGCATTGCGCTGGTCTCCTGGTCCTGATGGTAAAGCTGGAACCACAGCGGGCCGCTGGAGACCTCGGCCACCTGTTCCAGGCTGAAGTGGGACCCGGTAGCCAGTGTCATCAGGGTACCGGCGGCGCCGGCGCCCCGGGCGGTAGCCAACTCCCCCTCCGGATGCGCCATTTGATGCCCGCCGGCCGGGGCTACCATCACCGGAAAGCTGATTTTTTCCCCCAACACGGTAGTGGACAAATCGCGGTTGGAAACATCTTGCAGAAAGCGGGGCCGCAGCGTAATGGCGTCCAGGGCCGTCCGGTTCCGCTTGACGGTAATTTCGTCCTGGGCCCCTCCGTCAATAAAGGCCCAGGCATGGGGGCTGATGAACCGGGAAGCGTGTTCCTCCAGTTCGTAAAGGTTCAGTGGTTCCAGTCGCATAGCATTAGCCTCCGGGCAAGAGGGTTGGGAATAGCCGGCAGATTATACACCAACCGGGGCAAAGCCCTCCCCCCTGACCCCTCTCCCCGGGGGAGATGGGAACTGATTCGGCAAGATGGTATCCCGTCCAGTGGCAGTTGCTCTCTACACGGGAAGTTTGAGTGATGGACGCCGCTAATGCGATGCGGTCTAGCCGAACCAGCCGAGCCACTTGTGGGCCAGTAAGGCGGTATAGGTAATGACTATGGCGCCACCTACGATAACCGACAGCCACTGGTCAAAGGAGCGTTGGGCGGTGTCCAGAAAGCGGACTCGATACTTCCGATAATCTGAAACAGGTTCTGACGCTTCTGCCTGGGCGCTGCCTTCCTCGCTACCCGGCGCTTCCAGCTTGCGCTCATCCCGTTCCCGCTGCAAGTCGTAAATATGCACCAGCAGAAAAATTATGACCGAGGAAATCAGCATGGCAAATACGTCAACCAGCAGCCGGGCCCACCCTTCCAAATCCGGCGGGCGGGACAACAGGGCCAGGCCTACGGTGATACTGCCGAAGATAACCAGGGCAAACAATTACCCCAAGTGAATGTCAATCTGCTTGGACCGGGCCAGTGCGTCCAGTTGAGACTCGGCGTCGCTCAACGGTTGGGCGTCGGCTTCGTCCAGGTTCGTGGGATCAACCTGCTCAATAACCCGGCGAGCCCGGATGTAAGCGCCCTGCTCGGCGGCGGAATTGTTACGCGCCCGGTCAATCTCCAGCAAATGGCGGCACACCTGGCCGTCAATTACGCCCCGTCGGGCCAGCAGGTCAAACTTGCGATAAACGATAAAAGTGCGGTTATCCTCATCGCTGGTGTGGCTAATCAGTCGAGCCACCCGGAAAGCCAGCAGCAGGATAAACACCGTCGCCGCCAGGGTGATAGACTCAAAATAGCCGTCGCCCCTCCAGTTCCACTGCTCCAGGCCAATGAAGAGAAACGCCCCATCGCGCAAATAAACCACCGCCCCGCAAGTCCCCAAGGCCAGAAGAAGCGCCTTAAACCCCCACCGTATCTCCGCCTCAAAGTTAATGAGTACATTGGATATAATTATCGTAATCACACCGATAGAGAGGTGAGGCCAACTGATTTCACCAATTTGTGAAGCTATAGCCAAGGCCACTAGTGAGAAAATTGGTGTCAGATAACTTATGGCATGGATTCCAACATTAGAAGTGTGTGAAGTTGCAAACCTCCACATTACGCTTGCTACGCCGTAGCTGAACATTCCTCCGATAATTGCGTACGACATACCGCTCAACGTTATCCATTCACCCGTAATACCTCCAATGGTTAAGCCTATCGCTCCATTTATTAACGCTGCTGCGACATTATTCAGCATCAGTGCAACTAGAAGAAAAAACGTTTCCAATGACCTTTGTTCAAATTGCCTGGCATCTTGCGGAATTCGCTCGTCGACAGAAACTTTGGAAGCCCATACCCAGCTAAAACCTGTAAATGCAGTTATGAATGCTGCAAGAAGTCCCAATAAAAACCCTAAATATATTCCTGCAGAATACTCTTCACTTAAATCAAAAAATGTCTGGAAACCGCCATTTTGGCTTACCAGCACGAATAACACTCCGGCAAAGGCAAAGGCCAAAAGTCCTATCATTTGACTGTCTAGCCGGCGATATCTCTGTCCAGTCCATCGTGCAACTATGAAAATTAAAATTATCGGCCAAAGTTCATATATGACTGCAATCGCGGAAGCATCTACCCAACGAAAAGCCAGTGCAAGAACTGCAAGATCGAAGTAACTTAATAGAATACCGAGCATTTCCTTGGTGAAGAGCCGATTTCGTATGAAGGTAATAATCTCGGATGTTTTCAGTATTCGCCAAAAAAAATATGCGTAATACGGCAAAGGAAAGCAGTGCTACTCCAACCCTCATAGCTGCGGTAAGTAAGAAAGGGTTGTGCGCTTTTCCCAAGACAATGACTAATGGAATTAAACCGAAGAAGGCAACTGCCACCAGCATATAGGCTGATGCAGTGAAATCCCCCCCCCCCCCCCCCCCAGAGTTGGCAGGTTGTGTAGCAGTAGTGGTTGGCTCAGTAGTCATAGCGACAACCTTATACCACATACCAGGCCGCCTTTCCACCATCGTTCCCAACCCGGTCAGCTGCTTGCAAGCCAGGGCTATCGCATATGGAATTTAAGAGGCCAATTGACGGGTAAATCTCCGTTTTTAACTGCTAAATTTGGGTAATTTAAGACTTAAACCGTTGGTTTTGATGTTGATTACCCAGTAAAGCGCCGCCAAAACATCGGAAAGTTCCGTTCTGAGCCTGAAATTTTTTCATATGCGATAGCCCTGGCTTGCAAGCAGCACCGGGTTGCCCTTTCTGCCCGGCGGTGGTAAATTAGGCCAAATCAAGCAGACTATACGAGGGGTGTTTTCAGATGGCAGACGGCAATGGTCCCTTGAGCGGTATCCGTGTAATTGACTTGGGGCGTCATCAGGCCGGGCCCCGTTGCGCCCAGGTGCTGGCCCGCATGGGCGCCGAGGTAATCAAGGTCGAAAGGCTGGGCGGTGAGGAAACGCGCTATCACGGCCCCTGGGTGCGCAAGCAGAGCGCCTATTGGGTGCAGTACAACAGCGGCAAGAAGAGCCTGAGTATGGACTTGCGTAAGGAAGAAGGCAAGGAAGCCCTGCGCCGCTTGGTCAAGATTTCCGATGTGCTGGTGCAGAACTTCCGCCCCGGCACCATCGACACTATGGGTTTTGGCTATGACGTACTCAAGGAATTGAATCCCCGCATCATTATGGTCAACGTGTCCGCTTACGGTCAGTTTGGCCCCTACCGGGAAAAGATTGGCTATGACCCCATCGGCCAAACTATGTCCGGCATCGCGATGATTACCGGGGAAGACGGTATGCCCCCCGTCCGGGCCGGCGTGCCGATTATCGACCGTACCACCGCCCTGCACGCCGCTATCGGCACTTTGGCTGCCCTCCACGAGCGGGAACGGTCCGGCGAAGGCCAGAGCATTGATGTTTGTCTGGCCGATACCGGCTACAGCTACACCGAGATTCCCATTACCGCCTACCACGGAGCCGGAGTGGAACCCCGGCGGGGCGAGTCGGCGGCGCCGCCCAGCGGCACCTATCCCTGTAAGGATGGCTGGGTGCTGATTTCCGCCGGCGACCAGCACCACTGGCATCGGGTCTGTAATGCTCTGGGCCGTCCCGACTGGCTGGAAGACCCGCGCTTCACCACCCGCCACGAGCGGGGCCGCAACGGTGAGGAGATTAACCAGGCAATGCGGGCGTTGATGGCCGATATGACGATGAGCGAGGTAATTGCCCATTTCACCAACCACGATGTGGTGGCGGCGCCGGTGAACACGATCCCTCAGGCGGCGGCGGACCCGCACCCCTGGGATCGGGGCGCGCTGATGGAAGTCCCCGATTTCCTGGCCGGTTCCATCGCCGTATCCGGCGACTTCTGGCACTTCAGCCGCACTCCGGCGGTGGTGGGCAGCACTCCCCAGGTGGGCGAGCACAACGAAGAGGTTTTGGCCGACCTGCTGGGTTACAGCGAAGCTGAAATCGCCCAGTTGCGGGAAGGCAACGTAATTGCCGAGTTCGACCACTACGACGAGGTGCCGGGTTAGTCTTGGTCCGCGGCTAATGGATAAGAATCAACATAAAGGGAGGGCCTCCTTTGGAGGCTCTTTCCTTTGTTCCAGCGCCGTCGGTCGAGTATTTGGAGTGATTGCTTGAGGCGCTGCGACCCCAGAATTGCGCTGATGCTTGGGCGGCGTAAATTCGGCAGACCGGTTAAAAGCTTCAAGTTTCACCTCGCCAGTCAGCGGAACACTACGGAAACCGAAGACGATATGCCGGTTATTTCCCAATCACCTTCTCCTAATAAACGGGAACTGTATGCGCTGCCCACTAGCCACTGACTGCCGGTCACTGGTAATATTGGGGGCGAACGTCAGGAGCAGGAGGTTTTCTACGATGTCCCAGTTCATTAAGTCAGGCGCCATTAGTAAATTGGCGGCACTGAGTTTGACGGTGGTGGCTGTGGCGCTGCTTGTGGCGGTGGGGTCGATATTAGGGTTTACACCAGCAGCAGCCCAGGAAGAGGAAGTTCACTTTTTCATCGGCACGGCCACTCTGAACGGAGAAGTGGCGCCGCCCAGCTCCGAGGTAACTGCCTTTGACGGCCCTTTGGTAATCGGAAGGGCGACGGTGGATTCCAGTGGCATATTTGCATTGCAAGCCAAGCGGTCCTCAGGGGTAATAACTTTTGAAGTGGCCGGTGTTGCGGCCAAGGAAACGGCGCCCGTGTGGCGAGCTGGCGGGCGATCCACCAATTTTAATCTTACTGCAACATCACAAAAGGAAGCTGTAGCGGGCCCCCCGGGCCCGCGTGGGCCGGAAGGCCCGGAAGGCCCGCGTGGGCCGGAAGGCCCGGAAGGGCCGCCAGGCGACCCGGGATCACGGGGTCAGGCCGGGCCGCAGGGGCCGGCCGGCCCCCAGGGAGTGCCGGGAGAGCCTGGTCCAGAGGGGCCGCCTGGTCCGCCGGGAGAACCCGGCCCGCGGGGCTTGTTGGGGCCCGAGGGTTCCCCCGGCTCGCCCGGCACTGATGGAGATGAAGGTCGCCCTGGCCCGGAAGGGCCGCAGGGACAGCCCGGCCAGGATGCCAGCGCACTAGCCGGCTATATTGCCATCGCCATTGCCGTACTGTCCATAATTGTGACTTTTGTAATGTTCATACGGCTTAAGGGGGCTATCGCCGCCGCTTCTGCCGGCTCCGCTCCGACTCCCCCGGTTGCGCCGCCCGCAGCCGCCCGGACGCCGGCTCGAGATGAAGCGGAAGAGTAGCGATTCTGGCGGCCTTGACAGGGGGCGGCAGTGGAATTAAGATAAACATCCCTGCCGAGGTAGCTCAGTTGGTAGAGCACGGCACTGAAAATGCCGGTGTCGACAGTTCGATTCTGTCCCTCGGCACCTCCTTTTGCCCTATTCGGCTGCCGTTGGCCGGTTGGCGTGAGACCAACGGTGCGGCAGCCGGTAACATTTAACGCGATAATGAATGGGAGCGTCCGCTATGGCAACTATTGCACCGACCAGAGATTTGGTATCCGGCATATACGAACGACTATCCCGGAATCTGCAAACCGTGCAGCAGCAGCAGAACCGCCCGCTGACGCTGGCCGACAAAATTTTGCTGTCGCACCTGGATGACCCCACGGAGACCGGGATGGTACGCGGTGAGACCTACATCCAGTTGCGACCCGACCGGGTAATTTTGCAGGACGTGCTGGGTCAAACTGCCATGCTTCAGTTTATGCAGACCCGCCGCAGTACCACGGCGGTGCCTACTTCAGTGCACTGCGACCACTTGATTCAGGCCCGAGTTGAAGGCGCCTCCGACTTGCAGGAATCTCTGGGTGAAAACAGCGAGGTGTACAACTTTCTGCGGACGGCAGCGGCCAAGTATGGAGTAGGCTTCTGGGGCCCCGGGGCCGGCATCATCCACCAAGTGGCGCTGGAAAACTACTCCTTCCCGGCCCAGTTGATGCTTGGCACCGATTCCCATACGCCCAACGGCGGCGGCCTGGGGTCTATATCCGTCGGAGTCGGCGGCGCCGATGCCGTAGAAGTGATGGCCGGCCTGCCCTGGGAAGTCCTTTACCCCAAGTTCATCGGTGTTCGACTCACCGGCGAGTTGAACGGCTGGACTGCGCCCAAGGACATCATCCTGTATCTGGCCGGAGTGCTTACCGTGTCCGGCGCAACCAACTGCATTATCGAGTACTTCGGCCCCGGCGCGGCCAGTATCAGCGCTACGGGTAAAGGTACTATCTGCAATATGGGCGCGGAGTTGGGCGCTACCTCATCGACCTTCCCCTATGACGACACTATGGCCCGTTATCTGCGCGCCACCAACCGGGGGGAGCTGGTGGAGTTGGCGGAACAATACCGCCACCTGCTGGCGGCAGACCCGGAGTGCCAGGCGGACCCGGCGGCGCACTACGACCAGGTGGTGGAAATTAACCTGTCGGAACTGGAGCCGCATTTGGTAGGGCCCCATTCACCGGATCGGGCGCGGCCCATATCCCGGATGGCCCAGGAACTCCAGGAAGACAGCGGCTTGGTGGATGAGATTGCGTCGGCCTTGATTGGAAGCTGTACTAACTCCTCCTACGAAGATATGAGCCGTTCGGCGGATGTGGCAGAGCAAGCCAAAGCTCACGGGCTAGCGGCGGCGGTGCCTTTCATGGTAACCCCCGGCTCGGAACAGGTGCGAGCCACCATCGAGCGGGACGGGCAGATGCAGTCCCTCCAGGACATCAACGCTACGGTGCTGGCTAACGCCTGCGGCCCGTGCATCGGCCAGTGGCGCCGGGTGGGCGAGCCAGTAGGCCGTCCGAACACCATCGTAACGTCCTATAACCGGAACTTCCCGGCTCGTAATGACGGCGAAGCCTCAACGATGAATATCATCGGCAGCCCGGAGATAGTAACTGCCCTGGCCCTGGCTGGTCGGCTGTCGTTTAACCCGCTGACCGATACGCTGACCGGGGCTGATGGACAGCCCTTCGTGCTGAATGCGCCGCAGCCGGCGCCGGATGTGCCGCCGCAGGACTTTGATCGCGGCTCCTCTTCTTATGAGGACCCGCCGGAAGACGGCAGCGAAATCGAACTGACCGTAGCCCCGGACAGCGAGCGCATCCAGTTGCTGGAACCATGGCCGGCCTGGGACGGCGAAGACTTTGTAGATATGCCGGTGCTGGTGAAAACTCAGGGGAAGACTACCACCGACTCAATCTCCCCCGCCGGTGTGTGGCTGCGTTACCGGGGGCATTTGGACCGGTTCAGCGACAATATGTTCATGGGCGCCATCAATGCTTATACCGGGGAAGCCGGCAAGGGCAAGAATGTAGTCTCCGGTGAAGCGGACGTTAGTTTCTCCCGCATCGCCAGGGACTACAAAGCTCAGGGTATCAAGTGGGTGGCCGTTGGCGACTTCAACTACGGCGAGGGCAGCAGCCGCGAGCATGCCGCATTGTCGCCTCGCTTGCTGGGCGGCGCCGCAGTTATAGTCCGCAGTTTTGCCCGCATTCACGAGAGTAACCTGAAGAAGCAGGGTTTGCTGGCCCTCACCTTCCCGAACCCGGACGACTATGACCGAATCCGGGAAGACGACCGCATCAGCCTGGTAGGGTTGCAGGACTTGACGCCGGGCCAGCCGGTGGAATGCCGCGTCCGGCACGCCGACGGCTCCACCGAAACGCTGTTGCTCAACCACTCCTACGGAGAATCCCAGATAGACTGGTTCCGGCTGGGCTCCGCCCTGAATCTGTTCCACCAGTAGGATGATTAAATAAGTTCGGGGGAATCTCATCTCCCTCAGGGAGATGGGAGTTGCGTAAATATTAAGCGGATATACCAGGGGCGGGCGCTAAAAGGCCCTGCCCCTTTGGTTTAAGGCACTTTTGCCAATACCATACCAGCCTGATCCGCAACGAACCGTGTCGTGTCTTCGTGGAAATCGCTTTCTTCCCTCATTCCTTCCGATTTTTCGGTTATCAGGAGTTCAAGCGTTCCGAGAATCTCTCGTTCAGCCGCGTTCAATTCCGGGTCATCCCAGTCAACGCCGGCAAGCCATTCGGAACATTCAACCAGACTTTTGCCAGAAGTAAGGTAGCCCTGTAACAGTATTAGCAGTTCGTTCAATGTTATTCACCCATTTGGCTTATGGAGAATTCCCTCACCCCCGGCCCCTCTCCCTCAGGGAGAGGGGAGTGATTAACTGCAAGGTTGAGTCGCAGAATATCACAGGACCTCTCTCTACGGAATCTCCTTACCCCCGGTCATACCAGTCCGGGTGGACGGCTTGGCGGCCTAGCTGGGGCCATGCCGCCGGCGCGCCGCACTTTTCCAGGCGCTCTTCCAGTGGCAGCGACTCATCCCAGTGATAAGCGATGATTCGGCGGCCGGTCCAATCGCTGGCGGCATCGGAGGCGAGCCACACCACCGGAGCCTGCATCACTTCCGGTTGAATCAGTGTTCGAGAGCTGGTTCCCTCGGGCGGCAGCACCATGTTGGTAGCGGTGGCGCCGCCGGGCGTAAGGACGTTGGCGGTAACGCCGGTGCCTTCCAGGTCTTGAGCCATTATTGCCACCAGCGCTTCGTGCCCCGCCTTGGAAGGCCCATAGGGAGCGCCGCCTTTGCGCCACATCGTATCCATGCTGGTAGTTACGCTGATTATGCGTCCGAACCCCTGCTCAACCATATAGGGAACCACGGCGCGGGACATCAGAAAGGGGCCGCTGAGATTGACTGCAATCACCCGCAGCCAGCCGGCGGGATCGATGTTCCAGAAGTCGGTGCGCCGGCCCGTTTCTCCGGGATCAGTGAAACCGCCCGAACGCAGATTAATGCCGGCATTATTGACCAGGATGTGCAGCCCGCCCATTTCGCTGATGGCGCGTTCCACGGCGTGGGCCGCCGATTCCGGGTCGGTAACGTCGGCCACAATCGGCAGGACGGCAGCGTCGCCCCCCAACTCCTGCATCACGCTGGCGGTTTCGTCCAGCCAGTCCTCATTGATGTCCAGCATTGCTACCCTGGCCCCGGCTTGCACCAGACCGCCGGTTATGGCCCGGCCCATACCGATAGGGCTGGCCGCTCCGGTTACTATTGCTATCTTACCTTCAAGCTCTCTGGACGGCGAAGTCACTGCGCCACCTCCTTAATCCCTGATTCGGCATACCTTTTAGGTATATAAACTGTCCCGTGAAATGACCGTGAAAGACCGAAAAGACAATGGCTCACTCCTGACGTTCGGGCCAAACCGGTTCGTGATAACCCAGCGGCGCCGCCGGCCGAGCCCAGTAGGGCGGGGTTTCCGAAAGTTCCACTACCGGCGCCAGGTGCCGGAGCGACCCGTCGGGAGCGGCGCTGGTTGTGGTCCAGCGGTCAATCTCCGCAGCGGTGAAGTCCGCGGGTATGTCCGCCAGCTCGCCTTCAGGAACCTGTCCCTGCCCGACCAGCCAGCGCCCGGTTTGGGCCAGCGACAGACGCACCAGCCAACTGCCGCCCTCCCGGACCCGCCGGGCCAGGGCGGTTAGCGCGCCAAAGGCCATCAGATAGCCGGTAAGGTAGTCGATGGCCGAGACGGGGTAAAATTGTGGGCCCGGCTCGACGCCGGGGAACAGCTCCCCCTGGCGGTGGGTGATTCCGCTAACGGTCTGCACCACAGTATCGAAGCCCCGGCGTTCGGCCCACGGTCCGACGCGCCCGAAGGCGCACAGGGAAACGTAGATAATTCCCGGCCTTACCCGGGCCAAATCTTCCGGGGCGAGGCCTCGCTGCGCCAGCGCGCCCGGGCGATAACCCTGGGAGAATATATCGGACTCCCGCGCCAGTTCCAGCAAGGTAGCCACGTCTGGCGGTTGGCGTAAATCCAGATGGGCGGAAAGCTTGCCGTGGCCGGTATCGTGTTCCTGGCCGGCGTTAAAAAGCAGGTGCGGCCCGGCAATCTTCATTACGTCGGCGCCGTGTTCCGCCAGGGTGCGGGCGCAGGTGGGGCCGGCCAGAACCCGGGTCAGGTCCAGGACCCGGAGGCCCGAAAGGGGACGGCGGCCGGCCGGCAGCGGTTCCGGCGGAGCATCGCCTATTTTGTCGATTTCCAGCAGCGGCAGGGAGGCTACCGCCGCCGACTGGGGATGCTGGGCCCATTCCTGCATCGTGCGGACCATACCGCCGGCGCCGCCGGCCGCGATGATGGCTTCTTCCAGTTCCTGGGCATCCCATTGGGATACCGCTTGCCGCACTTCATTCCGGTCTTCGGCAACCCCCAGAACTCGCAGGGCGGCTTCCCGGTGGTTGGGAAAGTTGCAGTGAAGGTAGCTCCAGCGCCCCTTTTGAGCCGGGTAAACGCCCCTAACGGCATTGCGTTCGCCGGCGGCCGGTTTTCCGTTCAAAGTCAGGTAGCGGCTGCTGCGCAGGGATGCGGCGGCCCGGCGAGCGTTAATTTTAATCTCCTGACGGCGCCCGGTGCGCAGTTCCCACAAGTCGGATACGGCCACTCCCACCGCCGCCAGGCTGGCCGCGGCGGCGGAGCCGATACGGAAGGGTGTGGGCAGAATGGGGTCCATTCCGCCGGCGAACTCTAATTCGCCCAGCCTTTGCCGGTCCCAAAAGGGAATAGCGTTAAGCGCAAATGCGGTGAAGTCAGTCATGATCGATACACTCCTGGTTGGTTGATGGGGAAACCGGGCTGAGAAAGGCAGGGCTATCGCATATGAAAAATTTTCAGGATGAGAACGGAACTTTCCGATGTTTTGGCGGCGCTTTACTGGGTAATCAACATCAAAACCAACGGTTTAAGTCTTAAATTACCCAAATTTAGCAGTTAAAAACGGAGATTTAACCGTCAATTGGCCTCTTAAAATCCATATGCGATAGCCCTGCTGAGAAAGGTCTTGCTGGATGTAATAATATGCAATAATACAGGATAATATCCCGGCTGTAATTCTTATTTCGGAGACCCGGCTGCCGGAATAGACCTTTGCCGGCGCAACCGGCCCGGAGCGATACCGCCCAGTTGAAGAACAGCCGGTTCCGCCGGTCGATTCCCTTCGAGGCACAATGTCGGGCTGGGATTGATTTGGCGGTATTGGTTTGCGTTGCTGGATAGCGTTTGTATCCGGTACTTCAATATTCTATAATCGCATTAACCTAATCTAACTCAACCCGTGGGAGCAATCAGGTTGTTTTGCTTTCGGTCGGGTTGGTCGATTCCGGCAGGCGCCGCAATTGCAAGGATGGATTCATGGACTTGACTTTTGAACGCGGTGATTCCCAGCGGCCGCGAGGCCACGCAATAATTTACTTTCGGGTGGACACGGAGCCCGACGCGCTTTATGCCAGTTATATTGTAGTTTTACCGGTGCTGGCGGACTTCGGCAAGTATGTGCCTCCCTTCCTGGCTTCCCACTTGGGCAACTTGCCGTTAAGCGAATTTTCCGCTTTTGCGATGCCGCCGGTCCCGGAGCCGGTAAGCGGGTATGAGGAACTGGATCGGCTGAGTGAGTTGCGTCAGGACGATTTGGTTTTCGGCCCCAGTATGTTCTCTTTTGACCTGCCCCGTATGATGGAGTCCATCACTGATGCAGTGCAGTCGTACTCCAACTTGTGCTCGGGTTACTACAGCCAGCAGGGGCTAACCGGCAGGCCTGCAGCTGTCACTGAGGAGCTTCCCGCCGGCGAGACGGCGGAGGCCGGGAGCGACACATCCTATTCCGTGAATGATGTGCTTTTCAGTCTGATGAGTGAACGGGACAAGCTGGCCGAACTGTCCCGGCTGTTGGGCAAGCTCCAGTTCGCTCAAGAGGGACAGGACGAAAATATGACCGGCGAGGTGGCCGAAGAGATTGCCACCCTGGCGCGTCATCTGCCGGAAGAATTCCAGGTGCCCAACCTGTTGGCGGCCGCCCGGGAAGCCACCACCCACGGCTCCCGCCTGGCCCAACTGTACCTGGACCGATGTTTCCGGCTGTCCGACGGAGACACGGTCAGCGCCCAGTCCCTGGAAACTCTAATTCAGGAGCTGCACGGGGAGGCGTAACGGCGTTCCCCGCACGACGCGGCCCTTTACCGGAAGACCACAGCCCATCATCGCCAAGAGGTTAGCTATGGCTACCTTACAGAAGTACCGGAATAAAGCGAGGCTAAAGTCTGGCTACCGCTACCGACTCCCGGAGATCCCGGAAAGAGAACCCGATGATATGACCAGTTTTCAACACTTGGCCGAAACGGGCAGCGTCCATTTCCTGATTCACCGCCTCGGTAACCGGGAAAGCACCATCGTTTCCGGGGAACGATACCTTTGTCAGGCGCCGCGCCGTCCCATGCGGTATCCTGACCTACTGGTCTCCTTCAATGCAAACCGCCAACTGTACCTGGAAAGCAATGGCTACATCATTTCCGAACAGGGCAAGCCCCCGGATTTCGTGCTGGAAATAGCCTCCCCGAGAACCGGCCGGGTTGACACGCAGATTAAGCCGGAATTCTACTCCGGTCTGGGTATTACGGAATACTGGCGCTTTGATGAAACGGGAGCATTTCACCGGGCCAGGTTAGCCGGAGACCGGCTTGGGGCGGAATGCTACGAATCCATACCTATCGAGGCGTTGGCGGAAGGCATCCTGCAGGGTTACAGTTCCGTGCTTAACCTGTATATTCGGTGGGAACACGGGGAGTTGCGGTGGCACGACCCGGATACCGGGGAGCATATTCCCACTTTTGAAAACCAGATGGCGCAGGCGCAGCAGGAACAGTTGCGGGCGCAGCAGGAACGACTAAGGGCAGACCGGGAGCAGGCGCAGGCCCAGCGGGAACGCCTGCGGGCGGACCGGGAGCAAGCCCAGGCCCAACAGGAGCGCGAAGCACGGCTGGCCGCCGAAGCCCGCATACGAGCTTTGGAAGCGGAATTGGCTAACCTGGACCGGGATATTCAGTAGCAGATCAGATTGACGCAGCCCCTTCCCGGCGGCAGAGTCGCCAGCCCCGGAGCGACGCGGGGCTGCTCGAACCAAGTCTGGCCTTCGCCCCGCAGCGCTCCGGTCAACTTCGTGCGCCGGTTATCCCGGTCTCCTTTTACGTCTGAATAGAAGGTCAGCCGGCGACTGACACGGGCTGGTGCGCCTGAAGAAATTCCCGCACCTGGTTTATGGTAGCGGTCTTGATGTCCACTTCCTCTTTCCAGGGATAGGCCGTTACCTGGGCTCTGGGGGCCAAATCCACCAGGTCCATGGCGGCCTCGTAGGAATGGGAGGGCGTGTCATCGGGCATTACCAGCAGCGGCGTCTGGCAGGAACGGGCAAAGTCTCGAGATACGCTGTACATAAAGTCCGGCTGGATGCGATAAAGGTTGTGTAGATACGCTTCAACTATCTCCATCGTTACGTCGGGTCGCTGGGCGCAAAGCTCGGGGACCCAGCTATCGTGGCCGGAGTTGTACATGGAGTCCGGGGTAGCTCGGGAATGGCCTACCGGCTGACAGAGGACGGCGGCCAATACTCGCTCGGGCGCCCGTTCGATCAGCTTAAGGGCAAAGGGGCCGCCGATACAGTAGCCCATAAACAGGAACTCACTAATTCCCAGGTGATCCATCAACCCTAACTGGTCATCGGCAAAGGCTCCCCAAGGGTCGTTGACCTGAACCGGCCCGCTGGACCCGCCGCCAATGGCGTTGCGCTGGTCCATAGTAATGCAGCGGAAATCGTCCTTGAATTCTTCCATTGCATTGAAGACCTGTCGGGGCCAACCGCTGGCCAGGGAATTCAATCCCCCACCCGGGGTAACCAGCAGCGGGAAGCCGGAACCCACCTCCTCATAGTAGATACGGACGTCGCCTTTTTCGTAAAATGGCATCGCAGTTCCTCCTTATTCATTTCAATACGAGATACAGTATTCGGTCGCCTGGTCTTTGGCAATTGTAACCGGGGAAGGGTGGATGTCAAGGCGGAATCTGCCTCTGACCCAGGGCTATCGTATATGAAACGAGGGGTAATCGGATAAGATATTGGTGTAGTTGAGTGGGAAGGGAGGACACTATGTCCGAGTTGGAGGCTCGGTTCGCTGCCCCGGAGGACCCGCGCGCTGGCAACGCCCGCCGCCATTCCTGGCACGACATTCCGGACATCGCTCGGTGCGCTATCATCTGCGGCGGCCAGACCTGCACCGATATGGAATCTTCGGCTGGGCCAAACGGAAGTTGCTGCAATCTTTCAGAACGTTAGCTGGAAGGGACATTTTCTACTCCCTGTTTCCGATTATCTCCCCCAGCGAGGCGCTGAAACGGCCCTTGTTCAACGTCCGGTGCGCTCCCAGGGCCGCCGCTCGCTCCATAGAGGCCGTATCCTCGTGGGGGCCGAAAGCGACTATCCGGGGGCCGGATTCACCGTCCTGACCGGCGTGCCGAGTCAGAGCAGACAGGACCGTAACCCAGGTATCGGCGTCGCCCTCCAGGTCCACCAGCACCAGCTTTGTTGCTCCGGCGGCGTAACAGTCCCAAAAATCGGCCTCGGCATAGGCTTGACGCACCGAGTAGCCCAGCGGCTCGGCCACCGCTTCCACCCGTCCCTGGAAAAACAGATTTTGTCCCAGCAGGATGATGTGGGCCGGCGCGGCCATCTAGCCCTCCTGTCCCTGACGCAGCCGTTCGCCCAGCAGGTCAATAGCCGCCTGGGCCGCGCCCCGTTTATTTTCGTCCCGGTCTCCGTCCAGCTTGATGTGAATGGCGACGTCCGCTCCGTTTCGGTCGGCCAGGCCAATGTAGAAGGTGCCGATGGGCGAGGTGGAGCGACCCTGGCCGGGGCCGGTAACTCCGGTGGTGGAAAGGGCGTAGTCGGTGCCGGTCAACTCCAGCGCGCCCCGGGCCATAGCGATAGCCATCTCTTCGCAGACGCTGCCTTTGGTGTTGTAGAGTTCGTCGGATACTCCGAGGATGCTCTGCTTCAATCCGCCGGTGTAGGCAATGACGCCCCCGGGGAAGAACTGGGAACTGCCGGGAATGGTGCCCAACAGGTAGCCGACCAGGCCGGCCGTGTCGGCTTCAGCTACCGATACCCGCTTACCCTGGGCCATCAACATTTCCGCTACTTCTCTAACATCCATTTTTCCTCCTGTTTGGCGCGGCGCCGGGCTGACTTGGCGCGTTATCCAGTCCGATTCGTCCTGGCTTCACCCGTTTCCGGGAGTTGGGAATTGGTCTGCCGCTGCCTGCATTATAGTGGGTCCGGTCGCTGTAAGGAAGCCTGACTTTCCCGGGGGCGGCGAAACTGCTTCCGGGTGAGGCGGGCGATGAGCGCTCCGGCCAGCAGACCGGAAAGGTGACCTTCCCAGGAAACGTAAGTGGTCGTCGGCAGCAGGCCGAACAACATCCCGGAACCGAACATGAAAATCACTACTGCCGCTACCAGAATCGACAGCAGGCTGCGTTCGTACCAGCCCCGGGCCACCAGGTAGCCGAAGTAGCCGAATACCAGGCCGCTGGCGCCTACGTGCACCAGGCTTTGCGCATCGTCCCAGGGCCAGGGGCGGCCGATGGCCCACAGGCCCAGCCCTCCGGCGAAAATTATGAATCCGGTGACGCCGATAAAGTTTGTCTGCCCCCGCAATGCCACCAGCCCGCCCAGGATTAACAGCGGCAAGGTGTTTGATATGACGTGCCCCATCCCGCCGTGCAGGAATGGGCTGAAGAGTATCCCCCGCAGGCCCGGGATGGTCCGGGGAACTATCCCGTAATGGTTCAATTGATGCTGCAGGAAGATGTTTATAATCTCGATTATCCAAATGATGACAATCAAGGCTAGAAGCCAGCCCAGGCTGGCAGTGCGGTCGCCAAACATCGGTCACCCCTTGTCGCCGGTTGTTGGCCGGTCCGGTTTGCGCCAGAGCAGAAAAAATTCCCGGTTTCCCTTGTCGCCCAAAATGGGCGAGGCGCACATACCCCGCAGCCGCAGCCGATGATTTGCCGACCAGACTATCAGCTTGCTCAGAGCGGCGGCGTGCGCCTGAGGCGAGTTGACGACTCCCCGGCGGCCCACCTGTTCCCGCGGGGCCTCGAACTGGGGTTTGACCAGAGCGATTAGCTGACCACCGTCCCGCAAGTGAGCCACCGCTTCCGGTATCACCAGCGTCAGGGAGATAAAGGATACATCGATTACTACCAGGGCGACCGATTCCGGCAGGTCGTAGGGGTAGCGGGCGTTGCACTTTTCCCTGGCCGACACTCGTGAATCTTGACGCAGCCGGTGGTGGAGCTGGCCGCGGCCCACATCCACCGCATAAACCTGCCGCACCCCTCGCTGCAGCAGGCAGTCGGTGAAGCCGCCGGTGGAAGCCCCGACGTCCAGGGCGGTTTGGCCGGCTACTTCCAGGTTAAAGCAATCCAGGGCGCCGGCCAGTTTCAGGCCGCCCCGGCTGACGTAGGGCAGCCTTCCCTTAACTTCCAGCGGCGTGTCCTCGGGCAGCGAACTGCCGGCCTTGTCCACACGGCCGGCCGGCGCAAAGACCAGGCCCTCCATTATCATAATCCGGGCCTTTTCCCGACTCTCGGCCAGGCCGCGCTCGGCCAACAGTACGTCGGCCCGTTTCCGTTTAGGACGGGTTGGCATTTGATTCCCGAAGGTGTGCGTACAAACTAACGCTCACTGACTGCAAAGCTGGATAATTTCCCCGGTTGTTGATGTCCCGAAGCGTTTTTCGCCCCCGGAGGGGCTGGCCGCTTTGATTGGCGGAATCCACTCACTCCCCGATGAAATTTGGGGAACGCTTTTCCAGAAAGGCCCGATACCCCTCCTGGTAGTCGCGGGTGTCGAACTGGGCCAGGGGAATCTCCGCTTCTTCCCGGGTAAGATTTTCCAGAGCCGGCTTGGCCTGTACCTGGTTTAGGGTCTGCTTGTTGGCGGCGTGGGACAGCGGGGCCAGCGTGGCAATCTCCCGGGCCAATTGGTAGGTAACGGACTCCAGTTCATTTGGTTCGACCACCTGGTTGACCAGCCCCATACGCAAGGCTTCTTCGGCGTCAATCAGACGGCCGGAAAGCAGGATGTAGAGGGCGTTGCCTTTACCGACCAGGCTGACCAGGCCCCGCATTTCCCGATGGCCGATGCTGATGCCCAGTCGGGCAGCCGGAATACCCAGCCGGCTGCCGCCGGCGGCGATGCGCAGGTCGGTGGCTACCGCCAGCTCGCAGCCGCCGCCGGCGGCAAACCCGCGAATCATGGAAATGGTCGGGGTATTCATGCTGGTCAGGCAATCCAGCAGTCGGTCCACCGCCTGATTGTAAACTTTCCCCCGGGTCGAGTCGGCTCGATATTGGTCAAAGTCGGCAATATCCGCCCCGGCGGAAAATGCCACCTCGCCGGCGCCGGTGATTACGATTACCCGGACTTCCCGGTCCCGGTCCAGCTCGGTCAGACAGTCGGCCAACTCCCCCCACATTGCATAGTTGATGGCGTTGCGCTGGCGGGGACGGTTAATCGTAATTGTGGCAATGGGCAGTTGCCGCTCCACCAGGATGTAGTCCCGGGCAGTTGCGGACATATAATCCTCCGGAAGTCGGATGTCGGGCGGGGACGCCCTCGCCAAATTAGCCTACAGGGAATCTAAAAAGGGTGTCAACCGCTTAACACCGAGCCGGCCCGGGTAGGCTCTCACCCCCGGCCCTTTCCAGGTACGCCCTCACCCCCGGCCCCTCTCCATGAGGGAGAGGGGGCCTGATTTCTCCAATCCCTTCATGGATTATACCGAGAGTTTTGCCCTCCCCTACGAAATTTTTTATAATTTTTCTTTCTTAATATATTATATTACAATTTATCCGCTTGCCTTACCCGGCGCCTAGCATTTAACATTAGGGCAACTTCCCTGATGAATCCCCACGCGCGCATACCGCCTCCGGCTGCGGTTCCTCGCTGCGCCGGAGATACGGGTACCGGTCAATAAACCATCTTCTTGCGGAGCGATGCAGCATGAGAGCAGCCAGGATAGTAGCCCCGAAGCAGTTTGACTTCGTGGATTTGGAAATGCCCCAGGCCGGCGACGGTCAGTGTCTTATTAAGCTGGAACGGGTCTCGGTCTGTGGCAGTGACATTCGCCACGGCTATGGCCCCATTGAGCCGGAAGAGCATTACCCGATGCCGCCGGGCCGTCCCTGCCATGAGCTGGCCGGGGTTATCGTGGAGAGTCGCACCGACGCCTACCACGAAGGCCAGCGGGTAATCGTCATCCCGGAGCGCGGGACCGGCGGTCTGATGGAATATCTGGTCTCCCACCCGGGCCGGATGATTTTGCTCCCAGACGAAGGCCCCCTGGATGAATGGGTTATGTGCCAGCCTCCCGGCACCGTCCTTTACTCCTGCAAACGTATGGATACCCTGCTCCAGAAGAACGTTCTGATTCTGGGTCAGGGCAGCATTGGCCTCAGCTTCACTATGTTGACCTCGCGTATGGGGGCCCGCAACGTAATCGCGGTGGACCCGCTGGAGTACCGGCTGGAGAAGTCGGTGCACATGGGAGCTACCCACACGGTTAACCCGGACCAGGACAATCTGACCGAGGCCGTTCAGGAGATTACCCGCGGCGCCGGGCCGGATATAGTGGTGGAGGCCGCCGGCTACCCGGATACCTTCAACGAGGCCTTCCGGCAAATTCGCCAGTTCGGCACGGTTATCCTCTTTGGCATTCAGAGCGACGATTTGGTGCCGCTCGAACATAACCTGCTGATGGAGAAGCAGCCCACCATTTTCCCCACCACCGGCGCCCGCAGCGCAGACCCCATCAGCCAAATCCAGGACCTGGTGAATCTGCGGGAACGGGGCTGGTGTGAGCCGGCCGACCTGATAACCCATCGCTTGCCCTTCTCCGACGTCCAGAAAGCGTATGATATGTATGAGCAGCGCCAGGACAATGTCATCAAGGTTGTGATGGATATTAATCACTAGACCTTTTGCGTATTTCAATTTCCCCGGCTGCTGTATCGCCGGGGAAATTCTTTTGTTGGGAACCTGTGAAACTAGGGCCTGCCGCGACTGAGGAGGTGTCAGAGTGGGGTCAGCATCGGCAAATATTAAAATGGTGCGGGAAAACCTGGCGTTGGCTATCGCCTTTTGGGCTGCCGCCCAAAGCGGCGTCATTACTGCCTCCAACGTTCCGGCCCGGACGGTGTTCAAGACCCTGGCGAAGGATTTCGTTGAAGTGGATACCCCGCTGGAACTGACCGACAGCCGGGAGCTGGTGCGCTGCGTCAGCAACCAGATTCGGGGGGCCTTTGCCTTTTCCGCCATTCAAACCCATCGGGTCCTGGAGACCATCTACAAAGGTACGCCGCTGGAGGAAAAAGACCCGAACTTGCGGGCGGCCCGCTGCTCCTTCTATATCCTTAACAAGTCGATGACCCGTAATCTGATGTATCCGGTCTGGATTTGTCCGTCGGAGTATCGCGGTCGGTACGACGTTCAGGATGTCCCCTTCGTGCTGGACGCGGCCAAGTTGGAAGGCAAGGAAGTTTTTTGGGACGATTTTGGCGGGTTGCAGCCTTATATGGGCTTGCTGGAGTTTTGCCGCCTCCGGGTGGCGGAGGACTCCGCGCCGCCGGCCAGCGAGCCCGAGCCGGCAGCAGCGGTGGACCAGGTTGTCCTGCCGCCTTCAGCCAACGGGAAGGTAGCCAAAGTGTCCGACATTTCCGATTTTGTCGACGACCGGTGCTACGTCGGGGCGGATGCCAAGTCGATCGCCAAAGACCTGTACCAGGGCTACGTTGACTGGTGCTACCGGCGGGGCGAACAGCCGCTGCCCCAGCGCACCTTCGGGATGCAGTTGAGCCGCCAGGGATTCCAGCGGCAGCGACGCGGCAAGGGCCGGCACTGGTGGCTGGGTCTGGGCCTGCACGCCCAAAGCCCGGCCGCTAACGGCAACGGCCTAATCCTTTCCTAGTCGTCCCAACGGGCTGGGGAACTCTACGGATTCGGTAGTTTCTCGCGCCGCCCGTTACTGGAGCATTGGGCATAGTTGCCTCGGGCATAAATATTAATCGATTCGTATAACCAGGCTGCCTCGCAACATCACCGGACAGCCTGGTTTTCCGGTTCGGCGCTGCCCCGTCATCCAGAGCCATCCAAGGGCAACCGGAACTCAGCATTGGCCGCGCCGCCGCCCATTTCCCGAAGCCCGCCCCGGCAACCACAGCCTTTCAGTCTGCTACGGGACAGGCGTTATACTTTCCGACTTTGCGAGGTTTGTAATGAGCGGCAGCAGCCCGGACTACCTGGACAAACTGGCCCGATTCGTGGCGCATACCCGTCTGGAGGACTTGGACCGCTCTACCGTTGCCGCCGCCAGCGACGTAGTTCTGGATACCATCGGCGCTATTCTGGCCGGCAGCCGACTGCCGGAGAATGCCAACCTGGGTCAATTGGCCCGCCGGCTCAGCGGCGCCGGCCAGTCCACTATTTTTGGCGGCGCGCCCGGCGGCGTTCAGCCGGTTTTCGCCGCCCTGGTCAACGCCACCGCCGGAGTGTCTCTGGAATTGGATGAAGGCAGCCGTTTGGGCGGCGGTCACCCGTCCATTCACGTAACCCCCGGAGCCATCGCCGTGGCCGAGGAATTGGGCGCTTCCGGCAAGGCGGCCCTGGAGGCGACAATCGTCGGGTATGAGGTAACTTCACGCATCGGAACCGGCGTTCAGGCCCGGGCCGAGGTTCACTCGCACGGGACCTGGGGAACCATCGGCGCGGCGGCGGCGACGGCAAAGCTGCTCGGTTTCGATGTCGCCGCCACCCGGCAGTCCATGAACCTCGCTATGTCCATGAGCCCGGCCAACACCTGGACTCCCTGCCTGGAAGGGGCGACTATTCGCAATCTCTACCCCGGTCGCTCCGAGTTCCAGGGGATTATGGCGGCTTACCTGGCGCAGTGCGGCTTCACGGGCATTAACGACGGGCCGGCAGACCTGTATTCCACCATTCTGGGCGAAGGATTTGACCCGGAGGCGGTAACAGCCGGCTGGGGGGAGGACGGGCCGACCGGCCCGCTGCGTATCGAGCAGAACTATACCAAGTTCCACGCCTGCTGCCTTTACAATCATCCGATTCTGGACGCGGCCCTGGCTTTACAGCGTCAGGCGAGTTTTACGGCTGAGGCGGTGGAGCAGGTAGAGGTAACGGCCCCGCCCATAGTGCAGCTAATGACCAACCCGGCGCCGGAGAATATGCTGTCCGCCAAGTTCTCCATCCCCTACGCCCTGGCGGCCGGATTGGTTGGCGGTGAAACCGGGGCGCCGGCCTTTTACCCGGAATGGGTCGAGAATCCGGCGGTACTTTCGCTGGCCCAGCGGGTGCGGGTACATACCGACCCGGATATGAATATGCGCCGCTACGACTACCCCGCGGCGCGGGTATCAATCACCTTGCGGGATGGTCGGATTCTCGAGGGGAGCGCTGCCTCCCACTACGGCGACAGCCGCAATCCCCGCCCGCGGGAAGAATTGCTGGACAAGTTTCGAACCCTGGCTTCCGCGACCCTGGGTGAGAGCCGGACGGAAGAGGTCATCGCGGCGACCGCCCGGCTGGAATCCCTGACTGATATACGGGAGTTAACCGGGCTGCTGACCCGGTGAACCGGAGCAACCAGGCTCGCCAGAGAATTTTCCCAACGCCCAATGCCCCCAGCCGGGCAGTAATAGCGTCCTTAAAGGCTTGGGATTCGGTTGGAGCAATGAACAGTACGGAGATGCTGGGCAAGGTCCGTTTGAGACCTCGTTAAGGCCACTTCTGCTCTTTTGAGGGGCTCGATTGCTAACGGGCGGGAACGCGTCCGCCACCCGGTTGAATCACGACGTAATTTTCGTCGATGACCTGCTGAAAGGCCGGGGATGCCGCCCACCAGTCCATCACCTCTACCCGGAAAGGCAGCTCGGATGCCTGGAATGCCTCGGTTAATTCGCTCAAGGCATTCCAGGGGATGACGGCTGGGCCGGCCACCGCCAGGTCCAGGTCCGACCAGGGCTTGGCCTTACCGGTAACCCGGGAGCCGAAGGCGCGCACCTCGCATTGGGGTAAATGTTCCCGCAAAATGCGGCGTATCTCGGCCAAATCCGCCGCTGCAACGTCAATAGCGGTCGATTCAGTCATTGCGAGCCTCCAGTTGGGCCAAAAGACTTTTCGCATCTTCCAGAAAGGCCGGAATAATGGCGTACACTTCTTCCGCCGTAGCCTGGCGGTAGGTATGGGAGGTAAGGTTTCTGGCCCGGTGATAGCGCATCCAGTCGGGAACGCTGTCAATCAACCGATATTCCGCTCCCAGCCGAAACAATTCCTGGCGGGTTACTCCATCGGCGGAGTCTCGGACCACATTGGTCTCCAGCCAGCGCCGGATAAACCGCCAGCAGAGTTCGTAGGTGAACTCGAAATGCTTAATAACCCCGGACTGCACGGCCCGGCTGAGAACGTCGTCCAGCTCTTCGGACTGCTCCGCCCGGGCGGTGCGTTCCAGCACCAGTTCGAGCCCGGCAACAGCGTCCCGAATGCCATCCAATACTAGCGCCACGTTAAATGTCTTTCCTCCGGTCCCGGGTATTCCGGGCGGCTGTGCCGGGCCCCGGGGCGCCAGCCGCCGGGTCATTATAAAGCAAGGCCCCCGAAGCATTTCAACTTGGGAATTAACCAGGTTGAATGCTCCGGAGGCCAAATTCGCTTAATGGGATAGGGAATCTCTACTTGGGATAAACTTCACCGCCCAGTTGGTCCCGGTGAGGCGCAAACTCCAGATTGGAGGCGATGTCCCAGGCGCAGCAGCCGAAGTTCCACAGATCCAGCTCCGGCCCTACCGGCCACACCACGTTAATCGCCGCTATCGGGAAGTGCACCGCATTGTCCAGAATCCACTTGGCGGTATCCCGCTGCAACTCGATGCGTTGCTCAAAGTTAGGCTCGCCCAGAATTGCCTCCACCTGAGCGTCCAGGTAGGGGTGCTCCATGCCCCGCATAATCAGACCCTTGCTGGAAACGCCCTGGTTGTAGGCATCGATCGGCTCGTTCTGGGGGCTGTTGTCGTGCGTATTGTAGCCCTTCCAGGTCCGGTTCACGAAATGGGGCCGGAAAGCGGTCATCGGCATCCGGTGCTGGTTGCAACGGACGTTGATTTCCTCCCACATTACGCACACGGCCTCACCCACTTTGGGGGTGCCGGGGTAGGAACGCTGGGTCAGCGCCATATCGATGTCAAAGCCGTCGCCATAACCGGCGTCAGCCAGCAGCTGTTTGGCCCGCTCCACATCGTACTCGGGCTTGGCATTGCGCATCTCTTCATCGAAGAAATGTTCATAGCCGGTCCAGCGCCAGTAGGGATTGTCGGCGTAGCCCTCGCCATCCAGCACGTTGTCCAGAATCGACTCCCGGTCAATGGAAATGCGCAGGGCTTCGCGAACATCGCGGGCCCGTTTCCACTCGGCGGAGTTGGTGTCGGCCGAGGTGGAAATCCAGGGCAATTCGACATCCCGCTCCGGGATGCCTTCCCGGTCGATGTAAAGCTGGCCGTGCAGGGTAATGTGCAGTTCCAGCGCGCCGGCAAAGCGCATGAACTTCACCCCATCCGCATCAATCAGGTTGGGGATGGAGCCCAGCGAGGTCTGCATAGTGTCCAGCTCGCCGGCCAGGAAGTTAGCGATGCGGGTGGACTCTTCCGCAATCTGGAAGTAGTGCAGTTCCTGGAAGTAGGGGGTCTTGTCCCAGTGGTCGGGGACGGCCTCGGAGATGAACCGCTCGTTGGTGCGGAACTCGACAAACTTCCAGGGGCCGGTGCCGACTCCTTCCAGGGTGGCCCGTTCCTCGCCCACGGCGTCGGCGTACTTCTGGCTCGCCAGCATTATGAAGTTGTTGGCTCCGTACTGCTGGAACCGCCAGATGAAGTCGAAGGCCTGATGGGTGCCGGTGTCAATTTCCACCGTCAGGTCGTCAATGAAGTTAATGGTAGTTTCCGTGTCGTCGCGCTGGAAGATGCGGCGCATATTGGTCTTGCCGGGGTGGCGGCCTTCGTCCAGCATGATTTGATTCACCACCCACATCAGGTCCTGAACGTTGATGTTGCCGTAGTCGTTGCCGTCCAGGTCAGTATGGTAGGGGATGCCCTCTTTCAACTTGAGCGTCCAGACGGTTCCGTCATCGGACAGGCTCCAGTCTTCCAGCAGGTCATTCTGCAGCTCGCGGCTGGGGCTGACCTTCCAGAGAGCGTCGAAAATGACCGGGCTGACGTAGGTAGCCTGCGGCACGGCCATGTTCTTGGGCAGGAACTGAGGCGGCCCCAGGTCCTTGTTGGCGATGCGCAAAGTGCCGTAGGGAGCATCGTCCACTACCGCCACCTGGGAGACTTGCTGAGCCTGCTGGGGCAAGGCCGTTGGGGTCGGGGCGGCGCTCTGGATGGCGGCGGCCTCGGCGGCGGAAGATGCCGCCTGTCGGTCCACGCCGCTGCCGGTCTCTGATCCCATAGCGGGTTGCTGGGCTGGCGCATCCTGGGCCGGCGCCGCGGCCGGCTCGGACTGGGTGGCCGGTTCCTGCTGCGCGGCTGGCTCCGACGGCTGGGACTGGGCCGGCGCCGCCGGCTCTTCGGAAGCGGCGCCACAGGCTACCCCGACCAGCAGCAATAGCAGTATCGCCGGATAAACCAACGCTCTGGTTCTGATAAAACTGAACATTCTCACTTATAATTCCTCCCAATATAAAAATGCCAGCCAACGTTTGCTGCCGAGTATTTCCAAATATCGCTTATATCCTGGTTAAATTTGACCGGAATACCGGCGATAAGGAGCACTTTTTCCGAAACAACAAATTGACTGACGACCTTGCCAACTCCAACAGTTGGAAAGTAGAGCAAGATATACTACAGTCAACGGTATATGTCAATCAATTCCGGGTACGGCAACAGGGCTATCGCATATGAAAAGAGCAGGAATTGGGTAAGATATTGGTTGTAGTTGAGTGGGAAGGGAGGACGGCATGTCCGAGCTAGAGGATCTGTTCGCTGACCTGGAGGATCCCCGCGCTGGCAACGCCCGCCGGCATTCCTTGCACGATATTCTGGTCATTGCCTTGTGCGCCATCATCTGCGGCGGCCAGACCTGCACCGATATGGAACTCTTTGGCCGGGCCAAACGGGAGCTGCTGCAATCTTTCCTGAAGCTGGAAAACGGCATTCCCAGCCACGACACCTTCTCCCGGGTGCTGGGAATGCTGGACCCGGAGGCTTTCCAAGGGTGGTTTATCGAGTTCATGGCCGAGTTTGCCCAAGGTGTTGAGGGAGTGGTGGCGGTGGACGGCAAGACTTTGCGCCGCTCCTATCAGGGCTATCGCATATGAAAAAATTTCAGGCTCAGAACGGAACTTTCCGATGTTTTGGCGGCGCTTTACTGGGTAATCAACATCAAAACCAACGGTTTAAGTCTTAAATTACCCAAATTTAGCAGTTAAAAACGGAGATTTACCCGTCAATTGGCCTCTTAAAATCCATATGCGATAGCCCTGCCGCTCCTATGACCGGGCGGGGGCACGCTCGCCACTGCATCTGGTCAGCGCCTGGGCGGAGGAGCAGCGGCTGTCGTTGGGGCAAGTGGCCGTTGCCGGCAAATCCAATGAGATTAAGGCTTTGCCCAAACTGCTGGAGTTGTTGAACTTGCGCGGGAAAGTGGTTACCGCCGACGCCATGCACTGCCAGCGTCAAGTGGCACAGCAGGTGGTAGCCCAGAAAGGGGATTATGCCTTGGCGCTGAAAGGCAACCAGGGCCGGCTGCGGGACGATGTGCAGTTGTTTCTGGAGGACCCGGACACCCCAGCGACCCAAGCCAGCGAGGTCAGCAAGGGGCACGGGCGGGTGGAGCGGCGGCAGGCCCGGGTCAGCGGGGACATTGACTGGCTGCAGGAACGATATGCCTGGCCCGGCTTGAAGGCGGTGGGCAAAGTAACGGCCACCCGGCAGTTGGCGGCGGCGGAACCGGCTCCGGGAGAACTGCACGAGGAAACCCGGTACTATCTGCTGAGCCGGGACTGGTCGCCGGAGCGGTTCAATGCCATTGTGCGGGGCCATCGGGGAATTGAGAACCGGCTGCATTGGGTACTGGACGTAACCTGCAATGAAGACCAGGCCCGCAACCGGAAAGGACACGGGGCGGAGAATCTGGCCTTGCTGCGGAAACTGGCTTTGAACCTGGCTCGGCTGGAACCGGGCAAAGGCTCCATGCGCGGCAAGCTGAAACGGGCCGGCTGGGACGACAATTTCCTGATTAACATCCTGGCCCAATTCACTAAATTCCATATGCGATAGCCCTGCGGCAATGGGTCAAAGTTCCAGATTGTCACCGCTGCTGCGATTGGATAATATTACCGCCAAAGCTGCTGGTTATTTCGAATTGGGAGAGGCCGTATGACAAACAATAATGAGGCGATGCCCCGTCCTCTGGAAGGTCTGCGGGTGCTGGATGCTACCCATATAGTTGCCGGGCCTTTCTGCGCCATGATTCTGGCGGATATGGGCGCCGAGGTCATCAAGATTGAACGTACCCGGGTGGGCGAAAGGGCGCGCCTTAACGAGCCTTTCGTTGAGGGAGTGGAGGGCCAACGGGCCAGCGCCCGCTTCCTGGCGATTAACCGCAACAAGAAGAGCGTAACCCTGGATTTGCGCAACCCCCGGGGCAAGGAAATTTTTGAGAATATGGTCCGCGCCTCGGATGTGCTGTTGGATAACTGGGGGCCGGGCGCGCTGCGCCGCCTCGAATTGGGTTTTGAACACCTCAGGGAGCTTAACCCGCGGCTGATTTACGCCAGCATTACCGGATACGGCGATAGCGACGGGTTGCGGGGGCCTTACTCCGACTGGCCGGCCAACAACCCTTGCGTTCAGGGTATGGGCGGGTGGATGGAGATAACCGGCGCCCCGGACGGCCCGCCCCAGATGGTAGGGGATAACATCGGAGATTCGGTGCCCGGCGTCTGGACGGCTTTAGGGATAATGATGGCGCTGGAAACCCGCCGCAAGACCGGGCGGGGGCAGCACGTGGATATGGCGATGTATGACTGCATGGTGGCCCACACCACCAGCATTATGCCTTTCTACCAGGCCAGCGGCCAGGTAACTACCCGCGCCCGGGAAAATATGATTACCGCTCAGTTGGCGCTCCAGGCTGCCGACGGTTACGCCGTGCTGGCCGGTTCCGGCGGCGGCGGGGGAAAGTGGGAAGGATTATGGAAGTTGATCGGCCGGGAAGATCTGATCGAGGACCCGCGCTATCTGGGCCAGGGCATCAGCGGCGAGTTCTACTTCAACTTTATTGTTCCGGCCATCGAAGAATGGTCCCGACACGTTCCCAAGCTGGAGATAGCGCAGCGGCTGATTGAATTGGGCTTTTCCATGGGCGTGGTGCAGGATGCCGCCGACCTGGATCAATGCCCGCACCTGGCGGCCCGCAAAATGTTTGTGGAAAGCGGAGACTCCCTCGGCGGCCCCTTCCGCACCGTCAACAACCCCATTCGGTTGACGGAATCCCCGGACACGGCGGCGGCGGCCCCGCCCCGACTGGGGGAGCATAACGCGGAAATCCTGTGCAGCATCGGCGGCGTTGCGCCGGAAGACCTGGAAAGTTTGCGGGAGCAGGGGATAGTATAGCGCCCGCCGGAACGTAATAATTTGGGCCGAGTCAATTTATCGGGTAATGCGCACCGATGCTGAAAGGTGAAAGAAGACAGCAAAAGCACACCCGCCGTCGGGAGAAAGTACGGCGGAAAAGCAACCGCAAGGCGCTGCAAGTGATTATTGAAGCCAAAGCTCGCCGCCGAAACACCCGTCCGGGCGCCGCCGGGACGGGGGTGAGCAAGTTGCTGATAAGTTAATTTCGCAGACTTCTATTGATCATAAATAGGTAAGACCCAAATGAATCAGCTTTACTTTGCCCTCCGGCCAGGGCTATCGCATATGAAAAAATTTCAGGCTCAGAACGGAACTTTCCGATGTTTTGGCGGCGCTTTACTGGGTAATCAACATCAAAACCAACGGTTTAAGTCTTAAATTACCCAAATTTAGCAGTTAAAAACGGAGATTTACCCGTCAATTGGCCTCTTAAAATCCATATGCGATAGCCCTGGCCCTCCGGCATTCCAGCGTGGTTTGAAGTTTACGCATCTGATATAATGGGTATATATTAAGGAGGAAGGTATTATGGCACCCACCAAGCCGAGATTGATTCCAGAAGGTGAGGCTGCGGAGCGTGAATTTGTGGACCAGAGGATTTGGGAAAAGATTAGCCGGGCTAAGCAAGCCCGCATAGACGGGCAAAAGTTGCGCGCCGGAAAGCCTCGTACACTAAAGCGCGGGAGGCGCATAAGTTTGTGATTCTGATACCTCTCCCCTTTCCTTCGAGCCGCCAGGCCAGACTCCGTTTTTCCATGCCAGAAACTCAGATAGATACGACCGGCAAGGATTGATAAGGGCTTACGAGCAGAAATTCGATTGCCGATTGGTAGTATTGATAGATGCAATACTACAACCTAGCATAACACTATTTGAAGATCTAATATACGACGCCAACCCTGATGAAAATCTTCAATACTGTTGTATACGCTTGGCGGTGATGGGGAAACAGCAGTTAGACTGGTCAAAGCTGCCCAATCACGTTGCCGGGAATTGACAATTATTATTCCGGATGTAGCTAAGAGTGCAGGGACTCTTCTCGCTTTAGGTAGCCACCACATTTTGATGTCTCCAATGAGTGATTTGGGGCCTATCGACCCCCAGTTCTGGGAAGAAGGCGAACTCGTTGCAGCAAAGGACATAATAGCGGCCGTCGATTATGCAGCGCTCAAGATTCAAGAATCTCCGGAAACTTACCCTCTTTACATATCCCTGCTGAGTGACGTATCGGGAATTAAGGTCCAACAAGCAAGAGCTGCTTTGGACAGTACCGAAGAACTCTTATGCGAAGCATTGCGAAGCAATCCCGATCGAGACGCTGCCACAGTTGAAAAGCTGAGCGCGAATCTCACCGAAGTTCTAATCAGGCGCCCAAGAACTCATTCCGCCCTCTTCGGATTTCAGGATGCCATAGAAGCGGGGCTGCCGGCAGATACTTGCGACTTGGACGGCCAGCAATGGAAAATCATCTGGAGCCTTTGGACGAAGTACTACTCGTTGATGTTTTCCGAACAGGTGCGAGGAATTTATGAAGGGCGAAGCGCTTCTTTGATAATCTAATGAGAAACAGTTGATGTATCCCACATCGCTTTATATTTGCAATTTCCGGTATGGTGGCTATAATAGCCTTACAATCCAAGCATTTCTTTAGCAGATTTACGGAGCCCCCAATTGTTTCAAGCCCCTCGAGGTACTGCTGACCTGCTCCCGGAGGAGCAGAAGTACCGCCGGTATATCGAAACCAGGGCCACGGCGCTGGCCCGCAGTTACGGTTATGGCCGCATTGACAGCCCGGTCTTTGAAGACGCCGGGCTGTTCGTTCGTTCGGTAGGCGCCGGAACCGACATCGTCGAAAAGGAAATGTACACCTTTGAGGACCGGGGCGGAGACCTGGTAACTCTGCGTCCCGAGGGGACTGCTCCCGTCTGCCGCGCCTATTTGGAACACGGGATGCACAACCTGCCGCAGCCGGTGCGGATGTATTATTTTTGTCCGGTATTCCGCTACGAGCGCCCTCAAGCCGGGCGTTTCCGTCAGCACCACCAGTTCGGGGTCGAGGTGTTGGGAGACGCCAACCCGGCGGTGGATGCCGAGGTTATCGAACTGGCCTGGCGGCTGATGTACTCTCTGGGCCTTGCCGACATCCGACTGTTCATCAACAGCATTGGCGACCGGGACAGCCGCCCCCAATACGTAGCCGAGTTAAGAAACTACTATTCCCGCCGAATTGAAAGCCTCTGCGGCGACTGTCGCAACCGCCTGGAACGTAATCCCCTGCGCCTGCTGGACTGCAAGGTGGAAAGCTGCCGGGCAATTGGCGAAGATGCGCCCCGTTCCGTGGATTATCTGGACCCGGACAGCCTGGACCACTGGGCCAAACTCCAGGAATACCTGACGGCTATGGAAATCCCCTTTGAGATTGACCACCGTTTGGTTCGCGGTCTGGATTATTACACCAGAACGGTCTTTGAAATTCAGCCAGTGGATGCCGGCGGCCAGTCCACCATCTGCGGCGGTGGCCGCTACGACGGCTTAATCGAGCAGCTGGGCGGACGGCCTACTCCGGGCATCGGCTTCGGTTCCGGGCTGGAACGGCTTACCCTGAATCTGAAACGCAGCGGCGTGGCCGTGCCCGATGAACCGGCGCCGGCCTACCTGGTAGCTAACGTCGGCGAGGCGGCGCGCCAGCCGGCCCTGGAACTGGCCTCCCGGATTCGCCGGGCCGGCGCCGGCGCTATCCTCAGCAGTGGTTCCCGGGCCTTGCGCGGTCAAATGCGCCAGGCAAACGCATTGAACATACCCTACGCAATTATCCTGGGTGATGATGAGATTAGCCGTGGCGAGATTGTTATCCGCGACATGCAAACCTCAACCCAGGAAACCGTAGGTTTGGCCGACTTTCTGAATTCACTGACTTCGGCTTAACGGCAAGGCGGTTTTCGGTTCTTTACCGGAGGGTCTAACATCTGGGCAAACCCCTGGCTTCGCAATGCGGTTCTGTACGGCGTTGCATTCTTCCTTTTGGTCTTACTGACTATCGCGATTATCGCCCTTTTGCGATGGAGCGGCGACCCAGCGCCCACCGTAGCTGATTCCGAACCTCCCGCCAGAGCCGGTTTCGTGCTGGATTTCCTGGGTCTGGGCCCGGTATTGGGCGGAGCGCCGCCGCCACCGCCGCCGGAATCGGTGTCCTTCCCGACAGCCCGGCCCGAGCCGGCCTTGACTCCATTGCCGCCAGCGCCCGGTCTGCCGTCGGGTTCTTCTGCTGAATCGGATCCCTTCAGGCTGGAGACTGTCGAGCCGGCGACAGCAACTTCAACCCCGAGAGCGCCGCCGCCGGCTTCAGTACCGGCAATTTCGCCGCCGGCCCTCGTTTTCTCACCGCCAACTGCGGCGCCGACCGCCGTTTTTACTCCCGTCCCGACAGTCGCTCCGCCGGCGCGGACACCCTTACCTGGAGCCACGCCGGTCGCCACTACCCCGGCAGCTCCGGCGCCAATCCTCGCCCTGCTTCCGACTGGCACTACGCCGCCGGGTTCGGGAGTTCCGATTGTTTTAGAGACTGTCTCCGAGACGGTCCGGGCGGGGCAGGAGTTTGAAGTTCAGGTTAGGGTTAATGCCAGCCCGGAAAATCCGGTGGACACCGCTCAAGTTTACCTGGAGTTTGACCCCGGCATACTGGAGGCGCTTTCGCTGGTATCCGGTGGCCGTCTGGAGTATCCGCTCCAATCCCGGTGGGATAACTCGACCGGCGCCGTCGCTTTCGCCGGAGGAACGGTCAAAGGGGCGGTGACGGCGCCCTTCATCCTTTGCGTCTTGTCCTTCCGCGCCCGTGCCGCCACCGGGCCGGAGGGCGTTGCCATCACATTTTCCGCTTTACAGGCGCCGCGACAAACCAAAGCCATCCGCCGGGGCGAGAATGTCACCGGCCCGTTGGCTCCCCTCCGGATAGTAGTCCGGTAACACCCGGTTTTATCTCCCTCTGGCAGCCCCATCAAGCCAGGGCAAGCAATTTCGCCGGCAGCCGGCATGACCGCCGCGGAGTTCGGCGTCCGCGGCAACAAGACCGGAAAATCCCGGCTGAAAAAATTACTGACAGATGCCCGTTGACTATTGGCGCGACATATTAGAACATTTGATTCAATCAAGGAGCGGGTGGAGTTGTTGGGACAGAGTTCGCTTGATTGCCAACCGCCCTTAACCGTAAAGGAGGTTCCGATGATGGAAACTATGGCCAAAGGCGTGAACATTTACTACCGGGGATACGTGATTCACGAGGACGTGCCGAAGATTTGCTATACCATCTACGACCGCCGCCCGGCGCGGCTGGAGTTGGCTACGGTAGGCGCATCGAGGGAGGCTATGCGGTGGGTCGATTCCCGAATCAGCATTGAGGAGAAGCTGCAGGACAGTCAGGTCACCATCCAGGAGCTGCTCTCCCTGGCGCGGGGCGTGTCGGCGCTGTAAGGGCTGCCGAACAGTACCGGAAAGCGCTCTATGTAGTCCTCCGCCGCTAAAAATCGACAGTTGGAACGCCGCTATCTGATACACTCTTTTCATTGCTTTTCAGTTAGCGGATGTTCTAAAATTATATTGTCGATGGTTTTTCCCGAAAAATTGAGTGGAAGCAAGAGCATTGCGGAGGATTTCATGGACTTGGCGAAAATTAAAAGCAAGCTTCTGGTAGGTCTTGTATTTGTTTTGTTGTTAACTGTGGTGGCGTGTGGGTCCGCCGCTGCTCCGGCGCCGGCGCCGGAAGTTATCGAGGTCATCAAAGAGGTGCCGGTTGAGGTTATCCAGGAAGTGGAGGTCCCCAAGGAAGTGGTGGTGACCCAGGAAGTCGTTAGGGAAGTAGAAAAGGAAGTGCTGGTTCCCGAAGTCAAGGTAGAACAGGTGGAAGTTGTTCGGGAAGTCCCGGTGGAGGTTCAGGTAGTCGCCACCCCCACACCGGCGCCGATGATGGAGCCTTTCGGCATTGGAGCGATGGATGCGGTTACCGGTATCGGTGAAAGCTACGGCACCGTTATTGTTCAGGCCAAGCAGATGGCCGTCGACGAAATCAACGCCGCCGGCGGTATAAATGGCCGGCCGTTGCGGATTGTCATTGAAGACTCCCGCTGCAGCGGTCAGGATGCGATAACGGCGTACAAGAAACTTACCGATGTCGATGGGGTGAAAATCATCCTGGGTACCACTTGCAGCGGCGCAATGCTGGGCGCCGCTCCCCTGGCCGAGGCCGACGGGGTCGTGATGTTCTCGCCTTCCGCCACCAGCCCGGACATCAAAGATGCCGGAGATTACATCTTCCGAACCGCCATCAACGATGCTCATCTGGGAGTCGATGCCGGGAACACCCTGTGGTCTGACGGGATACGCAGCCTGGCTACCATCAACGAAAGCACCGACTACGCCGAGGGTATCCAGAAAACTACCGTGGAACGGTTTGAGCTGCTGGGCGGCAATGTGGTCGCAGTGGAGAAGTATTCTTCGGACGTTACCGACTTCAGGACCCAGTTGACCAAAATCATCGGGGCCGGCCCCGACGCGATTCTGGTAGTCGCCCAGTCGGAATTTACCGGGGGAACTATAATCAAGCAGGCTCGGGAACTGGGCTACCAGGGTCCCTTCTACGCCGAATCGGTGGCTACCGGAACTACGGCGCTGGAAATCGCCGGTGATGCGGCCACCGGCACCAAGGGCCTCATCCCCAGCCCGGACCTGGACACTCAGCGGGGCAAGGACTTCCTGTCCAGCTTCAAAGCCAGATATGGCTACGTTACGCTGCCCTGGTTCATTGGCTCGGCCTACGATGATGTCTTCATTGCGGCGGAATGCCTGGGGCGCACCGGCGATGACCAGGACGCCGACGGGTTCCGGGACTGCCTCTACGACATCACCTGGAGTGGCGCAATCGGCGACAACTACAGCTTTGACGCTGACGGTGAAGTTGTAGGACTTTCCAACGCAGTTATTGAGGTTCTGCCGGAGGCCGAGCGCAATGCGGATAACAACGGCTACAAGCTTTTGGGCGCGGCCCCGATTGTTCAACCCTAGCGCAGCCACGTAAATCTGTATGCCGAGCGAGGGGTTGGCGCGGGCTGACCAGCTAACCCCTCATTCGCTCGGCATAACGTCGGTCTGAGTCCAGTTCCACGAACAGCTTACTGATGACTTCTTGCTTGCAGTCAGTCTTGAAATTTGATCGAGTAACGAATTGTTAGGTAAATTCACTCGACTTGACCAGTGGGTAGCCGTCTTGCTGCTGGCCTTCATCCTTGCTTATGTTGGCTGGCGGACGATTTTCGCACCGGAACAGGCCCTGCAATTCGGGTTCAACGGGCTGTCCGTGGGCGCAATTTATGCGCTCATGGCCATCGGCTTCACCCTCGTTTACAGCACTGTATGGTTTTTTGACCTTTACTACGGAGCCGCCGCCGCCGTGGGAGCCTACGGCGTTTTCTATCTCCGGTCTCAGGAATTTCTGGGTGGGCAATACGAGGTCAACAGCCTGGCGGTGAACCTCCTGTTTGCCGCCGTTGTGGTTGGAGTAATGGCCTGGATTCTCCATACCGCTTTTTACGCCAGGCTGCGGAACCGGATTGATTCCGCCGCGCTGGAGTTCTTCGGCGGCCTGTTGGCTTTGGCAGCCGGCATTTACGTCTGGACGGTACTGACTTTCCCGGCCCAGCTGCACCTGACCTTTGGCCCCCTGGTGGGCGTTGCCGTCGGGGTCGCCGTTGCGCTGATTTTGCGGGCGCTCTACGAAAAATTTATTGGCCGAGCCTATTGGCGGTTAGCCACGTCGGTGGCCGCTCTGATTGGGCTGCCGGCAGCAATTTACGCCAGCCTGTGGATTATGAGCGCCTCGGACAGCAAGCTCTACCTCAGTTGGCTGGTTTCCTGTCTGCTGGCCGGAGCGGTGGGGCTGGCGCTCTACCGGGGTCTGTACGTTTATATGCGGCAGCGGTCCCGTTCGCCGCTGATTATGCTGGTAGCCTCTCTGGGCATCCTGCTGGCCTTGTCCGCCTGTATTACCATAGTGTTTGAGAGCGCGCCCCGTCCCCTGCCCGACCCCTTCGGCAGCGTTCCCTGGGCCTTTGGGGGCGCCTACATTAAAAGTTTCAACATATTCGCCATTGGCGTCGCCATAGCCGGTTTTCTGGGGCTGTTCGCCCTCTTGAAATGGACCTCCTTTGGCCGCGCCGTCCGGGCCATCGGGGACGATGAGGAAGTTTCCAAGGTGGTTGGCATTAATACGACGGTGATTGTCGCCATCGTGTTCTTCATCGGAGCGGCCTTCGCCGCCCTGGCCGGGATTTTGAGCGGCCACGATACGGCGATTCAACCGCGTATGGGATTGCTGCTGCTGCTGAAGGGCTGGATCGCTTCGGTTGTGGGCGGCTTGGGCAATCTGTACGGGGCCATTCTGGGCGGGTTCATTCTGGGCGTTATCGAGCAGTTCGCCATTTGGGACCTGGCCGGCGAATGGAAGGATGCGGCTGCCTTCGTTTTGCTGATTCTCTTTCTGTCATTCTGGCCCCGGGGCCTGCTGCCGAGGAAGTGAGACCTTGCAGACCGCATTAAATTATGGGCGCAGAATAGCCGGACTTCCCCGCAACAACGTCGAGCTGTGGGCTAATTTGCTGATTCTGGCCTGCGCCTTGGCGTTTATGTCCTGGAAAGGGCTCAACTACGCCACAACCCTGGGCATCGTGTTCGGTATCTGGGCTATACTGGCGGTAAGTCTCAACCTGGTGGTCGGTTTTTGTGGCCTTTTGTCCATCGGCCACATCGGTTTCTTCGGCTTGGGAGCTTACACCGTCTCAATTCTTACCTCCACTGCTAACTACGAACAGTTGCGCACCGGCGCAATCCCTACCTTTGAGTGGCCTTTCTTTGCCGCATTGCCGATCGCGGTCATCGTTGCCGGAGTAGTTGCGCTCCTGGTGGGGATGGCTTTCAACCGGTTTCGGGATGACATTTATGTCCTGGTGTCCTTTGGATTCGCCATCATCGCCTACAATATGTTTCTCAATCTACGCGTGATAACCCGGGGCGCCTTCGGAATTCACGACATCGCCAGACCGCAAATCGGTTCCCGGGTTTTCGACTCCGAGTTTGAGCTGATGCTGCTTTCCCTCTTCTTGCTGGCGCTAGTGGTGGGTCTGTCCTGGTTTTTAATTTCCTCATCTTTTGGACGAGTTTTGACCGCCATTCGCGAGGATGAGCAGGCGGCGGCGGTGTTCGGCTACAAAGTCGCCCACTATAAATTAGCCGTCTGGGTAATCTCGGCGATGATGGCCGGACTGGCCGGTGGAATGTTTGCGGCGTGGACTACCTATGTGGACCCCAGCCCGTTCATCCTGCTTGAATCGGTATTGCTGGTAGCTATCGTAATCCTCGGTGGCCTGGCGACCATCTGGGGTTCCCTGCTGGGCGCGCTGGCTTTCGTGCTGCTGGAAGAGGGGATGCGGTTTTTGCCCTTCCTGCCGGACGAATACGTCGGTCAGGCTCGGCAAGTAGTATTGGGGATACTGCTGGTTCTGCTGATGCTGTTCCGGCCCCAAGGCTTGTTGGGGAAGTTCCGGCTATGACTAATTTGCCTTCGGAAACTCCCGATGATTACATTCTGGAAACCAGAGAGATTTCCAAGTATTTCGGCGCCGTGGCCGCGGTGGATTCGTTAAGTATCTCAATCCCCAGGCAGGGAGTTACCAGCATCGTTGGTCCCAACGGCTCGGGCAAGTCCACTCTGATTAACCTGCTCAGTGGCACACTGCCCCTAGACGGCGGGATGGTAATCATTGACGGGCGCGGCCTGAGAGTCGTCCACGCCTACGATACGCCAGGCCTCGGTATTACCCGCACCTTTCAGGAAGTGCGACTGTTCGACCAGATCAGCGTCCTGGACAACATTCTGGTCGTCCTCACCACCCGAAAATTCTGGCCTTCCCTGGTTGAACGCAGCAGCCGCCAGCGCCGGGAAACGGCCCAGCGAATCCTGGAGCAGGTAGGGATGTGGGAAAAACGTTCTTCCCTGGCGATGGACCTTTCCTACGGTCAACGCAAGCTGCTGGAAATCGGGCGGGTGATGGCCCTTAATGTCAACATTTATCTCTTTGATGAGCCTTTTGCCGGCCTTTTCCCCCAGATGCTGGAGCGGGTCAAAGCCCTGCTCAAGGCTATGCGGGATGAGAGGCGGACTATTATTTTCGTTTCGCATAACATGGACATTGTGCGCGAGATGGCAGACCATCTGATCGTCCTAGACGGCGGCCAGTTTCTCCTGGCCGGAGAGGTGGAGGAAGTCCTTAACCAGCCGGAAGTGATTTCCGCCTACCTGGGCGCATAGCGGCAGAAATTCGACCCTGGCCGGTCGACGCAGGATACAATATGAGCCAGACTACACCGGAAATTGACCATCATCCTCACCCCGCCGGGGAAGAAGGCCAGGGAATGCTCCTGGAACTGCGGGACATTTCAGTCCATTTTGGCGCCGTTGTCGCCCTGGAACAGGTAACTTTAGGGGCGAGCCGGGGTGAACTGGCGGCTGTGATGGGCCCCAACGGCGCCGGAAAATCCACCGTGCTTAAAGCGATAATGGGTTTGGCCCCGGTAACCGGAGGTCAGGTATTCTGGCGGGGGAATCCGTTGCTGGCCGCCACCCACGAAATCGTCAAGCTGGGCATCTCCTTTGTGCCCCAGGGCCGGCGGGTGTTTACGCATTTGTCAGTGATTGAGAACCTGGAACTGGGCTGTCTTTACCTGAATGACCGGGCGGAGCAGGCGCGGCGGCTGGAGGGAGTGCTGGAACTTTTCCCGATCCTTTACGAAAAGCGGCGCGATATGGCCAGCCAGATGTCCGGCGGCCAGCAGCAGATGCTGGCCCTGGGACGCGGGCTGATGTCCGCCCCCGAGGTGCTGCTGCTGGACGAGCCGACGCTGGGGCTGGCGCCGATTATCGTCAAGGAAGTCTTTGAGAAAGTCCACGAAATTAATGAGCGGCTCAAGACCACCATCTTCGTCGTGGAACACAACATCAAGGGAGTTCTGGATATAGCCAGCCGGGCCTACGTTCTGGATCGAGGACGGCTGGTACACAGCGGCACTCCCCGGTCCGTGCAGGAAACCAACATCCTGACCGACGTGTTCCTGGGGCGGGTCAATATTGAGGCAGAGGACTGTTAATGAGTCGGTCGAGGTCGCTCCCCAATTCCCTCCGATGAACGAAAGCAGATGAGCGATTTTCTGAATGCCGCCCGGGTGATAAGTCTCAGCCATACCCTGCACCCCGACATTCCCCACTGGCCCGGCGACCCGCAAACGGAATTCAGCGCAGTGGCGGAGCTGGATGCGGCTGGTTTCTTCCTGCGCCGGTTCTCCCTGGGCGAACACACCGGAACCCACGTTAATGCGCCGGCCGGCTTCCATCGCCACGGCGTCGGCATTGACGCTTATCCCGCCGCTGCCTTTGTAGCCCCCGCCATCGTGCTTGATGTTTCCCGGGAAGCCGCAGCAGACCCCGACTATCTGCTGGGCGTGAACAAGTTACTGGATTGGGAACGTGAACACGGGCGGATTCCTCCCCGCTGCCACGCCTTGCTGTACACCGGCTGGCCGGAAAAGTGGCACGACCCGGCGGCCTATCTGGGTGATTCGGGAGATGGGGTCCGACATTTTCCGGGCTTTGGGGTACAGGCTTTGGGCGTTCTGCTGACTCAGCGCGGGGCAGCCGGCATTGGCATCGACACTCACGGAGTGGACGGCGGGCAGGATACCAAGTTCTCGATAAATCGACGGGCGCTGGAACGTCCTCGCATCGTGCTGGAGAACCTTTGTAACCTGGACCAACTGCCGGCCGTGGGCGCTACTCTGGTTATCGGGGCGCTGCGACTGCAAGGCGGCAGCGGGTCTCCCGCTTCGGTAATCGCTTTTCTGCCCTGATTCCGGCAACGCCGGCGCCGGCCGGACAGGCCAGGCATCAGTGTACCGGGTTTGCAGACTGCCGGGGCCGTCCGGCGAAGGGTCTTGGCGTGCCGGTGGTAGGGCGACTAGAACAAACCGTCCCCGATCCCGGAGAGTAAATTGCAGCCCTCCGGGACAATGGGGACAGTCGGCAAGTCGGGTTTATTGAAACGGTGGCGAATCCGGCGACTAAAGTTTGGCGACTCCGGCTTTGGCGCAGTCCTCGTCCTGCTGGCTGGTTCCGCCGCCAACGCCGCAGGCGCCTTCGATAACGCCGTCGCGAATAATCGGCACCGCTCCCTGACCCATAATCATCTCGCCGCCGGAGGCGGCGTTAATGCCGGCCGGCGTAGGCTGGTTGGCCCGCTCCTGCATCTCGCCGCTGGAGCGGCCAAAAGCGGCGGAAGCCACCGCTTTGCCCTGGCAGCCGTAGGCGCTGGCCCAAATAGCTCCGTCCATCCGGTTCATGGCGATTAGCCGCCCGCCGGAGTCCACCACCGCCGCGCTAATCTTGATGTTGAGTTCCGCCGCCTGGGCCAGGACTCCTTCAATAATTCGGTTGGCTTCTGCCAAAGTTATTGCCATGCTGCACCTCAAGGTATAAAGATGGCTCATTTTAGCCCAATAGATTGCGACTGCCAACCGAATCGTGCGATTAACGGAATTTAACCCCGACGGGCGCCGCCAATTGACCGTAACCGATGGCCCATAGTGTTATACTGCTTGGGGCGCAGAAATGAGGAGGCCAAAGCGAACCATTGCTTACTAAACGCATAATCCCCTGTCTGGACGTGGACGCCGGCCGGGTGGTTAAGGGTACCAGCTTTGTCGATTTGCGGGATGCGGGAGATCCGGCGGAATTGGCGGCCCGCTACGACCTGGCCGGCGGCGACGAGCTGGTTTTCCTGGACATTACCGCCAGCGCCGATTCCCGAAACACCATGGTGGATGTGGTGCAGCGAGTGTCGGAAGAGGTGTTCATCCCTCTGACCGTCGGCGGGGGCATCCGAACCCTGGAGGATATGCGGAGAATGCTTAATGCCGGGGCGGATAAGGTTTCGGTAAATACCGCCGCCATCAACAACCCGGACCTTATCAATGACGGCGCGGCCCAGTTCGGCAGCCAGTGTATTGTCGTCGCCATCGACGCCAAGCGAGTCGCGGCAACGGAATCGGGGCCGGCGGAAGGGGAGGCCGGCCCTTCCGGCCTAGCTGATTCCTCGCTGGCCCTCGGGCCGGATTCCGGTTGGGAAGTATATACTCACGGGGGGCGAACTCCCACCGGCATCGACGCTGTGAAATGGGCGCGGCAAGCGGTACAGCGGGGTTCCGGCGAGATTCTTTTGACCAGTATGGACGCCGACGGGCAACTGGCCGGTTACGACCTGGAACTGACTGCGGCTATTTCGGGTTCGGTTACGGTGCCGGTTATTGCCAGCGGTGGCGCCGGCTCCCTGGAACACCTGTATGATGCCCTGGACCGGGGACAGGCCGATGCCGTTCTGGCGGCCTCCATTTTCCATTACGGCGCTTACACCATTGCCCAGGCCAAGGAGTATCTGAGCGCCCGGGGCATACCGGTGCGGCCGGTGATGGTTCCCTAACCGACCGGCCCAGCCCGGGAACTAAAATTCGGAGAGGTGAGATTTCAGCTACTATGTCCAAGATAACCACGGTTGTTTTTGATGCCTTTGGCACCCTGTTCCAGGACAGTCCCGAGCATTGGAACCGGGCTATGGGCAGCATCATCAAGGAACAGGGCCTGAATGTGTCAGTAGATGCCCTGAACGAGGCCTGGCTGGCTGCCTGTGGCGATTTTCGGGCTACCCGCAGCGATTCCCGGTTCCCTTTCCAGTCATACACCACCGCCTGGCGGGATGCCTTTGCCGAAGCCTTCCGCGCCTTGAACCTGGAGGGTGATCCCACTGCCGCCGCCGCTTACTGGATTAATGATATGGGGCAGCGGGAACCTTACCCGGAAACCAGGGAAGCGCTGGCGGCAGTGTCCCAAAAGTATCGGGTAGTTCTCTTGTCCAACGCCGATGACTGCTTCCTGGAGCCGGTTTTGCAGCGGCTGATCTTCTCCTTTTCCGCCACCTTGTCCTCCGAAGGCGCTCGCTGCTACAAGCCTAACTCACAACTGTTCCTGGGGCTGCTGGCGCAGCTTAATGTCAGCCCGGAAGAAGCGGTTTACGTTGGCGACCGGCAGTACGAGGACGTTAAAGGAGCCGGACAGGTGGGTATGCGTACCGTTTGGATAAACCGGACGGGCGCGGAACCGGCCCCGGATTTGCCGGCCCCAGACTACAACATTTCGAATCTGCTGGCCCTGGCGACACTGTTTGATGACTAGCGGCTCGGCTGCGCCGGGGAGTAAGGCCAGGCCGATTCCGGGCAGTCCCGCCAGTCAAGAGGAAGGAAGTTATGAAAGTAAAGTTGAACGATAAGGGTCTGGTGCCGGCCATCGCTCAGGACATAAACACCGGCGAAGTGCTGATGCTGGGCTATATGAACCCCGGCTCCCTGAAGCGGACGGTGGAAGGCGAGCAGGTATGGTTCTACAGCCGCAGTCGGGAAGACCTTTGGCATAAGGGGGAGATTTCCGGCAATTACCTGAACCTCAGGGAAGCCTACCTGGACTGCGATGCGGATACTATCCTGCTGAAGGTGCAGCCCGACGGCCCGGCCTGCCATACCGGGGAAATTTCCTGCTTCTACACTCGGTTGGAAGACTTGCCGGAGGACTACGAGAATACCGAATCCGGCTCCGGTATTCTGGACGAACTGTTTGCGGTAATTCAGGACCGGCAACGGGAACAGCCCGAGGGCAGTTACACCGTCAGGCTGCTGCAGGAGGGCGTATCCCGGGTAGCCCAAAAGGTTATTGAGGAAGCCGGCGAGACGGCGCTGGCCGCAGTTCAGGAGGACCGGGAAAGTATGGCGGGCGAGATGGCCGACCTGCTCTACCACTCCCTGGTTCTGTTGGCCGCCACCGGAGCGCGTCCCCAGGAAGTTTGGGACGCCCTGCGGGAACGGCGGGGCTGATTCTTCAATCGGGAAGTTGGCTGCCGGGTTGAAGAGGTCAGCCAAACCAGGCCGGCGGCCCGGCTCCCCGGCGTCGATTCCTTAACTATCGGTTATGGTATCGCCGGATTGGTAAGCTTCCCAGCCGTCGCTCCGGTAAACGGTAACTTTGCCCGAGCCGACAACCCGCCAGTTTCCCGGTTGGCCCAGGCACCCGGTCTGGGCATCTATGCCAAAGACGGTCAAGCCTTCGGACAGCCGGTCGCCAATCTGTTCCGCAACTTGCGCCGGATTGCTGCGCTCGTGGTGCGGGAGTACGCAGACGCCGGGAACGATGCCCAAGGCCGGCGTCCAGTCGCCGGCCCGGGGCCGGCGCATCTGCGAACCCATTACCATGGCCCCGGCGCTGGAGCCGGCCAGGATAGCGCCCCGGTTGACCGCGCCGCCAAGCTCCGCCAGCAGCTGAGACCCCTGTAGAGTTTCCAGCAGGTGGCCGGGGTTGCCTCCGGTGAAGTAAATCAGGTCGGCGTCGGCGATTCGCTGTATCAGGACTTCGTCGTTGGCTTGCTCCCGGTCCAGAATCATCAGGGGCTGAGCCTCCCCGCCCAGGCCGTTGAAGTGCGTAACTCCGTCATAGGCGGCTTTTACCGGCCCGTTGACCGCTGCGGTGGGGAGTACCACCACTCGGGCCGGACTCCGGCCGGCGGCGGCCAGAATCTCCCGATCCATTTCGGCGCAGTAACGGCGAAACTCATCGCCTCCCACCAGCGCAATCAGTCCCGCCATGTTCCCCTCCTGTCCGATACGGCTGAACCCGTTTAGCGTTATTTTAGCAAATAGCCGGTCGCGCAGCTAATTGCTTCGGGAAAGTCTCCGAAAGCGGAAGCAGTGGTAAAATGCTGCCGGCAGCGTTCCGTTTTAGGTGGCTTGGCTGTGGGATGGGTTAGACAGGTTGGCTAATCTGGTTCGGAGAGATGGAATGGGTAGGGCTGTTTATAACCTGGAGACCCAAATGAAGCAAGGATTCCCGCCCGGCTGTCAGTCCGCTATGCACTGCCACCACCGTTACCGCCGGTACTCAAAATAGGAAGGCCCTCACCCCCAGCCCCTCTCCCTCAGGGAGAGGGGCTGGGGGTGAGGGCTTACGATAACGTTGTTCGACATTGCCCCCGTAACCGGGTATTATATTGACTGATTAAATCAGGATGGTTTCACATTCCCCTACCCTCTTCAGATTAAGGAGCAGCAGATGCGAGGAGTCGCGATAGTATCACCGGTCAGAACCGCCGTAGCCACTTTTGGCGGCGGCTTGCGCAGTGTTTCCGCCGCCGACCTGGGTTCCATCGTAATCAAGGAAGCGGTCGAGCGCAGCGGCATTGACCCCACCCGGATAGATGACGTTATTCTGGGCTGCGGTTACCCCAGTGGTGAAAACCCGGCCATCGGTCGGCTGGCCGGCCTGAAAGCTGACCTGCCCATCGAGGTGCCCGGTTACCAACTGGACCGCCGCTGCTCCTCGGGACTTCAGGCCATTCTCAACGCCGCTATGCTGGTGCAAACCGAGAACGCCGACGCCGTAATCGCCGGCGGCGTCGAGAGCATGAGCAACGCCGAATACTACGTCAACGAGTCCCGCTGGGGCGGACGCTTTGGCTCCCTGACCTTCCACGACCGACTGGCGCGGGCCCGGGAAACCATTTCGCCGGAAGAAAGGTTTGGTTACATCTCCGGTATGGTGGAAACGGCGGAGAACCTGGCTAAACAATATGAGATTTCCCGGGAAGAGCAGGACGAATATGCCCTGCGCAGCCACCAGCGGGCCGTGGCCGCCGTTGAGGCCGGCAAGTTCGCCGCCGAAATCGTGCCGGTGCCTATACCCCAGCGCCGGGGCGACCCGGTGGACTTCGTGAAGGATGAGAACCCCCGGGCCGACACCAACCTGGAAGTGTTGGGCCGGCTGCGCCCGGTGATGTCTAACGGCACCGTTACCGCCGGCAATGCCAGCAGCCAGAACGATGCGGCCTCGGTATGCCTGGTCGTAGCCGAAGACAAGGTGGCGGAACTGGGCGTAACCCCCATGGCTTACCTGAAGGGCTGGGCCGTTACCGGCTGCCATCCCGCTTATATGGGCATCGGACCGGTTCCTTCGGTCAACAAGCTGATGGGCAAAATCGGTATGGCCCTGGAGGATATGGACCTGATTGAACTGAACGAGGCCTTTGCCACCCAGGTGCTGTCGGTGCTGCGGGAGTGGAAGCTGCCCAACGAGGACAACCTGAACGTCAACGGGTCGGGCATCTCCCTGGGCCATCCCATTGCCGCCACCGGCGCCCGGATTCTGGCTACCCTGCTGCACGAGATGGAACGCCGGGACGCCCAGTACGGTCTGGAAACTATGTGCGTAGGTGGAGGCCAGGGCGTCGCCGCAGTATTTGAGCGGCGGTAAAAATGTCGCCGCGCCCGGATTAGTCGGATTTAATCGGTTAGCGTAGCCGGTGCAAATCTCTGGAGTTGGTGAACAATAACTATGGCAACCGACGACAGCAGACTGGGCGTACTGGAGGGCCGGCTTATTGAGCAGTCCATCGCCCTGCCGGAACTCCGCGAAGAACGGTGAGAAATCAACGCCGCCCTCCGGGAAGTACACCGGACTTTTGACCAGACTAACCAGAAGCTTGACCGCCTCTTCCTGGCAGCATTGGGCATCGGGGCTGCCCAACTTGGCCTGCTGATAACTATCGTGCTGCGGAGCGGGTAAAGAGGCAATTATATCCAGCCGCAGCATCAACTCGATACCCGTATCCCGTTAGCGGATTCACAAGGAGGGAAGTATGGCTAATCGACACGACGAAGCCGATGTGCTGGTAATCGGGGCCGGCGCTTCGGGAGCCGCCTTTACCTGGAGCCTGACTTTGGCCGGGATCAAGGTGGTTTGCCTGGAACAGGGCGGCTGGGTGCCGCTGGACGTTTTTTCCACCGGCGAACCTGACGCTCAAATCCACTGGCAGACCGACTTCCATTCCAACCCTAACGTCCGCAATCTGCCCGAAGACTACCCGGTGAACGAGGTCGAGACCCCTATATCCCCTTTGATGTATAACGCAGTGGGCGGCAGCACTATCCACTGGGGCTCCCACTTCCCTCGCTTCCATCCCTCCGACTTTGCGCTTAAATCCCAGGACGGCGTAGCCGACGACTGGCCCCTGACCTATGCGGAGCTGGAACCGTATTATGATTTGAACGACCGGATGAACGGCGTCTCCGGGCTGCGGGGCGACCCGGCCTATCCGCCCAAGCCGGAACGGCCCACACCGCCGCTGCCCATCGGGCGGGGTGGGGAACTGCTGGCTAACGCCTTTAACCGGCTGGGCTGGCATTGGTGGTCCTCGGACAGCGCCATCGCCTCGGTAGAGTATGACGGGCGCCAACCCGATACCGGCGGAACCTTGCGTTCCCTGGCCAGCGCCGACATTATTTACTGGCCTCGAGCCCTTCGCCGGGGCGCCCGCCTCAAGACCTTCTGCCGGGTGCGGGAAATCCTGGTGGACCAGTCCGGCCGAGCCACCGGCGCCCTTTACTACGACGCCAACGGCAACTTGCAGGAACAACGGGCGCGGGTAGTGGTCGTAGCCGGCAACGGCGTGGGCACCGCCCGCCTGCTGCTCAACTCCAGGTCGCCCCTTTTCCCGGAGGGACTAGCCAACAGTAGCGGTCTGGTGGGCAAGAATCTGATGCACCATCCTTGCGGCGGAGCAATGGGCATCTTCGAAGAGTGGCTGGGCGCCGATTCCGGACCCCGGGGCAGCACGATGCTCAGCCAGGAGTTCTACGAAACCGACTTGAGCCGAGGCTTTGTCCGGGGCTATGACCTGCAAATTACCGGAGTTACCGGCTCGCCCCTGCCCACGGCCCTGGGCGGTATCCAGCAGGAGATGGTACCCTGGGGTCAGGACCATCACCGGATATTCGGCGAGCGATTCGGCCACACCATCAACATTACCGTAATGACCGAAGACCTGCCCGAGGAAAATAACCAGGTAACTCTGGACCCGGTGTTGACCGACTCCCACGGCATACCGGCGCCCCGGATTCAATATACGGTCAGCGAGAATACGGACAAGATGCTGGACCACGGCGTAGCCCGAGCTAAAGAGGTGCTGGAAGAGGCCGGCGCCAAACAGGTGTTTACCTCCCATATCCGGCGCAACGCCGGCTGGCACCTGCTGGGCACCGCGCGCATGGGCGATTACCCCAACAACTCGGTGGTGGACCGCTGGGGGCGGGCCCACGACGTGCCTAACCTGCTGATTATCGACGGCAGCGTCTTCACCACCGGAGCCTGCATTAACCCTACCACCACCATTCAGGCGCTGGCCTTGCGCACCGCCGATTTCGTGAAGGGCGAGGGCAGCAGTATGCTGGCTTAGACCCGGGTCCCAACCGGTTATTAGCTCCTTTGCCCAACGACGAAAATAATCCCTTCCAAGTTTATGGAAGGGATTATTCGGTGACACTTGCCCGTTGCTTATACGGTGGGACTTCCCTAGACTGCTGGTACGGTATTTAGCCGAAATATACTTCAGCGAGGAAAGTTATGCCCAGAGTAGTGCATTTCGAGGTTTACGCCGATGATAAGGAGCGCGCCGCCAAGTTTTACGGCGACCTCTTCGGTTGGACCGTCAATAAGTGGGAAGGTGAAGGCGGCTTCGTTTACTGGCTGCTGGACACCGGCAAAGAGCCCGAGCAAGGCATCAATGGGGGACTAATGCAGCGCCCCGAGCCGGGGGCGATAACTAACATTATGCTGGATGTCCCGTCGGTGGACGAATACACGGCAAAAATCACCGCCGGCGGCGGAACCGTCACCGTTCCCAAGTTCGCCGTTCCGGGTGTGGGCTACGCCGCCTATTTCACGGACACCGAGGGCAATCCCTTCGGTATTTTCGAGGATGACAGTACCGCTGCTTAAGACCCGGTGGCCGGCAGCGGCCCGCCGGTTGTTGGTTCCGGATAATCGAAAAGGAGATAGTTAGCAATGCCCCGAGTAGTGCATTTCCAGATTTGCGCTGACGATATGCAGCGGGCCGGCAAATTTTATGCCGACGTTTTTGACTGGCAACTGGAGCAATGGGAGGGCGACGGGGAGTTCTGGCAGGTAAAAACCGGCGCAGATTCAGAGCCGGGCATCGACGGGGGGTTGCTGCTGCGCCATGAGCCGGCGGCCATTACTACAACCCTGGTGATGCAGGTACCTTCTATTGATGATTACACCGCCAAAATCATCGCCAGCGGCGGCGTCCTGACCATCCCCAGATTTGCCATCCCCGGCGTGGGCTACGCCGCCTACTTCAAGGACACCGAGGACAACCCCATCGGCATCTTCGAGGAGGACAGCGCGGCGGGTTAAGCCGGAGGAAGTTAGCGGCCCGGCAAGGAACAGGAAGCGGCGGTGAATACAACACCGCCGCTTCCCTCTACCGGCCGGCGAGGTTAGTTACCGCCACAAGATTCCAATTTGACGTTGCCCCGGTATAAAGGTAGTATGACGCAAACTGCGGGAGTGAATTTCCGGCGAAAACTACGAGGCTTGTAACTCTCATCCCTTCCGCAGAGTTAACTACAGGAGGAAAAGCTATGGCAGAAGTTTTCGGCTCCGGCGATTTTCAGTACAACTACGTAGAGGACTGGGTAAAGCTGCCCGAGGGTATGCGCCTGCTGGAATGCCCCGGCGTGGTCTGCGACTCGGAAGACCGGGTGTTTATCCTGACCCGGGGCGAACATCCGATAATGGTGTTCGACCGGGACGGCAACTTCTTGCGCTCCTTTGGCGAGGGGCTGTTCAGCAACCGCACCCACGGCCTCTATATCGCCCACGATGATTCTATCCTGGCCGCGGACGATGGCATTCATACCATCCAGAAGTTCACCCCCGACGGGGAGAAGGTGATGGAAATCGGCGAGCGCAACCACCCGGCGCCCCGGTGGAGCGGTCAGCCCTTCAACCGGCCGACTTCCGCCGCCATCCGCCCGGCTAACGGCGACATCTATATCTCCGACGGCTACGGCAACTCCCGCATCCACGTCTATACCGGCGACGGTCAGTACAAGTTCAGTTGGGGTGAACCGGGCATCGACGCCGGACAGTTCATCCGCCCCCACAATATCGCCGTAGATTCCGACGACCGGATTCTGGTGGTGGACCGGGAATGTCACCGGGTCCAGGTTTTTGACCCGGAAGGCGGTTTCATCACTATGTGGAGCAACATCCACCGCCCCGATGCCATGGTGCTGTGGGACAACCATATTTACATCGGCGAGCTTAACGGCATGGGCGGCGTGGACGACGCCCCTGGTCTGGGCCACCGGGTAACTATCTATGACCTGGAAGGCAACCGGGTGGGTATGTTCGGGGCCAAAGAAGAGGGCGAGGGAGCCGGCCAGTTTATCGCGCCTCACGGGGTAGCCGTGGACTCCACCGGCGCCGTGTACGTGGCGGAAGTGTCCTACACTATCCGCGGCTCCCACATGGACCCGCCCCGGGAATTGCGCAGCTTCTCCAAGTATCAGCGAGTCCGGTAGCTTCCAACTCAAACCGGGGAAAAGACGGATTGCCGGCGGCCAACCGAGTCAGAGCCGATCCAGGCCGCCGGCAATTTATGCCGGGTTGGGGTATAATCGCCACAGCCACACTTGGGGCAAATTGGGGAACAAGCGAGTAATGATGAGCAAACTGCTGGACCTTTTGCAAAGAATCGGCGACGGATCGCCGGCTCCCCTGGGATTTGGCGCCGCCCGGGACGGAAACCTGCCGGGCCTGGCGCTGATTGGCCTGGTCGCCGCAGACCAGGCGGCCAGTATCGCCGCCGCGGCGGGGGCGGGAGTGGACGCCGTCATAGTTTCCGGAGTCGGCTCCCCCGCTGACCTGCCCGACCTCAACCAAGTAGCCAACGGCCTGGCCTGGGGGATTCAAGGGCCGGTCCTGTCGGCATCGGAGATTCAGGCCGGGCGGGAAGCCGGCGCCGACTTGCTGGTTTTTTCTTTGGCGAGCAATGCCGCCGCCATCGCCGGCGAGGATGACCTGGCCCGGCTGGTCTTATTGAACCCCGACCGCCCGGACCGGGAACTGCGGGCCATATCCGCTCTGCCGGTGGACGGCTTTGTCGTGGAATTGGCTGCCGATTCCGGCGCCTGGACTCTGGAAGAACTGGTGGCCGTCGGTTCCCTGACCCGCCGCACGGATAAGTACGTCCTGGTGCAAGTTTCGGGCATCCCGGAACCGGCGGAACTGGAAGCTTTGCGGGATATGGGCGCCAGTGGATTGGTTATCGACTTGGCCGCCGTGGCCGCGACAGATTTGGCCGGGCTGAAGTCGGTTTTGCTGCAAATGCCGCGCCCCCGCCCGCGCCGTCGGGACCGGACGCGAGTCGCCCCCGGCGCCGGATTCACTCCCGCTAACTCCCCGGCGCACCACGCAGAGGACGACGATTAGTTTCATGGCAATCAGGAACCGCTTACTTACCGAACTGGCGAACCCACCGGGGAGCTTTAGATACCGTCAACCGCTGCCCGGCGTTTTGCCGTACCCCGTACCGCCATCAAATATGCGGTCCCTTTCGTAATTTAAGTGCGCTGCCATGCTGTATAGCTCTTTTGACCTGCTCCTTTACGACCCGGCCAGCTTTCTGCGACTTGCCGTGCTGGTGATGTTTGCGCTGCTGACCGCCATCACCATTCACGAGTTCAGCCATTCCCTGGTCGCTACCGTTCTGGGAGACGGCACGTCCCGGAGACTGGGACGACTGACCCTTAATCCCATCCGGCACCTGGACCCCAGCGGCACCGTGATGATGCTGGTGGTGGGGTTTGGCTGGGGCAAGCCGGTGCCGGTGGACCACCACAACCTGCGCGGCCCGGTGTCCATGACGCTGGTAGCCGCCGCCGGGCCTTTGTCCAATCTGGTCCTGGCATTCCTGGTGGCTATTCCCATTAAGCTGGGCTTGCTGGGCTGGAGCGCGCCTACCCTGTACCGCGCCACCTACGTCCTCAGCGGCGGCTTTCGGGAGGCGTTATCCGACATCGCCGGAGTGGTGATTTTCTTCAACGTGCTGCTGGCGATATTCAACCTGATTCCGCTGGCGCCCTTGGACGGCTCCAAGGTGCTGGGCGGATTGCTGCCGGACCATCTGGCGGCCCGCTACGCCAACTTTGAACGCTTTGGCCCCCTGATTCTGCTGGGCATCATCCTGGCCGACTACCTGCTGGGCTGGGGAATTTTGTGGCGCATTATGGGACCGGCGGTGAATCTGCTTATATCCCTGGCCACCGGGTATTAGGGGCTACTTAGGGAATGGGCAATTAGCTGCGCCAACAAGAACTGACTGTACAATCCAGTTTAGGGTTATAAGCGCCCATTCTCTATACCAGACACTAGCCCGGTTTTACCGTCCGGCGTGGCTGATAGAGGGCGCAGCCTGACTGCCCGGAACCTTTGCTTCCAATTGTGGTTAGAAGGGAATGACTACCGAGCAGCCCAGCGCATTCAACGTCAATTACCATTTGGCCCGCTTTCATCGGGTCTCCCGTAGCTATGCCCCGGCCATACGCCTGCATCAGGAAGCACTGGCCGAGCGGGAAAAAATTCTGGGGCCCGACCACCCTGATACCCTGCGCAGCAGCACCGGTCTGGCTAACAGCTTCTATGCCGCCGGTCATTACCGGGAAGCGCTGGAACTGTTCCGGGAAACTTTGGCGCGCCGCTCGCGTACCCTGGGGCCGGAAGCCCCCGATACTCTGCGCAGCCGGGGCAGTCTGGGCAACTGCTGCCACGCTATGGGCGACTTTGAGACCGCGGTGCGCCTGCATCGCCAAACCCTGTCCAGCCGGGAGCGGGTACTAGGCCGCGATCACCCCAGCACTCAGGCCAGCCGAAATAACCTGGCTAAAGCGGAGGCCGCCTTGGCGGAGAGTCGGCCAGCCTGAAGCTTGACGGGAGAGGCGCGCTCACTTTTACTTGCTAAGGGCCGCTGCGTCTGTCCCTCCCCCGGCATACGCCGGCCCGAGCAGGAGACGGCGGCCCTAGTCGTCGGCCGCTACCGCCTCGGCCACCGGCGCGACAACGTACCGTTCCAGGAACAGAGCCACGCTTTCCACGATAGCCTGGCTGAACTCCGGAATCTGGTCAAACATATGGTCCTGACCGGCAAACAGCCGCAGGTCTGCCGCTACCCCGGCCGCTTCCAGTCGGTCAAACAGCTGCATGGACATCCGGTGCGGCACCCGGTCGTCATTAGTTCCGTGCAGCAGCAATACCGGCGGCCAGTTCGAATGAACCAACTCCATCGGGTTGGCGGCGGTCAGCGCAGCGTCGGAAGGGTCGTTGGCGGTATAGGGAAGCAGCGGCTCACGGCGCCAGTATTCGGCTACGTCGGAAGCTGGCGCCACCCCCACGGCGGCGGAAACCCGGCTCAGTTCGGCCGTGGTTATTCCTGCGCCTTCGTACTCTACCCGGCCATTGGTAGCGGCAGTCAGCAATGCCAGATGCCCGCCGGCCGACTTGCCCGCCACAGCAATGCGCTCCGGGTCGATACCCAGGGAACTGCTGTTGGCGCGCATCCAGCGCAGGATAGCTTTCACATCGTGGATGGCCGCCGGCCAGATAGCCTGCTCCATTATCCGGTAGGGAGCGGTAACGCAAACGAAACCCCGCTGGGCCAGGGGGATGCCATAGCGTTCCCGCAAAGGTTCGTGGTTAGCCGACACCCAACCACCGCCGGGCAGGAACAGCAGCCCCGGGGCACCGCCGGGCAGGAACAGCAGCCCCGGGGCATCGCCGGCAGCCCCCGCCGGCCGGGCCACATCTACCCCAAGTTGGTAGCCGTCGGCGCTGGCGACGGCCACGTTCGCTTCAACCGTAACGTTAGCCATAATTTCCCTCCCATATCGCAGAAATTGGGTAGAGTTTAGCACGTTTCGGGCGGCGGGAAGCAGCTTTGGCCCGGACCCGGCAGGGCGGAAATCGCCGGGATGTTTTTAATTGGAGCAAATCAGCGGTAAGTGTCGATAACGCGGGCCACTTCCTTATGTTCCTGTACTCTCAATTAAGGGCGGGAGAGGCCCCGAAATCCGGCTTGCCCCGCCTTGTCGGTGACTATGTTAAAATCACCTTCGGTCAGGAACGAAAAAGTTTGCGATGGAGGACTACCAGGATGAATGTAATGCAGGCAGTGGCTCGGATACTAAAGCTCGAAGGGGTGGATTGGGTTTCCTGCTTCCCTTCCAACCAGCTCATTGAACACGTGGCCCAGGAGGGCATCCGTACCATTATGTTCCGTCAGGAGCGGGGAGCGTTGATGGCCGCCGATGGCTACAGCCGCCTCAACGGTCGGGAAAAGTTCGGGGTAACCATTACCCAGGGCGGCCCCGGGTCGGAGAACTCTATGGGCGGCCTGGCCCAGGCCTTCAGCGATAATATCCCGATCCTGTATCTGCCCGGCGGCCCGGCTTTGGGACAGTATGCCGTCCGACCCAACTTTTCCCCGGTGCGCACCTATCAGACCGTATCCAAATTTGGCGAAGTGATTGTTCAGCCCGGCCAGGTAGCCAACGTGATGCGCCGGGCCTTCCACGCCCTGCGCAATGGCCGCCCCGGGCCGGTTATCGTAGAGATTCCCGCCGACATCGGCGGCATGGAAGTCCCGGAGTCGGCTATGAACTACCAGCCGCCCAAGCGGATGCGGCAAGCCCCCGAACCCGGCGACGTTAAAACGGCGGTCAACTTGCTGCTCAACGCCAAAAAGCCGGTAATCTGGTCCGGTATGGGCGTCCTGCTCTCCGGGGCCTCCGAGGAACTGCGCGAGTTTGCCGAGCTTGCCGAAGTTCCCGTCTATTGCACGATGCCCGGCAAATCTTCCTTTGACGAGCGCCACCCGCTGGCTCTGGGTTCCGGCAGCAGCGCTACCTCCCTGCCGGCCCGCACCTGGCTGCAGGAGTCGGATGTCCTCTTTGCCGTCGGTTCCAGCATGACCCGCACCAGCTATGGCCAGCCGATACCCGACGGCAAGGTTATCATTCACAACGTAGAGAGCATTGAGGACATTAACAAGGACTTTTCGGTGGATGTGGGACTGCCCGGCGACGCCAGGCTGACCTTGCAGGCGATGATTGCCGAAGTCAAGGCCCAGGCCGGCGAAAATGGACGCCGGGGAACCACCGACGTGGCCGACCAGATTGCTAAAGTGCGCGATTCGTGGCTGGCCGAGTGGGCCGACATTCTCAAGACCGAAGAAACGCCCATCAGCCACTACCGGGTAATTGGCGAACTGGAGCGGACGCTGGACAAAGAGAACAGCATCGTAACTCACGATGCCGGCGCGCCCCGGGACACGATTATGCCCTTCTACACCGGCACCACTCCCCACAGCTACATCGGCTGGGGCAAGACCACCCACCTGGGCTACGGCATTCCCCTGATGATTGGCGCCAAGCTGGCCCGTCCCGACAAGTTCTGCCTGAACTTCATGGGCGACGGCGCCTTTGGTATGTCCGGCCTGGATATTGAGACGGCGGTGCGGGCCGGCGCGCCCATCACTACCATCGTCCTGAACAACGGCGGGATGGCAACTTATCCCGGCGGCTACCCCACCGCCAACGAGCTGTATGGCGCCACCCGTATGTCGGGGGACTACGCCATGATCGCCGAGGGTATGGGCGCGGTGGGCATTACCGTTACCCAGCCGGGCGAGGTGGCCGGCGCCCTGATGCAGGCCCGGCAGCACAACGCCGAGGGCCGAACCGTCCTGATTGACATTCACACCAACCTGGAAGACCGCCGCTCCAGCTTCTAGTTATTGGACGGCGGAAGCAATTCCGGGACAGCTTATCCAGGACTGCCTAACGCCCCTGGGGTAACGTATCTTTACCCCAGGGGCGCAGCAAGTAAATATGACTACCACCGGAGTTTTCCGTAACCGTGAAAGCAAACCAACTTGCCCTGGCTATCATCTTTCTTATAACCGCGATTGTTGTAGTGACTCTAATCAGCGCTGCCTGGGGAGTCAAGGAGAGCCTGTTCGACTGGAAGCTGAAGGAACCGTTTACCTTAACCCAACTATTTCTTACTTCCCTGGCGATAGTAATAGCTGGATTTATAGCAGTTGCCAAATGGGATCTGTTCCGGGATTTCGAACCTCACTTGACCATTTCACACGAAATTAACCACCGGCGGGTCGGGGAAAGTTCCGTGCATATCGATATTGCTGTCAAGTTGCACAACAGTTCGAGGGTAAAGGTAAGATTAGGGGAGGGACAGATATTGCTCAAACAGATCTCGCCAATGGAATCAGACTTCAACGCTGATATTCCCAATCCTTTCGTGCAATGGCCGGACATCGAAGAATTTCGCTGTACGGAGTTGAGCATTGAACCCGGGCAAACCCTTCAAGAAACTGTGGAGTTCATTATTGCCGATGATATGTTGACCGTTGCAGTTCATTCCTTCTTTCCCGTTGCTTACTCTAAGAAACAACCGCGTCCCGGTTGGGGAGTGACTACGATCTATGATATAGTGAGGCCACTATAGGAATTTCAGACTGGTCAGGTGAACCTATGGCATTTAGATTGTTTAAGATTCGGAGAGGCCGGGGTGGAAAGGTCCAAGTTCGGCAGGAAGAAATGTCCGAGAAGCCCAAGTTGAATTTCGGGCTAACTTCTGAAAGGCCCCCCGCCCTGCTCGTTCGCCGGCAAGTTAAACCCGCATCAGGTTCAGAGGAATCTTCAGCTGATACCTCTGATAATCCCTGATTCATATTCCGCCAGACCTTTTGTTATCTCGTCCCCGCCGCCGTGGTAATCGCGCCCCCACCCACCGGCGCCATCACTGTGCTTAATCCTGCGGCGGCGCCGCCGCGGGCGCTGCTGGCCCAGCGACCTCGCGACCTGCGGGGCAAGGCCGTCGGGTTCCTGTGGAACAGCAAGCCGACGGGAACAGGATACATAGTCCACCTCGGGGATGATTTGCTCAAGTAAACTGCGCTGTTGCCGGGATATAGTGAGAAAGGTTTAATTTGTCGGCGTCCAAGTTCTTCAGGAGCAGTTGAAATGTACCGCCAAGTGAGATTTGGAACTCTTTTGTTTCTTTTGTCATTGATTATGGCTATTGGCGTAGCAAACGTAGTGTATTGGTGGGTTACTGGAAACTGGAACCATAAAGGAATAATAAGCGTAATTCAGCAAGCGCTTGCTGCATTGACGATCGTACTTGTCTGGTTTGTTGTGTTTGCTAAATGGGAACTGGACCGGCATTTTGAACCACATTTGACCATTTCCCACGAAATTTCCCACAGAAACATCGGCAGCGAATACATTCATATCGCAGTTAAGACAAGACTGCATAATAGCTCAAAAGTCCGGGTAGATATACTTGAAGGTCTTTTCAAGGCTCGTTTAATTTCCCCTTTGCCCGATGAGAAAATCAAAGCGATTTATTCGAAAGCATTTGAAACCTCTGACCAAGACGATAGGCGGCAACCCTTGGGTCAACTTACCCTCGTGTGGAAAAAAGATGACTTCATCATAGAACCGGGTGGATCACATCAAAGGATGATAGAATTTATTGTGGGTGTTGATTGCGAGTCAGTACTGATATACACTTACGTTTATAATCCCAAGTACCAAAATGGAAAGTTCCCGCCTATGGGTTGGGGAGAGTCCACAGTGTATGATGTAGCGAGAGCGAGCTAGTTTTCGGAGATACTCAATGCGAAATGAGAAATCTGCCGGGCGAACCACAGTCGGCCCATATCGGAGGGGAAGTTGGCCCAGAGAGTCCGGGCCACGAATATCCCGTGAGCCGGGCAACCCTCCCAAAGCAGGCGCATTAAAGTCCGGCAAGGATTCATCCAAATAGAGTTTGTTGTGAAAGCTGATAATTATCCCCCACCCACCGGCAACATCACCGTGCTTAATCCTGCGGCGCCGCCGCGGGAGCTGCGGGAGCTGCCGGCCCAGCGCCCCCGCGACCTGCGGGGCAAGGCCGTCGGGTTCCTGTGGAACAGCAAGCCCAACGGCGACGTCCTGTTCGGGCGGTTAGAGCAACTGCTGCGGGAAAAATATGAAATATCCGATGCCTTGTACCGGCGCAAGCCCACTGCATCCATCCCGGCAGCGGCGCAAGTCATCGAAGACCTGGCCGCCCACGCCGCCGTGGCAATAGTCGGCTTGGGCGATTGAGGGTCTTGCACGTCGTGGAGTATCCACGACGCGGTAGAACTGGAACGGCGGGGCATACCGACAGTTACCGTTTGCAGCCATCTTTTCCGGCGGTTGGGCGAGGTGGAACGGAGGTCGCTGGGAATGGCCGACTTGCCGCTGGCTATCGCGCCCCATCCCATCGGCGGCATCCCGGCGGAAACCGCCAGCGCCAAAGCTGACGCCCTGTTCGAAACCGTTATCGCCGGATTGACCGGCCCCCAGCCAGATACCTCTACCTGATTCACCCCACCCTGGCGCCAGCTGCGGAGGCTCCGTTGACCCGATTAAAAGCCCAACGCATCACCGTAGCCGATGACTACGATGCCATTCAGAATCTTTATCTGGAACGGGGCTGGAGCGACGGTCTCCCTATCACACCGCCCACGCCGCAGCGGGTGGAGGCGATGCTGGCGGCGATCGAGCTGGACTCACAGCACGTAGTAGCCCAGCTCTCGCCCAACTGGGGCGACGCTACGGTCGAGCGCCTGGCGATCAACGCCGTAATGGCCGGCTGTCGGCCCGAATACCTGCCCGTAATCATCGCCGGCGTAACGGCGCTGAGCGATCCGGCCTTCAATATTTATGCCATCCAGGCGACCACCCATTCTTGCGCGCCGCTGCTCATCATCAACGGCCCCATCCGGCAGCGGCTGGGACTCAACAGTTCCTCGGGCGCCTACGGCCCGGGTTGGCGTGCCAATGCGACCATCGGACGGGCGGTGCGCCTGGCCCTGCTGAACATCGGCGGCGGCTATCCGGGGGTGGGAGATATGTCCACCCAGGGCGCGCCCTCCAAATACACCTATTGCATTGCCGAAAATGAGGAGGCCAACCCCTGGGAACCGCTGCACGTGGAACGGGGCTTTGACCTGGCGCAAAGCACGGTTACGGCGCTGGCCGGGGAACCACCCCACAACATTAACGACCATACGGGCAGCTCCGCCGCCGAGATATTGACTATCATCGGTGGGGCCATGGCCGTAACCGGAGCCAACAATGCCTACACCGGCGGCGAGACGCTGCTGGCTTTGGGCCCGGAACACGCCGCTACTATGGCCGCTGACTGCTTCGACAAGGCCGCGGTACGCGACTGGCTGCACCGCCACGCCCGAATCCCGCTGGAACGCTATACCGAGGCGACAATGCTGGAACGGTTCGGCCGCATCCCCGACGGCCCAGTACCCATGGTAGCCAATCCGGAGGACCTGGCGATAATCGTACTGGGCGGCCCCGGCAAACACTCTTCCTGGATTCCCTCCTTCGGCGGCGCCACTCACTCAGTGACGCGGGAGATATTGCCTTAAACCGGGCAAGCCCGTAGAATGATAATCCCAAGAGAAAGATCGGAAACCCCACTGTAACCGGGGGAACTATGCGAATTGGCAATAGAAGTGAACCGGAGCGGCTGACCGACGCCCTGTTGTCTCTGGTATTACTTAGGGAATGCGCCTCGGAAGATGGTCGGACAGTCGGAGACCGTTTGAAGGTAACCAAGCTGCTGTTCCTGGCTGCCCATAATTTGTTCTCCCAACAAGTTAAGGCCTTTAACCTGAGCTTTTACCGGTATAGTTACGGCCCGTTCACTACTGAATTGTACGAAACTTGGGAAGAGCTAGTTTGGATGGGGTTTCTGAACATTACGCCGGGCAACCAGGGACAGATTTTACTGACCGAGTCCGGAGATACGGCGGCAAAACATTACGCGGAACGTTTGCGGAGCCAGGGAAACGAGGCCATCTTGCGGGCATTTCAACATATTACGGATGCTTACGCCTCACTTTCCACCCCGGAACTACTGCAGCGAGTTTACAGTATGAAAGTAGTCCCATTGGGTTGGCAGCAATCCATATCGGTGCGTGATACTCCGTCCCGAAGCTTTTATACCTGCATTCTGGATGACACCGAGGCAAAAACAACTATGCGATTAGACCGAGCTACATTTATGGAGTTTTCTAACCACCTTCCCGTAAACCAAAAACTTCAGGAAAAGGTGGGGTCTGATTATCTGGCAATTTACGAATCAGCCCGGCGGGGACTTCAAGCCGAGCGTATGGGAGTGCCATCAACCCGAGTCAGTCTGCAAGCGGTGAAAGAAAAACTGCTGGGCAGTCCAGATTAGAATTGCCTGAAAGCGAGAGCTTTGTACAGTTTCTGGTGAGGCCCAGAACTTTTATCAGACAATTGCAAATCCGGAGGACGTGTCCGGGTTATGGGAGCAATTGTTGTACATCGCCAACAACCCTCCGGTTGACGATGAGATAATTTTCGATCTCTCTGTTATGGATGAACTGGTAAAAGTAATTTACGGTCCACCATTCACTATCGTGTTCCGCAATCTGCTGAATGGCGATTTAGCAGTCTATACCATCCGGCGCCCCGCTTTTTAATTCCTTGTAAAGGCGGGGCCTTACCCCGGCCGTCGGCGCCGTCAGCTTGACTTTGCTTGCTGACCGCAACATACTACCTACTGTCAATTCAGCCCGGCAGCGGGCCTTTCTAAAAACGAACATCGGCCGCTGACCAGCTATAGCGCCGCTGCGTTATGGCCCGGGCCAACCGGTCAGACCCTGACCTTGGGAGGACCAGATTTGGAACTTACCGCCGCCATCGAGTTTGATCTGCGCAATGCCAACGACCAGCCCGCCGCTTTTCGGGAAAGTTTCGAGCAGGTGGACGCAGCGGAGGAATCGGGATTCCACAGCATTTGGCTGGCCGAACGCCATTTCCAGCCCCAGCGTTCGGTGCTTTCCTCGCCAATAGTGGTGGCCGGGGCCATCGCCGACCGGACGGAGCGGGTGCGTATCGGGATCGCCGTGCAGGTGCTGCCCCTGAACCACCCGATTCGTATCGCTGAAGAGGCGGCGACCGTGGACCAGATTAGTCAGGGCCGGTTCAACTTTGGCATTGGCCGCAGCGGACTTACCATTTCCTACAGCGGCTATAACATCCCCTATTCGGAAAGCCGGGGAAGGTTCTGGGAATCCCTGGAGGTAATCAAACGGGCCTGGACTACCGATGAATTCAGCTACGATGGCGAATATTACCATTTCCGCAACGTCGGGCTGATGCCCAAGCCCTACCAAAAGCCCCATCCGCCAATGCGCATGGCCGCCGCCAGCCCGGAGAGCTTTACCCGGGCCGGCAGCCTGGGCATCCCCATTTTCGTGAATGTGGGTTTCGGAACCTTTGCGGACCTGAAGTCCCGCGTGGCAACCTTCAGCGATGCCTGGCGCGAGGCCGGAATTCCCGGCGAACCGGACGTAGGCATTCGGGTGCCGGTGTACACTTCGACCAATCCGGCAAAAGCGCGCTCCGAGCCGCGTGACAGTATGCTGGCCTTTTACCAACGGCAGGCTAACTTGATGATTTCCCGGCTGGGGGATGAGGGCGTGGCCGACCCGGAAGGGATGCGCCGCCGGGCCGAAGCGTTGAGCCAGCTTACCTACGAAGAAGTCCTGGCTTCCCGGGTCGTTTTCGGCGCCCCGGCGGAAATTATCCAGCAGCTGCTGCGCCTGAAGCAGGAGCTGGGCCTGTCGATGGTAGTAGCCGATGTCAACGCCGGTGGCCGGGTGCCGCCAAATCAGGTACTGGAATCGATGAAATTACTGGGCCGGGAAGTGGCCCCCAACCTGGGGTAGGGGATTGGGCCGGAGGCGGGCGGGCCGACTGCCTTTAACCGGAAGCGTATCCTGCGGGGGGCCGCAGCCGCCGTATTTTCTCGGCCGCGCTGACTCAAGGCTGCTAAAAACTATCTTATCTTTACCCTTGCCGGCCGCAATACCGGCACTAGACTACCGGGCTAAAAGGGCGGCTTGAACCCGTCCTTACCTTCTCCCAACTCCAGCCCCTGGCCGGTCAACACGTCGTCCAGAACGCCAAACACCATCCGATAATGCTCCAGATACTCTGCCTTGAAGGCCGCCGGAGCGCAGCCCAGTTTCTCCGCCATCAAGTCATAAGCTCCTTCGCGGGTCCTGGCGACGAACTTGCCCCGGTTAAAATGGAAGGGCTGGGCAATAAACTTCTTCACCCCGGTATCAACCAGGCTGTCGGCGAAGGTGTAGGGGCTGTCCACCAGCAGCAGCGGCGTCATAGTAATGCAGGCGTCGATACCTGCGGCCTGTACCTGCTTAATGCCGGCCAGTCGCGCCGGATTGGCCGGGCAGTAAGGCTCAAAGGTGCGCCGGACATCCTCATCATCGGTAGTTACCGTCATATTTACCTGCACCCGACCGCCATTGTCCTCAATCTGGCGGAACAGGTCGCAATCCCGGGCGACGTCGGGACTGCGGGTCTGCACCACCAGCCTGGGCCGATGCCCGTCCGCCATAACCTCCAGCAATTGTCGGGTCAGCTTCAGCTCCCGCTCCCGCTCCACCGGCTGATAGGGGTCGGTAACGCTGCTCATATAGATACGCTTGCCGTCCAGAAAGTCAGGGCTGCGCCTTAACCGCCGCTGCAGCAGTTCGACTGCGTTCTCCTTGACGCTGACCCAATACCCCCAACTGTCCCGGCGCTCCGCATCCCGACTGAAAAAGGCGGCATAACAGTAAGCGCAACCAAAAGAACAGCCGGAATAAGGATTCAAGGTAAAGTCATAAGCATCCATAAAGCCAGTGGCACGGGTCAGGATTTCACGCGCCTGAATATAATAAACATTAACATGACCAATGCGGGAGGGGCGAGCGGGTAAATACCGCGAAATTGACCCTCCGTCAAACAACGAGTGCTGCGAGGCTTTAGAAGCCATTGGCGACACTATTTCTTTTGTTGATTAAATTGTTCTGCTGGGTTACGCAGCTGCCCATAAGCGATTTTATACGTTACGGAATCCAGAGCGCTTGTGATAGAGGCAAGCTTTGTTTTGTCCATGCTGATGAAAACATCTACTGACTTTTGATTTGAGATTAGGCCATAATCCAGATACTTTCAATAAGGAAATGTCACTCTCCCCCCAACGTGCTACAATTACCAGCGACCTATCTCCTTTTACATTTTCCTGCTGGATGGGCGTTTCGGTGGGAAGAATGAATTTGACGGAACCGGTGGCGGGATGAAAACTTACGTCTTTGAAGCGGTAGTTGAACCTGATGAAGACTGTTGGCAAGCCTACTGTCCAGCGTTGGAAAGGTATGGCGCCTATACTTGGGGCTATACCCGGGAAGAGGCGGTAAGCAATATTAAAGAAGTTTTGGAGATGGTTCTGGAAATCATGCTGGAGGACGAACTTACCATACCCGCAGAACAGGTAGCGGCTACCCCCGGCTCTGCAAAGTTTCAGGCGGCGCTATGAAAACCTACATTTTTCAGGTCGAGTTGCAGCCCGATGGTAACGGCTGGCTGATTACCTGCCCGGCCCTGTACGATTACGCCGCCTATACTTGGGGCTATACCGTCGAGGACGCCTTGACCAACATTCGGGAAGTGATCGAGATGATTATTGAGGAATTGCTGGAAGACAATTTGCCGATACCGGCTGAAGCTGCCCTGGACTCAATCCCTGATTCCGGTCAACTCGATTCCAGCCAAAGAGTAGCCGTATCTGTCTGAGATGCGCATCGACTGGAACCGCTTACGCAGCCTGACGGCCAGGGAGCTTGTCGGAGCATTATTACGAGATGGTTTCGAGTTAAAAAGGCAGAAAGGAAGCCACTGTCAATATATCCATAGCGACGGCAGAAGGGTTACGGTACCTTTTCACAATTCGGGGCAAACTTTCCCAGCGGGACTTCTCCGGGAAATGCTTCGGAGCGCCCAATGGACAACAGCTGACCTGGAGCGATTGGGCCTCTATTAAACAGTGCTTAATTTAAGCTCCTCTTTCCCGCAGGTTGACTTGTCTGACCGCTTTGCTTACCCCTACCCCCAATGTGCTACAATTACCCCCGGCTCTTCCCCTATTCCATACCAGCGGAGGCGCGTTATGGCCGGCAATCGGGTTACGGTGGGGAACGTGGAAATTACCTCTCTGTCCGACGGTATTCTGGAGTTTGACCTGTGCAACTTCTTCCCCAACCACAAGTCGGACGCCGAATGGCAAGGCTACCGACAGCACCTGGTTGACGGACACAAGGTGCGCTTTAACCTGGCTTCCTATCTGATTCGCTCCGAAGGTCGCACCGTCCTGGTGGATACGGGGATGGGCGCCCGTCCGGTGGACGCCCCGGATACTCCCTGGGGCGAGCTGATGCACGACTTTCAGGCCCATGGCGTCCGTCCCGATGAAATCGATATGGTGGTAATGACCCACCTGCACCGGGATCACGTGGGCTGGAACCTGATTCCCCCGGCGGAAGACGGCGGCAAGTATGCGCCAACTTTCCCCAATGCTCGCTACTGGTTCAGTTCCAAGGATTGGGAGGCATGCCAAGACCCGGATGTGATGCCCACCCGCTTCCCCAACGCCGCCACCACCGTTTGGCCGCTGGAAGAACTGGGGCTGATTGAGTTTATGGAGGGCGAGCACGTTCTGACCGGCGAACTGACCGCCTTCCCGACGCCGGGCCATACCCCGGGACACATGAGCATTATGGTTGCTTCCCAGGGAGAACGGGCGATCATTCTGGGCGATGCTATCCACAACCAGGCCCAGGTTAACGAGACCGACTGGGAGTCCCGGGCCGATATGGACCCGGAGCAGACCCGTATTACCCGACGTAGCCTGATGGAGCAGTTGGAGGGTGAGGGAATCCTCGGCATTATCGGCCACTTCCCCTACCCCGGCTTCGGCAAGGTGGTGCGCGCCGCTGGCCGCCGCTACTGGCAGGCCCTCTAGCCGGGGAAGCTGATTTACTATTTCTAATCGTTGACCGCCAATCTTAACAAAGGTGACTCTCAATGAAATTTGGCCTTTTCCATTCGGTGCAGCTGCCCGATCCGACAAAACAGAACCAGTATTACCGCGATGCCCTGGAACAGGTGCTTTGGGCCGAGCAGTTGGGCTACGATTCGGTCTGGATGACGGAGCACCATTTTTCCCGGCACGGCATCGTTTCCGCATCCTTATCGGTGCTGGCCTACTTGGCCGGATTGACCAGTACCATACGTTTAGCTACGGCCGTTACCGTCCTGCCTTTCCATAACCCGGTTCAGATTGCCGAAGAAGCCGCTACCGTTGACTTGCTCAGCAACGGACGTTTGGACCTGGGCGTGGGCCGCGGCTACCAATGGGGCGAGTTCCACAAGCTGAATATTCCGATGGAGGAGGCCGACCGCCGCTTTCAGGAATCCATTGAGGTGATGACCCGAGCCTGGACCGATTCCGAGCCTTTTGACCACCGGGGAGAGTTCTGGACCTTTAACGATATGACGGTCCTTCCCAAACCCATCCAATCCCCGCATCCCCCCCTGTGGGTAGCTGCTGCCAGCCCGTCCAGCATGGACCGTATCGCCCAGAATGGCTGGAATTTGCTGGTAGGCCAGGGCTTGACCTTTGACCAGGTGGGCGAGCAGATGGCCTACTTCAAAGGCGCCGTGGGCGAAATGGGCGCCGAGTTCGACCCTTATCGGGTTAAAGTGGCCCGGGCAATGTACACCGCGCCGACCCGGGAGCAGGCCCGCCAGGATGCCGAAGCGCCTTTTAGGTGGTTCAAGACCACCGGGGACGAGGTGGGCGCGCCGCCGGAACGCAGGGGGGAATTGCTGCCGGAGAACTACCAGGCCTATCGGCGCCGATTTGCCGCCGAAACCTCTTTCGACTACGAAGATATGGCGGAAAAAGTAATACTCTTCGGCACCCCGGATGATGTGGCCGAGCGGGTAGCGCGCCTGCAAAAGTCGGGGGTCAAGAGCATTATTTTCTTCACCAACTACGGCGGAATTGAGAGTCAGAAGGTCAAGGACTCGCTGGAACTCTTCGCCACCGAGGTGATGCCCCACTTCCAGGACTAAAACACCGATGCAATGCGCCTTCGGGACGCCGGCGCCGGCGTCCCGGACAATTTTCCCTCCCAACGCTGACTTTTAGCTGCCGGGAGTCGGCGTACCGGTACATTCGTGGCCCGGCGCTTACAGCGTCCAACGCCTTTATGAACCTGCCCAGGGTACTTTCCCCAGCTAAATCTCCAAACCGGCTCCGGCATAGCGCAGAGTTGGGGGGATGGCTGGGGCTGTATCTGCTTTATATCCTGCTGCGGGGGCTGACCATTGGCGGGCCGGAACAGGCCCGGGCCAATGCGGACCGGATAATCGCCCTGGAAGACTCCATCGGCCTGTTTCACGAGCCTTTCCTGCAGCAATGGTTCATCGCCGAGGCCCAACTGCTGGTAGTCTGGCTAAACTGGGTTTATATCGCCACCTATTGGCCGGTCATCCTGGCTACGGCGCTGACCCTTTACAGCGCCCGCTACTCTACCTATTGTCGCTACCGCAACCTGATTGTGGCCCATTTAATCATCTCCCTGGGCATTTTCTGGGCATTTCCGCTGCTGCCGCCCTTCAAGACCGGCCTGCTGGTGGACACAATTCAGGTTTATGGCCCGAGTTTTTACGGCAGCCCGGCCATGGCGATGTTCTACAATACCAATGCCGCTATGCCCAGCCTGCATTTTAGTTGGACCTGCATCCTGGCCTGGCTGTTCATACGGGAAGGGCGCGGCTGGTACCGATACTTGAGCCTGGGCTACCCCCTGTTAACGTTGCTCGCCATCGTCATCACCGGCAATCACTTTTTCCTGGACGCAGTGGTGGGAGCAGCGCTAATCGGCCCAGCGGTAGGGATTGTAAAAGGGGCAGCGAAAATCAGGAGCGCCCGATGGAGCCATTTCAAGACCATCCCGTTATGACCATCCGGGGCATCCGGTTGGAGCCAACCGGCCCCGGTGTTTCCAAGTGTTCTTATAATTTGGGAGCAGAAATTCTCTCGCGGCTGCCTTCCGTGGCGCCGGTATCAAAGGGTTGCCACCGGGGTTATAATTTTTTAACCCTTCCGCCCCGGGTGCGGATAAATCCTCCTCGGTAAGTTTTAGGGTCTCTGCTTGGATAAAGCTCTTTCATTGTCCCGTTCCATTGACCCGGCCGGCGCGGCCAAACTGGGCGGCGGCCTGTTCCTGTTTCTGGTCGTCCTGCTGATGCCGGCGCCGGCCGGATTGTCGCCGGAAGGTCAGAAGGCCCTGGCGGTGATGACGCTGGCCGTAGTCTATTGGGCTACGGAGGCGCTCCCCATATCAGTTACCGGCCTGATTGGGGTCATACTGCTGGTGGTGTTGGGCGCCGTGCCGGGGATGGTTGAGGGCCTCTACGGATTTTCCCAGCCGGTGTCTTACTTCCTGATTGGCATATTGACCATCGGGTTGGCGGTGCATCGGTCGGGGCTGGCCCAGCGAATCGCCGTTTTCCTGATTAAGGGAGCCGTCGGCCGTCCCGGTCTGCTCTACGTCCAGATGTTGTTTTCCTTTGTGGCGTTGACCTTTGCCCTGCCTTCGGCCAGCACCCGGGGCGCAATAATGGTACATATCTACGCCCAGGTAATGGACCGCTGGGACGTGCCCCAGGAACATCGGTATTACAAGGCGCTGATGCTGGCCCTGGGCAGCCTGAATCGTCTGGGTTCCACGGCGCTGCTGGCCGGCGGGATTACGCCGGTGGTAGCTTCCAGCCTGCTGGGAGACTTCTCCTGGACCGGCTGGTTCCTGCTGATGAGCGTCCCCTTTTACGCCAATCTGGTGGGGGGAGGCTTGCTGGTTTTCCTGCTGTACCGGGACGGGTTCCGCCTGAAAGTTTCCCGGGATGCGACTAATCTGACCACTGAACCGATCGCGGCGGTGGAATACCGGGCCGGGGCGATTGTCCTGATAACTGCGCTGCTCTGGTTCACCGATTTTGCCCACGGCCTGCATCCGGCAGCGCCGGCGCTGATTGCCATGACCCTGATTTTAATGCCGCGGGTGGGCATTCTCAGTTGGCAGGATTTTGAACGCAACCTGGGCTGGACCAATTTCTTTGTTATTGCCACTTCCCTTTCCCTGGCCCACGCCCTGGTTACTACGGGAGCGGCGGCCTGGTTTTCGGAAACGCTGGCGGGCGGAGCTTCTCTGGTGCAGGACCGGCCGCTGCTGGTGCTGCTGGCCCTGGCCGGGTGCGCCGCGCTCATCCGGCTGATGATGCCCAATATCGCCGGCTACCTGGCTTTTGCAATTCCCGTCGCCATGGCCAGTGGCGCCTCGCTGGGACTTAATCCGCTGGTCTGCGGGATGGCGGTGGTGGTGGTTGGCGATTCGCTGGTCTATTACAGCGCCGCCGGCACCGCTTCGGTTTTCGTGTTTCAGCAGGCCAACATCCGCAACCCGGAAATTTTCCGCTTCGCCGCGGGGATGACTCTGGTAGCCATCCTGGTCCTTTTTCTGGTGGCCCTACCCTATTGGGACTTGGTAGGGCAGCCATTGGTGCGGTGAGGCGGGGGAGGGTCAGGAGCGTGCGGGCAGGGTGTATAGCTTGCCCAGGGTGGCGGAATTTTGTATATTAGCCATTAGTTGTTTGCCTGAGAGGAATCGACGTGGATGCCAACATCGTTGATCTTGAAACCTTGTTCAAAAAGCCGGTAAGTTACCGAATTCCGCAATTCCAGCGGGCATATGCTTGGAAAGAAGATTCCCAATGGAAGCTGCTATGGGATGACATACTAGCCATGGCGAACCGGAATTTGAACGGCATCGAGTCGGGAAATAACCGCCCTCACTTTATGGGAGCCATTGTCTTACAAAGTCAAGTTAACATGACTGGAGAAGTGGAAAAACGAATAGTAGTAGATGGACAACAAAGGTTGACTACTCTCCAATTGCTGATTAAAGCAGCTGAGTTTGAGTTCCGTGGATATAACGAGAATTCCAGGGCCGAGCGGCTTCAGTCATTGACTCTGAACGATGCGAGCTACCACGCCGACGACAATGACAATGACACAAAGATCCGACAATCTAATCGCAATGACCTAGATGCTTTTCAAAAAGTCATCCGGGATTATTCAGACCCTGGAATAGAGTCTTCCATATACAGAGCCTTCGAATTCTTCAAGAAAAATGTCGCCGAGTGGCTCAAGCAAAGGGGTGGAGAACTTGGAGAAAGGGCTGACGCGTTGGAACATACGGTTACCAAAAGACTCCAGATAGCTGCTATAGACTTGGACAAAGATGAGGAGCCGCACATTATATTTGAGACTCTCAATGAACGAGGAGAACCGCTCACTCAGGCCGACCGGGTCAAGAACACGGTACTATATAAGGCTGGGGTGACCGACGATGCTAGTAAAGCACGCGACATTTGGGGAATGTTCGAAGGCTCGTGGTGGCGCAATAACTCGAGCGAACGCAGACTGACACGGTCTCAAAACGACCGTTTCTTAAACCATTGGCTGGAAATGAAGATCGGCGATTTCATTGCGTCGGACCGAGTTGCAGCAGAGTTTAGAAACCTTCTGCAAGACCCAAATTACTCGAACATCCAAGACACAGCGGAAGACATCAGAAACGCTGGTAAATTCTTCCGGGACATCGAGGAAGGAAGTAGAATTACTGAAATACAAACCTTCTGGGCGAGGGTAAAAACATTGGAACTCGGCGTAGTTATGCCGGTTCTTCTATGGTTGCGCACCTCAGATGTAACAGGAAACCGTCTTAGCCGAACCCTCCAGGCATTGGAGAGTTTTATGATACGGAGGATGTTGTGCGGAATGCCGTCTATGGGTATGAGACACAAGTTCACGGCACTCTTGCAAGCGCTCAAAGACGACGGGCCTGATATCTGCGATGAAACTATGATTCGTGAATTGGACTCATCGAATGCGGACAATAATATCTGGCCTAACGATCGTATGCTCCGAGAATCACTAACAACCAGGCCGCTGCGGGGTAATCCTCGCCGCCAGACAATGATATTGGAAGCTATTGAGTCGAGTTTACGTACCGACAAGTCAGAGACCTTAAATGACAAGGAGCTAACGCTGGAGCATATTATGCCTCAATCTTGGGAAAGGCACTGGCCGCTTTCTGCGGATATGAATAATTCTACAGAGGAGATTGATAGAAGGGAAAAGGCAGTGAAAGAACTGGGTAACCTCACACTGGTTACCCAGAAGTTAAACTCTTCCTACTCCAATGGCTCGTGGGATGAAAAGAAGGGTGAGCTCCATAAACACAGCAGACTTTTTCTTAACAAGAATCTCCTGGACGATGCGCCAGACGATTGGAATGAAGAAACCATTCGTAAACGGAGTGATATTCTTGCCAATCAGATAATTCAGATATGGCCCCACGCCGCTCAATTATAAGATAGGTAGCGTGCAAATTTAGCTGGTTTAAGTCAGGGCATAGCATTCGTTCCAGTACCGCCATGTCAATTACAGAGGTTGCCCACATCTCGACTACCTAATATGGAACGTTGCCCCGTCCGGTTCCCTTTAACCAGGTCCTGCCTTGCTGTGCTATACTCAAATCCGGCTACATATTTACGACGACAGGAAGGCTGGGGGCCTGGTGGAAAAAGCGGCGGAGACCGAGGGCAGCCACAATCTTTCCGGCATCATTCTGGCCGGGGGGCGCAGTCGGCGGCTGGGCCGCGATAAGGCGGTGGAGCTTTTCGGGGGACAGCCGCTAATCCGGCGAGTTATCGACCGCATTGAGTCCCTGACCGGCGAGATTGTAGTGGTGGTAGCCGATACGCGGCGCGGCGCGGACCTGCCCCTGGCGGTCCGCCACCGGACGGTGGTGGACATTTATCCGGAGAAAGGCTCGCTGGGGGGGATATTCTCCGGGCTTTCCGGCGCCGGGAAGGAATGGGGATTGGTAGCAGCGTGCGATATGCCTTTCCTGAACCGGCGGCTGATTGAGTATATGCTGACCCTCCGCGAAGGGTGGGATGCGGTAGTTCCCCGTCCCGGAGCCTATCCGGAACCCACTCATGCCCTGTACGCCAAGTCCTGCCTGCCGCAGATCGAGGCCCGCTTGCAGGCTAATGACTTGAAAATCTCCAATTTCTTCGATGCGGTACGGGTCAGGTACGTCGGCGAAGCTGAAATACGGCAGTTCGACCCGGAATTGCACAGCTTCTTCAACATCAATTCTCCGGAAGATTTGGCCCGGGCGCAGGCATTGCTGGAGGTGGCAGCAGAGTAATCGTCGCCTGGAAACATTCTCAATGGCTGGCGCAGCGGTTCATTGCAGAATAGGGTAGTGGAATGGAAGCAGCCGGATTAATCAATGTCCGGGTGGAATTGTTTGGCACCCCGCGTCTCCGGAGCGGACTCCGGGAATTAAACTTGCGCCTGCCTGCGACTGCCGATCGGCAAGATGTGGTCTCCGCCCTGGCCGATGCCTGTCCGGCGCTGGTGGGACATGGGCTGCGGGCCGACCTTTCCGACCTGGAAGCAGGCTACGTATTTAACCGTAATGGCCTGGCCTTTTGGGGAGAAGGATACTTTGCCGTTGCAGACGGCGATTCGCTGCTGTTGATTTCCAGCCAAGCCGGGGGTTGACCAGGGCTATCGCATATGAAAAATTTTCAGGATGAGAACGGAACTTTCCGATGTTTTGGCGGCGCTTTACTGGGTAATCAACATCAAAACCAACGGTTTAAGTCTTAAATTACCCAAATTTAGCAGTTAAAAACGGAGATTTAACCGTCAATTGGCCTCTTAAAATCCATATGCGATAGCCCTGGGGGGTTGACCCAATTTGGTTCTTTTCGGTGCGCCGCAATGGGATAATGGACGGCCCCGATTTACCGGGAAGTTTCCGGGCTAAGGATGCGTGATTGATTCCATGTACGGTTACTTTGGCAAAGCGCTGGCCGTAGATTTGACCAACCGCACCCATAGTTGGGAGGCGATACCCGCCGCCGCGCTGCGCCAATTTATTGGCGGCATCGGTTTGGGAACTTATCTGCTTTATCGCTACTGTCCTCCCGGGGCAGCGCCTCTCGGGCCGGACAACCCCCTGCTGTTTGTGGGCAGCCCCCTGGTCGGCACTCGGCTGACCACCTCCAGCAAATTTGCCGTGCTAACCAAGTCGCCCTTGACCGGATTTATCGCCGACTCGCTGTCCTCCAGCTATCTGGCTGCCGAACTGAAGCAATGCTGCGGCGACGCTCTGATAATCCGGGGCCGCGCCGATAGTCCCACCCTGCTGCGCATCGAGGGAGACCCGATTGAGCCGGAGCAGGTAAAGGTCAGCTTTGAAGACGCCGCCGATTTAGTCGGGTTGGGGGCGGCAGACAAGGAAAAGGCGGTAAAGACCGGATTGGGCGACCGGCGGTTTCGGGTGGCTTGCATCGGCCCGGCCGGGGAGGCGCAGGTCAAGTTTGCCTCCATCAGTAACGATGGGGGACGCCAGGCCGGTCGCTGCGGAGTCGGCGCGGTGATGGGGGCCAAAAATTTGCTGGCCCTGGCGATTCGAGGCTGCCGGCCCGTATCCGTGGCGGAGCCGGAAGCGTTGCGCAGCTACGGCCGGGATCTGACCCGCCGCAGCCTGGGAACGGCAACGGAAAAGTACCGCAACCTGGGTACCATCGCCAACGTAGCCGTATTCAACCGGCTGGGGGTTTTGCCCACGCGCAACTTCCGCCAGTCCACCTTTGAAGGGGCGGATCTGGTTAGCGGTGAGGAACTGCAGCAGAGCCATCTGGCCCGCAACGCCGGCTGCGCTAACTGCACTATCGGCTGTGAACGAATTCTGGTGTCGCGGGACAGGGGGGACGGAAAAGAACCTGGACAGCGTAAGGCCCGCATGGAATATGAAAGCCTTTTTGCTTTGGGCCCGCTGTGCGGCGTATCCGATCCGGACACGGTTATTCGCGCCGCGGCCATCTGCGATGACCTGGGGATGGATACCATCAGCGCCGGAGCTACCGCTGCCTGGGCGATGGAGTGCTTTGAGCGGGGGCTGCTTACCAGTGGGGATACCGGCGGAGTCCCATTGAACTTCGGCAGCAGCGAGGCCCTCCTGAAAATCCTGGCAGATATGGGCCGACGTCAGGGCCTCGGCAGCTTGCTGGCTGAAGGAAGCCGGGCCGCCGCCGCCGTTGTGGGCCACGGTTCCAGTGCTTGGGCCATGCAGGTTAAGGGGCTGGAGATGCCCGGGTATGAGCCGCGCAGCCTCAAAACTATGGCGTTGGGGCTGGCGGTTACACCCCGCGGCGCCTGCCATAACCGTTCCTCGGCCTACGAGGCGGATTTCTCGGATCGGGTTGACCGATTGTCGGTGGATGAGTCCCGGGGCAAGATTGCCGCCGAAAGCGAAGACTTTGAGGCGGTGCTGGACTCGTTAATCTGGTGCAAATTCCTGCGCAAGGCGTTCCACGATTTCTATGCAGAATCGGCTCAGGTCTATACCCTGATTACGGGCTGGCCCATGACGGTGGCTGACTTGAGGCGGTGCGGCGAGCGGATATCCAACCTGAAGAAGCTGTTTAACATCCGGGAAGGCTGGACCCGGGCCGACGATACCCTGCCGCCGCGTTCCCTGCAAGAGCCGCTTCCCACCGGAGTGTCGGCCGGGGTGGGCCTGACTCAGGCAGAGCTGGATTTTATGGTAGCCGGCTATTACCAAGCCCGGGGCTGGACTGCCGATGGCCTTATTCCGCCGGAAAAACTGGCGGAGTTGGAATTGGCGGAGCTAGTCGGTTAAATTTCCGCCCGGCGGTAGCCAGGCGCGCGGTATTTAGGCTAGAATACTGCCACTATTTAGAGAGGGGATAAATTTTCCGATGAACCCGGCCGAATTAGCTGCCACTGCTGGACTGGCGGCTGCCATAATAGCGGTCTTTGGGCTGATCGCTACGGGCATTTTCCGCATTGGCAAACTCACCGAAGCCACCAACAGGCTGTCTCAGTCAACTCAGCTTATCCATGACCGACTGGACCGGCATGAAGTCCGCAATGAAGAACAATTGACCCAGGCCGAAACCCGCAATGAAGAGAGGCAGGATCAGACCGAAGCCCGCATTAACGAGCGATTGACCCAGAACGAAGCCTTAAATGAAGAAAGGTTCCGTCGGCTTGAAGATATGATCCGAAGCAATGAGGAACTTATTCGGCATAATGAGGAACTGATCCGTTCTGAGAGTGAGCGGACTCGAGGACAAATCCGTGTTCTGCAGCAAGTGATAATGACCCATTTCCACGATACGGACGGAACCGTTATGTTTCGTGTACCCCCCACAGAATCCGATGATTAGAGTACGGAATTGTTGGCGCTGTTTCCCGGTATTTGCTTTTAATGACGGCCCGGAGTGACCGCCGGGCCGGTTATCCTATTTCCGCCTTGACCTGGCCCATTCGGCTGACATCATATCCGCCCATATCGGCGACGGCTCTTTGGAACTCCGCATCGTCCAACAGGTCTAGTAGCGGCCGCAGCATCTGGCTCTCGTAGTGGCTGCGGGGAATCACCAAATCATACTCCTCGGTTAACAGAGGTATGAAGTCCAGTCCCTGGGCGCGGGCGGCGCTTAGAATACCCAGCCCGACGTCAGCGGCCCCGCCGTTGACTGCGGCCGCCACCGCCAGATGGCTGTATTCCTCCCGTTGGTAGCCCCGGATACTTTCCGGGAGTATGCCGGCCTCTTTCATTTTATAATCCAGTAAGACCCGAGTTCCGGAGCCTCGCTGCCGGTTGACGAAGGTTATATCGGGACGCTGCAAATCGGACAAGGCCGTGATTTCCCGGGGATTGCCCGGTTTGACAATCAAACCTTGCACCCGTCCGACCAACCTGACCAGGATTACCGGAAGGTCGGGCAGATAACGGCGGATGCTGGACCGGTTGTATTCTCCGGTGGCTTCATCCAGCAAGTGAGAACCGGCCAGGTGGGATTCACCCCGCCGCAACGCGATAAGCCCTCCCAAAGAGCCGATGTGGGAAGAGGAAAGATTTACCCCGGATGGGTTGCGGCGCAGAAAACTGGACATCAAATCCAGAGTCAGATCGTGACTGCCGATGGCGACGATGGTGTTTTCCACTTGAGCCAGGGGGGATAGCAATTCCACCGATACCTCGGCTCCGGCATCCAGCCCTTCGGAAAAGCGGGGGATTGTTACCATCCCGTCGGCCCGGACCAGAGACATTATGACACCGGCGCCGCGTTGTACCGGCGTGGCTACCATTTTTTCTCCCACGCGCCCGAGCTTGACCCGAAGAAACTCATCCTCGCCGATGGGAGACAGCACCTTGCGGGTAAGGTTGGCGCTTACGGTCGGGCGGCGGCCGCTTTCCCTTTTCCCCTGCCCCTGCTCGATTAATGGTTTCAACAGCAGCTCGGCGGTAAGAATGGCCGAAACCGGGTAACCGGGCAATCCTACCAACGGTTTCCCCCGGGCCATTCCCAGCGCTACCGGGTGTCCGGGCCGGATAGCGATGCCGTGCACCAGCAGTTGTCCTAATTCCTCAATAACCGATGCGGTGAAATCCTCCGAGCCGGCTGACGAACCGGCATTGACGATAACCAGGTCATGTCCGACCAGGGCGGCCTCAGCCGCTTCACGAATCAGCGTCGGGACATCGGGTACCGGCTCCATAACCGTCGGCACTGCGCCCCATTCTTCCAACAAGCCGGAGAGCATCAAGGAATTGAACTCGACGATGTCCCCCGCTTTCAGTTCGGCGCCCACCTTAACCAGTTCGCTGCCGGTGGGAATGATGGCTACCGTGGGCCGCCGCCGCACCGGTAATTCGGTTAACCCGGCGGCGGCGCAGGCTCCCAGGTCTGCCGGAGTCAGGGTATGGTTTTCCGGCAGCACCAGCTCGGTAGCCGCAATATCCTCGCCCAGGGGACGAACGTGCTGCCAGGGAGCAACCGGGGCCATAATGCTTACCTGGTCTTCGTCCAAGCGGGTTAGGTGCTCGACCATTATCACGGCGTCAAACCCGGCCGGCATCGGGTCGCCGGTATCCACCCAAACCGCCTGGGGGGCCCGTCCACCCAGACTGAGGGAAAGCGGGGTTGTTTCGGTAGCGCCGGTGGTAGCGGCGGCGCGAACGGCGATGCCGTCCATAGCGGCAGCGTCGTAGTGTGGCGAGGAGGTAGCGGCCCAGACGGGAGCGGCCGTTACCCGGCCCCGAGCCTGGAGTAAGGGAACCGTCTCCGGGGGCAAGGGAGCCAGCGCCCCCGCTTCCCGCAGGGCGGAGTAAAACCTTTCCCGCGCCGCATCCAGGGGGATGTCGGAGAGATAGTAGCGGCGTTGGTGGTGGCGGTGGACTTCGGACACGACGCTTTACCCCGGATTTGCCGGATTTAGCTCGACGATGGATTGTATCACGCGGTCCGGTGTGGCGGGACTATTCGGCGGCAGACCGTTGCCTCGCCAGTCAATCCACACCCCATAAATTCCGGCTGCCTGGGCGCCGGCGATGTCTGCGTAGAGGTTGTCGCCCACCATCCAGGCCGCGTCGGGTGAAACCAGCAGACGCCCCAAGGTACGTTGAAAGACTTGCGGGTCAGGCTTGGCAACGCCAAATTCGCCGGCAATCAGGATCGACTCGAAGTACGTCTCCAAACCGGCCTTTTCTACTTTGGCCCGCTGTCCCTGGGCCTCGCCGTTAGTTATAAGACCCAGCTTCAGGCCCCGGTCCCGGAGTGAACCCAGGGTATCCAGGGCGCCGGGAATCAGTACGACGGTATCCGATTTAAGCTCCATGTAAGCGTCGGCCATTTCTGCTTTCAAGACATCATCCGCAATACCTTGTCGGTAGAAAGCCAGGGAGATAATTTCGCGGCGGGCGCGTTTCAGGTCTTGCCCGGCGCGACGGCTGCGGTCCGGATCCGCCCAATACCAGCGCCGTATATCGCGGATAGCTGAAAGCAAGTCATTGGCGGAGCCGGGGCCGATGCGGTGGGCATAGGTACGGCAAACCTGGCGCCAGCACTGCTCAGCCGCCGCATCATCGGAAATGATGGTATCGTCCAAGTCAAAAATGATGGCCGGTGGCAGGGTGATGGGCATAAACGGCGCTCCTGTTACGACGTCCGGAACGGGATATGGGCCGGCTTCTCCGGCTGCCGGGGCCGTAATGGGGATAATTCCTGGTCGCGTTCCCGGAAATACAGGCAGAGGGGAAGGGCGCAGGACGGGCCGATCAGGACGGTGGCTCCCGCCAGCAGCCAAAACCGGGCCGGCCGCTGTCTTTCCCGGAAATACAGATATACCAGCAGTCCCAGCACGGTTAACAGCACGTCAACCACGAAAAACCGGGTGATATTGGATTCCCACAGTATCCCTAATGCGGCAGAAATGTCCGGCCCTCTTTCCAGCAGGAAGTATATGAGGAAATAGTAGGGCAGAATAGAGCCAATAATTGCCAGGGTCAGGTACAGTTGCTTGGGCCGCATGGAATCCTTACATCCTTGCTGCGGAGGTGCGCTGCCCTTCAGAACAGCCGCACTTCCACCATTTCGCCGGCATACAAGCCGGCCTTGTCCAGGGGGACGCGGATCAGGCCATCGGCACGCACCAGAGTGTAAATCAGGTTGGACTTGCCGAACACCGGTCGGGCTACCGGGGTTGCTCCAATATTCCGGAGCAGAGAAACGGGCAAATAGTCTTCCCGTCCCGGGGCCGAGGCAATATCCTGGGACAAGATAGCCGGCACGGACGCCGTTTCGGGAGGGTCTGCACAGCCGGCCAGGTGATACAAAACGGGGCGAACCAGCAGGTCAAAGACGACCATGGCCGATACCGGGTTGCCGGGCAAGCCGAAGGCAGGTTTGCCGGCCACCACCCCCAGGATGGCCGGCTTGCCCGGTCGAAGGGACAGCCCGTGCACCAGGACCCCGGGCTGGCCCAGGGCGTTGATGATGTCGGCGGTCAGGTCGCGGGCGCTTACCGAGCTTCCGGCGGAAAAGACCAGGACGTCGGATTCGGCCAAGCCCTTCCTGGCCGCCTCAAGCTGAAGGTTATAGTCGTCCGGGGCAATGCCCAGCGCTATGGGTTTACCGCCGGACCTGACAGTCTGGGCCGCTATGGTATAGCTGTTAATATCCCTGATTTGGCCGGGGCCCGGGGTTACTTCCGGGGATACCACCTCATCGCCCATGGACAAGATGGCTGCCCGGGGTCGACGGCGCACCGGGACAGTAGTAATTCCCAATGCGGTTAGGGCGCCCAGGTCCTGGGGACGCAGCAGATGTCCCCGGGGCAGGACCGGCTCGCCGGCCGGCACGTCTTCGCCGGGTTGTACCACGTTTTCGCCCGGGGCTGCCGGTCTAACCACCTCAATGGTGGCGGCATCAACCGGCTGGGTATTTTCCACCATAACGACGGCGTCGGCGCCGTTAGCCAGCATCCCGCCGGTATAGGTAATCGCGGTCTGCCCCACTCCGACGGAGATTTCGGCGGCCCGACCCATAGGCACCTCGCCCACTACGCTGAAGTAGGCCGGCAGCCCTTCGGAGGCTCCATAAGTGTCGGCGGCCCGCAGGGAGTAGCCATCCACGGTGGAGCGGGGAAAGGTGGGCAGGGACTCACCGGCGACCAAATCTACGGCGGTGATGCGGCCCAGAGCCTCGGCCGTTGCCACTTCTTCCACGCCAACCCGGGAGGGCGGCAGCGCATTGAGCAAGACTTGCAAAGCCTTATCCGGTGGAAGGACATTAAAAAATTCGGGCATACGCTAATTATATGCCCTGAAAGGCCACAGGCAAACTGTCCGCGTCAATTTGGCGCTCAGCCGAATTTTCCGGCGCTGGTGCGGTTATGGGGGTTGTGTGGGCGCAGATGTTGGATTGGGCATTGTGTCAGCCGCACCGAGATGCGGCTAATCGCGTTGGTCAACTTTCAACAAATGCGCTGCCCGCAGTGTGGGTATTCTTAGCCTAAGTTGGAAATAGCTATATAATCGCTGTCACCTGATATTACTGATACCCGTACCTTTATGACTTATCATCGCAAGGAGACGCTATGCCTGCCGCCGCTTTTGTTTATGCGGACGCTCTGTCCCGCCACGTTTTGCGCTCGGACCATCCCATGCGTCCGGTGCGCCTGCGTTATACCTACGAACTGCTGAATGCTTATGGGGCCTTTGACGGCGGCGCTTCCCGGCTGATTGACCCGCGCGCCGCCGCCGAAACGGAACTGGAATGGGTTCATACCCGGGACTACATTGCAGCGGTGCGCAGCCTCAGCGCCGGCTTGACCACGCTGCAGCCGGAAAGGTTCGGGTTCAGCGACCGGGGCGACAATCCCGTTTATCCGGGAATGTACGACGCTGCGGCGCTGAGTTCCGGGGCTACGCTGGCCGCGGCGGAACTGGTGGCAAGCAAGGGAGTCGATGTAGCCTTTTCCATTTCCGGCGGCCTGCACCACGCTGCGCCCACCCACGCTTCCGGGTTCTGCATCTTCAACGACCCGGCCATCGCCATCAAGTTCTTTCTGGAACGGGGGATGCGGGTAGCCTACGTGGACGTGGACGCCCACCACGGCGACGGCGTACAGGAGGTTTTCTATCAGGATGCGCGCGTGCTGACCATCTCCCTGCACGAATCGGGACAATACCTGTTCCCCGGCACCGGCTTCGTATCGGAAAGCGGCGTTGGGGCCGGGGCCGGCTGCTCGGTGAACGTCCCCCTGTTCCCTTACACCGAGGACGAGCTTTACCTGTGGGCCTTTCGGGAAGTAGCCTTGCCGCTAATCCGGGCTTTTGCGCCCGACGTGCTGGTCACCCAACTGGGCATCGACAGCTACCATTCCGACTCGATAACCCACTTGCAGCTAACCTCCCGAGGTTACGAGGCGGTCATCCGCGAGTTTGCCCGGTTGGGCATGCCCTGGCTGGCTCTGGGCGGTGGCGGCTACGATGTGCGGGCGGTAGCCCGCTGCTGGACGCTGGCCTATGGCGTAATGCTGGGGGTAGAGTGGCCCGACCGGATACCGGAGTCGGTGGCCGACCAATATCCTGCACCCAACTTGCGGGACACCCTTACCCTGGATGTGCCGGCTAATGTGCGGCAACAGGCCCGTCAGTACCTGGAAGAGAGTGTAGCGGAACTGAAACGGGAGGTGCTGCCCCGGCACGGGTTAGGGTAATTAAGATTACGGTTCAGCCACTGTTTTCCCGGCAACGTTCAGCCGCAATAAAGAACTGGCGGCGGATAAAAATCAGGGCCGGCCCCGTTGGAGCCGGCCCTGACTAATTAAAGATTTCAATAAAAATCAGTTTACCTGGTGCTCCTGCCCCAGAATTTCTCGGGCCGCGTCCCCTACATTGGATTCGATACAATCCCGAAAAGTGCTGTAAATGGACTTTTTGATCGCCTCCATCATCCAGGCTTCGTAGTCCGGGTCGATCTGGTAGGTGTTCTTGAGAGCCGTCAGTCGCTCCAGCAGACTCAGGTAATGATACTGAAGCGGCGTTACCGTCTGCAGATAGCCCCCGATTTCGAAAGTGCTCTCATTGCCCAATACTTCCTGCCCTGCGCTCTCTGGTCCAGTCATTGTTTTACTCCCCACCTGTTTCGAATTATGGGGCCGAACCGGCAACCCTGATGATTTACGCCGATATTATATCAGGTTCACCGGCTCGACGTAACGTCACTTCAACGAAATCTAAACTTCCCGGAACTCGCCCTCTACGGTATCCCCGTCAGCATTGGCGCCCGCATCGCTTTCCGGGGGGACATCGCCGGCGCCGGCGGAGCCACCGGTCTGCTGGCTGTAAACCGCCTGCCCCAGCCTTTGCAGGGAGTTGTTCAGGTCGGTCATCGCGGTCTGCATTTCGGCGACGCTGTTGGCCGCAACCGCCGCTTTGAGGGTGGCAATCTTCCCCGCTACCTTCAGCTTCAGGTCCTGGGGGACTTTGTCCGCATTATCCTCGAGCAGTTTCTCGGTGCTGTAAACCAGGGAGTCGGCCTGGTTGCGCGTCTCCACCTCGGCGCGCCGCCGCTGGTCCTCTTCTTCGTGAGCTTTGGCCGAGTCCACCATTTGTTCAATCTCATCTTTGGAGATTCCGGAACTGGGCTGGATGACAATTCGCTGTTCCTTGCCGGTGCCCTTATCCTGGGCGGACACGCTGAGGATGCCGTTGGCGTCAATGTCAAAGGTAACATCCACCTGAGGCACGCCCCGGGGCGCCGGCAGCAGTCCGTCCAGAATGAACCGGCCAATGGACTTGTTATCCCCGGCCATGGGACGTTCACCCTGCAGAACGTGGATGTCCACGCTGGTCTGCCCGTCGGCGGCGGTGGTAAAGGTTTCCGTCTTCTTGGTGGGAATGGTGGTGTTCCGGGGAATGAGCGTAGTCATAACGCTGCCCAGCGTCTCCAGTCCCAGGGTCAACGGCGTAACGTCCAGCAGGACTATATCGCCGACTTCACCCCCCAGCACGCCGGCCTGAATCGCCGCGCCCAAAGCCACCGCTTCATCCGGGTTCACCGAGCGGCTGGGTTCCTTGCCGAAGATGGACTTCACCTTCTCCTGCACCGCCGGCATCCGGGTCATGCCGCCCACCAGGATTACCTCGTCAATGCTGCCGGCGGACAGGCCCGAGTCGGTCAGGGCCTGGCGGCAGGGTGCTTCGGTCTGGTCGATGAGACTGCCCACCAACTGTTCCAGGCGCGCGCGGCTGAGGGACTTGACCAGATGCTGGGGGCCGCTGGCGTCGGCGGTGATGAAGGGCAGGTTAATTTCGCTCTCCAGGGTGCTGGAAAGCTCGATCTTGGCCCGTTCCGCCGCATCCCGCAGCCGCTGCAGGGCCATGCGGTCGTTGCCCAGGTCGATACCCGTCTCCTGCCGAAACTCCTGAATTAGCCATTCCAGAATTCGCTGGTCGAAATCGTCGCCGCCCAGGTAGGTATCGCCGTTGGTGGATTTGACTTCAAAAACGCCTTCCCCCATCTGCAGAATGGTGATGTCGAAAGTGCCGCCGCCCAGGTCGAAGACGGCGATGGTGGCATCTTCATGGGTTTTGTCCAGGCCGTAGGCCAGGGACGAGGCGGTAGGCTCGTTGATTATCCGCAGGACATCCAGCCCGGCAATGGTTCCGGCGTCCTTGGTGGCCTGCCGCTGGGCGTCGTTGAAGTAGGCCGGCACGGTAATCACCGCCTGGCTGATTCTTTCACCCAATTTGGCCTCTGCGTCCTGACGGATTTTCTGCAGGACGAAGGAAGAAATCTGGGGCGGCGCATAACTCTGCCCTGACATCTCCACGTGGGCGTCGCCATTATTGGCCTGCACCACCTTGTAGGGCAGCTTGCCCAAAGCGCCCTGCACTTCCCGGTCGGTGTACTTGCGGCCCATCAGCCGCTTGACGGAGAAAATGGTGTTCTCCGGATTAGTGACCGACTGGCGTTTGGCAACCTGACCGACGTATCTCTCGTCGCTGCGGGGGTTCACCGCTACTACCGAGGGGGTCAAGCGGCCTCCTTCGGCATTCTCCACAACTACCGGTTCGCCGGCGTCGATGACGGCGGCTACCGAGTTGGTTGTTCCCAAGTCTATTCCGAGAACTTTCGCCATACTCTCTCTCCTTAACTTGCGTTATTCCTTTTACATTTCAAGCGGGGCGTTAGGGGAACATATAATCCCGACTGCGCCCAACGTTCCATTATTTACTATCTAGCGAGCTACCACTACCTGGGCCGCCTGAATCACCCGTTCCTTGAGGCGATAACCGTTACGGACCGCCTCCACCACGTAGCCGGAGGGGTACTCGTCGGAATCGACTACTCCCACCGCTTCGTGCAGCGAGGGGTCGAACTGGACTCCGAAGGTCTCAATCCGGGACAGACCTTCGGCTTCCAGAATTCCGTAAGCCTTGCGGTGAATGAGCTTTACGCCTTCCACCCAGGAATCGGCGGCTTCATTTTCATCCAGGTGATTGATGGCCAGTTCCAGCTCATCGATTACCGGCAGCAGTTTCATAATCATGAGCCGGTTAGCGTCCTGGCGCAAATTCCGATACTCTTCCTCGGTGCGTTTACGGAAATTAGCCAGTTCGGCCTGGGCGCGCTGCACCTGTTCTTTGGTCTGGAGGGCGTCCTGTCGAATTTCCTCCAAATCCCGGCGCATTATTTCAACCTGCTCTTCCGGGGTAAGGGAATCGAAATCCCGTTCGGTATTTTGCTCGCCGGCCGGTGGAATTTGTTCCGAAAAATCGCCGTTGTTATGGCCGTTAGTCATTTGGGTCCACCTTCAATATACGATTAGCGCTCCGTCCCGGAGCTGCTGACTCCCGGTTCGGTCCGGCCTACTCCGCCGGCAAATTGAGATTGCGGAAGAGTTGGGCCATGGCCGTTTCGATTACGGGTTCTACGGAAGTACCCGCGGCCGCCGAGCGAAGGTACTGCTCAAAACCGTGCAGGTTTTCCACCAGGTTCAGGGCAAACTCCACTCCGGCCAGATTCAGTCCCAGATTTTCCATCAAGTGCCGGATTAGAAAGACTTTGCGGATGTCCTCCCGGGAATAGAGCCGCAGCATTCCGACGGTGCGCCCCGGGTTGATCAGCCCCAGCCGCTCGTACTTGCGCAGGGTTTGCGGGTGCATATCCAGAATTCGGGCCGCCACGCTGATAATATAGACGCCCTCAATGCCAGCGTCGAATTCCTCTTCCCGTTGATTGCGGGAAACGTCCGGGTCCGGCGCCGGGTCCGCCTTTTCCAGTTCGGCGGTCTCCGGCGGGGACGGCGGTATCTCGAAAGTTTCCCCTGCTGCAGCTCTTTCCATATCCGGGTTAAATACTATTCGAAATCGCTGGTACATTGCTTTTTCTCCCGGGACTTCTCCTGGTAAAACCTGGAACTAAGTTACAGAAAATATAATAGTAGTTGACATTCCTTGTGTCAAGGTTTATTATTCCAGCACATTATTTCTTGTGTGCTGACTAATAGCAAAGGGTCTTGAGCCGAGCCGGAGGTGAATCGATATGCTTAAACTGAAGGGATGCCCCAAGTGCCAGGGAGCCTTGCACCTGGTCTCCGATATGTACGGCAGGTACGTCAACTGCCTCCAGTGCGGATTTACCCGGGACCTGCCGGACTCGCCGGCCCGGGCCAAAACCATGTCCCCGTCATTGAACCGGCGGAGCGCCGGGCCGCCTAGCGGATTCGGAACAAAGGGAAGCTCCCAATGGCCGGGAGTTGGCGTTGACCGACTCTCGGCCGGTTTTTGCCGAACCTGCCCCAGGCAGCTACCTGATGAAGGTTAATGCATCACGTGGAAGCGACCGGTCAATTCGTTCTCATAACGCTCTCCTGCTGCCTTTTGGAACTCCAGAGGGATTCGGAAGAGGTTAATGTTTTCGGGCATTATAATACCGCCGGAGAACACCAGTCGCATCGCCTCGTCAACCGTCATATTAGTTTCCACCAAATCATCCTCAATTACCAGGGCCATATTTCCTGACGTCGGGTTGGGCACTGTCGGAATATAGACCAGCGCTATTGTTTGCTCTTTAGTCGCGGTTTCTCCGGTGGCTTCGTTGACGACTTCCCGGTTGGTGTAGGCCCGTCCGGTAACAAAACCCATCGCCAGCATACCTTCCCGGGGCCACTCCAGGAAACTACCCGACTGAATCGCTCCGAAGAGGACATTGCGGCGCACCCTTGCTCGGTAACGCCGTAGATTTTTCCCACCACCGGGATTCGGATAAATACCGCGTCCTTGAAAGCCATCAATGCCCGGCCGGGCCCGCTGGAGATGATTAAACCCACCAGGTAGAATATGACTACGAGTATGACGATGCTCAGACCCGGAATTCGCTCAGGCCGTATCGCCAAATCGGTAATTCCCCCAATGTTAATCGTCCAGACTACTGCTCCCAGGGGGCGTCCTTCGTCAAAGAGCAAGGGGCTGACGAATCGGTCGGCGTAGCTGATGACGAGGGACACTATTACCAGGGTTACAATCAAGGGGAACAATTCCACAAACCCGGTACTGGTTCTCCTTTGCAGGTGGACTCGCGCCCGCTGCAATTTACTGGGCCGGATTTCCTCATTCAGCCGCATCCGAGGCTCTCCTGAAATTTCAGCCATAGCTCCCCCTGGTTCCAGCAAATAGAGATATGTTTTCGGGGCGCCATTGCAATGGTCAATCCACCGCCGCAAAGCCCCGGAACCCGATTGCCGCAATGGCAATATCCAAATCATACAGCATAATTTGACTGAAATGGCGCCGACCGGAAAGTTTGAGCGACAAAAAGACGCCCCGGCCCAATGCGACCGGGCGTTGCGATTTCTGACGCCGGGACGAGGGAAGAGCGACAACCCGGGGGAGAAATTTACTTGGTCAGTTCGGGCCAGAACCGCTCTTCCTTCCAGGGGTCGGCATTATTGTTGTAGCCCCGCTGCTCCCAAAACCCCGGGGAGTCCTCGGTCATCAGCTCCAGGCCGTTAACCCACTTTGCGCTCTTCCAGGCATAGCGGCTGGGGACAATCAGGCGCAGGGGCCAGCCGTGGTCCTTGCCCAGTTCGGCCCCGTTGTGGCGGTGGGCCAGGAACCCCTCGGTCAGGGCCAGCTCCAGCGGCAGATTGGTAGTATAGCCGCCGAAGCAGTGCGCCATCAAAAACCGGGCCTGGGGCCGGACCCCGGCCAGTTCCAGGACGCTGGCGACGGTAACGCCTTCCCAAGTCTGGTCCAGCGCGCTCCACTGGGTTACACAGTGAAAGTCGGCGTTCAGCGTTACCCAGTCCAACTCGGTAAACTGCTGCCAGGTGAGGGTAACTTCCCGGTCCACCACGCCAAAGACTCGGAGATTCCAGACACTTAAATCCACTTGAGGTCTGGAGCCATAGGTCAGGACGGGGAATTTCTTACTCAAAAACTGCCCCGGGGGAACCCGCTCCCCCTGATTGGGCGCTTCCTTTACCTGTTCCGGCCGCTTCAATCCAAATTGCGGTTCCAATTCACTCAACCACCCGTTCAATTTCTCGGCTATTCGGGAGACTCCGGATTTCATATCAATCCTGGGTCAGCAGAATTCCGGCAGATAGCGCTTACTCTCAACTATATGAGCCAGACGGCCCATACCGGATACGACCCGGGCCGGCGAACACCGGCGCTCCGCAGCGCGTTCCCATTCTACTATACATTACCGATTTGTTCCAGGCAAGCAGCGTTGCGGCACAGGGCTATCGCATATGGATTTTAAGAGGCCAATTGACGGTTAAATCTCCGTTTTTAACTGCTAAATTTGGGTAATTTAAGACTTAAACCGTTGGTTTTGATGTTGATTACCCAGTAAAGCGCCGCCAAAACATCGGAAAGTTCCGTTCTCATCCTGAAAATTTTTCATATGCGATAGCCCTGCGTTGCGGCAGCAGCAAAGATAGTTAAGGAACTGCCCGGCGATGGCATTCCCTTGGCGACCGTCGCAAGACCGGCTGCGGTGGCTCCGGGGCAGCGGGCCTTATGCCCGGAGCGTCCCGAGCCGCAATGCCCGGCGGGTACATCTGTCCGGCTCCGGTTAGAGCTGCATGGAAGAGGCGCTGCGGGCCGGGCGGCCGGCGCTGGCCGGCTGCACGTCCACCAGAGCGGCGGCCAGGTCGGCCACGCCCTGTCGATACTCTTCGGTATTGTCCGCCTGTCCCGGCAGGTCAAAGACCTTGTGTTCGCCGCTCAAACCCCGGGCGTACCGGTCCCGGGGCGAGTTCATAAACCCGTCGCCGGTTACCAGGAACAGGACCCATTCATCCCGCTTATCCTGGGCTTCTTTGGCGGCGGTAATGTCGTTGCGGATAGTTTCGCTGAGAAAGGCTTCGGGAGTGCATACTACAATCAGCTTTTCGTAATGGCGAATCCACCGCTCCACTTCCTCTTCTTCGGAGGTGCTGCGCCGGTCCACCAGGGCGCTGCCCCGGGCATTTTCCGGGAATATCCAGCAGCGGGCCCCGTTGGCGCGCAAATCATCCTGCAGCCGGGTGGCAAAGGCCACATCGCCGGCGGCACAAGCGATAAAGTAGTCCGCGGACAGCGACGGGGCGCCGCTGATGGCCTCCTGGAAGGCGGTCAGATACTCGGGCGAACCGACGCCGGTCAGGAAGGCTTCCGGAATGGTTCCACCGGAACGCAGCAGGGAGTCAACTCCCAAAGTACTGGGGGCGTCGTGCCGCACTGCGTCCAGTCCCACCGCGCCGCTAAGGTCGCAGTTCTGAAAAACGGTGTAGCCCATAATGCTGCCGTCGAAGTCGGCCCCGGTCATTGGGGAGGTATTGAAAACAGCCTCGTAAAAGTCGGTATCCCGGAATATGGCGTTGGTCAGATTGGTGCGGGTCAAGGCGGTGCCGTTAAGGGTAGCCCCGGTCAGGTCGGCCCCGGTCAGGTCGGCCCGGTCCAGGTTGGCTCGGGAGAGGTTGGCCCCCCGCAGATTAGCCCCGCTCAGGTTGGCGTCGGACAAGATGACCCGATCCATATCGGCATTGCTGAAGTCGGCCTGCCGGCCGTCGGCGCCGCGCAGGTTGGCGCCGTTCAGCAGGGAACCGACGAAACTGGCTTCCCGCAGGTCGGCCCGGTACAGGTGAATCGGATTCAGGCGGCAGTCGGAGAGATTGGCGCGGCGCAGCATGGCGCCCATCAGGTCCGAGTTCCGCATATCGGCGCCGGTCAGGTTTACCATCGGAATCCGGGTATGGCTCATGTAACAGGCATTGAGGTCCATAAATTCTCCGGGGTGTTCATCCCGCCACTGGGATACCGCATCCCGTCCCCGCCTTACTATCTGTACCTGCTCCATATTGGCCATAGCATTCTCTCCCGCGATGTTGAAATCGACTCCGGGCCTTGCCCGGCAAGGGTTATGGTAGCCATTGGGAAACTGGACTGTCAACTTTCTGACTGCCGCGAATAGACTTTTATCCCCAGATATTCCGGGGTAAGCATATATTATTATTGGCAAATATTGGTTTCGGCGCGCCGGCAAATCTTCTTCCGTGGTGCGTGTGCCGGTCGGGACAACGTCGCCGTATATTATCCGGGTGAAATATACGGAATCGGTATAGTATAATCCGGCAATGCTGTTGACCATCGATATTGGAAATACCGTGGTTACCATTGGCGTTTTTGAGGGAGATGCGCTGCGGACTACCTTTCGCCTTTCCACCGACTCGCGCCGCCTGTCCGACGAATACGGCTTGCAACTGGTGAGCCTGCTTAACTTGTGGGGCATTAACCCGTCAAACATAGACTCGGCTTGCCTGTGTAGTGGGGTGCCTCCCCTGACGGCGGTATTTGCCGATTTGTGCCGGGCCTTTTTTGGAGTAACGCCCCTGACCGTCTCCGCCGGCGTCCGCACCGGCCTGCGGATTCTCTACGACAACCCGCGGGACGTGGGGGCCGATCGTATTGCCGACGCCGTGGCGGCCATTGAACTTTACTCGCCGCCGCTGGTCGTGGTGGATTTGGGTACGGCTACCGTCTTTGACGTTGTAAACCGGGAAGGAGAATACCTGGGCGGCGCTATTTCCCCCGGCATCAGCCTGGCCGCCGACGCCCTGTTCTTTAACGCTTCCCAATTGCGGCGGGTGGAATTGGCGGCCCCCCCATCGGTGGTGGGACGCAACACGGTAAACGCCCTCCAGTCCGGCCTGGTTTACGGCTATGCCGCGCTGGTAACCGGGATGGTAAACCGGATTAAGGGTGAAATCGGGCCGGAGGCCCGGGTCATCGGCACCGGCGGACTGGTGCCGGTAATCGCCGACCATACTGAGGTGTTCCACCACATCAACCAGGACTTGACCCTGATTGGTCTGCGCCTCATCTACGCAATGAACCGGTCAGCCCGGTAGCGGCGCCGATTATTTCGATATTTGGCGCAATCGAGATAAGCTCAGTCCGCAGCGTGGTTGCCGGCAAATTAATTACATCTGCCGGGATCGTGCATTGGAGTTGAAATTTGGCTATGCCGCTGGCAAACAAGCACATCGTCCTGGGCGTTACCGGCAGTATCGCCAGCTACAAGGCCGTTGACCTGGCCAGCAAGCTGACCCAGGCCGGGGCGCTGGTGGATGTGATAATGACCTACGGAGCCACCCGGTTCGTGACTCCCCTGGCCTTCCGCAGCATCACCCACCGGGAAGTGGTAACCGATACCTACGACATCGCCTCCGAGTTCGCCAACCATCACGTAGCCATGGCGCGCCGCGCCGATATTGTGGTCATCGCTCCGGCCACCGTCAACTGCATTGCCAAGTTAGCCGCCGGCATGGCCGATGATGCCCTGACCACCACCGTAATTGCCACCACGGCTCCGCTGCTGGTAGCCCCGGCCATGGACGCCGCCATGTATGACCACCCGGCCACCCGGGAAAATCTGGCTAAACTGGAGCAGCGGGGCGTAATCATGGCCGGCCCGGCTCCGGGGCGGCTGGCCTCGGGCCTTATGGGGATGGGGCGGTTGCTGGAACCGACGGACCTGCTGGGGCATATCGCCGCGGCCCTGGGGCGCAGCGGCGACCTGGCCGGACGGACTATCGTAGTCAGCGCCGGCGGCACCCAGGAACCGATCGATCCGGTGCGGGTGATTACCAATAATTCTTCCGGCAAAATGGGGTATGCTCTGGCCGAAGCCGCCCGGGACCGGGGCGCCCGGGCTGTTCTGATTGCCTCGCCTACCGGACTGCCCGACCCTCCCCTGGTGGAGGTGGTGCGGGTGCAGACGGCGGCGCAGATGGCGCAAGCGGTGCAGCGGGAAACGGTCAACGCCGATGCCTTGATTATGGCGGCGGCGGTGGCCGACTACCGGCCGGCGACGGCAGCGGAGCAGAAAATCAAGAAGACGGACGCCGAGTTGACCCTTGATCTGGCTAAAACCGTCGATATTCTGGCTACGGTGCGGGGCGATTTTGTGCGGGTGGGATTTGCCGCCGAAAGCGAAAATCTGGTGGTCAACGCCTCCGACAAGGTGCGCCGCAAGTCCCTGGACCTGATTGCGGCCAACGACATTACCGAAGCCGGCAGCGGTTTCGGCGCTGATACCAACAAAGTAACCTTGATTGACCGGGACCTGAAAGTGGAAGAACTGCCCCTGCTGACCAAGTACGAAGTCGGGCAGCGCATTCTGGACCGGGTGAGGGATTTGCTGGCCGGCGCTGCGCCGAAAAGGAGTTAATCAATGGACCCTAAACCCGTAATTCTGGAAGGCCGGCGAGTTCGCCTGGAACCCCTGGGGCTGATCCATGCCGAAGACTTGTTTGCCGTTGGCGCCGACGAAATTATCTGGCGCTACCTGACCCGACCGGCTTTCGCCGACCTGGAGGACGCCCGGGAATGGGTCCGGATGTGTCTGGCCCGGATGGAAACGGGGCTGCGGGTTCAGTTTGCCGTGACCTTGCCGGAAGAAGGACGGGCTATCGGCTCCACCGGCTACCTGGATATCGACCGGCCCAATCGGACGCTGGAAATCGGCATGACCTGGTACGGAGTCGCCTACCAGCGCACCTTCGTCAATACCGAGTGCAAGTACCTGCTGCTGAAGCACGCCTTCGAAGACCAGGAAGCCTTGCGCGTGTGCATCAAGACCGACAGCCGCAACGAGCGGTCGCAGCGGGCCATTGAGCGCATCGGCGGGGTGCGAGAAGGGGTGCTGCGAAATCACCGCATTACCTGGGATGGAACCCAGCGCCATTCAGTCTATTACAGCATCATCGATACCGAATGGCTGGAAGTGCGCCGGGAGTTGGAACGCAAACTGGCCGAGCGCTGAGCCGGCCAAGTATCGAGCCGGCAGATTCAACCTCTCGCCCGTAAATTGACTCGGAACAAATCCATCTGGGCCCGGACTCATCGACCGGGGCCCGGCGTCATCCAGGCTTAACTTTGCGGGTTCACTGACGGCAGGGACGCCGCCTCTTCCGGCGTGTACTCCGGCCCCAGGGAATAGGCGGTCTTGCGGGTAAGCAGCAGCCGGCGCCGTTCTTGCCTCTCCCTTTGTTCAGGAGTCAGGTGAGGCTGACTTTGCGGCAACTCGGCATGGCCTAGTTCTGCCAGCAGCGCAACGAGCTGGCGGACATGACCCAGGCGAATCCGTATAACGTCCTCGTCCAGTTGATGCTCGTAAAAATTGTGGTGCATAAAGTTGGCGCTGTCATACCAGGACGCCAAATCGCTCCGGTTAAAGGCAAGGGAAAGGTATGTAACCGCAGCCAGCAAGTGATTGTGGGCGTGGTGGTTCCAGCCTTGCCGTTGGGCGTAAGCCTTGACGGCTTGCGCGGCGGCGCCCCAGATTTTTTCCGCCGCCTGCTGCAAGTCCCCTTGCGCCAGTCGCTCCTCAGCTTCCTGCAGGAAATGAGCGCTCATCGCGGCGTAACGCTCCGGCGGCGAAGCTCGCATACTTTCGGTGTTTGGTAAAGTCATCGGTGTATCCTGGTCCGACTACAATTCAAAATAAAGCCGACCGCCGGGTGCGGGGCGATTGGGCGCAATTACTCTTCCGGGTGCATCAAGGTTAGCATCTCGGTCCGCCAATCGGAACCCCGGGGCAGAATGCCTTCGATGGCCCGGGCATTGTAGTAAGTGGGCGCCAGGCCCGGCGGAGTTCCGCCGTCGGCTGCCGTTTGGGCTGCCTGCAGCAGCAGACGGCGGGCCTGGATGATCGCCATATCGCTGCGGGTCAGATTTTCCCGGGTGCGGTCAACGATAGCTCCCATGCTCTCCTGCACCGCCACATCCTGAGCGTTGATACCGTCAATCCCGGTAAAGGTCTCATATTTCTGCACCTGCCGGTCAATGAGCCAGTCGTTCTCCCGGTTCCCCCGGCTGCGATAGTTGGGCAGCATCTGTTCCGGGCTGCGGCCGTAGCCACGCTCAATCTCGTCCCACTCCGCGTCAGTGATGGGTTCCGGGCCAAAGCTATAGACCCAGTTGTAAATCATACAGTTTTCATCGTCCATCGGCACCCAGGCATGGCCGGCGATGACCTGCTTGGCGGCCTGTCCCTTGTAGCCCGACTGACGGGGGCGCATCTGGTGGAAGGGCATAATATACTGGTAGGCCCGGACAAAGTCGCCCCGCTCGCCCAGGGAGCGGACGCCGACGTAACGGTAGCCGTAGTCGGTCAGGTCCACCTCCAGGGTGGGCGCGCCGCCGGTTACAAAATCGGTGTTGATGCCGATACCCGCTTTGGCCGTATCCGCAGTAATGGTGCGGTGCAGGATGGGAGCGTGGGCCGTGTCGATGCCGCCCTCCAGCGATTGCAGCCAGTTGCAAACCTGCCAGTTCTTGGACACGTGGCGGTGGGTTTCGGGAACCTGCGTCCACTCGAAATTGGGCGGCGGAGGCTGCTGCGCCGGGTCGCCCAGATAAGCCCAGACCACCCCGCCCTGCTCCAACGTAGGATAGGCGATGCTCTTTACCTTGGTATGGTAGTCGCTGTCCGGCGGCTCGTTCATCATATCCAGGCAGTTGCCGTCCACGTCAAATTTCCAGCCGTGATAGACGCAGCGGAGCCCGCATTCCTCATTGCGCCCCAGGAACAGGGAGGCCAGCCGGTGGGGGCAGTATTCGTCCAGCAGACCGATACGTCCCCGGGTGTCGCGAAAGGCCACCAAGTCCTCGCCCAGAAGCCGCACCCGCACCGGCGGGCCGTCGGGTTCGGGAAGTTCACTGGCGAGGAGGGCCGGAATCCAGTAACGGCGCATCAGATCGCCCATGGGAGTGCCCCGACTAGTGCGGGTCAAAGTTTTGTTATCGGTGTGGGAGAGCATTATAAATCTCCTTATAATTTCTGTTGTCCGGCCTTCCGTCCAGGGGCAGGGCCAGGCGCGTCCGGGAACCGCTCCGTCGGGCGCGGGCGCCAACTCCTTCGCTTAAGTCCACTGGGCAAACCCCATGGCGCAGCCGGTGCCGGCCGGGGAACGGTAGCAAGGCACGTAATCCACCACCTGCATATCCAGGTGACCGACGGCGCCGGCCACCGCAATCCAGTTGCGGATTTCCGAGTTGCCGGAGTTGAGCTTCTCCTTGGGCAGGTCAAACAGGGCCTGGGCGTCCCGCTGCTGCATAGCCTGGAGCACCTGGTGGTCCAAGTCTTCATCAATTACGAAATGGCTCAGGCCGCCGGAGGCGATAACCGCTACCCGCGCTTCGCCCTCCCACGCTGCAACGGCGGCGCGGACCGCCTGTCCCAGTTCATAGCAGCGTTGGGGCGTTACCTGGTTGGGCGGGTAATAGGTATTTACCATTATCGGCAGGGCCAGGATCGGCTTCTGGCACAGGATGCGCTGGTACAGATAGCCGAAGGCGTGGCCCATGCCCTGACCGGCCGGCAGCCGGCGGGAGTGGGCGACATCAAACTTCCGATCCACCAGAAACTCGATGACGTGCCGGCCCAGGTCGGAGGCGATGGGATAGTCGATTTCCCGGTCGGCAAACCAGCCCCAGGCGTTGGCCTTGCGGAAAGCCGGCGCCGCCTCCGGGATGGAAATGGGTACGTTGCGGATGGTGTCGCCCCAATAAACCAGCATGGCCGGCATATTGCCTTCATTGAACAGTTCCAATTGGTCGTCGCCAATCATCACTACAATGTCTGGCGCCACCGCCTCCAGAGTCCGGCCCAAAGTGGCGATACCTTGCTGGCAGGCCCGGTAGCGGGTCTCCATGGTAGCGGCGGTCAGTTCCCGCTCGATGGCCGGGCGGTCAACGGTGGACAGTAACTCCGCAAATGAATAAGGCTTGCCGTCGGCGGCCCAGAGCTCCTGGTGCCGCTGGTCGCCCTCGCCGTAGGTGAGCCACATCTCGGAAGGGGTACTGAGTTGGGGGCTGTGGGACGAACCCAGCCCCAGGACTATTTCTGCCATTTGCTTAACCTCTTCCAGTCAGTGTCGGATTAGCGCGTTGAATGCTGATATTGCCGGACTGCTTTACGGCAGATCAGGCTGTAAGGTATAGCCGAAAATCACGTCGGCTCCCGTTTCCCGGCGACCTGAGGTATCCGGAGGAAGTCTCTTCCTCCGGATTTTCCCGACAGTCTTTGGCGGTTTTCCTAAATTGACAAGGCCACGTCCACCAGAGCGATGCGGCCTTCATTGACGGCCTCCAGCCCCTTTTTCAGGGCCGGGACCAGGTCTGCCGGGTCTTCTACCCTCACGCCGTAGCCGCCGAAGGGGTCAACCAGCTTGGGGTAGTCGGGGCCCGGGATGTGTACCCCGTGCCAGACGTCGGAGCGGGAGGCATCGCCGTCCGGGTAGTAATGCAGATGGTTACGGCGCATTGCCTCGTAGTTGCCGTTGTTGAAAATCACCGTCAGGAAGGGCAGATTGGCTTCGCCGGCTACGCCGAAGCTTTGGGTTACCGGATTGTAAAGGAAGCCGCCGTCGCCCATCAGGGCCACCACCGGACGGTCGGGTATCGCCAGCTTGACGCCCAGGGCCAACCCCAATCCCTGACCCAGCCCGCCATTGGGGTGGAAGTAGCTTTGGGGGCGGTCCCACCGGACGTGGCGCAGCACCTGTCCCCGGTGGGAAGTTACCTCTTCGACAAAGACCGCATCATCGGGCATAGCTTCGCTGACGGCGGCGCACAGCCAAGCCGGATCGATGGGTTGCCGGGTTCGCGCCGATTCTTCGGCAGCCTGTCGGTTGGCAGTCAGCCGGTCATGTTCGGCGGCCCAGCGCTGCCTCCGCTCCGCAATTTTGGCCGCGTGGGCGCCTGCGGCAGCGCCGCTGGTGGTCAAGGCTTCGGTCAGCAGCTGCAAGGTAATCGTCAAATCGCCTTCCACGTACATATCGGCCAGCAGGTTTTGGTAAGCCATCTGTCCCTTCAGGGGATTCTCGCCCAGCGCCACGACGGTGGCGTTGGCCGGGCCCGTATTGGGTGGATACCACGGTGAACGGCTGCCCAGCAGCAGCGCCAAATCACACTGGTTCAGGTACGGCTCCGGGGTTCCCAGGTACATCGGGTGACTTTTGGGGAAGTTGGCGTAGGTGGAAGCGCTCTCGGTTACCGGAATCGCCATCAGTTCGGCCAGCCGGACCAGGCTGTCGAATCCGGTCACCTCCTGCCCGGAACCTTCGGTAATTATCAGGGGACTGCGGCTGTTGGCGATCAGGGACACCAACCGGTCGATGGAGTCGGCGGCGGGCCGGGTCTTGGGAGCCTCGGCTACCCGGCGAATCTTGGCCGGAGGTGTCCAGCCGTGAATCATAGTCTCAATGGGTATGTCCAGAAAGGTGGGGCCTTTAGGCACGCGTTGGGACATTTCCCCGGCCCGCACCAACTGTTCGTAAAGGGTGTAAGAACTGGTGGCCTGGCCGCTCCACTTGACGAAGGGTTCTACAAAGCGGTTAGGGCCGCCGACGACGCTCAAGTTGCGGTACCACTGCCCCTGGGGATCAAGGTCGGGGTTTTCGCCATAGCTGATAGCCTCGCCGGAACAGACCAGCATCGGCGCCTCGCTCAGATAGGCGCCGTGGATGCCTACCCCGCCCTGCAGCAGACCGACGCCGGCGTGCAGCAGTACGGCCTGCATCCGGCCGGTGACCCGGGTGTAGCCCAGGGCCATGTCCACCGCCAGGGTTTCGTGCCAGCAGTTGATGTAGGTGGGGCCGTCGGTTTCGTTGACCTTCTGGCGGGCCAGAGCTTCCCAGACCGGAGCCCATTCCGAGCCGGGGGAGGATATGATGTAGTCCACCCCCAAGTTGCGAAATGCTTCCAGAATGGCATCGCCGCCGTCTTTGGAGCGAGCTTGCGTCATGGAACTGCCTCCTCAATTTTTGGGGTGGTAATCCTCGCCGGGGCCGGTTTTCTCTAGCTGACAATTGGCTTGAGTATAAGTAAGGGCCCAAATACTGTCAACGCAAAATTTAGGAAGCCCCAGGGCTATCGCATATGAAAAAATTTCAGGCTCAGAACGGAACTTTCCGATGTTTTGGCGGCGCTTTACTGGGTAATCAACATCAAAACCAACGGTTTAAGTCTTAAATTACCCAAATTTAGCAGTTAAAAACGGAGATTTACCCGTCAATTGGCCTCTTAAATTCCATATGCGATAGCCCTGTAGGAAGCCCTCACCCCCGGCCCCTCTCCCGCGAGGAGAGGGGAGTAGTTGGCCCGGTTGTTTCCCGGTTCCGCAGGGGGTAAACTTAACCCACTGTCGCAGGGCCGCACAGGTATGAGCGCGAGGTGTGAAATATGACTGGACTGCAAGGAACTTATGAACCGCCGGCGCAGTCGCGGGTGACTTTCGGTCAGGGCCGGGCGGAGAATCTGGCGGCGGAACTGGACCGATTGGGCAGCCAGCGAGTAATGGTTTTATCCGGTCGCAGTGTTGCGGAGAAAACCGATACGGTGAATCGAGTGGCTTCGCTGCTGGGCGAGCGCTGTCTGGCCGTCTATTCCAACCTGCCCCAGCGGGCGCCCCTGGCTACCGCCGTTGAGGCGACGCAAATTGCCCTGGATAACCGGGTGGATACGCTGGTTGGCGTGGGGGGCAGCACCATTTCTGACGCGGCCCGGATGATTGGCGTAATGATGGCCGAGGGCATTACTACCGAGGCTGAATTGCGGGAACGGGGGCATCAAGGCGGGGGGAACTTTCGCTCCAACGCCGCCGGTGAGCAACTGCCCTGGCAGGTGTCCATTCCGACAACCCTGTCCGCCGGCGAATTCAACGTGGGCGGCGGCAATGTCCTGGACGACCGGGCCGGGCATAAAATCAGGGTTCGGCACCCCGACCTCTACGCCCATTTAATCGTCTTGGACCCGGACCTGACCGAAGGCACTCCCGACTGGCTTTGGCTGTCCAGCGGGGTCAAGGCGCTGGACCACTGTATCGAACGGCTCTACTGCCGGGGCAGCCAGCCGGCTACCGACGCTACCACTGCCAAGGCGGCGGAACTGCTGCTGTCCAATCTGCCCAATTCCAGAGAGGCGATGGGCAATTCCGAAGCTCGCTTGAACTGTCTGCTGGGCGCCTGGCTGTCGATGATGGGCGCGCCCAGCGTGGGGTCCGGACTCAGCCACGCCATCGGCCACGTCATCGGAGTCAAGTACAGCGTGGGCCACGGTTACACTTCCTGCGTAACCCAGCCCTACGTGATGGAATTCAACCGTCCGGCTTCGGCGGACAAGCAAGCCTTGCTGGCTCAGGCCGCCGGTCTGGACACCCGGGATCTGGGGGATGAAGCGGCGGCGGCCGCGGTGGCCCGGGTAGTCGATGACTTCATTATGGATCTGGGAATGCCCCACCGACTGCGGGAGCTGGAGATACCCCGGGAAGACCTGCCGGAAATCGCCCGGCTTACCCTGGAGGACGGCCCGGCGCGCAACAACCCGGTTCAGGTTTCCGAACCGGAGGAACTGCTGCCCCTGCTGGAAAAGGCGTGGTAGGGAAAAGAAGTTCAGGCATTTAACGGGCAGATCAAGGGTTTGCCCGCCGCCGTTGCTTGACTTGCCAGGGATTTCATAAAGTCCGGGCCGGACGGCGGGAAGGTGAGGTCAATCGTCAACCTCCGGCTTCCGGCAAATCCTGAAGCCCCGGTAGTCGCGGTTGGCGGCGCCGGAGACCTGGTCGCGACCGGGGCCGGGGATAATCCCCAACTCCGGCCGCCAATCTGCTACAATTCACCTGCCGGCCCGAGTCGGGCCCGGCGCAACAGCGCCACGACAATAAAACGGAGGTATGCGCAATGCCGTCTTTTACCGACAAGTTGACCGTCAACGGGGAAGAAATGGAGATGTACGCCGCGGTTCCCAGCGGTTCGGGGCCTTTTCCCGCCGTGGTAATCGCCTTTCACGTCGGCGGAATGGATGAGTTTGACAAGGTTATGGCCGACCGGTTCGCCGAGGAAGGCTATGTCGCCGTGGTTCCCGACCTGTTCCACCGCTTCAGCGAAGAGGTTATGGCCGGCCCCCGTCTGGACCGGCTGGGCCACCTCAACGACCCGGACATCATCGCCGATATGAATGCCGCCGTGGACTTTCTCACTAATAATTCGGCCGTCGACAACGAGCGCATCGGCGTTACCGGGTTCTGCATGGGCGGGCGCATTGCCTGGCTGATGGCCGCGGTCAATCCCATTTTCAAGGCCACCGTCCCCTTCTACGGCGGCAACATTATGGGCATTTGGGGCGATGCCGAGCAGACGCCCTTTGAATTGGCCGACGGCATCAACTGCCCGATGCTGTTCCATTTTGGCGAGATTGACCGCAACCCGTCGCAGGAGGATATGGTCAAGCTTGACGCCGAGTTGACCCGGCTGGGCAAGGAACATATCTTCCACACCTACCCCGGCGCCGACCATGCCTTTATGGACTGGACGGGAGCGCGCCACAACGAGGAAGGCGCCGCCCTGGCCTGGCCCAGGACGATCGAGTTCTTTAACCAGTACCTGAAGGGGTAAGAGCGGGCACCCCGCCAGGGTAGGGAACGTGCCGGCTGGTCTGCCGCTTCAGGAGCGCCGCTAACGGTCCGCTGGCGAGCCAGCCCTTGCGGAGTGAGGCAATATCGTTGCAACGGAACGTCACAGGATGTTAAAACCGGACTCCTGATGCCGGCGCTACTGGAAAGAAAGGAAGAGTACCTGCCGATACCGGAAAAGGCTTTGGCCCGTCTCTGGCAGAAGCGGGCGGCCCGGCAGCGGGAGTTTCGCACCGGCGCCGGACGGCGGGTGCGGGTATTGTATCCGGGCCGGCCCGGCACCGCCGCCGGCCCGGACTTCCGGGACGCGCTGCTGGAAGTGGAAGGACTGGGTCTGGTAAAAGGGGATGTGGAGCTGCACCTGCGGCAGCAGGATTGGTACGCTCACGGCCACGCTACCGATCCCAACTATAACGGGGTGGTGCTTCACGCCGCCCTGCAGACCTCGCCCCAGCCAACTAAATTGCACAATGGGCAGCAGGCTCCGGTAATATCCTTGGCTGGGTTGCTGGACGAAAGCGCTGCCGACTTCGACGCTGCTGCCGAAAGTCCGGGAGCCCCGGGGCCGGCCGGGTCCCTGTGGCGGCTGCTGGCCGACCGGGGCTGGACGCGTCCCGAGGATGCCGCGGGGCTTGGGCGGTTGCTGGATGCCGCCGGCGATGCCCGCTTCCGGACCAAAGCCGCCAATTTCGCCGCTTTCAATCGGGAGCAGCCGCCGGCCCAGACCTTGTACGAAGGACTGCTGGAGGCGCTGGGATATTATGCCAACCGCCAGCCTTTCCTGAAACTGGCGCGGCAGGCTCCCTGGCAAGCCCTGTGTGCCGAAGCTGTAACTGTCCCGCCGGAAAGCCGGAGCGCCGTCATTGAAGGCCGTCTGCTGCACTTGTCCGGGTTGGCCGAAGGGGAAGGGAGCCGACCCCGCCGGGCCGCCGGCTACGGGCGACCTCTGCTGGCCGCCGAGTGGAACTGCTTCCGGGTACGGCCGGCCAACCACCCGCGCCAGCGCATCGCCGGCGCCGCCCGACTGCTGGCCCGTTGCCTGATGGAATCGGCAGGGGCTCAGCCGGTTGAGGATTCTTTGGTCGAAAACCTCCGCCGGGCAGTAGCTGCCGACAGCGCCGCCAAGCTGACCGGCGCGCTGACCGTAAAGGCGGATAGACCCGGGGCGTGGCCTACATCGGCGCCGCCCGGGCCCGGGACCTGGCGGTCAACGTGATTCTGCCCTTCCTGGACGCCCTGGATAGGGTCAATTCTTCGGACACCCCGCAGCCCGACAGCCCCTCCCTTACCCTCTACCGGAAATTTCCCAAGCTGCAACCCAACGAAATCTGTCGGGAGATGGCCGAGCAATTGCTGGAGGCGGACTGGAGCGGGACCGTAAACTCCGCCCGGCGGCAGCAGGGACTGATTCACCTGCACCGCCAACTGACCGGCTGAACCCGCTAATTTCCGACCGCTGCCGGGGACGGGTTCTATACCGCCCCCTGACCGGCAATCAGAGTATTCCGGGCCTGGCCGCTAAACTTCCACCGGCAGCACCCACATTGGCCCCGCCCCCAGTTCGTAGGTTTCGAACCGCTCCAGCTCGCCGGTATCGGTAATTCGGAAGGCGGCCAGCTTGCCCGACTCCAGGCCGGCCGAGTACAGGTAGCGGCCGGTGGGGTCGATGCCAAAGGCTCGGGGCACCGGTTCGGCCGGCGTCTGGCCCAGGGCAGTCAAGCGGCCGGCGTCATCCACCGCATAACCGGCGATGCTGTCGTGGCCCCGGTTGGGCGCGTAAAGGTAGCGGCCGTCGGGGGTAATCTGGATTTGAGCGCAACTGTTCCGCCCTTCGAACCCTTCCGGCAGGGTGGTGAGGGTCTGGAAGGGAGTCAAGCCGCCGGTGTCCGTATCCAGGTGATAGCCGGTGACGCTGCAACCCTGCTCGTTGGAAACGTAGATAATATCCTTGCTGGGGTGAAAACAGAAATGCCGGGGCCCGTCCGGGTTAGCCGGGCTGACCCGGGGCGGGTCATTGGGCGTGATCTGCCCCGTGGCCGGGTCGAAGTGGAACTGAAAGATGGCGTTGGGGCCGTCGCCGGCGGCAATGTGCGGTACGTAGCCGTAGCGGTTGCCGGGGTCGGTCTGGAAGCAGTGCGCCCCGGTGCCGGTAGCCACCCATTCCACCGGCGGGCCGGTTACGGCGCCGTCAGCGCCGATGGCGTGCACCGCGGCGTGGCCGGCGTTGTAGTAGGCCGACAGCAGGTAGCGGCCGGTCCGGTCGGTGGCGATGTAGCACGGGTCCGACTCCAGCCCCGCCGTGACAATGAGCTCCAGCTCGCCGCTGTCGGGAATCAGCCGGTAGCTGGATACCTCCAGGTCGTCCCGCCGGCCCACGTAAACGAACTGCCGGTCAGGACTGGCGGCCATAGGCGCCGGCCGGCCCGGCGCCGCGGTCTCGCCCAGCAATTCCAGACGGCCGTCGGCCGGGTCCAGGGCGAACCGCAGCGCCTTGCCTTCGCCGGAAATGGAAACATACACGTAAAAAGCCATTGCTTTACCTCATCTTCCTCAGAATGGTTGTCCGATTGTAAATTAGACGTGATTCTACCACAGCGGTTTTGGAGGGTCGGGTGTTAGTTAAGCGCCGTCTCCCTCATAATGGCGAAATGCAGTATGCTGAGCGTGTCGGGTTCAGACACAAACTCATTCAGAGAAATCATTGCTCAAAGGCTCCCTTTATTGTCCCCGGGGGCAGGGAATGTCGGGATTCCATCGAAGAAGAATGTGTCGGACTAAGGGGGGCTGTCCAATTCTACCCGGATTACCCGATAGGTCTTGCCACGAAGGACTACTACAATGTCATCTCCAATTTCTTTCCCTTCAATATGACATATTCCCAGAAATGGTATTTCTTCCCACGAGTATCTGCCCCGGTTTTCATATACCCTTGTTACACACGGGTTGTTATTCCGCGTTGTGTGCCACCAAGAACCGTTTTCTTCCCAAGTCAACAGAGCCAGGAATGAACCGTCATTGTAATGCGCCTCCGGTATTGACGGTGTGGGAGTAGGTAATCTTACATTTCTGCCGGCTTTCAGGAAATTAAACCGAGAGTAAATTTCTTCAATAGCAAGGGCATAACCTACATTTTCCAAGTGGTCCCACCCGCAGGTATTCATACCGATGATATTACCGTCGGTTGTCATTAACGGCCCGCCGCTGTTTCCCGGATTAAGGGCTGCATCGGTTTTGATCCAGTGCACTCCATCTTGGCAAGCGCCGTAAAGAACTTTTGCAACGGAGACTATGCCACTGGTAACAGTTCGGCTGCCTCCCCCTTGGGGATAGCCCATCGCTATTACCCGGCTCCCTTTAGCGATGTTGGTGGATACAGTAATTCCGGCCCCCCATTGCTTCAGATAGCTTATCCCGTCCTTATATCCAGTTCCAGCCCAGTCGAAGTCATTGGGCCCGACGTCGATTAAAGCTACATCTGCGACTTCATCTACACCCAGAACTTGGGCCCGCGAAATAGTAATGTCTCGGTACCAGCGCAATTCTACCCATTGGTCATTTCCTACAACGTGAGCGTTTGTGACCAGATACCATTCGGTACGGTTAGACGGATCCTGGATAAAGAACCCGGTCCCGGAGCCACCTGAGGACAAAATTAGCACTATATAAGGGTTCAACCTATCGCTCCAGTCAGCAATACTAGGGGTCGGGGTTGGAATGCGAGTTGGTCTGACGGTCGGCACTGGGGTAGCGGTTGGCTGGGGGGTGGACGTGGGAATCGGAGTAGGAATCGGCTGCGGAGAAGCCGTCGGCGCCGGGGTTGCCGTCGGTTGAGGCGTGGCAGTGGGAATCGGGGTAGGAACTGGCTGCGGCGACGCCGTTGGCAGTGGAGTAGGGATAATTTGTGGCGTCGCCGTAGCCACTTTTGGAGCTGGGGTAGTGGTTGGTTGGGGCGTCAACGTAGGCATTGAATCCACAACCGCCTGAGCCCTCTGGTCAATCAAGCGGTTCAGCTCCTCCGTGGAAGGGCCGCAGGCCAGTACCGCAAAGATTAACGCAACAGCCCCAACACGCCCGAAATTTAACCAATCGCCAAACATATTTCCGACTCTAACCTTATCGTATTCCCTAAATAAACCGGGCCTGGGTTCTAGGGGTGTCGGCGTAGTCGATATAGACGGTGATTACTTCGCTGAAGAAGTCCACCGCCTCTACTCCCTGTTCCCGCTGGCCCACGCCCGAGGCTTTGAGGCCACCGAAGGGGAGATGCACTTCACCCCCCAGCGTGGGAGCGTTGACGTGAACCATGCCGGCATCTACGGTGTTGATGTATTTATAAGCTCGGGGCAGGTCCCGGGTGTAAACCGACGAAGACAGACCGAACTTGACGCTGTTGGATACTGCCACCGCCTCTTCCAGGTCCCGAACTTTGAATACCGTCAACACCGGCCCGAATATTTCCTCCTGGGCGATGCGCATATCCGGGGTAACGTCGGTGAAAATCGTCGGTTCCACGTAGTAGCCTTCTGCAAATTCGCCCCCGGTCAGGGCGTGGCCGCCAAAGGCCAGGTGCGCGCCCTCCTCGGCGCCGATGCCGATGTAGTTAAGCACGGTATCCAACTGGGACTGGCTGGCCAGGGGGCTGACGTCGGTATTCGGCGCCATCCCGTCGCCCACCCTCAGTTCGGCGGTGCGCTGAATCAGCTGCTCCATGAAGGTGTCATAGACGTCTTCTTCCACGATGACCCGGCTGGTGGCGGTGCACCGCTGGCCGGTAGAACCGAAGGCCCCCTGCACAATACCGCCCAGGGCCTTGTCCAGGTCGGCGTCGGCCAGCAGAATGACGGCATTCTTGCCGCCCATTTCGCACTGCACCTTTTTCAGCCGCTGGGCGCCCGCGGCGTAGATGCCGGTGCCGATTTCCGTTGAGCCGGTGAAGGAGATGCCCTGCACCTCCGGGCTTTCCACCAAGGCGTTGCCTACCGACCCGCCGGGGCCGGTAATCAGGTTTAACACTCCCGGCGGCAGGCCGGCTTCCTCAAATACCTCGGTCAGCTTGACGGCGCTGAGGGGAGTAATGGAGGCCGGCTTGAAAACCAGGGTGTTGCCGCAGATGAGGGCCGGCGCCATCTTCCAGGCGGGTATGGCGATGGGGAAGTTCCAGGGGGTAATGATGGCGACGACGCCCAGCGGACGGCGCACGGTATAAGCCACCGTGTTGGGCAGTTCCGAGGGAGTGGTATAGCCGAACATCCGGCGGCCCTCCCCGGCGGCGTACTCGATGATGTTCATTGCCCGGCGCACCTCGCCCTGGGCGTCAGGCAAAGGTTTGCCCTCCTCCTCGGTGATGGCGCGGGCCAGTTCGTCGCTGCGGCGGGCCATAATGTCCAGGGCGCGGTAGAGAACCTGGGCGCGGGCCGGGGCCGGCGTATTGGCCCAGCCTTCCAGCGCCTGCCGGGCGGCCGCCACCGCCTGCAGGGCATCCTCCGGGGTTGAGGTCTGAAACTCGCCCAGCACCCGGTCCTTGTGGGCCGGGTTGGCGATGGGGTAGGTGCGGCCGGATACGGACTCAACCCATTGTCCGCCAATGAAATTGCGATGGGGGTCAGCCGGTAGAGTAGTCATAGACAATTCCTCAGTTCTTCTTTTTCGACAGCGGGGTCAGTTAATACCCCGTTGCAGTAAAGTACCATTACCGCCCGTCAGGGGCAAGTTGGCAAGGGTCGAAGGAACGGGGCAATCGGATTGCCGGCAGCCCTTTTGTCGATTATTCTTCGCAGCCAGCCCGCAATTGCCGGGCGGGTGTGCCGCAAGGCCGATTCCGGTAAAATGGGATCCGGGAAACAAAACTAATTTGGAGAGGCAAAGCAATGGCAGGTTATATGATTGCCGACGTTACGGTAACCGACCCGGCGGGATTTGAGGAGTACCGCCAGCTGGTCAGCGCCACCATCGAAGCCTACGGGGGCCGCTACGTGGTGCGGGGCGGCGCCACCGAGATGGTGGAAGGGGACTGGACGCCCAGCCGTCTGGTAATTCTGGAATTTGACAGCGTGGAGCAGGCCAAGGCCTGGTATTACTCCGAGGAGTACGCCGGCCCCAAAGCGATGCGGCACAATTCGGCCACCACCAACGCCGTTTTCGTTGCCGGCATTTAGTCTTTTCCACCGGCTCTGCCACCGCCGGGGCGATTACGGTAATTCCGGACGGGTCTGGAGTTTTTCGAACAGGTAGGCGGGCGCGGATTTGGTTGGCTTGAACCGGGCCCGGCTGGGCGGTCGGCCGGCGTCGCCAGCCACCATTTCCGCAGTGAACCGGGTCTCCCGGTCAGTCTTGAAATAGGCGGCCAGTTGCGCTTCAGTCGTTTCCAGAAGGAGGCCGCTGCCGGCAAAGGCGCCAATCAGCCGATAATCCGGGTCGGTCCAGGCCCGGCGGGCATCGTAATGTTCGTCATTGACCAGCAGCCGGCCGCCGGGACGCAGGAATCTCTTGCCATACCGGGAAACGAACCCGGCGTTAAGGGATATAAGCAGGTCGAAGGCTGCTTCGGTCGCGGCGGCAAAGGCGCGGTAGTCTTCCTGATAACAGCGAATTTGGGCGGCTTCCGGGTAAGCTTTATGGTGGTTTACGTATTCCAGCAGGGCCGGGTCGGCCATGGCATTGGCAAAGCCGGCCAGGGAGTCAACGTAGGTCACTTCGGAGAAGAACAGGGACGGAGTAAGGTGCAGCCATCTGCCGAGGTAGAGGGTCCGGGCTGCGCCGAAGTTGGCCCGTAGCTGCTGGAAAACCGGCCCCAGGTCGCAGTTGCAGTCTGGCCGGTTTCGGTAATGTTCCAGATAGATGTTCAGGGGATTCCGTAAAGACATTGGCGCGGCTTCGTCCTTACCCCCTCTCCTTCTGACCGGAGAGGGGGTTGTTCCGGTCTCCCGGTGCGGTGGCAAGCCCGGCGGCGGGCTTGATAGTCTAGCGCCAGGCGGCGTGGTACATAACTTCGATCAGGTTGCCGTCCGGGTCCCGGAGGAAGCCGGCCAGCTTGCCGATGTCATTCAACTTCGGTTCACGGCCCGGCTCGAAGTCGATTCCTTCCTGCCGTAAATTGGACAGCCAGGCGTCCCAGTCCTCCACCTCGACGGCGAAATGGTTGGTAGGATGGGGCTGGGGATTGGCCTCGACGTGAAGATGCAGTTCCGTATTGCCCAGCTTCAGATAGCGGGGGCCGTCCTCGGTCCATTCGGCGCCGAAGGCCCGGGCGTACCAGTCCTGACTGCGGGCCACGTCGCTGGTTTCCACATTGGTATGCTGAATCATACTGACCTTGATGCTGCCCTGGGTAAACGCGGGTATGTAGGGATTGCGTTCCGGCATAATGCTTACCTCCACTCCAATTATGCGCTGGGCGGCCCAGGCCCGGGGAAAACGGCTGTCCTCTGGGCCGTTGCGGGTCGCCCCAAATATATTACAAGGGGACGGAAGCGGTCAAACTGGCCGGTGACCGACGGGATTTGATTGCCGGGAAGGGCCGTGCTAGACTGCGGGCAGAGGCAAAGATGAGGAAGTAGAATAAATGATGGTTAATGCTGGTTCGTACAACGGTGGTTATGGTAAATAATGCTAATTTCCTGAATCCCGGTCGCCTTGCTCGGAGACGTGTCGAAATATTTGCTCATGGGCATACTCTTGAGCCTCGAACAAATCAACCAAATCTCTAATACTATTAACGTACAATCTCTTGTTATCGGCATTGTTAATCCTTAACTCTTCCAGTGTCAGCTTATTCCGCTTAATTCCGTTGCAAGTACGGTGGAGTAATGCCAGATTATAGAGTTCATCATTTCCTTGCATCCCTTCATTTGCTTTCCTGGCCCGGATGTGGTCAACTTCCAGCAGGGTATCATCCAGAGTTCCGTTGGGCCGGTAGGGTTTGTAGCCGCAACCCCAACAGACCGGGCCAAATCGGTCCATCAGTAGCTTCTTGGCTTCCTCTTTGGGTATGCGCCCGGACCATGTAGAGGATTGTGATGGCAGTTTCTGCCCTTTCTTACGTTGTGAGATGTTGTAGAAAGGAGCGGGATCTATATCAGTACGCTTGGGCAATTGATCTGGGCCAATAGTATATGAAGTTGACTGTTGCAGTTCGGTTTGATGTTCTCCTAACGCTTTGTGTGTGCTGTTGGTCGTGTCAGAAAGGGCAAAACCATTTAAGTAAAACCTCCGTTTGAGCATAGTCCACGCTCTATATGCCATGTCGCAAGCCAACCATCTACGGTTTAGTCTTTCAGCTGCGATGGCAGTTGTAGCACACCCGGCAAATATGTCCAAAACAACGTCGCCAGGATTACTAGAAACTCGTATAATACGCTCATAGAGGTCTAATGGCTTTTGCGTGGCGTACCCGGTTTCCTCCAGCCTCCTTTTAACCAGTTGGTAGGCATATAGCTGTTTAATGTCGCTCCAAACTGTAGATAGTGGAACACCTTTGGATTCATCTAAATATTGAGTTTCTGTATTACCGTTAGGTCGTTTCCTTGTACGGAAGCGGCGGCCATCACCGTCTTTGTAGATGAAACGTTCACTGACGTACTTGTCTGAGTATGGGAGATAGATAGGATTGCAGGGCTATCGCATATGAAAAAATTTCAGGCTCAGAACGGAACTTTCCGATGTTTTGGCGGCGCTTTACTGGGTAATCAACATCAAAACCAACGGTTTAAGTCTTAAATTACCCAAATTTAGCAGTTAAAAACGGAGATTTACCCGTCAATTGGCCTCTTAAAATCCATATGCGATAGCCCTGGATAGGATTGTAAGTATGTTTACCGCCATTCCTAGCGTAGAATAAAAGCGTATCATGCGCTTTGACCTGTTTTGCTCCCCCTGCTCTTCCTCCTGACGGCGTACCATAACTCCACACGATTTCGTTCACCATATTGTTCGCTCCGAACACGGCATCTAATAACATACGCAAATAGCTGTTCGCATGGCTGTTACAGTGAACATATATACTACCTGTATCCTTTAGTATGCGTCTGCACTCGATTAATCGGACTGCCATAAAAGCAATGTATGCCGCTTCGTTATCAGTCGCGCACGCTTCGACAGCTTGGATTACAGCATGGATGGCAGGATAATCATCTTGTATTCGCATCTTCCATGTCGGATGCACGTCATCGTCCCAGTTCCAAACGTCCTTTACTCGTGTCTCTCCAATACCTTCGTTATGAGCGACACGATGCTCACGTGCTAAAGCCTTTTCTTCTTGTAGCTCAGCAGGTGTTATGGGGGGGTTAGGCTTTCTTTTGAACGTTTCATTAGCAGCAAATGGTGGGTCTATGGCAATAAGGTCAACGCACTCGTTGTTAAGGGACCGAAGGAACGTTAAGTTATCCATTATCGCTAGGGTGCGGTTAGCTACGTTTAAGTTTCCATAACCACCGTTGTGCGAACCAAAAGCGCCCCCGGGTGGTGGGAGTTTTCGGGGTTATTGCATTGCTGGCTTTGGGCCGGGGCGTCAGCGCAGCTCGCAAGCATCCGCCGGGGGAAGGGGAGTCGCTCAATAAGATGTAACTCCCGTACACTTTCAATTCCCCCGGCGGACTGTAGTTTCGGCTAAGCAGCGGCGGTGGAACCGGAGACGCCACAGCTTCACGATTCAAGCTGAACCCATAACCCTGGGCCTGCCGTCAGGCGTCGATATTCATGGCCTTGAGGCCGATGGCGGCCAGCTCTTCGTCCCGGGCCAGGTAGCCGCCGACGCCGATGCCGCCCATGATGACTCCGTCTTTGGACTTGACTACCACGCCGCCGATGCCGGGGGTCAGGTTGGGGTCGCCGTAGTCGCTGACGGTGCGGCCCCGTTCCTTCAACTGCTCTCCGTGAGGGCCGGTATCCATACCCATAACGGCGGCGGTGTAGGCCTTGCGGAAGGCGTGCCGGCGGGCGTAGAGCCGCACGTTGTCCATCTGGGCGTAGGCAACCATATTGCCGGCATCGTCCACGATGGCAATAGCCACCGGCATCACCACCGGACTGGTGGCCTCTGCAATGATGGCCTGCATGGCGGCCTGGGCCTGCTCAAAATCAATGAAGGGTTTTTCGGACATACAGCTTGTTCCTCCCGGTATTTTTCAGGTTCTGGATCCGGGCCGCAGCTTGAACTATCCGGAGCGGCCGGCGAATTTACAGTTACAGCGTCGCATCCCGGCGGTGGATTCCGGTGGCGCCGCTGGGTCGATTGCCGCGTTCCTCCTCAATCTGCGGCGTACCGTCCAGTTCGGCGCAGCGCACTTCAAAGGTGTGGTCTCCGGCGGCAAAGGGCCAGTCATAGCGCCAGATGACCCAGGTAGTCTCCGACAGGGGCGACCGCAGTTGGGCGTCCTGCCAGGGGCCTTCGTCCACCCGCACCTGGACGCGGGATATGCCCCGGGCTCCGGCAAAGGCGATGCCGCCCACCGGCACCAGACGCTGCCCCTCCTTTTCGATAATGTCCCGCACTGCCACGGTGTCAATGACCGAAGTGGCCTTTACCCGGGCTACTTCGTCCCAGCCGCGCTCGACCCAGTAACCCTCTTTGTATTCCTCGGTTACTTCGATGTCAACAATCCATTTCGGCTGCTTCATCCCGTAGCGGTCGGGCAACCAGATGCGCAGCGGGAAGCCGTGGTCGAAGGGCAGCGGCTCGCCGTCCCAGGCGTAGCAGAGCATTATCCGTTCATCGGAGCCAATCAGGTCCAGGGCGACTGTTTCGTAGAAGCCGTCGGCCGACTTGATTACCAGATAGCGGGCGTTGGGTAAGGGCTGAACGTCGGCCAGTATCTCCTGCAGCACGGCGCCCGTCCACCAGGTAGTGCTAATCAGGGTGGTTCCGATGCGTCCGGAGATGCAGGACAAGGTTACGTACTGGTCGCGGGAGGTGTAGTTGTTCCGAATCTCCTCAATGGTCAGCTCCCGCGGGTTGGCGACCAGGCCGTGAATGGGCAGCACCCAGTTGCTGATGTCAATGAAGGTAGGTTCGGTGCGCAGGAAAACCTGATAGTGGTCTTCCACCGGCGTAAATTCGGGACGGGTGCCCGGGGCGGGAGTTACCGGGTCGCCGTCGTTGGGCAGAGGACGCTTGGGGGGCATCTCCGCCGGAGGCATCGAGCCGGCTACCGACTCGCTGATGCGGGCTTGCTCGCTCTGGGAGAGGACCGCTCCCAGGCCGGCGCCGGCAACGGTGATGGTGGCGGTGGTGGCCCCCAGGCGAACCAGGAACTGGCGGCGGTTCAGGACGCCGGTCGAGCGGCTCTCGCCATTGACAACTACGTCCTCCGTCGCATCGGCTGCGGCGCCGGCGCCGGCCGCTTCCCGGGCCAACCGAAGCTGGACGCGGCCCAGGGCCAGACCCCAAATCAGGAACATTGCCAGCAGCGCAACAAAGGCGATAACCGGATTCATGGTTGACTGGCCCAGGCTGACAACGGTCAGCGGCAGGCCGAAGATGAGACCGACAATCAGGCCGGGCGCCGGCCGGGCCAACAGGCTGGACAGCGGGCCTCCAACCATCCCCACGGGTTCGGCCGGCCGGGTTCGCAGCACGGCAAAAAAGACGGCGGCCGCGACTACTCCCAGCAGAAATACCATAAGGATGGCCGCCACTTGTTCGCTGGTCTTGGCTGCCGCCGCCACGCTCAGATTGAACAGCAGCAGCGCCTCAATCATCAGATCGATGCCGAAGGTTATCAGAGAGCCGGGAGTAACCCGGGCAATCCAGTCGAACAGGGTAAAGGGGACGAAGGGCAGGTCAATTAACTTGTCCGCCAGGAACATTAACCCTAACAGGGGAGCGGTAAAGAGACTACCGACCAGCGCGCCATAACCCAGGCTGGGCTTCAGTCCCGTCATCTGCAAAACCTCCTAAACCGAAAGGCCCCTGGGAAGTTGGTATAGTGGATACTTCCCGGGCCGGTAAAACAGTTCTACGTTTTCCGGGCCATCAAGGATTCATTTTCTGCTTTTGCCCCTGGGTTACGGTTCCGGCCGACGGGCCGATAGCTTTATACAATGGCCGGAAGTTTCGCGTTCTTCCCCCGGAAGCGGCGGCCGTTCAGATTACCCCCGGCGGCACGGGATCGGGGAAGCGGCTCCGGGCAATTGGGGGCAGGTTCGTCAGGATTTCAGCTATCCCTTCCTTCGGGACTGGCGGCGGCCGTCTCCGGGTTGATTGATTCAGCCTGAAAATGCCGCCGTCCGGCATGGCTGCCTCTAGCCGGGCCGAACTCAGATCGTTGTATAGTAATGCTGGTAAAATAAGTTGTCGGTTGCCATTATAACCTAAAGGGAGCAGCAGATGAATAATGCAGTCGCTTTGATGTTGCTGGCTATTTGCCCGGTCCTAATTGCTGCCTGCGGCTCACCGCCGGAGGACAGCGGCGCGACTCTGTTCCTGCCGGGGTCCGGCAGCAGCGCGGCAGAGTCCCCTACCCTGCGGGACCGAATGGCGGCCCGGGACGGGCTGGCAGTTCCGGGAATAGATGAAAGTGTCGGCGGTGGGCCGGCCTCGGTACAGTTTGGCCCGGCCAACCCCGGAAATATGGGGCGGTCAGCTATCGGGCCCTTCGGCCCGGCCGCCGGGCCGGGAGCGGACGCCGGAGCGCCGGAATGGGCGCTGCCGCCGGAGGTAGAGTCCCTGGCCCGGGTGGCCGTGGCCGTGGAGTCGGTGGCGGCGGCGTCGGCCCAGCTTCAAGCCATTGCGGAAAGACTGGGCGGATTTGTGGATGCCCTCGCCAGTTCCGGTGGCAGCGCTGCCCCCCAGGCGGACATCACGATTAAGGTGCCCCAGGTTCAAATCGCCCCGGCCCTGGAATTCATCGAATTTTTGGGCGACGTGCAGTACCGCAGCCTGCGCAGTGAGGACGTAACCGAACGGCACATTGACCTGACCGCCCGACTGTCGGTCTATCGGAAGGAGGAGCAGAACCTTCTTTCTCTGCTGGAACGCAGCAGCACGGTAACCGAACTTTTAAGTATCGAGAAGGAATTGGCCCGCGTCCGGACCGATATTGAGCGCAGTCAGGGACAACTGAATCTGCTGGAAGATCGGGTAGCTATGGCGGCAATTCAAGTTACGTTGTTTCCCCGGGATGAAAAACTTGCCGGCCCGGCGGCCGTTTTTAACGTCCGGGTCGCCGACGTTGCCGACCGGGTGGCCGAGTTGCAGGAATACGTGAGCGGCCAACGGGGCGAAATAGACGAAATTTATCTGGCCTCGGCCGGCGCCGCGGAGCGGGCGGAGGTGGCTTTCCGAGTATTTCCCCAAAACTTTCAGGCGACGGCCCGGTTTATCGAAGACCAGGGGCAGGTGGAGTCCCGGGAACTGCTGGAGCATCCGACTAAACCCTCCGGCGGGGCGGGCTCGTCCCGGGACCCGGCGGCCAGTTTTGAAGTGTCCTACGTGGACCACCCCGCCGGAGTCAACCTTTGGACGCCTCTACTGATAATCCTGGGGCTGACTGCCCTGGGCGGCGGTCTGGCATTCCTGCTGCGGACAGCCTACCGGCGGGGCCGGCAGCGGGGCAGCTTCATTTAGAGTATGCCCTCACCCCCGGCCCCTCTTCCCGAGGAAGAGGGGAGAGGAGATGGTGAAGGGGAATGATGCAGCCCTGTACCCGGTAATGGTTTAAGGCTATAATCCCGTTAGAGGGATACTCGGACTGGCGCTTTGCCAGCCCGGAATAAGCGACAGAGGGAAGGTAGAGGATGGCAGACGCAGACGGCAAGTATGTCGAGTGGGTTCACGGCTCCAGTATGCAAGTAGAATACCTGGGCCGCATTACTTCGGTGCGGCACACTGGGCCTTTCGTCCGGATTGAAGGCGCCGGCGGCCAGAATACGTGGGTGCATTTTCCCGTGCCTACGATGGCGATTGCCAACGGGAAGCACACCCGGGCCGAGGCGGCGCTGGTGAGTTTCCGGACCCGCGCTTGCGCCACCGTGCATGAGGTCATCGTTTACGACGGCGAGAAGTGCATCGCCGAACACATGGACCTGGGGCTGCAGGGCGATAATCTGGACGCCCGTTTTGAGATTCCGGAGGCTCCGGAGGTGCAGCAGGGGCTTAACGTGACGGTGGGCGTTACCTTCGCCGCCGGCGCCCCGGATACCCGTTCCATGCAGATTGAGATAGTCGGCGTCGGCATAGAATTTGCCCTCTAGCCCGCCGCTGTTCCACCGACAAGAGATAAAAGAAGCCGTCCGGCAGCCGGGGCCCCGGTGTCCGTCAGCCCGACGCTGCGTGTTGAGCCGGTTTCTGGTCGAAACTGACTCAATACGCGGTCATTGGTGAATCGGAAATAGGTAGGCCGGCTACAGCAGTCCCGCCCGCCCGAAAAGCCCGCCCAGCGCGCCGGCCCCGATAATTACCAGGGGCGCCGGGATGCGGAAGAACATTACCGCCCCAAAGGCCAGCAGGGCGATTACCGCCCCGGCCGGATTGGGGTCGGCCCGCTGCCACAGCAGGAACACTACCCCCACCACCAGGCCAATGGCGGTAGCGTTGATTCCCACCAAAGCTATCCGCACCCAGGGATACCGGCGCAAGCGTTCCCAGAAAGGCAGTACGGCGTAGATTAGCAGCACGCCGGGCAGGAACAGGCCGACAAAGGCCAACAGCAGCCCGGGAATGCCGCCAGCTACCGCTCCCAGATAGGCGCTGAAACTGAACAGTGGCCCCGGCAGAGCCAGCATCAGGGCGAATCCGTCCAGAAACTGCTCTTCGGTTACCCAGCCGGGTTCCACTACTTCCGTCAACAGCATGGGCAGAACGACCTGGCCGCCGCCGAAAATCAGCGAGCCGGTGCGGTAGAAGGACTCGAACAGGGCCAGCCATTGCTGCTCGAACACCAGGCGCGCTGCGATGAGACCTGCCAGCAGACCGAAAAAGATAGCCAACAGCAGAACCCCGGCCACCGCTGATATTCCCAGGTTGTCCAGGGGAACGCCGGCCGCGCTTGGGGCGGAATCCTGGCGCCGGTTCCGCAGGGCAAAGACGGTGATCAAGCCGCCCAGGGCCAGTACCGCCGGAAATGCCCAGGGTTGGCGCACCAGGATGGCGGCCACCGCGCCCAGCAGCATTAACCCCATGGTCAAGCGAGTGTTGACCACCACGACGCCCAGCCGCCAGGTGGCCACGGCCACCAGGGCTACCGTGGCCGGCTGAATTCCGTCCAGCCAGGCCGGGCGGTCCCCCTCCGCAAAGAAGTGGGCCACGCCCAGGCCGGCCAAGGCCATTACCGTTGCCGCCGGCAGCAGGAACAGGAAGAGAGCCAGCAGTCCCCCCATCGGCCCGGCCCGGACGGTACCTACTGCCACTACCATCTGGGTAGAGGTAGGGCCTGGCAAGCCCTGGCCCAGTCCCAGCAGTTCGACGAACCGCTCTTCGTCCAGCCAGCGTCGCCGGGCTACGAACCGCTCCTGGAGCAAGGCGATGTGCGCTTGGGGACCGCCGAAGGCAATCCAGCCCAGGGGCAAGAAGGCCCAGGCAACTTCCAGCAGCCGGCGGGCCAGGGATGCCGCCGCTGCCGGCCCTTGAACCGGATTTGTTTCTGCCATACCCGCATCCCGTCCCTCGTAATATAGCGCCGGCGCAACCGGCCGACGTCTGGCATTGTACCTGCCGCCGGCGTCCGACGCTATGCTGAAGCGCCGTCCTTAGCAGCCTCTTCCCTCTCCCTGGGGGAGAGGGGCCGGGGTGAGGGCCGGCGGAACAAGTCGGATAAGGCTTGACAAGAACCCGCTCAGTGTCGAACAATTGTTCTAAATCATAACTAACCGTAGGGGGAATCTTGAACTTGTACCTACTCAAGGCTTGCCGCCGGTGCGGCGGAGATTTGGCAGAAGACGATGGGGACTGGATTTGTCTCCAGTGCGGCGCCTATGCTTACGTGGGATTGTATAGCCAGCCCGGCTTGCCGCCAATAGTTCCACCGGATTGGCCGTCGCCTGCCGACGGGGCCGGTGATACATTCGGTTCTTTCCGGGAATCCGGCGACAGCAGCAAACATCTATCAGGTCAAATATCCGGTCAAAATGACCCGGCCTGGCCTCGGTCAGATTGCCGGGTTCCGGCGCGCTTCGTCGAGCAGTCCCGGGGCAGCGACTCGCCGGTGCGGTACGGTGGGGATACCGGACGCCCGGAACGCGACGGCGGCCCGGCCCGGCAGCCCGGACTATGACCTTGCTGGCGCTGGACGCCGCCGTAAGAGAAACGGGCTGGGCCATTTTTCGGCCCGACGGGAACACCGCTACCGGCGTCATCAAAATGTCGCGCAGTCGTCGGCTGGATGCCGCCGGCCGGATCAGTTACCTGACCGGCTGCCTGGACCTGCTGGTGGAACAGTGGCAGCCCGGAGCGGTAGCTTGCGGTCAGCCTTCGGGCATCCGCTGGCCGGCGCCGGCCCTGGAATTGCTGGACAACTCCCTGGTCGGGTGGGCGGCCCGGCACCGGCTGCCTCTGCATACCTATGCAACCCAGGAAATTCGTACTGTCATCGCCCGCCACGCCCGGGTTCCCCAGGACCAGTTAGCCTATGCCATAATGCGAAGCCTGCGGCTCATCGGCGTCAGCAAGGCTACTTCCGAATGGGAGGCGCTGGCCGTAGGCTACTATCATTTTTGCCACCGGAAGCTTAACGGCTGAAATGTCGGAACGTTTACCGGCACGATACCCAATACGGCGCGCTTTACCCCCAGCCGGAGTTTTAGTCCACCGATCGGATTCCGGGTGGGGTTAAGCGGCCGCGGCCGCCTGCTTTTTGCGTCGCCGTCCGCTGCCGTCGGGTGCGATTTACCGCAATTCGGGGCGGGCAGCCGGAATGACTTTCCCGGGGCGTGTATAATGGTTGACGCCGCAACTGAAACGGGGAGGTTAACCCGATGCCAATTATTCAGCGTCCTTACGTTCCCCCGGAAGACCAGCCGCCCCAGGAAGAGAGCTACGTCAACCCCGGCGATACCCGGGGAGCCGATGCTTCCGGGGAGCCGATTACCTTTTACTGCGACTCGTTCCACATTTACAGCAGCCTCTACTCCGCCGTCCTCTTCTTTGGCGAGCAGATGGAGGAGCGGGAGCCGATCCTGCGGGCCAGAATCAAGGTCAGCCCCCAAATGCTGAAAGCCTTTGCCCTGCTGGCGAATAAGCACGTCCGCGACTACGAGGAAGCCGTTGGCCCGATAACGCTGCCGGAACAGGTTTACAATGCCTGGGATATTGAGCCGGAGCAAAAGTAGTTAGCCGGAGCAGCGCGGGAGAAAGCGCGCCGGGAATAAAGGTCAAGTTGATTGCCCGGCTTCCGCAGAGTGCCGCGAAAGCGATTAGTACCGGGCAGTTGGAAAATTCAGTATTTTGAAGCGAGGCGCTTATGACCGATCCGGGTTTGGAATCCAGCCCACAACCGGAGGGAGTCCGCTCCGTGGCGGAGAACGACGCTTGTCCGGTGGAAATAGAATCGGAAGTGGATGTCGCTACTCCGCCGGATTGGGACTGGCGGACTATCAGCGCCAGCCAGCCCAACGCTGCTACCTTTCACATCAACCACAGCGACGTCACGCAAGTGAAAGTGGATGCCCTGGGGCCCGACGATTCGCCGCCCGATGCCCCCTTCGTGATTACCGGGAGCATACCGATACTGATAATCGATACCCTGGACCAGTACTGGGCCGGCGAATCCCACACCCGACTGCCCCTGCAAGGGCTGCGGGTGCCGGTGGCCGCCGATACCGAAGCTGAAGCCAAACAGAAGCTGGCCGCCGACCTGGCTGCCCAACTGCGTCTCCTTTTGTTGCTCTCTTCTTCCCGGCAGGGCAACATTGCGCCGGAGCTGAGAGCCAATCTGGTTTACCTCAGTTCGGTGCTGGACTCCCGGTCGCGTTAGCCGGCCCCGCTGCCGGGACTGATGGGCGGGAGCAGCCCCGGGTCATGGCGTAAAGAACTGCGGGTGCGCAAATTTGCGGCTACGGCCCAACGCCGATTGCCCGGCGGGAAAGCAGCGATTCGGAGCAAAGGCGGGAAAGGCAACCAGAGTCCAATGCTGACGGGGTATCCGGTCGGCCCGTTTCCGCCGTCCTTCGGGTTGCGGCGGCCGGAGCGCCGCCGCTGGCAAGGGCGGGCCGGCCAGCTAAGGAGAATGCCGGTCGGAGGATTGGGCCCGAGCTACCCAAGCCGGGCCTGGCTTACCGCCTCCGGCACATCCGCCAGGTCAACCATAGTGGCTTCGGCCTGGCTGCGGGCCTTCATTTCAACGGCATTATTGCGGAGATTGCGGGGGCTGACCACCAATCGCAGCGGCAGTCCCATCAGGTCGGCGTCATTCAGCTTGACCCCGGCGGTCTGGTCTGGGCGGTCGTCGTAGAGGGTTTCAATCCCGTTGTCCCACAGCTCCCGATACAGCTTGTCGGCAGCTGCGGCCACGGTCGCGTCGGCCAGGTTCAACCCTACCAGGTGAACCTGGTAGGGAGCTATGGGCGCCGGGAAGATGATTCCCCGGTCATCGTGGTTCTGCTCGATGGCCGCCGCCAGCAGCCGCCCCACTCCGATACCGTAACAGCCCATAGTTATCGGATGCTGCCGGCCCTCCTGGTCCAGGTACATGGCCCCCAGATGCTCGCTGTAGGATGTGCCCAGCTTGAAGATATGCCCCACCTCAACGCCGCGGGTGGCTTCCAGCGGACTGCTGCACTGAGGGCATAGATGTCCCGGCTGAGCCAGGGCAATGTCGGTCAGGATATCTACCTGGAAGTCCCGGGGATAGTTGGCGTTTCGGTAGTGGGTATCGGGCTTGTTGGCCCCCACCACGAAGTTGCTGCCCCGGGTAATGGACGCGTCGGCGACTCGCCGGACGTGGGTTATGCCGACGGGCGAGGCCGATCCGGCAACCAGCCCGGCCTCCCGCACTTCTTCGTCGGTAGCAAAGCGCAGGTCATTGCAGCCCAGGCAGTTCTTCAGCTTGACCTCATTAACTTCCAGGTCGCCCCGCAGCGTAACGAATATCACTTCCCCGTCGGCGGAGTAGAAGACGGCTTTAAGGGTCTGGCTGGCGGGGACGTTCAGGAAGTCGGCCAGGCCGGCGATAGTCCTTAGTCCGGGGGTGTCGATTTCGTCCAGGGGTTCCGGGTCAGCTTCATCCGGGTCCGGGAAGATGCCCACCGCCTTCTCGGCGTTGGCGGTGTAGCCGCAGGCGGGACAGGTAATAACGGTGTCCTCGCCGGTGGGAGTAGCCAGCAGAAACTCGTGGGAATCCTTGCCGCCGATAGCGCCGCTGTCGGCCTCGGCCATCAGCACGGGCAGGCTGCAACGGCGGTAAATATTCCGGTAAGCCCGGGCCATATTCTGATAGCTCTCATCCAGGCTGGCGTCGTCGGCATTGAAACTGTAGGCATCCTTCATATCGAACTCGCGCACCCGAACCAGGCCGGCGCGGGGTCGCGGCTCATCCCGGAACTTGGTCTGTATCTGGTAGAGGATCACCGGCAAATCCCGGTAACTCTGCACATTGGCCCGTACAATGCTGGTGACCACTTCCTCGTGGGTCGGGGCCAGCACCATGGGGCGGCCCCGCCGGTCTTCCATGGCAAAGAGCACTTCACCCATAGCCTCGGCCCGGCCGGTTTGCTCCCACAACTCCCGAGGCTGCAGGGCGGGCATCATCAATTCCTGACCGCCGGCGGCGTCCATCTCTTCCCGAATGATGTTCTCAATTTTGCGCAGGGCCCGCCAGGCCAGGGGCAGATAGGCGTAAACGCCGGCGGCCACCTGGTAGATGAGGCCGGCCCGCAACATCAGGCGATGGCTGGCCGTTTCCGCTTCGGGCGGGTCTTCCCGCAGAGTCTTGGTTACCAGTTGGGTGAATCGCATATTACCTTGTCCTTCCGGCGGCCTGGGAACGGCGGCAAGGCCGGCCACGGCGGCGGCGCGCCGGTTAATCTCCCGCCGGCGCGGGCGTATTCTCTACCTCTTCCATCAAGGCCGTAAACATTTCCGCCTCGGAAACGACGCGCACCTTCTGGCCCTTGCGGAAGATTACGGCCCGTCCGGCGCCGGCAGCAATGCCCACGTCGGCGTCCTTGGCCTCGCCGGGCCCATTCACTTCGCAGCCCATTACCGCAACCTTGACATTCCGATCGGTTTTCTTCAGCAGCGCATCCACATCGTTAGCCAACTTGCGCACATCCACGTCGGCCCGGCCGCAGCTAGGGCAGGCTACCAGGGTAGCTCCCTTGCTGCGCAGGTTCAAAGACTTGAGAATTTCGTAGCCGGCGGCTACCTCTTCCCGGGAGTCGTCGCTCAGGGATACGCGGATGGTATCGCCGATGCCTTCGTAGAGCAGGTATCCCAGACCCACGGCGGTGCGAATGGAACCGGACTGGGCCGTCCCTGCCTCGGTAATGCCCAGGTGGAAGGGGTAAGGCACCATATCGGCCAATTGCCGGTAGGCCTCGACGGTGGTCGGCACGTCGAAGGCTTTGAGGGAAATTTTTATCTGGTCGAAGTCCTGCTGCTCCAGCAGGCTGATTTCCCACAGGGCGGTAGCCACCATGTGGTCCACGATGCTGTATTCGCCTTCCCTGGCCTCGCCGGCCTTGGGCAGCTTGTTGACCAGGTCCATGTGTCGGGAGAAGCCCCGGGTGCGGCCAATGCCGCCCACGGGAGGCAGGCTGCCAAAGTTTACGCCGATACGGATGGGGATGCCCCGCTCTTTGGCTACCTTGACCACATCCTTAATCTGGTCCTCGTTGCGCAGATTGCCGGGGTTCAGCCGCAGACAGTCCACTCCGCCCCGGGCGCACTCGATTGCCAGTTGGTAGTGAAAGTGGATGTCGGCAATCAGGGGTATATTGATCTGCTGCTTGATTTCGGCCATGGCCATGGCCGCTTCCATGTCCGGCACGGCGGAACGGATGATGTCGCAGCCCACTTCTTCCAGTTCGTGAATCTGGCGCACGGTGGCCTTGACGTCCCGGGTGTCAGTCTTGGTCATCGACTGAACTGTGATGTCAGCGCCACCACCGACTTTGACATCCCCTACGTAAATTGGTTTGGTAACTCGGCGCTTCAGCATAGATTCAACCCTCTCCGCCATCGGCTAAATTAAGGTTAGCGCTACCTGTCTCACTACTACTATCGATCCATGTTACACGAAACCGGGGGTGGACGCTACTAGGGGCAGTATCCCGAAATGGGATAGCTGCCCGTTGTCGCTGCCGGAAGCCCGGTCGAATCATCCCCGAACCGGCGCGGGAGCGACGAAGCGCTGACCCAATCCGGCGACTTCCGCGCCGGATTTGCTTTAACTCCTTGACAACCCGTATGACCCTCAGTCAACATTAAGAACATAAGTTCTTATACTTTAAGACGGGAGGTTGACCTGCTGTGCTCATCAAACGCGCCCCGGACGTTTACGAAAAAATGCAAATCCTCGGCGGAATGGCCGGCGACGACATTCTGGCCCAGCCCCAGGGCGGTAAATGGAGCCGAAACTCCCCCGCCCCGGCAGACGCGGCGGCCTCCGCCGGCAGTTATTCCTATACCAACCCGGCGAAACGGCCGGCCCCCGGCGTCTATCGCGCCGCTATGCCCAACGGCAAGTTCATCAACCTGATGCGGGTAATGTTTACCGACTTTTGTATGATGGACTGCGCCTACTGTCCCAACAGCGTTTACGTACTCCGCAAGCGATACGCCTTCAAGGTGGAAGAGCTGGCTAAAGCCTTTATGGAAATGCACCAGCGCCACACCGTCGCCGGTCTCTTTCTCAGTTCCGGCATCGCCGGCAGCGGCTCCAAGACCTCGGACAAGATGATTCAGGTCATCGAAAGCCTGCGCCAAAAGCACCACTTTAAGGGGTATGTCCATCTAAAGGTGATGCCCGGCACCGAGTATCAGTACGTCGAGGCGGCCCATCGCCTTGGCACCCGCCTGTCGGTCAATATCGAAACTCCAACGGCGGAGATGATGCGGCGGATAAGTCCCCACAAGGACTTTGACGGCGGTATTCTGGCGCCGATGGAATGGATTGACCGGCTGACTAAAGAAAGCAGTGGCGGCGCCGTGGGTCAGGCTACCCAGATGGTAGTGGGCGCCGCTGACGAGACCGACGCTGACATCTTTCAGCGCATCGACCAGCTCTATACCGACTGGAACCTGAAACGGGTCTATTATTCGGCTTTTCGCCCGGCGGCCCACACTCCCATGGAAGAACATCCGGCCACGCCGCCGCGCCGGGAGCACCGACTCTATCAGATGGATTGGCTTAAACGGATCTACCAGTATTCCAATGCGGAGCTGAACCTGGCTTTTGACGCCGGTGGTTTTCTGCCGCTGGATCAGGACCCGAAGACGGCCATCGCCCTGGAAAATCTGGACGCCTTTCCGGTGGACTTGAATGCCGCCAGCCACGAGCTGCTGCTGCGGGTGCCCGGCCTGGGGCCAACCTCGGCGCAGCGGATTATCGACAACCGCCGGAGCCATCGTATCGATAACTGGCGGGATTTGCAGGCGATGGGCGTGGTGCGGAAACGGGCCTGGCCTTTTGTCGCCTTTCCCGGTCAGCGGCCGCCCCGGGCCAAGCAGCTGAAACTGGAGCTGTTTCCGGAAGGGGCTAAAGACGGCCCGATTCCGGCCGGGCCTTTGGGGACGGTCTGGGGCAGCGGCCAGAGTAATGGGTCGGCCCCCTGCGGCCAGGCCCGAACCTGTCACGGGTGCCCGCTGTACGGAACCCCGGGCCACCCGGGGTAGTGGGGCGCCGGCCTTTATAAGGCTCCAAAGAGTGCGCCGGCCTTTTGCTTCTGTCGGAAGGACGGCGCTGTTTTTCTGGAGTGGTATGGCTGTTCTATTGGTGAGAACCGGTTGATACTAACGGCCTAATCTCTACTGCGGACTCCCGGGGGTACTTTCGCGGATAGGCAATGGGGCCGGCGCCGTCGGTATTTCCGGGAACGGCGGGCCGGGCGTTCCTTTGCTTGACCGTTGCCGGGGCGGCGCGCCGGGGATATTGGTCTGGCCGCGGCGCCAACTTCGCCGGCTGCGGGTTCGGCCGGACGGGAGCGAAATTACGGGCGGCGGCCGGAGCCTGCTCCAGGCCCCGGATTGAATTCAGGGGCCGGTCGTCTCTGCCACGGGCCAGATTCCAGGCTCGCCAGCCCTCCGGCCCGAACCGAGTCAATGCCAAGTCAGCCGGCATATCGGCGACCTGACCCAGGGTATGGAATCCGAGACGATGCAGAGCCGCTCGGGTGCTGGAGGAGACCGGCAGCAGGTCAACCGGGTGCGGCGCCAGGAATTTGGCCGCATCGGGCGACACCCGAACCGCTCCCGGCGCTCGGCTGCTGCGGGCGGCCACCAGCGCCGGGAATTTGCCCTCGCCGACGCCGATACCGGGATTCAGCCAGCGCGGCAGCAGGTTCAGCAGGGTGGCGACCAGCCGCGCTTCGCCGCCGTACATCGGCCCCAAACCGTCAATAGCCACGTAGGCGAGGCCCAGTTCCGCCGCCTCCACCCGGGCGCTGACTCCCAGCAGGCCGGCAAGGGCCTGTCGGAATACCCGGCAGTAATAGGCTTCGTCGGCTTCCAGCACAACGGCATGGGGCGGATAAATCAAAGCCGCTTCCGGGGGGGGGGGGGGGGGGGCCGCCAGCGTTGCTTCGGGCCGGGCGTCGACTACCCGGGCCGGGCTGCGGCTGCGGTCCGCTAAAATAACGGTACGTGGCTTGAGCTGCGGGTTTCGATGCAGCTCGGCCTCGACCCTCAGGTGTTTAATCAGGACACAAGCTACTTTCATTTCATCCCGGCAAGGCCCAGTAATGTAGAGTAGCGCTTCCGGGTAATTGTAAGAACTATGTTCTATATGTCAATGTCCAGTGAAGGAGTGGTGGTGTTCCAATTTAGGTTGTCGAGGTGTATGTCTGCGACCCCTGTGGCTGCCCTGGCGGTAATGGGACAAATGCTGCGTCTTGACTTAAACTACCTTGCAACGCCGCCCAAGCAACGGTTTCATTTGACTCAGGCCGGCAGATATATTAATATAGAGATATACAATTATAGAGTATTCCAATGTTAGACTTAAATTTAGCTAACCGAACTGCCTTGCACCGGGATAACAGACCAATACTGCGGGGAATCAATACCGGAATAACAGCCCTTACCCCCCCCCCCCCCCCCGTTCCACGTAACTCGGTAGCCTCTCCCGCCCAGCGCCGGACAATTTAGTCCGGGGAGTAAACCGGGTAGCTGGTACCAGGGCGCTTACGCGGGATGGGTTGACGCGATAAGAGACGCCCGGACTGCAAGCTTGGGTCGCCCCGGAATCTCCAGAAACCAGGCTGGAAGACTCCGGGGCCGCTTTTTTTGCCGGCCCGGGACGGCCCCGCACCAGCCGTGATGTCGAATATGTTGCACTGGCGTAATTTCTGACCGGGAATGCGGATTCCCTCAGTAGTCTCTAAAAACAAAGGAAACCTAAGGCGCCTTTAATCTGGCCGTCGAAGGAGTTAAGCGAATGGCATTGATAATGTACGCTGCCGCCGGGTTAGTTATAATCGGCACTTTCCTGACTTGGGACACTTCCTGGTATATCCGGGGGATCAAGCGCTCTTTTGGAATAGCCACTCTGGTGATGGGCATTATTGCAATAATAGCTATCTCGCTGGGAAAGCTATCCGAGAACGAGAAAATGGACTCAGTGATGCAAGTCTTCCTGATTTTGCTGGCCGTGGGAATTTCCGGTATCTGTATCATGCTCGCAGCGGTGGCAATTGACCCCGATGATTGGGGAGTGGGGTTGATAATGACCGCTGTTGGTGGGGTGCTGCTGGGTTTGGGAGCCATTTGGAAGATAGGTCAAGGACATAGATTTTGAAATTTAGCGGGATAATGGGCCGGACTGGCCGGAGGGGCAGCCGACTGCCGCTGCTGCTCTCCTTTACGACGCGACGAAAAGCCCCCCTGGCATACATCGGTGTAACCGCTAACAACTCGCCTTAATGCTCTGCCGTTCCCAAAAGGAAAGGCAAGAAATTTAGGCCGGGGATGAGCCGGGTAATCAAGCGTATGCCGCAAGGTGCGGAGGTGGACAGTGGCGATTGTAATATACGTTGGAGCGGTGGTGGTTATAATCAGTATGTTCCTGCCTTGGGTAGAAACCTCAGGGATTTACGAGATGACAGCGGGGAATTTCAACGCCCTTGAGATGGGCTCCCCTTTTCTTATTCTCGGCCTCCTGGTAGGGCCGGTCCTTGCAATGTTAATGTGTGCGCTGGGGAATCTGTGGAATAAGAAAAGCACGGTGATCCAAATCCTTTTGCTTTTAATCGCCGCCGGGATCTGCTTTTTAGTAATCTTAACCTGGATCGAAATTAACGACATCGGCAATCTCATCGCCCGAAGAGGCTCCGGTCCAATAGTGGCAGTCATTGGCTGTGTGGCAATAGTTTTGGGAACTCTGGGAATCTGGACCCGGAGTGAGAATAGCGGTCCGGTCTGGACGGAGAAGTATGACGGGCGGAACTACTGATGGCGGAGCTGCCTGACGGGACTTGTTGTCGGCAACGGTTGACGCTATTATAGCCGGCGCCAGACCAGACCTACGGAGGCGTTATGGTTCAATACTCCTTCCGACTGCCCAACGCCGACTACCTGGGCTTTCCGGCCACCCCGGAAGCCATTGTCCAGACCGCTGTTAAAGCGGAAGAACTGGGTTTCGATGCGCTGTTCGTCAACGACCACGTTATCGTCGATGACTCGCCCCGCAGCGAACCCTGGCGCAATGTTTACGATCCGTTGGTGGTCCTCGCTTACGTGGCGGCCCGAACCTCCCGGGTAAAGCTGGGGACTTCGGTGCTGATAATGCCTTACCGAAATCCGATCGTAACGGCCAAGATGTTCGCTACCCTGGATCAAATGTCCGGCGGGCGGGCCATCGCCGGGGTGGGCGTCGGCTGGAATGAAGCCGAGTACGCCGCCCTGGGCGTCCCGTTCCGGCAGCGAGGGGCCCGCGCTACCGAGTACCTCCAAATCTGGCAAGCCTGCTGGGCGCCGGGGCCAACGACTTTTCACGGCCGCTTCTTCTCCTTCGAGAATATGCACGTCAACCCCAAACCGCGGCAGCAGCCCCACCTGCCGCTGTGGATTGGCGGCTCCGGCCCGGCGGCATTGCGGCGGGCCGCCCGCTTCGGTCAAGTGTGGCAGCCCACCCCGACCCCATTGGACGCTCTGGTCAGCAACCAGAATTACCTGAAAGACTTTTGTGCCGAAATCGAGCGGGAAGAAGCGCCGGCCACTCGGATGAGCTTTCGGGTCAACTTCAGCCGAATAACCGGCAGTTCCGGCGGAAGCGGCGACCGCCCCACGGGACAGGGAACCCCGGAACAGGTGGCCTCGGACATCACCCGCTATCGTCAGGAAGCGGGGCTGGAGCAATTTCAGATTAACTTCAACGGCTGCGGCAGTTTGCAACAACTGCTGGATTCTATGGACGCGCTGGTGGAGGAGGTTATTCCCCGGGTGGACGGGTAGTTAAGGCGATTGGTCGCCCCGGCTTCGGCCCGGTCAGCGTAAAGTAGCGGCGCCGGACTGCGGCCTCAACGCCGCCGCGGGTCGATATATTCGCCAGGATTTGAGGGGCGTTCCATGCCGATAGTCGCCATAATCAGCGCCAGCGCGATGGGTATCAGGAGGCCGGCGGCGTAAATCGGCACGTGCCCCACCGAGCCCTTGCCAACTTCCAGCAGCCGATCCGCCAGGCTCATGGTCTCCCACCGATCCGAGTACAGGGCATCCAGCGGAGCCGCCTCGTAGTTTCGTTCGAAGTGCAGCCACATCCCCACCCCGGCTACCAGTATGGTAACGACGGCGATCCCCCGGGCCAGCTTGGCCGGGAAAGGGGTGGGACGGATTATCAGCAGCAGCAAGGCCAGAAAAATTGCGCCCAATGCCGCCCAAGGCGCCAGTTGCCAGATACTGTCCCAGTGCCGGTGATAGGCCAGGGCAATCGCGGTGCCCAGCACGCCCAGAAAGACCAGACACAGCAGGCTGACCCGCAGCGAGGAGGCTACTTCTTCGTTTCTGGTATCGCGCATCAGGGCAGCTTCAGCAGGGCGATGATGTCGTCGATTGCGCCCATATTGTGATTGTGGCGGGCAAAGTCGCTGCGCAGTTGCTTGAATTCGTGATCGTCTTCCGGGTAGGGGCGGTGATCCTCGATTTCGCGAGCCCAGGCTTCAGCGTGGCTGATTCCGGCCCGCTCAAAGGCGGCCCGCAAGTCTTCCCGGCTGGCGTTGTTGGCGGAAACCTTTTCGCCGGGAGTGTCAGTTGGGGCTGCTTCTGTCGGAGTCGGGGGCGGCGCCGGCGTCGGAGTAGGACTGGGCGTGGCGGTAGGAACAGCTTCCGTCGGGGGTGGCTCCGCCGCGGGCGCCCCAGAACCGCAGGCGGCTAACACTACCGCCAGACCGAACAGGGACAGCAGCGCCCCGGACGCATAAACGTACTTCCAGACCTTCCAATTACTTCCACTAATCCGCATAACCGCAGCCTCAAAGATTTATCAGGCGTGTCCTGGCTGAAGATTCGCCAACAGCCAATTACGTTAGACTAACGCCTAAAATTGTAAGCCAAACCCCCGAAAATTTGCAAAGGGTCTGATACCCATTTCACCTCAACTCTCTTCTAAAGAAGAGAACAAAACCAATCTCCCCTCTCCTCGCGGGAGCGGGGCCGGTGGTGCGGGCTGGCGATACAATTTGGTACTTCCCAATAACTGATACACGGTATTGACAACGTTAACTCCGGTGCTATAACTTATACTAGGTATCAATAAGAGCAGGAAAATAGAACTGCGTCAACAATACTACGATGCCGAAATGGAGTGACCTAAATGTCCAGAAACCCGTTGCCAATTTTGTTACCCCTTGTTGCTGTCTTTATTCTTTTAGCGGCAGCCTGTAGTTCTTCAGATCAGGCAACCCAACCGGCCCCGACATCCCCGCCGACCCAGAATATGCCCGCGGCCGATGCCCAGACCGAGCCGGCGGCGGAGCCGTCCCAAATGGTTCAGGTAGTTACTACCAGCAATATCGTGGCCGACTGGGTCGCGGCCGTCGGTCAGGACCGGGTGGAAGTTCTTTCCCTGATGCCGCCGGGCGCTGACCCGCATACCTACCAACCCGGCGCGCAGGACATCAGCCATGTCGCCGACGCGGACCTGATAATGAGCGTGGGGGTGGGCCTGGAATCCGGCTGGCTCAACGATCTGGTGCAAAATGCGGCCCAGGATGCCCACGATATTGTGGAACTGGGCGAGTCGATTGACCCCATAGATTTTGTGGAAATATTTGAGGAACCGGCCCACGAAGAAATGAGCGAGCTGGTCGGGCGTTTGCTCATCGGAGACGGCGACACGGGCGCCGTTTCGGTCATCGAGCTGGACCACGGCGAGGTGGAACAGGACGCCTATGACCTGGGCAGCCGAGCCGGCCGCATTTACGCCACCAAGAGCGGCCGCTTCGCCGTCGCCGTCGCCAGCGACGCCAATTTGGCCCAGGTGTTCGACGGCGGCATTTACCAGGAAGCCCATGATGACCACTTTGACCTGGTGCACCGGGAAATGAGTCCCGTCGGCCTCGACCTGGCCGGCGACCGCCCCGTCCATCTCTACATCGGGAAAGAGTGGGCGACTATATTTTATGACGGCAGCGGCGACGTTCTGCTGATTAATGAGCATGAACTGGAAGAAGAAGGCGCTGCCTATACGCCGGTAAAGCTTAACGCCGGGCCGCACCACGGCGCGGCGGTGCCTTTTGAGGGCGACTTGTTCGCCATCACGGCTCAACATCCCGATTTTGACTCCGACCCGGAGCAATACCGCCTTCCCACGACGGTGGATATTCGCGACCTTTCCGGCGAGGTGCTCTACAGCGCCGGCGACTGCCCCAGCCTGCACGGGGACGCCGGCAACGGCCACGTGGCCGTGTTCGGCTGCCGCGGCGGCGTCCTGACCGTGAGCGCTGAAGCCGGCCAGTTTGACCATACCTTCATTCCGGCGCCGGTCGGAGAACCGGAAGATTTCCGCCTCACTTCCGTATGGGGCGCCCCAGGCTCGGAGCATTTCTTCGCTCTGGGTTCCGCCGTGGGCCTCTACGTGGTGGAACCTGAGGCGGGGAGTATGGAGCAGTTGGTGCCCGTCGCCGGCGACCTGGTCCCGATTCAGGTCGCCCTTAGTTCGGACGGCGAGCAGCTGGTGGTGGTGCTGAGCGATGGCGAAATCCGCCTGTACGATGCCCACGACGGCGCGGTAATCGCGACCAACGCCGAAGCCCTGACTACGCCGGTGGAAACCGGTTTCTGGGCTCGTCCCCACGTGGCCATGGGGCCGGATGCCATCTTCGTTACCGACTCGGTGGGCAACCAGGTTCTGCATCTGGATGCCCATGACCTGGAAGTGGTAAACCACTGGGATGTGGCCGGAACTCCGGTGAAGATTGCCTTCGTTGGACTACCCGGCGAGACCGGGGGACACCACGAAGATGAGCATGACGGCCACGGGCACGAAGCCGAGGCCGAAGCCGGACATGACGGCCACGGGCACGAAGCCGAGGCCGAAGCCGGACATGACGGCCACGACCACGAAGCGGAGGCCGAAGCCGGACATGACGGTCACGACCACGATGCCCACGCCGGCCACGACCATGGCGAGCTGGACCCGCACTTCTGGTTTGACCCCCTGCGGGTCAAGCAGGCGGTGGACAGCATCGCTGCCCACCTGTCGGAATTGGACCCGGACGGTCAAGCCCACTACCGGGAAAATGCCGCTGCCTACAACCGAGAGCTGGATGAATTGCACGCCTGGATCCAAACCGAGGTGGACCAACTGCCCCCGACGCAGCGGCAGTTGGTAACAACCCACGATGCCTTCCAGTATTTCGCCCAAAGATACGGGTTCGAAGTCGTTGGCACCGTACTGCCTCTATCCACCGAAGTCGATCCTTCCGCCCAGGAAATAGCGGCCCTGGTGGAGAGTATCCAGGACTCCGGCACGAAGGCGGTGTTCGCCGAGAAGTCCCAATCAGACCGCCTTTTGCGGCAGGTTGCCGATGATACGGGAGCGCAGGTTATCGGCGGCCTCTACACCGGTACATTGGGCGAACCCGGCGGGGAGGCCGGCACTTACCAGGATTTCATGCGCTATAATGTCACTACTATTGTGACGGGGCTGAAATAGCGCGCCTGAGGGTACGGCGTGCCGTAGTTTAAGGCAGCGCCGGCTCAGCGAACTGCAAACACCGGGGCAGCTCCGTATTAGAGCTGCCCCGGTGTACGTTAATATCCTTTTTCCTCAGCCGCTACACTTCGTAACAGGCGGCCCAGTGGCCCGGAGACTTCTCCTCGGTGGGCGGGTGCGGGTTGTCCCGGCAAAAGTCGGTAGCCAGGGGACATCGCTCGAAGAAACGGCACCGGTCCGGTGGATCAACGGCTACCGTCAAGTCGCCCCGGATGTCGGGCGGCGCCCGCCGGTAACCGGGGTCCGGCGCCGGAACCGCCGAAAGCAGGGCCCGAGTGTAGGGGTGAACCGGATTGCGCAGCAGCTCTTCGGTTTCCCCCAATTCCACGATTTTCCCCAGGTACATTACGGCGATGCGGTGGCACATATAACGCGCCACCGCCAGGTCGTGGGTTACGTAGATGTAGGCAACCCCCAAGTCCCGGGCCAACTGCTGCATCAGGTTCATAATGCCGGTGCGGCTGGACACATCCAGCATGGAAGTCGGTTCGTCGGCCACAACGAAGGACGGCGTTACCACCAGCGCCCGGGCAATTGCCACCCGCTGCCGTTGGCCCCCGGAAAGCTCATGAGGGTGCCGGAAAAGGAAGGCCCCCGGCGGCGTAAGGCTCACCCGCTCCAGAATCTCCGAAACCCGGTCCACTCGGTCCATCACGGTGCCGATGCTCTGCACCGCCAGCGGTTCGGCGATGGTATCGTAGATGGTACGCCGGGGATTCATCGACTCGTAGGGGTCCTGAAAAATCATCTGCACCTGACGGCGGAAAGCCCGCAAGTCCCGTCCCTGAATCGTTCTCGATTCCACCGGCAGCTCGGGAGACTCCCGGTTGGTCAGCCCGGGCAGTCGGAACCAAATTTCCCCCGTAGTCGGTTCCAGCAGCTTGACCAGTAGCTTCCCGACGGTAGTCTTACCGCAGCCTGACTCGCCCACCAACCCCAGACTCTCCCCCGGGGCCAGGGCCAGGGACACAGCGTCCACGGCATGGATAAAACTGGCCGCCTTCCGGAAAAGGCCCCGGCTTACCGGGAAGCGCACCGTCATTTCGGCGGTGGACACCAAAGCCCCGGGGAGCGCCGGCGGAGTGGCGAAGTTGGTCACGCGGCCCTCACTTGCCGGATGCCGCCGGTGCGGCAGCTGCGGCTGCGGTTTCATCCAAAGGGTGCCAGCAGTCGGCCCACCGGCTGCCCCGCCTTACCTTGGGTGGGTACTCCTCCCGACATTCCCGGGTAGCGTGCCGGCAGCGGGGATGAAAAGGGCAGCCCGGCGGCGGGTTGATGAGGTTGGGCGGTTCCCCGGCCAGATTTACCAGGGGACGTTTGGGGCCGGTAACGCTGGGAAAGGCGCCCAGCAGCGCTTCCGTGTAGGGATGCAGCGGCGCGCGGAATACATCCGCCACGTCCCCGAACTCCACCAAACGGCCAGCGTACATCACGCCGATACGGTCGGAAACTTCGGCCACCACGCCAATGTCATGGCTGATGTAAATTACGGCCATCCCCAGTTCCCGCTGGATACTCTTCAGCTCCCGCAGAATCCGGTCCTGCACGATTACGTCCAGGGCGGTGGTAGGCTCGTCGGCAATGACAATGGTTGGGTCGCAGGAAAGAGCCATAGCGATGACCGCCCGCTGCCGCATCCCGCCGCTGAACTCGTGAGGGTAGCGCTCCATCAGCGCCGGGTCCAGGCCCACCAGGCGGAACAGACGCGCCACCCGCGCCCTGGCGGCGGCGGGCGTCGATTCCACCCCGTGCGCTTCAATGGCCTCAATTACCTGCCGCCCTACCCGATACACCGGGTCCAGGGCATTCATCGCCGCCTGAAATACCATGGCGATGCGGCTCCAGCGGTAGTCGCGAATCTCCGCTTCGGATAGAGCGAGAAGATCCCGGCCGTCCAGGAAGACCTGTCCGCTCTCCAGCCGGGCGTTGTCGGGCAGCAGCCGCAGCAGACAGTTGGCTACCGCCGTCTTCCCGCAGCCCGACTCGCCGACCAGTCCCAGCGCCTGCCCCGGGGCCAGATCAAAGCTGACTTCCTGCACCGCCTTGACCTCGCCGCTGCGGGTAAGGTAACGCAGGGACAAACCGACCACTTTCAGGATGGGAGCGTCCGCCGCCGCCATAACCGGGCTCCCCCGATTCCTAACTGCGCTGTCGGCGCAGTCGGGGATTTACTACCTCATCCAGGGCGCGTCCGCCCAGGTAGAAGGCGCTGCACAGCAGTGTAATTGACGCGCCGGCCGGAATTATCAACCACCAGTACCGGGTGCCGTCCATCAGGTAGCCGCCGGTATTGGCGGTATGGATCATTATCCCCCAGCTCATTCGGATGTCCAGCAGCCCCAGGAAGGACAGCACCGCCTCGGCAAATATGGCCGTGGTGACGGTGAACATCATATACAGCAGGGACAAGGGCAGCAGATTGGGCAGGATGTGGACAAAAATTATGTGAAAGTGGCCGCCGCCGGCTACCCGCGCCGCCTCGATATAGGGTTTCACCTTAATGCTGATCGCCTGGGACTTGAGGATGATGGCCGTTCCACCGAATCCGCCCAGTATCCCGATAACCAGGGCCAGGTAGAACAGGTTCAACTTGAACAGAGCGCTCAGCACAATCAGCAGGGAGATGCCGGGCAGAGCGATTATCAGGTCGGCCAGGCGCATAAAGAAGGTGTCCACCAGCCCGCCATAGTAGGCAGACGCCGCGCCCACGGTGGTGGCAATGGCTACGGTAACCAGCGCCGCCGTAATCCCCAGCACAAACTCGGAGCGCGTGCTCCACAGCAACTGGCTCAGCACATCCCGCCCCAGGGGGTCAGTTCCCAAAGGATGCCGCCAGGTAGGCGGCGCCGGCTGCTCCAGACGGTCGTAGGCATAGCCGGTTACCGGGTCGTAGGTGTCCCGGTCCCAGATTGTCAGCATCAGGATGGGGTGGGCCACGGCCATCAGCGCAAAAATGCCGATGATGACCAGGGCCAGCACCCCGATACGACTTTCCATGAATATGGCCCAACCGGCGCGGAAGGAGCGCCCGGCCAGCCGGCCGCGGGCTACCAGCAGCCGGAATCGGCTGTGGCCTACTTCAATGGCCGGCGGTTCGGGAGCGGTTTCCGGCCCGGGTGGCAAATTATGCGGTGTAATCACTGGTATCGTATCCTGGGGTCGAGATAGACGTACAGAATGTCCACAATCAGGTGCGCCAGCAGGGAGAAGAGGCCAATAAATACCATTGCGCCCATTACCAGGGGCAAGTCTTCGGTCCGCACTGCCTGGAGCAGAGTCATACCGGTGCCGGGCCAGGAAAATACGCCCTCGATGATGACGCTGCCGTCAATGGCGAAGATGAGGCTGTAAACCAGACTGGTTACCACCGGCAGGAGGGCGTTGCGGGCGGCGTGGCGGTCCCGAATCTGCTTTTCCGGCAGGCCTTTGGCCCGGGCTGCCATCACGTAGTCCTCCCGTATCGTTTCCAGCATACTGTTGCGGGTCAGCAGCATGGTGCCGGCAAAGGATATGAGGGTCAGGGTGGCAATGGGCAGCACCATGTGCTTGAGGATGTCCAGGGCCAGCCCGCCAACGCCCGACATATACCATATTAGCAAGGCGGCGGCCACCGCTCCGGCGATGGCCGGCCACCGCCACCGGCCCAGTCGCAGCCTTTGCAGCAGGTACAGCGCCAGCAGCGAGAAGACGGTCAGCAGGAAAGCGGTCAGCAGCATTTGACCGAAGACGAAGTTGGCCGATACTTCGGCGTGGCGCCAGACCAGAGGGTCCAGAAACTTGCCCACCGGCAGCCAGCCCAGCCGGAAGGCGAAAATCCAGATCATCATCAGGGCGAAGGCCGGCGTAAATACGGTAAAGAGGGTGGCGCCGGAGATGGTGGCGGTGTATTCCAGCACGCCGCCCCGCCGCCACGCAATGGCTTTCCCCAGGAAGAAGCCGACGTAGAAGGACAGGATGGTAGCGGAAAGAAACAGTACCGCCGTTCGGGGCACCCGTTCCGCCAGCACTTCCAGCACCGGGCGGGGGAAATGGCCGAAGGATACGCCAAAATTTCCGGTAACGGTATTCTTCAGGTGAATCAGGTATTGCTGCCACAAGGGCTGGTCCAGGCCAAAGGAGGCCCGAATCTGCTCCCGCACGTCGGGAGGCAAGTCCGGGTTAAGGGCGTAAAAAGAGGCATAGTCCCCCGGCTGGGCCTGAACCAGGAAGAATGTCAAAGTTATTATCAGGAAAAGGGTAAGGCCCATTTGTCCCGCCCGGCGGAACAGATAACCGGTCATAAGGGACGCTCCCGGTTCAAACAGTTGGGTGGGAAGACTCTAATTCCAAACATCGCAGCTCCGTCCCCCGGCAGTTGACCCACCGGAATGACGCTGCAAATAATCGACGGGCCGGTAAGAAGCCCGGTTTCCAATCACGACAAATCTCAATCATTTGCGGGAGAAGCTAGTTGAATTCACCGGACAGTTAGTTGCCACCGCCTCCGGATTTCAAGTTTCCCGGTCGAACTCAAAAAAGAGCTGTTGCCGGACGTTACTACTTATCAGCTTCCACCATAGGAGCAAATTGGCGTACTCCGGCTCTCCTACCAAGGGTGTAGGTCAAATCGGCGTGAAGAGCGTTTCCGAGGATATCTTCTGCTTTAGGACCCGGTTTATTTGACTGCGCTCTACGTTTGCATCCTCTTGTAAGCCAAGACAATGGATAATGCCATTGACATCGGCGCTAAGGCGAGCGCCTAGCGCAATTTTCAGGAGGCCGTCGCTTTGTTCGTTTACCTGATAAGAGTGAAAATGCACCGGGTCAGCCAATACTGCCGGGGTCTTTAAGTGCGAGAAATCAAACACTCCACTCATATAGTCGAGTAATACATCCTGGATTACGAGTACAAGTTTCTTGTTCAGGTGTTCGAAGGTCTGACTTTTGTGGTGCATTTGCACCAGTATTGTCTTCGCAGTCATTTTCCAGTTCATATCCTCGACTATCCGCGCCCAATCCTGGTATCTTCTGGTAGTGGCCTGGCCGAACAGTTCAAGTATTCGGTTCATACCGCCAATCCACAACGTTCCAGGGACATATCGAGATACTCTCGCGAAATGTCAATGCCAACCGATTTACGGTCGAGCTGATTCGCAACGTACAGGGTAGTTCCAGTACCTGCAAAGGGGTCTAAGACAACTCCTCCCAGAGGGCAAGTAGCCAATATTGGTATCAGACAGAGATCAACCGGATACGGGGCGAAATGCAGTTTCCGGTCTTGGGTATCTTCGGGAATTATGTCCCACACATCGGCCGGCTTTGCTCCTTTGGGATGGTATTGCAGAAAGTAGAACCCTTTATCTTTTAGCTCCTTGGCGCGTCCTGACAACTTGCTGCTGTCTGAATGGGTAGTCCGCTGCTGGCCGCGTATAATCATTCTAAAGTCGGCCAACTGACCTTCGGCTACCGCAGTAAGCATTTTGTCGAGCCCTCGGAAAGCAGCGTCCTTTTCGCTGGCGCTAAGCGCTGTAGAAAGCTCAATCTGACGACGGTATCTCACCCCTGAAACACCGGTGGCTGAAACTACAGCGCCATTTACAACTTTGCTCTTTTGCGGATTTGCTCTGATTGCATCGACATCGTAATAATACTTTGGCTGCTTCACAAAGTGAAATATATTCTCGTGGACGTTGCCCAGTCGGTCTTTGGTTGTATCCCTCCCTCCCTTTACTTTGTTCCAAATCACGCTGTTCCTGAGTATCCATCCCTGGTTATCGGTCAATTCGAAGGCGACACGCCACGGGATGCCCATCAACTGCTTGGAATGGTATGAATCGCCTAGGTTCAGCCAGAATGACCCTTTTGGCTTCAATATTCGTTTCAATTCAATAAAGACCGCTGCCAGGTTGCTTACATAGTCGTTATAGTCCGGCTCCAGCCCGATGCCGCCATCGGAATATTCGCGCTTGTTCCAGTAAGGCGGCGAGGTTACAGCGCAATCCACGGATTCATTCGGTAAATGCGCCAGCACTTCGGAGGTGTTTCCCAGAAGCGTCAACGGGAGAGTAGAGGGGCCTTGCAGATATTCCACAAACGCTTCGGCATAGGCGTCAGTTACTACCCTTGGCGCACAGTCCTTTGGACCTTGCGCTGTAGGGTGAAATGACATCTGAAAACCGCAGCCATCGGGTTTCATCGTCAAGGCTCCTCTGCTGGTTCGGGTTCATTAAGGCTTTAGCCAACCGTTTTGGTTCGAGCCACCCCCTCACTTTATATTCACCACGGTGGTCATTCCGTTGGTGTTTTGCAGGCCGCCCAGGGTTTCGGTGTAGGGGAAGGTCAGACGGTCGCTGCGGTAGGTTTCCACGGTGGGCGTGGTGAACAGGGTAATATAGGGCAGTTCTTCCGCCAGAAATTCCTGCATCTTGAAGACCTGCTGCTGCGCTCGGACCACATCCGTTTCCGCCACCAATTCATCGGCCAGACGGTCAAACTCCGGGTTGCTGTACCCGCCGGCGTTGAACCCTTCCAGGGATGAGTGGCGGCTGTGAAAGAAGTTCTCCAGATAGTCGGGGAAGAGGGTCAAACTCCAACCCAGAAGCCACAGGTCAAAGTCCTGCTGGTCAAAGACCTTCTCCACAATCAGGTTAAAGCCGGTCAGGTCGGCCTGCAAGGGTATGCCCACCTCGTTGAGCCAGCGTTCAATCCAGATAGCGAAGGTGGAGCGCAAGGGATCATACCCCGGACTGGGCGCCAGGACCGTCATCGCCGGTATGGGGTCTCCGTTGGGCAGCTTTAACCCTTCACCCTTTTGTTCGACAAAACGGCCGTCCTCGCTGACTCGGGGCTCGGTTTCCCAGGTGAAGCCGGCCTCCTTGAGGAGCGCAACCGCCTGTTCCACCCGCTGGGCCCGGGTTAGCCCCTGGCCGTAGGTCGGCACATCCGGGTTATACCAGGCGGCGTTGCCTTCAGGCACCATGGCATATACCGGAATCGCCACCCCTTGCAGCACCGTATCGGTCAGAAACTCCTTGTCAATCAGGATGGCTACGGCCTGGCGGAAAGCCTTGTCATCCAGGGGCGCGCGCCGGGTGTTGAAGCCCATGTAGCGGACGCCGGAGGAGGCGTTTTCGATAGTGGTCAGCCCCGCTTCGCCGACTAGCTGTTCCTGCAACCCCTTGGAAAGGCCCAGCGGATTCAACATAAAGTCGATGTCGCCTTTTCTGAGGGCCAGCACCGAGGCATCCTGACTGCCGTAGATAGAGTAGATGATACTGTCAGCGTAAGGCCCCACGGTATATTCCAGAGACTTCTCCCCGGTTGGGGCGCCAAAAGCGCTGAACTCGAATACCCCCGGCTTGGCCTCGGCGTAGGCTCCGTTAGTGTATTCGGTCACGGTGCTGCCGGTGAAATAGAAGTCCGCGTTGCGGGTCTTTTCGGCAAAAGCGCCGCGTTCCCATTTGGCGAAGCTGTGGCCGCCGGCGACGGGCTCACCCTCGGGGACGTGGGCGTAAAGGACCTTTTGCTGCTCGGTAAGCTCTCCGGCCCCTTTGGCTTCGGCTACCACCGGTCCCCAGTAGGCTTGGGAAAAGATGGGCATAAAGGCCAGGCCGAACTGCCAGCGAGCCAGACCAGGCTTCTGCTTGAAGTAGATTTTGAGCCGATACGAGTCCAGCGCCTCGGCATGGTCGAAGTAGTCCTGGTCAACGATGGAAGGCCAGTTGCCGGTAAGCCGCAGGTCGGTAACGGTGGTGGCGGTAAAGACAAAATCTTCGGCAGTTACATCATTGCCGTCGCTCCATTTAACTCCCGGCTTCAACGGCACTTCGGTAGTCCAAAGGGTTTGTCCGGCAACCGTCTCCTCTTGCAGCGGCGTGGGAAAGTCGGCAGCCAGCGCGGGAATCCAGTCGAACCGCTGGTCGGAATAGGTATAGAGAGAAAGCTTGCCGCCTCCCAGCACATATCGGTTCCAGATGGTGCCGTCGGGCCCGAGGTAAGCCCAGAAATTGTCGGTGGTCAAATCCTCGGAAATGCCAAGCTGATACACCTTTTCTTCGGCATCGCCGGTTCCGGTTTCCGGGCCGGTCGGAACCGGGGTGGGATGGGACGGAGCCAGGGTTGGCGCCGCAGCTGGCCCGGCGGCGGAAGTATCGGCAGCGGTGGTTTGAGGTGTAGCCTGCGGTGGAGGAACGGCAACGGCAGTCTGCGGCGTAGCCCGGGGCGCCGCCGAAGCACTGGCGTCCGCTGCGGCCGGCCCGGGGGTGGGAGTTACCACCACTTCCACTTCCCGGACGACCTCCACCTGCCGCGTGCAGGCAAGCAGGGCTGCCAGAACCAGCAGCAAGGTCAGAATGGAAACCGGTCGAGCCAGACAGGTCATTGTCAGCACCCCCACAAATCAGGAAACTTGTACCCTTTGGAAAAATATCGAGAATGGGCCGATGGAAGACCGAAAGGGGCATCGTTGGTAAAAGAGACCATCCGCCGTTCCATTCTGCCCAAAGCCCCGTTCGGACCGGAAAAGATGCTGTCCGGAAGCAGGCAATGACGAAAAGCATTGCTCGTAAAGCTTACCAGCAGGTTCAAGCCTTGTCTAGCAAGACGGGGAAGGGGTCAGGGCTATCGCATATGGATTTTAAGAGGCCAATTGACGGGTAAATCTCAGTTTTTAACTGCTAAATTTGGGTAATTTAAGACTTAAACCGTTGGTTTTGATGTTGATTACCCAGTAAAGCGCCGCCAAAACATCGGAAAGTTCCGTTTTGATCCTGAAAATTTTTCATATGCGATAGCCCTGGGGAAGGGGTCTGATAACCAGGTTCCCATTATTTTTAAGTCGTATCTCTGAAAAGAGGGGAAACAGCGTGGAAAGGTGTTACTGAATGGTTGGCAATGAGATAAAGGAGTGGGGCCGACTCCCAGTCGGCCCCACAAAATTGGCTTGCCGGTAGAGAATCGGGACTAGATGTAGTCCTCTTCCTCCATCATGCCCATGTTGTCCCGGCTCTGGGACAGGCCGCGAGCCATCTCGGCGCGGAATTCCTCGATCATGTCGTCAGTAATGTTTCCGCCGTTGGAAAGGGCCTTTTCCTTGAACTGGAGGAACGCCCATTCTTCGGTGTCGCCCTGCGGCATATTGAAGAACCCGGCATCGAAGACCGGCATTTCGCCGGGGCCGAAGTAGCCCTTCCCTTCCAGAGTGTAGCCTTCCAGGTCGTGGGTGCCCTTGCCCAGCACCTGACCGGTCTCGGCATAGTGCTCCATGACATTCTGGAGACCGTACTTCTGGATGGGGCAAACCTTCATGCAGATGCCGCAGCCGAGGTAGCGGGCCATGACCGGGCGGCAGCGCTTGAAGTAGAGCTTGTTCTTCTCGATCCCGCGCCACCAAATCTTGTCGCGCATGAGGGCGCGGCCGGGGCAGCGGTTTACGCAGACCTGGCAAACCTGGCAGAAGGCGTGGATGCCGTAGTCCACCGGCGAGTCATAGGTGACATTGGCGTCGGTGGTAATCATCATCAAGCGGCAGCGGGAGCCAACGTGGGGGGTCAGCAGGTAACCGCAAGCGCCCAACTGACCGAGACCGGCAGACACGAACATGGGGATGTAAGGGCCGGTATTGTCATTGGGACTGTGCACCTGGGCGCGATAGCCGAGGCTGCGGATGTAGTTGCCCAGTTCCAAGCCGGCGGCGCCTTCCGTCCGATAGGTGCTGGAGTGGACAATCTCGGCGTCAACGCTGGGGATGGTCTGAGTCGGCTCGAAGTCCTGTTCGTAAGCCAAGCAGATGACGTGAGGGAACTTTACCCAGTCTTTCTTGCTCTGGTAGGTGTAGTGGGTGTCATAGGCGGTAATGCCGACTTCCACGTAGCCCAATTCCCGGGCTTTGCTCTTGATCAGCTCGCTGACATCCTCGCCGGTAGGTTCGACGGTGGGCTCCAGGTCGCCGGTCAGTCGGGCGCCCATAATCAGGGAGCGATTGAGTTTGTCATGTTCCTTGCGGATTTCGCGCATTTCGACGTGCTGGTCGCGGATGGCGTTGGCCCAGTCGCGGGAAGCGCGCTCGGTGATGTTCATGGTCTCCACGGGATATTCCCGGGCGTACCAGTCAACTTCGCGCTGAATCTTGGGAATACCGGGCACCGTCTCCAGCTCTTCAGGCACCGGGATGGTTACCGGGGCATCGCCCATATTCTTGCCGGGTCGAACAACCTCATGTCCGATTCTGAGCATAGCTTCTCCTCCCTATTGATCATCTCGAACCGTAGGATCAAGTCTTGCGCCTAACAATAAACCTTGCATTTTTATTTGTCAATACTATGGGGCAAAGGTTTTTGTATTCCTTTTTACGATAATAAATAATAAACCGGAATCGCCAGACCGGACAAGGTGTTTGACGATTGCTGGAAGGCGGTGAGAAATTTTGGTGGGGCCCGCCTATTCGCCGACCCGGAGCGGCAGCGCTTCCCGGAGGACCGTCAGCGTCCCTTTTAGCTCGGACACTTCCCGGGAAATTTCGTCAACCCGGACCTGTAAGGCGTCGATACGGCGGTTCGTTTCATCAATGCGGCGGTTCGTTAGGTCAATACGTTGATTTACATAGTCAAACCGCAGGTTCAGATCATCAATGCGCTGATTAACGGCGGCAAAACCATCGGTCATCCGCACTTCCAAATCGTCGATGCGCTGATCTATCCGAGCTTCCAAATCATCGACCCGCTGATTGACCGCGGCAAAGCCCTGATCCATCCGAGCTTCCAAATCATCGACCCGCTGATTGACCGCGGCAAAGCCCTGATCCATCCGGGATCCTAAATCATCGACCCGCTGATCCATCCGGGTTTCCAGGTCATTGGCCCGCCGGTTTTGCATTCGGGCTACGGCCAGAATTAAGGTGGCGAGCCCCACTCCCACCCCGATAATGGCGATTATAACTGCGATTTCACCGGACATTGTGCGAACAGTCCTAAAAAATTACCTGGACAGAAGGTAGTATAAAGCAAGCGCAGCTTGATTGGAATAGCCTTGCTGAATGATATTGTTAACTTAAAGTGGAGGTAGCTATATAATTGTTGCCAGCTAATATTTCGGAGGGCGGCGCCTGGCCCTGGGGCCCGAGCCGCGCCCCCGCCTTTATGACCGGCGGCCCTATCCCTGGCTTGGCCCCGCGCCTACGGGGGAGGCTTGGGACCCGCTCCCAGACTACTCCGACAGCCCGGCATACCTCTGGCCGGTAACCGACGGCTCCCGGGACAAGTCCCGGCGGATAGCGGCAACGGTTTCCTCCTCTACTCCCAAAGCTGCGCATACCGCCGAATTCAAAGCCTGTCGCACCGGGTCGTTGTTCATCTGCGGCAGGGGCAGCATAACTGAGTTGGCATATCGATCATAGGCTGCGGCCAGGGTGGACACCACTTCTTCGCCGATGGCGGAGAAGTGGGGAACTAGTAATTTGCGCAGATCATCAATGGAGAAACGAGGATAAGACGGTACTCGATTTGAGCGATTGCCCAGCATAACAAGTACACCGATAGATGAGTTCAGGAAAGTGCAAATAGCTTTTTCCAGCCGCTCTTTCTCCGGTTCGACTGCCGTCAAGTTGCAAGGTGACCAGGATGATCCTACCACTGGAGTATCCAGTCTGACTGCCAAAGCTTTAACTGTATTGAGGCGCATCCGGTTCGGTAACAGAAATTTGCTACGCTGCTGCCAATATTTGGACGCCAAATGTTCTTTCTTTGGTTTAGTCGCAAGGTTGGTATCAGGCAAAGCTACCATGCTTTGGGTAACTTCCGTCTGGTGTTCCCACAAAGCAACCCTGGACTCGCCACTCGGCATTGGGGATTTTATGAAAGCATCCCGAATTCTCCGACCTTCCGGTCCAACGTCTGAAATCTCGCCAAGAGCGACTACCTGGAACAGTTTATTGTTTCTCAAAGCGAGAAAACTGCTGCAAAGATAGGGAGAAAGAAACTGGACTCCACCCCAATCACCGGCCCCAATCAAGTGTTCGGGCCACTCCTGGACCGTGCCGTAACCCTGTGTTTCAACGGTTCCATTCAGAATTGCCCGGGCGACATTCAGAGAATTGGCGGGAGCAGCCGGGTTGAGCGCCAGATTTATCACTCGGGTCGGCGGCTTCGGTCCTTTGGCCGCGTTCCAGCGCCGGCAAACCAGGAGCATTTCCCCAATGGTGGTGTTTTCGGAGAAATAGATACGTTCCGGGTCGTGGGAAGCTACGATAAATTCGACGTGAAACTTGCTGGCTAGATAACACCTCATTTGACTTCCTGAAACATCTGTAGCAGCTATCATCGGTAAGACCGTAGCAATTACACCTTCATCGGTCTTGCAAATATATTCCGCTAGGAACAGGAACGCACCACTGTTGCCGGCCATATACGTGGGTTTATTGTAAAACAGGTCCTTTTCCCGGTCTTTGATTCTCTTTTCGTCCGCGGGGCTGAATTGGTCGTGACGCAGGCTGTCCCGGGTAAAGGGCGGGTTCATAATCACCAAATCGGCCGGTTCGGCCTGGGACATTTCCTCACCGCTGTCCACCTGACTCACCGCTTGGGTGGCATTAGGCCAGGGCATCAGCCGGGGCTGCTGGTCCAGAAATTCTAGCGAACCGAGATATGCCTTCCGGTTCTGGCCCACGCCAAGAAAGGCGCGGCCAATTTTCATATTGCGGAAACGGGTAGCCGGGGATAATAGCCCCAAGGTGGTAGCCGCCATGTGGGTGGCAGTCAAATTCACGTCATAGCCGGTCAGCACCCGTTCAATCAATGCGGCGGCCAGATTTCCGTCGTCCCGCGCCTGGGGCGCCAAGTCCCGGATACGCTCGGCCGCAGCCATCAGCAGCGTTCCGGTGCCGCAGGCCGGGTCGGTAATCCTCAATTTGGCAATGGCCTCAGAATCTTGCCAGTCGCACATAGTTTCAGTGATGGCTAAAGCGGCCAGCAGGGTTGCCGCCGGGGTAGTAGTGTAAAAGGAGCCATCGTAACGGGCGGTATCCAGGACGGTATGAAATACGGGCCCCAGCAAGTCGTGGCGCAGACTGGCGATGTTGCCCGATACGGCCAGGGCCGCCGCGGCCGTATCCCGAAGGGCGGCGGTAAAAGCGGAGTCTTGCGGGCAGGACAGGAGCGCTGCCCGGCCCGTCTCAAATATCGGCTTGTAATCCAGCGCGAGAATCAGGTCCCAGGCAGCGTTGAAAGCGCCTACCGGATCATCGGCGGCGGCGCACTGCTGCGCCAGATCCGGCGGCCAGGGTCCGGAGAAGGGCGCGTTGGTTCGATTGTCCACCTCAGGGCGCAGGTCGTTTCGGTGGGCGTCCAGCCGGGAATGGAACATGACGGCGGTGGCGACTACCAGCAAGGCTCGTTTGGCTGGCGCATCCCAGGGATTTCGAACCACCCGACCTTTCCTGGTCTGGCGGGGCAAGTCCAGAGCCCGGGCAAAAGCTTCCTTCTGCGCTTCGCTTAACCGGATTACCGCTCCGTCCAGGCTGCTGGACCGGGCCGCCGCCGTGGCATCCGGGTCGCCCAGTTGAGCCGGCGTCAGCCGAATGACCGATACCAGCCCCCGGATGTCGCCCTCTACCCATTCCGCCGCCGCCCCTTTGCCGTCCCGAACCGTCCAGACTAATTGAGCATTGGGCAGAGATTCCCTGGTGGTATCGTCGGGATAGCAGACGGCAACGGCGCATTGAGCCAATCCTTGCTTCAATCGGGCGTCGGCATCTTCGACAGCTTCCCGACGTTTAGCCGTACTTTGTCCGTGTTCCGCTTCTACGGCAATGACGGCCGGCCCGATGCGTACTTCCACATCCATCCGGAGGTTGCCTGGATAGATAACCTCCGGTTTTGCGGCAAGGCCGTACTTCTGACTAAACTCGTCAGCCAACTGGATGTTCAGAACGGATTCCCATTGCCTGGTAGTCATTTCTGCCTTTGCAACTGTCAGTTATCGTTTATCTGCCAATTAGCCTTGCCTTAATTGGCAGCGATTACCCCCTAATACCCCCGGAAGCTTTCGGTGAATAGCAGCGCATTTTCCAGGGGGCCGTCTATTTCCAGTTGGGCCGGCGTGTCGCCGCCGCTGCTGAGGTCCAGGCGGCCGTAGATTAGCAGCACGTAGGCGCTGGCGTTGGCCCGGAAGGCCACGTCGGGCGTGGCGGCCCCGGCCGGTTCAATGCGGAAGCTGTCTCCCTCCAGAACTACATCCTCGGCCAGCGTGGCGGCGCCGGAAACTTCGAACCGGAACCGGGCGCGGCTGCCGTCGCCCCGGGGACTGAAGCAGGCATTCAACCAGCGATGGGCCACATTCACAATCAGGGCAGCGGCCGGGTCGGACAACTCTGCCGCCGGGTCAAAGGCGGACCGAATGTCCCAGCCGTGGATGGCGATCTCCTGAATGCGCCGGGTTACATTTTCGTGTACCGGCACAACGCCCCGGCGGTGAAAAGAAGGTTTCTCCCAGTCCGCCTCCTGCAGTTCATTGGCCGTTTGGCACAGGCTGACATGGCCCTCATTTAATGCCGCCAACAGTTCGGCGCCGTCCCGCCCACCGCGAAAGGTGATGGCCCGGTCCGCCGTCATCTCCGAAGCTCGATCTCCGGCATCCAGAAATCGGGCGCCTTCCGGCGGGTCGCTGAGGCCCTGTCGGGCGCGGGACAGCGCCGTGGCCGTACCACTGGCGCCCTGAACCAGGTGCGCCACCACATCACCCACCTTCCAGGCGGTGCAGGCGCTGTCCCGCTCCCACCCGGCGGCATCCAGCCCGGCCAGGAATCGAGCCAATTCCTCGCCCTCGCTCTGGAGAACCTGAATCACATTCGGTCTGGGGGGTATTGTCCTGGAAACCATATTAACTCCTTGCGTCATCCAACGGAAACTGTCAAATATCCGCCAATTCCGGCGGTGGAATCTTAACCGCTTATTGCACTACCCCGGCCCCGTGGCGGCCGGTGTCCGCGGCCCGGTACAGGCTGCCCCCGGTGGTAGTCACGTACAGGTCGCCGCCATCCGGGCCGCCAAAGGCGCAGTTGGTGGGCGTTTCGGGCAGTCGATGCGACTCCAGAATGCGGCCCGTGGGCGTCAAGACGTAGGCCATCGGTCCCGGCCCGGATCCCTCGCCGCCAGCCACCGCTACTATGTTGCCGGCATCGTCCAGACACATACCATAGATGCCCCGTTGGACTCCCCGGCGGCCGCTTCCATCGTCCTGGCCGAAGGTGTGCAGCAGCCGATAGGGGCCCAGCGCGCCGCTCTCCAGAATGGGATAGGCCCGCAGCTCCCGCCTTCCTTCCGGGGCTTCGCTGCTTTCGGCCACGTACAAGACATCTTCCTCCGGCGCCAGCAGGAGGGCCATAGGCGCATCGGTATCGTAGGTCATTCGGGTAATGGGCGCATCCAGCCCCGACTCGGGGGATTCCAGCCGCAGCACCGAAGCGTGGTCGAGCTTATCGTGAATCTGGGGATTCATCGCCTCCCGCAGGTCGCCGTGAGGGTCGCAGAACCAGATTCGGTCCGACCCGTCCACCAGCAAATCCCGGGGTTGGTTGTGGTACACGCCATTCAGTTTGTGCGCCAGGGGCGAAGTGCTGCCGTCGGCATTGAACCGCACCAGCCGGCGGCCGCCGCTTTGGGCCCCGTAAAGGACACCGGAGCGGGAGAAGGCCAGCCCGCAGGTTCGGTTGGTCCAACGGCGAAAATCGGCAACTTGTCCCGAATCGGGGGCGTAGCGGAGGATGCGGTTGTTGGCGGCGTTGAAGGGGAAGGTCAACTGCGTGAACAGCAGCGCTTCCCCGTCCCAAACGGGCCCGTCGGTGGGACTGCCGAAGGGCCCGGCCACCGGTTGAAAATCCCAGTTCACGGTAATCTTACTCCAGGCAGCTGGTTAGGTCAGGATTGTAGGAGCCGGCCAATGGGGGTGTCAAGGAAACGGGGGCGGGGTGGCAGGGCTATCGCATATGAAAAATTTTCAGGATCAAAACGGAACTTTCCGATGTTTTGGCGGCGCTTTACTGGGTAATCAACATCAAAACCAACGGTTTAAGTCTTAAATTACCCAAATTTAGCAGTTAAAAACTGAGATTTACCCGTCAATTGGCCTCTTAAAATCCATATGCGATAGCCCTGGGCGGGGTGGGTCATTACACGCTCATTGGTGAATTAATGCATCTACTTACAGGACCCCGGCAGGTCTGCGCTAATCTGAAGGATTGGTTGAATTATCTCACTGCCAATGCTAATCTGCCTGCAAACACCGATGGACGACACCAGAAATAAGAGAAGGTGAGCAGCGATGGCGGAAAGGCGAATTGGCGTGGCGGCAATGGGCGGTGACAGTCGGGCGGTGGTGTCCCGGATTCAGCAACTGGAAGAGCTGGGCATTGCCGCGGCCTGGCTGACTTCCGGCGGCGCCGGGCCGGATGCGCTGACCACCTTTGCCGCCGCCGCGGCCACTACCGAGCGCATTCTGCTGGGTACCAGCATTATTCCCACTTACCCGAGGCATCCTATCGTGGCGGTGCAGCAAACGCAGGTAGTGGCCCAGTTGGCGCCGGGACGGTTCCGGCTGGGTTTGGGCCCCAGCCACAAGGTCAGCATTGAACCGATGTACGGCATAGAACATCACGCCCCCTTGACCAACCTGCGGGAGTATATCCAGGTGGTGAAGGCGCTGCTCTGGGAAGGTCAGGTGGATTTTGACGGCGCCCAGTATCACGGGCACGGAGCGCTGCCGGGCGCGCCGGCCCCGGATGTGCTGGTAATGGCATCGGCGCTGCGCCGCCGTTCTTTCCGGCTGTGCGGCGAGGTGGCCGACGGGGCCATCAGCTGGGTCTGCCCCGGCCAGTACCTCCGGGATGTGGCTTTGCCGGAGTTGCAGCGCGGCGCGGCGGAGGCCGCTCGTCCAACGCCGCCGTTGATTGCCCACGCCCCGGTTTGCGTCCACGAGAACCTGGAGGAAGTTCGGGAGGCGGCCCGGGCGCAGTTAGCCAACTACCCCCGGTCGCCCTTCTACCAGGAAATGTTCGCCGCCTCAGGCCATCCCGAAGCCCGGGACGGGACCTGGAGCGACGGTATGCTGGAGGATGTGGTTTTCATGGGCGATGAAGATACGGTAGCCGGCCGGATTCGGGAGTTGTTTGACTGGGGCGCGACGGAAATTCTGGCCCACCCCATCACCGCCGGCAGCGACCCGGCAGCCTCCATGAACCGCAGCCTGAACCTGATTGCGACGGTGGGTCAGGGGCTGTAGGAAAATTCGGAAATTACTGAAAGGAACCCGGGACTTTCACGAGGTAATATGACCCTGACTGCAAATGTAGCAAATTGGAAATTCGACTATCGCTCTGATTATGTCGGCAACTCACTCATAATCCAGGCAAATTGTTTTGAATGGCTCAAAAGAATTCCCGAGAATAGTATTCACGCCTTCGTTACTGACCCACCCTACGTAGTTAAGGAGTACGAAAGGGAGCAACTGGACAAAAGAGCTAACGGAAGTGGCGGAGTTTGGAGGATTCCACCGTCTTTCGATGGGCATTCCAGGGCGCCGTTGCCCCGGTTTACGGCTCTATCCCATAAGGAAAGGCAAGTTTTAACGGATTTCTTCACTGTTTGGGCCAGGCTGGCAGTGCGAGCGTTGTTGCCGGGAGGCCATGTGATTATTGCCAGCAATGCTTTTCTTTCGCAAGCCGTTTTTTCTGCTCTTATCGATGGTGGGTTGGAGTTTCGAGGTGAGTTAATCAGAGTTGTCCGTACTTTGCGCGGTGGAGACCGACCCAAAAACGCCGAAGAGGAATTTTCAAACGTGTCTTCACTCCCACGTGGATGCTACGAACCTTGGGGAATTTTTCGTAAAACTTTGCCGATAGATATGACCCTACGTGATTGCTTGCGTAAGTTTCAGACTGGCGGACTTCGCCGACTTCCCGACGGGAAACCTTTCGAGGACCTGATCTTCAGTGAAAGGACTCCGAAGAAGGAAAAAGAAATCTCAAACCACCCTAGTTGCAAACCCCAATCCTTTATGCGTCAAGTTGTTTATGCTGTGCTACCGATGGGCGAAGGTATCATATGCGACCCATTTATGGGTAGTGGGAGCACCTTGGCTGCCGCTGAAGCTGTAGGAGCTTGTTGCGTTGGCCTAGAGACACGTCAAGAATACTACGATCTAAGCCGCATAGCCATTCCGAGATTAGCTGCTATGGGCACAAAGCTAAATCCTGCACTATTGCTACTGTAGGGCCTACAGAGAGCGGTATATCCAATTGTCTGCCATTTTCCGGTATCCCGAGCAGTAACTGTGGCAGTAATGGTGCGTCGGCTAGTTGATGAGCGTCCTGAAAACTGCCAATCGCTTTCTTCAAGATGTGCGACAAGGACTTGAACAAAGCGGAAAGGACGTCTATCAGTTCTCGTCCCTGTATCTTGAGGTCTGTTGCTGTCAAATACAAACACTATTAACCAGGTACTTTCCGGGTTGTGTCCCTGCCAACCACGCAAGTATCGGGAAGCCTTGACTCAATCCCGGAACTTGTATGCTGGACCGAGTCATCGGGGAATTGCCCTGCGGGTATCAAGTCCGGGTGCCCGTTATGATAACGATTCTTCACTATATTGGGGCTATGTTTGGGTAGAGTCGAAATCATGAACTCTCCAACCATGCTACTGAAGTTGGCCGGCATTAGTATGGATTCTAATCGAGCCTGGCCTCGTTCATTGAGTTGGTTATTGATGAATCCCAGAAAATCCAGATACTCGCACATAGCGAGATAAATTTGCCGGACAGTAACTCCGTAAGGCAACTTGGCATTGCGGTTAAAATCCCTAAAGCGGACTGAATTTGGAGTGCAGGCGGCCTTTTCTGAGTAGTTATTATTCACGTTGGCTCTGGTTGAATCCTAAATTCTGAGTTTCTAGTCTCAACAAGCTTAACGAAAATAGCGTGATTAGTTTATCCTCCGAACTCCGTTGTTGCCTGAGTTCGAATACCCGCATCAGTTCAATGCAGCTCCGGCCCCTAAATCTTCGCCTTGGCCGCTTCCCTTTGGCCGGTGGCGGTCAGTTCCCAGCTTTTTCCGGTGGGGTCCTCCCGCAGCAAACCGTAGGCTGCCAGCGAGCGGCGGGCTAATTCCGCCGAGTTCCGCCACCGGATTTGGCCCTCCGGAAGTTCCTGGTAGTCGGCGCCCTTAAAGTAAGGCCCAAGCATGGCCTCGATTCCGGCCAGCACCGATTCGGTGTCGCCCTGGCCGCCCAGGTCAAAGAGAACCTCAAGGATGGGGAGCTCAAATTCGCCTACCGGAGTGGCCGCGCCGACCGGGGAAGGCTCGGCAGCGCCACCGGAACCACTGCCGCTTTGCGGTTTTGGAACCTCTTCTTTGGCCTCCGCCGCGCTGTTTTGACCGGAACCGTTTTGGCCGGTCTCGGCGGCTTGACGCTCGGCGTAAATTTGGTGCGCCCGGTCAATAGCCCGGACCCGGCCGCTGACCAGAATTTCCTGACGCTCGGCGGCCCAGCGATTCGAGGCGGCAACACTACGGACCGAACCTTGAAAATGGGGCATAACGTAGCGGGCCAGCAGTTCAAAGCTGTGCAGCATCTTCTCCCGGTGCGCCCAGTCGATGGTCTGGACCAGAAAGCCGCCAAAGCCGCCGCTCTGTTCGGCCAGGTTGTTGATGCTCCGGATGCAGTCGTCCGGGGTGCCGATAATCCAGGACCCATTGTCGGCCATAAAATCCACCACCTCTTCCAGTGGGCCGTCAAAGGCCGCTTTGCGCCCGTTGGTTCCCTCGGAGTACTCGCGCAGATAGCGGCCGGAGCCCAGCCGTACCTCGTCCAGGGCCTGCTGCCGGTCCTCGGCCAGGTGAACCGGCACCGCCAGCCGCCAGTCGAATCGGTCCACCGTCTGCCCGTGCTCCGCCGCCGTGGTTTCAGCAATCTCCCACAAACCCTTCAGGTTGGACGGGCCGGCCGAAGGGTCGCGAGGCACGGTGATGGTCAGCACTGCTGCGCCGTACTTGCCGGCCAGGGCGACTCCGGCTGGCGACTGCACCGATGCTACCGCTAACGGCATATAGGGGCGCTGGTAGGGTCTCAATTGAAGCATGGCCTCCCGCAGTTCGAACCAGTCGCTCTTGTAGGTGATTGGCTCATCTTCGGTGAAGAGTCGCAGGACGATGCCCATGGCCTCATCCATCTTTTCCCGTTGGGTAGCCGGGTCGATTCCCATCATATAGGCATCGCCGGGCAGCGCGCCCGGGCCAACGCCCAGCATAACCCGTCCGTGGGTCATGTGATCCAGCTGCACCATCCGGTTGGCTACCATGAAGGGATGGTGGTAAGGCAGGCTGATGACCCCGGTGCCCAGCTTGATGTGGCGGGTTCGCTCGGCAGCGGCGGCGATAAACAGTTCCGGCGAGGATATGGTTTCCCAACCGGCGCTGTGATGCTCGCCAATCCAGGCTTCATCGTAGCCCAGATAGTCCAGCCACTGGATTAACTCCAGGTCCCGGTCTATCGCCAGGGTGGGATTCTCGCCAACCCGGTGGAAAGGGCCCAGGAAGATGCCGAATTTCATGCGGTCAGGCAGGTTCATGGCGGCCGTCCTTAGTTTTAGAGTAGGGTAAAGGTTCGAAATAGGGGACATTTTCCGGAGTATGTCGGGCATTATAACCAGCGGGCCGGGCCGGGGCAATTGCCGGTGCGGGACGGCCCTCACCCCTCACCCCGCTCCCCCAGGGAGAGGGGCCGGGGTGAGGGCTTCCCCCTGGCCGGGAGTGAGGGCCGCCGCGACAGTACCCAAGTCGGCAGCGATGGGTTAAAATAGTGCTACTATCCAGAACCCGGGAGGCCCTATACCATGGACATGGGCGACATCGCCGCCATTGCTGCCATCTCCACCGTATTTCTCGCCATAGTCGGACTTTCGGCCACGGCCATTTTCCGTATCGGCAAACTGACCGAGGCCACGGACAGGATACCGGAAGAGTTCCGCGCCGAACTCCAGACCGTGGAAGCTCGCAACGAAGAACGCTTCCAGCGAGTAGATGACCGTTTCCAGTATATGGAGGCCTTGAATGAAGAACGCTTCCGACGCATGGAAGAGCGTATGGAAGAACGCTTCCAGCGTATGGAAGAGCGTATGGAAGAACGCTTCCAGCGTATGGAAGATCTCATTCACCATAACGAGGAGTTAATTCGTTCCGAGAGTGAACGAATTCAGGGGCAGATTCTCATTTTGCAGCAAGCGATAATGACCCACTCCCACGACCAGGACGGCAACGTCATGTTTCGGGTTCCTATGCCTGATACTGAGGAATAGTTCCGCCTGTTTGCAGACGGCCCTCACCCCTCTCCCCGGAAGCCCTCACCCCTAACCCCTCTCCCGCGAGGCGAGGGGGACTTTGGGCAAACTCTCCCCTCTCCTCCAGGGAGAGGGGCCGGGGGTGAGGGCTTCCCCCTGGCCGGGGGTGAGGGCCGCCGGGGAGAGAAGCCAGGGCAGAGGGCAAAACCAGGCCCGGTTGGAAGTTTACGCTTCCAACCGGGCCTTTTCCCGTTTGCCGTTTAGATACGCCGGCCGTTGGCCGGCTGCAACTAGCCGTTGTCCAGGGTGAACTTGAACTGGCCGCTGGCCGTGCCTCCGTTGGAGTCCGTGGCCGTTATCTTGATAGTCAACTCCTGGGAGGCGGCTCCTCCGGCGGTCAGCGTTAGCGTGCTGCCCGACCAGGAACCCGTTACCTTGTTCCGGGCGATCTCGTTCAGCTTCCCGGTTTTGACCGCTCCGGTGCGCTGGTGGGTGGTGGTCACCTCAACTGCGTAGGTCAGGCCGTCGCCGCTGAAGTGGCTGGTCATATCCAGCGCGCTGGTTTCGCCTTCCGACAACTCAACGTCGTCGAACTCGTCAATCAGCGTTGCCGGGTTATCCGGCTCCGGGGTAGGTTCCGGAGTGGGCTCGGGCGTAGGCTCCGGGGTCGGTTCCGGAGTAGGCTCGGGCGTAGGCTCCGGGGTCGGTTCCGGAGTAGGCGCAGGCGTAGGCTCCGGGGTAGGTTCCGGAGTGGGCTCGGGCGTAGGCTCCGGGGTCGGTTCCGGAGTGGGCTCGGGAGTAGGCTCGGGGGTGGGTTCCGGAGTAGGCGCAGCCGTCGGTTCCGGCGTGGCCGGGGGAACCGCAACCAGCGTCAGCGTGAAGTCGTCGCTGGCGGTGCCACTGTTCTCGTCGGTAGCCGTGATGGCGATGGTCAGCGACTGCAAGGCCGCCGGGCCGCCGGTCAGGGTCAGGACGCTGCCGTCCCACGCGCCGGTTACCTTGTTGACCGCAATCGTGTTGAGTTCGCCGGTCTTCTGGTTGCCGGTGCGCTGGTTGGTGGTGGTAACCATCACCTGGTAGGTGAGGCCGGCCCCTCTGAAGTGGTCGTCCATATCAAGGGCCTGCTCGCCGCCGTTCCAGATGTCCAGGTCATCGAAAGCGGCAATCAGCGTCGCATCCGGCCCTGGCGTGGGATCCGGCGTCGGCGCAGGCGTGGGTTCCGGGGTCGGTTCCGGGGTAGGCGCTGCCGTCGGCTCCGGGGTGGGTTCCGGGGTTGGCGCTGGCACTGCCGTTGCGGTGGGCACTGGCGTGGCCGTGGCGGTCGGTCCCGGCGCGGTTGTGGGCGCCGGCGTCGTCGCCTCGGTCGTCAGGCCGCTCACTTCCACCGTAAAGTCGCCGGCGGTGGAGCTGTAGAACGTCGTCGCTTCGATCGTGTAGGTCCCGGCGGACAGCGTTCTGGTTATCTGTGAGTTGGTATAAACGCCGCCGTCATCGTTTTCCTCGATTACGCTGCCGTTCGTACCCTCGCCCGAAAGCAGGTACATATATGCGTCCCGTCCGATTATAAAGTCGCCCGGTGTGGTTGGATCCGGGACATCGGCCGGAACGATGAGGTCGATCTGAACTTCAGACTCCTCGCTGAGGGTGAAGCTGTAGTACTTGGCGTAAGCGCCCGGGGGACGATTGGCGGAACCGCAAGAGCTGTCCCAGGTACCCTCCACCGTAACGCTGTCCGAGGACTGGTCCAGGGCCTCTACCACACAGCCTGGCATGGGCGTTGGCGTCGGCTCAGGCGTGGGCTCGGGCGTCGGTTCCGGCGTGGGGGTTGGTGTCGGCGTCGGTGGAAGCTCAGGCGTCCCCTCTACCGTGCCGATGGCGAGAACGTTGTCGTCCGAGTCCAGGGCCACAACTTCAACGCTGTAGAGCTGATCCGCCGTCAGGCCGCTGATGGCGTGGGCATTGGCGGAATCGGTGGCAACGCGGGCGCTGTATGGGCCGATCACCTTCTGGACGACGCCGTTGTTGTCGATCTCATTAACCTCGCCCCAGCGGATGCTGTGTGCGGCAGCGCCGCTGAACGCGGTCCAGCTGATGGAGAGCGATGTTCCGTCGCCGCCGTCGGTTGCCGTCAAGCTATCAATCTGTGGGACGATGGGGGTTATCCCGCTGTCGGGCGGGCCGCCCGGCGCGGTTCCTTGCGGCTTGCCGGTCAGTAGAGCCGAGGGGACACGGAGCTGGACATAGTTGTTGTTGCCCCAGCAGCGGGTCTTGCCCGTGCTGGTGATTGCGCAGGCGTGCTCCTTGCCGACGTCGACGCGCACATACCGCTCGTCATCCGGCGGATGCGTCAGACCCTTCGGGCGGTAAGTGTAGATGCCGTTCTCGTTGAAGTACACGTAGACCGGCATCGAATCGACCCGCTCGAACTTGGCGTAGCCGTAGTGCGTGCCGCCGATAGTGTAGCCGGACGAGCGCTCCCACCAGAAGTCCGTTTCGTCCGTGTCCGTCGCGCCGCGGTTCAGGCGGTCGTTGTTGTACCACGACACCTGGAATGGCTCGCTGGAGCCGGTCCAATCGAAAGTCGTGGGACTGGTGCCGTCCCAGAGCGTCAACTGCTCGCCGATGTGCCACGAGGCGTTCCAGCAGCGGATGTGCCCCTCCAGCCGGGTGGCGCAGATGCCGCCCGGGCCCATGCCGACGGAGGTGTAGGCCCCGTTGGGCATAAAGTTGCCCCGGTCAAAGGGATAATCCCGGCCGGACACGGCGCCGCTGCCGAATTCAAAGCAGTCCAGCCCGAGGTCGTGGGCGATGAGACAGAGGGTATTGTTGGAAACTTCCAACGCATCAAGGCTGTAGAGCTCCGCTCGTTTGATGGCCGGACCGCCACCCAATGACGAGATATCAGGGCCCTGGATCGAAACGCGCTGGTCGCCATCCCCTCTGCTGCTCGGCGAGTCGGCGCAGCGGGCCGCTCTGAGGTCAAGACCCCCAAAGGACGCGGTGTCCGGTATCAGACCACAGGTGAAATTGCCCCAGTCGTCCACTGCGAGCTTGACTATATTATGATTCGCTTCGTGCGGGAAGTCTCCCTGCTTCGGGGTGCTGTCCTTGAAGCATATAGGCTGGTTACTATCCTCCTGTACCAGACAGGCGTGGCGCCCGCCGACGGCAACGTCCTTCACGTTAGGGTAGGCAGTGCCGCTGCTGTCGGATATGATGGTGCCGATTTTTTTGCCGAGGGACTCTCGGGAGTATCCCTTGCCCCAGCAGACCGCGTTCTTGCCGGCGGTGATGCCGCAGGTGATCGAGTCCCCGGCGGAGACTGCGTCCCAGTGGTACTTCGTGCCGTTGAGGTCGGTCGGGACGTTCGTTTCGCCGTAGGTGTTCTTGCCCCAGCAGACCAGCGCGCCTCTGCCGTGGTTCAGCGCGCAGGTGTGGTAGAAGCCGGCGCTGATGTCCACATCGCCCTGCATGATCGGGGAGGCGGCATCGCCGAACAGGCTCAGGTCATGCACCGTCGGGTAGTTGGTTTCGTACCCCTCCATATAGACGACGAAAGATTTTCGGGCTGGTTCCCCGGCCGGAGGCGCGTTGTGACGTGTGCAGGTGATGCGTATGTTGTCGCCACCGATGGGGGTGTCGAGATGCTCAGAGCAAATCACGCCCGATGAGGTTTTCACCCCTCCCGGCAGGACGGCGGCGTAGCGATAGCCGCCGGGCATCTCCGCCACCGCGGGCTGGATCTTGACATACTCCCCGTCAGACCATTCGTGCATGTACTCCGGGGCGTTCAGCCGGAAGCGGTAGCCGTCCCACTTGGGCCAGACCATCTCATCGGTTCCGTGCCAGTCGCCGGCCTTGCCGTCGTAGTTCCAGTCGGACCAGTACTGCGGGGCAACGACGCCGTCGTACAAGCCCTTGTTGCCGTGATCGCCGGTGCCGCTGCCGTCGCCGTCGCTCATGATCAGCTGGATCCTGATCCGCTTGTCGCGGTTCTGGACCATATCCTCAGACATGCTCATGCGCAGGTAGTTGACGCCGTCGTTCATATAGCCTGGGCCGATGGGGCAGCCCTTGGCGTACTTTTTCCCTTTGTAGACGTAGCTGCCGGGCCGCACTGTCGGCTCGCGGCGCGTTTCGTCATAAACTATGGTGTCCTGGTGACAGGGGCCCGTAATGAGCCGGAGGGGGCCCGAATCGGGCTCGCCATCCTTCGGCGTCGGCACAGAGGCGTGGTGCTGCCAGTAGTCCCGCTGATCCCACTGGCTGTCGAAGTAGCCGTTGGAGTTGGCGTAGTTGATCTGGACGTAGATGCCCTTGATGTAGCGGGCGGGCGGCGGATTGTCGAACTTCCAGGCGATGGTGAAGCCGCGCTTGCCGTCTTCCGGCTCAACGTCAACGTAGTTGAGCCAGGCGTCAAAGCCCATAGGGTCTGGGTTCGCCTCGGCCGGCTCCAGGTTGAACAGGCAACTAGCCAAATCCGCTCCTGCGACTGAGTTCAACCCGGCGTTCTTTCCGCCCGGCACACTCGCAACCGGGATGTCATCGTGGTCCGGGACGGTTACGCCGATGGAGTTCTTGAGGTGATACTCATGGTAGGCGTATTGGGTGCCCTCTACTTGGTTTGATACGTCTCCCCGGGCGGTATCTGCATTGCCGGAGATATACCAGCCCTTGGGTAGGTTCGAGCCTAGGTACTGATACTTGTACCCCACATAGTCCGCGGTGCTCAGGGCATCGGGGATGTCCCAGCCGCAGACCACCACCGGGTCGGTGTCCGTGGTGATGTCCTTGTAATGGACGGTGACCTCCATGTCCAGGTCCGAGTTGGCGCCCTGGCCGAAGGTCCCCAAGTTCAGCGTGCGGTCCTTCAGCGTGAACTTGGTGCCGACGCCGTAGTAGTCCTCGTCGTTATAGTTGTTGGTTCCCGAGGTGTGGCGCCCGTCGCGGAAGAAGGTGTCTTCCTGCAGGGACGGCGTGGCGCCGTACTGCACCAGCACTTCGTCCAGGACAACGTGGTTATTGCTGTCGCTGGTGTCGGTCAGCTTGATGACGATCGTCAGCCCGCCGGCGCCGCCATTGGGCGGGTCGAGGCTGGGCACCAGCTTTTCCGTGGTGTTGTTCGAGCCAGCTTGGGGGAACCAAGGTTGTTTTCGGTCCAGTCGGTGTCGAAGCCGAGCTGGACGATGCCGTCGGAGCCGTCGTTATACAGATAGACGTTGTCCATCTGTACAAGCTGCTCCCCTTCGGGCACGTGGAAGTCGAACGTTGTGGGGTTTATGGTCCCTTCGGAGTTTATCGCCCGGTCGAAGCAGATGAAATCCACCGCGGCGCCGCCGCGGGTCATCGGTTCGCTGCACCCCTTGACGTTCTCAATTGCATGGTTGCTCCTACTGGCGTCGCGGGCTTCAGCCTGCTGGGTGGGCGCGGCCAGGGCCAAAGCCGTCAACCCCACCACCGCCGCCAGGAACAGGGCGGTGATAAACGGTAAACTTCTGACGGGTAAATTTTTGCTGGTACGGTAAAGGGCAAACATCTTACCCCCCCCCCCCCCCCCCCCGCCGGCGCGGGCTAAGCCGGGGGAGGATTTTCCGCATAGTACGAGCCATTGGGGGCACCTCCTGAATTTTGTTGGTGTGTGGATGGGTACTCGGTATAGGTACACACTGCGCCCGGAAACACAACTCCAGCGATTCTATCAATCAAGCGCAGCATAAATAATGCTAGAACATAATTGGGCGGAATGCAAGGGGGTAACAGGCCCTCATCCCCGGTCCGGGGGGTGAGGGTTTTCCGAGGAAGGGGTAAGGGCTAGTCCAAAGTAAGCACCAGGGTCAGCAGGGCGCTAACCGTTGCAATCACCATCGCCGCCGAGCCGCCAACAATGGCATAAAAGAGCCGGTCGATTCGGGAATTAACACTCTGCTGCATGGCATCAATCCGGGCGGACACCAAATCAATCCGAGTGTCCATACTTTGCTGCAGGGCATCAATCCGGGCGTCCATACTCTGCTGCAGGGAGATTATCAGGGCATTTGTCGCCCGCTGGTCCTCCCGCAGCTCGGACACTGCCGTCTCCACCCCCGTCAGCCGGGCATTCGTTTCCCGCTGGTCCTCCCGCAGCTCGGACACTGCCGTCTCCACTCCCGTCAGCCGGGCATTCGTTTCCCGCTGGTTGGCCTGCATCTCCCCGCGCAGCTCCACCAGGCCCGTCTCTACCCCCGTTAGCCGGGAATTGGTTTCCCGCAAATCGTCCCGCAGGTCTGCAACCGAGTGCTCTACCGCCGTCATCCGTTCCGACAAGTCATCCGTAGTTGTTACCATGGTTTTATCTCCTGATTGAGCTATGCCAACCACTATACCGGATACCGGCCCATTGTCAATCCACTGGGCCAAGGGGAGCGAAACAAAATTCCCCTCTCCTCGCGGGAGAGGGGCCGGGGGTGAGGGCTTCCTGGGAAGGGGTAAGGGCTAGTCCAAAGTAAGCACCAGGGTCGGCAGGGCGCTAACCGTCGCAATCACCATAGCCGCCGAGCCGCCAACTATGGCATAAAAGAGCCGGTCAATGCGGGAATTAACACTCTGTTGCAAGGTTTCAATCCGGGCGGCCATCTCGCTCTGCAAGGAATCGATCCGGGAGGTCATCTCGCTTTGTAAGGTATCAATCCGGGAGGTCACGCCATCGATCCGGGCGTCCACACTTTGTTGCAGGGAGATTATCAGGGTATTCGTCGCCCGCTGGTCCTCCCGCAGCTCGGACACTGCCGTCTCCACCGCCGTCAACCGGGCATTGGTTTCCCGATGGTTGGCCTGCATCTCCCCCCGCACCTCCAACACCGAGTGTTCCACCGCCGTCATCCGTTCCGACAAGTCATCCGTAGTTGTTACCATAGTTTCCTTTCCTCCGTAAGTTCTGCCAACCACTATACCGGATACCGGCCCATTGTCAATCCACCGCAGTACCCGGCCCAGGGCTATCGCATATGGATTTTAAGAGGCCAATTGACGGTTAAATCTCCGTTTTTAACTGCTAAATTTGGGTAATTTAAGACTTAAACCGTTGGTTTTGATGTTGATTACCCAGTAAAGCGCCGCCAAAACATCGGAAAGTTCCGTTCTGAGCCTGAAATTTTTTCATATGCGATAGCCCTGAGTACCCGGCCCTCACCCCTAGCCCCTCTCCCACGAGGCGAAGGGGAACTTTGGCGGATAAGCCGGCTACTGCCCCAAACATAAACTCCCCTTTCCCCCAGGGAGAGGGGCCGGGGGTGAGGGCTTTCGGGACGGGGCCGAGCTTTCGGGAGGAGAAGGGGGTAGGAGCTAGTCCAAAGTAAGAACCAGGGTCAGCAGGGCGCTAACCGTCGCAATCACCATAGCCGCCGAGCCGCCAACAATGGCATAAAAGAGCCGGTCAATGCGGGAATTAACACTCTGTTGCAGGGAGATTATCAGACCATTCGTCGCCCTCTGGTCCTCCCGCAGCTCGGACACCGCCGTCTCCACCGCCGTCAACCGGGCGTTGGTTTCCTGCAAATCACCCCGTACCTCCAATACCGAGTGTTCCACCGCCGTCATCCGGGCATTGGTTTCCCTCTGGTTGGCCTGCATCTCCCCGCGCAACTCCACCAAGCCCGTCTCCACCGCCGTCATCCGAGCGTTGGTTTCCCGATGGTTGGCCTGCATCTCCCCGCGCAACTCCACCAGGCCCGTCTCCACCGCCGTCATCCGTTCCGACAAATCATCCGTAGTTGTTACCATAGCTTCCTTTCCTCCGTAAGCTCTGCCAACCACTATACCTGATACCGGTCCATTGTCAATCCACCGCAGTACCCGACCCAGGGCTATCGCATATGAAAAAATTTCAGGCTCAGAACGGAACTTTCCGATGTTTTGGCGGCGCTTTACTGGGTAATCAACATCAAAACCAACGGTTTAAGTCTTAAATTACCCAAATTTAGCAGTTAAAAACGGAGATTTACCCGTCAATTGGCCTCTTAAATTCCATATGCGATAGCCCTGGTACCCGACCCTCACCCCTAACCCCTCTCCCGCGAGGCGAGGGGGACTTTGGCGGATAAGCCGGCTACTGCCCCAAACACAAACTCCCCTCTCCCTGGGGGAGAGGGGCCGGGGGTGAGGGTTTTCCGGACGGGGCCGGGTTTTCGGGAGGAAGGGGGTAAGCGCTAGTCCAAAGTAAGAACCAGGGTCAGCAGGGCGCTAACCGTCGCAATCACCATAGCCGCCGAGCCGCCAACGATGGCATAGAAGAGCCGGCCAATTCGGGAATTAACACTCTGTTGTAAGGTATCAATCCGGGCGGTCATCTCGCTTTGTAAGGTATCAATCCGGGAGGTCACGCCATCGATCCGGGCGTCCACACTTTGTTGCAGGGAGATTATCAGGGCATTCGTCGCCCGCTGGTCCTCCCGCAGTTCGGACACTGCCGTCTCCACCGCCGTCATCCGGGCATTGGTTTCCCGATGGTTGGCCTGCATCTCCCCGCGCAACTCCACCAGGCCCGCCTCCACCGCCGTCAACAGAGCATTGGTTTCCCGCAAATCACTCCGCAGCTCCACCAGGCCCGTTTCCACCGCCGTCATCCGTTCCGACAAATCATCCGTAGTAGTTACCATAGTTTCCTTTCCTCCGTAAGTTCTGCCAACCACTATACCTGATAGCGGCCCATTGTCAATCCACCGGGGTACCCGGCCCTCACCCCTCTCCCGCGAGGCGAGGGGTGTTTCTTTTTCGTCACCCCTCCCTCAGGAAGAGGGCAGGGGAGTTTCGTTCCATCTGGTGTATAATATATCTTCGGACGAAGCGGCCCGCCCCGACACTTGCAGCCGCAACGATTCAATAAATGGAGGTATGATTCAGTGAAGTTACTGGTAATCAGCGGTGGACGACACCCCTACGAGGAATCTACTCCTATCCTTAACGACTTTCTTACCGCCGCCGGCCACGACGTGACGGTTACCGAGGATGCCTCGGTGCTGGCTAATTCGGCGGAGATGAACGCCTTTGACGCGCTGGTGTTTAACACTCGCCGGGAAAACATCCCCGACTTTGGGGACTGGGCTTTAGCCCCGGCGGAACGGCAGGGTATGGCCGACTATATCCGTTCCGGCAAAGGATTCGTCTGCCTCCATATTTCCACCTGCCTGTCCAATACCTGGCCCGAGTACCATGAAATCACCGGCGGCGGCTGGATTACCGGAACCAGTTACCACCCGCCCTACGGCGAGTTTACGGTCAACGTGAGCCAGGCCGGGCATCCCGGCGTCCAGGGCGTATCCGACTTTGCCACCAATGACGAGCTTTATATGGGCCTGGCCTACGGGGAAGGCAACGATATTTTCCTCACCGGAGATTCGGAGGACGGTACCTGGCCCTGGGGCCCGAATCGCTCCCCCACCTTTATGGCCGGCGGCACCTATCCCCTGGCCTGGACCCGCGCCTATGGCGAAGGCAAGGTCTTCGTCCTGCTGCTGGGCCACGACGGACGCAGCTTCGAAACACCCGAGTTTCAGCAAATAGTCCTCAACGGCGTAGATTGGGCCACCGCCTGAGCGCGCTAATTAACCACCTCTACCGCAGCCGGAAAGAAAAACCGGGCCGGGGCTTTTGCCCCGGCCCTTACTTTGTGCGGTAAGCTCGGCTTCGGGCCCTGCCCCACCTACGGAAATTCAATATATTGCTATTCCCTTACCCCCGGGGAGAGGGGAGTCAATACTTTCCTCGCAGGACCCCTTGCAAACCCGGCCTATTTTCCCTGCTCTATCCGTGGTACTCGCAGGGCAATAACCGGCTGCGTCTTTTCGCGTCCTGCGTGGTTAAACAGTTCGGCTACCCCGCTTCCAGCAGGGACTTCAGGGTGGCTTCCAATTCAGTGTAGGTGGCATAGCCTTCAAAGCGCTGCCGGACGATGCCCGTATCGTCGAGGATAAAGACCCAGGACTCGTTGAGCCAATGGGGCAGGGAAGAAAGTCCCCATTCAGTAACGGCATCGACCAGTCCGGCGCGGCTCAGGTCGCCTTGAATCTCGTCGGGCGCGTCGTAAATCTCGACGTGGACGAAGTCGGTCCGGTCCCGGTAGGCATCCTTCAATTCCTTCACCGTATCCACCTGCGGGCCGCAGGTAGGGCTGGTGCAGAAGGCCGGCGAGGCAAAGACGATAACCGCAGGACGCGGGCTGGCGACAGCTTCGGCCACGGACAGTCGGTACAAATCCGAGTCGGGCGTGTAGTCCGTGGTCAACTGCTCCAGACCGGCGACTTCGGTCAGTGTCTTGGTTCGGCTCAAGGGTGGACGCTCCCCCAGCGCTGGCACGGGAGATTCGGCCTGGACTTGCAGCTCGATAATTGCCTGGCCGCTGAAATCGCCTTCGGCGACGGCGACGTCCAATTGCCAGGGGCCCGGGCGGTCGAAACTCAATTCGGCGCTGTAGGAGCCCCGGATGCCGTAGGGCCAATCGTGGTAAACGGCCCGGGTTTCCTGCGGGGCCGGCCCGTCGGTTTCCGGGCCCAGGTAAGTGGCGGAAACGGAGGCTTCGGGGATTTTGATGATTCCCTTTGACCCGGCCAACAGAAAGGCTACCCGCTGTACCCCCGGGTTCAGCGACACGGTAGCCAGGATGGGCATAACCTCGGTTCCCCCAGCTACGGGAGGATAGGCCGGCGCCTCCGCTGCCAAGTCTTCCGCCGGTTCAGAAAGGGCCGGGGAATCCGCGCTGGCAGCCGGCTCCGGTACGGTCGCCACGGTCGCCGGCCGGGTGGATTCAGGGATGGTTGGAGGCGCAGCTCCGGCACAGCCAACCAGGGTCAGCAAGGCGGTCAGCCCGGCCCCGGCGGCCAGCCAGCGGGAGAAGGTTTTCGGCCGGCTTCGACCGGCGGCAGTTTCCATTAGGGTCCCTCCCCGGCGTAAACTCCAAAGGTAAAAGCGAACAATTCAAATTCCGGCGAATTTGAACTGAGGCGAAGTTCTTTCTGGTGAGTATATTCGGGACTGTTGACTATCTCATAGAGACGGGGCTGTTCTACTTGCAGGTAGCTCTCGCCATCCTCGGCAATGTGAATATCGGCGCCCTTGTTGGTTTCGGTCAAGTATTCGCCGTCCAGAGTTACCCGCACCTGATAAGGTTCGCCGGAGTAGGAAGTAAGCACGGCGTTAACGCTTTTGGCCGAATATTTCAGCGCCATGAAATCCTCGTGGTTTTCGCTGAAACGGCCGTGCTTCACGTTTTCCGGCCCTACAATCCAGAACCCGTGCAAAAATATTCGGTGGGCCTGAATATCCTCCGGCGCGACGAAATCGCCCAGCGTGCCGAGACTAGTGTAGTAGGTTTCCTGAATTACGTAGGGGATGAAGCCGGCCCGAAGGGCGTTGACGTTGCGTTGGTAGCCGGCGTACAACTCCGGGGTAACTTCCGCATTCAAGGAGCCCAGGAATGCCGGGTCCAGTTCCTGGTCTTCGGGCAGTTCCTGGTCATCGGAAAGGTCGGCGCCGGCTTCTTCCAGCAGGCTGCGGATTTCCCGTTCAGTTTCGGCGTACCGGCCCTCGCCGAAATGGCTGTAACGTATTATCCCGTGCCGGTCAATCAAGTATTTGGCCGGCCAGTAATTGTTTTTATAGGCTTCCCAAGTGGCAAAGTCATTATCCTGGGCTACGGGCCAGGCAATGCCGTTGTCCTGGGTTGCTTTCAGCACGTTCCAATAGTTCTTTTCAAACTCGAACTCCGGCGTATGAATCCCCAGAATCACCAGCCCATCGTCGGCATAGCGGGAGTGCCAGAGTTTCAGGTAAGGAAAGGTGCGCACACAGTTGACGCAGGTGTAAGTCCAGAAGTCCACCAGCACCACTTTACCCAGCAACTGTTCCAGGGTCAGGGGCTCGCTGTTAATCCAGGCGTAAATTCCGGTGGGTTCCGGCGCCAGCGGCCCGTCGGCTATCTGCGGTTTGGGAGTGGCGGTCGGCTCCGGCTCCGGCGTTAGATCGGGTTCCGGTTCCGGCGGCGGAGTTGGTTCCGGTTCCGGAGTGTTCGCCGGCGGATTGGCCTCTACCAGCGCGGACAGCTCGCGCACCGAGGGGGTTGCGGTCGGCGCCGGCCCGGTTTCCGGCGGTGGGGACGGCGCCGCAGTTGGCGCGGCCCGGGGCGGCTCCGGCGTGGCGGACCCGGCGGCAGTGTCCGGCCGGCTGCCGGCAGCGGGACTTATCGTACTGGTTGTCGCGGACTCCACCGGCATCCCGGTCGGTGGATTTGCGGCGGCATTTTCGGCGCTCCCGGCTGACTCATTACTTACGGTTGGGGGAGCCGGAACCGTTTCGGTTGGGGCCGCTCCGGGGCTGCAGGCAAGAACCAGCGTCAGGGTCAGCAGTCCAATTAGGCCGGCGGCTGGGCCGGGACTCCGAAAAAGGCCGAAGAATGAAAGCTGCTTTGGAAACGTCACGTTTAACTCCACGGGCCGCCGATTAAGCCGGCGGCCCGCCGCAAGAGTAGGAACTACCTAATTTTATACGAATGGAATTGCGCTATGGATGGCTCCCGCCGGTTTTCAGGAATTTTCGCTTGCATCATATCAAACCGGGCCGGGAAATAGATTATCGGTCGGTCCCAATCAACAATTATTGGCGGCATCGGCCGGCAATTTCGGTTGACTTAGCACGGGTTAGACTGCTAGATTCTGTAGATTAAATTTTTCGCAGAAGCGAGGTATTGAGGGATGTCGAGACGCCTATTCAAGGAGTTGCAGTGTTCCTACGGTTTCGACGAGGTCGCCATTGTTCCCGGCGAAGTAACCATCAACCCGGAAATGACATCCACCAGCCTGACCATCGGGGACTGCACCTTTGACGCTCCCATGCTGGCCTCGGCCATGGATGGCGCAGTGTCCCCCCGGTTTGCAACTTTGATGCACGAGATGGGCGGATTGGGCGTTCTCAACGGCGAGGGCCTTTACTCCCGCTACGCTGACCCTTATGCCGTCCTGGAAGAGATTGTTTCTATGCCCCAGGCTGAGGTAACTCAATATCTGCAGCAGGTATATTCGGAGCCGATCAAGGAACAGTTGATCGGGCAGCGGGTGGAAGAGATTAAAAGCGTCGGTTCTACCTGTGCCATTGCATTTACTCCCCAGAACACCAAGCGAATGTCACCGGCGGCGGTGGAAGCCGGCGCCGACATTGTAGTGGTGCAATCCACGGTAACCACCGCCCGGCACCAGTCCCGCAGCTATCGGGGGCTGATCTTCGCCGAGTTGATTGAGTCGCTGAACGTGCCGGTAGTGGTAGGCAACTGCGTCAGTTACAACGTGGCCCTGGAACTGATGGAGACCGGGGTGGACGGCATTCTGGTGGGGGTCGGCCCCGGCGCCGCCTGCACCACGCGCGAGGTTACCGGGGTCGGCGTCCCCCAGGTAAGCGCAACCCTGGAATGCGCCGCCGCCCGGGAAGATTACTTCCACCGCACCGGACGCTACGTGACCGTCATTACCGACGGCGGCATCCGCACCGGCGGCGACCTGTGCAAGGCCATCGCCAGCGGCGCCGACGGAGTAATGGTGGGGACTCCCTTCGCCCAGGCGGAGGAGGCCCCCGGCCGGGGCTATAACTGGGGGATGGCCAACGCCCACGCCGAACTGCCCCGAGGCACCCGCATCAAGGTAGGAACCAGGGCCTCGCTGAAACAGATAATGTACGGCCCGACATCGGTTACCAACGGCACCCAAAATCTGGTGGGCGCGCTGAAGGTGGCTATGGGGATGTGCGGTTCCTACTCGATTCGCGATTTTCACCAGGTAGAAATGGTTATCGCCCCGGCCATCAAAACCGAAGGCAAGTTTTTCCAGTTGGGCGAGTAGCCACCGGCCGGGTTCCGGTTAAACCGGAGTTCAAGGCAGCCGGCGCCGGTCATTCTGGCCGGGACTCCGGGCTACGGGGAAGGGCGGCTAATCTGACCGGAGCTGCCATCGGCACAGTCCACGAGGGCATAGTCCACGAGTTTGGGAGGTTGCGCCTTATGGTTTCAGGGCTTGGCACCATTCAGATATTGGACCCCAGACCGGAAGAAGTACCCGAGGAGCGGGGCATCAGCTCCGAGATTCCAGGCTTGGAAGGTAAGGTAATCGGGCTGCTGGAAAACCGGAAATACCACGCCGATTCTTTCCTGCTGGAACTGCAAAAGGTGCTGGAGGACAAGTATCAGGCCAAAAAGGTGGTCTATGCCTCCAAGTTCACCTTCAGTATGCCCTGCGCCGAGGAAACTATCGACGCGCTGGTGGAGGAGTGTGACGCCGTCGTGCACGGCATCGCCGATTGAGGTTCCTGCACGGCGTGGGGTCTCCACGACACCGTAGTAACCGAATCCCGCGGGGTTCCGTCGGTCAGCGTCATTACCAGCGCCTTCACCCGAGCCGCCTACGCCCGGGCTGCTTCTTTGGGAATGCCGGGCGTCCGTATCGTTGTGCTGCCCAGCCCTCTGGCTTCCCGCAGCATCGAAGAAGTGCAGCAGATGGCCCACGAGTACGCTGAAGAGATAGTGGGCCGGTTGACTACCGGGTAAGCCCCGGGCGGTATCGAGACGGCCCGACGCTCCGGGCAGATTGGCGATAGAGGCCGGCGTTTATGCAAACCCGAAAAGAATTTGACCCCAGTTACGCAATGCTTACCGTCATTCTGGAACCGGGCGAGAGTATCCAGGCGGAACCGGGGGCCATGGTCGCCCAGCAGGGGGTAGAGATGCGCACCGGCTCCGGCGGGCGCGGCGTTTTTGGCAGCGTGCGCCGGATGCTGGGCGGCGAGTCTTTTACCATTAACACCTTTACCGGAATGGCCGGCGGCGGACAGGTCTGCCTGGCGCCATCGACGCCGGGGGATATTGGCTCCTTTCCCCTGCCGGTGGGTCAGAACCTGTTTATCCAGTCTGGCGCCTTTCTGGCCTGCACCGCAAACGTCAGGACCGACACTCAGTTTCAGGGGTTTCGGGGCTTTTTCAGCGGTGAGAGCCTCTTTTTCCTGCGCGCCTTTGCGGAAAACACCGAAGGCACCGTCTATTACAACTCCTATGGCGCGATCAAGCAGCTTCCGGTGGAACCGGGAACCGAGTTGGTAGTAGATACGGGCCACCTGGTAGCTTTCACCGATGACGTGCAGTATTCCATCGGCAAGGTAGGCGGCCTGCGCTCCCTAATCGGCGGCGGCGAGGGCCTGGTAATGCGCTTTCGGGGGAACGGCCACGTCTGGATTCAAACCCGCAACCTGGCCTCTCTGGCCGACAAAATCCTGCCCTTCCTGCCGGCGCGGGGCCAATAAGCAGCGAAGGCTCCCGGGCAGATGGCGCTAACTAATGCGCCACCGGCAAGGAAACCTTTGGGCCGGGATGGCGCAAGAGTTTTCCGACCAAGGTGAAAAGCCGACCCGGCCACCGTATATTTTTGACGTCCGCCAAACTGCCCGCGCTAACCGTTTTCGCCCTTCCCGATAGCCCTGGATTCTACCCGCCCTTCGCAGCTATCCCGCCGCCTTTTCCGCTATACTACAGGCAGCTTGACTCTCGTTTCGCTGGAGGCTCCATCGCACCGACTGATTCCGGCTCCCAATCCGCTCCCGATATTCCCGAAGCTCCCGTCGCCAGAACCGCACCGGTTCCCGACTCGGTAAAGGAATCGCCACCGACCGGGGAAGGAATGAGCCGCAGCTCGGGCCGGCCCGAGCGCGGGGCGGGGCGCCGGCCGGGTAATCCCTTCAACTTTCGCCAGACCTTCAGTTCATTGGCCTATCGGGATTTCCGCATCCTGTGGCTGAGTATGCTCCTGCTAATGGGAGCCATGCAGATGCAAATGCTGGCTCGGGGCTACCTTACCTACGACCTTACCGGGTCGCCGGCCTTGTTAGGCATTGTATCCGCCGGATTTGCGCTGCCTATGCTGCTGCTTTCCCTCTTCGGAGGCGCCTTCGCCGACCGGCTGGAACGGAAGCTGATTATCCAGTGGGGTCAGGCCGGCGCAGCCTTAATCGCTCTCTTTGTGGCAGTCTCGATTACCCTGGATGTGGTTAGCTGGTACCACTTGCTGGTTGCTTCAATGCTGCAGGGGGCCGTTTTTTCCTTTTTTATGCCGGCGCGGCAGGCTTTCATCCCCCAATTGGTGGGGCGGGAGCAGTTGACCAATGCCATAGCGCTGGATGCTATGGGGATGAGCGGGATGACGCTGCTGGCCCCAGTCGTTGCCGGGTTCCTTTACAACGCCATCAATCCCGATGGAGTATATTATCTGGTAACCGCAATGTGCTGCAGCACCGTGGCGCTGACCTGCTTTCTGCCCCGGGCGTCCGGCGGTACCGGCTCCGGCCGGGCTGGTATCCTCAAAGACATCAGCGCCGGTCTCGGCTACATTCGGCGCACGCCTCTGGTTCAGGCGCTGCTGATAATCGGGTTGACTTCCACCGTGCTGGCGATGCCTTTCCGGTTTCTGATGCCCATATTCATCGTGGACATTTACCGGCTGGGGCCGGAATCCATGGGTCTGATGGTCAGCGCAATGGGGCTGGGCGCGCTGGGCGGATCCCTGTTTATCGCCGCCCTGGGCAACTGGTTCCGCGGCCGGGTGCTGATTCTGAGTTCTTTTATGAGCGGGCTGGCATTGCTGCTGGTGGCAATGCTGCCCTTCTATCTAGTGGCGGTAGCCCTTATGATACCCTTGGGACTGGGCGACGCCGGACGGCGTTCCCTCAATCAATCCATATTGATGGAGGTTACCGACGCCGAATACCGGGGCCGGGTGATGAGTGCATTTATGACCAACTTTGCCCTTATCCCTCTCGGCGTGCTGCCGGCCGGATTGGTTGCCGAGTTTCTGGGCGGGCAACTTTCCATTGGTATAATGGCTGGGTTGCTGCTCGGTTTAACCGCTATAATCTTGGTTACCCAACGGGAGCTGATAAATTTGCGGTGACGCAATCCCCGAACCGCGGTTCGGGAAAGCCGGCCAGATTATCCTGAGGGCAAGATCAGGGAGTCCGAATCACTGGCATTACCGCCGTTACCGGAGTTTTACTCAATAATTCATACGACAAGCGAGGTTATCAAATGGAATACCGTAAATTGGGCAATCTGGACGTTTCGACCATCGGGCTGGGAACCTTACGAACTTTCGATGTAGCCGACGCCGCCGAAATTGCCGTTCGCCGCCAGATAGTGGACAACTGTATCGGAAGCGATATTAACCTGATTGACACCGCCGCCTGGTATGGCAAGGCCGAAGAAGTGGTCGGCAAGGTTACTGCGGGAATGCGCGACAAATTCTACCTGGCGACTAAGGTGCGCACCGAGGGCAAAGAGGCCGGCGAAGCCCAGATTGCCCGTTCTTTCGAGCTGCTGAACACCGACTACATCGACCTGCTCCAGATTCACAATATGGTTGACTGGCAGACTCACTTGCCTACCCTGGAGCGGCTGAAGGAAGAAGAGAAAATCGGGATGGTAGGCGTATCGGCTATGGTTCCGGAAGCCTACCCTACTATCATGGACTTGATGCGCCAAGGCCGCGTCGATGCGGTACAGATTCCCTATAATGTGGTCAACCGGGGCGTGGCCGAGGAACTGCTGCCCCTGGCCGAGGAACTGGGCACGGGTATTCTGGTGATGGAACCGATGCAAAAGGGCCGGTACGTTACCGAATTGAAACAGCAGCCGGACCTGACGCCCCTGCGGGACTACGGCATCGAAACCTGGGCCCAGGCTCTGCTGGCCTGGATCGTGTCCGACCCGCGGGTCAGCTCGGCCATACCCACCACCTCGCGCCCGGAACGCATCACTGAAAATGCCCGGGCCGGGGCCGTTACCGGGCTGCCCGAGGCCTTCCGGGAGTATATCCAGTCCGAGGCGGAACGGTGCCTGTAGCGCATTAGGAAGGGAGCTAGAATAGGCTAGGTACATTCTGAGTTGGATGGTGGGTATGTATATCGGTAGCGTCAGATTTGGATTGTGGTTGATAATAGCAGCGGTTGCATCGGTAGTACTAGCGGCCATGGCCTGTGCTTCGAATGTGCCACCGGAGCCTACACCGGACATCCCGGCTACAGTCGCCGCTGCCGTTGAGTAGTCTATTCCTACGCCCTCTCCGGCGCCGACTCGGGACATTCGAGCCACGGTAGCCGCGGAAGTACAGGCTACCGTGGCCGCTATGCCTACAGCCACGCCGTTACCGACGGTCACCCCGTCGCCAACCCCTACGGCCACTCCTACCGCTACCCCAACGCTCACGCCGACGGCTACCCCGACACCTACGCCCTTTCCGACCATTACACCCAGGCCTACAGCGACTCCCAAGCCTACCCCAACCCCGACTCCGAATTTGGCGTCTATCGTGGAGCGCGTGAAATCCGGGGTAGTCAGAGTTGAGGCCTCCGACGGAAACGGGTCTGGCTTCATTTTTGAGAATACCCAGCTAGGCCGGGCGTACATCTTGACCAACTATCACGTAATTGAAGGAGATAACCAGCCAAAAGTTCGTGTTGCAGATAGTGATATTTATACGGCTACGGTGCGGGGCTACGATGAATATCGGGACTTGGCGGTTCTGGAGATTTGCTGCGGAAGGTTCCAAACCCTGTCTATTTCAGGTATCAGAGACATTAAGGCAGGCTCCGAAGTCATTGCAATTGGTTATGCCCTTGGCTTTTATGGGCCTGCTACCGTTACCCGTGGCATAGTATCTGCCCATCGGTACAGCGACATCTACCAGGCTTGGGTAATTCAAACCGACGCGCCAATTAATCCGGGAAACATCGGTGGTCCACAGATCCGTCCTAATGGCGAAGTAGTCGGTATCAACACCTTCAAGATAAGCGGACTTTTCGCTGAAGGTGTCGGCTTTGCTATTTCCAGCCAAAGCATTCGCGGCAGACTGAATGGATTGAAGTTGGGAACCAGGGTAGCTGTGGCCACACCTATCCCAACACCGAGACCTACGGCAACGCCGACACCCCAACCCACCCCAGTGCGATGGGGATCTTATAGCAACTGGTTATATGACTATACTATCAGCCTACCCCGAGGCTGGAAGATTGATGAGAGCAATCTGATACTAGTCACTTTCAATTCTCCGGGCAAATACGCAGTTGTCATTATATCGATTCCTTCCTGGCACATTGAGTCCGCCCGCAAGGAACTGGACGACCATATAGAACACAGAAGAAACAGTGAAAATCCCTTGGTACTGGAAGTCATCCATCGAACCAATTACTCAGAGACAGGCGGGGGATCAAGCGCCCACATTCGCTATAAGTTTCAGGGCGATTCTGATAGTTGCGTACAGATAATCGAATATCTTCTGACAGTTCCTCCTTCCAGTCAATCGAGGGTTCCGACTTGGATGGTGACCGCAACTTGTGAACGATTTTATAGGGAATACGACTCAATTTTTGAGATGATTCTCGACAGCCTTGATTTCTCATAGACAATGACAAAGCGCAAGGTGCGTGGCAATCCTGCCTTGCGCTATAAGCGGCTCGCTGCGCCGGCCAAATCTCGGCTCCGCAAAAATCGGCAAACTCTTTATACTTTCTTGAAGATTGCCCCGTATATTCAATACAGCAACAGTCGCTAACCCGAGGCGAAGGGGCCTCGGGAACTGCAGCAAAGCTATCATCACATCAGGAGGTTTAACCAATGAAACTGAAGATTACGCGGAATCGGGTTTTTCTGGCGTTGCTGGGAGGGATGGCGGCGCTGGGCATCGCCGGCGGGGTTGCCCTGGCGGCCTCCGTATCCGACGCCTACGCCCACGGCGGTCTGGGTAAGGGCGGCGACGGCAGCAGCAGCTTCGCCGCTCGGGTGGCGGACAAGCTGAACGGCATCCTGGGCCTGGAACAGGAAATTACCCAGGAGCAGGTGCAGCTGGCCTTTAACGCGGCCAACGCCGACCGGCAGGTGGAGCGGCTGGAAGCACGGCTGGACGAGCTGGAAGTGGCGGAAGAGAGCAAGACCGCTATCCTGGACTGGTTCAACGCTTACCCCTACGCTGACTTAATCAACTTCCGCACCGTCGGATTTGCCAGCTCCGAAAATATCGATCCGATTCTGGAGCGTATGGTTGAGCGGGAAAAGCTGACCCAAGCCCAGGCCGACGGTATCAAGTCCTGGTACGATGACCGGCCGGAAATACCCGAAGAGCTTACCTTTTCCGGCAAAGGCAAGCGGGGCGGCAAGCACGGTCGGCACGGTCGTGGGCATCACAGTCGGATGGACCGGGACGGCGACGACCCCGGCACCTTCTTCCGTGGCCGCTTTCATCGCGGACACCGCGGCGATAGCGATGGCACTTCCCTTTAAGCGGGCGAGCGGATAATTAGCCAACCGTCCCCCGAGGGTATTACCGGGCCGGCCCTGGCGCCAGTAGAGCCAGGGCCGGCCCAGCGCCCGTTAGCAATACCGGCAGCCCCGGCAAGACGCTGCCGGGACTTTGCCATTCTAATTTGACGGCTACAGCAATGGGAGAAAAAATGGCTTACAGGCGCCCGACCGGTCGCCGGGCCGACCGGTCGCAGTCCGGGCAAGAATCGGGGCCAGGGTTGTAATATGGCCGCCGGATTGCTGGCTGGAGCATTATCCGCCGTTATTGCGGTCCTGGTATCCCTGCCCCTGCGCTCCCCCAGCGATACGCTGTTCAACAGCGCTTCGGTGGCGCTGGCGGGATTGCTGGCCGGCGCGCTGGCCGGTCTCCTTTGGGCCGGGCTGCGACGCAGGAGGGCTGCCAGTGTCGTCTTTCTGGTCGTTTGGACGGCAGTATTTGCGCCGATTGCCCTGGCGGTCGTGCTTTACGGGCGGGGGCAACTGGACCACTTCACCGCTTTTTCGGTTCCGTTGGCCTTGATAATTTATGGCGTAACCGGAGGGGTGACCGTAGCCAGTTCCCGGTTTCTACCCAATTTGCGCTGGTGGTGGGTAGCGGCGGCGGTAATCGTTGCGCTGGCCGTTGGACTAGGGTTGGCGGGTCAGGGAGATCAACCCGGCGGTGAACTGGAACTGCCCCCACCCAGTTCGGGTATCATCCGGTAGAACCGGTCGCCCCGGAAATGGGTGGGCTGCGGTTGCCCGGAAATATTAGCGTTTAAGTGAGTTGATTATGCGGGGATTTCCAGAGATTAACGGGTCAAGTCATACGGATGGGCTGCGCTCCCTTATCGGCATAACCGGGCCGGGAATGTTGCTTCTGCTGCTCGCCCTGCTGGTGGTTGGCTGCGGCCCCGGGGCCGGCCCGGACACCGAATCGGACCGCGCCTCCGCCCCGGAAATCACGATAACGAGCCCAACCCGGTCCGCCGAGGCGGAGCCGGCCTCGCCGGCCGCCGAGTCGGATTCCGGCGCGCCGGCGGTGGCAACCGGAGAATTGGACCGCCCCAGGGAGCCGCTGCCCATGGCCGAGCCAACGGAAGCGGCGCCGGCAGATGTAGCTGAACCGGCGACCGATTCTATGCCACCTTCAGAACCACCGGAGGAACCCGCCGTCTCTGATACTGAGGCAAGTTCCGCTGCCGGTTACGTGGTGGGCGAAGGCTCCGAAGCTACCTTTACAGTCAACGAGAAGCTGGCCTGGCTGGACTTGCCCAACGATGCGGTAATGCGAACTACCGGGTTGAGTGGCACTATCTTTCTGGATGGGCCGCCTACGGTAATTGAGCTTGACCTCCATTCGATGACCAGCGACTCGGACCGGCGGGACGGGTATGTGCAGCAGCGGATGTTCCCCGACCACCGGACCGCAACCTTCACCGTTACCGATTTGGGAGACCTGCCCAACCCGCTGCCGGTGGGCGAAGTAATCAACAAGGAAGTGCCGGGTGAGCTTTCCATCCGGGAAGTTACCAAGCCCATTATGTTTGAAATTGAAGCCAGACTGGATGAAGAGCAGTTATTCGTCCTGGGACGCACCACCTTTACCTGGGAGGAACTGGAAATCCCGCCGCCCAACATTCCGGGGCGGATACAGGTTCAGGATGAGGTAAAGGTGCAGGTGCTGCTGGCGGCCACTCCGGCGGGGGACGGCAGTTGAGGCGGCGCGCGGTGAACTTTGGCCCGGGCTGACGGCAGATGCCCATCAGCGCCTGGTCTCGGCAAATTCCGGCCTAACTGCGTCAATACGGTAATCGAGAGTTTAATTATGGCAAACACCGTTCTGGTAATCGAGGATGATTTCCACACCACCGAGCTGGTTCGTTTGTACCTGGCTAATGATGGACACCAGGTATTGACGGCAAACACCGGCCCGGAAGGTTTGACCAAAGCCCGGGAATCTGAGCCGGACCTGATCGTTCTGGACCTGATGCTGCCGGGACTGGACGGGTTGGACATCTGCCGGGAAATTCGCACCGAGTCCGACGTGCCAATAGTTATGCTGACGGCCCGGGTCGAGGAGGAAGACTTGCTGGCCGGATTAGGGTTTGGCGCCGATGACTATGTAACCAAACCCTTTCGGCCTCGGGAGTTGGCGGCCCGCGTGAAGGCCGTGCTGCGCCGCACCGGACGGGAAAATTCGGCCGGCGTTGGCGATCTGGCCTACGGGCCCTTCCGGATTAACCAGCGAGACCATTCCGTATTTGCCGACGGACGTTCCCTTTCCCTGACCCCCACTGAATACCGTATTCTGCTCCTGCTGTTGCGGGAACCCGGCCGCACCTTTTCCCGGGACCAAATCATTGACCGAGCTTTTGACAATGATTACGACGGATTCGACCGTACCGTGGATACCCACATCTACAGCCTGCGGCGGAAACTGGAAGCTCCACTGAATGGCGAACGCTATATTCATACTATCTACGGAATAGGTTACAGGTTTGGCGATGCCTAGCTGGTTGACCGGACTGCAATTTCGGCTGATTGCCGCCTTTACCCTGACCCTGGTCCTGGCCCTGGGTTCGGTGGGCGCTTTCGTGAGTTTTGCGGCGGAAGCCGAAACCGACCGCTTCCGGGCCCGCAATCACGAGTTCCGAGTGGGACGGGTGCACCGGGAGATTGTCCGTTATTACGTGGAAAAGCGGGATTGGAACGGGGTACAGCTTTCCCTGGAACAGGCCGCCTCCTTCTACGGGGGGCGGTTTATGGTTACCGACTCGCAGGGAAAAGTGGTCGGCGACTCGCACTTTCGGAAGGGTAAGGGCGGTCATCGCCGGAACCGGGAGGCGCGTCCCATTCCGATAGTAATCGAAGGTCGCCCGGTCGGGTTCCTGGTGCTGGCCCCCGGAGAGGATTCCGAGATAGTCCCTACCCAGTCCCCGCCGGTTGCAAATCTGCCGGCCGCCGCGCCGCCTCCGCGGGAACCTTTGGTATCCCGGGTTACCACCGCAGTGAATCATTCCCTGCTGTGGGCCGGGTTGGTGGCCGGAGCCGGGGGCATCCTGCTGCTGTACTTCGTTTCCCGCCGCATCCTGGCGCCGGTACAAGCTCTGGGAGCCGCGGCCCGGCGTCTGGGGCAGGGGGATTTCAGTCAGCGAGTGCCGGCGGCCGGCCCGGCGGAAATCCGGAGCCTGGGCGACACCTTTAACGTTATGGCCAGCAACCTGCAAGCCGCCGAACAGCAGCGCCGGAACCTGACCGCCGACGTGGCCCACGAACTGCGTACTCCCCTGTCCAATATCCAGGGTTATCTGGACGCCGTACACGATGGGCTGCTGGAGCCGGATCAGGCGACTATGGCTATCCTGCGGCAGCAGACAACCCACCTGGTGGCGCTGGTGGAAGACCTGCGGCTGCTGGCCATGGCCGAGGCCGGCTCCCTGGTTCTGTCCCGGCAGTCGGAGAATTTAGCGGCGCTGCTGGCCGACTCCGTTGAAGCCTTCCGGCCTCGCGCCGACGCCAAGGAAATCCGCATTATTCCCGATATTGCGGGCCTCTTGCCCGACATCGACGTCGACCGCACCCGCATTGCTCAGGTTGTGGGGAACCTGCTGGAAAACGCCATATTCAACACCCCCGAAGGTGGCTCGGTAACCGTAAAGGCGGAACACAAGGATTCGTTAATTGATGTGTCGGTCAGCGATACCGGGCCCGGAATCGCGCCGGAAGACTTGCCTCGGCTGTTTGACCGCTTTTACCGCGTTGATTCCTCCCGCTCCAGAGCCACCGGAGGCGCGGGACTGGGACTGACCATCGCCCGACAGTTGGTGGAGGCCCACGGCGGCAGAATTTGGGTTGAAAGCAGCCCGGGCGAGGGTGCCACCTTCAGTTTCACGATACCTTTGAACCGGGCTGCGGAATGAAGCCGCTCGATCGAATGAGGTGAATTTATGGAAACTCTTTGGAGCGCAGTCAAGTCCCTGGCCCCGTGGCAGATAATTGTCCTGGTCGCGGTTCTCTTCGGTTCGGCCGGCATCGTCTATTTCATCTACGCCGACACCAGCCAGCCCGAGCCTACCCAGTTGGCCGAGAATCAACAGCTAATCCCGATTCAGTACGGCGACATCGTCAACCAGGTTTCAACTAACGGCAACCTGGCCTTCCCGGAACGGGAAGTCGTAACCTTTGCGATTAAGGGAACTATCGGCGATTTGCTGGTTGCCGAAGGGGAATCGGTAAGCCGGGGTCAGGAATTGGCCCGACTGGACAACGTTACCGTAGCCGGCCTGGAAGAAGCTATTGCCCAGGCCCGGGTCGATTTGCTCCAGGCCGAGGAATCCCTGGCCGAGCTGCTGGAACCTCCTTCGCCGGTGGGCCAGACCCTGGAACGAGCCCAGGCTGAGGAAGCTATCGCCGCCGCTCGGTTTCAGGTGCAGCAGGCGCAGGAATCCCTGGCCGATACGCTGGAACCGGAACTGCCGACAATGCAAGACCTGGAAACGCTGAACGAACGCATCGTCGCGACCGAATTGTTAATCCAGCAAAAGAACGAGGAACGGGAGGAACTGCTGAATCCCGAGCTGCCGACCAATCAGGCATTCAAGGCGCAGGAGGAGTTGATTGCCGACGCCCGGTTCAAGCTTCAGGAAACTATTGAAAGCAAGCAGGAGCTGCTGGCCCGGGACAATAAACCCGACTATGCAATGAAGGTGGCCGAATTTCAACGGCAAAAAGTGGACGCCGAGCAGGAATTGGCGGACATTCAGGATGCTTTAATCGACCTGGAACCGACGGAACGGGAATTGGTGGTGGCCTTTGAGAATCGACTCAAGGCGCAAATTTCTCTGGATACGGCGGCCCGGACCCTGGATGACTTTATCAAGGCCCAGGGCGCCGAATTGACCACCCGGCGCAACGAGAAGGCGGACCTGGAAGCCGAATTGGCGTCAACGCGGGAGACTTTGGCATCCTTGCAGGAAGCTTACGACAGCGGCACTTTGGGGCTGGCCGCCAATATAGTTCGTTGGGAACTTCAGGTAACGACCCTGGAAGAGGAACTGGAAGAAGTGCGGTTTGGCATCGTTTCGGAAGTGGAAGAGTTGGAAGCGGCTCTGGCCGTGGCCGTGGCGGCCCTCAAAGAGGCCGAGGAGCGCCTGGATGACCTGACCGACGGCCCCGATTCGCTGGAAGCGGATGTGCTTCAGGCCCGGGCCAGTATCATCATTGCCAATCAGGAGATAGTTGATCGGGACCTGGCGGAACTGGAACTGCAGGAAGTCGATCCGCTGGAACTGGCCCTGATTGATGCTCGCATCGGTTTGGCGGAAGCCACCCTGAATCAGGCAATTGAAGACCTGGCCGAGCTCCGGGAAGACCAACTGGAAACGCCCGATAATCTGGAACTGGAGCTCAATAACCGGCAGTTGACCTTGGCGGAAGTAACTTTGGCGCAACTGCAGGAAGACCGGCGCCAATTGATAGAGGAAATGGCGACCCAGCCGGAGCCGCTGGAGGTGGCGCTGCAGGAGCAGCAGATTGTAGTTGCCCAGTCCACCCTGGCCCAGGCCGAAGCAGACCTGTCTCAATTGCTGGAGAGTCAGCAGGAGCCGCCGGACCCGGCCGAAATCGCCCTGGCCGAGCAGAAAATTGAGGCGGCGCAAGTCCGCCTGTCCACCGCTCAGGCGGGCCTGAAAGCGGTAGCCGTCACCGCTCCCATCGACGGCTTTGTAGCCGAACTGAAGGTAGAAGCCGGGGACTCGGTAGATGTTCAGACGGAAATCCTGGAGATAGTAGATCCAACCATTGTGGAAGTTGACGGCATAGTTGATGAGATTGACGTGCTGTTGGTGCAGGTGGGAACTACCGCCGAGGTAAGTCTGGACGCTTTGCCCGGAGTCAATATTCAGGGCGTGGTAACCGAAATTGCCGAGGAGTCCCAGAACCAGCAGGGCGTGGTCAGCTTCCCCATCCGGGTCAGAATGGAGCTGCCGGCAGGACTGGAACCCCGGGCCGGGCTGAGCGCCATCGCTAACATAGTGCTGCGGGAAGAACGAAACGTCCTGCTGGTGCCGCAGCAGGCCCTCTACGGCTCCTTCGACCAACCGATGGTGCGGGTGATGACCGACCTGGGCGTGGCGGAGCAGCCAGTGGAATTGGGCAGCAGCGATGACTTCTGGGTAGCGGTAAGAGCCGGCCTGGCCGAAGGCGACCGGGTTATCCTGGAGGCGGCGGAGGTGGACGGCGGCGCCGGCGGCTCCGGTTTCCGCAGCCTGCGCCGCGCCACCGGAAGCGGCTTTGGCGGCGGCCCGAGAGGCGGCGGGCGCCGGTAAGGGAGTCCCAGCGCTTCGGTATAACCGAAACCGGCGGACAGCAATGATTGAACTGAAAGACGTTAGCAAGATTTACCGGGTGGGCAATGTTGAAGTGGGAGCCTTGCAGCGGGTCTCCGTGTCCATTCAGGCCGGCGAAATGGTGGCGATAATGGGCGCTTCCGGTTCCGGCAAATCGACTATGATGAACATTCTGGGCTGCCTGGATGTGCCTACCTCCGGGGAATACTTGCTGGAAGGGGAGAACGTGGGGCTGCTGGGCGATGACCGATTGGCTGAAATCCGCAACCGCAAGATAGGCTTCGTGTTTCAGACCTACAACCTGCTGCCCCGGCTTACGGCTCTGGCTAACGTGGAGCTGCCCTTGCTGTACGGCAACGGGCGCGACCGCCGCCGCCGCTCGCTGCAAGCCTTGACTCGGGTGGGCCTGGCGGAACGCACCGGCCATCGGCCAACAGAGCTTTCCGGCGGGCAGCAGCAGCGGGTGGGAATTGCCCGCGCGCTGGTCAAGGAACCCAGCATCCTGCTGGCCGACGAGCCTACCGGCAACCTGGACAGCCAGTCCAGCGAGGAAATCGTTGCCATTCTGCAAGACTTGAACCGCCGGGAAGGGTTGACCGTGATTATAGTTACCCACGAACCGGACATCGCCGCGGCCACCCGCCGGGTTATTTCCATGCGCGACGGTCAGGTCATTGACGACCGGGAGCAGGAATGAATCCCATCACCACTTTTCGCATTTCGGTAGCCTCCCTGGGCGCCAACAAGCTGCGCTCCGGATTGACGCTGCTGGGCATCGTCATTGGCGTTGCCGCCGTCATTTCATTGATGGCTATCGGTCAGGGGGTGCAGGAAACCATAACCTCCAACATCGAATCTCTGGGCAGCAACCTCCTGTTCGTGCAGCCCGGCGACTCCGACCAGGGCGGCATCCGGGGCGGAGCCGGCAGCGCGGCGACGCTTACCCTGCAGGACGCTTACGCCCTGGTGGACCCGGTATTCGCTCCGGCGGTCAAGGCGGTGGCCCCGGAGATTCGCGCTTCGGGACAGGTCGAGGCCGGCCGGAACAATACCTCCGCCCAGGTAATCGGGGTTACTTCGGATTACGCCGAAGTGCGCAATTCTCCAGTGGAAGAGGGCAGCTTTATTACGCAGGGGCATCTGGATAACAACTCCCAGGTGGCCGTGCTGGGGCAGACCATCAAGCAGACCCTGTTCGGCAATCGGGACCCTTTGGGCCAGCCCCTGCGGATTAACGGCCGCCAGTTTAAGGTAATCGGTTTGCTGGAGAGCAAGGGGGGCGGCTTTTTCGGCAACTTCGACAACCAGATTCTGGTGCCGATCACCACCGCCTACTACCGGATCAGTTCCCAGCGCACCACTCACGGCGAGGTAAGCGTAAATTCCATTAACGTGCAGATGCCCAGCATTGAGGATATGGATGCGGGAATGCTCCAGGTAGCAACTGTCCTGCGTCTGCGCCACCGGATTACCGGCGAAGACGATTTTGTCATTACCAACCAGCGGGAGATCATCGAAACTCTGGAAGAAACCACCAACACCTTCGTAGTCTTTCTGGGGGCCATTGCCAGTATCTCGCTGCTGGTCGGCGGCATCGGCATAATGAACATTATGCTGGTATCGGTGACCGAGCGCACCCGGGAAATCGGAATTCGCAAGGCGATGGGAGCCAAGCGGCGGGACATTCTGCTCCAGTTTATGTCGGAGGCTACCTTGCTCAGCCTGGGCGGAGGCGCCGCCGGAGTTCTGGTGGGCGGCGCCGTAGCCCAATTTCTGAACGGCCGTCCCCTTTTGGGCAGCAACGCTATGGAAACATCCTTCAGTTGGGACATCGCTTTGTTAGCTTTGGCGGTGGCCGCAGCTATTGGCCTTTCCTTCGGTATTTACCCGGCCATGCGCGCTGCCAGACTGCATCCGATCGAGGCTCTCCGTTACGAGTAAGTGAGGCAATATGAATCGGTCTTTTCTGATTTTACTGGGTCTGGTGATATTTCTTGGCGCCGGATTTGGCGGCTCCTTCGTGGGCGGCGTCATCTACGGGCAAACGTTACAGGACGACGCCGAAGCCGAACTTTCCCCCAGGCTCGGCGCAGTGGGAGCGCAATCCCCGGGCGGTGGCCCAGGCCGGCAAGCCGGGCAAAGAGGCCAGGGCCGCCGGGGAGCGGACGCCCCCGCCGGTGTTAGAGCCGGGCAGAGTGAGGCGACCGCCGCTGAAATCCGGGCAGAAGACGGTCAGAGGGACGGCGTCCAACGTCCGGCCGCTGCTGCTGCTTCTGCCTCGCCGGGTCAGCCGGAGGCCGGAACCGGGCCGGGCCGAAGGGGTGCAACGCCGGCAGCTGCGGGCGAATCCGCCCCGGCAACTGATTCCGATTCCCAACCATCCGTATCCGCCACCACCGACCGGGAAACCGGCGCCGGCCCGGCCCCAAACTCAAGCGGTGGCGCGGCAAATGCCCAAACGGCCCGGGGCGGCGTGGCCGGCACGGTCCAGGCTTTGGAGGGCGATGTGCTTACGATAACCACCCCCCGGGGCGACGTGGCGGTGACCTTGTCGGAGGATTCCTCCCTTTATCAGGCGGTTGAAGCCACGCGAGAAGCGTTTACCGCCGGCGTTACCGTGCGGGTAACCGGCGACCGGGAGCCTGAAGGCGGCATTTCAGCCGGGTCGGTGCTGGCCCTGCCGGAAGGAGCCGAAAACCTGTTTGGGCCGACGGGCGGCCGCGGAAACCGGCAGCGGGGACGGTAGTTACAAGTCAGCCCCCAGCCAGCGCAACGCTCGGCAAAGCCAACGGTCGCCGTTGGGGTGGCAAGCAAAAGGGACGGCTGGGCTGCCGTCCCTTTTTTGTTTCCGGGCAGAATCGGTAATCAGGAGGCCGCTTTGATCATATCGGTTATCTCCGCCACGCTCTTGTCGCCAAAATCCGGGTCGGAACCGTTTATCCGGTAAGTTGGGGTGCCGAAAACGCCCAGGTCCTTGGCGGACTGGTGCTCGTCCAGGACGTACTGCCGATACTGCCCCGAATCCAGGGCCGCCGCCAGTTCCGTAGAGTCCAGGCCGCACTCGGCCCCGATGGTCAGCAAGGTTTCTCTGCTGCCCAAATCAACTCCGTCCTCCCAATAGGATCGGGCGGCGGCGTGGTGAAATTCGCCGTCCAGACCCTTGTCTTTGGCGAAGGCGGTAGCCTCGTGCGCCAGGTTCGTGTTGGGGTTGAGCGCCGGCCGCCGCATCACGATTCCCGCGGCGCGGGCCCGCTCCTGCCAGGCTTCGTTCAGTTCCGTTTCCGTCTCCCCTTCCCGCAAAGGCCGGGGTTCCCCTTCCAACGGACGGTCCGGGGCCAGGAGATAGGGACGCCGGTCGATGACGGCGCCGGTGTCTTCAGCCGCTTGGTCCAGCCTGACCAGGCCGACGTAGCACCAGGGTCAAGTGTAGTCGTACCAAACAATGACGTTTGCCGGGTTGCTGGTGGTCATTTCATCCTCCCCTTGTCAGTTATACGGGTTTTCAATTTACGAAAATTTTAGCACACCGGGGAAAGTTTTACGTTCCCCCGACGGGTTTCAATCCAGCGCTGTCTGAGGGCCACGAACGGCGCCGGGCAGCGGCCGGCGCGCCAGGCCCTTGCTATCGGCTACCTTCCCACCCACTCACCGTACAAGGGATACTGGCTGCACAGAAATTCGATGTAGGCCGGCCGGTTGGATTCGTTGGCGGCCAGGGCGCGCCGCAAAGCCGGCACTACTTCCTCAGGTTCGGATACTCGCTCGGAGTGGAACCCCAACTCCCCGATGACTCGGGACATATCGACATCGTCCGGCCCCAGGACGGAATGGGTGAAGGGGTCGTGGCCGGTACCCCAGAAGCCGGGGCCATAGCCGGCAAACCCGCCGTTGCTGATGTGGGCCACGGTTATACCCATATTCTGGCGCAGGGCCACTTCCAGATTGCCCAGCATATAGCCCAGACCCGCTTCTCCGGTTACCGTTACGGCCGGCCGGGCCGGGTCGGCCAGCTTGGCGGCCACCGAAGCGGCCCAGCCAAATCCCAGGGTTGATACGTTGCCCCAACCCAGAAAAGCTCGCGGGGTCAAGGTGTCATATACGGTGCTCAGCTGGTCGCGGGTGTTGCCCGACTCATGGGTAAGGAAGGAATTGTAGGGATCCAGCACTTCCATCAAGCCGGCATACACCCGATAAGGATTGATGGGTTTCGCGTCGGAAGACATCGCCTCCCGATACTGGGCCATGCCGGCGTCCCGTTCCGTCTTGACTTCCAGCGCCACGTCCTCCCGGGACCGGGTTGACCTTACCGGCCGGTTCGCCAGGGTCTCGTTAAGGGCCTGAAGAGTGTAGCGGGCGTCGCCAATAATCGCCTGGGCGGTAGGATAGCTCTTGTTTAGGTGCAAGTCGTCAACGTCGCAGTGGATGATAGTCTTGCTGGCGGCGTTGGGGATGCGGTGGCTGAACCGGCCCGGAGACAGGCTGGTGCCTACGGCGAAGACCAGGTCGCAGTCGTTAAGGTAGTTGGTAACCTGCCCGCCCCGAACTCCGATAAAGAGGGGATGGTTCTCCGGAAAGGCGCCCTTGGCTTTAAGGGTAGTAATGACCGGGGTGTTGGACAGCTCGGCAAAGGCAATCAACTCCTGGGAGGCCCCGGCGTAGATTACCCCTTCACCGGCGTAAATGATCGGTTTCTCGGCCCGGTCAAGCAGGTTAGCGGCCAGGGCGACGTCCTCGGCCACCGGGCCGTGTTGCCACCCCTTAACTGGTTGATAGGGGTCGGCAGTCTCATCGTAGGTCCCCGTCGGGTCGGGGACGGCCAGGATAACCGGCCCGGGGCGGCCGCTGCGCAGCAGGGTAAAAGCCCGGCGCATAAACTCCGGCACCCGTTCCGGTTTGTCGATGTAGCCGAACCATTTGGATACGGTGGACATACTGTTGAAAACGTCGAATTGACTGTTGCCGGTGCTGCCGGCCGGGACTCCGTCAGTGATGCAAAGGACCGGGGAACCGTCCTCGTAAGCCTGAGCCATTCCGGCGTAGGCATACTGCATACCGGCGGCGTTGACCCCGCCCTGGAAGGTACAGACGCCAATCTGCCGGCCGGCGGTGATGCGGGAGAAGGCGTCGGCCACGGCCACCGCATAACGGTCGTCGCGCATCATCACCATGGGGACACCCTCCCGCCCCAGGGCGTTATTTACCCGGCAGACCGGAAAGGTCGATACCCATTCCACGCCTTCCTGCTTCAAAATTCGGGCTATACCAGTGGCTGCGTCGATAGTCATAACTCAGTCTCCCTTCCCTATGGTTTGGAATTTAGTGGGGCCGCGATATTATGCCTACTCTAGCACCCAGGCCAAATCCTGTCATCCCGTCCCCGGAAAGGGCGGCCGGGGTTTAGCCCCGGTCAGATGCCGGATTGCCGGCAGCTGCCGGGACAGTTTACGGTGGCAGCCGGGGCGGTTGACTTATGGGGAGGATTTGGCCGGGTCGGCGGCAGTGTCTGGGCCAGGCCGGGGATAATGCCGGCTGTGACCAGCCAATTTTGCCAAATTGCCGGTTCACCCCTTGACGTGGGGGAAAAGGCTCTATATAATTCGCCATTACAGAAAAGGTGGAGCGTAGCGGTAAGGTATGTTGATTACCTGAAAGCACAGCAAACGTTGGGAGAACCCGAACGGCGGTTTGGGGCAGCCCAACCGCCCTTTTCTATGCACCTTAAAAAGAGAATAGAGAACCTTAAGAAATTGTCCTGAAAACTCAAACTGAAAAGTTTGGAGTTCTTAGCGTGGGTCAAATTATTAAGGGCTTACGGTGGATGCCTTGGGACCAAGGGCCGATGAAGGGCGCGGTAAGGCTGCGAAAAGCCTCGATGAGCCGTCTAACAGGCATAGTCGGGGGTGCCCGAATGGGGAAACCTGTTCCGGTGTTGAGCCGGTTCATCCCGCAGATGCGGGAGGGTAAGCGGGGGAACTGAAACATCTAAGTACCCTGAGGAAAGGAAATCAACCGAGATTCCCTAAGTAGTGGCGAACGAACGGGGAAGAGCCTAAACCGATATGACTAAACGGCGGGAGGGCTTATGTCATAGCGGGGTCATAGGGAATGCCTGGGGTCGCCTCTCCAGACCCGAGGGAGTTACCAATCTTGTTTCTAGCCGAAGGACCCTGGGAAGGGCCGTCATAGAGGGTGAAAGCCCCGTAGGCGAAAGGGACAGGACTTCCGGCGTTTACCTGAGTACCACGGGGCACGGGAAACCTTGTGGGAAGTTGGGGGGACCACCCTCCAAGGCTAAATACCCTTGGTCACCGATAGCGCACCAGTACCGTGAGGGAAAGGTGAAAAGAACCCCTAGCGGGGAGTGAAATAGACCTGAAACCGTAAGCCTACAGAAGGTCGCAGCCTCGATTTAGTTCGGGGTGACGGCGTGCCTATTGAAGAATGATCCGGGGACTTACTGTATGGAGCAAGGTTAAGGAACTGGAGTTCCGGAGCCGTAGCGAAAGCGAGTCTGAATAGGGCGCATTAGTTCCATGTAGTAGACTCGAAACCGGGTGAGCTACCCATGGCCAGATTGAAGGTTCGTTAACGCGGACTGAAGGATCGAACTCGTGGCTAGTACAAAAGCTTGGGATGAGCTGTGGGTAGAGGTGAAATGCCAATCGAACTCGGAAATAGCTAGTTCTCCCCGAAATGCATTTAGGTGCAGCCTCGGGCACAGGAGGACGGAGGTAGGGCACTGAATGGGCTAGGGGGCGTGAGCTTACCAAACTCAATCAAACCACCAATGCCGTTCTGCCGATACCCGGGAGTGAGACAGTCACAGATAAGTGCGATTGTCAAAAGGGAAACAGCCCAGACCACCGGCTAAGGCCCCCAAGCGCAGGCTAAGTGGGAAAGGATGTGGGGTTCCCAAAACAACCAGGAGGTTGGCTTAGAAGCAGCCATTCCTTTAAAGAGTGCGTAATAGCTCACTGGTCGAGGGGTCCTGCGCCGAAAATGTAACGGGGCTTAAGCCTGCCGCCGAAGCCGTGGATGTTCAGTCAGTATAGCTGTCTGGGCGTGGTAGGGGAGCGTTCCTCGGGCGATGAAGGTGAGTCGTGAGGCTTGCTGGAGCGCGGGGAAGTGAGAATCCCGGAATGAGTAGCGTAAATCAGGGTGAGAATCCCTGACACCGAAAGCCCAAGGTTTCCTACGCAACGTTTATCGGCGTAGGGTTAGTCGGTCCTAAGCCGTAGGCAAGCGCCGAAGGCGATGGACAGCAGGTTAATATTCCTGCACCGCCGTTGTTTTGATGATACTCGGAGGGGTGCGGAAGGGTAGGTCGGGCGTCTTACTGGATTGGCGTCCTCCTCCGTAGGCGAGCCGGGGCAGGCAAATCCACTCCGGCGTTAAGCTGAGGGTTGAGGGAATCGTAGCCTAAGGGCTAACGAAACTCGGCTGAACCCAAACCGACAAGAAAAGCTTCGTTTGGAGAAGCAGCGGCGACCGTACCGCAAACCGCCACTGGTGGGCTGGGATAAAAGTCCCTAGGTGTTCGAGCTAACCTCCGCTAAGGAACTAGACAAAAGAGCCCTGTAACTTTGGGAGAAAGGGCCCCCTGGGGGGTGAAGCCGCTAGCCGGCGGAGCGCTCTGGGGGCGCAGACAAGAAGGCCGGGCGACTGTTTAACAAAAACACAGGTCTGTGCTAAGGGGAAACCCTACGTATACAGGCTGACGCCTGCCCAGTGCCGGAAGGTTAAGGGGAGGGGTGCAAGCTCCGAACTGAAGCCCCGGTGAACGGCGGCCGTAACTCTAACGGTCCTAAGGTAGCGAAGTCCCTTGTCGGGTAAGTTCCGACCCGCATGAATGGTTGAACGACTTGGCCATTGTCTCGGCGGAGGGCTCGGTGAAATTGCGGTGCCCGTGAAGACGCGGGCGACCCGTGGCAGGACAAAAAGACCCCGTGGAGCTTTACTGTAGCCTGGTATTGGGCTGGGAACTGTCATGTGTAGGATAGGTGGGAGGCTGAGAACCTTCGACGCCAGTCGGAGGGGAGCCATCGTTGAAATACCACCCTTGGCTGTTTTTGGTTCTAACCTCAGCAAAACTGAGGAACAGTGCCTGGTGGGCAGTTTAACTGGGGCGGTTGCCTCCTAAAATGTAACGGAGGCGCCCAAAGGTCCCCTCAGGACGGATGGAAATCGTCCACAGAACGCATTGGCATAAGGGGGCTTGACTGCGAGACCTACAAGTCGAGCAGGGACGAAAGTCGGGCAAAGTGATCCTACGGCACCGTGTGGAAGGGCCGTGGCTTATCGGATAAAAGCTACCCCGGGGATAACAGGCTTATCTCGCCCAAGAGTTCACATCGACGGCGAGGTTTGGCACCTCGATGTCGGCTCGTCCCATCCTGGGGCTGAAGGCGGTCCCAAGGGTCCGGCTGTTCGCCGGTTAAAGGGGTACGTGAGTTGGGTTCAGAACGTCGTGAGACAGTTCGGTCTCTATCCGCCATGGGCGCAGGAGGCTTGAGGGAACCTCTCCCTAGTACGAGAGGACCGGGAGGGACAGACCTATGGTGTTCCAGTTGTTCCGCCAGGAGCAGCGCTGGGTAGCCATGTCTGGCAGCGATAAGCGCTGAAGGCATCTAAGCGCGAAGCATCCCCCAAGATGAGGCCTCCCTTCCCGATTAACTTCGGGAGTAAGACTGCAGAGAGACTATCTGCTTGATAGGTCGGGTGTGTAAGGCTGGCAACAGCTTCAGCATACCGATACTAACCGGTCGAGCGATTTGACCCACGCTATGAGCTTCAAACCCTACATTTCCGTTTTCAGGGCAGTTTCCTGAGGTTCTTTGTTCTCTTCTTCCCCCTTTCCCTATTCCAACGCGGGGTGGAGCAGTGGCAGCTCGTCGGGCTCATAACCCGAAGGTCGTAGGTTCGAATCCTACCCCCGCTACCAATTATCTAATACCGGAGCAAATCAGCCCACAGCCAAGCGCCGTGGGCGGTTATAATTTGGGTCAGCAGCCATATCGGGAGAGGCCGTAATGAATGAGCCCTCTGGGCCGCCGCACAAGTTTACCGTAATTCTGGAAGCAGAGCGAGACGGTGGTTATTCGATCTATTGTCCAGCCCTGCCCGGCTGCGTCAGTCAGGGAGACGACTTGCTCTCGGCTATAGACAACATTAAGGAAGCTATTGAGTTAGTATTGGAAGTTACCTGATACCAGCAACAGATAGAGGATTCACCGGCTCGTATCGCAAACGAGATTCGAGAGGTCCTTGAAGGTCGAGATCAGGATAGCCTGCCCTACTCGGGTATTTTTCTCGAGGAAGTAGAAATCGTTGCCGGGGGTGGAGGCTAGTTTCCGGAGAGTTTGTGCCGTTGGATGAACGGGAATACGAATGGGATGAGGCCAAGCGCGCCGAAAATTTGCGACAGTATAAGCTTGACTTTGCCTCAATGTCCAGATTTGACTGGACCACTGCCATGTTTATCTCCAGTCATCGGGATAACGAAATACGTTACATCGCCTATGGTATATCGATTCTCAAATCTGCGCCGTCGTTTATACGCCTCGGGGATCCCGCACGAGTATCATCAGCCTGCGCACAGCCAGTCGCCGGGAGAGAATTATATATGCTCAAACCCAACTGCATACCTCAGGAGGCTTGGGATGAACTGGTGGCTGGCGATTTGACCTTTGACCAAATCGAGGAGCGATTCTGCGAAGAGGTGGCAATAAACGCCGGCATTGCCCGAGACCCGGACGCCTTCATACCGGACGATGAGTCTTTTGCCCATTGGCTCACATTTGATCAGGCTCACCCGGACTGGATGGGTAGGAGCCATAAATTGCCTGATCAAATCTTACCCTCAGGTCGGGACGGTCCTATCGCTCCTATGTATGAAGAACCATTAGATTTAGGAGTCGAGTTTCAGGAATTAGTGGCAAGGTATCCGGGCCTTCTGTCCGGTGAGCAAATGAATCCAGATTATCCCCGCCGATTTATTTTAATTGGCCGGGAGATGGGTATCGCAGATGCCAGAGGTAGCGGCCATCGCCTGGTATTAGATCATCTGATGATTGATCAGGACGCCATTCCTACGCTGGTAGAGGTCAAGCAGCCAGGCACCTCCCCAATTCAGCAGGAAATTATCGGCCAGTTGCTCTACTACGCGGCTCATGCCGTCCAGACTTGGAATGTTGCCGACCTTCGCCGGGCTTTTGAAGATTGTGCCGAGGACCCGTATGTTGAACTGGCTAATCTGCTGGGGGAAGAACCAAATGCTGACAAGTTCTGGGATGCGGTGGAAACTAACTTGAGAGGTCCAAGATACGCCTCTTGTTAGTTTCTGACCGGGTTCCCGACGAACTGGTCGATATAGTAGATTTTCTTAATAGCCAAATGAGGGAGAGCGAGGTTTTGGCGGTGGAAATTAAACAATCCCAGGGAACCCTGGGCAGGAATGTTGCACCCCGAGTTATCGGCCGCGCGCTCTCCGTGAGACCGTAGCGTCCCACTCTGTCAGTATCGTCTATCGTCGGCCTGCGGGCCGGCAGCTTTGGCGCCAGCATCCCCTACTCCGCCACCAAGAGTGGAATCATTGGTATGACCGCCAATATGGCGGTACACCTGGGACGGGACAATATTCGGGTCAACTGCCTGGCGCCGGGCCACCTTTACACGCCGATGGTGGCCGGCCGGATGTCGGAGGAACAGCGCGATTTACGCCGCCGGGCCGGGCCGCTGGGCACCGAAGGCAATGCAATGCCTGGGACATCGCCTGGGCTAATGTGTTCCTTGCCAGCGACGAATCCCACTGGATTTCCGGCGTTTGCCTTCCCAGCGACGCCGATCTGCTGGCCGCTACTCCCCTGACGATGTACCGCCATTTGCCGTAGGCAAGAGGCGGCAACGCTCCGATCCCCGGAAAGGTCCGGTTTGGCTGTGCCGGTTGACCCCGCCGCGCTTGACACGCCTCAGTCGGTAGTTTTTAATGCTAATCGGTTATGGGCAAAAGCGCATCAGGGAGGTCCTCAATGTCCGTTGGCGCAAGACAAACCGGGCTGTACAGAGGATACCGGCCTGAACCACCGCTAAATCCAGGACTGCCACAGGCGCATCCTGAGGCCGGGGCGCTGCCGCTAGTTCCTCTTAGGCAAATTACCCCCCCCCCCCCCCCCCACGATTTCTCTGACAATAAATACCGGTCAGGAACCGCCCCGCTCCGCACGGGTAACCTGGAAATTCTCAAGGAACTGCCCGACGAATACGCCGACCTAATCTACGCCGCCCCGCTGTTCAATAGCCGGCACAACTGCGTTGTTGCCGTGAGATATGTTGCTGCTGTGAGATATATGGTAGTGTTGCCGCCCGGTCCGGGGATATTTGACGTCGAAATGTTGAAAATCAGGCGCAGTCGTGGATAACTTTGAAATCCAGCAAAGTGCTACGCTGTCGCCGGAATGTTAACAAGGAACGCTAACATTAACGTTGCGGTCATAACCTTGAAACCATTTGCCGTAGGCAATGGGAAGGAGTTCCAAAATGTCCGAACAAATCTTTCATCTGAATGAAAGTGGGCGATTGGAACCAATGCAGGAAGAGACCTTCGCCCTGGAAAACCGGCTGCAGGAACTGGTAGCCAAGTACCCGACTCTCTTGTCCGGGGAGCAAATGAATCCAAATAACCCGCCCCGGTTCATTTTGGTTAGCCGGGAGCAGGGCATTCCTGACATCAGCGGCGGCGGCGATCGCTGGTCGCTGGATCATCTCCTGGTTGACCAGGATGCCGTCCCCACCCTGGTAGAAGTCAAGCGGTCGGCAAGTTCCGAAATTCGCCGGACAATCGTCGGGCAGATGATGGACTACGCCGCTCACGCCACCCAGACCTGGAAGATTGACGATATTCGGAACACTTTCGATGAGCGCTGCCGGGAAATGGATGAGGACGCTGATGAAATCATCGCCGGGCTGCTTCAAGTTGAAGACCCGGACATCGACCGGTTCTGGCAGGATGTGGAAACCAACCTGCGGGCCGCTAAGCTGCGGCTCCTGTTCGTCGCCGATGGAATTCCGGATGATCTGGCGCATGTAGTGGAATTTCTCAACGAGCAGATGCCTAACATCGAAGTCCTGGCGGTAGAAATCAAGCAGTTCAAGGGCGATACCGGCAGCACCCTGGTACCCCGAGTCATTGGAAGAACCGGAGTTTCCGCCGGCGTACCCCACCGGGGGCTGTCGCCATCCCGGTCCCGTCGCCGGCGGTCCCGGGATGAATTTTTGAGCAATTCCGGGATGAGGCGGTACGGAAAGCGGCGCGGCAGCTGGTTGAGGTTACCGAACAAAATGGGGGCCAGGCGAGATTTGGAGAATTGGGCGTTAGTTTGCGCTGCTCATCACCGGCATGGCGCAATCCGATCTCGGTAGCCTGGATTTACCCGACTCCCGGCCATGCAGCGTGGGGGCCCACCAGGGATTTTTCCTTTGGCAGAACCCACTGGGATGACAATCATCAGCCCTCTGAATTGCTCCAGGTGACAACCTGGGTTTCCCGGTTCGCAGAAGACGAATTTGCCACATTTGGGGAAAATATCGATATAACTTGCTACTCACTTTCCTATCAGGATGCTGTTGCCAACATCGACTTGCTGGCGGAACGAGTAGCCAAAGTGATCAGGGAATTGAAACAGTTGAACCGGGCCAGCGCCTAGCCTTTGCTTAGTGGGCCACGAGATCTCCCGCGTCGGGTCATCAAAAATGTATCCCCTCGATAATAGCCACGTCCACCCGTGGACGGAAAATACTTGCGCTCCTTCGCGTCTCCTGGTAGAAAAATCGGGGAAATCCCGATGAAGGGTTTGGCCGATATGATACAATGGCCCGGTCAAGCTCAAGATTTGTGAAATTCCACAGTTGAGAGGATTGTCTATGTCCAATATTGTGCTTTCCAACACCGACTACAGCGTGGTGGGAACCCGTCCGGTGCGCCACGACGGAACCGATAAGGTTACCGGCCGGGCCAAATACGGGGGAGATTTCCAAATGGCCGGTTTGCTGCATGGCAAAGTCTTGCGCAGTCCCCATGCCCACGCCCGGATTAAGTCCATCGACACCAGCAAGGCTGAAGCCTACCCGGGAGTCAAGGCGGTCGTAACCGGCAAGGACCTGCCGGTAGCCAGTATGGAGAATCCCGGCCGGGGTGTCCGCTTCTCCAGTGAGAACATTTTGGCCCAGGACAAAGCTCTGTATCGAGGCCATGCCGTGGCCGCAGTAGCCGCAGCCAATCCGCACATCGCCGAAATAGCGGTCGGGCTTATCGAGGTGGAATACGAAGTTCTGCCTCCGGTGGTCAACGTCACCGAAGCGATGCAAAGCGATGCGCCCCTGGTCATTGAGGATATGACCACCACTGACCTGGGAGAGCGAACCGATAAACTGAGCAACATTGCCAGTCATTTTCAGTACGAAATCGGCGACCTGGACCAGGGGTTCGCCGAAGCTGACGTGGTAGTTGAGCGGGAATTCAAGACTACTACCGTGCACCAGGGGTATATTGAGCCGCAGAACGCCGCCGCCCTGTGGAATGCCGATGGCAAGCTGACGGTTTGGACCAGCACCCAGGGAGCGTTCAGCGCCCGGGATTCCCTTTCCCAAATACTGAATTTGCCCGTATCCCAGATTAAGGTCGTTCCCATGGAAATCGGCGGCGGGTTTGGCGGCAAGATACCCGTTTATCTGGAACCGATGGCCGCCTTGCTGTCCCAAAAGACCGGTCAGCCGGTGAAGATGCTGATGTCCCGCACCGATGTGTTCGAGAGCACCGGCCCCACTTCCGGGGCTACGGTACGGGTCAAGGTAGGCGCCACTAGGGACGGCAAGATTACCGCCGCCGATGCCACCTTGGCGCTGGAAGCTGGCGCTTTCCCGGGTTCGCCGGTAACTATGGGCGCCCAATGTATGTTTGCGCCCTACGATATTGAAAATGTACGTGCCGAAGGCTACGACGTCCTAGTGAACAAGCCCAAGGTAGCTCCTTACCGGGCGCCGGGCGCGCCGATCGCCGCCTTCGGTGGCGAACAGGTGATGGACGAGATTGCCCGGGAAATCGGCATGGACCCGGTAGAGTTTCGGCTGCGCAACGCTTCCAGAGAAGGGACCCGCCGGGTGGACGGGCCGGAGTTCCCGGTAATTGGCAATATCGAGTGCGTCGAGGCGGCCAAAGCCACCGAGCATTACAACACTCCGTTGACCGGGCCTAATCAGGGACGGGGCATCGCCTCCGGTTTCTGGTTCAACATCGGGATGCAGTCCAGTTGCAGCATCGGGGTTGTCGCCGACGGCACCATCAGCCTGGTTGAGGGTTCCACCGACATCGGCGGTACCCGCGCCTCCATCGCGATGCAGGCCGCCGAGGTGTTGGGCATCCCGGCCGAGGATGTGCGCCCCAGCGTGGCCGATACCGACTCGGTAGGTTACACCTTCCTTACCGGGGGCAGCCGAACCACCTTTGCCAGTGGCTGGGCGGCTTACGAATGCGCTCAGGACATTAAGCGACAAATGATCGAGCGCGCCGCCACAATCTGGGAAGTTTCAGCCGAAGACGTTGAGTTGACCGCCGGTGTATTCCAGCACAAGTCCGACTCCGATTTGAAGATGACTTTCAAGGAATTGGCCGCCCAGCTCAACGGCAGCGGCGGGCCTATCTCCAGTCAGGTCAGCGTTGATCCCCGGGGCGCCGGCGGGGCTTTCTCTACTCATATAGTTGACGTTGAAGTGGACCCGGAGACCGGCAAGGTGGACATCCTGCGCTACACCACCGTCCAGGACGCCGGCAAAGCGATCCACCCCAGCTATGTGGAAGGTCAGATGCAGGGTGGCGTGGTTCAGGGAATCGGCTGGGCCTTGAACGAAGAGTATTACTTCAATGGCGACGGGCAGATGGTGAACTCCAGTTTCCTGGATTATCGGATGCCAATCAGCCTGGACCTGCCCATGATCGATACCGTGATTGTCGAAGTGGCTAATCCGGGGCATCCCTACGGAGCTCGCGGGGTGGGCGAGGTACCCATCGTTCCCCCAATGGCCGCCATTGCTAACGCCATTCACGATGCCGTTGGGGTGCGAATGGAAAAACTGCCTATGTCCCCGGGCGCCATCCTGGAAGCCCTGTGGGAGAAGCAGGAACGGGAAGTGCAGCAGGCTGCCGACTAGTTCTTCCCCACGATGGCAACACCTGATCGAGAAGCGCGTTACGGAATACTCAGCGTACCTGAAAATGTCATCCGCTGGTTTTACGGTCTCTTCAGCGTTGGTACCATCTATTTGACGGTGGCTAACACACTGGGCGAAGCGGCCGAATCCGGAGCCAGCGGATGGCTGGAAATTCAGCAAATTGCTACCGTACAATTGGTCCAGGCTGGCGGCGCCTCAGCCGTAGGCGCCGCAATAATTGTGGAGGCTGTAAATATGGTTTTAGCCGAGCTAATCAAACGACGCCGTCGCCGTGAAGCCTTTGCAGAAGGGCTGGAGAAAGGGCGTGAAGAAGGGCGTGAAGAAGGGCGTGAAGAAATCCGTGCCTGGGAGGCCTGGAATCAACGGCGAATTACCGCAGAACAAAAAGGTGAAGCCTTTGACGAACCGCCTCCCACCTCAGGCAACAGAAGCAGAGGTTCCGTCTAGCCTTGCCGCTGATCACTACAGGTCGCCAGCGTGAGCCTCGGCGTCGGCCTGGATAGCTCTACCGATTGTAAAGTACCGCTTTGCTAATACGGGTGGTTGACCGTAATATTGGTATAACCTTTAATCAGGAGACGAACTTATGACCAGAGTACCTTTCGCCACCCGCGAGTCTATGACTCCCGAGGGACAGCAAGTTTGGGACGACATTCAGAACAGCCGTGGCGGAGTGCAACGCAACTATGCCGCCCTGCTGAACAACCCTCAGGCGGCCGGCGCTTTCGCGGGATTGGGCGGCTACGTGCGATTCGAGACCCCTTTGAATCCCCGAGTCAAGGCCCTGGCAATTCTGACTGCCGCCCGGGAGGCCGGCGGCCATTACGTTTGGACGGTGAACCAGCGGGGCGCCCGGGAAGCTGACTTGAGCGATACGGTAATCGCGGCAATCCGGGAATTTCGAGCCCCCGTGGGTTTGGATGCCCAGGATGCCGCCGTCGTGCAGTTCGTCCTGGAACTGCTGCGCCAGCACCGCATTTCCGATGCTACCTTTGAAGGTTTGCGCGCTTTGGTCGGCGATGCCGGCATAGTTGACGTGCTGGTTGTGGTCGCCTACTATCACGGCTTGGCCCACAGCCTGCAAGCCCTGGAAGTGGAATTTCCGGAGGGAGTAGCGACGGACTTGACCTACTAAACGGTTAACCTGTCCGAACCGGCAAAAAGGCCCGCACTTTTGCAGATAGTGCGGGCCTTTTGATTGACCTGGAAGTGTACGGCTGCTGCTGACAACAAAGGAGCGACTGAGGAGTCGCTGCAGGAGCGGCCCACTGCCAGTCGCTGGAACCAATTCTAGCGTTACCGACCCCAATAGGTCAAGTAAATCCGGCCGGCCCGCAGGGCTATCGCATATGAAAAATTTTCAGGATGAGAACGGAACTTTCCGATGTTTTGGCGGCGCTTTACTGGGTAATCAACATCAAAACCAACGGTTTAAGTCTTAAATTACCCAAATTTAGCAGTTAAAAACGGAGATTTAACCGTCAATTGGCCTCTTAAAATCCATATGCGATAGCCCTGGGCCGGCCCGGCAGGGCTATCGCATATGAAAAAATTTCAGGCTCAGAACGGAACTTTCCGATGTTTTGGCGGCGCTTTACTGGGTAATCAACATCAAAACCAACGGTTTAAGTCTTAAATTACCCAAATTTAGCAGTTAAAAACGGAGATTTACCCGTCAATTGGCCTCTTAAAATCCATATGCGATAGCCCTGCCTGCCTGCCGGCCCTTTTGACTTTCCCCGCTATTACTGCTAACTTAATGGCTGCCTTTTCACCGGCATATTTGAATCCTCGGGGGATGAGTGCGCGATGGCATGGAACGACATAATAGTCGATGGGCTGAAGAAATGGGATACCTCCCTGGTGGCCTACGTACCCGATATTTCCATAGACCGGGTAACTACCCTGATTGATGAAGACCCCTACTTTCACCTGGTATCGGCCACCCGGGAAGAGGAAGCCATCGGAGTGGCCGTCGGAGCCTATGCTACGGGACGCAATTCGGCGGTATTTATGCAGTCCAGCGGCTTCGGCAACAGTATCAATGCCATCGCCAGCCTGTGCATCCCGGCCCGGACCCCCATCCCCATCTTCCTGAATCTGCGGGGCGGTCCCGGCGAATTTAACATTGCCCAGGTTCCAATGGGACGGGCTACCCGGCCCATTCTGGACGTTCTGGGTCTGGTTCACTTTACCCTGGACGATGAATACAACATGGAAAAGATAGTGGATGGCGCGCTGAAGCTGTGCCACGCCAACCGCCAGCCGGTGGCTATCTGTATGACTCAACTGCTGCACGGAGGCAAACTTGCTTAGGTTTGAAGCTACCCAAATGCTGCTCCGCCACTTCGGCGACTGTCCCGTCGTTGGCAATCTTGGCCCCACTACCGATGAGCTGTGGCACGCCGGGCATAGGGACCGCAACTTTTATACCTACGGAAGCATGGGCCTCTGCTCATCCATTGCCCTGGGTATGGCCTTGTCCACTGAGGAGAAGGTGGTATCCCTGGACGGGGACGGCTCCCTGCTGATGAACTTGGGCGCCATCGCCAGCATTGGCCGCGAGCAGCCCAGGAATCTGGTAGTGGTGGTCTGGGATAACGAGCAGTGGGCGCAGACCGGCCACCAGTCCAGCCACACTGCCTTTGGCTCCGACCTGGAGCAGGTAGCCCGGAGTTGCAGCATTCCCCACACCGCCACCGTCAATAACCTGGAAGACCTGGAAGCCGTCTTCTGCGAAGCTCTGGAGCAGGACGGCCCCTGGTTCATTGTCGCCAAGATTGAAGAAGCGGAGTATCTGCCCGTCGCCCCGATAGAACCGGAGCTGACGCTGTACCGGTTCCGAAAAAGCTTTGGGGTTGAGGGAGTTTAGCTACACCAAGGCTGAAATAAGGTTTGAGAAGGGTTAGTTATGAGTCTGAATTACCGTCCAGCGCCACCAATATCCGAAATAATAAGACGCTTGGAGCCTAGCTTGGTGCATATCAGGACTGCCACCGGTAGCGGCTCTGGCTTTGTAATAGAATCGTATGGTTATATCATCACCAACGCTCACGTGGTGCAGGATCATCCAACTTTGACAGTGGAGTTTGTGGACGGTACTGCAGTATCGGGGCTGGTTCTGGGTAGAGATGAAGTCATTGACTTGGCATGTATCCAAGTGCCAAGTCACATCAGGCTTGCTCCGGTTACCACCGGAGATTCTGAAAATGAGCGGGTGGGCGAGGACGTAGTGGTTATGGGTTACCCTTTAGGCGAAATGTTGAAGGGAACTCCTACGGTTACCCGAGGAATAATTTCTGCCAAGCGGCGAGACTACCTCCAAACCGACGCCGCCATAAACCCCGGCAATAGTGGAGGGCCTCTTATAAACTCCTACGGCCACGTCATCGGTGTAAATACGTCAGGCATCGACCGTGTAGGCGACCAGAACATTACTGGCATTGGCTTCGCTATTCCCATCAATGTAGTGAATGAAAGGCTAGATTTTCTGAAACGAGGCGGAGTGGTAACTCAAGATTCCAGGGCTGCTGATGAACAAGGGGAGGATAAGTGGGCCGTCTATCACATTGCGTCTGGTGGGTTTAGTATGGTTGTTCCAAGCATTTGGAAAAACCATACTACCGATGACATGGCATTTTTCTATTCGGGGCCTGATTGGTTTATAGTACAAGTCTTTAATGTAGAATCAGAATTTGACCTCGATGAATATGCTGCCAAAGTGGAGGGAAATCTAGTTGAAGAATCTAAGGGTTGGTATCGGGGCAGGGTGATGGAAATGCGCGGTATCACGCTAGAAGGAGATTTCTCCTATATTATCGACTATACCGGGGACAAGGGAGAGCGCCGTGGATATATTATTGGAAGGGAGATCCTTTCTTTGATAGAGTCCCCAACAGGGACTTCACATTTACGAAATATAAATCTGGAAATACCCTTCGGTAGCGATGGAGATGTGTTAAATAGAGCGACAGTTCTCTTGCTGTCGGGCTTTCATAAATGGGATGACTATTGGAGTGATAAGTACGTATGGAACATTTCTGCCGCTCCAGATTGGACCTGTCGAGAATATGAAGATCATTTTTTGTAATTGTATTCCCAAGACGGATACGCAAGATTAGAGGTACGCATAGTTAACTTGGAAGACGAAATGTCAGTCGAGGACCTTTGCCGGCGAGAAGTGGCAGAACATCTTGACCGCACTGACGCATGGGACCGGTACGAAATTATATCGGCTCACGAGGATGACTATGGAGATCATGATTGGTATCGAATCAATTGTTGGTACCAGGGTAAAGAACATTCTCTGCCGAGCGTCCTGATCGAACAAGTCGGCAGGTCGGGTTCATTGGAATATAACATCTCAGCATATATGTTTGAGGAAGACAATGGCCGTTACGCTGCTGACATCAATAATATGATCGCCAGTTTCAGTTTCTAATTTACAATCCTTGCTTAATTGGCTGCAGATTTTCCCCCTGGTTCATTGTCGCCAAGATTGAAGAAGCGGAGTATCTGCCTGTGGCTCCCATCGAGCCGGAGATGACGCTGTACCGGTTCCGCAAGAGCTTTGGGGTTGAGGGAGTTTAGCTCTAACCCTGAAAGACATCCGGGGTGTCCGGTTAAGCACGGAGCAGCGCCAGAAATTTCGGCGAGAGGAAGTTTTCGCCACGTTTTTGGTGAATAGCCTTACCTTCAGGAGTTTGTTGGCAGGAGTTTGTCGGTGCCCAGGCCCACCCCTATTGAGGTGATTGACGCGGTCCAGGTATTCATCGAGGAGTACCTGGACCGGCCGCCGGAAGAGTTGATTTACCGGTACGATCCCGGGATGCGCTGCGAGGATGCGGTTCCCGGAGTAAATGGATTCAACGAGGAAGTTTGGACCATCCACGTCCGCAACGCCTTCCCGGAGGACGACGGCCTGCGCCTGAGCATCGCCGAGCATCTGTACCAAAAATTCGGCATCGGCGTCGAAGTATGGCTGGCCTGGCGGTAGCCGAATTCCGCTTCACCCGGAAGGACAACCGGCTCCGCGAGTATGCGTCGCGGATTAAGCGGTGGGCGCAGACTTTGCCGCCGCAACGGGAACTATTAGAATCTAGCCGCGCAGTGTGTCAAATCCATACCAGCCGGGCCGGGCTGCCGCCTGCCGGATCCACTCCGCCATCTGCTCCTCGTCGAAATCATCCTCGTGGACGTTGATCCAGCGCTCGTTCTCGTCCTTGCCGGACAGGGGCGGTTTGGGTTGCAACTCGCCGCCTTGAAAGAAGGTGACCTTGACGTGGCGGGTGAAGACGTGGGTGATCAGGAACCAGCCCTGGCCTTCGATTCCGTAGAAAGGGGAGTTCCACCGCACGGCCTTGCTCACCTCAGGTACGTTGCTTACGATAAGGCTGTCCAGGCGCTCCCCAAAATTGCTTTTCCAGCCCGGCATAGCCGCGATGTAGGCTTGCACGGGAGCATCGCCGTCCCCCTTGGCAATCTGCGGATTGCCCCCGGAAAGGAGTACTACCTCGCCGGAATCCGCTGGTGGGGGTTGCACCGAAGCCTTATTTGACGTTCTGCGGGCCATATCGTTCTCCTCAATACGCGCTTGGTTCGTCCGGTTTGCTCGGGAACCGAGCCGAAAAGGAAGGTTTGACTGGCGGCAAACCTTGACCGGAGAGTTATAAATCAGGAATGCTTAAATGAAGCGGTGAAGCGTTCCGGCCCTAACCGGCAGCCTGCCGCCAAAGGCAGGAAAGCTCCTTACCGTCAGCTTATCGACGGCGTTGTCGCCGTGTCAAGGCCAGAAATAAGGAGCTTCCGAACAATTTAGTCGATTTAACTCGCCGCTGCGGCGAAATCCCGGAGTCCAGGGTTTAAGGCGCTGGATTCCGTTGGGCGTCAGTTCTTCAGGTACTGGTCAAACCAGGCCAGGGTGCGGGCCCAGGCGTCTTCGGCGGCCGCGGCATCGTAGCTGTCCCGGTCGTCGCAGTTGAACCCGTGGCCGGCGCCTTCGTACATTTTGAAGTCATAGTTAATGCCGGCAGCCTTGACCCGTTCCTCAATAACCGCTACATCTGCCGGCGTCGGATTGGCGTCCTGGTCGCCAAACTGTCCCATCAGCGGAATCTTGATGTTCTCGGTCAGGTCGATGGGAGCCGGGTTGTCGTCGCCGAAGGGAACCAGAACGCGGCCAGGATAGTAAGCCACCGCAGCGTCCAGCCCGGAGCAACTGGCGGCGGCCAGGTAGGTAATCCGCCCACCGACGCAGTAACCAACGATACCCACCTTCTGACCAACGGTGCGCTGGTACTCTTTCTGAATGAAGTTCAGGGTAACATTGATGTCGGTAACCAGTTCGTCATCGCGCAGGGCCGCCATGTAGCGGTTGATCGCCAGGTCAAAGTCTTCGGGAGTGTAGCCCAGCTTGGGGTTGGGGTGTTCCCGATGGAACAGGGCCGGGGAAATAGCGACATAGCCGTTGGCGGCAAAGCGGTCGCAAACTTTCTGGACGTGTTCATTAACGCCAAAGGCCTCCTGCACTACGATGACCGCCGGCCAGCTAACGCCCTCGCTGGGGGCCGGATGGCTTACGTAGGCAACCATATCCAATCCTTGATAGCCGTGCATATCGTCAAATTCACGATCGCCAGCGAACCTCAAATTCTCCCAAAACGATGGCATAATGATACCTCCTCCTGTCACATTTCAAGCCATTCCTGAATTTCCGTGGCAGATCGCCGAAACCGGCTCCTGCCGTGCGCGGTCTGCCGCCGTATCAGATTTGACTTACTTCCCTGATTGCGTCGGGCTTAACGGGGCGATTGTAGCAAAGGAAAGGTGGTTAGACAAGTTTTGTTCAGCACCCGGCAGCGTTCCAATTTAGGTGGTTTAAGTCAGGCCCTGTCATTCGTTCCGGTACCGCCGGAACAATCCCTGTGTTTGCCCCTGCACCTACACCACCTAAATTGGAACGCTGCCAGGAAAGCCCCGATACCGTTCCCGGGAAATAGGCGAGGGCGAGTCAATTCACGATATGCTTTCTACATTATAATCAATATCAAAAACCATCCAATGTCGCAAATTTGACCGCAAACTGTTGACAGGCAAGGGAAGTTTCCCTAAAATCGCGACCAGACCATTGGGTAAAAAGCGACCTGTAATCAAAGGTGACAAAATTCGAGGAAGGAGGCATCGGATGTCAAACAAAGAATATCTGGCTTTAATGGCTCACCTGATGCGACGTGCCGGTTTTGGCGCCAACCGGGAAGAGTTGGAAGCTCTTGTTGCCAAGGGCTACGACGCGGTTGTAGATGAACTGGTAGATCCCCCGGCAGAGCGCCATGGCGGCAAGGGCGAACTGCTGCTCCGCTACCATCCCGGCTGTCTGCTCCCCGGCGGTAATCCGGTAATGGGTCAGGCCAACTGGCTCTATAATATGGTCAGCACCGATAAGCCCCTGGAAGAGAAGATGGCCCTTTTCTGGCACCATGTGTTCGCCACCGGCAACTCCAAGCTGGATAACTGCGACCAGATGCTGTCCCAGATTGAAATGTTCCGCGAGAAAGGTATGGGCAACTACCAGGAACTGCTGCTGGAGTTGTCCCGGAACCCGGCCATGATTTATTGGCTGGACAACAACGAGAACCATCGGGACGCCGTGAACGAGAACTGGGGCCGGGAGCTGCTGGAGCTCTTCTCTATGGGCGTCAGCAACTACACCGAGGTGGACGTTCGGGAGGCCTCCCGGGCCTTTACCGGCTGGACCATCACGCCCAAACTGCCGCGCCAGCCCTACGGCCGCTACCCCTGGCGGTTTGAGTACCGGGAAGAAGACCATGACTTTGAAGAGAAGACCTTCCTGGGGCAGACGGGCGACTTCAATGGCGAGGACATCATCGACATTGTGGTAAAGGAGCCGGCCACGGCCCGCTTTATTTGCCGCCACCTGTACAACTTCTTCGTAGCTGACGAGCCCCAGGTTCCGGCCTGGACCATCGAGCCGGCCCGGGACGAAGAGGCTCTGGATATGATGTGCAATGTCTTCGAGGAATCCAATTATGAGATTCGCGAAGTCCTGCGCTTCATGCTCAAGTCCGAGTGGTTCAAGAACGCCCGCTTCTCCAAGATTAAGAGCCCGGCGGAAGTGGTTGCCAGCACCATGAAAATGGTCGGCTCCTACCAGTTCCCCGACCCGGGTCTGGCTAAAATCTGCCGCGAACCCGGCTACATGGGTCAGGACATTCTGGATCCCCCCAGCGTGGAAGGTTGGCATACCGGCTCCGAATGGATTAACAGCGGCTCCCTGCTGGCCCGCATCAACTTTGTGGCCGACAGCGTAAACAAGACCAGCCTGCCCGGGATGCAGAACATCATCAGTTGGATGAAAGCCGACAATATCACCACTCCCGATGAGCTTTTGGAAGGCTGTCTGGACCACATGGGCTTCCTGGAACTCAGCGGCGAGACTCGGGAGCAATTGTCCACCCACGCCCAGGCCGGCGGCGACCTGAACTGGAGCGACGAAAACGCTGCCGCTACCCGTATCGCCGAAATGATGGCCCTGATTGGCGCCACCACCGAATACCAGTTTGCCTAAACGGTTCCGGCGCGGACCAAACAGCTACAGCCTGAAAAAAGGAGAGAGCAATGACTTCAACCAAGAAAGATCCGGTTATCGTCGTTTTGCAGCTCACCGGCGGCAACGACTATATGAACACGGTTATTCCCTACAGCGACCCGCTCTATTTCGAGAACCGGCCCAATGTCGGCTATAACGTGGATGACATCATCAAGGTGGATGACAACCTCGGTTTTATGCCCACTATGGGCCCGGTCAAGGAACTGTATGACCAGGGCAAGGTAGCCGTCATCCACGGCATCGGCTATCCCGATTCCCCCCGTTCCCACTTCCGCTCCATGGACATCTGGCACACCTGCGAGCCGGACAAGGTCGGGACGGAAGGCTGGGCCGGCCGCGTCGCCCGCGAGTTGGACCCCAACAAGGAAAACGTGCTGACCGCCATTAACTTTGGGCATGGCCTGCCCCGGGCTTTGGCCGTACCGGGAGTCCCCGTCGCCGCCATTTCCGACCTGGGCACCTATGGTCTGCTCACCGGCATCAGCGACCAGGAACAGCGGGCCAAGGCCCTGGACCTGTTCAGTCGGATGTATTCCCCCACCGTGGGCGGCACCTTCGTTACTGACTATCTGCGCTCCACCGGCACGGAAGCTATGATTGGCGCGGACATCGTTAAGGTCGCTCCGGAACGCTACAGCTCCAACGTCGAGTATCCCAGCTCTGCCATCGCCCAGCACCTGCGCGACATCGCCCAGGTTTACCTGGCCGACTTGGGTACCCGCGTCTTTTACACCCAGCACGCCAGCTTTGACACCCACGCCGGCGAGGCTGCGGCCCACCCCCAGCTGTGGAAGGATGTCGCCGAGGGCATCGGCGCCTTCTTTGAAGACCTGAAGGAGCACAACACCGGCGATAACGTCATTATGTACCTGTTCTCCGAGTTCGGCCGCCGGGTCCGGGACAACGGCTCTGGCACCGACCACGGCGCCGCCGGCGTAGCCTTCGTCATCGGCGATGCGGTCAAGGGCGGGATGTATGGCGAGTATCCGTCCCGGGAAGCCAAAGACCTGGAGCAGGGCGACCTGGTTCCTAACTACGACTTCCGAGGCGCTTACAGCACCATCGTGGAAGACTGGTTCGGCCTGGACTCCCATCCCATTGTCAACGGCAATTTCGAGAAGATGAGCTACCTGAAGTAAGCAGAGCGTAGTCTTTGCAGCCTGGCGCTCCATCGAGTTGCCCGATACAAAGGGGCGAAGTCAACCGAGATTGAGTTTTTGGGCCGGGTGAACTTTCCCAACCGGGGCGGTTCCCCTGCCCTTTTTACGATAGATAAACAAGCTAAGAGGAGGCGAAAATGGCTCAGAATACTGTAGCTGCCGGACGAGCCTGGCTTTACAGCCACAACATCGGCCGCAACGGCGCCGCCGGCATGGGTTTCAGCCAACCGGTCAGTATCGCCGCCGCCAAAGGCGGCGTGGTTTACGTCACCAACCGGGCTACCGAGCAAAACCCCGGGGGCATCCGGGTTACCAAGTTCACCGTTGACCAGGAATACCTGGGCGAGTTCGGCCGCCAGGGGCTGGCCTACGGTAGCGACGAACCTACCACCTTTACCTGGATTTCCGGCGTAGCCCTGGATCAAGAGGGCAATGTGTACGTGGCCGACGAATGGCAGGACCGGGTCGCCGTCTTTGACGCCGAAGGCAATCCCCTCCGGGGCTTTGGCGTTAAAGGTGAGGGCGAAGGCGAACTGAGCGGCCCCGCCGGGATGGCCTTCGATGCCGATGACAACCTTTGGATTGTTAACTCCCGCAACAGCCGCATCCAGCAGTTCACCAAAGACGGTCAATACCTGGGCGGTTTTGGCGCCAAGGGCGATGGCGAAGGCCAATTGGAAGTGCCGGACGGCATCGAGATTGACGCCAATGGGGACATCTATGTGGCTGACTGGGGCAACAACCGAGTTCAGAAATTCACCCCGGGCGGCACCCACCTGCGCACCTTTGCCCACACCGTCAACGGTGAGGATGCCCTGAACCATCCCCGAGATGTCTGTGTGGATGGCGACGGCGATGTGTACGTTGCCGACTGGATGAACGACCGAGTAGTCATTTATGACCCCGAAGCCAAGCCCATCGCCTACCTGGAAGGGGATGCGGTGGACGTTTCCAAGTGGGGACAAATGGGTCTGGACGCCAACCCGGATATGGTCAAGGCCCGCCGCCGGGTGCCCGACCTTTATGAACAGCAGCGGAAGTTCGTCAAGCCCGCCGCCTGCACCTACGACCGGGAGAACAACCTGCTCCTGGTCTGCGACACGGCGCGCAACCGGGTCCAGGTATATGAGAAGGACCACGCCTACATGGACCCGCAAATTAACCTGTAGGCCCGGCGCAACTGCGGCATTAAGCAAAGGGGCGGGAATTTTCCCGCCCCTTTGCTTTTGTTGTGATCACCGTATAGCGCTTTTAGTTTGACTGTGAATCACCCTTAGGGGATAATTGCTCTTGCTACAGCAACCTTCGGACAGTCCAGAGAAAACCTTGTATGGAATTGGTAGGTGGGCCACGTGCCCCCTTGTGGTTTCCTGGACTGTTGGTTGCTGTAGCAAGTTACCCACTATCCTTTTCCTCAAGGGGGTTCCACGTGCGGGAGAAAGAGAAGAAGTTCGTTATCGGTTGTATCATGGTTCCAGTTTTAGCTAGTATGCTTTTGGTTGGAACGTGTTTTATAGGTATAGCATTAATTTCTAGCCCAGATGAACCAAGCACTGAAGAAACTGCCGAAGATAAAAGAAAGGGATTCCACTGCCTTAGTGCCTGGGACGGGCACCATGATGGACTGGAAGCGCTTGTCAAAGGCCACTTGAATGACCCTGACAGCATGAAGACCTATGAAACCAGAATCAGCCCGGTCAATGCAGATGGCCGCCATCTAATTGTTATGGAATTCGGAGCGAAAAATGCCTTTGGAGGGATGATCCGGAATACCGCCAGCGGGTGGGTGGACAACGAGACCTGTAGAGCGAGTTTATTGGGTATCGAGTGAGTTATAGATAACAAGAGGTGGGAATTTACCCACCTCTTTCAGATTAGTCCAGTCAGATTTGCCAAGTAGCTCCGAGTGTCCACTGCCCTTATACATAATAAAGGTAAGTGGGTGGAAGCGATCAGTCATGCTTACTCTCAAACTTACCGATTCCGGTCTATGATGGCCCGCCGGTGGGCGCCTTCCCCAATTTTGCGTTCGCCATCGTAGGCTTCCACCTGGAAATTGAGCCTGTTGCGGTTTACCTCGACCAACTCGGCGTAGGCGATGACCGTAGCCCCAATGTCCGACGGCGCCAGGTGGCAGACATTAACCTCAAACCCTACCGAAGTTTGCCCCTCCTCCAGGTAAGGGTCGATGGCAGCGATAGCGGCCCGCTCAATCAGGCTAATCATTGAAGGGGTGCTGAATTTGTCCACGTGCCCGGCCACATTGTGCTCGCAAACCAGGGTCTGCCGCTGGCCTTTCAGTCCCGGGGCGATTTTCTCGCTGACCATATCCGGTGCGCCTCCTTGTCTCATCTGGTTTCAATACGGATAAACAGGATAAACAGGATGGGCGGAAATTACAAATTGCCCCATTGCCGGCCTCGCCCGCCGGCGGCGTCCCGGTTGCCGTTCTTGAACCCCACATTGATTTGATATATCATTGCGCCTCTGGAGAGAAAATTTTATGCCAAGCAATCGCCATCTTTTATCGGTAACGGACATTACCCCGGAAGAGACCGGAGCTTTAATCCGCCGGGCCCTGGCGTTGAAACAGCCGGGGCAAGGCAGTGCCGCCAACGCGCTGCAAGGCAAGAGCATCGCTCTCCTCTTCGAGAAGCCTTCCCTGCGCACCAAGGTCAGCTTTATGGTCGGTATCCAGGAGATGGGCGGCTACTCGCTGTACCTGGGACCGGAGGAAGTGGGACTTGGCACTCGGGAGCCGGTATCCGACGTGGCCCGGGTCCTGTCCGGCTACGTGGATTGCATCGTAGCCCGGGTTAACTCCCACCGCAGCCTGGAAGAGCTGGTGGAATACGGCAGCGTGCCGGTGGTCAACGCCCTGTCCGACTGGGAGCATCCCTGCCAGATTATGGCTGACTTGTTGACGGTGGCGGAATGTCAGGGAGAGTTGCCGGGACGCAAACTGGCTTTCATCGGCGACGGCAATAACGTTGCCCGCAGCCTGTGCCTGGCTGCGCCGGCGGTGAACCTGAATTTTTCCATCGCATCGCCGGCAGCCTACGCCCTGGAAGAGGCTACCCTGGAACGGGCCCGGGAAATCGCTGCCCGCGCCGGCGGCAGTGTCATCACCTCGGTTCGGGAGCCGGCCGAGGCGGTCAAGGATGCCGACATAGTATATACCGACGTGTGGACCAGTATGGGCGACGAGGCGGAACGAGGCGCCCGGTTGGAAGCCTTCCGTGGTTATACGGTTGACCCGGAGCTGATGCGCCAGGCTAATCCCACCGCCAACTTTATGCACGATATGCCGGCCCACTACGGGGAGGAAGTGCCGCCGGGGATGCTGGAACATCAGCAGTCGGTAGCCTATACCCAGGCCCATAATCGCAAGCACGCCCAAAAGGCTGTCCTGGAATTTCTGCTTTCGGCCTGAATCTTGGCGCACGTTGACTGCCTTAAATCTTTGGGCTGCGAGGGTACGCGAATAAATTCGAGCCGGCCCGGAAGTGCCCGGCAACACCGGAAAGGGAACTAATCTATATGGTACAGGAAACGAATTTGGGAAGTGGAATGACCGGCGAGGCGGAAGGCGCTTTGCCTATTGTGGCGGTGGTGGGGCGACCCAACGTGGGCAAGTCTTCCCTGTTTAATCGTATCCTGTCCCGCCGGCACGCCATAGTGTCCGACGTGGCCGGCACCACCCGCGACCGGCTCATGTCCGAGGTGGAATGGGATGACTACCGCTTTATCCTGGTAGATACCGGCGGGCTGGAGTCGGACCCGGAGGGCCACATCCGGGCGATGGTGCAGGAACAGGCCGATATGGCTATGTCCGGCGCCGATGTCATCGTTTTTGTTACTGATGCCGCCACCGGGTTGACGCCGACCGACCTGGAAATCGCCGACCGGCTGCGGCGGGCGCGCAAGCCGGTAATCCTGGCGGTCAACAAGATCGACAATGACGCCCGTGAAGTCGCCGCCGCCGAGTTTTATCAGGTGGGCATCAACGATACGGTGATGCTCAGCGCCTACCACAACTACGGTATCTATGACTTGATGGACCGGGTCTTGTTTCACTTGCCCGTTCCCGAGTATCTGCCGCCGGCCGACGGGGAGGAAGACTGGCCGGAGGATGCTCCGGATGCGACCGACAGCGCCGTTAACCCGCCATTGCCGGCCGAAGCCGGTGAGATGCGGGTGGCGATCGTCGGGCGTACCAACGTAGGCAAATCAATGCTGCTGAACGCAATCCTGGGCCAGGACCGGGCCATCGTCAGCGATGTAGCCGGCACCACCCGGGACGCTCTGGATACCCGGATGACCTACCGGGAACGGCCCCTGACCCTGATCGACACCGCCGGCATTCGCCGCCCGGGACAGGTTAAGCCCGGGATCGAGAAATACAGCGTCCTGCGGTCGGTTAACGCCGTCAGCCGCAGCGACATTACCCTGGTGGTAACCGACGCAACGGAACTGGCAACGGCCCAGGATGTCCACATCTCCGGTCTGGCCTGGGAACTGTGCAAGGGCATCATCGTGGTAGTCAACAAATGGGACCTGATTGCCGAGACGAATCGGTACGCCCGGGAAGAGGCCATCGCCCGAATCCAGGACCGGTTCCACTTTATGCCCTACGTGCCGGTCTGCTTCACCTCGGCGTTGAACCGGCAGGGCATTACTACCCTGATCAATACGGCGTTGACCTTATGGGAAGAGCGGGTGCGCTGGATTCCCGGCCGGGACTTGCAGTATATGCTGGCCGAAGCGCTGACCGACCATCACCCGCCGCCGGTCAAGGGAAAGGGCCGTCGTCGGGGCGAGTCTTTGCAGATTACCCGGGTCAACCAAGTTGGTGTAAACCCTCCCACCTTCCTGTTTAGCTGCAACAACCCGACTTTGGTGCATTTTACCTACCAGCGTTATCTGGAGAACCGGATTCGCGACCGGTTCCGGTTCGACCACACCCATTTGAAGCTGGTGTTTCGCCGACGATGAAAGGGAACTTGACCCCTTCCGCCCTGAGTTCGCTGATTGCCGTACCCCTGCTGCTGGGGGCGTCGGTGGCCGCCTTGCTGCTGCTGCCGGACTCCCCGGCTCTTTACCAGTACGCCGCCGTCCTGTCCCTGTCCTACGTAATGGGCGCCCTGCCCTGGGGGTACGTAGTATTGCTGCTGCGCCGGGGGATTGACATCCGGGAGTACGGCAGCGGCCGCACCGGGGTATCCAATGCCCTGCGCACTGCCGGGCTGAAGCTGGCCGGGTTGGTGCTGCTGCTGGACCTGGTCAAAGGCATCGCCGCCGTGCTGTTGGCCCGGTTCCTCATCGGGGAGCCTACCGCAGAAGTGGCCGCCGGCCTGGCGGCGCTGGCGGGCCACAACTGGCCGGTATTCCTCGGTTTCCGGGGCGGCCGGGGCATTGCGCCGGGCCTGGGCGGGCTGGCGGTGATGTCGCCCCTGGCGGCGGTATGCGGCGTGATAGTCTTTCTGCCCACCTGCCTCATCACGCGCTACCTGTCCCTGGGTTCAATTATGGGAGTCCTCTCGGCCTGTGGGGTGCTGGTGGCCTTAATCCTGCTGAAGTTCAATCCGGGCGGTGAACTCAGTTCAAACCTGTACCTCATCTACGGTCTGCTGGGTGGCGCGGTGATAATCTGGCAGCACCGGGATAACATTCAGCGGCTGATTAACGGCACCGAGCGGCGCATCGGCAACCCGGCGGCGCGGATCGAGTCTTAGCCGCAGCCGGAAACGGGAACCGGTCGGCTATTCCGGGAGCAGCCGAAGAATCCTGAACCTGATTGCTGCGTAAAAATCCGGGATACCATGACCCGGTTTGACGCCCGCCGCCGCGCCGTGAAGTTTCGGACAACCCATCCGAATCGGACGCCGCCGGACCCTACCTACTCCCACATAGCCGGCTTGGCCTGTGCTATTATTGACGGCATTCCATAGTTCCGCAACTGGCTGTCGCGCCGGTCCCGGTAATCAACAAATTATACCCGGAATTGGATAATCGCTTGACCACTACTGCCGCCATAGTCGGAACCACTACCTGGGGTACCACGCTGGGTATAATACTGGCGCGCAATAACATCCCCGTCACCATCCTGGCTCGGACTCCGGAAGAGGCGGAGGGTCTCAATACCCATCGGGAAAACCGCCGCTTTCTGCCGGGAATTGCCTTCCCGCCCCGGCTAACGGCCACCAGCGACCCGTCCCAAGCCCTGCTCTCGGCCAATCTGGTAATTCTGGCCGTGCCATCCCAGCATTTCCGGCGCAATGTGCAATGGATTGCCGGCAGCTTATCCTCCCGGGTGACGGTTGTCAGCGCTTCCAAAGGACTCGAAGCGCCGGCGGGGAACCGGATGAGCCAGATACTGGAGGATGAACTGCCGCCACCGGCCCGCAGCGGAATCTGTGTGCTATCCGGCCCCAACCTGGCCCGGGAGATTGCCGAAGAGAAACCGGCGGCCACCGTAGTCGCCAGCGCCGAGCCGGACCGGGCCGCCTTTGTGCAGGACCGGTTAATGTCTCCAGCCTTTCGAGTCTATACCAGCGATGATGTAGTCGGGGTGGAGCTGGGGGGTACGCTGAAAAACATCATAGCCCTGGGGGCCGGCATCGCCGATGGGCTGGGAATGGGACAGAACAGCAAGTCCACGCTGATTACCCGGGGCCTGGCCGAAATGGCCCGTTTGGGCATCGCCGCCGGCGCCCAGTATCTTACCTTCGCCGGGCTGGCCGGGCTGGGCGACCTGGTAGCCACCTGCTACAGCCCGCTGAGTCGCAACCGCTCCGCCGGGGAGCAGTTGGCCCAGGGCCGTACCTGGCCGGAAATTCGGGACGGCATGGACAACGTGGTGGAGGGAGTGAATACCACCGGAGCGGCTCTGGCCATGGCGGAAAGGCTGAACGTGGAACTGCCCATTGCCCGGGTAACTTACCGCATCCTCTTTGAAGATTTGCCGCCACGGGAGGCTATCGCCGAGTTGATGGCCCGTCCGCCCCACTCCGAGTGGTAGGGGGCCGGCAGCGCGCCGCGCCCGGCGTTCTTACCCGGGACGCGACCGCCGTAATTCGTCCAGACCCTCTTCCAGCGCGGTCCACGGCAGCAGGGCGCACTTGATTCTGACCGGGTACTGACGCACCACCTGAAGCGCTGCCAAGTCCTTCAGTTGACCCCGGACGTCTTCGGACAGCTCCTGGCCTTGCATCAATTGCCGAAACAGGTGGGCTAACTCTTCCAGTTCCGCCGCCGATTTCCCCTCCATAACTTCGGCCATCATTGACGCCGATGCCTGAATTATGGAGCAGCCCTGGGACTGGGAAGAGACGCGGGCTACCCGGCCGGCGCAGTCTAGCTGGATTCGCAGGGTAACTTCGTCGCCGCAAAACGGGTTAAATTCGTGGGCGGCAATGTCGGCCCGATCCAGGGGAGCGCGATGCCGGGGATTGCGAAAATGGTCCATTATGACTGCGCCGTAGAGGCCGTCAAAGGAAACATCGGAAAACTGAGACATATCTCGCCGAGTCCATCCGAAAGCAGCGTGAAACCGCGCGGTTACGGAAATGTTATCGAGTATAGCTTACCACAAACCGGAAGCCGGGTTGCAGGCGCTACATAGCCGGTCCAGGGCGAAACTCTCCACTACAACCAATACTCCCCTCTCCCTCAGGGAGAAGGGCTGGGAGTGATGGCGTACTTCGGCAAACTTCCGGTTATGTGTCGCTGTTTCTGCTGGCGCTTTCGGCACTATTTCAGTTAGGGTTAGATTGTAGTTTGCCTTATCCAACTAATCCGTTTCGGGCAGGGGCTGCCGGCGACACCGGGCTGGGGGAGGAAGTGTATGACGCGCCCGAGCAGCGCTATTGTATTCCTGATTTTGGGACTATTGCTGGCGGGTCTGGCGGCCTGTGCCTCGGATGAGGCGTCCACCGTCCCGGCGGCAGTAGTGGAACCCGTCGCGAAACCCACCGCTCCGGCTGACTTGGCCCCGGTCCCGTCTCAGGCGGAACCGGCCGCCCTTCCGACCCTTACCGCTCCAGAATCGGGAAAGATCCGGCGGGGCGGCAGCCTGGTTGTGGCGGCCATGGCCGACTACCCACACCGGGACGTACACCAGGATTATCAGGAGACTCTGGCCGCCCTGGGCCCCGGTCTGGCCTACAGTCGTCTGCTGCGGCTCAGTTCGGGACGCGAAGTTGCGCAGCCCAGCCTGACCCTGGAATGTGACCTGTGCGAAAGCTGGGAGTTAACTCCGGATATGTCTTATGTGTTCCGACTGCGTCCCGACGTTTACTGGCACAACCTTGCTCCCGGCAGCAGTCGCCAACTGGTGGCCGATGACCTGGTTTTCAGCTACCGGAGGATGAGAACCCCGGGCTGGCCCGGCGCCGCCAAATTCGCGGACCGGGGCATCGGCGAGATTGAAGCCCTGGACGACCGTACTCTGAAGGTAAACCTGATCTTTCGGGATTCCGATGCGCTGCTGGTTCTGGCGGACGGGCATAGCAAAATTGTGGCCCCGGAAGTGGTAGAAAATTTCGGCGATTTGAGAAACGCCCCGGTCATCGGCACCGGCCCCTGGGTATTTGAACCGGATATGCTCACTGACGCCACCAGACTTACCCGGAATCCTGCCTATTTTGAGCCTGACCTGCCTTACCTGGATGCAATTACCATCGAAACCGTCAAAAACCCGGCTGGTGAACACTCACCCAACCCCAAACGTCTAGCCCTGCTGCAAGCCGGACAAGTTGATGTGGTCGTGGCGCCGCCGACAGACTGGGCCCACCTGGAGCGCAGCAGTGTGGAGTTCAACTCGCGCCTCTCGCAGCAGCCGGAAATTGGGATGACGCTGGCTCTCAATACCGGAACTTTCCCGCTGCAAAACCTGGCGGTGCGGCGGGCCATTTTCCGGGCCCTTGACCCGTGGGAGTACGTAGATATTGACTGGTCCGGGCAAGGGGGCGTCGGTATGGGTATGCCAATACCCGGCGCTGACTGGCAACTGGCCCACAGCGATCTGCTGGCCCACTACCTGGGTTCCCGCAGCGCAGCGCGGGACATCCTGAAGGATAACGAAATTTTCTATCCGCCGCTCCTGAAGATTGCCGCAGCCAACCTGGGGCCGGAATATCTGAAAGTAGCCCGCCAAGTGGCTCAAGACCTGGAATCGGTAGGGTTCGAGACGGAAGTGAACCCGGTGGAACCGGCCGCGCTGCGGGAAAAAATGTTCGGCGAAAGTCGGGATTACCAGATTGCCCTGGCGCCGGCGCCGCCGCACCCAACCACCAATGGCTACCTCTACTCCATGCTGCACAGCCAAGGCCCGGGCAACATTGCCAACCACAAGGATCGGGCGCTGGATGCCTTGATTGAGGAGCAGGCGGCAGAACTGGACCCGGAGCGGCGCCGGAAGCTGTTGCTGGCCCTGCATCGGCATGTTCTGGAGCAGGCTTACCTGTTCAGTCCCATAACCGGCTCGTATCGCTGGGTATTCGGCTGGGAGCTGCAGAATTTTTACCCCAATACCGCCCTCTCCGAATACCATTACTGGGCCGAGGCCTGGCTGAGTCAATAGCGCGCTGCGGCAGGATCGAAGGCTGGCTGGGGGCTAAAAGGTCGGTAAAGTTGCCTCTGGAGTGTCTGCCGGCGGCCCGTTATTGAAATCCAGGCTTGTGACGCCGGGGCAAATCCTAGCCCGGAGTGGCATAGGAGGCAGGCAAGGCGCCGGCGCCCCGCTTCAACCCCTTCAGATAAGCAATCTGGCCCTGGTGCTGGTAAAACTCACCCAGCAGCTGCCGGAGCACGGCCCCTACAGTCAGGTTAGGGCGACGTTCCCGGGGAACCCGGTCAAATTCAGCCGGCGAAGCTCCCCGGAGATAGTCCAGGGTAGCGTTCCGCACCGCAGCCCCGTACCGGAGCAATTCCGGCAAGTCCAAAGTGGGGAAATTACTCACCTGTTCCGGGGTATGGCCGAACCCGTTATCCCGAGGGGGCAGGCCGAACTTCTCGTGCCAGCCTTCCCGTTCCCATAGTTCCGGCTCGCCCTGGATGAAAAACTGAACCCACATATCTTCCACCCGGATTGTATGCCACAGCATCCAGCCGATGGGATTGGCGTCCGGCGCCGGCTGCCAGGTCAGTTCTTCCGGGGTCAGGTCCTGCACCGCCTCCAGCAAGAGGGACTGCTCCATCGCCAAAGTCGATTCAATAAATTCGTTCAGGGTCATCGGACGGCCTCGATTAAAAAATCAATTGATCCAAGTGAATGTGAAAGCCGGTTGGCTGCCTATGTCTTCAGGTGAATAGGAAGCAGCTATATGTTCCGAGAAAATAATGAAAGACCATGGGTCGAACTCATCACGAAATCTCGAAAGCTGAGTGGAAGTGAATAACCCATCGTTCAATTTCGAATTTATTGAAAACTCTTCATTGGCCATCGGCCTAAAATCCTCATCCACCACAACTTCATAAACGAAGCCAACGTGCCGTGATGCGTTTGCTGTTGAATGATCTACTACCAATCCTACAGGAGTAATATTAGACAATCTATCGACCCCTAATTCCTCGTTCAATTCTCTTTTAAGGGTAGCTAAAAGTAGAGATGAAAGTTCGCTGCTGTCATTGCACTTGTCTATATGTCCCCCGACTACCAGGCTGACTTTAGACCTTAGGTCTTCCCTGCCGTCTTTAACCCTACGCAACGCGCGATATTCACCAGTATTATTTCGGACTATCGCACAGGGTATCGGTTGAAAAAAGTCCTTGGACAATTCTGCCTCACACCTGGGCAACCATATCATTTGCCCTTGTATGGACTCAAAAAATGGACTTGTCAACGCCCAAGGAATGAAAGGCGCTAAAGTAGGAAGGGAAATACGGGGAAATACTAAAATTTCTTGAGTGTCTTCCATAGCGCATTTAATCCCGGTCAAATCTGTCAAGTATAAAAGTAACTACTTTCGCTGCGGTAGATTGTGGGTTCGTACATTCGGATTTGCTGGTGTCGATTTTCTCGAAATGGCGGAAATTAGAGGAATATTTATGTTGAACCGACTCATAAGCTTCGTTTAGAGCCGTAAGAAACTCTAGGTTCATGGCACTCCCAGGATCATCAATCAGGGTATTCTGGTTTTCGCGCTCTAGTGAAGTATCCGCATCCGCTCGGAAAAGAAATACTTCGTCAATGACAGATTTCCATTCATCAACAATGAGAAATTGGTGAACTTTATCACAAGTTTCCTGAGATATAGCATCTCTATCGAGTAGAACCTGAAACCAGGCCAGAGTGTCAAACAGGCCTCGATCCAGTATCGCCAAATGATACTTATCGGAAGAATATAGTCCCTCGAGTATATGAGTTAAGGCATAAGAAGCTGACCAAGTGTTGAAGGCAACCCAATTGTCTTTCAAATAATAGGGGGTTCGCTTTGACGCTCCCTCAGTGGGAGCCAGAGCCTTAAAGTTGAGTCTCCTAAAAAAGTGAGCAACGATGTCTATGCAAGTACTCTTGCCGCTTTTCGGTGTTCCGGAAAACTCTATGAATACGGGTCTGTCAAGGGGCTTTTCACTTATATTGCACAGTACAGATTCGGCCCGATGCCGTAATTGGACCAATTCACTCATTTGCTACCTTCCTGATTACATTAGTCAGATCCATACGAGAAACTTTACCATTGTCAAAGTAATTTCATCCACCACTAACTGACATCAGAGTGTTAAAAATTTAGGCGGTATCCATACTGCCTTCAAGTACGTCTTTTGTTAGCTAATCTTGTGTGAAAACCGCCTTGCTAATCCTGAAAAAACCCGGCAACTGTGCTGAAGAACTCTTCGGGCCGTTCCACTTGCGGTACGTGGCCGCACCGGTCTATAACCTGAAGGGTGGCGTTGGGCAGCAGTCGCTGGAAAGCCGGCCCGTAGGCCGGGGGAACGACTCCGTCGGAATCTCCCCAGAGCAGCAGAGTAGGCATAGTAATGCGGTGGGCGCGCTTGGGCAGTCCTTTGTCAGGGATGGGCCAAACGAACTTGCCGACTGCGGCCAGCGTCTGGGTACGAGTCAAGTCCGCCTCTAAACGTTCGGTGGGGTCTTCGGGTGGGGCCATAAATGCTTGAGCTGCCGGGGACTCCCCGTCGTACCACAAAAGCCTGGTCCGCTCGGAGCGAGTCAAGATAAAAAAGTCGGCCACCGGGTTGTCGCCCAGCCAAAGTCCCAGGGAGCCTACCAACGCCAGACGCCGAATTCGTTGGGGACATTGGGCAGCCAGCTCCGCCGCCAGCATACCACCGTAGGAATGTCCTACCAGAAAGACGCGCTCCAAACCCAGTTCGTCCAGCAGCTCCTCGTAAAAGAGGGTCAAGTCCCACAAGTCATCCAGGTGTTCCAGCCCTTCGGAGCGGGCCACGCCGGGATGCGCCGGGGCTATCACGTGGAATTGACCGGCCAGGCGGTCCAGGCAGTCATCCCAGCCGGTGAAACCACCCGCGCTGTGCAGGTACAGCAGATCATCACCGCTGCCGCCTTCCACCAGTTGGATGTTAAACTTGCCGTCTCGCAGGGAGACGAACCTCTCCGTGTGCTGGACCAAGGGCGTTACCTCCACTGCTGAATTGATGGAAAGTTAATCGCAAGCGCGTGACGGGTATCCCGGGTCAGCCGGCAGATTGGACTGTTTAGCTGCCGCCACGGCCAGTCGGTCGCAGCGTTCGTTATCGGCGATTCCGGCATGACCTTTCACCCAACGGAACTCTACTTGATGGACAGCGCACAAGTCCAACAGGGCGGCCCACAAGTCGGGATTTACCGCTTTTTCCCGCCGATTGCGCTGCCAGCCATCGGCCCGCCATTTGACGGCCCAGCCCTTTGTCATGGCATCCACCACATACCTGGAATCACTATACAGAACCACTTTACTGGGCTTGTTCAGCGCCTCCAGAGCTCTGATGACGGCCAACAATTCCATGCGGTTATTGGTGGTCAGACGGTAGCCGCCGCTCAATTCCTTGCGGTGTTCGCCATAGCGTAGCACGATACCATAGCCACCGGGCCCGGGGTTGCCGGTGCAGGCGCCGTCAGTGTGTATTTGGACCTGATTATTCAGCGTGTCTCTCCGGTTTGCTCAGCGGTTAGGATAATTTTGGCTTACGGCATAGCTTAACACAACCGGGTGGACAACATGACTTTGGCGACGGCGCCGGTTCGCCGAAAATATCATACTGACCGGTGGCCGTTGACTGGACTTAATCCGGAGTCTAACATTTGGAGCTACTGAAGCGATACAGGGGAGACGGTTATGGGCCCGACGGCGGAAACTCTGGAAAAGGTTAGCGAGATTTTTGCGGAAAAGCTGAAAGAACGGTTTGACGGCGAGTTTATTTTCGGCCCGATAGTGGTCAAACCGGCTATCGGTCCTTATATAGATGATGAAATCGTCCGGGTCTTGATAGTTCTTGACGGCGACGTGAGGCAACTGGATCCGGATTTCTCACTCAGCCTACCTATTCTGGTGAGTTCCCAACTGCAAGAATTGGGGATAGAGAATTACCCTTCCCTCTATTTCATTGAAAAGTCGGAATGGGACTATTACGAGCGGCGAGGCAAGCTTGACGTCCTTTAATTTCATTGCTACGGCAAAGGACTTGCTAGAGGTCAATCGGCCGGGTCGTCCGCGACAGGCTAACTTGCGCCGGGCGACCAGCGCTATTTATTACGAAATGTTTCACTGCCTGGCCCGGTGCTGCGCCGATATGCTGTTGGGCGGCCGTAACGCCGACCGCAGCGAACCGGCCTGGCGACAAGTCTATCGAGCTTTGGAGCATCGAGCAATCCGCCAACGTTGCAATCGACATGAGATGATGCAGAGGTTTCCTCCGGAGATCCGTTTGTTCGCCAGCAAGTTGATTGAAATGCAGTTGAAGCGGCACAACGCGGATTATGACCCGGCGGGTGAACTACTCAAGACCACGGTAGAAGCTGACATCCGTAGTGCCACCAGAGCAGTTCAAAGATTTAATTCAGCGCCGGCCAAAGACCGGCGCGCCTTTGCCGTGTATCTCTTGCTGAACCAGCGTAATAACTGAAGCGGTCAAACGGCACTCATTGAAGGTACGCAAGCAGCCAATTCCCGGGTTCCTTCCCGCTACTCCGTAGTTACCGAGTCTTCCTTGCCTTCGATGGCGGCGTTCAGAGTATGCCAGGCCAGCACGGCGCATTTGATGCGAGTAGGGAAAGAAGAAACTCCGGACAGCATTTCCAGGTCGCCCAGCATATCGTAGTCCACTGCGGCATCCGGGTCGGTTATTAGCGCATGGAACCCGCCAAATATCTCCTCGGCCCGGGCAATGGTTTGGCCCTTAACGCTCTGGGTCAGCATAGAAGCCGAAGCTCGGGAAATGGCGCAGCCCACCCCCTGGAACCCTACATCAGTAATTACATCGTCTTCCACCTTCAGGTACAGGGTAATCTGGTCGCCGCACAGAGGGTTGTAGCCGTCGGCCTGGCGGTTGGCATCTTCCAGCTTGCGAAAGTTGCGAGGCTTGTTGTTGTGCTCCAGCAGAATTTCCTGGTAAAGGTCATACAGGTTGGACATCAGCGGCTGAACACCTCAATAACCCGGTCTATTCCCTGGACCAGGGCATCAATTTCTTCCTTGGTATTGTAGAAAGCCATAGAGGCGCGGATGGTAGCCGGCACCCCGTACCGGTCCATCAGGGGCTGGGCGCAGTGGTGGCCGGTGCGGACGGCAATGCCCTCGGTATCCAGAATGGTGCCCACGTCGTGGGGGTGGGCATTTTCCATCACAAAGGAGAGGATACTGCCTTTATGGCGCGCGGTCCCAATGAGCCGCACGGGCTCGATTTCCGAGAGACGCTGGGCGCCGTAGGCCAGCAGCTCGTTTTCGTGGGAGGCTATGTTAGCCATACCCAGCGCGTTTATATAATCGATGGCTACCCCCAGCCCGATGCTGCCGGCAATGTTTTGGGTTCCGGCCTCAAACTTGTTGGGGATGACGTTGTAGAGAGTTTTCTCGAAAGTTACCGACCTGATCATCTCGCCACCACCCTGGTAAGGGGGCATTTGCTCCAGCAGTTCGGCGCGCCCGTAGAGAACTCCGACCCCGGTGGGGCCGTAGAGCTTATGGCCGGAGAATACGTAAAAGTCGCAGCCGGTACGGCTCACATCTACCGGAACGTGGGCCACGGCCTGGGCGCCGTCCAGCAGCACCGGAACATCCCGGCTATGGGCCAACTCTACTATCTGTTCTACCGGGTTGATGGTTCCCAGGGCGTTGGATTGGTGGACGATGGAGACCAACTTGGTGCGCGGGCTGAGTAACTTTTCGTATTCTTCCAGCAGCAGCTCGCCGTCATCGTTGATAGGGACAACCTTGAGATGGGCCCCCTTTTCCTGGCAGAGAATTTGCCAGGGAACGATATTGGAGTGGTGCTCCATAGCCGAGATAATTATCTCATCGCCGGCGCCAACGTTGGTTCGGCCGTAGGTCTGGGCAACCAGGTTGATCCCTTCCGTGGTGCCCCGGACAAAGATAATCTCCTTGTCGTCGGCAGCATTGATGAACTGTCGTACTTTGGCGCGGGCTTCTTCGTAGGAATCGGTGGCCCGCTGGCTCAGGGTGTGCACTCCCCGGTGGACGTTGGAGTTCTCGGTCATATAGTAATTGACCAGCGCATCAATGACCGCCTGGGGTTTTTGGCTGGTAGCGGCATTATCCAGATAGACCAGGGGCTTGCCGTGCACCGTTTCCCGCAGGATGGGGAAATCCTCCCGGATTCGGGCCACGTCAAAAGAGTTGGCGATTGCTGACATTCTAGGAACCTCCCTGGCGCAGGCCGGAACCGGGTTTGGTATTGCTGCCGACCGCGCCGGCAATCACTTTGCCGCCGACCGTATCCAGGAACAGGCGGTCCAGATGTTCCCGTACCGGTTCATCGGCTACGGTGTCGATGATTTCACGGGCAAAGGCATGAATCAGAATCTGGCTGGCCGTTCCCGGGTCCAGGCCACGACTGCGCATATAGAACAGGGTATCCTCATCTATGTGGCCGGCCGTGGCGCCATGCCCGCACTTCACGTCGTCGGCGTAGATGAGCAGACTGGGCTTACTATCCACCTCGGCCCGGTCTGAAAGGATCAGATTTTTGTCCGTTTGCTGGGCGTCGGTCTTCTGGGCCTTCTCCCGCACCAGCACCGTACCACCGAACACCGCCCGCGAGCGGCCGTCCAGGATTCCCTTGTAGTAAAGGCGGCTGGTTCCGTGGGGGTGGGCGTGGTCTATGGAAATCAGATTATCCATGTGCTCCGTGTTGTCGGTCAGATACAGTCCGTTCAAGGAACAGTAGGCGCCGGCGCCGTCCAGCAGCACGGATAAATCGTGCCGACCCAGGGCGCAGCCCAGGGCGAAGCAGCCTGATTCGTAGGAGCTGTCCCGGTCCTGGGCAACCCGGGTAGTCCCTACGTGAAAGGCGTTCTGACCTTCGGACAGCAGCCGATAGTGCCGCACCTGCGCGCCTTCGCCGACGGCAACCTCGGTAACTGCGTTGGTGAAATAACGGGCGGATTCGGCCCGGTCTCCCGCTGCGCCCGGTAAACCGGCGTAGGACTCGAACACCGTTAACCGGGTATTGCGACCGGCCACTATCAGCGTGCGGGGATAAACCGCCGTATCCACCTCCCGCCGCAGGTGGACAATGTTCAGGAAAACCGGCTCAGCGTAGTCATCCGGCAAACGGACGTATCCACCATCGTTGAGGAAGGCGGTATTCAAGGCTACGAAGGCATCTTCCTCAAAAGCGGCATGGCGGGCCAAATGTTCTCGCAAAGGCGCGGCTTCCCCAGCGGAGCCGCCGCTTTCGGCCAGGGTCCCGACAACCCTGGAGTTGTCCCGATTGATGACCAGCGGACGACCGTCCAGGAAAACCAGATTGCTCCAGGATTCGGGAAAACTGCCCAGAAAGGGTATGAAAGCAACTTCAGCGTCGTCGCTGGTAGCATCGGGGGGCGGCGAGAACACAGCCCGGGCGATGGGCGCAACGTTAGTGTACTTCCAGGGTTCGTTACCCCGACGGGCGGTGGGAAAACCCCGGGCGTCGAACTGCTCCCAGGCGGCGGCGCGCAGGTCGTTGAGCCACGGCGGGCTGCCGGCGGCCAGTTTATCCTGCAAGGTCAGGAACTCGTTATAGTAAACCGGATGGTTGACGTTGGCGGCAGATCTCATATTAATTGCCGGCCTACACTGCTTCCTTAATCCAGTCGTAACCCTTCTCTTCCAATTCCAGCGCCAGTTCCGGGCCGCCGGAGCGGACGATGCGGCCGTCCAGCAGGACGTGTACGTGGTCCGGAGTGATGTAGTTGAGCAGTCGCTGGTAATGGGTAACCAGTATGATGGCATTGTCGGCGGTGCGTAGGCTGTTCACTCCATCGGACACGATACGCAGAGCGTCAATGTCCAGGCCCGAATCGGTCTCATCCAGCAGGGCCAGAGTTGGCTCCAGGATAGCCATTTGCAGGATTTCGTTGCGCTTCTTCTCGCCGCCGGAAAATCCTTCGTTGACCGACCGGCGTACCAATTCCGGGTCGATTTCAACCAGCTTGACCTTCTCGCGCAACATCCGGTCAAAATCGCGGGCGCTGTACTCTTCTTCCCCCCGATGAGTCCGCAGGGCGTCGGCGGCGGCCTTGAGGAACTGCCAGGCTCGGACGCCTGGCAGTTCCAGCGGGTATTGGAAAGCGAGAAATACGCCTTCGCGGGCCCGTTCCTCAGGTTCCATCGTCAGAAGGTCCTTCCCGCAATAGACGGCGGCTCCGGCGGTTACTTCGTACTCGGGGCGACCGGCCAGGGTGCTGGCCAGGGTACTCTTGCCCGATCCGTTGGGGCCCATAATAGCGTGGACCTCGCCGGAATTGACGGTGAGGTTTACGCCATTAAGAATTTCCTGGTCGGCCACGGAAACGTGGAGGTTGGTTATATTAAGAATTTCGGTCATACCCTAGTTTTTGGCTACTCCCTTTGTTTCAATTTATCTAACTGACAAATGTAATAGTCTGGCGTTGCTTCCAGTGCTGAATTTCGGGTTCAGCTGATGGGACTAATCGGGCTGTTTGTCGGCGTTTCCGGCAACGGGTGGCGGAACGCTGGGCGGGCGGCCGGCGGCTAGATCTGCCTGAACCGTCTCGTACCATGCGCTCCATTCCCGGTTGGCTTTTGCCAAAGCTTCTTCTCGGCCTTCTCTCCGGCCTTCTTCCCGACCTTCTTCCCGGCCTTCTTCTCTTCCCCTTGCTTCAGCTTCCCTGGCCGCTTTCTCCGCTGCTTGCAGGATGCGGCGGCGATTACCCAATAATGTTAGCACCATAAAACCCACCTCCGCGGTAAGGATAGTTGCCAGTAAAGTTGCGCTGAAGGCGCTGAAACCGTTGCCGCCAAGGGTGCCGTTCCAAACATTTAGCCACCAAACCTGTTCCGGCTTGGTCATGCTTTCCAGGTATGCCCCGAGATAGAAAAACGATCAGCACAGCGCGCAAATGGCTACTATCAGGGGGCGAGGCACTCCAGGCAGACTCAATATCCAGCGGAGAACCTTGGAAGATTCCTCTTCATAATTGTTCAAACTGCTCTGCCGCTGTCCTGAAAGTTGGCTTTAACGGCCACTACCCCACCGTCCCCTCCAGGCTGACCTTCATCAGTTGGCCGGCTTCCATGGCAAACTCGAAGGGCAGTTCCTGAAATATGCCCCGGCAGAAACCGTTGATAATCATATAGTTGGCTTCCTCCGGCGAGATGCCCCGCTGCTGGCAGTAGAAGAGCTGGTCATCGCTTACTTTGGATGTAGTGGCCTCATGCTCCAACTGCGCCGTTGGATTCTGCACCTCGATATAGGGTACGGTGTGGGCACCGCACTTATCGCCAATCAGCAGGGAATCGCACTGGGTGAAATTCCGCGCTCCGGTGGCCGAGGGCATAATCTTAACCAGCCCTCGATAGGTATTCTGACCCTTCCCGGCGGAAATGCCTTTGGCTACGATGGTGCTTTTGGTATTCTTGCCCAGGTGAATCATCTTGGTTCCGGTGTCGGCCTGCTGGTAGTTATTGACCATCGCCACCGAATAAAACTCGCCAATGGAATTGTCGCCTTGCAATATAACGCTGGGATACTTCCAGGTAATCGCCGACCCCGTCTCCACCTGAGTCCAGGAAATCTTGGAGTTTCTCCCCAGCGCCTTGCCCCGTTTGGTTACAAAGTTATAGACACCGCCGTTGCCTTCCTTGTCGCCGGGAAACCAGTTCTGCAGGGTAGAATACTTAATCTCGGCATCGTCCAGGGCCACCAGTTCCACCACTGCGGCGTGCAGTTGGTTAGACTTGCGCATAGGGGCGGTGCACCCTTCCAGATAGCTCACATAAGCACCCTCCTCGGCCACAATCAGGGTGCGCTCGAACTGCCCACTGTCCAGAGCATTAATCCGGAAGTAGGTCATCAACTCCATCGGGCAGCGGACGCCCTTGGGGATGTAAGCAAAGGAACCGTCGCTGAACACGGCGGAGTTAAGCGCAGCGTAGAAATTATCGGCGTAAGGCACTACCGAGCCCAGATATTTCTGCACCAGGTCCGGGTGGTTGCGGATGGCCTCGCTCATAGAGCAGAAGATTACGCCGGCTTTCTCCAACGTCTCCTGGTAGGTGGTTGCCACGGAAGAACTGTCCAGAACCGCATCTACCGCCACCCCGGCCAACTGTTTCTGCTCGTCCAAGGGAATCCCCAACTTGTCAAAGGCGGCCAACAGTTCCGGGTCCACCTCTTCCATACTCTTGGGGCCATCCTTCTGAGTGGCGGGCGAAGCATAGTATATGATGTCCTGGAAATCGATGGGCGGATGCTGGATATTCGCCCACTTGGGTTCCTCTTCATTGAGGGTTATCCAGTAGCGGTAAGCCTTAAGCCGCCAATCCAGCATCCATTCCGGTTCCTCCTTCTTGGCGGAAATGAAGCGGATTATATCTTCGTTCAGGCCCTTTGGGGCGGTATCCTGCTCGATGTCAATGGTAAAGCCCCACTTGTACTCGGTGTCGATGTCCGTGGACTCCCGGGAAATGACCCGTTGGGTCGTCATAAAGCATCCCTCCGGTGGGCGGCGCTCCCAGTCTGGAGATTTGGCTGCAAAACCAGGCCAGCCCAGGAACGGCCAATTCGATCACAATAATTGTTGACTGTTTCAGTCAACAATATAGGATAGCATTTGACCAATAGGCTGTCAATTAAGAGATGAGGGGAGGCAGGGCTATCGCATATGAAAAAATTTCAGGCTCAGAACGGAACTTTCCGATGTTTTGGCGGCGCTTTACTGGGTAATCAACATCAAAACCAACGGTTTAAGTCTTAAATTACCCAAATTTAGCAGTTAAAAACGGAGATTTACCCGTCAATTGGCCTCTTAAAATCCATATGCGATAGCCCTGAGGGTGGGTCCAGGGCTATCGCATATGAAAAAATTTCAGGCTCAGAACGGAACTTTCCGATGTTTTGGCGGCGCTTTACTGGGTAATCAACATCAAAACCAACGGTTTAAGTCTTAAATTACCCAAATTTAGCAGTTAAAAACGGAGATTTACCCGTCAATTGGCCTCTTAAATTCCATATGCGATAGCCCTGGAGGGGAGGGCAGGGCTATCGCATATGGAATTTAGTGAATTGGGCCAGGATGTTAATCAGGAAATTGTCGTCCCAGCCGGCCCGTTTCAGCTTGCCGCGCATGGAGCCTTTGCCCGGTTCCAGCCGAGCCAGGTTCAAAGCCAGTTTCCGCAGCAAGGCCAGATTCTCCGCCCCGTGTCCTTTCCGGTTGCGGGCCTGGTCTTCATTGCAGGTTACGTCCAGTACCCAATGCAGCCGGTTCTCAATTCCCCGATGGCCCCGCACAATGGCATTGAACCGCTCCGGCGACCAGTCCCGGCTCAGCAGATAGTACCGGGTTTCCTCGTGCAGTTCTCCCGGAGCCGGTTCCGCCGCCGCCAACTGCCGGGTGGCCGTTACTTTGCCCACCGCCTTCAAGCCGGGCCAGGCATATCGTTCCTGCAGCCAGTCAATGTCCCCGCTGACCCGGGCCTGCCGCCGCTCCACCCGCCCGTGCCCCTTGCTGACCTCGCTGGCTTGGGTAGCTGGGGTGTCCGGGTCCTCCAGAAACAACTGCACATCGTCCCGCAGCCGGCCCTGGTTGCCTTTCAGCGCCAAGGCATAATCCCCTTTCTGGGCTACCACCTGCTGTGCCACTTGACGCTGGCAGTGCATGGCGTCGGCGGTAACCACTTTCCCGCGCAAGTTCAACAACTCCAGCAGTTTGGGCAAAGCCTTAATCTCATTGGATTTGCCGGCAACGGCCACTTGCCCCAACGACAGCCGCTGCTCCTCCGCCCAGGCGCTGACCAGATGCAGTGGCGAGCGTGCCCCCGCCCGGTCATAGGAGCGGCGCAAAGTCTTGCCGTCCACCGCCACCACTCCCTCAACACCTTGGGCAAACTCGGCCATGAACTCGATAAACCACCCTTGGAAAGCCTCCGGGTCCAGCATTCCCAGCACCCGGGAGAAGGTGTCGTGGCTGGGAATGCCGTTTTCCAGCTTCAGGAAAGATTGCAGCAGCTCCCGTTTGGCCCGGCCAAAGAGTTCCATATCGGTGTAGGTCTGGCCGCCGCAGATGATGGCGCACAAGGCAATGACCAGAATATCGTGCAAGGAATGCCGGCGGGCGTTGCCAGCGCGGGGATCCTCCAGGTCAGCGAACAGATCCTCTAGCTCGGACATGCCGTCCTCCCTTCCCACTCAACTACAACCAATATCTTACCCAATTCCTGCTCTTTTCATATGCGATAGCCCTGCGTAAATGGTGGCTTCCAGAGCCTCCAGCTCGGCTTTCTGCTCTTCCCAGGCGGCCAACTGCCGCCGGCAGTAGGGTCACCAGTGGCCCCGGTAAAACAGGACGGCGGCGTAGCGTCCCGGAATATCCTCGGGAATGCGCACCTGACCGCCACTAACCAGATTCAAGGTCAGCGACGGGAAACGGTCTCCTTGCTGTAACTTGTCCATTAGTCCTCCTTTGAGGTTGGCTTACTGCTAAAGCTAACTCCCCTCTCCCTGAGGGAGAGGGGCCGGGGGTGAGGGCATTCCGGCCACCGTCCCCGTTGCCACTCCCTCGGGCCACCAGGGGTCCCGGTATTCGCTCCACAGGTTCTTGACTGACGGCATTACTTCCCGGGCGAACAGTTCGGTGTTTTTCAGAGTCAGGTCTTTGGGCATTGTGCCGATATGGAGCAGGCACATCAGATGCCCTACCCGCAGCAGCTTGACCGCCTCGGCGAGACGCTCCCGCACCGTAGCCGGACTGCCGGCGATGACGTGGTCCTGCTCCACGAAGTCCTCCCACTCCAGCTCGCTGGCCGCTTTCTGCGCCTCTTCGCCAATCTGGGGGCGCAGAGACTCCCGCACAGACGCCAGGGAGCGGTAACCCGGGGACTCGGCAAAGGGGGCGTGAATCCGCAGCATCTTCTGGTAGAAATATTTTACGTGTTCGGCGTACTCTTCCTTCGCCGATTGATCGGTTTCGGAGACGCAGATTAGCTGGAGAAAACCTAACCGATAGGGGTTGTCATCGATTCCCCGCTCGGCCACCCGGTTCCAGAAACCGTCCACCACTCGCTTGCCCCGGAGGTAGCCGAAGTAGCTCAGGTAGCAATATACGTAGTCCCGATCCAGTACCCAGTCCCAGGTCTCCAAACTGCCGCTGCCGGGAATCCAGACCGGCGGATGGGGCTGCTGCAAAGGCCGGGGCCAAATGCTGACGTAGCGGAGCTGGTTGTACTTGCCGTTGAAAATGAAGGGTTCCCGCTCGGCCCAGGCCCGCATAATCAGGTCGTGGGCCTCGGTATGCTTTTCGCGCAAGGTAATGGGAACCTGTCCGTAGGAGAAGGTGGTGTCCATTGATGTGCCTACCGGAAAACCGGCCACCAGCCGGCCGCCGCTCAGCAGGTCCAGCATTGCCATTTCCTCGGCCACCCGCAGGGGCGGCTGGTAAAGGGCCAGACTGTTGCCCAGCACCACCAGCGCCGCCCGGGATGTGGAACGGGCCAGGACGGAGGCAATCAGGTTGGGCGAGGGCATAATGCCGTAGGCGTTGTTGTGGTGTTCGTTGACACACACCCCGTCAAAGCCCATTGCGTCGGCATACTGGAGCTCATCCAGATAGTCGGTATAGTGCTGCCGACCCAGCTGGGGGTCGAAGTTCTCGTTGGGCAGGTCCACCCAGGCGCTGTGGTGCCGGGCTTCAAAATCTTGGGGCAATCCCTGGTAAGGCATCAGGTGGAAAAAGGAAATTTTCATGGCCCTCACCCGCATCTATGCTGTAGGCTGCAAGAATGATAGCACAACTTTGCCGGAGCGGAACCGTGCCGCCGGTTTCCTCGGCGAAAGGTACGCTGCTCTGCCCTATCCAACCGGAAGTTGGCTGAGTCCCGGTGGCAAATCGTAATTTCTCACCCGAGGAAGCGGCGCAGTTGGCCGGCCTCCCCGACGTAATGGGAAATGTCAACGTGAGTCCGGGCGTCCATCCCGGCGCAGATGGCGCTGGTCAGCCCCTCGTGAACCCGGTCTATTTCGTCGGTAAAGCGGCCCACCAGGGATAGGTAATCATCGCCCAGCAGTTCCTTGACCTGGCGTTCGTTAGCGAAGCGCAGCGCCGCCCGCAGGTCAGCGTCCAGGGAGGGATAGACCTGACGCACGAAGGCCAGATCATCCTCATCCAGGGCCGTCAACCCCAGCAGTTCCGGCGGCACCCCGATGGAATACATTGCGGCGGCGAAACCGATGGCCCGGGGCAGGGTTACCTCGTCGCCCACTCCGTCCAAAGACCGGCCGTAGCCAAAAAGCCCGACGTGGAGCTTGCGTTCCCGCCGCCGGGGAACGTGGCGGGAGGCGGCGCTGATTATCCCGATCAGCCTTCGCACCTGCGTTTGGTACTCGGCGGTAGTCTTGTCGATTACCTCCCGGGCCCGGGCCTGGTCGATGGGCATTGGCTCGCCGCGCTGGTGAGCGCGCAGCTCGGCAATGCCCTGGCGCACCGTCTCCCGATCGTAGTCGTACTTGAAGGCCGACTGGATAGTGAAGGTATGGGCACTGGGGTATTCCCGCAAGGCCCGTTCGATATTCACCGGGGTAAGGTGGCCGCGAAAGGGCACTGACCCGGCGCCGATGATGGGATAAAGGGGGATGCCCAGCCTTTTCTCCAGGTCGTAGAGTCGGGACAAGCCAACCTTCAGGATTAGCTCGGCGCCCACGATGCCGTAGTTGAGGGCCGGGTCGCTGCGGGCCAGGAAGACTCGCTGGGCCGGCAGGTCCCGACCGCGCAGGTATTCCGCCACGATTTGGTCGCAATAGAATAGGTGTTCCATATCCTCAATCAGGGGGATAATCCGCAATTGTTTGGGGAAGAACTCGCCTACCCAGTCCCGAACCGACCGATTGCCCGGCAGTGTTTGAGCTTCCTGCCCGACAATTACCTGACGGTAGTAGGCTTCAATCAGGGTCAGCTCTTCCGCCGCGGTGGTGAAGGACAGGATTACTTCCTGGATTGGCGCGGTGGCGTCGTCCCCGTCGCCGTAGAAATTGCGGGCCAGATCCCAGGCGGAGGGAATGCTTTGCAGGGCTTCCACCATAGACTTGCGCATATCCCGCTCAATGCCGGGATTAGGCACCCGCAAGGTCAACATGACGTCCTGCCCCAAACGGCGCCGGTTCTGGAAAAAGTCGGGATAGCCGGTGAGGAGCTTGCGGACTACCTGGTTGTCGGCTTCCTTCCCCTCCGAATCCCACATCTGTTCATTGCAGCCCAGGTCGAAAATATCGGCGGCTTCGCGCACTTCGCCATCACCCCGGATGACTCCGGCGGCGTCGGCAAAGGGCGACGGCATGGCGTTGTCCGGATGCTGGGTACTCATAACCTTTGGCACAAAAAACATGGCGCACCTCGGTGGAATCGTAAAAATACCGGGGCGAAAATCCAGCCCCACTCCTATATTAGCGTCAAAATTAGGCCAACTTGTCAAGTATGGAATGCCGGTTTTGCCGGGAAGCGCCAAAACTCCCGGCTGTAATCCATCCCCCCTGCTTCCGTACGCCCTTCCCGAATATAGGTATGGAATTATTCCCACCTCTCCCAGGGGGAGAGGGGCCGGGGGTGAAGGCAGCGCCGGCGAAATATAAGTGATATATTGTACCGGTCGATTATCGGGGGCAACCGTCAAGGTTAAAACGGTATATGCTCAATTCGCCGGTTTTAAGCCGGCCCGGATGTCAGCCCGGTTTTATTCCTTTGTTCCCCGTTTAAGGTATAATCTTTCCGAACTATCCCTAATCCGGATTGCCAAAGGCGAGTGAAGTTGATTGAGTTGGACGCAATAGCCGGAGCGCCTTTCAGTCTGGGAACCTGGAGCGTCACCGAGGAGGCGGTGCAGCAGTATTTGGCTGCAGTCGGAGACGATGCGGAGCTTTACCGGGATGTCGGGCTGGCGCCTCCTTTGGCTTTGTGCGCCTACGCTTTGTCGGCCATCCTGGACCGGCTGTCCCTGCCGGCCGGAACTATCCACAGCATTCAGGAAATGGCAGTAGTCTCCACGGTTGCCTTGGGGCAGGAAATTCACGGGGAGGCGCTGCCGGAACGCCCCCGGCAACGCGGCGGCCTTCAATTTATGACCATCGGTTATACCCTCAGCGCCACTGCCGGCAATCCGGTTCAGACCGGCAAAACCACCGTGCTTTTGCCGAAGGCAGAGAAGGCTGAAAACTATGCCTGAAGCCGGTCTCCTAAATACTGACCTGCCGTCCTTTGCTATGGATATTACCCGGGAGCGGCTGAACGCCTACGCCGCAGCCTCCGGCGACCACAACCCTTTACATTGGGACGCCGACTTTGCGGCGACCACCCAATTTGGTGGTATCATCGCTCACGGGATGCTAACCCTGGCCCTGATTTCCCGGATGATGACCGCCGCCTACGGGCGAGCCTGGCTGGATTCGGGCCGACTCAGAACCCGATTCCGGGGCGCGGCCCGTTTGGGCGACCGGGTGGAGAGCCGAGGGCGAGTTGACCGGGTAGAAGCTCGGGACGGCAGCCAAATTTTAACCTGTTCGGTAGCTGTAATAAACAGCGAAACGAGAGAAGAACTGGTATCGGGTACTGCTACGGTCGAGCTGCGGTAGCCGGGCCGCCAATACCCGCGCCGCGGCGTAGTTCGTGTCGAGGAGAGGATAATCAAGGGAAGGCAATATGCAAAACGCTGATTCTTTAGCACCGATCCGCGTAGCCGTGGATGCTATGGGGGGCGACTATGCTCCCCACGAAACCGTCAAGGGCGCGCTCCAGGCGCTGGACACCCATAACGTCGAACTGCTGCTGGTGGGGGACGCCGCGGCAGTGGAGGCGGAACTTGGCAAGTATGAACTGGCCGGCCGGTCGGTAACCGTCGTCCCGTCAGTCGGCAAGATTGGGGATGACGAACATCCCATGCACGCCTTCCGGCAAAAGCCGGATGCTTCGGTAATCGTCGGCACCAAGCTGGTCAAGTCCGGCCAGGCCGACGTGCTGGTATCCCTGGGTTCCACCGGAGCTTCCATGGCCGCCGCCGCCCTGATTCTGGGAGTTATGGAAGGTCTGGAGCGGCCGTGCATTGGCGGGCCTTTCCTGGGGCTGGCGCCGCGCACCGTCCTGATGGACCTGGGCAGCAGCGTGGACTGTCGCCCTTCGCAGCTGCTGAACTTTGCCGCGTTGGGCTCCGTCTTCGCCCATCGGTTCCTGGGCGCCGAAAACCCGCGGGTGGCCCTCCTCAGCGTCGGTTCCGAGAAATCCAAAGGCAATCGTCAGGTGCAGGAGAGTTACCAACTGTTGGAGAAGAGCCACTTGAATTTCGTGGGTAATGTAGAGGGGATGGACTTCTTCACCGACAAGGCCGACGTTATCGTGTGCGACGGGTTCGTGGGCAACATTTTAATTAAGTTCACCGAGGGTATGGGGACTGCCCTGGGCGGGTACTTGTCCCAACGGCTGGCCCCTTATATGTCCCCGGAAGAGATGAAGGCCGTCTTCCACGACCTGTGGCAAACTACCAATCTGCCCCGTACTATGGGCGGCCCCCTGTTCGGCGTGAACGGGGCGGTGATCGTGGGGCATGGCTCCTCCCGGGCTGACGGGGTAGCCGGCGCCATCAACACCGCAGTTCGCTACGTTGAGACCGGCTTGCTGGACAGTATGCGGGAAGAATTATCGGAAATTGGCCGGCGCGGTCTGATTGGAGAGTCTAAATTATGACGGAGCAGCGCCTGTCCGGTCAGGCCGCCCTGGTTACCGGAGGTTCCCGGGGCATCGGCGCGGTAATTGCCCAGCGACTGGCCCGGGACGGAGCTAAAGTGGCGGTCAACTACCAGACCTCGGCGGAGGCGGCCCAGCAGGTAGTCCAGCAAATTGTCGCCGGCGGCGGCGAGGCGGTGGCAATAGCCGGAGACGTCTCTCAGGAAGGGGATGCTGACGCCCTGATCAAGCAGGTGGTCGCCCAGTGGGGCCGGATTGATATTCTGGTGAACAATGCGGGGATAACCCGGGACCGTCTGCTGCTGCGGATGACTCCGGCAGACTGGGACCAGGTGCTGGAAGTCAACTTGCGGGGAGCTTTCCTCTGCACCAAATACGTTATGCCGCACCTGATCCGGCGGCGGCAGGGGCGGGTGGTGAACATATCTTCGGTAGTCGGGTTGGGCGGCAACCCGGGCCAGGCGAATTATGCAGCCTCCAAAGCCGGTCTGATTGGATTCACCAAGTCAGTGGCCCGGGAAGTGGCTTCCCGCAACATCACGGTTAACGCCCTGGCCCCCGGCTTTATCGATACCGGCGGCATGGTGGACCAGATGACTGAAGAAGCGCGCAACACGGTCCTGGGCCGTATCCCCATGGAACGGTTCGGCGTCGCCGACGATGTGGCCGAAGCTGTATCTTTCCTCTGCGGCCCCGGCGCCGGCTACATCACCGGACAGGTGATAACTATTGACGGCGGGCTGGCGGTATGACGGCGGGCTGCCGCTGCCGATTAGATTCCCGGTTTCCGGGCCGCCCCGGATTTAGTCTAGGTTAATTCCGAAGCGGCGCGATGGAATATGGGAGGGCGTATGGAACGAGCCACCAGTAAGCTGAGGCGACTGTTGCAGGAACCCGGCATCATAATGGCGCCGGGAGCCTATGACTGCCTGACCGCCCGAATCATAGAACAGTCGGGATTCCCGGCGGTCTATATGACCGGGGCCGGCACCTCGGTAGCCAGGCTGGGTTACCCGGATCTGGCCCTGGCGACCATGAGCGAGATGGTGAATAACGCCGCCGATATAGTCGCAGCGGTAGCAACGCCGGTGATTGCCGATGCCGACACGGGTTACGGCGGTGTCTTGAACCTCCGGCGCACCATCCGGCAGTACGAGCGGGCCGGGGTTGCCGGGGTGCATATCGAGGACCAGGAATTTCCCAAACGCTGCGGGCATCTGGACAACAAGCGGGTTATCGCCACGGCGGATATGGCGGCAAAAATCCGGGCGGCGGTGGCTGCCCGCACCGACGACGACTTCGTAATCATCGTCCGCACCGATGCCCTGGCGGTTACCGGCTGGGACGATACTATGCGCCGCTGTGAAGCCTACGCCCGGGCCGGGGCTGACGTCCTCTTCGTGGAGGCCATCCGGTCGCCGGAAGAGGCGGCGCAGGTAGCGGCCTCGGTGGAGCTGCCATTGCTCTACAACTTTGTGGAAACCGGCAAGTCGCCGCTGCTCACGGCTTCTGAGCTGGAGCAGATGGGCTTCAAGCTGGTTATCTACCCGGCCAGCGCGCTGCTGACGGTGAGCAAGGTGGTGTCCACCCTGATGGGAGAACTGAAAGTCAAAGGCACTACCGTCCACCGGTCGGAAAATATGGTAAGTCTCCAGCAGTGCTTCGAAATTATGGGACTGTCGGAAATGCTGGCTCTGGATGAGAGCTACTCATCCCAGGAGGCGCCCGGTGGCGGTGAATGAAGAACTGCGTCAGTTTGTCAAGGAATCGCTGGAGCAGGGCCTGGACCGGGAGGCCATCCGGAATGTGCTGCGGCAGGCGGGCTGGTCGGAACAGGACGTAAACAATGCCTTGCTGACCTATGCCGACGTGGATTTTCCGGTGGCGGTGCCCCGTCCCAGACCTTACCTCCACGCGCGCGAAGCATTCCTTTACCTGATTTCTTTTATTGCGCTGTATTCCTTCGCTTGCAGCTTTGGTGTGCTGCTGTTCGGCCTCATCGATTATACCTTTCCCGATGCCCTGGACCGGTATGAATCTTACCCCTCTACCGGCAAGGCCTATGCTATCGCATCGGTAATTGTGGCTTTCCCCCTCTACTTGTTTTTGATGCGACGGCTGGCGGTAACGATAGCGGCCCATCCGGAGCGCCGACAATCCCTGATTCGCCGTTGGCTGACCTATCTGACTCTGGTGGTGGGCGCGGCGATTATTCTGGGCGACCTGATCGCCCTGTTAGCCAACCTGCTCACCGGCGACCCAACCCTGAACTTTTTCCTGAAGGTTGGCGCAGTCCTGTTAATTGTCGGCCCTATTTTTGGCTATTATCTGTGGGATATGCGGCAGACGGAAGCCGAAGCATCAGAGTCGCTGGCTCAAATGCCCCCGCTCCTGCGTGGGGTGGTTATCGGCGCCGTGGTAATAATTGTCGCCGCCGTCGGTTACGCCATTTTCCTGATGGGAACGCCGGGACAGCAGCGAGATATTCGGCTGGACCGGCAGCGGGTGAGCGACCTGCAAAACATTGCTCACAATATCGACACCTACCTGGACTTGAACGAGACGATGCCGGGCCGCCTGGAGGATATGATCGGCCCCCAGTATTACCTGCAATCAATTGAAGACCCGGAGACCGGCGTACGCTACGAATACCGGGTAACTGCCGACACCGACTATGAGTTGTGCGCCGATTTCGCCACCGAAAGTTCAGAGCGGGAGTCTGATCGCCGGGCTTTCTCCGAATCGGTATGGGATCACGGCGCTGGCCGGACCTGTTTCCAACTAACCGCCAAGTCTCGGGCAAGCCCGTAGCCGGATATACCGTTAGCGGCTTCCCTCATCCGGTTCATGGAGGTGAATCTATGGCGAATGTAGTGCTGGTAATCGACATGGTGCGGGGCTTTCTGGAGCCGGGCCACAACCTGTACTGCGCCGGCTATCGCTCCCTGATACCTAATATCCAGAGCCTCTTGGCGCGGGAAACCGTCGCCGGTTCGTCGGTCCTTTTTATATCCGACCACCACGACCCGGACGACCTGGAATTTCAGATATTCCCGGTTCACTGCGTTAAAGGCACCGAGGAGCCGGAGGTTATTCCCGAACTAGCCGATTATCTGACGGACGAAAATCTGGTGCCCAAGAACCGTTACAGCGGTTTCTTCAATACCGACTTGGAACAGCGGTTGACGGCCTTGAAGCCGGATAAGGTAATTGTCTGCGGTGTCTGTACCGACATTTGCGTCCTGCACACCACCGCTGACGCCCGCAACCGGGATTACCCGGTGGAAGTCCCGGCCGACTGCGTAGCAACTTTCGACCCGGACGCCCACACCTGGGCGCTGGGCCATCTGGAAAAGATACTGGGAGCCAGGGTGGTTTAGGGGGCTGGAACTATTTAAGCCAGATCAGCGCCTAAGGTTGTCCACTGGCTCTAATCATTGTCCTGAAGCATCCTCGGCCGGTTCGCTGCCTGGCTAATCTCCGGTTTCCGGAACGTGATAAACCGCTCTGCCTGTGGGATCGTGGGTGTGCATCAGACGTTCAAGGATAGCTTTTTGGCCGTCCTCAATACGCGCTATGTCGCCCTTTAAGGTGGCTTGACCGGCCTTCAGATCGCCGATTTGGCGGGCTTGCTCCGCTTTCAGGTCGCCGATTTGGCGGGCTTGCTCCGCTTTCAGGTCGCCGATTTGGCGGTAGATCTGGATAATAGCGCCAAAAATAGCGATTGCCGCTACTACCACTGCCCCAATAATAGTCGCCGTTTGAGTCTCCATGATGTTACCGCATCCCAATTGAGAAATAACTGTGCTCTGCCGTTATAGTAACCCGATGTAAGACTAACCGGCAACCCTATGGGCGCGGCGGAGCAATCAGTTGGATTGTTTATCCGGGTGGAAGGAGAAGTAGATTGCCGGCTCAAGCTCCTGATGAGGGTAGCCACTTCCCCGCCTGTGCTATACTCTTTCACCAACCGGGGCAATTGCCGGGGCTTCCCAGGCGCATTCCCGGCAGGGGGAGGTCGCTATGCTCTTTTACCGCACTTATCGCTATTCCCAGTGGGACGGCACCCAGGACATCTTTGACGTTGACGCTGACGAGTTGATGGACCGCCTGGCGGACGAACTGCTCAAGCAGGGCGACCTGATGCAGGCCCTCCGCGAACTGTTGCGCAACGGGATGCAGGATCGCAACCGTCAGCAAATGCCCGGTCTCCGCGAAATGATGGAGCAACTGAAAAATCGCCGCCGCGAGCAGCTCCAGCAGCACAACCTGGACTCGGTAGTGGATGACTTGAAGGAGCGGCTGGAAAACATCATCCAGACCGAAAGACAGGGCATCGACCGGCGCCTGGACGAAGCGGCGGAACAGGTTAGCCAGGCTACCGACGCCGACCGGCCCATGCAGGAAAACTTGCTGGATTTGCTGCAACAGCGGGCGGCCCGCAATCGGGAAAAACTGGATAACTTGCCCGACGGAATGGGCGGCCAGATTCAGGAGCTAATGGAATATGACTTCATTGACCCGGACGCCCAGCAGATGTTCCAGGAATTGCTGGATTTGCTGAAGCAGCAGATGGCGCAGAATATGTCCCAACAAATGCAGCAGCAACTCCAGAATATGTCGCCGGAACAGGCGGCAGCCATGCAGGAGATGATGCGTCAGTTGAATGAGATGATCCGGGACAAGCTGTCGGGGCGGGAGCCGGATTTCGAGAATTTCATGCGGCAATTTGGGTCAATGTTCGGCCCCAACCCGCCCCAAAGCTTTGAAGATCTGATGGAAATGCTCCAGCAGCAACTGGCCCAGATGCAGTCCCTGATGGACAGTATGTCTCCGGAAGCCCGCCGGGAATTGGAAGATGCGCTCAACTCCGCCCTGGAACCGGGATTGCAGCAGCAGATGGCCGAGTTCGCCTCTTTGCTGGAGCAGCTAATGCCTATGGATGACCTGCGCCGCCAATATCCTTTCCTGGGAGATGACAGCCTGACTCTGGAACAGGCCATGGAGATGATGCGTCAGTTTCAGGACCTGGATCAACTGGAACAGGCTTTGCAGCAGGCTCTGCGTACCGGCGACCTGGATGAAATAGACCCGGATAAATTGGCTCAGTTGTTGGGCGACGAGGCCCGGCGGGCCTGGGAGGAATTAGACCGGCTGCGCCAACTGCTCAAGGAGGCGGGCTACGTCACCGGCGATGATAATCTGGAATTGACCGCCCGCGGCATCAGGCGCATCGGCCAAAAGGCCCTGCGGGAAGTTTTCATTCACCTGAAAAAGGACCGTACCGGCAATCACGAGCTGGACACCCGAGGCGCCGGCGGCGACCTGCTGGGGGAAACCAAACCCTATGAATTTGGCGACCCCTTCCAACTGGATTTGCAATCTACGGTCAAGAACGCCATCGTGCGGGGCGGACCTCAGATACCCGTGAAAATCGGGCCCCAGGACTTTGAAATCTACCGCAACGAGCACATGACCCGGGCCGCCACCATCGTGCTGCTGGACCAGAGTCGCTCAATGGGGCTGTTCAATAACTGGCAGGCGGCCAAGAAGGTGACGCTGGCCCTCTTTGCCCTGATTCGCACCCAATATCCGCGAGATACCCTCCACGTCGTGGGGTTTTCCGATTACGCCCGGGAAATTAAAGAGGAAGATCTGGCCAAGGTCAGTTGGAATTCCTGGGTATCGGGAACCAACCTGCACCACGCCCTGATGCTCTCCCGCAATCTGCTGGCCAAGGAAAAAGGCGGGACTCGACAGATATTGGTCATCACCGATGGCGAGCCTACCGCCCACCTGGAGAACGGCCGTTCCTACTTCAATTATCCGCCCAGCTATCGCACCGAACTGGAAACCTTGAAGGAGGTAAAGCGGTGCACTCAGGAAGGTATTGTTATCAATACCTTTATGCTGGAGAACAACTACCAGTTGGTGAACTTCGTGGACCGGATGACTCGAATCAACCGAGGTCGGGCCTTTTACAGCAGCTCGGAAAACCTGGGCGAATATATCCTGATTGACTACATGAACAACCGTAAGAAGCGCGTAACGGGATGAGAGGGCCGGCGTAGTTAGCCCTCACCCCCGGCCCCTCTCCCATAGGGAGAGGGGAGCAATCTCTTCCACTGCTTGGTTCGACGCAAGAGAAGCTCATCTCCCCGGGGGCGGGATTCAAGGTTTTAGGATGTGGATTAATATAGGGCGATTTCCACTTTATCTTTCCGCTCTCCCCTCTCCTCGCGGGAGAGGGGTAGGGGGTGAGGGCCGCTGCACCGCTTAGGAAACTTTTAACGAATTATGCTATAATCCAAGTATCAGTTCCGTTGGCGCAGCGGGCGCTGCAATTCCCGGGGAGCCTTGTCGGCTTGCCGAGCCACGGGAAATCTAACAAGTGAATACTGGATGGGCTTGGCGGTTTGCCGAGGCAAACCGGCCATCTTTTAAGCAGTCCCGTGAGGCTGGCAAAGTGTTCGCCCTTAATTGGTCAGGTCAACCGCGGTTGAGCGAGACTTGACGGCGTAACCCCTTGCCGCCCGGGCAAGGGGCATTATTTTGCGGCCAGCGTCCCGGGGTGGAACCGGCGTCGGGAGTAAAGCAATGAAAGTAGTCAGTATAGTGGGCAGCCTGCGGCAGGACTCGTGGAATCACAAACTCGCCCGAGTCGCTGCCAGCATCCTGGCCGAGCAGGGTGTAGCCGTGGAGTGGGCCAGCCTGGCGGGGTTGCCGCTGTTTAACGGCGACCTGGATACCGGCGCCTTTCCCGAGCCGGTGGCCACCCTGCGCGAGGCTATGCACGGCGCCGATGGCCTGCTGATTGCCGCCCCGGAATATAACCATTCCATCCCCGCTGTCTTGAAGAACGCTATCGAGTGGACCTGCCGACCGCCCAACGCCTGGGCTGAAAAGGTGGTATTTGCTATGGGAACTACGCCGGGCAAGTCGGGCGGGATACGGATGCACCTGCACCTGTCCGATTGCCTCCAGTGCGAAGGGGCCTGGCTGATACCCAAACCGTTGGTCCTGGTTCCGAACGCAGCCAGCGCCTTCAGTCCGGAAGGGGAACTGACCGACCCGGCGACAGCCGCCCAACTGGAAGAGGGAATGAGCCGCCTGGTGGCTACAATCAATGCAATGCAGCCAACTAAGACCTGAAGCAGGGTTCAGCGTTGCGGGATGGCCGAGGCGCAAGAATCAACGTTTCCGGGATGAATGACCGACGGCAAACTTGTCCTTGCAAGGGAAATCCGAGAGTTTTGGTCATAATCCAGTCCGAATGAGCAGGGCAATAATATGGCGGAACGCCGCATAATGAATGATCAGGAAATTCAGCGTTCCTTGTCCCGGATTGCCCACGAAATCCTGGAGCGGAATCGGGGAGTTGCCAACCTGGTATTGGTAGGTATCCACACCCGGGGAGTTATCCTGTCGCGGCGGCTGGCGCAGAACATTGCGCGTTTCGAGGGAAACCAGGCGCCGCTGGCCGAGCTGGACATCAACCTGTACCGGGACGATTTGCAGGCCCGGGAAAGCCCGATGGTGCGGCCGACCAGGTTTCCGGTAGATATTCAGGGCAAACAGGTGGTGCTGGTGGACGATGTGCTTTTCACCGGCCGCACCGTTCGCGCCGCCCTGGATGCCCTCAGCGACCTGGGGCGTCCCCGGCAGGTTCAACTGGCCGTCCTGGTGGACCGGGGCCATCGGGAGTTGCCAATCCGGGCGGACTATGTGGGCAAGAACGTGCCTACCAGCCTGGACGAGGAAGTCAAAGTGCGGCTGACGGAAACCGACCAAACCGAAGACGTAATTATCGTCAAATTGGGGCGGGAGATAAAATGATCTCTCCGGAGTCAACGCTGCCGGGCAGCGAGACCCAGAGCGTCGGCCTGGCGCCGGCCGGCGTCGGTCGGCGGAACGTGCTGGACCTGGACGATTTCTCGGCCGCGGAGATAACCTCCGTCCTGGACGGAACCGGCGCGATGGTTGAGGTGCTGCGCCGGGACATAAAAAAGGTGCCTACCCTGCGGGGACGGGTAGTGGTCACTATGTTTTACGAGTCCAGCACCCGTACCCGCATTTCCTTTGAGGAAGCCGGGAAGGTGCTCAGCGCCGACGTTATCAATATGTCCAGTTCGGGCAGCAGCGTTGACAAGGGAGAGTCCCTGCTCAATACCGGCTTAACCTTGCAGGCTATGGGCGTGGACGTGGTGGTAATCCGGCACCCCCATTCCGGCGCGCCCTATTTGCTGGCCCGCCACCTGCCCCAGGTTTCGATAATTAACGCCGGCGACGGGCTTCACGCCCACCCGACCCAGGCGTTGCTGGATTTATATACCATCCGGGAGAAATTGGGCTCGCTGGAATCGGCCCGAGTAGTGATTGTCGGCGACGTGCTGCACAGTCGGGTAGCCCGCTCCAATTTATGGGGGCTGACGAAGCTGGGGGCTCAAGTAACCCTTTGCGGCCCGACCACCTTGATGCCGCTGGACTTGCTTAGCGGTCGGGATGAGCTGGAAGAGAACCACCCCTTTGCCCAGGTTGACGTGGACACGGACCTGGACCGGGCTATCCAGGGCGCCGATGTGGTGATGGCATTGCGGCTCCAGGAGGAGCGGCAGAAGGGCGGATTCCTGCCCAGCCTGCGCGAATACATCCGCCGCTGGCAGGTAACCGAGGAGCGGCTGACTCGGGCCCGGCCGGGCGCTCTGGTAATGCACCCCGGCCCGATGAACGAAGGCGTTGAAATCAGCACCGCCATTGCCCACGGCGCAAGCTCGGTTATCGAAGAGCAGGTAACCAACGGCGTCGCCGTGCGGATGGCCCTGCTGTACCAACTCTGCGCCGGCCGCAGCAGCCGTAACGGGGAAGGCAGCCCCTAATCTGGAAGGATGGATAGCGACTTGGTAAACCGAACCCACAATAGACCGGTTCTGATTAAAGGCGCCCGTATCGTTGACCCAGGCCGGGGTATCGACGCCGTGGGCGATGTTCTCACCCGAGAAGGACGGATTGCCGCCGCCGGGCCGATACTGTCCCTGTCCGACGTGCCCGACGGCACTCATTCCATCCCGGCCAACGGATTGGTGGTGGCCCCCGGGTTTATTGATTTGCATTGCCACCTGCGGGAGCCGGGTTACGAATACAAGGAGACTATCGCCACCGGCACCCGGGCCGCCGCCCGGGGCGGATTCACTTCACTATGCTGTATGCCCAACACCGACCCGGCTATTGACAATGAAGCGGTGGTGGAATTGGTGCGGCAGCGGGCCCAGGCTGAGGGCGTGGTTCGGGTATTCCCCATCGGCTGCGTTTCCAAGGGGCGCCGGGGCCGGGAACTGGCGGAAATGGAAGAATTGGCCGCCGCCGGCGTGGTGGCCTTCAGCGATGACGGAGACCCGGTCTATGACCCGAACATTATGCGGCTGGCCCTGACCTATACTCTGGACCTGGCGATGCCCATCAGTAATCACTGTCAGGAACACAGCCTTTGCCCCGGCGGCGTGATGGCGGAAGGGTGGACCGCTACCCGGCTGGGCCTGCCCGGCATCCCGGCGGCGGCGGAAGAGGCAATGGTAGCCCGCGACCTGGCCCTGGCCGAGATGACCGGCGGCTGGCTGCACCTGGCCCACTTGAGTACCGCTGGCTCCGTAGCTCTGGTGCGCCAGGCCCGGGAGCGGGGGGTGTCGGTCACCTGCGAAGTTTGTCCGCACCACCTTTTCGTTACCGACGAATGGGCCCTGGGTTATCGGGGCGACCCTGGCCGCACCGCCGGCTCCCTCAACTACGATACGTCCACCAAAGTCTATCCACCCTTGCGCAGCCGGAACGACGTGGATGCGCTGATTCTGGGGTTGGCCGAAGGCGTGATTGACTGCATCGCCACCGACCACGCCCCCCATGAGCCGGCCAGCAAACAGGTGACTTACGAAGAAGCCTCCTTTGGCATCAGCGTACTGGAAACCGCTCTGGGGTCTTTGCTGTCCCTGGTGCATCAGGGACGCCTTACCCTCATCGCCCTGGTTGACCGATTGACCGTCGGCCCGGCCCGGGTGCTGGGCCACAATTTTGAACAGTATGCCACCCTGCACGCCGGCTCCCCGGCGGACCTGGTATTGTTCGACCCCGACGCCGAATGGCAGGTGGATACCCGCCGGTTTGCTTCCAAGGGGGAAAATACGCCCCTGGAAGGAGTCGCCTTGAAGGGAAAGGTGGTCGCTACTATGGTTGAAGGCAAGCTGGTGCACCAGGATTTTGGCGTCTAGTCCTGCGGGTGGCGGGCCCGATTTGGCGGGGCCAACCCCATTCTCGGCGGCGACCGGACGGAGCGACGATTAGGTTGGGGAATACAAACTCGAATCAGGCAGTCGGTACAACTGCCGGAAACAAAGGGGTTCTGGACATTGGCAGCTTCCGTTACTGAAACACCGATCCCGGCTTACCTGGTGCTGGAAGACGGGTCGGTGCACCGGGGTGAATCTCTGGGCGCAGCGCAGACCGGCCACGGTGAAGTGGTCTTCAATACCAGTATGACCGGGTATCAGGAAGTTCTGACCGATCCCTCCTATGCCGGTCAGTTAGTTACCTTGACCTACCCGCTGGTGGGCAACTACGGCATCAATCCAAATGACTTCGAGTCTGCCCGGATCCGGGTAGCCGGGTTTATTGTTCGGGAGCATTGCGACCGTCCCAGCCACGGCAGCAGCGAGCGGACGCTGGACGAGTACCTCAAGTCGCAAAACATTCCGGGCATTTGCGGCGTGGATACCCGGGCCATCACCCGCCGCCTGCGGGAACGAGGCGTGATGATGGGTCTGCTGACTACCGGGGCGCCGGAAGCGGCGGTAACTCGCCTGACCCAAATGCCCCGCTATGACGACCTGGACCTGGTAAAGACGGTTACCGCCCCGGACCGATACCTCTGGAGCGACCGAGGTCCGGAGACTGCCAGCGTTGAATCGGCCGATTCCCCCGCAGACCGGCCCCGCCACCGGATTCTGGTGACCGACGTCGGGTTGAAATACAACATTTTGCGGCTACTGCGGCAGCGAGGCTGCGAAGTCATCGCCGTGCCGGCGGAAACTTCCGCTCAGGATATGCTGGCCTTGAACCCTTCCGGTATCCTGCTGTCGCCGGGGCCGGGCGACCCGCAGCTGCTGGACTACGTTGTAGGCAACGTCCGGCAGATTTTGGGACGGGTGCCGGTGATGGGCATTTGCCTGGGGCACCAGTTGGTGTCGCGCTCCCTGGGCGCCGAAACCTTCAAGCTGAAGTTCGGCCACCGGGGCGGCAACCACCCGGTGCAGGATGTAGCTACCGGACGGGTATATATAACTTCCCAGAACCACGGCTTTGCGGTGGATCCGGACACTTTGCCCCCCGGTCTGGAAGTGTCGCACATAAACCTTAATGACGGCACCGTCGAGGGAACTCGCCACCGGGATTTGCCGCTTTTCACGATTCAATACCACTCGGAAGCTTCGCCGGGGCCCCGGGACAATGAATATATGTTCGATGAGTTTCTGGAAATGGTTAAGGAATTCAACCGCTAACCCTTGGGGGAGGAGGTGTGATTAGCAGCTGAGTTTGACTCCGGTTTCGGTGGTTCTCGCGAATAATGCGGAACTCCCGGCGTCCGGACAGTTAGTCAGATTCCCGGTTACATTACTTGGAGGGTTAGTATGACCGCCTTTTCGATGGTATTGCTGGAAGAAGGGATCGAAGCTGATTTACCCATCAATTTGTCCAATATGCTGGGTCTGCTGGAAAGAGTAGTTCCCGGTTTTCAACACCAGAATTTCGGCTATCAGTTGGCCTCGGTAAGCCGAGCCCGGTTGGGCAGTCGCTGGGAGTTGAACGTTAAGCTGGTGGACTTGCGCAACAACCGGGTTTATGAAGAGCCGGTGGGCTGTGTTGAAGTGCAGAAGACCGGCAGCGATACGGTCAATTTCCGGATCCCGCCCCGCGCCGAGCAGGATTATCCCGGTATGGCTGAACTGGATTGGGACGGCGCCTACTTCGGCTCTTTCTGCTATCAGATGCTGAATTCTCTGTACGACCGGGGGCTGATGAAACTTCCCGGCCGTCTGCCGTCTTTTTAGCGAAGAAGAAGGGCAACCGTTTTGGTTGCCCTTTTACAAACCCGCCCGCCTTTCGAGGCAACCCCGGAATTCCCCGACAATGGTAGGGTATGGCTACGTTAGTGGGCCGCAAGAATTTGTCCCCGGAGTAAAACGTGATAAGCCGGTTAACTGGGGTGAAAAATGGCCTGTGTTAGGTGCTTTCTGGCTCTGATGGGGATAATAGTATTGGGGCTGCTGCTTGTAGGGGTAGGTGGGGCATTGATTAATGAGACACGCGGAATCTTCGGTTGGTAAGGCCACTGATTTATACTTTGAGTGAACCTGGAGAGAGGAAAACTTGAGCAACCAAGCGCCGCCACTGGACAAGGTACTGGTAATTGGCTCCGGGCCGATTGTTATCGGTCAGGCCGCCGAGTTTGACTATGCGGGAACCCAGGCTTGCAAGGCTCTGCGCGAGGAAGGGGTGGTCACCGTGCTGGTCAATTCCAATCCGGCGACCATAATGACCGATACGGACATCGCCGACCACGTTTACATCGAACCCCTTACGGTGGAAGTCATCGAGCGGATTATTGCCCGGGAACGCCCCCAGGGTATTCTGCCCACGCTGGGCGGCCAGACGGGGCTGAACCTGGCGGTGGCCCTGTCCGACGCCGGGGTGCTGGAGCGGTACAACGTGCGTCTTCTGGGTACTCCCTTGGAAACTATCCGCCGGGCGGAAGACCGGGAGTATTTCCGCAATTTTCTCCACGACATCGGCGAGCCGGAGCCGCCCAACCGAACCGTATCCTCCATGGAAGAAGCGCTGGCCTACTGCGACGAAATGGGGCTGCCCCTGGTGGTTCGGCCCGCCTACACTCTGGGCGGAACCGGCGGCGGTATCGCCGAAACCCCGGAGCAGTTCCGGGAAATTGTCCAGGCCGGCCTGGCCCTCAGCCCGATTTCCCAGGTGCTGCTGGAACGGTCTCTGGTAGGGTGGAAGGAAATCGAGTACGAAGTTATCCGGGACCGGGACGACAACTGTATTACTGTCTGCAACATGGAAAACCTGGACCCCATGGGCGCCCATACCGGAGACAGTATAGTAGTAGCCCCCAGCCAGACCCTGACCGATAAGGAATACCAGATGTTGAGGACGGCCAGCCTCAAGATTATCCGGGGGCTGGGCATTGAAGGCGGGTGCAACATTCAGATGGCGCTGCGCCCCCATCCGGAGGTGCGGCAGGCCATCGATTCACCCTGGGAACCCGACTCCCCCTACTACATCATTGAGGTTAATCCGCGGGTCAGCCGCAGTTCGGCCCTGGCCAGCAAGGCTACCGGCTACCCCATCGCCCGAGTTGCGGCCAAGATTGCCGTGGGTAAGCGGCTGCACGAAATCCCCAATGCGGTTACCGGCAAGACCGGCGCCGCCTTCGAGCCGGCGCTGGACTATTGCGTGGTGAAGATTCCCCGGTGGCCCTTCGACAAGTTCCCTAACGGCGACCGGCAGGTTACGACCCAGATGAAAGCCACCGGCGAGGTTATGGCTATCGACCGCTCCTTCGAGGCGGCGCTGCAAAAGGCGACCCGGTCCCTGGAGATTGGGAACCGCACCCTGCTGTGGGAAGGCGCTGCCGCGGAAGCCCAGGCCCAGGGGCGCGCCCCGCAAGCTTTGCTGGCTCCCAACGACCTTCGCCTGTGGGTCTTGATGTCCGCTTTGCGCCGCAACACTGCTCCCGCAGAATTGATTGCCCGGACCTATATCGACCCCTGGTTCATCAGCGCCATGCAGCGGATTGTGACTATGGAACGGCGGCTATTGGGGGAAACCTTGACCCCGAATTTGCTCTACCGGGCCAAGCGGCTGGGCTTTTCCGACCGGCAGGTAGGCACCCTGGCGGATATGCTGCCGGAACAGGTGCGGGACTTGCGCCGCCGCTGGAACCTGCGTCCCGTTTACAAAATGGTGGACACCTGCGCCGCCGAATTTGAAGCGGTTACCCCCTATTACTACAGCACCTACGAAGAGGAGAACGAGGCGCCGCCCCTGCCCGGGGACAAGGCCGTCGTTATCGGCAGCGGCCCCATCCGCATCGGCCAGGGAATTGAGTTTGACTATTGCAGCGTTCACGCCGCCTGGGCCTTGTCCCAATCCGGAGTTTCCAGCGTGATGATTAACTCCAACCCGGAGACGGTCTCCACAGACTTTGATACCAGCGACCGCCTCTATTTTGAACCGCTGGATGAGGAGGCGGTGCGGGATGTTATCGACAACGAGACGCTGGACGATGCGCCGCCCCCGCCATCAGTGGTGCAGTTTGGGGGACAGACGGCCATCAACCTTTCCCAACACCTGGCCCACGCCGGCTTGCCCATTTTAGGTTCCAGCGCCGCCGCCATCGACGTCGCCTCGGACCGGCAGAAGTTTGAGGAGTTTCTGTCCCGCCTGGGCATTCCCCAACCGCCCGGCGCCTCGGTGGCCTCAGTTTCGGAAGCCCTCCAGGTGGCCCAGAACATCGGCTACCCGGTAGTGGTGCGTCCCAGCTACGTGCTGGGCGGGCGGGCCATGGAAATCGTCCAGAACGCTTCGGAACTGGTTCGCTACCTTACGGCGGCGACGGAGGTTACCCCGGACAAGAAGGTTCTGGTGGACCACTACATGGAAGGCAAGGAATGTGAGGTGGACGCCATCTGCGACGGGGAGCAGGTGCTGATTCCCGGCATAATGGAGCATATTGAGCGGGCCGGGGTTCACAGCGGCGATTCTATGGCCATCTACCCGGGCTTGAACCTGACCGAACAGGAAGTTGACACCCTGGTGGATTACACCACCCGCATCGGCTTGGCGATGGGGGTGCGCGGCCTGATGAACATTCAGTTTGTCATCCAGGGCGGCGGCGCTTACCGCAGTCCCCATTCCCCGTCGGATGATTCGGAAACTACGGTTTACATCATTGAAGTCAACCCCCGGGGAAGCCGAACCATACCCTTCATTTCCAAGGTTACCAGTGTGCCGGTGGCCCATTTGGCTACCCGGGTGATGCTGGGCGAAACCCTGGCCGGTATGGGCTACTCCGGCGGTTTGTGGCCCCGACAAAAGTTGGTAGCTATCAAGGCCCCGGTATTTTCTATGTCCAAGCTGATTGGGGTGGACTCCTACCTGGGCCCGGAGATGAAATCTACCGGCGAGGTTATGGGAATTGACCGGGACTTTCCCAGCGCCCTGTCCAAGGCGCTGATGGCGGCCAGCCTGAGTCTCAAGAAGGGCGACGGGGTGCTGTTGAGTATCGCCGACCAGCACAAGGCCGAGTCGCTGGCCCTGATTCGGGAACTGCTGGAAGCCGGCTGCAAGCTCTACGCCACCGAGGGGACGGCGGCGATGCTTCAGGCTACCGGAATGCCGGTTACCATGATTACCAAACTGCTGAGCGGCACGTATCCCAACGTTGTGGATGTGATTAATGACGGAACGGTGGCGGCAGTGGTCAATACCCTGTCGGGAGACACTTCCGTAATGCGCGACGGGTATTACATTCGGCGGGCCGCCGTCGAACGGCGCATACCCTGCTTTACCTCTCTGGACACCGCCCGGGCCGCCGTAGAGGCGCTGTTGATGGAACGGGGCGGCTACAGCATAGAACAGATAGACGCCTACTTGCAGCCGGTAGATGGGTAGGTCTTGCCCGGCGCCCGGGAAGAGTCGCGCTGCGAAGAATTGCGGTAGGCGGAGACGGCGGCGCAGTGAAGGGGAATCAGTAACCTGCAACTCCCCAACACCGCCGCCAAAAATTTCGGGACTTTTCGAGGGGTATATTGGACTGACCTGGCCGTTGTTACCCCTTTTCCGGCGGATAGTCGTCCAGAATTTCCGGCACGGGCAATTTTCTCTTCAGAAAATTTCCCCGTGCTACCATTCCATCTCCATTCCCAAACCCTTGTCCCTGGCCTTGTCGTGGGCCAGCTTGGCGGCGGCGACATCGGCCACTCCCGTGCCCATAAGCTTGGCGTAGATTATCTGGTCGGCAGTATCGCGGCCGGCGACGCTGCCGGCAACGACGTGGCGCAGTTCCTGAAGTTGGCTCCACTGGAGGATGCCCCGGTCCACTGCGCCGGCCATATCGCCAACCTCGATGGGGGCCTGTTCCGGAGAGTCCACAAAAATTTTGGCCGCTCGGGCAAAGACAGCATCGTCCACTTCCCGGGCGCGCCAGGTGGTCGGCCCGGCTCCGATTACCGTAGCCCCGGGCGAAAGCCAGTCCCCCTGCAGCACCGGGTCGAGAACTGCGGCGATGCAGATTACGATGTCGCTGCCGGACACGGCTTCCTGACTGCTGGTTACCGATTCCACCCCTACCCCCAGGGAGTTGGTCATTGCCTGGGCAAAAGCGTCCCGGCGTTCTGCGGTGCGGCTGTAGGCTTTAACCTTGCGGATGCTGCGTACCTTGCAGACGGCCTCCAGTTGGGTTGGCGCCTGGTAGCCGGTGCCGATAATTCCCACCGTAGCGGCATCCGGGTTGGCGAGGTGCTTGACCGCTACGCCGGTGGTGGCGCCGGTGCGAAGCTGACCCAATCGGTTAGCCTGGGTATAGCACATCAGCTCGCCGGTCTCGGCGTTGTAAATGCTGACCTGGAAAGAGTACTTTCCCTGAACCACGGTATAGGTCTTGACGCCGAGGATGCCATCGTAGAACAAGCCTCCGCCCATCACCGACAGCATTCCACCCGGGGCGATAATCTTGCGCCGTCCCAGGTTCATCACTTCGCCCGCCCCGTAGTGGCGCTGCATATTCTCGATGGCAGTCAGCATTTCGTCCATCGTTAGGGCTTGGTTAACCTCTTCATCCCGCAGAAACAGGGCCATGTCGCTTACCTCAGTTGTTCAAGTCTGGTGGGAAATTACCCGGCATAGTGTACCCGTCCCGGCTGTTTCTGGCAAAGTTTTCTGCGACCGGCGACCGGACGCAGAAATTCACTAACGAACTTTCATTAGCGAATTTCCGTCATTGCGCCGGGCCGAAAACGAAAGAAGTCAGTCCCCGCCGCCGGGCTGCGGAGCGGCAGCGGTTCGGGAAGGCCCCGAACTGCTGGCGGTGGGCGTTCGCTGGAACATAGCCACAATGCTGCCCGAAATCATTATCCAGACCACCGTAAGGGCGGAAAGCTGGAAGCCGCTCAGGTAGTAGGGCTGGGCCTCCGTGACTGGCAGCAGGTCAATGGCAACGGGCAGGGCCAATCCCAGCACCGTGGCGCTGATTGTAGTTCCGACCGAATGTCCCATTTGCCGGGTAGTTTCCAGCATCCCGGAAGCGAAGCTGCGATTTTCCGGCAGCGAGTTCATCACCGTGGCATTATTGGGCGAGTTGAAGAGGTTTGACCCTACCGCAATGGGAATCAGCAGTACCGGCAAGAGATAGATGGATATATTGTCGGCAAACAGACCGGCCAGGAAAAACCCGGAAGCAATCAGCAAGAGGGACCCGGGCCGCAGCCAGCGGGGATTATACCGGTCGTGGACCCAACCGCCCAGGGTAGGCAGGAACAGCCCCATAATCTGGTTGGGCAGCAGCACCAGGGCCACGAATATGGGAGGCTGTCCCAGCCCGTTTTCCACCAGAATGGGTATCAGGGTAGTAACCGCCAGCATGGACAGGTGGAAGCAGGTGTTGGTAAACAGCGCCATGGAGAAGTACTTGTGCCGGAAGTAGCCGAAGTCAACGAAGGGATCCGAACTGCGCTGCTGGATGACAATAAAGAGGGCCAGACAGGCCACGAACAGCAGGTGCATCGGCACGTGATAGCTGATGGCGTCGGAGGAAGTGAAGGACTCGACGCCCTCGTGCATGTGCAGGCCGGAGAGGATAAATGCGCCCAGGGTGGCTACCATCAGCAAGGCGCCGATGTAGTTGATGGAAACCTGCTTCATTTCTTCGGCCTGTTGCTGGGCGTGGTACTTCAGCAGCGGATAGCTGCACCAAATCGCCAGCAGTCCGATGGGCAGGGAGGAGAGGAATACCATCCGCCAACCCCATTGGAGGCTGAAAAATTGCAGGAACAGGCCAAACATCCCCAGACCGATCAGGGTGCCAAACCGGGCGGCAACTACCGGCACGGCAAAGGCGCGGCCCCGCTCTTCCGCCGGGAACACCATCGCCAGAATTGCGTTGGAATTGGCGGTAACCATAGCGCCGCCAATTCCCACCACTCCGCTCCAGAGGATTAGTTGGGTGGTGGAAAAGGAGGTAGCGGCCATGACGCTGGCGCCGGAAAGCAAAATTGCGCCGATGAAGTAAACCCGTACATGGCCGTATTTCTGCCCCAGTCGCGCCGCCAGGAAAACGGTGCAGCCCAGCATCAGCAGTCGGATGACCACCATCCACGCCGCTTCAGCTACGTTGACATCAAAGTGCCGGGCTACGGAAGGGATGACCAGCGCAATCGGCATACTGGCTAACTGAACCAGCAATTGGGTGGCCGCCAGCCCGATCAGAGTTTCTTTTCGCTGCCGGTCGGTGCCCAGTTCCTTGAAATTGCCGATTACGTTGAGTCGTTTAAGGATGAGCAGGAATAGGTCCAATAAGCCACCTTTCTGTGCGCCGGCGCCAAATTTTCGGTGGAGTTGCCTCTATCGGGTAGGTTAGCAGCAGGTCGGCGGCGACGGCGCTGCTGCGCCCGGCTGGCCCGGAGCGCCGAATTTGGCGGAGCCGACTTCGGTTCTGCTAATCTACCTTGCCGCCGGCCCGAAAAGACTGCCTTGCGTTGACCGGCCCAAGGCTGGGAATTGCCATTTGCGGAGCGGGCCCGACTGCTTAAAGTTAAAGCGGCTCCGTGAGGGGAACTACTTTCGGAAAAAGGCCCGATTTTTCTGGACGTATTCGCGCATCTTGGGCGGAACCGTAAATTCGTCAAAGATGGCGTTCACGGGGCAGGCCGACTCGCAATAGGCGCAGTCAATACAGTCATCGGGGTTGATAAAGTACATATCCTCTTGTTCGTCGGTATGAATGCAGTCCACCGGGCAGACATCGACGCAAGAAGCATCTTTGACCCCGATACAAGGTTCAGTGATAACAAAAGCCATTAGCCCTGTTCCTCCTTGTAAGCAGAGGCAAAGATGAGGAGAGCGCTACGTTCCCTTAATTCTCAATAGAGATTAGTATTTTGTCAAGCGATATTGTATAATATATTGTATCCCTGTATTATATGCCCTAAACAATCATGAGGTAACCGGTAATTATGGAACTGCGGGAGATTATAAGCTTTTACCATGTCGCTCGGTTGCACAGTGTTTCCAAGGCGGCGCGCCGCCTGGAATTAGGTCAGCCCACCGTCACTACCCATCTGCGCAAGCTGGAGGACGAGTTTGGAATTACCCTGTTCGACCGAATCAAGCGGCCGATCCAGTTGACCTCCGAAGGTTCCATATTCCTGGAGTTGATAACCCCGATTGTGGAGTCGGTAGATACGCTTAAAACCCAGATGGATTACACCGAACGGCGCGGCTCCCTTCATATCGGCGCTTACCCGGACGTGGTAACTCACCATCTGCCCAAGCCAATCCAGTCCTATCTGGACTTTTACCCCGACGTCCGGCTCCAACTGACTGCCCGCCCCTATTCTACGCTGATACAGATGGTAAAGTCCGGCGAGCTGGACCTGGCGATTACCGCTCCGCCCCCTTCCGACGAGCCGTCCCTGGATTTCTTCAAGCTCTTTGACTATAAGGTTATTTTATTGACTCCGCCGGGACACCAGTTGCTGCAGAAGCACCCCATCGAACTGGAAGATGTTGCCAATTGGCCGCTGATTCTCTCCAGCCCGGAGAGCCTGACCCGGCGCAACCTGGAACAAGCCTTCAAAGACAACGGCAGCCGCTTTGATGTGGTTCTGGCGGTGGACAACGCTGAGTCGGTAAAGCAGTATGTGGAAATCGGAATGGGAGTCGCCATCGGCAACGACTTCACCCTGCACCCTGAAGACCATGACAAACTGGGTGTAATATCCCTGGACCACATTTTCCAGTCGTCAGAGCTGGGCGTCTGCACCCTGAAGGGCAAGTTCCTCGGCCGGGCGGTGCGCAATTTTATGGACAACCTGGTAAAGCACCTCAGCGATTTCCACGTCCACCTGGACGAATGGGAAACCACTCCTGCCACCAGGGTTGACCGGGCCGATGACCTGGTAGGGACAGGCTGGTAGTCCAACGGGCCGGCGCCATCGTTCGCCGGCGGGTGGTTACCTCCGGGCCCGTCCAGGCTGCGTCTCCAGTACGGCGAGCGAGACTCTGTTACCTTGCCCGGAAGCGGCTTGCTGAGCCTCGCAGTCATTCCTTCGGTTGAGTCAGCTCGTATTCTCCCCGCTAATCGGGTCTGCCCGGGTTGCCGGCTCTGCCGGCAATACTTGCTTAACCCGCCGCGCCAACTGGGGCCGGGGCAGCATTATGTGGCGGCGGCAGGTCAGGCACAGCAGGCCGATGTCGGCCCCCAAACGGGTAACCCGCCAGGAAAAGCCGCCGCAGGGATGCTGCTTCTTCAGCCTTACCTGGTCGCCAACCTTTAATTCAAGGGCCATTCCTTACCCTCGGCCGTCAGGATTCGGTTAATGGAGTTGCGTAATGCCGCGGCCGCTCTTCGGGCGGCGGCGGCGAAATCCGGGCCGGACGAAGCCTGGATTATGCCTCGGGATGAGTTAATCAGCGCCCGGCGGCCGTTGGCGTCCACCCCGCACCGGACGGCGTTTTCCAGGTCGCCCCCCTGAGAACCCACGCCGGGAATCAGCAGGGGCGCCTCAGGGCAAATCCGCCGTACCGATTCCAGTTGCTCCGGCGCCGTAGCGCCCACTACCAGCCCCACGTTCCCTTTCCCGTTCCATTCCTGGCTGACTCGGGCCAGGTGTTCGTAAATCGGCGCTGCGCCCCGGTCGGTTTTGACCTCCAGGTCCTGGAGCGCCGCCGAACCGGGATTGGAACCGCGGCACCAGATAAAAATTCCGCGCTCCTCGTCTTCTAAAAAGGGTTCTACCGTATCGCCGCCGCCCCAGGCGTTAACCGTAACCAGGTCAAATCCCCAGACCTGGAACATAGCCCGGGCATAAGCTTGACCGGAAGGGCCGATGTCGCCCCGCTTGGCGTCGCCGATAATCAGAGCCATCGGAGCCGCTTCCCGAATCGCCCGAATTGTCCCCTCCAACGCCTGCAAGCCGGGGATTCCCAGAGCCTCATAAAAGGCCAGATTAGGCTTGTACGCGGCGGCTAAATCTGCGGTGGCTTCTACGATGGCCCGGTTAAATTCGAGAACCCCCAGGGCCGGCAATCCTTCCGGGGAAGGGTCTAACCCCACACATACCAGACTTTGGGTGGACTCGCAGGCCCGGTCCAGTTTTTCCAGACAGGTCGTCATTATGCCCTCCTTGGTTCGACCGCCATTATAGCCCGATATTTGTCGGGGATGCACTATCAGCTTTCGAGCGGTTTGCCACGCAGGGCAGCGATTGTTACCATATTTGACCGGACATCACGGAAAGGTCCGCCCGGCCTGATTCCTTAAAATCGCAGACCGGGGCCAGCTTGAGGCGCTATTGAACCTGCACCCTGACCTGGAAGAGGGCTATTTTCTCACTCGTCTCAATCGTTTTGCCGCCCTGGTGGCAGTGGCCGGACGGGAGGAGATGGTGCATATTGCCAATTCCGGCCGGCTGAGGGAACTGCTGGAACCGGGCCGTAGATTGCTGCTGGCCCCAGCGCCGGGCGAACATCGCAAGACCCGCTACGACCTGGCGCTGGTGGACCTGGGGCCTACCCTGGTATCCGCTGATGCGCGGCTCCCCAACGCCCTGGTTGCCGAGGCCATTGCCGCCGGGCAGCTGCCGCCCTACTGCGGCTACACCGGATTGCGTCGGGAAGTCACTTACGGAGAAAGCCGGCTGGACTTGATGCTGGAAGGGCCGGCCGGCCCATGCTATCTGGAAACCAAGTCGGTAACGTTGGTCGAAGCTGACGGAATGGCCCTGTTTCCCGATGCGCCGACTACTAGAGGTACAAAACACTTGCATACCTTGACCCAAGTGGCCGATGCCGGGTATCGGGCCGGCGCAATTTTTGTGGTACAGCGCAGCGACGCCCGCTTTCTGATGCCCCACGATAAGGCCGACCCGGAGTTTTGCGCCGCCTTGCGAGCCGCCCGGTCTGCGGGAGTTGAAATCCGCGCCTACCGCTGCACGGTCACCCGGTGGGAAATCCGGCTGGCCGATTCCATTCCGGTTCGGTTGTAGGGGCAAGCTATGGTCAGAAACGATGGCGTCTCAGAGCAATCTCGCCCGGCCCTTATCGACGTTTACCGCCGGCTTTACAATGCTTACGGGCCCCGCGGCTGGTGGCCCGGCGACGGCCCCTTTGAGGTCATCGTAGGCGCAATTTTAACCCAGGCGGCAGCGTGGCGGAATGTGGAAATAGCCCTGAACAACTTGAAGGAGGCCGACTGCTGGTCCTTTCCGGCGATAGCGGCTCGCCCGACGCCGGAGCTGGCCGACATTATTCGTCCTTCGGGTTACTTTAACGCCAAAGCTGCCAAACTGAAGGCCTTTGCCGCCCACCTGCTGGAGCGCTACGACGGCGACCTGGAGCGGATGTTTGCCCAGGATACGGCTCCGCTGCGGAAAGAACTGCTGTCCATCCATGGTATCGGGCCGGAAACGGCCGACGATATACTGGTCTATGCCGCCGGCAAACCTTCCTTCGTGATTGACGCCTACACGATACGCATTCTGGAACGATTGGAGATTGGGCCCAGGGGCAGCCGCCTCCGATATAGCGACTATCAGGAGTTTTTCCACCGGCAGCTGCCGGCCGAAGTGAGCCTGTTTAACGAGTTTCACGCCCTGCTGGACCACCATGCCGGTCGCTCTTGCCGGAAAACTCCGGTTTGCCAGGACTGTTGCTTGCTGGCAGTATGCGCAACGGGGCGTAGGTCCGAAATCGGAAAATAACCGGGCCGTTGTGTCTGTAGGAAGACTGCTAAAATCCTTACGGCGTCTGAGATGCGGAAATTCAGCCGGCTGGCCGCGCTTATATCTCAGCCGGCTGCGATATAAGTATTCCGGTATATTTAATCCATCGAAAACAGGAGGAGGCTGCTATGCCCACCGTAAAGCTGGACGACACCCTGGAAATGTATTATGACGATGACGACTATACCGATCCCTGGCGCACCCCGGAAACGGTGGTGCTGCACCACGGCAACGCCAAAAACGGCCGGCTGTGGTACGCCTGGGTGCCTCTGCTGGCGCGCCAGTACCGGGTCATCCGGGTCGATGCCCGAGGCTTTGGCCGTTCCACCGTGCCGCCGCCGGGCTACCCCTGGTCCCTGAGCGGTTTTGCCGCCGACCTGCTGGGGCTGCTGAACTATCTGGAAATCGAGAAAGTCCACCTGATTGGGGAAACGATAGGCGGCACTATTGCGTTGCAGTTTGCCTACGAACACCCGGAAAGACTCAAGACGGTAACTACCTGCACCTCGCCCTACAAGTTTGTGGGCGCGCCCCAGTACCTGGAGAACTACAATTTAATCAAGGAGCAGGGAATCGAGACCTGGGTGCGGCAGTCGGCTGATCGGCGTCTGGTTCCCGGCCAGTCCAACCCGGCCCACCACCAATGGTATGCGGAACAGATGATGCAGGCCTCGCCACAGGTAGTGATGGAAACCCTGGCCTATCTGGCTAATCAGGACCTGTCGCCGATTCTACCGGAAATTACAACCCCGGCCCTGGCGTTGGTGGCCGCGGAGAGCGATACCAATACCCCGGACCGGGCGGCGGGAATGGCCGGGCTGATGCCCGATTGCCGTCTGGTAGCGATTCCCAACGCCAGTGGCTATGTGCAGCACTCGGAGCCGGAGAAGTGCGTCGCCGCCTGGCAGGAGTTCATTGGCAGCTTGGGCTAGACCGGCCGGACAAGGCGCCGCAAAGATATGCGCCGCCAGGGAAATTCGGGAGTCGGGAAAAGTCTTCAGTCGAGGTTTCCGACGCAGGATTTCGACTGGAAGGAGAAGTGAGCATGACCCAGCAGCGGCAGACCTATGCGTGTCTCAAGTGCAACAACAACAGCTACGTCACCGATGAATTTCGGGCCACCGGAGGCGGGTTCTCGCGATTCTTTGACGTACAGAACAAGAAATTCACCACCGTATCCTGCTCCCAGTGCGGCTACACCGAAATTTACCGGGGCGATACGTCCAAATGGGGCAACGTAGCCGACTTTTTGCTGGGAGGCTGACCGGCGGCTGCCCGATTGTCCCGGCAGTCCGGGCCACCGCCGTGTGATTAAGCTGCCCGGCGGGTTCAGCCCGTGGAAGCTGGCCTACCGGGCGGCGACTTGCTTGACGTGCCTGGACTACCCCGGCTAGAACAGGGACTTGGATTGGCCGCCGTCCACGTTGATGCAAGCGCCGGTGATCAAGTCGGCCCGGTCCGAAGCCAGAAAAGCCACCGTTTCGGCAATCGGTTCCGGCCAGCCAAAGCGGCCCATCGGCAGATTGCGGTCGATAAACTCGGCAACCACTTCCGGCGACTGCGTGTTCTGAAACCGCTCCCAGGTGCTGCCGGGAAAGTCGATGGAACCCGGGGCCACACAGTTGACCAGAATGCCATGGGGCGCCAACTGCAAGGCCAGATGTTTCGAGAAGGCGATTAGTCCCGCTTTGCCGGTCATATAATCGATCGAGCCGCCGTGTTCCCGCCCGTAAATGGACGATATGCTGATGATACGGCCCCAGCCCCGGGCTTTCATGTGGGGCAAGACCAGCGCCGTTAACTGGACTGCGCTAAAGAGATTGACTTCCAGCCCTTCCCGAAACTGCGCCATACTGGTTTCCTCAAACAATACCGAACCGCGCCGGCCGCCCACGTTATTGACCAGAATATCCGGGCTGCCGATGCCGGCCACCGTCTCATCGTAGAAGCGTTGAGCTTCCGCCGGGTTGGTTACGTCGGCCGGCGTACCCTGCACTTGAAAGCCCTGGGCCTGCAGCTCCGCCACCGCCTGATCCAGTTGGCTGGCGTCCCGGGCGCAGATTGCCAGGGAGCAGCCCTCCCGCCCCAAAGCTTCGGCAATCCGGCGGCCCAAGCCGCGACTGCCTCCGGTCACCATCGCCATCTTTCCTTGCAGACCCAGTTCCATCGCGCCCTCCAGTGAATTGCCGGCAAAGGCCGGCTTCGGATGAGTCTGGGGCGATTATAAGCCTTGTTCGGATTTATGCCTAGGCCCGCATTACCGGCGTCTCCGAAATCAATGTTGGTGGTGGGCTAATCGAACGTAAACCTGCCGTCAGGAGCGCAAGTTTTACCGACAAATTCGGGAAGCGGGCGAGGCCGTGCTATAATTGCCCTGATTTCCTTTCGGTTAAGTTTTACCTTCCCCGTTGCGAGGGTGATGAACCTGGGAACCTAAGGCCCTAAACCCGGTGAGAATTTGGAGACTGTAAATGATCAAGCGTTTTTCCGTTTTGTACGTCGGGCAGATCGACCTGGACAACGTGGGCGCCGACGGCACGCCGGCCAACGACCGCCGCTACCCTAACGAAAAGCTGGTGCAAGCCTACGACCACGCCGTAGCCCTGGCCCGCCACCTGGATGAGCTGGGGTTCTATTGTATGTGGACGGCGGAGCACCATTTCCAGCGGGAAGGTTATGAATGTCTGCCCAACATGACCCTGCTGGGGGTGCACCTGGCCGGTTTGACCAAGCAGTTGAAATTTGGCGCCGCCTTCAACATTGTCCCCATGTGGCATCCCTTACGTCTGGCCGAAGACTATGCCATGGCCGACGTGCTGACCGGCGGACGGCTTATTTTCGGAGTGGGACGCGGGTATCACTCCCGGGAAGTGGAGACCTTCGGCGCTCCGGTAATCGACAACGACGCCAATCGGGAATTGTTTGAAGAACAGATGGAAATCATTATGAAGGCTTTTAACGAAGAGTCCTTCAGCCATCGGGGTAAATACTACACCATTCCGCCCGATATTCCCTACCGGGGCTATCAGGTGGAGGATGTTACGCTGGTGCCGCGACCGCTGAACCGTCCGGTGGAAATCTGGCAGCCCATCGCCAGCGGCAGAACCCTGGAATACATCGCCCAACGGGGCATCAAAGCGATGGTAGCCCTTACCGGCGAGGTTTTGGTGGACCGGATGTTCAATTCCTACCACCAGGCCGCTACCGTCGCCGGCCGGGACATTGCCCTGGGACAGGATATGGGCCTGGGGTTTGGTTTCTGCCTGGACGATACCCGGGAAAAGGCTATCGACCGGGTCCGCCCCTACCATGACGAACGCTACAAGTGGTTTGCCCCCTTTGGTTTTGTCCGCTACACCGACTCCCAGGGCCGCCCCTGGGGCACCCCCGGGGCGCCGACCGGGGTGCCCCGAATTGAGGACGGGGTGCAGCAAAAGGCTTGGTACTGCGGGCCCGGGGAAGGTTTCATCCCCTTCCTGCAGGAATTTGAGGAAAAATACCCGGGGCTGGAGGACGTTATTCTCCAGTGGCCCGAAGGTATGCCCTGGCTGGAGTTCAAGGACCAACTGTCCCAGTTTGCCAGCGAGGTGATGCCCCACTTCACCGGCCGGGAAAGAACTGCCGCGGCGGGAGCCGACAACTAGCCGACTCCAGTAGCAGCGGCCCGGACAAATTTGCGCAACCGTGAGGAAGGGTTATGACTACCAGAGAACGCGAACCAAACGAAAGCCTGGACTACGTACTGGGGAGATTGGAGGGGGTGGTTGAAAGCATTCAGGATGTTAAAGCCGGCCAGATGGAACTCGCTCGCCGAATCGACAGAGTGGAAGAGCGCGTGGATAAACTGAACGGACGCATGGACAAGCTCATCTTGGCTATTGTTGGCGTAGGCGGCGGCATCCTGGTTACGATAATTGGTGGAATGATTGGTCTCGGCTGGCTTATCGTCAGGGCCGGATAGACAGTTGGGTTGGCGTTCTCGATCTCACTGCGGCAAATTGGCCCGCTTCAAGGAGTATTCTGGCAAATCAGCAGCACGTAGCATTAGCCAAACGAGGCCCCTACGCTTTGGCCCGCTGGCGCGAAGAGCATTGGCGCAGCCGCGCCCGGCTGGACTTGGCCGGCGCCTACCTGAGCGGCGCCCGACTGCGCAGCGCTGACCTCGCCCACGATAATCTGGCTTCCATCGACCTGACCAGCGCTGACCTGCGCCGGGCTAACCTGGCCGGCGCTTCATTAAATTCGGCCTACCTGTCTCGAGCCAGCCTGGCCTGGGCCAACCTGACCCAGGCAATCCTGTACGGCGCCGCCCTCAACCGAGCTGACTTGTCCGGCGCTTCCCTGCAAGGCGCCGACCTGCGGGGCGTCGACCTGTCCTTCGCCAACCTGTCCGCCGCAAATTTGGCCGAAGCCAACCTGTCCGGCGCCGATTTGCGGGAAGCCAACCTGGCAATGGCTGACCTGACCCGTGCCTCTCTGACCGATGCGCGCCTTACCGCCACCCAACTGGAAGTTGCCAATCTGGCCGGCGCCGACCTGCGCCGCGCTTCCCTGATCCGTCCCCGGTTGCAAGCCACCATTCTCGCCGAGGTCGCCCTGGAGATGACCCTCTTTGGCGATTGCGACCTGGGGCAGGTATTGGGGTTGGAATCGGCCCGACACTTCGGCCCCAGCATTATCGGGAGCGACACCCTGATACGCTCCGGCGGGGCGATTCCCGACGCTTTCCTGCGCCGAGCCGGAGTCCCTGACGAAATGATTGCAATGCAGCGTCAGTTGTCTCCACCGCGGCGGCAGCTCGCCAAAATTCTGCTGGTAGGCTCAGTAAATGACCGGGAGTTCACCGCGCAACTGGAAGACAGCTTGCGGGACTCCGGCCTGGCTTGCTGGAGTCTGGCGGTGGACGACGAGACCATATTCGGCGTTGACGAGCGAGAGTCCCTGTTGGGCCGGTTCATTTACTACGACCAACTGCTGTTAATTTGCTCCGAAGCTTCCCTGGGCAGCCCCTACGGTTGGCGCTCCTTTGAGCAGATTGTTCGGGACCAAGAAAGCCGCCGGCGGGCCGGCGGGCTGCTGGTGGCGGTGAACCTGGACCGGCGCCTGTTCGACGGGCAAGACCCGCTGGGCGCCGAAATTGTCCAGGGCAAGGTAGTGGACTTTCGACAGTGGCCCGACTCCGCCGCCTATACTCAGGCCCTGGCCGCCCTGATAGAAGCCTTGACCGAAGGGCCGGCAATTACCGGCTTTGAGCCGCCTCCCGAGCCCATAGCGCCGCCCGGGGACTAGGAGAATTAACCGCCGCCGCGCCCGTCCCTCCCGGCCCCGTCTGAAGAGTGTAGAATAGCAAGTTGTCCAGCCCTAAATGTGAGGAGGAAATGGTATACCCTACACTGCCGGCATCGACCGGAGCAACCCGGCCTGCATTCTGTTCCTGGTGGACTAGTCCTACTCGATGACCAATCCGCTGGCCGGTCAGGCCGGCCAACGCAAAATGGACGCCGCCGCCGATGCGGTGAACCGGCTGCTGGAAATCCTGGTGCTGCGCTGCTCCCAGGGCGAGCTGGTGCGGGACTATTTCCAGATTGGGATTCTGGGCTACGGCTACGCACGTCAATTGTCTTATGAAGAGGTAATTGCCGGCGGCAGAATTACGCAAAGGGATGAAAACGAAAATGCAATTGGATACCAGGAAGCTACAGACTATGACCCGGAGACTGACGGCCCGATCTATGGCGCTTCCACCGTCCGCAGCCTCTTGCCGGATGCTACCGAGGACTGGCCCTTCCTGAGCATCAGCGCCATTGCGGACTGCGCCGAGATTGCGGCGCGGTCGGTGCGGGTCAGCGACGGCAGCGGCGGAACCGTCGAGGTTACCCGCAATATGCCGGTCTGGCTGGAACCTTACGCCGGAATGCAAACGCCTATGCGCCAGGCCTTCACCCACGCCGAACGGGCCGTTGAGCAGTGGATTAGCCAGCGTCCGGATTCCTTCCCGCCGATGGTAATCAACGTCAGCGACGGCGAGGCCACCGATGGCGACCCGGAGCCGTTGGCCCGGAGCCTGATGAACCGGTCCACCAGCGACGGCAACGTACTGCTGTTCAATTGCCACTTGTCGGATACGGCCACGGCTCCCATGCAATACCCGGACCGGGAAGGTACGCTGCCCAACGCCTACGCCCGGCAGATGTTTCGGATGTCTTCGACAATGCCCCCGCCCTGTATGGCCCACGCTGCATTGCTGGGCGTACCTGTCGGCGAGCTGTCCCGCTGCTGCGTATTCAACGCCGATATGGTTTCCCTGGTCCAATTTCTGGACATTGGCACCCGCGGCCCGTCCAATTTGCACTGAGCCGGCCCGGAAATTCTACCCTGGCGAGCCGGCTTTGCTATAATTTGGATAACCCATCCGTGGAGAGGGACTATGCCCTGGCCGACCATTAACGACTTCACCGATGCCGTGCAGACCCCGCAGGTCTGCTTCCGAGAGCCGGACCTGAAAGCGGGGCAGTTGGAAACCAACCGCTTGAACCGTCCGCTGGTCTTTGCCGGCAATTTCGCCACGGTGTACAAACTGAACACGGAAAATGGGCCGGTGGCGGTGCGCTGCTTTACCCGGGAGGTAGCCGGTCAGGAAGGCCGCTACAGTCAGTTGGACGAATACCTGAAACAGTACTGGCCCGATTCCTTTGTCCACTTCCGGTATCTGCCCCAGGGTATTCTGGTCAAGGGAAGCTGGTATCCCGTCATCCGGATGGACTGGGCCGAGGGCGCTACGCTGAACCGGTTTGTTGAGGACAATCTGCGGCAGAACAATGCCTTGAGCGATATTGCCGCCCGCTGGCGTTCCACGGTAGGCTTCTTGCAGTATCTGGGCATCGCCCATAACGACTTGCAGCACGGCAATGTCCTGGTGGACCGCAATCGGCTTACGTTGGTGGACTATGACGGCATTTACCTGCCGGCCTTTCAGGGGAATGCCAGCCCGGAAACTGGCCACCGCAACTACCAGCACCCCCAGCGCGGGGCGCAGCACTACAATGCCGGCATCGACAACTTCCCCGCCCTGATAGTGTATCTCAGCCTGCTGGGCCTGCGCGCCGACCCGGACCTGTGGGCGAGATTCCACAACCAGAACAACCTGATTCTGACCCGGCAGGACTTCCTGGAGCCGGGCCGTTCCCCCTGCCTGCAAGCGCTGCACCGCAGCCCGGATGAGGAAGTTCGCTATCTGACAGCCCAGTTGGAAAAGTATTGCGCCCTGGACGTGGCGGAAACGCCGACCCTGGAAGCTATCGTGGGCGGCCTCCGGTCTTCACCCACCCCGCCGGCAGCGCCCCAGCCCCAGCCTCGCCCCGGCACAAACCGGGGCGAGTACCGGAAAATGCTGCTGGGACAAAACGCGGCCAACCCCAACCCATCGCCGGCCCAACGCGACCGGGAAGCCCTGACCGCCCTCTACCACGCCACCAACGGCCCAAACTGGAAAAACAACACCAACTGGCTGACTGACCGGCACCTAGGAGAATGGTACGGTGTTACTACCGACGCTGAGGGTAGAGTTACCAGGTTGGATCTACCGTCCAATAACTTGGTAGGAAAAATACCGGTCCAATTGGGCGACTTGGGTAATCTTAAAATTTTGAGTCTCTACAAAAACCAGATGACGGGAGCTATACCGCCTCAACTAGGTAACTTGGTCAAACTTGTAAGTTTAGATCTTTCCGATAACGAACTAACGGGTACCATACCGCCCGAGCTAGGTAATCTGGGAAATCTTGAGGGCTTGTCTCTCCACAACAACGAACTAACGGGCGCCATACCACCCCAGCTAGGCAACTTGGTCGATCTTGTGTCGTTGATTCTTTCTAACAACCAGCTAACTGGCGCCATATCGCCTCAACTAGGCAATTTGGTCAATCTTGAATATTTGTTTCTTGACAACAACTATCTGACTGGCCCTTTGCCACCACAAGTAGCGAATCTGCCCAATCTCAAATATCTGGATATCGATGATGCTCAACGCATTCAGGAGGTGCCAGGAGAACGAGAGGCCTTGATGTCCTTCTATCATGCTACTAACGGCCAAATTTGGGTTTCGAATGATAATTGGCTAACCTCCCGCCCATTGGGAGAATGGTACGGAGTTACTACCGATGCCGATGGTAGAGTTACCGAACTTCACCTAGCTTCCAACATTATTATAGGTGGAGGAATACCGCCCGAATTGGGAAACTTGGTTAACCTTCGGAAATTATGTCTCTTCAACAACAAATTAACGGGAGCCATACCGATCCAGCTAGGCAACTTGGTAAATCTTGAAGAGTTGGATCTCTCCATGAACCAACTAACGGGGGCCATACCGCCCGAATTGGGAAACCTTGGAAACCTTCAGGACTTGTATCTCGCCCTCAATCAGCTAACAGGTACCATACCACCTCAGCTAGGCAACTTGGTAAACCTTAAAGAGTTGGGTCTCAGCGACAACAAATTAACGGGAGCCATACCGATCCAGCTAGGCAACTTGGTAAACCTTCGGGTCTTGTATCTCTTCAACAATCAGCTAACAGGTACCATACCATTTCAGCTAGGCAACTTGGTAAACCTTAAAAAGTTGGGTCTCAGCGACAACCAATTAACGGGAGCCATACCGATCCAGCTAGGCAACTTGGTAAATCTTGAAGAACTGAATCTCTCCAGGAACTATTTATCCGGTCTTTTGCCTCTTCAACTTCGAAGGAAGGGATTTACTCAACCGGTTCCGAAAACTCCGGAAAGGTCAGAGGTGAATCATGGGGAACAGACCTTGCTGGGGAGCCTTCGGCGGTGGTTCGGTAGATAAAACCTTCATTTCTCGCTGACACCCCCGCCTTTCGGCTTAGCCCTTTTGTGGGGTATAATGGCGGACAACGGAGCCTTTACCAATTAAATTTTTCAGGCAGGGGACAGTTCGATGCAGGTTATTTTTTTGCAGGATGTGGCTAATCAAGCCCACGCCGGAGATATTAAGCGGGTTGCCGACGGTTACGCCCGCAACTTTTTGATTCCCAAAGGTCTGGCCGAAGTGGTTACGCCGGAAATCCTGAAGCGCGTCCACAAAATCAAGACGGCCGGCGACCGGCAGCGGGCCCGGGAGACGGAAATTATGGAGGAGTTGGCCCAACTGCTGGACAACACTACCATCACCGTCGCCGCCCGGGTTACGCCCACCGGCCGCTATTACGGGGCGATTACCGACACCCGGATTGCCGAGCGCCTTTCCGAAACTCTGGAACGGGATATTGACCGGCGGCTGGTTTCCACCATTGACCCCATTCGCGAGCCGGGGGAATACGAGGCCGTTTTGCGCCTGTCGCCGGAAATCACCGCTACCATTAATATCCTGGCGGAAACCGAAGAGTAGGCAATGTACGCCGAGCAGCTCCTTCCCCACGACATCGCGGCGGAGGAGGCAGTTATCGGGTCGCTGTTGCTGGACAGCGGCTCTTTTCTCAACGTCTCCCACCTGATTATGCCCGATGACTTTTACCGGGACCGGAACCGGCTGTGCTTCGCCGCCTGCGCCGAACTCTTCCGCCGGGGCGAGGCCATCGACCAGATTACGGTGGCCCGGGAGCTGGACCGCACCGACCAACTGGAAAACGCCGGCGGGATGGCCTATCTCAGCCATCTGATTTCGATAACGCCTACCTCCACCCACGCCGCCCATTACGCCCAGGTGGTTTACAATACCTCCACGATGCGGCGGTTGATTGATGCTGCCTCCAACATTTCCGCCATCGGCTACCGGGACACCGAAGATGTGGAGACTACCCTGCGGCAGGCCGAGGATGTCCTCTTCCGGGTTCGCACCAACCGTTCCGAGCGCGGGTTTGTTCCCCTGCGCCAGATTTACGACCAGTTCCTGGAAGACCGGGCTTCCATCACCGGGCCGGCCGAGGACGTGGCCGCCGTTTCCACCGGCTTTGGCGACCTAGACGAACTGCTGGGCGGAATGCAGCGGTCGGATATGCTCATCCTGGGGGCGCGGCCTGGTCTGGGCAAGAGCGCCCTGGCCGTCAACGTTTCCATCAACGTGGCCCGGCTGGGTTCCTCAGTGGGTATCTTCAGTCTGGAGATGAGCCGGGAACAACTGGCCCTGCGGATTCTGGCCGGCGATGCCGAGGTGGACGCCCACCGGCTGCGGCTGGGCCTTTACACCGAGGCGGAAGAACAGCGAATCATCGACTCCATCGGCAATTTGTCCGAACTGCCCGTCTTTATTGACGATACTCCCTTCCAGAGCATCCCGGAAATGCGCAGCAAGAGCCGGCGGCTGTCCCTCAGTCCCGACGGCCTGGACCTGCTGATTGTGGACTACCTGCAATTGATTCAAGGCCAGGCCCGGGCCCGGGGCGGCGAGAATCGGGTTCAGGAAATCAGCGAAATTTCCCGATCCCTGAAGGGCATCGCCCGGGACCTGCGCATCCCGGTGATTACCTGTTCCCAGCTGAGCCGGGTGGTGGAAGGCCGCCCCGGCCACCGTCCCCTGCTTTCCGACCTGCGGGACAGCGGCAGCATCGAGCAGGACGCCGACATCGTGATGTTCATCTACCGGGAGGATGTGTATTACACCGAGGAAGAGTGGGAACAGCACTTCCCCGGTCGTCCCTATCCCCGGAACATTGCCGAGATTATCGTAGCCAAACACCGGCACGGGCCCACCGGCAGCGTCAAGCTGCGCTTTCGGAACCACCTGGTGCGCTTTGACGCCCTGGGCCGGGCCGAAGACTTTTAGTTATGCCTTTTGACGGCTTTCCCCGGAACGTCCGGGCCACACCGACGCCCGACCCGCTCTTCAACGTCCTGCTGGAGGAGATTGAGGACCTGGCGGAGCTGAAGGTGACCCTGCGGCTGATCTGGCTGCTGGGGCAGCAGCGGGGTCGGATCCCCTTCGTGGCCGAGTCCGAGCTGCTCCGCGATCCTACCTTGCTGCGGGGACTGTCCGGTCTGGGCGGCGACCCGGAGGAACGCATCCGACAGGGCCTGAATCTGGCCGTGACCCGAGGGACGGCCCTCCGGCAGCGGGCGAAGGGGGAGGCCGGCGAACGCTTTTACCTGCTCAACAGCGCCGAAACTCGCCGCCGTCTGGCCGGGCGGCCGGGCTTGCCCGAAGCGGCGCCGGCAGCCTACCAATCCGACGGGCCGGGCGGCGCCGACCTGCCGGAGCGTCCGCCGGGAGGGCGGCCCGGTATCTATGACCTGTACGAAAACAATATCGGCACCATCGGCCCGTTAATGGCCGAGCAGTTGGCCGAGGCAGAGGAGCGGTATCCGCCCCAGTGGATTGAGGAAGCCTTCAAGCTGGCGGTGTTTGAAAACAAACGCTCCTGGCGGTATATCGCCGCCATCCTGCGCCGTTGGGGGGCCGAGGGCAAAAACCCGTCCATTGACCGGGATGACTCCGGGCCAATGAACTACCCCGGGGTGGGCGAAAAGGCCGGAGCTGTCCTTTGGGACGAGGCAAGCCGGCCGCAAGGGGGACCGGATGGAGAGTCTGGGCGACATTCTGAAACGGATAACCACGCGCGACCACATCGGAGCCGTCAACGGCGATAGGCCCGGCCTGCGCAGTATCCGGCCCGAGGAACCGGAGGCGGACCCCTGCTCCCGGTGCGGGGGCGCCGGCTGGGTCAGCAAGCGGGTCCCGGTGAGCCACCCCGATTTCGGCGAGGCTTTCCCCTGCAGCTGCCAGCAGGACCGCAACCCGGAGCGGCGCGCCGATGCCCTCAGCAAGTACAGCAACCTGGGTTCCCTCAGGCGCATTTCCCTGGAGAATACCCGCCCCGCCGGTCTGCTAGCCGAGGCTGCCGCCGGCCGCCTGTTTCGGGAGGCCCTGGCGGCGGCGACCGCATTTGCGGAAAATCCGCAGGGCTGGCTAATCTTCACCGGCCCCAGCGGCAGCGGTAAAACCCATCTGGCCGCCGCCATCGCCAATCGGAGTATCAACTCGGGGCTGCCGGCCTACTTCATAACCGCCGCCGACCTGCTGGACCACCTGCGCGCCACTTACGCCCCGGACAGCAGTATCTCCTACGATGACCTGTTTGACCAGGTGCGGAACGCCCCGATTCTGGTTCTGGATGACCTGGCTTCCCAGTCAACCACGCCCTGGGCCCAGGAAAAGCTGTTCCAGATAGTCAGCCACCGCTTCAACGAATCCCTGCCCACCATCATCACGGTGCGCGGGCCGCTGGAGCGGTTGGACGAAGGGCTGCGCACCCGGATGGAATCAGCCAACGGCTTTTCGAAAATTTACCGACTGGGGGAGCATACTTCCCGGCGGGCCCGGCGGATTGGCTCAATTCCCGAGGATATGCAGCGTCGGATGACCTTCGAAAGTTTCGACGTGCGGGGACGCGCCGATACGGATGTACCTGGCCGGGAGTCTCTGGTGCGGGCCTGGCAGGCCGCCAAAAATATGGCGGCCAATCCGGCGGGGTGGCTGCTACTGACCGGGGAGCGCGGCTGCGGCAAGACCCATTTGGCGATAGCCATCGGCGGACAGTGTCTCCGGCAAGGCAACACCGTGTTTCGTTCCTTCGTCCCGGACTTGATGGACCACCTGCGGGGTACCTTCAGCCCGGACAGCGCAATCAGTTACGATGAACTGTTTGAGCAGGTCAAGACCGCAGACCTACTGATTCTGGATGACCTGGGCACTCAGGCCAGCACCCCCTGGGCCGAGGAGAAGCTGTTCCAAATCATAGCGTATCGTTACGATTTGCGGCTGCCCACCATCATAACTTCCGTTGATACGGTGGACGAATTGGCCCGCGACTGGCCCAACATCGGCTCGCGTCTGGTGGACGGGGCTTTGGTGGATTGGCAGCACATCAGCGCCCCCAACTACCGGGACCAGCGCCGGAGTCGGTAGCCATCCCGCCCACCGTTGCCCCGTCCCGCCGGGATCAAGATAGTCATCGCCCGGACTGCGTGGGGAGTTACCGGCCCTTCCGCTGGTGGGCCGCGCACCATTTCCTCGTAGGGTGGCGCCTCTTGCCCCACGGCCCACAGAAAGTGATAGATTCCCGAATCGCCCAGATATTTGAAATCCTTGCGCAGGGCCTGGCCGGTGGCTTCAAAGCTGCCGTGAGAGCGCAGGTAGGCTTGAAAACTCCCGTGTTCCGCCGCCAACTCCAGCATCCGCCGGGCATTGTAGGCAATTGCCGCCAGCTTGCGGCGGTGCCGAATCATCCGGGAGTCCCGGGCCAGGTCATCCAGGTCCTTCTCCCCCGGGGCCGCAATCGTCTGGGGGTCAAATTGTCGCATAGCCTCCCGGATACCCGGCCATTTGGAATCGACAACCCGCCAGGAAATGCCGGACTGGAAAACTGATTTGCTCATAACGTCCAGATAGTCGGCCAGGCCGGTTGGGGTAATCCGCTCCGGCACGTGCATAACTTCACCTCTTTAACGATGAATCGCCCCGACCGGCGGGAGGCCGGGTCGGGGCATTGACTGGACTGACGGCGGCGCTTATCCGATTTCTACAAAGGCAAAGCGATAGCCTGCCCGGTTTGAGCGCTGCGGGTTACCGCCTCGGTGAACTCCATATAGTGCAGCCCGACGTCGAAGGGGGTTCGGGTAACCGGTTCCTGGCCCCGGATAGCGCTGATGAACTCCTCCTCCACCCGCCAGGAGTATTGATTTTCCGGCGGATTGGCAATTTCGGCCAGCTGACTGTCGCCCCGCTGCCCGCCGGAAACGTTTAGCTGCGGGTCGATGTGCAGGGTGCCCTGGCTGCCGTAGAGCCAGGCTTCGGCGCCGGGGGCCAGCCCGGTCACGGCGCTGACCCGCATGTGACCTTGCGCCCCATTGGCGAACTCCATCAGGATGTCCACGTGGTCCGGGATGGTCACCGCCTGCATTGCGCCGTTCTCGTCCATACGGTTAGGGACATTAACCCGGGTCATCGCCATGACGCGGATCGCCGGCCCCGTCCAGCGAATCATACACTCGTACCAGATGCCCATATTCAGTATGTTGTACCCGCTGAAGGTGCGGTTATGCCGCCAGTGTAGCGGAGCGCCTGCATCGACAAAGGCGGAAGTTACCACCTGCGCTTCTACCGCCAGCAGGTCTCCGATATAGCCTTCGGCCAGCTTTTGCTGAATCAGGTTATCCACCTTGAAAGTAGAAGGGCCGGGGACGATCTGGGTTACCAGGTCGGGGTGGTTGCGGGAAGCCTCCAGCATCTCGCGGGCTTCCTGGGCGTTGGCCGCCATCCGGGCCTCGGTCAGGACGTGCTTGCCCTTTTCCAGAGCGGCCAGGGTAAGGTTGCGGTGCATGTAGGGCCAGGTACCGATGCAGACGGCATCGATAGTCGGGTCATCCAGCAAGTCCTTCCAATTATCGTAAACTGTAGGAATGTTGAAAGAATCGGCCACCCGCTGTCCCGACTCCCGACTGCGGTTGGCTACGGCAGTCAACTCTACTCCCTCAACCTGGAGAAAACCGGGAATGTGCCGGTCTCGGGTATTTCGGCCGGCGCCGATCAGTCCCAATCGGATTGATTCGTTAGCCACGGAAAACCTCCCTATACAACAAGCGTCGGTGTCATCATCGCCCCGATTATAGGCCAGACTTGCGGTATTGTCACCTGAGGCCGGTCAATCCGCTGCATGATTTGCGGCGCAACAGCGCCATTGCTAGACTGATAATATGCGCCTCCCTCTGGATTAATTACGATATTGAAAATCTTTTCCCCGGCTGGATGGTTCTAATGGTGATGTTGCCAGGAAAGACACGGGGCTATAGGATTTTTCCGGCGGGCAATTAGTCGAAGTAATTAAGGATTGTCTGATGCGCTTTAAGCATTTGAAGGTTGTGGGAAACAGCATGGCGCCCACCCTGCGGGACCGTCAGTACGTGCAGGCCGTGTCAGTGGCGACGACTCCGGCGGCGCTGCCGGGAATTCGGGGCCGGATAGTGGCCTTCCGGCACCCGATTCGACCGCAAAACATCTACATCAAGCGGGTAATCGGGCTGCCCAATGAGTACGTGGCGATACGGGAAAGCCGGCTGGAAATAGACGGCGTGCCTCTGGCTGAACCTTATCTGGCCGGGCCGACTACCGCCGGCGCCGGTCGGGCCGCCCAGTGGTTTACCGGCTGGGACGAGGTATTCGTTCTGGGCGACAACCGCGCCGACAGTGAAGACAGCCGCGCCTTTGGGCCGATTCAGGCCCAGTCGATTATCGGTCGAATCCGTTTTCGCTACTGGCCGCCCAGGATGCTTTAAGGAGCGCCGCGGGCGGGAGTCAGGTTTCCCGTAAGATTAGTCATATAGTAGGGCATTCACGCCGCCGGAAAGCCGTTTATCTCAACCGACTAAATCGCACCCCTGAGTTGGGTTTGAACCGATACTTTCAGGAGCTTTTTCCTTCGATGTCCATGCTGAAATTAATTCTAAACTTGCGGAGTACGGTCTCAAGCAGCCCAATTTTGCGTCGCCGTCCGGTGGCAGTGGCCTTTCTGGTGTTCCGGGAGATGGTTACCCGGGATGCCAATCACCTGGCCGCCGGCGTCGCTTACTTTACTCTGTTCGCCTTCTTTCCCTTTATCCTGAGCGTGTGGGTGCTTTCCGGATTTTTTGAAAATTCCCCGGACCTGCGCCGGGGAATGCTGAACTTTATCATCGGCAACCTGCCCGGTTCCGCCAGCTTTATTCAAAGCAACGTTGGTCAAATAATCCAGGGACGGAACGAGCTGCTGATTATCGCCATAATCGGGCTGCTCTGGTCTTCCGGCTCGGTGTATGGTGCCATAAATCGGGTAGTGAACCGGGCTTGGGGGATACACCATCTCCACCCCTTTTACGTAAATCGGCTGCGGCACATTATCAGCCTGGTGATTTTCGGCCTGCTGTTCTTTTTCTGGATGACCGCATCATCTTTCCTGGAACTGCTGCAGGATCGGGATATGGGCCTCCCCGGGCAGGGTGTGATTCTGGAATCGGGGCTGATTCAGTGGGGCCTGCTGTTCACCTCCTGGGTAATTACCGGACTGATTTTTCTGATAATTTATCGTTTTGCCCCCAACTGCCGGGTATATTGGCGGCACGTATGGCCGGGGGCGTTAATCGCTACCTTAACTTTTGAGTTAGCCAAGGGCGTCTTCACCTGGTACTTGTTGAATTATGCCAACTACGATCAGTTGTATGGCTCCATCGCCTCGGCCATCATTTTTCTTTTCTGGATTTATATGTCCGCGCTGATTTTGACCCTGGGCGCGGAAATCTGTTCCAATTACCAGCTCATTTACTATCCGATGGACGTGGATGAAAACATCCCGGTTCAGGATTAGGCCGCGGCGATGTGGAAAAACCGCCCCCCTCGGCTAAGGAGACGGCTTTCCGCACCGTTCCGGTATCGCTTTTTCTCAACCCCCGGCCCGGGACAGTCGGAGAAAGGAGTGCTAACCTAAAGTTTCCAGAAATTTCCGACCTGGCAAACCATGTCCACCTTGTGGATGGATTCGGCGGGCCAACCCACCAGGTTAATCCAGTCCTCGAAGTGGGCCTGTTCCACCGCCTCACACTCGGAAACCAGACGCCCCGTCTCCAGGTTCCCGTACACCTTTAGGATGGTAGTCCGGCGGTCGGGACGCCACTTGCGGACTGCGTTCAGCTTGTCGCGGAAGTCCGCTTCGGTAATTCCAGGCACATTATGGATGGCGATAAATCGGGCCATTAGTGTTTACCTCGTCCTTTTACGCAATGTCATAAGTCTATCGTTACCCGCCCTGGATTACGGCAGCTCTGCCGCCACGGGCTCGGCGCCGGTCCTGCCGGGAAGCCCGCCCGTCTATTCGGCCGGGGGTACAAAGGGATAAGGAATATCGGGGCCGTCGCGCCGGGGCAGAACGACGGTGGCGGAGCCGGGCATACTCTCGATGCCATCCTGAGTCTTCATCCCGATTTCCAACTCCACGAATCCCATCTGCCCTTTTTCGTACTTGCCAGTTACCTGGCCCCACAGTATCAGAATGTCGCCGGGAACCAGCATGGCCCGGTGCTCGAACTGGGCCTTCCAGGGCCAGCCCCTGGGCAGCGTCCAATCCTTCAGGTATTGGGGAACGACGCTCTGCTTCCAGGAGCCATGCACCAGGATGCTGGGGTTCTTGTCGTGATTCAGGCCAAAGTCCAAATCGTAGTGAATCCGATGGAAGTTTTCGATCGCTGCGCTCCAGCGGAACAGGTGCGTCGGGGTGGGATGGTAGATATACTTGGGCAGTTCCATCCCCTCGGCCACATCTTCGTAGTAAATCTGCGTCTTGTTCCGGAGGTCATCAGCCTTGGGACGTTCATTGTGGGCCAGAATTTCTTCCGGCTCCAGTTTAAGCAGTTCTTCCAATGGCAGGCTCATATTCGCCACCTCGCCAAAATTTCACAGCCGTCCGGCCCGGGGGCGTGGCTAACGCCGAATGGTTGAAGCCCGGGTGATGCAAAGTAAATCGTCCTTCTGGTTTCTATAGGTGGTTTCCCGGGTGATGATTAGAAAGGAACGGCCGTCCCGGCCCACCCGCTCCCGAATGTCCGAATATCGATTCTGGAAAAACACCCGGTCGCCGATGCTGGGATATTGGTAGATTTCCAGTTCGTTGCCGGCATTCAGTACCCGGACCAGGTCGGTAGGCACCGGTGGCAGCTCGCCGGGCCGCTCCACCGAGCCGATGCCGTCAGACTCAGGATTTTCTTCAAAAGCCCGAGTCACCGGGTCATCCTGGTCAGGGCGGATGCGGGAGGCCAGGTAACTGACCATGATGGGCGGGGTGATTATCTCCCCGTAGTGGGTGGATTGGGCAAACTCCTGGTCCCAATACCTGGGGTCCGGGTCCATCACTGCTTGAGTGAAGCGTCGGAGGTACTCGGCGTCCACTACGCCCCAAGCCTCCACTATCTCACCGGAGACCCCGATCATGGCTCTGACTTCCGGGGTAAGGGCTGATTGGGCTTCCTGTGTCATGGGCTAATCCCTCTCATAAGCTACCCCGAAAGGCGGGGGATTTGTCGGAATTAGGCTAACGCAGGGAGTTGGGGTTAGTCAATGGGGATGAGGCAGAGGTAGCGTTCCGTTTTGCGTGGTGGAGGTTTAGGGGCAATCCTTGTGATTGTCCCGGATATACTGAAACGAATCCTATGCCCTGACTTAAACTACCTATATTGCAACGCTACCCATGCCCTTACCCCTAACCCCGCTCCCTCAGGGAGAGGGGCCGGGGGTGAGGGCGGCATACAGTTGGACGCTCCCCGAATTTCCTGCCATAATTCATCAATCTGAAAACTCCTCGTCCCCCCAGGGCTATCGCATATGAAAAAATTTCAGGCTCAGAACGGAACTTTCCGATGTTTTGGCGGCGCTTTACTGGGTAATCGACATCAAAACCAACGGTTTAAGTCTTAAATTACCCAAATTTAGCAGTTAAAAACGGAGATTTACCCGTCAATTGGCCTCTTAAAATCCATATGCGATAGCCCTGCTCGTCCCCCGCTTAACGATTTTCACGGCCGCTTGCTCAGCGTATTATACTAATCCGGTGAACAATCTCTGGTAAGCAGGTGAACTATGGAAATCCAGGGCGGAGTCTTTATCGTTACCGGGTCGGCTACGGGTCTGGGCGCCGCAGTGGCCCGGCGATTGGCGGCCAAGGGGGGACGGGTAGTTATCAATTACACCCGCAGCCGGACGGAAGCGGAAGAGACCGTTGCCGCTTGCCTGGAACTGGGCGGCGATGCCCTGCTGTGCCCGGCGGATGTCGCGGTGGACGCCGACTGCCGGCGCATGGCCAACGAAACTCTGGCCCGGTGGGGCCGAATCGACGGTCTGGTTAATAATGCCGCCCGTTCCAGGATAGTAGCTCACGCCGACCTGGAGGGCCTTACCGCCGAGGACTTCAACCAAATTTTTGCGGTCAACGTTATCGGAGCCTACCAAATGGTCCGGGCGGTGGCGCCGGCGATGCAGAAGCAGGGGCAAGGGGCCGTAGTTAACGTATCCTCCGGGTCGGGTTTCAGCGGCTCCGGCAGTTCCATCGCCTACGCCGCATCCAAGGCCGCCTTGAACGTTATGACCCTTTCCCTGGCCCGGGCCCTGGCGCCGGAAATTCGGGTTAACGCCGTCTGCCCCGGGGTAATGCAAACCCGTTGGTGGCGGGAAGGTCTGGGCGAGGATAACTACAGCGCATTTATCGAACGGTACGCTCAGGAAACTCCCCTCAAGGCCGCCGGCGCCCCGGACATCGTGGCGGAGCCGGTGGGCTGGCTGCTGGAAGGAGCCGAGCACGTTACCGGCGAAACCATCCTGGTGGACGCCGGTTCCCATTTGGGCCACACCTCTGCGCGCTAGGCCCCATATTTGCGAAATTTTAGTAAAGGAGAATCCAGAATGTCGAAATATCTGATCCGGGCATCCTACACTTCGCAAGGCATTCAGGGAGTCATCAGTGAGGGAGGCACGGCGCGGCGCGCTGCTTTTGACGCTGCCGCCGCTTCGGTGGGCGGCGTCGTGGAATCCCTCTACTTCGCTTTCGGCGAAGATGATTTGTACGTAATCGTGGACGTTCCCGACCGGGCCAACGTAACTGCGCTGATGCTGGTTATCGCCGCCGCCGGAGCGGTATCCTGCCATACCACCGTCCTGCTCACCCCCGAGGAAATAGACGAGGCGGCGGAAGCGGCCCAGGGAGCGATGGTGGACTACACCCCGCCGGGAAGCTAGGAATTAGTCTCTGCCCTCACCCTCGGCCCCTCTACCTGGGAGAGAGGGGGACTGATTTTTCTCGTGTCTTTGGGAGAGGGGAGTCTCACTTCCTTCGCTCGCGTGGAAGAGAGGGTCTAGGTGATAGGTTGGGAGTCGGGATATGGGCTACGGCGCGAAGTTTTGTATTGCCCGGCGGGACTAATCTCATTTGACAAGAAATTGACGTTATCGGATAATTCAGGGCAACTATAATCATTCGCAGCCAACAATGATTATTGGAGCAGTCAGCAAAGGAGGACAGGCAATGGCGAATCAAGATATAGCCTTGATGGCTCACCTAATGCGCCGGGCCGGCTTTGGCGCTACCCGGGAAGAACTGGAAAACCTCGTTACCCAGGGCTACGAAAACGTGGTGGAAGCTTTGCTCAATCCCCAGGAAGAGCCGCTGGACCGCTACGAAATAATGCGCTACCAGCCCTGGACCTGGCGTCCCGGCACGCTGCCCGGAATGGGCGCCGCCGAGTGGCTCTGGTTTATGCTCAACACCAGGCGCCCGTTGGAAGAGAAAATGGCGCTCTTTTGGCACCAGGTGTTTGCCACCGGGGTTTCCAAGGTTGACCACTATGACGAAATCCAGAGCATGATTACCCTGTTCCGCGAGAAGGGTATAGGTAACTACAAGGAGCTGCTCCTTGCCGTGTCCCAGAATCCGGCCATGATTTACTGGCTGGACAACAACGAAAATCACGCCGATGCGGTCAATGAGAACTGGGGCCGCGAGCTGCTGGAACTCTTCAGCATGGGCGTCGGCAACTACACCGAAGTTGACGTCCGGGAATGTTCCCGCGCCTTTACCGGCTGGACCTTCGAGGCCAAGCTGCCCCGGGGTCCATTGGGCCGCCATGACTGGCACTTTACTTACCGCCCGGAAGACCACGACAACGGCGACAAGACCTTCCTGGGCGAGACCGGCAACTTCAACGGCGACGATGTGATTGACATCATTTGCCAGCATCCCGCCACCGCCACCTTCATCGCCCGCCACCTTTACAATTTCTTTGTGGCCGACGAAGCGCAGGTTCCCGCCTGGGCGGTGACTCCTCCCGTTGATGAGGATGCCATCGACGCCCTGGCCGATACCTTCATCGAGTCCGGCTATGATATTCGGGCCACGTTGCGGGTTCTGTTTAACTCCGATTTCTTCAAGAACGCCCGATTCGCCAAGCTGAAGAGCCCGGCAGAGGTAGTAGTCGGCACCTTGAAGCTGGTGGGCGGCGCCGAGTTCCCGGCCCCGGGCATCGGCGACCTTTCCCGCCAGCCCAACTATATGGGCCAGGACCTGCTTAATCCGCCCAGCGTGGAGGGTTGGCACACGGGCGCCGAGTGGATTAACAGCGGCTCGCTGATGCGCCGGATTAACTTTACCGCCGATATGGTGGGCGACGTGTCCCGCCCCGGCATCCAGTCCATGATTGGCCGACTGCAAGCTCGCGGCGATGCTACCCCGGAGCAGTTTGTGGACACCTGCCTGGACCTGATGGGGCCGCTGGAAGTGAATGCCGAAACTCGGCAGGAGCTGCTGGACCACGCCGTCATCGGCGGCAACCTGGAGTGGGGCAACGCAGCCGAGTCCACCCAGCGCGTATCCGAGCTGCTCCAGCTCATCGTCTCCCTGCGGGATTACCAATACGCTTAAGTTGTAGAACCGGCGGGGCAAATTACTGTTCCCCGCCGGTTTGCCGACAATTGAGAACTCATTGGCGTTGGCAGACTGCCGGAAATGCCGGTGAATGGTTCTCGGAAAAGAAAAATCAATTCAACCTCAAAGATTTACAGGAGGAAGCGCAAATGGCCACTACCAAGAAAGACCCCGTGTTGGTGGTGCTGCAGCTTACCGGCGGCAATGACTATCTGAACACGGTAATCCCCTACACCGACCCGCTGTACCGGGACAATCGGCCGGCCGTAGGCGTTGCTGAAGAGCGGATTCTGAAACTTACCGACACCGTCGGGCTGCATCCAACTATGGGCCCAATGAAAAACCTGTTTGACCAGGGCAACCTGGCGATCATTCACGGTGTAGGTTATGCCAACTCGCCGCGCTCCCACTTCCGCTCCATGGACATTTGGCATACTTGCGAGCCGGACAAGCTGGGAACCGAGGGCTGGTTGGGCCGGGCCACCAAGGAGATCGACCCCAACAAGGAAAATGTTGTAACCGCCGTCAGCTTTGGCCCCAGCCTGCCCCGCGCTCTGGCGCTGCCCAGCGTACCGGTGGCTTGTGTCGATGACCTGGATTCCTTCGGCCTGCTGACCGGCATTAACGAGGCGGAACAGCGGGACAAGATTCTGGACCGGTTCACTCGCCTCTACTCCCCCACCATTGGCACCGGCGCCGTGATGGACTATCTGGGCCAGACCGGTCTGGACTCGATGAAGGCCGCCGACATCCTGAAGGTTGCTCCCCAGATGTACTCCTCCAGTGTCGAATATCCGGATACCACCATCGCCGCCAAGCTGAAGGGCATTTCCCAGGTGCACCAGGCTGACCTGGGCACTCGCATATTCTATTGCGACCACGGCAGCTTTGACAGCCACTCCAACCAGGTTGGGATGCACGACAAGCTGTGGATCGATGTTTCCCAGGCAGTGGAGAGCTTCTTCGACGACCTGCGGGAAAATGATGCGGCGGATAATGTAATCATGCTGCTGTTCACCGAGTTTGGCCGCCGGGTCCACGATAACGGCTCCGGCACCGACCACGGCGCCGGCGGCGTGGCTTTCCTGGCCGGCGATGCCATCAAGGGTGGCGAATACGGCGAATATCCTTCCCTCCGCCCCGAACATCTGGAGCAGGGCGACCTGGTACCGCATACCGACTTCCGCAGCGTTTACACCGCCATTGCGGAAGACTGGATGGGGCTGGATGCCCAGTCGCTGGTGGGCGGTCTCTTTGAAAAGCCGGCTTACTTCTAGTCAGGATAGCTGACGCCCAGATTGGGAAATAGACGCCACCTCGGCGAGGATACCTCTTGCCGAGGCGGCGTCCCCAGGGACGCCGCCGACTAGGGCCAGGGCTGAAGGAGTAAGCCTACTCGCCGGCGCCGGCCCGTTCGGTATAAAACCGGCGTTGGTCGCAGCGGATTCTAACGAACCGCACGGCTTGGGCCGGTCATTCTGAATACGCCAGTTTTCGCCGGCGCATTTCCCGAGGGCGGCGCCGGCGCTTCACAATAAATGCTTGGGAGAAAATGGAATGCTTACGCAAGTAGCAGCCGGGCGCACTTATGACTATAGCCACTCGGTAGGCCGGGGCGCGCAGTCAGGGATGGGCTTCAGCCAGCCGGTGGCCGCCGCCCAGGGCGCGGGAAACCTGGTTTACGTGGTTAATCGCGGCAGCGAGGGAATCAGCAACGTTGCCTGGAATCGTATCGGCTACGGAGCCCGAATTTCACAAATCACCATCGGGGCCGAATGGGGCGAGGAAGAGTTTCTGGGTGAGTTTGCCAAATACGGCGACGGCAATGGCGAGTTTATCTGGGGTTCCGGGATTGTAGTGGACCGCCAGGGCCGAATTTATGTGTCCGACGAATGGCTCAATACGGTCACCGTCTATGACCGGGACGGCAACTTCCTGAATCGGTGGAGCGCGCTGGAACAGGATGACGGCCAGTCCCACGGCACGGCCAATATTGCTATCGACTCGGCGGACAATATCTATTTGACCGATGGACGCAGCCACGAAGTACGCAAATTCACCTGCGACGGTCGATTCCTCACCGCTTGGGGCAGCTACGGCAGCGAGAACGGCCAGTTCAACGCTCCCTGGGGCCTTACGGTGGACCAGGCCGGCAACGTTTACGTGGCTGACCACCGCAACCATCGAGTACAGAAGTTCACTGCCGACGGCCGATGGCTGGCCCAGTTCGGCAGTCCCGGCACCGGCCGCGGTCAACTGCACCTGCCCACCTCGGTGGCGGTAGATCCGGAAGGCGACGTTTACGTTGCCGACTGGAGTGACAACGGTCAGCACCCCGGGCGGGTCCATATCTTTGACGCCGAGGGCGCCTTCATCATAACCCTGGTTGGAGATGCCCAGGAACTTTCGGCGTGGGCCAAGCTGACGGTGGACGCCAACGCCGACTACCTGAAGCGCCGCCGGGAGGTAAACCTTAACGCGATGGAGTCGGAGTGGCGGTTTGCCTTGCCCACCGGCCTGCTCTACGATGCGGAGAAGAGCCGGCTGCTGGTGGTGGACAGCCAGCGCAGCCGACTGCAAATCTACAATAAGGTCCAGGGTTACATGGTTCCGCAGATGAACTTGTAATCCCCGCCGGTGCGCCGGGAATCAGGGAAGACTGACTTGAATAGAGGGGCGGGTTTTGTCATCCGCCCCTCCGTCTTGACCCAACCGGTCTGGCTACTTCCGGATAGTTGCGCCGATGTTGTCAAAAGAACCCGTGCCACCGTATCCGTAACGGCCCCGGCGAATTTCGGGAAGCGCCCTTGCCTCTTTATTGCCAGGAATCAGAGGACTGTAGTCCATGGATCGAGAACGGGAAGAATATTACATTCAGCTGGCTGCGGACAATCCGGAGCTGCTTTGTTCCGAGGCGCCCGACGAAATTCTGGAAGCCTGCGCCGCAGAGGCGGAGCCAACCGCCTTTGTGGAAGAGTTTCTGTCCACCGGCCATTCCCAATGGATTCTGCTGAAGTACCGGCGCCGGCTGCCTCAGGCGATTATAAACAACAACATTCTGCAATTGTGGCTGCGGGCCTGCCGGCTGCACACCGTCAAGCTGACGGGCGAGCCGGACCCGGACTGGGACAAACCTTTCTTCTCGGTGGAAGATATGTTGGTGTATTAGCCCCGGACGGATAGAAGTCAGCGGTAGGGATTAACTTGGCCTCGACTTAACGCAACCGGGGAGTTATTAAAAAAGCCGCCGAAACGTCGGCTAATCAATCACTCTGGCACCGGAGGCAGACGTACTCGGCCCGGTCCGCCGGCAGGGTGTCAACGGGCACATTGCGCCGGCGCTGGCAGACCGAGCAAACTATCGATTCCAGAGCTGGCGCCGGTGGTGGCGCTGCGACAACCGTATCGGCGCCCCGAAAACCCGTATAGCCTGGGTTTTGCTCCTTCATCCGACGGAATCGTTCCCGGTCTTTGCGACGACTCATAGTGTCCTCCCTGGAACGGGCCGGGCCGAGTTAATTTTTGCTGGACAGTATGGGCTAAACCGGAAGGTTGGGAACTACTTTACTTCGGCGACGGCTCCGGCATCTTCCAGTTTTGACTTGATGCTTTCGGCTTCGTCCTTGGCGACGGCTTCCTTCACCCGGGCCGGAGCGGACTCCACCAACTCTTTGGCTTCCCGCAGACCCAGGGACGTAATTTCCCGGACGGCCTTAATGACGTTAATCTTGTTGGGGCCGATTTCCTGGAGGTTAACGTCGAACTCGGTCTGTTCGTCTTCGGGCGCGGCGCCGATGTCGCCACCGGCGGCGGCCGGCGCGGCGGCTACGGCTACCGGAGCGGCGGCCGTAATGCCGAACTCGTCTTCCAGCGCCTTAACCAGGTCGGCCAGTTCCAGCACGTTCATGCCCTTGATAGTTTCCAGCAATTCCTCTTTAGTAGCCATGAGACCTCCTGTGATATAGTTTCTTAGGGTAATGGGCGAATAATCCCTCGCCGTTGGTCAATTTATCGCTGCCGCAGCCGACAGCGATGCCAGGAATTAGTTAACCGGCAGTTTCCTCCAGTTGGCGAATGCGGGCTTGGAGCAGCCCATCCAGGCTTTGCAGCGGACCGTTCAGAGCCCCCAGCAGCCTGGAAATGGGCGACTGCATTTGACCCAGCAGATCAGCCACCAACTGCTGCTTGGAGGGCAAGTTAGCCAGGCGTTCCACTTCATTGGCGGGCATAGCGGGGCCAGGGCCCAGGATAGCGCCCTGAATGGACAGGGGCGACCGGGTAGCCCGGATATAATCGTTCAGAGCGCGGGCGACATCCACCGGGTCATCATACCCGAAGGCGATTGCCGTAGGCCCGGCTACTATTTCGCTTAGCTGAGGCACTTTGGCCTCCTGGGCTGCCAGATTGACCAGAGTATTCTTGACCACGACGAACTCTACTCCGGCGTCCCGCATACGCCGCCGCAAGTCGGTCATATCGTTCACGGGAATACCGGAATAGCCGGCGCTCAAGGCAATCGAGCAGCGTTCCAGCTTATCCTTCAGTTCCGCAACGCGGTCCATTTTAGCCTGTGTTGGCAAATGTTTACCTCCTCAAAAAAATTCCCCACGCCCATATTTGAGACGCGGGGAAACCGGCGAATTTCAGAAATTCAGCTCGGTACATTGCGCCTCGGCCGGCGACTCAATTGCTTGAGTCATTAGCTCCGTAACGGAGACCTGCGTTCTACAGCGTTAAGGGTGCCGTCTATTTTGCTTTTAAGATTGAGATTTCCGACCGGGTTCCGACTGCTTACGGAATGGCGTAAATCTTGCCGGACGCTAATCCGGTCGCAGCGCTTGCAAAGCGTTCAAGTCCAGCGCAATGCTTGGGCCCATGGACGTAGTAATGTAAGCCGAGCGAAGGAAGGCGCCTTTGACCGCTGCCGGCCGGGCTCTGACGATGGAATCGGTCAGCACTGCCAGATTCTCCAGCAGTCGGTCAGTTTCGAAGCTGACCTTGCCGAAGGAGCAATGTATTATCGCAGTTCGGTCGGTTCGATACTCGACGCGGCCGGCCTTGGATTCTTCAATTACCCGTCCCAGGTCCCGGGGCTGCACCATGGTGCCGGTACGTGGATTAGGCATCAGGCCCCGGCGACCGAGGATTCTGCCCAGCTTGCCTATCTTGGGCATAATCTCCGGGGTTGCCAAACCGACCTCGAAATCCAGCCAGCCACCTTCGATTCGGGCAATCAAGTCATCGTCTCCGACGTAATCTGCGCCGGCCTGTCGAGCAATTTCCGCGCCTTCGCCGCTGGTGAAGACCAGAACCCGCACCTGCTTGCCCAAGCCGTGGGGCAATACGGTTACTTCCCGCACCATCTGATCGGCGTGGCGGGGGTCGGCACTGGTGCGGACGTGGATTTCCATGGTCTCATCAAATTTAGTATTGGACAACTCTTTCGAGAGTTCGATCGCTTCCGTGGGGTGATACAGCTTTTCCGGATCAACCCGGTCGGCTACGGCGGCGTATCTTTTGCTGTGTTTGGGCATAATAAGTTAATCCCCTTCTATGCTGATGCCCATACTGCGGGCGGTGCCTTCGATGATGGACATAGCTTGTTCTACCGAGTTAGCGTTCAGGTCCTTCAGCTTGGTCTCGGCAATCTCCACCAGGGCGTCGCGGGTAATCGTGCCGGCTCTCCCCTGGCGCTTATCGCTGGTTCCTTTCTCCACTCCGGCGGCGCGGCGCAGCAGGTCTGAGGCCGGAGGAGTGCGAGTGACGAAGGTAAAGGAGCGATCCTCGAATACGGTAAGGTGAACCGGCACGATGGTGCCGGCTTGTGCGGCGGTCCTTTCGTTATACTCCTTAACGAAACCCATAATGTTGACGCCGTGCTGGCCCAGCGCCGGACCTACCGGCGGGGCAGGAGTCGCTTTGCCGGCCATCAGTTGCAGTTTAATGATTGCTCTGACCTTTTTTGCCACCGGGGCCTCCTAATTTTAAGCGCGTTCCACTTGCAGAAAATCCAATTCTACCGGCGTCTCTCGTCCAAAGAAAGATACCAGCACCCGAACCTTGCCCTTGCTCTCGTCCACATCGCCAACGGAGCCGACGAAGTCGATGAACGGACCCTCGCTGATACGAACCATTTCGCCGGGCTGCAAGCCTATCTTGATGCGGGCCGGGCCTGATTCCGACTGTTTCAGAATCGATTCCAACTGGGAATCTTCCAGCGGGACCGGTTTGGCCCGTTTGTCATTTTCGTCTTCGGTAGAGATGAAGCCGGTCACTCCCGGGGTCTCGCGGACCACCTGCCAACTCTTGTCATCCATGTTCATCTGTACCAGGATGTATCCGGGAAAGAGCTTGCGCTGTTCCGACTTTCGTTTCCCGTCCTTGAAGATTACCTCTTCCTCGGTGGGAACTACCACCTGGAAAATTCGATTCTGCATATCCAGACTCTGAATTCTCAAGTCCAGGTTCTTCTTGACCCGGTCTTCCTGGCCGGAATAAGTGTGGACGATATACCAGCGAAAATCCTGGCCTTCCTCCGCCTCGATCCAGCTATCTCTCTCGGTGGTCATCTAACGTCACACTCAATCCAAACTTGGGTTTACGGGGCCGCTGCCCTGGATATGGCAAGCTCGCTAACGCAACGAGCTTCCGGTCAGAGCACCGGCAATGTTGCCAGGTTGACCGAATGAATACGGTGGGCCGCTTCCGGTTTCCGCGCGTCCTATGGGGGAGTTTCTAAAACCACCCGAAGACGGCAAATATGCCCCGGTTAAACAACTCGGCGAATACTCGGTCCAGCCCGCCCAGGAAGAATCCGACGGCCACCGCCAGAGCGATTACTATGGCGGTCAAACGAGCCGTCTCCTCCTTGCTGGGCCATACCGACTTACGCAGCTCCGAGATTACTTCCTGCAGGAAGATAAACGGGCTTACCCGGCCAACGCTGCGGGGCGAGATGGGAGAGCGGTTACGCTGCTGAGTCCCTACCCGTGCCATTGCCGCCTACCGTACTTCCCGGTGGGACTTGTGGCCCCGGCAGCGGGAGCAGTATTTGCGCAATTCCAGCCGCTGCGTATCGTTGCGGCGATTCTTTACTGTGGCGTAGTTCCGCTCCCGACATTCGCCGCACTGGAGGGTGATTACGCCTCGAATATCGGCTGTCTTTCTAGCCATAACATTCTCCGTATTTCTAAATCTGGTTGGTCAATAATCATTGACCGACTCTATTTTACACACCCTGACAAAGTTTTTCCACTGGCTCACCGATCCCCTGGGTGGGCAAAAATTGAGGGCGCAAGCCGGCTTGACCGGGGCGCCCTCATATCCTGCCAACGAAGGCTACAGGTGTATCGCTTTAGTCCAGCAGCCGGGTAAAGACGCCGGAACCTACGGTGCGGCCACCCTCGCGAATGGCGAAACGCTGGCGCTCTTCTAAAGCGATGGGAGTAATTAGCGAAACGGTCATCGTAATGTTGTCGCCGGGCATAACCATCTCGACCCCTTCCGGCAGAGTGATTTCACCGGTGATGTCGCTGGTACGGATATAGAACTGGGGCTTGTAGCCGGAGAAGAAGGGCGTGTGCCGGCCTCCTTCCTCGCGGGACAGCACATATACCTCAGCTTCGGCCTGGCGGTGTGGCTGCATGGAGCCGGGCTTGACCACCACTTGGCCTCGTTCCACCTCATCCCGGTCCACACCCCGGAGCAGAATTCCCACGGCGTCGCCGGCTTCGGTAGAGCTGAGCAACTTGTGGAACATTTCCAGACCGGTAGCCACGGTTTTCCGGACGTCGCCGGACCGGATAATTTCAATCTCTTCGCCCTGCTTCAGCGTACCGCGCTCCACGCGCCCGGTAACCACAGTGCCGCGACCCTTAATGCCGAACACATCTTCGATGGGCATCAGGAAGGGGCGGTCGGTCAAGCGTTCGGGTACGGGGATGTACTCGTCCATAGCCTGAACCAGGTCGGCAACTCCCTGCATGGATTCCGGTTCGCCCTCCAGAGCATTCAGGGCGCTGACCCGGACGATGGGGGTGTCGTCGCCGGGGAAGTCGTAAGTAGAAAGCAACTCCCGGACTTCCAGTTCCACCAGCTCCAGAAGTTCCTCGTCATCCATCATATCCACCTTGTTCAGGGCGACCAGGATACGAGGGACCTCCACCTGGCGGGCTAGGAGGATATGCTCCCGGGTTTGGGGCATCGGGCCGTCGGGGGCGCTAACGACGAGAACTGCGCCATCCATCTGGGCAGCGCCGGTAATCATGTTCTTGATGTAGTCGGCGTGGCCTGGGCAGTCCACGTGGGCATAGTGGCGGGTATCGCTCTCGTATTCCACGTGGGCGATAGCAATGGTTACGCCCCGCTCCCGCTCTTCCGGCGCATTATCAATGCTGCTGAAATCACGGAAATTAGCCATTCCCTTGTCGGCCATAACCTTGGTAATAGCGGCGGTCAGGGTAGTCTTGCCGTGGTCAACGTGACCGATGGTGCCCACATTGACGTGGGGCTTGGTACGATCGAACTGCTGCTTGGCCATCTTTAGTCCTTCTCTCCCTTGTGTGAGTAATGGAGCCCAGAGGCGGGATTGAACCGCCGACCCCGTTCTTACCAAGAACGTGCTCTACCGCTGAGCTATCTGGGCTCGTAACCCCAGGATAAATAATTGATTTGGTTTTCCAATCGGGTGGTGGAGGGGGCAGGATTCGAACCTGCGAAGTCCTTCCGGACGCCAGATTTACAGTCTGGTGGCTTTAACCACTCACCCACCCCTCCCTGCCGGCGCCCGAGTCCCTTTGAGAAACCCGAGCCTCTGCAAAACCGGTGCTAATGGGTAGGGATAGTAATCTTCGGAGCCCCAGAGGGGACTCGAACCCCTAACCTGCCGATTACAAGTCGGCTGCGCTACCATTGCGCCACAGGGGCAGATACTATCGTTAGACTAGAAAAAGGCCCCGCAACGTCGGGGCCACTGAACCAGCCAACTTTTTACGAGAAAATTATATATAGGTCAACAGTAGTTGTCAATCGGGATGGTTAGGGTATTCAGGGCTATCGCATATGAAAAATTTTCAGGATGAGAACGGAACTTTCTGATGTTTTGGCGGCGCTTTACTGGGTAATCAACATCAAAACCAACGGTTTAAGTCTTAAATTACCCAAATTTAGCAGTTAAAAACGGAGATTTAACCGTCAATTGGCCTCTTAAAATCCATATGCGATAGCCCTGTTAGGGTATTTTAGCATTATTGTTAAGCCGGGTTAGTCCCGGCAGTCGATTTTTTGCCCGTACCCCCGCTAATTTTTCCCCTCAGCCTTCAGGCAGCAGGGCCAGAGTGATCCCGCCCTCTTCCACTTGCTCCCGGCGCGCCTGGTCAGCATGGGCGCAAATGGCTACCGGAGTTACCGGCTGTCCGGTTACCTTTTCCAGTATCCGGGCGCGGGTAACCGCCCGCTCCAGGTCGCTGTCGCCCAGGGTGATGGATATTTCGGCAACCATATATTTGAGGGATCTGTCCTGACGGCTATGGCCGGTGAATATCAGGTCAGCCAGGTGAAGCTCAACTTCCTCGTCAAAATTGATTAACTGCCGGTCTGCCGCAGGTTCAATCAGTTCGGCCAACAGCTGATTCGGGTAGCCAACGGTACTGCGCAACACTTGTACCCGGCGCAGGCCGAGTTGCTGGCCGGCGATGCTGTAGATATTTTTATTCACCTTGTATTCGTATTCACGTCCAACCCAGAGATCCAGCCGGCCACTGACCTGGTTCAACTTGTCCTGCATCTGGTTTGTCTGGCCCTGCAGCTGGCTTGTCTGCCCCTGCACCTGGTTTATCTGTTCCTGCATCTGGGCTATTTGGCCCTGCATCTGGTTTATCTGGCCCTGCATTTGGGCCATCTGTTCATCCAGTCGGTCCAGCCTTGCGTTAATCAGCCGGTGGTTTTCTTCAGTCAGTTCAACAAAGCGGGCGAAGCGAGCCGGCAGATCCAGCATCTCCTGACTGAACAGCGCGCTGCGTATTGCCTCGGCCCATTCAGGTTGTTCCTGAAGGATTTTAAGCAGGTCGGCGATATTATTGATAGTGGTCATAATTGTTCCTGACTGCGGGTAATGGATAGGGTCTGGTCAATTGACTATAGTTTAAGGCTTAATCCGGTTATTGGGTAGATGGGAGACTCAGGCAATATGAGATTAACCCGGTAAATATTGAGCGCTGCGCTAATTTCCGTAGCTCATTGCTGAACCCATAGTCTCTTCAGGCATTTATGCTTATTTTGCCGGGGTTGGTCAGGCGGTGCAGACAACCTGCAGCCTCACTTCAGCTCAACCACCGTAACGCCGTCGTTGGAGCTTTCGCCCTCCGGGCCGGCAGTTGCGGCCAAAGGGTGACCTTGCACGTATTCCCGGACGGCCCGCCGGAGCGCCCCCGTGCCCCGTCCGTGGATGATACGGATTTGAGGAACGCCACTCAGGGCCGCTTCGTTCAGCAGATTCTCCACCTGGTCCAGCGCCGCGTCGACGCGTTGCCCCCGCAAATCCAGTTCCGTCTTCACCTGACGGGGCGATGGACGGCGGTAATATACGCCGGCGTCCCGGTTGTGCCGGAACCGTACCCCCGGACTGTCGGGAGTCAGGCTGCCGGGCGTCGTAGGGCCGCTGCTGCCGGGCGCTGCGAAGGGTGGTGTAAAGCCGGTATTCCGGCCGACTTCCGGCTCCAGACCCGATTCTGCCGGGCGCTCTAACTGATAAACCGGAATCCGGGCCCGCATAGTACCCAGAAGCACCTCTATGTGTTCGTCGGAATCCTGGGCAGATATGACTTCCACCGGGCGGGGAATCCCCCGGATATAGACTCGGTCTCCGCTGCGCAGCCGTTCCTGCCAGGGAGTGCGTTTCACCTCAATGGGCTGCCACTGAACGGAACTCAATCCTCGCTGCGCCAGGTTCAGTTCTTCCCGGTACTCCCGCAAATCTCCGGGAGTGAGGGTAACCTGGCCTTCCCGGATGGGTGATTCGCCGGAGGGCTGCATCAGCCGCCGGGTCGCCTGCTCCGCCTCGGCCAGTTCGGCAGCGCGTTCGGCCTGCTGCAACTGGGCCAAAAGACCGCCAATTCGAGTCTGCAAGTCCCGACGCGCTTCCTCCACCAATTCCAGGCGCGCTTCCTCTACCGAGGCCAACCTGGCTTCGGTCTCGGCCTGCTGCATACGGGCGCGATTCAACAGTTCCTCCGATTCCTGGCGTAGTTGAGCTACCATCGCCCGCTCTTCCTGCAGTTCCTGAACCAGGTCATCGGCGGCTCGGAGCGACGGGGAGACCAGCGAGCGGGCCTCATCCAGTATCTCCGGCGCCAGCCCGAGACGGTCGGCGATGGTGAGGGCATAACTGCGACCGGGCAGGCCCAGGGTTATCCGGTAGGTAGGCTCCAAAGTTCCCGGTTCCAGGTCAACGCTGGCGTTAATCATCCCCGTCTGTTCCTGCACGTAGCGAGCCACTCCCCGGTGGTGGGTAGTAGCGATGGTCATAACGCCCAGCCGCCGGAAGTGGCCCAGGATGGCCTGCGCCAAGGCGGCGCCCTCCTCCGGATCGGTGCTCGTCCCCAGTTCGTCAATCAGAACCAGAGAGCGAGCGGTTACCTGGTCCAGGATGGAGCGCAGGTTCTGGACGTGGGAACTGAAAGTGGAGAGGGACTGTTCAATACTTTGCTGGTCGCCAATGTCGGCATAGATACCGTCCAGCAGGGGAAATTCGGCGGCCTCGGCGGGAACATGGAGGCCGGCATGAGCCATCAGCGCCAGCAGTCCCACCGTCTTGAGTGCTACCGTCTTGCCGCCGGCATTGGGCCCGGTAATGACCATCACGCCGTTGTCTGCGCCCAACTCCAGGCTGATGGGGACTACCCGGTCGGTTAGCAGGGGATGGCGAGCCCCGGTGATTCTCAAGCGTTTCCCCGGCCCTGAGTCAGTGTGTCCCAATGCAGGGGAGAAATCCGTCTTTGCTCCCGCCGCCCGGGTAGAAGGTGAGGCTGGCGCCACCGCCGGCGCAACTCCCCGGCGGTCGGCGGAGTAGCGCCCTTTGGCCATGGCCAGGTCAAGGCGGGCCAGCAAGTCCAGCGCCAGGTGCTGGTCGGAGCCGGCGTCACCCACCCGGGCCGACAACGCTCGCAGAACTCGCTCCTCTTCCCGTTCCTCGGCCAGACGGGCTTCCCGCCAGCGGTTTCCCGTCTCAATGGCCGGCAGCGGCTCGATAAACACCGTTGCCCCGCTGTCGGAAACGTCATGCACGATGCCCGGCGTCTGGGATTTATGCTCGGCCTTGATTAGCAGCACCAGCCGCCCGTTACGCTGGGTGATGATCGGTTCCTGGACTACGGCTCGCTGCTGGTATCGGCGCAGGCTGCGCTGCATAACTTCGTTTAACTGCTGGTAAGCGGCCCGTGACTCGCGGCGCTGCTGCCGCAGTTCGGGACTGGCATCGTCCAGAATCTCCCCGGCCGGGCTAATGGCTCGCCGAATGGCCTGTTCCAGGTCACTCAGGTCAGGTATATTTCCAGACATGCCGGCCAGCAGGGGTAAATCTTCCCGATGGCGTAAAGTCCGGCGGCTGTATCCGGCGGCCTCGGCCAGTTGCTGAATCGCGTACAGCTCTTCGCCGCGCAGGACGCCGCCCAGCGAAGCTCGGTGTACGTACTCCCGCAAGTCGGCATCGGGGCCAAATTCGAGGCTGCCGCCGTTGTCCAGGAAAAGACGGGCCTCGCCGGTCTCCTGAAGGCGGGAACCAATCTCCAGGAGGTCATCCACCGGCAGCAGGGCCAGCGCTCGTTCTTTACCCAGCGCAGTGCGGGTATAGCCGGCCAGCCGCTGTCTAATCTGGTCAAATTCCAGCAGATGTAAAGCGCGGGTAAAGCCGCCAAGTATCTGGTCGTCGCGTTCCAATTTTGAAACTCCGAGCAGGTTGTATGAATTTATCGAACCCACACTCGGGATTGCCGCAGCATATCCGCTACGGTCTCCAGAGTATCGCGTTTGGGGTCCCGGATATTCAGGCGCCGGTTCAAGGTAATGTCCTTTTTTCGCTGTAAGTAGGGGCAGACCTTCAGAAAGGCGCTGAGGGTCAGTTGTTCTCCCCCCAGCAGAATATAGTCCAGTTCCCGGTCGTAAGGTTCAAAGCGGCTTCTCACTACCTGGCAGGTCTCGTCGAACAGCTTCCGCATTTGCCCTTCGCGAATGCGCTTGAACCGCAGTTGGGAAGTGCCGCCGGCGTGATGCTTCCCTTTGACGTAGCGAGTATCGGTTTTGGTGATCAGGGGTTGAGTTCCCTGAAATACGGCCACCAGGTAACGCCCCAGTCGCAGCAGTACTACCCCTACCGTATAGTCGGTGGACAGCAGGCTGCGCAGCGGGTCAGCATTCCAGGTATCGGAAATCGCCCGACTCGCTACGGGAAAGGGCGGGACTATTGCCAAGCCCTGGGCGCCGTGCCGCAGCGCCACCAGCCCGGTATCGGACTTGAGCAGGGCATCGCCGCCCGGCCCCTCCAGAATCGGGGTCAGGAATCGATGCCACTCGGTCAGAACTGCGTCTTTGGAGTTGGCCCATTGCCTCAGATTTTGGGGTGTAAGATACAGGGAGCCGGTTTCGGCGCCGCCGCCGGCTTCTTCCGGCGGCGCAACGCGGGCCAGCCACCGCGCTACCGCTGCCGGCTCCAGGTATTGGCCCGGTGGCAAAGCAGGACGGGAATCGGCTGAAATGGGAGCAAATCTTTCTGAAGTCATAAGTAGAGGAATTGTAACACAGGCGAGCCGGGCGATAGCCCCGCCACTCACCCGGTCTCAGGGCTATCGCATATGAAAAGAGCAGGAATTGGGTAAGATATTGGTTGTAGTTGAGTGGGAAGGGAGGACGGCATGTCCGAGCTAGAGGATCTGTTCGCTGACCTGGAGGATCCCCGCGCTGGCAACGCCCGCCGGCATTCCTTGCACGATATTCTGGTCATTGCCTTGTGCGCCATCATCTGCGGCGGCCAGACCTACACCGATATGGAACTCTTTGGCCGGGCCAAACGGGAGCTGCTGCAATCTTTCCTGAAGCTGGAAAACGGCATTCCCAGCCACGACACCTTCTCCCGGGTGCTGGGAATGCTGGACCCGGAGGCTTTCCAAGGGTGGTTTATCGAGTTCATGGCCGAGTTTGCCCAAGGTGTTGAGGGAGTGGTGGCGGTGGACGGCAAGACTTTGCGCCGCTCCTATGACCGGGCGGGGGCACGCTCGCCACTGCATCTGGTCAGCGCCTGGGCGGAGGAGCAGCGGCTGTCGTTGGGGCAAGTGGCCGTTGCCGGCAAATCCAATGAGATTAAGGCTTTGCCCAAACTGCTGGAGTTGTTGAACTTGCGCGGGAAAGTGGTTACCGCCGACGCCATGCACTGCCAGCGTCAAGTGGCACAGCAGGTGGTAGCCCAGAAAGGGGATTATGCCTTGGCGCTGAAAGGCAACCAGGGCCGGCTGCGGGACGATGTGCAGTTGTTTCTGGAGGACCCGGACACCCCAGCGACCCAAGCCAGCGAGGTCAGCAAGGGGCACGGGCGGGTGGAGCGGCGGCAGGCCCGGGTCAGCGGGGACATTGACTGGCTGCAGGAACGATATGCCTGGCCCGGCTTGAAGGCGGTGGGCAAAGTAACGGCCACCCGGCAGTTGGCGGCGGCGGAACCGGCTCCGGGAGAACTGCACGAGGAAACCCGGTACTATCTGCTGAGCCGGGACTGGTCGCCGGAGCGGTTCAATGCCATTGTGCGGGGCCATCGGGGAATTGAGAACCGGCTGCATTGGGTACTGGACGTAACCTGCAATGAAGACCAGGCCCGCAACCGGAAAGGACACGGGGCGGAGAATCTGGCCTTGCTGCGGAAACTGGCTTTGAACCTGGCTCGGCTGGAACCGGGCAAAGGCTCCATGCGCGGCAAGCTGAAACGGGCCGGCTGGGACGACAATTTCCTGATTAACATCCTGGCCCAATTCACTAAATTCCATATGCGATAGCCCTGTCGCAGGGCTATCGCATATGAAAAAATTTCAGGCTCAGAACGGAACTTTCCGATGTTTTGGCGGCGCTTTACTGGGTAATCAACATCAAAACCAACGGTTTAAGTCTTAAATTACCCAAATTTAGCAGTTAAAAACGGAGATTTAACCGTCAATTGGCCTCTTAAAATCCATATGCGATAGCCCTGCCCAATATAGGAAATTGCAAAATCCTCTGTCCCTTCTCCCCGAAAGCCCTCACCCCTAATCCCTCTCCCGCGAGGCGAGGGGGACTTACGGCCCCTCTCTCCTCTCCCCCAGGGAGAGGGGCCGGGGGTGAGGGCCGCCCCTCTTAACGCAATTCCCCCAAAACCACCTCTGGAACCTGCTCCCGCAGCCAGTTGGCCGCCACCCGACGGTGACAGGGGACTTCGCCTCGCTCAAAGCAGAGCAAGGTAACGTCCCCCATCTGGCAGGGCTATCGCATATGAAAAATTTTCAGGATCAAAACGGAACTTTCCGATGTTTTGGCGGCGCTTTACTGGGTAATCAACATCAAAACCAACGGTTTAAGTCTTAAATTACCCAAATTTAGCAGTTAAAAACTGAGATTTACCCGTCAATTGGCCTCTTAAAATCCATATGCGATAGCCCTGCCCCATCTGGGGCAATTCTTTCAACCAATTCCTTAACCGACCGTCTTCAAGCAAGGTCTGATCCAGGCTCTTCCGGTAGGCCCGGCTCAGAGCGGTAAAATCCAGTTCACCCCTGCGGTAGGCGCGCAGCAGTTCCAGCGGCGGGTACAGGAAGGGCAGCGTTTCCCACTGCGTCCGGCGTCCCCGCGGGTGCGCCCGGGACACCCGGTAGGCTTGCCCCAGCCAGTCTTGAGGGTCGTAAAAGCTGGCGGTGTAGAGCATGGCCGGTCAGCCCGTCTCCTTTTCGCCGGCAGCGCCGGCGACCGGCCGGACTGGCAGCGCAGCCCGCCGCCGCCGAAAAATCCATCGGCCCAGGAACAGTGCGGCTCCGGCAGCAATAACACTCAAATAGCTGATCGACCGGTCAACCGCCACCAGGGCCACCGCTCCGGGAGTAGTCAGCGTGGAAAGTTGTTTCAGCAAACCAACCAGTCCTGCTTCTACTGCGCCCAGCCCGCCCGGAGTCGGTACCAGTGTAAGCAGGGAGTTGGACAGGGTAATGAATATAATCAGGAAGGGCGACAGGTGCAAGTCCAGAGCTTGAGTAACCAGATAGAGCCGCCCTATTTCGGCAAACCAGCTCAATAACCCCCAGCCGACAGCCAAAGGCGTCTGCTTCAAGCTGAGTAGGGCGCCGTAGCGGAATTGCCGGTAGCGCTCGCTCAACCAGTCCGTCGCCCCCTGCGGCAGCCAGGACCGGAGACGACCGGTCAGGCTGTTCCGGCCGGCTCCAATGGCGGACACCGCCAACAGCGCCAGCGTCAGCGCGCCCAACAGGGCCCCGGCGGTAACGGTTACCGTCAGCACCCCGCCCCGGTTAGTCCCCACCAGAAAAGGTAGGGAAAGAGCCAGCAAAGCGGCGACGGTGGCAATATCCAGCAAGCGCTCCGACAGAAGGGTGCCAATGGTACGGGCGAAGGGGGCGCGACTTTCTTCGTGGTACAAGTAGGAACGGTAAGCGTCCCCCAACCGCAGCCAGGCCACCGAGTTGGCGAACCAGCCCAGCAGCACCAGCCGGGCGCACTGAAAGATTCCCGCTTCGCTTTCTCCCGTTTCCCGGACGTTGTTGAGCAGCAGTCGCCACCGCAGGCCGCGAAACAGAAAGGTGGTGTAGTGGACTGCCAGGGCCAGGGAGAGGTAAAGGGGATTGGCCGCTTTCAGCTGCTGCCAGGTCGCGGCCAGCCCAACGTCAAACCGGGTGAACAGAAAAACCAGAAAGGCGCCGGCCACGGCCAGAGATATAACGGTGGGCAGCGAGAAGACCCGGCGAGTGATGGAGATGGAAGCTCCTTGTTCCTGGGAACGACTCAACCGGAAAGTCCACTCCTTGGGAAATTATGCGAGACCGGAAGTGTCCCCAACGGCTGCCTGGTTCGGGTCGGTGGAGCGTAACTCCCGGGGCATCGTGAAATTGATGTTTTCCTCCGCTACCTCCAGGGGTGTTACCTTTTCCGGGTTCAGGGCCTGGATGACGGCATCCACCAGCACTTCCGGGGTAGATGCGCCGGAGGCTATGCCCACCCGAGCCACGCCGTCCAGCCATTCCGGCTGCAATTCCTCGGGCCCGTTGATGAGGTAGGAGGGTATATTCAATGACCGGGCCAGTTCCAGCAGGCGGTTGCAGTTAGAACTGTTCCGGGCGCCGATGACCAGGGCAATATCAACCATAGTCGCCATCCTGCTTACCGCCGCCTGCCGGTTGGTGGTGGCGTAGCAGATGTCGTTCCGAACTTCCGCCTGGGGAAAGCGTTCCTTGATATGGTCGATGGCCGCTGCCGTGTCGCCGGTGGAGAGCGTTGTCTGGGTAAGCACGGCCACCGGCGTATCCTGACTCCAGGTGGGGATGCCGGTTTCCGAACTTTCGTTTACCAGGGTCATCGGCGCCTGCCCCATAGTGCCGATAACCTCCTGGTGGCCTTCGTGTCCCACCAGAATAATTTGCTTGCCTTCGCGGTGGTACTTCTTTGCTTCGTTGTGGACGCGGGTTACCAGCGGGCACACCGCATCTATAACCTGCAAGCTGCGTTCCCGGGCTTTGGCAAAATCTTCCGGCGGCGAGCCGTGGGCTGAAAATACTACCCGCGCCCCGATGGGAATATCCTCCACTTCTTCTACGGTAATCGCCCCTTTCGCCTCCAGACTGCCTACCACGTGGGGGTTATGGACAATCTGGTGCTTGACGTAGATGGGTGGGCCAAACCGCTCCAGGCTTTCCTCGACCACCTTAATCGCCCGGACTACTCCGGCGCAGAACCCTCGCGGCGAGCAGAGTATTACTTCCATCATCATCCCTTCCGTGACTCCTTCCAGCTTAGCGGCGTCTTGCCGGATTCCCCCAAATCAAAGCCGATTTAACCGTTGCGGTCCCGGATCAGGTCCAGGTACTTGTACCCGGAACCGGTGTTCAGCAGAACGATAGTTTCGTCCGCGCCCAGGAATCCTTGCTCCAATAGCTTCTTTAAGCCGACCAGAGTAGCGGCTCCTTCCGGGCAGGCAATTATCCCTTCGGCGGCAGCAATCTCGTACATGGCATCCACCATGTCCCGGTCTTCAATAGCCAGCGCCGTGCCACCTGTTTCCCGAATCGCCTTCAGGATGAGGTAGTCGGCGAAGGGCCCTGGCACCCGCAAGCCGTCGGCTACAGTAGCGGCGTTAGCCCACGGTTCTGCGGTGGCCGAGCCTTCCTGAAAGGCTTTCACTATGGGCTGGCAGCCGGTGGGCTGCACCGCAATGAACTTGGGCGGCGTGCCTTCAATCCAGCCCAGTTCCAGCAATTCCTGGAATCCTTTGTACATTCCGATGATGCCGGTGCCGCCGCCGGTGGGATAGATGATGGCGTCAGGCATTTTCCAGCCCAGCTGCTGAGCAATTTCCAGGCCCATAGTCTTTTTGCCTTCAGCGCGATATGGTTCTTTCAGGGTGGAGAGGTCAAACAGGTCCTGCTCTTCGGCCACCGCCACGGCGATACGCCCGGCATCGCTAATCAGGCCATCCACCAGATTAAGCTCCGAGCCGGCCATTACCGATTCTTTCTTGTTGGCCGGCGGCGCATCCTGAGGCATAAATACTTTCACCGGTCGGGCCGCCCGGGCGCAGTAAGCGGCGGCGGCGCCGGCCGCATTGCCGGCCGAGGGCATGGTAAACCCGGTAATGCCCAGTTCGGCGGCCTTGGACACGGCGGCGGATATGCCCCGGGCCTTGAAGGTGCCGGTAGGATTCAGCCCTTCTTCCTTGATGTAGAGGCTTTTCAGCCCCAGCTTTTGCTGCAGATTGGTGGCCGCCAGCAGCGGAGTGCCGCCCTCGCCCAGGGTAACCACATTGTCGTGTTCGGTTACCGGCATCAACTCCGAGAAGCGCCACATATTGGAGTCCCGGCCGGCAAAGACATCCCGACTCCCCTCGCGCCGCAATCGGGGCAGGTCGTACCGGGCAAAGAGTACCTTGCCGCAGCACTCACTAATCTTGCTTACCCGGTCGTGCGGGTAGGTCTTGCCACATTGGGTACATTCCAGATGGTCGATATAGCTGAACATTGGCCGGCTTGCCTCCATGGTGCTAACCTGGGACTTTTCTTTATATTAACACTCTTGGCCCGCTAATATAAGACCCGACCCAGCCGGGCCGATGGCTGCCGGCGCCGGTCAAGGGAAAGGGCTTGGCCGGCAGTGACGGACTGACCGGGGCGCTGCCGCCGGAACCGGGCGGCTTGCCGCACCTGGAGAGTTTGGAACTCGGCGCCGGCAAGGTCATTCATCTTCCGCCCGGTATCTGCTCCGCTTCGGGCGGAGTCGTGGTTTTGAGGAAGCGCATTTAGGATTATAATAGACTTTGCTTTAACAATGGTAAGGAGAAGAATATGCGCATTTGCTCTTTCCTGCCCAGCGCTACGGAAATCGTTTATCTGTTGGGACTAGAAGACCGGCTCTATGGTGTAACCCACGAATGTGACTATCCGCCGGCGGCCCGGCACAAGCCCTGGGTAGTTCGCAGCGCGTTTGAAGGAATGGACCCCCAACCCAGCAGCGGGGAAATTAACCGGGTTATTTCGGAACGCCTGGAGCAGGGGTTGGGAATCTATGAGATTGACCAGCCGACGCTGGAAGCCGCCGAGCCGGACCTGTTGCTGACCCAGGCTATCTGTGAGGTTTGAGCCATATCCTCTCGGCAGGTGGCCGAGGTTAGCGTTGGTCTCCCCAAACAGCCTCAGGTAATTTCTCTGGACCCCCAATATGTGGGCGACGTGCTGGAAGACATCCGGCGGGTGGGCCGAGCCACCGGGGCCGAAGCCGTGGCGGAAAAGGCGGCGGCGGAAATGCAGCAGCGCATCGATTTTATCGCTGCCCGAACCGCCGAAACTTCCCGCCGGCCGCGAGTGCTGCACCTGGAATGGGTGGATCCTCTGATGTGCGGCGGCCACTGGGTGCCGGAAATGGTGGAAATGGCCGGCGGCGAAAATTGCTTCGGCGACAAGGAAACCGGTTCCTTCCCGCTGAATTGGGCTGACGTAGCCGCCAGCCAACCCGAGGTCATAATCCTGATGCCCTGCGGGTTTGACGTCAAGCGCGCCCTGCAGGATTTACCTCTGCTGTCGGAGCGGGAAGAATGGTCAGACCTGCCGGCGGTCCGGAATAATCGGGTCTATGCCATTGACGCCGGGGCCTACACCAGCCGGTCCGGCCCCCGTCTGGTGGCAGGGTTGGAGATAATGGCGGAGATGATTCATCCCGAGATTTTCTCCGGGCTGATACCGGAGGCGGGCGCCATCCGCTTGTACGGCTTGTAATGCACGGGTTCCTCTGCGCCGAGCCGGCGGCTAATCTCGTTGAATATAAGCAGCGCTGGGCGGAACAATGATTGGCGGGTGCCTGATTGCCTGTTTAATACTTATTATCGTGAGCATCCCGTTAGCAATCTTCGGCTACTTCGTAGAGAATCACGGTAAGATGGGTGGCTTCCTGTCCTGCTTGACTATGATTGCCCTGTTTATTCTGATTGCAATGGTGTCAGCCGCAATCTGTGGTTAAGAGAGTAAGATGCTGCGGAAGAGCCTGATTTCATTGTCGAGATTCTCCTTATCCCGGAAACCCGGACTTCCGGCATCTGCGGACATTACGGAGCAGAGGGGGTATAGCGTCGGGCCGGTGGCGCGGGGGTGAGGCCGGTGAGGAACACGAAGGGAGTTATTTTCCCTCCGTGTTCCGTAAGCGCCGCTATCTACGCAAGGTTCAGGTCAGGGAGCCGGCCAGTTTTTGCAGGTTGTTCAATTCCGGCGTTGCGGCATCGCCCGACTCCTGCCAGACGTTGGCCGCCCGGGTCAGGTTGTCCCGAGCCTGGTCGGCTTCTCCCCGGCCGGCCATAACCCGACCCAGCCAGAAGGTATCCCGGGGCGTTTCCCGCCGGCCCAACCGCTCCCGCAGCATATCTTCGGCCTGGTCGAATCGCTCAGCCCGCAGGTAGGCCTCCAGCATAGTATCCTCGAACACTTCCCGTTGGGCGTGGCTTCCCCCAATGCGGGTCAGTTGCGGAAAAACCGGTTCCAGGTAATCCACTGCGGCGTTGTAGTCTTCCCGAGCGAAAGCGTCGATTCCCCGAGCCAGCGGCAGGATAATCTCCCGGGCGAAGACGCTGCCCTGCTCCGCATTATCCCTCAGCCGGTTGAGCATCTGTTCCATCAATTCCCGGTCGCCGCTGGCGGCAAAAGCCAGGGCTGCGTGGGCATCGCGGAAAGCGGGGCCGGGACGGGTGGCCGCCGGGGCCGCCTGCTCCTTCACCTCCTCCCAGGGCATAGGCGGCGCCTCGCCGCCATACAGGTGCAGCCGCCACATCAGGGAGGCGCTGTCGGACAGCCCCGAAATGTTTCGGTCAATGGCGGTGGGCCGAATCCAGTCCTCATACAGTTGCAGGGCTTCCCGGTACCGGCCCAGGGCCAGTTCAAAGAGGGCCTGGTGCCAGGATAGGTGCACGTGATAGTTGGCGCGCGGGTCGAAACCTTCCAGCCATCGGCCCAGGAAATCGCCACCGGCGGCGGCATCGCCCCGCTCGAAGTAAGAATGAGTTACCGAGTGGGCCGCCACGGCGTTGCCGGGGTGCAGTTCCAGGGAACGCCAGGCCAGGCTCATGGCCCGGTCCAGGAGACCCATTTCGTGGTGGGCAAAGGCGTACTGCCCCAGGAAGGCCCAGTCCTCACCGCAATGGGGCGCTACCTGGTCCATCAACGCCAGCAAGGCCGGCGGGAAGGTCGGGTCGCCGGCCCCACTGCAGCCCAGCATATACAGCCGCTGGGCCAGCCGCATCAAGACGGCATCCCGGGGGTATTCCGCCAAATGTTCCTTAACCAGGCTGACGGCGTCGGGGCCTTTGCCGTTGGCCCAAAGGTGCACTGCCTCGATGTGCCGCCGTTCCCGGTCAGTAATCCCGTCGGATAGTTCCAGGCCCCGCTTAACACTCTCCCGGGCTTCCTCGGGGCGGGCGCGGGTCATGTGGAGGAAGGCGAGGCAGCCGTGAGCGACGGCGAAACCCTCGTCCAGGTCAATGGCTTCCTGTAATTTTTCCTCTGCGCCGTAAGCCTGGGCCAACAGCAAATCGATACCCTCCTGCCACCGGTCGGCGGCGGACGGTGAATTGGTGGATAGGGTCATTCCGTACCGGTCCTTGCGATTAGCGGGCATGGCATTCACCTCCGGTGATTTCGGGATTTCGATTCAGCAAAGCTTCAAGAGTAGGGCATCCGGTCAAAAATGCGGCAATATCCGAATTTGCTTCAACCTGCCCTCAATATTAGCATATCACTACCGGCGCCGGCGTGAAACAAAATAGCCGATTGGGGAAATCCATCTCTTGACGGCTGCCCGCTTTTCCCGCCGACCGCGACTCCCGCGGCCGGATACCCTCGGTTGAATAAATCGGCCGGTGGGTTAGAATGAAGGGAAATACAGGCGCACGGCGGCGCCGGAGGTCAGGAGAATATGGCAGATAGTCGAAACCGGAACTACCCGACCCAGCATATTGGCAGCACGATTATGGTAGTGATGATGCAGGTGGACCCGGAACATGAGGCGGAGTTTAATCGCTGGTACGATGAGGAGCATCTGCTGGAACGGCTGGAGATACCCGGTTATATCAGCGCCCGGCGGTTCAAACTGGAAGAGGGAACCGATGGGATGCTCAACTTTCTCTGTATCTGGGAATTGGAAGACGCCAGCCCATTGCAAAGTGAGATGTACCGGCAGCAGCGGGATCGGATGACCGAACTGCACCGGAGAGCCAACGAAGTAATCAAGGAGCGGGCCCGGGGCATCTACAAGCAAATCTTCCCACCGGAAGGCGCCTTCGAAGACCATTCCGGCTTCCACCCGGAGGGGTAGCAGGCAACAAGGGCAACGACGGTTACTTCACCGACGCGGGGAAGTCCGCCGCGCAATTGAACCGGCGGTTGCCCAAAACAAGCGTTGAAGAGAAGGTTCCGCGAAAATCTTTATCAGGACGCATTTCCGGGAATTTGCCGCTTACGCCGTAATTGCAACGGCAATTGGGGCGGTATATACTGCATAGCAAGGCTATGGAGGATGATGTTTGGTACGGCTCTCTCATTCTGATGTAACGAGCGGCTGAAGATGGATAGTATTCACGACATTATCGACTTACTGCTGGAAAAGACCGAGCAGGATAAGATTAACTGGCTGCCTAATGTGACCGTTAACACTTTCGTTGCAGTTATCGGAATTCAGGGAGTGTCAATTTCCCTGATGAGAGAGACTCCGACCGTTTCGGTAATGCGGTTCCGGGTATTGAATGAGGCGGGGCAGGTAACCCAGGACATAACCGTTGACAACATCAACCATAAAAATGCCCACCGCAAACTGTCCCGGATTTATTCCAGAGCTCATCGACGGTCTCCAGGCGATGATTCCCGCTTGAATCGGTTAAAAAACGAACTGGAAAACGTTTGATCCTAAAGGGCGGAGCGGGGTTCCATTCCCGCTCCGCCCTTTAGCTTGCAGTGCGCCGCAACCAGCTTCTCCCCTCCCGCAGCCGGGGGCGGTCAAGAACAGTTTCCAGCGGCTCTAAATTTTAGTTAATCGCAGCGCCTCACCGATGTCCTCCACCTGCTCCAGATTCCACAATTTTTCCAGCAGCAAGTCCGTCTGGCCTGGCGGCAGCAAGTCTTGGGTCAGGGAGCGGAATTTGGCTTCTACCTCGGCGTCGGACATGGGATTCTTGTAATGGCCCCGGTGGTAAGGTACTGTGGCGGAGTAGCGCTCCCCGGCATTGGTTACCACCTCCAGTTCGCACAGCATTGCCTCCGGCGCCTGCCGGTCGGCTTCTTCCGATGCTTCCACCTTCACCCGCCCGGTAAGTTCCAGCAGTTGCGGGCTGCGATAGTACTCCGCATCGAAGTGATTCTGGTGCACCTGCCCGTAGGTCAGCGCCACTGCCACCGTGTAGGGCATACTGTGGTCGGCGGTTTCCCGACTCTTGGGATCCCACTTTTCCCCGTCGCCGGCCATAATGTCAATGGCCTTTTGCAGGGTCCTGATTCGCACCTCGGCAATGTCTTCAACTGCCGGCGCCCGCATTTTTTCCCGAGCTTCCAACGCCGCCTGTACCACCGTCTGGGAGTATTGGCCCAGCGGAAAACGCTTGATGCTGCACTCGGTAATCTTGAAGGGAATGTCGCCGCCGCCAAAGGTATCCAGCGTATAGGGTTCCCCGGTTACAGCCCGGAAAAACCCGTGTTCGCCTTCGAAAATAGGCTCCGGCCCAGTCATTCCCCGATGGGCCAACAGGGTGGCAAAAACGGCGTTGCGACTGGCGTTAGCGTAGGCGCAGCCCTTCCAGTGGGAAAGCACGCCGCCCCGGGTCTGGCCCAGGGCAATGTTAGGCGCAATCCCCAGGTTTAACGCCTGGCAAGTAACCGGCGCGTCCAGCCCCAGGGAGCGGGTGGCGCCCAGGACACTGGCGATGCACCCGTTGGTTACGTGGTCATAGCCCCGGTAGCGCAGGGTGGCGGCGTCCCCCAGGCGACAGAAAGCTTCGTAGGCGGCCACAGTGGCGGTTATGGCCCGCCGTCCCCCCAGTCCGGCCAGCTCGGTAGCCGCCAGCACCGCCGCGATACTGTCGCTGGGGTGCCCGGATTCCTGACTGGTATAGCCGTCGTTATAATCCAGGTAGCGAATCATTACCCCGTTGGCGAAGGCTGCCAGGTCCGGGCTGGAGGTCTGGCCTCTGCCGATGATGGTACAAGGCTGGAGGCTGGTAACCGTTCCCGCCAGGTCGCGGGCGATTTTGCTCGGTTCGCTGGAATACCCTCCCAAGGCACAGCCAATGGTGTCGATAATCATTCGCTTGGCCAGGTGGACCACATCTTCAGGCAGCTGGCTGAAGTGCAGGGCGGTCGTCCAGGAACTCATTTCTTCGGCGATGGTAGGCATAAGGTTTTACTCCTTGTGATGTAACTGGGGCTATATGGTCAAAACTGTTTAAGTGAGCATCTTAATTATTCTATCCTAAAGAAGTAATGATAAATCGGATATTCCTTCAGATTAGAATTGACAGAATACCATAATATATATCAGTATAGAGGAAATATGTTCTTGAAGTGTTTAATTTGAGAAAAAGTTCTTACGAAATATATAGAATTGGCGCAAATTATCAGTGCAAATTCTTGGTAAGGTCTGGCATCTGGGCTTCGGGATTCTTATAATCTACGTTCTCTGGACTGGCGGCTCCTGCAAGCTTTAATGCGATGCGACTGTCCGGTGGTAATAGCCTCAGGATTTGCAAATTAATTTGTCGAAGGTCTCTCGATTGATTTTATAATGTACGCCTTGGTGGGCCAAATCCGTTGTAATTTAATCTTATCAGAGGACTAATACATGAAGAGGAAATTTGAGGTTCCTGCTCGTATTTTTCTTCGTGCGGTCATAGCCTTTACAATACTATCTGGAATACTATTCATATCACTTTCACTGGACTTTTTGTCAGATGGGGATGAAGAACTTGCGATTGCAAATCTCATCGTAGCTGCCGTTTCCTGGTCTATTTCCTTCCTGTTCATATTTTTACGACTACGAAAGGAGAACCAAGGTAAGATCAAGGTTCTTTCTCGCCTCTTTCTTGATACAGTAATAGCTTTCCTAGTGCTAAGTGGAATACTATTCATATCACTTTCACTGTACTTTTTGTCAGATGGGGATGAAGAACTTGCGATTGCCTCTCTCATCGTAGCTGCCGCTTCCTGGTCTATTCTTGCAATCCCATGGCTATGGAGGCTAACAAGGCGACGAAGCAAGAATATCATTGAGTATGCTCGTGGAATAATACCAGATATGATGAAGAGACCCGCTCGTATTTTTTTTTCGTGGGATAATAGCTCTTCTCTTTTTTCTTACAATTCTAATCGGGATGATATTCGTACCGATAGGTGCCTTGGGTACTTTGCTGTTGTTGGTGGAGGGACAAATTGAAACGGAAACGGAATCCCTAAAGGGAGGGATTATGCTGCTTGTCATAGGCGCCGTTTCCTGGTCGGTATCCTACATAATGATAGTTAAATGGCAACGAGCAAGGCAACGAGCAAGGCAACGAAGGGAGGATGAGGAAGCGAGACGCCAAGCCGAGGAATTAGCTATCGCGAATCGTAAACGAGATGCTCTTATCCGAATATCAACTGAGATGAAAGCAATGATCTTTGAAGGTAATCAAACCCCTGGGTCGATTGTTTCTGAAGTTAGGAGCATAGCCAATGACGGTGGTTTGACGGATGATGAATTCTTGAATTCGGTGTGTAGCGAACTGCAGGCATTGGCCAAGTGTAACTGGGAAACTTTCCTTAACGAACCCAAAGCTGTAGATGTTTACACAAGATTTCCTACCGATTCCTCAATTGACCTGCAGGAAATGGACTCCATATTCTCGGAGTTTAAGCAGAAATTAGGAATATTGGAAACAACCCTACGCGGTGAAATTGAAGTATTGAATCCGTTGCCACGCGAAGTTAGCTTTATGCTGGAGCACGGCGAGAAATTAATCTGGGCAGAGCCGGCAGAATTTTGGGAAATAAGAACAGCTACCAGTATGGAGAGTTTCGGTATGTATAATTCTGACATTTACGGTGATATTGTAATATCCGGCGGCACTGCGATGTCCGGAAGTGTTTCTGAACAAGGTTCCTTTGGCGCCTCGGGTGTGCTCAATGCCTCGGGCACACTCCGCGGTACTAGCATAGGCGTTACCCGCAGTACCACTCTAGTAAATGAGGAAAATCGGTGGCAGCTGCGGGATAAAGGCTGGGTTGCTTTAACTGATCGGTGCTGTTATTTCGCCGGCATTGGCGCAACGTTCGAAGCACTTAAGATTAGGTATGACCAAGTGGTAACTTTGAGATTTACCGCTGACTCGATGATCTGCGTAGAAAATGTTCGAGGGGCCACAGCCCGAAGATTCAGAACGGGGGATGGTCCGTTTTTGTACAAAATCGTGCAAACGCTCTCACCGCTAAGGTCGGCCGAACAACCTACCCCTAAAGAACTGACGGAATAAGGAGAATTACTCATCGTAAATCGTCAGGATGGGTGGCAAGAAATCCATCAACTCTTGAATACCCGATTCCACCACGTCCCAGACTATTTCCAGGTCAATGTTGTCGTGATTGTGGACCAATCGGTCCCGCATCCCGGCAATCTGGTTCCAGGGAATTTCGGGGTAAGCATCGCGAAAGGCATCGGACAGCCGTTTGACAGTTTCACCAATCACAATAATCTGATGGCGCAAGGCTAATTGAGTACGGAGGTCCTCCATAAAACCTTGCCGGCTCAAGCCCGAGGCCAGTTCTATCGCTATTACGGATTGCAGGTAAATCTCCCGGAGAGCTTCCCTATCGGGATTCATAGATTACTTCGGCGGAATTCAGGATTCTGCCCCTTGTAATCCAGTTCGGGTTATTTTCCACCCCCCGTTTGCTGAGCAGGGCAACCCGGTGGCCCAGCAGCTCGGTAAGGGCATCTTCGGCATCGATGTAGTCAATAAAGCTGCGTCGGGACGACGGCCCGTACTTCACCAGAACATCTATGTCGCTGTCGGGGCTGAAATCATCGTACAGAATAGAGCCGAACACCGCCATCTCGTCAATGTGCCATTGCTGACAGAACTCGGCAATCTCCCCATCGGAAACTCCCAACCGGGCGCGCACTGCCTCCCGCATATTTCCTCCGTGCCCCAGGCCGTTTAATTTATGGCGCTGCGGCGCTGCCGGCCTCGTGAAACTCGGCTACCTGCCGCAGGAAGTTGCGCAGCAGGTCATGGCCCACCGGCGTCATAATGGACTCCGGGTGAAACTGCACTCCCTCTACCGGGTGTTCCTTGTGCCGCAGCCCCATAATCAATCCGTTGTCCGTCCAGGCGGTAACCTCAAGGGAATCGGGCAGAGATTCGGGATAGACCACCAGGGAGTGGTAGCGGATTCCTTCAAAGGGATTGGGCAGACCGGCCAGAATTCCCTGCCCGGTATGGTGAATCAGGGAAGTCTTGCCGTGGCGAATTTCCCCGGCGCGGCCCACTACGCCACCATATACTTCGCCCAGGCACTGGTGGCCCAGGCATACGCCCAGCACCGGCAGTTTTGGGCCGAAATGTCGGATGACTTCGTTGGACACTCCGGCTTCCCGGGGAGTGCACGGGCCTGGCGACACCACGATACCCTCCGGGGCCATTTCCTCAATTTCGGCCACCGTAATCTTGTCGTTCCGAACCGTCGTTACCGCAGCGCCCAGCTCCGACAGGTACTGGTAGAGGTTGTAGGTAAAGCTGTCGTAATTGTCAATCAGCAGCAGCATCAGCAAAGCTCCACAAATTCCAGCCAGTTACCGTCCGGGTCCTGGGCGTAAAGGGCCTTGCGCAGCAGCTTGCCGTCTTCGGCGAACAGGGAAGCCGGTTCGCTGTTAAAGGTGAGCCCCTTATCGACCTTGTCGGCATAGAAATCTTCGATATTCTCCACCAAAAAAGCCAGATGGGAGGCGCCGGCATCATTGCGGTTCAAGTGTCCATCGCCCACCGGCGGGTTAATGTATTGGATCAACTCCAATTGGTGGCCGTCCCCCAACTCCACGAAAGCGCCCTTGATGTGAGCATTCTCGAAGGCCAGCAACGTGGAGGCGAAATCGCCGGTGCGCTCGGTGCGTCCTACCAGCTTCAGGCCCATTACGTTGGTGTAGAAGTCAATGGTTTTTTCAATATCCTTGACCACAAACCCGGTATGGAACATCGACTTTAGCATATTCCCTTCTCCCTGATTCAACCAAATAACAGAATTGGGCAGCGTGGGTGAAGGATTCTCCACCCAAATTTTCCGGCGTGTGGCTAAACGTTATCCCCGCCGGGCCCTTGCTGTCAGCCTTGAAGTTGCCGGTTACCCTCGTCCCTCCGCCAGGTCAATGGCGCGCAGCAGGGCGCCCGACTTGTGCCGAGTCTCCATATATTCATCCTCGGCGATACTGTCGGCCACCACACCGCCCCCGGCCTGCACATACATTATCCCGTCCTTGTAAATGCCGGTGCGCAGGACCAGGGCGGTATCCATGTTGCCCGAGAAACTGAAATAACCTACCGCTCCGCCGTAAGGGCCGCGCTTCTCCCCCTCTATTTCCGAGATTATCTCCATAGCGCGTATCTTAGGAGCACCGGAAACGGTCCCGGCCGGGAAACAGGCCCGCAGGGCATCGTAGGGGGTAAGATCAGGCTTGAGCCGCCCCTCTACGTGAGAAACCAGGTGCATTACGTGCGAGAACCGCTCTACGTCCATCAGTTGGGTAACGGTAACGGTGCCGGGGACGCTGACCCGGCCAATATCGTTGCGGCCCAGGTCCACCAGCATGATATGCTCTGCCCGCTGCTTTTCGCTGTTCTTCAGTTCCTGCTCCAGCTCGGCATCTTCTTCCGGCGTTTGGCCCCGGGGCCGGGTTCCGGCGATGGGATGGGTAGCAACGATGCCATCTTCCACCTTGGCTACGGTCTCAATAGCGGCGCCGATGATGTCGAAATCATCCAGATGCAGATAGTACATATAGGGCGACGGATTCACGCTGCGCAACGCCCGGTAAACCTGAAAAGGATTGGCGTCGGTGCGACGCGAGAAACGCTGGGAATTTACTACCTGGATTACGTCGCCGGCGTAGATATACTCGACACACTTGCCTACCGCTTCTTCATAAAGGGGTTGGGTAAAATTGGAACCGACTTCGGCCGGTTCCACCGCGGCTGGCGGCGCCAACATATTCGGCGGCAGCTCCAGAGGTTGGGAGAGCCGGCGGGCCAGTTCATCAATATTCCGGCAGGCGTCGGCGTAAGCCTGGTCAATATCGCCGTCCAGCCGCACGTGGCTCACCACTTTAATGTCGTGGCGCAGATGGTCAAATACCAACAAGGTATCGGCGAACATAAATACCGATTCGGGCAAGCCCTGCGGGTCGGCCGGCATGGGTGGCACCCGCGGTTCAAAATATCGGATGCTGTCATAGGCCAGGTAGCCTACACCGCCGCCGTGAAATCGGGGCAGCCCCTCCACCGGCACCAGCTTGTACCGGTCCATTTCTTCCTGCACCGGCAGGAGGGGGTCAATTTCACCGAGCGCCTCTTCTTTACCGGTCTTTACCACCCGATACGGGTTGGTGCCGATAAAGCTGTATCGGCCCAACCGCTCCCCGCCGGCCACGCTTTCCAGCAGAAACGAGTAGGGCGGGCGGGCTACTTTCAGATAGGCGCTTACCGGGGTTTCCAGGTCGGCGTTGATGGAGCGGTAAATGGGCGCCAGGTTGCCCTGACCCGACCCGGCCAATCTTTTTACCTCTTCCAGCGACGGATAGTACATAGTCTTTCTCGCTCACTTCGGTCTGATTTCTACAAAACCGGGAGATACAACAAAAAGCCCGCCCCTAAGGGACGAGCTATTCTCGCGTTGCCACCCTCATTGTTGGCCCCTTCCTGGCGCAGACCGTTCGGGACCAGCATCTCTACCGGCGAAGGGGGCTTTCCAGCCTGCGGAACCCCGGCGCCGCGGCCCCGTAACGGGGGCCAACCGTCCCGGCCTGGGGGCGCGGCAACCCGGCAAGAGACCGGATTGGTCAAAACGCCCATCGGCGGGCAGCTCCGGAGTCCATTCGCGCTTCTGCGCCCGGGGCCGGCTCGCACCTAACCCGGCTCTCTGTACCCCGCTGGAAGCCTACTACTCTCCTTCACAGCTCTTGCTTATTCATTTGCAACTACGAGTATAGGTTCTGCAACGGAACAGTGTCAAGGCGGATTAAGCCGGGTAAACCCGGGCATCGTATTTAGATTTACCCGTCAATCGGTCGCTTAAAATCCAAATGCGATAGCCCTGACCCACCCTCAGGGCTATCGCATATGAAAAGAGCAGGAATTGGGTAAGATATTGGTTGTAGTTGAGTGGGAAGGGAGGACGGCATGTCCGAGCTAGAGGATCTGTTCGCTGACCTGGAGGATCCCCGCGCTGGCAACGCCCGCCGGCATTCCTTGCACGATATTCTGGTCATTGCCTTGTGCGCCATCATCTGCGGCGGCCAGACCTACACCGATATGGAACTCTTTGGCCGGGCCAAACGGGAGCTGCTGCAATCTTTCCTGAAGCTGGAAAACGGCATTCCCAGCCACGACACCTTCTCCCGGGTGCTGGGAATGCTGGACCCGGAGGCTTTCCAAGGGTGGTTTATCGAGTTCATGGCCGAGTTTGCCCAAGGTGTTGAGGGAGTGGTGGCGGTGGACGGCAAGACTTTGCGCCGCTCCTATGACCGGGCGGGGGCACGCTCGCCACTGCATCTGGTCAGCGCCTGGGCGGAGGAGCAGCGGCTGTCGTTGGGGCAAGTGGCCGTTGCCGGCAAATCCAATGAGATTAAGGCTTTGCCCAAACTGCTGGAGTTGTTGAACTTGCGCGGGAAAGTGGTTACCGCCGACGCCATGCACTGCCAGCGTCAAGTGGCACAGCAGGTGGTAGCCCAGAAAGGGGATTATGCCTTGGCGCTGAAAGGCAACCAGGGCCGGCTGCGGGACGATGTGCAGTTGTTTCTGGAGGACCCGGACACCCCAGCGACCCAAGCCAGCGAGGTCAGCAAGGGGCACGGGCGGGTGGAGCGGCGGCAGGCCCGGGTCAGCGGGGACATTGACTGGCTGCAGGAACGATATGCCTGGCCCGGCTTGAAGGCGGTGGGCAAAGTAACGGCCACCCGGCAGTTGGCGGCGGCGGAACCGGCTCCGGGAGAACTGCACGAGGAAACCCGGTACTATCTGCTGAGCCGGGACTGGTCGCCGGAGCGGTTCAATGCCATTGTGCGGGGCCATTGGGGAATTGAGAACCGGCTGCATTGGGTACTGGACGTAACCTGCAATGAAGACCAGGCCCGCAACCGGAAAGGACACGGGGCGGAGAATCTGGCCTTGCTGCGGAAACTGGCTTTGAACCTGGCTCGGCTGGAACCGGGCAAAGGCTCCATGCGCGGCAAGCTGAAACGGGCCGGTTGGGACGACAATTTCCTGATTAACATCCTGGCCCAATTCACTAAATTCCATATGCGATAGCCCTGGCCCAATATAGCAGGGCTATCGCATATGAAAAAATTTCAGGCTCAGAACGGAACTTTCCGATGTTTTGGCGGCGCTTTACTGGGTAATCAACATCAAAACCAACGGTTTAAGTCTTAAATTACCCAAATTTAGCAGTTAAAAACGGAGATTTAACCGTCAATTGGCCTCTTAAATTCCATATGCGATAGCCCTGGGGACGGCCGCCCTCACCCCCCTCTCCCTGGGGGAGAGGGGGGAACCAAACAAACACCCCTCTCCGTGCGGGAGCGGGGCTAGGGGTGAGGGCTTTGCGGGGAACGGGGGCAGGGGCTAGTCCAGGGTAAGAATCAGGGTCAGCAGGGCGCTAACCGTTGCAATCACCATAGCCGCCGAGCCGCCGATAATGGCATAGAAGAGGCGGTCAATGCGGGAATTCACGCTCTGCTGCAAAGCGTCAATCCGGGCGGCCACGCCATCAATCCGAGTGTTCATCGACCGCTGGTCCTCCCGCAGCTCGGATATACCCGTCTCCACCGTCTTTTCCAGGGCCGTCAACCGGGCGTTGGTTTCCTGCAAATCACCCCGCACTTCCAACACCGAGTGCTCCACCGCCGTCAACCGGGCATTGGTTTCCCGCTGGTTGGCCTGCATCTCCCCGCGCACCTCCACCAGGCCCGTCTCCACCGCCGTCATCCGTTCCGACAAATCATCCGCAGTAGTTACCATAGTTTCGGTTCCTCCTTACAACTCTGCCAACCACTATACCGGATACCGGCTCATTGTCAATCCGCCGGGGGGACGGCCCAGGGCTATCGCATATGGATTTTAAGAGGCCAATTGACGGGTAAATCTCCGTTTTTAACTGCTAAATTTGGGTAATTTAAGACTTAAACCGTTGGTTTTGATGTTGATTACCCAGTAAAGCGCCGCCAAAACATCGGAAAGTTCCGTTCTGAGCCTGAAATTTTTTCATATGCGATAGCCCTGGGGGACGGCCGCCGCTCACTGGCCCTGGGAAGCCCTCACCCCCGGCCCCTCTCCCTGGGGGAGAGGGGAGTTTGTGTTTGGGGTAGTAGCCGGCTTATCCGCTAAAGTCCCCCTCTCCTCACGGGAGAGGGGTTAGGGGTGAGGGCTTTCGGGTCTAATGCAGTAGGAGATGGTGGGCCGTGTGGGGATCGAACCCACGACACCCGGATTAAAAGTCCGGTGCTCTGCCATCTGAGCTAACGGCCCAATTGCGGAGACGCCAAGTCAAGTCTGGCGCCAGTTCTATTGTAGCACATCCAAACCCATTCCTGACCCGCATCGTAAGCCCGCACCACCACACCGAGCCAACCGAGCGAAAACCAGCCTCCCCTCTCCTCGCGGGAGAGGAGCCGGGGGTGAGGGCCGTCAAGGAAGAAAGTGAGGGCCGGTGCGGTTTGACTAAGCCCTTTTCCCGTGTTAAATTTACTGGCAAACCAAATAGGAATTGTTCTAGCAGGAGCTTGGGAAAGCCAGGCTGAGAGGGCAGCCGCAGGTCGCTGCCGACCGTCTGTACCTGCTCCGGGTAATGCCGGCGGAGGGACAAGACGCTGGAATGTAAGCAACCGCCGGTTAGTTTGACGGCGGTTTTTGTTTGATTCTTGCAGTGAAAAAGGAGTGGCAGCTATGTCGGACGACTTGGTGATTGGCGGCAAGCGCTTTGGGTCCCGACTGATTGTAGGCACCGGCCGCTATCGTACCAACGAGGAAATGGTGGAGGCCATCGCCGCCTCGGGAACCGAAATGGTTACGGTGGCTATCCGGCGCCTGAATCTGGATGACCCTACGGAAAAGACCATCCTGGACTATATCGACTGGACCCGTTACAACATCCTGCCCAATACCGCCGGCTGCGCTACGGTGGAAGAGGCTCTGTTTGTGGCGCGTCTGGGCCGGGAAGTGACCAAAACCGATTTCGTTAAACTGGAAGTAATCCCCGACGCCAAGTATCTGTTCCCGGACCCGGCGGCGACCCTGGAGGCGGCCCGGCTCCTGGTCGCGGAAGGTTTCATCGTCCTGCCCTACATTCACGCCGACCCGGTGCTGGCCCGCCGGCTGGAAGAGGTCGGCTGCGCCACGGTGATGCCCCTGGGCTCCGCCATTGGATCGGGACAGGGAATCCATACGGTGGAAGAGGTGCGCATCATCATCGAACAAGCCAACGTGCCCGTGGTGGTGGACGCCGGCTTGGCCGTTCCCTCGGATGCGGCCAAGGCGCTGGAGTTGGGGGCGGCGGCGGCGCTGGTGAATACTGCCATTGCCCAGGCCGAGAATCCGGCGCAAATGGCCGAAGCCTTCAAGCTGGGTGTGGCGGCCGGCCGGAAAGCCTATTTAGCCGGTCGGATTCCGGTACGCAATTACGCTGCTGCCAGCAGCCCCACCGCCGACGTTCCCCAGCCGGTGGCGGCGGGCAGCTAGTCCCGTGGCGGCGCAACTGCCCGAACCCTGCCTCTGCCTGGTCACTGACCGCAGCGTGGGGGATTCGGCCACGCTGGCGTCCCGGGTTGCCGCCGCCGTGGCCGGCGGGGTTGACCTGGTGCAGCTGCGGGAGAAGGACCTGCCCGGTTCCCGGCTGCTGGATCTGGCCCAAACCTTGCGGGACGCCATCAGCGGCCAGGCCCGGCTGCTGGTTAATGAACGGGTGGATGTGGCGGCGGCTTTGCCGGCCGACGGGGTGCAGTTGGGCGAGGCTGCCCTTCCCGTGGCCGCGGCCCGCCGGATTCTGGGGGAAGGTCAGCTAATCGGGCGCTCCGTTCATTCCCTTGACGGCGCCCGGCAGGCGGTGGCGGATGGGGCGGACTTCCTGCTGGCCGGCACGATGTTTGCCAGCCGGTCCCATCCGGGCGAGGAACCCGTCGGCCCACAGCTTATTCGCCGGATAGTCGCCGAAGTTGCCGTGCCGGTCATCGGCATTGGCGGCATAACCGACGGCAACTGCCGGGAAGTTATGGCGGCCGGGGCGGCCGGCGTGGCGGTAATCACCGGAATACTGGCCGACCCAAACCCCGGCGCGGCGGCCCGCCGGCTCAAGGAGGCGATGGCGGCGGCCCGGGCCGGATAAATGATTTCCGGGGCGCCGGCGGAAAAGCTGCGCCCGATTTGAGTCAGGCGCGGCCGGGAGCGGAGAACTACTATGACTGCAATGATTAATCTGATGGTAAATGGCAAAGTCCGGGAAGTTGAGGAATCGACCAGTCTGGAATCCTACTTGACGGCCTTCGGGCTAGACCTGAAATTCGTCGCGGTGGGCTATAACGGCGAGGTTGTCAAGAAGGAGTCCTTCGACCAGGTAATATTGCGGGAAGGCGACAGCCTGGAAATTGTCCGCCCGGTAGGCGGTGGGTGAGTCTCCCGCAAGAGTCTCTGGATACGCTGCTGCTGACCGTCATCCGGGACAACCGGGAGAAAGTGGAGGCCTGGCTGCGGGACGAGCCGGGCAGTTGGGGCTTTCTGTCCGGGGCGGCAGTCCGGGCCTGTCGTCAGCGCAAGGGCGAGCCTTTGACCGACCCGGAGCGGCGGCTGGTCTGGCATCGGCTTTGGCAAATTTTGACCCGTTTGAAGGACGAAATGGCAGTATAACCGGCCCGCTGCTGGTTGACGCAAAGGTCGGCGCAGCGGGGGTTACACCGTCGTAGCTGCTTCAACGGAATTGATGGGCGGCAGGTTGTCAATCAGCAACTCCCAATGGTCGCCTTCGTCCCGACTGTAAAAAATCTGCCCGTTGACGGTGCCGACGTAAACGCCTACCGGGTCCAGCGAGTCGGTAGCCATTCCCTCGCGCAGCACGTGCAAGTAGGCGTGCTTCTGGGGCAGGCCCCTGGTCAGCGGTTCCCAGTCCAAGCCGCCGGTGCGACTGCGATAGACTCGGAACCTGGCGCCGGAGACGTAGCGAATACCGCCGCCAACGTCGGTACCCAGCGCCTCATCTTCCGGCAAAACGAAAAGGGTGTCCGGTTCCCGGGAGTGCAGGCCAAGGACGAAGCCGAAACGAGAGGGCAGACCTTCGGTAATGTCGGCCCATTCATCGCCATAGTTGGCGGTGCGATACACGCCGCAGTGGTTTTGCTGGTAGAGCTGGCCGGGGGCGGCGGGATGGCTTAGCAGCTTGTGTGGGCATTGGCCCCACTCGGGCAAAGGGTCTGCCGGGTTAAAATCGGCGCGCACGTTCCGGTTGGTCGGCTGCCAACTCCGGCCCCCGTCGTCGGTGCGAAAGACACCGGCGGCGGAGATGCCTACCCACATTCGCTCAGGCTGCTCCCGGTCCAGGGCGATGCTGTGGAGGCACAGACCGCCAAACCCGGGCATCCACCCCTGACGGGTGGGGTGTTTGGAAAGCGCTGCAACTTCTTGCCAACTGTCCCCTCTGTCGGTGGACTTGAAGAGAGCGGCCGGCTCTACCCCGATATACATCACGTCCGCTTCATCGTCCCGGCCCGGTTCAATGTGCCAGAGGCGGTGGACGGTGGCGTCGCCGTCGGAAAACCGGGGCTGCTCCGTAGGCTGCTGCCAGTTGCGGCCCAGGTCTTGGCTGAATTCCAGTTGCGGCCCCCAGACGACGTTGTTTGCCGCCGCCCACAGACACCCGCCATTGCGCGGGTCATAAACCAGATGGAAAACGTCGCTGCCGGGGCTGAAGGGGCCCGACAATTGCCAGTTGCGGCGTGCGGCGCCGCCGGTCAGCACAAAGGCGCCCTTGCGGGTCACCACCAGTAACGTCAGGTCGTCCCGTCGGGCTGGAATTTCCAAAGGCATAATTCTCACTCCGGTCAACGATTGTTTGTTGACCGCCATTGTAGCGGTTAGGGAGTGAGAATTACCTTGCCATGCGAACCCCGATTTGAGAGATGTTGGTGGGCCTGGGCTGCTTCGGACATCGGCAGCACTCGATCTACCACTAACCGCAGCTTGTCTGAGGCCAGCAGAGGGAACAGTTCCGCCATGGCCGCCGGATGGTCCAGTCGTCCTGCAGGAGAGCGCCCCATGCTGAAACCGATGACTGTGCGGTTGGCGGCGAATATGTCTGCTGCGGCAAGGGATGCCGCGGCGCCGGAAGCGTTGCCGTAGGATATAAGCTTGCCGTAGGAAGCAACGCAGCGGACGCTCTTTTCCAGAACCGGGCCGCCGACGCATTCCAGCACCAGCTCTACGCCGTTGCCGTCGGTCAATTGGCGCACCGCCTCCTCAAAATCCTGCGCCTGGTAGTTAATGGTTTCGTCAGCCCCCAGCGAGCGGGTCAGATCCAGCTTTTCAGTAGTTGAAGCGGTGGTAATTACCCGGGCGCCCCAGGCTTTGGCTAACTGGATGGCTACCGTGCCGACGCCGGAGGCCCCGGCCTGGATTAGCACTGTGTCGCCGGGCTGGACCTGGCCGCGGGTCCGCAGCAAGTGGTACGCTGTCAGAAATACAATGGGCATACCACCGGCGTGCACCGGGTCCACGGATTCCGGGTAAGGAAAAACATAATTGGCGTTTACGGCCACGTACTCGGCATTGCCCTGAGGCCCCATGCCCATTACCTTCTGTCCGATGCTGAGACCGGTTACGCCCTCGCCAAGCTCGACGATGGTTCCGGCGGCTTCCAGCCCCAGGGTTGAAGGCAGGTCGGGGCCGGGATAATTGCCCCGGCGCCGCATTATGTCGGCATAGTTAACCCCGGAGGAGTCAACCTTAATCAGCGCCTGCCCGGGCCGGGGAGTCGGCTCCGGCACGTCAGTCCACTGCAAAACTTCCACATCGCCAAACTCTTCGATTCTTACCGCTTTCATCTCAAACTCCACGTTTGAACCGGTGATTTTTCAAGGTGTCCCGGCTAAAGGAATCGTAAATCCGACATAGGTCAGGAACACCTTATCGATTAGCCGGTCATCGCCCTCTGTGGGGGAATTATATACTGGTTAACGACAATCTAACAGTGCATTGGCAAAGTCATCGCAGTTATCCGGCAATCGGAGCCGATGGACGGCAAGCCGGGGGACCCGGATTGCAAATTACCACTGCTTCAGGATACCATTCAACGTACTTGGACGGGCTGGAATTGAGAAAAGTTTGGCGATGGAAACTCAGACGGCAACTATAATCGGGGCGGTGGTAATAGTTGCGATAGCTATTTTTGGAGCCATTATCCAAATGTACCGTCAGATGGGCGATCTAAAGGCGTACCAAACCCGCCAAATAGGAGAACTAAGGAGCGAGATGCTCCTCCTGTTTGGCGAGCTAAAGGCAGAGACAGCCCAGCAAATAGGTGAATTAAAAGCGGGGCAAGTCGCCTTGAAGGGGGACATAGGACGGCTGGAAGCCGGACAGAAGGCTGTCCTGGAACGTTTGGAGCATACCCACAATGCCGAAGGCGAGGCGGTTTATTCGGTTCCCGCTACCGGCGATTAGGCGATAAACTAACCGGCTGCGTCGGTCCAGGTGCTTATAGGGAATATCTCGGCCCTTTGTCTTGACTTGGTGGTGTAACTGACAGCCTCTTGGGATTAGTCCTCGGCGGCCTCAATTCAATCGTCTTCACTAAAACTACGCTGTCAGCTCCGGCCTTGCTTGCCTAAATCAGGTTCCGGCCCGGGGCCGCAGGTGGGCCGCCTCCAGCACTTCCGGGTTAATGACCCGAACCGGCTCGCCGGCGGCGTAGGCCCGGATGTCCTCAATGGCTCCCTGGTAGAAGGCCCGGTAGCCTTCCTCAGTAACGTAGCCCAGGTGGGGGGCGATTATGGTGTTGTCCAGTTGCAGGAAGGGATGATTTCCGGGCAGCGGTTCCACGTCAAAGGTGTCCAGGGCGGCGCCGGCGATTGCCTTGCTTTCCAGAGCGCTTACCAGGGCCGCTTCATCCACTATGGGGCCACGGGATATATTTACCAGGTAGGCGGTGGGTCGCATCAGCCCGATTTCCCGAGCCCCGACCAGTCCCCGGGTGCGGTCGCTGAGCCGCAGGTGCACCGAGACAATATCCGCCTCGCGGAACAGGGTATCCTGGTCCACCAGGGTAGCCGCGCATTCCGCCGCGCGCTGGGCCGTCAGGTTTTGACTCCAGGCAATTACCTTCATCTGGAAAGCGTTGCCTACCCGTGCCATCAGCCCGCCGATGTGGCCCAAACCAATCAGGCCCAGGGTCTTGTCCTTCAGCCCGACGCCGATGGTAGTCTGCCAGTGGCCTTCACGAGTCAACCGGTCCTCCTGGGGTATCTTGCGCAGCAGGCCGATAATCAGGCCCCAGGTCAGTTCGGTAGGCCCTTCGCCGGCGCCGCCGGTGCCGCAGACCACGATGCCCAGTTCGGTGGCGGCCGCTACGTCGAAGGAGGCATTGCGGCCGCCGGTGGTAATCAGCAGGCGCAAGTCTGGCAGGCAGGTCAGCACCGAGCGGGGAAAGGCCGTTCGCTCCCGCATCCCAATCAAGGCATTAAAGCCCTGCAACCGCTCCACCAATTGGTCCGCGTCGGCCAGGTGGTCCCGGAACACCTCCAGGCTGGCCCCGGCCGGCAGCGCCGACCAGTCGGCCATTTGCAAGGCAACGTCCTGGTAGTCGTCCAATACTGCTATTCTCACGGGGATTAGCTCCTTTGCCCGGGGGCTGCCGGCTCCGATTACTTGAAGTGGGGCGCCACGTCTTTAGCCAGAATTTCCATACTGTGCATCACCCGATCCGGCGGAATCAGGCCGCCCGGGTTCAGCTCGGCGATAACGCTGTTGAGGCCCAGGTCTTCGTCCAGTTGCGACAGGCGGTCAACTAGCCCGGCGGCGGAACCGAAGGCGACCTTGGTTTCCAGCATATTCTCGAAGGTCAGGTTAGCCAGGCGCTCACCCCGGCCCTGGCGCAGTTCCGTAGCTTCGGTCCCGGCCCGCCCGGCCGAATCCCGATACAGGGAAGTCATCCGGCTGAAGTAGGCACGGATGCTTTCGGCCGGTTCCTCGCGGGCGGCCTGCTCCGTTGCGCCGGCGTAGATAGGGATGCGCAGGGACACGTCGCCTTCGCCCGGGTGCCCGGCGGCCTGCCAAGCCCGGCGGTATTCCTTCAGGTTCACTTGCAGGTCGTTGACATCCATGCCCCGCAGTCCGACGAAGATGGGCATACCTTGCTGGCCCATGCGGGGGAAGGTTTCTTCGGTGGTTGCGGCCACGCGCAGGGGCGGGTGAGGCAGCGTGTAAGGCGCGGGCGATATATGGGCGCTTTCAATTTGGAAGTATTCGCCGTGGTAGGAGAAAGCCTCCCCCTTCCAGGCTTCCAGGATTATTTCCAGAGCTTCCTCAAACCGGCCGCGGCTTTCCTCGTAGGGGATGCCGTAAACGTCGTAGGCTCGGGGGAAGGCGCTGCGGCCAATGCCAAAGTCAAACCGACCCTCAGCGATCTGGTCAACGGTAGCCATCTCCTCAGCGATGCGCAAGGGGTTGCCCAGGGGCAGCACGGACACGGCGGTGCCCACCCGCAGTTTTTCCGTGCGGGTGGCGATGGAACCGGCGATGACCGCCGGCGAGGACAGGACGGTGCGGGTAGGCGCGAAGTGAACCTCGGCCAGCCAAGCCTCGTCCAGGCCCCAGGCTTCGGCGGCATCCACCAGGGCAAATCCTTCCCGAAAAGCCTCGGCCTGACTGCCGCCCTCGCGCCGCTCAAACTGCATAAAAATGCCAAAGTCCATAGTTCCTCCAGCCGTCCAAATCCGTCCCGCCCAGCGCAAAAGCGGGCGGCGAATCGGACGTCAAGGATAAAGGGATTGGCTAAAGTTAAGCACAAGGGAAACTTGAGGTCAAGTTGGCCTGCTTGCCCTCACCCCCGGGCAACGGGGAGAAACCATTTCTCCCCTCTCCCTGGGGGAGAGGGGCCGGGGGTGAGGGCCGTCCCCCTCCCCCTGATGGAGAGGGGGACGGCAGTTCGTCAGCCGTTGTCCAGGGTATAGGTGAACTCGTCGCTGGCCGTACCGCCGTACTGGTCGGTGGCGGTGATTTTGATGGTCAGTTCCTGCGATGCCGCCGGTCCTGCGGTCAGCGTCAGTACGCTGCCATTCCATGAGCCCGTTACCTTGTTCCTGGCGATGGAATTCAGCGCGCCCGTCTTTACCGCCCCGGTACGCTGGTGGGTCGTCGTCACCTGCACCTCGTAAGTCAACCCGTCGCCGCTGAAGTGGGTCGCCAGATCCAGGGTGTCGGTCTCACCTTGGGACGCCTCGACGTCATCGAAGTCGCTAATCAAATCCGCCGGGTTCTGCGGCTCCGGGGTCGGTTCGGGCGTGGGTTCCGGCGTAGGCTCCGG
>CBDAVT010000003.1:0-73106 GCA_965201145.1 Dehalococcoidia bacterium
CGGGCTGTGCCAGGAGCGCCTCAAGGGTTAATACTGAGTAAATGGGGGTCCCCATAAAAACGATACGCATTTTACCTCGGCCGGCTGCTCAGGGCTATCGCATATGAAAAATTTTCAGGATCAAAACGGAACTTTCCGATGTTTTGGCGGCGCTTTACTGGGTAATCAACATCAAAACCAACGGTTTAAGTCTTAAATTACCCAAATTTAGCAGTTAAAAACTGAGATTTACCCGTCAATTGGCCTCTTAAAATCCATATGCGATAGCCCTGGACTACCCGGGTTGACACCGGACTGGCGGTATGGTAGTCTTCTAACATTGGCCGATTGCGCCGTCTTATTTACATTTCCGCATTTGTCTGCGCTTAGTTAGCTTTGCCGCTCGATCCGGAAGGGTAGGGCGATAACTTCCCGGTAAGTCCCTGTTCCGTTATGCAGCTAATTGCTTCCGCCCGGTATTCATTGCTGGTATGACTGTAGTTGATGACATTAAAAGCCGCCTGGACATCGTAGATGTGGTATCCGGGTATGCTTCCCTGCAACGTTCCGGGCGGAACTTCAAGGCTTGCTGCCCTTTCCATCCGGAAAGGACCCCGTCCTTCTATGTGGACCCGGAACGCCAATCGTGGCGCTGCTTTGGCGCTTGCGCTACCGGAGGCGACGTTTTCGGCTTCGTTATGAAAGCCGAAAATCTGGAGTTTAAGGATGCGCTGCCCCGGTTGGCCCGTCAAGCCGGCGTAGCCCTGCCCAGCCGGGAGCGTCAGTCGGAGTCGGCGGAACTGCTTCGGTTGAACGACACGGCCCGGGAGTATTTTCAGCAGTACCTGGCCTCTTCCATGGGCGCCGACGCCAGAAATTACCTGGAACAGCGGGGTATCAGCCGGGAAAGCGTCGGCAAGTTTGAATTGGGCCTCAGCCCCCGGGATGGGCAAAGCCTGTTCAACCATTTGGCGAAAGGCGGGTTCAGCCCGGAACTGATGGCCCGGGCCGGGGCGGTGTACCAGAACCAGGACCGGAACTACCGGGACGCTTTCCGGGGCCGGCTTATTATTCCCATTCGCAACGGAGCTGGAGAGTTGGCCGGATTTGGCAGCCGGGCCCTGGACGATTCTATGCCCAAGTATCTGAACACCGGACGCACGCCGGTGTTCGATAAAAGCCGGATTCTTTACGGGCTTTATCTGGCCCGGGAAGCGGCTCGGGAGCAGGGTATAGTCATTGTCGAGGGCTATATGGATGCCATCACGGCGCATCAGCACGGCTTTGCCAATGTGGTGGCTTCGATGGGCACCGCCCTGACCGAACACCAGGTAGCTGAAATCCGTCGGGTTACCAACAGTGTAACCATGGCCCTGGACGCCGATGCCGCCGGTCAGCAGGCCACCCTGCGCAGTCTGGAGTCTTCCTGGCAGGTATTCCAAAGTCGTCGGGTGGGCCAGGCCGGCGGCACATCCATCTTCCAGCGGTCGGAAAATCTGGACTTGAAGGTGGCCGTCCTGACGCAAGGCAAGGACCCGGACGAGGTAATCCGGCAGTCTCCCGAAAGTTGGGAAAAGCTGGTTAGCCAGGGAGTGCCTCTTTTTGACTACCTTTTGCCGGCGGTCTCGGCTCAAATTGACGTTTCTACTCCCGAAGGCAAGGCCCGGGTGGTTGACCTGGTGCGTCCTTTCATTTACGCCGTCGGCGAACCGATTCGGCAGGACAGCTACGTGCGCACCCTGGCCGAACACCTGGCGATCAGGGAAGAGACCTTGCAGGCAGCGCTGCGGCGAGGCGGGCCTCCGCCCCGGGAACGGCGTAACGGTCGGCAGCGGCCGGACGCTCAATCGATGCCGGCAGCGGAGACGCCGCGCCGGGACCAGGTTGATTCTTCGGCCTTCGCCGCCGAGGTTCGCGACCCGCTGGAAGAGTACTTTCTGGCCCTGCTGCTGCAATACCCGGACTTGACCGCAGAACTGACGGACTGGGGCAGTATGATCCCGGAGTTTTTCAAGCGGACGGAAAATAAGGAAATATACCTCCAATTGACCAAGTCGCACTCCGGAATATCGGAACTGTCGGTTTCCGAAGCCGGTTTGACTGACCGAATCAGAAGTCAGTTGCTGCCGGAATTGGCGCAGCAGTTGGATGTTCTGCTGACCCGGAATCTTCCGCCGACTGAACCGTGGTTCCGGAAAGAGGAGGTTCGCAAGGTAATCAACACGCTGGAACGGCGCCATCTCAAGGAATTGAAGCAGGCGGAACAGTCCCGCTTTTCGGAAGACCCGGCGGCGGCGTTCCTTGCCGAAATTCCGGAAGAGGCGGTGGCGGAAACCCTTAACTTGAACCGGAGGATAAAGGCTAATCAGGAATCCCGGGAAAACAACCCGCAAAATGCTATCCGTGGAAGGTGACAATATATGGTAAGACGCATCAAAAGCAGCCCGGACATTGGCCCGGAAGGGGACTTCTTCGACATTAACGATGATCAGCAGGACAAGGACAAGTTTCTGGGGATTCTCGGCAGTGTAGTCAAGGAAGAGGATGACCTGGCAGAAGGCTCCGGGATGACGGTAAGCTCCATCCCGGTGGTAGTTGATGCTTCCGAAGAACAGGACGACCAGTGGGGGGACGGTGAGGTTGACATCAAGGCTGCGGATAGTCTCGATGAAGGCCCGGCAGACTCGGAGATCGAAGAAGAAGAGGAAGAAGGCGGCGGCCCCGACTGGGATGCCGAGACGGAAAGCCTGCAAGTCCTCGACGACCCGGTGCGGATGTACCTCCGGGAGATTGGCCGGGTCGGGCTGCTGGCCGCCAAGGATGAACGGGAACTGGCCCGCACGCTGGAAGGGGAGAAGCACCTCCTGGCCCTGAGCCGGGAGATGCTGGGAGAGGAGTACTGCCAGACGTTGGAACGAGAAGCGGCCGAAGAACGGCGCGGCCCCCATTCCGGCATCAAGAGCGACAAGCTTCAGGTGGCTCCCCTGCGCAGCCCGGACCTGCTGAGCAAGAAAATTCGCCAGGATTTCAACGAATGCGGCCGGAACTGGGAACTGACCGAAGCGTTGCTGCGCCGTCTGGTGCGCGCCATGCCGCTGGTGGCAGCCTTGAGCGATTACCTGGAGATTAAGGAACTGCCCCGCAACCCGACCTTGTCCCAGCTAATCAATGACCCCGTACTGGCTGACGCTATCGATGCGCAGCTTTCCGAGGATATGCTGATTAGCCTTTCCGATGCGCTGGATCTGGATCGGGAAGAGGTTTACCAGGAAGTTGTCGCCCTGTCGCTGGACCGCTATATCCTGTCCCGAGATACGGTGCATCTTATGAACGATGCCACCCTGCTGCAACTGGAAGCGGTCTTTAATGAAGCCGGTTCGCTGCCGCGTCTGGCCCGGTATGAACCCTTGTTCCGGCGGCATTTTAACTACATCAAGTCGGAAGGGGAGCGCGCCCAGGGCCATTTGACCGAAGCCAACCTGCGGCTGGTGGTCAGCGTAGCCAAGAAGTATATCGGCCGGGGGATGGCCCTGCTGGATATGATTCAGGAAGGCAACATCGGCCTCATCCGCGCGGTGGAGAAGTTTGACTACCGCAAGGGTTACAAATTCAGCACTTACGCTACCTGGTGGATTCGCCAGGCCATTACCCGCGCCATCGCCGACCAGGCCCGAACCATCCGGATTCCCGTCCACATGGTGGAGACCATCAACAAGTTGATGCGGCAGCACCGCCGCCTCCTGCAGGAGTACGGCCGGGAACCGACTGCCGCGGAAATCGGCGCCGCCATGGAAATCGGCCCGGAGAAGGTGGAGGAAATCATGAAGATTTCCCAGGAACCCGTCTCGCTGGAAACCCCCATCGGGGAGGAGGAGGATTCGCACCTGGGCGACTTCATTGAAGACCGCAACGCTCCGGCGCCGGCCGACGCCGCATCTTTTCAGCTGCTTAAGGAACAGGTCTCCGAGGTGCTGGGCAGCCTGACGGACCGGGAAAGCCGGGTGCTGCAGCTGCGGTTCGGCCTGGAGGACGGACGCAGCCGCACCCTGGAAGAAGTGGGACGGGAGTTTGGCGTCACCCGAGAGCGCATTCGCCAGATTGAGGCCAAAGCCCTGCGCAAGCTGCGGCACCCCACCCGCTCCCGCAAATTAAAGGACTTCCTGGAGTAATCCGTCGGCTATGTCCCCTTGATAGTGTCATTGGAAAGGGCCTGATTGGCCCTTTCCGCATTTCGGCGCGTCGCAATTCCGCCACTCTAGTTCCGCAGTATTACGGCAGCAAACACATCAATTGTCGCTGATTGAATACCTTGTTGGCCCAAAATTTGCGGTGTTATACTCGACACAGCAGAAGATGAGGGGTGATGACGTGGATGAGAGAATACTGCCCAAGTGCCTGAAATGCCAGGAAGGCCAGTTAGTGCCGCTGTCGGACTACGGCGGACAAGGGGCTTCCGTGCATTACAAGGCATGGGTCTGCATTAATCCCGGGTGCGGCTTCAATATCAAAATTCGGAACGGCGACATCTACTTGAATGAGCCGATAACCCCGGGCGGTCAGACCCTGCCGCGATCCCGTTAGCGCAGTCAACTTCGTATTTTCAAGAGTTTTCCCGGTGGGCCGGTGGAGCGAGTTGGGAGAGGAAGAAACCGGAGAACTGTCTTTTTCCCCTGATTCTTTGGACTTCTTCTTTCCGTATTCTTTGCTGACGGTGGGGTTTTATGGAAACTGGCTACGACTATACATTGCTGGGTGGTCGGCCTCGGGCCCGCTCCAGCCGATTGCCGGCGGTGGTTGTCGCGGCGCTGTTGGGCCTGGTCCTGGTCGCCGGCCTGGCTTACTACGGGCTTGCCGGGGAATCTCAGCCGGACTTGGCGGCAGCCAGCAATTCCAGCGTTGACGAGGATACCGGAGCCGCCGTTACCGAAGAGAACATCGCTGTGTCAACCGATGCCGTCAAGTTTAACCGGCCGCTGCCCGTGGCAGCGCCGGAACAAATCGCCGGTCAGGAGCTGTATCCGGCGGGATTCTCCGACGCCCGGCACTGGGTTAATCCCCTGGGGTACGAACCGTAGGAGGACCCCGCGCCGCCCGGTCGGGAAGCAAGGTGGCGCGGCAAGCTTGAAGCTCAGGGCGGGAGTGAATCCCGCCCTTTAATTTTTTCCGGGTGGCGGCAGTTGCGGTCGTTGGAGCAGAATCGGCGGGGTAGCGCCTTCAGTTAAAGGGGAGTCGCGTCTTTGGCCTTCACTCGGACCTTGTGGATGCGGCGGCCCAGCACCGAAACAATTTCGATGGTCAGGGTATCCGTTTCTACCAGGTCCCCCACGTGCGGCATCCGCCCCAGGGTCATATAGACATAGCCGCCGATAGTGTCAACGTCGGGGTTGTCCAGCTTGGCGCCGAACATTTCCTCGATGACGTCGTTGGTTACGCTGGCGCTGACCAGCGCGGCGCCGTCATCTTCCGCTTTAACTTCCGGCTCGCTGCCCCAGGAAAACTCGTCCTCAATTTCGCCGACGATTTCTTCCAGCAAGTCTTCCATGGTTATTATCCCTTCAGTTCCCCCGTACTCATCCACCACAATAGCCATCTGCACGGCCCTTTGCTGAAATTCTTCCAGCAATACGTCCAGCCGCTTGGTCTCCGGTATGAAATAGGCGGTACGAACCAGGTCCCGCAGGGATGCCTGCATCCAGTCGTCCCGGGCCATGACCTTCAGCAGGTCCAGGGAATGAATGATTCCTACGATGTGGTCGATAGTTTCCTCATACACGGGAATGCGGGTATGGCCGCTGTTGATGATGGGTTCGATTGCTTGCGGAAGGGGCGTACTGATTTCCATGGTGATTACGTCCAGCCGGGGAACCATTACCTCGTGGGCGGTGGAGTTGTCCAACTGGATGATGGAACGGAGCATTTCCCGGTCGTGCCGGTCCATACTCACCAAATCTTCTTCCGTGATATTCAGGGGTGAAGGCTGCGTAACGGCTACGGTATCGGAACCGTCAGCGCTGCTGCCAGCCCCGGCGGTGTCGTTCTGAACCTTGCCTTCCAGCCGCCGCAAGGCCGTCAGCAACGGCCCGGCCAGCTTGGGCCCCAGCCCGGGCCAACTCCTGGAGACCGCCGGCGCCAACCGGTGTACCAGCGTCAGGGCCGCCAGGGCGCCCAGGAACAGAACAGCGACCGCCGCTACTGCCAGGAGAAAGGAATTATCCGGGGAAAATGCAGCGCCCGGAATCAGGAAATAGCCGGCGAGGACAATACCGATTACGCAGGCAATCTTAAAGGGCGCCAGCAGGAACCACGCCCGCTGACTTGGCGGGTTCTCCCGCAAAAGCCCGCCTCCGTTGCTTCCCGTATGCTCCGCCAGGCTCAGGAAGGAATAGAGGACGAAGAGACCGATCAGAATCAATAATGGAGGTAAACTGTCAGTATCCAATATCTACTTCAATTGGAACCCGTTACTGTATTTTGGGATTGGCTTCTCTTATTCTAGCAGGAACTCCCACGGCCAGCAAACCCCTGGGTATATCTCGGGTTACCACCGCCCCGGCGCCGGTAGCCGCGCCCTCTCCCACAGCTACCGGCGCAATCAGCATAGTATCGCAGCCGATGAAGGCCCCGGCTCCCACCGTAGTGCGGTGCTTGTCCTTCCCGTCAAAGTTGCAGGTAATGGAACCGGCGCCGATGTTTACGCCCGGCCCGATGCTGGCATCGCCCAGGTAGCTGAAGTGGCCGGCCAAAACTCCTGCGCCCAAACGACTTTCCTTAATCTCGACGTAATTCCCGATATGCACTCCACTTTCCAGGTATGCGCCCGGCCGCAAGTGGCTGAATGGCCCTACATCCACCCCGGACTCCAGGGTCGCTTCTTCCAGCATAGATGCGGTAACCCGGCAGGCGTCGCCAATTTGGGAGTCCTCAATTACCGAGTTGGGGCCGATTACACAGTTTTCGCCGATGGTAGTCCGGCCCAGCAAGGAGGTGTTGGGGCGAATAATCGTGTCCGGCCCAATGGCAACGTCGGCATCGATGAAGACGGAACCCGGGTCCTGGATGGTTACTCCCGCCCGCAGGTGCCGCTCGGCGATTTGCCACCGCAGCACCGCCTCTACCTGGGCTAACTGCACCCGGTCGTTTACCCCGAAAATCTCCTCGGGCAGCTCACTGGGCCAGGCCGCAATCCGGTCGCCCCGGGCCGCGCCGATGGGCACCAGGGATGTAAGGTACTTTTCGCCCGTTGCCGCGGGACGTATTTCGGCCAGGCGGTCGGCTAACCAGCTTCGCCGGAAGCAATAAACGCCGGCGTTGAGTTCCGCCGGAACGTAGAGGTCTCCTTCCCAATCCGAGGCTTCCACCAGGTCCAGCACCCGACCCTCCGGGTCCCGGACTACCTTGCCCAGGTCAGGGCCCGGCATTTCCGCAGCGGTCAGCATGGTCATTACGCTGCCTTCAGCCTGGTGCTGCTGCATCAGTTGCTGTACCGACTCTAACCGGATTAACGGCGAGTCGCTGCTCAGCATTACCAGGTTGGTAATGTTCTCCGGCAGCGCATTGACCGCCCACTGGGCGGCGTCCCCGGTGCCGTTGGGCGCCGGCTGGACCACATAGTCCACGTTATCCCCCAGCGCTTTCCGCAGCAGCGGGCCGGTTGTGGGAGACACGACGACGACCAGATGGGCCACTCCCAGCTTTTGGAGCAGTTCTACCGGGTAGCGAATCATTGCTTTGCCACAAACCTTGTGGAGGGGCTTGGGAATCTTTGATACCATACGCCGGCCTTCCCCGGCCGCCAGAATTACTCCGGCCCATTGTTCCATAGCTTCACCTCCGGCTCCGGCAGGGAAATAAACGGTTTATCGGTCGCTCCGGTTTGACATACATTGCTGCGGGGGCCAAAATGGGGCTGTTCCCCGTCAAAGACCAACTCTGGGCAACCCAACCTATTCTACACCATAGATTAATCCGGTTCAGGAGATTGCTTATGCCAGACCTTACCGAGGCAGACATCCTTACCCTGGCCCGGGCTGCGGGAATTACCATACCCACGGAGCTGGTGGCCGAAGTCGGCTACAGTCTTAACGGGGTGCTGGAAGCCCTGGCGAATATGGATATTCCGGGAATTGAAGACATTGAGCCGCTGCCCATAATCCTGCCGACGCCGCCCGACGCCACAGCTTAAAGGAGGCCAGACCGATGAATAAACCGGAAATACCTTTCCTGTCCGCCACCGACCTGGCTGCTTTAATCAAGTCCGGCGCCGTATCCCCGGTAGAGGCTGCCGAGGCCTACCTGGAACGAATCGCCGCGGTAGATGGCCGGCTGAACTCCTATATCACCGTTTGCGGCGAGGCGGCTCTGGCGGAGGCGAGGGCTGCTGAACAGGAAATCGCCGCCGGCAATTACCGGGGAGCCATGCACGGCATCCCGGTGGCGGTCAAAGACCAGTTGAACACCCGGGGCATTCGCACCACCGGCGGGTCGTCCATCCTGGCCGATAACGTTCCTGCGGAAGACGCCACGGCCATCGCCAAGCTGAAAGAAGCCGGGGCCGTCCTGCTGGGGAAACTCAATATGAGCGAGTTTGCCAGCGGCGACGCTTTCCATCATCCTTATGGCCGCCCCAGGAATCCCTGGGACTTGAACCGCAACCCGGGAACTTCCAGTAGCGGTTCCGGCGCTGCCACCGCTGCCTTCCTCTGCGCTACTTCCCTGGGCGAAGATACGGGCGGGTCAATTCGGGGGCCGGCCGCTTTCTGCGGACTGGCCGGCATTCGTCCCACCTGGGGACGGGTCAGTCGCTACGGGATGCATGCAGCGGCCTGGTCCATGGACACGGCCGGGCCAATTTCCCGAACCGTATCCGATTGCGCCATGACCCTGGAGGCTATCGCCGGGTACGACCCCAAAGACCCTTATACCTGGAACGTGCCAGTGCCTGGCTACCAGGCCAATCTGTCCGAAGATATCCGCGGCTTGAAAGTAGGGGTAGTCAAGGAACGGGTTTATTCCGATGTGGTGGATGCCGAGGTTGGCGAGGCGGTAATCCGGGCCATTGCCCGGCTGGGGGAGCTGGGCGCCGACATCCAAGAGGTATCGCTGCCGCTAATGGTTCATTCCGCCGCAGTTTCCAGCCTGATTATAATGGTGGATGCGGCGGCGCTGCACCGGGAAGGACTGGCCCGGCAACTCGACGAGTACGATTACAATAACCGGATTCGGCTGCTGGCCGGCAGTATCGTACCGGCCCAGGCCTACCACCGGGCCTTGCGGGCCCGCCAAGCCCTGCGCCAGGAAATTCTGGACGCCCTCGACCGGGTGGACGTGCTGGTAATGCCCACTTCTTCCATACCGGCGTCCCCGATTCCGGAGCGCGCCGGCATCGGCAGCAAGCAGGAAGTTCTGGACGGCTACGCCGGCCGGCGCAGCTTTACTTCACCCTTCAATCTAGCCAGCGTGCCGGCCCTTTCCGTCCCTTGCGGCTTCACTTCCGACAATCTGCCCATCGGTCTGCAAATCGCCGGCCGCCCCTTCGCAGAACAGACGGTCTTCAATGCGGCCTACGCCTACGAACAGGCCAATGAGTGGTACCGGATGCGACCGGATATTTAGCGCCGATTGCCACGGCGCCAGAGAATCAGCACCGAACCGACCGGAGACCGTCCGGTTTTTTCACTGCCCAGAGCGTTTCCAAGCCAAAACTGAAGGAGGGATAGCATTATGAAACTCTTCAGGCTTTCCAAAATTGACCAGGTTCCTATCGCCACGGCCACCCCCATCGAAGGGTGGACTGGCGGCGAGGTAAGCCGCACCCGCCAACCGCTGCTGGGCGACGGGGACAGCGAATTCTTCAGCAGCAGCGTAGTAAACTTTGGCAAAGGGGCTACTACCGGCTGGCACCGCCATGCCACCGACCAGCTCCTGGTTGTCGTCCACGGCAACGGCATCGTCGCCAACGAGCAGGAAACCCACGAAGTAGCGGTCGGTGATATGGTGCAAATTCTGGCCGGCGAAAACCACTGGCACGGCGCCACCGCCGATTCCATAATGGGTCACATCACCATCACCGGCGTGACCGGCCAGTAATACCCCCACCGCTCGCAGCCGTCCGGTGAGGGAAATGCGGCAAGGAAGAGGCGAAGCTGGCGGTTGACTGCCCCCTTCGCTGGTGAGAATGGGCCGGATTCAGTCACTTAACGGTTCGGCAGCGTTCCAATTTAGGTGGTTTGGCTGCAGGATGGGTTAGGCAAGTTGGCTGATCTGGTTCAGAGAGGTGGCGCAGATGGGTCTGTTAGATGACCTGGAAACGCAAGTGGAGCAAGAGATTCCCGTATTAGCGGTGAAACTGGCGGCCTTGGCGTTGAGGCTACACGGCAGCCCAAGTTGCGGGGGCGGCGGCCGGAAAGGGACGGCCTGTGGACGCGTACTCGTTCCGGGCGGGCCGAAATCAAGGTAGTACGGGATGAAAACGGGGTGGCGCTGGCTGCGGCTGAGCGTTGGGAGCCGGGGATTGACCTGGCCTGGCGGCAAGGTGCGGTGGGCCCCTTGCACCTGGTAAGCGATGGAGACCGGGCCATTGAATCCGCCATTGCCCTGGTCTATGGGCGGCCAGCGCCCCACCAGTTGTGTCAGTTCCATCTGTTACGGGAGTACCGGCGGCGGGAAAGGATGGGGGCCGTCTGGACCATCCACAACCTGCTGGCCCTGCTCCAGATTAGGGGCCGCATTAACCAAACCACCTAAATTGCAGCGTTGCCCCGCTGGACCTCACCCCCATCTTGCCCTCACCCCAGCCCTCTCCCCCAGGGAGAGGGGCCGGGGATAAGGGTTCTCCCGGCGTCAGCCATTATCCAGGGTGTAGGTGAACTCATCGCTGGCCGTGCCGCCGTATTCGTCGGTGGCGGTGATTTTGATGGTCAGTTCCTGGGACGCCGCCGCCCCGCCGGTCAGGGTCAAGACGCTGCCGTTCCAGGAACCGGAGACTTTGTTACGGGCGATTGAATTTAGCGCGCCCGTCTTTACGGCCCCGGTGCGCTGATGGGTCGTTGTCACCTCAACTGCGTAAGTCAGCCCGTCGCCGCTGAAGTAGGCTGCCATATCCAGGTCAACGGTCTCCCCCTCGGACAGTTCGACATCAGTGAAGTCGCTAATCAAGTCCGCCGGGTTCTCCGGAGTCGGTGCCGGCGTTGGCTCCGGGGTAGGTTCCGGGGTAGGCGCGGGCGTAGGCTCCGGGGTAGGTGTTGGCGTTGAGATTTCTGCCACCAGCGCCAGGGTAAAGGAGTCACTGGCCTCGCCGCCGTTTTCGTCAGTGCCGGTAATTTCCAGCGTCAGCTCCTGCGGCTTCGCCGGGCCGCCGGTCAACGTCAGGATGCTACCTTCCCAGGAACCCGTTACCTTGTTGACGGCTACCTGATTGAGCTTCCCGGTCTTTACCGCCCCGGTGCGCTGGTGGGTGGTGGTGACATCCACCGCATAGGTCAATCCGTCGCCGCTGAAATGCTCGGTCATGTTGAGTTCAACCGTGCTGCCGTTGGACAGATCGATGTCGTCGAAATCGCTAATCAGCTCTGCCGGGTTTTGTGGCGTTGGGCTGGGCGTTGGCTCCGGCGTTGCCGTCGCTGTCGGGCTGGGCGTTGCCGTTGGCGTCAGCTCCGGCGTTGGCTCGGGTGTGGGCGTTGGAGTTGGCGCAGCCGGCGGTTCAGTCAACGTCAAAACAAAGGTGTCGCTGGCCGTGGTGCCGGTACTGGCGCTGCTTGCCTCGATTTTTACCTCAACCGGTTGTCCTTCCGGCGACCCGGCGGTCAGCGTCAGCCGGCTGCCTTCCCACGCTCCGGTCACCCGGTCCGTGGCAAATTCATTCAGCTTGCCAACTTCCTTGGAGTTGGAGTTAGTCTGACTGACCAGCACCTTGGCCACGTAGGTCAACTGCGGGCCGGCGAAGTGGTCCGCCATGTCGAGGGTTATACTGCTGCCCTGGACCAGACTAATATCGTTAAACTCGTCCAGCAGCAGCGCCTTGGCGCTGGGCACGGCATAATGAATTTCCGACCAATCCTCCGGATTGGCCGGGTCAACTGCCCGCACCCGGAAGCCATACTTGACGCCCTCGGTGAGGTCCGTGATGCTGGCTTTGGTTGCCTGGGTGGTCAGGGTTGCGCCCTCCGCCCAGTCCTGGCCGAGTTCCGCGTAGGCGACTTCGTATTCTACGGTTGAGAGAGTCTCCGTGGGCGTGGGAGTTTCCGATGCCAGTGGACTTGCGCTAAAAGCATTCAAGCTGTCGCCGCCGGCCGGCTCATCGCCCTCAGGGGTTTCCGCCGGCGGGTCCCAGGAAAGCTCTAGCACAAGGTTTTCCGTCTCATCCTTGACATTATCAGTCTTTACATTCCCGGGGGCGGTTTGCGACCCGGAGGCCGTTTGAAGTTTAGCGACACCGGATTCCGCGCCAATGCCGTTGCCGCTGTGGTTCAAGGCGACTACCTTGAATTCATAATTGCTGCCCGGCAGCAGCCCGTCATAGACAGCTTCGGTCTTATCGCCGGGGAAGTCCTTATAAGAGCGTGGACTCCACCATTTGTAAAATTCGCTGTTCAGATAGACCCGATACCTCACTATGGGGCTTGAGCCGGTATTGGTGGGGGCGGTCCAGGTCAAATTGGCGGCGTATTTTCCGTTTTGAGACGCCACCAGTCCGGTGGGCGCCGGGGGCGCTGCCGAAGGGCAGAGTGTGCCTGGCGCCGCCCCAGTGGCCCCAGTTTGCCTTGTTTTTCGCCCGAACCCGAAATTCGTAGTGCTTATTGGCGTCAAGGCCGGTGATGGTGGCGCTGGTGCCGCTGCTTGCAGAGAGTTCCGCACTAGCGCCATAACCTGGAACCCAATTGCCCCAGTAGAACGACTCTTGCCAATACCGCCACTCTACCTGATAGTGGGTAACGGCATGCCCGTAATCCATGGGATAGTTCCAATCAACAGTCGCTTCGGTCTTCGCCGCATTCCGGGTAACCGAGCTCACCCAGGGACCAGTGGGAGCGCAACAGACCGTGGTCGAGGCTTCCAGCTCGATCCAGTCGCTGACATTGCTGTTCGACTTATGCCGAACCCGAATGTCGTAGGACGTGTTTGGCGGCAGATAGTGAATCCACCAATTGTTGTAAAACTGATAACAGTGCGTAGTGTAGCCAGTTGCCCAATTGCCAGTGTTGTGTTTTTGCCGCCACTGGATTTGGAACTCCTGACAGTTGTATTTAGGGTCGCTTTTACGGAGCTTCAACACGATGCCCTGATTAGTCGTTTTGGTAACAGAGGCATGGTCAGGCTTGTCGAGCTGCGCCGCTGCTACGTCATCCCTTCCGGAGAAAAAGAAGAGCGGCAGCAATGCCAACGCAACTACAAGGGACAGCACCCAAAACTGGGGCTGTTTCAGCCAGTTACGGACGGGGGGGGGGGGGGGGGTAATTTTAGTCCCATAAGACATAACGTCTCCTCAAGGCGTTCAGTTTAAGATAAGGCAATTAACCCGATTGGGGCCGCTAACCGGCACCGAGTAACAGCCCCGGTTTAGGGCAATTATTTTATAAGATGCGGTGGTTGGGGGCAATAGTGTTGCCGGTTTTTGCCAGGGCTATCGCATATGGATTTTAAGAGGCCAATTGACGGTTAAATCTCCGTTTTTAACTGCTAAATTTGGGTAATTTAAGACTTAAACCGTTGGTTTTGATGTTGATTACCCAGTAAAGCGCCGCCAAAACATCGGAAAGTTCCGTTCTCATCCTGAAAATTTTTCATATGCGATAGCCCTGCGGTTTTTGCCCTCAAAAATCAGCCCTCACCCCGGACTCTCTTTGGCCCTCACCCCAGCCCTCTCCCTGAGGGAGAAGCTAATCCCCCCTCTCCGCCAGGGAGAGGGGCCGGGGGTGAGGGCCACGGTAGCGTACCGTATCAGGTGGTTGAGATAGAGGCATTTCTTAAGATGCAGTTGCTCCAGACCCAAACCACAACAGACCGCCGACTGTTAAAGTGGCTATAGCCAAAAATACATAGGGCATTGGGTTTCGCAATCGATGAAGCACGGACCCTCCCTGATTCTACAAATTACTTGGTAAGACCTTGTTTTGAGCCAGGAAACTATTTGATCTGGGTTAACTCCCGGTTTCAAGATAATAAACACTTCCTTCAAGACTGCCGGGTTCTGGGGCGTGGGTTCCGGAATTTCACTGGCCTCACCCTGGGGCAGGTAGAAGAATTCTATCTCCGCATGATTTAACAGATGGTAGGGTACCGGAGTCCCCGGCGGTGCAGTTGCATACACATAGGAGTCAGGAGCTTCCCCTCTGACCTCAGCCGTGGCACCGGCCTCATGCAACCTGATCACCAGGGCTTCCGTATCTACCCCGGACTTCAGGTGAATATGAACTTCATCGGTTTCGGCTTCTTCCTGGACGGCCCTGGCCTGAACGAACTCGTCGTAGCTCAAGGAAGAATCCCGAACTGCTTCTGCGGAAACGGCGTCCCGGTTAAGCTGAGCAGCCAGTTTGGGATACTTCTCTTTAATGTAGCCAGGTGTAGGCTTGGTCCCAGCAGACATTGGGGCAGCTGGGCCCGACGTTGATACAGACTGTGGGCGGTGGTAGCGTGGGCATAGCGGTGGCCGTGTCCACCCCGGGGAGGTCTGCCAAAAACCGTGATGTCAGGTCACCTGCAGTGTCTTGAGGCGCAACCGTCCCGCAGGCCAGGAGAAATGCTCCGATAACCATTAAGGGCAAAAGCAGAAGTAGAAGCAGTTGGCCGCCGGTCTGACTTCGGGGAGGGCTAATTCGGTAACGCATCCCGTTCCTCCAATCGTAAACTTCCGGTTGAGCCGTATTATACCTACCAGCCCGGCCCTCACGCTGAATACCGTGGCCTTCGGGAATCCGGCCTTACGACGATTCCAGGACACGGCGGTCAAATTGCAAGTCGCCGTGTTCCGGTCTAACTTGGGACATCGCTGCACTCTGGACGGACCAAGCTTTGGGCTGTCGGGATCCGGCCGCCGCGCCTTCCCCGTCGGGCTGATTTATTCATTACAATACCTCCAATGCCCCGCAAATTCCGCCGCCGCGCCAAATAACCGGCCCCCTGGCTAACTTATACATTGCCTTTCCCCCCGCTGCCAGGGCGGACATAGCGGCTCCGGTCTTTGCGATAATCAAATGGCGGCTACTGACGGCCGATTCTTGACAACCCGCTTTCCCTCTCTGACAATCAGCTGAACCACTGGATATTTTCTGACGCTGCGCCGGGCCTAGTTGCGAGCGGCGCCGAGGAGTTTCGATGACTACTAGTTACGTAACCTGGACTGAAGAAATGGTAGAGACCGCCGGCGCCCGAATTAAGCTGGTCAAGGGCGGCTCCGGCGACCCGCTGCTGGTGCTGCACGATGAAATGGGACACCCGGGCTGGCTGCGCTGGCACGAGTCCCTGGCCCGGAACCGCACCCTTTACATCCCCTGGCACCCGGGGTTTGGCGAGTCGGAACCCCTGGATTGGGTAATGAACCTGCACGACCTGGCCGTCTGATACCTGGGCGCGCTGGACGACCTGGGACTGGAGGGAGTGGATGTGCTGGGCTTCTCTCTGGGCGGCTGGCTGGCCGCGGAAATGGCGGTAATGTGTCCCCAGCAGTTCCGGCGACTGGCCCTGGTCGGCGCGGCCGGCGTGCGTCCCCCGCAAGGGGAGATTTTCGACATTTTCCAGGTAGTGGCCCGGGCCTACATTCGCCGCAGCCTGCTCAATCCGGACGCCGTCCCGGAATTTCAGGCCATCTGCCCGGACGAACCGTCGGAGGAACAGGCCTTCAACTGGGAAACGTCCCTGGAAGGCGCCTGCCGCCTCAGTTGGCGCCCTTATATGCACTACCCGGCCCTACCCCACCTGCTGCCCCGCCTGAAGCGGCTGCCCACCCTGCTGGTCTGGGGCGACCATGACCCGATAATCCCCCCCAGCGCCGGCCAACTCTACCACCAAAGCATCCCTAACTCCCGCCTGGAAATCATCGAAAACTGCGGCCACCGGCCAGAGGTGGAACAAAGGGAAAAGTTCGTGGGGGTAATGAGGGAGTGGTTTGGGTAGTACATGGAACTGCGATATACTTTATATGCTCTGAGTATGATGGGTGAACGGGAAATCCCGTCGGAGTGGGTGGAAAAGGTGATAGAATATCCCTCCCTACAATTGCCAGACCCAAATGACCCGGAAGTAGAACGCTTCTTTGGCCGTATTCCGGAATTTGGAAACCGCATTTTGCTCGTGGCGGTAAATACCAGCACTAACCCTTGGCGAGTAGTAACCGTATTCTTTGACCGCAATGCCGGAGGACTGTAATGAAACTTACGATAGATAGTTCCGCTGATGCCCTGTACCTGCGCTTGGACAAGTCCCGAATAGTAGAGACGGAAGATGTATCGCCCGGCATCATGCTGGACTTCAACGAGAACAACGAGGTGGTGGGCGTGGAAATGTTGCCTCTTTCCAAGCGTTCCCCGAACCTGGACTGGTCGGACGTGTTGGTTGAGAATATGTAAACGGTTTAGCCGAAATCAAATAGAGAGAGGAAGCCTCAATAGTTTATAACCAATTTAATTAGAGAGTGACAATGATTTACGACAGCGAAAGAGCCCTGGAGTTGATGAAGATTGGATCCGGAATACCCACGGCCGAGTTTCGAGAGGATCAGTAAGCCGCCATTCAACATATCGTGGAAGGGCGGGGCAAATTGTTGGTTGTCCAAAAGACCGGTTGGGGAAAGAGCTTTGTTTACTTCATTGCCACAAAGTTGCTGCGGGAAGCAGGGAGCGGTCCAGCTCTGTTGATTTCGCCGCTATTATCTTTGATGCGCAATCAAATAGCTGCTGCAGAACGGATGGGAGTGCGAGCTGCAACCATAAACTCCAGCAATGCGGCTAACTGGGAGAATATAAAGACACTTGTCAAAAATAATGAAGTAGATATTCTCCTGATATCACCAGAAAGGTTGGCCAATGAAGACTTTCAGGAAGAGGTCATCTCCGAAATAGGAAACAATATATCTTTGTTGGTGATTGACGAAGCCCATTGTGTTTCCGATTGGGGACATGATTTTCGGCCCGACTACCAGCGTATCGAGAGAATTTCTGGCACATTACCAAGTAATACGCAGCTCTTGGCAACAACAGCTACTGCTAACAACCGGGTTATGGATGATCTCGTAGCTATTTTTGGCCCTGACATTGAGGTTATACGAGGAGATCTCAATAGGCCATCGCTCCACTTGCAGACCATTGATCTACCGGGACAGTCTGAACGTTTGGCATGGCTGGCGGAACGGCTGGAGGAAATACCTGGTAGTGGTATTATTTATACACTCACCATACGCGATGCTGAAACAGTAACAGAATGGTTGCGCTCTCAGGGATTCAAAGTTTCTTCATATACTGGAGAATCCAAAAATCGCGAGGTTCTGGAATCCAACTTACTCGAGAATCGAGTGAAAGCCCTGGTTGCCACGACAGCATTGGGGATGGGGTTTGACAAGCCAGATATTTCGTTTGTTTTTCATTACCAAACACCGGGATCAGTAGTTCACTACTATCAACAAGTAGGGAGAGCTGGCAGGCAACTAGATGAGGCCTATGGCGTCTTACTCAGTGGGTCTGAAGATACGGAAATTACCGACTTCTTTATCCGAAACTCTTTCCCGAGAAGGGACGAAGTAGAACAAGTGTTAGAGGCCTTGAAGATGGTACCTCACGGTCTCTCCATATCCGAAATGGAACAGTGGGTTAATATGCGTTATGGCCGAATTGAGCTTGCCACCAAACTACTTGCCCTCGAGTCCCCTGCCCCGATTGTTAGGCAAGGGAATAAATATCAACTTACTACAACTCGTTTGAGTAATAAGTTCTGGGAACGTGCGGAACGCTTAACCAATTTGAGATACCAAGAGCAAGAGCAGATGCAACACTATGTAGCCCTTGAATCAGGGCATATGGAGTTCCTAATCAGTGCCCTTGACGGCAACTCCGAAGAAGTCAATCAACCAAGCTTGGCGCCGTTACCTGCCGAAATCAGAGAGGAAACTGTGCAAAAGGCGATTAACTTCCTGAGACGGATAAATTTAGATATTCCACCCCGATTACAGTGGCCATCACGGCAGGGGATACAACGCACACTTATAGCAGAACCAGGAAAGGCGTTATGCTACTGGAGCGACGCCGGTTGGGGCCGGTTGGTGAGATCTGGAAAATACCACGATAACCGTTTCTCGGAAGAACTGGTATCTGCCTCGGAACAAGTAATCAGAGAATGGAATACTGACCCGGTTCCGGCATGGGTTACATGTATTCCCTCATCACGACACCCTGACCTAGTCCCGGACTTTGCTAATCGACTGGCTGATAGACTAGGACTACCGTTCTACCCGGCACTCATTAAAACCGCGAACCGACCAGAACAAAAGACCATGGAGAACAGCACTATGCAGGCACAGAACGTGCAAAACTCTTTGAGTCTTGACAAAAGAGATGTACCAAATAATCTCTTTATTAAACCAGTTCTCCTAGTCGATGACATTGTGGACTCACGTTGGACGTTAACTATAGCCGCTACATTACTGAAGTCCCAAAATTGTCAAGCGGTTTTTCCCTTTGCACTTTCGAATGCTGCTGTACGTAATTAAGGATGTACAAACTGATGGAAATCACAGCTAATTCTCAAGCCATTCTCTTGCTTACATCTCCTTTAATGTTGGGCAAGAGTAAAGAAACATCGTCGCCAATACTAAAGCTATCTGAGTACAACCGTTTGGCTAGATTCCTGAATGAATCAAACCTGCAACCTTCCGATCTGTTTATTCACGATAGGATTGTATTTCTTCAAGAGTCCGAAACGGGTGTTGCTCCCGAGCGAATACGGCAGTTGCTATCTCGGGGGTTCTTACTAAGTCAGGCTCTTGAACGCTGGAATGCGCGGTCTATATGGTTGTCCACTCGGGCGGATTTAACCTATCCCCAGCGTCTAAGAAAACGTTTAGGTGATTTATGCCCCCCAGTATTGTTTGGTTGTGGAGACAGGGATTTATTGGGAAACGGCGGACTAGCGGTGATAGGTTCTCGAAATGCCGATGAAACTTCTGTCGAGTATGCTAATGCGATAGGCCAGTTAGCCTCTAAAGCCAGTTGCACTATAGTGTCTGGAGGGGCCCGCGGTATTGATAGTTCGTCGATGCGAGGGGTATTGTCAGGTGGTGGTACTGCTGTGGGAGTGTTGGCGCAAAAACTGGAGACCGCCGCTTTGGAACGCGAGAATCGGGACTTACTAATGGACGGTAGATTAGTTCTAGTATCGCCGTATGATCCCAAGTCAGGATTTAATGTTGGCAACGCTATGTCCAGGAATAAAATAATCTATGCGCTGGCAGATGCTGCCCTAGTTGTACAGACGGAATATGGAAAGGGTGGAACTTGGAGCGGAGCGGTCGAACATTTGAATAGATTTCGTTATCCTCCCTTATATGTTCGTCAGGGTGTTCAAGGTAAACTAGACGGTGAAGGGACAAGCGCCTTAATCCAGAAGGGTGCGTATCCTTGGCCAAATCCGCGGACGCCCGACGACTTGATGCGGGTAATCTCAAGCGATGGGAATCAAATCTTTGAGCCTGCTCCAACGCAGCCTAAACTGTTCTCTGGCTATGAAGCTCAACCAAATTTCCAAACTCTAGCCGTTCAAGAAAAGGACCCGAAGACAGAAGAAATTCCTCCTTCCAAGGCACTTTTCCAACGAGTGAAGGAGTTATTGAGTGTGCTCAATTATCCGCTTACGGATTCTCGTGTGGCAGAATATTTGGGGGTTCAGAAGAGTCAAGCCAAGGCTTGGCTGCAACAACTGGACGCGGAAGGGACATATAAGAGGACAAGCAACAGGCCTGCAAGATATACGAAAGTAAATTAATAGTTCTTTCGTTTTGCCAAGGTAACGTTCCGTTTTAGGTGGTCGAGATGTAGGGACAACCTCTGTAATTGACCCGGCGGTACTAGAACGAATGCTATGTTCTGATTTAAGCCATCTGAATGCAACGCTGCCTTTGCTATGGTAACGTTGCAATTTAGGTGTTTAAGTCAGGCCATAGGATTCGTTTTGGTATATCTAGGGCAATCTTTATGATTGCCCCTACACTCAGACCACCTAAAACGGAACGCTACCTTCCCCCCATTGCCCCACCCATTCCCCTGGTGCTAAACTGCCTGCAATCCCCCGACCCTTTACTTCCATCCCTTTGAGGTGTTGATATGCTCATTGGACACTTTACCGAGCAGCCTTGGCAGGACGACCAATCCGGGTTGATGGGAACCCAATTCACCGACCTCAGCATCAGCAACGAATACTACAACCCTTCCGTCGGCGCCCACCTCTACAACCGCTACCTGGACGAAAAGGTGTATGCCGAGGAAATGGGCTTTGACGCCCTGATGCTCAACGAACACCACAGCACCCCCTTCTGTATGCAGGGCGTCACCAACGTCGGCGCTTCGATCCTGGCGCGCATCACCAACAAGGCCAAGATAATCATCCTGGGCAACGTCCTCCCCATCTGGGATGACCCGCTGTGGCTGGCCGAACAACTGGCGATGATTGACATGATTTCCCACGGCCGCCTGGTATCCGGCTTCGTCCGGGGTGGTGGACGGGAAAGCTACTCCCACAATGCGCCGCCTCACTTCAATCGGGAGCGGTTCGAAGAAGCCCATGACTTCCTGATTAAGGCCTGGACTACCCCCGGCCCCTGGCGTTGGGAGGGCAAGCACTACCACTATCGCTACGTCAACCCCTGGGCGCGGCCTTTACAGCAGCCCCATCCACCCATCTGGATTCCCTCCACCGTCAGTGTCGAAACCGTCAAGTGGACGGCGGAAAAAGGCTATCCATTGGTGCTGTTAGCCACCAAGCTGGAACCGACCAAAGAAGCCTTCCAGCTTTATCACGACACCGCCGCCGAGTTCGGCTACCAGTAGGGAACCCAGAACGTGGCCTACCTGTGGAAGGTGCACGTGGACGAGACCGAGGAGAAGGCCGAAGAGGTGGGCCGCAAGTATCTGTCCGGCGTCAGCAATCCCTTCCTTTCGGGCAACGAAGGACAGGTCAACCCGGCCATAATGAACCTGCCGGACCATACCTCCCGCAACTCCCGTCGCCTGTCCGCCACCTCCTTTGGGCCGGCCGGCCGCTTTGGGACCAATCGCCGCCCCTACGAAGACCAGGCCGCCGACTACAGCATCATCTCCGGCACTCCCAAGACGGTGCTGCCCAAGATTCGCCACGTCCTGGAATACCTGCGCCCGGGCAGCGTCTTCTTCTGGGACGGCGACGGCGCCATGTCCCACGAAGACCAGATGCGCAGCCTGCGGCTGATGGGCGAAGAAGTCATCCCGGCAGTGCGGGAGATGGCCCAGGAACTGGAACTTTACAGCCCCTTCGAGCGCGACCCCAAAACCGGCGAGCCGATTACTGACCACGTCGCCGAGGCCGAAGCAGCCCTGGCCCCGGCTGACGACTAAACTAACAACCGGCGCCAGACAAAAGACCGGCTGCGGCAATTATGCCAGCCGGTCTTTTGCGCCAGTAAACAGTCACCCAACGCTGGCCCTCTTAATCCCCTAAAGTTGTGGTCAGCACCCACATGGGGCGGGCGCCGGTTTCGTAGGTTGTCAGGGGAGCCAGGGCGCCGGACTGACGGTCGATGCGGTAGGCGGCCAGCCGGTTGGTGGCCGAACCGGCGGCAAAGACGAACCGCCCGGCCGGGTCCAGGCTGAAGGCGCTGGGCACCGCTTCCGTGTCCACGTGGCCCACCGGCGTCAACATTCCGGCGCCGTCCACGGCAAAGGCGGCAACGCTGTTGTGGCCCCGGTTGGGCGCGTAGAGAAAATCACCGTCGGGGGTAAACTGGAGTTGGGAGCAGGTGTTGCGGACTTCCACCCCTTCGGGCAGAGTGGTCACGGTCTGCAGCCGGCTCAAGTTTCCTGAATCGGGATCAACCTGATAAGCGGAAATACTGCAACCCTGCTCGTTGGTGAAGTAAGCGACATTCAGGCTGGGATGGAAGGTAATGTGACGGGGCCCCAGCAGCTCGTCCATGGGCAGCTGCAGCGGGTCATTGCCGGTCAAACCGCCGGTAGCCGCGTCGAACCGGAATTGGTAGATTACGTTGGGGCCGGCGATATACTCGGGCGGTTCCAGCACGTTGTCCTGCTGGTAGGCGATATGCGGCACGTAGGCAAATCGATTGGAACGGTCGGTCTGGACCGAATGGGCGCCGGCATCGGTGGCTACCGAGGCGGTGGCCGCCCCGCCCAGGCTGCCGTCCTCACCTAAAGGATGTACCGCCACCCGTCCACCCTGGTAATAGGCTGAAAGCAGATAGCGGCCGGTTCGGTCCAGGGCCAGATAGGTGGGTGAGTCCTGGGTATCGACTCCGCCCGTCTCCGCCAGACCGCCCGTTGCCTGGTCAATGCGGTGGCTGCTGATGCGGGCCGACTCCCGGTGGCCGACATAGAGGGTCGTCCGGTCGTGGCTGACCGCCAGCAGAGATGGCCCGCCGGCCATACCAACTTCCGATTGCCGGGACAGCGCGCCGGTGGCATCGTCCAGCGTAAATATAGAGATCTTGTCGTCGTCCTGGGCCGCTACGTAAACAAAGGTAGTCATCGTTAACCTCCAATACACTATCGGGAAAGGCCGTTCCGGCGGGTCGTTAGGGCTGGTTTCACGGCTTCCGGCCAACCAGCATCATCCAGCGATGGATGAACATCAACCGACCATCCTCCAGGGAGGGAAGCATACCGGTGTCCGGGCCGCCTTCCAATTGCCCTTCCAGTTCCGAAATTATCACCGACCGGGCCTCCGCCGGAGTTTCCGTGAAGTCCAACCAACTTTCCAGGTCGCGCTTGGCGTCGAAATAATTGACGCTGGTCAGTTCCAGCCCAGATTCTTCGACCATCTCTTGCAGCCGGCTGGGCGGCAACGCCCGCGTGTGCGAGGGGTCCCGCAACTGTTCCAGGCGGTTATGGCTGGCGGCGGCAGCTGCGTCCTCGGGCGTAGTAATGTCAATAATCGCGATGTGTCCGCCGGATTCGCAGACCCGAACCATTTCCCGCAAGATTTGGCCCGGCTCTTCAAAGTGGTGCATCGCCAGCCGACTGGCAACCAGGTCGAAGGAGGCAGCAGCGTAGGGCAGGCTGCGGGCGTCGGCCTCGTCGAAGGTAACGTTGGTTAGTCCTTCAGCCGCGGCGAGTTTGCGGCCCTGGACAATCATCTCCGGGGTGACTTCGACGGCTGCCACCTCCCCGACGCCGGGAGCCAGCGCTCGCGCTACCAGGCCGGTCCCGGCGGCTACGTCCAGCGCTCGCAGCTCGGGCCGCAACTCCAGATTGCGGATAATCCAGGACAGAACCTCTTCGTTGTCGCCTTCCTGCACGTAAGTGTCCCAGCCTGCGGCCTGCAGGGTGAATTGCTCGCGGATTAGTTCGTCGTGAGAGTTTTCCTCGGTCAATCTCTTCTCCTTACTATTTGACTGCATTTACCCTGATGGACACGGCAGATGTCTCCGGGTATAATTAGCAGGGTCCATTCTGCGGAGAGGTGCCGGAGTGGACGAACGGGCACGACTGGAAATCGTGTAGAGGTTTACCGCCTCTCGAGGGTTCGAATCCCTCTCTCTCCGCCAGTTTCTTTCCGTTCCGTCCCCTTTTTCGCCGGCACGGTCCGACGCAACGGGTAAGGCCTATTCGCCGCGCAAGTCGGAAACTCGGGGGCCGACCTCTTCCATCAATAGCTGCAAACACTCGTGTTCCCAATCCGGGTCGTCCGGGTCCTGGGTGATAGCCAGCAGATGGCCGAAACCGCCGGTCTGCTCGTACAGCCGTCGAATGCGGTCGGCGCACTCCTGCGGGTCGCCGACAATCCAGATGTTTTCCAGCATATAGTCCACATCCACGGCGGAGTCGGGCATTTCCGGGTCGATCTTGGTGGAGTTGAGCAGGCCGGAACCCTGGCGGTTGGGCAATTGGTGTTGAATGTAGTTTCGCCCCAGCACTGCCCGGGCCCGCTCCCGGGCCAGTTCCGGGGTACGAGCGACAAAAACATCCCGGCCAACGCGCCAGTCCCGGCGGCTGCACTCCTTACCGGCGCTGGCGGCGCCGTCTTCCACCACCGTCCAGTGGTCTTTCAGGTGCTGCGGGGCCAGGTTGGAGCTGCTCATGGGGATCCAGCCCCGTTCTCCGGCCACGCGAATCGAGCCTGAAGCCAGGGAGGTAGCCGCTACTCCGATGGGTGGGTGGGGCTGCTGGTAAGGTTTCATGTGCAGACCCCGTTCCATCACCGGGTCCAGTTCGGGAGCGTCCACCTGAAAGTATTTTCCCTGGTAGCTGAACTTGCCTTCAGCCGCCCAGATTTTGAGGATTACGTCCAGGGCCTCCGCAGACCGCTCCCGGACGTCGACGCCAGTGTCAGCGCCCACGCCGAACAGGGCCAGATCGGTAGGGATGGCCCGGTGGCCAATACCCCAGTAGATTCGGCCCCGGGACAGGTGGTCCAGCATGGCGATGCGGTGCGCTACTTCGACGGGGTTGTGAATCGCCAAAAGGGTAACCCCGGTAGCCAGCTTGATTTGGTTGGTCAGCGCCAGAGCCTTGGCAATCAGCAGGTCGGGACAGGGGGCGTTTTCCCAACGCTCCGTGATGTGTTCGCCAATCCAGGCTTCGTGGTAGCCCAGCCGGTCCGCCGCGACGATTAGGGCCAGGTCCCGGTCGTAGGAATCGGCGTAGGAGCGATAGGGTGGATGCAGGGGCATCATGAACAGTCCAAATTCCATACCACATTCTCCCCGCGGGCCGCAGCTACGGCAGGCGCCGCAATACGACAGCATAAGTAGTTTCGGCCATTGTAATAGGGCGGCGGAAATGGGGCAACCGTGGTACCAACCACACTTAACCTGGAATCTGTCCTGGTTACAGTTTCTAACTCCCGGGGTATCTCAGATTCCGGACCGCACCGGAATGACGTCAGGCAAGATCTATCGGCTAATCTTCCGGGGGGCTGACCCGGCCAAATTGATCATTACCCCAGCAGCGTACCTTGCCATTTTCCAGCACTCCGCAGGTGTGGGAGCCTCCGGCGCTGACCGATTGGAACCTGGCCCTAGGCGGCGGAATAATCTGGCCGTGCCAGTCTGCGCCCCAACAGAGAACTTCACCACTTTCCAGCACTCCGCAGGTGTGGATTTCCCCGGCGTTGACTGACCGGAAGCGTTCCTCTGGTGGCGTGGCCTGGCCGTAGCCGTTAAAGCCCCAGCAAAGAACTTCGCCGTTCTCCAATATTCCACAGGTGTACCCATATCCAGCACTGACCGACTGGAACCGACCATCCGGCGGTGTGCCTTCGTATTCGTCCCTGCCCCAGCAGATAGTTTCACCATGCTCCAGTATCCCGCAGGTGTGGCTGCTCCCGGTACTGACCGACTGGAACTGACCCTCCGGCGGCTTGGCCTGGCCGTAGTCGTCCCTGCCCCAGCAGCGTACTTCGCCGTTTTCCAATATCCCACAGTTGTGGTCTTTCCCGGCGCTGACCGACTGGAACTGACCCTCCGGCGGCTTGGCCTGACCGTAGTCGTCCCTGCCCCAGCAACGTACTTCGCCGCTTTCCAATATCCCACAGTTGTGGTCTTTCCCGGCGCTGACTGACTGGAACTGGCTCTCCAGTGGTGTGGCCTGACCGTAGTTGTCTCTGCCCCAGCAGCGTACTTCGCCGCTTTCCAATATCCCACAGTTGTGGTCACTCCCGGCGCTGACTGATCGGAAATTCAGGCGCTGCGTTGGAATAGAGGAGTCCATGGGAGTGGCTGATATTTGCACCGGGGTATCTGATTGAACAGACGGGAGTTGGATTGTGGCGGGAGAATCCGGCGGCGTGGTCTGGCCGGAATCGTCGCTACCCCAGCAGCGCACCGCGCCACTCTCCAGTACCCCACAGGTGTGCAGATGATTAGCGCTAACCGAGCGGAAGCGTCCCTCTGGTGGCGTGGCCCTGCCGTATTCGTCTTTGCCCCAGCAAAGGGCTTCGCTGCTCTCCAGTATCCCGCAGGTGTATCCGCTCCCGGCGCTAACCGAGCGGAAGCGTCCTTCTGGTGGCGTGGCCGCGCCGTATTCGTCTTTGCCCCAGCAAAGAGCTTCACTGCTCTCCAGCATCCCACAGGTGTGGCCGCTTCCGGCGCTGACCGAGCGGAAACTACTCTCTGGCGGAGTGGCTTGGCCTTGGTCATCCCTACCCCAGCAACGTACCTCACCATTATCCAGTATCCCGCAGGTGTGGCCGCTTCCGGCGCTGACCGAGCGGAACAGGCCTTCCATCGGCGTGGCCGCGCCGGAGGTCGTAATTCCCCAGCAACGCACCTCGTAGCTCTCCAACATTCCACAAGTGTAGTACGCTCCGGCATTGACTGACTGGAAGCGACCTGCCGGCGGCGTAGCCTGCAGGCTTTGATTAAAACCCCAACAGAGCACGCCACCGTTTTCCAGCACCCCACAGGTGTGAGCCCACCCAGCACTGACCGATTGGAACCGGCCCTCCGGCGGTGTGGCTTGGCCTTGGTCATCCCTACCCCAGCAACGTACCTCACCATTATCCAGTATCCCGTATCCAGTATCCAGTATCCCGCAGGTGTGGAATCCCCCGACGCTAACTGACCGGAAATTCAGGTGCTGCGCTGGTATGGAAGAATCTAGCTGACCTTCATCGGGCTGAGCTGTGGTGGAAGAAGTTGATTGCCCTTCATCGGACTGGGCCAGGGTAGAAGAATCTAGCCGACCTTCATCGGGCTGAGCTGTGGTGGAAGAAGTTGATTGCCCTTCATCGGGCTGGGCCAGGGTAGAAGAATCTAGCCGACCTTCATCGGGCTGAGCTGTGGTGGAAGAAGTTGATTGCCCTTCATCGGGCTGGGCCAGGGTAGAAGAATCTAGCTGCCCTTCATCGGGCTGATCTGTGGTGGAAGAAGTTGGTTGCCCTTCATCGGACTGGGCCAGGGTAGAAGAATCTAGCCGACCTTCATCGGGCTGAGCTGTGGTGGAAGAAGTTGATTGCCCTTCATCGGGCTGGGCTGGAGCAGGAGTAACCAGATCAGATCCTTCGCTACAGCTGAGGATAAGAACTGTAAGCGACAGAAGAATTAGGAGGAGCAATGCCTGAACCCGGATGTAATGCTTGAAATCGCTAGATTTACGCACAGACTGGAAGATTCCTCACTACATAATTAGAATGCGGGAGAATGGAGGATACGTCCGGAACCTCCTTTTACTCACCTACGATACCTCCAACCAGATTACGCTACCCTATGGCCAACCGCCGCTAATTATATAGGTTAGTATATGTCCGGTCAAGAATGGGAAACCGGAGGGTAGCGTTCCGTATTAGGTGGTCGAGGTGTAGGAGCAACCACAGGGATTGTCCCGGCGGTACTGGAACGAATGCTAGGCCCTGACTTAAACCACCTAAATTGCAACGCTGCCAAACCGGAGAGGGGACTGAAAATTTTTTGCGGCAAAATTTGTGCTATCATCGGTGCTAAATGCGTTAATTGAAGAGGTCTGATTATGCCCGGGATGCTCAAACTCAGGCGCAGCAGAAGCGTCGCCGTCGTTGAAATTCATGGGGCCATTGGCGCTGCGGTTCGCGAGTCCGCTTATGCCCGGCTATTTTCCAATGTGGCGGCGGACGATCGGTATCGCGCGATGCTGCTGGATATTCAGTCGCCCGGCGGCTCGGCAGCCGGTTCCGAGCTGCTGTACTACAGTCTGCGCAAGGTAGCGGCCCGAAAGCCGGTGGTGGCCTACATCCGCAGCCTGGGCGCTTCGGGAGGCTATTATCTGGCTTGCGCCGCCCACAAGATAACCGCCTTGCCAACTACTATGGTAGGTTCCATCGGCGTAATTTACCTGCGGCCCATACTGGAGCAGCTGCTGGGCCGGGCCGGCATCGAGTTTTCGGTGGTTAAGGGTGGAAGGCTCAAGGACATGGGCGGCTTTTGGCGGCCCCCGACCGACGAGGAGTCGGAAAAGTTGCAGGGACTGATTACCGAAATATACGAGCAATTCCTGGCGGTAGTTATCCACGGACGCTCGATGGAAGAGGAGCAGGTACGGGAATTGGCTACCGGCGAGATTTTCACCGCCCGTCAGGGCAAGGAACTGGGGCTGGTGGATGAACTGCTGGATTTTGAGAGTTCCGTGGATTGGGCCGGCCAATTGGCGGGAATTGACCAGGGTAAGGCGCGGGCCAAGTGGATTCGGCCCAAGCGCAATTTGTCGGAACGGCTGACGGGACGCCCGGCCAGCCAGTCTGCCCTATTGGGACTATCGGGAGTCGAACTGCAAAGGTTGCTTGCCGGGGGAATCTACTATCTGGACCCGGCCGCGCTGCTGGGCTACCCGGTGGAATAAGCGGTAACTTCGGGCGGAGTTCACCACCCGGCGTCGGCGGGATTCAGTCCCAGCAAGGCCTGACCGCCAAATTCGTAGTTGGATAACAAGCCGGCCCCGTGCTGCACTACTACGTGAATGTCGCGCCACCGGCGTTCCAGACCGTTGCGCCGGTGAATGGCGTTGGTGCCGGCGGCGTGGAAGAGCAGGTCCACCGCCTTGGCGGCCTGGTGGATGGAGTGGGTGATAGCCAGCCGCGCCTGGGTAATTTCTGGGCTGGGCAAGGGCATAGCGGCGTCAAAAACGTGCCAGGCCTGGCTAACAGCATCCAGGACATGCGCGCGGGCGCCACTGATAATCGCCTCGGCTTCGCCAACTCTGGCCTGCACCTGAGGTCGGTCGCGCAGCAAAGTACTGGATATGGTAGTGCCGGCCCCGGCAGCCAGTTCCCGGAAAGCGTCCATTGCGCCCCGGGCCGTCCCCAGGGCCACCGCCGCGACCAGGACCCAGATGGCGGTCAGGAGGGTTCGGGGGTGGTACAGGAAACCGGCTTCCAGGGGTGGATCGTACAGCCGGAATACGCGCTCTGAGGGGACAAAAACGTCCTCCAGCTCAAAGTCGTTGCTGCCCGTGCCGCACAGACCTACCACCTGCCAGGTGTCGTAGATCGCAGCCGTCTCCACCGGGGTAAACAGCATCAGCGTTTCGGGCCGGCCGGCCTCGGTCAGCCGGGGGCCTTGCTCGTCCACCACCTTTGAGTTGACAAAGAGCCAATTGGCATTATCGATTCCGCTGGCGTAATCCCACCGACCGCTGATGCGAAAGCCCCCGTTGGTGGGGCGAGCTTCGCCCAAAGGCCGGAAGGAACCGGCGGCCCGGAACTCCGGCGGTTGGCCGAACATTCGGCCGGCAGCGGCCGGCGTGAAGTTGCCAGCGAAAAGCGCGCCGCCGTTGGAGAGCAGCCCGCACCAACCTACTGAAGCCTCGGCCCGGGAGACTTCCTCAATGACCTGGTAGGCCGTTATCGGGTCCAATTGAGGGCCGCCCATGCTGGCCGGCAGGAACAATCGATAAACGCCGGCCGCATCCAGCGACTTTGCCAGATGGGCCGGCACGCGCCGTTCCCGGTCCATTTCGTCCCGGGCGGCGCAAATCTGCGGCGCTAATTGGCGGGCGGCGGCGATGAAATCGGCGTCCGATTGGGTGGAAGTCGGCGGCGATGGGATATTTGCCGGCTTGACTGCCATTTTATTACACCCTTACTCCGGTCTAGCCGCCGGTCTCAATGCCGAGCAGTTCTTCCAGGTTTTTCCACAATATTCGGTCTTTTTCTTCCTGGGTGAGGCTTTCCAGCCCCTGGAGCCAACCCGCGGGCGACGGGGCCCAGGCAACGAAGGGATAGTCGCTGCCCAGCACCACGCGCTCGATGCCTACCTGGTCAATCAGGAAGCGCAGAGACCGTTCGCTCATCACCACGATGTCATAGTAGAGACGGCTCTGGTAGTAGCTGGGCGGTCGGGTAATGTTGACGCGAGCCTCGTTTCGCACCTGCCAACCCCGATCCAGCCGGCCCATGCCAAAGCAGGCCGGGCCGCCGCCGTGCGCCACGCACACCTTCAGGTCGGGGCATTTTTCCATAACTCCGCCGAAAATAAGGGCGGCCACCAACAGAGTATCCTCGACCGGGACTCCGACGGAATTGCCCAAACCGTATTTGTTAGTGCGTTCCAGCATCAGGTTATGCTGGGGCTGGGGATGGAAGAACAGGGTTGCGCCCATAGACTGGGCCGCCTGGAAAAAGGGCAGATATTCGGCCTCGTCCCAAGTCCTGCCATTAACCACCGTATCCAGTTCGGCGCCCTTCAGTCCCAAGGTATTCACGGCGCGGTCCAGCTCGGCAATTGCCGCATTTACGTCCTGCATGGGCATAGTAGCCATTCCGGCGAACCGGTCCGGGGCTTCCTTGACAAAACCGGCAATGTCGTCATTGACCTCCCGCGCCTGGGCCACGCCATCGGCCGCGGACAGGTGATAGCCGAAGACCGGGGTGTGCAAGGATACCAACTGAACCTGAGTGCCCAATTGGTCCATATCGGCTACCCGTTCTGCGGGGGTGTACCTGCACTTGGGATTGACCTGCACCAGCTTGCCTTCCCGGACATAAATAGTCCGTTTATCGGCATCGGTGTATTTCATTCCGTACCATTCCCCACCGGCCTCCAGGGTTCTGATCATGGACGGGGTGAAAGTATGGGCATGGATGTCTATGCTGCGCATCCGGTAACCTCCGAAGGTTGTTGAGGGTACTGAGCGGCCACAAAAGTCTCTCGCTTCCCGCTGATTTACAAGTCCAGAAGCCGCTCCAGATTCTTCCAGAGAATTAGCTCCTTCTCCGCTTCGGTGATAGTTTCCAGGCTCAAAATCCAGGAAACGGGCCAGTCGAACACCATATCGTAGGGCCAGTCGCTGCCAAAGAGGACTCGGTCGGCCCCCACCGTGTCAATGAGGAAACGCAGGGCTTCTTCGGTATAGACGATGCAGTCATAATGGAAACGCCGCAGGTATTCGCTGGGCGGCTGGGCCGGCTTGGTGGGTGAATCGGGCAGACCCTGCCAGCCCCGGTCGATGCGGCCAATGTTATAGCAAGTATAGCCGCCCCCGTGGGACAAGCAAATCTTCAAGTCAGGACAGGCGTCCAGCACTCCACCCAGGACCAGCGAGCAAAAGGTGATGGTACGGTCGGCCAGGTTGCCGATGGAATTGGGCAGGTGGAAACGATCGGTGCGGTAGTCCACCAAAGTACCGTCGCCCTGGTGGAAGAGTATCAGCGCGCCCATCTGTTCGGCAGCCTTCCAGAAGGGGAGGAACTCCGGCTCATCCAGCAGCTTGCCGTTCACCTTGTCGTCAATCATTGCGCCCTTGAAACCCATAGTGGTCATAATGCGTTCCAGTTCGGCAATGGCGGCGTTCACGTCCTGCATAGGCAGAGTTCCCAGGCCGGCGAACCGGTCGGGCCAGCTTCTGACCATCTCGGCGATTTCGTTGTTGGAGTCCCGGGAGGTGGCGATGGCGACTGCGGCATCGAGACCGTAGTTATAGAACCCGGAGTAGGGGGACAAGACGTGCACATCCACTCCCAGGGAATCCATGTCGTCCATCCGCTCTTCCGGGGTCCACCGGGCCTTGGGCGGCAAACCGCCGCGGCGGTCGCCAACAACGGCAATCTGGCGGCCTCGGGCATCTTGCTCGCGTCGCAAGGTATGCCAGTCGCCGCCGTTCTCCGTTGCCTGCCAGAAACATTGAGGGGTAATGTGAGCGTGTATATCGATACTGCGCATTAGTTGGTACTCCGTAGGGAATCAGAGTGCGGATATTTCTCCCGGATTGGCCCAACGTAGCATACGGCTAACCGCCTGTCAATTTAGGGAAGTCCTGCCCTCACCCCCAGCCCCTCTCCTTGGGGGAGAGGGGCTTTTGTTCTTGGGGGGATGGGCATATACGTCTCCCGGGGCAGTTCAATGGAGCAAGTTATTACGGTTAATCAGGAATCCGGATTACCGACCGCAGCGTTTCGCCCCGCTCCATGGCCGCAAAGGCCGCCTCGGTGTCCTCCAGGCCGATGATGGCGGAAACTACCCGGTCCAGGTCCAGTTCGCCGGACAGATAGTAATTAGCCAGCAGCGGGAAATCCCGGGACGGCAGATTGTCGCCGTACCAACTTACTCGCAGGGAGCCGCCCAATCCGAAAAACCGGAGCATCGGCACCTCGACCACCATAGTCGGGTCCGGGACGCCAATGAGGACACAAGTGCCGGCCAGGTCCCGGGACCAGAGGGCTTGCAGGAGGGTTTCGGGCATTCCGACGCACTCAAAAGAGTAGTCCACCCCGTTGCCGCCGGTTAATTCCTTGATAGCCTCCACCGGGTCGCCGTTGGCGGCGTTCACCACGTCGGTGGCGCCGAAATCGCGGGCCCAGGCCAGCTTGTTCTCGGCGATGTCCACTGCGATAATCTGGCCGGCCCGGGCCAGCCGGGCGCCCATAATTACGCTGGAGCCAATGCCGCCGCAGCCATAGACGGCCACGCTGCTGCCCCGGCGCACGCCGGCGGTGTAGAGGACCGCGCCCACGCCGGTGGTTACGCCGCAGCCCAGCAAGCTGGCCTGTTCCGGCGGGCAGGCAGTTGGCACCGGTACGGCCTGGCGCGCCGCCACTACGGTATGGGTGCAGAAGGTGCCGATGCCCAGAGCCGGGTTCAGGGTTGCTCCGTCTTTGCTGGCGGTCATCCGGGGTTGGGCGTTGAGGCTGGCCGAGCAGAGATTGGGCTGTCCCAAAGCGCAGAAGCGGCAGTAGCCGCAAGGAGCGCGCCAGGCCAGCACCACGTAATCGCCAACCTGGGGTTCGGTCACTCTCTCCCCAACGGCTTCAACGATGCCGGCGCCCTCATGCCCCAGCAGGAAAGGGAACTCGTTGGTTATCTTGCCCAACTTGTAGTGCAGGTCGGTATGACAAACGCCGCTGGCCTGAATCCGGACCAGCACCTCGCCCGGCCCGGGGTCGTCAACGACTATCTCTTCCAACAGGGCCGGCTCCCCGGCTACTCTGGATATAACACCCATTCCGTTAATTGGCACGGTCATCCCTCCGTAAATTGTGTGGCTGGCGGCGTGATACAGTGCTGCAGCAGTATTTCTAGTCGGACGGCGCTTTCGCCTTTTCGGGATGGACGTGAACTGTAATCGGCCCTCTGCCCAAATGCGCTGAGATTACTTCCAATGCTTTTATATGGCTATCAGTCAGAGAAGCCCAATTTGGATCACCGGAATTAGGCCGTCCGGCATCCAAATAAGGAGATGCAAGAATAGGCAGCAGCAGCTCGGCGGCGTGTTCCAGGGTGAAGCCAACAGCCTCGCCTGCCCCGTTGTAATCAACAATCAGGTTTTCGGACACGTCATCGGCGTGGCTGGCCGGCTGACCATTCCAAAGAGATAACGTGTCCGTATCCTCGAAATAGGCAACCTGGAGTTTCATGGTATCCCCCAAAGCTTCAATTTTGCGCCATCAACGAAACGGTTGTGCACTTTTCCCTGGTCAACTATCACCCGAATCCAGTGACCTAATTCGGGTACGAAGCCATAATACCTGATTCTACCGTCATCTTGCGGTTCGGTGTAGTAGGGATTTGCCAACACCCGCTCAACCCATTTGTCCCGAATTTCCGGGTGCTTCTGCCTTGCTACCAGTTCGTAGTATTCAGTAGTTTCCACGACTTGGTTCTACACTTGGCGATAACTCTGTACAGTTTTTAAGGAACGTACTTACTACGGCTTTTTCGCGGACTCTGACGCGGCGGAAAGAATAGGCAGCAGCAACTCGGCGGCGTGTTCGATCATAACCGCATTAGGCTGAGGAGTATCACTATCGAAAAATATAGTTACGTTCTCGGCCAGGTCTTCCCCTTCAGGAGTAGGTAATCCATTGCTAATCCACAAGGTATCGGACTCTCGATGGTAGTCGATTTGCAACTGGTGAATCATGGTATCCCCAATTTCTCAACGCAGTCATAATAACGTATTCTACCATCGGGTTGGGTTGCAGTGTGCAAGGGATTTTCCAGCACTCGATCTACCCACTCATCGAGAACCTCAGGGTGATTAAATCTGGCTCTTTCCTCGAAATAACTTGCGGTTTCCATGTAATGGTTCTAAGTTTGTCGATAACTCTGCGCAGTCTCCAAACAACGACTCTACCTCGCCGTTACCTTGTATTCTGCCGCACCTTCCGACTTTTTCGCGGACTCTAAGGCGGCGGTCAGAACGGGCAGCAGCAACTCGGCGGCGTGTTCGATCAGCACGCCGTTTGGCTGCGTTGCTTCCAGATCAAAAAACACGGTGATGTTTTCCTTTATATCATCGCCTACCGGCGCTGGCTGACCATTGTCCAGCCAAAGGGTGTCAGTATCCTTGAAGTAGGAGATTTCTAGTTTCATGGTATCCCCCAAGTTTTAGCTTCTGGTGATCGATAAAACGGTTGTGCAACTTCCCCTTGCTCAACTATCACTGGAATCCAATGGTTAAATTCGGTTACGAAGCCACAGTAACGTATTCTACCATCGGATTGGGTTACAGTGTGCAAGGGATTTTCCAGTGCTATCTCTATCCACGCATCATGTATTTCCGGGTGATTAAATCTGGCTCTTTCCTCGTAGTACTGTGTAGTTTCCATAGCGCCAATCAGTCAGGCCGGCTGCCTAAACTACCCCTTCCGCCTCTAGCTGGGCCAGTTCTTCCTCCGTCAATCCGCCCAGGGTACATAGAATCTCCCGGTTGTCCTGGCCCAGGTTTGGCGCAGTTTCGGGAGCGAGGTCGGCGCACCCGGTAAGGCGGAGGGGAGTACGCAGGGAACGGAAAATTCCGCCCAGCGTATCTCCCGTGGTCACGAACATTTCCCGCGCCTCCAGATGCGGGCAGTGGGCCAGGTCTGCAATGGTCTGGGCCACCCCCATGGAGAAGCCCAATTCGGTAATTCGGCCGGCCACCTCCCACTTAGGGCGTACCCGGCTCCACTCCTCCAGTGCGGGGATGACATGGTCGCGGATGAACTCGCCGTCGCCCGGCGCCAGATATTCGGGAACATCGGCCAAATCATCCCTACCGACCAACTTCCACAAGTTCTGCCACCGCTCCCTAACCCGGGCGCCGGCCATAATCACGTAGCCGTCCCGGGCCCGGAAAGTGATACCGGCGGAGGCCAGGCGGCTCCAATCCCGGGTGAACATCTCGCCGGTAGCTTCATAGCCGTACATATTGCTCAGGGTATGGGCTACCATACACTCGTACATTGCCATGTCGACGTGCTGCCCCTGCCCGGTCTGCTCCCGGGTGCGGAGAGCCAGGACAATGCCCAGGGCAGCCCAGACGCCGGGGATGGAGTCGCCGATGTTGTCGCCAACGCTCTGGGGCGGGCGGCCCGGCTCCCCGGTCAACTCCATCCAGCCGGACATACCCTGAATCGCCAGATTGTTGGCCGGCCAGGTGGAATAAGGACCGCGCCGGTTATCACTGTCGCCGTAGCCGGTGATGCTGGCGTAAATCAGGCCCGGGTTCAACTCTTGCAGCCGGTCATAGCCCAGCCCCAACCGCCGGAAGGCTCCTGGTCCCCAGTTATCCAGCAGCACGTCCGCTGCCTTAACCATTTCCGCGAAGGTGGTCTTGCCGCGGGGATGGCGTAAATCCAGGGTAACGCTCTTCTTGTTGCGGTTCAGGCCCACGTAACGGGAACTGACTTGCTGGCCGGCAGCAGTGGTAACGAAAGGGCCCCGGCCCCGTACCAGGTCGCCGGTGCGGGGCCGCTCAATTTTGATGACCTCGGCGCCCATATCCGCCAGAATTTGCGAGCAAAAGGGGCCGGCTACGATGTGGGTAGCGTCCAGGACGCGGATTCCGGTTAAGGGCAAGGGTAGTTGGTCGGACATAGTTGGCCTCCAGGCGCTCGAATTTCAAGCAGGGCCGGACGGGATACACCGGCTCCGGGAGTAACTGCTGGCGAAGGGATCGCCTTTGAGTAGTTTATGCCGTATGGGAAAAATTAGCCACGAATTGCCGCCGATTATTTTAGCGGAAAGGGGAAATACGGCCGGCCCCTCTCCCACAAAGAGAGGGGAGAGTTCAGAATGGGCTGACGGGCCCGGTGATTGCAACCATCCCGACGAGCGGAGCAGGATGAATCTGGATCGCAACTCCGGGATAAGTGAAGAAACTAGGCTCCCCTTTCCCTCAGGGAGAGGGGGCGGGGGTGAGGGAAAAATAAGGGCGGGTTTACTCCCGCCCTTGCTGCTCGATGATTTATCCGATACGGGCGCGCCGGCCCTTGCCCGGTTAGGTGGCCGTTACGTCCGAGGGGGTGGCGCCGAAACGGGCTGCCTGCAACTGCTCGGAAGTAGCTGGCGGCGTGGCGGCCAACTCGTCGGCCAGGCCGGCCGGCGGTTCCACGTCCTTGAGGGCCGGGATAACCTCTTCACCCATCAGCCGGATGGACTTCATTATCTTTTCGTGTTCCAGCCCGCCGAACATCATCCAGTTGCTGACGTTGGTGACGCCCAGTTCGGCGGCCCGGGAGAATTTCTCGATTACGGTGTCGGGGCTGCCGAAGTAGAGCCGTTCCATAAAACCGTCGTCATCCAGTTCCCCATCGTAGGGGCCAACCTGGACTCGGCCGTCGGTAACTTCCAGACGGTTCAGGGCCCGGCCGGCCCGGTTCTGCCAACGGGCGTAGTCCAGCTGCTTACGGGCCTCGGCGTCGGTTTCCGCCACGTGGGTGATGGCCTGGAGACCCAATTCCAGCCCATGGTAGGACTTGCCCAGTTCCTTGCGGGCGTGAATCAGGGAGGCGAAGTGGGTACGCACACCGGCGCCACCCAGCAAGCCGGTGGTCAAAGGCATCATATCCCATTCCGCTGCCATCTTCATTGACTCAACGCTGGTGCCGGCAATCCAGAAGGGGGGATGGGGTTTTTGCAGCGGCTTGGGCCAAACGGTGGTAGCGTTCGGCACCTGGATGAACTGACCATCGTAGGTGAAGGATTCGTCCCGGGTCCAGGCCTGGACCATTACCTCCATACTCTCGACGAACTTCTGCCGCGAGTCCTCCAGGGTAACGCCGAAGCGGGACATTTCGTGGGGCTGATACCCGCGTCCGACGCCGCAGATGAAGCGTCCGTCAATCAGGTTGTCCAAAACCGCCACCTCTTCCGCCAGCCGCAGCGGGTCCCAGATGGGTACTACCAGAATGCCGGTGGCAATCTGGAGCCGCTTGGTGCGCTGGCCGATATACAGGGCCTGCAGGAGCGGGGAAGGGGAGTTTCCGTAATTGGAGAAATGGTGTTCCGCGATGAGGCAGTAGTCGAAACCCATTGCCTCGGAGTATTGAATCTGCTCAACTCCCTCTTCGAATAGGGTCTTCCAATTGCGGATGTTAGGGTTGGGCCATTCATAAAATAGGCCAAACTTCATAAGGGCGTTCTCCTTGTCCGGTGTGGCTGGATTCCCGTAAACGGCGCCGGGGCCAAATAACGAAAAGGAGTTTAACGATTTCAGGCGCGGCAAGTCAAATAGGGGATATTAACGGGGAGGGACAGGGGAGGGAAGACGGTTGTTAATCCGTGAAGCCACGGACTGGCGGCGGTAATCTTACCGGCAGTCGCAGTCATGGTAGCTAGACCGGGCCCGGCAGACGCTCCCCAATCTGGGCCAATTCCGCAGCGTCTCGGATGTAATCGGCGGCGGCCCGAATGTCGATAATCAGTTCATCCTCCGGGTCCAACCGGCCATCGTAAAAGGCCACCCCGTGCAGCACCCGCTGGGCGCTGGAGTAGCGCAGGTAGAGGTTCTCCCACTGAGCGCTTTGATGCCGCAGCCGCCTAAGGGCGCGATTGACTTGACCGGAAGTGCGCGGTTCCTGGCCGGTGTGAGCCAGAATCAAGGCCACCGCAGCGTTCCGAATGGCGTACCACGCCTTGTCGGCGGCATCTCGCAAGTCGCCGGCCGCCACCCGCTCCAAAGCGGCAGCGTGCAGCTCCCGGGCATCATTGAACAAAAAAGCAGGGGTACGATGGGCAACCATAGAGGGTGCTCCTCAGTCATAAGGGTAGTCTGGTAACTTTGCTTTCATTTATGAGTTGCTTTTACGTCAGTTGGATGTTAGAGGATTGTAGCATACCCGCTCTACTTACCGGGCGCGGCGGTCAGGAACGAAAGGGAATTAGCTGCCGAATCCTGTAAACCATTCAGCCAAACCACCCCAGCCGCTGGCGGGACAGTAAGATGGTTTGGAAGGCTATATATGCAAGACACCAGGGCTATCGCATATGAAAAAATTTCAGGCTCAGAACGGAACTTTCCGATGTTTTGGCGGCGCTTTACTGGGTAATCAACATCAAAACCAACGGTTTAAGTCTTAAATTACCCAAATTTAGCAGTTAAAAACGGAGATTTACCCGTCAATTGGCCTCTTAAATTCCATATGCGATAGCCCTGTGCAAGACACAAATATTTGCCAATGGGCTTGAATGATGGCTTATACTATTGATGATTCCATAGGATCTGTATGTTCAAATTATTGCCGAAAGATGTGGTATTCACCTTAGCCTGATGAGGGAATTGTCTGATGTTCGAAGGGAATAATGTAACCGGAGAACCTCAATGGGAATTGGCGTGGCCCATTGTTGAGCAACTACGAAATATGCCAGCTGCAACCGCAGAAGGCGAATGCGACACTCGACTATGGAACATTCTGAGTTTTTTGTTTCCTGGCGTTAAGTATCCTGAAATAGCTTCAAAATACCAGTCTGGCGACGGAGAGATAGACGTCTATTGCCGTAACGTAGTTTTTGAAGCTAAGAATCAAGGCAAGAATCAGAACGCTCGGCGGAAACCTGATGGGACCCATGAAACGCCCCAGGAACAAGCTGTTCGATATTTGAACGCTCTGACGTTACAGACAAGCCTCTTCGACAATTGCGAGGTAGGTTGGCGCGCTTGCGTTACTGATGGCAAGGAGTGGAACTTTTACGATTATAACCGTGAGCAAAAGTCTCTGACGTTATTGAAGGAGTTATATCTGTCTGCCCGGGAAGATGATGAAATCTTGCTGGCGTATTTGTACGATTTTGTGAACCGTACTGTCAAGGTTGCACAAACAGGAGCGGCGGCCATCTGCCTTGACGCCATCGGCAGAGCTATAGAGAATAGGGACGTGACAATCCACCAATCAAACCGAGAGGAGCTACTATGCCTAACTTTGTACGATGCTATACCGGCGACGACGGCCAGTCGCACCTGGAAGACTTGAACCCGCCCTTCCAGTCTTTTGTGGACACGGAAGGGGCTTACGGGGAAGGCACCCCCATGGAGACCGCCAACGGCATGACTATCCGCATTGCCCAGCCCGGCTACCTGCTGGAGTGGCACTGCGCCCCTCGCCGGCAGTACACTATCACCTTGTCGGGGCTGGCCGAGGTGGAGGTGGGCGATGGCAGCAAGCGACAGGTTGGCCCCGGCGACGTACTCCTGGCCGAAGACCTGACCGGGAAGGGCCACATCACCCGGGTCATCAGCGACGAGCCGCGCTACTATATCGTGGTGGCTCTGGATTAGCGCAGCCGCCTCAGTAGTTGGCGGCCTGCGCCGTCGGGTCAGCCGGGCGGAGGGTTCCCTTTAGTTTGCGCTCGAACTGCGGCCGGCGACCATTTCCCGCAGCAAGGGAATAAGCTCCCGGCCGTATTCCCGGGCGTCGTGCAGCGGGTCAAAACCACGGATGATGAAGGTAGTGCAGCCCAGGTCGTAGTAGGCCAGCAGCGATTCCGCCACCTGACGGGGAGTTCCGACCAGGCAGGTGGTACTGCCGGCGGCGCCGCTGGCCGCCGCCACCGGCATCCACAGCCGCTCATCGTGCAAATCTCCCTGGGCGGCAAAGTCCAGCAATCGCCGCGAACCGACGGACTGGAGCCGGGCCGGCTGTCCGGGAACCACGCTGCCCCGGGTTGCTTCCCGCACCCGGGACAGGATTTCCTCGGCCCGCCGCCAGGCCCCAGCCTCAGTGTCGCCCAGAATGGGACGAACCGACAGGCTGAAGCGGATGTCCCGACCCCACGCTCCGGCCCGCCGCCGGATGTCCGCAACCCGCTCCTTAATGGCCGCCCGAGGCTCCCCCCACAGGGCAAATACATCGGCGCGGCGGCTGCCTACCGCCAGGGCAATGTCCGAAGCGCCCCCGAAGAAAATGGGGAGATGGGGTCGCTGCCAGCATTGCACCTGACTGCCGGCGCCCCGCAGCCGGTAAAATTCTCCGGCATAATCAAAAGGCTCGCCGGCAGTCCAAGTTCGCCGCAGAATGTCCATATACTCGTCAGTGCGGCGATAGCGACCGTCGTGGCCCAGAAAGTCTCCGTCCCGCTCCTGCTCAACATCGCTGCCGCCGGAAATTATGTGCAGGGCGATCCGGCCTCGGGTGAGTTGGTCCAGGGTGGCGGCCTTGCGCGCCGCCAACGTGGGCGCTACGAAGCCGGGTCGGTGCGCAATGAGATAGCCCAGCCGGGTGGTGTGGGCGGCGGCGTAGCCGGCCACCTCGAAACCGTCGGGAGTGCTGGACGAATACCCCGTCAGCACCATGTCGAACCCGCTGGCTTCGTGAACCCGGGCAAACTCCAGGATGTAGTCGCCGTCCACCCCGGCCGGCACTCCGGCGCCGGGGTTGATTCCCCCGCCGAATACACTGAGAGTCGCTCCGGCAGCGGCTGAAGACTCCCGGGCGACGCCAATCATACCGACGATCCGAACCTGATTGTCCGATTGAGCGGTCTCGGCAGGGCCCATCACGTTCCCTCAGGCAAGCGGCCGCCGAAGAAATGCAGCAGGCTGTTCACCGGCCCGCCGGCCATCTGCCCCAGACCGCACAGAGACGCTGCGCCAACGATGTCTGCCAGATACCGCAGTTCCGCTACGTCAGCCGCAGACCCTTCCGCCGAGGCCAGCCGGTCCAGCGCCGCTACGATGCGCGGCGTTCCTTCCCGGCAGGGGGTACACTTGCCGCAGGACTCGGCCGCATTGTAGGCCGCCAGCCGGCGGGCCACTTCCAGAGGCGACACCGATTCGTCCATTACCACGATTCCACCGGCGCCCATCACTACGCCCGAGGAATGCAGCAGTCCCGGCTGCAATTGCAAGTCCAGTTCGGAGGGCGGAATCACCCCGCTGGAAGGGCCACCGACGGCCACCAGGCCAATGTCCTGACCGGCCGGCGGGCCGCCGCCGATGTCGTAGATTACCTGGCGCAGCGTAGTTCCCATAGGTACTTCAGCCAGTCCGGGCCGTAGCACGGCTCCGCTGAGGCAGACCAGCTTGGTGCCGGGGGCCGATTCAAGTCCCACCTGCCCGTAGCGGAAAGGGCCTCGCCGCAGGATATAGGGGATATTGGCGAGGGTCTCCACATTGTTGATTACCGTCGGCTGACGAAAGATGCCCGATTCCACCGGGAAAGGCGGCCTGAGCCGGGGTTCCCGCCGCCGCCCTTCAATGGTGTTCAACAGGGTAGTCTCTTCACCGCAAACGTAACCGCCGGCGCCCCGCCGCACTTCCACCGCACAGTCAAAATCGGAATCCAGAATCTTGTCGCCGACCAGCCCGCGAGCTTCGGCCTGGGCCAGAGCCGCCGTCACTCGTTCCGCCGCCAGGTGCGCTTCGGCGTTGATATAGATGTAGCACCGGGCCGCGCCGGCGGCGTAGGCGGCGATCAGCGCGCCCTCAATAAGTCGGTGGGGAAGCCCCTCCAAAATGTGCCGGTCCTTGAAAATGCCGGGCTCGCCCTCTTCGGCATTTACCACCAGGCAGCGCGGGGCGGGAAAAGCCCGGGCCCCCTGCCACTTGCGGGCCGGCGGAAAGTAGGCGCCGCCTCGCCCCTGCAACCCGGACTGCAGCACCTGGTCAATCACGGCTTCGCCGGGGCGCGCCAGGGCTTCGGCCAGACTGGAATAGCCGCCGCCGACCACATAGGCGTCAACATCAACCGGGTCCAGTTGGCCGCCGCCGGACATTACCTGGAGGTGCTGCGGCGAGAAGAAGTCTTCCAATTCTGCGGCCGGCCGGACAGTATCCCCATTTCCTAGAGCGGCCAGAATGTAGGATACGTCGGTCGGGACAACCCGGCGGTAATATCGGGTCCGGTTGTCGGGTTCGATGACCGTAACCTGGGGAGCGGCAAAGCAGGCGCCGTCACAGCCCGTCGCCGACAGCAGAACATCGCTGCGGTCGGTCAGGGCCTCGCCGAGCCGGTGGAAGATTTCGCCGGCGCCCACCGCCAGACTGCACTGGCCTACCTGCACCATTATCCGGGTTTTCCCGGCAATGGAATCCCGCCGGCGGCGGGCGCGGTCCTGCAGTTCAGCGTAGGTCATGCTAACCCCACTCCGACATCCGGCCCGCCACCGCGGCAGCGTCGGCCCGGCCCTGCCAAACGCCGTCAATTTCTACCAGGGGAGCCAGGGAACAGCGATAGGCGCAGGAGACTTCTTCCAGAGTCACCCCACCGTCCGGGCCGGACTCTCCCGCCGCCACGCCCAGGGTTTGGGCAATTTCCGCCAGCAGTTCTCGACCGCCGCCGTACCAGCAGGGAACGCCGCTGCAGACCCGGACCAGGTGGGGAGATGGCTTCTCGATGCGTAGCTCGGTGTAACTGGTAGCCGCCCCGTAAACCACGCTGGCCGGAACCCGCAGGTGCCAGGCGACTATCTGCAAAGCCCATTCCGGCAGGTGCCCCAATTCCTCCTGCAGAAAATGCAGCGCCGGCAGCAGATAGGTGCGCTGCGGCGGAAACTTCCGGCGTAGAATCGGCCTTAATTCGTTTTGCTCCATCACTATTCCAAAACCGGAAGCCGGCCCTGCGGGCAACGGTCAGTTGAATTCCCCCGGCTTCCAGGCCGGCAGTGCCCATTGTAGGTTTTTCTTTCCCCGTAACCGGGCTATTTTACTCCAAAGCGGCCCGGGTTGCATATCGGGCCTGCGGTATGTGATAGACTCTATAGAGTATCCTGTTGCCAAGCCGGTCTGACGCCAACTCTACAGGAGGTGCAGCTATGCAGAGCAGCGAAATCCGCTTGACTGAATTGTCCCATTGCGCCGGTTGAGCCGCCAAGATTAGTCTGGAGGACCTGGTACAGGTCCTGAGCCAATTCCCCCAGCTTTCTCACCCCGACCTGCTGGTGGGGACTGAGACGGGAGATGACGCCGCCGTCTATCGCATCAATGACGACACGGCGCTGATAATGACGGTGGACTTCTTCCCGCCGATTACCGACGACCCCTTCGAGTTTGGCGCTATCGCCGCCGCCAACGCGCTCAGCGACGTTTACGCTATGGGAGGCAAGCCCCTGGTGGCGCTGAACATCGTTGGCTTCCCTTCCGCCCTGGATAAGGGGATTCTCGGCGAGATACTGCGGGGCGGCTATTCCAAAACCGCCGAGGCCGAATGTCTCATCGTCGGCGGGCATACCGTGGACGACCCGGAACCCAAGTACGGCCTTTCGGTGGTCGGCATTGTGAAACCGGGCCGGCAAACCACCAATGCCGGCGCTCGGGTGGGGGACTCTCTGGTTCTCACCAAGCCTCTGGGCACCGGAATTATCACCACTGCCGGCAAACAGGGGCGGGTTGACTCCGGCGTCCTGCAAGGAGCCGTTTCCGCCATGTCCACCCTCAACCGGAGCGCCTCGCAAGCTATGACCAAGGTTGGAGTTCACGCCTGCACCGACATCACCGGATTCGGGTTGATGGGTCATCTCAAGTCCATGGTCAAAGGCAGCGGCGTCAGCGTCGAGATAAACCTGGGCCGAGTACCCACCCTGCCCGGAACCTGGGACTTGCTGGAACAGGGTATTGCTCCGGGCGGCACCGGCCGCAACCGGGACAGCGTCGCCGACGTGGTGCGGTGGCACCCGGATTTGACCGATAATGACCAACTCCTGCTGTGCGACGCCCAGACCTCCGGCGGCCTGCTAATGTCGGTAGCCGCTGAAAAGGAAGCCGAGCTAGTTCGGGAACTGGAGTCGGCCGGGGCTCCCTGCGCCAGTGTGGTGGGCCGCGTCGTCGAAGGGCCGGCCGGAACCATAGTGGCAAATCCCTGATTCAGCCAGACCCGGCTCGCAACTATTACCGACTAACCGGGCCTTTTGCCAGACGCCCGAATCACCGGCGGCGAAGGCTCGGCCCGGTCTCTCTTGATTCCCATTCAGGTGATGGGGCCAGCGCGCCGGTGAAAGCTGCGAACCAGGGTGAATCAACCCCAATCCCGGCCTGGCCGGAAAGCAGCCACGCCATACTCACCCCGGCTGACAGCAAGACTGCTTAACCCCGGCCCGGAGGCGTACTGAAGATGACGATTACCGCTCCCGGCGGCGCCTGGAAATCCCCCATATCATCCGCCTCCGTCGTAGCCGAGTCGCTGGGGTTCGGCGGCATCGTTCTGGAAGGCTCCTGGATTTACTGGCTGGAATCCCGGCCGGCGGAGGGCGGCCGGCGCGTCATTGTCCGCCGGGGGCTGGATGGACAGACCGAGGATCTGACTCCCCAACCCTATAATGTGCGCACCCGGGTCCACGAATACGGTGGCGGCGACTTCACCGTGTCCGATGGGGAAATCTATTTTGCGAACTACGCGGATCAGCGCCTCTATCGGCAGGTTCCGGGAGACGAACCCCAGCCAATTACCCCCGCTGACCCGCCGGACGGCGGACGGCGCTACGCCGACCTGACAGTGGACCGGGCCCGGCAGCGAATAATCTGTGTCCACGAGGCCCACCCTGCCGGCGGCAGTGAGCCAGTTAACTGTCTGGCTGAACTGCCGATGTCCGGGAACGGGCCTGACAGTCCACCTCGGATACTGGCGTCGGGCAGCGACTTCTACGCCGCGCCCCGGCTCAGCCCCGACGGCTCCAGGCTGGCCTGGTTGAGCTGGAGTCACCCCAATATGCCCTGGGACGGGGTGGAACTGTGGGTGGCCGAGCTAGGGGAGTCGGGAAATCCGGAACAAGCCTGGTTGATTGCCGGCGGGCCGACGGAATCCATCTGCCAACCCGAATGGTCTCCCGACGGGCAGCTATATTTCGTGTCCGACCGCAGCGGTTGGTGGAATTTATACCGCAGCGACCTGGACGGGAGAATTGAGCGGGTAACGGAACCGCTGGAAATGGAGTTCGGGCGTCCCCACTGGGTCTTTGGCGCCGCCGCCTACGGCTTCGCCTCGGCCCGACAGCTAATCTGCGCCGCCAGCCAAAAGGGGAAATGGAGCCTCTATTCTCTGGACCCGGACTCCCGCCAACTGGCCCGCCTGGAAATTCCCTACAGTGAGATGGGCCGCAGCGACCTGAAGGTGGCGGCGGGACAGGTGGTCTTCAGCGCCGGCGCTCCCACCGAACCGCTCACCATTTTGCGCCTGGACTTGACCGCCAACCGTCTGGAACCAATAAGGAAGTCTGTTCCGGCGGCGGTGGACTCCGGTTATTTGTCGGAACCTCTGGCCATTGAGTTCCCCACGACTGACGGACTGACCGCCCATGCCTTTTACTATCCACCGGCAAACCGGGACTATGCGCTTCCGCCGGAAGAGAAACCGCCCCTGCTGGTCAAGAGCCACGGCGGCCCGACGGGAGCGGCGTCCGCCGTCTTGAACCCGGCCATCCAGTACTGGACCAGCCGGGGGTTTGCCGTGCTGGACGTAAACTACGGCGGCAGCGTCGGCTACGGACGGGAATACCGGGAACGGCTCAAGGGCCGCTGGGGTGTCGTGGATGTGGACGACTGCGTCAACGGAGCCCGCTATCTGGTCCGGCAGGGGCTGGCCGACGGCGGCCGGCTGGCTATTGACGGCGGCAGCGCCGGCGGCTATACCACCCTGGTCGCCCTGACCTTCCACGACCTTTTCCGGGCCGGGGCCAGCCATTATGGAATCAGCGACCTGGAAGCGCTGGCCCGAGACACGCACAAGTTCGAGTCGCGCTATCTGGACGGGCTGGTTGGCCCCTACCCGGCCCGACAAGACCTTTACCGGGAGCGGTCGCCAATTAACTTCACCGAGCGCTTGTCCTGTCCCCTGATTCTCTTCCAGGGCTTGGAAGACGCTATCGTACCGCCCAGCCAGGCCGAGTTGATGTTCCGGGCGGTGCGGGACAAAGGGCTGCCCTGCGCCTACATTCCTTTCGCCGGGGAACAGCATGGCTTCCGGCGCGCCGAGAATATCCGCCGCGCTCTGGATGGCGAACTGTATTTCTACTCCCGGGTTTTCGGCTTCGACCTGGCCGACCCGGTAGAGCCGATACCCATCGAAAACCTTTAGCGAACCCTTCGCAGCGCGCCGCGGCTTCCGGGAGTGTCCGATTCGGGTGAAGTTCTCCGGCCGTCGCCGACCCGCCGGGCCGGTTCCCATCCGGGCGACGGCCTGATTTGCGGTATTTCCGTCAGACGCCCCGGTTAGAATATTGACGATTATTCGTGTATATTCGTGGTTAAGATTTTTCCTTCGGGGAGGCCCTGTTAATGGACTACACACAGCACATTTTTGCCGGCAATCCCCTGGACCGGGGCGAAGTGGAACGCCGGGATGAGAACTGGATTGCCGAAAAGATTACGGACCCAGCCAGCCGGTTTCTCCCGATGCGCGGCCCCGGCGTATTGGTTAATGAATACACTACGGGCGATGGCGGCCCGGCCCTGGGCTGGCTGAGTTGGACTGACCTGGCGCCCCACGTTACCGCCGCCGAGCCCCTCTTCCTGGGCACTCTGAAGGAAGTAGGTTACTTCGCCATCGACCTGACTCGGGAAGATACCGCCGCCGCCGTTGTCGAGGCTATCGACGGCTGCCGGTTCGAGGAAGCCCGGGCCGCCGCCGAGAATCTGCTCAGCGGCGCCGAAGCCGGCATTATGGCCCAGGGCCGCGCCCAGGTGAACTGGCACAACCGGCATGGCTTCTGCTCGGTTTGCGGCCACCCCACCGAAGTCAAGCGAGGCGGACAGAAACGCGAGTGTCCCTCCTGCCGGGCCGAGCATTTCCCCCGGGTAGATCCCGTAATCATCATGGTAGTCTCCGACGGCGACCGCTGCCTGCTGGGTCAGTCGCGGGGACGGTTGCAGGCCATGAATCGTTATTCGGCACTGGCCGGCTTCATGGATCAGGGCGAGGCCATCGAAGAGGCGGTAGCCCGGGAGGTGCTGGAAGAGGCCGGCATCCGGGTGAAAAACGTGCGCTACCATTCATCCCAGCCCTGGCCTTTCCCGTCATCGCTGATGATTGGCTGCCACGCCGAAGCGGACACCACCAGCATTGACATGGACCCCGAAGAAATGACCGACGTCCAGTGGTTCCACCGTTCCGAGGTGCTGCTGGCCCTGGAAGAGCGGAGCGAGAAGCTGCGTCTGCCCGGCCCTATTGCCATCGCCCACCACCTGATCAAAGCCTGGGCCTACGGTGAAATCGCTTGAAAAATTCACGGTGCCATTGGCGCTGAATTCTGAAGGAGCGCAACCGGACCGCAGGAAACCATTAGTCCTGCTTCCGGACGGCGCGGAGGATGGCGGATGACAACCGCAGACTACTCGGCCTTGAACCGGCCCGATATTTCCATGAACGCCTTTTACCCCCGGCGCAATTGGACGCCCACACCACCCGGCGCCCAGGACTTCGCCGTTCCCGTGGCCGAGGGGATAACTCTGTCCTGCCGTTTCTTTCCGGCGGGCCGGGCCCAGCCTACCATCCTCTTCTTCTACGGCAATGGCGAAACGGCGGCGGATTAAGACAACATCGCACCCGTATATAACCAGGTGGGAGTCAATTTCTTTGTGGCCGACTACCGGGGCTACGGACAAAGCGGCGGGCTGCCCACCTTCGGGACTATGCTGGCCGATGCCCACCAGGTGCAGCAGGAACTGGCCCGAATTCTGGCGGACGGCAACTATACCGGCGACCGGTACGTTATGGGACGCTCCATGGGCCGCCACGCCGCCTTTGAACTGGCGGCCAACGGCGCGCCCGGCAGTTGCAGCGGAGTTATCATCGAAAGCGGGCGACCCATCCTGGGCAACTTCTGCTACGGCTTGTCCCCGGAGACGGCGGCGGAACTGGAAGCCGGCTACCGGGTCAAGGTAAGTTCCATCCAACTGCCGGCGCTGGTCATTCACGGCGAAATGGACACCCTGGCGCCGGTGGAACAAGCCCGGGAGATGTACGAAAGCTTTCCCTCTCCCCGGAAACGGCTGCTGACCATCCCCGGCGCCGGACACAACGACCTGCTCTACCGGGGCGCTAACGAGTATTTCACCGCAATTCAGGAATTTGTGGGAGCCTAGCTACTCCCGGCCACAATGCACGGTGTTGACCGATTACGCTGAAACCGGCCGGTTGTAGCCGCGCCGGCAGCAAGCTCAACTGCTTGACTTCAGGCTTTGCCGGCGCCGGTGGTCCGGCCCAGGAGCCGGGGCGGCTCACAATCGCGGCCGGTTTTCGGTTAACCAATTGGCCGGCAGCACAGGGCTATCGCATATGGATTTTAAGAGGCCAATTGACGGGTAAATCTCCGTTTTTAACTGCTAAATTTGGGTAATTTAAGACTTAAACCGTTGGTTTTGATGTTGATTACCCAGTAAAGCGCCGCCAAAACATCGGAAAGTTCCGTTCTCATCCTGAAAATTTTTCATATGCGATAGCCCTGGCCGGCAGCATTGCTAACCCTCAGCCAAGGATGGATAATTAAATAATAGCTTTTTCGCAGCCGGCCACCGGAACCCGGGCCAGGCCGGCGGGATCGGGTTTCCACCGCCACCAGCGCGAAGAGGAAATTTTTCAACTGAGGGAGACCAAATTGCGTAACTCACTCTGGAAGCTAATTATTCTGCCGGCGCTGCCGGCCCTTTTCCTCATCGCCTGCGGTGGAGCCGCAACGGATGCGACCTTCCGCATCGGCTCTCTGGACTCGCTCACCGGAGTTGGCGAGTCTTATGGGGTACCCCTGTCCCAATCCAAGCTCCAGGCGGTGGAGGAGATTAACGCCGCCGGCGGCATCAACGGACGGCAACTGGAACTGGTCATGGAAGATTCCAAATGCACCGCCAATGATGCCATTGCCGCTTACAATCGGCTCACCGATGTGGAGGACATCAAGATAATCCTGGGAGCTACTTGCAGCGGTGGAACGCTGGGGGTTGCGCCGCTGGCCGAAGCGGACGGCGTCGTTCTCTTTTCCGCTTCCTCCACTAGCCCGGACATCACCAAGGCTGGAGACTACATCTTCCGCACCGCCATTAACTCCTTACAGGTGGGTACTGACATCGGCAACACCCTTTGGGGCGACGGAGCGCGCCGGATAGTTACCATCACCGAAGCTACCGACTACGTGGAGGGCGTTCGCCGCACCGCCGTAGCCCGATTCGAGGAATTAGGGGGAACCGTCGTCGCTTCGGAAAGCTATTCTTCCGACGTGACCGACTTCCGCAGTCAACTGACCAAGCTGATTAGCGAAAACCCGGACGCCCTTTTCCTGGCCGCCCAGGGAGAGACCTCGGGAGGCACCATCATCAAACAGGCCCGGGAACTGGGCTACACCGGCCCGATGTATTCCGAAGTCGTACCCACGGCTCCCAGCTCCCTGAATATCGCCGGCGAGGCCGCCACCGGCCTCAAGGCCGTGGTTCCTAACCCCGACCTGGATACGACGGTCGGCAAGGAGTTTCTCACCAACTACAAGGAACGCTACAACGCGACCGCCACCTGGCCCTGGTTCCAGGGTTCTTCTTACGACACGGTTCAGATTGCCGCCGAATGTCTGAAGCAGACCGAAGACGACCAGGATGCCGACGGTTTCCGGGATTGCCTGTACGACCTGACCTGGAGCGGAGCCATCGGGGATAACTACAGTTTTGACGAAAACGGCGACGTCGTTGGCGTATCCCACGTTGTCATTGAAGTTCTGCCCGTGGCCGAACGAACTGAGGAAAATCTCGGCTACCGGCTGCTGGGGGCAGCGCCATCGCCCTGACCCATAATGCCGCGCCAACCGGAGGCGGCGCTGCCCGTCCTGATTGGTTAATGTCAAATACGGCCCATTCGCCAACCTGTTCCTTACGCAGGTTGGCGAATGGGGAAACTGCCTTCAGTGAATGAGCGAACTCGCCTCAGGCAAATCTGGGCAGCACCTCCTGCCCGAAAAGCTCTACCGCCCGCAATGAGTCCTCGTTAGGCATTCCGGGCCACTGGCACCGCAGAATCAGCTCTTCAATGCCCAGTTCCCGGTATTGCTCAATCTCGGCGGCGCATTCCTCCGGGCTGCCGATGATGAAGCGATCGGCCAGCACCTGCTCAAATCCTACGTCGATACGATCGGCCTCGGGCAGCTCCTGGCTGTGGCCCGAGGCTGCCCGGTACTGATAGAGCCACTCCACGTGGGGACGGGCAATCCGAATCGCTTCCTCTCGACTTTCGGCAATGAACATCTCCCGCCAGGCCGCGACATACCCGACCTTGCCGGCTGCCGCTGCCGCGGTCCGGTAAAGCTCCACCTGCCGCCGGATCGTGGGCAGGGTGGAGCGGGAACTGACCAGCCAGCCGTCGGCCAGCCGAGCGGCTCGCCGCACGCCCCGGTCCTGATTGGCGGCGATGTAAATCCGGGGATAGGGCTGTTGCAGGGGCGCGCCCACGGGAAGGACGTCGGAAAACTGAAAGTGCTGGCCCTCGTAGGACACCCGGGATTCAGTCCACAACTGTTTCATCGCCGCCAGAACCTCCCGGAAGCGGGACAGACGTTCCGACTTGGGGATGCCGAACCCTTCGAACTGAGAATCCCGCCACCCCAGGGCCGGCGCCAGTACCAGCTTCCCGCCGCTGATAACATCCAGCGTGGCAAGCTGTTCCGCCGCTTCTACCGGGTGGTACAGGGGCAGCAGACCGACGAACCCCAACTCCAGGCCCGGAGCCTCCGCCTCTGCTCGAGCCAAAAGCAGCGTGGCGTGAAAGTCGTTGTTCAGATAGGCGGCGCCGGTCCACAAGGAATTGTAGCCGTACCTGGCCGCCAGCCGGGACTTTTCCAGCCGGCCTTCCAGAGCTTCGGCCCGCGATTCGTGGGGCAAGTTCCCGCCGCCCAGATTAATGCCAAACCGCATAACGTTTATTCCCCCGGTAAAAAGTCCCGCCGGCGACGACTAGCCAAAGCAACTCCGGCAAAGCGTCCCCGCAGCGAGTACAGGAATGGTATCATAACCCCACAACAAAACCGGCTAACCGGAGGTATTTTTATGGCAGAGCGTGTACCGATAGTTCCCGACGGCCTGGCGGCCAGCCCGGCCTTCTCCCCGGGCGTGCAAGTGGGAGAGTTTCTGTTCGTGTCCGGCCAGATTGCCCAGGGCGCCGACGGCGGTTTGGTGGGCGCCGGCGACTGCGCCGCTCAAACCCGACAGGTAATGGCCCGGATCCGCACCATTGTCGAGGCGGCCGGCGCCACTATGCAGGATGTAGTTAAAATCACCACCTTCCTGGTCAACCTGGACGACTACCCCGCCTTCAGCGCGGTCCGTTCCGAAACCTTCCCGGAAAACCCGCCGGCCAGTTCCACAGTAGTGGTCGCCGGCCTGGTGCGCCCGGAATTTCTGGTGGAGGTAGAGGCGGTAGTACATATCCCTGGCTGACGGAGAAAGGGCGCCACCGTCCGGGTTCTCGAAGGGCTGATTCCCGTCAACTGACGAATCCCGGACCGTCCGGTGCATTGAAGTTGTAGTAACCAACCCGCTGCCTTCTGGAAAAGTAAGCGCGATAACGAACTTGGGGGTAGGGTGATTTGGGGTTAATGACTAGTTTGCCCCAATGCAGCCCGGAAGTTCGGCGGGTTTTTGCGTCCAGGTTACGAGAAATTGACAGTCTGGAATCCATGTATCCCGTTAGGCCCGATAACCCCAGGTATGAATCCTTGCCAATTGACCCGGAATGAGGCGGCTTTGCCCACAAACAAGGCGCTGCCGCCACCAGGGCAAGTCAGTTGGAAGATCCCAAGCCCAAGTCGGTCTAACCGCCGGCAAAGTGAGGTAGTTAAATGAAACTAGCCAGATTCAGCATTGGCCCCTGGAAAAGTTACGGCCTGGTCGAGGACGACCGGGTTCGAGTCATCCAGGGCAGCATTTTCGGGGAACATACCCTTACCGACGCATCCTACCCCCTCAGCCAGGTCAAGCTGCTGCCGCCCACCCAACCCACCGCCTACTGGGCCGTGGGCCTTAACTACGCCGCGCACATCGCGCACCAGGAAAGCGCCCTGGACGCCGAGCGCATTCAGCGGGACTCGTCGGCTTTCCGGCCCTGGCAGAAGGGGGCCAACTGCATCATTGGCCCCGGCGAAAGCATTGTCCTGCCGGCCGAGTCCGATTACGTACACTACGAAGGGGAATTGGTTATTGTCATCGGCAAGCCGGCCCGCCGCGTGTCCGTGGCGGAAGCGCCCAACTTCATCCTGGGCTACACCTGCGCCAACGATGTCAGCGGCGAAGGCTCCTGGGCCAGCGACCTGTCCAACTGGCGGCGCAAGATGTGCGACACCTTTGGCCCCGTCGGCCCGTGGATCGAGACCGACGTGGACCCGCACAATTTGGAAATCATTACCCGCCTCAACGGACAGGAACACGACCGGGGGAGCACGTCGGGGATGATTTACGACTGCTACTACACCGTTAGCGGCATCAGCCAGTTTGTAACTCTGCGTCCCGGCGACCTTATCCTTACCGGCGCGCCCGGTTCGGTAGAGCAGCTGCACCCGGGCGATGTGGTGGAAATAGAAATCCCCGACATTGGCGCCCTGACCAACCCGGTAGTGGCCGAAGGGGGTTAGTTTTTGCTAGGCCAACCGACAAACAGAGCCCCCGCTCCATTAGGAGCGGGGGCGTGAGTCGGGCAATTTCACTAAACCTTAAAGTATATTATTGCGTTTCGTTCCAAATCTCCCAAAAGGCGCTGCCACTGATTGTACATTCCACTAATGCCTCAATCTGGGACTTGCTGAGTCTGAGGCGTCTGGCCGTGTCGGCAACGACAAAGTCCGGCAGCCGTCCGCGTGCGGAATGGGAGAACTTGGCTACGCGCAATTCACCGTTTCCCGGAATATCCAAAAAGAAATACACATGATGCGAGCTTCTGTCTTGTTCCGCTCCCAGTTTTCTTCTAAGTTCTCTTTGCAGGTCTCCCACATCCATGTTTAATTGGTATCTCTGCGTCTAGTCAATCTGTTGAGCAATTCCAGGTCGCTGACCGCCGAATCACCTAACTTGTCCTTGCGAGATTCCAGCACTTCAAGGTAACCACTCAAGGACGTCAGCAAGTCATAAACGGCATCTTTGACATTGTCTCCTATCCCGTACTCCGGCACGGTTAAACAGGTTAGAGCTACAGTTTCATGTTTAGAGACTCTAACTTCAACGATAAGCTCTCGGTTCAATTCCCATGCACTATCCCAAACATATCCGGCAGGAATTAAGCGCCACTCGGTAGTTATCGAATCCGGCTCACCTTGAAATGTTCCGGAAGGAGGATGCGTGGCATAATCCGGAACTAGACTTTGCACCGGGCTGTGAACAACGTGGACCGGTTCCAAGTCCCATGATATATTTTGCATCTCAATCCTCTTCCGCGTAATCCCAAAAATCATCCCATTCGTCATCACTGGCGCCGACTTGTTCTAATACCCATTGCGGTACGTCAAACTGGACATCGTATTCGTCTTCACGGTCGATGATTTGCTTCCTGATTAAGAAAACTATGACCTTGAGCAACTCGTTGCTCATTCTGATAGTGCCGAGGGTTTCCCGTTCACCGACATTGGTCGAATCGGTAACAGGACTACTTAGCCTGAAACTCAGCTTCGATCCCCAAGCCGTAATCGAGACGCTGAAAGAGTCGGCATACACATCAAAAGGTTCATTCATCGGCGGTCAGTCCAGGAAGTAATTCTGAAAGGTGGTTTGTATCATTCCTTACGCTACACTTAAATTATGGTATCGTCAACGCAGACCGGTTTGGGGTATTGTTAATGTGAGTTGTTATTAAGTTTTGGACATCCCGGCAGCATAGCAGAGCCAAGGAGTACACCAGCATTTCCACCCGCTTGGTGTACCCTTTAGTCCAGCCCATCTAGCGCCCCCGCTCCATTAGGAGCGGGGGAGTAAGGCGCGACAACCTGGCAGGTTTATCCTACAGGATACCTGGCGATAGCGCCGAAGTCCAACTCTACCGTTGAATCAACGCTCCTCCCACCCTGGGTGAATTTGATGAATCCCATTTGGGATAACCTTATCAGCTCCCGGACAAATGTACGACGAGTCACCTGGCGATAAATGCTCCGTACATATTGGGATTCCAATATTTCGGAAACCGTCATTTCTCGCGAGGGAGCGTCGGAGAACGGATCCCGTGGTTCGGTTTCAGTTAAGAGAAAGATTAGCAAGTCATACTCTCTGTTATTCAATACGCGGCGGCGCGGCCCTACCCTCTTATTGTAGTTTTGTAGTAGCGTCTGCCGATAAACCAACCGATTCAACTTATTCTTGACGAAGTTGTTAATTCCGGTGAGCTCCTCTGCAAAGCCCCTTACACCGAACTGTATGAAAGGTGTAACGTCAAAAGGTTTCCCATACCGGCTTATCTTAAGCAATCGCTTATATTCCGCTTCGTTACGATAAAAATAATTTGACAGGCCGTAGAAACCATGAACATTGTATTCGCTTTGAAACAGAATACCGGCCTCTAAAAGCCGAGAAACTCGGCCATTTCCGTCACCAAGAGGATGAATAGTTACCAAAAAGAAGTGAGCCAGGAGCGCCTTCACTACCGGATGGTGGCGCAGAAACCTGCGAGAGTTAATGAAGCTGATAAATTCTTCCATCAACTTGCCCAGTCTTTCGGGAGGAGCTCCGTAATGGACGCCACCCATTTCCTCCGAACCTACGGTCACAGAGTAAGTTCTCAGGCAGCCCGGAACATTTTGACCTGCATCCGAGTTTTGGGTAATCAACCGCTGCATCGCAAGAATATCTTCCATTGTTGCCGGTAAACTTCCTGGCAGAAATCTTTGCTTTACCCATTCCTGCCCTCGCTCTGCATTATGTATTTGCAACTGTTCTCTCGACAGTTGCCGTTCCGTCCTGGCTTCCAGCCGGTTAGAAATTTGCGACGCAACCTCCTCTTCCGAAAACGGATTGCCTTCGATTGCAGTAGTTCCGTGCACCGCGCGCACCCGATTCAGCCGGTCCAGTTGCTCCCGCCACTCTGGAGGAAGCGCCAGGTTCAATGCGGCTTGTTTATACCCTTCTATGGCAATCAGATCTGAGAACAAGTCCTGTTCGTTTAATTTATAATCGAAGTTAAAGTCATCCCAGAACTGTATAGCGTTCATTATTTGGCGCCTTATTTGACAAGTTATTTGACATTAATAAAATGGTTTTTTACCCATTATACAGATATAATTAACCACAGAAAATACGAGTAGTGCAAGAACATCATCCGTTATTTGACACTCTGCTTGACACCTTAGTTGACCGAATCTGTCCTTTTCTATGCTGCTCTCTCCCCTTTGATACTACGCCTTTTTCCGGTTATACTGTTGCCCGGCTTGGCCCCTTACGCTGGCGCCAAGTCGCTATTTTGTTGACATCCGTCAATTATTTTGCGGGAGGACACCGGTGGAATTCAGCATTGCAGTGCTCAGCGGCGACGGTATCGGCCCGGAAGTTACCGCCGAGGGAGTCAAGGTTCTGGAAGCGGTGGGCCGCGCCTTCGGCCATACCTTCGGCCTGGAATACGGCGATGTGGGCGGCATTTCCATTGACCGGCACGGCGTCCCGCTGCTGCCGGAAGTGCAGGACCTGGCCGGCGCTGCCGACGCCGTACTCTTTGGCGCCGTGGGCGGCCCCAAGTGGGACGACCCTTCGGCTCCCGTGCATCCCGAAGACGGGCTGCTCCAGCTCCGGTCGCACCTGGGGGTATTTGCCAACATCCGCCCGGTAAAGGTGTACCCCGACCTGGTGGAGTCCAGCGTCCTGAAACCCGAAGTGCTGGAAGGCGTAGATATGGTGGTGGTACGGGAACTGACCGGCGGTCTCTACTACGCCCAGCCCAAGGGACGCCACGAAACTCCCCAGGGCTGGACCGGCGTCGACACTATGCGCTACAGCGAAGGCGAGATTGAGCGAGTGCTTCGGGTAGGCTTTGAGCTGGCCCGAGTACGCCGGGGCAAGCTGGCCTCCATCGACAAGGCCAATGTGCTGGAATGTTCCCGCTTGTGGCGTCAGATTGCCACCCGCCTGGCGGCAGAGTATCCCGAAGTGGAACTGGAGCATGTGCTGGTTGATGCCTGCGCTATGCAGTTGGTACAGCGTCCTTCCCGCTTCGACGTTATCGTGGCGGAGAATACCTTTGGCGACATCCTGACTGACGAAGCGGCAGTATTGTCGGCTTCCATGGGCCTGCTGCCCTCGGCCAGCCTGTCCGATGTGCCTATCGCCGGACGCAAGATACGGGGCTTCTATGAACCTATTCACGGCACCGCCCCGGACATCGCCGGTCAGGGAATTGCCAATCCGGTAGCAGCCACGCTCAGTGTGGCGCTGATGCTGCGGTATTCCCTGGGCCTGACCGAAGAGGCGGCCAGTGTGGAACGGGCGGTAGAGCAGGCGCTGGCCGCCGGCTACCGCACCCCGGACATCGCCGTAGCGGACTCCAACCGGGTAACCACCGGCCAAATGGGCGACCTGATTGTTGCCGCCATAGCCGCCGCGTAACGGTTGAGAATCACCGGTTGGCCCGGTCGGTTGAAACTGTAGCGCCTTGCCGGAGTCGGGCCCGCCGGAGTGCTAGGCCGTGCCCGGACGGTGGCAAGCAAGGGTAGCTATACTCCGACCAGGGGTGGCTTGCCGGAGAGCGGCGGCGGTATGCGGTGGAACTTGAAGCTAATCCAATAAACTCGTTCTTGATTGCCGGTTCGCATTTTTTGCTCAAGGAGTGTTATGCCCTCCCTTCCCGACCAAGTCACCCTGCTGGTATCCCTGCCCATTTTTTTAGCCAGCGCCGCGGCCGTAGTTTTCATGGGCATCCAGTTAGCCAAATACGGCGACGCCCTGGCGACTCTTACCGGCTGGGGACATCTTTTCGTGGGCAGCATCCTGGTCGCCCTTGCCACCTCCCTGCCCGAGCTGTCCAATAACATCACCGCCGCCCGCATCGACAATCCCCAATTGGCCCTGGGCAACGTAGTAGGGGCCAATATGATTAATATGTTCACCATATCGGTGGTGGCCCTGCTGTTCGGCGGACGCCGCTTCCTGCAGCGAGTGGCGCCGGAACAGGGCTACCTCATCGCGCTGGCGGCGATCCTTACCGGTATGGTTCTGATTCTGGCCGCCTGGCACGCCGTCTTCCCCAGCTTCCTGACCCGAGCCAACCTTTGGCAAATCGGGATTTCCTCCGTTGCCCTGCTGGTGGTCTATATCATCGGGATGCGCATTATTTATCAAAAGCGCCCCATGGATTCGGAAGAGGAGGATGCCGACCCGGGAATGACCCTGCACTGGGCTTCGTTGATGTTCAGCCTGGTATCCATTGGCGTAATCATCGCTGGCGTGTTTCTGGCCCAGAGCGCCGACTGGATTGCCGAGTCCACCGGCATTTCCTCCGGTATTGTAGGTATTCTGGCCGTCTCAATAGTAACCACTATGCCTGAAGCGTCGGCGGCCGTCGCGGCGGCGCGCCTGGGCGTGCCTGACCTGGGCGTGGCCGGCCTCTACGGCAGCTGCGTCTTCAACGTAACCATCCTGGCCTACGCCGATCCCTTTTACCGGAACGGGATCATAATGAACTGCGCCGCTCCGGAGCATTTCGTCTCCGGAGCCATCGCGGTGGGCCTGATTGTCCTCGGCGGACTGCTGCTCTGGGGACGGAATCGGTTCCCCCAGCCGGTCATCATCGCCGGCCTGTCCCTGGCCGTAATCATTTACCTGGCCGGCGCCGCCGGTTCCGTTGGCGCCGCCTGGCTGCCGGTGGATTTGCGAACCGCCTGCTGATGTCGAATTCACCCTTGCCCCCCGGCGCATAGTTCCAATGCCGGACGACGAAACAGAGCGAAGAGCGGCAAGGGTCCGCCGAGTCAGCGTTGCAATTCAGGTGGTTTAAGTCAGAGTGTGGCATTCGTTCCGGTACTGCCGAAGCAACCACAAAAATACCCCCTACTATTTAACCACCTAATACGGAACGCTAAGGCTGCCAACTGACAACGTTAGCGTTCCGTATTAGGTGGTTTGCTTAATGAGGCCCCTAATTGGCATTCTTAACCTAAAGTGGAAATCGCGATATAATCGTTGCCAGCTGCTATTTCGGAGGCGGGGACATGGCGCGAAGCCGAACCTACCGGCATGACCTCCGTTGTCCTGACTGCGGCCAAACCGGATGACTTGGGATGGTTTTAGCAACGGCAAGCAGGCCCATCGTTGCGGCGACTGTCGGAGCCGGGCAAAATCCGGTTGACGCTCCGGCAAACCTGCCCTAGACTTGCTCCAGATAACCGGAATGTCCGGGGGTAAAATGACCGGCCAAACCAAAGCTGATTATCGGTCCAAGGTCCGGCGGCCGGAGGATATTGACCGCTTCTGGGACGGGATTTTGGGCCAGACCGCCGCCATCCCCCTGGATGCGGCGGTTGTTCCCGACCCGCTGTGGTCATCGCCCCAAGCCGAAGTTTCCCAGGTCCATTACACCAGCCTGGACGGGGTGCGCATCGCCGGTTGGTACGCTTGCCCCCCGAACCACAGTGGGAACCTGCCGGGTCTGCTGGTAGTACCCGGGTATTCCATGGAACCGCTGGTGCCCAAAGCATGGGCGGCCAAAGGGTACGCCGCCTTCAGCGTTGCGCCCCGCGGCAAGCTCCGCAGCAACAGTCAGTTCAACCCCGGCTACCCCGGCCTGCTCACCTACAACATCACGGACCGCAATACTTACACCTATCGCGGGTTTTACATGGACGCTTGCCGGGGAGTAGATTTTCTCCTCGCCCGGGACGAGGTGGACTCCGACCGGCTGGGAGTTACGGGACACAGCCAGGGCGGCGGACTTGCGGTGGCAGTGGCGGCTTTGCGGCGGGAAATCCGGGCGGCAACGGCGGGAGCGCCCTTCCTCTGCGGTTTCATGGATGCCATCGAGCTTACCGATTCCTATCCTTATCAGGAGATTGCCGACTACCTGCGGCAGCGACCGGAAAGCCGGCAGCAGGTTGCCGACACCCTGGCTTACTTTGACGGCATTAACCTGGCCCCGCGAGTTGCCTGCCCCATCATCGTCAACATCGGCCTGCAGGACAGCACCTGCCCGCCGGAGACCGGGTATGCCCTGTTCCGGGCCCTAGGCAGCGTCGAAAAACACCTCTATGACTACGACGGTCACGGCCACGACGCCAACAATCACCACCATAGCCAGGTCATCGACGCTTTCCTGGCCCAACAGCTAAAATTATGACGGAACCGTTAGGATGAAAGACTCAATGGCGGCCAAACCCGATAACTTTGACGCTTTCTGGCAGGAAACGCTGGCTGAATTGGCAGATCTGCCTCCGGTTCCTGATCTGGAAGAAATTCCGCTGCGCTCAACTGATTTTGCCACCGCCTACGGTGTCCGGCTGACTTCCATCGGCCCTTACCGAATCTTTGGCTACCTGAGTATTCCGCGAGGGGAAGGCCCCTTCCCGGCCCGTTACTATCTGCCCCGTTACGGCAGCGTAGCCGATCTGGTTCCTCAGGGAACTTCCAACCTCCAGCGCAGCGACTGCGTAACCTTATCAATCTGTGTCCGAGGCCAGCGCTGTTCGGACGTTCCCTATGCCGCCAGTTTCCCCGGCCTGCTGACCGACGGCATTGAATCTGCCCGAAGCTACATCTACCGGGGAATCATCGCCGACTGCTGCCGGGGGTTGGAGTACCTGACCCAACTACCGGAGGTTGACCGAACCCGTATCGCCGCCGTCGGAACTGATCTATCCCTGATTACTGCGTCCCTCGGCCCGCAAATAACTCACCTCATCTGCACGCCGGTCATTTTCCATCGGGCATTGGAGCGCGCCGCCGCCACAACCGCCTACCCGCTGGAGGAGCTGAACGACTACCTGCGCCGGTTTCCCCACCAAAGGGAGCAGATTGATACCACCCTGGCCGTCTATGACCTGCAATGGTTTGCCCCTCAAGTTAAGGCCGCCACTCTGCTGCTGGCCGAATTCCCGGGCAGCGCCCTGGACACAGCGGCGCTGGAACCGATCGTCCAGGCTATCCGGGGCGAGGTATTGGTTCATCCAACGGAAAACTCGGGTTACAAGGACGGAGCCTTTAGTGAAATCTGGCTGGCCCGGCAACTGGGCCTGGCGGAACCCAGCCTGCCGCCGCACTGGCAAGCCGCCGTCATTCGGTAAACCCTAACCCGAACTGAGCGACAAGTTGCGTTGACCGTGTTGATCAACTGAAAGCCCTGCGGCTGAAACGGCTGTCCCGGCTCATCTAAAACCAGGGAGACGAATTCCTATGTCCTACCTTTCGCTGCCTGGGGTTGACCTCTGGTACGAAGACACCGGCGGCTCCGGGATTCCGGTAATCCTGCTGCACGCCGCTTCAGGCACCTGCCAGGGATGGTTGCACCAGTTGCCGACCTTCACCGGCGCCGGTTATCGCTGCATCGCTTACGACCGCCGCACCTGGGGCCGCTCCCGTCCCACCAATTCCGGGCCTCAGCCCGGATTCGCCGGCGACGACCTCCACGCCCTGCCGGATGCGCTGGGATTGGAGCAAGTCCATCTGGTAGGTACGGCGGCCGGGGCCATTCCGGCCCTGGACTACGCCCTCAGCCACCCGGAGCGGGTCCGCAGTCTGGTAGCGGCCAACACCATCGGCGGGGTGCAGGACTCCGATTACCTGGCCGTGCAACAGCGACTGCGCCCCCAGCCAATCCAGGACCTGCCGGTGGAACTCCGCGAGTTGGGCCCATCCTACCGGGGAACCGACCCGGAGGGGGCTGCCCAATGGCTGGCTATCGAGTTAGGCAGCCGGCCCGGCGGTTCGATCCCGGCCCAACCGCTGCGCCAGCCTATAACCTACCAGCGGTTGGCGACAATGCAGACCCCGACGCTCATCCTTTCGGGAGAGGCGGACCTCCTGTCGCCACCGGCCTTGATGCGGATGTTGGCCGCGCACATACCGACCAGCCGATTTATGTCTCTGCCCGAAGCAGGGCACGCCGGTTTCTGGGAACGCCCCCAGGTCTGGAACGGCCTGGTACTGGAATTCATCGGTCAGCATTGACATAGACCGGCTCCTGCTCCGGGCTGAGCCGCGAAGGCCGCCGCCCCGGGCCCGGCCGGAAAGTTTTCCCATACCCGCAAATCGGACCGTAATCGCAGTTAGTGCGATTAGCTTAATTCAGCGCAAATTTCCGAATCTACGCAACAGGCAGGTGAAAAATGCCCCGAGTTACCATTAATCTGGGTGAAGAATCAGGCCGGGCCGCCGTTGGCGCCAGCTGGCGCTACGCGGTCGGCTACATCCCCGGCGAAGACAACGGCGGCCTGGTCGCAGAAAAGACCGGCGGCAGTCCGGCCCGGCTGCCGGACTACGACGACTCGCACTGGGAGGTTATAACCGACTTGCCCCAGCGCAACTCCGGGGGCCTTACCTTCGTCTGGTATCGGACCAGGATAACCATCCCGGAAACGGTGGAGGGACACCCCACCCACGGAATGCGGGTTCAGTTTGAAACCTGCGTCGATGATTACGGAGAAATCTGGATTGACGGGGAGTGCCACCGGGACCGGGGCGCAATCCAGGGATTCAACGTATCCCAGCGCGTCCCGGTTACCCCGGAGGCCCAGCCGGGCCGGGAACATACCATTGCCATCCTGGCAACCAACGGTCCCCTGGGAGCGCCCTTCGGCACCGTATTTATTCGCTACGCCTATCTGGGCTTCGAGTGGACGGGGGATTAGGGTAGCGGCATTAGCCGGAAGCAGGCGTCTAAACCGACACTTCGACACCTTTTTCCGACGCCTCCTGAATCCGGTCGATAAGCTGGTGGAGACGCACCGCTTCGGCAAAGTCGGGCTGTCCATCTTCACCGGCGCGGATGCTCCGTCCAAACTGGTAGTACATTTGCCCGACGTTGTACGGCGTGCCGCGAGGCATCCCCTCCAGCACGTAGGTGTAGCGGGGCGGAACGGGCAAATCTTCCAGTTGATTTGCGCCCCGTACCCCCTGGACTCGCACCCCGTCGTGGTTGGGGGACTCTTCGGATGAGGCGGTCAGGGTGCCTGCACTGCCGTAGATTTCCATGCGATACCCACTGCCGGCCCAGGGATTGTTGGCTACGTGGGCCGACGCTACTGCTCCGGACTTCAGCCGGCCGCTAACCAGAATGTTGTCCGGCGCCGTCACCGCCACGTACTGCTCGGTATCGGTCTCGTACCACCGGTTTACCTGGGTGCTAACCACCGCAGCAACACTGCTGAAGTCCCCGACGACGAACCGAAGCGCATCTATGGTGTGGCCGTGGGTTATGGTCAGGGTGTTGGCGCCCAACTCCCGGTCCCGCTGCCAGGTACGGTCCGAAGTTCGCTGAATTCCGCCGTCCGCGATTCGGCTGACGTGGCAGGACAGGACTTCGCCTACATACCCTTCCGCTATCAGGTCTCGCAAATACAGCATGGCCGGATTGGTCCGAGCCTGGAGACCAACCATATTCCGCACACCCTGAGCCTGGGCCAGCGCCGCCATTTCCTGCGCCTCAGCGGTGGTTCGACCCAGGGGCCATTCGGTATAAACGTGCTTGCCGGCGTTGAGGGCAGCCAGAGTCGGCTCGTAGTGATTAGGCACTCTCAGGCACACCGCCACGGCATCAATCTCGGGGTGGGCCAGCATAGCGTGATAATTATCGAAAGCGTAGCGGGCGCCGAAGGCTTGGCGCGACTCCTCGGCGCTCTCCATCCGGGTGGTGCAGACGCCGGTCAGTTCGAATTCCGGGCTGGCGACTACTGCGGGCAGGTGCGAGCGAACCGCCCAGCCCCGGTGAATGTTGGCGCCAATGATGCCCAACCGTATTCTGTCGGTCATAGTTCCTCCATATTCCCTGCCTACTAAAGGACGGCGAGTTTAACTGTCCCAGTATAACCGGCTTGCCTTTGGGCCAAATCGGAAGCCGGACAGCCGATTGCGTTACTACCGGAAAGACCGGCCCAGCCCGCTTCCGACTATTCCGAAACCGGCTCCTTCAAGCGCGGCAGCGGCAGCACCTTTCGGCCAAAGAGGGACACCTGTTCCATCACGCCGTCGTGGGACATACCGGGCTGCTGAAAGGCCAGGTCCACCACCCCCACGCCGCACCGACGGCGCAGCTCTTCGATTTGGCCGGCAACCGTGTCGGGCCCGCCCACGAAGTTCAGGAGCGCTCTTGCCGGACGGGGAGGGGCATTCGGCGGCTCGCGTTCAGCCCGGGAATCGTAATGCTGACCAATCCGAGCCGCTTGCACCGCCCGGGCCAGCGATGAACTGATCGACAGTCCTCGTTCTACGCCCCGGGAGCGCAGCCCGTTGAGAAAGGCTTCGGCCCTGGCATCGGTCTCGGCCAGACAAATTCCGCCCCGATAAACGATGTTGTCCGGGGACGGCTGCCAACCGGCTGCGGCGCACCAGCCCCGGTACTTTTCCACGATGCTGGCGGTGGCAGCTACGCTTTCGTAGGCAATTCCCAAGCCCAGCTGATTGTCGGCAGAGTACTTGATGGTATCGTCGCTGCGGGTGGCTACGATGGCCGGCGGCATCGGCTGCTGTACCGGCCTGGGCCACACCGACACCGTGCGATAGTGGTAATAGCGGCCCTCCCAGGCAAAGGGCTGCGGTTCAGTCAACGCCCGCAGTACCAGGTCCATTCCTTCCAGCAGTTTGTCCCGGCCCTCCATCGGATTCAAGTCATACACCTGATCCTCGCTGAGGGTGCCGCGCATGAAAGCCACCACCAAGCGTCCTTCGGTGAGATTGTCCAGCATCCCGATTTCTTCGGCGGCCCGCACCGGGTTAAGGATGGGCAGCAATTGTCCCAGCAGGGCAATCTTGACCCGCCGGCACTGCTGGGCCACCGCTGCGGCCATTACCGCCGGGTTGGGAGTGGTTCGATTTCCCGAATAGTGATGCTCCGACAGGCTCACCCAGTCGAAGCCAACTTCCTCGGCCAGGCGACACTCGGCCATACCATCCCGGTAGGACTGCATGGCTACTTCCGGGTCGTAAAAGGCGGGAGGCACCGGCCAGCCGGCGGGAAACTTTTCCCGCTCCAGGTAACCCATACAACCGAAATAAGAGGCTTTCATCTATTCCTCTCTCCGCGCGCAATCGGTTTTTGCCGGTTCATTTCCCCATTACGGCCCGGGCCGCCAGTTTGACCAAATTGAGCGCTGACTCACCCGCCAATTCCTTCAGCCTTGTACGGCGTATTTAATGTAGTCAATTTGGGGCGGGCTGCAAGCATCGGACAGACAGACGCTTACCAGGTCAATGCGCCAGGGAGGGATCTCGTTATCCTTTTCCGGAAGGTGGTGCTGCAAGTAGTCCTGAGCCGCAGCTACCAAATGGCCGGCCTTCCGGCGAGTAATGGACTCCCGGGGCGTGCCAAAGACGACGGAGCGGCGGGTGCGTACTTCCACGAAGGCCAGTTCATCCCCGTCCCTGGCGATCAGGTCAATCTCTCCCCAGGGGCATCGGTAGTTTGAAGTTAGAATACCCAGGCCGGCATCCTTCAAGTAACCGGCAGCCAATTCTTCGCCGCGCCGTCCCAACCGTACTCGCGTCATAGTCATTTCAATCATCCTCCAGCGCCAGATTTCCCTGGCGCAGCGGGGCAAAGGAGCGGCGGTGCAGGGGACAGGGCCCCAACCGGGCCAACTGTTCCCGGTGCCGCGCCGTGCCGTATCCCTTGTTCCTGGAGAAGTCATACCCAGGATACGCTGCTTCCGCCTGCTCCATCAGGCGGTCGCGGCTCACCTTGGCTACAATTGAGGCGGCAGCAATGGAGTAGCTGCGGACGTCCCCCTTCACCAGAGTATCGTAAGGGTAAGGACACTCTCTTATCGGTACGTAGTCCAGCAGCAGGTGTTCCGGCCTGACCCCCAGGCCGGATACGGCCCGCAGCATTGCTCGGATTACCGCCGGCCCGATACCCAGACGGTCGATTTCAGCCGGCGATTCCGCAGCTGCGGCCACCGCCAGAGCGTGTTCTTCAATCAATCGGAACGCCGCTTCCCGCCGTCGGGCCGAGAGACGTTTACTGTCGTCCAGAGCCAGGAGCCAGGGCTCCCGTCCGGTCAATCCGGGCGGAAGCACCACGGCGGCGGCTACCACCGGCCCGGCCAATGGCCCCCGACCGGCCTCATCCACGCCGGCCACCACCCGCACCCCTTGGCGGTACAGCCGACCCTCGCAGGACAGGTCAGGCATAAGCCGCCGTTGCTGCCGGCAACCGGACAGCGTAACCGGCGCGGTCAGTCAATCAGGCCACCGCCCAGCACCGAATCTCCCTGATAAAAAACTGCCGCCTGGCCCGGGGAGATGGCGCGCTGGGGACGCTCAAAGTGAATCCGGGCGCCGTCGGGCTGGGGGCAGAGGAGAGCCGGCGCCTCCTCAAACTTGTACCGAACTTTCACTGTAACCGATACAGGTTTGCGCGGCGGGAATCCGGCCACGTAGTTCACCCGAGACACCGTAAAGGAGTCCCGGTACAGGCCCGACTCCGGCCCAACCACCACCCGGTTGGTTTCGGCATCCACCTCCAGCACGTAGAGCGGTTCCGGGCCGGTCAACCCCAATCCCCGTCGCTGGCCGACGGTAAAGAACTCGATGCCCTTGTGTTGTCCCAGAACCTTGCCGTCCCGGGTCACGATGTCGCCGGCGCTGGGAACCAGCCGTTCATTCAGGAAAGCCTTGTAATCGCCGAAGGGTATAAAGCAAATGTCCTGGCTGTCCGGTTTTTGGGCATTGGGAAAGTCGGCCTCTAATGCCAGTTGCCGGATGGCTTCCTTGGCGTAGCCGCCCACGGGCATCAGGGTACGACTCAACTCCTCCTGACCCATTCCAAACAGAACGTAGGACTGGTCTTTTGCGGCGTCCAGTCCCTTTTTGAGGGCAAAACCCGCCGGCCCGGCCTCAATACGGGCGTAATGGCCGGTGGCGACGTATTCCGCTTCCAGTATCGAGGCGCGGGAGGCCAGGAAATTGAACTTTATCTTGTCGTTGCAGGCGATGCAGGGGTGGGGAGTGCGCCCCCGCTGGTACTCGGCGCAGAAGTAGTCAATGACGTGCTCCTGAAATTCCTGCTGCACGTTCAGTACATAGTGGCGAATCCCCAGCCGGTGGCAGACCAAGCGGGCGTCCTCGACGTCATCCACGGTACAGCAGCCCCGGTAGTAATCGGGCAAGTCGGCCTGGTCCAGACTGTAGAGCTTCATGGTCACCCCAACGACATCGTAGCCCTGCCTTTGCAACAGCAAAGCCGCCACCGAGGAATCCACGCCGCCGCTCATAGCGACAACCGCTCTTTGAGACTTCAGGTTTGACATAACGAAATTAGCGTAGCATACCGAGCAGCAGGGGACAAGGACAGGCTGTCAGTGGCAGCGTTCCGTATCAGGTGGTCAAGGCGTAGGGCGTACCTTGTGGTTGCCCCGGCAGTGCCGGAACGAATGCTGCGCCCTGACTTAAACCACCTGAATTGCAACGCTACCCAGTGAGTCCGGAAATTTAATTTATTATCAATTTTCTTGCCACCGGAGATTCATCTTCAAGTGATTCAACCGGTTCCAGGGTAGTAGCTTTTCGTGTTGCAGACGCCCCACGACTATGCCGGAAGCGATTCCCTGCTCCTGGGCAAACTCAATGACGGCGCTCTCGCTAAATTGTTTGACACTTACAAACTGTTCCCAATTCTTTCGGGGTATCAGAAAATTCGCGGCCCATTGGTCGGCCTCGGTATCAGCTTCCGTTACCCGGTTGGACTTATCGTGGAGAAAAATGTCCCGCTTACCATGAATCAAGATATGAGCCGCCTCATGGAAGAAACTGAACCATAGGTGATCGTCAGACAGGTGGCGGGCGCTCAATTGAATTAGAGGCCGGCCAGGAGAAAGCCAGCGGGATACACCACTCAAAGCGGTCCCAGGCAAAGGTTTTACTATTGTCAGAGCTACGCCCGATTCCCGACACAGCCCACTAACTTTACCCAAAGTCTCAACCGAGGTTTCAGCGGTCAGTTTCCGTATTTGGGACAGTGATTGTCGGAATCTGACTTCATCATAATCGGCATATTCGAAATCTTTCACTGCTAATTCACCCAGCCGAAGCCAGGTAAACAAGGCTGCTTCGTTGCTATCGAAAGTTGGAGAATGGCGAAAAGCGCCCTGCAATTTCTCCCGATTATTTCGCCAGGCATTTACCGAAGCCACTCCGAAAAAAGAGCACAGCGAGACTACCATGTCCTCATCAATTCCAGCCGATGTCAGGAAGCCACGCTTCACCAGATCGGCAACCGGGAACTGCTTTGCCCATTCGATAGATTCCGACAGCTTCTGCCTTTCCATTTCCCGTTGCCGGTGAAGCCGGTAATCAGATTCGATGCCCAACCAGACCCGGGCGTCCAACCCCAGAACCCTTTCCAACTGTAACGCTGTAGCCGGTTCTACCGGAGCATCGCCGGACAATACCTGACTGATCAACTTGGGTGACCGGTCACACCGCCGGGCCAGTTCAGCTTGAGACATTCCCCGAACTTCCAGATATTCCTCCAGAATTTCACCGGGGAAAACAGCATAATCGGGCTGGTAAGAATACGTAACAGCGGCCATATTTTCACCTCCCTTCAGTGATAGTCGGCCACTTCCAGTATGACAATTGCGGTTACCAGATCGGTATCAATTCCGCCATCTGATCTAACCGGCGCCGGGTTATGGTCTGGCTTAAATATCAATCGATATGGATGAGTCAAGTCGATGGCATACTGCCCGGTCCTGTTTCCTGAAAGCAAGTGCCGACGCTCTGGTGGCATGGTAGGAACCTGACTCAAAGTTGGTGAGTTGCTCAACACGGCCATGCGTCTTTGAATAACCCGCGCCATATCATCACCATACTCTTTTCTCAATTCCTGGGACGAGTTGAAATTTCTGCTGAGTTTACGTGTCCTGAAAGTAATCTCCACGCCACACCCAACCCAAGAATTTAGTTACCTAACAGGTAATATTTTACATCTAATGCGCTATATGTCAAGCACAAGGTCTTTCCCTACCCCAGACGGGGCATTACTTCCTTGCTGAACAGTTCCATTGACCTTGCCACCTTTTCCCGTTCCATTCCTCCGAAATCAAAGTTGCAGCCAAAGTAGTCGATGCCGTGGGACTGGAGAGCCTTGATTTGAGCCACGCACTGGTCCGGCGTACCGATGATAGCCCGGTTGTCCGCCAGATACTCGTAAGTGTCCGGCAGTTCGGTGCGTTCCCGGCGCCAGTCGTCCATACGTTGGTAAACCTCGCTGCCCCTGGGAATGAAGCGGCGCCACTGCATTATGTCCGCTACCCAGTTAATGCGGTCTTCCGTGTCCCGCCGCACTTCGGCCTCAGTCTCGGCCACGTAGAAATACCGGAAAAAGGGTATTTCGGACATTGGCCGATGGTCGCCGGCCGCCGCCGACATTTCCACAAAGCGGTGGCACAGGTCCAGGGCTGCGGCGGTATCCTGCACTACGGCGATACACAGGTTATGGCCGGTGGACACCAGAAACTCCAGAGTCGCCGGGGTGCGGGTAGCCGCGATATAGATGGGCGGGTGAGGCCGCTGTACCGGCGGTGGCACCAGATTGATGTCTTCCAGCTTGTTGTAGGGGCTTTCGTAATTGAACCCGGGAGTAGTCCAAAGGCCCTGGATGATTTTAACCGAATCCTGAAACCGTCCGGCGCTCTCTGCCGGATCCAGCCCGTAGCCGGTGTATTCGTAGCCCCCTGAACCGCGCCCAAACCCTACATCCAGACGCCCGTTGCTGCATACGTCCAGCATAGCCGCATCCTCGGCCAGCCGCAGCGGGTTATGCAGTGGTGAAACCAGCACTGCCGTGCCCAGTCGGATTTTTTTGGTATGGGCGGCGATATGGGTTGCCAGCACCAGCGAGGACGGCACCATGCTGTAGCGGGTGAAGTGATGCTCGGCCAGCCAAACGCTGCCGAAGCCCAACTCCTCGGCATACTGGGCCTGCTCGGTAGTGTTCTCGATAATTTCCCGCGGGTCCGTGCCTTCGGGCCAGGGAACGTGAGTAAAGTAGGCAAATTTCATCGGCGACTTCCTTGGTTCAATTATTCAACAGGACAGTCAGAGCAGAGGACGCCAGTCTGCCTGAAGGCAATGATACCCCTTGCCCGGACTGCTAACCGGACGTTCCGGCCTAACCGGTCAGGTTTTCCCGGCAAATTCCGGAATCCGGGCAGCCTTTTCTCCAACCGCTCCATCCAGGTTGACCGGTCCGGGTTGGCAAGTCTGCTCCAACCCGGGCCGGTCTATTCAATGCCGGCTCAGGCCGGAATCCAGGTGACGGCGGAAATCTCGCTGAACTCCCGCCAGAGCTTTTCCCAGGAATCGCCGCCGTCATCGCTGCGATACAGGTAGCCGTAGCGACTGCCGGCCAGCACTACTTTGGGGTCAAAGGGCTGGATGTTTACCACCCACATTGCGGTATTGGGGGCTACCGGCAGCGGCAGGTTCTCCCAGGTTTTGCCCGTATCTCTGGAGCGCATTACCGCCCCTACCCGCCCCGGAGTAGTATCTCCTACGGTCACAAAAATAGTCTGCGGGTCATCGGGCTGAACTTTGACGCCCCGAGGGTAGCCATAGGGGAAGTTCTGCTTGACGCCCAGGGAAGTCCAGGTGTCGCCGTCCTGGCTGGTATAGACATCATCGTTGACCAGCACCACCACCGTCTTGGGCGGCCCGCCGGCCACTGCTACGTTGTGAATATCCAGGTTGGGGATTGAACCGTGATTCACCTTCTCCCAGGTATCGCCGCCGTCGGCGCTGCGGCGCACGCCATCCACCTCAAATCCCACCCAAATATCCTGTCGATTTTCCGGGTCAATGGCGATGCCGGTAACCCGTGGAATCCCTACTGCCGGGCAGGTCTCCGCCACTTCAACGGGCCGCTGTTCCCAGGTTTGGCCGCCGTCGCTGGAGCGGAAAATGGCTGCCGGATTGGGAGTGCCGGTGCCGGCATACATAGTTTGCGGGTCCGACTCATCCAGGGCCACCGCCCAAACGCAGTAATCGCTTAGTGGAGAGTCCACCAACTGCCAGGTCATTCCGGCGTCCTCGCTGCGGTAAAGGCCCTTGTCAGTGCCGGAGAACAGCACCTCCGGCTGCTTGGGGTGGTTCACGATACAGCGCACCAGCGCATCGGAATGGAGTCCCTGGTTGATGCCCACCCGCTGCCAGTTTTCGCCGCCGTCGGCGCTGCGGATGATGCCCTGGCCTACTGTTCCCACCAGCATAGTCATCTGCTCTGCCATTGCCTTCCCTCCTCGGTTATGTGCAGGTTCCGCGGACAAATCGGGTCCCCGGCCGGTTCCTGAATCCAGCGTCCTCCAGATGGCGGTATCATACTACCCACCGCCGGATATTACCACCGGGGAGACGGCCCTCACCAGGGCTATCGCATATGGATTTTAAGAGGCCAATTGACGGTTAAATCTCCGTTTTTAACTGCTAAATTTGGGTAATTTAAGACTTAAACCGTTGGTTTTGATGTTGATTACCCAGTAAAGCGCCGCCAAAACATCGGAAAGTTCCGTTCTCATCCTGAAAATTTTTCATATGCGATAGCCCTGCGGCCCTCACCCCTCTCTAGCCCTCACCCCAGCCCTCTCCCTGGGGGAGAGGGAGAAAAACACTCCCCCAAAAAATATATTGTCACCGCCCCCCCAGCCCCTTGTAAAATATTTGCTCCAGGCTGATCTTGGCCGCCCCGGCCTGGCTGGTTACCTAAACCCAAACCATATTTTATTAGAGGGAACGGTATGTCTTATGCGACTAGAATTTACTACCCCCCTTTGGGCCTTTGGGAGCGGTCCGGCAGTTAGCCAGGCCCTGGCTCCTGGCCGCCGCCGGCATCCTGGCCCTGCTGTCCGCCGTCTGGCTGGGCGGTACGGAAACTTCCTCGGCCTGGCTCCCAGGGCGCGATGGTGCGCCCAGTGCGCCAAGAGGCCTTAGCGTCTGGGCCGACGACCACCAGGTATTAGGCCGATGGGGGCCTCCCAGCGACCCTGGCGACCGGCCGATAACCCATTATCTGGTGCGCTACGACAATCTGAGTAATCCGCCGGAGAAGGCGGTGGTCAAGCTGCTGGCCGACGCCGACCGGTATTCCTTCACGGATCTTGAGCCAGCCCAGAACATCAAGTTCTATGTGATGGCCTGCAATAACTTGGAAAAGCTGATCTGCGGCCCCTCTGCTACGGCAACGAGATGGACTTCCGCCAAAGGCAGTGACGGGGATTTCAGTACCGGCAGAATCCCTAAGCCTACCCTGACCGTCACCCACGCCGCCGGAGACAGTACCGCCCAATTGAGCTGGACCCAGCCACCTAGAAGCAGCATTAACACCTACGACATCCGCTGGAAAACGAAAAACCACCAAGACTGGAACAAGCCGATAAGGGTAACCATCAGTGGGAACAACCGCAGCTACACTTTCAGCAATTGGGTGAATGGTGACAATGGCTGGGAGCATTCCTTCCAGGTCCGCGGCACCTCTGGCACAAATACCTCTGCGGCCTGGTCTTACAGCCAAAAGAGCGCCGGCACCAAGGATTTCCCGGTAATTGTCGTTCGGCCCGAAGCCCCCAGCTCCCTTACCCTCAGTCGGGACAGCCACCAGATCAGCGGGACTTGGGAACCGCCCGCTGATGAAGGCAGCATGCCCGTAACCCGATACCTGGTGAGATACAATCGCTCCAATTCAAGCCGCGTCCGGAACATCTACGAATTGCCGAGTAATGCCAGAGAGTTCTCCTTCACCGACCTTGCGCCGAATACCAGCTACGACTTTGGCGTGCGAGCCTGCAATTCGTGGGGATATTGCGGCCCCCACCGGACAGCGACCATATCGACTTCCAGCACGTCGACTTTCACTGTCGGGCGGACTAGTCTGTCGATTTCCCCAAACAGTAACAATCAAACGGCGAGGCTGACCTGGGACGCGCCTACTCTTCCGTCCGGCGGTTCCATCGCCGGGTACGAGTTGGCGTATAAGCCGGTAACCCACCAGCGATGGCTCGCCATCAACGACAAGTTGACCTCTCCCACTCCCAGAAATCACCTGATTGATGCCTGGGCCGGGTCCTACTCGAACAATTACTGGTTCCGGGTCCGGGCGGTGGTGATGGTCAGCGGCAACCGGGTCGCTTCGCCCTGGTCCTTGTCCAAGAGCCATCTGCCGGCCGATCCTAACCCGGTGCGGTTCACCAGCCTCGATCCTCGCCCGGGCCGGAGTCCGACCTTGCAGTGGGAGCAGTACGGCCCTGACAATGCCGCCGCCGCTACCGGCTACGAGATTCAGTACACCCAGTGCACCGACGCTAACCAGTGGTGCAAGCTGTCTCTCATACAATGGACGGACGCCACGCATACCGGAACCAGCACGCAAGTGGCGATTCCTGGCACGGGGTCGGGCAAGAAATATCGCGTCCGAGTCCGGGCCACCAACGCCAACGGAAACAGTTATTGGCGCCACATCCTCTTCTGGGCTTCCGCATCGGAGCCGGTAAAGGCCCTTTCCGAGCCGAGAGACTTGAAGGTCAAGCCCATCGACCAGGGGGCCAGACTAGTGTGGCAGTCCCCTGAAGACGGCCCGGACAGCCCGTCAGGAACCGGCGGCGTCGGTCAAAGCGCCTCCCTGCGGCTGGCCTCGGCCCAGGAGTCGGAACCTACCCCGGCGCCAACGCCGGCCACGGAGTACGAAGTCGCCCACGGCCTGGAAATGGAAGGCAAGCAAGGCGAAAT